>NZ_JAEIOT010000001.1 GCF_016342275.1 Corynebacterium marambiense
CGGGTGAGTAACACGTGGGTGATCTGCCCTGCACTTCGGGATAAGCCTGGGAAACTGGGTCTAATACCGGATAGGACTGCATCGTTAGTGGGTGTGGTGGAAAGGTTTTTCCGGTGCAGGATGAGCCCGCGGCCTATCAGCTTGTTGGTGGGGTAATGGCCTACCAAGGCGTCGACGGGTAGCCGGCCTGAGAGGGTGTACGGCCACATTGGGACTGAGACACGGCCCAGACTCCTACGGGAGGCAGCAGTGGGGAATATTGCACAATGGGCGCAAGCCTGATGCAGCGACGCCGCGTGGGGGATGACGGCCTTCGGGTTGTAAACCCCTTTCGATCACGACGAAGCGAGAGTGACGGTAGTGATATAAGAAGCACCGGCTAACTACGTGCCAGCAGCCGCGGTAATACGTAGGGTGCGAGCGTTGTCCGGAATTACTGGGCGTAAAGAGCTCGTAGGTGGTTTGTCGCGTCGTCTGTGAAATCCCGGGGCTTAACTCCGGGCGTGCAGGCGATACGGGCATAACTTGAGTGCTGTAGGGGAGACTGGAATTCCTGGTGTAGCGGTGAAATGCGCAGATATCAGGAGGAACACCGATGGCGAAGGCAGGTCTCTGGGCAGTAACTGACGCTGAGGAGCGAAAGCATGGGGAGCAAACAGGATTAGATACCCTGGTAGTCCATGCCGTAAACGGTGGGCGCTAGGTGTGGGTCCCTTCCACGGGGTCCGTGCCGTAGCTAACGCATTAAGCGCCCCGCCTGGGGAGTACGGCCGCAAGGCTAAAACTCAAAGGAATTGACGGGGGCCCGCACAAGCGGCGGAGCATGTGGATTAATTCGATGCAACGCGAAGAACCTTACCTGGGCTTGACATGTGCAGGATCGGCGCAGAGATGTGTCTTCCCTTGTGGCCTGCATGCAGGTGGTGCATGGTTGTCGTCAGCTCGTGTCGTGAGATGTTGGGTTAAGTCCCGCAACGAGCGCAACCCTTGTCTTATGTTGCCAGCACGTGATGGTGGGGACTCATGAGAGACTGCCGGGGTCAACTCGGAGGAAGGTGGGGATGACGTCAAATCATCATGCCCCTTATGTCCAGGGCTTCACACATGCTACAATGGTCGGTACAGTGGGTTGCGATACCGTGAGGTGGAGCTAATCCCTGAAAGCCGGTCTCAGTTCGGATTGGGGTCTGCAACTCGACCCCATGAAGTCGGAGTCGCTAGTAATCGCAGATCAGCAACGCTGCGGTGAATACGTTCCCGGGCCTTGTACACACCGCCCGTCACGTCATGAAAGTTGGTAACACCCGAAGCCAGTGGCCCAACCCTTGTGGGGGGAGCTGTCGAAGGTGGGATCGGCGATTGG
>NZ_JAEIOT010000010.1 GCF_016342275.1 Corynebacterium marambiense
AAGTTCGATGTGTTCCTCAGTTACGCTCGTGCCGATAACCAGGACAACCTTGATAAGAAACGGTGGGTCACGACACTACGGGATACGTTGATCGAGGTGTATCGCCCATCTTATGGGCAGCTCCGGGTGTTTTTCGATGAACGCGAGATCCGGTCCATGGATGACTGGCAGGCCAGGATCGCAGGCGGGTTGCGGTCGTCTGCGGTGCTGCTGGTGGTTTTGTCCCCGATCTACCTGCGCCGTAGGTACTGCCTGAAGGAATGCACGGATTTTGGCGTCCATGTGACCAGACGCGGCGGTGGTTTGGATAATATCGCGGTCCTCTACGCGGTATCTGTTGAGGATGTTCCCGGAAAAGATGAGACCGATTCGCAAAACACCCCAGAAGAGATCGAACAGTTAAAAACTGAAATTTTGGACATTCCGCAGCATCAGGATATTCGGGAGCTTTTCCCCGAGGTGTTTCCTGATGATCCACAGCTGCGGGCTGAGCTGGAAGCGTTGTCGGAGGCGATTGATATCCGGCTTAAGCGTCAACGACGTCTGGAGTCGCTAGCCGGAAACACAAGCTATGTACAAGCCCTGCATTTTTGCGGCAGGAAAGACGAACTCCTTAAGCTGCACAAAAGTGTCGCACTGTCGCCGTGGGGGACGGTGACGGTGGTGCATGGTTTTGGTGGGATAGGTAAAACAACCCTGGTCAAGCAGTACGCGCACACCTACCATCACGAGTATGCGGGGGCGTGGTTGGTGGATGCTGAGGGCCACACCGATCTGTTGGAGGCGTTGGCGGGGTTAGTCCACGACCATGATCTGAAAATCAGTGAGCTTACGGCCGCGGAGCGGGAGGATAACCGTGAGGTGGGGCGCAAGGTTATTGCGGCGTTGCAGCGTTGTGCTTCTGCTTCAGGCAGTCCGAACCATGTGTTGGTGGTACTGGATAACGTTGATCAGTGGGAGATTCTCGCATCTAGTCAGCTGGATCTTCTCCCGCAGGATGATTCAATTCGGGTGGTTGTGACCTCCAGAGTCGCACCGGAACAAAATGATGTACCTGATGTGGTTCACCCCCTGCCGCTTGGGCGGTTGGCAACCGATGAGGCGGTGGCGGTGATTGAAAGTTATCAACCGGCCCGGGGTGCGTTGAAGAGGCACCCGCAGTTTGCATCAACCGCAGAGTGTGATGCTGCGTGTGAGATCGTGGAGCTGGTGGAGGGTTTCACTCTGACGGTCGAGCAGATCGGGCTGTATCTGGTGTTGAAGGATGTCTCCCCGTCGGTGTTTTTGGAGGAGCTGAAACAGCACGGGATGGTGAAGACTGAGGAGTATTTTCAGGATCGTTCCCCGACTATGTCGGTAGGGCACCCGGATAGGTGGTTGCCTGTGATTATCGACAAGATCTGGGACACGTTGGGGGAAGATGCGCTGGGGCAGGCGTGTCGGATGGCGGTGGAGTTGGCTGCGCTTCTGCCTGCAGAAGATGTGGTGTGGCCGTGGATTGAGCAGATCGTTGACTCCCAGTTCCCGGGTACGGCGGTGGATGAACAATTCGGTGGTGTTGATCACCGGGTTCGTCGGATGCTGATTTCCAGGCATTGGTTGACTCAGACCAATCAGCCGGAGGTTCTTCGGTGTCACCGGTTGATCGGTGAGCATATCCGCAACCGGACCGTTGAGCGTGACCACCGGGTGGAGCAGCTTCGTGAGCATCTGATAGAGGTCGCAGGCCGGATCGGTGGGGATGATGCGCCGCCGGTGTGGGAGGTGGTTGGGTTAGCGCATGCGGTTGTTGCTGATCATGAGT
>NZ_JAEIOT010000011.1 GCF_016342275.1 Corynebacterium marambiense
CACCGGCCTTTGGGTGGTTGACAGGAATGTCGACCACCCGGGGGCCGGTGTTTTGTCATATTCACCACCAAAAGGCGGGGTGGTTGTTTATTGCCGCTCTAGGGGCGGCGTTCCCACATACGGAGTTTTCGCCTGAAGCGCCGATTTCACTGATCTCCCGCGGGCGTATCTGCTGCATGTGTCAAGATCGTGCATGTGTTTCTCCGGAGGTCGGTATCGGTACAAGCCGATTCGAACCGCTTTCTCTCCGGGATGGTCGGGGTTACGGATCTTCAATATTGTTGCCAGTCGATGGACAATCCAGTGGGGTGGCCCTTCGGAGACAAAGATGCTTGCCTACCCTGGAGATCAGAAGCTACGAAAATGATTGACCTGGCTTAGTATGTGTTTTTCTTGGGGCCCGATGATGCTCAGTATCCGTCTCCACAGTTGTGGGGGACCCGGAAGTTAGAGGCCGACGGTTGGGCGGTGAGGAAACGGAAGGCGTCCTAGGCTAGCCACGACTGCTTCTCTGGGTCCCATATTCCTGTAACCGGCTCCCGACTCAGGATGGGATTGAGACAGGTTCCGACAACCTCGAGTGCTGCTTCAAGTTCGTGATACTCTGCGGGAAACTCAGCTGCTTTGCTGGCTTGTCTCGGATACGCTTGCTGCCACCTATTACCAGGACTGTTCATCTTGTTGGGTAGGTTGAGGCCCCGAGCACCGGCTTCGCTAGCGATGAGTTCCTGCAGGAGTGACGCACTCATTCGTTGACTTGTCACTATACGAACGAGATCAATCAGGTCGTGATATCGGGTCGACGGTTCATTCCGGTGAATTTCGTAGCAGGCGCACAGTTTGTCGGCGGCGACGTTTTCCACCGGGACCATCTGAATGATCGTGCCCGCGGGAAGGCCCTTGTACTCGATCACCGGGTTTAACTCGACTTTCTCTATGGGGGCATCGGTGTACTGCTGTATCGATATATCCACGCTGAATGGCACGATCGGCAGAGCCCCGAGCTTGAGCAAAACCTTGAACGATCCCCGGGTGAGGTCCCCCGGATCCCGGTTATCCCTGACCGGTTCCTTCAACTCGAAGTCGAAGTCGGGATCCGTCGGGCCGGGATCATTGACTAATACCTGCAGTTCTCTCAATGCTCTCCCAGGATCAGTCTGCTCCCGTCGAGCGAGATCGATGTCACGGCTGCGACGGCCCGAACCTATGCGCAGCAGGAGGCTCGTTCCTCCCTTGAGAACCCAAGCACAGTCGCCATGGGAGAACAGCCTGGACAAAAACATGTCGAAGGCGAACTGGTGCTGGACATTCTCGGGGGTCACTGATTGCCGCCGTGCTTCATTGCGTAGTTTGTCTAGAAGCTGGGTACGCTTGCGGGCGAGCTCGATAGGGCGCGAGGAAGTCATTTTCTGTCTTTCTCCCGGGCACAATGCGGATCGTTGTCGCTGTCTGCTGCGTCACGTTTGGGTCCTCCCTCGACTCAGACCGGAGGTCCTTATCGCAGGGGAGTCTCCGGTGACCTGCATCCTCTCCAGCCCGCCTATCGCCGGTTTTCCGTACTTCACTGTGGAGGCGCGCCGCCACTCTCCATCGGGATCAATGATGGTGGCCAACTGTCGTGTGAATCTAGGGCTACTAAGAATGCTCTCCCATTCTCCTGTTGCCGCCAGAACATCTCGGAGCTGGGGCAGAACTGGTACCAGTGTCTTTTCCGCCTGTAGCCGGATCCCACCAGCCTGTTGCGCGAGTGAAGCCAGCAGCGCGGCGATTCCTGGGTTATCTCTCCATTGAGTACTTACTGATTTCAGGGTGTATTCCATCGACTCTGTCACGCTGTCATGTTCAGGGAAACGACGCAACGACTCCGCAACCAGGTCATTTCCCGAATCACAGCCATAGCGAGGGGCATACGGTTCCAGTATCTGGGCCAGCGTCGACGGTCTGATCCGATGGTCGTGGATCCCGTCAGCGATGATGTGATGTAGCTGGTCCCCGTCAAGATGATCCTTGGCCATGTCGCGGATCGTTCGGGACACAGTCGTCACAGGGATTCCTGCAACAACGATCCAGTCCGTATCGGTCAGGTCGGCGGTGCGGTGGGTGATGTCTGCGGCCGAGGATTGCTTGCGTTTCGACGAGGTAAACGTATGCGACGCAGGGATGATATCCCCCAATTCCAGCATGCTCACCGCAGAGGCGTGAGAAACAACGATCGGGTTGCTCTCCCGCACGCGTTCATCGGCCAGAACAGCCGGACGGGTGGACAACCACGCGGCCCGTATTTCTGTCAGCGGGTCCTCCGCCACACTGGATAGGATATAGACCCCCCGGCGGATGCGGCGGAGGAAGTTCTTCTGTGCCAGACGGGTCAGCGTTGTGGTGTCGATCCCTTCCTGCGCAGCCTGCGCAGACGTCACCAAACCATGCTGTAGGTAGGAATACGCAGCAAGTATGGGTTGAACCTCGGAAAAACGCATGCAATAAACATAACAGGAAAGCGGCTGCCAAGATACGTTTACTGCATTCTGGTTGTAGTAAACGTACCTTGATGATACTTCTGTGAGCTACAAAAGCTACACAGAGCGGCCATTTTCAAGTCCCGAATCCGACCAACCGCCATCCGACGCGGAGCCACTGCGCTAGGAGAAGCAGGAACCTTCGAAAACCGCATCGTCCATCCCGGTGCCACCGAGAAACCCGGAGGTCACCCCATCATTTTGAGGAGTGAGGGCGGGAATAACCAGCTCCCACCCGAAAGCACTTACAGCAGCCTTTGATACCGGATGCGCGGCGTCAACACCGTGCCCGACACTCTGTCCCAATTCCCGGGTGACTGGCCCCGAGCCTCCTGAAGGCTCGCCCGGCGACAATCCCCTCTGGTCGACACGAGGTGGACGGCTCCGCTAGTCGGGGGGCAGGCTACCTCCGTCGTTCGTTCGACCAACGGAGGGCACGAGTGGACCGGCGGGTCCCCGGAAACCGGTGACTCTTCTCCCCGGAGTGTCTCCTGTACGGGCACGGCCGGATCCATCCCGGGGGTGTCACCGTCCCGGAGGATCAGACGTGCCGGGGCTGCCATAAGTACGAAAAGAGGGAACGGACCGCCGGGTTCTATCTCCGGTGATCCGTTCCCATCGTAGATGTGGACGGTCAGCGTTCTGCGATCGCGTCCAGTGGTTTCGTCTTCGCCGCGCGGTGTCCCGGCCACACAGCTGCGATCACACCGACGATAGCGGAACCCACCAGCATGATTCCCAGCTGGCTCCACGGAATGATGATGGTCTCGAGGGCGTCCTCACCGATGGTGCGGGTGAAGCACCACCCGAGGCCGAGTCCGACCGCGGCACCGAGAATCGCACCGAACAGCGCGATTACCACCGATTCCAGGTAGATCATCGTGCGGATCTGGCTCCGTTGGGTGCCGAGGGCCCGGAGCATACCGATCTCACGCCGACGCTCGGTGACCGACAGCGCGAGGGTGTTGATGATACCGAGGACCGCGATGATCACGGCGAGACCGAGGAGACCGTAGAGGATACCCAGCAGTTGGTCGACCTGGTTCGCCTGGGAGCTGGCGTAGTCCTCCTTCGACATGACCTGGACCACGAGATAGTCCGCCATCGCGTCCGTCAGTGCCCGCCCCAGATCAGCTGGCTCCACGCCGTCGGCCCCGTCGACGAGAATCATCTCGACGCTCATCTGGTCGATCGGGAGGAGTTCCCTGGCTGCTGCGGTACTGACGATGCCCGGGCCACCGGCCTGGATCTCCGCATAGGTGCCGAGGATCGGAACGTCGAGAGTGTTGGAGCCGTCGAGCGTCGACAGGGTGACGCTGTCGCCGACGCTGAGTTTGAAATTCTTCGCGATCTCGTCGTAGAGGACCACGCCCTTCTCGTCGCTGAGGTTGCCGGATCCTGAGTTGATGGTCACCTTCATACCCTCGCCGGAATCGAGGTTGAGGTCAGCCACTGAGGTCTGGGGCGGGCCGCCGAAGGACTTGGACAGCGGTACACCATTGACTAGGAGTGGTGCGAGGTACACGCTGTGCGCGGCACCGACCTCATCGAGTTCCGTGATCTTCCCCTCGACCGAGGAGGGGATCTTGAAACCGGAGGAATTCTGTCCCGTGACAAGGTAATCAGAAGTGACGACGTCATCGACGATGGATTCGATACTGTTGCGCATCGTCGCGCCCAGCATGCCGATGGAGCTCACCATCATCAGGCCCAGGGTGAGGGCGAACGCGGTCGCGGCGGTCCGTCGGGGACTGCGGCGGGAATTTGTTGAGGCGAGTTTTCCGACGGCACCGAAGGGTGCGCCGATCGCGCGGCCGAGCCCGCCCACCACGGGGATAGACAGTGCGGGGCCGATGAGCCATACGCCGATGACGACGGCCAGTGCACCTACACCGACGAAGATCAGCCGGTGTTTGACCTCATCGACACTGGTGGTGAATGCGCCGAAGAGACAGAGACCGGCGCCGATGGCGGTGATCAGCCCCCCGATGATGGTGCGGACCCGTAGGGAGTTCTGGGAGGAGCTGTCCCCGCTGCGCATCGCCTCGACGGGGTGGATGGATCCGGCTCGGCGGGCCGGTGCCCAGGCGCTGAGAACGGTGACGATGGCACCCACGACCAGCGGCACGATGAGGGTTGTCGGGGTGAGGGATAGTCCGCTGTCGGGCATGCCGATGCCGTTCTTGTCGAGTGCGAAGAACAGCCCCTTGGCTAGCCCGATCCCGAGGAGGATGCCGAGTGCGGAGCCGATGAGTCCGACGATCACGGACTCGCCGATGACCGACCGGGTGATCTGGGATCGGGAGGCGCCGATGCTGCGGAGCAGCGCGAACTCGCGGGTTCGCTCGGCGACGATCATCGCGAAGGTGTTCGAGATGATGAACGTGCCGACGAGGAGTGCGATCGCGGCGAAGGCCCAGAGGAAGTAGTTGATGAAGCTGAGTGCCTTCTTCAATTCCTCGGTCTGCCGTTCGACGAGGACCTGGGCGTCATCGATGATGTAGTCCGGATACTGGGCACGGAGTTGCTCCACCACGGTGTTCGTGTCGGCACCGTCGGCGATGACCACGGAGGCCGAGTTCACCCGGCCGTCCGGGGCGTAGATCGGGAGGAACTGATCCTCCGGGAGAAGGACGCCGATCCAGCCGCCGGTGGCTGCCGGGAAATCGAAGGTACCGACGACGGTGACCTCGAGCTGGTCGGTGGGGGTCACCACCGTGACGCTGTCTCCGATACCGATGTGGCCGCGTTCCGCGGCGCTGGCGTTGACGGCGACCGTGTTGCTCTTCGTGGGCCAGTCACCGTCGAGGAGCGTCACCGTGTCCGATGCGTCATCATCGGGGTTGTAGGACAGTGCGGTCGAGGGTGCGCCACCGGTCTGGATGGCCTTACCGTCCGTGCCCGCGAGGATGATCGGTGCGGGCTCAACCATGAGCTCGATGCTGTCGAGGTCGTCGCGCTCACGGAGTTTCCTGACGTCATCGACACTGACCTGGCGGCCGACGTTCCGGTCGCTGGAGATCACGATGTCGACGTCGTCGTACTGGGTGGAGATGATCTTGGCGAAGCTGTTGGACAGTGACGTCGTGAACATCGACGATCCGGCGATGAACGCTGTACCGAGGACGACGGCGAGGATCGTCAGTGCGAGCCGGAGTTTGTGGGCGGCGATCGTCCGGAGAGAGATCGTCCGCATGGGTTTACGCAGGCCTGTGTATGTGGATGTGCTCATGGGGCGGTTCACAGCTTCTCGATGTCGGCCATCACGGTGAGGATGCTCTCCGCGGTGGGATTCTCGAGTTCATTGACGATCTTTCCGTCGGCGAGGAAGATCACCCGGTCGGCGTAACTCGCGGCTTTGGCATCGTGGGTGACGATGACGACGGTCTGGTCGAGATCGTCGACGGCGGCCCGGAGAATGTCCATGACCTCGGACGAGGAGTTCGAGTCGAGGTTGCCGGTGGGCTCGTCACCGAAGACGATCTCGGGGCGGCTGATCAGGGCACGTGCCACGGCGACGCGCTGCTGTTGGCCGCCGGATAGCTCGGTGGGGCGGTGATCGAGGCGTTTCGTCAGGCCGAGCCGGGTGGTCACCTCGTTGAACCATGCACTGTCGACGGTGCCGCCTGCGATGTCAACGGGGAGGGTGATGTTCTCGGCGGCTGTGAGTGTGGGCACGAGGTTGAAGGACTGGAAGACGAAGCCGAGGCGGTCACGTCGGAGCGCGGTGATCTGCCGGTCGGGCAGGTTCGCGAGATTCGTGTCGCCGATGAATGTGGCCCCCTCTGTGACGCCGTCGAGTCCCGCCATACAGTGCATGAGGGTTGATTTTCCGGAGCCGGAGGGGCCCATGATCGCGGTGAACTGTCCCCGTTCCAAGGTGACGGAGACGCCGTCGAGGGCACTGACGACGGTTTCCCCGGAGCCGTACCGTTTGACCAGGTTCTCGGCCCGTGCGGCGGGTGTCTCGGTCGATATCGGATCGGTGGGGGTCGTGGAAACGGTGTGGGGCACGTTCTCTCCTCGGAAATTCATGTTCATACAGCGGTTTTTGAGTTCTGCCGGAATGAGTCCCCCCAAGACTAAACCCTGCCGTTGCGGAAAGGGACAGGGCAATCCCCTAAGGGAAACCCTGATCCTGGGGCTCTTGAGGGCTATCCCGGCAGGGTACTCAGTCGCGGATGGCCGTGAATGCGCGGGGTTGTCCGCTGATGGGATCGGTGAACTCGAGGGCGGTCGCCGTGAGATGCATCGGGACCCGGAAGTCCTCGGCATCCTCGGGGAGGACGTCCGGATAGAGCGGATCCCCCAGGATAGGAACGCCTGCGGTGAGCATGTGCAGCCGGAGCTGGTGGGTCCGTCCGGTCGCCGGGTGGAGTGTGTAGTGCGCCTGGCGGGGAAGTGGGCCATGAAGGGACTCGAGAGTGGCCTGTTCCTCGTCGTTGACCGGGGTCACGGCGCTGACGGTGGTTCGGGCATTCGGTTCGCCGTGCTCGAGGTATGCCTGCAGTCGGCCCCGAGCTTTCTGCATCCGGTGCTCCCAGGTCACCGGCCGGCGTGTCACGGCATCCGCCAGATCGGGGAGCAGGGTTGCTGTCGCCCGGTAGGTCTTGTGGACGCCACGGGAGGAAAACAGTTGCTGGTAGGCGCCGCGGACGGCGGGATCACAGGTGAGGACGAGAATCCCTGAGGTGAGGCGATCGAGGCGGTGGGCGGGCGTGAGGTCCTGGTTCCCGGTTGCCCGGCGGAGCCTGACCACGGCGGTCTCGGTGATGTGCCGGCCGCGCGGCATCGTTGCGAGGAAGTGGGGCTTGTGGACGACGAGAAGATGCTCGTCGTGGTGGATGATCCGGCACTTCCCGGGTACTGGTGTCTCGGGTGCGGGGGTGCGGTAGAACCAGACGTCCTGTCCGGGGGCGAGAACCCTGTCCGGGGGGAGCGGCCTGCCCTGTGGATCAACGACCTCGCCGGCGGCGAAACGCGCATGGATGGCGGCGGCATCATCGCCGGTGGCGCGGTGTGTCTGCGTCGTGACGAGTCCCGTGACGAATGCGAGAGCCGTCATGGGCGCAGCATCGTCGGGCAGCCGGGCCCGGGACGGATTCAGGCCGTCGCGGATCGGTAGAGGTGCCTGACGGCGGCGGCGCTGTACTATCCTTTTGCCCATGGACATTAATACTCTCATGGCCCAACTGATTGAGTTCTTCAGCCACGGAATCGGCAGAATCATCGGCGATGTTCTGCGGGTTCTCTATCACTTCCTCTACCCGGCCAACGCCGACGCTGCCCGGATCCCCGAGGCCGTCAACAACGCCTAGATGCGATCTCGACCGCCCGCACTCTCTGTCCTGGACCTCGTCCCCGTCTCCGCGGGGTCCGGTCCGGGGGAGGCGATCCGGGCCGCGTGCTCCGCTGCCCGCACAGCCGAGCGGTACGGTTACCGGCGTTACTGGCTGGCGGAGCACCACAACTCCCCGGCACTTGCCTGTTCCGCGACGACCATTCTCATGGGAGCTGTCGCCGCGGCCACGGACACGATCCGGGTGGGATCCGGCGGGATCATGCTCCCCAATCACGCACCCCTCAGGGTTGCGGAGGATCTCGGCACCCTGGCGGTCATGTTCCCAGGCCGGATCGACTGCGGCCTGGGTCGTGCGCCGGGCACCGATCCCCGCACGGCCGCTCGGCTACGCCGGGGGTCCGCGGATCTTGCGGATTTCACCCGAGACGTGACCGAACTGCACGACTATCTCGGTCCAGCTAGCGGTGCGCCGGGAGAGACCGCCGTCATTGGACGTGGTGCCGGCGTGGAACTGTTCGTTCTCGGATCGTCGACGGGTGGTGCCCGGACGGCTGCGGAACTGGGACTCCCCTTCTCTTTCGCCAGCCACTTCGCGCCCGACCACCTGCACGAGGCGCTCGCCGTCTACCGGGAGAACTTCAATCCCGAGGCGCCCACCGCCCAGGTGGATGAGCCGTGGGTTAGTGCCGCGGTGAATGTCATGGCGGCGGAGACAACGGCGGACGCCCGCTGTCAGCTGCTCACCCTGCGACAGTCGTTCGCCGGTGTGCTCACTGGGAAGAGGGGGCCGCTCGTGGCGCCTGGGGATGTCGCGGAGTTGCATCCGATCCTGCAGTCCCGAGTCAACCACTCGCTCCGGGTGACCGCGTGCGGTACCGCTGCCGAGGTCGCGGATCAGCTCATCGACTGGGCCGGTCCCCTGGGGCTTGATGAGATCATCACCGTTACTTACGCCCATGATCCGGTGGTTCGCCGGATCTCCCTCGCCCTTGTTGGCGAAGAATGGGGCCGGAGGGTTGATCGGGGCCTGTGACGGGCGCATCACCCCATCCCCAGATGGTGTCACGCGGGTAGTATGGGGGGTGGAAATGGTGCTCAATACGGGCACTGGAAAGAAGCCGGATGTGGTCCGGCGGGAAAGGTCGTGATCGGGATGACCCAGTACACGAATGGAAAGAACACGCACCGCGAGGATATCGTCGTCGTGGCGGTGGACGGTTCCGAGGCGTCGAAGGTCGCGGTCCGGTGGGCCGCGAACACCGCGGACAAGCGGGGTGTCTCGTTGCGTCTCGCGGCGAGCTACACCATGCCCCAGTTCCTCTACGCCGAGGGCATGGTCCCGCCGCAGTCAATCTTCGATGAGCTCCAGGCGGAGACGATGGAGAAGGTTGACGAGGCGCGGGCCATCGCCCACGACCTGGCGCCCTCCTTGAAGATCGGCCACGTGGTGGCGGAGGGCAGCCCGATCGACATGCTGTTGGAGATGTCGTCCTCGGTGATGATGATCGTGATGGGGTCCCGTGGTCTCGGGGGCTTGAGCGGCATGGTCATGGGCTCGGTGTCGGCAGCTGTGGTGAGCCACGCGAGCTGCCCCGTTGTCGTCGTTCGCGAGGACTCCGGGGTGCGGGATGAGACCCGTTACGGCCCGGTGGTCGTCGGTGTTGACGGGTCCGGTACGTCCCAGAAGGCCGTTGAGTATGCGTTCGCCGAGGCCTCGGCGCGAGGCACGGAACTCATCGCGGTGCACACCTGGATGGACATGCAGGTGCAGGCCTCCCTCGCTGGACTGTCCGCGACGCAGGAGCAGTGGGCGACGATCGCGGAGGAACAGGAAGTTCTTCTCGCGGAGCGGCTCGCAGGCTTCGCGTCGGAGTATCCCGACGTGACGGTCAAGAAAGTGGTCACTCGGGACCGCCCGGTCCGTGCGCTGTCGGATGCGGCGCAGGGGGCACAGCTGCTGGTCGTGGGTTCCCACGGGCGGGGTGGTTTCAAGGGAATGCTGCTTGGGTCGACGTCCCGGGCACTCCTCCAGTCTGCTCCGTGTCCGATGATGGTCGTTCGGGGACAGATCGAGGAGTAGCCGTTCCGTCGCGGCGTCGGTGGGCTACCCCCGTCGACGCCGTAGGGCTTCACTTCTCCTCATGTCCCCCCCGGGGCAGATAACGCTGGGGTTGCAGTAGAGGCACACTTTGGTGCCAACGTGTGTGCCAGGTTTACCCGGAGGGACGGGGGCACCTATATTAATGGTGTTCACCATTGCGGTTTTCCACCGGTGCCGCGCCTGATGCGGTGTCCGCATCGTCGGTGCCGGACGGGTCCCGCAGACTACAGAAATTACTAAGGAGATTACAATGCCCGGTCTTTCTTTCCTCGGCTGGATCATCATCGGCGGACTCGCCGGTTGGATCGCTTCCAAGATTAAGGGAACCGATGCCCAGCAGGGTCTGTTCCTCAACATTGTCGTCGGTGTCGTCGGCGGTCTTATCGGTGGCTGGCTGCTCACCTTGGCCGGCGTGAGCGGGGGCGGCTGGATCTTCAGCTTCTTTACCTGCCTCATCGGCGCCGTGATTCTGCTGTCGATCGTTCAGGCGATCCGGAAGTAGCTCTCCGTCCCGCTGAAGCCTGAAAAGTGGCCGATACCCGTGAATCCGGGTGTCGGCCACTTTTGTGTGGGCTCGTATCCCGGCTGATTGTCGCCGGGGTATTGTTGAGATAACAGGTCTGACCCGGTGGTGCCCCACATTCGCCGGGTCCCGCCGCCTGCGTCTGTGCAGCCGGGCGGAGGGAAGACACCGCTGACGAGCGCAGGAAGGATGTGGGCGTCATCGCCGCCGCGACAACTAAGCCCGACAAACCAACCGGTCGGTCTACCTCGAAAGGGCGGACCAGCCGCCGCCGCAACCGGCCGAGCCCCCGTGAGCGACTGCTGGCGAGCGCGACCAACCTGTTCACCACGGAGGGGATCCGGGTAATCGGCATTGATCGCATCCTGCGAGAGGCTGATGTGGCGAAGGCCTCGCTGTATTCGCTGTTCGGTTCCAAGGACGCCCTCGTCATCGCGTATCTGCAGGACCTGGACGAGAAGTCCCGGGCGGACTGGGCGCGACGGACGGCTGACATGACCGACCCGCTGGAGAAGATTCTCGCGTTCTTCGATCAGGCGATCGATGACGAACCGGGCCAGGATTTCCGTGGCTCGCACTTTCAGAATGCCGCGAACGAGTATCCCCGCCCTGAAACCGAGAGCGAGCGCGGGATCGTGTCTGCTGTGCAAGAGCACCGCCGGTGGACACTGCAGACGATGGTGGCCCTGTTGACGGAGCTCAACGGCTATCCCGGAACGGCCCAGGCCAACCAACTCCTGATTTTCCTCGACGGTGGGCTCGCCGGAGCACGGTTGAATCGCAGCGTCGAACCGCTACAGACCGCCCGGGAACTGGCGAAACAACTCCTCATGGTCCCCCCGGCGGATTACTCCATCTGATCTCCGTCGCGGTGGTCCGTGTCAGTGGGGCCACCGTTTCCGGCCCCGTTATCGTGCTGTTCCGGTTTTCCGGGGGCAGTGGTCGGATCTGCGGCGTCGGTCGGAACCGAGGGCTGTTCGCCGGCGCGGCGCTGCTTCTTCCGGATTTTCTCCTCCCGTTTGCGGCGCATCTTCTCCCGGGTGCGCTCCTGGCTTGCCTCGCGCCGCTTCTTCTTCGCTTCCCGTTTCTCCGCGGTAAGAGCGTCGACCTCGGCTTTCCGCGCCGTACGCGCGTCGACGTTCATCCGGTGCAGTTGGCCGATCCGGTGGGGGGTGAGCAGCATCAAGGCCCGACGGCGGCGGATCCCGCGGCGGACCGCACGGTCCTCGTGGAGCTGATCCCGCACTCGCCGTTTCGTCTCGTCTCGGAACGCGGTGAACTCATCGGTGAGCGGGTGTTTCCGATCGAGGACGAGGTTGAGGATGATGGTCTGGCACATGGTCCAGAGATTGCCGGCGAACCAGTACAAGGCGATAGCGGCGGGCGCCGGGCCGGCGAGTCCGAAACCGAGCGGAAAGACGGGGATGACCACCGCGAGCATCACCATGAACTTCTGGATCCGGCGAGCTGCCGCACTCTCGTGGTCGAGGGTGATCTGCGAGCGGTAGATGGACACCAACATGTTGATGGTCGTGAACACGGCGGCGGCGATGAGGAACGGGAGCACGAAGTGGAACACGGTGTCCCGGGTGGTGTCGAGACCGGCGAGTTGTTCGGTGGACATCGCCGGGTAGGCGGGCATCGGGACGCCGTTGATTCGGCCGTGGAGAAACGCTTCGACATCGGTTGACGTGAGGAAGCCGATGGGCTGGTGCTGGGTCGAATCAAGTCCGTCCGTGGGGCGCGCCATCTTGATCAGCACCTGGTAGAGACCGATGAACACCGGCAGCTGGATCAGGGCGGGGACGCACCCGCCGGCGGGTGAGTAGTGGTGCTCCTTGTAGAGCTCCTTGCGTTTGGCGGAGAGCTCATCCTCTGCCTCGGCATCAGTCCGCAGTTCGTATTTCTCGGTGAGTAAGCGCAGTTTTGGCCGGAGGTTGATGAAGATCCGGTTGGATCGGTACTGCGCCCAGGCGAACGGCAGGATGATGAGGCGGACGGTGACGATCAGACCGAACAGAGAAAGCAACCAGGCGAGGGAGTCATCAAGCCCGATCCAGGAATGGAGCGCGATGTGCCAGAGCTTCATCACGCCGGAAACCGGGTAGATTAGGAAATCGAGCATGGCGCGTGATCTTTTCCTCGTACTGTCGGGGATCTGCCTCGGCAGGCAGGAGGGCCGTTCATGATCGTAGTCCAGCGTCGGGCCGGAGCACCCAGCCGGATCGGGGGAGTACTGGCGCTAGGATGGTTGGTCATGAGCCACCGTCTGTCCACCCCGTTGCTGGAGCAGCAGTCGACGTCGTCACGTGGATTCAGCATCGTCGAGTTCCTCGGTGAACTGTTGCTGACGGCCGGTGCGCTGCTTCTCCTGTTCGCCTTCTACGAGTCCTATTGGACGAACATCGAGGCCAGTCGCGAGCAGGACCGAGTGGCGTCGAATCTCGAACAACAGTGGGCTCGGGCACAGGACGACGCAGAGACCCCGCGGGAGAACCCCCGGGTCCGCCGGGAGCTGCCTCTGGGCGAGGCGTTCGCCCGGATGTACGTCCCATCCTTCGGGCCGGATTTTCACTTCGCGATCGTTGAGGGCACGGAGGACGCTGATCTCCTGGCAGGGCCGGGGCGGTACACCGACACCCAGATGCCGGGTCAGCCCGGTAACTTCGCCGTCGCCGGGCACCGCGTCGGTAAGGGTGCCCCATTCAATGACCTCGGGAACCTTCGTACCTGTGACTCGGTCGTCGTCGAGACCCGCGACTCGTGGGACATCTACCGTGTCCTTCCCGTCGACGCCGCGACAGGTCAGCAGCGGCGTGCGGAAGCTGCGGAGTGCCTGACTCCTGAGCAGGTCGAGCGCGTTGCGGTGGGAGACTACGCCGGCGTCGAGGGCCGACTGATCACGGTCCCCGGCGACGTCTCGGTGATCGATCCGATCCCGGGCTACCCGGATCTTGTGCCGGATCCGCACATGGAGGGGCTGATGACGATGACGACGTGTCATCCGAGGTTCTCCAACGCGCAACGGATGATCGTGCACGCGATGCTCGTGCGTACTGACCCCAAGCAGGACGACTACCGCCCGGCAGAGCTGGAGGAGAACTGACATGTACGGATTCATCTGGCGCCATCTTCCCGGCCCCCGACCGGTGAAGATCCTGCTGGCGCTGCTTCTCCTCGCGGCGGTGTTCCTCCTGCTGATGGAGATCGTCTACCCGTGGGTGTCCACCTTGATGCCCTACAACGACGTGTCGGTCTAGCCCAGCCCGAGGCGATCGATGACCCGCTCGGCGACGAGCTGCGGTTTGATGGACTGCTCCTGGTTGGAGAACACCACCACCGCGGTCGTCCCTTTCTGTACCGCGTACAGGGCATGTCCGTTGCCGCCGAACCGCCCGCCGGACCAGCCCTCGGGTTCCTCCGCCGGGTCGGTGGAGGCGACCGGCGCCGCCCAGTCGACGACGGCGGTGGCAGCATCGACGGAGTCCATGTGCCGGACGATGACGGTCAGCTGCGGCTCTTCGGGGTAGGACCAGTAGACGCAGGCCGGGGTGTCGAAGCGTTCATCCACGCCGACGCCCGTCACCCGCTGGCCGTTCGTATCCGCGACCCACTGCGTGTCGAGGTAGGGGCAGTCCGTCTGGGATTCGCGGCCACCGGGGACGACCGGCATCTCGTCGAATGTGAGCCCTGAGTCGCTGACCGGCATGTCCGGGGATTTCGGTGGCGGCACAGCCACCGCGTCCGGCCCGGTCGTCGGTGCCGCGCCCGCCGGTGCCGGTTCTTCGGGTCCGGTACCGCAGCCGGTGAGGATGATGAGCGGCAGCAGACTGGACAGGGCAAGTAAGGTACGGCGCATGGGACTTAGCGTAGGGACCGAAGCCGCCGACCGCACCTCGAGTGCTCCCGGGGAGAAGAGCATCCGGCAGGGTATCCACATCCTTACCGGTGCGTTGTTGGTCGTGGTGGCGTTCGCCGCGGTGAAGTCCGAGGCGCTGCAGCTGCTCATCACACTGGCCCTGTGTGCCGCGTTTTCCGGGATCTACATTCTCGGTTCGCGGTTCCGGGACACCATGTCGGGCGGGATAAACCAGATCTGGCTGCTGGCCCTGACTCTGCTGTGGGTGCTCCTCATCCCGATGCAGCCGACGGCGATCTACCTGGTGTTCCCGCTGTACTTCCTTTACCTGCAGGTGTTAGACGATGTCCGTGGTGTCATCGCGGTCATCGGGGCGACGGCGGTGTCGGTGTTTTCGCAGTGGCCGCACCTCACGGCGGGAGCAATCCTCGGGCCCACTGTTGCCGCGTTGGTGTCCATCGGCATTGACTATGCCTTCAAGACGCTGTGGAAGGTCTCCGCCGAGCGTGAGGAGCTCATCGCGGAGCTTCTGGAGACCCGCTCCCAGCTCGCCGACACCGAGCGGGCGGCAGGCATCGCCGCGGAGCGGCAGCGCATCGCCCACGAGATCCACGACACCCTGGCACAGGGGCTCTCTAGCATCCAGATGCTGCTCTACGTGGCCGAACAGGAATTGAAGAAGACGGGCATCGGTGATGATGAGGCCGAGACCATCCTGAAGCGCATCGACCAGGCGCGGACCACCGCCGCGGACAACCTGGGGGAGGCTCGGGCGATGATCGCCGCGCTGCAGCCGGCGGCATTGTCCAGGACCTCGCTCGAGGGAGCGCTGCACCGGGTCGCCAACGGAATTGTCGGTACCGAGGTGACGATCGCTGTGGAGGGGGATGAACGACAGCTCCCGATGCGGACGGAGGCGTCACTGCTGCGCATCGCCCAGGGTGCGATGGGGAACGTCGCGAAACACGCCGCCGCCGGCCGGTGCCATGTGACGCTGACCTACGGTGAGGACGAGGTCCGGCTGGACGTCGTCGACGACGGCTGCGGTTTCGACCCGGAGGCGATCGGCGAACGGCCCCGGGGCCTGGGGCATATCGGTCTGGACGCTATGCGGCAACGTGCCGCGGAGCAACACGGTACGCTGACTGTTGAATCTGCGCCGGGGCAGGGAACTGCGGTGTCCATCGCGATTCCGGTGGAGGATGATACAGGTGTTCCGGCGCGACGTGCCATGGCGCTGACGCAGGTCGATGACCCCGGTGACAAGCCGGAGGAGAATAGTCAGTAGCGGTGCGGGTGATCGGCGATAACCCCGGCCGCCCGAGAGATATGCCGCGAACAAACCGTTAAGAACATAGAGGGAAGAGACGTTAGTAGACGATGATCAGAGTCTTGCTCGCTGATGACCATGAGATTGTCCGGCTGGGTCTACGTGCCGTGCTGGAGGAAGCCGATGACATTGAGGTCGTCGGTGAGGTGGCGACCGCTGAGGGGGCGATCGCGGCTGCTCAGGCCGGTGGTCTCGACGTTATCCTGATGGATCTGCGTTTCGGCGCCGGGGCGGAGGGCACGCTCGTGTCCACCGGTGCCGATGCCACCGCGGAGATCAAGCGCACGATGAAGAATCCACCGAATGTTCTGGTGGTGACCAACTACGACACCGACGCGGAGATCATGGGTGCAATAGAGGCCGGTGCCGTCGGATATCTGTTGAAGGATGCGCCACCTTCTGAATTGCTGGCTGCGGTGCGTTCCGCGGCGGAAGGCGATTCCGCACTGTCCCCGGTTGTCGCGAATCGTCTGATGACGCGTGTTCGTACTCCCCGGACATCACTCACTCCACGGGAGCTTGAGGTTCTCAAACTGGTGGCAGCGGGTTCATCGAACCGGGAGATCGGGAAAGTGCTTTTTCTTTCCGAAGCGACAGTGAAATCGCACCTTGTGCACATCTACGACAAACTCGGTGTCCGTTCGCGTACCTCCGCAGTCGCCGCAGCCCGAGAACAGGGAGTTCTGTAGCGGTTTTAGAATGAGTTAGCCTCCACCGTATGTATGTCTGGTGGAGGCTAACTCATGTCCCGTGGTCGGATGGCGGAAACTGGGGAATTGCTGGGCAAATGGTGAAAGTCCTCTGACCGTCACCGGGAGGTGAACATTATTCGGTATCGATCAAAAACGTAAAACGGTTGACCCGGTGCTTCCGGTGTCAACCGTTTTACTTGCTTGTCCCGCTACGCCGGAGACAGCTGGTGTCGAAGGCCTCAGTTGGCGGCGGTGAAGGCCTCGACGATGTTGTCCGGGATCTTGCCGCGGTCAGCGACCTCGTAGCCGTTCTCGCGTGCCCACTGGCGGATCTCCTTGGTGCGGTTCCGGGATCCACCGCTGGAGCGACGACGCTGGCGGGTGCCGCCGGTGGTCGTCTGCTTGCGGCCGACCTCGATGTAGCGCTGTAGGGTCTCGCGGAGCTCGTTGGCGTGTTCCTCGTTCAGGTCCACGGAGTAGTCCGTGCCATCGAGGGAGAAGTGCACGACGTGCAGTTCATCCTCGGAGAGAGGGGTTTTTGTCAGGTCGTCGAAGTACTGGGTGATTTCCCGTCGGGCCATAGTGTTGACTCCTTCATTGGTGAGGTACGCGATGAGTTCACAGAGAGCTGATCATGTTCTGCTCGGATACGTTCCGGGAGCCCACTGTGTGGAAAGGTGCGCATCTGTCCTGTTGGTTTTCTCGACACCGGTCCGAACAGAAATGCCCGGATCCGGTGATAAATGGAACGATCGTGCCGAGAAGATACGTAAAGATATGCAGCGTTACCCGCCGCCTGAAATAGAGATTATACGAAAGCAGCAAATTACACAATGTCACCGGTAGCAGTATGCCGTTGTCGATTCTCACCGTACGGGCGAAACCACAAACGTCGAGAATTAGTTGTGCTCTCAGTTACTCCTGAGAGAGATTAAGAAATTGCGTCGGTAGCTGTGAATGAAATATGAACGGTGGGTGCACATGAATTGGTGGTCACGGTGAAGCGGTGGTTTTCGCCGTCCGGATTCCGCGGGACGGGGCAATTGGTGCCTCAGGATTTCGGACAAACGACAGCCCCCGGCTCCCCGCGGAAGGTGCGGGGGCCGGGGGCCTACGGTACGCGGTTCCGGGCTCAGCTCCGGCTCTGCAGGCGCTCCTGGATCTGAGCGGCGAGATTGTCCAGCTCCCGTGCGACCGTGCTGTGGCTTCGTCGGCGTTGCTGGGGCGCCAGGTACTCGGCGTTGTTCACCGCGCTGACGAGCTCATCGAGCCGCTCCTTGGCGTCGATCCGGAAACCGGAGGCGACGGGCGCGGAATCGAGGTTGTCCCGGATGCCGTCGATACGGGCCTTCAACGGTGCCCCGTGGCCCGAGTAGCGGGCCAGCTGTTCGGTGGTGACGCCGTTGCGGCGGGCCTGCTGCTTCTCGAGCTGCTCCCGGGCGAGGGTGACACCCCGGTAGATGAGGGGGAGCGCCAGCGGAACGACCATCCGGGCGGCGGCGGTGTAGCGGCGTACGCTCTGCGCGTTGAACCGGCCCTGCTTGATCTGCGCCAGCTGGTTCTTCGCCATCTTCTTCTCGTGCCGCCGCTTCGCCTTCAGCCCCTTTTTCTCGGCCTTGAGCAGTGACTTCTCCTGCTTGGCGAGGAGTTTGGACCGGCGGTGGTTAAGTTTCGCGGTCTCCTTGACCTCAGACTTGGCGCGGGCCTGCGCGGCCTTGATCTCTGCTTTGGTCTTGGCCCGGTTTTTGCGGATCGCCTCGAAAATGCCCATGGTGTCTGCCTGGTCTCCCGTTAACGTTGTCGCGGTCGTTTCTTTTCCAGCCTACCCGCAGGTGGGGTTAAGCTGACTGTCATTGTGGAGCTGGACATCGAATTGCAACCGTCGGATCTCGTCGGCTGCCGGTACCGGGCGGTGCAGCGGTACCGGTTCGCGGAACAGGCACCGACCGAGGCCGCGGTGCGGCGTATCGAGCGCGCGCAGGCGGGAAGAAACCGAGTTCTCGCGCTGCTACCCGACGCGCCGGAACCGTGGGATCTGCAGCGGTTTAGCCGGATACACATAGAGGGTGACGGCGAGGACGCCGAGTTTGAGACGCTGGAGGCACTCGCCGCGCAGGCCACGATCATCACCGGGGCGGTGTTCACCGGAACCTCCGACGGACGCCGCTGGCGGGCCACCCCGGACGTTCTCGTCCGCGAGGGTGATGGACGCTACCTCCCGGTGATCGTATCCAATCACCGCGTCGCCCGCCCGGCGGAGGGGCGGCAGCAGCCGCTCATCGCAACCGCACGGCTGGGCCTCGGAGCCCCGTCCACCGGCGCTTACCGAGTCCGCCACCATGCGGTTGACGGTTACCGGCTGGGCCTCGCAGCCCGGGCGCTGGCGGAGTTCGGGCTTGACAGCGGCCGCGGAGCCGCGATCGGGCAGGACCGGGAGCTGGCGTTCCTGGTGGATACCGGTAACTACCAGCCGGCGCTGTCGACCGCCCTCGCCGCGTCCCTGCCCGATCGACCGCGACGGTTGAAGGAGTGCAGCGAGTGTCGTTTCTGGTTCGACTGTGGCCCGCGACTGACCGCTGCGGACGATATCTCGCTGCTGTTCCCAGGGGACCGCGCGGAGCAGTATCGGCTGCGTGGGATCGACACCGTGGGTGAGCTGATGGACGCGAACCTCGGGGAAGCCTCCGCCCTCGCCGCAGCGTGGCGGGCACGGATCCCGGTGCTGCGCCGCGTGGAACGGGTGACCACACCCCGGTTCGACGTGGAGATCGACATCGACGTGGAGGCCTATCTCGACCAGGGCGCCTATCTCTGGGGTGCGTTTGACGGGAGCGACTACCACCCCTTCGTCACCTGGGGCGGCCTGGGGACCACCGCGGAGGCCGACACCTTCGCGGGATTCTGGGCCTGGCTGTGTTCCGTGCGTGACGACGCCCACTCCCGAGGCCTCAGTTTCGCCGCGTTCTGCTATGCCCGACACGGGGAGAACCACTGGTTGACCAGTAGCGCCCGCAGGTTCGGCGGACACGTGAGCGCGGCGGGGCACCGCGTTCCCTCCGAGGAGGAGATCGGCGCATTCATCTCCTCGGAGGAATGGGTGGACGTATTTGCGGCGGTTCGTGCCCAGCTCATCGGTCCCCGCGGCCTCGGTCTGAAGACGGTGGCCCCCCAGGCGGGATTCACCTGGGGCGAGGCGGACCTCGACGGTGAGGCGAGTGTGGATGTGTACCGGATCGCCGCGGGGCACACGGACGCCGCCCCCGACGCGGTGGCGGACGCCAGGCGGCGGTTGCTCAGCTACAACGGTGACGACTGTCGGGCGACGTCCGTCGTACGGTCCTGGCTGGCCGCCGGCGCGCCGGGTGCCCCGCTCCTCATGCCCCGAACACGCCCGTCAGAATCAATGCGGTGAGTGCACCGAGAACGATCAGCCCCACGACGACCTGAGCGTACGCCGGCCGATGCCTGCCGGTGGCGGTCGCCGGTGTCCCCGGTTCGTGCGCCTCCTGCGGCCGGTGCCGCTGTACCACCACGGCGGTGACGGTGAGCGGGAGGAACGCCCCGAGGCTCAGCGCGATGAATGCGGCGGGGACAGGTCCAGGGTCCCGGGGGAGAGGGAGCTGGAGAAGCGCCAGCGCACCGTTGAGCAGCGTGGACCGCAGCAGCCCCAGGGTGTCGAGCAGACCCATGCCCCGCCGGACGGCGGCCGGCCCACCGCCGATGACGGAGGGGACCAGGAAACTCAGCACCCCGATCAGCAGCTGTGCGCCGAAGCCGACGAGCAGCGGCAACACCGGCAGGGAGACCGCGACATCTCCCCCACGCAGAGCATCGGCGGCTGCGGTGAGAACACCGACGATCAACCACAGCGGGGCGGCGACGACGGCGAACGCGGCGAACGTGAGCCGGTCCCGCGGATCCGCGAGAACGTCCCGGACGTTCCCCAGCCACGGTAGAGCGGCGACACCCCACCCGGCGGCGTAGACCACCAGGCCTGCGCCCAGGACCGGTGCGGCTCCGGCCAGTGCTCCGGTGACGGACGTGGCCAGGCCGCAGCCCAGTATGACCGCGGCAGAGACCGTGCGATCGTCGCCACCGCGGGTCCGCCAGACCGCGGGAAACATGAGCGTGAGTGAGCCGAATGCGGCTAGCCCGACGAACCCCGGGAGGTTCAGTAGCAGATGGGCGGTGTACAGCCGCGGGACCCATGCGCCGGGTACCCCGATGATCAGGAGCGTGCCCGCGGTGATTCCGCCCAGCAGGCAGACCGTGGCGAGCACGTACACCCCGACGATGGGCAGGAACCGCCGGGTCCGCTCCGCGGCGTGGTACTGCGCGGCAAGGGAGAATCCGTGGAGCACGGCCCCGGCGGCGACCAACCCCGCACCGAGCAGAGACAGCCTGTGGGACGCGGTTGCCGGGAGCTGGCCCGCGAGCAGTAGCGCGGTACCGGCGTTCACGGCACCGATCCGGTACAGCTGGCGGAGCTGGTGCGCGCGGGTGGGGCGGATCCCGGTGAACCGCGCCGTGAAGTACTGGGACCACACCATGATTGAGGTCGTGATCACCCCGATCCCGAGGATGTGCACCGGGATCCAGGTCCCCACCCGGCCGGTCGTGGTGGACACGGCTGCGACAATCAGGAGCAGCAGCCAGCAGGCGACGGGAGCGTTGGCGCGCACCATCCATTGGCGTCGCGACCAGGCGGGCGGTCCCTCCGGGGCGTCGGCGAGTGCTGTGGGCATACCGCCAGGTTAACCCCGCCTCCGTGCCGCGTGGCGGCGGAGCCGGTCCCAGGTGAGGGCGATGGCGATGAGCAGCTGCACCACGAGGAGTGCGAGCAGCCAGACGATGAGCCCCGACCATCCGGCGCGGACCAGGACCGTTCCGGAGAACCAGCCCACCAGCGAGGACCCGAGGTAGTAGCAGAACAAGTACATACTTGACGCTTCGGCACGGTCGGAGGTGGCCAGTCGGCCGATCCACCCGGAGGCGGTGGAATGCACCGCGAAGAACGCGGCGGTGAACAGCAGGGTCCCGAGGACGGTGATCGCCAGGTTGTTGGAGACTGCCATTCCGATGCCCGCCAGTGCGATGAGGACCATCGCGACGAGTACCTTGCCCGGCCCGAAGCGGGCCGCCCAGGCGCCCGCCCGCGCGGAGGCCCACGTCCCCGACAGATACAGCACGAACAGGGCCCCGACCAATGCCTCGGACAGGCCGAAGCGGTCGATCATTCGGAAGCCCAGGTAGTTGTAGAACGACACGAACACGCCCATGACGAGGAACGCGGTGACGAACAGCGCGGCCAGCCGGGGATTGCGCCAATGGCCGACCATCGCCGCGAACTCACTGCGGAGGTGGAGCTCCTTCCGGGTGAACCGCCGCTGGGCTGGCAGCATCCGCAGGATCACGAGCACGAACAGTGCAGCGACCAGCGCATCGGCGCCGAGCGCCCACCGCCACGACGCGAATTCGAGGACCCCGGCGGGCACGATCCGGCCGATGAGTCCGCCGAGGGATGTTCCCGCGACGTAGACGCCCATCGCGCGGGGCAGGTACTCGGGGTGGAGTTCCTCCGACAGCCAGGTCATCGCAACCGCGGGAACACCCGCCAGGAGTGCGCCCTGCAGCCCACGGCCTGCGATCAGCCACCAGATCCCCGGGGCGAAGGGAAGCAGCGCCCCCAGAGCGACGGCGGCGATCACCGAGGCGATCAGGACCCGTCCCCGGCCGAATCGTTCGGAGAGGATCGAAGCGGGAACGATCGCCAGTGCCAGTGCGCCCGTCGTCGCCGACACGGTCAGCGCGGACTGGGTGGGCGTGATTCCGAGCTCGGTGGTGAGCGTGGGCAACATCGCCTGCGTGCAGTAGAGGGCGTTGAAGGTGGCGAGTCCCGCGGCGAGCATCGCCAGGACGGCTCGCCGGTAGTCGGCGTCGCCGCGGCGTAGCCCCTCTGGCAGATCGGCGGAGGCGTTGGCATCGGCGGGGGAGGTGGTGCTCATGGCGTCTATCGTGCCGTGCACGAGATAATTAGTAAAATATGGATAAAATAGGAAAACGATGCACAAAACGCATGGAAGGAGTTGGTGGTGCCACGCCGTTCCTCACCACGGCTCGATGACGTCGACGCGTTCATCCGGCTCGCGGATTCCGGTCATCTCACAGCCACCGCGGAGAACCTCGGAATTCCCCAGCCGACGCTCTCCCGGAGGATCGCCCGGCTGGAGAAGAACCTCGGCACCACGCTCTTCGACCGCGCCGGGCGGTCGTTGACGCTCAACACCCGCGGTCGGGCGTTCCTCGATCACGCACGGCGGATCAGTGCCGGGTTCGCCGCCGCACGGACGGACATGGAGCGTCTCATGGACCCCGAACGCGGCACCGTGCGCATCGACTTCATGCACTCCCTCGGGACCTGGCTCGTGCCCGGCCTCCTGCGGGCCTACCGCGCGGAACACGCGGGTGTGCAGTTCGAACTCCATCAGGGGGCCGCCCGGCAGCTCGTGGAACGGGTGCTCCGGGATGAAGCTGACCTCGCGCTCGTCGGACCTCGACCGGAGGAAAGCCGTGGTGGTGGAGCCGCGCTCGGTTGGCTTCGCCTGCACCGCCAACCACTCGCGCTCGCCGTCCCCGAGGGACACCGACTCGCATCGGATGCGGGACCGCTGCCGCTGGTGGCCGTCGCGGATGAGCCCTTCATCGGGATGCGTGCCGGCTACGGTACCCGGCAGTTGCTCGAGGAATTGACCGACGGGGCGGGTTTTCGGCCGAATGTCGTGTTCGAGTCGATGGAGCTCAGTACCGTCGCCGGACTGGTCAGTGCAGGGTTCGGGGTGGCGTTGCTCCCGATGAACGATCCCTACCTTGCGCCCGCTGGTCTGCTGCTCCGCCCACTGGACCCGCCGGCGCACCGGGAACTTGGGTTGGTCTGGCGGGCCGCGGCATCCCCCGCGCCACCGGTGGATCGGTTCCGGGAGTTCGTTTCAGCCGTCCGGTAGCTGAGAACAACCGGCGGCATGAGGTGTCGTGGGGCATGAGAAAACCGCCCACCGTAAACCGGTGAGCGGTGAGATCTCGTGGTGCCTTACTTCTTAGCGGCGCCGGCGTAACGCTCGGCGACATCGTCCCAGTTGAAGACGTTCCACACGGCCTTGACGTAGTCGGCCTTGACGTTCTTGTACTGGAGGTAGAAGGCGTGCTCCCACATATCCAGCATGAGCAGCGGGGTCAGGTTGGCGGAGATGTTGCCCTGCTGGTCGGTCAGCTGCTCGATGATGAGCCGGCCGCCGATGTGGTCGTAACCCAGGACCGCCCAACCGGAGCCCTGCAAGCCCAGCGCGGCACCGGAGAAGTGCTCTTTGAACTTCTCGAAGGAGCCGAAGTCCCGCTCAATGGCCTCGGCCAGTTCACCGGTGGGCTCGCCGCCACCGTTGGGGGAGAGATTCTTCCAAAAGATGGAATGGTTGGTGTGGCCACCGAGGTTGAAGGCGAGGTTCTTCGACAGGGCGGTGACCTCGTCGCCGATGGTGCCGTTCTCGCGGGCCTTGGCGAGCGCCTCCATGGCTGCGTTGGCGCCTTTGACGTAGTTGGCGTGATGCTTGGAGTGATGCAACTCCATGATCTCGGCAGCGATATGCGGCTCAAGGGCATCGTAGGCGTAATCCAGCTCGGGGAGCTCGTAGTAAGTGGTCATGTGAAAATCCTTTCGTATGAGACGGAGCGCGGAACAGGCCGCGCCGTGGTCCCCCATGATAGGTCAAGACAGAATAACGTCACACATCTAGCACGAAATTGTTATAAGTACGTTCGGGCGAACATTGCTTCCCGGGCCTGTCGCCTGCCGCTAAGCGCTAATTCCCCCGGGTAGGGGTAATTCTGTGGGGGCGTCATCCCCTCGTTCCACCGCCTAAGGTGGTTGTCACGAGGATGCGCCGAGAAAGGAACCCGACATGGGATGGTTGATAGGCCGCGAGCCGGAGATGGTCACCGCAGCAAATGCGCTCAAAGGGGGCAGGCACCCGGTCCTGGATCAGCCGCAGCCGCATGCGGTTCTCGATACCCCGGTCACGGGACCCTGGCGGGACGGGCAGGCGAGCGTCCTCATCGGGATCGGCTGTTTCTGGGGTGCCGAGAAGATCTTCTGGGAACTCGACGGCGTGGAATCAACCTCCGTCGGTTACGCAGGCGGCTACACTCCCAACCCCACCTACCGAGAGGTCTGTACCGGTCGTACGGGGCATACGGAGGTTGTCGAAGTAGTGTTCGATCCGGCCCGGGTGTCGCTGCCGCAGATCGTCGCCACCGCCCTCGAGGCACACGACCCCACCCAGGGTTTCCGCCAGGGAAATGACGTGGGAACCCAGTACCGGTCCGCCTTCTACACCACGGGTGACTCCGATGACGCCGCCCGCGCTGATGCTGATGTCATCCGCGCGATGGTCGCAGACTACGGTGACCGGCTCTCCGGCGCCGGCTATGGACCCGTCACCACCGAAATCCTCCCGCTCGCGGAGACACCCGCCGGGGACTACTACCGCGCCGAGGACTACCACCAGCAGTACCTGCACAAGAATCCCGGGGGCTATTGCCCCCACCACTCCACTGGGGTCGCCTGCGGCCTGCCGGAGTAGCGACAACGCAGTCAGAGGTGTGGGAAGCCGGCCAAGGAGGACAGGCCGTTCTCGCCGTCGATGGCCGCCAGCCCGTCGCGATTCAGCCAGACCGCCGTCATGCCAACCCGCCTGGGGCCGGCCACGTCGTTCGCGAAACTGTCGCCGATCATCACCGTCTCACCCGGGGTGACATCAAGGAGTTCGAGGGCCTTCCGGTAGCACTCCGGCCGAGGCTTGGCGACGCCCAGGTCGCCCGACGCGAGCAACCGAACCCCCGGGAGGTCTAGGCCGGTGCGTTGGAGCTTCGCAGACTGCACCTCAGCCACACTGTTGGTGAGGATGGCGACCCGGGCGCCGCTTCCCAGCGCCCGCCGGAGCGCGGGTTCCGCGTCCGGGAAAGCCGTCCACGCCTCGCGGTACAGGGATAGGAAACGTCCGAAAAGCTCGTCACACGCGGAGTCTGTAAGTGTGTGCTCACCGGTGAACTCCCTCGTGCGCCCACGACGCTGCTCGAGGTGGCTGACAGTGCCCCGCTCGTAGGCCGCGAACCACCGCCGTTCGATCTCGAACCAGCGGCTCGTGTGGTCACCGTGGAACCCGAGCTCACGGGCCCACGTTCGGGCGGCTACCCGAGCTGCACCGGTGTGGTCGATGAGAGTGCCGTCGAGGTCGAAGATGATCGCCTTGTAATCCACGCCACGTCACGCTAGCAGGATCTGTGTTCCGGCAGGTATAGAGTCCCGCGGCGGTGACCCGGTGAGACTCCGGTCCCGGCCAATCCGGAGCCGATTCCACGGGCACCCAGCTGAACGAAACACCTAGGTGAACGACCGGACAGCAGAGAAGTCACGGCACCTTATCGACAACAGGGAGATCGACGATGTTCTCGATCAGTTGGGGCACCGAATCCTCAACGGGGCCATCGTCAAGGTGAATGACGCCACCGATCACCTCGTCGAGCCGCTCCTGAACTCCCCGCCCGACTGCCGGGACGCACGAGGATCGATGGAACACATTCCCCAGGCCCGCGCCAGACCCGTCTGGCGCAATTACGAGCGAAGCGACCGGCCGTGGGCAGACCAGACGACGGATGCCGACCGGTTGCTCACCGCCTTCGCTGGGCTACGGGAAACGGGGATCGTCTCCGGACTGTTCACCAACTGGAAGGCCATGCACATTCCGGCGGAATGCGCGGTGCGGTCCTCGTCCGGTCCGACGACTGGCGGGATCTGAGCTTACTGCGTAGGAGGCGACTGACTATCACTGTTACCGGTATCTCCGAGGATGAGACCGAGACCGGTCTCGAGCTCACCCGGGTACTACGCGAGGTGGGGCTGGCCGCCTCCGTGTCGAATCACTGCAAGGTGACCGTCCGAGTGCTGTGGAAGTGGCATGTCCCGGAGCCCGTGAGCGCTTGATCGGGTGCGGTGTCCGAGACTCCACCGAAGACAATGATGCTGTGTTTGGAGGTGGCCGGGCACGTTCTAGGGATAGATTCCTCACATTTTCCACAAGAAGCAACATAAACGGGCATTATGGGACGTGGAAGAATGTACTGCGCCGGTCAGTCGGCGCCCATGAGCCGGTACCACGGGGCCGGCAGGGAGAAGGTATCCATGAAGGTCAGTGTCGGTAACAAGATTGTTCTCATCGGCGCCGGTGATGTCGGAGTCGCCTACGCTTTCGCCCTCATTAACCAGGGAATCTGTGATCACCTCGCCATCATCGATATTGATGAGAAGAAGCTTGAGGGCAACGTCATGGACCTCAACCACGGCGTTGTCTGGGCCCCCTCTCGGACGAAGGTCACCAAGGGTACCTACGCGGATTGTTCCGATGCAGCCATGGTCGTCATCTGCGCAGGCGCCGCCCAGAAGCCGGGTGAGACCCGTCTGCAGCTGGTTGATAAGAACATGAAGATCATGAAGTCCATCGTCGATGACGTCATGGCCAATGACTTTGACGGTATCTTCCTCGTCGCATCCAACCCCGTGGACATCCTCACGTACGCGGTCTGGAAGTATTCCGGTCTTCCTGCACACCGGGTCATCGGCTCCGGTACGGTCCTGGACTCGGCCCGCTTCCGCTACATGCTCGGTGAGCTGTACGAGGTCGCCCCGACCTCGGTGCACTCCTACATCATCGGTGAGCACGGTGACACGGAGCTGCCCGTCCTTTCCTCGGCAACGATCGCCGGTGTCTCCATGCGTAAGCAGCTGGAGAAGGATCCGGAACTCGAATCCAAACTGGAGAAGATCTTCGAGGACACCCGCGACATGGCGTACAAGATCATCGACGCCAAGGGGTCGACGTCCTACGGCATCGGTATGGGGCTTGCCCGTATCAGCCGCGCTGTTCTCCAGAACCAGGATGTCGCGGTTCCCGTCGCAGCACTGCTGCGTGGTGAATACGGTGAGGAGAACATCTACATCGGTACCCCGGCCGTCGTGAACCGTCGTGGTATTCGCCGGGTTGTTGAACTGGAGCTCACCGAACACGAGATGGAACGGTTCAAGAACTCCGCGAACACGCTGCGTGCGATCCAGGAGAAGTTCTTCCCGGCCGAGGAAAAGTAGAGGATACGCGCTTTCCGGATTTCCGACCACGGTGCTTCCGGGGGTGGGGAGATCAGGGACACGGTAGCGGTGTGCACGTTGGCAGCGGTCCTACTGCTGCACGTTTTTGAAACATACCAGTTCACATCGGAGATCTAGCGCGTCAAACAAAAGCCAGCGGGTGACCCTTTATTGGGTCACCCGCTGGCTTTTGTTTGAGCTTTTTATGGCGAAGTGTTTGTTTTGCAGATAATACTTAAAGGAACGTGCGAGGGTCATTCGACCTGAAAGCCCCGAACGGAAGGACCTCACCATGAAAAACACCACGCGGCTCCGCAGGAGACTGGGAGTCTCTCTTCTCTCAGCGGGAACAGTGCTCGCTGTCATGGCGGCGCCCGCCTCGGCAGCCATCGAGACGCTCTGTGACAAGACCTCCTATGACTGCGTTTCGGTCGAGGGCTACGGACCTTACACCGATACCTGGGCTGACAAGTACTACATTGGAGGAAAACACAACTGCACCCGGTACGCGGCCTACGTCATGGCCAAGCGGGGACTGGAAGACCCGGGCCATAGCTGGGGTAACGCGGTGGAATGGTGGGAGAACGCCCCAGGCGAAAAAAACAATGAGCCGGCAGTCGGTGCCATCGCCTACTTCGATGCTGAATGGACCACGACGTATTTCGGTGCAGAGTCGAACCTCGGGCATGTGGGCATCGTCGACAAGGTCAACGATGATGGTTCCGTTGAGGTTTCGTGGGATTCGTGGGCACCACCGAAGACCGCGGTTCAGGTGTACAGCGGTGATCAGCTTCCGACCGGCTACATCCATATCCGGGATGAGGAAGGCAACAAAGCCGGAGACGACGAGGGTGAGGCCGGTGAGGGCCAGGTCGGCGGCGGTGACACCGATGGCAGTGACACGGCAGGCGGTGGAGACACAAATGATTCTACTGGTGGTGGCGATAACCAGGGGGGCAATACCGGTGGCGAGGAACAACCCGATAAGGATGACCAGGGCAGCACACCGGGTGGCGGAATCAAGGTAGACGTCGGAGACATCAACAACTCCAGTGGCAACACCTTTAATTCCAGCGAAAACTCCATCGGAGGAGGCGACCTGCTTTCCAGCTCCCCGGACAAGGAGGAGGACCGCGCCATGAAGCCGGGAGCTATCCTCGCGTTCGCGGGAGCACTCATCGCCGTTCTCATCGGGATTCTCGGGGCCATGCCGGGATTCTCGGCGATACTCGGTGCCCTGGCACACCGCTGATCGGTAGCGTAACTACCATCTAGACGGACCGGGGTGGGGAGTCTCAGGATCTCCCGCCCCGGTCCTTCTCGTTCCCTTCCGACTAGTGGAAGAATCAATACGTGCCTCACCAATCGTCAGCCGCCAGAACTCGGATCATTGCGCACCGCGGTGACTGCGAGAACCACCCGGAGATGACCATGCCGGCGTTCGAGTCCGCACTCGAACTCGGCGCGGACGGCATCGAGTGCGATGTGCGACTGAGCTCCTGTGGAACCGTCATGTGCATCCACGATCCGGTGGTGAATCGGGTGAGTAACGGATCAGGCCGGGTCTCGGGCATGAGTCTCACCGAGCTGCGTCGACTCAACTTCGGCACCCCGGTAGACCCGCAACCGCCCGTCCAGCTCGATGATCTCCTGGAACTCATCGCCGCATATCCGGGCCGCGAACTGTTCATCGAGACCAAGCATCCCCTGCGCTTCGGCCGTGAACTTGAGGAACAGGTGACGCTCCGCCTGCGGTACTTCGGGCTCATCAATGATCCCCGCATCCGGATCATCTCCTTTTCCCCCCTGTCCATCCTCCGGATGCGGAAACTCGCTCCGACGATTCCGAGGATTCATCTCCGCCGGGACCGGTGCCCCGTCTACGACCCCGTGGTGCACGCCCGCGGCGCGGTATCCGGCTGGGGCATTTCCGTGGGCAGAGCGAGAGAAAAACCCTCGCGGATCAGATACCGCGGGCTCCCCGGGTACATGTGGACCGTGGACGACCCGGCCGATATGGCATGGGCCGCAAGTCACGGTGTGCGCTGGATGGCCACCAATCGCCCCGGAACAGCGCGGCGGGTTCTCGGGCGGTAGCATCCGGGTCGGGTCACTGGGGGTATCTTCTAGGCATGGCCAAAAAGAAGAAGAATGAAAATCTGCCCGAGGGCATGAGCCGTCGCCAGGCGAAGCTCGCTGCCCGCGCCGCCGAACGCGCCGCACTCGACCGGGATCCCCGTCCCTATGACGGTCTCGCCATGGAGGCGGACCTGGTGGCCCTGCAGGAATTCGTTCCCTCGGCTACCGCCAAGCTCACGGTGACGGGGCTCGATGAGCCCATCACCCTCTGCACCGTCCTCCCCGGCGCCGTGGCCGCCGTCGTCCGCGAGGACGCCGACGGAGGCATCGAGCGCCTCGTGGCGCTCCAGGTGCAGGCACACAGCCACAACCCCGGCCGGGACCTCGCCTACGCGATCAACTGGGTGAAGGACGCCGAGAGCGGACAGACCCTCGAGTCGACGGTCGCCGACGGCAACCAGCCCGACATCAAGGAACTGATCGATCCCGCGGCCACCTTGGACGCGACGGCGCACGACACCTTCGACTGGTGGCTCGCCGATGGCGCGGCACTGGACCCGATGATGCAGCAGGGCATCCAGCAAGCCAACGCAGCGGTCATGCCGTCGGAGGAGATCGGCGCTGACGTCGAGGGCACGATCTGGTGGATCGACCCGGGCGAGAAAGCCCACGTCCGGTGGGTCCGCCTCGAGAACGAGGACAAGCTCATCGCGGCCCTCGCCCGCATCGCTGCGGCCGGCGAGTTGACCCTCGGCGAGGGGACGAGGTTCGCCGGTGTCTTCCGCACCCACGGTCTCGCCGTGCCGGTGTTCGACCTTCCCCGGGAAACCGCCCCGGCCGAGTTCGTCAAGCCGCTCGAGGCACTGGACAAGAAGATCAACCGGGGGCTCGCCAACGACGCCGAGCTCACCGCCGACGAGCGCAAGCAGCTCGACAACATCAAGTCCCGCCAGGTCACCATCCGGTAGGGCGATCCGGACACAGGCGTCAGGGCACGACCCCGCTCCCCGGTGGTCGTGCCCTTCTCCTTAGGGCACTGTACCTGCGGATTTACCGGAGCGAACCGAACAGGGATCGCGCGGCGGCGTCATCCCACAGCACGACGTTGCCCACCGCGGTGTCCTGGAAACCCCCGACCGGAACTGTTTCGGTGACGACACCCGAGCGCATCGCCAGGGCCAGACGGGCCAGGTTCCAGATGTGGTCACCGGTGCCGACCGTGAACGTGCCACTCGCGCGACTGATCAGTGGCCCCAGACGGAACGGATTGAGCAGTGTCGTCGGATTCGTAGCTTTCTCCATCAGCGCGGAGAAGAATTCCCGCTGGTGGGAAACCCGGTCCAGGTCGCCCATCGCGAACGCGCGGCTACGGACGTAACCGAGAGCCTCGGGGCCATTCAGATTCTGGCACCCGGCGGGAAGGTTGATATTCGCCAGCGGATCGTTGATGGCCTCGGTGACGCACATTTCGACCCCACCGACCGCGTCGACGAGACCGGCGAAACCACCGAACCCGATCTCCGCGTAGTGGTCGATCCGCAACCCGGTCGCCTGCTCGACAGTCTCAGTGAGCAACTGCGGGCCACCGAACGTGAACGCCGAGTTGATCTTGTTCATCCCGTAGCCCGGGACGTTGACATACGAGTCACGGGGAATGGAGACGAGCGTCGGCTTTGATCCGCGACCGTAATGGAGCAGCATGATCGTGTCCGTGCGCCCCACACCGATGTCCCCACCCGTACCGAGGACGTCGATCTCGTCCTGGGTGAGTCCCTGCCGGGAATCGGAGCCGACCAGCAACCAGTTCGTGCCTGCGGTTTTCGCCACCTGCTGCACGGGGGTCGCCTCGACGCGGTTCAACTTCGCATCGGCCCACAGCCCGATGACGACGGTCAGTGTGAGGACTATCCCGATGATGAGCAGAAACGGCGTCATGCATCCCCTGCTACACCCGGGTCGACGTCGGGGCTGGCGGGAACGGGGTTCGGGAGCGAAGTCCCGCCGACCACCACCGCGCCGCTCGGGGCGCACGGGGGGCTGGGTAGGTGGTGGAACCGGGGCCTCACGACGATACGCTGGGGCCGGCCGGGCCTCCGGACGGTACTGGATGGGGCGCCCCGGGGGAGGGGTCGGTCGTGCGTACGAAGCGCGCTCCGGTGTCCGCGGCGTGTACCTGGTCTCTGCGGGGTCCCGACGGGGCGAAGGAACGGATCGATCCGGGAGCGAGCCGCGCGGCGGTTCGCTCCCGCGCGTGTGGCGACCGGACTCCGGTCGTGGGCGAGACGACCCGCGACTGGGCCGACGCCGTCGTACGGGCCGCCCGAACCGGTCAAGGATGGGCCTGCCCCGACTGTCGCGGGCGATGTCGTCCGGTAAATCACCATGCTGGGACGGGCCTCGAGAATCCATGGAAACTACCCTAGCGGAGACTAGGAGATGAACAGCCCCGCCAACCCCAGTGGTTCGACAAGTGTGCTGTAGCCGACGAAGGCCACCGCATCGATGAGGAAATGCGCAACGATAAGCGGCCACACGCGCCGGGTCCGGGTGAACAACCAGGCGAACACGAGCCCCATCACGATGTTCCCCAGACCTGCGGAAAATCCCTGGTAAAGGTGGTAGCTTCCCCGCAGGAGCGCGGACGCCCCGATCACCGCAGGTGTGGACCAACCGAGCTGCCGCAACCTGGTCACCAACCAGAACACCACCACGGTCTCTTCCGCGAATGCGTTCGCGAAGGACCACACGAGCAGCACAGGAGCCTGCCACCACACCGAATCCAACGTCGTCGGAACGACCTGCCGGCTGAGCCCCAGGTGTAACGCCGCCAGGTAGAAAACCAGACCCGGCACACCGATGAGGGCCGCGAGTCCCGCGCCTCTCAGCCAATCCCCACCACGCAGCGGGAACATCCGGACACCGGAACCGGACAACAGGAACAGTGCCAGCAGGCCCCACCCGATGAGGACCGAAGCCGAGCACAGCTGCAAAGCCAGGTCCAACCAGTGCACACCGGCCTTCGGCGCATTCAGCGTCACCTTCTGGGCGCTCAACGGTTCCGGCGCCAGAGCCGCATCAAGCAGCCGGAGCGCTGAGCGCACACCCGACATACCGAACGTGACCAGCAGGATGACACCGATCTCAGCCCGGATCCGCGTCGCCGTCGTCCCAGGTCCAGCCATTCCCGTCATCACGGGTGCACCTGCGAGGCCACACCAAGCAACTCACCGAACGACGCCCGCACAGACCCGAGATGTACACCCACGGGCGGTCGCCCCGCCGCCGCAACAGGCACACTCACCGCCGCACCACCGGTCATGTTGAACAACGTCGCCCACGGGGTCCATCTCGTTTGCTCCGCGAAATCCTCCGGCGGCTCCAATCGGGAGAAATGGCCGATCTCCGGCGGATCGAACGCCAATGTCGGGGACAGGAGAACGTCAATGTCCCACGCGGACAGAATCATCCCTAAGACGGCGTCGAAATCGGCGACAGCCTCCGCGCGCCGGGACTCGGACAGAGCCGCGCCCCGCTCCCGCAGCCACTCGATGATGTCACTCGCCGGGCCGGGGATGTGGACGGAGCGGGAAGCCAACACATCGGCGAAAGCCGCGAAGGGCCGCTCACCGTACGGGCGGGACACCTCGCGGACCCGGTGACCCAGATCAGACAGGCGATCCGCCACCGTGCACACGGTGGACACCATCACCGGACTGACCGACCCGCCACCATGCAGTGGCTCCACAAGCACCCCGATCCGCAGAGGTCGTCTCACCGTCGACACCCCGAACACGAAGGCCGCGTCTCCGACCGAGCGGGTGATGAACCCCTGCGCGGTGGGCGAACCACCAGAACTGTTGTGCGGGGGTTTCACGCCCACGGTGCCGGTGGCTGCCGCAGGCACCCGGATCGAGCCACCGCCGTCAGAGGCGTGGGCGACATCCACCAGACCGAGCGCCACCGCCGCGGCCGCACCTCCCGAGGAACCACCCGGTGTCCGCCCCGGCCACAACGGGTTCGCCACGGCAGGCATCCCCACCGGTTCGCAGTATGCCGTCATCCCCATCTCGGAAGTCTGGGTCTTGCCCGGAATGATGACACCCTTCCGAAGAAGTTGTGCAGCCCACGGGTCAGTACCAACATGTTGTTCCGTACGCGTGACGGAACCGTAGGAACAGGGAAAACCGGCGACGGGCATCAGATCCTTGATCGGAAGCACCAGACCATGCAGCCTCCCGCGCCGATCTGCGGGAACCGACTCGAGGTAACGGACGCGTCGACGTGCGAGTTCGGGATCGACGCTGGCGAAACTGTGGACAACGCTATCTTCCGAACAAATCCGAGTGAGGTATTCGTCGAGTGTGTCGCCGAGGTGACCGAAGCCCGCACGGAGGCGGTCCTCGAGCGGGATTACGGAGCCGTTGACCATGCGAGCAGATTACCCCGCCGGGGTGGGCGAACGCGGGCTGGCGGCTACAATCCGATACATGAAAACAGTCGTCGCCTATCTGGGCCCCGAAGGAACGTTCACCGAGTCAGCGTTGCTGGAATTCCAGAGGCGAGGATGTTTCGGGCCGGGCGACATCGCCAAACTCCCTGTGGAGAGCCCACATGAGGCGCTGAATGCGGTGCGATCCGGGGCCGCACAGTACGCATGTGTGGCAATTGAGAACTCGGTCGACGGGCCGGTTACTCATACCTTCGATGCGCTTGCTGACGGCGCAGGAGTGCGGATCTTCGCGGAGACCGAGATCGAAATCAGCTTCTCGGTAATGGTGCGCCCGGGTACTAGTGCGGGCGAAGTACGGACCTTCACCACACACCCGGTGGCTCGCCAGCAGGTCCGTAACTGGACTGATCGTGCTTTTCCGGACGCAGAATTCGTTCCTGCATCATCGAACGCCGCTGCAGCAAAAGCCGTAGCGGAGGGGCATGCTGATGCCGCAGTCGCTCCTCACCGAGCGGCGGAGATCTTCGCTCTAGACGTGATTGCGGAAAATGTGATCGATGTGCCCGGCGCTAGAACGCGGTTCGTCGTGGTCGGAGGAATCCACACGCCCCCGGCCCCGACTGGCAATGACCGGACCGCCGTGGTGTTCACCCTACCGAACACCCCCGGAGCCTTGGTCTCCGCATTAACCGTATTTTCGTCCCGTGACATTGACCTCTCCCGGATCGAATCACGACCAACCCGTACCGAACTAGGGACATACAGGTTCCACGTTGACATAGCAGGGCATATCGAGGATCGAAAAGTGGCAGAAGCGTTTCAGGCGCTGGGAAAGATCGCGGAGGGTCTCACGTATCTGGGATCGTGGCCCGTCAAGCCAAAATGAAATTGAATCCATTGAAAACGAGGACAGAAAAACCAAGGTACTACATTTCAGGAGCCTAGCGACATCGCACAGTGGGCTTGGCAAGTCTAGCTGACGGCGAGCATCCGAGGCCCCTCACTAAGAAAAAGCGTCGAATCTGTTGTCAAGTGTCCTTATGAAATGATACGATCGCACCGCGCGTACTTCTGAGTGATTGAAGACTAAACTGGTTCTATTTCAGTCCGTCAGACCTGTAAGGTATTCCTATTTGAATAGCTTAACTTCAATTTATAAACGCGCTTCGATGCCAGTACTAGAGAGCGGAAAGATAAACAATGAAAAAGAATTTGACGATTGTCGGTCAAGGCTATGTAGGGCTTCCTCTGGCCCAAGAAGCCTGCCTTAATGGCTGGCATGTTTCGGGATATGATGTCAACGAGAAATTAATAAGTAAAATCAACGCTGGAATTTCGCATATTGATGATATTTCCGACCAGGATCTGAAGGAAATGATCAAATTCGGATACTCGGCTACCTCTGATCAGGGCATTTTTAAAACCGCCGATGTTATTGTTGTCTGTGTTCCGACTCCGCTTGGTGAGGCGGGTTCGCCGGATTTAAGTGCGGTCAAAAGCGCAATGAACTCTATTGGCTCTAATATGAGTAAAGGTGGTTTGGTAATTCTTGAATCTACTACTTATCCAGGGACTACCGAAGAAATTTGCATACCCATTCTTGAATCTGAATCTGGACTGAAAGCGGGTGAAGAGTTTTATGTCGCTTTCAGTCCTGAACGTGTCGACCCCGGTTCTACTAAATACAATATTAAGAATACCCCAAAGCTTGTCGGGGGTTGCACACCGGAGGCAACGAAAAGAGCCGTGGAATTTTACTCGGACTTTATTGACACCGTGGTACCTCTTTCGGGTGCGAAAGAAGCCGAAACAGCAAAACTGCTCGAAAACACCTTCCGGCATGTCAACATTGCACTAGTCAATGAAATGGCAAAATTTTGCAATGAGCTAAAAATCGATATCTGGGAAGTTATCAATGGTGCGGCGACGAAGCCTTTCGGATTTATGAAGTTTACACCTGGTCCCGGAGTGGGGGGACACTGCATACCCATTGACCCGAATTATCTATCGCATGAAGTGCGTAGGCGACTTGGCTATCCTTTCAGATTTGTCGAACTGGCGCAAGAGATCAATAGCACTATGCCGGCTTATGTGGTTAGCCGCGTTGGCGATTTGCTGAATGAGGATCGAAAAGCCATTAATGGAGCGACCGTTGCTATACTTGGTGTTACTTATAAGCCGGATATATCGGACCAGCGCGAATCGCCAGCGCGTCCGATTGGCAAGCAACTTTTGTTAAAAGGCGCTAATCTTAAGTACTATGATCCTTACGTTCCCAAGTGGAACCTCGACGGTGAAGAAATTAGTTCCTGCGAATCTATTAATGAAGCAATTTCAATAGCTGATGTGGTGGTTATTGTACAAAACCACTCACAATTTGATCTCGCTAAAATTGCTAATTCTGGAAAGTTAGTTCTTGATACTCGCGGAATCGCCCCATTCCCCGCCCGCAAACTCTAAAGTATAACGAAAGCGAGACAGGTGATTTTTTTGCGTAATTTATTAATATCAATGGGAAAAGTTGTTCAAGCTGCGATTGTACTTTTGCTGTTTAGCGTCCTAGTTGTGTTACCAGGACTCGCGCAAGGCTCTTTAGTGCTAGTCACACTAGGTTTTCTTGGAGTTCAAACTAGCTTGATTTTAATGTCTTTAGCCATTGTTAGGTTGCTAAACTCTCGAAGTTCGAAGATTCAGCAATCTGTCATCGAATGTCAAGAGAAGACGGATGAAGAGTTAGGATTGGTTTCGAAGCAAGTTGATCGTAATAGCAACGTCCTTCGTTCGGTTGCGGACTATGTTTCAAAAATTGAAGTTCGCAGGGGAGTAGATGTAGTTGAATCAAAAGAAGAAAATAAGCTCCCATTATCTCCGAAAGAAACAAAACTTGAAAACCTAATCGCCGAGCTATCACCCTGCGGAAATAATTTAGAATCCGGCGGTCCTTATTTTGGTATCGGGCCTTGCTACGAGTATGCATCACGATTTCGAAAAGGATCGTTATATCTCGAAACTTTCGCGTTAAGGTCAAAAAGCGAGCTTATGCGGGATGTTTTCGCACGAGCTGCGACGAATATGCAGTTCGACTGGACGGATCTAAGGAAGTATCTCTGGGCGATAAGTTCCGGAAATATTCGAGATGTTGTCGGCCTCACTCAAAATTGGGATGAGAGCTCGTTAAGATGTTTGGCTCGAGTACTTGCTAATCAGCGATTTAAACCGAATGACGCAAATGATGCTTATCGTATATACCGGTTTGTTATTGACCACTGGGGGGATTCGATCCTGGGGAAGCGAGACATCTATCTCTTTGTAGAAGTCTCTGTGCTTGTTAATGATACTAAGAGGGCCAGGCAGTATCTTAAAAAGCCGACTATCAGTAGAAAAGATCGAATTCATTATCTTCTCAATTTGGCGAATTTATCAAATCCTTCCATTGCAACCGGAGCAAGCTGGGAGCGTTGGCTCGAAAACGTCAACCAAATGTATCGCTCTAATGACATAAAGGAAATTTCGTTTAAAGAAAAATGGCAAAGCACTCCGCTGGACAGTCTATGTATCAAGGATTCGATTAATTCGATATCGGGTCCGCTGGTCTCTATTATCGTACCAAGCTTCTGCGGGGCTAAGCATATCGAAACGACCCTCGAGTCACTGAACAAACAGACTTGGGCTAACATTGAGATCATCGTCGTTGACGACTGCTCACCGTCCGATCAATTTACACAAACCGAAGCCATCTGCCGCAAGTTTTCCAATGTCACATTACTACGTCAAGAACAGAACTTGGGTGCATACGTTGCGCGGAACGCCGCTCTATCGAAATGTTCCGGCGAATATATTACCGTCAAAGATGATGACGATTGGTCGCATCCTCAGAAGATCGAATTTCAGGTACGCCATCTCGAATCAAATCCTACAATACTCGCTAACATGAGTCGGCATGTGCGAGTAACTGAAGATTTAGTTTTTGGCCGTATTAATAATGCTCTAACATTTTCCCAGAGTAACTTTTCATCTCTTATGGTTAGACGCCGAGTATTTGATATGATCGGACCTTGGGCTGAAGTAAATCGTGGTGGTGATGTTGAGTTTCGAGATCGGCTACTTAAAATCCTTGGTGGGGAAGTTCCTGTTGTGGGTAAAGCCCCATTGTCATTCACCCGTATACATGCAGATTCTTTAACCGCAGGTGAAATGGGTCGTGGTTACGTCGACTCTTCTCGGTTATTTTATTTCTCTGCGTATTCGCACGCCCACTCAGTACTTGATGCGCAAAGCCTGTTTGGTGGGCCGAAAGAGGTTGCAGCGCCGAAGAACATTCGGGCAGGGATGCGAAAGAAATTCATTGGGAACTTTGACATTGTTTTCGCTACTGACTTTCGTTTTCCGGGGGGTACTACAAGCCTTACCCTGAATGAGATTGAGGCTGCTGCCGACGCTGGATTTAAAGTCGGTTTGATTCACATTGAGTCACCGTTGAACTCTCCGAAGACGCCGATTAATCCCCGTGCATTTGAGGTTGCTAATAAGGAGAATGTCACGGTGCTTTCTATCCTGGATCATGGGGAAATAGACGTACTTGTAGTCCGGCATCCAACTGTTGTTCAATTTCTTGGCGATTTAAAATCAAATCTCGTAGTTAAGAAATCTGTGCTGATTGCGAATACGCCACCGATTACTCCTGGCGGTACTGGTGCAGGATACGACCTACTTCAATGTTCTCAAGTTATGCGGAGGATTTTTAATAGTACGCCGTTGTTAGTTCCTGAGACAGGAGTGACTAGGAAAGAGTGCTTTTCTCTACTAGGACCTAATGTTCTCGCATCATTCGACTGGCCGGGTTTTATCGACACCGAACGTTTCCTGCCGAGGAAAGTAGATTTCAACAATAAGCCCGTAGTCGGGAGGCACTCACGAGAGCATCCTCACAAATGGCCAGATTTAAAATCTGAAATTCTTGCTGTTTATCAAGGAAATAATATTTTTGATGTTTCGATTCTTGGAGGAGTTTCAGCGCTACCGGAGAAAGTACGTAGCATGGTTCTTAAGAAGTCAAAGGTATATGAATTTGGAGAGATTGATCCGGCCGAGTACCTGAAAGAGATAGATTTTTGGGGTTATTTCCATTCGAAGCACTGGGTTGAGTCTTTCGGGATGTCGATTGCCGAAGCAATGGCTGCTGGTTGTGTTGTAATTCTTCCTCACTATCTGAAGGATAATTTCGGCGATGGTGCGGTCTATAGCAGTCCCGCTGAGTTCCGAGCGACAGTCGCGAAATTATGGGCAGACCCCGTGGCGTATACAGCGCAATCACGTAAGGCCCGGCAATTTGTAGAGGCCACGTTCTCGAGAAATGCATTTCTCGCTAGGATAGCTATGTTAACTCGTAAAGAAGATGGTAATTCTGATGCGTCTATCGAGGAGTAGTCAATTCCAAGTACTTGGGCTTGTACTTGTCCTCGGCGGGTTTCTTCTATCTTGTGTTTTGTGGGTATTGATTGCACTGGCCGTAATTACTATACAGAATCGATATCTGGGGTACGCACTTATTGCGATTTTTTTTCTCTGGATTCTGGTTGTTGTCGCACTAGGCTCGCTGCTCTATGGCCGGCGCTATCTGCTTGCGCGCTACATTCGATCTATTGTGAAATCAGGTGGAAGTCGTCGTGTGGTGCCGGAGCGTCTAGAAGTCCGGACGGGAGCGGACCTCCAGGATATCCCTGATGATTTTCTTAAGAAAGGTACGGAACCGAACGTACTTTTTGTATCTAGCAACGGAGCTGGGCTGGGTCATCTGACGCGATTAATGGCCATAGCACGGAGATTGAAATGTAATACGTCGTTTTTCTCATTCTCTAAAGGTTACCGGGCCGTTAGCCAGTTAGGATGGAAGATCACCTACTTTCCTTCGTATGATAAAGAAAGGATCTCTCGGTCGTTGTGGGGATCGCGATTGACGGCTGCCTTTCGATCTTGTCTCATAACTAGTCAGGCTGATGCCGTTGTTTTCGACGGAACTCATGTGTATCCAGAATTGACCGAAATTTGTCGCTATCACGGAATTCCGCTCGTTTGGAGCCAGCGAGGCTTATGGAAAGCTGAGTCTTTTCGCAGATCCTGGCAACGCCATGATCCGCAGCTAGTGTGTGATCACTTACTCATACCTGGCGACTATGCAGGTGAAGATCTCCACGGGTATCCCGATCGACCGTTTCAGAAAAAGTATAATCCAGTTATTTTTTTTGATCTGGACGAATGTCTATCTAGCATAGATGCCAGAATAGCGTTGGAATTACCTGAAGGGCCGAAATATATACTTATTCAACTTGGGGCCGGTACAATTAACCAGACCGATGAATTCGAAAGAGTAGTTGTTGAAAGTGTTCGAGTAATTTCGCCAAATTGGGTACCGGTCTTAGTGAGGTCAGAGTTGAGCTCATCAAATCGTGCTCCGGAGGGAGCTCTACTGCGCAGATGCTACCCCATGGGTCGCTACTATAATGCGTTTGACGCGGCGGTAGTCGCTGGCGGGTATAATTCTGTGCAAGAAGTCGTCTCGTATTGCTTACCGGCACTTATTATACCGAACTTATACACAAAAACTGACGACCAAGAGCTTAGAGCAAAACGATTGGTAGACGCCGGACTTATTTTGAGCACTACGGCTTCGCATGAATTGTTTGATAAACTATCGCTTTTAGTTTCGGATGATGTTAGGATAGCGATGCGAGAGCGCATGGCTAATGTAAAAAAAGAGAATGGTGCTCATGCAATGGCTGAAGATATTTATCGGATCGCGTTGAGCTCTAAGGAGTGGTGGCCTATTATTTCAGAACCATCCTCTGCGAGCTCGGGCTAATGTTCGAAGATATTTTTCGCCCGGTCGGTAGGAGGGTGTACAGGCAGCGCGTCGATCCATCGTTCCATAATTGTATTTGCAAGAAAAAAAGAGATGATAGTTTATGGATATAAAACGCAATCGGAAATTCGATTCCGCTAGTCCTGAGTATGGTTCGATTGATGTCTTTCTGCAGGAGCCAATCATTCCATCGGGTAATGGATGTGTTTACTATGGAGGTCTGCCGATCGATTTTTTCCTGGAAGACGCAGGCCAAAACACGTTGCTCATTCTTCTTCAGGGGAGTGTGACAGCACGTTCACGTTTCCCGTGGACCCGGCAGCCTAGCTATTTGCACGATATTGGTTCTCATGCGACCGTGATGCTGAGCGATCCAACACTGTATCTGGATAACTCCTTGACGACTGCTTGGTTCGCAGGTAATCGCCATCAGCCACAGTTGCAACAAGTAGCTACAAAATTGATAGCGAAAATTGCGGCTAACGTGGAGGGCCGTAAACTAGTGTTCGTTGGTGGTGCTGCCGCCAGTTTTTCCGCCCTCTACTTTAGTGCAAAATTTCCGCTCTCAACGGCGGTCGTTTTCAATCCCTGTACCAATATCGCTCGATTCCCCGCTTATACGGTTAACAACTGGTTGTATAAAAGCTGGGAGGTTGAGTCTCTTTGTGATTTGCCTTCCCACGTAACGGTTGATCTGGACTCGTTGTACCGAGGTAACGTAACAAACCGGGTCTTTTACATTCAACATCCCAATAATCACCGGAAAATTACCGACGAACTTCCATTTCTTGGCCAGATTAGGCCGTTGCGGAACTGCTGTTTTGTTACTGAAGAAGATCTAGGGGGCGATCAGAACATTGAAGATGCAGTACGGTCGGAATTTGTAAGATTAGCTATGAGTACACCATTCGGTTCGATAGTTGATGGCCTCGAGTTTATCGGAATGAATGATCTTCTCGCCCTTAATTGAATCTATTTAACATGTTTATTGGAGCTGGCAAGAATGAACTTTGTAAAGAAACGTGATATTGGTCCATATTACGATCGTCTTTTTTCTTGGGGTTCTTTAGGGAAGTTTTTAGCTGCGCACGATGTTGATTCCGGTGTCCATTCTATCAAACTCGGGAATCTTCCTCTCGACTTCGAGCTCGGCCTAAATACAGGTCCGCATCTACTCGTATTCTTCCATGGAGCTATTACAGCAAATCTCGATAGACGGCTCCCCTGGTTCACCGGACAAGGAATTTCGAAGGGGCTCAATGCTTCGACTCTTCACATTTCCGACCCGTCTCTTTATTTAGGCGACGGTATTGTGTCTGGTTGGTACCTTGGCAACAAGCATCAAACAGATCTACAGCAAAACCTAGTTCAGATAGTGGAAAAATGCCGGCTCTCGGCCGGTGCCAGCCAAGTTGTGTTCTTTGGTGGTTCTGGCGGCGGGTTTGCTTCGCTATATTATAGCGCGCAATTTCCACTGTCTACCGCTATAGCGTTTAATCCCCAAACAAATCTACACCGCCATTCTTATAAAAACCTACGCCCGTATTTGAAAGTTGGATGGTCGAAATCCCGGTTAGTTGATCTGCCCGCCACGGTGCAGGTTAACTTGGACGATGTTTATAAGGGGTCTTTTAACAACCGCGTTTTTTATATCCAAAACCGTTCCGATCATCACTACGATATACATCTTCGGCCATTCGTTTCGAATATAGGAATCGGTGAAATGTACCTTAAGATCCATGATCTAGCGCTAGCACACACGCCGCCGCCGAAAGAGTTTCTGCGAAGCGTACTAGAAAGTGTTCTTTTGCGGCCGTTCAACGGAAATATAGAGGGTTTTAGTTCGGTGCACTAGGGTGCGTCCCCGTTAGTTGAGTAGTGAGTATCGGGGCGGTGCCCGTGTGGGGTCAGGCGACGGCGAGGTTTCCCCAGTGCAGCGACGAGGAGTGGGAGTGGCTTGCGCCCCTTGTGGCCCTCGAACCGAGAAAGGCAAGGGGCATCTGTTTGTCAACCAACCACAAGGTGATCGAAGACATGAGCTGCTGCTCCCGCATAAGGTCACCTTCGTCGAGGGAGTCGCGGGAGGATTTCAGCCCGCGGCACACGCGTGTGCAAGCGTGCCTCCCGCTACGCGGACGTCAGGAAGTGGGGCCAGGGCTTGAGTTCAATGCTGTCTGACACCACCGTCACCAGGGTGATCGACTGGACTTTCTCGGGGTTTATGCCATGATCGGCCGTGCGGATCAATCGGAACGAATACACCTAGGCTCGTGCATGACCTCGTGCGGGACACGCGGGGGGGGGCAAGACGGAGTCGCACGTACTATCTGTTTCCTGGACTGTGAACCGTGTAGGGCATGGTAACGGCGGCTCATGTGATGGATTGACGGCCATGATCCACCGTGCAGCCGGCGGGTGTGGTTGGCCGCTGGCGAAGGTGATCGGCGCCGCCTCCGCTCGGGCACATCGTATCCGTCACCCCGGAGAGCGGCATGGCCGCAGCTCGAGGACGCCGCGGCTGGCGTGGTGGTCAGCCCCTAAAGATTTGGCACTCGCCTCTGTAAAAGAGCGAAACACTGTCGAAGGGTCCTCGTTTTGGCCACACAGTGGTTAGTGTTGGCTATAAGCTACGAGAGACTTGCGATCATCTATCGCGCTGCAGCCACCTTCTTTGCGATCCTGACCGGGCTACTTTCAACAGCAGACACCCCATATTTGTCAGTCATCGCGTTTACATGCTTCACTAGTCCATGTAGGTGAATCCTGTTGTCGTTTTAGATCTAAGACCTCGTTGCTTCAAAATCCATTCGAATATGAATCTCCTTCTTTTGAATTCCAGGAGTCTGGTACAATAAAAGCGGTGCGGTATGCGAAGGTGTGTGTTTGTGGTGGCATTTGCTACCATCTCTCGTGTTCCGTCTTTTCGCCGCTGGTAGTCGATTAAACTAGGAAGGTCCCAGCTTGTGATATCAAAACACCTAGTTTTCGTCTATGGTACGCGTCCTGAGCTTATCAAACTAGCTCCGCTAATACTGACGTCGAGGAGGAACTCGACTTTCAAAGTAACCGTCGTTAGTTCGGGACAGCAGGGTAAAACTTTAAGTGCATTAGAGAAGTGTTTTAAAATTCATCCCGATTTCGAACTTTCCATCGAGCGGCGGCAGCTTTCGTTGGTTGAACTCGCGGCGTCAATGTTCCCCTTTTTTGGAAGAGTCCTAGACGACCTTGCCGTGGATCATCCGCCAATCGATGCTGTTGTCGTTCATGGAGACACAACGACAGCATTAGTTGCAGCCCAAGTTGCAGCGTTGGATAGTATTCCGGTAGTCCATGTCGAAGCTGGATTACGTTCGTTTAACCGAAACTCACCATTTCCGGAGGAAATTAATCGGCGCATAATTGGAGTTCTCGCAACCCTTCACCTGGCGCCAACCGAAATAGCAGCCCAGAATCTATGGGCGGAAAGGATTTCAAGGCAATCCGTTCATGTAACGGGGAACACCATCGTCGATTCATTGAGGATGGTCGACCGAGATACTAATTTGCCAACCAATATTTCGCGAATCGTCAGTGCCCATAGGATCCTTCTAGTGACATTTCACCGACGGGAGAACTGGGCTCACCTTACTGATTTTTGCCACACGCTAAAAAATATAGCTGATAATAATCCAGATTGGCGAATTGTTTTTGTAGTTCATACGAACCCTAAGCTTGAGGAGACTGTTAACGCGCATTTAGGCGGCAACAAGCGTATAATTTTGCTGCCTCCGCTGCCATACCATCAGTTTGTTGCGCTAGAAAAAGCCGCTTCCATAATTATTACCGACTCCGGAGGAATTCAAGAGGAAGCCGCTATTTTGTCTAAGCCAGTCCTCTGCATACGCAGCGTCACTGAGAGGGTTGAGGCGGTTGAGGCGGGTTTTGTTCGACTAGTTGGTCTTAACTCAGCAAATATAATTACGGCCTTTCATGAAGCGGCTGCGAGAATTTCACCGCCAGCCGATGAGCATCGTGAAGTCGGATTTTCCGAATACAGTGATTGTAGCCCAAGTCAAGTGTCTTTTAAGATAATTGATAGATTTATAGAACAGAACCAAAAATCAGGGATGAGAGATTTAAATGAAAGATTGCGGTAGTGAAAACTTGAGAATTTGCGTTTTGGGTCTCGGCTATATCGGTCTGCCAACGGCACTTATGTTCGCCAATGTGGGTTACCGAGTGCATGGAATGGACGTATCTTCACGGCTGATTGATGATTTAATCGCGGGTAACGTTGATTTCTCAGAGGCGGGTTTAAATACCCTTTTCCGACAGGTCCGGCAGGAGAACAAGTTCTCAGTTTCGACCGAAGTTACTGCTGCGGACGTTTTCATTGTCGCTGTTCCAACTCCGAAAGGCACCGGAAATCAGCCGATATTGGAACCCTTATATTCGGCCATCGATAAGGTCGTTCCTCTCCTTCGCGGAGGCGAGATTTTGATAATTGAATCAACGATACCACCTGGTACGATTCGAAAAGTGGAAGAGAAGATTTACCATGCCCGTCCAGATTTATACAATAATGGCGGAGAGGGAAACGTTCCGAAAATAGCTTATGTTCCGGAACGTGTAATACCCGGTCGCGTGATTCAGGAAATAATACAAAACCGTCGTATTGTCGGTGTGTCATGTAATTTAGTGGGTGAAAGTGTTTCCCGGCTTTATGCCAGCTTTGTTACTGGAGGAATTGATACAGTTACGGTTGAAGTAGCTGAGTTGTGTAAGCTAGCTGAGAACTCTTTCCGAGATGTCAATATTGCATTTGCAAACGAGCTTTCGATGATTTGCGCTTCAAGAGGAATCGACGTTGATGCGGTCATTCAGCATGCCAACCTCCACCCGAGAGTGGAAATTTTGCAACCGGGTATCGGGGTAGGGGGACATTGCGTAGCGGTCGATCCTTGGTTTTTGGCTACAGAGTTTCCTCAAGAGAGTGATCTTATTAAAACAGCGCGCAAAGTAAATACCAAGAAAACCAATTGGTGTGCCAAACGCATAGTATCGGCGATTAGCCGAAGGGGGCTCGACGAGATATATTTTTTGGGTCTGGCGTTTAAACCAAATGTCGGCGATATCCGCGAATCCCCGGCAATACAGATAGTGCGCTTTGTCGCAGGTAATCGGCCAGATCTAAGCATCAAAGTAGCCGATCCTTACATAGATTACATACCGCCTGAACTTAATGAGTTTCGAAATATTCAGTTTGTTGCGGCGGCCGACTTGGACCAGATTAAAGGAAATTGCTTTATCCTGGTCGAGCACCGAGATTATCAAAAATATAGCGGCGCCGATTTCCAATTTGACGATTTTCCGCCGAACTTAAATGTAATTTCCGATTGGATGTACGACTACCGTTCGGAATAGATATCCAAAATAATTTGCGTTTCCGAACGTCAGTTATTACACGTCCTTGTTATCGTATTTGAAAACTGGTACTGTTCCATATATCGGCTGTCATTAATCCTCTAACATGGTATGGATATTCTTTCGGTCGTGAATCGCCTTAGGTGGTAGTAATGAGGGTCGGTAGTACGATGATGCGCAGACTATCTAATATCTTGTCACTTTCCAGCTCGATGTTATCCCGATCCATCGAGGACCCTGAATCAGTAGTTCACGTTGCTATCCAGCAGATCTATTCGAGAGTTACATACACTGAATCGCCCAAATACTCATGGACTAGATCTGTTGTCTCAAAAAAACTTACTAATTTTTGTGATCTATTAGGTTCCGTGGGAGATAAGACGGTAGATCTACTTCCAGGTCTTTCCAGGCAGGCCGTTGAATATTGGAGAATCGGTGATATTTCGAACGCGATCTGCCATTCAAAAGGTGTCCAAAAAAAGCAATACGAAGAATGGTACCGATTTATACTTTTTATAAACGATATTATATTTCTGTCACGGACGAGCGTTAGATGCCCATCAAATAGTCGGCACCGTCCTCTAATCTTTTTAGTAAATTCATTGCCATATTCTTCGTCGGGTTACACTCATCGAAGCCAAAAATTGCTCGCTTCCATGGTGGAATTAGATATCCCTGTTAAGGCGGTCACAAGGTTAAGCTACCCCTGTGATATTGGCTATATTCGTGCTACGGTTTCTACGCGGGTTGGTTCCATGGTTTACGAACATTTGTTGGGAAAGATCCGTCCGGTTCGACCACTTGCTCGATGTCTTGTCCAGGCGCACTCGCTGCAGGAAACTGCGGTTGGGAGCTCTGTCAGCCTAATACACGCTACAACTCCTTGGCATCATGGTGCGTCAAGTGCGTTAGTCTCTGCGTGGTTAGGTTTACCTTTTGTTTATGAAATGAGAGGGCAAATCGAAAATACTTGGCTCTCTAGGATACCGTTTGGCAATCGACACAATGCAGCCGGATCTTCTTGGTATCAACTTTCTCGTAGGGCCGAGGAATCCTTATCGAGATTCGCGTCTTCAGTCATTGTACTATCTGAGGTGCAAAAGAATGATTTAGTCGAGCGTGGTATCGCGAAGGATAAGATTTTCGTGGTGCCGAACGGTGTCGATGTTTTCAAGAGATTCCGGCCGAGTCGGGATAGTAGCCGTACCGAGCTTGGTATTGGACCGTCCACTTGTGTCTTCGGAACCGTTTCTTCGATTGTCAAGTATGAAGGCCTCGACTTACTTGTTAAGATGCTCTCATCGTTGCCGCCTGACGGAGACTTTGTAGTACTGATTGTAGGTGATGGAGACGATTTGAAGAGGATAAGGAGCTTTGCTACAAAGCAGGGCTTATCCGAACGTTGTATTTTTACAGGGGCGGTAGATCCTGTCGTCGCAGACCGCTATCTTCAGTGTCTCGATGTTTTTTGCATACCTCGAGTGGATTGCGAAGTAACCCGTATGGTTACTCCAATGAAAGGATTCGCGGCATTATCTTATGGAATTCCAGTCTTGGTTAGTGACCTCCCTGCGCTTAGAGAAGTTGTTCCATCGGAGTTGAACCATTGGTGTCTACCCACAGGGCGAGTCGAGGAATGGGCTAAGATGGTTTGGTATTACAGGAATGGAGTCAAAGCGGACGAAACCGAGGCTATAGCTGGGTTTCTTGCCGATCGCACTTGGCGGCATAGCGCTGAAACTGTTCTTAGTGCTTATGACTACGCAGTCAACAGATCAAAGGATAGATAATGGGTTTATTCGGCTTTAGTGTGTCTCGACGGACAGGTTCTAGATTTGACGTGGCTAGTAGTCTTACTTTCGAACAATATGGCCACCTCATGTCTGTTCACCGGCGGCCTCGATTGGGTAGGTATCTCGCCGAAACCTATAGGCGACGATTTTACATATGGTCTGACGCGAAATCCAAGGCGTTTAGTTTGTCCCGCGGCATGTTTTTGGGAAGAGTCTGGTTGATTTTAGCGCCAATTCTCGATGTTCTTCTATATGGATTTGTATTCGGGGTTCTATTAAAAACGTCTCGTGGCATCGAATATTTCGTTCTATTTTTGTTTATTGGCGTAACATTTTTTCAGTTCATGGCCGGAAGCATTAACGGTGCTAGTGGGTTTATAAAAAAACGGAAGAATGCTGTTAAGGCTTTTCCCTTTCCGCGCGTGTGTCTGGTGCTAAGTCTTTTGGTACAGCGTTGTTTAGATTCGCTTCCTTCAATCGGTGTACTAATTATTGCTGTATTGATCTTTCCCGATGGGCCGGGAATCTCATACCACTGGTTGGTCGCGCCACTGGTGTGGTTCTTGATGGTGTTTTTGACCGGCGGTTTGATGCTTGTCACTTCTTGGCTTACTGAGATCATTCCAGATATGAAAACCTTGGTTAAATATGTGGTGAGATTCTGGTTCTACTCGTCTGGAGTTTTTTACAGTATAGACCGCTTTTCTGGAGGAGGTTGGGTTCATATGCTGTTGGAGCTCAATCCAGGTTCTATTATTCTATCCGCATTTAGGGACTCGCTCATCTACCAATCTTGGCCAGACGGTGAGCGTTTGGTATTGTTGGCAGTATATAGTTTCTCCATTTTTTTTCTTGGTTTATATTTATTTTGGTCAAGAGAACCACTTTATGCGAAGGATTGATTGTACGATTTCGTATAATGGAGGCGACTTTGAATGAGTAAGTTAGAAGGTTCGAGAATTTCGTTTGGTGTTCAAGATTTAGGTGTCCGATTCAACCCGGACTGGGATTCTCGAACTACCTCTCGGCTAGCGTGGGGTCGAAAAAAGAAAAGGGGAGGTAGTATATGGGCCCTTAGGAACGTTAGTTTTCACGTCTGTGAGGGTGAGTCGGTAGGCGTACTAGGTCGAAATGGCTCAGGAAAGAGTACACTCCTGCGTGCTATAGCAGGCTTGCAGACTCCTACTGAGGGCGGAGTACTTGCTAGGAGTCTGCCGATGCTGTTGGGGGTTTCGGCCGCGCTAGATGGCCAGCTGTCCGGTGCTGAGAATTCGAGGCTCGGAGCCCTCGCCCTTGGAATAAGTCGTAATGATCTACCGGATGTGTTAAAGGAAATCGAAGACTTTGTTGAGTTGGGAGATGCTTTCTACCGGCCAATGGGGCAATATTCATCTGGTATGGCGGGTCGCCTCAGGTTTGCCATTGCGGCCACGGTTAGGCCAAAGATCCTTTTAGTCGATGAAGCATTGGCAACTGGTGACTCGGCTTTCCGGAAGAAATCGGAACAGAAGATGAGAACTTTAACCGGAGACGCTGGCACGTTCCTTTTGGTGACCCATAATGCAAAAATAATCGAGTCAATGTGTGAACGGGCGATTTGGTTGCATCAAGGCTCTTTAGTTGCGGATGGGGACGCCCGAACGTTAAGCCGAGCCTACCGAGACTGGTCCAGCCATCTTTCAAAGGGCCGGCCAGATTTGGCACGGAAGGTAGAACAGCGTTTGTGGCTTTATTGAGTTTACGGACTTTGTCCATGTCTCACTCGTTTATTAAGTGTTTTGTCTAAGTATCGTCTGAGAGCAATTCTTCTACCACTTGTATCCATTTTTCTTCGAGATTTTCTAACTGGCTATTTTGTTGAAGCCAAATATGTCCGTTGTCTTCAACGTTGAGTTCCTCCGGGTTTTCTATAAGATGCTTCCAAATTTCGGCTAGTGATTTTGGATTCATCGGGGGAACTATACTCCCTGCATTTGATTCTGACACTATTTGGGCTGCTTCTCCATTGACGGCCGCGGTAATATGTTTTCCCGTTGCCAGTGCTTCGAACAGTTTCGACGGAACTGTATAGTTCATTGGAGTCCATGATTGTAGGTGTACCAAAATCGTGTCGCACCAGTTGTAGTGTTCAGCAATTTGGGCAAACGGTATACGGCCGATGAATTCTATAGGAAGATTATTTTCTCGTACGAGTTTCTTTATTTGCTCAAGATGGGCTCCGCCTCCTACGATGCGAAGCTGAGGGCTGTATCCACTTTGAATTAATAGTTTAATCGCGTATGCGGCATTTTCCAGCCCCTGTGCTCGGCCTACCGTTCCAGCGTAGAGGATGCGTATTGTTTTTTTGTTTTCATTTGCTTGTTTAAGGCAGTTGGTGATTGTCGGATCAACCCCGTTTCGGACCGATACGACCTGGCCGCGGGCTGTTTTCCGTTTAATTTGGGCCAGTGACTCGGTGGTGGTTATGATGGCCTCTGCTCGTCGGAGAATTTCGTGAAGTATTTTTCCGGCGACCATGAGTGTTATGTGAAATGCCGCTATTTTCGCTTTTCGTTTTATTGAAACCGTACTTGGCTGTGGATCTCTCCATTCATCGAGGTATTCGAGTATTTCAGGCCAGGCGTCTCGAAGTTCGACAACGAGAGGGGCCCTGATGAGCCGAGAGACAATATAGGCGACCGGGGCGGATGGTAGTGCGGGGACCGTGCAGCATACTATGTCTATTGGCCGCCTGTTTCGGTGAGCATCTCTGACTGCTCTATGTGCGAATATCAGTTGAGACAACATGATGACCTTTTGGTCGTTTATTCTGCTGATAAGTGAAGGATTATGTTCCTTAAATCTGGTCCTGTAGATGTGGATGCCTTTAACGGAGTTGTCAATTGCCCCAGTTTGGTGTAGCGGATCCTCCGAAATTAGCTTTCCGCCGGGATAGTGGGGAGGGGGGCAGACGACGGTGAGCTCGTGACCAGCCTCGATGAGAGCGCTGCTGATCCATTGCCACCGTCGCTGGACCACGCCCTGTTCGGGCTCCCAGTACTGAGAGATGAGGAGAATGTGCATCCCGGTTAGCATCCTCCGGTCGCGGTGCGACTAGAGTGATGTATGGGGCTGGGTGAAGTGACAAGTGGGAATACCGGTTCGGGGGTGAAATGAAGCAACTGTGGACCCTTCCGGAAGCATATAGGTAATCAAAAGTGCTGGTTGGCTGTCGTTTTTATGGGGTTATTCTACCGTGTACGGCCGAATCATTCTATCTTTTGTGTAAACTGCAGTGGTTTTGGTCGTGGTTGAAACCCGGAATCGGGGTGGGTCGTTGTCTGGTGGTCTTGGTGGAATCGACCAGGTCTCTGGAGGACTGGTCGTTGTCGGAGCATTCTGCGTTACAAGGCTTTCACAGTCACTGGGCTTGGGCGAGGGATCGGATGGGCTCGCTTTATGTGGTCCGGGTGTGGCCACGACCGGCCGCGACAAGGGCTGATATACAGGTGATGAGTAGTGCGCTGATGGTGAGCGTCCCGGAGATAGCCGCATCCGGCGAGGTGAGAATACCGGAGTGAGAACCTCCCGAAGTAGCGATTCCGCCCACCCACGTTCCTAGTACCCCACCGGCTATGGCGGCGATGAGGGCGGCTGGGATCGCGAGGACCGTGACCTCCGTCAGCAGCATCAGCATTTGACCAGCCCGGGACATGCCCAGCGCGCCCAGGAGCTCCCTGTCCCGTGCCCGTTCCCGGACTGCGAGGGTTACCGTGTTTGCGACGCCGACACCAGCTATCAGTCCGGCGACGAGCGTCATCAGTGTGGACATGGTCAGTATCCGGTCCGCTGTCGCGGCGATCTCGGCCCTGGTGGAGAAGCTCTCCGCCACCGACACCCGGGACCCGTTCTGCGCGATAGCTGCGCTTATGGCGGTGAGCGTCGGGTTGCCCGTGGCCTGATCCGGAGGGCCTTCGGTGCGGATCAGGATCGCTGGACGGGGGAGCGGTGGTGCCTTGTCCACCGGAACACCCTTCGTCTCGAGGGAACGGGCGCGGGCACCGTCGACGAGATCCGGCGCGATGAAACTCGTGCGCCCGGTCCCGTGGCGGACTGTGGCGGTGACCGGTTGATCGAAGATGGTCAGTTCGACCTGGCGGCCTTCCCTCACGCGATCACGGATCGGTGAGTAGTCACCGACGATGATCTCCCCCGGTGCAGCACCCATCCCGCCGCGGAGCAGTTGTCCGCCAGCGGCTTGATCCAGGGTGAGAACGTTCTCCGAGGTACCCCAAGGGTTGTCGACTCGGGCTGCACTCGGTGCTATCGCAGCTGCCACCCCGTCGGTATTCCGGATCGCGGTGACAAGATCATCCGGGATCGAATCCTCGAGAGCCGTCACCGTCACATCGATGTCGCTGGTTCCCCGAGCGCCCGCGGTGAGATGGTCCCGGATTGTGTCCTGCCCGTGGAGCACCGCTGCGACGAGGGCGACTCCGGCGAAGATGATCGCCACGAGAGCCCCAGAGCGTTGCACCTGGCGGCCGACGAATGCCGCACCCAGCTGGAGCGTCGGCGCCGGGAGCAGGCCCATGACGCGGGAGAGTCGGTTGATCAGAGCAGGTAGAAGGACCGCGAGCATGATGAGGACGCCGAGTGCGATGAGGCTGGCGGCTCCCACCGACCCGACCACCGCTCGCTTCGCTGTCATTCCGGGGACGACGGTCGCGGCGGCAAGTCCGGCGGCGGTGGTGGCTGTGCCGAGGACGAATGTGATTACGCGGCGCGGGACGCTCTGTTGGCTCACGCCCTGCGAGGCGAGTGACTGCGTGATGGGGCGCCGGACGACAGACCGTCCCGCCGGGAGCGCGGCGAGCACCGCGGCCATCACCCCGAGGAACACGATGACCGCTTGCCAGGAACCGGACAGTGTCACATCTGCCAGTGGGACCCGCACCCCGAGGACATCAGCGTTGGTACCCGCAATGCGAGCGAGCCACAGTCCGGCAGGTGCACCGAGCACCCCCGCCAGTACGCCGAGGATCGTGGCCTCCAGGATGACCGAGACGAGGATCTGCGCGGTGGAGGCACCCGTGGAGCGCAGGAGTGCGAACTCCCGCTGGCGCTCCCCAGTCAACACCGAGAACGCCGAGAGGATTACCAGGCCTGCGACCGCTGCGACGACCGCGATGAACACCGCGAGCAGCAGGAAGTATCGGTCCCGTTTGGACAGGTACCGGTTGGAAAGCTCCGCGGTGTGCGCCGTTGCGGTGGTGACCGAGGTCGAGCTGCCCTGTGGCAGTGCGGCCCGGATAGCTCCGGTGAGCGCCTCCGGCGTGGTACCGGGCACCGCCATAACTCGGATTTCCCCGGTGCGGGAGCCGCCGGACCAGGCATCGACGGTTGCCGGTGTGGCGAGAATCGACTCGGAACCGATGAGCTGTTCCTGAGCGGATTTCTCGGCTCGTCCCACGATCCTCACCCGGGTCGGGTCCGGGATCCCGGGGGCCTCCAGGGAGAGTTCCTGCCCGATTGCGTGATCGTCGTCGGTGGCGAGCACCTCGTCGTCCGCTACCGGGAATCTTCCCTCGGTCAGGGAGCGCCACTGCAGGGGGCCGTCGGTGACGGACTGGATATAGGTGGAGCGGTATACCGTGCCAGTGTCGGCGACAGCGCCTCGGAATGTCTGGTCGAACACCGCATCCGCGACGCCGGGAACGGCGCGGATGGCCGTCAGCGGATCGGCGTCCCGGTCGGTGTTCCGGACGGTGACCACGACGTCCGTGTTCACATAGGGGCGGTCGAAGATCTCCCCGACCGTCCGCTGCAGCGTCGTGGTGATCGCTGCGGTCGCGACGGTGAGTGCGACGGCGGCGAAGATGGAAAAGAACAGTGAGAGATAACGCAGCCCACGGTGACGGAGCTGCGCGACGGCGAGGCGGATCACGCGGAGCCACCCCCGTCTGCGGCGTGCCGGGGATTTCCGGACCGTGCCGCCGGGCGCCGGGTGTCGTGGGAATCGGTGACACGTCCGTCGCGCATCGTGATCAGATGGTCACCGCGCTCGGCGGCTGCCGGGTCGTGGGTCACCACGGTGAGTGTCTGGCCGAATTGGTCGACCAGTTGACGGAACAGGGAGAGCACTTCGGCTCCGGTCTCCGAGTCGAGGGACCCGGTGGGTTCGTCGGCGAAGATGATGTCCGGGCGGGCCAGCAGGGCCCGGGCGATGGCGACGCGTTGCTGCTGGCCGCCGGATAGCTGGTGCGGGAGGTGTTTCAGGCGTTGGCTGAGCCCGAGCCGTCCGGTGATCTCGTCGTACCAGCCTTGGTCGATGCGGGAATGGGCGAGGCGCATCGGTAGTCGAATGTTGTCCCGCACCGTGAGCACGGGGACGAGGTTGAATTCCTGGAAGATCACGCCGATCCGGGTGCGGCGGAGTTTCGCCCGCTGGTTCTCGGACAGTGAGCTGAGGACGGTGTTCCGTTCCCGTCGGTTTCCCGGACCCGTGCCGTGCAGTGTGACAGTGCCGGAGTTGGGGACAGACAGCCCCGAGAGGCAATGCAGGAGGGTGGTCTTGCCGGATCCGGATGGTCCCATGATGGTTGTCCACCGGCCGCGCGGAAGCGTGACCGAGACGTTGTCGAGCGCTCGCACCTGAGCCTCGTCGCTCCCGAATATCTGCGTGAGGCGGCTCGCAGTGAGGACAGGGTCATACTGATTCGATGCGTCGAAAACAACCGTAGGAGTCACAGTCAAAATCTTGCCTCAACTATTGGGTAAGTGCGAATGGGGGTATATGATCCGAATTATCTCAATCGGAGAACCCGTGGATGATACAGCTCGAACTGTGCCTAAAAGTACTGCCTAGGCTGTAGGATTGTGGCACAAAGTTGATCGTTTCATTTGGTATTTAAAATAAATTCATTTTTCCATTTTCCGTTGTTTGATTGAATTCCATCGGTTGATATAGGTGGACTGATCTATAGATGACTTGAGAATCGTTTAGATGTAGTCTTGGGGCGATAGATTTTTCTAGATAGTTCCGGGTCATTGTCGCCAGATTGGTGAATGAGCGCTCTATCCTTACTGGGTTAGCAGGTTCGGTACAGAGGTCTGCGGTTGAGGTTTTGCGCAAGGTGATTGTTGGGGAAACGCCGTAGAAAAATCTACTAAAATAAATACGATTGACGGCCTGGAGGTATCGTGTGGGATTTTGATCCGCAAGATGTTGTATTCCTGACCGGGGCGGGAATATCTGCCAATGCGCCAACGAATGGCCCCTTGGGAAATCATCTCACTGAGTTTGCGTTGGCCGAATTATTTGATGATTCTGCCGTCCAAGATATTCTAGGTAGCTATCAAAAGATTCGAAATAATAGGAATAGGATGCCACGATTGGAGGCGGTGCTGGACAAGGCAGTTTCCTCTCATGGTGATCAGTGTCTGAACTATATTCTGCATGATTTGGTGGAAGCGCCCCCAAATTATCTTCATCTCTTTTTTGCGCAACACCTCAAACTGGGTGGCGTCAATGTGACGGCCAACTTTGACAGACTCATAGAAAAATCTTCTGGATTTTCTGCCGACGTGAATCCATTTCACTTCCATGGGTCTTTGCAGGCGGGTGCGGAAGGTCAGTCCTTGGGTGCGACTCTCCATTCAATTGTTCCGGGTTTTAATTCACAAATCAGTAATGAATTAGATCGATTATTATTCGGTGGCAGGCACAAAGTCCTCATCGTTGCAGGCTATTCTGGGCTTGATTTTTTTGACATGGACGTGTACGTGCGCGAGAATCTGAGACGCTTTCTTCAGCACTATAGCCAAATTATGTGGATTCATCATGATCACACTAAAGAGGGTGCTGATTTTGGTGCTGTGAACAGTGATGCCTGGGTTCCCCCCATTTTTTCGTTATTACAGAAAACATTTGAGAAGCATGGTCGGGAAGATCAAAAGTGTTTTAGGATCGCTGCAAATACGGGTGAGTTTCTTGCCCAAGAGTTTTCCGAGAAGTGGCGTCTTTCTGAGGTGGTATTTGATGCTGGTGATGGGGGATGTTCTGATGCTGTAGGTTTGCAGATCGGGGGGACTTTGTCGAGTAACCCGACATTTGTCCCGACTGTTGAGGATAGGCGCAAGGCTACGGTAGATTTATGTTTACATTTCGGATTGTTTAAGCAGTATAAGGAACTGATGACCTCCTATGGAAAGGAAATTCCGGCGGGACATCTTGCTGAGATTGCTTGGCAAGAAGGGCGTTATCGAGACGCTGACCGCCTCTGGAGGGATTTTTATAGGGATGAGCCGCTTAAGGCGCTAGAGCGGAAAGCAGCATGCTTGTGGGTTCGGGGATCATATCTGCGAGCCTATCGAGCTATTATTTTGGCACATCAGCTTTCTTTGCGAGTTGGGGATGATCGCATGGAAGCAACGGTTCTTGCACTATGGGGGCGTATCTTATTTGCCATGCGAAAATGTCCTGAGCTTAGGTTATTTGTGGGTGGTCGGTGTTGTTCAAAGGTTCGAAAGAAAATAGCTGAGTTCATTATCGACCATCCTGGTGTAGATGCGATGATTCGGTCGGACTTGATAGATGCGGATCGTCGAATTGCGATTTCGCTTGGAGCTTTTGATTCGTTTTCTTACGATAAAACAGATGATTCTGCTGATGGAACGGCAACTGCTTTCGAGTTCTGGGATCAGGCCGATTCGCTTTCGGGTTATCTCGACTATGGGCGCGGTCGAATGTGGGTCAAGGCAGAGCGTGGGGAACCGATTCCGCGGGAATGGGTAGAGTGGTACGTGGAGAGCGCCTGTTTGATGGGCCAAATGGGTCAAGTTTATAAAATGCCGATGCTTCCAGGCGTGGGGAGATTCTACAGTCTTACAGATGCCTGGGGGAGTTTAAGCCACTTGCAAATAACCTGGCTGCATCGATTGAGGGGCTTTTACTTTTATTTGAGAGACAAACGGCGACGAAGGTAAAGGAGCTGCATCGGGCGCCCGCCCGACTCACCCCCATCCCAGCTCGTGGAGTTCGTCGTCATCGAGCCCGAAGTGGTGGCCGATTTCGTGGCCGACGGTGATGCGGACCTGTTCGATCAGGTCCTCCTCGCTGGTGCAGTAGTCGAGCAGCGCGCGCTTGTAGATCGTGATCGAGGACGGTAATCCGGTGTGGTTGGCCAGCCGCTCCGGTAGGGGCACCCCGTTGTATAGCCCGAGGATGGTCGGCGAGTCGGGGTTGTAGTCCTCGATGAGGATGGCGACGTTCCTGAGGTTGTCCAGGAACACGTCCGGGATGCGCTCGAAGCCCATGTCCACGAGCTCGTTGAAGCGTTCGTCGGAGACGTCGATCACGGAAATGTCCTTGTCTGGGGTTCGTTCGGCTACTGGCGGATGGGGTCGCGCTTCGGGCGCGGCTCCGGTGGTGCACCGTCGATAACGAACGGGCCGGTGGCGGCGCCCTCGAGGGTGGCGAATCCGCCGCCTGCATTCGCCTTGAACAGGGCGCAGTTGACCGTGTTTGAACCGCCGGTCCAGGCGTTGGCGTCGATGGCCGTCCAGAAGGACTCGAGGGTCGAGTAGTAGAAGGGGTCATCGCCGCCGAGGTGATCCTGGGCGGCCTGGGTGCAGGCGTTCTTGAGATAGGCGTCCTGGTCCTCGACGGTGGGGGTGCCCTCGGGGAAGACGGGCTTGAGATCGATGACCGCGGTGATCTCGAGCTGGTGCGGGTCGGCGCAGTTCACCGCGCGGGGTGCGCCGGCTGGGCCGATGGTTACGCACTCACCCGGCTGGAAGATCCGGGACTGGTCCTGCTCGGCGGCCCGACCGCGGGTGGCTAGTGTCCGGCCGTCGTCGTCGGTGACCTGCACGCCGCAGAGCATGGTGCGGTCCCCGGCTTCCCAGGCGCTCGCCGGGGGCAGGATCGGGGCGATGGAGTACCGGCCGTGCGGTGTGTAGCGCCCGCCCAGGTAGTCGATGGTTGGGGTCTTGCAGAGCTCCTCGCGCAGTTGTGCCTGTCGGGTGAGGTTGGGCGCGGGGGCGGAGGGGCCGAACTCGCTCGAAGGGTAGGTGCCGAGATCCTCCCGGGCGGAGACCTCGAAACGGTGTTCAGCGGCACAGTCCGCCTTCTGGAAGTTCGAGACCGTGCCGTCGGCGGCGGTGTCCCAATTGAGGCAGTCCCCGACATCGGCGGTGGTGAACGGGGCGGCTTCCACCTTGGTGGTCGTCGTATTCTCGGTGCTTGTCGACCCCTCGCTGGTCACGGTGCCGGTGCCGGTACCAGAGCTGGGGGCCGCTGTGGATTCAGAAGCGACATAGCTGTAGGACCCGACGCCGACGGAAGCGACGAGCATCGCGATGAGTGCCGCCTGGACTGCGGTAGCTGAACGCCAGGATCTGGTTGCTTTCATGATTCCTCCATCATGCCGGGTGTACCGGTCGGACGCACGCAGCGCCCGGCTGCGGGGGCGGGGACCATCGGGAGGCGTGGCGGGACCGTGTCAGTCGGAGGTCGGGTCCGTGGCCCGTTCCACGTGGGTCTTCAGCGTGTACCGGTCGGTGCGGTAGAGCGAGGAACACCACTCGACGGGGTGCTCCCCGGAGAGGGACAGTCTGACGATCTTGAGCAGCGCCGTACCGGGTTCCACATCCAGTATCCCGGCGGTCGTCTCATCCGCGTTGACGGCGGTGGCGATCTGCTCGGCTTCCGTGACCGGAAGCCTGTAGTCCCTGTCCAGGATGCCGTAGATGGATGTGCGGACATCCTTGCTCAAGAGGTCCGGGGCGTGGACCCTGTTGTACCAGCTATCGTCGATGGCGTAGGGGCGGCCGTCACCCAGCCGGAGGCGGCGGAGGTGCACGTGCTGCCGTCCCCCGTTGCGGAAGAACGCCTCCACCTCCTCGGGTGCGGTGGTGACCTCGGAGAGCAGGACCTCAGAGGTGGCCTGCAGCCCCTGGGAGCTCATCTCGGAGGAGAAGGAGGCGAGATGTAGGCGGGAGATGAGGGGCGCGGGGGCGACGAAGGTGCCCTTCCCGCGGGCCCGCTTCAGGCGACCGGAGGCGACGAGGTCCCCGATGGCGCGGCGGACGGTGATCCGGGAGACGCCGAAGGTCTCCTCCAGGACGCGTTCGCCGGGCAGCATGTCCCCGGGTTCCAGCTTGGTGGTGCAGATTTCCTCGAGAATTTCCCGCAGCTGTGCGTGTTTCGGTTTCGGCCCGTCGGTGAGGCGGCGGGCCGGGAGCTCCGGAAACTTCGGGGAGGTGGCCATGCACTCAGTATACCGCGGTGGTCATAACCGGATGGCTCTCTTTGTTGTGATGATCCACCACCCCGGGCCGTCGTGCTGCACCGTTCGGTAGGCTGGCACCCGTGATTGATCTCAAATTCCTCCGCGACAACCCCGACGTGGTCCGTGCCTCCCAGCGCACCCGCGGCGAGGATCCAGAGCTCGTCGATCAGTTGATCGCCGCTGACGCCACCCGGCGGGAGGCGATCGTCGCCGCCGACAGTCTGCGCTCCGAGCAGAAGGCTTTCGGCAAGAAGATCGGCCAGGCCGCCCCCGAGGACAGGCCTGCCCTCCTGGCCGGCTCCAACGAGCTGAAGGCCAAAGTGAAAGAGGCCGAGGCGACCCAGAAGCGGGCCGCCGAGGAAGTCGACCGACTCCAGTCGCGCATCGGGAACATCGTCGAAGGCGCGCCGGCGGGCGGCGAGGACGACTTCATCGTCCTCGAGCACGTGGGCGAGCCTCCGAGCTTCGACTTTGAGCCGAAGGATCACCTTGAGCTCGGTGAGTCTCTCGGGCTCATTGACGTCGAACGCGGAACCAAGGTCTCCGGCTCCCGGTTCTACTTCCTCACCGGATACGGTGCGCTCCTGCAGCTCGGCATGCTCACCCTCGCCGCGCAGCGCGCCACCGCGGCCGGATTCACCCTCATGATCCCGCCGGTCCTTGTCCGTCCGGAAACGATGCAGGGGACCGGGTTCCTGGACAGTCACGCCGACGAGATCTACCACCTTGAAGAGGATGACCTGTACCTCGTGGGCACCAGTGAGGTTGCGCTCGCCGGTTTCCACTCCGACGAGATTATCGACCTCTCCGGCGGGCCGCTGCGCTACGCCGGCTGGTCCTCCTGCTTCCGCCGTGAGGCCGGCTCCTACGGCAAGGACACCCGCGGGATCCTCCGCGTCCACCAGTTCGACAAGGTCGAGATGTTCAGCTGGTGCAAGCCGGAGGACGCCACCGCCGAACATCAGAAACTCCTCCAGATGGAACGCGACATGCTCGCCGCCGTCGAGGTTCCCTACCGCATCATCGATGTCGCAGGCGGCGACCTCGGTAGCTCTGCGGCCCGGAAGTTTGACACCGAGGCGTGGGTCCCGACCCAGGGCACCTACCGCGAGCTCACCTCGACCTCGAACTGCACGACCTTCCAGGCCCGTCGCCTGAAGGTCCGCTACCGCGACAACGACGGACGCACCCAGCCCTGTGCCACCCTGAACGGCACACTCGCCACCACCCGATGGCTCGTCGCCATCCTCGAAAACAACCAGCAGGCCGACGGGTCCGTCCGGATCCCGCAGGCGCTGCAGCCCTTCGTGGGCCGCGAGATCCTCGAACCCGTGAAGTAGACACCCGGCTCTTCCCGCGGGACCACAACCCGCCCGCGGGTTGGCCGGGCGTCGATACGCGCCGCCAGCAGACACAGACAGGACCCCCAATGACCGAGCGTGAGTTCATCCGGGAGGGCATCTTCCGCTACCCCGCGGGCCTCGTCCGGGTATCCGACCACCCGACCGAAGCGACAGAGCCGTTTTACTCCCGCATCGTTGCCGCAGTCCGCGCGCTGATGGGGGCCCAGGACATCACCATCACCATCGAGGGCGTCGAGAATGTCCCCACGGAGGGTGGCGCGCTCCTCGCCTACAACCACACCGGCTACTACGACTTCATCTTCGGTGGCGTCGCCGGATACTTCCGTGGTCGCAGGCTGGTGCGTTTCATGGCGAAACGCGAGATCTACGATGTCCCCGTCGTCGGGTGGTTCATGAACCGCATGCGTCACATCCGCGTGGACCGCTCCGCCGGTCGGGGGGCCCTCGACGAAGCCGTGAACCGGCTCCGCGGGGGTCAGCTCGTCGGTATCTTCCCAGAGGGGACCATCTCCCGCAGTTTCGAGATGGACCGGTTCAAGACCGGTGCCGCCCGCATCGCGAAGGCCGCCGACGTGCCCCTCATCCCCGTTGCCATGTGGGGCTCGCAGCGCATCATCAGCAAGGGCGTTCCCCGGAACCTCGGACGCAAGCACATCCCCGTCTGGATCCGCATTGGCGAGCCCCTCTCCGCGGCCGGGGATCCCATCGAGGTCACCGACACCCTGCGGCATGCCGTCGCCGAACTTCTCGACGGCGTGCGCGCCGACTACGCCGCAGAGTACGGCGACTTCGCGGGCGCGCCCTGGATGCCCGCGTCCCTCGGCGGCAGCGCGCCCACCCTCGAGGAGGCTGCCGTGATTACCGCCGAGAAAAAGCAGGCGCGCGCAGACAAAAAGGCAGCCCGGGCGGCCGCACGGGCGGATCGACGGGCGGATTTCGCGCTTGAGAAGATCACCGAACATGGCCGTGCACTCCCGGCCCGGCTCCACCGCGCTTTCGCCCGGCTGGGGGCTTTCCTCCGGGGACTCCGGTGAAACGCCCCTTGCTCGTCGGAAGCGACATCGACGGCACCCTGATCACCACCGCCGACCGGGTCAGCCCCCGCACGCGTGAGTGTCTTAGCCGGTTCATCGACGCCGGGGGAGTTCTGGCCCTCGCGACGGGTCGGCCGCCGCGCTGGCTGCTCCCCGTCCTCGAGCAGTTACCGGTCCGCCCGATGGCCGTGTGCGCCAACGGGGCCGTCCTCTACGACAGTGCGGCGGACCGCATCATCGACACTCACCCGCTGCTCCCCGATCAGCTGCGGGCCATCGTTGACACCGCCCGGTCGGTCCTCGCCGACGACGGTGGCGTGGGCGTCGCGGTGGAACGTGCCGGAACGAGCGCCTTCGATCCCCAGCCTGAGCTCTTCATCATCGCCCCCGAGTGGGCACACGCCTGGCCGGCCATCGACTTCGGTGAGGCAGACGAGGACGATCTGCTCGCCGCGCCCGCGATCAAGCTTCTGCTCCGCAACGAGGCGCTGGATAGTGCGGACATGTACCGGCGCCTCGCACCGGCTATTCCCCCGGAGATGGCGCACCTGACCTACTCCGTCAGTGAGGGACTCCTTGAGGTCGCCGCGCCGGATATCACGAAGGCCGTTGGGCTCCGCGAGATCGCCCGCACCCTGGGGATTCCAGCCGAGCGGGTCATCTGCTTCGGTGACATGCCCAACGACACCGAAATGCTCCGCTGGGCCGGTACAGGCATCGCGATGGGTAACGCCGCGCCCGAATTAAAGGACATTGCCGACGAGTCGACCGCCACCAATGACGAAGACGGGCTGGCGGCCGTACTGGAGCGCTGGTACTGAGCAGCTTGCGGAAACGCTGCCGATGATGAAACTCGTTTATAGTAGCTCCATTGCCGTGAAACGAAATCGGATTTTCGGAGATAGTACTTCTGCCGGAACAGGGCCATGCTCGGCGTCACGGACACGGTCGGCCCGACCGCCTGCCGACAGGCAGAACGGGATCGGGTGCGGCTCCCTGTTCCGACTGTCACCTGTACGAAGCTACGGTGTGGCGGCAGGGCCGGGAATCGATCGCCTCCACGGCCCACCGCCACCGGAAAATGGGGAACGGTGAAAAACGCCAGGGATGCAAGAGGTAGAGCCGTGAGCGGTCGGCGCGGTCGTCCGCTCACGGTATCCCGCGACAAGGTCATTGAGATCACCGCACGCCAGATCCGGGACAATGGTGCGGATGGCTTCTCGATGCGGGGAGTGGCCGAGGAGATCGGTGTCACCGCCATGGCGCTCTACCATCACTTCGACAGCAAGAACGCCCTCATCGCGGAAGCGTTCCTCCGAACTCTGGAGGTACGGACACCCACGGAGCTCCCCGACGATCCGGTGGAACGGATAGTCGCCATTGCCTTGGAGATCATCGACCAGCTCGAGAGCTTCCCCTTCGCCAAGGAGATGATGATCTCCGGTGAGGACACGTCCATCGTCTTCGGGGCCCTCTACAGTGAATTCGCCAGGATCGCCCACGATTCTGGGGCTCCCGGCGAGGCCATCGTCCGGAGCGTGCAGTCGCTGCGCCGCATCATCGTCGGCGAGGTCATCGCCCGCCAGGTGGACAGTGCCGCATCTGCCGCGGGCAAGTCGTTCTACCTCGGCGACTCCCTCCCGGAGTCACTGCCCTGGGACCCCGAGCGGGCGGCCCGTCTCCTCGAGGAAGGCGCGCGTTCCTACTCCGTCGACGAGCTCCTGCGCATCGTTGCCATGGACATGCTCGGCGAACACGCGCGGAGCTGACGCCCCGGACAGGTTGTTCGGACACCGGGAGGGGGCGGCTCGCCGAGCCACCCCCTCCCGGTGTGGTGTCCTGGGAATCAGGATTCGTGGATTTGGACGTCACCGGTCGCCGGGTCGAAGGTGATCCACCCGCCCTGGAAGTCGGTGCGGATCAGATTGCCGTCCCGGTACTCTTCGTTGACGGGCATGCCCAGCGGGCCGGCGTCGAAGCCCTGCGCCGCCCACGCGTCACCGATCGCGCCCCAGATGGCGTGCGTACCGGTCTCGGGGGAGGACACGACCAGTCCACCGTCGAACGGCGTCACTTCGATGCGCGAGTTCCGCTCACCGACGGGCGTCGCGACCTGTGTGCCGCCGCGCTGGGAACCGAGCACCGGGCCGACTGCGGTGGTGACCCGGTCCCAGGCGCCCTTCACCTTAGGGTTGCTGCTGAATGACACGGCCTTGTCGACGAGGGCAGGGACATCGGAGAGCTTCAGCCCGGCGATCACTGGTGTTTGGCCGATCTGCGAGATGCGTTGCTGTCCCGCGCCCCGGGAGGTGAGGAACGCGACGGCGACGGCGAGGAGGGACCCGGCGACCCCGAGGACCGAGTTCAGTCGACCATCGCTACTGCCGAGGCTGGTCACGGCTGGCGTGGGTTCGGGGTTCTCCGGGTTGTCGGTCGGAGTGGGTTCCTTCGTCGTGGTCGTCGCTGTGGTCTCCGACTCCGTGGTTGCATCCGCGGTCGTCGTCTGTTGGGTCGTGTCCTCGCCGCGGAGCAATGCCCTGTACTTCGCATCGGCGAGTCCCCTGATCGTGTCCATCTGCGCGTATCCGGCATCGCCTGGACAAGAGGTGTTGCCGACGTCCCGGTGCGCGAAGATGTTCGGCAGCGTCACTTCCGTACCGTACGGGTACTTCGTGTACGAGGTGCCTTCGGAGTAGTGGGTGTCGGAGCCCATGGGGTCGAATCCGGCGACCTTCGCGCGCCATCCGGCGAGCTCACCCACCGAGCCCAGCATCTCCGGGGACGGCGTGACGGTGGAGTAGTCGCCGATCATGGAGATGGCCCACGTGTTCTCGTTGAATCCGCCTGCATGTGCGCCCTGCACGGCGCGGTTCATGCCGCCGTAGCGGCCTTCGTATATCCGGCCGTACTTGTCCACGAGGGACTGGTAACCGATGTCGCACCAGCCCAGTGTCTGGGCGTGGTACTGGTAGATGCCGCGGACGATACCGGCGGCCTGGCTGCGGTCGTAGTTGTTTGATCCCGCGGTGTGGTGGATGGTCAGTGCACTGACCTGATTGTCGTAGGTGACGTTTCCGCAGCGTTTGGACTCGTCCGCGCCCCAGCCCTTGCGGGAGATGACCTTCGGCATACCCCGGGCGTCCTCCTCGGCGTTCACGAGATCGACTGATGTACCTTCGGAGGCTTTACCGTCGACGAATACCGCCTCGATTGCGTCTGGGTCGATGGTCTCTGCGACGGGGGCGATCTCACCGACGCTGGTGGTGTACCCGATCTCGCTCGCCGGGGTGCCGTCGATCTCCGGGACACCGGTGAACACGGCGGGTTGCGCGGCGGCCGGAGTGGCGGTGTCGGCGACTGCGGTACCCGCAACCGGGGTGTCGTCGCCGGGGGTGATGTCGATGTTGCCCGTGGACACCTGAATCGTGTGTGTCGGTTCCACGTAGATGAGTTCTGTGCCGTTCGAGCCGTTCGGGTTTTGGAGGTCACCGGCGGGCTCCGCGTCGTACCAGGGGCTCCACGAACCGTCGGCACGCTTCGAGCGGAAGAATGCGGCGATGTCTTTCTCTCCGTGCCAGGTCAGGGCGAACATCGAGAACTCCTCGTCCCGGGTGAATTCCTTGACCGCCCGCAATCCGGTGGTCTCCTGGCCCTGGCTGATGATCGCCGCGTCCGGTACGACGACGTTCTCCCCGTCCGCGAAATTCTCTGTGGATATCGCAGCGGTGATCGGTTCCGTGCCGACGGTGTCTGTCCGGAGGATCGACTGGTTTCCCACCCCGACAACCGCCGAGGTGATCAGCGCGGCAGAAAGGACCACCGCCAGGGCCGGGCGTCTGGACTGCGTGGTGATGCGGCGTCGCTGCTTCACGTTTTTGGTTCTCCTTGATGTGACAGGTGGGGACCGCCGGCTGTTCCGCGGGCTACGGGTTCACCGGGATGGCCTCATGTGGCAAAAGGTGTCACTGTTGGGTGTTGGGACAAAAGGCACGGCAGAATAGCTACGGTGCCAATGGTAACAGTGATGCCGGTGTGATTGGTGGGATAATATTGCGTGTCGTTGAAACATGACCGCGAACACCGACCTCGGGAACTGGCGTGGAAGCCACCGGGCTGTGCCTGAGCCCGCGGAAGACTCCGGGCGCCACCGTCGACGACGGGGCGTACGCGGTGCACACCGGCAGGCCACCCACGCGGTCAACGGCGTGCCCGCAGGCCGTGCCGCTGTCCGGGCATTACTCTGGGGCCCATGACAAATCCCTCGACCAGCCCCGCCACGAACACCCCGTACGACCTCATCGTCGTCGGTTCCGGTCTCTTCGGACTGACCGTCGCCGAACGGGCCGCCAGCCAACTGGGGAAGCGCGTGCTCATCATCGAACGTCGCAGCCACCTCGGTGGCAACGCGTACTCGGAGGCGGAACCGACCACGGGCATCGAGATCCACAAGTACGGAGCGCACCTGTTCCACACCTCGAACAAGCGGGTCTGGGACTACGTCAACCAATTCACCGAGTTCACCGGCTACCAGCACCGGGTCTTCGCCATGCACGACGGACAGGCGTATCAGTTCCCGATGGGGTTGGGCCTGATCGCCCAGTTCTTCGGCCGGTATTACAGCCCCGACGAGGCCCGCGCACTGATCGCGGAGCAGGCGAGTGAGATCGACCCGGAGACCGCCTCCAATCTCGAGGAAAAGGCGATCTCCCTCATCGGGCGTCCGCTCTACGAGGCGTTCATCCGGGACTACACCGCGAAGCAGTGGCAGACCGACCCCACCGAGCTGCCGGCGGGGAACATCACCCGACTGCCCGTGCGGTACACCTTCGACAACCGCTACTTCAACGACACCTACGAGGGCCTGCCGAAGGACGGCTACGCGGCGTGGCTGGAACGCATGGCGGACCACGAGCTCATCGACGTCCGGCTCGACACCGACTGGTTCGAGGTCCGCGATGAGGTCCGCGGTGCCAGCCCCGATGCGCCGGTCGTCTACACCGGGCCGCTCGACCGCTACTTTGACTACTCCGAGGGCAAGCTCGGTTGGCGCACCCTCGACTTCGAGACCGAGGTCCTCGACACCGGTGATTTCCAGGGCACCCCCGTCATGAACTACAACGACGCCGACGTCCCCTACACCCGAATCCACGAGTTCCGGCACTTCCACCCCGAGCGTAAGGACACCTACCCGGACGACAGGACCGTCATCATGAAGGAGTACAGCCGCTTCGCCGGGGACGCCGACGAGCCGTACTACCCGATCAACACCCCCGACGACCGGCAGATGCTGCTCGCGTACCGCAGACGCGCGGATGAGGAGACCGCCGCGAACCGGGTGTTCTTCGGTGGACGCCTGGGCACCTACCAGTACCTGGACATGCACATGGCGATCGCGAGCGCCATGAACCTCTTCGACAACAAGCTCTCCCCGTTGCTCACGGGGGAGTAGCTCACCAGCCGCCGGACGCGGATCCGCCGGAGAATCCGCCCGAGGAGTATCCGGTGGTCGTGCCCGAGGAACCGGCTGAGGAACCCGTCGCCGATTCGTGCCACGAGTTCACCGTCACGAATGGCACGAATCCGGCGTACCCGTATCCCGGACGCCATGAATCATCCCAGATCCGTGGCGCAGGGGTGACGCCGTCCGGCTCCACGTCATCGAATTCGCGCCTGCGCACGGCCTCGATGACGATCCGGTAATCAGTGATGATCTGCGCGTAGGTCTCCATGAAATCCGGTGCATCCGGCGTATCCCGGAGCGCCAGGACCCGCTCGTCGATCTCCTTCAGATCCGCGCGCAGACCATCGTCGGACACCGTCGCCCGGGCTTCCGTCAGGTCCTCGTGCATCTCCGTCAGGCGCCGCCGACGGACGGTGCCGTCGCCGTGCTCCATCCGGAAGAACTCATCGATGTTGCCCTCCGCGTTTTCCATCTGCTGCACCGTCTCGTAGGCCTCGTTGATCTCCCGCCAGCGTCTGGCCAGCTCACGGTCACCGACTTCATCGCCGATACCACTCAAACGCTGCACCGTGCTGTCGATGGCCAGGAACCTGGAACGCACGTCCTCCCAGTCTCGGCGCACGGCATCGTCGGCGAGCGGAGAGGACAGGGAGTGGGCCTGGACGTTGATCGAATCCAGGTGCGCCGCAACCCGCGCGTAGTTGTCCACAACGTGGTTGTAGTGTTCCCGCATCCGCCGCCGGTGGTTGCGCAGGGCCCAGAACAGGCCCCCGGCGGTGCCCACGGTGGACACACCAAAGATCCCGCCGAAGATCCACCATCCCGACACACCGGAATCCTCCTTCTCCTCCGCGACGACCGTCGTGTCCCCGGACGCCCGGGCACCGGCCAGCAGCGCCGCCGCAATATTCGGGTCGCCCGACTGGCGCAACGGCACCCGCATCTCATCGAGGATCCCGTCCATGCGGCCCGCGCCGTAGAAGTTGATCGCGTTGCACACGTCGTCGCCGCAGGCCACCCCGACGCGGCGGGGATCCATACCCACCGCCACAATCAACGACCCTGGGGCGAACTTGTCTTTCGCCTCAGACAGCAGCGATCGGTCGTCGCGCTCCGCGTAGTAGCGGAGTGAATCGTTCAGGTTGGACTCATTCGATTCAAATACCAGGTACACCACCCGGTTGACCGCCGCGGGCAGCGACAGTCCCGGGGTCTCGTTCTCCAGGAGTCGGACATCGCCGTCTGTCAGCTGGCCGCCGCGTAGCGGCACCTCCACCGACCGTGCGGTGGTGGCGATCTGTGCGGTGGCCGCCGTCATCGGCAGGAGCAGCGCGACGAACAAGACGAGGAGGGCCGCCACTGGCCGGGTGTACCGGAGCGGGAAGTCGAGACGGTTCATGCAGCCAGTCTAGGAGAGACCCGGGGAAGAGGCTTTCCGTTGTGGTCCCCATCTGGGACGTCGGGTGAACCGGGTTTTCGGTGCCGTTGTCGTGGCGGATGCCCGCGGCCGGTGACGCCTGTCACCGCGTGGGTAACGCTGCCCACGCGTGGCAACGATTACATTGAGACGGGTACCAGACCAAAGGCCGAAAGGACGTTGAAACGTCATGAGCGAATCTTCCGCGCCCGCTTCCCGGGAAACGCCTGCTGCTCCGTTGGATCCCCAGGTGCCAGCTGATTCCAGGGCGGTGGAGCAGTTGCAGCGTGTTCTGCTGCCGAGGAGGGGCGAGCCGCACGACGTCCGTACGCTGTACCTGCTCGAGGCCGAGACGAACACTCAGCGGGTGACGTGGCCGGACCGCACGAGCTTCAGCGTCCGCGCCGGTCAGGAGGTCAGTTTCCAGACCTACTTCAACGCGTTCCCCGCGTCCTACTGGCGCCGCTGGTCACAGCTGACCACCGTCGTCCTCCGCGTTGAGGTCACCGGTGAGGCGCGTGTCGACGTCTACCGCTCGAAGATCGACGGTTCCCGGATCGCGGTCGCCGGGAAGCTCGTCGCTGACGGCGCCGCCGAGTTCGAGCTGTCACTGGACCCGTTCGAGGACGGCGGCTGGCTGTGGTTCGACGTGACCGCGGAGACGGATGCCACGATCACCCGCGCCGGCTGGTTCGCGCCGTCCGCACCCGCGCCGCAGACCATGCCCGATGGCACGACTGTCGGGCCGTTCGAGCCGCGGGTGACGGTGGGCATCCCCACGTTCAACCGCCCCGCGGATGCGGTCGCTGCGCTCGAGGCACTCGCCAGCGACCCGCAGGTTGACGCGGTGATCGACACCGTGATCATGCCCGATCAGGGCACCCGGCATCCGGCGGACGAGCCCGGTTACGCGGCGGTGACCGAGCACTTCGGGGACCGGTTCTTCGAGTTCCGCCAGGGTAACCTGGGTGGTTCGGGCGGTTACTCGCGCATCATGTTCGAGGCCCTCGGCGGCGTCGACGGCGCGGGGGAAGCCGGTGCGAAGAGGTCGCCGTACATCCTGTACATGGACGATGACATCGCGATTGAGCCGGACTCCGTGCTCCGGGCCCTCCAGGTCGCGCGCTACGCGAAGAGCCCCATGCTCATCGGTGGCCAGATGCTCAATCTCCAGGAACGCAGTCACCTGCACTCGATGGGGGAAGTCATCGACCGGTCGATCTTCATGTGGACCTCCGCGCCGCACGTGCGCTACGACCATGACTTTTCCACGTTCCCGCTGTCCCACCAGGGCCGACCGGGTGACGGCCCGAAGGACCGCAATTCGCGGGATCTCCACCGACGCATCGACGTCGACTACAACGGCTGGTGGATGTGCCTCATTCCGCGGGTCGTTGCGGAGCGGATCGGCCAGCCGCTGCCCCTGTTCATCAAGTGGGACGACGCCGAGTACGGTCTCCGCGCCGCGAAGGCAGGCTTCCCGACGGCGACGTGGCCAGGCGTGGCGATCTGGCATATGGCCTGGTCCGACAAGGACGACGCCATCGACTGGCAGGCCTACTTCCACCTGCGCAACCGGTTGATCGTCGCCGCCATGGACCACGATGGCGGCCCGGAGGGAATCGTGCGCAGCATGAAGAAGGCGACGTTGAAGCATCTGCTGTGCCTCGAGTACTCGACCGTCGCGATCCAGAACGAGGCGATGAAGGACTTCCTCGCCGGCCCGGACCACCTCTTCGACATCCTCGAGACGTCCCTGCCGCGCATCAACCAGCTGCGCCGCGACTATCCGGACGCCGTGGTTCTGCCGACTGCGGCGGAGCTGCCGAAACCGTCGGGTGCGCCGGGCGTACCGGTCAAGGACATCGGTGGCCGTCTGGCTCCGGTGAAGAAGGCAGTCTGGCTGGCCAAGGGACTGCTGCACTCCGTGCGCCCCCACGACCCCGCGCACCACGAGGTGCCGCAGGCCAACTTCGCCCCGATCGAGGCCCGCTGGTTCTCCCTGTCCCGCGTCGACGGAGCGACCGTCACCACCGCGGACGGCCGGGGCGTGGTGTATCGCCAGCGCGACCGGGAGAAGGCGAAGGCACTCCTCGCCGAATCGAACCGTCTGCAGCGTCAGGTCCTCGAACGCTTCGATGATCTGCGCTCCGCCTACCGTGCCGCCCACGCGGAACTCACCAGCCGTGACAGCTGGGGAAAGGTATTCCATGCGTGAGTCCGACCTCCTGGTGAAGATCCAGGACACGCTCTATGATCTCCCCGCTACGCTGCCGATGGCCAGGGGACTCAGTCTCTTCGGTGAGCACGCCGCCGGGTGGATGGCGCTCGGTGCCGTGGGAGCGGCCGTCGACGGGAACCGACGTGGACCGTGGTTGGCGGTGACCGGATCGGCGTTCCTCAGCCACGCGGCCTCGGTCGTCATCAAGCGGGTCGTGCGTCGGAGGCGCCCCCACGACCCACGGATCCGGGTCGGGGTGTCCACGCCGTCAAATCTGAGCTTCCCGTCGTCACACGCGACGTCCACCACCGCGGCCCTCGTCGTGGTGAGCCGGATCGTCCGGTCGCCTTGGCCGTTGGCCGGGGTGCCGGTGATGATGCTGTCGCGTATGGTGCTCGGAGTGCATTACCCGACCGACGTCGCAGCGGGGGCCGCCCTCGGGGCCGCAACCGCCGGTGCCGTGAGCCGGGTCGTCGACAAGCGTGAAAGGAACAACGCATGAGCCAGCCGCATGACGGGCTGCTCGGGTCAGAACCCCACACCCAGGGAATCGAGGGCACCCGCAAGCACCAGCCCCCGAAGAACCTCCCCGACGCCATGATCAAGGCACTCCGTCCCAAGCAGTGGGTGAAGAACGTCCTCGTCGTCGCGGCGCCCGCCGCGGCTGGATCCGCTGCGCTCCTCAGTGGCCGCACCATCGCCGACGTGGCGATCGCGTTCCTCGTCTTCTGCCTCGCTGCGTCTTCAATCTACCTGGTCAACGACGCCCGGGACGTCGACGCCGACCGGGCGCATCCCACCAAGCGCTTCCGCCCCATCGCCGCGGGCGTGCTCCCCGTGCAGCTCGCCTATGCGATGGCCGTCGGGCTGATGGTCGCCTCCGTGTTGATCTCCCTGCTGGCCTCGGCGGGCGTGAACCTCGCGGTCGTCGTCGCCGTGTACATCGCGCTCCAGCTCGGCTACTGCTTCGGCTGGAAAAACCAGCCCGTGATCGACATCGCGTTGGTCTCCTCGGGGTTCATGCTCCGCGCCATGGCTGGTGGCGTCGCAACCGGGATCGAACTGTCCCAGTGGTTCCTCCTCGTCGCGGCTTTCGGTTCCCTGTTCATGGCCTCCGGTAAGCGATACGCGGAGATCCTCCTCGTCGAGTTGTCCGGTGCGAAGATCCGGAAGTCCCTCGAGGGGTACACCGACACGTACCTCCGATTCGTCTGGACGCTGTCGGCCACGGCCGTTGTCATGAGCTACGCGCTCTGGGGCTTCGATGTCAGTCGTGCGATGGATGGGGCCGGTGGGGTCTGGTACCAGATCTCCCTGGTTCCGTTCACCGTCGCGATTCTCCGTTACGCCGCTGATATCGACCGGGGCGATGGTGGGGCGCCTGATGAACTCGCCCTGTCCGACCGGACCCTGCAGGCGCTCGCCGGGCTGTGGGTGGTCTGCATCGTGATCGCCGTCTATGTCATGCCGGCCCTGTAGGTGCACCCGGAAAGACGCCACAAACGCAGGCCCCAGTGTACGGTGATTGTGTAACGAAACGATCAAGCCCGGGGATAGTCCGACCGGTCGCAGTTTTCAGCGACCACCTGTTTTCGGAAAAGCGTCCCGCAAGGAGAACCATGTCAATCGCCTCTCGCCTGCACAGCGCAGGGAAGAAGGTCACATCCGTGGTGGCCGCAACCGCCGTGACGGCCACCCTCATGGTCGTCGGCGCGGGAACCGCCGAAGCCGCCAACCGCGACTGGCTGCGGCCGGACGCTACTGGCACCTGCGAATGGGATGCCTCCGGACACGGAGTGCAGCGCTGCGACGTGTGGTCGCCCTCCATGAACCGCACCGTGCCCGTCCTCGTACAGCCCTCCCAGCGCGGTGGCGACGCAGGTTTCTATCTGCTCGACGGGATGCGTGCGGATTCGCACCAGACCGGCTGGACGATGTACTCCGATGCGCCGGCCACGTACGAGGACAGCAACATCAACCTCATCATGCCGATCGGCGGCGCGGGCACATTCTACAGTGACTGGATCGCCCCCGGTAACTTTGGTTCCTCCGCACCTGAGGTTATTAAATGGGAGACCTTCCTCACCGCTGAGCTGCCGGGATACCTGCAGCAGCACTTCGGGGTCAACCCCCACCGCAACTCCATCGCGGGGCTTTCCATGGGGGGAACCGCGGCACTGAATATCGCAGCGCGCCACCCCGAGATGTATCAGCAGGCCATGAGTTTCTCCGGATATCTCACCACCACTGCTCCGGGTATGCAGACGTTGATGCGCATCGCTCTTCTTGAGACCAGTGGCCTGAACCTCAACTCCATGTATGGAGCGCTGATCAGCCCGCGGCGCTTCGAGAATGATCCGTACTGGAACATGGAAGGCTTGCGTGGTAAGGACATCTACATCTCCGCCGCGACCGGTATGTGGGCTGGCGGCGATTGGAATGTTCCACTCTGGGATCGCATCGTCGGGTGGGGCCTCGAGTGGGTCGCCCGCAACACCACGGTTGCCTGGGAGCTCAAGGCCCGTGCGATCGGCCTGGATCCGGCGGTCGACTATCCACCGACGGGTCTCCACAACTGGGGTATCTGGACCGATCAGATGCACAAGACCAAGGGCCGCGTCCTCGACGTCATGAACGCCTGGTGATTGTCCGCTCAACGTCATCCCCGCCGGAACCTGAAACGATTGGTTCGGGCGGGGATTCTCTCTGTCTGGATCGGGTGCCCGCGCGGATACCCCGGTTCGTCGCGGGCGGCACGCCCCGGTCCTCGGGGACGCCGGGTGACGTGGCTCGTGACGAGGTGACGCGTGGGGTAATGTCGGCGTGTCGCACGGTCAATATCGACGAATCGCGGCGAACTGCCTAAACTTAAAGTCGATCTTTAGGGTTTGGGTCGGACGCTAGTACAGCGGTTAGTAACGACCCGACCCTTGAGCGACGACATAGCAATACGAAAAGCCGGTGGCGGTTGTCACTGCCCATTCCGGGGGAGGGGAACTCCCGGAGCGGAGCAGGACACCAGTTCATGCCACCGGTTGCACCGGTCGGCCATTTTCCGGCGACCATTGATCTCAAGAACCGATACAAAGGACACCTTCATGCGCGACACCGCATCCAACAGCAGCCGGCGGCCTTACCGGATCGCCCTCGCTGCAGTCCCCACTGCCATCGCCCTGGGCGTCGGACTCCTCTCCCCGGTCGCCTCGGCCGAGCAATCGACGGTCCTGGCACAGAGCTCCGGCCTCGATGGCCTGTCCAGCGCATTCGGCTCATCCGGGGGAGTCTCTGACTACCTGAAGGAGGACAACGTCCCGGAGCGGACCCCCGTCAAGACGGAGTACCCCGACATCGACGGTCTCCCCGAGGGCGTTGACGTCGTCCGTCAGGAGTGGCTGAGCACGCACCGCATCGCCTTGTTCATCAAGTCGGCTGCGATGCCGGAGCAGCTGATGCAGGTGCAGATCCTGCTCGCCCGCGACTGGTACTCCCAGCCGGACGCGAAGTTCCCGAGCGTATGGCTGCTCGATGGCCTGCGCGCCGTCGATGAGGAGTCCGGCTGGACCCTGAACACGAACGCCGAACAATTCTTCGCGGACAAGAACGTCAACGTGATCCTGCCGATCGGCGGCGAGTCGTCGTTCTACACCGACTGGAACCGCCCCGACAACGGCAAGAACTACCGCTGGGAGTCATTCCTCACGCAGGAACTGCCCGCCGTGCTGCGACAGGGCTACCGGGCGAACGGTGAGCGTGCGCTCGCAGGTCTGTCGATGGGCGGCACCGGCGCCGTCAACATCGCCGAGCACCGCCCCGACCTCTTCAACTTCGTCGGCTCCTTCTCCGGATACCTGGACACCACCTCCACCGGTATGCCGGCGATGATCTCCGGGGCGCTACAGGAGGGCGGCGGCTACAGTGCCGACGCCATGTGGGGCCCCGCGGGCTCCCAGCGCTGGATTGACAACGACCCGAAGCTCGGCATCGAGGCGCTGAAGGGAAAGACCGTCTACATCTCCGCGGGCTCCGGGCGCGACGATTTCGGTGAGCCTGGTTCCGTCGCCACCGGTCCCGCCAACGAGGCGGGCAAGGGGCTCGAGGTCATCGCCCGGATGACCTCGCAGACCTTCGTCGAGGCGGCCAAGGACGCCGGTGTCCCCGTGATCGCCATGTTCCGGCCGTCGGGCGTGCACAACTGGCCGTATTGGCAGTTCGAGCTGACCCAGGCGTGGCCCTACATCGCCGATACCCTCGCCCTGAAGGACGCGGACCGGGGCGCGGACTGCGTCACCATCGGCGCGATCGCGGAGGCGACCGCCTCCGGCGCATGGGGCAACTGCGTGAACAACGAGTACGACGTCGTCGCCGGTGACGGTGACGCCGGTAAGGCGCAGGACTTCCGCGGGGGCCAGGCGTACTGGTCCGCGGACACCGGCGCGCACGTGATCATCGGACGCATCGCCGCCCGCTACGCGGAGCTCGGCGGGCCGCGCTCCTTCCTCGGCTTCCCGAAGACCAACGAGCTGGCCACGCCGGACGGCAAGGGTCGGTATGTCCACTTCGAGAACGGGTCCATCTACTGGACCCCGGAGACCGGCGCCCGTGAGATCCCGGGCGACATGTTCGAGGCTTGGGGCGATCAAGGCTGGGAGACCGGCGTGCTCGGGTACCCGGTGGCCGAGGCCAAGGAACTTGAGGGCAGCTGGATCCAGCAGTTCCAGGGCGGCTACGTCATCCGCACCCCGAAGAACGGGACATTCTGGTCCCGCGGCCTCATCGCCCGCAAGTACGGCGAGATGAAGGCTACCGCGTCGAAGCTCGGTGCACCGACCTCCAACGAGTTCCTGATCGCGGGGGGCGCGCTGCAGAACTTCGACAACGGCACGATCTACTGGTCCGCCTCCACTGGTGCACACGCTGTGTACAACGGCGACATCCGCGACCACTGGGGCAAGAACGGATGGGAGAACGGCAAGTTCGGGTGGCCCACCACCGATCTCGAGGAGATCCCCGCCGGTGGCCTGAAGCAGTCCTTCCGACACGGCACGATCAAGCAGATCAACGGTCGAATCGTCGAGGAAATGAACTGATGCGTAGGTTTACCTTTCCCCTGCTGACCGTCGCGGTGCTCGCACTCGCGGGATGCGGCGGAGCTACCTCTGAGAGTGGTGATGCCACCGAGACCCAGGCGATTACGTCCTCGCTGCCGACAGCGTCGTCTGCCGCCTCCGCGGAGGAGAAGGCCGCCCGCGAATCGAAGGAATCGTCACTCTCCTCCGCCAGCCCGGAGCACCGGGAGGTCGCCCCCCAGCCGGTGGTTCCCGCAGTGCCCGAGCCCCGGGACGGGGCAGCCAGGGAGATTGATGAGATCCCCGGGCTTGCCCAGGACCGCAGTCCCGCCGACCTGGACTACCTGAAGGCGCTCACGGGCAGCGGAATCACCGTCGACGGTGTCGAGGACCAGATGATTGGTGCCGCTGCCGAGGTGTGCCGCTCGGCCGCCAGCGGCGTGGAGAACTACACGCTGGAGGCCGTCGCCGGTCAACTCGTTGAGCAAGGGCGGGCCTCCGCCCCGGTCCCGGAGATCGCTAAGCGGATTGCCTCCGCCGCCAAGTCGGCGTACTGCTAGACGGTATGAAAAAGACGCTGACAGTCCTGGCCGTCATCATCGTGGTCGGCCTGATCGCCGTGGGAACATGGCGCTGGGTCAATGATGAGGGGATCATTCCCGGCCAGGAACCGGGTGGACCCGGCGGGCCCGCCGCCACCGGACCGGTACAGCCGGACTGGTGCCCCGACGTCGAGGTCATCGCCGCGCCGGGCACGTGGGAGTCGTCGCCCACGGACGATCCGGCCAACCCGTCGTTCAACCCCAACTCGTTCCTGCTGACGGTCACCCGGCCGCTGCAGAACACGTATCCGGCGGACCGGGTGAAGGTATGGACGCTGCCGTACACCGCGCAGTTCCGCAATCTCAACGCTGATCAGGAGATGACCTACGACGAGTCCCGGAACGAGGGCACGTCGACGCTGGAGAATGAGCTCCGGATCACCCATCGGGACTGCCCGCTCACCGACTTCGTCATGACGGGATTCTCCCAGGGAGCGGTCATCGTCGGTGACATCGCCAGCGAGATCGGCAACGGACACGGCGCCGTGCCTGCTGAACGCGTCAGGGGTGTCGCCCTGATCGCAGACGGTCGGCGCGAGCCCGGTGTCGGGCAGTCCGTGGGCAACCCGGTGTCCGGTGTCGGTGCCGAGATCTCCCTCGAATTGCTGAACCCGGCCGTGCAGCTGGTCACCCCGGGCGCCACGATGCGCGGCCCGCGGGATAGCGGCTTCGGTGTCCTGGACGACCGGACCTTCCAGGTCTGTGCCCCGAACGACCACATCTGCGATGCCCCGCTGGGCGTCGGGAACGCGGTGGAGCGGGCCCAGGGGCTGATCGAGAACAACGGGGTGCACGCACAGTACGCCACGAACCCGAACGTGTTCCCGGGGTCGACGACAACCCAGTGGCTGATCGGCTGGATCTCCGGCCTCATCGACCGGGCCCCGGCACCCGCGCAGGCGCCCGAATCCGGTGTGGTCAACTCCGTGCCTCCGGTGCCCTGACACCGCGCGTCGGCGGGTGTTTCGTCGGCAAAGTAATACACTGGACCAAACTTACGATGCAAAATACGGTGCCGGATAGTGCGCACCACACCGACGAACGAGGAGAATAATGGATCTCAAGGCGGCCATCGGCCAGTTCTTTGATGACAAGGGCCAGATCAACCTTCCGGAGCAGCTGACGCTGGCCGGACTGTGCGAGACCCTCTACATGGTGGAGGCCGCCTCAGGTGGCGTGGACCGTGACTGCCTCCGGTTCTGGGACTACTCGTTGAACCGCGACGGTGAGTGCACGGACTATTCGCGCAGGCAGATCAACACCCGAATCAAGGCTGTCGCCGCCCGTCTCCAGCAGATCGGTTCGCTCGGTGACCGGGTCGCGATCCTCGCCGGCAATAGCCCGGAGTACATGTTCGGCTTCCTCGGCGCGATGTACGCCGGCATGGCCCCGATCCCGCTCTACGATCCGATGGAGCCCGGTCACGGTGACCACCTCACTGCGGTCCTCGCGGACTGCGAGCCCAAGTTCATCCTGACGAACTCCGCCTCCGCAGCGGCCGTCCGCAAACTGTTCGCGTCCCGCCCCGCAGCAGAACGCCCGCGTATCCTCACGATCGATGCGCTCCCGGACTCCCTGGCCGAGAGCTTCGTCAACCCCATGGAGACCGAGGCCGGCAAGCAGCTCGCCGCGTCCTCGACGACGTCCCCGCTGGACCTCGTGGCGTTCCTGCAGTACACCTCCGGCTCGACCCGAACCCCCGCCGGCGTGGTTCTGACCAACCGCAATATCATGACCAACGTGCTGCAGATCTTCACCGCGGCGAATCTGAAGCTGCCGTTGCGGGTGGTCTCCTGGTTGCCGCTGCACCACGACATGGGCATCATTCTCGCCGCTTTCTGTGTGATCCTCGGGCTGAAGATCGAGATGATGAGCCCCCGCGACTTCATTCAGCAGCCCGGTCGGTGGCTAGACCAGATCGCCGCCGGTGACGAAGACGAGTACATCTACACCATCGTCCCGAACTTCGCCCTCGAGCTCGCCGTGCGCTACGGTCGCCCCGCCGAGGGGGAGACCCTGGACCTCAGCCGCGTGGACGGTCTGATCGTCGGCTCCGAGCCGGTTACCCCGAAAGCCATCAACCAGTTCATCGACGCCTTCGGTGGGTACGGTCTGAACACCAACGCCATCCGCCCCTCCTACGGTCTGGCCGAGGCATCGCTCATCGTCTCCACCCCGCAGACCGACACCCGCCCGCTGATCACCTGGGTCGACCGGGACCGCCTCAACGAGGGCACCGTGGAGCTCGTCGACGGCCCCGGTGAGCACGCCGCCGCCCTCGTGTCCAACGGCCAGGTGGCCCGCCCGCAGCACCTCGTCATCGTCGATCCCGAGACCCGCTGCGAGGTGCCCGACGGCACCGTCGGTGAGATGTGGACCCACGGCGACAACACCGCCGCCGGCTATCTCGACCGCCCCGACGACACCGCCGAGACGTTCCGCAACACCCTTGCCGGTCGTCTGCCCGAGAACTCCCGCGCTGAGGGCGCCCCGGACGATGACCGCTGGCTGGCAACCGGCGACCTCGGTGTGATCGTCAACGACGAGCTCTACATCACCGGCCGCCGCAAGGACCTCATCATCATCGCGGGCCGGAACCACTACCCGCAGGACATCGAGTACACCGTCGACCACGCCTCGGACCACATCCGCCCCGCGGCCATCGCTGCGTTCGCCATCCCCGGCGACGAGGTGGAGAAACTGGTCATCATCGCGGAACGCGATCTCGGACGGGACGCGGACGGTGACGCTGCGGCGATCGACGCGATCCGCACCGCCGTGTCCACCTCGCACGGTGTCGTTCCGGAGGACATCGTGATCGTCGCACCCGACGAAATCAAGCGCAGTTCCAGCGGTAAGATTGCCCGGAGGGTCTGTCGCCGCGACTATCTCGCATAGGGATCATCAGCCACCACCGGACAGGCCCCCCGTGGTTCCCCTCCCGTCACACCGGCGGGAGGGGAACCACGGGGGGCCGCGCCGTTACCGGGGTGAAACGATCACCGTGGCGAATCAGATAATTCATCAAGACCGAAATCACCACACGAAAAGAGTGAAGCCACCGCATGGATCACAGTCAGCAGTCCTCGTCGATGACCACCGCAGAACTACGTACGTGGCTGCGTGACTGGGTCGTCAGGACAACAGGCCTGCCCGAGGAGGAGATCACCGATGACAAGCCGATGGAGACCTTTGGGCTGTCCTCGCGTGACGTCGTGGTTCTCTCCGGCGAGCTGGAGAACCTCGTCGGTACCCAGCTCGATGCGACTGTGGCGTACGAGTTCCCGACAATCGGGGCCCTGGCTCGCCGCGTGATTGAGGGGCCCGTAGCGGTGAAACGCAGCCCCCGCGCGCAGGCTGGGGTGCGTACCGCCTCCACGAACGGGACACCCGGCAGCCACGATATCGCGATCATCGGGATGGCTGCCCGCTATCCGGGCGCGGACAACCTCGACGAGATGTGGGATCTGCTGGTCAGTGGCCGGGACGGAGTGGGGGACCTGCCCATCGGGCGCTGGTCCGAGTACTCGGGCGACGACGTCATGGCGCGCAAACTCGCCGAGGTCAACACCACCGGCGGCTACCTGGAGGACATCGCGACGTTCGACGCCGAGTTCTTCGGGTTCTCACCGGTCGAGGCCGCCAACATGGACCCGCAGCAGCGCATCGTCCTTGAGCTTGCCTGGGAGGCTCTCGAGCACGCGCACATCCCCGTCTCCTCGCTGCGCGGCGAGCCGGTCGGTGTCTTCATCGGCTCCACCAACAACGACTACGGCATGCTGATCTCCGCGGACCCGGCCGAGGCGCACCCCTACGCGCTCACGGGAACGGCGAGCTCGATCATCCCGAACCGTATCTCCTACGCCTTCGACTTCCGCGGGCCCTCGGTGTCCATCGACACCGCCTGCTCATCCTCGCTCGTCGCGGTACACCACGCCGTCCGCGCCCTGCGCGACGGGGACGCCACCGTCGCACTCGCCGGCGGCGTCAACATTCTCTCCTCACCTTTCATCTCCACCGCCTTCGGGGAACTCGGGGTGATTAGCCCCACGGGTAAGATCCACGCGTTCTCGGAGGATGCCGACGGCTTCATCCGCTCCGATGGGGCAGGCCTCGTCGTGCTCAAGCGCGTCGACGACGCCATTGCCGATGGCGACGAGATCCTCGCCGTGATCAAGGGCACCGCCGTCAACTCCGACGGCCGTTCCAACGGGCTGACCGCCCCGAACCCAGAGGCCCAGATTGACGTCCTCGAGCGCGCCTACGCCGATGCCGGCATCGACCCGGCAGTCGTCGACTACGTCGAGGCCCACGGCACCGGCACGATCCTCGGTGACCCGATCGAGGCCACCGCGCTCGGCACGGTGCTCGGCGCGGACCGGGACGCCGCCGACCCGACCCTGCTCGGCAGCGCGAAGACGAATTTCGGGCACTCCGAGTCCGCCGCGGGCGCCGCGGGCCTGATCAAGGTCGTCCTCGGCATGCGCAACGGCGTGATCCCGCCGTCTCTCAACTACAGCGGCCCGAACCCCTACGTCGACTTTGACGCAGAGCACCTCGAGGTCGTCGAGGACCCGCGCGAATGGCCGTGCTACTCGGGTCGCCCCACCGCGGGCGTGTCCGGCTTCGGCTTCGGTGGCACCAACGCCCACGCCGTGGTGCAGGCTTTCGACCCGATGGACTACGACATTGAGCGCCCGGAGATCGAGGCCCAGCTCGACGACGGCGAGGCCGTCCTCCTGCCGGTCTCCGGTCTGCTGCCGTCCCGCCGCGCGCGGGCCGCTGGTGTGCTCGCTGAGTTCCTCGAGGGCCGCCCGGACTCCGATCTGCCTAAGGTCGCCCGTTCCCTGGCCCGGCAGAACCACGGCCGTTCCGCCGCGGTCGTCACCGCATCCAGCGTCGCGGAGGCCGTCAAGCGCCTGGGTATCGTCGCCGAGCGCAAGAAAGGCGCCGGGATCGCCGTCGCCGATTCCCCCGCCCAGCCCGGCCCCGTGTTCGTCTATTCGGGATTCGGGTCACAGCACCGCAAGATGGCCAAGGAACTCTACGAGCTGTCGCCGTTGTTCCGTGAGCGGCTCAATGAACTTAACGAGATCATCGGCTTCGAGTCGGGCTGGTCGCTGACCGATATCATCACCGACGACGAGCAGACCTACGACACCGAGACCGCGCAGGTTGCCATCACCGCGATCCAGATCGCGCTCACCGACCTCCTCGCGCACCTTGGGGCGACCCCCGCCGCCGTCGCGGGCATGTCCATGGGCGAAATCGCCGCGGCCTACGCCGCCGGTGGCCTGTCCGCCGAGGACGCCATGCGGGTGGCCTGCCACCGGTCACGTCTCATGGGTGAGGGGGAGAAGTCCTTGCCCGAGGATCAGCTTGGCGCGATGGCCGTCGTGGAATTCTCCGTCGACGAGCTGGACACCTTCATCGCCGAGAACCCCGACTTCGCGGGCATCGAACCCGCCGTCTACGCCGGCCCCGGCATGACCACCGTCGGCGGTCCCCGGGATGCCGTCGTGCGCTTCGTCGAACTCCTGGAGAAGCAGGAGAAGTTCGCCCGGCTGCTCAACGTCCGCGGCGCTGGCCACACCAGCGCCGTCGAACCCCTCCTCGGTGAGCTCGCCGCGGAGACCGCCGACATCGAGCCGCGTCCCCTGACCATTCCGCTCTACAGCTCCGTCGACCGCGGCGTAGTCTACCCGGCGGGATCCGTCGTCCACGACACCGACTACTGGGTGCGCTGCACCCGCGGGCGGGTCTGGTTCCTGGACGCGATCTCCCGCGTCTTCGCCGACGGCCACGACATCCTCGTCGAGGTCTGCCCCAACCCCGTCGCCCTGATGGGCATGATGAACACAGCATTCTCGGTGGGCAAGCCCGACGCGCAGCTGCTGCACACCCTCAAGCGCAAGGTGCCCCCGGCCGAGACCCTGCGCGATGTGCTGTCCCGGCTCTACGTCGCGGGCCAGCCGATCGACCTCGGCCTGCTCATCGGCGACGGGGAGCGCATCAATGCACCCGGCGTGCGCTGGAAGCACCAGCGCTACTGGACCGCCGCCCGCCCCTCATCCACGTCCGTGTCCAGCATCCCGGGCAACCGGGTGTCCCTGCCCGACGGCTCCGTGGCGTTCTCAATCCTCGCGGAGACCGTGCCCTCGACACTCGCGCTCGTCGAGGCCGCGGCCGAGGCACTGAACCCGGAGACCACCGTCGTCGCCTTCGAGGAACGGGGTACCTTGCCGCCCTCCGGTGAGATCACGACGATTGCCCGCCGTCACCTCGGCGGCGTCGACGTCACCGTCCACCGAATGCTCGGTGGCACCGCGACCCTCGTCGCCGAGGGCTTCGCCGCAGCACACACCGGTGACGGGCTCGGCCCGGTGCCCGGTGGTGCGGGTGTTGGCAGCTACGACTCCGATTCCGAGGCCGCCGACCCATCCGAGACCGGTCTGCCCGAGATCGTCGTCGACGCCGTCCGTTGGGACCCGGCGAGCGGGGAGAGCGTCGAGGACCGGCTACGGACCATCGTTAGTGAGTCCATGGGCTACGACGTTGACGATCTTCCGGGTGAACTCCCGCTGATCGATCTCGGGCTCGACTCCCTGATGGGTATGCGCATCAAGAACCGCATCGAGAACGACTTCCAGATCCCGCCGCTCCAGGTCCAGGCACTGCGGGACGCATCCGTCGCGGACGTCGTGGTCCTCGTGGAGCAGCTCGTTGCCGACCGTCACGCGGCACCGGCCGAACCGGAGTCGACTGCCTCGGCACCCGCCGAGGAAGCCGGGACCTCCGTTGCGGCAGCCGCCGACGAAACCCCGACGAACCCCCAGCGCCAGGGCGTCGGCGTCGCCCCCCGCGACGCCTCCGAACGTCTCGTCTTCGCGACCTGGGCGACCCTGACCGGTGCCGCTGCGACCGGGGTGACCAGTGATCTGCCCGAGGTCGACGAGGAGACCGCCACCGCTATCGCGGAGCGCCTCACGGAACGCTCCGGCACGGAAATCACGGCGGCTCAGGTGCACGAGGCACAGACCCTCGAACCACTGGCTGATGCCGTGCGCGAGGGACTGGAGACCGAGGTTGAGGGCAACATCCGGGTCCTGCGGCCCCGCCCCGAGGGCTCCGACAAACCGGCCGTGTTCATGTTCCACCCGGCGGGTGGTTCCTCGGTGGTCTACCAGCCCCTGATGCGGCGCCTCCCGGAGGACGTCCCCGTCTATGGTGTCGAGCGTCTCGAAGGTTCTCTCGAGGAACGTGCCGCCGCGTACATCGACGAGATCCGCGCCCACTCCGAGGGGCAGCCCGTGATCCTCGGCGGCTGGAGCTTCGGCGGCGCACTGGCCTACGAGGTCGCGCATCAGCTCGTCGGTTCCGACATCGAGGTCGAGCAGATCGTGCTCCTCGATACCGTACAGCCCTCCGAACCGGTGCCGGACACGATGGCGGAGACGAAGGCGCGTTGGCAGCGTTACCAGGCGTTCGCCAAGAAGACCTACGGTCTCGATTTCCCGGTACCCTTCGACCTCCTTGAGAGCGCCGGCGAGGAAGCCCTGTTGGCGATGATGGGTGAGTTCCTCGCCAACACCGACGCCACCGAGCACGGACTGTCCGCCGGTGTCCTCGAGCACCAGCGGGCCAGTTTCGTGGACAACCGCATCCTCGACACGGTCGATCTGGGGCGCTGGGCCGACGTCCAGGTGCCGGTCCTGCTGTTCCGGGCGGAGCGCATGCACGACGGTGCGATCGAGCTCGAGCCGCGCCTCGCGCGGATTGACCCCGACGGCGGATGGTCCGCTATCGTTAATGAGTTGGAGATCGTTCAATTGAGCGGCGACCATCTCGCCATCGTGGACGAGCCGGTCATCGGGACCGTCGGCGCGCACCTGACCCGGCGCATCGAAGAGCTCGCCCGCGACGATAATTAGAATTAGAAGAGGTAAAGGGGCGACGTGACCGGCCACACCACCGCTGAGAAACTCGCGGATCTGCACGCCAAACTCGCGCGGGCACAGGACCCGGGCAGTGAGAAAGCCCGTGCCAAGCGTGACGCCGAAGGTCTGACGACGCCCCGCCACCGCATCTCCCGGCTCCTCGACGAGGGCTCCTTCGTCGAGATCGGGGCACTTGGGCGCACCCCGGACACCCCTGACGCCCCCTACGGTGACGGCGTCGTCGCCGGCTACGGCCGCATCGGCGGGCGTCCCGTCGCCGTCTACGCCCACGACAAGACCGTGTTCGGCGGTTCGGTGGGCGTGACCTTCGGCAAGAAGGTCTGCGAGGTGATGGACATGGCCATCAAGATCGGCTGCCCCGTCATCGGCATCAACGATTCCGGTGGCGCCCGCATCCAGGACGCCGTCACCTCCCTGGCGATGTACTCCGAGATCGCCCGCCGCCAGCTGCCTCTCTCGGGACGCAGCCCGCAGATCTCGATCATGCTGGGCAAGTGCGCCGGTGGTGCGGTGTACGCCCCCGTGACCACCGACTTCGTCGTCGCCGTGGCGGACCGCGCCGAGATGTACGTCACCGGTCCCGAGATCATCAAGAGCGTCACCGGCGAGGTCATCTCATCGGCCGAACTCGGTGGCGCCTACGAGCAGATGCTCAACGGCAACGTCTCCTACGTCGCCACCGACGAGGAGGACGCCTACGACTACGTCCACGAGCTCCTCGACCACCTGCCGAGTTCCTGCTTCGAACCGGCGCCCGTGTACGCCGCCGAGGACGACACACCCACCGAACGGGACATGGCGCTCGACTCGTTCATGCCGGACGACACCAACGCCGGCTACGACATGCACGATCTCCTCGACCAGATCTTCGATGACGAGGGCCTGCTGGAGATTCAGGCCGACTACGCGCCGAACATGATCACCGGTTTCACACGTATCGATGGACACAGCGTCGGTGTCGTGGCTAATCAGCCGATGTTCTACGCTGGCTGCATCGACGCCGACGCCGCCGACAAGTCCTCCCGCTTCATCCGGATCTGCGACGCCTACAACATCCCGCTGGTGTTCGTCGTCGACACCCCCGGCTACCTGCCCGGCGTCGAGCAGGAGAAGCTCGGCCTGATCCACCGTGGTGCGAAGCTCGGGTTCTCCGTCGTGGAGGCCACGGTGCCGAAGATCTCCCTCATCGTCCGCAAGGCATACGGCGGCGCCTACGCCGTGATGGGCTCGAAGTCCCTCTCCGGTGACATCAACCTCGCGTGGCCCACCGCCCAGGTCGCCGTCATGGGGGCCGCCGCAGCCGTCGTGATGATCCAGGGCCGGCAGATCGCCGCCGCCCCGCCGGAGCAGCGCGAGTACATGAAGAAACTGTTCATGGACTTCTACGACGAGAACATGACCAGCCCCTACGTCGCGGCTGAACGCGGCTACATCGACGCCATGATCGAACCCAACCAGACCCGTGTTGCGCTCCGGCAGGCCCTGCGGCAGCTGTCCACCAAGCGCGTCCCCGTGGAGCAGAAGAAACACACGATCATGCCGATGTGACAGCACTCCGGGAGGGGGCAGGCACCATGCCTGTGACCAGCGGGAACCGCCACTCCACAGTCTGTGAGCAGCCTGTTCCGGGCCCCGTTGCCCGCATTCATCCCGCAGCGGGCGGTCCCTCAGTCGCGGTGGTGCGTGAGCGGAACGATGACCCTGCGTACGAGTAGCCACACGGCGGGGCCGATCACCGGGGTGAGTAGGCACAGAACCGCGCACAGCAGAGCCGTCGTTGGCGTGGACTCCGCCCGTTCCACGGAATAGACGGCGGTCGCCGTGAGAACCACGAGTACCAGAGCACTGAGCCAGACCGTCGGGCTGTCCATCGCCGCACCGTACCCTGACAGGGACAGTGGGCCGTGGGCGGTACTCGGGGTGGTGGCGGTGGGCACGGGGTTCCTTCCCGATGGCGGTGACTGTGGACGACCGGGGCCGGTGGATCGGATGCGGTGGACTGTGTTTCAGAGCGCGAACTGCATGGTACATCCCGACGTCGAGCAGCCCGTCGGCCAGATATGCCCCGGGCGCTATTCGCCCCGGGCAGTTCTCAGTCGGCCCGACCAGTCGACTCCGGTGGGCAACCCGACGGGTGCCGCTGACCGGCATCGTGACGGAAGGGGGCTTTCTCGGCCGGCTGTCCGGTCCGCGCAGGATGCGTACTTCCACTTCCACGGCGCCGCTCATTCGGCGGCGTCCCGGTCGCACGCACTCCCCGGTGCGCCACGTGTGAGCCTACGCATCGCTCGCCGGGTGGGGTTGGCTGCACGAATACTGTCACATTCAGGATGGCTGGCGGGGAGGCCGGTCGGCTTCCGGCCGGGACGGAGCCTCGGCACGCGGTTCCAGCCGTACACAGCGGTGCTTTCTCGGGGGTGATCTTCGACCCGATGGTGGGGCACCGAGCTCGTCCGGGCGTCGCGGCGCCCCGGTGACTGTCAAAGACCCTTGACCACGACGGTAGCCCGGCCTAGCCTCGGTGATGTCAAGGAAACTTAACTCCGAGGAGTGGAAAACCATGAACGGGACCCGCACCCGATTCGGCCGCGCGAAGTTCGGCGGAACCCCGAAAACCCTGATCGCGCTCTCCCTGGTGAGCGGCATCATCGTCGCGGTCGGCTTCGGGAGCGTTGTGGCGCTGACGCGATTCACCGGCAACCCTCTGCTCGCAGTCACCGTGTCCAGCGTGTGCATCGCCCCGGTGTCCACCGCCGGAGCATGGGCGCTGATGGTTGACCGCGGGTCCATCGCGGGTGCCGTGGAGCGGCCCGGGGAATCGATCGAGAACCACTGGTACGCGCAAGCCGCACAGGACACCTTTCATACGGCGCTGATCTCGGTCGGAGTGCTCGGTGTCGCATCGGTGTTCTGGGACTTCTCTGTGTCCGGGTCCCTGATGGCGATATACGTCGGTTCTTTCCTGATGGGGGTCTTCGCCGTCGACTTCGGTCTCCGCAAGCTGCGGGAAAGCTAGATCGTGGACAACAGGCTCAGGCAGCTACGTGAGCAGCACGGGCTGTCGCAACAGAAGTTGGCTGACTCCCTGGGGGTGTCACGGCAGACCGTCATCAGCATTGAGAAGGGCCGCTACCACCCTTCCCTGCGCCTGGCGTTCCAGCTGGCCGAATGCTTCTCCTGCCGCATCGAGGACATATTCATCCCACATCCCGGCAGGGGGGGCGGACCGGGGAGCCGTCCAGGTGTGAACTCTCTCATGGACGGATCAGTCGGTTATGACCAGTCCCCGCCCAACGGGGGGGGACGTCGCCTCGGGCTGGGGAAAACTCGCCCGTCGGTGTCGCAGTGCCCTTGGGTGCGAGCCGCCTCGCCCGGTACCGTGGTGATCCCGGCTCGGTACGGGCGGTCAGGATCTTCGCGGAACTGCCGGTTTCGGGCACCGGCTGTTCCGCGCGGCCCCGCAGATCGCGTGGCCGCAGGCCGCAGGCGCCCGAGGACATGAACCCGGCGGGAGGGGACCTCTTTCGTGGTGGTTTCGCCGAACCGGTTCCGGTGGGCAGGGGATCTGTCGGTCGTACCCCTTTGAAACCGACACCCTGCATCCACGGTGAAGTCGGGTTCGGAGATGAGCGTCCCGGGCCGGGCCACCTTTCGACGAAAACTCCCCGGGGTGTTCCCGAGCGGCGTTTCCATCCACCGGAGGGGACCGGGAGTTCCTGCCCGCCTGATCTTGAGGGGCTCCGCCGGTTGGGGGTCACCTCCCCGGGCAACTGGGCCCGGTTATCCGGCACATGTGTGAAGTGAACACGGTTGCGATGAATCAGCTCCGGGCCAGGATTGATTCGCGGGGCGCCCCGGCGGACACGACCGCTCTCGGCCCGCGTCCCTGATCGAACGGACTCCGCCCGGTGAGACCACGGGTGTGGACACCGGGTTGTAGTGTGGATGGGCACCAGCCCCGCCGGAGAACCCCGTCCCCGGTTGCCTGATCACCCCGGAGGAGAACACCCTTGTCCAGCGCGCTGTCCACTGCCGTCGATCTCCTGACCGATATTCCGGGGATGTTCGCCTTCGCGTACCGCGCGTACGTCGAGCCGCTCCTGCGGCGCTAGGAGCACCGCGCGGGGCTGGGACGTTACCTCAACTGACGTTTGTCGTTCCGGGAGCGGCGCCTGTGCGGCTGGCGGTCCGCGCCGTTGAAGCGGTTGCCGACCCGCACCCACCCCATACGGCGAGCCACTGTCCCGAAGGTCCGCCACCCGAGCAAAAGTAGTCCGGACATGAGGCCTGCGACGATCATGAAGGACCAGTGGGGGATCGCCGAGTGGCGCACCCCCCAAATCGCCAGGCCAGTCACGAGGGTGACGAGCCAGACGGTGAGTCCGCCGGGGTTGATCGGCAGCGGTTCGCGGCGTTTGACCGCGAGGATTCCGTAGGCGAGCAGGACCCCGACAAGAAACGGCCATGCGGTGCCCAGCCATCCACCGATTGAGAATTCGAGTCCGTCGCCGCGGTGAGCAAGCCGTGCCAAGAGTGCGAAAAGAAGGAGTGCGGCCAGGTCAGCGTGCAATGCACGATGGCGGCCGGTGATGAAGGCGAGGGGGGAGTTCGGGGGTCTAGTCACTGTGGTGCTCCTCACTGCGGGCCTCTCGGCGGAAGGGCCCGACGCCGGTACCCGGCGTCGGGCATCTCACCCTTGACTCTACCCCGCCCGGTCAGGCCGGCTCGACAGCTTCGCCGGCTGCCCAGATACGGGTGGGAAGTAGGCTTTCGGGGTCGAGGATCAGGACATCACCCGGGTATCCCTTCGCGATACGGCCGTAGCGGTCGTTCATTCCGATGCAGCGTGCCGCGTGTCCGGTGGCTGCGGCGACGGCGACATCGAGGGGAACACCGACCTCGTGCACAGCGTTGGCCACCGCACGGTCCATGGTCAGGGTGGAGCCTGCGAGTGAGTCGCCCTCCGCGAGGCGGGCGACACCGTCGCGGACCTTCACCTTGAGCTGGCCGAGCATGTAATCGCCGTCCGGGTTACAGGTTGCGGACATCGCATCGGTGACGAGCACGACCCGCTCCGGTGCCTCGAGGAACAGGGACCGCACCACCTGCGGGTGCACGTGGATTCCATCGTTGATGACCTCGACCCACACGCGCTCGTCGCGGAGCGCGGCGATGACCGGGCCGGGGGCTCGGTGGTGAATTCCGTTCATTCCGTTGAACGCGTGAGTGAGCTGGGTGGCCCCGTTGTTGAAAGCCTCGCGTGAGGTCTCGTAGCTGGCGTTGGTGTGTCCGACAGCGGCGACGACGCCGTTCTCGACGAGCAGTTTGACCGCTTCAGTGCCGTTGGTGCGTTCCGGGGCGATGGTCATCTGGACGATGGTTCCCTGACCGGCGTCGAGAATCCGCCGGACGTTCTCGTCGGTGGGGTCCTTCAGCTCGTGCTCGGGGTGCGCACCCTTGTGCCCCGGATCCAGGAACGGGCCCTCGGGGTGCAGGCCGATGACCCGAGGGTTGGTGCGGACGATCTCCGCGCCCTCGCGGATGCGCTTTTCCATCAGATCCAGGGAATCGGTGACGTAGGAGAGCACGGCGCGGGTCGTGCCGTGGGCGGCGTGCTTCGCCAGGGCCGTGGTGGCGGTTTCGGGGCCGTCGTCGTAGGCGAACCCGCCACCGCCGTGGTGGTGGACGTCAACGTAGCCGGGGACGACCGGGGCACCCGCAGCGTCGATGATCTCGGCTCCCTCGGAGGGCCAGTTGTGGGAGTCAGCGGTGGTACCGACATGGGTGATGACGCCGTCGGCGATGCGCAGCGCACTGTCGGTGGCGGTTCCACCGATGGTGCCGTCGTAAAGGGTGGCTGAGTAGATGATCAAGCTGGACATGGTTCTGAAACGGTCCTTTTCGAGTTGTCACGCAGGGGTGGCCGGGGAGATTCCGGCGGGTGGGGATGGAGTGTCAGGAACAGGTTTCGATATGCATCACCGGCTGTCAGATCGCGGAGCGTTGCGCCGAGGGGGTGTCCTGGCGGGCGATGATCACGTTGTATCCCAACTGGGTCAACCGTCTGGACCATGCAGGATCGACATCGGGGTCCGTGACGATGGTGTTCACGGTGTCGATACCGCCCAGGGAGGAGAACGACCTCCGGCCGAACTTCGCGTGATCCGCGACGACCACCGGGGTGATCGCGCGGGTCGCCATCATCCGGTTCGTCTGTGCCTCGAACTCGTCGACGGTGCCTGGGCCATTTTCATCGATGCCGTTCGCTCCGATAAAGGCGACGTCCATGCTCAGCTGGCCGAGGACCGTTGCTCCGAGAGGGCCGGTCAACTCGTAGGAGTTGCCGTTGAGGACCCCGCCGATGAGGACGATCTTCATGTTCGCGCTGCCCGCGAGCAGGTAGGCGATGTCGATGGCGTTCGTGACGACGGTGACCACCGGGTAGTTCGTCGGAACGTCGTCAGGGGACTGCTCCGCGGCCCATTCGACGAGTTGTTGGGCAATGGTGCCCACAGTGGATCCACCGGACATACCGACCACGCAGCCGGGCTCCAGGTAGTTGAGGCAATACCGGGCGATGGTGTTTTTCTCCGTGAGCTGCTGCATCCGCTTCTGACGGACGGGCGTGTCGAAGGCGACGATGTTGCTCCGGGCGCCGCCGCGGGTCCGGCGCAGAAGTCCGCGTTCGGCGAGAGCATCGAGGTCACGGCGCGCGGTGGCAGGGGAGATGTCGAGATCGTCAACGAGTTGCTCGACGGTCACCGTGCCGGTGTCGGCAATGGTGTCGAGAATCGTGGTGAGTCGCTCACTGCGGATCATCGCGGTTCCTCCTGCACTGTACTAGTGTCTAAATCCTGCGCAGCCGTGGTGCGCAGGAGGGGACAGAGAAATGTGGGGCGTCCGGTCACCGCTCTGTCCCATGAGCGGTGACCGGACGACTGGCCGTGTAGCTGATTCTATACTTCGGTGAAGACACCGATCAGGCGTTCGGCTTCGGTGCTCAAAGCCTCACGTCCCGCCTTGATGTACTTGCGGGAGTCCGTGACCGACGGATTGTCGTCCAGGAATGCGCGCACGGCACGGGTGAAGTGGCCGTTGAGGTGCGTCGACACATTGATCTTCGTCATGCCGGCACGGATACCTCGCTGGATCTCCTCGTCCGGGACGCCGGAGGAACCGTGGAGCACCAACGGCACACCGGCGGCGTCTTTGAGTTCGCCGATCAAGTCGATGTCGAGGGACGCGGTGCGTTCCTGCATGGCGTGTTCGGAACCGACGGCGACGGCCAGGCCGTCGACACCGGTGTCAGCGACGAACTGCTTGGCCTCGTCCGGGCTGGTTCGGACGCCCGGGGTATGGGCGGTCTTGCCGCCGATCTCACCGAGCTCTGCCTCGACCGTCGCACCGCGCTCGTGGGCGTAGCGGACGACCTCAGCGGTGTTCGCGATGTTCTCCTCGACGCTCAGAGTCGAGCCGTCGTACATCACGGAGTCGAAGCCGAGGTCGATGGCCTGTTTTGCCAGCTCGACGGACTCGCAGTGGTCGAGGTGGACGGCGATCGGTGCGGAGGATGCCTCTGCCAGCGCGATCATGGCGCGACCGATGGGCTCCAGGTTGTCCCCGTGGTAGCGGACACAGTTGTGGCTCATTTGCAGGATGACTGGCTTGCCGGCGCGCTCCGCTGCGGACACCAGCGCCTCTGCGGTCTCGAGGTGGATGACGTTGAAGGCCGCGGCGCCGATCTTCTTCTCCGCTGCGTCCTTAACGATATCGAAGGTGTTGATTCTGGTCATAGTGTCTGGGGTTCCTTCGTGTGGGGGTGTCAGTTGGTGCGTTCGTCGATGATCACGGTGTCGGCGAGCTCCCGCCACCGGTCGCTGATCACACCGGCGGTGTCCTCGAGGACGGCCGCCGCCGACCAGGCGGTGGCGCGGCGGAGGAGGGCCCCACGCTCGAGACCGTCGATGAGGCCGGTCGCGAGCGCAGAGACGAGTGCGTCGCCGGCGCCGGTGGGGTTGCCCGTCAGAGGCTCAGGGAGGCGCGCGCGGGTGCTGCCGGCACGGTCCACGGCGAGCAGCCCCTCCTCGCCCATCGAGACGATAACCAGCCCGACACCCAGCTCAAGCAGCTGTGCGGCCCCGGCTTCAGGATCGTCGGTCCCGGTGGTCGCCGCGAGTTCCGCGGCATTTGGCTTGACGACGTCAACTCCGGCGCGGCAGGCGGCTTTCAAGTGGGGCCCGGCGCAGTCCACGATGATCCTGGCTCCGGCTTTCCGGGTGCGGTCGATCATCATCTCGAGGATGCTCTCGTCCGCGCCGGGGGGCCAGGAGCCGGACACCGTGACGGTGCTGCCCGGGTGTGCCACGAGCGTGCGCTCAAGCTGATCGGCCAGTTGCGTCCAGATCTCCGCCGGGTGCCGGTCACCCCTCTCGTTGATGATGCTGGTCGCACCATCGTCGGTGGTGTGGAGAGCGAAGGTCTCCCTAAGGCGCACCGGCGTCGGGGTGAATGCCGCTTCGGGGGATGCTTTGCCTTCTGCTGGAACGTGTCCGGGCGCGTCGTCGTTGACTGGGCCGAGCATGACCGCAGGGTAACCCTCCGCAGCGGCGACCGCCGCGACGTTGACCCCCTTGCCACCGAGTTTGCGCTGCGCGGTGTCAATGCGGTGCGTCTTTTCGGGGACGAGGCGGTCCAGCGTGATCGTCACATCGAGGGCCGGATTCGGAGTGATGGCGACGACGGCGGCGGCGCCGGTGTCTGCGGTGGGTTGTGTACTCACGTGCTGATCCTTCGTGTCGGGGCCAGTCTGGTTACTTCAGGATGACCGAGCGGGTCAGGTTGCGCGGGTGATCCGCGTCGAGTCCACGTGCGCGGGCGGTGGCCAGCGCGATGCGGTGGACGCGGACGAGGTCGGCCATGGGGTCGATGTCCTCGTCGATGAAGGTGGCTCCGGTATCGGCGACCTGGGCGGCCAGTCCCTCGGGGGCGGGTCCGAAGTTCCAGGTGATGCGGCCTTCGGAGGCGATGGCGATCGGTCCGTGGCGGTACTCCATGGAGCTGTAGGACTCGGTCCAGGCCTGGCAGGACTCGCGCATCTTCAGGGCGGCCTCGGTGGCGAGGCCGAGACGCCAGTCGGTGCCGAGGAAGGAGTACTGCTCGGCGTTGACCAGCTTCTCGTCGAGATCGGCGGCCAGCACCTCGCGGGCCTGCGCGATCGAGCGCTCGATGACGGAGCGGTCGTCGATGGAGGCACGGAGGAAGGTCAGCGCGGTGGTGGCGAACCGAGTCTGGACGACGGACTGCTCGTCGGCGAACTCAAGGTTGATCACGTGATCGGCGAGTTCCGCGACGGGGGAGTTCTGGTCGCCGAGCACGGCGATGGTGCGCATGCGGTCGCCGACCTGCTTCAGCAGATCGATGATCTCGCTGGTGGTGCCGGACCGAGTGATCGCGATGAGGACGTCGTATTCACGGTCGAGGCGGGCCTCGGTGGCGGTGTAGGCGTCGGTGACGCCGTGTCCGGCGCTCTCCCGGAGGGCGGCGTAGGACTGTGCCATGAACCAGGAGGTGCCGCAGCCGACGACGGCGACGCGCTCGCCGGACTTCGGGAGGACGGAGCGCTCCTGCTCCATGTCGAGTGCCTTCTGCCAGGTGTCCGGCTGGCTGGTGAGTTCCTGTTCCATGTGGGTGCCGAGTGCACTGCTCATGTTGATCGTCTCCTAACGAAAAGACTTCGGGTGGCTGAATCGTTGCTCTGTGGCGGTAACGGCGATCCGCATCCTCTTCGTGGTGCGCGACGACCGACGGGCAGTCGGTCGGGAGGTGAAAATCAGCGGATTGTCATCCTCAATGATTGCAGATGATTGAAACCCTGTCTACCCAATCGCTAAACGATCAGAGATATTTCACACTCGGGGGTGGCGACTCCGGCTGTTTTTTGGGTCGTTAGTGACGCCTAGCGCTCATTGTCACTCCGTGTGACGTGAGTTATAAAAACGTAATAAATGCTGCTCAAAGAGTATTTTATGGGCGCTAATGGGTGTGAGGGGGTGAGTCTGGGGCCTGTCCAGATTGCCTTAGGTTCGGGGGGAGAATGTCTGGTCACCTTGATTGAAAATGGAAAATAGGGCTTGCGGCGAGCAAAATCGCTCAATACGATCAGTGTTGTGACAGGCACACAGTGCGTTTCATGGAGGACTGACACACAGTCAGGGCTCATGATTTTTGAAGATGGAATCCGACTGCCGGGTTCCGGAGACTGAAAACAATCACAAAACATCACCGGAGGATGAGGACACAATGACCTTCAAACCCGATGCGGTCGCCGCGAAGCAGACTGCCGCCGACTGGCGTGAGGCCATCCGCCTGGTCGGTGGGCTCTACGAGCGCGAGGGAATCGCCACCAGCGAGTACGCCGAAGCGATGATCAACGGTGTCACCGAGTTCGGCCCCTACATGGTGCTCATGCCGGGGCTGGCCATGCCGCACGCGAAGTCCGCTGCAGGCGTCAAGCGCGCCGGCACCGCCGTCGTCACGCTGTCCACCCCGGTGGAGTTCGGTAGCCCCGCCAACGACCCCGTCGATGTGCTCGTCTCCTTCGCCGCCGGCGACAAGAAGGGGCACATGGAGATGATCAAGTCACTCGCCAATGTGCTCTCCGACGGTGACCTGATCGACCGCGTCCGCGCCGCGAAGACCGACGAGGAACTCGCCGCCATCTTCACCGATCGCGCCGACGACTGACAGCTTCACCCGCTCCACACCAGACATTTCACGACACCAACAGTAAGGACCCCACAATGATCTCCATCGCAACCGTCTGCGGCATGGGCCTCGGAACCTCCATGATGCTCGCCAGCCAGATCCGCACCCTCCTCAAGGGCGAGAACATCGAAGCCCAGGTTCAGGCCATCGACCTCGGCTCCTTCAAGTCCCAGCCCTCCGACATTGTCGTCACCACCAGCGGCATGGCGAGCAACGTGCAGGGAACGAAGTCCATCGTCGTGCTCATCGACAACCTCATCGACAAGAACGAGGTTCGCACCAAGGTGCTCGACGCCATCAACGAGTTCAACTCCAAGTAATTCCTCCGCCCATTCCACACAGATCGGTGCAGAATCATCATGAATCCCGTTCTACTGTTCATCGTTGACCTGATCCAGATCCCGGCCGTCATCGTCGGTGCGATCGCCTTCATCGGACTGATGGTCCAGAAGAAGCCCACCGGCGATGTCGTCACCGGAACGGTGAAGACGGCTCTGTCACTGCTGATCATCGGCGGCGGTGCCGGCGTCCTGGTCCAGGGCCTCACCCCCATCCAGAGCATGTTCGAGATGGCGTTCCCCGCCTCGGGAATCACCACCTTCGTCACCTTCGATGAGGCCGTCGTTTCCGCGGTCCAGACCTCCGGTGTCGGTACCATCGGTTCCGAAATCGGCCTGACCATGCTGTTCGGTTACATGTTCCACCTGTTCCTGGCGCGTGTGACCCCCTGGCACTACGTCTACCTCACGGGCCACATGATCTGGGTCCACGCCGGTGCATTCACCATCCTGATGCACTCCCTCGGCTTCAACCCGTTCCTCACGGTCTTCACCGCGTCGCTCCTGGTCGGCTTCTACTACACGGTTGCCCCGGCCATCGCGCAGCCCTTCGTCCGCAGGATCACCGGCGGAAACGAGGTCGGTTTCGCACACGGCCAGACCCTACTGAACGTCCTCTGCGGCTACCTCGGCATGGTCATCGGCAACAAGGAGAAGTCCACCGAGGACACCCAGCTCCCCGAGAAGCTCTCCTTCTTCCGTGACGTCGCGGTCTCCACGACCATCGTCATGACGATCGTCTCCCTGCTGTCCGCGACCGCCGCGGTCATCTCCGGTGGCGTCGGCGCCTTCGAAGCAGCGACCGCTGACGGCGGCATCTCCGACGGCCAGAACTGGATCGTCTTCGCCCTGCTCATGGCGCTGCAGTTCACCGCCGGTATGCTCATCCTCCTCTACGGTGTCCGCATGCTGATCGGTGAGATCGTCCCCGCCTTCGAGGGCATCTCCCAGAAGGTCATCCCGAACGCCATCCCGGCGCTCGATGTCCCGGTCCTGTTCGCCTTCGCACCCAACGCCCTGCTCGTCGGTCTGATCTCCGGCCTCATCGGCCAGATCGCCGGTATGGCGCTGTGCGTCGCGCTCGGTTGGCCGGTCCCGATCCCGTCGATGATCGTCGCCTTCTTCGCCTCCGGTACCGCCGCGATCTTCGCGAACTCCACCGGTGGCCGCACCGCCGCCTGGATCGGTGGCTTCCTCTGGGGCTTCCTCGGCTGGATCCTCATCTCCTACGCCTTCAACATGCAGGTCTTCGGTGACCTCACCGATTTCGGCGCTGACGGACTCGGCTTCACCGTCCCGGACGCCATCGTCCCCGCCATCGTCGTGGACGGAATCGGAAAGATCTTCGGAGTCTGATAACCCCCTCCGGTGCCCGCGGTATCACCCCGGGCACCGCCCCAGGGCGGTGTCCGATCCGCCCGCCCACCGTTTCACACCCCCCACGCTCAACCAGAAAGAAGGAAGAGAAACACCATGTCCGACCTGCTCAACACCTACTTCGACGAAATCACCGCCCTGCTCGCGAAGATCCGCGAGGAAGAGCTCCCCAAGATCGAGGATGCCGCAGACACCATCGCCGACAAGGTCATCGCCGGCGGCCGTATCTTCGCCTTCGGTGCCTCCCACTCGTCACTGCCGGTTCAGGACATCGTCTACCGCGCCGGTGGTCTGATGCTCATCAACCCCCTCTACGGCCCGGGTATCGAGGCGCTGACCACGCGCCCCACCACGCTGGGATCCCAGATGGAGCAGATGCCCGGCTACGGTGAGGTGCTCTTCAACAACTCACCGCTGAAGGAGGGTGACGTCCTCATCGACGTCTCCGTCTCCGGCCGCAACGCGGTCCCGGTCGAGCTCGCCCGCTCCGCCAAGGAGAACGGCGTCTTCGTCGTCGCCCTGACCTCGCAGAAGTACACCTCCGCCGTCGACTCCCGCGTCCCGGACGGCACCAAGCTCCTCGACCACGCTGACGTTGTCCTGGACAACAAGGTCGATCCCGGCGACGCCGTGCTCTCCCTCGAGGGCATCCCGCAGAAGTTCACCCCGGCCTCCGGTGTGACCTCCACCGCGATGCTGCACAGCCTCTCCGCCGCGATCATCGAGAAGCTGCTGGCCAAGGGCTTCTCCGCACCGGTGTTCCTCGCCGCGAACCTCGACGGTGGCGCCGAGTGGAACGCCAAGCACATGGCCGAGAACGCCGACCGGATCTTCTACCTCAACTAGCGCGAACCGGCCACGGACGGCCCTCTCCAGGCCCAAACACACCGCCCGCCCCTTTCCCGCTGGAAAGCGGGCGGGCGGTGTGCGCAGGCGCACAAACTTCCCTGAATTTCCCCGACCGGTACGCCGATTTACAAAAAGGGGTCCGGTCATCCGCTAAGGTGCCCCAACGGCACCGGACCAGCAAGGAGAACACCTTGAAAAAACTCCCGCTGAAAAAAACGATCGCCATTTTGGCTGTCAGCGCCGTGAGCCTTCCGCTCTACGGTTTCGTGGGCTCGAGCAGCTCCGTCGGCTCGAGCGACATCGACTTCGGCAATCTGTTCAGTTCGTTGAACGGGTTCAGCAGTGCCACCATCAACCCGAACCCCGGTGGTGATGGGGACGCCCATCGTGACGGCTGGAAGCTCCAGTACCAGGAGACCTTCGACACCGCCCCGAACCTTGATGCGGTCCCGTGGGTTCAGGATACCTACGGTGACAACCGGTGGAACGTCGACGAGTTTGACGACGACGGCATCTATTTCAAGAACATCGGTGGCCCGTGGTTCGACCGGGCACTCAACAGCTTCAAGCTGCTGCGAAAGAGTGTCCCGATCGGCGAAAAGGGCTGGCTGACTGTCGAAATGGGCACCCGGGACATCAATCCCGACGGCACCAAAGCGACCCCACCCACCCTCGAGGTCGAGAATGGCGCAGCCAAGATCAACGTCCCGTGGGACGGTGGCCTGATCTTCACGGCAACCGACCCGCTGCCCAGCCAGTACCGCGTCGAGTACGAGCTCAAGACCCTCGACTTCGGTGGCAAGCGGCCCGGTGGGGAGAACAACGGGTGGGACTACGACGGCAAGACCAACGGCTACGTCCCCGGTGAGTGCAAGACCAACTTCCCCTGGACCCGCAGGGGTGACTACAGCCAGGGCGAGTCCGAGAAGGTCGACGGCTGCGCGAAGCCCTGGGGCAACGTCACCGCAGAGAACGGCTACTACCTGCTGTCCATCATGGACTACGCACACCCCGCGCCGCACAACAACATCTTCATCCACAGCCACCGCAAGGTCGGCATGGACATCTACTCCGTGAACGGTGGCTGGGCCAAGGCCTACAAGACCTGCAACCCCGCCACCAAGGAGATCTTCTCCTACCTCGACTCCAACGGCAACGGTGTCAATGAGATCTTCTTCGACGGTGGTGCCTGGCGCGACAAGGGCTTCGCCTACAACCAGTTCGTCATGCACACCGAGTGCGGCATCCGCGACGGTTCGGAGAAGAACGCGACCATCGTCTCCGCAGTCGAGCTGCAGCCCGAGCTCATGCCGAACGAAACCTACACGTTCGCGATCGAGCGCACCGCCACCGGCTACGTGCAGGAGATGACCGGTAACTTCAAGAATGTCGGGCATCAGACCTACCGCTACGAGCGCCCGTTCGTCAGCGAGGTCAACGGTCGGCCCACGGCGATCTGGCACTACAACCAGACCCCCGAAGAGTACGACGGCAGCTTCAACGAGACACTGACCTTCGACGAGGGCACATACGGCTCGTTCTCGAAGGACATGTGGCCCAAGGGTTCCGCATATCCGGACAACTTCGTCATCGGGATCCCGCACCTGAACTACTACGAAGGCTCCGCCACGGTCGACAACATCCGGCTTTACACGCCGGAGTAGACCGACAGTGAGCGGCTCGGTCACCGCAGTCGACGGCTCAGGACGTCACCTGCGGTGACTCCCGATGGTTCGATACCATCGGGAGTAAAATCCGGCGGAACCCGCGTGCCCTGACCAAAAGGTCGGCACGCGGGTTCCGCCGTTCCCTGTCTCGGCGTCGACCCGCATCGGAGCCTCCCCCGCGTATAGCTTCGGGGACGAATAAGCACGCTCACGTGAATCCACCACCGCCGTCCACGCCGAGGTCCGATGAGCCGGTGGCAGCTGTGTTCCACGGCAGACGGTGTGGCGCAGTGCCCGGTGCAGACGGGGGACAGCGCAACCGGACAGTCGCCCGGAAAACGACTGGCACGGGGAGCTGCGTGCCCCGGGACACCGGAGAGAAATACCCCGAGCTGCCTTAGACTGGAGCGTAGTTACCGGAGCTTCCGCGTCGTGTCAGCGGAGTCGGTTGCGGTCGTCCGGGGGCACGACGGCCCCCGCAGCGAGGGATTTCTTATTCACGCCACGTCGGGTGAAGTAGACGAGGTAGACGAGCCAGCCGATCGCGGTGACGGCGAGGAAGGACACCATGCGATAGACGAAGACCGCGCCAAAGGCGTTGACACCCGTCATGCCGACGGCCACGAGAGTCGCGGTCATCGCAGCCTCGACGGGACCCAGACCGCCTGGCGTTGCCTGGACGGTGCCGGCTATCTTCGCGGTCACGTAGGCGAGCGTCACTCCGGCGATCGTGGTGTGGTCGGGGTCCGCGTAGACGGCGGGGAAGACTCCCGTGATCGCCCAGACACTCGCCCAGAGTGAGACGATGTCGAAACACCAGTTGAGCAGCGACCAGAGGGCGATGACCGCGAACCTCGGTACCGTCAGCCGGACATCGTGGAGCTGGTGCACGTTGTCGAGGACGTCGTCGAGCCCTTCATCGCGGTCCCTCCGCCGCAGTCTGTTGAAACGGGGCCACCACCTGCGGACCCACCTCGCGACGTTGCGGGGGTTGTCGGAGGCCCAGTAGACGGCCCACGCCAGCAGAGACATGACGGCGAAGGTACCGATCAGCGACAGTAGCGACAGATCTGCTCCGAGGACCACGATCGCGGAAACACCCAGGGCGACGAGCCACATTGTGGACAGGGCCCCGGAGAGGACGATCTGCCAGGAGCAGACCATGACCCCGGCACCCCAGGAACGCATGGTCTGGTACTGGAGGACGGTCGCGAATGCCTGGCCGCCGGGGAAGGAAGAAGACCAGGCGTTGGAGGCGAAGGTGAGCGCGTTTGCGTCCCGGCGGCGAACCGGGACCCCACCGGCCCGGAGCAGCAGGCGGAGGACGGCGGCCATGGACCACAGGGAGGCAAGGGAAGCGAGCAGAGCGAGACCGACTCCCAGGGGTTCAGCCCTCCGGACGGCGGCGAGACCCTGGCTGAAGAGGTCCGTGCGGTCCCGGAGGAAGAAGACAGCCAGAGCGACGAAAATCAGCGGAGTGATCCACCTGACCCAGGGGTTGCGGCGGAGCGCCCTGAACCTCTGGGTCATCTTTCGGTTCCCCGATCCAGCTGGGGGCGGTCGTCGTCAGCTTGCAGGCGGGCGAGGAGCTCGGGGAAGGGAATGAGGGCGTCGTCCTCGCGGATGGTCCGACCGTGGCGTGCGGCTTCACTGTCGTCGATGACGACCGCGTGAGTGACGGGGATTTCTCCGGGCTCGGGCACAGAAGTCGGAACCTCCGAACCGTGCCCGAGCCGGGCCGCGGCCTTCTTGATGAACAGCGGTGCCCACCAGTTGTCCTCGCGGAGAAGGTGCATGACGGCGGGCACGAGGAGCATGCGGATGATGGTTGCGTCGAGAATCAGCGCGGCGATCATGCCGAATGCGATGTACTTCATCATGACGATCTCGGAGAACCCGAAGGCACCGCAGACGACGATCATGATGACGGCGGCGGCGGTGATGATGGATCCGGTGTGCGCCGTGCCGTAGCGGATCGCCTGGTCCGTGGTGGCGCCCCGTTCCCGGGACTCGACCATCCGAGAGACGAGGAACACCTCGTAGTCCGTGGATAGTCCGTAGATGATCGCCATGATGAGCACGAGGACTGGGCTCATGAGCGGCCCGGCGGAGTACCCGAGGAACGACGATCCGAGGCCGTCGACGAACATGGCGGTGAGGATACCGAGGGTTGCCCCCATCCCGAGGATGGTCATGATCACGGCCTTGGCAGGCAGGATCAGGGAACCGAAGGTCAGCGCCATGAGGATGAACGTGGCGATGACCACGTAGAGCGCCATCCACGGCAGTTTCTTGAAGAGCGCCTCGATGGACTCCACTTCGAGGGCGGGTGTGCCACCGATGTAGACGTCGACGCCCTCGGGGACGTTGATCTCCCGGAGCTTCTCGACGACCGACTCATTGAATGTTCGGTCGGTGATTCCGGCTGCGAGGATGGTGGTGCCGTTCTCGGTGGGGGAACTGGGGCTGAATCGTCCGGTCAGCCCGGGTACGGCGTTGGCCTGCTGGTAGACCTGAACGAGCTGATCGTTGGTGGCGCCAGTGACCACGAGTTTGATGGGTTCCGTGCGGAAGGCCGGAAAGGTCGAGTCGAATTCGGCCTGGGCCTGTCGGACATCGTTGGCCGGGGGGAGGTAGGTCTCGTTGATCCCACCGAACTTGACTCCGGCCAACGGCAGGGTGAGCAGGAGGAGCCCGGTGACGATCGCGAGTGTGACGATTTTCGAGTGCCGCATCGCCCAGGCGGGGACGCGGCCCCAGAAACTCTGGGTCACATCCTCCCCCGCGTGCGAGGTATTCCGGATCGAGAACCTGTCCACACGACGCCCGAGGAGGCCGAAGATGCTGGGCAGCACCGTGATGGAGAGGAGTGCCGCCAGACCCACGGCGCTGATCGCACCGTACGCCACGGACTTGAGGAACGCCTGGGGGAAGATGAGCAGGCCGGACAACGCGACGGCCACCATGCCCGCGGAGAAAACCACGGTCTTGCCGGCCGTCGCCGTTGTCGTCGCCACGGCGTCGGGGATGTCGGCCCCGCGGTCCAGTTCCTCCCGGAACCGGGACACCATGAACAGCCCGTAGTCGATCGCGAGCCCCAGCCCCAGCAACGTGACCACCGACTGGGCGAACACGTTGACCTGGGTGAAACCTGCGAGGATCGAGAGGATACCGAGTGATCCCAGGATCGACAGGACACCGACGATCAGTGGCATGGTGGCCGCGATGATCGAACCGAAGACAATGATGAGTAGGAGTGCCACCGCGGGGAGGGCGTAGACCTCGGCTCGGGAGACATCGCCTGCCATGCCCTCGTCGAGGGCATCCGCCACGGCGGTCGATCCGGCGACGGATACCTCGAATCCATCTGGGAGCCCGTCCGGGAGCAGGTCATCCTCGACCGCCCGGAAATCCTTCAGGGTCTGTTCGCCATCGCCCTTCAGGCCAATCGCCGCGAACGCCGTTCGGTGGTCGTCCGTGACCAGCTGCCGGTTCCGGGTGGCGTCGAAGTAACCGGTGACGTGACTGATCTCGTCAGGGTGCTCGGCCCGGAGGCGTTCGAGATGCCGGGAGATCGCGGTGAACGCGACCGAATCATCGACGGTGGCACCTTCGGGGGCGTTCACCAGGAGAATGATGTCGCCGTTGTTGTTCCGACCGAACGTCTCGAGCTCGATGGCGGCGGCGCGGGAGGACGAGGAACCGGGATCGTCCCAGCCCTCCTGACTCATCCGGTCGTCGAGGCGTAGACCGAACAAGACGTAAAGCGCACAGATCGCGGTGAGTACCACCAGCGGGACGATGCGGCGGTAGCGGTAGGCGAGTCGTCCCCAGGTTGTGAACACGGTGGTGTCGACTCCTTATCTTCGGTCTCGGGGATGGAACGGTCAGGTCAGGAGCGGCCGGAGAGGAGCGCCGACAGCGGACGGAAGGGCTGCAGCCAGGCACCTCCCTCGGGCAGGGAGTCCAGGGAGATGCGCGGGAGCGGCTCGCGGAACACTCCGGGGATTTCCTCCAGATCGATGAACTCGATCAGCTCCGAACTCACCGCCCATGAGGCGTGTTCGTGGAAACCGATCACGGTGACGGGCATCTCGTCGGCGAGTTCCTCGAGTGTCTCCCGGAAGTTCTGGCCGTCGGCGCTGGCGACGACGAGCCCATGGAGAATACCTTCCTCGTGGCGACGGCGGATATGGGCGAGCATGTCCGGGTCGACGTCGGAGTCCTCGTCGGTCTTCGGCTTGGCGAAGACCGCGAAACCGACGTTCCGGAGGGCCTCGACCCAGGGGCGGACGACATCGGAACCGCCGGGGGCGACGTTGGTGAACACCGTCGCCTCGGGCTCCAGATGGAATCCCAGCTCCTCCGAGCGGACGTCCGCACGTCCGAGAAGCCAGCGGCCGATGGCGTCGAAACGGGGACGATAGACGGCGGTGGGGCGTCCCCCGAGGATGGCGCCGAGTCCCATGTCGAGGTTCGGTGCGTCCCAGACCAGCAGGAGGGTCTCGGGCCCCGCATCCGCCGTGTTGTCGGTGTGCTCGCTGTAGTTGTGTGTGTGATCGTGATGGGCGCTATGCATAAGTGGATCTTTCGCTGATTATGGGATCGAAGGAGGTGACAGAGAAGGCTACTCTCACAGGGGGCGCTGCCAGAGGAACTCCGTGATGTCATGGTCGCGATCAAGGCCCTTGCCCTCGAACTTGGTGATGACCTGTCGGTCAACCAGCTGCGGGCAGTCCGGCCACGGCCAGCCCCGGTATTCCAGCTGGGGTTCGACGTTGACGAGCTCAGAGATCCACTCGGCGTAGTCGGCGTGATCCGTCGCGACGTGCAGAATCCCGCCGGGCTTCAGGCGACTGGCGATGAGGTGCAGTGGCCCCGACTGGATGATGCGGCGCTTGTGGTGCCGCGCCTTGGGCCAGGGGTCGGGGAAGAAGACCCGTACACCGGACAAGGAATCCGGCGCGATCATCCGGTTAAGCACCTCAATGCCGTCGCCTCGGATCATCCGTATGTTGTCGATGCCGCCCCGGACGGTCGCCCCCAGTAGCTTCGCCAGTCCCGGCTTGTAGAGTTCGACCGCGATGACATTGACATCGGGTTCCTCGACCGCCATCGCCGCGGTGGACGTACCGGTCCCGGAACCTATCTCGAGGATCGTCGGTGCGCTCCGGCCGAACCACGCGTCGGTGTCGATCGTTTCGTCAACGAGCACTTTGCCGAGGCGAGGCCAGTGCTCGTTCCACAGCCGCTGCTGGTTATCGGTCAGGGTGCCGCGCCGGAACGTGACGTTGCCCAGGCGCGGGTAATCGAGTCCATCATTGAATACGGATTGGAGACGACGGCCGGAGGGAAGCTCTCCGAGATCGTCAGGGTTAGGGGAATTATCAGTGCTAGACATCCCCCCCAGTTTGCCTGTTCTGCCGGACAAACTTCAATCCAGTGATCGGTTTCCCGTCGCCGGATAGTTTTCCACAGGATCCACGTGACGGTGCCCGGACAGGGATGGCGATGAGGGCACCCTGGCGAGGGGGTAATCGAGATTTGCCTAAATGGGCGTACCATGCCGCGTCAAGGGGCTAAATTCGGGGGTATCAAACTGGTCATGACAAATGTGGTCAGCGTCTCAATGCGTGTGGCTGCGGGGCGCCATTGCCGGGGCTACGCTGGTCGTTGAGAACTCTGCCGAACGACAGAAGATATCAGGAGTAAAGATGACCGAGTCAACAATCCCGCGCCTTGAGGGTGCACTGCCCACGAAGAACAAGGAACTGATCCGATGGATCTCTGAAGCTGTGGAACTGTTCCAGCCGGAGCGGGTCGTCTTCGCCGACGGATCCCAGGAAGAATGGGATCGGCTCGGGGCTGAACTCGTCGAGGCTGGTACCCTCATCAAGCTGAATGAGGAGAAGCGCCCGAACAGCTACCTGGCGCGCTCGAACCCTGCCGATGTAGCCCGCGTCGAGTCGCGCACGTTCATTTGCTCAGAAGATGAGTCGGGAGCCGGCCCGACCAACAACTGGATGGACCCGGCTGAGATGAAGGCCGAGATGACCGAGTGCTTCCGGGGGGCTATGAAGGGGCGGACGATGTATGTCGTTCCGTTCTGCATGGGTCCGATCAGTGATCCCGATCCGAAACTCGGCGTCCAGCTGACGGATTCCGCTTATGTGGTGATGTCCATGCGCATCATGACCCGCATGGGAACGGAGGCTCTGGACAAGATCGGCGATGACGGCGAGTTCGTTCACGCCCTGCACTCTGTTGGCGCGCCGCTTGAGCCCGGCGAGGAGGACGTCGTCTGGCCCTGCAACGACACCAAGTACATCACCCAGTTCCCGGACACCCGTGAAATCTGGTCCTACGGTTCCGGCTACGGCGGAAACGCCATCCTGGCGAAGAAGTGCTATGCCCTGCGTATCGCATCCGTCATGGCCCGCGACGAGGGGTGGATGGCTGAGCACATGCTCATCCTGAAGCTCACCTCCCCGGAGAACAAGTCCTACTACATTTGCGCCGCTTTCCCGTCTGCCTGTGGCAAGACGAACCTGGCCATGCTGGAACCCACCATCGATGGCTGGACCGCCGAGGTTGTCGGTGACGACATCGCGTGGCTGAAGTTCGGTGAGGATGGCCGCCTCTACGCCGTCAACCCGGAGAACGGCTTCTTCGGTGTCGCACCCGGCACCAACTACGACTCCAACCCAAACGCCATGAAGACGATGGAGCCGGGCAACTCCCTGTTTACCAACGTCGCACTCACCGATGACGGTGATGTCTGGTGGGAGGGTCTCGAGAACAAGCCCGATCACGCGATCGACTGGAAGGGCAACGACTGGACCCCGGACTCTGAGGAGCCGTCCAGCCACCCGAACTCCCGCTACTGCGTCCCGATCTCCCAGTGCCCGGTTGCGGCCGAAGAGTTCGATGACTGGCGTGGGGTCCCGGTCTCCGCGATCCTTTTCGGTGGCCGCCGCCCCGACACCGTCCCGCTGGTCACCCAGGCCTTCGACTGGAACCACGCCACCATGATCGGGACCCTGCTGTCCTCCGGGCAGACCGCCGCTTCCTCCGAGGCAAAGGTCGGTGCACTGCGCCACGACCCCATGGCCATGCTCCCGTTCATCGGCTACAATGCGGGCGAATACCTGCAGCACTGGATCGACATGGGCAACAAGGGCGGCGATAAGATGCCGCCGGTCTTCCTGGTCAACTGGTTCCGCCGCGGCGATGACGGGCGTTTCCTGTGGCCCGGATTCGGCGACAACAGCCGCGTCCTCAAGTGGATCGTTGACCGCATTGAGGGACGTGTCGGAGCCGACGAGACCGTCGCAGGGCACACCGCTCGCGCAGAAGACCTGGACCTCACCGGCCTGGACACCCCGCGGGCCGATGTTGAGGAAGCCCTGACCGCTCCCCCGGAGCAGTGGGCACGCGACATGGAGGACAACGCTGCCTGGCTGGAGAAGCTCGGACCGGCCGTCCCCAAGGAGGTCTTCGAGCAGTTCGAGGCACTCAAGGAACGCATCGCGAAGCACTCCTGATATTGCGGTAAACGGCAATCCCCCGGACCAACCGATCCGGAGGATTGCCGTTTCTGTATCATCACCGTGTCGGTACGGCTGGGGCAGATTGATATTCTCAAATACTCAAGGATAATCACCGGTCGCTAAATTGCTCAAATTCTAAGCGGGGTGGTCCGGATACTCCTGCGGTGTCACTAGGGTAGATCACATCTACTCTAGAATGGGTGTTTTTGATTATGTGGTCATTACATCTGTGCTTTTCCAAGATGGGTTATTCATGTAGATGCTTATTTCCTCGATCATTTCTCGACTTAGATGGCAGTACTGCGCATGACCGGGGCGTCTGTCCGGCTTCTGCGATGACGTCGGCTATGACCTCCTCCAGTTCGGTGTTGGTGGCAAGGATCTGCTTGAGGTCACGCTCGGGCTGGACTGCGCCGGGAATCATCACAGTCTGGTTGCAGTGGGCCTTGAGAACGCTTGCGGACAGGCCCTGGGAGCGGTGGCGACGTACTTACCGGCGAACGTCCGCAGCCGTTCGTGGCCTGTATGTTTGACGTTGCCCATGCTTTAGTCGTGCAGCAGAATCTCCAGCACCCAGCGTCGCTGAATCGTGCCGCAGGCCAGAGCGCGTTCAAACGCCAGGTAGCTGTTGACAAGCAGTGAACGCAGATGGTTGACCAGCTTGGCTCAGGTGAACTGAAGGTTTTCTTCAACCCCGTAAGTGACTTGATGCTGGTGGAGGCTCGACACCCCGGGCGACCGGTCGTAGTGTGTGGGGACGGCTGCGGGCGCTGTCAGTGACGATGTACGCGTCATGCTTGTCGGTTTTGGAATTGACGGGGTAGGTTTCGGGCAGCTTTCGCATGGTGAATGCTGGCAGATATACGCCATCGCAGCCGTAGTGGCGGGAAACACACATGGTGGGCTTGCCGTGGTGTTGGGGCGTCAACGGTGACCTCGACAGTGCCGTATGTCTTGGCCTGATCGAAAGTTCCGACGAGGGGAGCCTGCTTCTGGTTGATCCTTCAGGCGAAAAACCTCACCGTCCGCGGCTACGGCGTAGGCGTAGTCGAATATCTTGCCGGGAGTTCGAGCCGAGGTAGACATCGTGAGACTTGTCGATGCCTCCTGGATCGACTGCTCCCGTGACAATCGCCTGGGTGCGGTCGTTGGGACAGGTTTCTGCGGACGTCATATCCGGTGATGACTGGGAACGGTTGAGGGATTCCTCGATGGTGAACTGAGATCGTCGGTATCATGAGTTGCATCTGTTTCCAGGCGCGCTGTGACGGATGTTAATTACCTAACCTCTTATTGATCGACATCGCCGGTTCTCGGACATCCTATTCGGGGGAGCTTAAAAACTATAGGATATCGCTGATGGATCAGAAGAGCCAAGATGATCATCTTGGTGTATCAAACGCTCCCATCGGACCAGCGGGGACTGGATGCGGTTCGTCGGCCTGTATCCGTGTGGGAAAATACTCGTTCTCTTTGACCAGAAAGTAAGATGGTCACAATGATAGAAGGATTATTTAGAATTCGGTCTTTATCGATGAGGGTGTTTATATCGCTAATGTCCGTTTTTATGCTGGTGCTGTCCGTACTGGCAGCACCAGAGGCTGGGGCGGAGGGGGCTCGGATAGAACCGCTGACTACGTAACCAATGTAGATTTCACCCGCACCTCCGGGAAGGCTGCATCCGAGCCATTGACTTCGGATGAATCAATTAGTTTAAAGACCGACTTCAGTACGAAAAGTATCAGGACGATCCTTCGAAATCCGTGAAACCGGGCAAATATATGCTGTTTCAACTTCCGGGTCGGCTACATACGGTGAGTAAACCTGTCAATCTAGCTAATGGCAGTGGGGATGGCATTATTGAATGTGAAAACGCCAATGACAACTTCGCCGTCAAGTGTGTGTTGACCGACTAAAAAGATGTTTAATATTAAATCGGTAACTCTCAATGTTACCGATATTATGAACGAATCTGTCGTTGATGAGGGGGTGTAGGGCCCGGATCAGGGGCCGCTCCTGTTTGAAGTTTTCACGAAAATCCTACCAAATACGGTTATTTATTTCGTCGAAGTCAGCGACTGGACCAATGGCATGGGCGTGGTCCGGTGGAGTGTCATTGTTCCCGTTAGCGGTTGGTTGATGACAATTATCGACGATTTTGTGGAGCCGCAACGCCCACATGAAAATTCGAATACGTACGAAGTGGGACTTCGTCAGGGGGTAACTGGCATATGTGGCCGCAGTGTCTGCTGGTGTTCCTGGTCATGTGGTGACGGTGTCGCCGGATTCGTCGACGGTGATTGTTGCTGCGGATGATAGTGACAACGTGGAGGTGACCAACACCTACAGTGAGGTTCCCCCCAACGCCGGTGGCTCCGTGTTCGGATCCTCGGAAGGAAACGGGTGGATCAGTCCCGTCATCGGTGCCGTCGCCCTCGGATCAGCATTCCTCCTGCCTGCCCTCTCTTCGGGCGCATTGAGTGCGGCCCAGGGACCCTCCAATGCGGGGATCGCGGAAGAGCCGGTTCACACCGACACACCGGCCCCTACAAACCAGGTTGAACAACCGAAGGAAGAACACCGGGGAGGGATGCTCGCTCAGACCGGGGCGAACGTTCTGATCCTCATTCTGATCGCTCTCGTCCTCATGGGGCTTGGACTGCTGCTGGTGCTACGCCGTCGCCGCTGATTCGAGCTGATCAGTGGTGGTTGATCTCTAAGAGGCCGACCCGGGAGTATTCCTCCTCGGCCGGCCCTTTCAGCTCTGTGGTCCGGTACTCCGACGTTGCGGCAGGGAGAACATCAATCTAGCCACCACCAGAAAGGTGAACCTGCCCCGGTAAATCGCCGCCCCGGAACCGACACACCAGCAATCCAGGGTCCGGTCACTGCTTTCTTCGCAACACGATCACCACGTTGCTCACCACGAATTCCCGCAGTATCGGTACGCGGACCATCCACCACGCCCATGCTGGGTGATACCGCGGAAATACGCTGCACACCTCTGCTTTTGTGGATCTCGCCCATCGCACACCGGCCGTACACGAGACGTCGAAAAGTGACTGGCCGAACACATTCTTCGGTGGATGCCCGTGTCGTCGCGTGTACCGGTCCCGGGCATAGGCACCACCGATGTAGTGCGGGATCAGACCGGTCTCGTGGCCACCGAACGGGCCGAGCCACACCGTGTAACTCAGCACCACCAGACCACCCGGACGGGTAACCCGCAGCATCTCCTCGCCCATCGTCCAGGGATCCGGAACGTGCTCGGCGACATTGGACGAGTAGGTCACGTCGAACACCCCCTCCCGGAATGGCAGCGCGGTGCCGGAACCGCGGACGGATGCGTCGACAGCAATACCTGCGGCTGCCATCTCCCCGGCGTCCGGTTCCACCGTGACGTATCCGCAGTTGCGTGCGGCGAATGCCTGCGAGAAATAACCCGGTCCACCGCCGACATCCAGGATTCGCCGCCCGGCGAGCCCGCCACCCACGCAATCCGCGTGGAGACACTCAAGCAGCAGAGCTGTATCCTCCGCGAGACGCCCGTAGAAGACCTCCGGGGCGGTCTGCTCGAAGCGGAAACCGCGCAGCAAGTTGAATGACCTGCGCAGTGTCGCCAGACCACGGGTCCGGGGGAGACGAGACGTGAGGGGAAATCGCACGGTGACAGTGTATCGGTGCCGGGTGGTTAAACTGGCGGGGTCATGAAGATCCTGTTTCTGTGCTGGCGCGATACCACCCACCCTCAGGGGGGCGGCAGTGAACGTTACCTGGAGCGCGTCGGAGAGTACCTCGTCCAGCACGGTCACGAGGTCGTCTATCGGACTGCCGCACACGATGCCGCTCCTCGCAGGCAGGTCCGCGACGGAATTCGTTTCAGTCGCGCCGGTGGAAAGTTCACCGTCTATTCGCGGGCCTGGTTGGCCCTTCTCGCTGGGCGGCTCGGTGTGGGCCCGTTACGGGGCGTCGACGTGGTCGTGGACACTCAGAACGGGATCCCATTCTTCGCCCGCGTATTCAGCGGACGGCCTACGGTACTGCTGACCCACCACTGTCACCGGGAACAATGGCCGGTGGCGGGCCCAGTGCTGAGTCGGGTCGGGTGGTTCCTGGAACGTCGTGTCGCACCACGGGTCTACCGGTCGAGCCCGTACGTCACGGTGTCGGAGTCGTCCGCGGGGGAACTCGTGGAACTTGGGGTCAATGCTGAGGCAATCCGGATCATTCGAAGCGGCATCGACCCCGTCCCGGTAGATTTCGCCCGCTATCCGGACAGCGGGACGACACATCTGGTGACGCTGTCCCGTCTCGTACCGCACAAACAGATTGAGCACGCCATGGACGTCATCGCGGCTCTTTTACCGACGCATGACGTTGTGCTCGACGTCATCGGCTCAGGATGGTGGGAGCAGCAGCTCCGCGACTACGCAGTGTCACTCGGTGTCGGGGACCGAGTGATTCTGCACGGTCAGGTCAGCGAGGAACACAAACATGCGCTCCTCGCCCGCGCCACCCTGCATCTCATGCCCTCCCGGAAGGAGGGATGGGGGCTGGCGGTCATCGAGGCTGCCCAGCACGGCGTACCGACCCTCGGGTACCGCAGCTCAGCGGGACTCAACGATTCCGTGATCGACGGTGTCACCGGAGTACTCGTGGACGATAAGGCGGCCCTCATCCGGGCGACGGCGGATCTCATCGACGATGGTCCAGGCCGTTCCCGTCTCGGCGCGGCCGCCGAGAGACGCGCCACCGAGTTCTCCTGGGAATTCACCGGCGAGCAGTTCGCCGAGCTCCTGAACCACGTCGCAGGAAGACGACGGTGAAGGGAACCACGAACCACAATCCGGTTAATCCGAGACCCAGCCACCAGCGCCAGCCCCGTCGCGGTGCGCCGCCGAGGTCGTGGGTCTCGCCCCCATCGACGACGACCCCAATCCCCGTCGACCGAACGGCATCGATGTCCCCGTCCCGCCATGCCTCGACAGCGGTGACCCACCGTGGATTCGGCTGATCGGTCAATTCACCGTCCACCCGCAGACCGCCCGGCTCCACGAGGGAGACGGCCTTCGCCCTGGGATCGAGGGTCGTCCGGCCGCGGTACGTGGTTATCGTGCCCGCATCCGGAACCAGAACGTCACGCCCCGCTGCTATCTCAGATAACTCCACCCAGGCCGGGTCCACCGGAACAGGTCGCAGGGAGACCACGGCACGTGGCGCGTCCGGGACCTGCAGTACCGCGAGGACAATCACCAGGCCCCCGATGAGCCACCGCCGGTCCACGGCCAGTGCAGCGAGCGCGCTGAACGCGGGGACAGCCAGTGCGACATATTTCTGAGCGTCCCGCAGCAGACCCGCCCCCGGAACGTGGAGCAGTAACCACTCCGCCGCCCAGGGGAACAGCCACCAGGCGACTGCGATGCCGAGACCGGCCCCCGCGAGGACCAGCAGCGGCCGGGGGCAGCGGCGCAACCCCGTTGACAGTGCCACCGCGAGCAGGACACCGAACACCGCGAACCCCGCGGAGCGTGACGCCGGGACAGCCGCGCCGTTCCAGATGCCACCCAATCCGGCCAGTGCCCCGGCGGTGCCGACGAGATGCTCCGCTCGGGGGGCGAATGCCGTGGCACCACCGATACCCGTTCCAGGCACACCCAGCAGGGCGGGTACCAGCCACGGCAGTGACGCGACTGTACCGACCCCCGCGGCGAGCAGTCTCAGCTGTCGCCTGCGCCACGAACACACCAGCGCCACCGTGATCCCCAGCAGAGCACCCGTCGGGGTGAGCGATGCCGCCCACATCCCCACCACCAGCACAATTCTGTTCCCCACGAGCCCTGCCCAGGCGACGGCAGGCAGCATCCACGCCGCGACCACCAGCGACCAGTGTCCCTGCGCCAGGCGCTCGACCACGAATGGGTTGACCACGGTCAGCGTCACCGAGGTGATCTGGGGGAGAACCCGTGATCCGCCGGTGACATGGCGGGCCAGCGCTGCCGCTCCCGCAGCCCCGGAGAAACCGGCGACGAGGAGAAAAAGGCGAGTGACGAAGGAGGCATCGGCGAAGGACCCCACCACCGCCAGGACACCATCCTGGGGGGCGTTCCTGGCCGGAAGATCCCCAAACCCCAGCGCGGACAGGCTCAACGCCGGGTGTGGGAGAACCACCATGTCCCTCTGGATCAGGGCACCCGCCCCGGCGATCGGCCACAGCAGGACACCGACGCAGAACACCGACCACGCGGTCAGGACGATGCGGCGAGTCACCCCACAGAGTCTACGGTCGGGATGTCGGTCGGCGGCGCAGTAGCCAGATCCCCAGCAGGGTCAGCAACGCACCGGCGATACCGAGGCTCCAGCCGACCGTGCCCAGGAGGGTCAGCTTCGACCGGCCTTCGAGGGCTTTCTTCCACTGGCGGTCCTGCGTGTCCGCACTCCACTCGGCCGTCATCGCGAGTGCTGTGCGGTTCGGGTTGACGGCCGCGTCGGGATCATCGAAACGTGCCTGTGCCAGGGCACGCGCCTCGTCATCATCACGCGCGAAGAAGTAGTTGAGGTACTCCCGCCCGTGCACGATGACGCCCGTCGACGGCTCCACCCACACCGTGCGGTCGTTGGCGTAATAGCGGGTCATCGTCACCCTCTCGTCCGGGGTGAGGCCACGGTCCCGGAGTTCCTGGGGCGTGTACCAGTCACGCGCGGGACTGCTCATTCGCAGGGCGTTCAGCGATGCCTTCTCGTGCTCACTGATCTCACCGTCCAGATTGAACACCCCACTGATGGCGGTGAACATGTTCACTGGGCCGATCTGCTGGTTGTAGCGCATCACCTCGACATCCTCGTGGCCGGGCAGAATCTCCTCGTCGACGAAATCGATCGGTTGGGTCGCCTGCGCGGTGGTATCGAAGTACGGGTAGGACCGGGCATCCGAATCGAAGGGGAACTGGTACTGGACGCCCTCGCGGGTGAAGCCGTTGCGCATGTCGTCCAGCCCGAGGCGCGGCGATGTCGCGTGGAAGCTCGACACCGGCTCCGGAACCGGGAGCGCGGTGCGCCGGTTGAGGGTGATCGTATCCACTGTCGCGGAGATTACGTTCTCCGGTTCAGGCCGGTCGGTACGCATCAGCACATTGCCCGCGCGCAGAGTCACGACCTTCGCGTCCGCAGGCTCGACGACGCTGATGCTGCGGTTGCCGTAGATGGGGGTCGCATGGCCGATGAAGCAGGCCACCGGGGGTTCATCGCCCTCGCACGCGGGGTCGTCCCTGTGCTCGGGGAGCACCTCACGGGAACTGAAGGCGCGGGAGTCGAGGAGCGTGGCCTCCACCTCTCGGGTGACGGTCTTACCGCCCGCATCCAGCGGGATCACCTTCAGGCGTGGAATCAGGAAAGACGGCAGGAGAAGGGCGACGGCGATGAGCGCAACGCCGAGAGTGAGGGCGATGAGACCGGAGACCCGCGAGGCCATCGCGACCCCCTTCCAACTAGGATCTGTGCAAGAACATGTGCCCGGATGACGCGGGCGGAAAGGCGGCCGCGCCATGGGCACAGAAGGATCGTACCCGGAAACTACCCGGTTCAACGCCTCGCTCGAGGGGCTGCGTGCCGTCGCCTCCATCGGGGTTCTGCTCACCCACGTCGCCTTCCAGACCGGTCTGCCCCCCACGAGCTTCCTCGGCGGGATACTCGGGCGGTTCGACTTCTTTGTCCCGGTTTTCTTCACGTTGTCGGCGTTCCTCCTGTGGCGACGCTACGGCCCCCGCGCAGGCCGGGACGTCTCGTGGCTCCGGTACCTGGCCAGCCGCATGGGACGGATCTTTCCCGCCTACCTGGTTGTGGCCGCCGGAGTGCTGCTGCTCCTGCCGAACGCCTACCGCGCCACCGGAGTTCAACGCCTGGCGAATCTCACCATGACCCAGATCTATGTCCCCGGTGGACTCGCCCCCGGGCTCACACACCTGTGGTCCTTGTGCGTCGAGGTCGCTTTCTATGCCGCGCTGCCGCTGTTGGCGCTCGCAGTGGGACTCCTGCCCGCCCGTGCCCGCATCCCGGTGATCCTCACCGTCGCGGCGGTGAGCGTGGGATGGGCGTGGCTGCCGTTCGTCGCCGCGTCGCCCGCGCCGGGCGTACCCAATCTCCAGATCCTCCCCCCAGCATTTGCCTGCTGGTTCGCCGTCGGCATGATCGCCGCCGAAGTGGAGGGCCGGCTTCCCCGGAGGGTGCTTCGGGTGCTGGGGCGACGCCCGGTGTGGTGGGTGCTCGCCGTCGTCACGCTGTGGATCGCGGCCCAGCCCTGGTACGGGCCCGTCGGCCTCGTGCACCCGGAACCGGGCGAGTTCGCGCTCCGCGTTCTGGCGGGCACGGTGTTCACCGCTGCCGTCGTCCTGCCCTACGCCCTGGCGCCCAGGGAGGGGTTACTGACGACGCCGGTGTTCCAGGCGCTCGGCCGCTGGTCCTACTCCATCTTCCTCGTCCACCTCCCGGTCCTGGAACTCATGTTCCCGCTCACTGGAATCGCGCCCTTCACCGGGCACACCGCACTGATCGCGGTGCTGACTCTCGCGGTGACTGTCCCGCTGTCCGCCGCCATCTACGTGCTCGTGGAGGAACCGGCCCGGACGATGACCCGGCGAATCATGACCCGGCGGAAAGGTTCGGCGACCGGGAGGGAATCCACGGGAGGTCCGTCCGTTGAACCAGACGTATGCACACCGGAGCAATCATCAACTACTGCTCGGGCCGGGGATCTGAGCTAGTATTGGCGGCGTAAGCCCCCGGGGACGCGCCGATAAAGCGCCTGCCCGGGGGCGTTTGTCTGTGCGGATGTCGGCGCTATCTCGGTCGGGAGTTCACCGCCGATACCACGGCCGCCACCGAGACCAGGGCGGCGAGCCCGACGAAGGATGCGTCCCCGGCATAGCCGCCCTGCGGCCAGGGCGCGTGGGCGAGCCACATCCCGGCCAGGGCCACCCCACCACCGGCGAGAACGGACGCCGGGATCAGGGTGTACCGCACCACCGCCCACGTCGCCACTCCGAGGACGAGCCCGGACCAGCCGCCGATGAGCCAGAGAGTGACCGCACCGCCGAGCGTGAGAAGGGCCGTCGAGTGGCCGGTGTCCAGGGTGGGCACGAAATTCCCCCGGCTGCGGATCACGGCGAGTGCGCACAGCACCACGGCGCAGAGCCAGGCCACGGCGCCGCCGATGAGTCCCGCCCGGTAGGGGGTGTCTCCGGCGAAGTGCAGTTCCACGGCGCCGGACACCCCCGCCGGGACGTGGAAGGATCGGGTCGCCGCATCGATCACGTCCGCGTCCACCGCGGTACCGCCGACGGTGGCAGTCAGCCCGTCGAGGGCGGCGCGCCCGGTGATGAGCAGCCGGTCGGTGTCCGCCGCTGTGAGATCACGCCCCACACTGACCGGTGTGATGCCGCCGGTGAATCCTTCCTCGGTGAGCAGCGCCCAGTCCTGTCGGGTGCGGAGATGATGTTCCCCGGCGGCGAGATGTACCGGTCCGCATGATACAAATGCGCCGTCAATCCGGATGCTGCGTTCCCGCGCCTGATCGGCGAGCGTGATCCCGTGGTTGGGGTCCTCGTCAACGGGTCGTGGATCCCGGCAGTCGGGGGAGTCGAGGAGCAGGGTCATGTCCCGGGGGGCGGTGAACACACGGTCGAGGACGTCCTCCCCGGTGGTGAGTCGCTGGAGGAGAAACTGCCGCGCATCCGGGGAAGTGTCCGGCACCGTCACGGTCCGGCGGATGGGTGCACCGTCGAGTGCGATCTGGGCGATTCCCACCCGGTCCCGCGATGCGCCGAGCGTCACGCGGACGGTGTCGGTCGGGCCACCGGGAACCCGCACCCGGGTGGATTCGTCGGCGACCAGGTGGGTATCGACACTCGCGTCTCCGGCGTTGACGGTCACATCCACGTCGGTGCCGGTGGCGGTGATCCGTAGCACCGGATCGGATACCGGGTGATCGGCGGTGATCTCGATCCACTCGCCTGCCTGGCGGCCCGGGGTGGGATACCAGGCGGTGGTGGGGTCACCGTCGACAGCGGCGGTGACCGACGCACCCGGATCGGCGCCGCCGAAGCTCGTGGCGTCCGAGGCCGACGTGGAAGCCCGCACGGTACCGCCCTGCTCGGCGACACGGGTCAGGGGCCCGGCCGAGGGGTAGTCTGCCACCGGATTACGCACGTCCGAGCCCTCGGACAGATCGACGAGTGGCGCGGAGACCGCGTCCCGTACCGTGCCGTAGTTGCGGGCGACGAGCTGCGGGGTATCGGTGACGATCTCCGCGTCGCCGTCGACGAGGGTGCGCGCGGCGGGGCCGGTGAGGGCGTCGAGAAGCGCGAGTGACTCCCCGCCACCGGCGACGCGGACGGGTGTCTCCGTGGTCGTGGTCATGTTCAGACCGGGATCGATCTCGAAGACGGTGACCGGACCGAAGTCGTGTGCGGCAGCGCCACTGTCCCGCAGCCGCTCCACCAGATCACCGGCGGGCGCGGCGGGAAGGTCGTCGCGCACCACGATCAGGCCGACCCCCAGACGTCGGACCGCGCGGAGAGCCGCCGCCGGGTCGATGGCGGGGGAGGCCAGCACCGCATCGAGACCGTCGAGACCACGGATCGCCTCAGCCGGTACGAGGGGAACGGCGTCGCGGACCACCCACGGGACGTCGAGCAGCGGTTGCAGGGGTTCGTCGCGGGTCCAGCCCCAGCCTTGCCGGGCGAAAGACGTCGACGGCAGGATCAACGTCCGCGTGTCGCGTCCGTTGGCGTTCAGCCAGTCCGCGGTCTCCCGCCAGTAGGCGGGCACCTCCGGCCAGCCGCCCCGGGGGGCGAGCCGACCACTGAGCGCCGGGGCGCACGCACCGAGTGCGACGAGCGCGACGAGGACGGCGGCCGCGTGTCGACGCCCCGGATGCAGCAGCTCCGCGCGTGTCGATGGCAGCACCAGTACCCGCCCGAGCGCGGCGAATCCGACGAGCAGCGGGAGCCGCACCACGGGGTCGAACTTGTGGATGTTACGCAACGCCGCGCCAGGCCCGTCGAGGAAGGACCGGATCTCCGGGCCGAGCGGTCCGTGCGCTGCACCTAGAATCACCAGTCCGACGAGCAGCATTCCCACCCCTAGGCCGCGCCGGGGAAGTGGCTGACAGAGCCCCACGAGGCCCAGCGCCGTGACGCAGGAGGTGAACAGAATGAACACCGGGGACGTCACCAGGAGGTTCCCAGCCAGGCGTTCGGTGTCGACGAACGGCGCCCAGCTCGTCGTCCCCCGCAGAATCTCCGTGGGATTCAACCACCGGGTGGTCACGTAAGCGTTCTCAATGAAGTCGGTGAACGGCGGCGCGTAGTGGCCGAGCACGAGCAGGGGGATGATCCACCACACGGACACCGCGACGCAGCCGACGAACCAGACCGCACCCAACTGGGCCGCGCCGGGTTGCCTGCGCAGAACACACCAGGCGAGGGCGATCCCGGCGGGGACGCACGCCGCGAGGGTTGCCGTGGCGTTGACGGCTCCCAGGCAGGCCACCGCGAGGACGGACGCGGCGATCCGTGATCCGGTCAACCGGCCGGCGACCAGCGGAGCGAGAATCCACGGCGCGAGGGCCACCGGCCAGGACTCGGAGGAGATCGCGCCCAGGGTGGTTAGGACCCGGGGTGACAGGGCGTAGAGGACAGCCGCGAGTATCCGGAACACCGGGCTCCCCACGTCGAGCCCGCGGACGAGCCGGAGGAATCCCGAATAACCCACCCCGAGGACCACCGTCCACCAGAGTCGTTGCGCGACCCAGTCGGGAAGAGGGTCCGCCACCAGGAAGAACAGGCCCTGGGGAAAGAGGTAGCCGTACGCCTGGTTCTGCACCTGCCCGAGGGGAAAAATATCCGACCAGGCGGCGGTCGCGGAGGCGAGGAATCCTCCCGGGTCGACGGCGAGATCGTGTTTCGTGTCGGCGACGGTCAAGCCCGGGGACTGCAGGAAGGCCAAGATTCCCAGCAGCAGCCAACCGGTCAGGTGGGGGCGGGCGACGGTACGCACGCGTTACTCGCGGGTGCCGTACTCCGCGCCGCCGAGGAGAGCCTCATCACTGCTGATGACCTGGTCCTGCGGGATCTGGTCCTGGCCTGAGAGCTTCGCCACGCCGATGACCGCGGCGCCGCCGAGGATCACGCCGACGACGACGCTGGCCAGCGCCGGGCCAATGGTGCGCCGCGTGTCGGAATCTGATTCAAATGCCATGGGTGGTTACTGCCGTGATCTCTCGTGTGGGTGGGCCGGGATGTGTCGGAGCCAAAAGCAGAGACTACCAGCTACTCCTCGTTCTCCTCCAACGGAGGAACGATGAATACCGGGAGGCCGGCGTGGTGCAGAACGTTGTCGGCCGTGGAGGACTGCAGGAGTGAGCGGAAACCGGTGTTTCCCCGGGTGCCGGTGACGATGACGTCAGGGCGGAGCTGTTCGGCGGCGTCGACGATGGCTGACCATATTGCGCCCGTCGACTCGACGAGGTGGGCGTGGGCGATGAGCCCGAGGGACTCCGCGATTTCCGCACCCTCGCGACAGATCGACAGCGCCTCGTCGTGGGCGGGATCGCCGTCATCGTCCGCGCTCCAGTCCACGACCGAGACCCCGGGGGCGCCGGCCGCGCGGGCGGCCTGGCGCTGCATTGGTTCCCAGGCCGTGATGATCTGCACGTGCCGGGGTGAGAGCAACTCCGCGGCGTAGGTCAGTGCCCTGCGCGCCTCGTCGGATCCGTCGTAGGCGATGAGCATGGTGGTCGGGTCGGACTCCGGCATGGCTGGTGCTCCTCGGGTAGCTGTCGGTACGTGGAATCGGGTGGGGTCACCGCGGTCCGTGGCCCACAATTCTAGTCGGGTGGGTACGGTTGTCGACCGGAGCGAGGTTCGCGTCACGGGTCGGACTCCGGCACACTGTGAGCACAGGGTGGGATGGAAATCGGTGAAGGAGTGGCACGCGAATGCTTCGGGAGAGCTTGTTCCTGCGTTGCCCACGTGGCTGGACCGCGATCATGGTTGGGGGTGCGCTACTGGGGCTCTCCGCCTGCTCGGTATCGTCGGAATCCGTCCCGGAACCGGACCCCCGCTACCGTGTGGCGACCGGTGAGTTTCATGGTCCGCCCGTGCCCCCGATCATTCTGAGTCCAGCCGCTCTGCCGCCCGAACCTGATCCGATCCGCGACCCCGTGGCCGCGGCCCGAGCAAATCTGCCCACGACGCAGCGCGGGCTTGTCGCCTCCCTGATGACGGTCGGGGTCCGTGACTACGACGACGCGCTGTTCGCACTCGAGCAGGGCGCCGGCGGGATCTTCATCGGATCCTGGACGGATCCGGCGCTGCTCACCGGGGCGGACCGCAACATCGCGGAGCTCCGACGGGCCGTCGATCGTCCGTTCGCCGTGAGCATCGACGCCGAGGGCGGGCGGGTCGTCCGGCAGCCCGACATCTTCGGGAATCTTCCCGCACCCCGGACCATGGCGGAAACAATGACCCCGGAACAGGTCCGGGCGCTCGCCGCTGAACTGGGGGCGAAACTTGCGGGCGCCGGGATCACCGTCGACTTCGCGCCCGTCCTGGACACCACCGGGGAACCCGCGGGAGCGGCGATCGGGGACCGGAGTTTCTCGCCCGATCCTGAGCGTGCGGCGCAGTACGCCTCCGCGTTCGCGGCGGGCCTCCGGGACGCGGGGATCACGCCCGTGTTCAAGCACTTCCCGGGCCACGGCCGTGCTACCGGTGACAGTCACTACGACCAGGTGCTCACCCCGGGGGTCGATCAGCTCAGGGAACTGGACCTCAAACCCTACGGTCCGGCACTGGATTCCTCACCGGGTGCGGTGATGATCGGACACATGATCGTGCCCGGACTGGGCGAGGAGGGTCTTCCCGCGACCCTCAACCCGGCCGTCTACGAGCTTTTGCGTAGCGGCGACTACCCCGGGGGAAAACCGTTCAACGGTGTCATCTACACCGACGATCTGTCCGGAATGGAGGCGGTGAACAGCAGAATGAACGCCCCGCAGGCCGTCCTTGCGGCACTGCGGGCCGGTGCGGACGTGGCGTTGTGGATATCCACCGACGACCTCGTTGCTGCGGTGGACGCCGTCGACCGGGCGGTCAGCGAGGGTGGGTTCCCCATGGAACAGCTGGAGGCCTCCGCACTGCGGGTGCAGGTGCAGAACCTTGGTCCGCTACCCGGGTGAAGGCCTGGTTCATCACGAGGTGGTAACGTTCCGGTAACGCCGGAGTAGCTGGCCTGGGCGGGGGTCGCAGCCCGGGCGGCTGGTGGTTAGTGTGAGCGGTGTGCATTCCGCTGATCCCGACACCCACGCCTCCACCGCTGACGCATCCTCCGGACGCCGGAGGTGGGCCATCGTCCTCGGTGCCGTCGCCGGTGCCCTCGTCCTCATCGTCGCCGTCTACGGCGCGGACTACTTCTTGAACAAAGGGAAGGTTCCGCGTGGTGTGACCGTGGCCGGTGTGCACATCGGGGGAATGAACCCGCAGGACGCCGAAGCCCGACTAGCCGCGGAACTCGACGATACTCTCGCTACACCGGTGACGGTGACCGGTGGGGCAGCTGATTCGGTCGTGGATCCGATCGTGGCCGGTCTGCGTCCGAACTGGCGGGCGACGGTCGCTGAGGCGGGTGAACCGCCCCTCAACCCGATCGACCGGTTCGGCGGTCTCGTCGGGGAACGGGAGGTGGGGATCGTCAGCGACGTGGATGATGCTGCGCTTTCCCCCGAGATCGACCGACTCACCGCTGAGCTCGCGATCCCGCCGACGGAAGGTGCGGTGTCCATCGATGGCGGGACGATCCGGGAGACCGCACCGGCTGCCGGGCAGAGCGTCGATCCGGAGGTGCTCAGACAACGGGTGATGGCGGATTGGCTGAACCCCGACGGCGTGCATGTCCCCGTTACCGAGAACGATCCGGTGATCGGCGCGAAGGCGGTGTCCGCCGTCGTCGACGGTCCGGCCGCGAAGGCGGTGTCCGGCCCCGTGGTCGCCCACGGTGTCGACGGTGTGGATGGCATCATTCCCGTCGAACGGATGGGGGAGGTGGTCACCTTCCGTCCGGAGGGGACGAACCTACGCACGGATGTCGACGTCGATGCGGCGCGGGACATCCTGATGGAGAATCTCGCTGGCACGGAGGTGCCGATGAAGAATGCCCGCATCACCTTCTCCGGGGACGGTCGGACGGTGACACCGCACTCCGACGGCCGTACCGTGAACAGAGAAACCCTCGTCTCCGGGCTTCGCGAACGGATCGTCGGCTCCGAACCGAAGGAGTTCGACGTCGATTATCTTGATGAGCCCGCGGGTTTCACCACCGCCGACGCGGAGAGTGCCACCTTCGATGAAACGGTCAGTGAGTTCACCACCACCGGGTTCTCCTACGCCTCTGGTGTGAATATCCGGCGGGTCGCGGAGATGGTGGATGGTGCGGTCGTCGCGCCGGGGCAGGTGTTCTCGCTGAACGGGTACACGGGGCCGCGGGGCACCGCCCAGGGGTTCGTGGAGTCGGGCATTATCCTGAATGGTCACGCGGACACGGCGGTCGGCGGCGGGATCAGCCAGTTCGCTACGACGCTCTACAACGCGGCGTATTTTGCGGGCTTCGATGATGTCGCGCACACGCCCCACAGCTACTACATCTCGCGGTATCCGGCAGGACGGGAGGCGACCGTGTACGAGGGGTTGATCGACCTGAAGTTCCGGAACAATTCCCCCTACCCCGTGATGATCAACACGAGTACCGGGGATAATTCGATCACGGTGCGGATGACGGGTGTCAAGACCGTTGATGTTGAATCCGTGCCGGGTGGCCGATGGGCGGAGACTCCGCCGACGCGGATCACGCTCACCGGAGACAACTGCGTCCCCTCGTCGGGTGCTCCCGGGTTCACCACCTCAGATACCCGGATTATCCGGGACTTGAACGGCGCCGAGATCGACCGGCAGACCCGGACGACCGTCTACGATCCCTCGCCGATCATCCGGTGCGGCTGATCCCGGTTCAGCTGGGCTGTCGGCCGCTGGTGAGCAGGAAGGCCTGGCTGAAAACCTCATCGGCCGAGAGCTCGAGTGCGGCACAGATGCTGTGGAACTCGTCGAGCGACATCGACCGCTTGCCCCGGAGGTAGAGGCTAATCTGACTGGTGGAGATGCTGACCCGTTTGCCGAGTTCAGCCTGGGTCACCTGGCGTCTGGCGAGAGCTTCGCGCAATGTGGCGGCGATTTCCGTGCCTAAAGCGGCAGGGCGGCTTCGCGGTTGACTAGACATAGGACCGAGTATCACACATGACGCACGGTTTTTTGGGCTGTCAGTGTCTTTAACCGCGAAGTTTGGCCCATATTCACGAATTCGAATCCATTCGGGGATGTGGGCCAATTTCGCAGCACCCTCATATGGGGGTGTTTTGAGGTGCTTCACCCGTACCCCGGGCATGTGCGTTCTCCGGGTATGGGGAACCGGCGTGGGAATGACTCCGGACCGTCGGGGCTCCGACATCGGGGGTGGTGCGGGGGCGTTGGCCTGTTCCGTTTCCGGCGGAATCAGATGAGAACGCCCGCCCCGCCACGCGTTCCCCGCGGTGTTCGGGATTGTGTATCGGGAGGGGCGTTCAAGTGGGGACGTAGACGTCGGATCGGATAGGTGGACCCTACGGCGTAAGTCGATCTGCGGTTGGCCGGGGTGGGTGCTCTCCACGTCCTCGGGGTGTGCGACCGGATACACCGTGGCCGAGGCCGCCTTCTCCGGTCTGCTCGAACTCATCGGGCGGGATGCCTACGGCACCTCGTGGTACACGCACTGGTCCGCCGCGCTCCCCGGTGGCCCCCGGTTCCCCGTCCGGGCCCAGCTGCCGGGGGTGAAGGTGGAGGCGTGCCCGCTGACGAGTTCGTTCGGCGTGCCTGTGGGGATCGCCCCGGTCCACGCGGACACGATCAGCTCGATCGGCACGGGATACCGTCCGGGTCCGCTGAAAGCGTTGGATGTGGTGATCAACGTGGCCTGGACGTACACCCCCGACCGGATGTCCATGGGCACGTGCGATCCCGACAGGATCAAACGGCTGTCCGAGAATTCTCGGCTCGTGCACGACATCGACGACCACCCCTGCTGTGCTGCCCCGAAACGAACCCGATCTATCGGGGCATCTGTGGGCGTGGGTAAAACCTCGGCGTGAAAGGTATCTACGGGTGGGGGCACGCGGAGTGGTCGGAGGAGCTGACCTGTGGCAGGGGAAGTCTCCTGCGCAAACTGCTGGACAGGCTCGGTGACGACATCTGCGTGTACGCTCGCGTCCGAACCTCGCGCTACGAGCGTAGTTTCGACCCCAAAGCCGTCACGGTTGTGAGCCCCACGCTTCTTCCCACCGATTTCGGGTGGGACTGCCGACGAACCGTCCGATCGGACCGGCTGGCCCGGCTCGCGGCCGAGGAAGGGGCCGATATCTGCACCGACCTGCACCCGTTCCCGTAAGGAGAAAAAGGTGGGTAACACGAAGGAGAAGACAGTGGGGAACACGAAGGCGGAAACGGCGAGCGGTGCGTGGGAGGAACAGGCGAATGGCACAGACCCCCGCAAGGCCCGCCGAACACTGATGTCCGTCACCCTGTTCCTCGTGGTGCTGACGGTCTTCTACGCGGCATTCACTTTCTTTGCCCGCTCGTGGCAGGTCACGGTGGCCGGTCTCGGCGTGGCCGTCGGCATTGCCCTCGTCGCCTGGCTGCTGTCCCGCCGTCGGCCGGAGCAGGCCGTTCCCTCTCCGGCCGCCACGAGATTCGTCAATATCACCTCGGCTCTCGAGGGAATCGCCATCACCGTCGCCTACATACTGGGGTTTTTCGATCTGTGGTGGCTGTTCCTGCCCCTCGTGCTCACCTCGGTGGCCCTCCACTTCATTTCCATGCTCATCGCATACCGCAGGGCCATCGACTGGTTCGTCGCCCCGGTCTCCCTCGCCGCCACCGCGCTCGCGTGGAGCGCGGGAACGACGGACTTCTCCAACGAGTGGGCGATCGCCGGGGGAATGCTGTCGGGGTGCTGCGCGGGCTACGCCCTGACGCTCCTGTCCGTCGCGAGAAAGATCGGTGCCGCGGCGCAGTCGGGCGACGCCGCTGACGTGCCCGCGTAACCGGTTCTCCCGGCCGCCCGTGCCCCGTTCGGAGGGGTCCGGCGGCGTCGCCGTCGCGCGTCGCGCTGGGGCGAGGACCGCGCCCGTACCGCCCTGTACCCGTCGCCGCGCCGGAAGAATGACGGTGGTGATCGTCCGGTGTCGCCGTTCCGGTGGGCATGTTTTACGGCCATGACTGGCATGGCCTCTCTGGTAAGCGGCGTAGGTCAATCACCACCGGACAATCTGACGCCCGCCCCATACCTTCTGACGGGCGCCGATACGTCTTGACGCTCTCCCTCAACGGGAGCCGCAAACGGCATCGAATCCCCGCACATCGCCTGTCCGCGGTCGTCGGTCACACACCCAACCGCACCGGCAAACTCTCCGCCCGACAGCCGGAAACCCGGGCTGACAGACAAAACGCCCATTTCGATCCGCGGTCCGACCTGGCCGGGCTTCGTATCAGAATGGGCGTTTGATGGATAGTGGGACGTCGGATTTAATAGGGGCTCAACTTGCCTTAGATCCCTGTTGGTAAGGGGTTTTGTTACTTCCGGGGCGACCTCTAGCGCTCTGTCCGAAGCGTCCGGTGACCGCCATGGGACTGACCCATGCTGAAGATCTGCACCGCTGACTACCGAGGGGTGCGATTCACCTCTTGCGTTGGCGTGCATCTCGTAAGGGGCGGCCTAGCTGGTACCATCTTTAGTAATTACTTTATGGGTTGATAGTGCATTAGCTTCTGACTGCGGAGCTGCGCTGAGAGGGGTCGATGTGGACGACAAAGCGGAGAAGACAACGATGTGCTTCTACAACATGTCGGACTTCCTGCGTGGACAGTCGTCGAAGATCATCACGAAGCTATCCGAAGAAGATGAGGCTGCTTTCGTGCTCAAGAACGGTAGACCGATGGCGGTGCTCATCTCAATCGACAGGTACGAGCGGCTGATGAAGGCCGGGATCGACATCACCGAGTATTAAAAGGCTTCTACGAGGGAAACTTGATGGCAGTGAAAAAGACAGAACTTTACTCCCTGTTGTGGGAAGCGGCTAACAAGCTTCGTGGTGGTGTTGAGCCTGCCCGTTACGAGGACTACGTGCTGACCCTGTTGTTCTTCAAGTACGTATCCGACCGGTACAAGGGCCAACGCTACGCCGACTTCATCGTGGAAGAAGGCACATCGTTCGATGACCTGATTGCCGCGAAAGGCAAGAAGGATATCGGTGAGCGCGTGGACAAGATCCTGTCCGCTTTTCTGGAAGAGAACCAACTGCAAGGTTCGTTGCCAGACGTTTCGTTCAACAATGAGAACGAACTTGGGCGAGGCAAGGAGCTGGTGGACAAGGTCACTGGTTTGATTGCGGTCTTTGAAAACCCGGCGATTGACTTCAAGACCAATCGCGCGAGTGGCGATGACATCATCGGCGATGCCTACGAGTACTTCATGATGAAGTTCGCTCAAGAATCAGGCAAGAGCAAAGGCCAGTTCTACACGCCTTCCGAGGCGTCACGGATTATGGCCAGACTGGTCGGAATTTCACGCATCGAACCACGCCAGGGACGTCCGTGGACACTGTACGATCCAGCAGCTGGCAGCGGTTCGCTGTTGATCCGCGCAGCCGATGAAGCACCCGTGAATCGCCAGGGTAATGCTATCGTCTCGATCTACGGTCAAGAGAAAGACAACTCGACCGCTGGCTTGGCGAAGATGAACCTGGTGCTTCATCAAAAAGGCACCGGTGAAATCAAAACGTACTCGACATTGGCGTCACCGCAATACACCGATGAGTACGGACAGCTGCGCAAGTTCGACTTTATTGTGATTAAACGTTGGACTAAGACGTTGATACAAAACAATAGCGTGAGCGAGTACGACCTCGCGGCGTGACATAGTGTAGTAAAGCGCTAAAGGAGCGGTCAGGGGTGTCGCGGCGCTCGCAGTTACCTGAGTCGCCCTTCCGTAATTTGCCCTGTTACGGTACACGTTGGGCGGTGACCGGAGGCGGCTGTGTACCCACCTTCTGTGTCGGAGGTAAAGTGTCAAAAGGTTTGAAAGAGCGTCAGAATGTGTAGCAGAACTTACTCAGTTGGAACTGATATATGTGCTCGAGCCGCAAGAGCTCCGCCTTTTATGGCGTAGCACTCTACGAAGTGATCACCATAGAAATCGCTACTTTCTTCCAAGCTCTGAGTTCCTTTATCACTCATAATTGATCCGCGAATCATGTTTCGCTCGCGAGCTTGGTCACCCTGGTTCAGAACCTTCCATTTGAGTTCAAAGGATTCAGGATATCCACCCAGAGGACGTGATACACGTGAATAAGAAGAACAATGGTAGTGCCAGCGTGACGTGGGTACTCATTGCCCTGCTCGCTACAATCTTTGTCATCGTTACGTTTGTCGATGAGAGGTTTAAGTCGGGTGCCCTCTACGTTGCACTCATAGCCACTCTAGCTGCCTTGGCTTTTATTGGCTTTCAAAATCGCCGGGATGGATAGTTATGGCAGAGGCGGCAATCGAGTTTCGAGGATTGTCAAAGTCTTTTGGATCAGTAACAGCTGTTGAGGATGTTTCGTTCTCTGTCGAACCAGGTCGGGTTGTAGGGCTCTAAGGAGAAAATGGGGCTGGTAAGACGACATGTATACGTGGACTCCTTGGCCTTCTTGAATCGGACGCTGGCGACGCACTTATTTTCGGTAGTCCGTTCAGCACTCGTCGCGAGAGAAATATTGTAGGAACTTCAATCGACGGCATAGGGTTCACTCCTGGTGCGACTGCCAGACGTGAACTTATGATGTGGGCTCATGCACATGATGTCAGTCGCGAGAGAGTCGATTCCGTGCTGGACCAAGTGAGCCTTACCGATGCCCAAAACCGTAGCGTCCAGAAGCTCTCCCAAGGTATGAAATAAAGGCTCGCCCTCGGGACGGTCCTGTTGCCCGATCCTGATATTTTGCTTCTTGACGAGCCAACAAATGGTCTTGATCCAACTGGAGTTTGTTGGCTGAGAACGCTTTTGCGCAATTTTGTTTTAGTGGGGAAAAGAGTTCTGCTTTCTAGTCATTTGCTCAACGAAGTTGAGCAAACTGTTGATGACGTAGTCATCTTAAAACGAATTGTGAAGTTCGCTGGTTCCCTGAGCGATTTTACGGAGAACGGACATTTTATATTAGCGGATAAGTTCTTTGAACTGATGGGAACCGAGGGACTGAATGATGTTAGGTAACCGATTTCGCTCAGACCTCCTGAAAGCATTTACTGGGGAGCCGTTCTGGGTCCTTATAGCAATTGGTCTCGGTCTAACCGTGCTTTTTGCCTTTGGATTCGCAGAATCGTTGGTGGATCCTGCCTTACCTCAAGTTTCATCGGAGGAAGGGGGTGCCACGGTCCTTCGCTCATTCTTCGCGATGACGATCTGTGCTGCTTGGATAGGCGCTTTGATTGTCACCCGGGAATATGGAACTGGGACTATCGCTCGGACGGTTATAATCTCCCCCACTAGAACAAGTGTTGTGGGTGTGAAAACACTTACTGCAACATTTGTTGGGGCAATTCTGGGCGCCGTAGCGGTAATTGTCGCAATCCCAGTATCAATGTTCCTTGTCGAATCAAAAGGCTTTGAGTTTGTGTGGACGAGTGACGTCGTTACTATTGCGATCGGTGTTTTTGTGGCGACACTGCTTTCTTCTTTGTGGGGGCTGTACATAGGTTTTATAACCCGTAATTCCGTTACCGCTATCTCCGTCATTGCACTCCTTACGTAGATGATCGAACCCGCAATTCAACGATTTGCTCCAGAGATATCGGGGTATCTGTTCACTCTTGCCACAACGGGGGTAGTGCTGGACCCTCACGATGAATTACTCAGTGTCGGCGCATCATATCTTGTTCTCATTGTTTGGTTGGTAGCACTTGGGCTGGTCTCGACTGTGCTGTTCCGTCGGAAAGGCATTGCGTAAAGACTGCATGCACATGAAGAACGAGGAATTTAACGACAGCTGGGCCACCGAAAATCCTCCTAGGATTTCAGACACGGTTGTTCTCCACGAGCCGCATCACGATGGCGAATCGTGGATCCTTCAAGCTGGCAGTCGGCGTTATATCCGGATCCAAGCTGAACTTGCGAGACTCGTTCAGTCGCTCACTGGAGAGCACAGCGTTGAAGAGCTTTCTAGAACTCTAGGCGGGGTGTAGACTCCAGCAAATGTCGAAGCTGCACTCGCGAAGCTTCACGGCATGAATCTGTTGTACACCGAGGAATCAAAAAGTAAGAACCGGCGCTTTCGATTCGAGGGACTCCACCGAATTCAGTTTACTCTTCTAGAAACTCCCCAGTTATTTGAGAAGCTGAGGCCCTTCGCGAGATTGGTGGTATCCAAGCCAAATCAGATTATCTGGGCAACCCTCTGCGTGGTTGGCTTTCTCGCACTGATCGGAAACTTCCAAACGTTAATCGATGCAGTCGCGACTCCTGTTGACTTTCGAACTTACCTTGTTGTTGGGCTCGCATCCTTGTCCATTATGTTCTTATATGAGTTTGCGCATGGACTAGTTCTTGCTGGATTCGGAGGAAACCCCAACAGCGTCGGAGTCATGCTTTTCTACTTTACTCCAGCTTTTTATTGCGACATTAGTGATGGTTGGCGGCTTCGGAATAATAATCGACGCGTCGCCGTCGCATTGGCAGGGATCATCTTTCAGCTCGGTGTTGCTGGTATATCATGCATCATCGCGCTATTTCCCATAAGCAATGAAGTGTCTAAGGGACTTCTCTTATTTGCAACGCTGAACTACGTATCGTGCATAGTTAATGCGCTTCCGTTTATCAAGCTTGACGGTTATCTAGCCCTGATGACCCATCTAGACCGACCATTCTTGCGAGAGAACTCTATGAAGCTCGCACGTACCTGGACCGCGAGGTCGTAGATGATCATGCTGCGATGGTTTGTGCCCGTGCCTTTGTCCTTCGGTGTCTCAAAGGTGTAGCTGTTGTAGGCGTTGAGTGTGAGTTTGGGTGCGTTGTATTCACCGCCGGTAATTTCATCGTTGATTACCTCCATCTGGGTATTGATGGCAATTTCGATATCGGTGAGGACGTTCTCGATTTGTTCGTGGTAGCGATTGCTGGCTTGTTTCTTCTCGTTCTGGAGGCGGTTGCGGGGGTCAAATGCCTCATTCTCGTCTTTGAGCTTGTTGATCCTGCGATCCAGAGACGTGTAGGCATCGAGGAACTCGTCTGTGAAAGCTTTCGATGTCGGGATCGAGTCCATGTGTGAAAAGAGGTCGCGTTCGGCTACTTCAAATTCCTCGATTTGTCGCTCGACCTCGATTTTGGCTTCCTCGAGCTCTTCGCTGAGGATGGTCTGGATCTTGGTGTGGAACTTTTCAATGTCGACGAGTTTTTCGAGGTCGGCGTTAGGGAAGAACTCGTGGAGTGCGGCTAGGTCGGCTTCTGTGGGGTATGCGCCGTGGCGGAGGTTGAGATCCAATAGGTGGAGCTCGTCCTTCTTGGCCTTGATCGCGCGTCGTATGTCAGTCAGCTGGAGTTTGAGGGCATTGCGTTCATTGGCGTTTTCGACCTCGACAGGATCGACTGAGGTTTCATCGGATTGGGCGAGTTTGTTCCGTTCGTGTTCGAGCTTGGCAATCTCGACAATGTTTGCCTTGTATTTAGTGAGTCCGTCGACAGCGGAGGGGATGAACTCGTAGCGGCGAGCCGCACGGAAAGCACTGATCCGTTCATCGGCGTTTTGGAGTTGGTTCTTAAACTCTTCGATGGATTTGTAGTACTCGAACAAGGCGAGGAGGATGTTGATCGCGTCGCGTTGGGATTCTTCACCGCTCCGTGTCTGGAGGGGTTTGAGTTCGTTGTGGTTGTTCTTGCCGTAGATGCGGAAGAAGCGACTGAGTGTGTTGCGGAAGGACACTCCTGGCAGGTCCATCCCGTATTGCTGTGTGAGCCAGGTGGTGAACTGCCCAATCTCCCACGGCTGCGCGATGATGTCTCGGTTTTCGTTAACGACAAGCACTGTCTTTGCATCATCGGAACGCCGGGCGAAGCGATATTCGGTGCCACCGAATTGGAATGTGAAGTGGAGCCGATGACGGGAATCGAACCCGCGCCACCTGCTTGGGAAGCAGGAGTTCTACCATTGAACTACATCGGCATCGGTGTCACGCTCTCGCGTAACTACCGGACCATGATAACACGGTCTGAACGGGTCGTGAACATGGTCGCCAGCGGTCAGATCTTGATCGGCGGGTGCAGGCGTTTCATCGTCCACCGCCGGTCGCGCCGCGCCACCACCGCGGTCAGCGTCATGCTGAGCAGGAACACGAAGATCACCGCCGCGATGGCCTCCGGCAGGCGGTGGTCGACGTGGCCGTACATCAGTTGCCGGAAACCGTTGACCGAGTAGGTCATCGGGTTGATCGGGTGCAGCCACTGGAACAGTGCGGGTTCGGTCTCCACCGGGTACAAGCCGCCGGAGGCGAGCAGCTGCAGCATGAGCAGCGCCATCGCGACGACCTTGCCCGCCCCGGGCCCGAGGGCGGCGTTGAGCAGCTGGTTCACCGCGGTGAACATCAGGGACACGAGGACACAGAAGACGAGCAGGCCGATCGGGTAGACCGGTTCCAGTCCGACTCCGTAGCGGGTGACCAGGAAGATGGCGGTGGCCTGACCGATCGCTATCAGGGACGCCGGGAGGAACCCGTCGAGGGCGGCACGCAGCGGTGCGACACCGCTGGCTACCGCCCGGTTCTGCAGCGGTCGCATGATCATGAAGATGATCAGGCCACCGATGAACATCGCCAGCGAGAAGAAGAACGGGGCGAGGCCCGCGCCGAACGTGTGGGAACCCACATCGTTGGTCGTCCTCAGGCTGACCGGCCCACCGAGGACACTCGCTGTGCCTTTCCGCTGCTCGGTGTCCCACTTCGGCACGGCCCGGGAGCCCTCGGTCAGCTTCGTCGCCAGTTCGTGCGACCCGTCGCTGAGCCGGTTGCTGCCGTCGACCAACCTGGTGGTGCCGTCGACGAGGCGACCGGCGCCGTCATCGAGTTTCTGCAGGCCGTTCTGGAGTTCCCCGGTGCCGGTGACCAGGCGGGAGGTGCCGTCCTCGTGCAGCTTGTTCAGGCCGGTGTCCAACAGTTGCATACCGTCGTTGAGCTGGGTGACGCCGGTCTGCAGTTCCCCGAGCTTGCCGGGGAGGACGGACGTGCCCTCACTGAGCTGGTTGAAGCCGGAGCGGAACGGGGCCTGCGGGTCGGAGAGCTGGTAGGCGAGCTGGCTCGTGCCGTTCGCCAGTTCGTTGAGCTGAGCGGTCGCAGGGGCGTTCTGGCCGAGTGCGTTGTGGTCGATGTCGAAGGCGACCTGGTCGAGTTGGCGGACGACGTTCTGCACGTCGGGGTTGGGGATCGGGCGGAGCTGGTCGGCGAGCTGCCGGATGTTCGCCGACGTGGTGGTCTGGATGTCAGTGGCCTGGGACAGGGTCGCGTTGAGCTGCTGGACCCCGGCGTCGATGCGGACCGCGCCGTCGGCGAGCTGGTCGACGCCGCCGCCGAGCTGATCCACGCCCCTGGTGAGTGCGGTGAGCTTGGCGGTCGCGCCCTCGACCTGGTCGTTGAGTTGCTGGGTTCCTGCGGCGAGTTTGTCCGCGCCCGCGCCGAGCTTGACGACGTTCGCGTCCACCTTCGCGGCGCCCGTGCTGAGCTTCGTCGTCGCCGCCAGCGCGGAGTCCAGTCCACCGTTGAGCTTCACCGCGCCCTCGCTGAGTTGGGTCGCGCCGTCGTTGAGTTTCTCTGCGCCGTCATGCAGTTGTGTGGCACCGTTCGCGGCCTTCTCCAGGCCGGCGCCGGCGGACTGGATGCCGATGAGGACCTTGTCCACCGCCTCCTCGCCGATCCGGTTGGAGATCGCGGGCAGCATGGTGCGCAGGACGTTCTCGCCGATGAGTGTTGAGAGGTAGCCGTTGGAGTCGTTGTACGTTGTCTGGATGACGGCCTTGCGGGCGTCGCCGGTGGTGGGGGAGGCCACTGCCTCGGAGAAGTCCGGGGTCAGCTGGACCGAGAAGTAGTACCTGCCGTCCCGCACGCCCTCCTCGGCCTCCTGCTCGGAGACGAAGTCGAAGTGGACCCGGTCCTCCTTCTTCAGCTGGTCGACGATCTGGTTGCCGGCGTTGATCTCCTCGCCGTCGACCTCGGTGCCGAGGTCGCTGTTGACGAAGGCCACGGGCATCTTGTCGACGTGGCCGAAGGGATTCCAGAACGCCCACAGGTACAGCGCCGAGTACATCAGCGGCATGAGCATGAGGACGACCATGGCGATGCGTCCGAGTTTGGAGCGGAGGAACCGGCGCAGTTCCGTGCCGAGTGTGAATCCGGCGATCATAGTTCCGCCTCCTTGGCGATGCGGTGGATGCGGTCCAGGTCGGAACCAGCGTGACTGGGTTGGAGATGCGACGCATCCGTGAACAGTTCGATCAGTGTGTAGTCCGGCAGGAACTCGTCGGGGAGCCGGTTGACGGCGTTGACGACGACCGGGATGTTCTCCGCGAGCCGACTCAGCACGGTCACGAGGATCAGGCGGTCGTCGAACTCGTGGACCTGCTCGAGGTCGTCCATGACGAGCATGCCGATCTCCGCGCCGTTCGCGGGCCGCAGGGCCAGTGCGATCCGGATGAGCAGCCGGTCGAGGCCGGAGATCTGGGAGACGTAGGCGTCGAGGGGTGGGAGGTCACGCTCGCCGAACACGGGGCGGCAGACCGATTCGTAGTAGTCCTGGTCGGCCCGCGGCGCCCACATGATCCACGGTGTGGACCACGCACGGTGCTCGGTCAGGATCACGCGGATGCGGACGTCGCGGTCGAGCAGGTCGATGTCGTCGACTCCGGCGATGGCGACGCGTTTGCGGATCACCGAGGGCTTCGTCTCCCCGAGCACCTCGAGGGTGCCGGTGCGGGGTTTCATCCGTCCGGAGATCGTCAGGGCCAGGGCGGTGCGCCCGCCGCCGCCCCTGCCGGAGAGCACGGTCAACCCGGTGCCGGGGATCTCGACGTCGAGGGGGCCGTAGACGGGACCTTCCTCGCCGCGGACCGAGATGTCGTGTGCGATAACTGCCGGGTATGGTTCGCCGCCCTCGGGTGTGGCGCGCTGCTCGACGGTGCGTGATGACGTCGTGGCCTTCCCGGTCGACTCGTTATCTTCCCGGTAGGGGTGGGGTGCGGCGGTTTCGGGGATTTCGGAGGACATGGGCGCTCCCGATGGGGCAGAAGATGTGGCGTGAGTGGAACTCACGCTACAGTAGTACAACCGGAGGGTGAACTTCCACTTATCAGTATTTTTCGAGTTCAACCCGCTTCTGGTTCCTGTGGAGGCTTCAACCGATAGACTCGGTGCCGTGCTGCTCTCCGACCGTGACATCCGCGCCCGCATCAATTCCGGTGATCTCGTCATCGATCCGTTCGATCCGCACCTCGTGCAACCGTCGAGCATCGATGTCCGGATGGACCGCTTTTTCCGCGTGTTCAACAACTCCCGCTACACCCACATCGACCCGAAGCTGCGCCAGGACGAGCTGACCAGCCTCGTCGAGGTCGGCGAAGATGATCCCTTCGTGCTGCACCCGGGGGAGTTCATCCTCGGGGCCACCCTCGAGAAGTTCACCCTTCCCGCCAATCTCGCGGGGCGTCTCGAGGGCAAGTCCTCACTCGGACGCCTCGGGCTGCTCACACACTCCACCGCGGGATTCATCGACCCGGGGTTTTCCGGACACATCACCCTGGAGTTGTCCAACGTGGCGAATCTGCCGATTATTTTGTGGCCGGGAATGAAAGTGGGCCAGTTGGCGTTGTTCTGTATGTCGTCTCCCGCGGAGGTTCCCTACGGCGCCTCCGAACTGGGGTCGAAATACCAGGGTCAACGCGGACCAACTCCATCAAAGGCGTATCTCAACTTCCAATGATTCAGTTCGATCACGTCGTCAAGACCTTCCCAGGCGCAGCCACACCCGCTGTCAGGGACTTCACCCTCGATATACCAGCCCGGTCCACGACCGTGCTGGTCGGCAGCTCTGGCTCCGGAAAGACCACCCTCCTCCGGATGATCAACCGCATGGTCGAGCCCACGGAGGGCCGGGTGCTTATCGACGGCGAGGATCTCGCCGGGGTCGACCCCGTCAAACTCCGGCGCAGCATCGGCTATGTCATGCAGAACTCCGGGCTGCTCCCGCACCGCACGGTGTCGGACAACATCGCCACTGTGCCCCGGCTCAACGGGGTGCCCCGGAAACAGGCCCGGGAACGGGCCTGCGAACTACTCGAGCTCCTGGGGCTCGACGGATCCCTCGCGAAGCGCTACCCCAGCGAACTCTCCGGCGGCCAGGCGCAGCGGGTCGGCGTCGCCCGTGCGCTGGCCGACGACCCGAACATCCTCCTCATGGATGAACCCTTCGGTGCCATCGACCCCGTCGTCCGCAGGGATCTGCAGGAACAGATCCTCGATCTGCAGGAGAAGATCTCCAAGACCATCGTCTTGGTCACCCACGACATCGACGAGGCGTTCCTGCTCGGGGACACCATCGTCCTGCTCGAGATGGGAGCTCAGATCGCGCAGGCAGGCACCGCCGAGGACTTTGTCACCGACCCCGCCAGCGATTTCGTCGCCAGCTTCGTCGGGACCCAGAACCGGGAACTCACCCTGCAGGAGCGGCACGGAATGACCATCGCCGTTGACCGGCACGGTCGGGTCAAAGGGGTGGTTCGGTGAACTGGAGCTGGATCGCCGGAAACCTCGACCGCATCGGCGGACTGGCTCTCGCCCACGCGAACCTCAGTTGGCCTGCGATCATCGCGTCACTCATCATCGCGCTTCCCCTGGGCTGGGCCGCCAGCCGCAACCGCATCTCCCGGGAGATACTCGTCACCGCGTCGGGACTGCTCTACGCCATCCCGTCCCTCGCGCTGTTCGTTGTGCTGCCACTCGTTATCGGCACCTCCGTGCTGTCGCCGTTGAACGTCATCATTGCGATGACGCTCTACGGGCTCGCGCTGCAGATCCGGACCACCGCCGATGCCTTCGACTCAGTGCCCGAACCACAGAAGCAGGCGGCGGTCGCGATGGGATACCCCGCCTGGCGGCAGATCCTCACCGTCGAACTCCCTCTCGCTGGACCGATCATCCTCGCCGGACTCCGGGTCGTCAGTGCGTCGACCATCTCGCTGGTCAGCGTCGGTGCGCTCACCGGTGTGCAGTCCCTCGGCACCCTGTTCACCAACGGCTTCGCCCGTTCGTTCCCCACCGAGATCCTCGCCGGGGTCGCCGGAACAGTGATCCTGGCCCTGATCTTCGACGCGGTTCTGGTCCTCGCAGGCCGGATCCTGATGCCCTGGGCAGGGCGGTGATGCGACGATGAATTACTTCACCGGAGCCGTTTCATTCATCGCCGACCCGGCCAACTGGCCTGGAACCGGCGGAATCGGTGAACGGCTCGGCGAGCATCTCTGGTATTCCGTGCTCGCCGTGGTCCTCGCCCTGGTCATCGCTCTCCCGCTCGGCCTCTTCCTGGGGCACACGGGGAAGGGCGCGTCCGGGGTGATCGCCGCGACCGGCGCACTACGCGCCATGCCGTCCCTCGGGCTGCTGACGTGGCTGACCCTCGAGATCAGCTTCGGGATCCAACTGCCGATCGTGCCCTCCACCATCGTGCTGCTCATCCTCGCGGTTCCACCCGTCCTCGCGGCCACTGTCTCCGGGGTGTCCACAGTCTCCCGTCCCGTCGTCGACGCGGCCCGGGCGATGGGGCACAACGAGGGGCAGATCATCACCCGCATCGAGCTTCCGCTGGCGGCCCCCACCATCGTGGGCGGGGTACGATCGTGCGTGCTCCAGGTCCTGGCCACCGCCACAATCTCGGCCTACATCGGGCTCGGCGGACTCGGCCGCTACCTGCTAGACGGACTCGCCCTCCGCGACTACGAGCAGATGCTCGTCGGGGCCATCCTGGTATCCGCGCTCGCTCTCGCAGCGGATGTGACACTCGCCCGCCTCCAACACCGACTACGACCGAAAGGCGTTACCTCATGACCCTCCCGAAGAATCAGCTCCTCCGCCGCGCCGGCGCCACCCTCGCCGGGCTGGCCCTGGTGCTCCCCCTCGCCGCGTGCACCGGCTCCTCGGACCCGCTGAGTGAGGGAAACTCCGGCGGAGAGACGAAGTCCACGCGCGCCACAGACAGCATCGTCATCGGCACCGCCAACTTCCCCGAGAGCGAGATCATCGGGCAGATTTGGGCGGAAACCCTCCGCAACGCCGGTTTCGAGGTCGAGGTCAAGTCCGGTATCGGTTCCCGCGATGTCTACCTCAAGGCACTGCAGGAGGGCTCCGTGGACATTGTCCCCGAGTACTCCGGCAACCTCGCCCAGTACTTCATGGCCGCCGAGAACCAGGAGCTGCCCGTCGGTGCCACCGAGGAACAGGTGCTCAACGGCCTGAACAAGGCACTGCCCGCAGGCCTGGCCACGGGCAAGGCTGCCCCCGGTGAATCGAAGGACTCCTACCGGGTCACCCGGGAACTCGCCGACCAGGCCAAGCTGGTCACCCTCGCCGATCTGGACAATCTCGATGACATCCGGATCGCCTCCAACCCGGAACTCAAGGACCGCCCCTACGGTCCCTCCGGACTCGAGGAGCTGTACAACATCAAGGCCGACAAGATGAGCATCATCCCCATCTCTGACTCCGGTGGGCCACTCACTATCGCGGCCCTGACCACGGACAAAGCCAACGTCGCCAACGTCTACACCACCTCGCCGACCTTCGACACCGACGGTGCGGAGATCGACCTTGTCACCCTCGAGGACCCCGAGAACCTCATCCTGCCCCAGCACATTCTCCCGCTGATGCAGGGCAAGGCCGTCTCCGGTGAAGCACGCGAGGCGATCACCAAGATCAATGCAGACCTCACCACCGACGCCCTGCTCGAGATGAATATCCGCAACATCGGTCCCGAAAAGGCCGACCCCAAGACCATCGCCCGGGACTTCGTCACCGAGAACTCCTGACGCACAGTTCGCTTTCCCGGTGTCACCTGCCGCTACAATGAGTGGTGATTCGCGGGGGGATTCCTCCCCGCCAGCGGGGATGGCACCGTACTCTGTAGGGAAACGCCGCCGCTGTACCCGCAGCCCGACACCAACCCACTCGCCGGGCCGGGGAGAACCTACCCAGGAGAGGAGGAGCAACATGCCGACAACAGACGCAAGCTGGTGGACTCCCACCATGAGCGTGATCCTCGTAGCAGTGATTGTCGCGATCATCGTGGCGATGGCGCTGTACACGATCTACAGCTACCGCAAGAGCCTCCCGAAAGAGTGATCTCTCCACACCGTACCCTGGGGCTGGACACTGTCCGGCCCCAGGATGACGTCATTCAGATGACGTTCACCTCCCCCTAACCTCCGGCGGGTACAACTGGTGACATGAAACTGACCGTCATCGGAACTGGGTACCTCGGCGCCACCCACGCCGTCTGCATGGCAGAACTCGGACACGAGGTTCTCGGGGTGGATATCAGCGAGGAACGCATCGAGGCACTCCGTGCCGGACGGGTTCCCTTCTACGAGCCGGGCCTCGCCGAAAAACTCTCAGCGAACCTGGCCACCGGAAGACTGGATTTCACCACGGACATCGCCGCTGCGGCCCGCTTCGCCGACGTCCATTTTCTCACCGTCGGCACGCCCCAGCACTCTGAGGGAAGATCCGCTGATCTGAGTCAGGTACACGGGGCGGTGACATCGCTGGTTCGGCACATGCAGGGGAGCCACCTGATCATCGGGAAGTCGACGGTTCCCGTCGGTACCGCCGCGGATCTGCAACTGATGGTCTCCGCACTCGCTGCGCCAAGCACGGAGATACGCATCGCCTGGAATCCGGAGTTCCTCCGGGAGGGACATGCGATCGCGGATACGCTCCATCCGGATCGAATCGTCGCGGGGGTGCCGGGTGATGACGCGGGATACGCGGAGAACATCCTGCGTGACGTGTACGCGGCGACCCTGGCGCAGGGCACGCCGTTCATCGTCACGGACCTTGAGACTGCGGAACTGGTCAAGGGGGCCGCCAACGCCTTCCTGGCGACGAAGATCTCCTTCATCAACGCCATCGCGGAAATCTGTGACCTGAGCGGTGGAAATGTCACTGATCTGGCCCGTGCACTCGGCCACGATGATCGCATCGGGCGGAAGTTCCTCGGCGCCGGACTCGGATTCGGTGGTGGTTGCCTGCCCAAGGACATCAGAGCGTTCTCGGCCCGTGCGGAACAACTCGGTGCGACCGGAATCCCCGCACTCCTGGGCAGCGTCGATGACATCAACCTCGGGCAACGCCGGGCGGTCCTTGATACGGTGGTCCGTTCCTTCGACGGCGCGGTTGCGGGTAGGCGGGTGACGGTCCTCGGAGCCGCCTTCAAACCTAACAGTGATGACATACGTGATTCGCCGGGCCTGTTCATCGCAGGCTCGCTCGCACGAATCGGTGCCGATGTCACCGTGTATGACCCCCAAGCGATGGAACCGTCGAAACGGGTGCTCCCGGAGCTCACCTATGCGCCAACCGTCTACGATGCGCTGCATCCCACCGAAGCCGTCGTCCTGGCGACGGAATGGCGCGAGTTCATCGACCTTGATCCCGTGGAAGCGGCATGTCACGTGGATCGTCCTCTGATGATTGACGGCCGCAACTGCCTTCCCGCGCGAGCCTGGATTGATGCCGGCTGGGATTACCGGGGTATCGGCCGCCGGTACTGACCGCCCGTACTGATACCAGCGGCGTCGAGGTGCGTGGCCCGGAGGTTCCGCGTTTCCGGATGATAGTGAACTCAGTGCGTGTGGGAATGTCGCCGCCCGGAACAGGTGAAGGCGGCGATCGCTGTGGTGATCGGAACCGACATGGTCAATGCGAGTGCGCCCACGGCGGAGCGTAGGAGTTCGGTGGCCATGATGTCCCCGGTGAGTAGTTCACCGAACGGCCGGTCTGCGACGGTGAGCAGCAGAAGCAGGGGGAGCGCCGCGCCGGTGTAGGAGAGGACGAGGGTGTACATGATGGAGGCGATGTGGTCACGGCCGACACGGATGGCACCCTTGAACAGCCTCCAAGGGGAGGCGTTGGGGTCGATGGCGGCGAGTTCGTTGACGGTCGACGCCTGGGAGATGGTGACGTCGTTGAGCACGCCGAGCGACCCGATGATGAAGCCACACAGCATGAGCCCCGTGACGGAGACGTCGGGCAAATAGAGCTGGATCATCAGGTTGTCCTCGGAGCCCAGGCCGCGGAGTTGGGTGCCGCTGATTGCGAACTGGGCGAGGACGGCCGCGATGCCGAGGGCGATGAGCGTGCCCCCGAGAGCGGAGGATGTCTTCCAGTTGACCCCGTGCACGAGGTAAAGGGCGGCGAAGAGAACCGCGGAGCCGCAGACGACGGCAAGGGCCAGAGGCGGTCCGCCGTGGAGGAGTGCGGGGAGTAGGAAGATACCGACGCCGGCGAGCGTGACGGCGAGCCCGATGAGGGAGCGGGCTCCGAGCCAGGAACCGAGGAGGACGACCCCAAGGGCAGTGATCAGTCCCCAGATGAGAAGGGTCGAGCCGCGTTGGTAGTCGGCGAAGGTGTATCCGGTGGTGTCTTCTGAGGTGGTTGATTCGTAGAGGAGAATTTTCTCCCCCTCCGAGAGCTCAGGGTCGCCGGGTTGCCCGGAGAGCATGAGCATCGTTCGTTTTCCCTCGTTGACACCGGACGTGATGTCGATGATGGCCTGTTCACAGACCCGGTCGGAGTGTTCGAGGGGGACGATAGGCGAGGATTCGAAGATCCGGCCGACGGACGGTGAGGTGCAGGAGCCTTCGGTGGTGAGGGCGACCGTCCCGGTCACTTTCTCCTTGGACAGGGAGGAGATGTTCTGGAAGGACGGGGCGACGTTCGGTTTCTCTGATGACGGCCAGAGAACCGCCAGTCCGGCGACGGTCCCGAGGAAGGTGAGGACGAGGAAGACACTCAGGATCCACTGGGGGACGGTGAACGGTCTCTTCTCGCCCTTTCGCTTCGGCAGCGGATTACCATCCGGCCCGATGCCGTGCGCGGCGAGATGACCGGCGATGTGTTCTGTGGGGTCCTCGTGACTGTCGGATCGGTGGTGCCGCCCCATCGCGTGCTCCTTGGTGGGAAGTAGGGAGGAGAGTCGTGGTCAGTGCAACAGTAAAATGCCCGCCACGGACCGGAACTGGGGTGGCGGGCAGGCGTGTCGTTCTACCAGCGCGCCCAATCCTCGATCTCGTCGACGTCGGTCAGTTTGAGGCTGCGGATGAACTGGTCGCTCTGGTGCCAGTCGCCGTCGACCCACTCGACCATCATTGTGACCACGGAGACGACGTCATCGTCCTGCGCGGTCGCGAAAGTGATGATGACGGCTTCCTCGTCGAAGGAATCGACCTTGTATGCGACCGGGATGGGAGCGGAGTAGTCGGGGGTTTCCGGGATGATTGACGGATCGGCGAGCGCGGCATCGAGACGGGCCGGGTTCATGCTCGGTGGCAGGAAGACACGCGCGCTGCGGACCGCATCGATTCCACCCCGGTTGACGCCCTGGAAGATGTGCCAGGCTGCGAGCGCCGCGCCCTGGGGGGTCCGGCTGAATCCGTGGGCGACCCCGTCGGTGACCTGCCACGGGCCATCGGACGCACTGAACGGGAAGTCCCAGGCAGTACCGCTGTCCTCGCTCTCCTTGAGCCGCTGCCACTCGACCTTCGGGGCGGCGGTCAGCCAGTTGTCGTCCCCGGGAACGAGGGCCTCACCATCGTCGGTGAAAACATCGCCTGCAGGGTCCTTGGGGTAATAGACCGTGATGCCATCGGCATCGGTGGTGCGTCGTTCGGCGGGTTTGATATCGGCAGCGTAGGCCTTGTCGGCGAGCGCTGAGGGGGCGGGCTTCTCCGAGGGCTCGGAGGTCTTGCTACCACTCGTTGACGTAGTGGTACTGCTGGTGCTGCTCTTCTTGTCGGTGGTCTTCTTGTCGGTGGACGTCGTGCTGGAGCTCGTCGTGGACGAGGAGGATGTCCGACCGGTGGATGAGCTCTTCGCCGATTCCGGGGTCTTCGAGGACGTGGAAGAACGGGGCGCTGAGCTCTTCGTGGTCGTGGAGGACTGTGACGTGGCGGACGGTGTCGAGCTCCCGGCGGTCGCCGATTCCGATGTGGAGGTACTCGAGCTACCCGGGTTCGACGAAGATTTTGTGGTGGACGGTTCCGCTGATTCCGTGGAAGACGACACAGCACTGGTGCTGGTGTCGGGATCGCTCGACGGCTGCCCCGAGGTGGCGGCGCCGGCTTCCTCATCTCCGATGTACATGTAGGCACTGGCGGCGATCAAACCAGCCACGGTCAGGGTGGTCAGGGTGGCGAACAAACCCCGAGGGGTCAGGGTGGAACTGTCGTAACCGGAGCTTTTTCGCACGCTGGTCCTCATCTCGTCATCAGTTGTGCACGATTACCCGGCGAGCCTGCCGCCGACGCCGGTCTGGTGACCGGCCACATGGTGTCAATAATAGAGAAAACAGCCCGCGCACTGCGCTGACTCCCGAAAAGGGGTGCCAATGGGCGGGCCGTGGTCCGCCTACTGGCGGTAGTGCGCGAGAAAGTTACCCAGCCGCTCGATGGCCTCGGACAGCTGGTCCTTCGCGGGCAGTGTGACCACCCGGAAGTGGTCGGGCGCATCCCAGTTGAACCCCGTTCCTTGAACCATCAGGATATGTTCCTGGCGCAGCAGGTCGAGCATGAGCTTCGCGTCGTCGTGGATGTCGTGGACGTTCCGGTCGATGCGTGTGAAGGTGTACAGCGCCCCCATCGGCTTCACGGTGCTGAGCCCCTCGATCGAGTTGATTCCGTCGTAGGCGATGTTCCGCTGCTCGAGGAGGCGACCCCGTTGAGCCGTGAGATCGAAGATGTCCTGGTGGGTCTCCAGGGCAGCGGGAATAGCGAACTGTGCCGGAACATTCGAGCACAAGCGTGTGCCGGCGAGGAGCTCGAGCCCCTGAATGAACTCCGTGGCGTGGTCCTTCGGCCCCGTGAGCACCATCCATCCTGCCCGGAAACCCGCAGCGAGATAAGCCTTCGACAGGCCATTGAACGTGATGGTCAGAAGATCCGGTGCGAGGGTGGCGACGCTGATGTGCTCGGCATCTTCATAGAGGATCCGGTCGTAGATCTCGTCGGACAGCAGCAGCAGATCGTTCTCACGGGCGGTCTGGACGATGCCCTCGAGGACCTCCTTCGAGTACACCGCGCCGGTGGGGTTGTTCGGGTTGATCACGACAATGGCGCGGGTCTTGTCCGACACCTTTGAGCGGAGATCATCCAGATCCGGATTCCAATCGGCGCCCTCGTCGCAGCGGTAGTGGACCGCAGTACCACCGGCCAGGCTGGTCGCCGCAGTCCACAGTGGGTAGTCGGGCATCGGTACGAGGATTTCGTCCCCCGGGCTCAACAGGCCCGCGGTCACCATGAGGATCAGCTCGGAGACGCCGTTGCCGAGGAACACGTCCTCGACATCGAATTCCGGGAACCCGGGAACCTCTGCGTAGCGACGCACGATGGTCTCCCGTACCTCGAGCATCCCCTTCGCGGTGGAGTATCCCTGTGCCGGGACGATGTTGTCGATGATGTTCCGCACTGCGGCTTCCGGTGCACGGAAACCGAAGATCTCCGGGTTGCCGGTGTTCAGCTTCAGGATCTCGGTTCCCTGGCGCTCAAGACGCTCCGCTTCGGCACTGATCGGCCCCCGGATCTCGTACGCGACGTTGTCCAGGCGGCGGGCGTGTCGAATCTGCCGTCGTCGGTTGCCGTTGGTCAGGTCACTGGGAGTGGAGGGCGCATCAGTCATGGTCACCATCGTGCCATCTACGTCGACTGAATTGGGGAGCTTCGGAAAAACAGCCCCGGCGTTTTTTCGTGTCTAGCAGATCAGCTGCGCCTGAATCAGGGGTGTGTGTGGGGGCGATGCGTGCCGTTCACCTGGGATTATTGCGCATCCGATACTTCTCCGGTGTACCGCATGAGGCCCTCGGGGACGACCGGGCCGTCAACGTGAAATGCGTGGGCCAGCTCGCCGAGGATCGCGTACGCGCCCGGCAACGACTCCGAAGTGATCCATGCGGTGTCGTCGGCTGTCACGGCCCGGCGTTCAAGTTCCGGCCAGTTCTCCGTCGCCCGGAAGCTCTCCATCGAGCGTTCCCCACCCAGAGGGCTGGTGGTGATGAAGATTCGGTCTGCATCGACATCCGCTATCTGCTCGACGGTGACCTTGATGAAATTCTGGCCGCCGCGTTGCGACTTCGGTCGGGCCAGTCCAGCGTCGGCGAGGACCATGCCCGGGAAGGAACCTGCAGCGTAGATTCTCGTCGGACCGTTCTGGAACCGGAGAACCGAAATCGTGGGATTCGATGCACTGGTGTTGATCTCCTCGCCGATACGCTGCGCCTCCTCCTCGTATCGCGCAAGCATGGCGGAAGCGTCACTGTCCACCCCCAGGGCTTTCCCGAGAACCAGGTAGCCGCTTTTCCAGGTGGCAGGTGCCCCCTCCGACATCACCGTCGGAGCAATCTCGGAGAGACGTTCGTAGTGTGCCCCGCTGGTTTCCCTGGCCCCGACAATCAGATCCGGTTTCAGGTCGGCGATCGCGTTGAAGTCCGGTTCCCGCGGAGTGCCCACGATGACCGCGTCAGCACCGAACCTCTCCGGGAGGTCGCCTAGATAATCACCGAGTCCCTGGCCGTGCGTGTACGTCTCGGTGTGCCCGATCAGTGTGCCGTGCAACAGGAGCACCGCATCCGCCCACGGACGATCGAGAGCGACCACCGTTTTGGCCGGGGCATTGAGCTTCGTTGTTCCGAGTGCATGGACGATACTGATCTGCCTGCCGTCAGAAGCCTGCTGGGACGAGTCCGTGGACGATTCCTCCGACATGGTGCCGGGGGCCGAGGAGTCGCTATGTGCGCTACAACCGGCCAGGGAGAAGCTGAGCGATGCGGCGACGAGGAGAATGCCGACGCGTCGGAATCGGGATGGTGGTCTCACGGAGAATCCCTTCAGGGAGACCGCAGATGTGCGGCCGGTCAGCGGTTGAGATACACCCCGACGTTAACAGTGCGGGAACCGTCCCGCCGCCGCCCACCGTCGCGGGGGGACCCGACCGGCACGGCGGACAGGTGCCCCTGCCACTGCATTCCCCGCGGATGGGATGTGTCCCGTTTAGTTGTCGGAGTCCGCATCGGATCCGTCGGTATCAGCGGATTCCGGTTGTGTTCTCGACTCCGGCGCCCTGGGAACGGTTCCCGGCGGTTTCGGGGCGCCAGGTATACCGGGAGCTCTCGGCACAGCGGATCCTCCCGGTGCAGAGGGAATCCTGGGCGCATTGGGTTGAGGGGTGCCGGGTGTAGTGCTGCCGGGGGCCGGTGGAACCGCTGGTTTGGGTACGTCCGGAGCTTTCGGTGCTGCGGGAGCACCTGGTGCGGTGGAAATGCGTCTAGCCGGTGCCTGTGGCGCGGATGGTGTCGGTGCAGCTGATACCGGGGGCGTGACTGTTCCGGGTGCCTTAGGTGTTGCGGAAGCACCGGGTGCGGTGGGTGTCGTGCTGCCCGGCGCCGGTGGAACGGCAGGTTTCGGCCCCGCGGGTGCTTTTGGCGCGGCAGGCGCCGTGGGTACACCGGGGGCTCCAGGTGCCTTAGGCGGGATTGATCCTGGCGCCGGTGGAACGGCAGTGCCGGGAGCCTTGGGCGCGGTGGGGGCCCCGGGGGTCTTCGGTGCGCCGGGTGCCTTCGGGGCGGCCGGGGCCCCGGGGGTCTTCGGTGCGCCGGGTGCCTTCGGGGCGGCCGGGGCCGTGGTCCCGGGCGCAGATGGAGCCGGGGGAGTACCGGGTGCGCCAGGTGCGGTGGGCGCGCTGCTCTGCGGTGCCGACGGCGTGGCTCCGCCGGGCGCCCTCGGAGCGGCAGGGACCGCGGCGCCGCCGGGTGCTTGTGGTGCTGCGGGTGCCTTCGGGCCGGTGGGCTTCGCGGCTCCGGGTGCTGCCGGAACCGGGGGCGTCCCCGGAGCCTTCGGCGCGGAATCAGGCACGGTCGGCTGGACCGGTTTCGCGGGGGCAGGGGATTTCGCCCGGTCGTCGCGTCCTGCGGAGGCGCCGCCACAGGTGCCCGCCTTCCGCGGCTTCACGGAGGTGAGACCCAGATCTGTGACACCGCGGCGGGGTGGTGCAAGGAAGGCGCGCTCGCGGGGTTCCGGCAGTTTCCCGTCGACGAGGACGGAATCGCGGAGCATCTGTGCGACATCGCGTACCTTGGGTTGATCTGCGGCGGGCTTGTCGGAGAGTGCCTTGACTCCGCCGGTGAGCATGACGGTGCAGAAGGGGCAGCCGACGGCGATCTCCTCGGCGCCGGTGGCGAGTGCTTCGCTGGTGCGGTTCTCGTTGATGCGGGTGCCGATGGTCTCGTCCATGAACATGCGGGCGCCGCCCGCACCGCAGCAGAAGGCGTCGTTCCGGTTGCGGTCCATCTCCCGCAGATCGTGCCCCGTGGCACCGAGCAGTTCGCGCGGTGGATCGAAGACCTTGTTGTGGCGGCCGAGGAAACAGGGGTCGTGGTAGGTGATGGGCCTGCGGTCCTCGGGGCGGCGGGGCACCGGGGTGAGGAGTTTCTCGCGGACCAGCTTGTTCAGGATCTGGGTGTGGTGGACGACGTCGTAGTGGCCGTCGAAGTCCGGGTACTCGTTGCGCAGGGTGTTGAAGCAGTGGGCGCAGGTGGTGATGATGGTGCGCTGGCCCTTCGGTACACCCTCGAACACGGTGTTGAGGGTGGTGATGTTCTCCTGGGCGAGCATCTGGAAGAGGAACTCGTTGCCGGCGCGCCGGGCGGGATCACCGGTGCAGGTCTCGCCCTTGGAGAGCACCGCGAACTTCACGCCTGCGGTGTGGAGGAGTTCGACGACGGCGCGGGTCGTTTTTACGGCCTCATCGTCGTAGGCGCCGGCGCAGCCGACCCAGAAGAGGTATTCGGTGTCGTTGAAGTCGGTGATGTCCTCGCCGAACACGGGTACCTCGATGCCGTCGCGGCGTGCGGCGTCGATCCAGGTGGCGCGGTCGGCGGAGTTCCGGCCCCAGGGGTTGCCCTTGGCCTCCAGGTTCTTGAACAGGCCTGCCAGTTCGGAGGGAAACTCCGATTCTGCGAGTACCGCGAAGCGGCGCATGTTGGCGATGTGGTCGATGTGCTCGATGTCCACCGGGCACTGCTCGACGCAGGCCCCGCAGTTGGTGCAGCTCCACAGCACGTCCGGCTCGATGGTGTGGCCCTCGCCGACGAGCTTGAGGACATCCACACCGTCATGGGAGGTGTCGGCGTCCAGCAGGGATGGGTCGAGGAGATAGGGGGAGTTGGTCACCATGGCGTCGCGGAGGTCGGTCATCAGCAACTTCGGGGACAGTGGCTTCGCGGTGTTCCAGGCGGGGCACTGCTCCTGGCAGCGACCGCAGTCGGTGCAGGTGGTGGCGTCGAGAAGCATCTTCCAGGAGGCGTCCCGGAGGGTGCCCGTGCCGATGGGGTCGGCGTCGGGGTCGAGCTCGTCGACGCTGTCGAGGGTGACTTGCTCTCCGCGCGAGACCATCGGTGCCAGCGCGCCGAGTGCCGGTGCACCGTCCGCGTTGCGTTGGAGGAAGATGGTGAAGAAGGCGGTGATCCGGTGCCAGGCCACACCCCAGGACAGTTGCCGCCCGACGACGAAGAGCCAGATCGTCCCGGACAGTAGTTTGATCAGGGCGAATACGCTGACCATCACGGGGCTTGCGGGGAGGAGCTGCGCGATGTGCATGGTCAGGAAATCGGACCACAGGTGCGGGTGGATGTCGTCGTAGGTGGCGATCTTCGCCGACTTCACGGCGATCATTCCGAGCCCCTCGATGAGGACGACGCCCTCGACGAAGTGCGCGGCGCGGGCGTTGGACCCGTAGAACCGGGACATGCGTTCGCGGGTTCCGGCGTGCAGGCGGGCCCCGATCAGGAAACAGATGCCGGCGACGGTGCCGATACCGAGTAGTTCGTCGGCGAGGTGGTACATGCCCCATTCGCTGACGATGGGCCAGCCACCGCGTGGCCAGAAGGTCTGGATGTAGGCCTCGAACCAGAGGACGAATCCGATGAGGAAACCGACCATGACCAGCCAGTGAGCTGCCGCGATAGCGGGTTTCCGGGCCAGTTCGCTGTGGAAGACGACCTCCTTGAACAGCGTGCCGACGCGCCGTGCGGGCCGGTCGGTGCGGCCCGGCAGGGGTTGTCCCGCGCGGACGAGACGGAAGAGTCGGCTGGCGCCACGGAGGAAGTAGAACCATGCGGGAAGTGACAGCAGGAAACCGATGATTCCCAGCACGACGGTCGTGCTGGTCATCGTTGGGGCTGCGGCGAGCGTCATCGCGGGAGAGGTCCTTGGCGTGGGCAAAAGAATGGGTGTTCAGTGCCTGTCACGAGCGGGCTGGCTGCGTGCGGGCATGGTGGTTCCCACTCTAAGCGGTGCCGTGGTCATCTCCCCAACAGTACCCACGCGCCAGGTCGACGGAATGTTTCGGGAGGACCGGGAACGGGTCTGTTCAGCCAACGTCCGGTGATGGTTTGACAAGTCTGAAAATAAACTGTCCCCGCTACCAGCTCCGGGACGTGGAGCGGGCGGCGGGGCGGTCGGACGTGTGCGTGGGAGGGGGTTACTCGGGGTTTGCCGCTCCCGTGAACAGTGAGCTGATGAAACCGAGGAGATCGAGCACGAGGCGAACCGGTGCGGTGATGAGGGAGAGGATGCCGGTGCTGATGCGTGCGTTGGCGAGCTCTTCAGCGGTGATGGGTCCGGCGGGGCAGGGGCGTTCCATCCAGTTGATTGCTTCGGTGGTGACGGGGAGGTCAGGGTCACCGGCGTGTTCCGCCCGGCACTGGTCGACCTCCTCCTGGGTCATCACGCCGAACTTCACCACGGCTTCGGCGGGCATGCCGGAGGGGTGTGCCGGGGCGATTGTCGACGACAGGTGCGTGACGGACGAGCCGGTGGCGGTGTCCTCGGCGTGGGCGGGGGTCGCCAGGCCGAGGAGCAGTGCGGGGATCATGATTCCGGTCAGCAGTTTCTTGGTCACGGGGCACTCCTCTGGGGGGCAGGATGCTGTTTCTGAATAAATATAAGCGATATCGGAGCAGCGCCGCCAGGGGTGTCCCCGCTGCTCCCGGTGTTGCGGGTCGGCCGGTGTGTGGCCTGGGGTGCCGGTGCTGCTGCGGTCGGGAGCGTCTCCTGGCGCGAGGAGGGGTGAAGTGAACAGGGTTGTGTACAGAACGGTCTATTTCATTCACCGACTTTCGCTTCTTAAAGTCGCATGTAATGGCAGATAAATGTGAAAAAATAGACTGATCGGTACATAAAAAATGCCGGTTTTATGGTCATGCAAGCGTTTGCTGTGTCAGACTTGGCCGCACCAACAGCACCCCCATCGCGGCCCCGGCCCCGGCACTGCCGGAACCGGGCTTTCCAAGGAGCACCCATGGCACCGACCACCGTCAAGGAACGGCCCGCCCGGCAGCACAGGCCGGACGGCCAGTGGAAGATCGACGGCACCGAACCGCTCAACGCCGACGAGCGGATCAAGGCCGAGGACCCGGGGATGTCCTGCAAGCAACGGATCATCGACATCTACTCGAAGCAGGGCTTCGACTCCATTGCGGAAGACGACCTCGCACCCAGGTTCAAGTGGGTCGGCCTGTACACGCAGCGCCGCCAGGATCTCGGCGGTGAGCACACCGGTACAGCCACCAACGCGGAACTGCAGGACACGTTCTTCATGATGCGGGTGCGTTTCGACGGCGGCATTGTCAGCACCACGCAACTGCGCACCGTCGGTGAGATCTCCCGCGACTACGCCCGCGGCACCGGCGACTTCACCGACCGGCAGAACATCCAGCTCCACTGGATCCGCATCGAGGACGTCCCCGCGATCTGGGAGAAACTTGACGCCGTCGGACTGTCCACCCTCTGCGGCTGTGGTGACGTTCCCCGCGTGATCCTCGGATCACCCGTCGCGGGCATCGCCGCCGACGAGATCATCGACGCGACCCCCGCCATCGAGGCCATCACCTCGGACTGGCTGCACCGCGAGGAGCTCCACAACCTGCCTCGCAAATTCAAGTCCGCCATCTCGGGTTCCCCGCGCCAGGACGTCACCCACGAGATCCAGGACCTCGCCTTCATCGGCGTGAACCACCCCGAACACGGCCCCGGCTTCGACGTCTACGTCGGCGGCGGCCTGTCCACCAACCCGATGCTCGCCCAGCGCCTCGGCGTCTGGGTGCCGCTCGACGATGTACCGGAGGTCTGGGCGTCCGTGGTCAAGGTGTTCCGCGACTACGGCTACCGCCGCCTGCGCAACCGCGCACGCCTGAAGTTCCTCGTGGCGAAGTGGGGCGTGCAGAAGTTCCGCCAGGTTCTCGAAGAGGATTACCTCGGACGCCCGCTCCTCGACGGCCCGGCGGCGCCCGTCAATCCCGGCAACCGTGACCACCTGGGCGTCCACCCGCAGAAGGACGGCCGCTTCTACGTCGGCGTCAAGCCCACCGTCGGCCACGCCTCCGGCGACCAGCTCATCGCCATCGCCGATGCCGCCGAGGCTCACGGCGTCACCCGGATCCGGACCACCGTCGACAAGGAGCTGCTGTTCCTCGACGTGGAAAAGCGGCAGGTCGAGCCCCTCAAGGAGGCGCTCCACGCCACCGGACTACACCCGGAGCCGAGCGAGTTCCGCCGCGGCGTGATCTCCTGCACCGGCCTCGAGTTCTGCAAACTTGCCCTGGTCACCACCAAGGCGCGGGCGATCCAGCTCGTCGACGAACTGGAGGACCGGCTCGGCGACATGGACGTCCCCCTGAAGATCAGCCTCAACGGCTGCCCCAACTCCTGCGCCCGCTCCCAGGTCGCGGACATCGGACTCAAGGGCCAGCTCGTCACCGACGATGAGGGCAACAAGGTCGAGGGCTTCCAGGTGCACCTCGGCGGCGCCCTCGGGTTCGACCCCGACTTCGGCCGCAAGCTGCGCGGACACAAGGTCACCTCCGCGGAACTCGGCGACTACGTCGTTCGCCTCGTCGAGCGCTACCGCGAGCAGCGCACCGAGGGTGAGCAGTTCCGCGACTGGGTCCTGCGCGCCGACGAGGGGGACCTGCAGTGAGCTACCGCGTCGACAAGCCCAACCCCAACCGCGGCTTCCCCCAGTACTGCGCCTACTGCGGCGGAACCGACCTCTTCCCCGACGAGGAGACCGACTTCGCGTGGGCCTGCCAGGAATGCCGAAGAGTGTTCTCCGTGATGTTCCACGGGCGCAACGACCCGGCGAACCGGCCCGCGCCCGCGCCCTCCACCGCGGAGGCACTCGCCGCATCCCTCGACCACCACGGACACACACCGGGGGTGCGGGTACCGTGACCGACCTCAGCCGCTTCGCCCGCCCCCGCGCCCACCGCGACCCCGAGGTCTCACCCGCCGGGGCGGCGACCACCGCACCACTCGACCCCGGGACCCGCGCCGAGCTCGCCGCATTCGTCGACACGCACGCCGACGCACTGTACGACGCCGACGCGGAGACGATCCTCGCGACCGTCGCCGAACACGTGCACGGTCCCGTTGCGGTGACCATGTCGATGGAGAATACCGTCCTCGCGGAACTCGCGTCCCGGTACCTTCCCGACGCCGACCTACTGTTTCTCGACACCGGCTACCACTTCGACGAAACCCTCGACGTCGCCGATGCGGTGCGCCACCGGTACCCGCTCCCGCTGGTCACCGCCACCCCGATCCTCACCCGCGCCGAGCAGGACGCCACCTACGGGCCCGCGCTCTACCGCCGCAACCCCACGGCCTGCTGCCGAATGCGCAAGGTCGAGCCACTCGCCGCCGCGATGAGCGGCTACATCGGATGGGTCACCGGGCTGCGTCGCGCCGACTCCCCGCTACGCGCCGACACCCCGGCCGTCACCCTCGACAAAACCGGCCGACTCAAGATCTCGCCCCTGGTGACCTGGTCACTCGAGGAGACCGAACGGTACATCGTCGACCACGACCTCATCCGGCACCCCCTGACCACCCGTGGCTACCCGTCCATCGGATGCGCCACCTGCACCCTGCCCGTCGCCGAAGGCGAAAACCCCCGGGCCGGCCGCTGGGCCGGACAGAACAAGACAGAATGCGGACTCCACACATGACCACCACCCTCACCGACACCACCTCCGACGCCCGCACCGACCGGGGCACCGGCTCGCCGCTGTCCCCGCACCTGAAGGACCTGGAGAACGAGGCCATCCAGATCCTCCGCGAAGTCGCCGGACAGTTCGACAAGGTCGCCCTGCTGTTCTCCGGGGGCAAGGACTCCGTCGTCGTCCACGAACTGGCCCGCCGGGCGTTTGCCCCCGCCGCTGTACCATTCGAATTGCTACACATCGATACCGGGCACAACTTCCCCGAGGTTCTCGAGTTCCGCGACCGCCTCGTCGAACGCACCGGCGCCCGACTGCGCGTCGCGAAGGTCCAGGACTGGATCGACCGGGGTGAACTCAGCGAACGCCCCGACGGCACCCGCAACCCCCTCCAGACCATCCCCCTCGTGGAGACCATCGCCGAACAGGGCTACGACGCCGTGCTCGGCGGTGCCCGCCGCGACGAGGAACGGTCCCGCGCCAAGGAACGCATCTTTTCCGTCCGCGACAGCTTCGGCGGCTGGGACCCCCGCCGCCAGCGGCCCGAACTGTGGAACCTCTACAACGGCGGACACCTGCCCGGTGAGAACATCCGCGTGTTCCCGATCTCCAACTTCACCGAGGCCGACATCTGGGAGTACATCGGCGCCCGGAACATCGAACTACCGTCCATCTATTTCGCCCACGACCGCGAGGTGTTCCACCGCGACGGCATGTGGCTGACCGCCGGCGGGTGGGGTGGTCCCCGCAAGGGCGAGACCCTGGAGACCCGCCGCGTGCGGTTCCGCACCGTCGGGGACATGTCCTGCACCGGCGCCGTCGACTCCGACGCCGACACCGTCGACGCCGTGATCGCCGAGATCGCCGCCTCCACCCTTACCGAACGTGGCGCCACCCGCGCCGATGACCGCCTGAGCGAATCCGCCATGGAGGACCGCAAGAAGGAAGGCTACTTCTGATGACCAGCACCCTCACCGCCCCCGCCCCGATCGAGGCGCTACACGACCGCCAGACCCTCCGGCTGTGCACCGCGGGCAGTGTCGACGACGGCAAATCGACCTTCGTCGGTCGCCTCCTCCACGACACGAAATCGGTGCTCGCCGACCAGCTCGCCGCCGTCGAGGCGACCTCCCGGGCCAAGGGCCTGGACCACGTCGACCTCTCCCTGCTGGTCGACGGCCTGCGCGCCGAACGCGAGCAGGGCATCACCATCGATGTCGCCTACCGCTACTTCGCCACCGCGAAGCGCACCTTCATCCTCGCCGATACCCCGGGCCACGTGCAGTACACCCGCAACACCGTCACGGGTGTGTCCACCTCCCGCGTCGTCGTGCTGCTCGTCGACGCCCGCAACGGCATCGTCACCCAGACCCGCCGCCACCTCACCGCCGCAGCCCTGCTCGGCGTGAACACGGTGGTCCTCGCGGTGAACAAGATCGATCTCGTCGGCTTCGACGAGTCCGTGTACCGCGCCATCGAGACCGAGTTCACCGCCCTCGCCGACCGCCTCGGTGTGACCAGCACCTTCGTGGTGCCCACCTCCGCGCTGCTCGGGGACAACGTCGTCGAGCGCGGCACCAACACCGACTGGTACACCGGCCCCACCGTCCTCGAGATCCTGGAGACCGTGCCCGCCGGTCCCGAGGTCGGCGAGCTGGGACTCCGATTCCCCGTGCAGACCGTCATCCGCGATCACGCCACCGACTACCGCGGCTACGCGGGCCGGGTGACCGCCGGACAGATCCGACCCGGCGACACGGTGCATCTCGGGTCGGGGCGCACCACGACGGTCACCGGCATCGATACCCCGGACGGGGAGGCGGAACTCGCGCTACCCGGCGACTCCGTCGTGCTGCGCCTCGCCGACGACATCGACCTCGCCCGCGGTGACCTCATCGCCGGTGCCGACCGCCCCGACGACGTCCGCGAGTTCACCGCCACGCTCGTCGGCCTGGCCGAGAAAGCCGTCCGCCCGGGCCAATTGCTCAAGCTGCGCTACGGCACGTCCCTGGTCCGGGGCCGGGTCACCCGGATCACCGCGGGCATCGACATCGACGCCCCGGTGGACGACGTGATGCGGGACGCCCCGGGCGAACTCGCCCTCAACGACATCGTGCGCGCCGAGATCCAGGTCGCCGAGGCCCTGCCCGTCGACGGTTTCACCGCCCGCGGTGCCGTCGGCTCCCTCCTGCTCATCGACCCCGCCTCCGGGGACACCCTCGCCGCAGGCCTGGTCGACGGCACCGGCGGTGATGGCCGTGACTGACCCGCGTCCCGCACTGATCACCCTGTCCCACGGATCCCGTCACCCCCACGCCGACGCCGGTATCGCCGAGCTGACCGCGGCCGCCGGTGACCTCCTGGACCTGCCCGCGCACCCGGCCCACTTGGACCTGTCGACGCCCACCCTCCCGGACGTCGCCCTCCGGCTCGCCGTCGCGGGCGTCCGGGAGGCCGTCGTCGTGCCCCTGCTGTTCACCCGCGCGTTCCACGCCACGACCGACGTCCCCGAGGAAGTGCACGCGGCCACGGAGGTCTCCGGGTTACGGATGACCCTCGCGGACGGGCTCGGTACCGGCCCGGATCTCGTCGACGTCCTCGCGGAGCGCCTGATCACGGATGCCGCGGATCGACGAGACACCGTCCTCCACCCGGTCGGAACGTCCAGCAAGCGGGCATCGGCTGACCTGGCGCGACTCGGGGCGGAGCTCGCCGAGCGGACCGGTCGCCGTGTCGACGTCATCGCCGCCACCGGGCCGGGCGGCGGCCCCGGGGCGGTCCTCGACCGCGCCCGCGCAGCCGGTTCGCTGCACGTTCTCCCGCTGTTCGTCACCCACGGGCTTTTGCTCGACCGGCTGACCGACCGCCTGCCCGCCACCCGCCCCGGGGGCCCGGACATCTCGGTCAGCGCACCGCTCGGCCGCGACCTCGCCGGAATCGTCGCCACCCGCTACTCCGACGCCCTGACCAGCGACCGGACACCGGCATGCGTACCCTGATCCTCATCGCCCTGGCGGGGGCGATCGCGCAGCTCGTCGACGGCGCACTCGGCATGGGCTTCGGCGCGACGTCGACGACCATGCTCATCCTCGCCGCCGGCCTCGGCCCCGCGCAGGCGTCCGCCGTGGTGCACACTGCGGAGCTGGGGACGACCCTGGCCTCCGGGATCAGCCACTGGCGCTTCGGCAACGTCGACTGGCGGCTCGCGCTGCGCCTCGGCATCCCGGGCGCGGTCGGCGCGTTTCTCGGGGCCTACGTCCTGTCCAACCTCTCCACCGCTGCTGCCGCCCCCGTCACGGCGGGGATCCTCACCGCCATCGGCCTGCACCTCCTGCTGCGCTTCTCCCGCGGCGCCCCGCACCACGCGGTCGCCACGGACACCCGCCGCCGGGGACGGGTCCTCGGACTCCTGGGCCTGACCGGCGGATTCATCGACGCCTCCGGCGGGGGCGGCTGGGGACCTGTCACCGCCTCGACCCTGATGAGCCTCCGGCACGCCGAACCGCGCCGGGTCGTCGGAACCGTGAACACCTCCGAGTTCCTGGTGACCGCCGCCGCCACCACCGGATTCGCGATCGGCATGCGGGAGGAGCTGCTCGCCCACCTGCCCGCCGTCGCCGCCCTGCTCGTCGGTGGTGTGATCGCCGCGCCGTTCGCGGCGTGGCTCGTCAGCCGCATGCAACCCGGTCTGCTCGGCGGGGCGGTCGGTACCGCGCTCATGCTCGTCAACGCGCCCCGGGTGGTCGGTGCCCTCGACACCGCGACGTGGGTGCTCCCCGCTGTCGAGGTGGCGCTGCTGGCCCTCGGCGTGGGCCTGACCTGTTGCGGTGTGCGTCGGATGCGGAAACGGGCCAAGGTCCGGGTCATGGATGAGGCCGCCCCGGAGGTCCCCGTCGGACGAAGCGAGAATATTAAGCATCGAAAGCCGATTGGAGTCGGAGAGAGATAGTTAAGGTGCGCAGTAGATAGGGGAAGACCTACTGGGAGTCTTCCTCTGCTGTCTCCGCGCCGTATTCAATGCGCTACACGACGTTTGGACGATGCAAAAAGGCATGCCCTGTGCACGTATGTCCCTGTCTCGTGAAATTCGAGATCAGTGCGTGAGGCCTTCGTAGGGCAGCCCGTAGTCAAGCTACTCGCATGGTATCGGTGAAAGATGCCCATGGGTATCTACCTTGTTTGACCGCACAATCCGATGTGTACCTGGGGGTAGATCAAGGAACTGTTTTCCAATTCAGTCCAAGATCATCCTATAGGTGGGAAACTTGCGCAGCTCGGTGTGTCGGCACGTGCGCGTTGTGTCCCGGCGGTCAAAAACTCCTTGGTGTATCAGTATTAGATACTAGCATGTGAGGTTGTGATTTTCTTCTATGATTACTGGTATGACTTACTTTCCGCGGATAGAAGACCTTCCCGATGATGGGAGTCGTCAGAAGGAAGTTTACGCAGCTGCTGGCCTTGCCCTTTATAAAGGACAGGTCTGGGAAAGGGGGATGATAAATCTCGTTTTAATAATGAACTTGGCAAAAGGAAAAATAGCGGATGTTGAAGACTGGGATAGGAGGGAGGTTGATCTTTCCTCGCTTACTGCAGGTAGGTTGCGAAAGCTGATTGAGAAAGAGGGATTGGCGCCTATTGATACCTTGGAAATGTGGGGGGAGGCTCGCGACTTTCGCAACTATTTGGCACATCGGTTCTTTTACGAAAACGCGGTTTCTTTTATGACTGATGAGGGTAGTCAGGCCATGCTTGACGAGCTTGATAAAATGATCAGATTTTTTGAAGCGGCAGATAGGAAAACGCGGAGTGTCGTTGAAGATACTTCAAGAAAATTGGGTATTACTCATGAGGTGATAAAAGAAATGGGGGAGCAGCTAGTGGAAGAGTATAAGGAGTCTATCTAGTACTGGATGGATGGATGGATCGGCCTGCTGTCCGAATTCGTGTCTAACATGACTTGACTGGGCTCGGTGTAGCGATCGATGACGGTAATGCGGACTTGTGTTTATAATATTTGGAGGGGGTGCTATTCTGGGTTCGCTTTGAGTGAGAGCTGTTGGGGTATTCTCGATTGCCGCATTGGAACGGTGTTGCGGACGGGCCGATCACGCAGAGTGTCCTAGGCCGGCGGTAGATGACAGTGTCCTGCTCCTTTGAATTCCCTCTTTCGGACGGGCGCTTGCAATGAAATGTGGCCATCGTCGCGGGAGTGGCTGAAACGTGGAACCACAAATGTCGAATCCTGTTCGCATGGTGGAACGTAGGTCGAACCTTCTCGGCAGTCTTTCTCCCGCGACGTGATTGGATGGTCATGAGGGTCGGTTTCCTTGAAGATCCCATCATTCGTGTGATCTTCTCTGGATTAAATTGGCTTTTATTAACCTATCGAGTTGCCCAATCGTCAGCGGCCATCGAAAAAAGCATCAAAAGCAACTATATTGAGTATTCCGTCCGCGAAATTTGTCATTTTCTGACGGATGAGATCGAATTTGCATAATGGAATCCGGTCGCGTTGCCATGATGGCGGGCGGACCAACTGCAGTACTTGGTCATTGCTGGATTCTCGGTTCTTAGGAGGTGTGAGTCGAAGCTTGTTTGATCGTGCGGTTCTTAATCATTAAGATCCCTTCCCTATTGCAAAAAATAAAGGTGTCAGAGGCTAGGCCAGCTGGCGCGTTGTTCGGATATGTTTATCCAATTTTATGGAGAGTATGAGGCCGGCGAAGCGGGTTATTCGAAATCTTCGGTTTGAGATCCTCCCGACCGTGCAGTTTGTGGGCTATTCGAATGAAAATCGGTGAGTTGTTTCTACCAACGGGGGGCATTGTGCTGGAGTGATCGCGATAATTGTCTTTATGGATGTAGTAGCTAGTTGAAGCAGTTGTCACCAGACGGTACGAGGTTAAGATTACCGGTGAGTAACTTAGGTTTGACTGGGCTAGTGAGTTCTGTCTCCGCTGAGTGCCTGGTCGGCGGGGAGGAACCACAGTCCGACCATCTCGCCCTCCCGGTTGTAGCTGATTCGCCCGACTAGATCGGTCGCCTCGAAGTCGAGGAGCTGTTCGACGACGAGGACCTCGTCGGCGAGGCTCACCGTCTGCGCCGGGTGGCGGGCCTCGAGTTCGCCGCCGAGTGCCACGACCTGGGCCCAGGCGTCCGCCAGGGATTTCGCGTCGAGTTCGTCGCCGAGTTTCGGACCGAGCAGGCGCGCCGCGCCCTCCCAGTCGTGGGCGGTGAGGGCATCGAGGAAGGTCACGGCGTGGGTGACCGCCTCCTGCTGTTGGGTCGGGGTGGGTTTGTTCATGGGGTTTCCTGTCCGTGGGTCGATGGGGTTGCCGAACCTCTGGAACGCCGCCTGTCGGCTGATGCCGAGGGCGTTTCCGATGCTCTGCCACGTGGTGCCCCGTTCCCGGGCCGCGTGGACCAGTGTCCCCAGTGCCTCGGTGGACAGCAGCTGCATGGTGTGTGCCGTGGCCAGGGAGTGGGTGACGTCCCGGGGTGGGGTGTTTCTCGGGATGCTTTCGGTGCCGGAGGTGTCGATCTCCCGGAGTTCCGTGGCGAGCAGGGACGCGACCTGGGTGAGCAGCGTGGCCAGTGTGGTGGTGTTCAGTGGTTCCGACATGTGTAAAGGTTATCTTTACATTCCGGAGGTGTCAAGGAAATCTTTACACGGTTACGGTGGCGGGGCACGGTCACGGTGAGAGGTGCGGTCGGACTATGGGACGCGGGCACACGCGCGGTGGAGCGTAATACAGGTGCACCGGATCGACGTGTCGCACACATCCTGCAGTAGGTGACGGGGTGCAGCGGCCGGGATCGACTCCCCGGTGGCTGGACCCGTGATGCGGGGCCACCACCTCGGGTATCCCTGGATCGGCGCAGTTGCATTGGGCCTACACGTGAAGACCCGGAGAGCGATGGTCACGTCACGGCCCAGGGAACGTACGGGATTCCGCGGTCCCGCAGGGGACCGGTCACTCGCAGATCGGCACGCCGCGGGCGAGTCGGGCGATGCCGTCCCAGTCGATGGAGCCGGCCAGCGTCGCCGCGGACGCGAGTGCGGCGGCGGTGGGTGGGGCCGAGATCATCGTCTCCGGTAGCCACCAGCCCTCCCACGAGGTGTAGGCCACATCGCGTGTGTCGAGTAGCTCGCGGATTCGGCCCGCGTCCGCGAGGAGCGGCGTGCCCAGCGTCCCGACCCAGGCGTCGGTGGCGATGCGGGTGGTGACGGCCCGGGCCGCGGTCAGGGGGTCTTCCGTGCCGGTGGTGTAGACACCGGGGGTCAGGCGCCCTGCCTCCCGCGTGGCGGAGAAGCCCGCGCCGGAGGCGACGTCGGGGGAGATCACGACGGCCTCGTAGTGGCGGCGGAGCTCGGCGACGGTGATGTCCCCGCCGACGCACACGTTGCCGAACAGTTTCAGCCGCGGTGTCGCCGGTGCGTCGGGTTTCTCGGTGAGGGTGTCCCCCGGGGCGTGTTCGGCCAGCCCGTAGCGGATGAGGCCGAAGGGGGCCGGGGTGCGTTCGAAAAGGTCGACGTAAATGTTGCAGCCGCACCCGACGAGCAGTTCGGCGGTCTGGATGCCGACCGGCCCGGCACCGACAACGGCGATCCTCTTGACGGGGTACATGCGTGTCCTTTCCTGTGACGCAGGTTTACGGCACTCCGGTTGATTCTAACCGCACAGGTTCACCACGCCGGTGTCTTTTCTGTGACCTAGAGTGTGGGCATGGAACTTCGCGGAACAATCACCAACGGTCGGCCCCTTCTCGTCTTCGCAACCACCAGTGAGACGGAGGCTATCGACACCGATCTGCCTGTGCTTGTCACGGGGGTTGGTGTGCTGCGTGCGGCGATCGGCTTGACCGAGGTGCTCACGGAGGCGCGTGTCGACGGTCGGGTGCCCAGCGCGATCATCAATCTCGGAACCTGCGGTGGGCTCGTCGACGGTCTGAACGGCGTGTACGAGGTGCGTGAGGTGTACAAGCACGACTTCTCCTCCGAACTGCTGGAGGAGATCGACGGTAAGCCGGAGATCAACGCCCTCACGCTCGGCACGTCGGGACTGCTGCCCACCGCCCGCCTGGCGACGGGTGACAGTTTCATCGCGGACAGTGCCATCCGGACCCGGCTCGCGGAGCGTGCGGAGCTCGTGGAGATGGAGGGCTACTGCTTCGCCAGGATCGGATACCGCTACGGCATTCCCGTCACCCTGCTCAAGCAGATCAGTGACGGCGCGAACGAGGAGTCCGTGGGCACGTGGGCCGACGCCGTGGCGGAGGGCTCCCGCCAGTTGAACGACGCCCTGCGCACTCTTCTGGATGCCGATGCACTCGTGCAGAACGTCCCGGTCCCTGTGGCGCGTTCCTGACCCCGGGACCTGGACCGAGAAAGCCCCGCGCCCGGGAACCGGGCGCGGGGCTTTCTGACGTGTCGGAGACTAGGGAGTGTCTTCTAAAAGGCGTACCCGGGTCAGGATTGCGCAGAGGTGGACCGCGGCGCGGTCGGTGATGGCGGGTTTGTCGTAGCAGGCGGCCGGGCCTTGCCGGTCGATGGTGCTGTGGATCGTGCTCGTCAGTCCACCACGCGAGCGGCCAATACGGTGACCTGCAGGTTCGCACTCCACGATTGGCTGGTTCTTGTGATTCGATTGAGCCCTCTGTGTCCTGCTCAGGGGCGCGTTGTGTTCGTGCCATGGTGATGGGCGCGATAGATGGTGGTATTGATCGAGACGTTCTAGTGGCGCGCGTCGTTAGTTCCTGAACGGTTGAGGATCTGAAATCATGGGGCATGGCCAATCGACCTGCTCCGGCTCTGGTGTTGCGTGAGGGTGATCTCGAGAAGCTTGAGAGTTGGGTCCGTTCAAGGACGGTCACTTCTGGTCTGGACAAGCGGGCCCGGATGGTCTTGTTGGCTGCCGAAGGGATCGGGAACTCCAAGATCGCCGATCGGGTCGGTGCTTCGCGGACCACGGTCATTGAGTGGCGCGATCGCTATGACGAGCGTGGGCTGGCCGGTTTGAAGGATCTGGAGTGCTCGGGCCGGCCCCGCGAGTTCGACCATCGCCAGATCGTGACTGAGACACTGAAGCTACCCCCGAAGAAACTCGGGGTCACGCACTGGTCAAGCCAGCTGCTCGCGGACCGGATCAAGGTCAGCGCCTCGACGATCCAGCGCGCGTGGCGTGGCTACGGGATCAAGCCTTGGAAGGCCGAGTCGTTCCGGTTCTCCACCGACCCCGAACTGGTCGGGAAGGTGACCGACATCTGCGGGCTGTACCTGGCGCCGCCGGAGAACGCCATCGTGCTGTGTGTGGACGAGAAGTCGCAGATCCAGGCGCTGGACCGCACTGTGCCGATCCTGCCGATGCAGGAGGGCCGGGTCGGGCGCCGCTCCCATGACTACTACCGCCACGGCACCAGCACCCTGTTCGCCGCTCTCGACATCGCGACCGGTCAGGTCACCGCCGCGTTGAAGCCGCGGCACTGCCACCAGGAGTTCGTGGCGTTCCTGCGCCAGATCGAACGCGCCCACCGCCCTCGTCGACGACGTCGCGGCGGGTGCGTTCGATTTAATAACGTTCCCGAAGGTGACCACAGGTGATTGAAACGGATGCGGGGCCCGAAAAGCGTTTTTAACAGCAGGGGTCCGTATACCTGACATCGGAAAGGATGGAATCGAATCGCACACCAGAGATACCCCTACCCCGGGAACGGGCTATCCGTACGGAGGGTTCTTCAATCCTAGTCGGACTAAAAATGCGCGCCCCTTCACGGGAGGCTATGTCACAGATTCCACCGTGTCGAAGTAGTTAAATCATTCACTTAACCCCCAACCGATGTCCTTATGCCACCACTGAGGCACCAGGTCGTGTCCGTCGCTTTCGGCGCTGACTGAGTGAACAATGCCGTCAGATATCCGGCAATCAACATATTGCGTCACAGATCCGGCCGGGAGCTGTAGGGATGAGGACTCTATCGAGCATCTTGTAAAAAATAGAAAAACGTTTGCCCGAAATGCCTCGATCCGATTTATCGAACAGTCTTTAAATATGAAAGAGGGCTGCCAGTCGCGCGGTGGATCAGGCTTCGGAGAGTGCATCATACGAATCAATAGCTGGCCTTTACTGGTAAAAGCGCTACTAGAAAACTGTATCGGGGAACCACATGATACTGCGGTTAAATGCACTGCATTATCAAAAGTGCAATCGGTGAACCGAAACCGCTTAAGCAACACGTTCGACAAGATGAGCGGCTTACTAAAGAACGCTCCCTTGATGTCAATATCTGGAGGTTCGAATTCCCCTTTTTCAGAGGTGCTGCGAATGGCGTAAAGCTGAAAAGCTAAAGAAGCCAGAACGGTTTCTTCTATCTTGCCGTGCAATTCGATTCCTATCGCCTCTTCCCTTAGTAGGGCGCTAGAACTTTGAAGGAGATCCAGCGAGAGATTCAGGAGTTGCTGAGAGGGTTCAGGGCAGTCGACTTCATGTTGAGCACGGAGACCGTTTTTATCTTCTCCACTCGGAGATATAACTTCGCTTTCTAATATTCTTTCCGCGATTTCAAGCCGGGTTTTGGTGGGGTTGCGTACGAGATTTTTAAGTGTTAAGAGCTTTATTTTATCCATAATGTGATGATCCTAATTTGGGAATGTCGCAAGCCCTTTACTGAAAACGAATTGGACAAATGACCTACATCGGTCGAGGGCCTTGGCTTGGCGGGGCAGGTGCTACCGAATTGACTTGACCTTACTGGTTAAAAAAACCGGCCAAACCTCTTCGTCTCCCTCATTCGTTCTGGGCAAAAGTTGACGACGATTTTGTCATCCTGGCCACAGAAGGCATTTACTAGACCCAAGTCTGCCGTATCGTCGCTGGCATTCCTCCCGGGAACGCCTTTAAACCATTCCCTATTCTCTGCTAGGTAGATGTGCCGAAGTATTACTGGATCCGCATACTCCTCGCACTTTCCAAAGCTGCAAGCCTTGAAGAAGACTTTCGTCTCCCAACCTTCAGCACCGGACTCCGTCGGAGAGAAGTAGGTTGATGTTTCCGAGGTGTTGGCTGCCTCTACCATATCCCAGCGAGTAACGCCGTGTTTATACTTAGCTTTATCGGCTCCAAATCCAACGCCCGGAAGATCTTGGGGATCCCAATAACCACGCCGGATCAAGAAATGCGGATCAACACCTGGGTTTTTGGGGTAGATGATATCGCCAGTTCCGCTCCTACTGGCCGAACGAAGACCGGCGGATTCAGGGGCGTCCTTTTCGGTCGGAACCTCTTCGATTTGCTGTGACCGAATTGTACCGTCGACTACTCCACCCATGTGGGCGATACCGTCTTCGGTGGCCCAAGCAGCACCTTTTTCGAAGCGTTGCATTACACTGTCTTCGAACGAAGTGGAGGAAATATGGGGCAGCCCTAGCCCGTCTATGCCACCCAATTGGTTCCATAATGTCACGATGCCACCAGTCAACTCGCGGGCACCTACAGCAGCCCCCCACAAGATCGTTGCGTTCATCCCAAAATCCACGTGATGAGCAACTCCGGGGACATAGGCAAGTTCGTGTGTTGTGGGCCAGCCCAGCTTCCCGGTCTCCCTTCCTAGGGCATCCCATACTTTCTTTGTCGCCAGGTACATGAACCGGGTTTGTCTGTCGTTGCGCCAGCTAATCGTGCCATTGGAGAAGTTATTATACCGGTACCGGTCACCGTTGGACATTTCATTGGTGATCGGGATGCCGATGGCATGGTGGGATCCGCCCAACTCGTCGTAGCGTTGCTTAATGTCGCCCCAGACAGCACCGCCGGTCAGAGGGTTGTAGTAGTTGTCCCCGCCGGTGAACTTCTGCATTTGCGTAAGGGGGACGTTCGTGTCGATCGGGCTGGAGGTGGGGTATCCGAGTGGACCGGACTCCCATTTGAGGGTGCCCCACTGGCGCATTCCATCGAGAGTCACAGCGTGTGCACCAGTGTCAGGGTGCCAGTAGATTGAGCCGCCGTAGAACTCGCTGCGCTTTCCCACTCCGTCAGGGTTGGTCAGTTCATTTGACTTCGGCGGCCCAAGCCAGGATAGTGTCCCACCGATCTCACGGTAAGCATCCAAGATAGCGCCACATACTTGAAATCCCGTAGGCCACACCGTTTGGCAACCTGTGGCTGCCAACATCTGCGGTTGCACGTTACGGCGCCCTTCCTCGATCTCGATCTGGTCTGCCTGTCCCTTCGTCACTCCTTCAGGCAGCTCCACGGCATCAGAGCGCATTTCCCCCTCAACCAAGGTCTTCTTTGGCGCAGGCAGGGTAGTGAGGTTATCCGCAGTCTCTCCTACTTGCCGTTCATGTTCTGCCACCTCTTCCGGGTGGTCCAGCTCGTACTGTTCCAGTTGCTCTTCTATAGAAGGCTTGTTTCTGTCCGACACATAGTCGAACTGTTCGATCCCCGTATCCGGTTGGATCGGCCCTCATTCTTGTGGTTGGGCAGAAGCGGCGGGGGATACCGCTCCGAGAATGACCAACGCCGAGAGGACCGCGCCCCTGCTCTTTCGTCGAAACATTTATGCACTCCAAACGGGTGGGATAACGTGAACGCCCTGAGTATAACCATGTCTAATGGATTGGTGCAGGGAAGTGTTTGACGTAGTGACTGCGCTGTCGTCGCTGAGCGTAAGGGCAAGCGCAGCCCTGCTAGGGAGTGTCTTCTAAAAGGCGTACTCAGGTCAAGATTGCGCAGAGGTGGACCGCGGCGAGGTCGGTGATGGTGAGTTTGTCGTAGCGGGTGGCCGGGCCTTGCCGGTCGACGACGCTGTGGATCGTGCTCGTCAGTTCACCACGCGAGCGGCCAATTCGGTGACCTGCAGGTTCACACTCCGCGATTGGCTGGTTCTTGTGATTCGATTGAGCCCTCTGTGTCCTGCTCAGGGGCGCGTTGTGTTCGTGCCATGGTGGTGGGCGCGACAGGTGGTGGTATCGATCGAGACGTTCCAGTTGATCATCCCGGGTGCATCCGCGTCAGCGAGAATCGTGTGCAGGGCCCGGTCCCAGGTGCTCTCGGTGTGGCGACCATGGCGCGTGCATACCGTCTGCCATGGGCTGAACTCCGTCACGCCATACGGCCGCCGTCTGGCGAATCACCGCTCAGCTATAGGAGACACGTCTTAGTCGTTGCTTGGAATGTCATGCCGTTTGAAGCGTCGCCGGACCGAACGCATCGCCTGGGCGATGTCTATGAGGGCCTTGGAACCGGCCGCGGTCTCGGTCTCGATTTCGTCGATCGTCCGTTCCCCGGATCGGAGGCTGATGATCTCCGCGTGGTAGCGGAGCCACACTGCGACGGTTGCTGCCGCAGGTACGGCGAGGAACGCGCCGACGATGCCGAACAGTCCGCCACCGACCGTGATGGACAGCAGCACGATCACGGGGTGCAGGTTCATGGCCTTGCTCTGCAGCAGCGGGGAGAGGATGTTGCCCTCGATCTGCTGGACCGCGATGATGAGGACCAGGACGAAGATGGCCGTGGTCAGACCGTTGGACACCAGGGCGACCAGGACTGCGATCGCACCGGCGGAGATAGCACCGACGATCGGGATGAACCCACCGAAGAAGGTGATCACCGCGAGCACGAGCGCCAGGGGGACACCGAGGATCACCAGCCCGATGCCGATGAAGATCGCGTCGATGAGGGACACGAGGGCCTGGGCGCGGATGAACCCGGACAGCGTGTTCCAGGTGCGGGTGAGCACCTCGGTGAGATGCCAGCCCGCGGACTTGCCGACGTTGCGGCGCACCCACGGCAGGAATGTGTGGCCGTCCTTCAGGAAGAAGAACGACAGCACCAGCATCAGTAACAGGGTGACCACCATCGACGTTGCGGTGGACACACCCGCAAAGACTCCGGACGCCAGCTTGTTCGCCACTCCGCCCGAGAGCATCCCGGACGCGCCATCCTGGAGCTTCCCGGAGATCTCGTCGAGGACACCGTCGATCTGGTCGGTGTTGATGTTGAAGGGGGGCTCCCCGAGCCGGACCTGGAGCTTCTCCAGACCGGTGACGCTCTGTGTGAACAGCAGCTTCGACTGTTCGGCAACCCGCGGAGCCATCGCCGCGAAGACCCCGCCGAGGGCACAGAGTGCCCCGACGAGAACGAGGAGGGAGGACAGGCTACCCGGGACACCGTGGTCCTTCAGCCAGCGCACCGGCGGCCACAGCACCGTGCACAACAGGATTGCGAGCAGGACCGGCAGGACACCGGTCCAGATGATCCCGAGTCCGAGCCAGGCGATACAGCTGGCTGCGGCCACGATGATGAACCGCAGGGCCCAACCCGCGAACCAGCGGCCGTCCCGGCCGATGATGACGGCACGGTCGAGTTGGTCGTGCTCCTCCGCGGAAACGGAACCCGCGGACGGTTCACCGGCGTCCGATGCCGTGTGATCCGTCTCACCGTTGATGGCGGTGAAGATGATGTCTTCGGATGACGCCGAAGCGGGCGACCCGATCGGCGTGGTGGACTCCAGCTCAGAGCTGGAATCGTCGGAGTGCCCCGAAACCCGGGGGCTGTGATGTTTGCTCATAGTGGTTGGAAACTATGCCACAGACACCGGCTCGCTGGTAGTCAGCTGGCTACGAACGTACAACGGGGAGCAGTCCATCCGGTGGGCGTGGCTCCCCTCCGTCCGGGTGCCGGTCAGTTGGACAGGCCCTTGATGTATCCGAAGCGGTGCTCGGTCGTGGAGATCGCCTGCTCGAGGAGGAACGGCAGCAGCTCCCGCCGGCCGTCGGCTAGGACGGGCTGATCGAGGATCACGGAACCCGATTCGGCCGCCGCCCGGTAGAGCGCGTCGGGAACCTCACCCAAGGCGCGGACGCGGATGGATGCCGCGGCCGCGATCTCGGCGGCGAAATCCTCGTCGGACACGGCCCGGATCCCGGCGCCGAGCGCACCGAGTTCCGCGGCGGTCGCGGCGGTCGCGGATACATCAATGTCCGTCCCGGTGATCTGGCTCGCGAGCTTCATGCGCAGAAGATCCCGCACCGCAGTGCCCGCACCGACGCGCACCCGCAGTGGCTGCAGGAGCGGCCGGTAGCGGAAGACATTGGATTCGGCGAGGAGTGCAGTGCGGTCGTGCTCCACGCCGAACTCCGTCTGCCACGCGTAGGCGTCGGCCTCCGCTGCACGACGCAGCCAGTGGTTGTCCGCCGGGGTGAGAGTCGGGCCGAGCTGCGCCTTGAACTCTCGCAGCATCTGGGCGATCCGTGTGCTCACGGAACCCGAGTGCAGCTCGTTGAGGTCACCCTCGGACCAGGTTCCCTGCTGCCCGATGTAGTTCGGGCCGCCGGCCTTCGCCCCGGAGCCGAGGGATGAGTTCTTCCAGCCGCCGAACGATTGCCGCTCGACGATGGCGCCGGTGATGCCGCGGTTGATGTAGGCGTTACCCACCTCGACGTGCTCGCGCCAGTAGCTGATCTCGTCGGTGTCCAGGGAATGCAGCCCCCCAGTCAGTGCGAAGCCGGTGGAGTTCTGCCACTCGACGGCCTCCTCCAGGGAATCTGCCCGCATGATCCCGAGCACGGGGCCGAAGCACTCGTGGGTGTGGAACCACGAGCCCGGCTCGACACCGTCGCGCAGACCCGGGGACCACAGGCGGCCACTGTCATCGAGCTGTCGTGGCTTGACCAGCCACCGCTCGCCCTCGTCCAACTGGGTCAACCCGCGGGCCAGCTTCTCGCCGGGGGCCTCGATGAGGTTGTTCATCGTGGTGGAGATGTCGGTGCCGTAGCCGACGTGCAGGGATTCGACGGCGTCGATGAGCTGGTTGAGGAAACGCTTCGATTCACCGACCGAGCCGACCAGGATCACCAGCGACGCCGCCGAACACTTCTGGCCCGCGTGCCCGAATGCGCTGCGGTAGACGTCCGCCACCGCGAGATCCGGATCGGCAGACGGGGTGACGATGATGGCGTTCTTGCCGCTGGTCTCCGCATTGATGACCATGCGCGGCTTCCAGCTCCGGAACAGCTTTGCGGTCTCCGATGCGCCGGTGAGGATCACGGAATCCACGTCCGGGTGGCTCACCAGGCGCTTACCGGCCTCGTCTTCGTCTGCGTTGACCAGTTGCAGCAGGTCCTCACCGATACCGGCCTTGCGCAGTGCGGCGACCGCGACTTCGGCGCAGCGCACCACCTGCGGTGCGGGTTTGATGATGACCGCGGCACCCGCGGCGAGTGCCGCGAACACGCCACCCATCGGGATGGCGACCGGGAAGTTCCACGGGGGAGTGACCACCACGACGCGGTAGGGCTCGAAGCGGACGCCGCGCACGCGGTCGAGGGCGCGCGCCGACTCTGCGTAGTAGCGAGCGAAGTCGATGGCCTCCGAGACCTCCGGGTCCGCTTCACCGACGGTCTTCCCGGCCTCATGGCTCATCACCGTGATGAGTTCACCGCGAGCATCTGCCAAGGCCTCGGCGGCCTTGTCCAGCAACGCGGCGCGCTCCGCGCCGCTCTTCGCCGCCCAACCCTCGCCTGCGGTCGCCGCACGGGTCACGGCGTCATCAATCTCGCTCACGGAGGTGACGCGCGCGGACTCCACCGGGCCGGGATCGCGTGACAGGGCGTCGAGGGCCCATTGCCGGTTCGCGGGCAGGGACGGGTCGGTGTCCGGTTCCCCGATGAAGTGGCCCGGTACCGCACCGGAGGAAGTGCCGACCTTCCCCTTTTCCTCGGCTGTTCGGTCCTGAGTGCGGCGCGGACCGGCGGCCGTGGACCAGCGATCCGCCACGGATGAGCGGAACCGTTGCCGTTGACCCTGCATCGGCGTCAGTCCCTCATCGCCGGTGACATCCGGAGCGAACAGGGCATAGAGGAAGTTCTGCTTCGCGCCGTTCTCTTCGAGGCGGCGGACCAGGTAGCTCACCGCGACATCGAAGTCCTCGTCGTGGACGACCGGGGTGTAGAGGATCAGATCACCCACGACATCCCGCACGGCCCGGGCCTGCGAGGGTGCCATCCCCTGAAGCATCTCGACGTCGAGCTGGTGCTCCACACCGCGCTCCACGGCGAGCTCGTGGGCGAGCGCGACGGTGTACAGGTTGTGCGACGCCACCCCGATACGGACGTTGTCCGCGTGCTCGGGCTGCAGAATCCAGTCCAGCAGTCGGACGTAGTTGGCGTCGACCTCGGCTTTGGTCAGGTACGGTGCCTGCTTCCAGTCGTGGATCTCCGATTCGACGCGCTCCATCGAGAGGTTCGCTCCCTTGACCAGTCGAATTTTGATCTTCGCCCCACCCGCGGCTCGCCGTTGCGCGGCGAACTCCGCCAGTTCCTGCAGCGCGCCGAGTGTGTCCGGAAGATAAGCCTGCAACACGATGCCCGCCTCCAACGGCAGGAACTCATCCTCGGTCAGAAGTTCGGTGAACAGGCGGATCGTCAGGCGCAGATCCTTGTACTCCTCCATGTCCAGGTTGATGAAGGGGTGCGGGTCGCGTGATAGTGCCTTGCGGTACAGCGGACGCAGGGTCTCCTTCAGTCGTTCGGTGTTGCCGTCGATGTCCCACGGGTTGAGCTGCGCACACACCGAGGACGCCTTGATGGAGACGTAGTCGACGCGGGGATTGTCCAGCAGATCGAGTGTTCGGTTCAAGCGAGATTTCGCCTCCCGGTCTCCGAGGACGGCCTCACCCAGGAGGTTGAGGTTCAGACGGAACCCCTGCTCGCGGGACCGGTCGAGCAGTTTGTTCAGGGCCGAGCCCTCGGCGTCGAGAACCAGGTGCCCGACCATCTGACGCAGGCGTTTCCGGGCGATCGGCATGACGATGTTCGGCAGCCAGGGGGCGACGATCGACCCAGCGGTGACCAGGCCACGATCAACCGCGCCGACGAAGTCCGGGACGGAACCGCGGCCCTTCAACGGGCTGGCGAGATTGGCCAGTTCCCGGGCGGAGACGTGATTGTCCTCGGGGCGGGCGACCCGGTCGACGAAGCCCATCGTGAAGTCGATGCCGTCGGCGTCGTGCACCAGGGCGGCGAGCTGCTCGGTGGACTTCGCCTCCTTCCGTGACTCGTCGGATCCGGTGGCATTGAGCCACGTCTCGGCGCGGGCGGTCGCGGCGTCGAAGACCTTCTCTACGTCGCCGGTGTTGGTGGGGGCCTGGGGGAGGGACATGAGTGGGTGTGCTCGCTTTCATGAATGGTCACCGGCATCCCGACGTCGGCCGATGCGGCGGGTCGGTGGGTGATTCAGAGAACCGGACCCCTCTGTTCGGGGGCGCGGCGGGAACGCGGAGCGCCGGTGGCGGTCCGTTGGGAAACCCGAAGTGGGTGATCGGCTGGATCGGGGTCAGACCGGTGGACGATCACCGACGGGGCGGCGACGGCCGCCGCACGCCTGGGCGGTGGCCGTGGTGGCCTCATGTGCGGGAGGCTGTACGGACAGGGTGGATGAGGTCACGTGTCACGCACCGCCTTTCCCGGGTGTCGGCATGTGTCCGGCAGAGAAACCACGGGAACCGTGAGGGGATTTCGGGGTGTTCCATCCCACTGTTGGCTCTGCGGAGAAGTCTGTTTGCATAGTAACCCCTCACCCGAATCAGGGAAAGGTGTGATGGCAGGATCGGTGTGATGCTGTGTGGTGGTTCCGGGCGTGGTGGAGGTCCGGCGGAGCCTCCACCGGTCGCGTGGTTTCCAGCACTTTCATCGGGCGATTCCGCATCGGTCCACCCGATGGTCAGGATGTTTTCCAGACCTTAGTATTGGGTCCGTCAGAATCTGCCCGGGCGCCTGCGTGGTCGTCGAGTGTGGTCGGGTACCTCCACGACGTACGGATGACGTACGGATAAGGAGATCCATCGTGAAGACATTCCTCGTTTCGTTGGCCACCGTCGCTCTCGCGGGCGCGGGATTCGCCGCTCCCGCACAGGCGGATCAGCTCGATGCTGAACTGGTGCTGTGGGCCACCGCCCAGATGAAGCTGACATCGTGTGACGCGATCACGCAGCAGGTGAAGGACATCGCCGACACCTCCCCCGTGTCCGCAGCGCAGCTCCGTGAGAAGATTCTCGCGAATGTGGGGGTGGAGCTGAATGACCTGGATCCGACCATCGAGAAGATCTACACCGCCTACACCGATGCGTTGGTCTCACGCGGTCGCGAATGCGGCGCAGTGACCGGGGGCGGGTTTGGTTCGCTGTCGAGCGGATCGAGTGGCTTCAACTTCGGTTCCAGCTAGTCACGTATCCGGCGTGTCGTGACGCGGAGCCCCGGTGGGTGGAGGTCCTGTGCACTTCCCTACCGGGGCTCCGGTGTGCCCCGAAGCGATATGTGTGACAGGGGTCACGCCAAAAAGTTGAGCGTATCGGGAACAACTTTGTGTCGAGCGCCGTTGTGATGGGTGAACAGGTTGAGTGGACCGCGCTCAAGGAGATTGTTAACATCGTCTCCGTAAGTTGAGTCGGGGACAGTCAACCACCGATAGACGACACAGACATACGAAGGAGAACCATCACATGGGACGCGCAGTAGGTATCGACCTCGGAACCACGAACTCGGTTGTTTCCGTTCTTGAGGGTGGCGACCCCACCGTCATCGCGAACGCCGAGGGCTCCCGCACCACCCCGTCCGTCGTTGCCTTCGCCAAGAACGGCGAGGTCCTCGTCGGGCAGTCGGCCAAGAACCAGGCCGTGACCAACGTCGACCGGACCATCCGCTCCGTCAAGCGCCACATCGGCGAGGACTGGAGCGTCGACATCGACGACAAGAGCTACACCCCGCAGGAGATCTCCGCCCGCATCCTGATGAAGCTGAAGCGCGACGCCGAGGCCTACCTGGGTGAGGACGTCACCGACGCCGTCATCACCGTCCCCGCCTACTTCGAGGACGCGCAGCGCCAGGCCACCAAGGAAGCCGGCCAGATCGCCGGACTCAACGTCCTGCGCATCGTCAACGAGCCCACCGCCGCGGCACTCGCCTACGGCCTGGAGAAGGGCGACAAGGAACAGACCATCCTGGTATTCGACCTCGGTGGCGGCACCTTCGACGTCTCCCTGCTCGAGATCGGCGACGGCGTCGTCGAGGTCCAGGCGACCTCCGGCGACAACGACCTCGGTGGCGACGACTGGGATCAGCGCATCGTCGACTGGCTCGTCGAGAAGTTCAAGTCCGCTCACGGCATCGACCTGACCAAGGACAAGATGGCCCTGCAGCGTCTGCGTGAGGCCGCCGAGAAGGCCAAGATTGAGCTGTCCAGCTCCCAGCAGGCCTCCATCAACCTGCCCTACATCACGGTCGACTCCGAGAAGAACCCGCTGTTCCTCGACGAGACGCTGTCCCGCACCGAGTTCCAGCGCATCACCTCCGACCTGCTCGACCGCACCAAGAAGCCCTTCAACCAGGTGATCAAGGACGCCGACATCTCCATCAACGATGTCGACCACGTCGTCCTCGTCGGTGGCTCCACCCGGATGCCCGCCGTCGTCGACCTGGTCAAGGAGCTCACCGGTGGCCGCGAACCCAACAAGGGCGTCAACCCGGACGAGGTCGTCGCCGTGGGCGCCGCACTGCAGGCCGGTGTGCTGCGCGGTGAGGTCAAGGACGTGCTGCTTCTCGACGTCACCCCGCTGAGCCTGGGCATCGAGACCAAGGGCGGTGTGATGACCACGCTCATCGAGCGCAACACCACCATCCCCGCCAAGAAGTCGATGACGTTCACCACGGCGGAGGACAACCAGCCCGAGGTTGGCATCCAGATCTACCAGGGTGAGCGCCAGATCGCCGCGCACAACAAGCTGCTCGGATCCTTCCAGCTCGCAGGTATCGCCCCGGCACCCCGTGGTGTCCCGCAGATCGAGGTCACCTTCGACATCGACGCCAACGGCATCGTCCACGTCACCGCCAAGGACAAGGGCACCGGCAAGGAGAACACGATCAAGATCCAGGACGGCTCCGGCCTGTCCCAGGAGGAGATCGACCGGATGATCAAGGACGCCGAGGCACACGCTGAGGAGGACAAGAAGCGCCGCGAGGAGCAGGAGGTCCGCAACTCCGCGGAGTCCATGGTCTACCAGACCCGCAAGTTCATGGAGGACTCCTCCGACAAGATCGGCGAGGACACCAAGGAGGAGGTCGAGGCAGCCGCCAAGGAGGTCGAGGAAGCTCTCAAGGGCGAGGACATCGAGGCCATCAAGACGGCCGTCGAGAAGCTCTCTACCGAGTCCCAGGAGATGGGTAAGGCCATCTACGAGGCCGAGGCTGCGGCCGGAGCCACCCAGGCCGATGCGGGTAACGCCGACTCCGATGTCGTGGATGCAGAGGTTGTCGACGACGACAACGAGGAGAAGAAGTAGATGACCGATCCGATCGGCACCGACAAGAACCCGGACGAGGTTCTCGAGGGCGACGCCGTGGCCACCGACCTCCAGGAGGCGGCGGACACCGCCCACGAGCGCGCGGTGCACGAAGAGCAGGCCATCATCGACAGCGAGAACGAAGACAGCGACGAGGACGAGGAGGCCACCCAGTGAGCCAGGACGACGCAGCAGCAATGCCGGACAATCCCGGCGATCCGGCCGCAACGGATCCGGAGGCCACATCTCCGGAGCGCGCCGAGTCGGCGGTAGCCGATGCCGAGGCCGCAGCCGACGCCACGGAAACCTCCGACGCGGAAGCCGCCGACGCCGAGCTCGATGAGGCACTTGCCACCGTCGCCGCGGAGGAGGCCGCCGAGGATGCGGAGGCCGCCGCGGGTGGGGAACCGGATCTCTCGGCGGAGCTCGCCGAAAGGACCGAGGATCTGCAGCGGGTTACCGCGGAGTACGCCAACTACCGGCGTCGCACCGAGCGGGATCGGCAGGCGGTCATCGCCTCCGCGAAGGCCTCCGTCGTCAACCAGTTGCTCGATGTCATCGACGACCTCGAGCTTGCGGGGCGGCACGGTGACCTCACTGGGCCCCTGAAATCCGTCAACGACAAGCTCCGCGGCGTATTCAACCGGCTCGACGTCGTCGAGTTCGGTGCCGAGGGCGACGAGTTTGACCCCGAGCGTCACGAAGCCGTCCAGGATCTCTCCGAGGGCGATGACAAGGTCATCGGCACCGTCCTGCGCCGTGGTTTCGCGATGGGGGACCGGCTGTTGCGTACCGCGATGGTGATCATCACCGACCCCCGGGAGTCCGCTCCCGAGGGTGACGGTGCTGAGGGTGGAGGCGACGCCACCGCCACGGAGTGACGTGGCGACGGGGCGGTGGCGACACCGCCCCGGTGTCCGGGTCCGCAGTCGCGGATCCTGGACACCACCGAACAACCTGAATCACACTGAACCCGTGCATGACGCGGAAGGAGGAGATGCCCAATGGCTGAGCGTGAATGGGCTGAAAAGAACTACTACGCGGACCTGGGTGTCTCCTCGTCCGCATCAGCGGAAGAGATCAAGCGGGCGTATCGCAAACTCGCCCGGGACAATCACCCGGACAACCATCCCGGTGACAAGAACGCCGAAGAGCGCTTCAAGCGCATCGCCGAGGCCTATGATGTCGTCGGCGACGAAAAGAAGCGCAGGGAATACGACGAGATGAAAGCCATGCTCGCGTCCGGTGGACTGCGCGGCTTCGGCGGAAAAGCGGGGTCCGGCTTCCCGGGCGGGTTTCGCCAGGCGCAGGGGGACTTCGATGTCTCGGATCTCTTCGGAGGAGATGGAGGATTTACTTCGGAAGGGGGTCTGGGTGATATCTTCGGTGGCCTTTTCAACCGCGGCCACGGTCCTCGCCACGCAGCTCAACCGTCGCGGGGGGCCGACGTCGAAACTGACATCACACTTGATTTCCGGGAAGCTGCGCAAGGGGCGACGATCCCCGTAGAGCTCAAGGGGCCGGCGCCGTGTACACGGTGCCACGGCTCCGGCTCCCGTTCCGGCAAAACCAGCCGGTGCGAGAGCTGTAGCGGAACCGGCTTCACGAGCGAGAGCCGCGGAGCCTTCGGGTTCTCCGCCCCGTGCCCCGACTGCGGCGGCAACGGTCAAGCCATCTCCGATCCGTGCGCGGACTGCTCCGGAACCGGAACCGTCAACCGGACGCGGTCCATCACCGTCCGGATCCCCGCAGGTGTCATCGACGGGCAGAAGGTGCGCCTCGCCGGACAGGGTGAGGCAGGCCCCAACGGACGTCCCTCCGGTGATCTCTTCGTCACCGTGCATGTCCGCAAGGACAAGGTGTTCACCAGAACCGGCACCACACTTGAGGTCGAGATCCCGGTCTCGTTCGCGGAACTGGCTCTCGGCGACACGATCACCGTGCCGACACTCGATTCGCCGGTTCGGGTGAAGGTCCCGGCCGGGACACCTGACGGACGGACCCTGCGGGTCCGGGGGCGCGGGATTCCGAAACGCGACGGGACGAAGGGCGATCTGATGGTCACCGTCAGGGTCACGGTCCCGAAGAATCTCGGTCCCGCGGCGACCAGTGCTCTGCGTGCCTACGCGCAGGCGGAGAAGGAATCCGGTTTCGACCCCAGGGCGGACTGGGCGGGATCTGCATAGACGACGACGCCCGGGTCGGGTGGGGCGGCGACGGATCCCCACCGGCCCGGCATCCGGGCCGGTGACCCACCGGGTCGGCCACGACATCCACACGAGGAGGTGAGGGAGCAATGCCGCACAGTGACCGGCGGTTCCAGCCCCACGACGGCACCTCGCCGGACCACGAAGAGGTTTTCGTCATCTCGGTGGCTGCGGAGCTTGCGGGGATGCACGCGCAGACCCTCCGCACCTACGACCGGATGGGCCTGGTGACGCCAATGCGCACCCGCGGTGGGGGTCGCCGCTACTCCCGCTCCGATGTTGCGCTCCTCAGGGAGATCCAGCGCTTGAGTCAGCAGGAGGGGGTGAACCTCGCGGGCATCAAGGCGATCATCGACCTGACCCAGTCCAATGAACGTTTGCGCCGGGAGGTGGAGACCCTCAGGTCCGACAACCAGCGGTTGAGTGAGGCGCTCGAACGGGAGCGGAGAGCGCCGCGTACGCGGGGAGAACTCGTTGAAGTCCCCGAGTCCACGGCGGTCGTCATCTGGGAACCACGGCGGAAACGACGCAAGCGCCATTCCTGAGAGGTACCGGGAACCGGGATCGCATCGGACCATCGTCCGGGTGCGATCCCAGTTTTTTTGTTCCGGGGGGCTGGTTCCTTACTCCGAATCGGTAAAACCGGCGACATCCCATTCCTGAAAAAGAAGTGAGAAACATCGAAAACACCCCCGTATTAGGTATTTGCAAGGGGTATGTTGGCAAATTTTACTGGATCTAGAGAAATGGCTCGTCGGTGGCAGATTTCAGCTCTGGCGATGATGTTGTGTTGTGCCTCACTGTGTCCGGTCATGCATTTAGTGATGTGCAACACAAGAAGAAGTGGTTAGGGTGGGGCTCACTACATGGTCGGACCTGATCGACTCGCACCGGTGGGACTCCATCCCCGGCGCGAGCGTCGGGAAGGCCGTTCGTCATCACCGAACAAGCGAGGACCGTTATGACTATCTACGCCAATCCCGGAACCGAAGGTTCCATCGTCTCCCCGAGGGAGCGCTACGACAATTTCATCGGCGGCGAGTGGGTTGCCCCGGTCGACGGTGAGTACCTGGACAACATCAGTCCGATCACCGGTGAGGTCTACACCCGCTTCGCCGCAGGTAAGGCCGCGGACATCGAGAAGGCACTCGACGCAGCCCATGCAGCGGCACCGGGCTGGGGGAGCACCCCGCCCGCGGAGCGGGCCCTGATCCTGCACCGGATCGCGGATCGTATCGAGGAGCACCTCGAGGAGCTCGCGGTCATCGAGACCTGGGACAACGGCAAGCCGGTGCGCGAATCCCTCGCCGCCGATCTTCCGCTCGCGGTCGACCATTTCCGGTACTTCGCCGGTGTCACCCGCACCGCGGAGGGGCGTCTCTCCGAGATTGACGACAACACCGTGGCCTACCACTTCCAGGAGCCGCTCGGTGTCGTCGGACAGATCATCCCGTGGAACTTCCCGATTCTGATGGCCACCTGGAAGCTCGCTCCCGCGTTGGCTGCAGGCAACTGCGTGGTGCTCAAGCCTGCGGAGCAGACCCCCATCTCGATCATGCACCTGATGGAGATCATCGCTGACATTCTCCCCGCAGGTGTCGTGAACGTGGTCAACGGTCTCGGATCAGACGCCGGTGCGGCCCTGTCCGGCTCCGATCGGATCGCGAAGATCGCCTTCACCGGATCCACCGAGGTCGGCCGACTCATCAACAAGGCCGCGGCGGACAAGATCATCCCGGTCACCCTGGAACTCGGCGGGAAGTCCCCGAACGTGTTCTTCGCCGACGTCCTCGACAAGAAGGATGACTTCCTGGACAAGGCGGTCGAGGGCATGGCGATGTTCGCGCTCAACCAGGGCGAGGTCTGCACCTGTCCCTCCCGTGCGCTGGTGCAGGAATCCATCATCGATGAGCTCATGGAGCTCGTCGTCGCCAAGGTTGAGAAGGTCCGGATGGGCAATCCGCTGGACACCGACACGATGCTCGGCGCGCAGGCCTCCGAGGAGCAGATGGAGAAGATCACCGGCTATCTCTCCTCCGGCCCCCAGGAGGGTGCCGAGGTGCTCACTGGTGGCGGGGTGGCCAAGATCGACGGCCTGAACGGCTACTACATCCAGCCGACGATCTTCCGTGGCGACAACACGATGTCGTGCTTCCGGGAGGAGATCTTCGGGCCGGTCCTCGGCGTTACGACCTTCACCGACTTCGACGATGCGATACGTATCGCGAACGACACCAATTACGGCCTCGGTGCCGGCGTCTGGACCCGCGACAACAACACCGCCTACCGTGCCGGGCGTGCGATCCATGCGGGGCGCGTGTGGGTGAACAACTACCACTCCTACCCGGCGCACGCCGCGTTCGGCGGGTACAAGGAATCCGGCATCGGGCGGGAGAACCACGCCATGATGATGGCCCACTACACCCGAACCAAGAACATGCTGGTGTCCTACGGCACCAAGCCCACCGGGCTCTTCTGAGCCTGGGTGGTGCCGGGCGTTCGCTGAACCTTCCGGCACCACCACCGCACATTCCGGTCAGGTACACACATCCCGTGTGACCTGGCCGGAGGCATGTTCCCCCACTGTTGAAAATAGTTGCCAATTGGCTTTTATGCAAGGGGGTGGCTCCACCCACCCCTGTTCATCCCTACACGAGGAGATTCCCATGAGTAACGCCCCCGAGAAGTTCACCGCCGCCGTCGTCGACGAGTTCGGTCCCGAGGTCACCGTCCGGGAAGTCGATCTTCCCGAGCCCGGCCGTAACCAGGCGCTGGTCAAGCTCCAGGCCTCCGGTATCTGCCACACCGACCTGCACGCCGCAGAAGGTGACTGGCCGGTCAAGCCCCCGCTGCCCTTCGTCCCCGGGCACGAGGGTGTCGGTGAAGTGGTCAAGCTGGGCCCCGGCGAGCACGACGTGGAACTGGGCGACATCGTCGGCAACGTCTGGCTCTGGTCCGCCTGCGGAACCTGTGAACAGTGCCGCACCGGCTGGGAGACGCTGTGCAACGACGCCGAGTATGGCGGCTACACCGTCGACGGTTCCTTCGGTGAGTACATGCTCGTCGACACCCGCTACTGCGCCCGTATCCCGGAGGGCGCCGACCCGCTCGAGGTCTCCCCGATTCTCTGCGCCGGCGTCACGGTCTACAAGGGCCTGAAGATGACCGAGACCCGCCCCGGTCAGTACGTCGTGATCTCCGGTGTCGGTGGACTCGGCCACATCGCTGTCCAGTACGCCGTGGCCATGGGCATGCGCGTCATCGCGGTCGACATCGCCGACGAGAAGCTCGAACTGGCGAAGAAGCACGGTGCCGAATTCACCATCAACGCCCGCGAGCAGGATCCCGCTGAAGCGGTCATGGAGTTCACCGGCACCGGCGCCCACGGCGTGCTGGTCACCGCCGTCCACGAGGCAGCTTTCGGTCAGGCCATCAACATGGCCCGCAAGGGCGGAACCATCGTGTTCAACGGCCTGCCCCCGGGAGAATTCCCCGCCCGCATCTTCGACATCGTCTTCAAGGCGCTCACCATCCGTGGTTCCCTGGTCGGCACCCGCCAGGACCTCGAGGAGGCCCTCGACTTCTACGCCCGCGGACTGGTCAAGCCCACGATCGCGGAGTGCAAGCTCGACGACATCAACAGCGTCTTCGAGGATCTGCGCAAGGGCAGGATCGACGGCCGCATGGCCATCCGCTACTGAGCGACCGCGGACACCCGGGCACGAACTGATCCGGGTCGCCGACTTCCCCGGCCCCGTGCCTCCCACTGTGGAGTCACGGGGCCGGGTTCTTCGGTCCCTTCGGTGACGCCGGTGGCGGCTCAGTGATGCTGCAGCTTCCTCAGCGCGTCCAGCACCACCGGATCCCGGAAGTAGTCACTGTGACCGCCGGTCGCGGGAAGCACCTCAGCCCCGAACACGTCGCTCGAGGGGTCCGGCCCGTGCAGTCCCGCGTAGCCGGAACCCACGATCCCGATTGGATCCGCGGCACTCCTGGCGGCGACGATGTGCGGATCCGGGGAGTTCAGCTGGAGCTCATCCACACCGGACACGCTGGTTCCCGGACTTCCGAGGAACACGATGTTGTCCGCGTCGAGCCCGCCACTCTTCTTCGCGGCTGCCATCCCGACCACGAGAGATCCGTAGCTGTGAGCCACCACGGTGTGCGTTACCGACGGCCCGCTGCGCTCGGTGAGGGAACGCATGAAGTTCCGGAGCTCCACCGCACCCAGACGCGCCGAGATGTCCTGACCGCCGTCGATGAGTGATTCCGGTGGCCGGTACCCGTTCCACACGATGACCGCACCGCCCACCTGCCGGTGGAGTTCCCGCCCCCGGTCGAGGGTTCCCGCCACCGCCCCGGGAGTGGCGGAGCCGACGCCCGAGACCACCGTCGTGATGGATTCCGCAGCGTCGATGTCACCGAATGCGGCGACCAGATGATGGTCCCCGCTCTCCAGGACGACCATCCCGGGGAACTGATCAGCGAGTTCCCTGAGCCCGTCTTCCGCGCCGGCCATGTTGACCTCGTGCAGCTGGGCGGCGGAGACGGTGGGGTCCTCAGGGAGCGGCAACCGCGCCGGGGCCGGTGTGTACAGGTCCTCCAGAGTCGCCACACACCGTTTCCTCCGATCGTCGAATGGTGTCAGAGGCAGGAGCATCTCGAGCCGTCCGGCGCAGTGCCGGTCGAGGAGGATCCCCTCCTCCTTTATCCGTCCCAGCATGACGTTGAAGATCACGGCCTCTTCGAGCAGGTCGTCGGTGAATGCGATGATCGTGCCCGCGACCTCGGTCAGCCCCCTGGACCGCGCGGTTTCCACAACCCGGTCGTACTCCGCTTCCAGTGCAGCCTGGGCGGAGGCGACCCGGGAGAGGACGGACACGGCGGTCTCGATGAGGTTGGCCGCGGCCTCCCGTCGGGCGGTGATCTGCTCTTCTCTCCTCCTCGCCGCGGCGAAAGACACCCCGTGTAACCCCTGGTGAGTGGCCGTCGACCACTGTCCCCTGTTGATGTCGCGCGAAAGGATGATCGCCCGCCCGCCCCGATCGAGGCCTGTCGTCACTGCCTCGAGTGTCCCCGACCAGGGCAGCGCGAGTGGGGGACTAGCCATGAGCGATGCCGTCGAGATCCCGGGCGCCGGAGGCATCGGCAGCCCGGAGCTGAGAGACCAGGTCCCGGACAGCGGAGCGGAGATCGGTGAGCTCCACGGACGTCTGATCGAGAAGATCCGTCCAGGCGGCCACCAGCCGGGAGAACACCGCAGCGGTCATCGAACCCGGGGGCAGCTCGGGGAAGACGACGCGAGGGTGTGCGGGGCTCCGCAGCGGGAGGGACGCATGGTCGGAAATGATGATCCGGTTCACGGAGGGGTCCTTTCGTCCGGCGTGGTGGAGGGGTGGATGAAACCACGGATTCGTGGACCCAGATTCGGCGACCCGGGCAACCGGGGGATGACTCCCCCGGCACGGCTGTGGACAACTCGGCGCGGGAACGGTCAATCCACCTGAGGCTGCGGAGACATGCACCGGAACCCCGGCGGATGTCCACCGGAACCCCTATCGTGGAGCCATGCGAGTAGCTCTGGTCCAGATGCAGTCCACCGGTGAGGTCTCCACCAACCTCGGTGCCGTTCTCCGGCACGTCCGCACCGCCTCGGGGAACGGTGCGGAGCTCATCGTCTTCCCTGAGGCGACGATGCGGGCATTCAAGACGGGACGCCTCGACACCGTCGCGGAACCGCTCGACGGCCCGTTCGCCACGGCGGTGCGTGAGCTCGCCGACGAACTCGGGGTCACGGTGGTCGTCGGCATGTTCACACCGGCCGACATCGTTGAGGTCGACGGAAAGACGATCCACCGGGTGCACAACACCGCGTTGCTGACCGGCGGGGGGCACCACCTCGGATACCACAAGATCCACTGCTACGACGCCTTCGGTTTCCGCGAATCGGACACCGTCAGTCCCGGGGACGAGCTGGTCACGGTGGAGATCGGCGGCCTCACCGTGGGCCTCGCCATCTGCTATGACGTCCGCTTCCCGGAACAGTTCGTCGCGCTCGCGGAGAACGAGGGCGCTGAGGTGATCGTCCTCCCAACTTCGTGGTCGGACGGCCCGGGGAAACTGCAGCAGTGGCGGGTGCTCACCGGCGCCCGCGCACTCGACTCGACCTGCTACCTACTCGCCGCGGGGCAGGCCCGCCCCGGTGGGGAGGGCTCGGCGGGGGAAAATGATGGGCCGACCGGGATCGGGCACTCGGCGGTTATCGGTCCGGACGGTCTGCGCATCGTCGAGGCAGGCTACGGCGAGGACATCATCTACGCGGATATCGATGCTGCCACGGTGGCCGACACCCGCAAATCCATTCCGGTGCTCGGCGCTGAGCGACAGTTCTGACGGCTCACACCGGATCGTGTCGGATGTTCTCCGCCGGGGTGCCTGCCGCCCGCATCGCGGCGGCGATGTCCGCCACGATGTCGCCCGGACCGGAGATGAGGACGTCCCGGTCCTCCCAGGTGCCATAGCTGGGGACCACCTCCGCGAGTGAGCCGGTCTGCTGCATGTGGAGGCCACGTGGGGCGGTCGAATGCTCGGTGCGGCGCACCCACCACGGGTCGACTTCCCGGGTGACCACCGGGGTGACCGACAGCCACGGTGCCCCCGCGACCAGCTGCCAGAGCCCCCGGAGATCATAGAGTTCACCAGGGCTGTCCGCCCCGAAGAACAGGTGTACCCGGCGGCCTGTTCCGTGCATCAGCATGTCCAGGAGTAGCGCACGCAACGGGGCGAGGCCCGTCGAGTGGGCGACCATCAAGATGTCGCGGGAGCCGTCGACCGACATCAGGCCGAGCGGTGAGCCGAACCGCCAGCGGTCACCGGGCTCGGGTGCCGCGAGGAGACGCCCGATGGTGTCGTCTCGGTCCGCGAAGACATGGAATTCTACCTGGCCGTCGTCGTTGGTCGGGATCGACGGCGACAGGTGCCGCCACAATCCACGGGTCGTCGTGTCACTCGTGACGGGCAGATACTGCCCCGCCGCGTAGGGAGGGGGGACGTCCGCGATCAACCGGACGACGGACACCCGGGCGCACCGCCGCTCGACCTCCACGACCTCGGCGGGCCAGGAATCCGGTATTCCGGCGGCATCGCATTCTGCGGCAGCCTCCGCCATAACCCCGAAGCACTGGGCGATGGCGGTGTCGGCACCGGTGACGAGCTCCGATGGCAGGTTGGTGATGATCCGTCCTACCTCTGCCCGCGTGGCGCCGGACAGCGACGCGTAGTGCGCCGTGGGCATCCGGTACCGGCGATTCTCCCGCCCCAGTTGCGCGAGAATCCTGCGCACCCGCTCCGGGAGGGAGCCGTCGACAGGGGTATTGGTCAGGACCCAGTCGAGCACCGTCGGCAGATCGGCGTGCACGTCGTGGCTGGCAACCGGAAACAGTTCCCGATCGCTCGGGTGCTCCCGAAAGAAACGTGCGTTGACCTGCCCGCGGAGGCTCTCCGCGTGAATGCGCAGCCGGACCGCCACCGGCTTCAGGGTCTCATGGTGCACACGTGTCATTGTGCCCCAGAAAACGACGTATCCCCGCACCGGACACCCATTTTCGGTGGGATCCGTGGTGCGGGGAGGAGGCGCGGGTGGCCTAGTAGTACTCGCCCTGGCGGTAGTCCCAGCTCAGGAAGAACTCGGAGAGGTTGTTCATGATGCGGTCGCCGTCCAGGCCGTTGCGGATCAGGACCGGGCACGGGGTGACGGAACGCTCACCCTTCTGCTCGGGGACGAGCTTGCCGTCCTTGTCCACCAGGGACACCATGACGCCCTGCTCGTGGCGGGAGTCCTCGTCCTTGTCGGGCTGGATCGACGCGACGTAGTCATCCGCGGCGACGATGTAATCGGCCATGGATTCGATGCGCTCACCGATGAACGCGACCTGGCCGCGGTTGCCGATGCCGGAAGGGTTGGCAGAAGACGCGAAGGTGACCTTGCCCTGTTCCCAGTTCTTCGCCGCGATCTGCTCGGCCGGGCGGCCGAAGCGGATGACGAAGCAGCTCGTACCCCGGCCGTCGCGGGCCAGCTCACGTACGGTCTCGTCGGGCATCTTCGCGATGGCGTCCTCGCGCCAGGGCAGGATGCAGCCCAGCAGGATGTCCTGCTCCCAGTGGCGCTCGTAGAACGCGACGATCTCGTCGTTGACCTGGGCGAGTTCCTTCAGCTCGTCGATGTTCGCGCACAGGACGACGGCGGGCTTGTTGCGCTTGCGCTGCTTGGCGTCGAACTTACGCTCCAGGCCCTTGCCGTCGGTGGCCATGAGGATGTAGCCGACCTTGGTGGCGCAGACGATCAGGCCGCCGTCGGCGGAAATCGCGTCGAAGGCCTCGGGGATGATCTCGCCGGTCCACTGGGTTTTGGGCGTTGCTTCTGCCATTTTTTCGGTGTCCTTTCTTCGGGCTACCGCGGTGGATGCGACGGTGGTCGCGGCCGCGCCGGTGTTTCAATATGTGGAATGCGAGTCCTACTATATGGGATCGAGTCCGGTTGGGCAATGCGGGGGATGGGTGAGGAGGGCCCGTGCCTCCGGATCCTTGATGGTGGGCCGAGGGATGCGGTACAAAGTTGAGTCCTGCACTATAAAGGCAGCGAGCCGAAAAAAGTTTGAGTTGAGTGGAACAGACTCAACCCTTGTGGCGTTGTACGGAGTGAAAGGCCGACTAACGGGACGAAACCCCGTAGGCGGTGACAAAAAACACACGATAAAACGACACCGAAAAAGAAGGGACAGACGAAGAACATGAGTTCTTTCACCCCCACCACAAAAACCCAGGAAGCGATGCAGGCCGCCCTGCAGTCCGCTTCCGCCAACGGCAACCCCGATATTCGCCCCGCCCACCTCCTCGTCGCCATCCTCGACCAGACCGACGGCATCGCCGCCCCAGTCCTCAAGGCCGCGGGCACCGACCCCAACATCGTCCTCGCCGAAGCGAAGAACCTCGTGGCCGGCTACCCCAAGGCACAGGGCGCCAACATGGCGAACCCGAACTTCAACCGGGACGCCCTCAACGCACTCACCGCGGCACAGGAACTCGCCGGTGAACTCGGCGACGAATACGTCTCCACCGAGGTGCTCCTCGCCGGAATCGCCCGCGGCGCCGGTGAGGCCGCCGACCTGCTGAAAAAGCACGGCGCAACCTACGACGCCATCAAGAGCGCCTTCACCACCGTGCGCGGCTCCACCAAGGTCACCACCGAAGACCCCGAAGGCCAGTTCCAGGCCCTGGAGAAGTACTCCACCGACCTGACGAAACTCGCCCGCGAAGGCAAGATCGACCCCGTCATCGGCCGCGACTCCGAGATTCGCCGCGTCGTCCAGGTTCTGTCCCGCCGCACCAAGAACAACCCGGTGCTCATCGGTGAACCCGGCGTCGGTAAGACCGCCATCGTGGAGGGGCTCGCCCGCCGCGTCGTCGCCGGTGACGTGCCCGAGTCCCTGCGCGGCAAAACCCTGATCAGCCTCGACCTGGGCTCCATGGTCGCGGGCGCGAAATACCGGGGCGAGTTCGAGGAACGCCTCAAGGCGGTGCTCGACGAGATCAAGAACTCCGACGGCCAGATCATCACCTTCATCGACGAGCTGCACACCATCGTCGGCGCCGGGGCCACCGGCGACTCCGCCATGGATGCGGGCAACATGATCAAGCCGATGCTCGCCCGTGGTGAACTACGCATGGTCGGCGCCACCACGCTCGAGGAATACCGCAAGTACGTGGAGAAGGACGCCGCACTCGAACGCCGCTTCCAGCAGGTCTACGTCGGCGAACCCTCCGTCGAGGACGCCATAGGTATCCTCCGTGGCCTGAAGGAACGCTACGAGGTGCACCACGGCGTCCGCATCCAGGACTCCGCCCTCGTCGCCGCCGCAACCCTCTCCGACAGGTACATCACCTCCCGCTTCCTCCCCGACAAGGCCATCGACCTCGTCGACGAGGCCGCCTCCCGCCTCCGCATGGAGATCGACTCCTCCCCGCAGGAGATCGACGCCCTCGAACGCGTCGTCCGGCGCCTCGAAATCGAGGAAATGGCCCTGGCCAAGGAGAAGGACGCCGCCTCGAAGGACCGCCTGGACAAACTCCGCCAGGAACTCGCCGACGAACGCGAGAAACTGAACGAGCTCAAGGCCCGCTGGACCAACGAGAAATCCGCCATCGACAAGGTTCGCGGCGCGAAGGAGGAACTGGAACGCCTGCGCCAGGAATCCGAGATCGCCGAACGCGACGGCGACTACGGGCGCGTCGCCGAACTGCGCTACGGCCGCATCCCCGAACTAGAGAAGGAGGTCGCCGACGCGGAGAAGAACGTCGACAACCCCGGCGAGAACCAGCTCCTCACCGAGGAAGTCACCCCCGACGTCATCGCCGAGGTCGTGTCCGCATGGACCGGTATCCCCGCAGGCAAGATGATGCAGGGCGAGACCGAGAAACTCCTCGCCATGGAGAGCGTCCTGGAGAACCGCGTCGTCGGGCAGCCCGAAGCCGTCGAAGCCGTCAGTGATGCCGTGCGCCGCTCCCGCGCCGGGGTCGCCGACCCGAACCGGCCCACCGGCTCGTTCCTCTTCCTCGGACCCACCGGCGTCGGTAAGACGGAGCTGGCGAAATCGCTGGCCGAGTTCCTCTTCGACGACGAGCGCGCCATGGTCCGCATCGATATGTCCGAGTACGGCGAGAAGCACTCCGTCGCCCGACTCGTCGGCGCGCCCCCCGGATACGTCGGCTACGACGCCGGCGGCCAGCTCACCGAGGCCGTCCGCCGCCGCCCGTACACCGTCGTCCTGTTCGACGAGGTGGAGAAAGCGCACCCGGACGTGTTCGACGTGCTGCTCCAGGTCCTCGACGAGGGCCGGCTGACCGACGGCCAGGGCCGCACCGTGGACTTCCGCAACACGCTGCTCATCCTCACCTCCAACCTCGGTGCGGGTGGCACGAAGGAACAGATGATGGACGCCGTGAAGCACGCCTTCAAACCCGAGTTCATCAACCGCCTCGATGATGTGGTCACGTTCAACCGACTCTCGGAGGAACAGCTCACCCACATCGTGGAGATCCAGGTCCGGCAGCTCGCCACCCGACTCGCCGCCCGCCGCCTCGTCCTCGAGGTCGACGACCCGGCGAAGGCATGGCTCGCCGAACGCGGCTACGACCCGGCCTATGGTGCCCGCCCGCTGCGCCGACTCATCCAGCAGGCCATCGGTGACCAGTTGGCGAAGGAACTCCTCGCCGGCACCATTGTCGACGGCGACACCGTGCAGGTCACCCTCGCCGCAGACGGGGAGACCCTGAAGGTCAGCCCACAGCGGTAAGTGCATTAGTGGTGCCCCGGCCGTTTCAGTGCGGCCGGGGCACCAGTATGAGATGCACTATTCTGTGGCTATGAACTCGGCTCCCGACAAAGAACCCAACGCCAGCGGAGATGATGTCCAGCCGGAGAAAAAGACGACCAACCGCTGGAAAATGTATGCGAAACTGCGAACAGTTCTCGTCGGTGCGCCCTTCGTTCTTCTCCCAGCAGGGCTCATCGGAACCGGGTGGGACCGAATAGTCGAGGATATTGAGGAGATCTGGAATTGGATTGGCTGGCTTTACATCATCGGGCTTGTGATTGTGGTTGTGGGGGTATGCTGGTGGCTGTTTGAACCCGTTGAACCGACCGACAAAGACGGTGCTTCGGCAGTTTCCACGGAGACGACTCATCCCTCCAGGTTTTCGTGGATCGAGCTCGTTTTTGTTCTCTTCTCCCTCCTGTCACTGGCCGGAGGAATACGCGTACTCACGGTCATGCACGAGGAGGGCAAAGCACAACTCGCTGCGGGGCTGTTTGCTGCAGGTGCGCTCGCGCTGTCTGTCTGGGCAACTCAACGCCGCTCCATCGAACAGCAGGAGCGGGAAGACAAGAGGCAGAACGATCGACTGGAATCCGAATCACTGCGGGAGAGTCGACAACTCTCCGTTCAGCAGCGTATGGACATGTCGAAGAAGCTGCAAACTTCGATTGAGCACCTATCCAGTAAGAGTGAAGTTGTCTGCGCAGCCGCCATCTCCGAACTGATGTTCCAGATTGATGACTGGAATGCCCTCATTCAAGGAGAGGTCACGGAAATCGAAACCCGGAAACCCCACGACGCGGAACAGCGGGTGGAGCAGCTCAAAGCTGAGGGGTTACGCCGGAGGCAGGAGCTCTTTGATCTGGCGATGAAAGACTACGCGGAAAGCGGTGAGGATTCTCAGGAGCCCTCATCAAGTGACAGTACGAACCACAATGAGAAACGAGAATTCCGCAAAGGGATCATTGCTGCTCGCCGGAGAGGCCTGAAATCAGCGCAGAAGGGATCGTTTGAGGGGGTGAGCTTTGAAGGAGTTAGGCTTCCAGATCTTCCTGTTGGTGGCAGAGGCGTCCCGGGAGATACAGAAAAAGAGGGAGAGGAGAAACGCATAGAAACTTGGTCGATCCATCTGAGGGGGGTTGATTTGGTGGGTGCCCATTTGGAGGGGGCGAACCTGGAGGGGGCGAACCTGAAGGGGGCGAACCTGGAGGGGGCGAAGCTGGAAGGGGCGAACCTGGAGGGGGCGAAGCTGGAGTGGGCGAACCTGGAGGGGGCGAACCTGAAGGGGGCAAACCTGCGAGGGGCGAAGCTGGAGTGGGCGAACCTGCGGGGGGCGAACCTGCGGGGGGCGAACCTGTGGAGGGCGAACCTGCGGGAGGCGAACCTGCGGGGGGCGAACCTGCGGGAGGCGGCCCTGTGGAGGGCGAACCTGCGGGAGGCGAACCTGCGGGAGGCGAACCTGCGGGAGGCGAACCTGCGGGAGGCGAACCTGCGGGAGGCGAACCTGGAGGGGGCGAACCTGGAGGGGGCGAACCTGGAGGACGCGAACCTGAAGGAGGCGAACCTGAAGGAGGCGAACCTGAATGGGATGAAGCTGGGGAGGGCGATCCTGCGGGAGACGGTGCTGCGGGGGCTGAAGCTGGCGGAGAGGAGCCTGTGGTGGGCGAACCTGTTGGGGGTGAACCTGAAGGACGCGAACCTGAAGGACGCGAACCTGGAGGACGTGAACCTGGAGGGGCTGAAGCTGGTGGAGAGGAGCTTGCGGTGGGCGAACCTGTGGGGGGCGAACCTGGAGGGGGCGAACCTGGAGGGGGCGAACCTGGAGGGGGCGAAGCTCGCTCACAAGGATGACGATGGGGTGCTGATCTACCCCTGCGCCTTCGACGATGACACGCAATGGCAGGACGCCACCTACAGTGTGTCCACGGTTTTCCCCGAGGGCTTTGATCCGGAAACTCAAGGCATGATCCAGGTCGATGACCCGAAACCGGAGGAGACCTTGGAGGGGAACGACTAAATCTGTGCAGGGGAGGGATACTCAGATGCCGATGTGTCTACAGTCCGGTTGGCTGTCTGGACTAGCAATGTGTTGGAGACTGTAACCACTCCATCCGGCGAAGCGCGCTAGAACCTGAAGGGCTGCTTGATCCATCTTTCGCTGACGGCTCGCGGTCAACACTGTCGATGACGGCCGGAGATAACCGGGGTGCTGCTGTCGAAGGCCGATCTAGTGCCCGTCGCACAAATCTGTCCACCGTAGACCGCGTAGGTCATTCCGTGGACTTATTGCGCTGGGAAGCGCCGCCTATAGGCGTGGGGGATATGGGGCGGTAAATACGCTACTGATCTGGTGGGTTGGCTCCATGCGCTTTGCGGGATCATGGTCCGCTTTGTCGTGTGTCGAAATTGATCGAATGACTGTGTCGAACAGCAGGGCGTCTAAAGAGGTTCGCCTGTCCGTCCGAGGTTACCGGTGGTGTGTGATGCTGTGCCGTTGGGTCCGCAACCCGACGCAGGTTGTGGTCCTTCCGTCGGGGTTTCCGCGGTCCTCCTTCTGCCGCCGGTGTCTTCCTTCGTGAGAAGATCTACTATTGAGTTCATGGGAGAAAACAACCGGACCAATGTGGGGACGGATGGAGAGGCCACGGAAACCACGGAGTTTCGTGAGAATTTCTGGACTGTTGATGGGATTCCGGACAGCTATCCCCGAATAGTTCGAGGGGCGATCTGGATGGTCGCTATGTTGTTCCGGTTGGTTGCGTTGCCGCTCCGACTGTTGCTCTGGGGTCTGGAACGACCCTGTGTAACAGATGCCGACGTACAAAGTGAACAGTCAGCGAAGTCAGTCTCCACAGGTCATGGGGATGGCAGCGACGGGGAATCTCCCCGGTATATTTCCCGCTGGCGGACTATAAGAGATAGACAACAGATCGCTACCATCGGTGTTTTCCTTGTTCTCCCGGTCGCTCTCATAGGGGAGGGGTGGGGTGCCCTCTGGAAAGGGCTCGGTTCCGGTCCTGCATGGCAGTGGATTCTTGTTGGTTTAGCGGTAGCGGTAGTTCTGGTGTGGCTGAGTGTGTGGCTCACAGAGCTTGTGCCCGAGCCTGGGAAACGGTGGAAACACGGTGACGGAGGCTCGGGTGCCGAGGTCCCGAATAAGGCGCCCTATGCCGAGCGGCTTTTTGTTCTTCTCGCGGTGCTCGCTCTCGCTGCGGGTGTGCGGGTGATCCTTGTTTCAGACCTTGAGCGGACGGTCCAATTGGCTGCAGGGTTATTTGCTGCTGGGGGTGTTGCCCTGTCTGTGTGGGCTACTCAACGACGGTCCTTGGATCAGCAGGAGCGGGAAGATAAACGACAGCATGACCGACTCGTCAGGGAAAGCGTACTGCAGGACGATCGGCTTCGGCGCGAAGCCGAGCTTCAGAATGAGCGGCTCGAACGGCAGGCCGAGCTTCAAAATGTTCGTCTCGAGCGAGACGCGAAACTCCAGAACGAGCGGCTCGAATTCGACTCGTTCCGTGGGAGCCGGCAGTTGTCGGTTCAGCAGCGTCTTGATCTGTCGCAGAAACTCGCGGTGTCCATCGGCCATCTTGCGCATGATGATGTCACGGTCCGTGCGGCGGCGGTGGCGGAGCTGATTTTCCAGATTGATGATTGGTCGTCTCTCGAAAGGTCCGAAAGGGCAGTGATCGAGGTATCTGCCGACCAACAAAAAGAGCACAAGATCAAAGAACTGGAAAATGAGAGTCTTCGACGGCGCCAGGAGCTGTTTGATCTCGCGTTCAAATCGGATATCCGTGGGCAGTCGGTCTCAGAAGTCAGAACCAGGGGAGCGGGGCCGCGTCTGGTGGATGGTGATCGGGGTTGTTTTGCTGGTGTGGATCTTTCCGGGATGGTGGCCCCGGGCGCTCAAGCGCCGGAGGCTAGCCTGAAAGGGATGAAGCTGCGGGGTGCTCATTTGGAGCGGGCGAACCTGCAGAGGGCTCATTTGGAGGGGGCGAACCTGGGGCTTGCTCGTTTGGATGGGGCGGACCTGCGGAAGGCTCGTTTGGAGGGAGCGCACCTGGGGGAGGCTCGTTTGGAGGGGGTGGACCTGCGGGATGCTCATTTAGAGGAGGCGGACCTGCGGGGGGTGAAGCTGGAGGGGGCGAAACTGCGGGATGCTCATTTGGAGAGGGCGTACCTGGGGGAGGCTCGTTTGGAGGGGGCGAACCTGGGGGAGGCTCGTTTGGAGGGGGCGTACCTGGGGGAGGCTCGTTTGGAGGGGGCGTACCTGGGGGAGGCTCGTTTGGAGGGGGCGTACCTGGGGGAGGCTCGTTTGGAGGGGGCGAAACTGCGGGGTGCTCGTTTGGAGGGGGCGTACCTGGGGGGTGCTCGTTTGGAGGGGACGGACCTGCGGGGTGTCCATTTGGAGGGGGCGAACCTGCGGTTTGCTCGTTTGGAAGGGGCGAAACTCGCTGACGGGGATGACGATTGGTTTCTGCTCGGTCCCTGCACCTTCGACGAGAACACCCAATGGCAGGACGCTACCTACAGTCCCTCCACGGTTTTCCCCGAGGGCTTCGATCCGAAAACTCGCGGCATGAAACTGGTTGATGACCCGGAACCGGAGGAGACCCCGGAGGATAACGACTAGCGCTCATACTGTGACGCGGCCGGGGTGAGCGCCCGATCCACGATCAGGCAGATTCCATCCCCTCCACCCGTTGTACCCCGTACCTCACTATTTCGGCCTGTGCGCTGGCCGGTCTCCACCTCCACCCGCCTTCCCCTGTGCTGGAACTTGACTACTCTGTGGGGTATGAGCCTTCTGATCAGTCCCACTGAACTCGCCGATGGAATGCAGACCGGAATCAAGACGACGCTCCTGGCGTCGATGTGGTTGCCCGGCCCCGAGAACGCTGGCTTCGAGTACTACCGAGGCAAGCACATCCCCAACTCTATTTTCTGTGATCCGGCGCGTGCGTTGGCGTCGGCGCCGTCGAGCAAGCTGGGGCGGAATCCGCTGCCTGATCCTGTGAGCCTGCAGAAATGGTTCGAACGTTGGGGTTTGAATGATAAACACCGTGTTGTTGTCTACGACGGTGGTCGTGGTTTGATGTCTGCCCGCGCCTGGTGGATTTTGACGTGGGCGGGTGTCCCTGATGTTCAGATTCTTGATGGTGGGCTCGCGGCGTGGATCAAAGAGGGGCGCCGTCATGCTGGTGGCCCGGGGAATCTGCCGCAGAAGTGCACTCTTGAGGTGAATCCGGGGCAGTTGCCGGTGGCGTCGATTGATGATGTGAAGAGTTTTGATGGTGTCCTTCTTGATGTTCGTCAGGAAAACCGTTACACGGGTCGTAAGGAGCGGATGGATCTGAAGGCTGGGCATATTCCCGGGGCGGTGAATCTTCCGACTCGTCGTTTGGTGAATGAGGATAAGACGTTCCGGAGTCCGGGGGAGATTCGTGCGGAGTTTGAGGCTGTGGGTGTGGAGGATCCGTCGAAGGTGATTGTTTATTCGGGGTCTGGTTTGCATTCTGCTCTGGCGGTTGCGGCGATGCATCATGCTGGTATGCCGGGTGCTGCGGTGTATATCGGTGGTTGGTCGCAGTGGTGCGCGGACCCGAAGAACCCGGTGTCCACGGTTGTCTGATCAGTAACAATCTCCCTGCTGGGGAGTGGGTCAGGGCGGGGCGATTGCTGGCAGATGCTCGTGGGATGTGGAAAGCCCGTGTTCTCCCCACCGGACACCGCCGTGAATGTTCCTGGGCGGGGGCGCGTGGGGCGCTAGACTCGGAGCCAAATGCTAACCGAAACTCTCCTCCTGCTCGCCGGGGCCTCCGCCGCCGGTGCCGTCGCCCTGACGCTCGCCGCGAACCGCCGCGACGCGCTCACCCGTCGGGCCGCCGCCGATGCCGACGAGGCCTCCGGTCCTGTCCCCGACGCGGAAAACGACCTCCCCGGGGACGACAGCTGCGCGTCCGTCGCTGATGCGGAGCCGATCCGGGAACCCGACGAAGACACCCCGGTCCCGCAGTATGCTCTCGAACCGGACCGTGCGGAGGCTACGGTCCCGGAAGACGAGGAACCCGGGGCTGGTGCTGACGTGATCGACGTGGAGGTCGAGGACCAGCTGCGGGACGTGCCGGTCGTGACGCCGGACGAACGGGACGACCGCATGCAGGAAGCGGGCGCCGTTGATGAGACCCCGGCCGACCCGGACACCCCCGGGGAGAAGAGCCGTGTCCCGGGGTCGACGGTCGGCGACCACGGTGGCCTGCACCTTCCCGGGTTCCCGAGACGGCAGCGGCGCCGGTGGGCCACCGCCAACGGCTACGACTACAGCAAGGGCGACGCGTTCCTCACCGATGAATGGAGCTACGGCCCCGCCGGGACCGGGGCCGTAGCCAGGGATGTCGTCAGCGGTGTGACGTCCGGCCATGAGTTCCACCTCACCGACCTGGGGCAGCAGACGGTCCTCGCGTTCCGTCGCGTCACCGGGAGCGCAGCGGTCGTCGAGATGTCCCGCACCGCAGATGACCGGGAGAGTTCCTTCCGACTCGGGGACTTCGCCGTGTTCTGCGCGGAGCCCGATGTCGCACGCCGGTTCGTCGATGAGCGGGTCACCGCCGCGATGGAGGCACTCCCGGCTGCGGTGACGATGGTCTGGACGGAGTCACGGTGGATCATCGCCCAGCTTGTCCGGCGGAGTTCCCCGGCGGATTGGGACGCGGCACTCGAACCCATGGCGCTGCTGGCCGATGCGGCCTGCACCCTTCCGCCGCGTGCCGGGGAGGCCCCGCTCCGGGATACCGGGGGACTGGATCCCTCCCGGCCGCTGCCACTGCCGCACCAGTGTCCGGACCACACTGAGGACGAGACTGAGGGGACGGAGGTGCCCCCCGCGCAGCCCCTGGTCCAACGCCCCGATGAGCCGGTGGAGCTGCCCAGTCGGTTCCGCTCGGAGCAGCGCGGTACCGTGGAACCACGTGCCGTCGGCGGCGACGAGATCGACGCAATCGCCGACGGCCGGGACGTGGACCCCCAACCCGGCGGGGTGCGTGTTCCGCGGACCTTCCGGACCGGTCCGAGCATCTTCACCGACTCCGGGGCCGACGCTGAAGCCCCGGACACCGACAACCCGACTACACCCGAGGAGCCCTGAACAGCCGTGACCCCGACGCCCACCGAAGCCCGTAGAGAACTCGCCGAACTGGTCAAGGAACTCGCCGTCGTCCACGGCCGGGTGACTCTCTCGTCCGGCAGGGAGGCCGACTACTACGTCGATCTCCGGCGCGCGACGCTGCACCATCGGGCGTCGAGGCTGATTGGCGAGCTGCTGCGCGAACTCACTGCGGACTGGGACTATGTCGCGGTCGGCGGACTGACGCTCGGGGCGGACCCCGTGGCCACCGCTGTCATGCACGCGGACGGACGGGCGATCGACGCGTTCGTCGTCCGCAAGGAGACGAAGAAGCATGGCATGCAGCGTCGGATCGAGGGGCCGGACATCGTCGGAAAGAAGGTCCTCGTCGTCGAGGACACCACCACCACCGGCAACTCGCCGCTCACCGCGGTGGAGGCGCTGCGTGAGGCCGGCGCCGAGGTCGTGGGTGTCGCCACGGTCGTGGACCGTGCCACCGGCGCGGACAAGGTCATCGCCGACGCCGGACTCGAGTACCGCTACCTGCTGGGTCTGTCGGATCTCGGCCTTGAGTGAGAAGCTGACCGACACCCGGGAGGAACACGACGGTACGCGGCCCGGCCCGACCGAGTGGGGTGTGAGTCGGGTCGGCGTCGGCCCCTGGGCCGAGGAGCATCCGGGCGAACCGCTCCCGACGGATCCACGTTTCGACCCGACACTCCTCGCGGAGGGGGACCGCCGCAACGTCGTCGACGCCTACCGCTACCTGACCCGGGAGGCGATCGTCGCGGACATCGACACCCGCAGGCACCCACTGCATATCGCGATCGAGAACTTCGAGAACGACGCGAACATCGGGACCGTCGTGCGCACCGCCAACGCCTTCGCCGTGGACACCGTGCACATCGTCGGTCGGCGCCGGTGGAACCGGCGTGGTGCGATGGTGACCGACCGCTACCAGCATCTGCTGCACCATCCGGACGTCGAAGCCCTCCTGGCGTGGGCCGCGGATCGGGACATTACCGTCGTCGCCGTCGACAACACGCCCGGATCTGTTCCCCTGGAGACTGCCCGTCTACCGGAACGGTGTCTGCTGTTGTTCGGGCAGGAGGGGCCGGGTGTTACGGAGGCTGCGCGTGCCGGTGCGTTGATGACCTGTTCCATCGCGCAGTTCGGTTCGACGCGATCGATTAACGCGGGGGTCGCCGCAGGTATCGCGATGCACAGGTGGGTGACGCAGCATGCGGACCTCGACCAGGCCTGGTGATACCATTTGCTCTGCTAGGACGGCGTTTGACGTGGGGTAAGTAACATCCCGCCGATCACGAGAGATGAACCATAACGTGCAAGAAAAATGGGCCCACCGCGCTGACCTCGCGGAAGCTGCGATCAACGAGCGGCACGCGAGCCGACTTTGGCTGCTTCCGTACACCAATCTGGCCGTGGTTGCGTGGCCTCCGACTACCCGGGACAAGATCTTCCTCCGGTGGCATTACTGGTGGCAGGCCCACTACCTGGACTGTCTCATCGACGCCGCCGTGCGGCGCCCCACCCCGGCCCGCCAACAGCGGATCAGGCAGACCCTGCGCGGGATAAGGATCCGTAACCTCCGCAGGCTCACCGCGAACCAGTACTACGATGACAAGGCCTGGCTCGCCCTGGCCGGGGAGCGCGTGAAGGAGGTGAAGAAGTTCCGCACGCCGAAGGCGATCAAACCCCTGGAGAACAACATCATCGCCGGTGCGGACAACCTCACCGGTGTGCTGCCGTGGCGCACGAACGAGACGTTCTACAACGTTCCCACCAATGGTCCGGCCGCGATCATGATGGCCCGGTCGGAGCATCTCGAGCAGGCGATCGGTCTCACTGACTGGATCTTCGACAACCTCATCAATGAGCAGGGTCTGGTCATGGACGGGGTCCGGCTGCGGATGCACGGGCCCGAGATCGTCCGCGACATCCATCCCTACTGCCAGGGAGTCACCCTCGGGGCGTGCCTCGAGATTTCCGAGAAGCTGCGGGAACGCGCGGGACTCGAACCCGGACAGCCGATCACCGGGATCGATGACGCGGAGAAGGCGGAGCACCTCATGCTCTGGATTACGCGCCTGCGGGAACTGGTGCACGCGGTGGCCAAGGACATGGCGACACCGGCTGGGGTGATCGACGCGCGCACGGGTGGCGGCGATGGCGGTCTGTTCAAGGGCATCCTGGTGCGCTACCTCGCGGAGGTCGCCGTCCGACTGTCGGAGGACACCCCGTTGAACAGGGCGACGCGGAAGATCGCTGCGCGTCTGGTTCTCGCGTCAGCGGAGGCGGTGTGGAAGAACCGGCTGGAGATCGACGGGCTCCCGGTGTTTGGTGCGGATTGGACAACGGACGCGAACCTCCCGCGGAACGCGGGTGTCGTGGGTACCTCGATCGCCGGTGCGGTCCGCAGTTCCGAGATCCCGGAGCGGGACCTGTCGGTGCAGCTGTCCGGGTGGATGCTCATTGAGGCCGCGGCGAAGGTCTCCGCGGCCGGGTACACGTACAACGGATGAAGCGGATCGGGGCCCGGATAGGGCCCGGTGACGCCATGCCACATTCTGGGACTGTGCCCGCACGGTCATCTGTTCGGGCAGTGGTCGATCTCACGTCCCGAACGGGGGACGGGTGTCGGTCTCACCACCTGCGAATTTGCTTGAAGCACAGGTCCGAAACCAGTCAATCGGGCACAAAATCACAAAATCGGGCGATCAGGGTCGGCGAGAAGTCACCGGTGGGGGCATAATTGAGGGCAGGACGACCGCACCGGCGGTCGCGGACCGCGCTGGCGCGGTCGTGGCCCCACGGTGTGATCGACACAGAGAACGTCGCACCACGAAAAGGAGAGCACATGCCCATCGCAACCCCAGAGGTCTACGCCCAGATGCTTGATAAGGCCAAGAAGGAAGGCTTCGCCTTCCCGGCCATCAACTGCACCTCCTCGGAGACCATCAACGCAGCACTCAAGGGCTTCGCCGAGGCCGAGTCCGACGGCATCATCCAGTTCTCCACCGGTGGTGCGGAGTTCGGTTCCGGCCTGGCCATCAAGAACATGGTCAAGGGCGCCGTCGCGCTCGCCGCCTACGCCCATGAAGCCGCCAAGAACTACGGCATCAACGTTGCTCTGCACACCGACCACTGCCAGAAAGAGAAGCTGGACACCTACGTCCGTCCGCTGATCGCCATCTCGCAGGAGCGCGTCGACCGCGGCGAGGCCCCGCTGTTCCAGTCGCACATGTGGGACGGCTCCGCCATCCCGATCGACGAGAACCTTGAGATCGCCCAGGAACTGCTGAAGAAGGCGCACAACGCGCACATCATCCTGGAGCTTGAGATCGGTGTCGTCGGCGGTGAAGAGGACGGCGTCGAAGCCAAGGCCGGCGCCCAGCTCTACACCTCGCCCGAGGACTTCGCCAAGACCGTCGACGCCATCGGCACCGGCGAGAATGGCCGCTACCTGCTGGCCGCCACCTTCGGTAACGTCCATGGCGTGTACAAGCCCGGCAACGTGAAGCTGCGCCCGGAGGTGCTGTTGGAGGGTCAGCGCACCGCCGCGAAGAAGCTCGGCCTGGATGAGAACGCCATGCCCTTCGACTTCGTCTTCCACGGGGGCTCCGGCTCCGAGAAGGAGAAGATCGAGGAGGCGCTGCGCTACGGTGTCATCAAGATGAACGTCGACACCGACACGCAGTACGCGTTCACCCGCCCGATCGTCGGCCACATGTTCGCCAACTACGACGGTGTCCTGAAGATTGACGGCGAGGTCGGCAACAAGAAGGTCTACGATCCCCGCTCCTACCTGAAGAAGGCCGAGCAGGGCATGTCCGAGCGCGTCATCGAGACCTGCCAGGATCTGCACTCCGTCGGCACCACCGTCTCCAAGTAACACCCCTGACGTAGTACCCGGGTGGGCAGCTTAGCCCGCCTGCACGAGGCCCCGCCCGAACGGCGACATCCGTTCGGGCGGGGCCTCGTGCGTTCCTGCGGTCGGCCCGCATCCGGGTGATTCGGCTCACGTACAGCCATAGTTGGTGACGCTACCCTTACATCCGCTCGGCTCCCCGGGTAGCGTCTGAGGAGTGCGCCCGGCCACGGAAGGAAGGGGATGAGCGGTGACCACACCAGCCCAGACCCGACCCCGTGACGCGTGCCTGCGCCTGTCCGCGGTGACGGTGGCCCGTCGCGGAACCGTCCTCATCGACGATCTGTGCCTGACCGTTCGCCCCGGGGAGGTACTCGGAGTGTCGGGCCCCTCGGGCTGCGGGAAGACCACCCTTCTGCGCGTCATCTCCGGACTCACCACTGATTTCACCGGCGACGTCACCAGACCGGCCGGGCGGATCGGGGTGGTGTTCCAGGAGCCGCGTCTCCTGCCGTGGCTGACCGCCCGAGCCAACATCGAACTCGTGCTGCCCGACCTACCGCGCAGGGAGCGGACCGCGACGGCCGACTCGTGGCTCGATCGGGTCGGCCTGGGCGACGTCGCGGAGCTACTGCCGGCCGCGATGTCAGGCGGAATGCGGCAGCGGGTCTCCGTGGCCCGCGCGATGGCGACCGAACCGGCGCTTTTGCTCGTCGACGAGCCGTTCGCGTCACTCGACAAGCCCCTGGCCCGCCACCTGCGCCGGCTGCTGCTCGATGTGATCACCCGGGACACCGTCACCGTCTGGGTGAGCCACGACCCCGAGGAAATCGCCGAGGTGTCCACCGCTCGCCTGGCATTCGATTCCCCGGAGCCGACCTCTGTACAGCTTCATCCACCGACCACACAAGGAAGCGACACACCATGAGCCACACCATCAGGACACGCGTCACCGCGATCGCCGCGCTGGCCGCGCTCACACTCGCCGGCTGCTCGTCGGACCCGGAACCCACGGCGGATTCCGGTACATCCGGAACGTCCACGGCGACCGCGGCTTCCGGGGGCGCCACGGGCACTGACCGGGAGAGCGATACCGACCGGCAGAAAATCCCGCGGCTGCGGGCCTATCTGCACAGCACCATGGCGTTCGGCGCGCCGATGATCAACTTCGACAAGGACGGTGAGCTCCGGGAGTACGCCGACGAGATCGACGTCGACTACTGGGACAGCGTCGATCAGCTGCGTGCCGCGATGATGCAGGGCGACGCCCAGGTCGCGGCCACTCCGGCGTACACCGCCGCGAACCTCTACAACAAGGGGATCGATGTTCGCCTCATCGGCCAGGTCGTGTGGGGGATGCTCTATGTTCTCGGGCCCGACACCGCGGAGGAGGGCAACTGGGACGAGCTGAAGGGACAGAAGGTTGCGGTCGTCATGCCGGGGGAGATGGTCGACCTCGTGTTCAGCTACCTCCTGGCGGAGAACGGCCTGGACAAGGAGTCCGACATCACCTACGTACCGGTGAATGATCCGCGGCAGGCGGTCGGCATGCTCGCCAAGGGAGAGGTCGACTGGGCCGTGCTCCCGGAACACCTAGCCACCGTCGCGCTGAAGAAGACCGCGGAATCCGGGAAAAACCTCAAGCGCGTGTTCAATCTCCAGGAGGAGTACGGCAAGGCCACCGGCGGACCGGCGCGATTCCCCATGGCCGGCCTGATCATGCCCGGTGAGCTCGTTGACGCCCACCCGGAGCTCCCGGCCGCGATCCTCGACGAGGTCACCGACACCACGGCGAAGGTCAACGGCGGTGACGATGCCACGATTAAGGCGATCGCCGAGCAGTACGAGATGCCCGAGCAGCTTGTCCGGGACATCATCCCCCGCCTCAACCTCGAGGTTGTCCCCGCATCAGAGTCGCGGAAACAGTACGAGGAGTTCCTGAAGATTCTCGCCACCGTCAACCCGGACGTCTACGGCGGGACCCTGCCGGATGACCGGTTCTACGCCGAGTAGGCGATGAAGCCCGACACCTCCCCGCCCACCGGGTCCAGGCATCCGGTCGCCTGGATTCTCGCCGGGGCCGTCGTGCTCGTGCTCTGCTGGCATGGTGTGAGCATCGGTCAGCTCGAGTACGTTCTGCCGGGACCGGTGCGCACCGCACGGGCGCTGGGCGGGCTCATGACGGACCCGGGCTTCTGGGCGGCACTCGGGCTGACCCTGGCGCGGGCCGCCGGTGGTCTCCTCTGCGGCGTCGGGGTCGGTCTCGCGTGGGGGATCCTCGGCGGAGTGTGGATCCGGGCCTCGTGGTTCGGCCAAACCTTGCTCCAGGTGCTGTTGTCCACCCCACCGATCATTCTCGTGATCCTCGGGCTCACCTGGCTGGGGGCCAACGGCTGGGTCGCCGTGCTCGTCGTCGCCCTGGTGACGACACCACTGATCGCCGCGACGACGGAGGAGGCGATCCGGGGCATCGACCGCGATCTCGTCGAGATGTCCCGGGTCTTCGGTCTCTCCCGCGCGGCGATCATCACCCGAGTGATCCATCCCATGGTCGCACCCCCAGTGCTCGCCGCGACGACGGTGGCGCTGGGGCAGGGGATCCGGGTCGCCGTCATGGCGGAACTCCTCTCCACCGCATCCGGTGTCGGCGGTGCCGTGCGCATGGCGCAGATCAACATCGACACGCCGACCATCTTCGCCTACGCGGTGGTGCTCACGGCCGTCACGTTCGCCCTCGACAGGTCGGTGGTCCAGCCGCTGCGGGAGCGCGCCAACAGCTACCGCGGCACCTCCGGATCAACCGTCTGACGGTGCGGACGCCGACGCCCGTTCACCGCGGTGGCGTAGAGTACAACCGGCTGAGCCCGTCGCCCGCCACTGACCGTTGCCGCACCCGACGGGATCCGACCGAGACACCATCGATCCGAAAGAAACTACCCTAAACAGATGGCCAGGCGAACATCCTCCGTGCCCAATCCGGCAGCTGTGGTCAAGGAGCTGCTGCGCCCCGGTGTCCAACGACTGCGGCTCAGCTGGATCTCGATCCTGCAGGGCGGCATAGCCGCGGGTCTGTCCTGGTGGGTCGCGGTGAACCTCTTCGGCCACGAATCGGTGTTCTTCGCGCCGATGGCCGCGATCATCGTCATCGGGCTCACCGGCGGCGAACGGCTCCGACGCGCGGTGGAACTCAACATCGGTGTGCCCCTCGGCGTCGGGATCGGTGACCTCCTGGTCACCTGGCTCGGCACCGGCACCTGGCAGATGACGCTCATCGTGTTCCTCGCGCTGACGGTGGCCGTGCTCGTCGACAAATCCCCCCTCGTGTCCACCCAGGCGGCCATCGGCGTCGTGCTCATCGCCACGATCTTCCCGCCCGGTTCATCCGGAGGCATCGACCGGATGCTCGATGCGTTCATCGGCGGTACCGTCGGCATCATCGTCATCGCGCTGCTCCCAGACTCGCCGCTCCGCGGCGGGCGTCATGAGATCGCCACCATCCTCACCATCGCCGGACAGGTCCTCAAGAAGGTCGCCGTCGACCTGGCCGACGGCAACACGAAGGGCATCAAATCGGCGCTGCAGGAGGCGCGCGGCACCCAGGCGAACATCAACAACCTCATCGCCGCAGCGAAGACCGGTCAGGAGGCGGCGACGGTCTCCCCGTTGCACTGGCGGAACCGGCGCCGGGTGAAATCTCTGATGCGAACCCTGAACCCCGTGGACAATGCCATGCGCAATACCCGGGTGCTCGCGCGCCGGGCGCTGGTGCTTACCGAAGACGGTGACGACGTCAGCGCCCGCCAGATCGCTGTTCTCGAGGAGATCGCCGACATCATGGTCGCCCTCGGCGCCCTGTTCGAGCGGGGGGAACAGATCGGTTCCTCCGAGCGGATCCCGCAGCTCGTCCGGCGGCTCCGCGTACTGGGGGCGATGACCGGCCCGGAGGTCGCCGACCAGAAGGTGCTGTCCGCGCAGATGATCCTCGGTCAGTCCCGCTCGATCATCGTCGATCTTCTCCAGATCTGCGGCATGTCCCGCAAGTCGGCGCAGGCGGTACTGGCCCCGACCAGCGCGCACCCGCACGTCGATCCCGAGGTGTAGCTCTGCGCGGCGTCGTGGAGCACCGGGAAACCCCGGACGCCGATCCCACGGCAACCGTACGGGGTACAACCGGTGATGTAGGCCGCCCGCCGTCGGCCGTTCAGTGACGGGAATGAAACCCTGGAAGGCCGTGGGCAGGCCGGATTAATGACCGCGTCCCGCGCAGGGGAGAGAGGTAGAGGGAACGATCATGGACCGGAACGTCGTCCAGTCACGTCCAGTGTGGGCGGCCTTCGCCGCGCTGGTGCTCGTTCTCATCGCCAACCTGCTGGTCAACGGCTGGCAGCTCACCGGCGGATTCGCCCTTCTGGCGGTCACCGCGGTGATCGTGCTCGTTGCCGTCATAGCCCGTGCGGGGAAGCAGGAGGACCCGGCCTCCTGAGTGCTGGTGGGGGCGCCGCCGCGGTATGTGGTGCGGGTCAGGGTTGCCGGACGATCTGCAGGTCCCGCAGGTGCCGGTAGAACGTCACCCGCTCCGCGGGGCGAGACCGAGAAACGTCGTCCACGGTGATCCGCAGATTCGGCCCGCCGGCCTGGAGCGCTCGGCCCGTGAGCAGGGTCGTCGGATCGACCGTCCCCGACGGCCGCGCCCGCCGGAGGATCCGGTCGATGAGGCCGCCGGGTACCGGCTCGAGGGGGGTGTCGGCGACCACGGCGGCGATCCCCGGGGCGTCGAGCATGGGAACGAGCCGGGCACCGTAGAAACCGGTGCGGGGTGCTCGCTGTCCCGCCTGGTGGTTGAGCAGCGTGTCGTCGTCGACGATGACCTCGCCGGTCATCTCCGCGGCGGGGTCGAAACAGGAGACCGTGGCGCTGCCCGCGACCGCGACCGCGGAGTCGTCCCGGATCAGCGGAGCCGGGTGGACGTGCCCGCCCAGTGCGAGGGCGAGGGCGTCGAGGGGATCGGCGGGAAGCCCGAAATTGGCCGCCGCCGGGGAACCGGGATCGACTGGAACGTATCCGACCTCGACCCACATCCGGTCCGAGCGCATCAACCTGGTCAGCACCGCCGACAGAGCCGCATCCGAGCCGCAGACGACCACCCGCAGCACTTCCTCCGGTTCCTGGGGGGCGCGTTCCGGGGTACCGAGGTGGTCGACGTCGGGTCGCTTCGCGATCTCATCCAGGCCCGGGGTTGGGTCGACGGGGAGAACGGTGCGCGCCGCCTCGTCCAGGGGAGTGAGATCCCGGCGCGTCGGGATGGCGGGAAGCTCCAGCACCTCGAGGGTGTCGACACCGTGGAGCCCCCGGACGTCGTCGAGCACGGACCGGTTGACCGGTAAATCGTCCGGGCCGCCACAGGCGAGGAAGAGTACGTGCATGGTCACAGATGATACGCCCCGGGGTGTGGAGGGTAGGATGGTAAGACGTCTGTGCCGCCCGCGATGCGGCGAAGCTGTCGAGCAATCGGAAGAGGCGTGTTAAACCATGGCCGCAATTGTTGTAGTCGGAGCCCAATGGGGCGACGAGGGTAAAGGTAAGGCCACCGACATCCTCGGATGCCAGGTCGATTACGTGGTCAAGCCGAACGGCGGTAACAACGCCGGGCACACCGTCGTCGTCGGCGGTGAGAAGTACGAGCTGAAGCTCCTTCCCGCAGGTGTGCTGAGTGAGAACGCCGTCCCCGTGCTGGGCAACGGCGTGGTGATCAACCTGGAGGCCCTGTTCGACGAGATCGACGGCCTTGAAGCCCGTGGGGCGAATGCCTCCCGGCTGCGGATCTCCGCCAACGCCCACGTCGTTGCGCCGTACCACCAGGTGCTTGATCGGGTGCAGGAGCGTTTCCTGGGTAAGCGTGCGATCGGCACCACGGGTCGTGGGATCGGCCCGACCTACGCGGACAAGGTCTCCCGCGTCGGTATCCGTGTGCAGGACATCTTTGACGAGTCGATTCTGCGCCAGAAGGTCACCTCCGCGTTGGATGTGAAGAACCAGATCCTGGTCAAGATGTACAACCGCAAGGCGATCGACCCGGAGCAGATCGTCGACTACTTCCTGTCCTATGCCGACCGGCTTGAGCCGATGGTCATTGAGGCGGAGTTGGAGCTCAACCGCGCCCTCGACGAGGGTAAGCACGTGCTCATGGAGGGCGGCCAGGCGACGATGCTCGACGTCGACCACGGCACCTACCCCTTCGTGACGTCCTCGAACCCGACTGCCGGCGGGGCGTGTGTCGGGTCCGGTATCGGCCCGACCCGGATCACCTCGTCCCTGGGCATCATCAAGGCCTACACCACCCGCGTCGGCGCGGGCCCGTTCCCGACGGAGCTGTTCGACAAGTGGGGCGAGTTCCTGCAGACCACCGGCGGCGAGGTCGGCGTGAACACCGGCCGCAAGCGCCGCTGCGGCTGGTACGACTCGGTCGTCGCGCGCTACGCCAGCCGGGTCAACGGCTTCACCGACCTGTTCGTGACCAAGCTCGACGTGCTGACCGGTATCGGTGAGATTCCTATCTGCGTCGCCTACGACGTGGACGGCAGACGTTTCGACGAGATGCCCACCAGCCAGTCCGATTTCCACCATGCCGAGCCCATCTACGAGACGATGCCCGCGTGGGAGGAGGACATCACCGGGTGCCGGACCTTCGGAGAGCTGCCGCAGCGCGCGCAGGATTACCTCAACCGCCTGGAGGAGCTGTCCGGCTGCCGCATTTCCTATGTCGGGGTCGGCCCGGGTCGGGACCAGACCATCGTCATCAACGACGTGATGGAGTCCTAGTCTCCGTTTTGCTGGAACCCTGTTCCCTCCTGTGGGGGAGCGGGGTTTCATTCATTCCTGCCGAAGTGTATCGGTCCTGTTCAGGTGGGGCGAATGATGCGTGTCGACGGTGATCTGGGTGGTGGGGTGGAATGCGGCGGACAAAGTTGCGGTTGTGTCAACAAGATGCGAAAGCGCAGCATCCCCGATTCTCCGGGACATCCCGGGGAACACAATCCAGTACCCATCAAGGAGCCTCCATGACCCGCACCTCGACCGACACCGGTCTCCTGATCATCCGAATCATCTTCGGCGTCATCCTCACCGCCCACGGATTCCAGAAACTCTTCCTCATCGGCCCGGGGCAGGTCGGTGAGACGTTCTCGCAGATCTCCAGCCTTCCCGCCCCTGGGATCATGGCGTGGATCGCCATCCTCGTTGAACTCCTCGGTGGACTGGCCCTCATCGTCGGCATCGCGACCCGGATCGCCGCTGCGGCCGCGGCCCTCGTCATGGCCGGGGCGATGGTCACGGTGCACCTGGGCAACGGATTCTTCAGCATGGACGGTGGAATCGAGTACACCCTCATGCTCACGGCGGTCGGTGTCGCACTCGTCCTGACTGGTGCCGGCCGGTTCAGCCTTGACGCGAAACTGGAGCGCGGTACCCGGGAGCAGGCCGCCACCGTTCACACGACTCAGGTATGACACCGGCGGGTGAATCAACCCGCAGGGAAAAGAAAAGGGGAGGCGCCCCGGTTGATCCGGGTGGCGCCTCCCCGCATTCGATGTGATTCCTCAGACGTACTTCCGAACTGTGGCGAAGATCTCCGGCCACGACCTGTCCAGCTTCCGGGTCGACACCACGATCCCCACCAGGAACACGCCGGTCGAGACCAGCACGACCCAGGCGGCACCGCCCAGGAACAGCCCTGATCCGAGGCCGTGGCCCCTACCGATCACCATCATGATGATCCCGGGCAACAGCGGCAGCCAGACACCGAGCAGACCACCGAATGCCGCGATGAACGCGGCCCCGGAGTATCCGGACCTGTCCTTCATCGGGTTCGTTCCGGGACGGGCGGCGGGGAAGGGGTTGAACACGCTGAGCAATGACCCGAAGCCGAGTGCTGCGGGGATCGCCCCGATCGTCGTCACCGCCGTGAGCACCCACAGCGTCGAGAACCCGCTGATCACCCCGAGTGCGGTGTTGTAGAGGAGGACGGTGGGCACCGAGATGGTGGCGGCCACCGCAGCCTGGGCACGCACCATCACCCGCGCCGGGACACCGGTGGTCATGTGCACCCAGTTCGCCGGGCCGTCGTAGCCGTAGGCGTTGGCGACGTACTGCGTCGCCGCCGCGGCCATCATGTACGCGCCGAACCACTCCATGCTGTTGTCCTCGTTCGTCGCCCCGAGAACCAGGAAAAACACCGAGAACAAGGGCAGCGAGATCAGGCTGTAGAGCAACCGCGAGTCCCGTACCCAGTACAGGAGCCCGCGCGAGTAGACGGCTCCGCCGACCGTCTCCGGAACCCCGGGCAACATCAACCGCCCCCGCAGCCGCGTGCGGGAACCGGAACCGGTTTCGGTGACCTGGGTGAAGGACCTCGTCAGAGCCCGGTGCCACGCCCCCCAGAGCATCGGGAGAAGGACGACGCCGATGGCCGCCTGCAGTACGGCGGCTCCCCAGGCGCCGTCCGCGAGACTGCCCGCGGCACCGCCCGCCCCGCCGAAAGGCGTGTAGCCGAGGATCCGGGTGATCCTCGCGGTATCCACACCGATCGCCGAGTTCACCACCATGTTGAAACCGATGATGATGAGGATGAACACCACACCGCTGGCCATGGACAGCTTCTCCCGCCGGGACCGCCCACCGGACAGCACGCCGAGAAGGATCCACGCCTCGGCGCCGCAGATACTCAACGCCAGTGCCGCGACGACGGCCAGGAACCAGAACGGGATGACCCACGCGTGACCGGTGAGCACCAGGCCAACGGTGCCGAAGCCGAATGTGATCACCGAGTTCAGCACCGCGAGGTAACCGCGGGACTGGAGGAACGCCGCCAGAATGAAACCCGGGAGTAGCTGCCGTGCGTCCACCGGCAGTGGGGCGAACCAGGCCGGGGTGAGCTGATTCTCACTGGACGGGTAGATGAACGCGAGCACCCAGTACGCGAGCACCCCCACCCCGAGTGGCAGGGAGAGCGCGGACTGGTTCCCGTCCATCTGCTCTGTGAGGGACAACCCGCCGAGGGACAGTGCGCCGATCACGCCGTAGACCCAGATGAAGATGATCATGAACCACTGAGACGGCTGCGCCTTCAGGGACCGTTTCCGCAGGGTGCGGTGGAGCTGGATCAGGGTGCGGGTCACTGGGCAGCACCCGCGCCGGGCTGGCCCGGGGCTGTCGCCGATCCGAGCCAACCGAGGGAGCCCTCGTCGAGATCGCCGCCACCGACCAGGTTGATGAACGCGTCACTCAACGATCCGGAGCCCCGGACGTCATCGACGGTCCCGGAGGCGACGACCCGGCCACCGGCGATCAGCGCGACGTGGTCGCAGAGTCCCTCCACCAGCTCCATCACGTGGGAACTCATCACGACGGTGCCGCCGCCGCGCACGAAGGCGTTGAGGATCGAGCGGATCACCCGGCCCGAGACCGGGTCGACCGCCTCGAAGGGCTCATCGAGGATCAGGATCCGCGGCCGGTGCAGCAGGGCGCCCGCGAGCAGAATTTTCTTGGTCATGCCCGCCGAATAGTCGACGATGAGCTTCTCCCCGGCGTCGGTCAACGCCAGGGCATCCAGCAGGCCGCGGGCGCGCTCGGCGATGGTCGCCGGGTCCATCCCCCGCAACCGCCCGAGATACTCGAGATACTCGGCTCCACTGAGCCGGTCAAATGTGGGCAGCCCGTCGGCGAGCAGACCGTAGGCCCGCTTCGCTTCGAGGGCACCGCCACCCCAGACATCGGCGCCGCACACCCAGGTCGCGCCCGTGTCCGGGCGGAGCAGACCCGTGGCGATGGTGATCGCCGTCGTCTTCCCGGCACCGTTGGGGCCGACGATCCCGTAGAAACTCCCGTGGGGGATGTCCAGGGACAGGTCCGCGACCGCAGGGTTATCCCCGAACCGTTTGGTGACACCGCGCCAGGCGAGCGCCACCGAGGTGGGATCAGGAGCCAGGGAGTCGAGATGTGCTGAATTGGTGGGAAGAGTCATAGAGACAGTGTGCGTCCCCCCGGAGTGGGGCCGCAAGGCTTCCCGTCAGAATCAACCCGTGGGTTGGCAGGCGGTGTGGTCCGCCCGCCACCACCGATCTAGTCCCGGTCGATGGACGGAACCACGGGCTGCTCGGCCGACCACGGGAACACGATCCACTCGTCGGTGTGCTTCCACACGAAGTCGGGTCGGATCACCGACTGCGACTTGCCGTACAGCACGGCGGAACGACACTCCGCGCCGGCCTTCTCCAGGATCTCGAGGACGAGGGCCAGGGTCCGCCCGGAATCGGCGACGTCGTCGACGACGAGCAGCTTCTTACCGGTGATCGCGGAGGTGTCCAACAGCGGCTCGAGCAGCACCGGGTCGGGCAGGGTCTCGTGGACGTCGGTGTAGAACTCGACGTTCATCGTATCGGCGAGCTTCACCCCCATCGCGTAGCTCAGCGCACCCGCCGGAAGAAGGCCACCGCGGGCGACGGCGATGATGATCTCCGGGTCGAAGTCGCTGTCCACCACGATCTGGGCGAGCTCCCGGGAGGCGGTACCGAAGCCCTCCCAGGTCAGAATTTCCTTGGTCTCGAGATCAGTCGAGTCTGCATGGTAGGCCATGGGTCGATGGTAGCGGTTCCGGCCCTGTGATGCCGCACGCAATGCCCCACCAGTGTCTGCCCCCGGCGCACATGGCGGGCACCGCGCTGCGGCACAGGCGCCCTGTGTGTGCTCACGCTCCCGCGCGGTCCGCTCCTGTGCGATACTGCACCACGAGAAACACCCCGTAGCGACGTGAGGACACAGCACATGTACACCCCCGACATGATCGGCACACCGCAGAGCGGATCCGCGACCCGCGTTCTCCTGCTCGGGGCAGGTGAACTGGGCAAGGAAGTCACGATCGCCTTCCAGCGTCTCGGGGTCGAGGTGCACGCGGCGGACCGGTACGACGGTGCCCCCGCGGGGCAGGTCGCCCATTCCCACCACACCCTGGACATGACCGATGCGACGGCCGTCCGCGCGCTCGTCGACGAAGTCCGCCCGCACTTCATCGTCCCCGAGATCGAGGCTCTGGCCACCGACGCCCTCGCCGAGATCGAGGAAGCCGGTATCGCGACCGTCGTCCCCACCGCGCGCGCCACCCGGCTCACCATGAACCGGGAGGGCATCCGTCGCCTGGCGGCCGAGGAACTCGGTCTGCCCACCAGCTCCTACACGTTCGCCTCCAGCTACGCCGAATTCGTCGACGCGGTCGCGGCGATGGGCTACCCGTGTGTGGTCAAGCCAGTCATGAGCTCCTCCGGGAAGGGACAGAGCGTGATCCGCGGCGCCGACGAGGTCGACCGCGCCTGGGAACACGCCCGTACCGCGGCGAGGGTTACCAGCGACCGCGTCATCGTCGAGGGCTTCGTCGAATTCGACTACGAGATCACGCTGCTCACCGTCCGGTCGACGGATCCGGCGACCGGAAACCCGGCGACCTGGTTCTGTGAACCCATCGGCCACCGCCAGCAGGACGGCGACTACGTCGAGTCCTGGCAGCCGATGCAGATGAGCCCCGCCGCAGCGGACAACGCCCGCTCCGTCGCCGCACGCATCACCAACGCCCTCGGCGGACGGGGGGTGTTCGGTGTGGAACTCTTCGTTCTCGGGGACGACGTCTACTTCTCGGAGGTCTCACCCCGGCCCCACGACACGGGCATGGTCACCATGGCGTCCCAGCGGTTCTCCGAGTTCGACCTCCACGCCCGCGCGATCCTCGGCCTGCCGATCGACGTCACCCTCATCTCACCCGGTGCCTCCGCCGTCATCTACGGCGGCGTCGATGCCCCGGCCGTGAGCTACAGCGGCCTGGGCGCCGCACTCGCCGTGGCGGAGGCGGACGTCCGGATCTTCGGCAAACCGGAGGCGTTCACCCGCCGCCGGATGGGCGTCGCACTGGCCACCGCCGAGGACACCGACACCGCCCGGGAGCGGGCCACCGCCGCGGCCGCGGCCGTCGAGGTCCATGCCACGTCCGACCGGCACTGAGGCGGACGTCCGGGAGCTGTCGGGCGGGTTCGCTCAGCCGGCCGGGCGCACCATCGGCAGGTGCATCATCCCGTCCCAGTCGAACTCGTCACCGCAGACGGTGAACCCGTAGCTCTCGTAGTAGCCCCGGAGCGGGGTCTGCGCGGTCAGCGCGACATCGGCGTCCGGGTTCTGTTCCTTCGCGAGCTTCAGCGCATCCTTCACGATCGCGGCACCCAGCCCGGTCCCGCGTGCCCCGGGGACCAGACAAAACCGCCCGAACTGCCAGAGCTCGCGGTCATCGTCGATGTCGACCCCGCCGCCGCACTTCGCCCGGAACCCGGCACCCGTGTCCGGGTAGATGCGCGCGTATCCCGCCAGCACACCGTCGCGGTCTTTGGCCTGAATGTGGAATGTGCTCGGCAGGGCATCGGTGTCGTCGATCTCCGCGTAGGGGCACTGCTGCTCATTGACGAAGACATCCACCCGCAACTTGTAGATGCGGTGCACCTCAAGTGCGCTCATCTGGTTCAGGTGGGACACGGTGAAGTAGGTGTTCATCCCTCGAGCATACTGTCAGCGGTACGAGCCATCCCAGTCTCCGTGGGCTGCCCGGAAAACCACGAAGCCCCACCCCGCCGCGTGGAGGACACGGACGGGCTGCGGGGGCGGGGACTGGCGCGGAGGGGAAGCTAGTCCTGCTTCGCCTTGGCGTGGGCGACCATGTCCTCCCACTCGACGATCTTCTTGCGCTCGCGGCCCTCGGCCTCGCCGGCCTTCCGCTCCGCGGCGTCGAGCCGGTGCCAGCCGTCCCACGTGGTGTACTCGATGCCCTTGCCACTGAGGAACTCGAGGACGGCGTCCTCGTCCGGGTTGGCTGCCGGCTTCAAGGTGCCGTTGGCCCAGTCAGCGAGCAGCATCTCGGTGGTTTCCTTGGCATCACCCTTGGTGTTGCCGATGAGCCCCACGGGGCCGCGCTTGATCCAGCCGGTCGTGTAGTAGCCGGCGATCGGTGCCCCGGATTCCGGGTCGAGGACGTGTCCGCCGTCATTCGGGATGACGTTGCGGGCGGTGTCGAACGGGATATCGGTGATCGGATCGGAACGATAGCCCACGGCACGGTAGACGGCCTGGACGTCCCATGTGGTGTACTTCCCGGTGCCCCGGACGTTGCCGGCCCCGTCGAGCTCGGTGCGTTCGGTGGTGAAACCGACGACATGGCCGTCCTCGCCGATGATCTCGACCGGGGACTCGAAGAAGTGGATGAACAGCTTGTGCGGTGCCCCCTTGGGGTCGCGGATCGCGTACTGCTCGATGACGGAACAGACGAGATCGGTGGTCTTCGACGTGCGGCGGGCCTCGATGGAGGCCTCGTCGTAGTCGATGTCCTCGGGGTCGACGACGACCTCGATGGTGTCGGAGTGGTCAAGCTCCTTGAGCTCCAGCGGGGTGAACTTCGCCTGGGCGGGGCCGCGGCGACCGAAGACGTGGACCTCGGTGGCCTGGTTGTTCTTCAGGCACTCGTAGACGTTGTCCGGGATCTCGGTGACGTGGAGTTCATCCCCGGTCTTGGCGAGGACACGAGCGATGTCGAGCGCGACGTTGCCGACACCGACGACAGCGACCGATTTCGCGGACAGGTCCCATTCGCGGGAGAAGTCCGGGTTGCCGTCGTAAAAACCGACGAACTCTCCGGCGCCGTAGTGTTCGGGGAGGTCGGAGCCGGGGATGTCGAGATCCCGGTCGCCCGTCGCGCCCGTGGAGAAGACCACTGCGTCGTAGTACTGCTTCAGTTCCTCGACGGTTACGTCGGCACCGATGTCGACGTTACCGAGAAAGCGCAACTCCGGTTTATCCAACACCTTATGCAGTGACATCACGATGCCCTTGATGCGCGGGTGGTCGGGGGCGACGCCGTAGCGGATCAGACCGAACGGCGCGGGCATGCGCTCGTAGAGGTCGATGGTGACATCGGTGTCGGACTTCATCAGTAGATCGGAGGCATAGATGCCGGCTGGGCCGGCGCCGATCACGGCTACCCGGAGGGGACGAGACATATCAGTGGACATCCTTGGTGAAATCGTCGAGGACAGGACAGTAAATAGACAGCTCTGACTACTGTACGCGGTGGGCGTGGACCCATGCCAGGATATCCTTCACGGTCGCTGACGGCGGTGGTCTGGGTCACTGTGGGTCTGGGGCGGGTGCGTCGGTGACCGGATCGGCGCCTCCGAAGGTGGATACCGGGGGAGCGGGGGCGCCCCCATGGTCGGAGGGTGTGGAACCTCACGCCCTGGTCTAACGGGGCTGTGTGCAGGGGTGTTTCCGGGACTTTTTCCGCGTCGTGTCATTCCGAATGTGCCCGAGTGTTCGGTAACGGGTGTCCGGTCGAGTTTCCATGTCTAAACTATGTAGTGAATCACAGACAATGACAGAGGCCAACCTGTGCCACAGCACAGGGCTGTTGGCCGCATGAAGTGTCACGTCGCGGCCTCCTGCGCCCGTGTGGCACACAGAAAGGACTCCACGTGACTTCCTCCCCCCGCCCGGTGTTGCTGACTGCCACCGGCCGCAGCCTCAATGAGATCGACACCACGCCCCTCACCGGGCGTCTAGGGCTGGAAACACGCCCGCTGATCGGCGGGGAGGTGACGGTTTCCGCGGTGATCGCCTCGGACCCGACGGGGGCGGGGCCAGCACTCCTCATCGGCACCGGAAACATCGACTTCGACGCCCGGTGCGCCGCGGCTCTCGGGGTACCTCTGCTCGTAGCCACCGGCCCGGAGTCGACGCTCGCGGATCTCGCGGTAGCAGAGGCGGAGCGGCACGGTGCAGTCGTCGTCACGCTCACCGATCCTGCGGACGAATCCGCGCTCGACAGTGCGGCGGAAGAACTCACCGCGGCCGTCGCGGAGCCGGTGATGAGTCCCGCACTGTTCGAGCACTGGCTGCTCGGCCAGGCCCGCCAGAAGCGCACCCACATCGTCCTGCCCGAGGGCGAGGATGACCGGATTCTCACCGCCGCGCACCAGCTCCTCGCCCAGGACGTCTGCGAACTCACGATCCTCGGTGACGTCGACGAAATCCAGAGCCGGGCCGCTGACCTCGGACTCGATCTCTCCGCCGCGCACCTGGTCAACCACCTGACCGATCCCGATGCCGAGGTCTTCGCCGCGGAGTTCGCGGAACTGCGCAAGGCCAAGGGCGTCACGCTCGACCAGGCGCGTGAGACCATGCGGGACATCTCCTACTACGGCACCATGATGATCCACACGGGCCGCGCCGACGGCATGGTATCCGGTGCGGCACACACCACCGCGCACACCATCAAGCCCTCCCTCCAGATCATCAAGACCGCGCCGGGTGTGAGCTTCGTGTCCTCCATCTTCCTCATGGTGCTGCAGGGCAAGCTGTGGGCCTTCGGTGACTGCGCCGTCATGCCGAACCCCACGGCCCGCGAACTCGGCGAAATCGCCGTGGTCTCCGCCCGCACCGCGGCACAGTTCGGTATCGACCCCCGGGTCGCCGTTCTGTCCTACTCGACGGGTTCCTCGGGCTCTGGTGTCGACGTCGACCGCGCGGTGGAGGCCGTCGCCGCTGCACGCGAACTCGATCCGTCCGTCGCCGTCGATGGGCCGCTGCAGTTCGATGCCGCCGTCGATGCGGGAGTGGCGAAGAAGAAGATGCCCGAGTCCGCCGTCGCTGGCCGGGCCAATGTCCTCGTGTTCCCCGATCTTGAAGCCGGCAACATCGCGTACAAGGCGGTCCAGCGCACCGCCGACGCCCTCGCCGTTGGCCCCGTGCTACAGGGCCTGAAGAAGCCCGTCAACGATCTTTCCCGGGGTGCGACCGTGCGGGACATCGTCAACACCGTCGCCATCACCGCGATCCAGGCAGGAGCCAAGTAATGTCCGATCTCGCACTCGTCCTCAACTCGGGCTCGTCATCCATCAAGTTCCAGTTGGTGGACCCTGCGCGGCACGCCACGGATGAGCCTTTCGCATCCGGCCTCGTCGAGCAGATCGGTGAACCCGAGGGAAAGGTCACCCTGAAGCACGGCGGGGAGACCTACACCACCAGCGCACCGATCCCGGATCACAGCGTCGGCCTCGACATGGCCTTCGAGTTGATGAACGAACACGGCTGCGGCCCCGCAGAGGTGGAGATCACCGCTGTCGGGCACCGCGTCGTCCACGGCGGAATCCTGTTCTCCTCACCGGAGATCATCACCGACGAGATCCTCGGTATGATCCGCGACCTGATCCCGCTCGCGCCACTCCACAACCCCGCCAACATCGACGGCATCGAGGTCGCCCGCCGGATACTCCCCGACGTCCCACACGTCGCCGTGTTCGACACCGGTTTCTACCACTCCATGCCGCCCGCCGCCGCGCTCTACGCCATCAACAAGGACGTCGCCGCGGAGCACGGCATCCGTCGCTACGGTTTCCACGGCACCAGCCACGAGTACGTCTCGAAGCACGTTCCCGAACTGCTGGGGAGGCCCGCCGCCGAGGTCAATCAGATCACCCTGCACCTGGGCAACGGTGCCTCGGCCACCGCGATCCGGGGTGGCCGCGCGATCGACACCTCCATGGGCATGACCCCGCTCGCGGGTCTGGTCATGGGTACCCGGTCCGGTGATATCGACCCCGGCATCGTCTTCCACCTGCACCGTTCGGCGGGCATGTCCATCGATGAGATCGACCGTCTGCTCAACCGCGATTCCGGTGTGAAGGGCATCTCCGGGGTCAACGACTTCCGTGCGCTCGGTGACCTCATCGAGGACAACAACGAGGACGCGTTCCTCGCGTACAACGTCTACATCCACCAGTTGCGGCGCTACATCGGCAGCTACATGATCGCCCTCGGGCGTGTCGACGCGATCACGTTCACCGCCGGTGTCGGCGAGAATGCCGCGAACGTTCGCGCAGACGCGATGGCGAACCTGGAGAACTTCGGTATCCGGATCGATCCGGAGCGCAACGCGGAGCGCAGCAGTTCCGCCCGTGAGATCTCTACCGACGATTCCCCGGTCAAGGTCTTCGTCATTCCGACGAACGAGGAATTGGCCATCGCCCGCTACGCGGTGGAGCTCGCCAACTGTAACCGCTGACGCGGGACGCCGAGTGTCTAGTTCCTGTCCCCGGTCGTCCATTCACCGGACGGCCGGGGTCTCCGGCCCCGGGGTCAGATTCCGACGTCAAGGTCGTTGAAGTCCTCCAACCTTGCGCCCTCCGCAAGTTTCCTCTCGTAGAACCGCTTGCGTGCCCGGTCGATCTCATCGTTGCCGACGCCGATGCGCCAGTAACCGGCGATGCTGACCCGGGATTTATCCATACCGACCTCGTTGCGGAAGTAGCTGCGGATCGAGGTCATCTCCGCGCGTTCCCCGGCCGCCCATACGACGTACGAGGTCGGGTCCGGAAGGGCCTTCGCGCACGTGTCCAACGGTCGGGGGTCGTCGGTGTCCGCTGGGTCGATGTGGGTCAGCCGGATACCACCGGGGAGAGGAATTTCGTCGACGGCGGCCCTGTCCCCGGCGACGAGATAAAGCTCGCCGGAGAGGTCACCATCGGTGCGGTCGAAGATACTCACGAGCGCGGGAATGGCGGTGGCATCGGCGAATAGGGCGACAGGTTCGCCGTGGGGGCGGGGCGGGATGGTGAAGTGCACCCGGGGGCCGGTGAGGGAGAACTGCATGCCCACGTGCGCGTCGCGGCTGAACAGCATCATCGGTGAGTCATGCTCGTGCTGCACGATGTCGACGACGATTTCTTCGGTCTCCTCCAGATAGTCGCGCACAGTGTAGACGCGGGTGTGGTTGCCGTACCGTTCCGACAGATACAGGCGGATCGCGACGTTGGCACTCGACCACGCCGGATTGGTTCTCGCCCCTTGTAGTTTCGCGGTGATCCGGACGATCGACGGGCAAGGTGTGGACACCGAGGTGATCACCGCGGTGTAATCGTCGATGTCCCGGTCGTGTTCACTGTTGCGCAGATGGACCGGGGGCTGCCCGGTGGAGAACCTGTTCGCGGCGCCCGGGGTCTCCGGTGCTGTGGTGGGGGTCCTGCCGGTGTCTGGAGTGTTGTTCGTCATGAGGGCCTCTCTGGTTTTCTCGTTTGTCAGGGTGATCAGCGGATCTCCGGTGGTCCGTCCCCTGCGTCGCTGCGCCGGACGCGGGGCACGATGAGCGGTCTGCCGGTGTCCGGGTCCCGCAGGATGTGGGCGTCGAGGTCGAAGACCTCGCGGAGCATGTCGAGGGAGAACACGTCGTCCGGATGGCCCTGGGTGATGACACGGCCGCTCTTCATCGCGATGACATGGGTGGCGTAGCGCGCGGCCATGTTCAGGTCGTGCAGGACCGCGACGAGTGTCCGGCCCCGGGCGTGCAGGGACGCGCACAGGTCGAGGACATCCGTCTGGGTGGAGATGTCGAGGAATGTGGTCGGTTCGTCGAGGAGCATCACCCGGGTGTTCTGGGCCAGCACCATCGCGATCCAAGCGCGTTGCCGCTGCCCACCGGAAAGTTCATCGAGGCGTGCGCCGGCGAGGTCCGCCAGGCCGGTGTGGATGAGGGCGTCGTCGACGGCACGCTCATCCTCGGCGGAGAACTGGGACAGGATGTGCTGGTGCGGGTAGCGGCCCCTGCTGACGAGGCCGGCGACGGTGATGCCCTCCGGGCTGATCGGAGACTGGGGGAGGACACCGACGGCGCGGGCGATCCGTTTCGTCGGTATCCGGGACATGTTCGTGCCGTCGATGAGCACCCGGCCTCGGGTGGGTTTGAGCATCCGGGAGAAGGTCTTCAGCAGCGTTGATTTGCCGCATCCGTTGGGGCCGATGACTGCGGTGAACTCCCGGTGGGGGAGTTCCAGGTTGAGATCGTGGATGATGGCGTCCCCGTTGTAGCCGACCGTGACGTTCTCCAGCGCGAGGTGAACCGGCTCCCCGGAGTCCGTGCCTTGGCTGCGGGGTGACTGCTGCTCAGGTCCGCCCGGGGCCTGGAGCTGGTGTGGTGTGTGGGGCATCGTGTCATGTCCTCGTCGATGATCGGGTGAGCAGTATCAGGAGGTACCCGCCGCCGAGGACACCGGTGACGAGACCGACCGGGGAACGGAGCCCGATGTCGATGTTCTGGGTCACGTGATCGGCGAGCAGGAGCAGTACCGCGCCTGTGATGAAGGAATGCAGGATCGTGACCCCGGGAATGCGGGTGATGAAGCGGGCGATGTGCGGACCGGCCAGCGCGATGAACGCGATGGGCCCGGCTGCGGCCGTGGCGATGCAGGCGGCTAGTGTCGCGACGATGATCGCGGCGAAGCGGGTGCGCTCGACCGGGATACCCAGATTGCAGGCGGTGGCGTCACCGAGTTCAATGGCGTCGACGCCACGGCGGAGCAGGACGAGACAGGGGAGCAGGACGGCGGTGGCGAGGAGCACCGATCGGGCGTGCTCCCAACCCCGCCCGGACAGGGACCCGGCCCGCCACCCCTGGACCTGCGTGGCGAGGCTGATGTCCGAGTTCAGCAGCATGAAGTCGAGAATCGCCGATACCGTTGCCGCGACACCGATTCCGACCAGGACCAGGCGGATACCGTTCGCTGAACCACGGGTCCGGGCGAGTGTGTAGACGATCGCGGCGGTGAGCAGGCCGCCGACGGCTGCGGCGATTGCGACGGGCCAGACATCGGGGGTCACGAACAGAATGGTCATCCCCGCGGCGGTGGCGGCCCCGGCGGTGAATCCGATGATGTCCGGCGAACCCAGGACGTTGCGGCTCAGGGACTGGAACACCGCGCCGGAGACGCCGAGCAAGCCTCCGACACACGCTGCGGTCAGTGCCCGGGGTAGTGCCCGTGACTGAATGGAACGGACCGTTCGCACGTCACCGTCGCCGACAACGGCCCGCAGTGTCTGCTCGGGAGAAAGCTCGGTGCGCACCGACAACAGCGCGAAGAAGATGGCGGCGCCGAGGACGAGGAGGCCTAGGACACCCGCGACGGTGGCCCGCGGGGAGTAGGTGAGGGACACCGGCCCAATGCGTACCGCACGGATCACCGCGCCACTGATCCTCGGTTTCCCGGTGCTCACAGGTTCACCGCCTTCCTGGAACGCACAAGCGCGATGAAGATGGGCCCGCCGAGTAGCGCCGTGGCGACACCTGTCTGCAGCTCTGCCGGGGCGATGATCACCTTCCCTGTGACATCCGTAGCCACGAGCAGCGCCGGACCGATAGCCATGATCGCAGGGATGAGCACCCGGTTGTCGGGGCCGGTGAGCCGCCGGGCGAGGTGCGGCGCAGCCAGACCCACGAAGGTGATCGGGCCCGCTGCGGCGGTCGCTGCACCGGCCAGCATCACCACCGCAAGAGCAGTGGTCAGACGCACAACGCCGATCCGCACACCGAGCCCCACCGCAGACTGTTCCCCCAGCCCCAGCGCGTTGAGAGGGCGTGCCAACAGGAGCGCGAGCACGCAGCCGACGGCGACGAATGGCAGCACCGCCGTTAGCACGTCGACATCCCTGCCCTGGAGCGAGCCGATCGCCCAGAAGCGGAAATGCTCGAAGACGCTGTAGTTGCTGAGCAGAATCATCGAGATGATGGAACTCAACGCCATGGTGAACGCGGCCCCCGCGAGGGCGAGCCGCGCCGGGGAGGCCGCGCCCCGGGACACCGAACCCAACAGGTACACCATCACGGACACGACGCCCGCCCCGGCGAAGGCCCACCACACGTACCCGGACACGCTGGTGACGCCGGCGTATCCGATGGCGACACACACGGCGAGCGAGGCACCCGCGTTGATTCCCAGGATGCCGGGGTCGGCGAGAGGGTTGCGGGTCAGTGCCTGGATGAGGCCCCCGGCGAGCCCGAGACACAGGCCGACGATGAGGCCCAGCGCGATCCGGGGCAGGCGCGACCGCATGATGATGAGATGGTCGGGGTTCGTCTGGTCGAAGGCGGTGATGGCCTCGATGACCGCCGACGGCGGCACCGGATGTGAGCCGGTGAACAACCCGGCGAGGGTCGCGGTGACCACGACGGCGAGGCTTCCGCAGATCACCGCCCACATGCGGCCCCGGCGGTGGTGCGGCCGGGGCCGGGTAGGGGCTGCTGCGGGGACGGCGACTGGGTGGCTCATCAGCATGGCAGTTGTTTGCGGAACTACCTGGTCAACTGTTCGACGATGGAATCAATGGTGAGCAACGCCGAGTAGTAGTCCAGACGCCACGCGTATTCGTCGAAGAAGTAGACGTCGCCTTTCTGGACCGCGGGAGCCGTGGACACCAGCGGGTCTTCGGAGAACGCAGCCACGGGTGACTCGGTTCCGGTCTGCATGAGGAACACGCTGCCCACGTCGGCCAGCGCAGCCGCCATGTTCTCCCGGCTGACCGTCCGGATGCCGGGACGTGTCTGCTGGGACACCGTTTCATCGACGTCGCCGGCGGTGATTCCGAGATCCTCCAGAATCTCCCCGTGCTGGGTGTCGGGGCCGGACACCATCAGTCCTTCCGCTGCGCGGTAGAAAGCGACGATCGCGGGCGCGGGCGGTGCGGTGATCTTCCTGGCCGCCTCCTTCACCTTCCTCTCGTACTCGGCGATGAGTTCCTCGGCTTTGTCCTCGGTTCCGGTCGCTTCCGCCAGGAGCCGGGTCTGGTCTTGCCAGGACAAATCGATGTAGTCGACCATTACGGTTGTCGTGATGTCCTGCAACTGCGCGTACTCGTCGTTGACCGCGTCGGCGCCGACCACCGACCCTACGATCAGGTCTGGGGAGAAGGAGTCGACGGCGTCCAGGTCGATGTCGAGACGTGGGTAGGCGACCTCCACTCCACGGTCGTGGGCGATCTCGGCCCACTGCATGAAGAAGCCGTCACCGTCGGTGAGGTCCGTCACGGGCGCACCGGCACTCGCCACGACTGGCACCCCGAGTGCCAGCAGGGTGCCCGTCATCGACGGCGACGTCGACACGACACGCTGCGGCTTCGCATCGATGGTGACCTCGCCTTTGGCGTCGGTCACGGTCCGTGGGAAGGATTCCTCCACTCCCGAGGTGGAGGTCTTCGCTGTGTCTCCGGCGGTCGCCGTTGTGTCGGTTGTCGCGGAGTCGTCACTGCCGGAGCATCCGGTCATGGTGGATATGCCCAGTGCGGCGACGGCGAGCATGGTGGTGGCGCGTCTGCGGATCTTCACCATTGGTTGATTCACACCCCTGTCAGATGTCGAGTTGGTGTCACCCACTGTGGTTCGTCCGGATGGCACCGCGCACGACGGGGCGTCCGGCTAACGCCAGTAGGATGAGTGGAAGGCTCGCCTAACTTTAGGGTGGGATACTCGCACTATGGTTGGCGGAGCGCGCCACATTTTTACCATCCGCCATTCGGCGGGCGCCGTGGTCGGCGGCGCGGACGAAAATGGATGGGGGAAGGCAGAAACGATGGGAGTTCCACACGGTATCCGTCGCGGCCCGATCGAGGGCGTGTCCCGATGCGCCAGACGGGCGCTCATCGTGTGGGTCTATGCCGGGACAGCGAGCGTGGAAACAGCGGCGACGATGACGACACTATCGGCAGGGCAGGTGGCACTCGTTGCTGCGGGCCTGCGCTACCGGATCCGTGGTGATGAGGATGCGGTGGTCATTCCCGTTGAACTTCCCGTTGACATGGCGTGTCCCGCAGTTGTCCGAACTGCCGTCGCGGTCCTGCCCGATAGCCTCCGGCTACGTCTCCTGTTCGAGTTCGCCCAGAACCTCGGCTATCTGAAACACGACGCCACACGTACTGACTTCGTTCGTGCTCTCGCGGCAGAGATCATCGCTGCTCAGGAAGACGCGGTGCCGGTGCTCGTGGTACCCCAACCGCATTCGGAAGAAGCCACCGCTGTTGCGGCGACGGTCATGGCTGATCTCTCCGTCAACCGAAGCGTCGCCGAGCTTGCGGGCATCGCAGGCGCCTCCGTGCGGACAGTGCAGCGGAGGTTTCGGGCGGAAACCACCCTGAGTGTCAGCCGGTGGATCACCCGGGTCCGGCTCAACGAGGCGATCGCCCTCATAGCCCGTGGCCGTAGCCTGCAGTTCGCCGCCCATTCCACCGGTTATCCCGGCGCGAGCGAACTCATCCGTGCCTTCCGTGCAGAAACGGGAACGACCCCGGCTGCTGCGCTGGCGCGGGAGTCGTGCTCCGAGGTCGCCAAAATCAGTCTCGCGGACCCCGGTGTGCCTGAGAATGAAACGTGGCGGAACATCAACCGTGGCGACATCTTCCTGTGGGTTGTCACCGGGCGGGCAACGGTCACCGCAGGTGGGGTTACCACCGCTGTCGGTGCGGGGCAGGGGGTGGTGCTTCCGGCGAATGTCGCAGTCCATGTGGCGATGGCTCCGCAGACGCTGGTTCTTCCCCTCGGTTTTCGATATCCCGACGACGCGGAGTTGTTCGATTCGGTGCGAGCACTCACCGTCGTCGATCTTTCTGACTTTGGTGCCGCTGATCTACTACGCACGGCTGTCTCGACCTATACCCAGGTTGCCGTCCCGGGTTCCCGGCATGACGACATATTCCGGGTCCTCACCGAGGAACGGATCATCGCGAGGGTGCCTGTCTGGTCGGGGGCCGGAGAGGGACGATCCGGGTCCTCACCGGAGTCTCTTCCCGAGGTGTTGAGCAGGCAACGACACAACTATGTTCGCCGGATGACCCTCGCCCGTATCCTCCTGGCGCAGGGAAAGAGTCCCACCGAGACGGCACGCACCCTGCGGTATGCACATGCCGCTGCGTTCACCAGGGCGTTTGCTACCGCGCACAGTATGACGCCCAAGCAGTACTCGGAGATCGCCCATTCCCAACCGGGGCCTGTGATGGTGGGGAAACGCATCAACGTTCCTCCTCGCTACAGTTTGCTGGTCGATCCGGGCGCCACGGGGTGAGTGAACGTGTCGCTGTTGGCGTGCCCGTTGTCCGCGCCGGGGGCGCGGGGTGGTGCATTCTGGTTATGGGCCGGTGTTGGCGGGGATGACACAACCCGGTCTTATCAGGTACTGTTTTCAATAATGTCCTGAAGGTGTTTCGGCGGGACGTATATTCGGCTGGTGTTCACGAAGTGTTGGGCACCGGTTACTTCGGAGTGCCATGTTCGGTTAACCCCGGAGTGGTGGACTGGCTGAGCTCTGGGACGACAACACGTCGTCACGTCTCTCAGCTCCGTCACCTCCGACATGGAAAGCCTGACACATGACCGCCAATGAACGTCGAACACACAGCCGCGTGACCCGCGCCGTGGTGGGGGGACTCCTCGCCACAACGCTTGCCGTCACTCTCCCCCTCAGTGCCGCAGCAGACCCTGAACGCCTCCCAGCCACAGAAAAAGCCCCGGTCACCGGGCCCGGAGGTCAGTACAACGGGCCGGAGAAGTGCAACCCCATCGCCGAGGACGGAACGGTCCGTGCCCTCAAACCCGGTGAGTGCGCCCAGTTTGGCACCGTCGGCCAGAAGCGGACCGAGGACCACGCCAAGAACGTCATCATCGTCATCGGTGACGGCATGGGTCAGCAGGAGATCACCGCTGCCCGCAACTACCTCAAGGGCGCAGCCGGACGTTTCGAGGGCCTCGATGCCTTCACCTCCACCGGGGCCTACACCCATCACTCGGTGGACCGGGACGGCTCCTTCAACTACGTCACCGACTCCGCGGCGTCCGCAACATCCTGGACCACCGGCATCAAGACCTACAACGGTGCCGTCGGCGTGGACCTGGAACAGAAGCCGGTCGAGAACCTCCTGGAGAAGGCCAAGAAAGCCGGACTTCGCACCGGCAACGTCACCACCTCGGAGATCGAGGACGCCACCCCGGCGGCCTTCGTCGCGCACGCCTTCAACCGGAAGTGCTACGGCCCGCAGGAGGAGGAGAACTCCAAGGCCTGTCAGGGCGAGGCCTTCGCCGCCCAGTACCGGCAGAACGGTGGACTCGGCTCCATCGCGGAGCAGATCGTCGACGCCCGCGCGGATGTCACGCTCGGCGGTGGGCTCGAGGCGTTCCAGCAGGAGGTGATCCACGAGGGACAGGGAGTGTCGCCGTTCCTGCCCACCAACACAACCTGGACCGCAGGCAAATCGGTGCTGGACAACGCGAAGGACAACGGGTTCACCGTCGTCCAGGATGCTGCGGCCCTCGATTCCGTCACCAGCGCGAATCAGGACGCCCCGCTGCTCGGATTGTTCGACGACGGCAACATGATCACCCGCTATGCGCCCTCCAAGGCCACCGTCGACGGCGCCTCGGGACGCCCACTCGCCTGTGAAAAGCAGGACACGAAAGGCCAACCCGAACTGGTCGACATGACCCGGAAGGCCATCGAGCTTCTCGACGACCCATCCGCTGACAAGGGATTCCTTCTGCAAGTCGAATCAGCATCCATCGACAAGCGTGCCCACGCGGCGGACGCCTGCGGGATGATCGGTGAGGTCGAACGCCTCGATGAGACAGTGAAGGCCGCACTCGACTTCGCGAAAAAGGACGGCAACACGCTCGTCGTCGTCACCGCTGACCACGCGCATTCCACCCAGCTCATCTACGACGGCCAGAACTCCGTCGCCGCCACCACTCGCCTGCGCACCGAGGAGGGATCCTCGCAGACCATCGCCTACGGCAGCCTCCCGCTGCAGGAGCTCACCGACAACCCGAAGGCATCCCAGCAGCACAACGGTTCCCAGCTCCGCGTCGCCGCATACGGCCCCGGCGAGGAGAACGTCATCGGACAGACCGACCAAACCGATCTTTTCTTCACCGTCGCCAACGCCCTGCAGATCAACGACGTGCCGACCATCGAGCCCTCGGTGACCACGGAGGACTCCGCGAAGACCTATGACGCGGCGACCGCTCACCGCACTGACCCCGCAGACCCCCTCGCCACCTGCTACAAGGTCGGCGACAACGGGTTCGTCTCCGGGCCAGGCGACTGCGCCCAGTTCGCCAAGGAAGGCCAGGGCCTCGATGACGAGAAGGCCAAGAACGTGATCCTGTTCATCGGCGACGGGATGGGCGACAGCGAGATCACCTCCGCGCGCGACTACCTCTACGGCGCGAACGGCCGGCTCCCCGGGATCGACGCCCTGCCCTATACCGGCTACTACACGACGTTCGCCCTCGATCCCGAACTCGGCGGCCCCACCTACGTCACCGACTCCGCGGCATCGGCCACCGGCTGGGCCACCGGAGCCAAGACCTACAACGGTGGCCTCGGCATCACGGTCGACGGAACCCCCGTCCCCAACATCATCGAACTGGCCAAGGCCAAAGGGATGAAGACCGGCAACGTCACCACCGCAGAGGTTCAGGACGCCACTCCCGCAGCCGTCGGCAGCCACGCACTCAACCGCAAGTGCTACGGCCCGGAATACGACAAGAACAGCAAGACCTGCCAGGGCGAGGGCTTCGAGAAGCAATTCCGCGAGTACGGTGGCCTCGGCTCCATCTCCGAGCAGCTCATCGACACCCGCGCCGACCTCACCCTCGGCGGCGGCGCGAAGTACTTCGAGCAGACCGTCCAGGCGGGCGGCGACTGGGACGGACACACCTGGACCAAGGGCGACTCGGTCCTCGACAACGCCCGGAACCAGGGTTTCACCATCGTCACCTCGGCCGACGAGCTTGACGCCGTCAAGGAGGCCGACCAGGACGTCCCCGTCCTCGGACTCTTCGCCGAGGGCAACCTGCCGCGGATCTGGGAACAGAGCATCCCCACCGTCGAACCAGCCGTCGGACAGGGCATGCGCTGCACCGAGAACCCGGAACGCGGTGCCGAGGTGCCCAGCCTCGCACAGATGACCACGAAGGCACTCGACCTGCTGCGCAATGACGATGGATTCCTCGTCCAGATCGAATCCGCCTCCATCGACAAAGCCGACCACGACGCCGACATCTGCGGCCAGATCGGCGAGGCCCAGGAACTCGATGACGCGATCCAGGCGGCCCGCGAATGGGTGAAGAAAACAGGGGAACCCACCCTCATCATCACCACCGCCGACCACGCCCACACCTCGCAGATCACCGCGAACGACCGGGCGACCGCCGGGCGCACCACCAAACTGGTCACCGCAGACGGCGACGAGATGACCGTCAACTACGCCACCGCCAAGTCCAACGACGATGAAGAGGCGCTCGGTTCCCAGACCCACACCGGCGCACAGTTGCGGGTCGCAGCCGAAGGACCCGGCGCGGCGAACGTCGTCGGGCACATCGACCAGACCGACATCCACTACGTCATCGCCAACGCCCTCGACCTGGACACCGATGGCGCGGGCATCAACCTGGCGGCCCGCTGGGAAGCGACCGAGAAAACCGCCCCCGACGCGTCCGCGGCGAAGGAGACCAACGGCACCCCCACCAGCTCGTCCGCGAAGATGTGGATCGGCCTCGGATTCCTCGTCCTGGTTATCCTGATTGCCGTCACCGCATTCATCTCAGGTCGTCGACGCTCCAGCGCCCGAGGCTAGAAAAGGGACACCATGATCAACCACCCGGACCGGAACGACCATCACGACCATGTCCACGACACACCTGTCGACCATGGCCCGGTGGCCGGTCCGGGTTTCTCGGCCCAGATCATCGCGGTCCTGTGGCTCCTCACCGGAGTGCTCGTCCTCGCGCTGCTCGCCACGGGTCGGCTCGCCACCTACATCAGAACCTTCTGGCACCCCATGACCCTCACCGTCGCGCTTCTCGTCACCGGCCTCGCACTTTCCGTGCTCTGGTTCGGCGCACGTCACGAGAACCGGGCCGGTGGCGAGAAAGCGAAGGTCTCGCCAATCGCCTGGCTGGTGTTCGTCCCGTTCCTGCTCGTCGTCATCGGATCCCCTTCCCCACTCGGCGCGGCGATGCTGGACAACACCGCCAGCGGTACGGAACGCGACGCGGCCCTCGCGGGTGGCGCAGGCCGTGCCGCCACGGCGCCCCGCAGCGGAGTGAACTTCGACCCACTGTCCGACACCGGCATCAACGAACTCAACCTCGACGATTTGCACAACCGCTATTCCTACGGTGATCTGGAGGATCTGGCGGGAAAGAAGATCAAGGTCATCGGATTCATCTCCCACGGCGGTGCCGCCAGCTTCGACGACAGCGGGGAGCACTCTGCTGGCGACGGCGGAAAAGTAATGGTCAATCGCTACAAGATCTTCTGCTGCGCCGCCGACGCCGTCGCCTACTCCGCCACACTCGCCGGTGGCTCGGATCTCCCGGATGACACCTGGGTCGAGGTGGTCGGCACCGTTGATGTTGACGCCTCCGACTCACACCTCGTGCTCACCCCAGAATCAATCACCGCCACCAACGAACCGAGGATTCCATACCTGTGAGTACCACACCGACAGACGCGGGCGTCGACAAGAAGTTCCGCGTCACTCCCCGCCAGCTCGCACTCTGGGAGTTCACGGCACTCGGCATCGTCGTCGTCCTGTGGACCCAGTTCGGCACCGGCCCGACCTCCGCGACCGACCCGCTCTGGAACATGAGCGGAACCGTCGAATCCTGGGCCGCCATCACCGTCGCCGTCGCGATCCAGGCCCTGCCCTTCCTGGTCCTCGGTGTAACCGTGTCTGCCCTCATCGCGGCGTTCGCGCCCCCCGGATTCCTCCAACGGATCACACCCCGCAACAGTTTCCTCGCCGTCCCCGTCGCCGGAACCGTCGCCATCGCTCTGCCCGGCTGCGAATGCGCCTCCGTTCCCGTCGCCCAGTCCTTCATGCGCAACGGGGTGTCCAAGGCAGCCGCGCTCGTGTTCATGCTCGCCTCCCCGGCACTGAACCCGGTGGTCATCGTCTCCACCGCCGTCGCGTTCAACGCCCTGCCCGAGATGGCCTGGGCCCGGTTCATCGCATCCTTCCTCGCGGTCCTCATCGCCGGGTGGCTGTGGATCATCATTGGCCGTGACGACGACATCCGGGTCACCGCCCCCGATGGTGCAGGCTTCGGCGGTTGTGCCGATGACCACTGCGCTTCCGCCACCGACCAGGCCGGGAGACGGAGCTGGCAGTGGCGCAGATTCCAAATGACGGCACTCCACGACCTGACCCAGGCCGGAGGATTCCTCGTCCTTGGCGCTATGGTCGCCGCACTCATCAAGGTCAGCGTCCCCTCATCCTGGTTCGCGCAGATCTCACAGACACCACTGCTCGCCGTCCTCGTGATGGTGGGGCTGGCGATTCTGCTTTCCCTCTGCTCCGAAGCCGACGCTTTCGTCGCTGCATCCTTCAGCGCCGTGTCCCCGACCGCGCAGCTCGCATTCCTCGTCGTCGGGCCCATGGTGGACATCAAATTGATCTCCATGCAGGCCGGTGCGTTCGGGCCGCGCTTCGTCGTCCGCTTCGTGCCCATGGTCCTGATCTGCGGGGTGCTGTCCGCCGTTGCCGTGGGGACAATCATCTTCGGCGTTCTCTGAGAGATCGTTGTGATCCGGAGTATCCGGTACCCTGGAAGCCCCGTGGCATTACCGGCTACGGCAGGCCCATCCGTCGTTGAGGAGTACACCATGAAACCAACGCGTCGCACCCTCGTCCGCACGGCGACGGCGGCGGGCATCCTCGCGGCCGGACTCGCCACCGCGGCACCCGCATCGGCGGTCCCAGCGGTCCCGGATGCCGAACTCCTCGATGACGTCCGGGGTGTCCTGGGGATGATTGATAACCTCGGCGGGCTGGACGCCATCCTCGCGCGCCTCGATGCCGCCCTCAATCCGGCGACCACCCCCGATACCGGGATGCTCATCGAGAATGTCGATGTGTCGAGCTACCGCGGTCAACCGCGCTACGAGATCACCGTGACCGAGGCTGCCGCCACCGCCCCGGATGAACTGCGTGACGCGATGTGGGACGACGTGGTGGCCAGAGGCGTCCCGGACACCGCGACGCTACGCAACCAGTTCACCTGCCACTACCACTACCGGGACATCCTGGCGGTTAAGCCGTCCTGGAATCTTGAAGCCGCCCGTGCGGACAAGGGACACGACGGTTTCGTTGGGGACCTCTGCAACTAGCGTCCACGGGTACACCACCTTGCGGAGCCGCCACACCGCGTGACTCGGACTGCGGGCACACCTGCCGACACGTGTTGTGGTCAGAACCACGTCGGGGGGCGCACCGCATTCGCCATGTCGACGAGGGCGTACCGGTGCCTGGCGAACGGCGCCATCCGTGCCTGACTGCGCAGGGTGTCGGCGAGCGCCGCGCGCAGACCCCGCTGGGAGAACGGGAAACCGAACAGGGCGTTGGGGCTGGCTGAACAGCGCAGGCCGGTGGCCCGCAGCCAGTTCAGTCCCGCGCTGATCACACCGATCTTGATCTGCAGGAGGCGGGGCTCGTTGGTGGGGATCTCCTCCAACCGGCGGGCCGCGCGTCGGATCCTCGATTCGGTGAGCGTCGCCGGATCCCCGGAGACCAGCAGCAGGATCGTCGTCAGTTTTGCCATTCGCTGGTGCCGGGACGCCTGCGGCACCCGGTCGAGGGCGCTCACCGCGAGTTCCACCTGTTTTTCCGCCATGAGCTGGCGGGCCATGCCGAACGCGGAGGACACCGTCGTGGGGTTCGTCGCCCACACCAGTGCGTAGAGACGCATCGAGTGGAACCGGAGGGCAACAGGATCAGCGGTCAGGTGGGACCAACTATCCCCGAGGGTGGACAGCACATCCATGTGGAGGGCCGCGTCGGTTCCAGGGGAGTGTGCCGCGGTGTGGATGGCATCCTGGTCGAGCAGCGGGCGGTGGGTGTACCCGAGCTGCTGGAGAAGCATCTCGTCGACCGCGGCGAGAGCAAGCTTCGGTGCCGCCTCACCGGGGACGATGTTGAGCACGTTGTTGAAGTGGTCCTGTGCGGCCATGTAGTCGTCCAGAAGCAGGTCGGTGACCCCCGAGTACCACTGGTGCCGCCAGTCGAGACCGAGACGCTCCGACAGGGAATCGAGCCACTGTTTCGCCTCGAGGGTGAACCCGAGATCCAGCAGTGCGCGGACAACTCCGAGGGGGATCTCCGCGGATGCGGAGTACTCCTCGGTCTGCATCGCCTGTCGCATGGTCTCCAGGGCCTCGAGCGGCTCCGCGTACGACGACCCGGAGAGCAGTCCCGCGCCGATGTCGCTGCGGTCGATGAGGGGGACCGGAAGCGCCGCGACCACCTCGGGAGCGGTGATCCGCACCTCCCGTTCGATACCGTCGATGAGCTGGTCGGTGCGGAAAACCTGGTGCTTGGTGCCGAAGGTCGTACGTTGCGGGGAGAACAGGGAATGCTGCGCGGGGAACTGTTTTCCGTCACGGATCGCGAGAATCTCCCGCAACACCCCGTAGAGCTGGGTGGACAGCTCGGTGACATCACGGAACCGGCGGGCCGGATCCTCATGGGTGGCGCGGAGAAGCAGGCGGTAGAACGACAGGTGTCGGCGGAGCACCGGTTCCCCGGCGGGAGAGGGGATACCCGGGGCGTATGCGTCGTCCACGATCGGGAGGTTGCAGGTCATGGCTGCGAGGGTGCGACCGATGGTGTAAATGTCGCTGGCCACACTCGGGCCCTGGGTCGGGACCTCGGGGGCCTGGAAGCCTCGGGTGCCGTAGATGTACCCGAAGGCACCGATGCCGCTGACCGCGCCGAGGTCGATGAGTTTGACCTGGTCCTCCGTGACGATGATGTTGTCGGGCTTGAGGTCGTTGTAGACGACACCGCGGGAGTGCAAGTAGTCGAGAGCGGGCAGGATCTCGAGGATGTATCCGATGGCGAGCGCGACGTCGAAGACACCATCCTGTTGCTTCCGTCGGCGGTCCCGGAGGGAGGGGCCGCCCACGTACTCCATGACGATGAAACTGGCATCGCTGCGGGGGTCGTCGATGAAGTTGAAGATCTTGACGATCCCGGGGTGCGTGATGTCGGCGAGGAATTCGCGCTCGGCCTCGGCGACGGACCGGTGCCGGTTGTTCGGATCGGAGATCATACCCTTCAACACGACCCACCGGCCGGAGACGTTGAGGTCCTGCGCGAGGTAAACCCAGCCCATCCCGCCGTGAGCGAGCACGCCCGCGACCTCATATTGTCCGGCGACCATGTCCCCGGGGGACAGGGAGGGTGGTTCGACGCCCTTGGCGATGTCCTCCGCCGGATCGGTGATTGCCTCCATGGGGTCGCGGAGACGGATGAACGGAAGCTGCACCATCCCGTCGGCGACGAACCGGCCCTTGCGTGCTGAGGAACGCCGCTCCCGGAACGTCGACAGAGCCTGCTGCCGGGACCGGGTCCCGGCGTCCTCGACGGGAGTCACGGCCTCCGCGGTGTCGGACGGACCGGGGGCGGGAGCAGTGCCGGTGGCGGCTGCGGGGGCGGTCGCCGTCATGGTGGCGGCATCGTCACGCATGCTCCCGAGATCGTCGAGGAGCGCGTGGATCGTGTCGTCGTCCTCGTAGTCGTCGTCCTCGAACGGGTTGTAGGGGACGGCGTCGGTGCCCATCTCGTACTCGGCCATCGCTATCCCTCGTCCTTCTGCTGCATGTCCCGCTCGGGCTCAGGTCGGTAGTCGAGCGGTGGCGGTCCGGCGGTGGACTGGTACGGGCCGAGCCACCGGTTGTACAACATCCACCAGGTACCATCCTGACGGACCCGCTCGATGGTGGCGTTGACCTGTCGGATCAGGCCGTCCGTGTCGTGCCGGTACCCGGGGGAGGCGATGCCCACACCGTAGTGCGCTTCACCGAGCGCCGGGCCGACCAGGCGGGTGTAGGGGTCCTGTTCGGCGATACCGGAGAGGATCGCGTCGTCCGAGATCACCGCATCAGCCTGGTACTGCTGAACCGCGACGAGGCAGTCGGCCCAGTTCCGCACAAGGAGTAGATCGGCCTCCGGGGCGAGGGAGCGCGCGCGTTCGGCGGCCGTCGACCCGTTGGTGACGCATACGGTGCGGCCCTCCAGATCGGCCAGTGACGAGATGTTCGACGACTCCATCGCGAGGATCCGGGTCCGGGCGGTGAAGTACGGGGTGGAGAACGCGATCTGGTCCTGCCTGCTGCGGGTAATCGTCAGGGAGCGCACCACGATGTCGACCGTGCCAGCCTCGAGCGCCAGAACCCGGTCGGCGGAATCGACGAAGCGGAAGTCCACCTTCGACGGATCGCCGAAGATATCCCGGGCGATCTCCCTGGCGAGATCGACCTCGAAACCCTCCAGCTCCCCGGTCGTCGAATCGCGGAAACTCAAGAGGTTCTGCGACTGGTCGACACCCACGATCAACCGACCCCGGGCGAGGATCGCCGGAACCCGGTCCTCGACGTTCTCATTTCCGGGCCGACGGGATCCCAACAGCCCGTCGACAAGGATGGGTTTACCGGGGTTGCTCCCCGCCTTCTCCACCACGGCGCCGGGTGGCAGCGGAAGAGAGGAACCGGTCGTGGAAACCCATGCAGGCTGGGACTCATCGTGATCCGGGCGCGCGCACGAGGCGACGGTGACTGCCGCGGCGACGAGCACGGCGGTAGCGAGCCGGTGGCGGTAGCGCATCAGAGGTACTCCTGGAGTCGAGGTCGGATACCCGCCACCGTGGCGACCATCGCCAACAGGCTGAGCAGACGCACCATGGAAGACACCCGGGTCGTCGCGTTCAATCCGTCGGCGATGTAGCTGCGCAGGGAGGCCCGCGCATCGTCGATGAGGGAGGACAACGCGGAATCGAGTGAATCGAAGGCACTCGCCGCGGTCCCGTCACCCGGGGACCGCTCCACCCCCCGAACGCCGAGGGCGGTCTCCAGTGCCGCGGGGTAGTCTCCGACCGCCTGATCTTCGGTGAGCGTCGCGTGGGCGCTGCGCCAGTAGGCGAGCGACTGCCGGGCGACCTGGGCGCTCGCGGAGTTGACGTCCGACTCGCTTAACACCGAACTCTGGTAAGCCTCCAGCGCCTGATCGATGGCCCGGGTCGCGGTGAGAAAACTGGCCTTGCCGCTGGAACTCTGCCGCCGAACGAGCGCCAGGGTCTCCTCAGTCCGGGCTTTCTGGGCCGCGATCCGCGCGTTGGTCAGCGACTCGAGCGGCTGTGACGCCTCCTCGAAACCCTTCGTTCCGGCGTTCCAAGTAACGAGGTTCGCGCCGCCGACCCACAGCAGGGCGACGGTCATCAGGGCGGTCGCGGTGACGAAGCCCTTATTCAACCAACGCCGTGTCCGGACCGCCAGCCATCGCTGCCCGAGCAACAGGAGCAGGATTGCCGCGGCCAGCCCCGACAGCGGTATCCACTGCGGTTGAGTGAGCTGGGACTGCTGCTGGCGCACCTCCTCCGACGTCTGTTCGAACAGTTCCGCGGCAGCGGGGAGAATCTCGGTGCGCATGAGCGCCGAGGCCTCCGCGAGGTACGCGGCACCCACCGGATTACCTGCCCGGTTGTTCGTCCGCGCGGTCTCCACCAACCCCGTGTAGACCGGTAACTGCCGCTGAATCTGGGAGATCAGCTGACCCGATCTGCTGTCCAGGTCGGCGACTCCCGCGGCCGCCTTGGACGCTGCGATGCTCGCCCGACGGACCGAGTCGTTGTAGGTTTGCCGGGTCTGCGGGGACTCGACACCCGCCTGCGCGAAACCAGTGGTCGCCGCGGTGTCCGCCACCGACAGCGAGGTATAGAGATTATGCGCAGCGTAGGACGTCGGCTCCGTGGTGGTGATCAACGTCCCGAGGGCATCATTCCGGGCCGCCGACGACTGGGACATGGAGAACCCGGCGGCGAAGATGGAGACCGTGATGATCAACGTCATCGCGGTCATTTTCCCCGGTGATGTTCGCAGGAAACCGAACGCCTTGCGCAGCCAGTGGAAGGGCTGTCCGAAGGTGTCCTGGGCAAAGGCAAACAGTGGGTGCCGGCGGCGCCGCCGGTCCATTCCGCTGACCCGGTCCAACCAGTGGTCCTGGGTGTCCTCCGGGATCACGGTGGACTGAGGTACGCCGGTCATTTCACAAGGATAACTGACCTCCGCGGGTTTCACTCTTGCTGTGCTGAAGCGCTCCACCAGCCACCCCCGGAGGTGGCTGCGGGACTAATGTTGGGGGCTATGAAAGGTGACGGAAATGGTTGGTCCGCGGGTCCCCGGGGCACGCGGTGCTGGGGAGTTCACGGCGCAGCCGGGCTCCTCCTCATCGCGGACGGTTCCGACACCCCCGGCGGAAAGGGGGCCGGCCCCCTCCGCATCCTCATGCAGCACCGTGCCGAATGGACCGCGGACGGTGGCACCTGGGCACTCCCCGGAGGGGCACGCGACTCGCACGAATCCGCGGCGGAAGCGGCACTGCGGGAAACCGAGGAGGAGTGCGCCATCGACACCGACCGCGTGGAGGTCCTCAGAGAGCTGACCACCGCGGGACCCCACAGCGCCGATCCGGAACGCCCGGAACTCGCCGGTGGTTGGACTTACACCACCGTCATCGGCAGGGTCGGCCAGCCCCTGCCGACGCAGGCCAACCGCGAATCTCTGGAACTCCGGTGGGTCCCCGTCGATGAGGTCACCGAACTGAACCTGATGCCCGCCTTCGCGGCCGCCTGGCCACGGCTGCGTGGCGAACTCGACCGACTCCTGGGAGACAACCGGTGACCACCATCGACAACGCACATCTCTATCTCGTGACCGACGCCCGATTCCGGGCCGACGGAACCTCCGGACTCCTTGATCTTGCCGAAGCCGCGTGCGCCGCCGGAGTCGACATCATCCAGCTCCGGCAGAAGAATCCCCGGATCGAGGCAGCAGAGGAAGTGGACCTCCTCGCCGCGCTCCGCGAGGTCTGCGACCGGCACGGCACCCTGCTCGCGGTCAACGACCGGGCCGACATCGCCCGCGCCGCCGGCGCGGACGTCCTCCATCTCGGCCAGCGGGATCTCCCCGTAGCCGTGGCCAGAGACATCGTGGGCCCGCAGGTGATCATCGGCCGGTCCTGCCACAACCCCGAGCACGTCGACGCCGCCATCGAGGAACCCGAGGTCGACTACTTCTGCACCGGGCCGGTGTGGGCGACCCCCACCAAACCCGGACGCGCCGCCACCGGTCTCGATCTCGTTCGGTACGCGGCGTCCACCGGGACAACCAAACCCTGGTTCGCGATCGGTGGCATCGACCCCGGAAACGCAGCCGACGTAGCCGCAGCCGGTGCCCGCCGGCTCGTCGTGGTCCGCGCCATCGCCGACGCCGACGACCCCGCAGCCGCGACCCGTGCACTCAGAGCGGTGGTGGCTGGGAGATGACCTCCATCGACGGCACTCCCGTGAGCATCATCGGCGGATCTGTCATCGGCCTGGCCTGCGCCTTCCGACTGGCCCACGCCGGAGCCGACGTCACCCTGTACGCCCCCGCGGCAAGCCCCCGCGACGGGGCCGGATGGGTCGCCGGTGGCATGCTCGGCGGACTCACCGAAGCCTGGCCGGGGGAGGAGACAATGCTCCACCTCGGGGTCGCGTCCCTCGACTCCTGGGAACAACTGCTCGCCGACCTCGCGGTCGGCGGTGCGGACGACATCGTCACCGGAACAGGCACGATCCTCACCGGTGCGGACGACGCCGACGCCACCGACATCGAGCGGGCCTTCGGATTCGTGGAATCGCACTACCCGGGACGCCTCCGCCGCATCAGTCGACGGGAGATACGGCAGCTCGAACCCGCGCTGCGCCGCGGACTGCGCGCCGGGGCGGTGTGCCCGGAGGAACACGCCGTCGACAACCGCGTCCTCCTACACCGACTGGCCGAGGCCTGCGAACGGCTCGGCGTCCGACGCGTGGAACAGACCGTGACCGATCTGACGGCCATCCCCGGCGAGCGTGTCGTCGTCGCGGCGGGCGCCGGTGCCCGCGAACTACTCGGGCTCGACGTCCGTGAAGTGAAGGGCGAGGTCGTGCGCCTGCGTCGGCAACCCGGATCACAGCCCGCCCCGGAACGCACGATCCGCGCCCGCGTCCACGGTCGGCCCCTGTACCTCGTGCCCCGCGCGTGGGGCGTGGCCGTCGGCGCCACCGAATACGAGCACGGGCACGACACCGCCCCCACGGCGGGAGGAGTCCGGCAGCTGCTCGACGATGCGGCACTCGTGTTCCCCGGAATAGACGACTACGTCTTCGACGAGGTCATCGCCGGACTGCGGCCCTACAGTCCCGACAACGTACCGGTCATCGGCCCCGTCGGTGACGGCCGTGTCATCGCCGCCTGCGGTCACGGGCGCAACGGGATTCTGCTCTCCGCCATCACCGCCGACGCCGTCCTCGCCGAGGTCCGCGACACACCACTCGACATCACCCGGCTCACCCGACCGGACCGACCCACCCTCTAGGAGCACCCCATGAGTCAGCTCACCGAACGAACCCCCGGCGGCCACGGACCGAGAACAGTCACCGTCAACGGGCAGGCCCGCGAGCTCGGATCGGAGACCACCATCCGGCAGCTCGTCCACGAACGCTCCGAGACCGACCGCGGTTTCGCCGTCGCCGTCAACGGGCTCGTCGTGCCCGCCGGGCGCTGGGACGAGACCGTCGGACAGCTGGATGCGGCGCACATCGACATCTTCACCGCCGTCCAGGGAGGGTAGCCGTGTCGGAGCCACTCGTCATCGCAGGAAAGACACTCACCTCACGCCTGATCATGGGCACCGGCGGGGCGGCCAATCAGCAGGTCCTCCGCGAGGCGCTCGTGGCCTCCGGCACGGCAATGACCACTGTCGCCATGCGTCGCGTCGACGCCGGCGGACACACCGGGCTCCTCGCGATGCTCGATGACATCGGCGTGGAGGTCCTCCCTAACACCGCCGGCTGCAGGACCGCCGCCGAAGCCGTCCTCACCGCCCGCCTCGCCCGGGAAGCCCTGGGCACCAACTGGATCAAGCTGGAGGTCATCGCCGACGACCGGACGCTCCTGCCCGACGGCGTGGAGCTTCTCGACGCTGCCGAGCAACTCGTCGACGACGGCTTCGTCGTCCTGCCCTACACCAACGACGACCCCATCCTCTGCCGCCAGCTGGAGGAAGCCGGGTGCGCCGCGGTGATGCCCCTGGCCGCACCGATCGGCACCGGACTGGGGATCCGCAACGAACACAACCTGGAGATGATCACCTCCGTCGCCGGAGTACCCGTGATCTGTGACGCGGGCATCGGCACCGCCTCCGATGCGGCGCGCGCCATGGAACTCGGCTGCTCCGCTGTCCTCCTCGCCACCGCCGTCACCCGCGCCGATGATCCGGTGATGATGGCGCGGGCCATGAAACTCGCCGTCGAATCCGGCCACCTGGCACGGCGCGCGGGACGTATCCCGAAGCGGTTCTGGTCGCAGGCGTCCTCTCCGACCGAATCACCCGTCTGACGGAGCCTTCAGTCCCGGGCGGTGGTGGCTGACCGCCGACGGGTATCCGGGCCCCACGCCCGAGCGGGATGCGCCGGGATAAACAGACCCGCCGTGAGCGGGTGATCGCCGGTCGGCGGTGAGAACCCGCGGGGTGGGATGTGTCGATGACGTGAACATGTCGATGGGATGTGTCGAAATTCCGGGATTTTTCGACACGTCCGGGGATATGTGTGCGCTTCGTACATGTGGACGACACCTGGTCTGCCTTACCAGGATCTGCCGGCGCAACCGCCTTCGTGTCAGGTTGAGACGCCGGGAGTCTTGAAGGCCACCGTGGCTGCAGGTCGGGCACCGGCCAGGCTTGACGGCGCGTGCAAACGCCTTCCATACCCGACGATGCTCATCAACTTGATCCCCTGCTCGAAGCACAGGCATCAAACGAAATCGAAAACATCGTGACCACAAACGATGAGCTTTTCAAGGCGGCCCACGGTGCGCTGTCAGAGATGACACCCCGGGTCAAAGAGGCCCTGCGTTCTCGTGAGGCCCTCCACGCAGGCGTGCTTTCACTCGATTCCAGACCACTTACCGTACAAACTGCGGTTGACATCTGATCCCGGATACACGGGCATTCGGTTGTGATCAGAGATCAACCGGGTACCTACGGCAGTTCCGCGAGTGAAAGGCGTATCTACACTCCACCCGAGGGAAAGAAAGTGATCCGGGAGCACCTCAGCCGGTGGGAACGGTTCCTGCATGCGGATCACGGACTTGACCCATTGACCGTGATGGCTCTCGCGCACTACCAGTTTGAGGCGATCCATCCGTTCTTCGACGGAAACGGACGTACCGGGCGTGTCCTGAACCTTCTCATCCTCATTGAGACGGAACTACTGGAGTTTCCGATCCTCTATCTGTCCGGTCACATCATGCGGCACAAGGACACCTACTATGAACGGTTGAATGCGGTGATCCGCTCCGATGACTGGGAACCCTGGGTTCTCTTCATGATGGTAGGAGTGGAGTTGACCGCACACTGGACTATGCAGCTCGTTGATGCAACGGGTGATCTTCGAGGCAACATGGAGGAAGAGATCCGTCAGTTGAATACGAGGATGCCTGCAACAGAGATAACGCGGCTGTTGTGCACCCAGCCTTATCTTCGCATCGAGAATGTCGTGGACGCTGGATTGGCGAAGCGCCAGACCGCTTCCAAGTGGTTGGGTGATCTCGCAGAAGCAGGGCTCATTACGAAGGAGAGGGTCGGACGCCATGTGATCTACGTGAATGACCGATTGCTATACACCCTTTTTCACACCCCATTACCGGGGCACAGCTGGGTTAGTGTGACTTCGCGGGATAGTCGGTTCGGGGTGTGACCTTGCAGCCATCTCGGGGTGGTCCGCGCCGGTTTCCGTTTCCTGTGTCAGACTGGTGGACATGATTGAAGTTTCCGGCCTGACCAAGAAGTACCGCCAGGTCCGCGCCGTCGATGATCTGACCTTTTCGGTCAACCCCGGGGTGGTCACGGGATTCCTCGGACCGAATGGTGCGGGCAAGTCGACGACGATGCGGATGATCCTGGGGCTCGACAAGCCTACGGCGGGTACCGCCACCATCAACGGCGTCCCCTACCGCAAGTTAAAGAACCCACTCCGGGAGGTAGGGGCGCTTCTTGATGCCAAGGCGACCCACCCGAACCGTAGTGCCGCGAACCACCTGAAATGGATCGCGAAGTCGAACGGGATCCCGAAGAACCGCGTCGACGAGGTTCTCGGACTGGTCGGATTGTCGGATGTCGCGGGCAAGAAGACCGGTGGTTTCTCCCTGGGCATGGGGCAGCGGCTCGGTCTCGCGACCGCCCTGCTCGGTGATCCGGGCGTGCTGCTTCTCGACGAACCGATCAACGGCCTGGACCCGGAGGGCATCCGCTGGGTGCGTGACCTCCTCAAGGCACTCGCGAGAGAAGGCCGTACGGTTCTGGTCAGCTCCCACATGCTGTCCGAGATGGCACTGACCGCGGATCACCTCATCGTGATCGGGCGCGGAAAGCTCGTTTCCGACTCCTCCACCTACGACTTCATCAAGGAGTCCTCGCGTACCTCAGTTCTCATGCGTACCGACCAGTACAAGGAGTTCACCAACGTCCTCGAAGAAGAGAACATTCCCTACCGGGAAGACCTCGACGAAGAGAAGCGCCCCTTGCTGGTCATCGATGACGTCACCACTGACTTCGTCGGAGGACTGGCCTACTCCACCGGAATCATGGTCAACGAACTCACAGAGCGGAAGGCATCCCTCGAGGAGGCGTTCCTCCAGATGACCGGCCACGCACAGGAATACCACGCCGGTGAAACCCCCGGTCAGCCGGAGATCCCGGGAGCCGTGCCGGTGTCGAATGACGAGAAGCTGAACGAGGAGAACTGACACATGTTTCCCAACATCCTTGCCGCGGAGTGGATCAAACTCCGCACCACCAAGGCCTTCTGGTGGACGACCGCGATCTTCTTCCTCGTCGGCGTCGGTACACCCGCGCTCTATGTCTACAGCGCCGTAAAATTCGATGGGCAGGAGAACGCGATCCTTCTGCCGCAGATCCTCGTCTCCGGGGTCGGGGCCTTCGGATTCCTCGTCCTGATGATCCAGGCCGTGATGGTCGTGACCGGCGAGTACCGCCACTCGGTCACCCACTCAACGTTCCAGGCGTGCCCGAACCGGACGCTGGTCGTCGTCGCGAAACTCGTGTTGTACATGGTGATCGCCGCGGTCCTGACGTTCATCGGTGTAATCGGGGCCTTGTATGCCGCGAAACTCGTCGCCTCGGACGCCTCCGCCGCGACCCTCGACATTTGGGGCGGGGACATCAGCCGCCGGATCATGTGGTCCTATCCGCTCGCCGCGGTGTTGCTCGTCGTGTTCGCCCAAGCCATCGCCTGGATTGTCCGACAGACCGCCGGTGCCATCTCGATCCTCTTCCTCTGGTACTTCGCGGTGGAGAATCTGATCAACCTGCTGATCCCGAAGATCGGCAAGACGATCTACAAGTACGCCCCGTTCAACAACTTCAATGCCTTCGTCAACGACCAGGCCGTCGATGCCCCCTGGGGGGTCACCGGTAGTATCTGGTACTTCGCCGCCTGGGCGTTCGGGCTCATGATCGTCGCCGTCCTGCTGGTGAATACCCGCGACGCCTGACCGGCCCACGACACCACACAACCCGGCACCTCATCCGAGGTACCGGGTTGCGTCATATTCACCGGGAGGAATCCTCTAACGTGGAGGGCGCCCTCACAGACCGAGAAAGGACCGGTACCGCCGTGAACAAGCTCCAGTCGATGTCCGACCGCGCACTCACCGCGCAGATCCTCGTGCTCGTGCTGTGCGTCATCGGACTGGGTGCCATCCTGTTCGCAGTGCCCGACGGCAGGTGGGCCGCGCTACCCTTCATCATCTGTGTTGCCGGACTTCTCGGCTTCTGCGGGGAGGGCTACCGGCGCTGGAGCATCAGGCGCCGGTGACGTTCACCAGCCGTCATGTCGTTGGGGGAGATCCTGCGGTGTCTCTGGCGGTGTGATCGTGTAGCCGAGTTGTTTCAGAGCCTCGACAGCCACTTCGGGGGAGTCGCGGACAGCGGCTCTGCACTGGGTGTCGAGCCACTCTCGGCGCGCGGAAAGCAACGTGGCCTCCCAATTTTCTTTTGCGCGGAAGCCGCATTCGTTGATCGTGAAATAGAGGAAATCCTCCATCGACGGTCGGAATCGGTGGCCGCCCACGGGGAGATGAAGGGACTGCCAGTCGCCGTTGCGGACCCCTTTCTTCCCGTTCCGCATGAGCCCCGGGCTCAACAGACCACCGACCCCGTGGACATGGATATGAGCGGCAGGAACTGAGGTCTTGTGTCGCTCATACTCGAATCTGACCGCCGGAGATTTGGCTGCACGGATCTGGAATGAGGAGTTCTCGATGACCGGAAAGGTAGCAGAACGGTCTAGACCGGCCTGGTAGGTGATCTTGGCACTGTACAGATCGCTGCCGGGGCAGGTCGATTCCGAGTTCACGGGGAGGGCCGGGCCGCTGTAGGCGAGTTCCACCTCTAAAACAGCGCTGGCCGTCAACTCATCCTCGTTGACCTCGACCACGCTTTTCGGTGTGAAGGGTAGAACCCGCACGAGGAGCTCTTCGCGCTCTTGGAAGAACCTCTCGGCCCAGGTATAGAACCCGGTGCTATCCACGACGCGGCATGCCGAGGAGGAACTCCGTTCTCTGGAGCTCCTCATAGACCTGCATGTCCTCGGGGGACAACAGACCCAATCGCGCCAGATCACGGTAATCCCGGTACGTCATGCGAGCTTCGAGCCTGTCGGTCAACTCTCGTCGACGCTTCTGGAGTTCTGCATTGTTGGTCTTCCTGATGGTGATGGCCACGGTGGCAGCTCCCTTCTCGATTGCTCTGGTCGTTTACCTGAATTATTCCACCACAGTACCCGGACGGGTTACCCCCATCTGTTCGAGAATCTTGGGTTGGGAAGCTGAAGAGGTGGTCTATGCCCCGTGCTTTCTACGTCGCGCTGATCGGCAGATAGACGCGCCCGCCGGATTCCGCGAACTCCTTCGACTTCTCCTGCATACCGGCTTCGATCGCCTCTACACTGTCCAGTCCGTGCTGCTTCGCGTATTCGCGCACATCCTGGGAGATGCGCATCGAGCAGAACTTCGGTCCGCACATCGAACAGAAGTGCGCCGTCTTCGCGGGTTCCGCAGGCAGTGTCTCGTCGTGGAAATCGAGGGCGGTGTCCGGATCGAGGGCGAGTGCGAACTGGTCGTGCCACCGGAACTCGAACCGCGCGGTGGACAGGGCGTCGTCACGTTCCTGCGCCCGCGGATGCCCCTTGCCCAAGTCCGCTGCGTGGGCGGCGATCTTGTAGGTGATCACACCGATCTTCACGTCATCCCGGTTGGGCAGCCCGAGGTGTTCCTTCGGGGTGACGTAGCAGAGCATGGCGGTCCCTGCCTGCCCGATGATCGCGGCGCCGATCGCGGAGGTGATGTGATCGTAACCGGGTGCGATGTCCGTGGCGAGGGGGCCGAGCGTGTAGAAAGGCGCTTCTTCACACCACTCTTCCTCCCACTCCACATTGATCGCGACCTTGTGCATGGGGACGTGTCCCGGCCCCTCGATCATCACCTGGCACCCACGTTCCTTAGCGACCCTCGTCAGCTCACCCAGCGTGCGCAGCTCGGCGAGCTGCGCCTCATCGTTCGCGTCAGCGATGGACCCGGGGCGCAGTCCGTCGCCGAGGGAGAAGGTGACGTCGTATTTCGCGAGGATGTCGCACAGCTCCACGAAGTGCGTGTACAGGAAGGATTCCTCGTGCCGGTTGAGGCACCAGGCCGCCATGATCGAACCACCACGGCTGACGATGCCGGTGACCCGGTTCGCGGCCAGCGGGACGTAGCGGAGCAGCACACCGGCGTGAACGGTCATGTAGTCCACGCCCTGCTCACACTGCTCGATCACGGTGTCCCGGTAGATCTCCCACGTCAGCTTCGTGGGATCACCCTTGACCTTCTCTAGGGCCTCGTAGATCGGGACGGTACCGACCGGCACGGGGGAGTTGCGCAAGATCCACTCGCGGGTCTCGTGGATGTCCCGCCCGGTGGACAGATCCATGATGGTGTCCGCGCCCCAGCGGGTCGCCCACACCATCTTTTCCACCTCTTCCGCGATGGACGAGGTCACGGCGGAGTTTCCCATGTTGGCGTTGACTTTCACCGCGAACTTCTTGCCGATGATCATCGGTTCGATCTCCGGGTGGTTGTGGTTCGCGCAGATCACCGCGCGACCTGCCGCGACCTCCTCGCGAACGGTCTCGGGGTCGAAGCCCTCGCGGTGGGCGATGAACGCCATCTCCGGGGTGACGATCCCGGCGCGGGCCCACGCCAACTGGGTCCGCACCTTCAGCTCCGGGTGCTCATCAGAAGCAGGGACTGCATCGGGGTGCGGCCACGAGTCGCGGATCTTCGCCAGCCCTTCCTTCAGATTCAGCTCCGGATCGGTGTGGGTGTAAATACCGGAGGTGTCGTATACGTCGAAATGGTCACCGTTGGTCAGGTTGATGCGTCGGGCGGGAACCCGCAGGGTGGTGCCCTGGAAGTCGACCTCGTTGTAGATCTTCTCGCTCCGGTAAATCGGCCCTGTGGTGACCTGCCCCTCGGTTGGAGGTGCGGTTTTCGGGTTTACTCTGGGCGTGCGTGAGCGCATGACTGTATTTCCTCTCCCTACGCCGGCATTATCCGGACAGGTTCGAAACGGTCGGCACCCCCGGTGATTCAGGTGCCCTCTCAGCGTGGTTGGGGCCACGCTCCCGTGGTTGACAGGTTGTGCGCACGAGTTTAACAAGCGGCGGGTGACATCGTGGCGCATTGAAATAGAATCAGGGGGGTGCTTCGCAGGGTGACGGTCTAGTCACCGGTGGAACTGCGGTTCCGGGAGAGATCACAGAGATACCCGCAATGATGGACGCCAGTACCGTGCTGGTCGTTGCGATCCTGGATCGCTGACCCAAGTGGCGCCTCACCGAGGGGTGCGCTACTACTCCCGTCGGGGAGGTTGTGGAACCGGACCGGATACTTCACGGTCGGAGAATCAAGCAGGAAAACCGTACGCGTACGAGGAGTTTCTTGAGCGACGGTCGGGACAGTGAAGCTCGCGGTCGTATTGTTCGGTCCTGGAGTATGTCTCGCTTCACGCCGGATCACGTTGCATGAGGAGCGGCCTGGGAACGCGGCTACCTCCACTTCAACTGCGGAGCAATTGATTACCGGGGGCTCCCGCCGGAGGATCTGTCTTCGGTGACCGCCAACTCTGTTGTATTCAGCGGTGTGGGCATTGGGTACTGAGCTATTTCGGGTTGGATACCGGTACACCCGAACCTGAGGTAGGCCCCTGGAGTATTGCTGTTTCCCGACCTTCCGGGCGGCAGGCTGCAGGACTTTCACCTTCACGGACACACATCGCAGGCTGCGCTGGGACGGTATCCGGGGATTGTCCGCAGGTGTTGTTCGCGACCGACACCGCGCCAGCCGAGGGTGCTGAACAAGTGTGTGGAACCGGCGCCCGATCCCCGCTCTGTGGGGATGCTCGCAAGCCTGTTTTTTCCCGCCTATCACCCCCACCGCATGAAAACTGGGCACCACGGGAACCACCTCACGTGCGAAGCGGTCTGACCATCTGGAAAGCAATCTGCGAGTTCTGCTCGTAGCCCGATTCTGGAGAAAGTCAGGTTTCCCTTGTCCCGAACCACGTTCCTTACCGCACTCATGGTCAGTGCCACGATGATCCTGGCCGCCTGCCAGTCGCCACCCCCGCAGCCCGCTGCGGGACAGAGCGGATCATCGACTGGCACACCGATCGAACAGTCCAGCGAGCAAACCCCTGCCGAAGAACGTTCTTCGGCAACCGCCAACGCCGACGGCAGCCCCATCGTCTTCGATCCAGTCGACGCCGGAAAACATCTCCCCGACCCCTGCCTAGAGTTATCCGAGGAGGTCCTACAAAAGATCGGTTTCACCACCGATTATGAACGTTTCACTTATGGTCTGGATGATGAATTGTTGGGGAAAGGAATAAGCTGCGACCTCAATTTAATTGAGGAGACCGAAGCAGTTGTCGCGCTGGGGTTCTATACCGACAATGTCACTAAAGACTATATCCAAGAACAGGGTCTTTTCATCCGGGATGCTCTGGACTCAAAAGTTCCGAACGCATACTTCTACACTTTTTCTCCCCGAGATCGGAGTAGGTGCTTTATCGGTGTACATACCCCCAGGGGAAGGTTGGGTTTAGTTGCGTCAGGTCCAACAACATGGACCTGGGAAGAGTCTTGTTCTATGGCGTTGGACTACTTCGACAGAACCTACGAGGCCACCGATGGATTCGCCTGGCTGAAATCATGGCCGACGAAAGATGAAAAGGAGACCGATAATGACAGTTCACTTTGATGTCGCACAACTGGTTAGCATCATTCGATCATTGAAGGAAGAGCATCAAAAAATCCATGAAACTAGCAACCAGATTATCTTTGGTCCGGGGATCGGGGCGTATTCTTCGGCTCCTGGTTTGGCGGATCTCGGCAGGCAACACGCCCAAGTGTTCGTCGGGGCGTCGGGATCTGCTGATGATGTTCTCACTGTTTTCAAGTCTCAAGCCCAATGGCTGGCCGAGGCATTGCATTCCACGGTCCGTGCCCTAGAAACCATTGACGGGGTGACCCGTATCCAACTGATCACCGGCACACCCGGGCCAGAGGTAACCCCAGAAGCACTACCCTTTCCCGACCGACCACACCCGGACTACCGGCCTTTTACCTTCACACCCCCACACATCACCGGCGGTGGTCAGACACTGGCCGGATTAGCCGCGATGTTCTCCACCACCGACACCG
>NZ_JAEIOT010000012.1 GCF_016342275.1 Corynebacterium marambiense
TAGTTGAGGTACGTCTGCTTAACAGACCACGAAGACGAACCCTCGCTGACAGACGTCACACACTCGGCAGCCTCCTCACCCGCAAACGCAGAGGGAACGAGGACCGAACCGGCGACCATGGTCAGGGTGAATATCCCTGCGGTGAAACGAGTGGTGTTCTTCAAGTGAAACTCCTGAGATCGGTGAAATGACCAAAATGGCCATGTATATAAAGATAGGCTTAAAATAATAAGGATAGCCAATGTAGTCAAAGGGGGGTGCCCCCGGTTTAATTAGTCGGACATATAAACAAGTCTCTACCTGCATAATGACCCAAGAAATAGAGAAAATAGGGGTAGTTTCGGCACATTTGACTACCCCTAAAAGGTAATGGTGATGAAATCCCCGGCTCTACCGGTCAGCCATCCCCTGTTACTTCTTGAACAAAACCACCAGATGCTGCAGGATCACCCCGAAGATCGCTCCGGCTCCGATCATCACGAAGATGCTCATGATGCCGTTGATGGGGCTCGTCACGAGTGTTTTCATGAGATCCGGCCCGATGGACGAACCTTCACCATCTTCTTCCTGATCATCAGGTGTCGTCGTCGGCTCCGCCGTAGTCGTCGGCGCAGTCATGGTCGTCGTCGGCTCCGCCGTAGTCGTCGGCGCAGTCATGGTCGTCGTCGGCTCCGCCGTAGTCGTCGGCGCAGTCGTGGTCGTCGTCGGCTCCGCCGTAGTCGTCGTCGGCTCCGGAGTCATGCACTTCTCCTCCAATGCCGCCTTAACACTCACCG
>NZ_JAEIOT010000013.1 GCF_016342275.1 Corynebacterium marambiense
ACACGCACGACATCGTCACAGAAACTCAACTGGGATAGGGCTTTGGCACAATGACATCCTTCCAGGCTGCCATCCCGGGGAAGCCAGATCAGATGCCACCTAACCATGCAGCAGACTCCCGCGGTTGGGTGCATGGGCTGGGTTGGGTCGAGTGGGGCAACGCCGCTGTGGAATCGTTCTTCGGGCTACTGCAGAACAACGCCCCTCGGCCGCCGTACCTGGGCTACCTGCGAGTAGTTGCGGATCGTTTATGGTGACCTCAAATGAGCGGACTGAGCACCACCGGTGCCCTCAGGTGCGTCTGGGGCGTCTATCGCTTATCGGGGCCCGGGGTGGTCATGAGTACGGCCGTCGCACTGGCGGTGTGACTGCAACCTGTCACCTACCCGAGCAGTCATCCCATTCTTCGACGGTGTACGGAGTAGGCTTTGGGGTGCAGAACTCGTTGGTGCGCTCGATGTTAGTACCAGAAGGAGACCGGCGGGGTGGAGGTTATTGAGATGGACGCGCTAGACGGTGGGGTCGATATGAGGCTTGAGTTCCGTTCCGGCACTGCCAGAGGAGGGTTTGGTTTATGGGTTGGGCCGGGACCTAGGCGGCGTTGATCTCGTCAGCGAGGACCGAGTCGTGTTTTGTCGTCGGGGGTAACGCGGTGGCGAAAGCGGCCGCATGGTTCTATTTCTCTAGGTGTTCATTTGCGGATACCACCAGCGGCTTCACCTGGTCTTCCTAACTCCTTCATCTCGTCGAGGGCGTATCTGTGCGCAGTGGAGCCGAGCTGCAGAATCTCCAGCTCGGCTCCGGCATAGCGACTCCGTAGCTCCTCCAAAATGGGTCAAATCTGGACCTTTCCAGTGGCATTCATTGGCTGACTCGGGGCAATGAGATTGATGATCTTCACTACCTGCCCGGAGCATGTGCCTCGATTCGCTGCACGAAGCCATCCATCGTCAGATCGATCCGAGATTGGACTGTCCGCGAGTGAAAGATCCTCGATACCTCAGACCCACCCATGGACTCCGTCAGTTGGTAGCTAACAACGCTCACTCTTAGCTGGTCTGGGTGATGTGCCGTCCAGAGAGATCGAGCGTCCGACGAGGGCTGTTGAACTTACCTAAAGGCGGTAGTAAATCGTGACTGATAAGTAGAAAATGACCCCTTTAGATAGAACAAAAATCGATTCACGCGATCACCTGGTGTGAGGTGATGTTCTCGTTTTTAGTCCTGGTTGGGGCGATCAGCGTAACCTGTCAACTCTAGTTCTGCATCAGCCAGCACGTTGATACGAAGGCTGAACTCCGCGTCCACGACGTTGTTAAATATGTCCTGCAAAGTGAGGTCGTGGCACAATACGGACACCACAGGGATCTTCCCGTCAACGTTCGGCTCCAATGGAGCACGCCCCTCTTTCCGAGCAGCTTCCAGATCGACGACATGGAGATAGACCGAATCGGATGAGTGGGTACGGCAACCGGCGGCGTGGAGGTCCACACCGACGATCTGCCACTTTTCTTCGTCAAGCCCCGCTAGGTCACTAAGAGAGGTGGACTGAGTGGTGCTATCTTCGTAGAAGCGTGCTCTTCCTACCCAATCGGACTTGTAGTTGAAATCCACTTCCTCTACTCGGCCAGAATCCGTGGGCGAGACACGAAGACAGGTCTTTTCAGGCAACTTTTTGCGGTCTTTTTCGGTCATAGCCCCGAGTATATGGAAGGTGGCAGATCGGCAAAAGGGGCCACCAAATCCTGTGTCGCCACTCGTCTAGGTGTGTTTGGCCATTAGATTGGGGCAGTCGGCGTTCGGGGGTTTTGCCCCGAACGCGGCGTATCGTCGTTTCATGATGTAGATGTTGAGCCCTGTGGCAATCGCTGCTGCTGAAGGACTGGTGTTACGCCCATCCGATGTGCGGGTTCCGGTTGAACCTTTCGATGTTACCGGTTTTACCGGAGGGGGGCGAGACAGTGCAAGCGAATGAACATGTGGTGGATCCTGCGAGTGTCAAGGATCTCGGCTACCCCGTGTGAGTGGGGTTATTACAGTTGGTAGTTGTCCAACATTGGGCGTTCGACCCGGCACGCACCTGTTACGTTGCGTCTAGGGTGCGGTCTAGGAGCTTGTCGGCGGTGGAGCGGGTCTCATCGGTAAAGGTCTCGTAGCTGTAGCGGGGATGGCCATCGACTAGGAGGTGGATGAAGCCGTAGCTGATCCCGCGTCCGTGATGCTTCCACCCGCCCCGTCGGGAAATTCGCTCGGCGTTCTTCATATCGGTGTGAACCAGGGATCCGGGGTACTCGTCTTCGTAGCGGACAGTGGTGGTTTTCGAGGCGCAGTCCACTACCCTTGGTCATCGGGTCAAACTCGTGGAGGTACTGCATGTGGTGGCGGTGCAGGATCCAGTTGACTGTCCAGGCTGGGGTACTGGTTCAGATTGTAATCTGATCGAGGTCGAGATGTTCTAGGCAGCGACAGGCTCGGAGTTGTTCCTCTACCGCGACTGGTGTTCGGTTCGAAGGATGCAGACCGGCGGTGCTCTGAGCGTGGTAGCGATGAGCTAACGGTGAGCGTACTGGCGGGAGACACCCTGGGCTTTTTTGCAGGGTGGGCGACACTTCAGCGCTGCTTGATGACGCTTTGGGCTCAGCAGTAGGTGATTGTGAAAGATAGAACGAGTCTTGGGGGACTCAGTGGGTTGGGTGATTGGATGTGAGCTTCGATAACCTACACTCCACCGGAGGATCTCCCTTTCGCCAACAGTCGGTATCACCAACCTCTTGGCTGAGTATAACTAGGGCTCGGGATCTTCACGATGTACCGATATGGGACGCAACTCAAGTAGCGAGCCTGAAGGGGTTAGCACACTTGCCAGGTTTGCGAGTGAGCCGTCTTTCAGGAGCGCTGGGTTCTTGACCATCTCTAGGACCAAGGTTTGCAGCTGTTCGGATGGAATTTGTGCGACCGTTTTCTCAATTTCTGTGTAGTCGTCGACGCCGACGATCCTCGACGATTTGATCATCCGCATCTGCTCGTCGCTGTAAGCACTCGCAGCCAGACCAGCGATCATGCGCGACATTGCTTCCTCGCGGGACATCACCGGTCGTCGGTCGACCTCTAAGGCGGCGTGCTCATCCTCGGCAGGCTCCAGATCCTCAACTTCGGATTTCTTCTTGCTTCCGAGATTGCGGATTTTCTGCGCTTGTCGACCGACAACCGGACGAGCCCGCCCATGCCACCACTTCCTCGCGTGAGGGGCGGCCTTCGCAATTCCGATCATAGTTAGTTGAGCCAAAAGCACACCAATAGATTGAGCAAGTTCATTTACTTCTTCGGATTCGCGCCGGTACTCAGACGTGAAAAAGGTATTCTCATATGAGCACTCGTCTTCTTCGTCCAGCCGCCCGTTGTCTGGAACGAAACGAGCGTGGCCAGCCAACACTCGATCCTCGTTGTAGAGGTTTTGGTGGAGTGAGCCATCCTCCCTGCGTCCAGGGCTGCCAACGGAGTCATCCCATTCGTAGTGACCATAAATCTTGCCCATAGTTGAATCCTACTTTAATTTCGAATTCGTGGCAGCCGCAGGAACGATGAATGTTGGTCAAGCAGTGGCGCGCGCTTGTTCAGGTTCACTCTTCTTCGGCTGCCAAGCGTAGGGATTCGTGCTGCAGCTACATTCGGAGCTGGTTGTGGACTGTCAACCAACTAACGGACACTACATCCACCCAACCGTATGCCAGCATGTAGTGGGGATATCGACACCTTCGTGGATGTGGTGACTTGTGGTGAATGTGGCAACAGTGACGAAAACGGGTGGCGTTTCGGGCCGAAATACGATGCCATCCCACGCCGCGCCAACGAGACACTTTCCGGAAAACCATATCTGCACCAAAGCTCGCTGCGGGCATGGTCTTTTCCGCTGACACGGTCATCCGAGGCGAGTATAGAAACGGGGGCGCGCGAAAGCGTTGACTCGGCACGAACTAAGCTGATGTTCAGCGCCGTTTTAGTGAGAAAATCTCCAACAAAGGAGCAATCTAGCCCGCACCAAATCTGGATATTTACGCGTTGGCTGATGCGCTGCGTCACGACAAGTACAGCATAGCAAGGAGCCGCGCATCGTCTTAGTGACAATTCTTCTGTCGTGCAGAAGCGGGTGAATAAGAAGCTCCGTAGATTCGGACCGATTTTGAGCGCCCATGCCGACTGATTCTTTGGTCGTTACGGACATTTGTAGGGATACCTTTTGAGCTTCTTCTCGATGAGTTTGATTCGTTTTTCCCAGTTGCCAGTTCACGCGGCTGTTATGGCCTTGGAGCAGGCATTGGATCCAGTTCATTCCAGAATTGATAGATGTTCCTGTTTATGGTAATCATCGTCATTGCGGCATCTGCGCGGCGGAACCAATTCTGAAAGTCTCAGAGGTTGCCAGCCCGACATCCACAGACGGAGTCAGGATAGCTACCGACTGAGTGGATCGACTAGGTGCCTGCCTGTGAGATATTCGTATCCGGATCAAACGTGGTAAGAATTGATCAACCGTAGGGTTTTTCGTAGCGATGATATTTCGTTCCCCGGTTGAATATCTGTGCAAATCAAAGGTCGTATCCTGCTCACTGGATTGATTCTTCAACTTGCGACTAGTGTTAGCGGGCGTTTGTTCTACGGTCGCAGACGGGTAGCTTCCATGTGTCCGGTTGAACCGCTTAGTAACCGCTGGTCTCATCCGCTCGTTGACTGAAGAATCTCGATCATTCCGGATGAGGCGTAGTGGGTATGATAGAAGATCCGTAGCTTGACTCCCCGACGCAGCCACGATCCCGATAAGACCCCGCTCTCCGACGACACTGACTGTCGGAGAGCGGGGTCTTGCCCGTTGTGCGGTACCGATCTAGCTGCGTTCGGTGCCGGTCTTGTAGACGTTAGCGTCGACGCCCGCGAACTCTGCATCGTCGAGGTCGACGCCCGCGTTGGCGGGCGTGCGCCTGGTGCCGAAGAAGAGGAGGTTCAGCAGGATCGCGGTGAACGCTCCGGTGGTGATGCCGGAGTTGAACACGGTGCCGAACCAGTTGGGGAACTGCTCGAATAGGGTCGGGTGCATGACCGGAAGCAGGCCCATCGTCAGCGAGACCGCGATGACGAGGACGGAGTTCTGGTTCATCTCCAGCTTGGTCAGGGTCTTGATGCCGGAGGCCGCGATCATGCCGAAGAGTGCGGCGGTTGCCCCACCGAGAACCGGGGTCGGCACGGCGGCGATGATTGCGCCGAGCTTCGGCAGCAGACCGAGGACCACGAGGATGGCGCCTGCACCGGCGACGACGTAGCGGGACCGCACCCGGCTCATGGCCAGCAGGCCGATGTTCTGGGCGAATGCGGTGTACGGGAAGGTGTTGAACACGCCGCCGAGCATGGTGGAGAAGCCGTCGGCACGCAGGCCGTCGGCGATCTGGCGGGGAGTGGCCTTCTTCCCGACGATCTCGCCGGCGGCGAGGAAATCGCCGGTGGCTTCGACGAGGGTGACCAGGCCGACGAGGACGAGGGCGATGACCGCGGAGACGGGGAACTCGGGGAATCCGAAGTGGAAGGGGGTGGCGACGCCGACCCAGTTTTCCTCCCCGACGCCGGAGAGGTCGACCTTGCCCATGAATGCGGCGACGATGGTGCCGACGGCGAGTCCGATGAGGACGGAGGTCCGGGCGATGGCGACGGGTGCGAAGCGTTCGATGATGAGGACGACGAGGAGGGTGAACAGGCCGAGGCTGATGTTGACGACGCTGCCCGCGTCATCGCCGTAGCCGCCGGAGATGTTGTTCGCGGCGACGGGGATCAGGGAGAGACCGACGCAGGTGATGACGCTGCCGGTGACCAGTGGCGGGAACATCCAGAGGATCCGCGCGAACACCGGTGCCATGAGGAACATGAACAGGCCGCAAGCGAGAACCGAACCGTAGATCGCGGCGGGTCCGTAGTTGACGCCGATGACGATCATCGGGGGAACGGCGGTGAAGGTGCAGCCCTGGACGATCGGCAGGCGTGCGCCGAGGCGCAGGAAGCCGACGCACTGGAGGATCGTGGCGATACCCGCGACGAGGAGGTCGGCGGTGATCAGATAGGGCAGGTCGGACGGTTGCATCCGTCCGGCCTCGATCATCGCCCCACCCAGAACGAGCGGAACCGCGACGGCCCCGGCGTACATCGCCAGGACATGCTGGAAGGACAGTGGCCAGAGTTGGGTGGCCGGCGGGATCTGGTCGACGGGGTGGACGGAGTTGTCGGGGGTGTCGAGTGCTGTGGACTCGTTCTTCGGGGAGCTCAACGTGGCGGACCCATCTATCGGGGGTGGTCGGGGATGCGGCGGGGCCACCGTCGACAAGGTTCGTGCGGTGGTCGCGTTGACCCGGGATTCCGGGGTGGTGCCCATCGGGAAACACCGCTTGAGACTTTAGTACGAGTTGTCTGACAGGACTCAACAGCTGCAGCGAGGATGCCCGTGGAATGCTCCCCGGGCCGGTAACACGGGCGAAGGCCCCGCCCGGTGGTTACTCCGGGCGGGGCCTTCTTCGGTGGGACGTTCCAGCTACTTGGACTCGTCCTCATCTTCCTCGGGGTCGATCTCCTTCTTGGACAGGCTCATCAGCTCGTCGACGTGCTTCGGGAAGTCACCGACGTGGAACTTGGTGGTGTCCGAGTCGTCGGCGAGGTTCATCAGCGCGACGTTGGCGTAGTCGGTGACGAGCAGATACTCGGGCATCTCGGTCTGGGCGGCCAGAGTCTGCAGCGCTCCCTGGATGGCGTCCTCCAGGTCGGAGCCGGGCTTCTTCATGACGCCCGCGATAACGCCGGGCCAGTAGACGGACAGCGGATTATCGGAGCCCTCGGACAGACGGTCGGCCTCGTCGAAGCTGGTGGTGACACGGTCCGGATCGGTCCCGAAGGCCTGGAACAGGCCGGTGAAGAACTGGCGGATGTCGGTGTCGTCGATCTTGGCGTCGCCGCCGGCGAAGCTCTTCGCGCGGTCGGCGCGGGCGTCCGCGAAGACGGTCAGGTTGTCGACGATGGTTTCACGGTCCAGGTTGTATTCTTCGTTGCTCATGGTCGACGAGTGTACGTGCGGGATCGGGAACCCGCACCCGTACCGGTGGCTCGAAGCGCGTCGTGGTGGGGCAGTGGCTCTGCGGAAGTCGCTGGTGCACGATAGAGTCTTTGGGTATGAAACCTGAGCGAGGAAAGATGCGGATCCGGTGGGTTCCGTTCTTCCTCATGGAACATGGTGGGGTGTGGGCATGAATCTCGAGGACCTGACCGATAGCGCACAGAATTACCTGAAGAGCCTGTGGACGCTGTCCGAGTGGACCGGCGGTGCGGTGACGCCCTCCGAGGTCGCGCGGCACCTGGATCTCCGTCCGTCGTCGGTGTCGGATCAGATTCGCCGCCTGACGTTGGCTGGCCTCGTGGACCATGCACCGTACGGCTCCGTGACCCTCACCGCGGAAGGGCGGGCACTGGCGTTGCAGATGGTGCGGCGACACCGGCTCGCCGAGACCTTCCTTGCGGAGATGCTCGGCTACGAGTGGGATGAAGTACACGAGGACGCTGACAGGCTCGAACATGCGATCTCGGAGAAGATGCTCGAGCGTATCGATGCGGCGCTCGGTCACCCGGAGTTGGATCCGCACGGTGATCCGATCCCCGCTTCCGATGGTGGGCTGCCCGAGCGTTCACTGCGTCCGCTCGTTGAGTGTGGCGTCGGGGATCACGTACAGATGAGCCGGATCCGTGATGCGGACCCGGCTGTGCTCCGACACCTCGGGAGCCTCGGGATCGTCCCGGGCGCGGAGTTCGCGGTGACCGACACCGGTGCGACCTCCGGTGTCATGCTCCTGAGGTCGGGAGATCTGGGGCGGGATATCCCGCTCGCGAGGGATATCGCTGCCAGCATCCGGGTGCTGCCCGTATCCGGGCGACCCGCAGGCGAGGCGTGAGACCGGTCCGTCAGCCTTCGTCGGCGTTCAGCGGGAGCGGCCGCCAGTAGCTCCGCGCGGAGTGCACGAGGGGATCGGGGCGGTCGCCAGCTATGTACGTCTCCACGCACTGGGCCAGCACGATCCTGGATCCGCCGACCGGGATGGTGGTGAGGATCCTCGCGCGCAGCGTGGCGCCGAGACCCCGGATCACAGGGAGTCCGGTCGGACCGGGAAGATGATGGACACCCTCGAACCTGCTGATCCCCGACGTCGAGAAGCGCCTTGCCAGGTGGGCGTCATCGACACCGAGGGCGTGGACCATCACCTCCTCCGCGGCTTCGACCGCGGGCCAGGAAGATGAACCGGCTTGGAGGGAGAAGAGCAGGGTGGGTGGATCGAGGGCCACCGATGCCACCGATGATGCAGTGAATCCCACCGGTTCGCCGTCCTGACCTGTCGTGGTGATGATCCAGACGCCGGAGGCGCAGCCGCGGAAGAACGTTCTCAGACCTTCGCCTGTGGGCAGTGCGTCTGAACTCATTTCTCGTCGATCCGGGTTCCCGCCTTGGCTCCGGACCTCAGGGAGTAGATCTCCTCGACGGAGATGACCACGGCGTGCTTCGGGGTGCCCATCCCGTTCTCCTTCGCGAAGGAGACGGCGTTGTCCCACGCGGGACCCTCGTTGAACAGTTCGGCGGTGCCGATGAACCGGTATCCGTCGAGTGCCTCACGGTCGATGACTGCGATGGCGAGGCGTGAGCCGGCCTCGATGTTCGCGAGGTGCTGGCCGCCGGTGTTCTCGTTGAAGATCAGGTGCGTGTCATCGAGGACCCGCAGCGACCGTTTGGGGCCGATGTTCGGGGTGCTCGTATCGGTGACCGTCGCGAGAATCGGCAGCTGGGTACCCAGCATCTCGCGCATCTCGGTGGTGATGACTGGCATTGTTGGTTCTCCTTGGAGCGTCGGGTACGGTTACCGGCGTCAGTATAGTTCGTTGGGCCGTAAATGAAAGTTCGTGATGGTGTCGCCATGTCGGAACCTCATATCGTCTACTTCTCATCAGTCTCCGGGAACACCGCCCGTTTTGTCGACAAGTTGGGAATTTCCGCCGAACGGATACCCCTGCGGGCGAAGGAACCTCAGCTGGAGGTCACCGAGCCGTTCGTGTTGATCACCCCGACCTACGGCGGGGGATCTCGGGCGAAGGCTGTTCCCAAACAGGTCATCCGATTCCTTAACAACCCGGACAATCGCGCACTGCTTCGCGGCGTAATTACCAGCGGAAACACGAATTTCGGCGAAGCCTTCTGCTACGCCGGGCCCATCATCGCCGCCAAATGCGGCGTGCCCGAGCTCTACCGCTTCGAGCTTCTCGGAACCACCGGAGACGTCGAGCGAGTACGCGCCGGGCTCATCCAGTTCTTCGCCGACGCACCCGCCACCCGGGTGGGCGTCGACAAGTAACCCCGAAGAGAGGAACGCTATGACCATCGCAGACTCACTCACTCCGCCGCAGTGGCGCCCCGGTGAGACCCGGCCACTCAGACCGGTCAACTGGAACCGGTTGAACGACGAAAAGGACCTGGAGATCTGGCAGCGGCTGACCGCCAACTTCTGGCTCCCGGAGAAAGTTCCGCTGTCGAATGACGCCGCCCAGTGGCGGAACATGGATGAGAACACACGCCAACTCACTGTCAAAGTGTTCACCGGCCTCACTCTCTTGGATACGGTGCAGGCCACCGTCGGTGAGATCTCGCAGATCCCCGATGCGCGAACCGAGCACGAGCAGGCCGTCTACGCGAACATTGCGTTCATGCAGGCCGTGCACGCCCGCTCCTACTCCTCGGTATTCAGCACCCTGTGCTCCACCACGGAGATCGACACCGCATACGCGTGGGCCACGGACAACCCGCTGCTGCAGCAACGGGCGACCGCCGTCATGGAGCACTACTACGGAGATGACCCGCTGAAGAGAAAGGTGGCGGCGACGCTGTTGAGTTCTCTCCTCCTCTACGCGGGCTTCTACCTGCCACTGCGGTTCTCGGCCCGCGGCCAGATGATGAACACCGCGGACATGATCCGGTTGATCCTCCGGGACAAGGCCGTCCACGGCTACTACTCCGGGTACAAGTACCAGCGGGGCCTCGACGCCCATCCCGAACGGCGCGCGGAGATGGAGGACTTCACGGGGAACTTCGTCGACGAACTGCTCCGGATGGAGCTCGAGTACTCGTCCGACCTCTATGAGGGATTCGATCTCATCGACGGCGTGATGGCCTTCGTCCACTACAACGCCGACAAGGCGTTGATGAATCTCGGATACCCGGCCCGCTTCGAGGAGGAGGCGGCAGGTGTCGAGCCGGACGTGCTCGCGGCGCTGGCACCGGAATCCAGCGAGACCCACGACTTCTTCTCGGGCTCGGGATCGTCGTACGTGATCGGGCGGGCGGAATCGACGGAGGAATCCGACTGGGACTTCTGAGTCCTGTTCACCCAGGGTTCACGCGATCCGATCACCACCGTGCGCACACGTTCGGACGGAGGTGGCCGGATCTTCGGGGGCGGGCCTTCCTCTTTGTGGTGAGTGTGTGGGGTGCCTGGGGTGGGGGTTGGTGGTGGGTCTCTTGGTTGGGTAGATCTGAGAAAAGTGGTGTTGGCCTGGTGTTTTGCGTGTGGTTGGTGGTGTGTGTAGATTGATTCGAGTCAGCGCGGCGGGCCGTAGGGTTCTGGTCGGGTTGGTGGGCTTGAGGTTGGTTGCTGTTCTGGTGGGTTGACATGATCTGCTGGGTGGTACTAATGTTGAGCGAGTCGCTGTTGAGGCACTGGTTGTTCTGGTGTTGAGGTGGTGTACAGGTGATGTTTGAGAACTCGATAGTGTGCCAATGTATCTTGCCGGCAGGCGGGGCTGCTCTTTTGTGGGTGGTTGTGTTTGTTGGTGGGGTAATTGTTTTTTTGATTCGTTTCCGGATCATTCATGGTCGTGGCGTGTGCCGGGGAGTGTAAGTCGCTTCCTTAATCAGCTGCCGTGTGG
>NZ_JAEIOT010000014.1 GCF_016342275.1 Corynebacterium marambiense
GTGCACATGCGCCCATGGTGAATCAGTGATACTAACCGCCCAGAAGCCTCATGGCCCTTTCTTTGATTGGGGTGTGGGTGTGGATGCGTGGGACCTGATCTGGTAGTAGCCAAGCGATGGGGTGACACAGATTGGTAGTCGAGCCACTTATTGGATTGTGGTGTAAGCGTGCAGCCTGAGGGATAGGTAAATCCGTTCCTCGTTATGGGTGAGGCGTGATGCGTACCCTTTTTTGGGGATGTCGATGATCCTGTGCTGTCGAGAAAAGCCTCTAGCGATGTGTGTGTGCGGCCCGTACCCCAAACCGACACAGGTGGTCAGGTAGAAAATACTAAGGCGATCGGGTGAACTGTGGTTAAGGAACTCGGCAAAATGCCCCCGTAACTTCGGGAGAAGGGGGGCCATGATGGGTCACCGGTCCTAGCGGCTGGTTGGCGTGTTGTGGCCGCAGAGAATAGAGGGAAGCGACTGTTTACTAAAAACACAGGTCCGTGCGAAGACGATAAGTCGATGTATACGGACTGACGCCTGCCCGGTGCTGGAAGGTTAAGAGGACCTGTTAGACCCTTTTGGGGGTCGAAGCGGAGAATTTAAGCCCCAGTAAACGGCGGTGGTAACTATAACCATCCTAAGGTAGCGAAATTCCTTGTCGGGTAAGTTCCGACCTGCACGAATGGCGTAACGACTTCCCTGCTGTCTCAACCACAGGCCCGGCGAAATTGCAGTACGAGTAAAGATGCTCGTTACGCGCGGCAGGACGAAAAGACCCCGGGACCTTCACTATAGCTTGGTATTGATGCTCGGTTCGGTTTGTGTAGGATAGGTGGGAGACTGTGATCATGTGACGCTAGTTGTGTGTGAGTCGTTGTTGAAATACCACTCTGATCGAATTGGGTATCTGTTAACCTCGGCCCGTGATCCGGGCCAGGGACAGTGCCTGGTGGGTAGTTTAACTGGGGCGGTTGCCTCCCAAAGAGTAACGGAGGCGCCCAAAGGTTCCCTCAGCCTGGTTGGCAATCAGGTGTTGAGTGTAAGTGCACAAGGGAGCTTGACTGTGAGACTGACAGGTCGAGCAGGTACGAAAGTAGGGACTAGTGATCCGGCACCGGCTTGTGGAAGCGGTGTCGCTCAACGGATAAAAGGTACCCCGGGGATAACAGGCTGATCTTCCCCAAGAGTCCATATCGACGGGATGGTTTGGCACCTCGATGTCGGCTCGTCGCATCCTGGGGCTGGAGTAGGTCCCAAGGGTTGGGCTGTTCGCCCATTAAAGCGGCACGCGAGCTGGGTTTAGAACGTCGTGAGACAGTTCGGTCTCTATCCGCCGTGCGCGTTGAAACTTGAGAAAGGCTGTCCCTAGTACGAGAGGACCGGGACGGACGTACCTCTAGTGTGCCAGTTGTCACGCCCGTGGCATGGCTGGTTGGCTACGTACGGAAGGGATAACCGCTGAAAGCATCTAAGCGGGAAGCCCG
>NZ_JAEIOT010000015.1 GCF_016342275.1 Corynebacterium marambiense
TAGTAATGTGTGGAGGTGACCGGTACTAATTGACCGAAACAAAACAACACCTGCACAGAAACATTTGATCTGTTGCTCGCGTCCACTAGCCAGTGTCTGGCACCAACACCAGCACGAAACAGTTTTGTGTTTTGTGTGTGACATTGTTTGAGATGTGTCGGTGGTTTTAGCGGTGGGGAAACGCCCGGTCCCTTTCCGAACCCGGAAGCTAAGCCCTCCAGCGCCGATGGTACTGCATGCGGGAGCGTGTGGGAGAGTAGGACACCGCCGATACTACAACTTCATGAGTATGGATTGGGGCACCGGCCTTTGGGTGGTTGACAGGAATGTCGACCCCCCGGGGGCCGGTGTTTTGTCATATTCACCACCAAAAGGCGGGGTGGTTGTTTATTGCCGCTCTAGGGGCGGCGTTCCCGCGTACGGAGTTTTCGCCTGAAGCGCCGATTTCACTGATCTCCCGCGTTATCTTGCTTTCTGTCCGCTTTTCTACACTGGTCGTGCATTGCTCGATGCTCGGTGACAGACAGTAGGTCGAGACCACCCATACTGACTAGAACATCGCGCGGGTCTGTTAGGGCACTACCGGTGTAGGTGACCACGCAGGCTGCGTCAACACCGTCGGAGCACTCGCCGACGGGCAAAACGATGATGAAGGCGGTCTTGATGCCCCCTCGGCCGGGCACCGGCCAGGGCTTCGAGGTCTTCTGAAACCGGGCTATGTGCGCCTCGTGGAGCACACCTTAGAATCCAGCAGCGGCCAGCGTGCTGGACCGGACGTCGTGGATCAGGAAGGCAAGCACGCACGGACGATAGGACCCCAACCAAGACACTCGGACGCAGGACGGATCTGGGGCAACACACTGCGCAAACGGTTGTTCATGCGGGTTTAGCGGTACCTGTGATGACGCCATCGAAGAACACGGTGACCCTCGTCAACGCTGACCGGCTTTTCAGCATCGAGGAGCAACGTGCGCAGTCACACGAACGCCACGCACCTACCGAATGGACAGTGACTGCTCAAACAACCTTGACGGAAGAAAGAAATCCACCAGCATCAACGCTGAAAGCAACCCCGCGACCGCGGTGGGAAATGACAGACCACGGACTGTGCGTGACGTCTCGGCAGGGGAGGCACTCGAGTGGTGGGAACCTGAACGAGTCGCCGCACTGTTCCGCGTCACCCCAGGGGCGGGGTGGGGCCATCATAGGTGCGGGGCGTGCGCGGAGCGGATCAACCCGGACTGGGGCTTAGTCACTTCCGACCCGCGGGGCAGGACCCGTAGTGTCGAGATCGCCGAAAAACAGCAGACATTGGGAAATATCGGGGTAGGGGGCAAGAATCCCGGAGAATAGACCGGACCCACAAGAAACAAGCACCCGCAACACGTTCACGTCATCGGGTCTGTTACCCGCGAGAACGCTGGACATTGAACGTAAAACCCATACCGCCGTCCCCGCCCCGACATGTACCACCACCCCGAGATCCCCCACCAACGCACTCCCCTTGACACCGGCCTACCTGAGGGCTACGAATACGATCTCGGGATATACCAACACCGGACGCTACGAGACACACTAGGTGCCTCCTACAGTTTGCGAACCCAGCCACATAAGAGGGGACTCGCTAGAACGTCCACCCGCCCAGAAACACGGCCGAGATACCGCACATCGTCGTCGCTGTGCAATATACGGTGGCGGTGCGCCATGAACCGTTCCTGATCAACTGACCGATCTCCTTCGCCAATGTCGACCACGTCGATAACGCGCCACTGAATCCAGCACCGGCCATGAGAACCAGGGAAGGGTGCATCGTCGACAACTCCTCGGAGGCGAGGACCCCGAGGAGGAAACACGCGGTCGTGTTGGCCACCAGAGTGCCCCAGAGTTCGGGCAGGAGACGGGCACACCAGTACCTGCCGATTCCACCGAATGCCGCACCCACGGCAACGAGCAGCAGAGAAATGGGTGTCATTGGGTGACCTCATCGTGGATGGACGTTCCGCAGTTGTTCGATGTTCGCCGGGTGAGCGCGTCACCCAACAGCCATCCCCCAACGCAGCTCACGAGCGTCGCGGCGAGGTAAAGCACGGCGAGTGGTGGGTCCGCTTTGGTGAGGATTACCGCGAATGTTGAGAAGCTGGTGAATCCGCCGAGCAGTCCGGCTCCCAGGAACGGGCCCGGTTTCCGCCACCCCATCATGAAGGAACCCAGGGCATTCACGACGATCAGTGGGAACATCCCCGGGCCGAGCGCGACAATGACTAACCACCGGAGGGTAGCGCCGAGCGCGGCTCCAGTGGCCACCATGACGGTTGGCATCATGGGTACAGAGTCTATATGCGTTTCTCCGCATTGTGCTGTGCCTGGCGGTCAGCTCCATTCCATGCCGCGGCGCGCCATGAACTTTTCGATATCGGCGGCCGACGCCCGAATTTGGGGATCGAATCTGAGGTACGCCCGGGTTTCGCGGGCGACGTAGCCGGAGACGAGGATCAGGCCGATGATGTTCGGGAGAACCATCATTCCGTTGGCGAGGTCGGAGAATGTCCACACGGTGGTCAGCTCGGTCACGGCGCCGATGAAGACCGCGACGGTGAAAGCGAGCCGATACCACATCGAGGAACGGGGGCCGAAGACACTCATCAGGCAGCGTTCACCGTAATAGGACCAGCCGAGGATCGTGGAGAAGGCGAAGAAGATGATGGAGATACTCACGAGTTCATCACCGAAGTTACCGGGTAGCCCGGAGCCGAAGGCCTCCGCGGTCATCAGGTTGGCGGCGTTCTCCCCGTGGTTCCACACTCCGGTCACTATCAGCACGAGGCCGGTGAAGGTGATCACCACGAGCGTGTCGATGAACGTCTGAGTCATGGAGACGAGGCCCTGGCGGACAGGATGGAGGGTCTTCGCGGCTGCAGCGGGGATAGCTCCGCTACCCATTCCTGATTCGTTGGAGAAAAGGCCCCGGGCGACGCCCATCCGCATCGCCATAATGATACCCGCTCCGGCAAAGCCGCCGGTGGCGGCGGTTCCGGTGAAGGCGTCCGTGATGATGAGCACGAATGCGGCGGGGATCTCACCGATGTTGGCGAGCAGCACCCAGGTGGAGGCCGCGATGTAGACGACGATCATGAGAGGAACGAATGCCGAGGTGACCTTGCCGATTGCCTCGATACCGAAGAACAGCACGATTCCCACGATGAGGAACATCACTACTCCGGAGACCCACGGCGGGATGCCGAACGAATCCTGCATTCCTGCAGCGACGGCGTTGGACTGGGTCATGTTGCCGATTCCGAAGGCCGCGATGGCCGTGGAGATCGCGAAGAATGTCGCGAGATATCCGCCCATCGGCCCCTTGATCGTTTTTCTGAGGTAGTACTGCGGTCCGCCGGCCTGTTTACCGTTGGTATCCGTTTCTCGGTGGAGGGATCCCAGGAAGGCCTCGGCATACTTCGACGCCATGCCGAGCAGACCCGTCATCCACATCCAGAAGAGTGCTCCGGGGCCCCCGATGGACATGGCGGTGGCGACGCCGACGATGTTGCCGACTCCGACAGTGGCGGCCAGGGCGGTGGTGAGGGCCTCATACTTTGAGATGTCGCCCTTTCCCTCGTCTTCTTCCTTATCCAGGAATGCATGTCGGAGGGCACGGCCCAGGGTACGGAACTGGATGCCACGGAGCCGAAAGGTGAGGAACGCGCCGGTTCCGAGGAGCAGCGGCAGTAGGAGGAATGGCCCCCAGACGATCCTGTCCAGAGCGGTCAGAAACTCGTTTAAGCTGGTCATGACGGTCTAACCTACCGTGTGATAGGTATTAGACCGAGAGACTTCAGGATTTCTGCACCCCCTTTCGCCGTCCACGTGGCGTCAGCGGAACAAGAGCGGATTACTGCGTTGTCACGGGTGATGCGGTGTTTTCGGCCCCCTGTTCGGTACTCTGACAGGAGGAGCGGGGGCAGATTATCTGCTACCCCCGCTCGTGGTAACAGCTCCATCACCCGGTGCTGGACGCGGAGCCGTCCACTTCCTGATGTGCCAGTGGCTGAAGGCTACTTCCAGTCCATGCCCTGGCGGACGAGGAATTCCTGGCATTCTTCGGGGGACTTGCGGAGGTCCGGATCGAACTTCAGGTAGGCGTTGGTTTCCTTGACGACGAGGCCCGACAGTATCAGCAGTCCGATGAGGTTGGGCAGCGCCATCAGGCCGTTGGCGACGTCGGAGAAGGTCCAGATCGGGGTGAGTTCGGAAATTGCGCCGATGAATACGCAGACGGTCGCGAGCATCCTGTAGGGGACGGTTGATCGGGTTCCGAAGAGTGACTGCAGGCAGCGTTCCCCGTAGTAGTACCAGCCGAGGATCGTGGAGAAGGCGAAGAATACGATGGACATGGAGACGATGGTCCCGCCCCATTGTCCGGGGAGTCCGCGGGAGAATGCCTCTGCGGTCATGATGTTGGCGTGTTCCTTGCCTAGGTCCCATGCTCCGGTGGTGATGATCGTGAGGCCGGTGAAAGTGACGACGACGATGGTGTCGATGAACGTCTGGGTCATGGAGACGAGTCCCTGGCGGGTCGGGTGAGAGGTCTTTGCTGCGGCTGCCGCGATTGCTCCGGTACCGATACCGGATTCGTTGGAGAAGATGCCTCGTGCGACGCCCATCTGGAGGACGAGAATGATGGCGGAACCGGTGAACCCTCCCACGGCGGCGGTTCCCGTGAATGCGTCGGTGAAGATCAGTCCGAATGCGGCGGGTATGCCTGCGGCGTTTCGGAAAAGGACGACGAGGGAGCCACCGATGTAGAGGATGATCATGAGCGGCACGAAGGCGGAAGTGATGGTGCCGATGGCTCGGATACCTCCGAGGAGAACGGTGCCGGTGCACACGAACATCAGGACACCAGACACCCACGGGTCCACGCCGAATGTGTCCTCCATACCGGCTGCTACCGCATTGGCCTGGGTGAGGTTTCCGATGCCGAGCGCCGCAATGGGGGTGAGAACCGCGAAGAACAGGGCCAACCAGCGGCCCAGTGGGCCCTTGATGCCGCGTTTCAGGTAGTACTGCGGTCCGCCGGACTGGTTGCCCTTCGAATCAGTGACGCGGAAGCGAACACCGAGATAGGCCTCCGTGTACTTGGAAGCCATGCCGACGAGTCCGGTCATCCACATCCAGAACAGTGCGCCTGGTCCACCGACCGCGAGTGCGGTGGCGACACCGACGATGTTGCCGACACCGACGGTCGCTGCCAGGGCGGTCGTCAGCGCCTGATAGTTGGAGATGTCGCCCTCGCCCTCTTTGTCGTTGGCATCGACGAAGCCGTGACGCAGGCCGAGGAACAGGGCGCGGAACTGCAGTCCACGGAGCCGGATCGTGAGGTACAGACCGGTTCCGAGGAGTAACGGTATGAGCAGGAATGGGCCCCAGATGATGCCGGACAGGGTGGCGAGCAGATCATTCAGCGTGGACATACTGTAGAAAATTACAGGTTCCCTTCAGTCAGGCACAGGGTTTTCCTGGATTGCCGCCCCCCGTGGACACCCCCGGCTCCGCCGGGTGCTCCCGGCTATGTCCGATATATCGTGAGGGGGCGAGAATCCTGGGGGTGATCCCCTGCGCGCCGGACAAAATCGGGGGAAGATTGGGGGTGAGTCCGCGGACGGGTGTCGTCAGCGCAATACCCGATGCATCCGCCCGGCAACCCGTCGAACAAGAAGGAGCCTCCACAGACATGGCACACGACCGCGCAGGCCAACCCGCCCTTGACAGTGACCTCATCGACATCGCGGAGGTCGTCACCGCGTACTACACCCGCATCCCGGATGTGGAGGACCCTGACCAGCAGGTTGCCTTCGGGACATCCGGGCACAGGGGTTCTTCCCTGGATACCGCGTTCAATGAAAACCACATCCTCGCGACGACGCAGGCGATCGTCGACTACCGCAGGCGGGAGAAGATTGGGGGGCCCGTGTACATCGGCCGCGATCCCCATGCGCTATCCGAACCCGCGATGGTGTCCGCGCTGGAGGTTCTTCTCGCCAACGACATTTCGGTGCTGGTCGACGACCGCGGGCGGTACACACCGACTCCGGCCGTCTCGCACGCGATCCTCGCACACAATGCCCGGCTCGATGGTGGTGTGACGGGGACGGATCCCCGCCGGGCTGACGGAATTATCATCACTCCGTCGCACAACCCGCCCCGGGACGGCGGATTCAAGTACAACCCGCCGAATGGTGGACCAGCGGACACCGACGCCACCGACTGGATTGCGGCCCGCGCGAACGAGCTTCTCCGTACGGGACTCGACGGGGTGAAGCGCACGCCGGTATCCGGTGTCCTCGACAAGCGTTGTGGCCGACACAACTATCTGGACACCTACATCGCTGATCTCCCCAACGTCGTCGACATGGACGTCATCCGGGATTCAGGGTTGACCATCGGTGCCGACCCCATGGGTGGCGCCGCGGTGGACTACTGGGGGGCGATCGCGGATGCACACGGTCTCAACCTGACCGTCGTCAACCCGCGGGTCGACGCGACCTGGCGGTTCATGACGCTGGACACCGACGGCAAGATCCGGATGGACTGCTCGAGCGCGAACTCCATGGCCTCACTCGTCGCCGGTCGTGGTGACTTCGACCTGGCGACCGGAAACGACGCCGACGCCGACCGGCACGGTATCGTCACCCCGGATGCGGGCTTGATGAACCCGAACCACTATCTCGCGGTCGCGATCGACTATCTTTTCCGTCGTCGCCACAACTGGGACCAGCGGATCAACGTCGGCAAGACACTCGTGTCTTCTTCGATGGTCGACCGTGTCGTCGCCGATCTCGGACGGACCCTCGTCGAGGTGCCGGTTGGCTTCAAGTGGTTCGTCCCCGGCCTTATCGACGGAACAATCGGGTTCGGTGGCGAGGAATCTGCCGGGGCCTCCTTCCTGCGTCGCGATGGCTCGGTCTGGTCGACGGACAAGGACGGCATCATCCTCGACCTCCTGGCCAGTGAGATCACCGCGGCCACGGGGAAGACGCCGTCCGAGCGGTACGCCGAGTTGGAGCAGAAGTTCGGCAGTCCCGTCTACGCCCGCACCGATGCCCCGGCGAACCGTCAACAGAAGGCTGTTTTGAAGAAGCTGTCGCCGGAGGATGTCACGGCCACGGAACTCGCCGGAGAGGCCATCACCGCGAAACTCACGGAGGCACCGGGCAACGGCGCACCGATCGGCGGTCTGAAGGTGACCACGGATTCCGCATGGTTCGCGGCGCGCCCCTCCGGAACCGAGGACAAGTACAAGATCTACGCGGAGTCCTTCCGCGGCGCGGATCATCTGAAGGAGGTCCAGGCGCAGGCGCAGGAGCTGGTCGCAGGGGTCCTGGGCGACTGATTCCCATCCGCCGGTGCGATCGGGGAACGGAGGAAGGGATGTGCCTCCGAACTCCGGTCGTGTCGTGCCCGGGCGACGTGCGGGGCCCGGAGAATTGAGATCGCGTTCCCTCGAACCCGGCGCGGGACGCGCTGGTTGCGCTAGTGTTATTGGGTGTGACCAACAATATGAAGAAGACGTCGATGAATCCTGCGGCACATGTCGAGGCGGCGAAGCCCGAATTCGTTCCGGCCAAGTACGACAGCCGATCGATCACTCTCGACGTGGTGTCGGCCCTCGCGCGGCTGGCGCTCGCGGTTGTGTGGCTCTACAGCGGCTGGCAGAAGCTCTCGGAACCCATGGCCACCCGGCTCGCCGTCCGTTCCTATGAACTGTTCAGCGACGACACCGCGGATCTCATCGCGGTTGTGCTGCCGATCGGTGAGCTGATCCTCGGGGTGTTCCTGCTCATCGGGCTCTTCCTCCGGTTCAGCGCCTTCATCTCTCTGGTGCTGTTCCTTTTATTCATCGCCGGTATCGGCTCGGCCTGGGCCCGCGGCCTGTCCATCGACTGCGGTTGCTTCGGTGGCGGTGGCGCAGCTGAGGGCGTTACCTGGTGGTCCTATCTTTCGGAGATCCTCCGGGACATCGCCTTCCTGATCTTGGCCTGGGTGGTGTTCCGGTGGCCGTTCCGGCGATTCGCGCTCCGTGGTTGAGCGACTAGGCTGCTTGATCGGGGAGTGTTGCGACGCTCCCCACGGGGCTCCCCACGGCCAGGATTGCGGGGAGATCCGCCCGGGTGCACCGGTCTCCCGCCGTGTGCACTGAACATCCACTTCGACCGTAAGGGTTCAAAGAACGTGAGTACGAAGATCAAGTCCCCGAATGAAAAGGGGCATGGTTTCCTCTGGGCGCTGGCGGCTGTGCTGGTTGTCGCGGCCATCGTGATCGGCTACATCATCACCTCGAGCGACGGCGAGAAGTCGGCGACGAGTGCAACCTCCACCACCGGAACCGACGCGGTGGAGACCGAGGCCGTGGAGATCAAACCGGGGGACACCGAAGCGGTGGACTTCAACGTTAAACAACACGACGGTTACATCACACTGTCCGCGGATTCCGCGAACGGCGACACTCCGGTAGTGGACCTCTATGAGGACTACTCCTGCCCCCACTGCTCGGAGCTCGCCGAAGCCACCGACGATGAGATGAAGGAAGCCGTGACCGCGGGCAAGCTGGTCGTCAACATCCATCCCCTGGACTTCGTCGCCGGCGGCGACGAAGGGCACTCCACGATGGCGGGAACCGCCGCGATGATCGTCGCCGACAGCGGCGACGCCAAACTGTACTGGAATTACCGGAAGGCCCTGCTGGAGAACCAGCGGAAGATCTTCGACAAGTGGAACTACGTCACGTTCGCCGACGCGGCAACGCGACTCGGGGCCGACGAGGAACTCGCCGGCACCATCCGTGCGGGCGAGGGACACGCCGAGTTCCAGAAGATCGCCTCCGCGAACGCCGAGAAGCTCAAGGAACAGACCGGTACGGTCTCCTCCCCGCGTATCGTGCGTGACGGCAAGGACGTTGACCTGAAGAACTGGGTCGACACGGTCACCAAGTGATATCCCGATTCGGAAAGTAAGTGGGAGGCTCGTGGATGGAGCCTCCCACATCTTCGTTCCGGACACCGGGAACAGGCGATTTGTTCGCCGTAGGGCCCTCCGTGTAGATTGGGGGAGTCTCAATGAGGGGCTATGGCGCAGCTGGTAGCGCACCACACTGGCAGTGTGGGGGTCAGGGGTTCGAGTCCCCTTAGCTCCACTGTGAACCGGGATGATCCACGGATCGGTCGGCTCACAGTTCCGGACTCCGGTCCGTGGACGCAGAAATTTCATATGAGGGGCTATGGCGCAGCTGGTAGCGCACCACACTGGCAGTGTGGGGGTCAGGGGTTCGAGTCCCCTTAGCTCCACTTCAGATGAAAAACAGAAGCTGCCCCGCCATATGGCGGGGCAGCTTCTGTTTCTGCGGTGGCATCGGTCAGAGCGTCGATGCTGGTATGGGGGAGGGCGCTGGTTGTGGGGTCGTCAGGCCGTACAGGTGGCGGTTTCGTCGTCGTCGATAGTGACACGGGTGAACAGGGCCGGTTGGGGATCTGCCATTCGGATAGTTCTCACTAGCTGTAGAGATCGTCAAGGTCGACCGGGAGTCCGGTGAGCTGGGCAAGTCCGGTTTGGGCGCCTGCGTAGGTGCCGGTGAGGTGGTCGAGCAGTGTGGTGATCTGGTCGAGGATGACGCGAATGCGGCCTTATTCGTTTCTGAGGAGGTTGAGGGGGATCGCGTCGGCGTAGTGGGCTTGGACGAGTTTGAGGCGTTCGGCTGCGAGATTGTAGCGAGAGGCGTTCACATATGACTTGGCGCCGCAGATTATGGTGGCAGTGTGGCGAGTGGGCCGTGATAGCACGATTTCCTCGACGACCCTTCGAAGGAAACCAGAAACGTCCACGAGACCTGCACTACCAGAACATGACGACAAGGTAGAGCGTCTCTTCACCGCTCCGCGTCATGACGTGTTTCAGCTGACCAACATCAGCGGACCACCCCACCGGAGAAGGCAAGATCTCCGGGTGCGTGGTAAAGGGGTGTCTATTATTCCATCAGGGTTGTGGATTGCATCGGCTCCCCGGTGGAATATCGTCCGGATGTAGCAGTAATTGGATTGGCGTGGTGGAACTGTTGGTGGCTGCACTACCCATCCCGATCGTGGTTCCCGGTTTCGTTTGCGGAGATCCTCTAGTGCGATTTGATCCCTCGGAATGATTGGTTCACTAGGTAGAGTCGGTGCTGTCGGCGACAACACTGCAATGGAGAGCTTTTTTGCGCTATCACCAGAAAATGCTCTCACCTGGTAGACGTGGGGTACTTCGGCCCAGCTCAGGACAGCGGTCTTCTAGTGGATTGAACGTACTTACCGCTGAGGTCGCAGGCACGATCGTTTGAGGCGTTGGCCCCCGATTGAATTCGGGCCATGGCAGACATCACAGCAGCTCACATGCCCAAGCCATCGACCGTCTAAGCCGACAACAAGTCCGAAGGGTGGGGATGGTCTTGTCTGATGCGTTTTCATTTTCGGTCTCTGTGCTAGGAGTTCCGTGACAGATGATCGGTTCGGACTCTTCTGGGTCTACTCGCGAAGGCGCTGAGGCTTTGGGTGAAGAGGGACCACGCTGCCGAGGGGGCCTGGCAGCACAGTATCGTGCAAGTGTTAGGGTTCTGGTTTGAGGAAGATGGTGGGTCCGTACGGAGACAGTGACCAGCGGCCCGGCTTCCACTCCATCACGACTTCGCCGGTCTCATCGATTCGTACCCAGCGTAGATCAGCCTGATGAGGCTCCGAGTTGACTGTGACTTTCACGTCAGCGTGCGCGACAGCTGCTCCCACGTGGCGCACGCGTAGAATGTCCCACTCTTCGAGTGTGAACTGCCGGTAGAGATCTTTCGCTTCTTCCGCGAGCTCGCCTAAGGGTCGTTGTGTGCTCCCGAACTGAATGAAGTGCTGGCCTAACGGTCCCCATTGGCATTTCCTCCAGCGTTCTAGAAAATCGGTGCATATGGTCACCACTTCGGAAGGATCTTCGGCAAACGAGCTCTTGTCGTGCACGTGAGGCTTCCACTGTTCAAGCCTGATCTTGTTTACCCGCATCTCGTGACAACGCGACAACACCTCGCGAAATGTCGATGGGCGCTCTACCGGCACGGCTTGTATCTTTCGAGAATCAGCCCAGTCAGCGATTGCGAACAAGCGATTCCAGGCCTTCGTCGCCACGATCACATTGTCGTAGTTCACCAGTGTCCTGTGCATGATTCCGTTGCGAGCGAGCTCGGTTGTTTCGCTCGTATCAGTCTTGAAGTAGCTCTTGATGAATGACTGGTGGGCATGGCCCAGACCAAGATGGTGGCCAACGACGCTATCCCAAGCCACCATGTCCTCGGGTGCGCGCGCATGCAGTCCTTTGCGGTGTGCGGTGTTCAATTCATTGACGAAGCCATCCATAACTGAAAGCAGGACAAGCACGGTGCTGTAGTAGCGGCCCGCTTCGTAGTCAATCAGAGCCTTCTGTAGCAGGGGCATGCGTGGCCGCATCTCCGCGAACCGGTTGAGCTGACGGAGCGGGAACAATATTCGATCATCTGATTGGTAGTACTCCACGAGACGCTGTTCAGCTTCATTGGGATCCGCAGTGGCAATAGCTGCTTGAATGTCGTCGAGTTGGAGGTCTCCGGTGAAAACCCAGTTGCGAGGGCCAAGCAAAGCGTAGAAAGCGTCAACGGTATCGGTGATCCGCCGTTGCTCGTCGTGCAACCGCTTGATTTCCTTACGTTGGTTCCGTGGCAGTAGGAATCCCAACAGCCTTGACGCTTGTATCTGCTGCTCCAGCTCCATGACCGAAGGGAGATCGCGTGCTGACCCGTAGGGGGTCATGGGTGGCTGGTCTGTCATGCTGAGAACGGTAGCAGGGAACGTAGATAATTCCCGCCGGTTCAGCGCTTTCCCGGCCGGAGCTGTAGTCCTCCGTCAGTGCACTCTTGCCTCTCGGTCCGACGATTGAAATCGAAAGTACTTCGCAACTGCAGTGGTGCTGTGGTCTTCATTCCGAGCAGTTCGGAGGATGCCACCTTCCTCACTTCATGAGCGGTGCTCGGGATCGCCTCGTTGAGTCCATTCTGACCCCGGTTGGGGCTCCCGAACCGGCGCGTATGTGATCGCCACCCCCGTTCCGCCTGTGCCCACGTGGTACTCGGTTGTTCCAGTAGCGCTCACGTGCTCGGGCTGAGTCCTCCTAGCTCCATTCCTTGTGGATGCACAGAAAACACTCTGCCGTCGGGTGTGGTAGTTCTCAGTTCTTGGTGGCATTTCCAGTGGTCTACCCGAGGTCAGGGTGCGAGTCGTTCCGCGCCGTCGAGAAGCAGGTTGACCTTACGTCGCCACCACTGCTCCAGTCCTGCATCGAGGATCTGTGCCAGCGCATCGGTGAGCTCCGGGGACAGTCGTGACCGGTCCAGCAGGTCGCGGGTCGCCCGCTCGGTGCCGGCCTCCGGGGCGGTGGACAGTAGTCGTTCGGTGCGGTTGACGGTGTCCGCCGTCAGGTCCGTCAGTGTGTCGAGGACGACCAGTGCGTCGGGGATCGCCCAGCTGTATGTTCGGTGCAGAACCTGGGTTGATTCCTCGGTGAGTTCGGTGATGCTCCGTGGGGGAGTGTCCTCGAGGGTGTAGAGGGTGGCCGCCATGCCCGGATGACTGACGAGAAGCGACCAGGTCATCTCGGCGACGCCAGTCAGATACTCGCGCCACGTGGTGTGGGCGAACTCGCGGGGATGTTCCGCGATCACCCTGTCCACGGCGCTCCGGAGGAGTTCACGGCGGGAACTGATGTGCCGGTAGAGCGAGGACTGGTCGACCCCGAGGTGTCGGGCGATCGCCGTGGTTGTCGCGTCGTTGAATCCGAGAGTGAGTACGGCGCGTTCGATGTCTGCCCGGTTGAGCTGCGCTGGTCTGCCGGGACCTCTGGTGCCCATGGAACTCCTCACTGCGTCCCCGCGGGGTGTCGTGGCTCCGATTCTACCTTCGTCAAAAGGTGCCGAATAATTTGAAACAGCCTATTGCAAATAGGTAGTGCTTACCTTACCCTGTGGGCAGTGGTGTCGACAGGAACGCCCAGCAGAACGGGGAAAGAGATGACGCAGGAACAGACGGAGAAGGTCCGGTACACCGCCGCTGAAAAGTGGACGCTGACCGCGGTGGTGCTGGCCTCATCACTCATGGTCGCGGACATGATGATCGTGGCGGTCGGCCTTCCGGCGATCGCCGAAGATCTCACCGACGCCTCCCTCAGTAGGATGCAGTGGATCGTCGTGGCCTACTCGCTGGCGTTCGGTGCGCTCATCCAACCCGCCGGGGCGCTGAGTGACCGGCTCGGCAGCAAGCGGATGTTCATGACGGGGATCATCGCGTTCACCGCCGCCTCCGTTGCCTGCGGTGTCGCCCCGTCGATGGCGGCGCTCATCGGTTTCCGCGCCGCCCAGGGCGTCGCGGCCTCCGTCATGTTCGCGAACGCGATGCCGTTGATGGCCCGGTGCTTCGACGGGGAGCGTAGAACGATGGCCATTGCCATCTGGAGTGGGGCGGTCGGGATCTCTGCGGTACTCTCGCCGGTGATCGGGGGACTGCTCGTCGACGCGTTCAGCTGGCGTTCCATGTTCCTGATCAACCTTCCGCTTGGTGTGCTCACCGTGTTGGTTGCCGTCCGCTACCTGCCCGCAGACCATGACCGGGAGCGAGACCCCAACCCCTTCGATCTGGTCGGGTCGGGCCTTCTCGCGGGTGCTCTCCTCGCCTTGAACTACGGGGTCACCCGCGCGCAGGAACACGGCTGGACTCACGACACGGTGGTCGCGCTGCTCGGTGCATCCGTCGTTCTGCTGGCGCTGTTTACCCTCCGGGAACTGAAGTGTGCCGCCCCGGTCCTCGACCTCCGGCTGCTCACCCACCGCACGTTCCTCGGTATCTCCCTGAGTGCGGTGATCAACAGGTTCATCAGCGGTGGAGCTGTGGTCTACTTCATGCTCTACCTGCAACAGGGTCACGGATACACGCCGCTGCAGACCGGATTCCTGCTCTTCCCGCTCGGCGCCAGCGCCATGGTGGGGTCCATCGCGGCAGGTAAACTCCAGGGGAGGTATCCAGCCGGTGGCGTTTTGGCAGTCGGCGGGGTGCTGATAGCTGCGGCCTCGGTGCTGTTCGTGTGGCAGGTGACCGCGCTGCATGACCCGCCGTGGCTGATTCCGGCGACCATTGTCTGGGGTACGGGCAATGCCCTGGTCAACACGCCACTGATGAATGTCGCGACGCGGTCGGTGCCGATCAGCCAGGTGGGGATGGCGACTGGGCTACTCAACAGTTTCTTCCCGATCGGGGCGTCCGTGGGCACCGTGGTTCTCGGCACGGTGTTCACGGGTGTCCTGGCGGGTCCCCACATGAGTGTGCTGGCGGGGCTCGGTGCGGCTACCGGCAGGATCTACATCTTCGTGTGCGGTATGGCGCTGGTGGGTGCCGTGGTGGCGTGGGTACTGGTCCAGCCCGAGGATTAATCAGACGCGTCCGAGGCGGTGGTCCGGGCGGCGCGGTCTGGATGTGCGGCTTAGACTGGGGGAATGACCCACACCATCGTCGTTGACCGCTGCATCGACCCCGACAATCCGGACGGCACCGTCATCACCTCCCGGATGATCACGGAGGATGACACCGTGTACGGGGACGGCGACCTCCTCATCGATGTCACCTACTCCAGCCTCAACTACAAGGACGCACTTGCTCTCCGCGGAACAAAAGGGGTCGCCCGGACCCTGCCACTGGTGCCGGGCATCGACGCCTGCGGAACCGTCATCGACAGTGACTCGGACAAGTTCGCACCCGAGGACCGCGTCGTCGTCAACGGCGCAGGACTGGGGGAGACCCGCGCCGGTGGATACACCGGAAAACTGCGGATTGACGCCGCTTCGACGGTGCACATCCCGGAGAACATCAGCACCCTGAGGGCTGCGGCGATCGGCACCGCGGGATTCACCGCGGCACTCTCCGTCGACGCGCTGGCCGGTGCGGGTATCAGCCCGCAGGACGGTTCGATCCTGGTCACTGGGGCGACGGGCGGCGTGGGTGCCACGGCGATCCTTCTGCTATCGAGCCTCGGCTTCGACATTGTCGCCGCGACTGGGCGGGTGGCGGAACATTCCGACATGCTGCGGGAACTTGGAGCAACGGAGATTATCGATAGGGCCGAGCTCGCGGAGCCTGGTCGCCCGCTGCAGTCCGAGCGTTACGCCGGGGTGATCGATACTGCGGGGTCGCACACACTGGTCAATGCACTCGCACAGGTCCGTTGGGGCGGTGTGGTCACCGCCTGCGGCCTGGCCCACGGTGCAGATCTCCCCGGGACCGTTATGCCGTTCATCCTGCGGGCGGTGAAGCTCCTCGGGATCAACTCGGTGGATGCGCCGATCGAACTCAGGGAACGGGCCTGGAAGCTGTTGTCCGACCATCTCGACCAGACGGCACTGGACCACATCACTACTGTCCGGCCCCTCTCATCCGTGGTGCAGGCGGGCGAGGACCTACTGAACGGTAAGCTGGCCGGACGCACTGTCATCGACGTCAGAGCTTGACCAGCACGCCCCCATTCGGGCGCATCGTGACCTCCTGTTTTACCACCGGAACGGGCGGCATCGGCAGCTCGGACCGGGTTCACACCCCCGGTTGGGGCGATTGTCACAGGTACTTCTCACCCCAGCGGGCTGTTTCGATGGAACAATGGGGACATGGAAAATAACGATGACGTCATCACAGTCCTGAACGATGAAGAGTGCGCCGAACGTCTGCGGCGCGTTCATCTCGGTCGGGTCGTCGTCCGCCGTTCCGATGACATGGACATCTTCCCCGTGAACTTCGTGATCGACGACGGACAAATCTACTTCCGCACCGCGGAGGGTTCCAAGCTGTTCACGATCGAACTCAACCACGACGTCCTCTTCGAGGCCGACGAGGTTGTCGACGGGCGTGCCTGGTCCGTCGTGGTCAAGGGAGACGGCGAACTGCTGAAGACCAACGCGGAGGTCCAGCACGCGGATACTCTGCCGCTCAAGCCGTGGCTGCCCACCCTGAAGTACAACTACGTCCGCATCACCCCTCGGGAGATCAACGGTCGTGAATTCGCCCTCGGTGACGAGCCCGAACGTTACTGACCCGGTGGGCTTCACCAAACACGCCCCCTCGGCGGATGCCGCCGGCGCGGAAGCCGCCGGACTCCGGTGGCTGCGTGAAGCCAGCCCCTGCGTCGTCGATGTTCTCGGCACCGACGGCGCGACGATCACTACCCGGCTCGTCGAGTCTGCGCCCGCAACCCCGGAGGCCGCGTACCGGGCCGGGCGTGAATTGGCGCGCATTCATGCCGCCGGCGCCGAGGCGTTCGGGTGCCCGCCCGCGCCGGGCGGTGAGACCTGGACCGGCACGAATTACATTGGGTCCATTCCGCAGCGCTGTGAGCCGACCGATGATTGGGTGATGTTCTATACCGAACAGCGGGTTCTTCCGTTCGCCCGTGAGGCGCACAGGAAGGGGAACATCGAGACGGCGACCCTCGACCTGGTTGATCGGGCGTGCGTTGCGCTCCGTGGTCACCGATGGGAGGTGAACCCGGCCCGGATCCACGGTGATCTGTGGGCCGGAAACCTGCTCTTCAGTACCGACGGCCCGGTATTCATCGACCCGGCCGCCCACGGTGGGCACCCGGAGACCGATCTGGCGATGCTCGCATTGTTCGGGGCCCCGTACCTTGGGGAGATCCGGCGGGGTTATATCGAGGAGTCCGGTGCTGCCCCGGACTTCGACAGCTCCACCCCGATCCACCAGCTGCACCCGCTCGCGGTGCATGCCCAGACCCACGGATCCGCCTACGGGCCGGAACTGCGCAGGGCGGCTGAGGGGACCCTCCGCGTGCTCGGCGATTGACTGGCTGCCGGTTAGCGGCGGCGGATCACTCCCGCCACCACGTGTCCTGCGGCGTCACCGGGAGCGTGCGTTTGTGCCTGCCGATCCGCCACAGGTGCTCAAGACGCCGGACGGCGGCATCTGGGACGTCGACGTCACCGGCACCCTCGACGTAGTCGTCGATCTGCCGGTAGGTGATCCCGAGGGCCTCCTCGTCGGGGAGTGCCGGGCGGTTGTCCTCCAGGTCCGCGGTGGGTACCTTTGTCCAGGTCGAGCTCGGGGCTCCCAGTTCCTCGAGGAGCGCCGCGCCCTGGCGTTTCGATAGTCCGAACAGGGGGAGGATGTCCGCCGCGCCGTCCCCGAACTTGGTGAAGAAACCGGTGACGTTCTCTGCGGCGTGATCGGTGCCGATCACCAGGCCCCCCTTCTCCCCGGCGATGGCGTACTGCGCGAGCATCCGGACTCGCGCTTTGGCGTTTCCCCTGTTGAAGTCTCCGAGCTCCGGGGTGCCGAGGGCCGTGGACACTGTGGTATCGAGGGCGTCGACGGTGTCTGCGATGTTGACGGTGAGTACGTGGTCGGGGCGGATGAACTCCAGTGCGATCTGTGCGTCGTTCTCATCCACCTGGACGCCGTAGGGGAGTCGGACGGCGTAGAAGGTGGCGTCCACCCCCGCGCCCCGGAGACGTTCGACCGCGAGCTGTGCGAGTCGACCGGCGAGGGTCGAATCCTGGCCGCCAGAGATCCCGAGGACGTAGCAGGATAGTCCGGTGGTACGGAGATAATCGGCGAGGAAAGTGATTCGTTCCTCGATCTCCGCTGAAGGGGTGATCTCAGGTTTTGTGTGCAGGGCGGCGACGATGGAATCTCGGGTATGTTGCTGTTCAGAGTTCATGGGCGCCCAGTCTAGTGAGCCAGACCCGGGCCGTGCGCCTGGGTTGAACGATCTATCGGGGGTTTATTCGTCCGTGGTTTGTCCCGCGGGGTGCCTTCCGATAGGATGAGTCCTCGTGTCATGGCAAGGCCGTCCCACCGCGTCGCCAGGAAGCAGTACGAATCAGTATTGAGTCGGTGTCGGGACCGGAACCCGCCAGAGAAGCAGACAAACCGGCTTTCCGCCGGTCCACGCGCATGAGAGAAAGGAGCGCCCGATGAAGGTCCGCAAGTCACTTCGGTCGCTGAAAAACAAGCCGGGCGCCCAGGTCGTGCGTCGTCACGGCAAGGTGTTCGTGATCAACAAGAAGGATCCGCGTTTCAAAGCCCGTCAGGGTTAATTCGAAGCGTAATTCCCGGAAGAGCCGGGCAGGTGGCTGGAGTAATTCAGGCACCTGCCCGGCTCTTCCGGTGTGCGGGATGGAGGAGGGTGCGTACGGGGGGAGGCGAAATTATAACGTTTCAATAACGGCCGATCGGTTGGTTGTGGGGCGAGCAGGGGAAATGTCCTGTGCCTGGTGGGGGAGACCGACAAGCGTGTAATTCCATGTGACGCATTGAGGGCAGATGTTGTGCCCCCGGGTGGAGGTTTGCTGGGAATTCAATGGCAATAACTACTACATGATGTGTCACTTGCCGATGCTGACCACAAAGTATAGTGTTCGTTTCTGTCACCGGTTGACCCGATGCGTCGCCGTCGGGCACCCGGAGGAGACATCAGACAGTCGCCCAACGGCAGCGTGATCCACCGCTCGGACGCAGACGAATAAGCCTCGAACACACAAGGAATTCCACTCATGGCCATCACCGTTTACAGCAAGCCCGCATGTGTGCAGTGCACCGCCACCAAGAAGGCCCTGGACCGTGCTGGTCTCGAATACGAACTGGTCGACATCAGCCTCGACGATGATGCCCGTGACTACGTGATGGCACTCGGCTACCTGCATGCTCCGGTTGTCGAGGTCGATGGTGAGCACTGGTCCGGCTTTCGCCCGGAACGCATCCGTGGCTTGGCTGCACAGGTCGCCTGAGAGTCATGCGGTCACGCGGAATGTGAGCGAGGAACAGAGGCCGCGCGGAGGGCAGCTACAACCGCCCCACTGCGCGGCTTTCGCATTGTCTCCACCCCGTACAGACGCGCCAACCGGCACAACAAACCCCGGCCCCCGGCGGCGGTGACTCCGCCGGGGCGGACGAAGCTCACAGTCACCAGCACCGGAAAGGGAGTGTGCATCGACGATGCTTGTCGTCTACTTCTCATCCGCAACAGAGAACACCCACCGATTTGTCGGACATCTGGGCCTACCCAGTGCCCGTATCCCGCTCCGGCGCACGGAACCGCCACTGGTCGTCGATGAGCCGTACGTGCTCATCTGTCCGACCTACGGTGGGGGAGCTTCCGTCGCCGGCCACGAGTCGCGTCCGGTTCCCTCCCAGGTCATCCGTTTCCTCAACAACCGGCATAACCGCGAGCTGCTCCGTGCGGTTGTTGCCAGTGGCAACACCAACTTCGGTGCTGATTTCGCGCGCGCGGGGGACGTCATCTCCGCCAAATGCGGTGTCCCCTTCGTCTACCGCTTCGAGCTCATGGGAACACCCGAGGATGTCGCCATCCTCCGTCACGGACTCGATGCACATGCCACGGAACTCGGTCTCCTGCCCGACACGGCACGGCAGATTGCGGCTCCGCCAGGTTGAGGACAACCCCTATTCTTTTCGCCGTTTACCCCAACAACCCGCCGCAGACGCGGAAAACCAGGAGAAACATGTCAGAGATCGGAAAAACCGTGGCTGAACCCGTACAAAAGTCGGACAAGCTCGATTATCATGCCCTCAACGCCCTCCTCAACCTCTATGACGACGAGGGCAAGATCCAGTTCGACAAGGACCGTGAGGCCGCGAACCAGTTCTTCCTGCAGCACGTGAACCTGAACACCGTGTTCTTTCACGACCTTGAGGAGAAGTTCCGCTACCTCCTCGAGAACGACTACTACGAGTCCGAGGTCGTGGAACAGTACGACTTCGAGTTCATCAAGACGCTGTTCAAGCAGGCGTACGCCCACAAGTTTCGGTTCCAGACGTTCCTAGGCGCCTACAAGTACTACACGTCCTACACCCTGAAGACCTTCGACGGCAGTCGTTACCTGGAGCGTTACGAGGACCGCGTGTGCATGGTCGCGTTGACCCTCGCCGCGGGAGACAAGAGTCTCGCCAGCCGGCTCGTCGATGAGATCATGACCGGTCGCTTTCAGCCCGCGACCCCTACCTTCCTCAACTCAGGTAAGGCACAGCGCGGTGAGCCCGTGAGCTGTTTCCTCCTGCGTATCGAGGACAACATGGAATCCATCGGCCGCGCCATCAACTCCGCACTGCAGCTGTCGAAGCGCGGCGGTGGCGTGGCGCTGCTGTTGTCCAATCTCCGTGAGGCCGGCGCGCCGATCAAGAAAATCCAGAACCAGTCCTCCGGTGTCATACCCGTCATGAAGCTGCTCGAGGATTCCTTCTCCTACGCCAACCAGCTGGGTGCTCGGCAGGGAGCGGGTGCCGTCTACCTCAACGCGCACCACCCGGACATCCTGAAGTTCCTGGACACCAAGCGAGAGAATGCTGATGAGAAGATCCGCATCAAGACCCTCTCCCTCGGAGTCGTGATCCCCGACATCACCTTCAAGCTCGCGAAGAACAACGACGACATGTACCTGTTCTCGCCCTACGACGTCGAGCGGGTGTACGGCAAGCCTTTCGCGGATATCTCCGTCACCGAGCACTACGCAGAGATGGTCGAGGATCCCCGCATCCGGAAGACCAAGATCAACGCGCGCGCGTTCTTCCAGACACTGGCGGAGATCCAGTTCGAGTCCGGCTACCCGTACATCATGTTCGAAGACACCGTGAACCGGGCCAACCCCATCAGGGGCCGGATCACACTGTCCAACCTCTGCTCCGAGATCCTGCAGGTCTCGACCGCGTCGACCTACAATGAAGACCTCACCTACGAGCACATCGGTGAGGACATCTCCTGCAACCTCGGTTCCATGAACATCGCCAAGGCCATGGATTCCCCGGACTTCTCCGGCACGATCCAGACCGCGATCCGGGGCTTGACCGCGGTCAGTGAGCAGACCTCCATCGACTCGGTTCCGTCGATCCGCAAGGGCAACGACGCTGCCCACGCCATCGGCCTCGGCCAGATGAACCTGCACGGTTACTTCGGCCGAGAGCGGATCCACTACGGCTCGGAGGAGGGTCTCGACTTCACCAACGCCTACTTCGCGGCCGTCATGTACGAGTGTCTCCGCGCCTCGATGGCGATTGCCCGCGAACGCGGCGAGACGTTCGAAGGGTTCAGCGATTCCGACTATGCCGATGGCAGCTTCTTTGACCGGTACGATCCGGCGGAGTTCGAGCCGAAGACCGACCGGGTGAAGGAGCTGTTTGCCGCATCATCAATCCACACTCCGACCGCGGAGGAGTGGGCGCAGCTCAAGGCAGACATCGCCGAATACGGGATGTATAACCGCTACCTACAGGCCGTTCCCCCGACGGGCTCCATCTCGTACATCAACAACTCGACGTCGTCGATCCACCCGATCGCTTCCCGGATCGAGATCCGGAAGGAAGGCAAGATCGGTCGCGTCTACTACCCGGCTCCGTACATGACCAACGACAACCTCGAGTACTACGCGGATGCGTACGAGATCGGCTACGAGAAGATCATCGACACCTACGCGGTCGCCACTCGCTACGTGGACCAGGGACTCTCCCTGACACTGTTCTTCAAGGACACGGCCACCACCCGTGAGATCAACCGCGCCCAGATTTACGCGTGGCGCAAGGGGATCAAGACCATCTACTACATCCGTCTCCGCCAGACCGCGCTCATCGGTACCGAGGTTGAGGGCTGTGTGAGCTGCATGCTCTGATTCTGTCCGAATCATGGAAATGAAGAGCTCCCCACCGGGACCATCCGGTGGGGAGCTCTTCTGGTGTGGGGCTTTCGGGTCAGGCTTCCTTACGCAGCGCCAGGGCGGTGCCCACCTCGGTCACCAGCGCACGGGCCTGTCGCTCCGCTTCCGCCGGGTCGCCGTGGAGAATAGCGTCCGCGAGAGCCTCGTGCATGTCCATGGCGTCATCGTTGGGGTACTCCGGTTGCAGGCCGAGATCGGTGCGTCCGGCGAGTACCGTGGCGACCGTCGTCGCCAGTGCAGCGAACATTTCGTTCCGGGACGCGGTGAGCAGCAGTGTGTGGAACTCGATGTCGGCGTCCAGGAACTCGGCGGTGGCCCCGCGCCCCTCGTGGCCGAGTCTGCGTAAGGTGGCGGCGAGTTCCCGGAGCCGTGCCCGTTCGGTGGGGGTTCCTGAGAGTGCCATCGACCTGGCCGCGATCGGTTCGACTGCCTCACGCAGACTGGTGAGGGAGACGAGCTGCCCGGTCCGTTCAGTGGGGGATTCGAGGCGCCAGCGGATGACGTTGCTGTCGAACACCTCCCACTCGGACGGTGCCTGGACGGTGAGGCCGATGCGCCTCGAGGAGGACACTAGGTGAAGGTGCTCCAGTGCCCGCATCGTCTCTCGTGCGACGGTCCGAGAGATGGTGAAGCGTTTGCATATGTCCTGCAGAGTGAAGGTCTCTCCCGGGGCCAGCTGGCCACTGACGATTTCGGATCCGAGCTGGTCAAGGACGCTGTCCAGCAATGGTGGACGAGTCTGGGTGCGTGTGGTCATTGTGGGAAATACTCTGCTTCTGTGGACGGCGGTTGCCCGGACAGCCGTATCGCGCCGCTATTTGCATTGGGCGATTATTGGGCTCCGGTGTCAGGAATGTGTGCATCAGCATAACTGCCTCACAGGTTAGAGCTGTGGTCGCCGCATCTCGGGTGGCCCCCAATGGGGGAAGGTCGTGGACTCATGCTGGACATGCGCTATTTTTATAACCCCGGAAATGGGCAGCTAGAGCAAAAGGTGCTATTAAATTCGGTGTAGTGTCCCGAACACCGGACAATTGAGCGAGACATGCGTCAGAAGTACCGCCATATGTGACATGCTCGACAGGCACGGCGAGGATGGAGAATCCGGATGGATACCTGGCAGCAGACGATGGGCACCGCGCCCCTCCTAGGAATCGCGGTGGGGGCGATCGCGGTGATCCTCTTTCTGGTGATCAGGCTGAAGATGCACGCTTTTCTGGTGCTGGTTCTCGTTTCAGCGGGAACTGCGCTCGCCGCGGGGCTCCCGGTGGCCGCTGTCCTGCCTACCATGACCGAGGGCTTCGGGCGAACGCTCGCCGGTGTTGCGCTCCTCGTCGGACTGGGAGCGATGCTGGGGCGCCTTGTCGAGATATCCGGTGGTGCCCGCAGTCTGGCTGAGTCACTGACCGGGACCTTCGGCGACAACCGTGCACCCCTCGCCCTCGGCATCGCATCCCTCATCATGGGCTTCCCGATCTTCTTCGACGCCGGGCTGATCGTCATGCTTCCCGTCGTGTTCGCGGTCGCCCGTCGACTGGGGGAGCCTGTCTTGCGGTACGGGATCCCCGCGGCTGGCGCCTTCAGCGTCATGCATGTTTTCCTGCCCCCACACCCCGGCCCGATAGCGGCCGCGGAACTGTACAGCGCGGATCTCGGACTGGTGCTGCTCATCGGGCTCCTCATCGTATTCCCCGTCTGGTACTTCTCCGGCTACAGGTGGGGCGTCCACTGTGGTCGGCGGTTTCCGCTCGCAGTTCCCTCCCTCCTAGCCGGAGGCCCGGAGATCGGCGATAGCGAGCTACCCGGCAAACCAGCCGGGACGGCTACGGTGCTCGCGATCCTGGTACTACCGCTCCTTCTCATCTTCGGGAATACCGGTCTGGACATGGCGGGCACCGAAGGCTGGGTCGAGCCTGGCGCTGCATGGGTTCAGACGTTCCGGTTCCTCGGCTCCACACCGGTTGCGTTGTTGCTCACCACGCTCGTGGCCGCGGTCATCCTGGGTGTCCTGCGGGGGATGGAGCGGGAGGCCGTGGAGCGCGCGTTCGATGGGGCGCTTGCCCCCGTGGCCTCGGTTATCCTCGTCACTGGCGCCGGTGGCATGTTCGGTGGTGTCCTCCGTGCCACCGGTATCGGGGATGCACTCGCGGAGGCACTCGGGGATCTCGGGGTCCCGTTGATCCTTGCGGTGTTCCTCGCGGCGGTAGCCCTCCGGGTGGCCCAGGGTTCCGCGACGGTCGCATTGACGACGGCGGCGGCACTCATGGCGCCCGCGGTCGCCGCGGCCGACCTGACCGGGGTGCAGCTTGCTGCAATCGTCCTCGCGACCGCAGCCGGCTCCGTTGCGGCCTCACACGTCAATGATTCGGGATTCTGGCTGGTCGGTCGGCTGATGGGAATGGATCCCGCGACGACACTGCGGACCTGGACGGTCAATCAGACTCTGATCGCCGTGATCGGATTCGGCTGTGCGGTGGCCGTGTATCTGCTCGGAGGGCACCTTGCTTAGGAGCGACCCGGTGTCGAACACATCCGGGACAGTGGGGAGGACGGGCAACCGCCCGCCGGACCACGTGGTTGTGATGGGGGTGTCGGGATGCGGGAAGAGCACTGTGGCTCGTGCATATGCGGACACATGTGGCCTCGAGATGGTCGACGCCGATGACTTCCACTCGGTTGCGAACATCCGGAAAATGACGTCCGGGCAACCGCTCAGCGACGAAGACCGCCGTCCGTGGCTTCTAGCGGTCCAGAACTGGATGACCTCCCGTGCTCTCGCTGGGACGGGGACCGTCATCGCATGCTCCGCTCTCCGGCGGTCCTACCGGAAGATCCTCGAGGACGCCGAGGGCGTCGTCTGGTTCGTCCATCTCGCCACGGACCCAGGCCTCACGAAGCGCCGCCTGGATGCGCGGACGGGACACTTCATGACCGCGGCATTGCTGGATTCGCAGCTAGAGGCCCTTGAACCGCTCGCCGCAGGGGAGCTGGGCATCACCATCGACAACTCCGCGCCGGTCCAGGATGTCGTCGCCGTCATTTGCCGCGCGACAGGACGGCACCGGGCCCCCGGGACGTAAGAGCGGAACGGAGATGAAGAAAACCGGGCGTCGGCAACCATTGTGGTGGCCGACGCCCGGTTCTTCACGTCACCCGGACAGGAAGGTCAGAGGGTATCGCTGTCGCGCTCGCCCAGTTCGGCGTCGATGCGGAGGACGCCGGATCCGTCGTCGCCGGCGAGTCGCAAGCGGTCGAGGATCTCCTTGCAGGTGGCTTCTTCCTCGACCTGCTCCGCGAGGAAGGAGTCCAGCAGCGGGCGAGAGTCGAGATCGCCCTCTTCCGCGGCGAGCCGGGTGAGGTCGCGGATCATTCCGGAGACCTTCTGCTCGTGCTTCAGCGCAGCCTCGAATGCATCGGCTGCGGAATTGATCTTCAGGTCGGGCGCACTGATGACACCGACGGCCGGTACGCAGTCACGAGCGAGCATGTGGTCGGCGAAGCGCTGTGCGTGCCCCAACTCCTCTTCGGACTGGGCCTTCATCCAGTCCCGCATGCCGGTCAGCCCGAGGCTGTCGAGGAGGTAGGACAGCTGCAGGTAGGTCATTGCGGCCTCCAGCTCAGCGGTGACCTGTTTGTTCATTTCCGTTTCAAGCTTCGTGTTGATTTTCATGTTTCTCATGGTAAGTCACTTCCTTGGGCTGCGCATGTAAGTAAAGCCCAGCTTAACTAGGTTTTTTGGGGTTTGGTATGGCTTAGTATGGCGACGTTTTTGGGACTAGATTCCAGTCTGATGATGGCCGTTTCAGGGCCCTAACTCGGGGGGTCTGTGAGAGATATTCATCACTTCGCCAACTGTATAAATGGCCAGCGTGGCGGGGGTGTTAGATGTCTTGGCGTAGCGGTTCTGGCGCCGAGAACTGTTGGTGGTCGGGGATATTTTACGTGGGCCATTCCGGCTTTTCGCGCATCGGGGCTGTGAGGGCGTGAAACATGCAGGTCAGGGCACCCTGGGTGTTGCAAATCACATTTTCTGGTTGTGGAGAAGGGGAGGAGTTTGTCGTGATCGGGGAAGCGTGCGGTCATTCCGCTGAACTGTGGCGGAGTCGGCTGCTGGTGTCCACCCACCGGAGTCCGCTGAAGCGGTATGGTCGACCCGGAGCCGGTATCGCGGGCGTCGCGCCACTGAAATGTTGGTGTGCCGCTACTGCGAGCAGCCCCCCGGTTGCTGATGCGGTGCGACATCCCCGCGTCACATCGGCAGAGAAGAAGATCCGTCAGTAAAGGAATGCACATGGCCCAGGACTGTCCCCCCTCAACCCCGGCGCACCGAGAGAAGCATCCCGAGGCCCGCCCCTGTCCGATAGCTGCGATCAACTGGAACACGATCCCTGATGACAAGGACCTCGAGGTCTGGGACCGGTTGGTGGGCAACTTCTGGCTACCCGAGAAAGTACCGCTGTCCAACGACATCAAGAGCTGGAACACGCTCACCGCGCTTGAGCAGCAGACCACCATGCGGGTGTTCACCGGATTGACCATGCTGGACACGATCCAGGGCACGGTCGGTGCGGTTTCGCTGATTCCGGATGCGCTCACCCCGCATGAAGAGGCCGTATACACGAACATCGCGTTCATGGAGTCGGTCCACGCCAAGAGTTATTCCTCTATCTTTATGACCCTGGCGTCGACCCAGGAGATCAACGACGCCTTCCGGTGGTCCGAGGAAAACGAGGCGCTGCAGAAGAAGGCCCGAATCATCCTCTCCTACTACGAGGGCGACAATCCTCTGAAACGGAAGGTTGCCTCGACGCTTCTCGAATCCTTCCTCTTCTACTCCGGGTTCTATCTCCCGATGTACTGGTCGAGCCACGCGAAGCTCACCAACACTGCAGACGTGATCCGGTTGATCATCCGGGACGAGGCCGTGCACGGCTACTACATCGGGTACAAGTACCAGAAGGGGCAGGAGCAGCTCACCCAGGTGGAGCGGGATGAGCTGAAGGAGTACACGTTCGATCTGCTCTATGATCTCTACGACAACGAGATCGGCTACACCGAGGACCTTTACGATGATCTCGGGTGGACCGAGGATGTCAAACGCTTCCTCCGGTACAACGCCAACAAGGCCCTCAACAATCTCGGGTATGAGGCGCTCTTCCCCGCGGATGAGTGCCGCGTCTCGCCTGCCATCCTCTCGGCGCTCTCCCCGAACGCCGATGAGAACCACGACTTCTTCTCGGGTTCAGGTTCCTCCTATGTCATAGGTAAGGCAGAGTCGACGGAAGATGACGACTGGGACTTCTGATACGTTCGCCGAAGCCACCCCGTCACGGGCACAAACCGTGGCGGGGTCTTCTGTGTCGTGTCGGGTGGTGCTCTTTGAGGGGGGGAGCTTTTGTCCCTGGAGTGGCGTCTACACCTTTAGCTCTAACCCGGGCGGGGGTGAAAAACCACCTCCAATCAGAGGTAAAGTGCAGGATTATCACACCTGCCACAAAGGTGTCAGAAGTCACAGACTGATTCCGATTTCCCGAGCCTCCACGCCACCCACCGGCAACGACGCTGAAAGGAGTGTTGAGCGGGCGACATAAAACCGGTGTGTGCTGGGACATAGCGCTCCTCGCGCGGCTGGAACCGCCCGAAGCGATCCTTTACTATCAAGTCAGCGTGAAACATGGGTGGCCCTGGCTGATCAGGGCTACTGCGTAGTCAGGAGGAACCAAATGACCGCTGTAGAGAAACGGAGCGACCAGGTTGTCGCTCCATCACGACCGGCTCCGAAGGGAACCGGTCGAAAGGGCAGTCTTGCCTGGTTGATGCTCACCACCACGGACCACAAGCTCCTCGGCGTCATGTACATCATGATGTCCTTCAGCTTCTTCTTCCTCGGTGGATTCATGGCCCTGCTCATTCGTGCAGAGCTGTTCTATCCCGGAATGCAGATCTTCTCCAACGAGCAGTTCAACCAGCTGTTCACCATGCATGGCACAGTGATGCTGCTGCTGTACGGAACCCCGGTCGTCTGGGGATTCGCCAACTTCGTTATGCCTCTCCAGATCGGCGCGCCCGACGTGGCGTTCCCGCGCCTCAACTCTTTCGGCTTCTGGCTGACCACCGGCGGCGGAATCATCATGCTGTCCGGTTTCGCGACCCCCGGTGGTGCCGCTGACTTCGGCTGGACGATGTACTCGCCGCTGTCCGATGCCGCGCATACGCCCGGTGTCGGAGCGGACATGTGGATCGTCGGCGTCGGCGCCGGTGGCGTCGGCACTATTCTCTCTGCCGTCAACATGATTACGACCATCCTGTGCCTCCGCGCACCCGGTATGACCATGTTCCGCCTTCCGGTCTTCACCTGGACCATCTTCGTCACGTCCATCCTGGCGCTGATGATCTTCCCGATGCTGACCGCTGCCGCCCTCGGAGTCCTCTACGACCGTAAGCTCGGAGGCCATATCTATGATCCGGCCAACGGCGGAGCCATTCTCTGGCAGCACCTCTTCTGGTTCTTCGGTCACCCGGAGGTCTACGTCCTGGCGTTGCCGTTCTTCGGAATCATTTCCGAGGTGGTCCCGGTGTTCTCCCGCAAGCCAGTCTTCGGTTACGCCGGCCTCGTCTTCGCGACACTGTCCATCGCCGCTCTATCCATGGCGGTCTGGGCGCACCACATGTTCGTCACCGGAGCTGTCCTGCTGCCGTTCTTCTCCTTCATGACGTTCCTCATCTCGGTTCCCACCGGCGTGAAGTTCTTCAACTGGCTGGGCACGATGTGGCGTGGACACCTGACCTGGGAAACCCCGATGATCTTCGCCTTCGGCTTCCTGGTCACCTTCCTCTTCGGTGGGCTGACGGGCATCATGCTCGCTTCACCGCCGCTGGACTTCCACATCTCGGACACCTACTTCGTCGTCGCCCACTTCCACTACACGTTGTTCGGCACGATCGTGTTCGCGTCCTACGCTGGTGTGTACTTCTGGTTCCCGAAGATGACGGGCCGGATGCTCAACGAACGTCTCGGCAAGATCCATTTCTGGCTGACGTTCATCGGCTTCCACGGCACCTTCCTCATCCAGCACTGGGTGGGCAACATGGGTATGCCGCGTCGGTACGCCGACTACCTCGAGAGCGACGGCTTCACCATCTACAACCAGATCTCCACGGTGTTCGCATTCATCCTCGGTCTGTCCGTGATCCCGTTCATCTGGAACGTGTTCAAGTCCTGGCGCTACGGTGAGATCGTCACCGTCGATGATCCCTGGGGCTACGGAAACTCCCTCGAGTGGGCAACCAGCTGCCCGCCCCCGCGCCACAATTTCACCTCGCTGCCGCGTATCCGGTCCGAGCGCCCCGCGTTCGAGCTGCACTACCCGCACATGGTTGAGCGCATGCGCGCCGAGGCGCACGTCGGGCGCCCGGCGGGTGACTCCCCGGTACTGGAGAAGACCAGGTAGGTCGACCCCGGTACGACGCGGTCAGACGGACCTACCGAAAGAGGTCTGACCACCGAATGACATACGCACCATCACCCCCACAGGAGCCCAGGTTCCTGCGGGGGTGATGTCTGTCTGGGGTCAGATGGCATGGAACAATGGGCTCGTGAGCCAGACAACCAAAACCGCTGCCCGTACCGTTGCCCCCGCCGTCCAGGACATCACCGTTACCCTTCCGCCCGGATCCGTTCCGGCCGTCGTGACCGTCGTCGGCCGCGACCGCCAGGGGGTTTCCGCGGCGTTCTTCCGCGTGTTGGCCGCCCACAGAGTCCAGGTTCTCGACGTCGAACAGTCGCTCTTCCGGGGGCGGCTGAACCTCGCCGCTTTCGTGGGATGTGGCCCGGAGGATCTGGAGACCCTCACCGAGGGGCTCTCGGGGACGCTCCGTTCCTACGGACAGACCGTCACCGTCGAGGTGCAGGATTCACTGCGATCTACCCGCGCCCTGTCGACGCACGCCGTCGTCGTTCTCGGTAACCCGGTCACCGCGGAGCACATCTCCCGAATCGGTCAAACCCTCGCCGACTATGGGGCGAACATCGACACGATCCGGGGAATCGCGGATTACCCGGTCACCGGTCTGGAACTCAAGGTCACGGTCGCTGACCCGAAGCCCGGCGGCGGTGTCGCCCTGCGCAAAGCGCTCGCCACCCTGACCCAGGAGATCGGTGTCGACATTGCGATCGAACGTGCGGGTCTCGTCCGCTACGCGAAGAACCTCATCTGCTTCGACTGCGACTCCACTCTCATCACCGGCGAGGTCATCGAGATGCTCGCGGCACACGCGGGCAAGGAGAAGGAGGTCGCCGAAGTAACGGCCCGCGCTATGCGCGGAGAGATCGATTTTGAGGAATCCCTGCGTGAACGCGTCGCCGTCCTGGCCGGGTTGGATGCCTCCGTCATCGACGATGTTGCCCGCGACATTGTCCTGACCCCGGGCGCCCGCACGACCATCCGTACCTTGCAGCGCATGGGATATAAGACGGCGGTCGTATCCGGTGGCTTCATCCAGGTGCTCGAGGGGCTCGCGGCGGACCTCGAACTCGACTACGTCCGGGCCAACACCCTCGAGATCGAGGACGGCAAGCTCACGGGCCGCGTCATCGGAAAGGTCGTCGACCGCGCGGCGAAGGCCGAGTTCCTCGCGGAGTTCGCCGCTGATTCGGGCCTCGGTATGCATCAGACCGTCGCCGTCGGGGACGGGGCCAACGACATCGACATGCTGTCCGCCGCGGGCCTCGGCATCGCATTCAACGCGAAGCCCGCGCTCCGTGAGGTCGCTGATGCGGCCGTTAACCATCCGTTCCTCGACGAGGTCCTGCACATCATGGGTATCTCCCGGGAGGAGATCGATGAGGCCGGGCTGTCCGACGGTTCGCTGCGGCGGGTGCCGCTGCACTGACCGGCAGGCTGGATGAGGGAAGCCTCACCGGATACCATGGGCAACAGGTCCCCGGCCGGGGACCGTATCCGCGTCGGCATGCGCCTGTGGTCGACGCTGTAGTCAGGCCTCCGCGCTCCGGAGGACGATCAGGGAGATGACACCCTCTTTTTCGTGCCGGGTTCAGTTCGGCCGACGGTATGGGCAGCGCCGCGGATCCCGGGAAACGGGGAACCGCGACGTCATCCGACAGCCGAAAGGACACCGTCAGAAATGACCCAGTCTTCCGCACACACCGAAACGAAGGCGAAGCCCAAGAGGAAGAAGGGCGGCAACGCCGGCTGGATACCGGACCAGCACGGCGCGTGGGTGATGGTGATCATCCCGCTGGTGGTGGGGATCAGCGTCGCCCGTCCCGCACTGATCCACGTCCCGCTCGCCGTGGCCTGGTTCGTCGGCTACTTCGCCTTCTTCGCCGCCGGTCTCTGGATGAAGGCCCGCGGGCCCCGTAAACAGCGCTATGTCGCGCCGCTCGTGACCTACGGCATCATCTGCGTGATCGCCTCGGCGGTGGTCGTCGCCATGCGGCCGACGATCCTCATCTTCGCGCTGGTCTTCGGACCCCTCGTCGCTGTCGCGATCTGGGAGGCGTGGAACAGGCGCCCCCGGTCCCTCGCCTCCGGGGAGTCCACCGTGCTCGCGAGTTGCGCGATGATTCCGGTCACCGCGTGGGCCGCCGGTGACCCGATGACGACGCGCCTGTGGGTGTCCACCGTGGTGATCGCCCTGTACTTCTGCGGCACCATTCCCTACGTGAAAACACTGATCCGGAAACGCGGAGACCGGGCCTGGTTCATTGGTTCCGTCGCTTATCACCTGGTAGCCGCCGTGGCGGTGGCCGTGTTCGCCGTGGCGGGACTGGTGACTTTCCTCGCGGTTCCGGCCTTCTTGGTGGTCGCCCTGCGCGCCTGGTGGATGCCCTGGCATGCTGAACGCCGCGGTACACCGTGGCGTCCGCGCACCATCGGGTTCGGGGAGATGGCCGTGACCGTTCTCGTTCTCGTCGCGGCTCTGATTCCTCCGGTGGCTTAGTAGCTGCATTTCGCGGTGGTGTGTGTGCTGGCTCGCCCGACTTGCTCGACCGCCTGTCAAGGGGTGGGCCCTGGGAATTGAGGGGTTGTTTAGGCTGGTGAGAGCCGTAAAATTAGTAGAGGTACCGAACCCCTGCTGTTTTGCGTGCGAATCATCGTCCGCTGATGGTGGAGCCGGTCGTTGAGCCGGTTGTCCTGGCTGTGGTGCCCTGATCCCGGAGGTGGACATCTTCATGTTCTCTGTACGCTTGGCTGCTTTGACGTGCGCCCTGGTTCTACCGGTTCCGTTGATCAGTGGTTGTGGTGGGCCCTCCGGCCCCACCGAGACCACAAGTCCCGGTGTGTCCTCCACAGTGGTTCCCGGAGAGACCGCAGAGGGTGCCGGAGCACCCGTCATTCTGATCTACGATGCCTCGAGCAGCATGCTCAACGATGATGCCGGTGGGTCGACGCGACTGAACGCGGCGGAACAGGCTTCTCTCGCGTTGCTCGACGTCTTGGAGGAGGACACCCCGCTGTCGCTGATCACCTTCGGCGACACCGTGCCGGATAGTGTCGGGGATGCGTCCGCAGAGGGGCTGGCGAAGGCCTGTGCCGACGTCACGACCCATTTTCCGTTGGGTACCGGGCAGCGGGATGCAGCGCGGGACGTGATCGTGGGTGTGGATGCACTGGGGTACACACCGCTGAAACTGGCTCTTGAGCAGGCGGAGCAGCAGCTTCCTGATGCCGGTGAGGCGACGATCGTGTTGCTGTCGGACGGGGAGGATACCTGCGGGGCCGGTGATCCGGCCGAGGCCGCCCGCAGCATCAGGAGGAATCATCCTGAGGTGACGGTGAACACCGTGGGGCTGAAGACCAGTAATCGGCAGTTGGTGGAGATCGCGGAGGCTGGCGGGGGAACGTTCGTTACCGCGGACAACATTGCCCAATTGATCACGAGGTTGTCCGCTGCGCGGTCGGCGGCGACGCTGCGTGAGCGGTTGAGTGATTCGGGTGTCTACGGGATCGGACTCGGGGCGTCCATTGTCGAGGCCCGGGCGGCACACGCCGACTTCCCCACGTTGTCGGAGGGGTCCTCCGAGGGGGATCGGGTGGTGATCGTCTGGCGGGACTGCCGCTGGTACTTCAACGACGAGGGCATGCTGGTCGCGATCGTTCCCCTCGGGGATTCGGTGACGGTCGACGGCCTCGGTGCGGGAAGTCCGCTCCGCCGTGCCACTGAACTGTTCGGCGATCCGGTAGCGAAGGAGCGTATCCAGGGTGATTCGTGGCTGGTCTGGTACTCCGCCAGTGACGGTTTGTACTGGAAGATCACGTTCACGGGCGATGACAGCGGTACAACCGGGACGATCACCGTGATCGAACTGTGCGCCTGCACACCGCCGGTTGAGAAGGCTCCTGCGGCCCAAGGGAAGATGGTGGTCAGTTTCGACGGCTACGGGCCCCTGAAGCTGGGGGAGAGCGCGAGCGCACTGGACGGCCCGGGGGTTTCGCGGACCAAGGCTCGTCCGGACTACTCCGGGGCCGGGAAGTGCTACCAATGGGAAGGCGTGCTCCCGGGATCTCCGGACGTCGGGCTCATTGCACGGGAGGGGGAGATCATGACCGTGCCCGTGGTGACCACCCGGTTCCCCCGTCCCGGGGAGTGGATGACCGACCGAGGTATCGGCATCGGGGACACTGCCGGTGAGCTGCGTGCTGCGTATCCGGACCTGCAAGGCTGGCAGGAACCGAACAGGATTAACGGGCCCGGTGAATACAATGTGTGGAGCACCGACAGCCGGGGCCGGTCGATCGTGTTCCAGCTGAGAGTCGAGGGGCAGACAGAGGCCCGACCGATGCCGGACAACGCGGTGATTTACAACCTGTTCGTCACGTCCGCCCCCGCTTCCGACCCCGCGGGCTTCCGCGGCGAAGCGCTCCACATGCGCGGGTGTAGCTGATCGTTCCGGGTCTCAGGGCAGTCCCGGACACCGGGACCGAGTGTCAAGCCCACTTGACAGCTTCGGGGTCCGGGGCTAGCGTCAGCGGACGTCGACACAATCGCTGATGGTTGCCCTGGCGCCTCTGGGCCGAGAGAAGATACCGAGGAACGATGAACGCGTACCGCGATGACCGCGATGGGGCCCGAGCTCACCCGTCACAGAGACGGTGGAACCAGCTCCGGCGGGGACAGCGCACCTTCGCCGTGTCGATGGTCGGATACTTCGTGTTCCTGCTGCTCGCGATCGCCGTCGTCGGCGGCTCCGCGCCGTTCGCCCGGGAACTCGCGTTCATCCTCATCGTCACAGGCGTGGTGCTTGTTCTCGGCGGGGCGACGGCCATGTGCGCCGACCAGGACGAGTTCGAGTTCAGCATCACACTCAGAGCGTTGGCGATCGCCTTCGCGGGTGGTTCCGCGACCACCTTCAGCTACGGGTGCGCACAGGTGTTCCTCGGTGCGCCCGACATCACCTACATGTTCGTCTGGCCGGTCTACGCGACAGCCTGGGCCATCGCGGCCGTCGCGCTGAACCTCCGGCTCGGCCTCTGGTCGAGGTGGAACAACTGACGATGCGGAACAACCTACCGGAACGGCGCAGAACCGCGGGCCTGAGCCAGGCCCGACTCGGGGACCTGCTGGGGGTATCCCGACAGACGGTCAACGCGATCGAACGCGGAAAATACGACCCCTCGCTCCCACTCGCCTTCGCACTTGCGGACCTGTTCGGGGTGCGGATAGAGGACATCTTCACGCCCGAAGGCCGGGAAAATCCGGCCCGCTCAACGGCTCCCTGTCACCCCGTCAGCGGCTGACCGGCTCGGTCCGCTCCTATTGCCGCCGGGAAAGATCGTGGCAATCAGGTGGATCGGTCAGTGTCCAGCAGTGAATAGTGCGCGGTGTCCACGTACCGGTCCCGGTGGAGCGCAGCTTGCCGCTGAACGCCCTCGAACGTGAAACCACAGCGTTCGGCAACGGATCGAGACCGGACATTGTCGACGAAGGTGTGCAGCTCGATGCGGTGAACACCGTGGGCCAGTGCATGGTCGACGACGAGCTCCAGCGCGCGGGGCATGATCCGTCGACCGCGTGCCCACGGCGCAGTCGCGTAACTCACGGCGACCGTACCGACCACAGGATCGACGAGACGGAGTGCGATATTTCCGGCGTAGTGCCCGGGATCACCGGTGAGTTCGATTGCCCAGAACGCCAAGTCCGGGTTCCCCGCGCATTCACGGAGGTAATCCGCAGCCATGGCGCGGGTGTACTTCTCCGGGACGGAGGTGAAGTTGACCGACAGCGGATCAACGGCGGTCGCGTACACATCGGGGATGTCGCCGTCGCAGGGTTGACGCAGGCGGACCACACCATCGGTCAGGGTTTCCAGGGGAACTGGCCAGGTCATCTCGCTCATGCCCACCAGCTTATCCACCTGCACAGAGGCGCGCCCGGGAAACAGCACTCACGTGTCGAGGTGGATCGTGGGCAGCAAGTGCCGCTGTACCTTACCTGCCGCTGTTCGCGGAACACTGTCCACGAGTTCCACGACACGGATGCGTTCGTAGGGTGCTGTTCGTGCTGCGACGTCGGACAGGATCGTCTCCCGATCCAGGTGCACTCCCTCCGCTGCGGACACGAAGGCGACGGGGCACTCGTCGCCATCAACCGTGAACCCGCGGGCGACCACGCAGTCCGCGACTCCGGGGAGCGCAGTGACGATGCGCTCCAACTTGGAGGGAGAGACCTGGAATCCCCGGGAATTGATGACGTCGCTGATCCGGTCGATGAGTCGGATACCGCCGGTTCCGTCACGTTCCGCCCAATCACCGGTGCGTAACCAACCGTCCCGGAACCGCTCGGCGGTTCGCTCCGGATCATCCAGATAACCGGCCATGACCTGCGGGCCTCGAACCCACAATTCCCCGGCGTCGCCGGGGGCGACATCCCGGCCCGACTCCGGATCGACGATCCGGTCCAGCGTGTCCGGGAGTGGGCGACCGATAGTGTCGGGAGGACAGTCCGGGTCGATGGCGAGATGGGTTACCGGGGATGCCTCGGTCAGCCCGTATCCCTGGATCACGCGCGCCCCGGTACGGCTACCGATGTTCCGCGCGAGAATCGGATCGAGGGCGGCGGCACCATTGATGACGGTGCGCAGCGCCGAGAAATCGGTCTCCGCGGCGAGCGGGTGGTGGGCCAGCAGCCGCCCCAGCGGCGGTGCGATGAAGCAGAGCACCACGCCATGTTCACCGTGCCCGCGCAGGAACCGCTGTGCCTCAAATGGCTCGGCGATGATGTGTCCGCGCAGGTGTAGCGGGGCATTGAGCAGAGAAGTCATGCCGTAGGCGTGGGTGAACGGCAGCACGGACATACACGCCTCACCCGCATCCAACGGCAACACCCGGGAGAACTGCATCGTGTTCGACACGATGTTCCGGTGCGTCAGTTGAATCGCCTTCGGGGTCGCCGTCGTCCCCGAGGTGAAGGGCAGCACCGCCACGGAATCCGGGTCCACGGGGCGGGGCCGGATCGCTGTGGCCCGTGCCGCACGTAGTTCCTGAACGACACCGGCGTCGATGAGCAGAACGCCACCTGCGCGCTGGACCTGCCACTCCAGGTCCTCCGCCGTGACCTGCATCCCGATCGGCACCACCGTCGCACCGACCGACAGCACCGCGTGGAACGCGACCGCGAAATCGATCCCGTTGGGCAGCTGCACCGCGACACGGTCGCCTGCGCGGACGCCACGGTCGACGAGTGCGCCGGCGGCACGGGACACCTCCCCGGCGAGCTGCCGGTACGTCACAGTGCGCTGCAGGTCCGTGATCGCCGGGGTGCTCGGGAGAGAGCCAGTGAACAGGAGCTCGGGTAGGGAACACGCGGGGTAGATCACCGGGAAACCAGCCTTTCGAGGGCACCGCGCACGACCGTGGGATCGGTGGTCCGCCAGAACGGGGGCATCGAGTTGATGAGGAAAGAACCGTAGCGGCGGGTGACCAGGCGGTTGTCAAGGACGGCGACGACACCGCGGTCATCGGTACGGCGCAGCAGCCGCCCCGCGCCCTGCGCCATGAGCAACGCGGCGTGACTCGCGGCGACCTCCATGAATCCGTTCCGCCCATCCGCGTCCGCAGCGTCCTTCCGTGCCTGCAGCAGCGGATCATCGGGGCGCGGGAAGGGGATCCGGTCGATGATGACGAGCGAACAAGTCCGGCCCGGGACATCGACGCCCTGCCACAGGGACAACGTGCCGAACAAGCAGGTGTTCTCGCTCTTCGCGAAGCGCTCCACCAGAGCCCCCGTGCCATCGTCACCCTGGCAGAGGATGTCGAACGGTAGCCGCATCCGCATCGCCTGCGCCGCTTGCTCCGCGGCGCGCCGGGAGGAGAACAACCCCAGTGTCCGCCCGCCCGCTGCGGTGATCAGAGCGGCGATCTCGTCGAGCGTCTGATCCGGAAGACCATCCCGGCCCGGATCCGGCAGGTTGCGCGCCGTGTAGAGGATCCCGGCCTTCGCCGGGTTGAACGGGGTGCCGGCATCAAGGCTGTCATAGGAGCCACGCGCGAGCCCCCACGCTGCAGCCATGGCGTCGAAGCGCCCGCCGAGGGTCAGTGTGGCGGAGGTCAGGACCACCGTCTGTTCCGCGAACAGCCGCGAGGCCAGCAGTCCTGCGACAGAGAGCGGCGCGACCCGCAGGGTGTCGCCCCGCCGATCATCCCGGTTCAGCCACACCACGTCCTGCTGCTTCGTCGGATCATCGATCGCGAAGACCTCCAGGATACGGACGATCGAATCGTGGATCTCCTGCAGGGTTGTTGCCACGGACTGCCGTTCCGCAGCCGTCGCCGGATCGTTGGAGACCTCCCCGTCGGGGCTGCGCGCGATGGACTGGCGCAGTGACCACAGGGCATCGCGTAGCGCTGTGAGCAGTGATGTCGCTGAAGGATCAATCACATTCCACCTGCCCTCGGGAAGGGCCCTGACGAGTTTCTCCCAGTCCCCGGCCAGGTCGGTCACCTTCTCCTCGCGACCCTCCGCGCCGAGCTTCCCCGCACGCTTGGCCAGCAGTGTCAACGCCGGGCCGGAGATCTCCGCTGTCGCCACCGCCGTGATCCGGCCGTCCAGCTCGTGGGCCTCGTCGATGACCACCACCTCATGCTCCGGAAGGATCGTGCCCTCCGACAGAGCATCGATGGCGAGCAGCGCGTGGTTGGTCACCACCACGTCCACATCCTGAGCCTCAGAACGGGCGGCCTCCGCGAAGCAATTCTCCCCGTGCGGGCAGCGGCTCGCCCCCAGGCACTCCCGCGCCGTGACACTGACCTGCTTCCACGCCAGGTCCGGGACACCGGGGTCGAGGGAATCACGGTCGCCGCTCTCCGTCTCCTGCGCCCATTCATTGAGGCGCACGATGTGCCGGCCCATCCAGGACAGGTCCGCTTCGTCGATCAACGCCTCCTCCGAGGCCTCAGGCCGGCTGATCTTGTTCAGACACAGGTAGTTTGATCGACCCTTCAGGATCGCGAAGGTCGGGCGCCTGCCTATCACGGGTTCCAGCGCATCCGCCAGGCGGGGGAGATCACGCTCCACCAACTGACGTTGGAGGGCGATCGTCGCCGTCGACACAACCACCGTGGTTCCCGTTGCCTGCGCGTGCGCCAGTGCCGGGATGAGATACGCCAGCGACTTCCCCGTGCCCGTGCCCGCCTGCACCGCAAGGTGCCGCTCCTCGCGCATCGCCTTCGTCACTGCCTTCAGCATCGCGACCTGGCCGGGGCGCGTGATTCCACCGATAGCGGCCACCGCAGCGTCGAGAAGATGAACGGTATCGGGCGAGAGGGCAGTTTCGGGCATGGATCCTTCCCGCAGGGGTTTGAGGAGTCAGAGGGGCATTCCTTAGCGGCCGGGAACCGGGCTGATTGCGACTGCGTGGAATGGGCTGTCCTGCAGTCTAACCGCCGGTCGACCAAGAGACGGAGTTCATCGTACGGTCTCGGTCGACGGCACCCCTGGGTTGGTGCAGGAGGCGCGGACGGAGGTACCGCAGCGGTTGGACGAGAGTACGGCCCCGGAACGCTGAGGTATTCCGGGGCCGTACTCTCGGGCTATGACTGCGAGAGGGTCAGAACCCGACGAAGCGGGCGCTGAGCGCCGGCTCGTCACGGGACAGTGCGAGACCCTCCCACGGGAGGGTGACCAGTTGCGCGGCCAGGTACTCCCGGGACTCGTTCAGGGTGGGCAGTCCGTCCACGGGTCTACCGTCCCGCACCATCGGGATAGTCAGTTCCCGGGCGGTCAGCGTCCCCACGTCAGGGGTTTTGGCGCCGATCGGCAGGACGATCTCCTCGACCGCGGTCCCCGTGTCACGGTGCGTGCGCAACGCCCGCTTTGCGCCGCCACGGCTGGCCTTGTTGCGCGAGCGCTTGGCGACGGGCTTGCCGTCGACCTCGACCAACTTGTACACCATGCCCGCCGTCGGGGCGCCGGAGCCGGTGACGACGGAGGTGCCGACACCGTAGATGTCCACAGGATCGCCGGACAGTCCGGCGATGGCGAATTCATCGAGGTCAGAGGAGACGACGATCTTGGTGTTGTGGTTGCCCAGAGAGTCCAGCTGGCGACGTACCTGCCGGGTCAGCATACCGAGGTCGCCGGAGTCGATCCGGACCGCCCCGAGGTTAGGCCCGCCGACCCTCACCGCGGTCTCGACGCCGTGGGTGATGTCGTAGGTATCAACCAGGAGGGTGGTCGCCACACCGAGGGAATCGATCTGGGCCTGGAACGCGGCTTCCTCATTCGGGCTCCCGTCCTCGTTGACGTGGAGGAGCGTCCAGGAGTGCGCGGCGGTACCACCGGCTGGGATCCCGTAACGGTGTGCGGCTTCGAGGTTTGAAGTGGAGTCGAAGCCCGCGAGATACGCCGCGCGGGAGGAGGCCACAGCGGCGTACTCATGGGTCCGGCGGGATCCCATCTCGATGATCTTCCGACCGTTCGCCGCCGTGACCATCCTGGCTGCGGCGGATGCCACGGCGGAGTCGGCGTTCATGATGGAGAGGACAACAGTCTCCAGGAGAACACACTCGGCGAAGGTGCCGCGGACCGTGAGGATCGGGGAGTACGGGAAGTAGAGCTCGCCCTCGCGATAGCCGTCGATCTGGCCCGAGAAACGGTAGTTGCGCAGGTAGTTTAGCGTACGGTCGTCGAGGAAATCCAGCGACGCGAGCTGGTCTTCGGTGAACACGAAATCCTGCACCGCGCGGAGGACGCGTTCGGTACCGGCGACGACGCCGTAGCGGCGTTCGTTGGGGAGTCTGCGGGCGAAGACTTCGAAGGCGCACTCTCGGTCCGCAGTACCGTCACGCAGCGACGCCTGCAGCATAGTTAGTTCGTACATGTCCGTCAGCAGGGCGCTGGAACGGCGGTTGTCTGTTGATTCCGGGGTGATGTGGTTCACCCACTCCACTGTAGTCCCATCGTTTCGGGCACCGACAGTACCGGCGCCTTACCACGGGAACAGGAGCCGCCGCCGACACTGCGGCGGTCCCGCACGTCCGAACGGAAACGGATAGTCTTGTGGACATGAGTTCGCCCACACCAGTACCTGTAGAGACGGAGAACGTCGAGGTCCTCACGAGTGAGAACCTGCCCTGGATGTGCATCGTCTGGGATGACCCGGTCAATCTCATGAGTTACGTCACCTACGTGTTCGAGACCGTCCTCGGATATGACCGCAAACGTGCCACAGAACTGATGATGCAGGTCCACACTGAGGGGAAGGCCGTCGTCTCGTCGGGGGAGAAGGACAAGGTCGAGGCGGACGTGAAGAAGCTGCACACCGCCGGGCTCTGGGCGACGATGCAACAGGCTGGTTAGGGGAGGCACGAGGAATGGAACCCTGGAAACGCAGAAAAGGCCTGATCCGAGGTCGGGCCAGATTCACCGCCACGTTCGAACCGATGGAGCGGGAGGTCCTCGGTGACCTTGCTGCCACCGTGGCGGAGGCGCTGATCCGGAGGGCTCAGTCCGCCCCGAAGGACGAACTCGCGGAGCTCACCGGGATGCCCAGCGGGCACAAGGAGGCTCCCGAGGATCCGGCACTGCGTCGGCTCCTGCCCGATTTCGAACGTGCCGGTGACGAGGAGTACGAGGGGGACAATGCCCTGCTGCGGAGCCTCCACGAGAACGATATTTGCCGGGGCAAACTCGAGAATCTCCAGGTGATCAGCGAAGCGCTCGGCCCCGACGGCAATGTCGCCGTCGTGGTGCCCGAAGCCGAGGTCAACGCCTGGCTCGCCGGTCTGAACGACATCCGCCTGTACGTCGCTTCCGGGGAGGTCAACGGGGAAGCCGCGGAGGAGGAACGCGCCGCGCTTGTGGAGTGGTTGGCGTTCAACCAGGATTCTCTGCTTGCCGCCCTGATGGGGTGACCCGGCCGCAACCGGGCGGCCCACGAACGATGAGGAAAATAACGTGCCCCAGTACCCCGACCGTTCTGCGTTCCACGTCCCCGATTCAGGCGGGACATTCCCCTGGGGACTCCCCGCCACAGCCCCACCTGCGCCCTCGCTACTGGCTTCCGGGCGGGCGCGGCTCAGCACGGCGGTACGCCTCACCCTCGGCTGGGTGATCACGATCTGGGGGGTATTCCTGCTCAACATCCTCAGCGGTGGTTACCTCAACTCCTTCGGCATCCATCCGCTGGACCCTGCGTTCCTTCCCACGATCGTCAGTGCACCGTTCCTGCACCTCGGTTTCGCGCACATCATGGGTAACACCTCAGTCGGGGTGGCTGCCGTCTTCATCATCGGGCTCTCGGGACGGAGAACATTTTTCGAGGTCACCGTGATCTGTATGGTCGTTGGAGGCCTAGGAACCTGGTTGCTGGGGGGAGTGGGAACGAACCACATCGGCGCGTCCGGGCTGGTGTACGGATGGATGAGCTATCTCATGGTGCGCGGCTTCTACAACCGTTCCCTCGGCCAGATCATCGTCGGCGGCATTCTCCTTTTCTCGTTCTCCGGCATGGTCTACGGTTTCCTGCCGCAGACGGGACTGTCCTGGCAGGGGCACCTGTTCGGCGCGGTCGGAGGAGTGATCGCCGGCGCCACCATCACATCCGACGATCCGGTTCGGCGCGCACCGCGCACAAGAGGTGGACTCTCATGAAGAAACTGACAGGGGTGATCCTGTGCGCGTCGATCCTGTCCGCGTGCACGATTCCCACCGGGGACCGGGATGGGGCCGTGGACGACGATCCGCCCTCTCAGACGACATCGACAGGTGCCTCGGCGTGGGTTGGTGGATCGACGTCGCGGACTCCCTCGCCCGAGTCCCCGGAATTGCAACGCGTGGCGGATGAGATCGCCGCCGCCGCGGCCACCGACGGTCAGGTGGGAGTTGCCCTCGCCGACGGCCACTCCGTCGTGGAATCGGGAGAAATCGCCGTCGGTCCCGCATGGTCCACGGTGAAGGTCCCGGTGTCCATGGCGGTCCTGTACCGCGGTACCGCGACCACGGAGACCGTCGACCGGGCGATCACCGTGAGTGACAACGCCGCTCTGGACACTCTGTGGTCCTCCCTCGGTGGCGGGGCGGATGCTGCGGCAGCTACCGAACAGATCCTCCGCAAAGCCGGGGACGACACTACCGTTCCGCCCGAGGTCACCCGGCCCGGGTTCTCCGCCGCGGGACAGACCGACTGGGCGCTGACGGATCAGGCACGGTTCGCCCAGCAGATGACCTGCATCCCGGGGGCGGGTGCTGTACTGACTGCAATGAATCACGTTGCCGATGCGCAGTCCTACGGACTCGGACGGATACCGGACCTCCCGTTCAAGGGCGGATGGGGTCCCGACGAGGCCGGCGACTACATGGTCCGGCAGTTCGGTGTCTTGCAGACCCCGGGTGGGGAGGTCGGCATCGCGTTGGCGGTGCAGCCGGAGGACGGCGCCTACGACACCGGTCGGAAGATGCTCGACCGGATGGCTCTCACGCTGGAGACGGAGATCGACGCAGGTGTGTTCACGGAGGCCGCGGAGTGTATCCCGGAACCTGCCGGGAAAGAACTCGGATGACCACAGGCCCGGCCACCGGGAACGCGGGTCAAGAATGGTTGTGGGCTCCGTGGATGATGACCGCGGGGGCGACGGGCCTATCCGCTTGCGTCGCCGGCGCCCCTGAGGCGGAGGGGGCGGCATTTGACGGGGCGATCCCGATCACGGTGTTCTTTTCCGTGTCCCGGCGAAAACACTGATCCACGCCGCAGGCGGGCGGATAGGATCGGTGACGTGAGTACCCCGGAAACCCCAGCAGATGAGATTGTCCGTGCCGAGAATCCTCCAACGGCGGATTCTCCGATCGGGATCTTCGATTCCGGCGTCGGTGGACTGACCGTCGCCCGGACCATCGTCGATCAGCTCCCGAATGAGTCGATGATCTACATCGGGGACACCGGCAACGGCCCGTACGGGCCGTTGCCCATCCGTCGCGTCCGGGAACACTCGATGGTGGTCGCGGATGAACTGGTACGTCGGGGCTGCAAGATGATTGTCATCGCCTGCAACACCGCCACCTCGGCGTTCCTCCGTGACGCACGCGAACGCTACGAGATCCCGGTCATCGGTGTGATCCTGCCCGCCGTGAGACGTGCGGTCTCGACGACCCGAAACGGTCGGGTCGGGGTCATCGGCACGGTGGGGACGATCAGTTCCGGGGCCTACCAGGAACTGTTCGCGGCTTCCCCGGCCGTCGAGTGCTTCGCCACCGCCTGCCCGAGCTTCGTGGACTTCGTGGAACGGGGGATCACCTCGGGGCGGCAGATCCTCGGCGTCGCGCAGGCCTACGTCGAACCACTGCAGGCAGCGGGGGTCGACACCCTCGTCCTGGGTTGCACTCATTATCCCCTGCTGAGTGGAGTCATTCAGCTGGCCATGGGAGAACACGTGACGTTGGTGTCGTCAGCCGAGGAAACCGCCAAGGATGTGCTGCGGACCCTCAGTCAGATGGATCTCCTCTCGGAGTCGGGAACGCCGACCCGGACCTTCGAGTCCACCGGCGATCCGCGCCTGTTCACGCAGCTCGCAGGTCGTTTTCTGGGGCCGGATGTGACCCATGTTAGTCACCTGGACGGACTGTAATCCACGCCGGATACGACACAATTTCATGCTGAGAGGTACCCATGTGGCCCCGAGTCATGGCACAGTGATTCCTATGAAGTTGACCATCCTCGGGTGTACCGGAAGCTTGGGAGCGCCCAAGGGGCCCGCTTCCGGGTACCTTCTGCGCGGGACCCGTGGCCCAGCGGTGATCATGGACTTCGGCCCCGGCACTCTCGCGGCGTTACAGGAGGTGCAGGATCCTGCGGACGCCCACGTGATGTTCTCTCACCTGCACGCGGACCACTGCATGGACTTTCCCTCCCTGATGGTCTGGCGTCGCTATCACCCGGCCTCAGCTGCTCCCGCGCGCAACCTGTGCTGCGGTCCTATTGACCTCCCAACCCGGATGGGGCGCCTCTCATCCGACATTGAGGGCGAGGTGGACGACATGTCGGATTCTTTTGCTTTCGTTCCGTGGCGGCACGGAGAGGCACAGATTGTCGCTGACTTCACGGTGACCCCGTATTCCGTCGTCCACCCCATTGAGGCGTACGGGCTTCGAGTGGAGGAGCCTGCGACGGGCCGTGTACTGGCGTATTCCGGGGACACCGGCTGGTGCGAGAATCTGATTGAGTTGGCGCGGGGGGCCGACGTCTTCCTGTGCGAGGCGACCTGGGGGGATGAGTCTCAGGGGAAGCCGGAAGCCATGCATCTATCCGGGCAGGAGGCTGGGCGTGCGGCGCGGCTTGCGGGTGTTCGGGCTCTCGTTCTAGTCCACATTCCGCCGTGGGTTGATCAGGATGCGACAGTTGCAGCCGCCCGGACCGAGTTTGACGGTGAAATTCTCTTGGGGAGGGCTGGGATGGCGCTGTCCGTTTAAGCCTGTGTTGCTGTGTGTGGATGTCCGACTGTCTACCGATGCGGTGCTAGATGCTCTCTGAAACCCTGTTGAACAGGGTTTCTTCTGTGTCAGGGGGGTGTCAACCACCCCCACTAATGAAAAACATACCCATTTGCCTCCAGCCGGGATAACTTTGTTGAGAATTGTTGTCTATTAACTCTGGAGTTGTTCATGCACCTGAGGAACCGGGTACTGGCAATCGCCTTCGCATCCGCGCTACCACTTGCCGTGATGTCGCCCGCCATCGTCAACGCTGAGGAGCTCCCTAAGGGAGATACTGCAGAGCGTCTAGCGAACACGGAAAATGGATCCACTGAACCCACGAGCCCTTCAGTAAAAGAAGACGGTGGCCGTGCATCGGAGAATCATCATCACGACCACGATCACAGCCATGGCGAACACCACGGCCACGACCATGATGGACACGGACACGACCACGGCCACGACCATGGGCATGATGATCGGACCACGGGTTCCAGCGATTCGGTAGCGGGGGCGCCAGATGATGGTGGAAAAGCCTCAAGTTCTTCGATCTCTGATCTGATCGGGTCATCGGCAGGTGGGTGGTTCAGCTCGAAGCATCCAGGTTCGAGTGCCGGTGGCGGGAATGGGCACGACCATGACCACGGGCATGACCATGACCATGGGCACGATCACGGGCACGGACATGATCACGGGCACGACCATGACCACGGGCATGACCATGACCATGGGCACGATCACGGGCACGGGCACGACCACGACCACGGGCACGACCATGACCACGGGCATGACCACGGGCATGACCACGGGCACGACCATGGTGGGCACGGACATGATCACGGTGGGCATGACCACGGGCACGACCATGACCACGGGCATGATCACGGTGGGCATGACCACGGGCACGGACATGATCACGGGCATGACCATGACCACGGGCACGACCATGATCACGGTGGGCATGACCACGGGCACGGTGGGCACGATCATGCTGGGCATGATCACGGCCATGATTACGGGCACGGACATGATCACGGGCATGACCATGACCACGGGCACGACCATGGTGGGCACGGGCATGATCACGGGCATGACCATGACCACGGGCACGGTGGGCACGATCATGCTGGGCATGATCACGGCCATGATCACGGTGGGCATGACCATGGGCACGATCACGGCCATGGCCACGACCACGAGGGGTATGCCCACGCGGAACGGCAGTGGAAAGGTCGCGACAGTGCGGATGCGGTGCGGGATAGTGCTGCACGATCCGGGAATGTGTCCACGACGGAAGCCACCGAGACACGGGTCGGTATTCAACAGACTTCCGCTGAAGGCGAAAGGAAGTCTGGTTCTGGGACGACCTGGGCGGCATCACTTGTGATCGGTGCTCTCGTGCTCGCTGGGGCTGTGGTGGGAGGTTTACGGCTGCGGCGGCGCTGAAGCGTCACAGGTGTGTGACGCGGTGACACCCCAGGGCGACCGTCGGGAGTGAACGTTCTGTTGCCTACTGGGGTGTCACCGTTGCGCGGAATGGTGTTGAACAGTTGAACAGTTCCACAGTGGTGATTAGGGCGTGATCACGAGTTTCACGGCCTTGTGCTCGGCGGCGTTAGCGAAGAGGTCATAGGCCTCGATGAAGTCATCCATCGTGAAGTGGTGGGTGGCCATCTTCTCCGCGGGGAGCTTTCCTGATGCCACCATGCGCAATAGCCGGTCGATGGAATAACCGTCGATGAGACCCATGGAAATGTTGATGCTGGAGATCCACAGGTCCTGGAGCGGGAGTTCGACGGATTTGCCGTGAACACCTACGTTGGCGACGCTGCCGTGGGGGCGAACGATCTTCAGGCAGGTTTCGAAGGTCGGGGGGATGCCAACGGCTTCGATGGCGACATCCACGCCCAGCCCATCATGGGTAAGCGCCTTGATCTTTTCGATCGCGTCGGGATCCCCGGCGTTGATTTTGTCGGTTGCACCGAACTCGATCGCGGTGTCCATCCGGTTCTCATCCATGTCGATGATGATGACGCGGCCGGCACCGGCGAGGCTCGCGGTCATGACCGCAGAGAGTCCGACAGGTCCGGCGCCCACGACGGCGATGGTGTCGCCTGGTTTTGTGTTGCCGTTGAGGACACCCACCTCGAAGCCGGTTGGAAGGGCGTCGGTGAGGAAGAGGACCTGCTCATCGGATAGGCCTTCCGGTACCCGGTACAGGGAGGTCTCGGCGAAGGGAACCCGGCAGTATTCGGCCTGGGTTCCATCGATGAGGTGGCCGAGAATCCAGCCGATTCCACCGACGGACTGACAGTGGGAGTGGTTTCCGACCTTGCAGAAGGTGCACTTGCCGCAGGAGGTGATTGCCGGGATGATGACTCGATCGCCGACCTTGAGATCGGTTACTGCTGCGCCGACCTCGGTGATCGTTCCGACGGCTTCGTGTCCGAGAATTCGGCCGTCGGTGACTGCAGGAACGTCTCCCTTGAGGATGTGGAGGTCGGTGCCGCAGATGGTGGTGGCGTCGATCTTGCAGATGACGTCGGTTGGGTCCTGGATCGTGGGATCCGGAACTTCCTCCCAAGACTTCTGGCCGGGACCGTGGTAGACGAGGGCCTTCATGGTGAACTCTCCTTAATGAGATTGGTTTGCACTTATGTGGGGTTTGGGCGAGCCTATGGAACGAGCTTAGCGCAATTCTCCACCCTGTATCAGGGGATAGATTCATGTTGCTTTTAAAGGAACACTAGGGAACTTATTTTGATCTTGAGGGTACGTCGGGGGTGGTACAGTCTTCGGGTTGTAGGTGTCGCCGAAACGGTTCAGGGACGACGAGGCCGTGCCAGAGATGATCGGTCTGTATCCCTCCTGTGCGCCGCTTGCCGGAACCGGGTGCGTCAGCTGAGTCGGTTCTGTGCGGATCTCGTCCGTGTGACGGCGCGGCGACGGTAGTGTCTCCGGGTATTCTGTCGGACATGACTTCTACTTTCATCCGCGCAGATGGTCGTTCCCTCGACGAGATGCGTCCCGTGTCCATCACCCGAGGTTTCACCACCAATCCCGCAGGCAGTGTCCTGGTTGAGTTCGGCAACACCCGGGTTATGTGTACGGCTTCCGTCGAGGAGCGAATCCCGCGGTTCAAGGTTGGTTCCGGGGAAGGATGGTTGACCGCGGAGTATTCGATGCTTCCGGCGGCAACTCACGACCGGATGCCGAGAGAGTCGATGCGAGGCAAGGTGAAGGGACGGACCCATGAGATTTCCCGGCTGGTGGGTCGCTCCTTGCGTGCCGCCATCGACCTCTCTCAGCTAGGGGAGAACACCATCGCACTGGACTGTGACGTACTTCAGGCGGATGGTGGTACCCGCACGGCCGCGATCACCGGTGCCTACGTGGCGCTTGCCGATGCCGTCGCAGCGCTGAGCGAACGGGGTGTGCTCACCGGAAATCCGTTGCTTCCTCCGGTCGCCGCGGTCTCTGTCGGTATCATCGACGGTCGTGTCTGCCTCGATCTCCCCTATGAGGAAGACTCCCGTGCCGAGGTCGACCTGAATGTCGTCATGACGGAATCGGGCAATTTTGTTGAGGTGCAGGGGACCGGCGAGGCAGGCACCTTCTCCCGGGAGCAGCTGAACGCGATGCTGGATTCCGCGGAGGTGGGCTGCCGTCAGCTCATCGCTGCCCAGAAGACCGCTCTCGCAGAACCTCTGAAAGGCTGAGCGCCGGTGCTTGTCCACGTCGCATCGCACAACCCCAAGAAGCTGAAGGAACTCCGTCGAGTCCTGGACGCTGCAGGTATTCAGGGGATCGAACTGCTTTCATCCGAGGATCTACTCGGATATCCGGAACCGGTCGAGGATGGGCGAACGTTCGCCGACAATGCCCTGATCAAGGCTCGTGCAGGCGTCGCGGCCACCGGTATCACCACCCTGGCCGATGATTCCGGGCTCGCGGTCGAGGAACTCGGCGGTATGCCCGGGGTACTCTCTGCGAGGTGGTGCGGCAGGCACGGGGATGACGCGGCCAACAACGAACTGCTCCTCGCGCAGATGGCGGAGGTACCGCTGAAACGCAGGAAGGCGGCGTTCGTCTCAGTCTGCGCCCTAGTCACTCCGGACGGTGAGGAGTGGGTGGAGAAGGGGACCTGGTCGGGCCGACTCGTCCGGACCCCGGTCGGGGAGAACGGCTTCGGTTACGATCCTCTGTTCATACCCGCAGAAGAGGATGAGCGCGTGGCGGACACCGATGAGCGGCCCCGATCCTCCGCTGAACTGTCTCCCGAGGAGAAGGACGCGCTGTCGCACCGAGGGAAGGCGCTCGCTGCCCTGGTTCCCGCTCTCGCGGAGCTCGCTCACCGGTCCGAACTCGAAGGCACCGCCGTGGGTACCGACGAAGGGCGCCTCATCGCGGTGGACACCGGCGATGAGGCGGAGGGGACAGAGTGCGGAGCTGCCGAGGGTCGTTCCTGCGACAGCTGAGGCTCAGAGATCGAACGCCGTTGTGACCTCACGGCGGCGTTGGCGCTCCATCCAGAAGGACATGAAGGGGATCGTGCCGGCCAGCGCTGTGGTCAACCACCGCACCGGTTCCCACCGGGCCTTGATTCCGAGGTTCATCGTCGCCATCAGGTAGCACATGTAGAACAGTCCGTGCAGCTGGCCGATGATGGTGGCCCAGCTCGGCATGTCGACGTGGAAGATGTAGTCGAGGATCATGCGTCCGGTGAGGATCAGGAGCCAGATACCGGTCACCCAGGCGGTGACCACGAAGATCCGGAGGGCTGTCCGGATTCTGTCCTGGCGGCCGTTCGGTTGGCTTGTGTCGGTGGAGGGTGCAGTCACGGGGTCCTCTTTCACTCGGTGGTGTCGCGGCGGCGACGGGGCGTGTTGAGGGTGTTGAACGTCTCGATGTCGATCGAAGGTCGGGGAGGGAGGAAATTTTCGTCGATCTCCGTCATCTCCCCGCGGGCCTCACGCTCGGCCTTCTCCCGTTCAGCGGGAGCCTGGCCCGTCTCCTGGACTTCTCGTTCGTACTCGCCGATTTTCCAGTAGGCGTAGACGAAGAATGCACCGAAGGCCGGCCATTGGAGGGCGTACCCGAGGTTCTGGAAGGAGCCCGATCCGGACTGGAACCGGGTCCACTGCCACCAGGCCAGGAAAAGGGTGGTCAGAACCGCGACGGCGAGGAGCAGGAGCCGGAAGAAGTGCACGCGGGGGCGTGCCTGGTTCCTTGGCTTGTCCATGTCGTTCACACTTGTCGACGATACCTCACTGGGATACGTGGGTAGCCACCCGGAGGGGACCAGATTCGGAACGTTGGCGTCGTTGATTGTAGGATGACGCGCAGCGTGTGTTCAGCACACGCAGGCGCCCGTGGCGGAAGTGGCAGACGCGCTGGATTTAGGTTCCAGTGTCTTATGACGTGGGAGTTCAAGTCTCCCCGGGCGCACCAGGTACAACCCCTCCGACCAATCTCGTCGGGAGGGGTTTTCATTTTTCCGGTGCGTACGAATACTGAAACCTCCCACAGTTACGACGTCTGGTTGGCGCAGACTGGCACGCTGATCGGCATCGAGGTGGACGGGGACCGGAGCCCCGGCGGGGAATCCATTGTGGGAGAGGGGTATGCGGGGTCCTTCCTTCCCGCGCCGGGAACGGTGCATGGTCCGGCCAGCGGCGTCGGGGATCTCCTGGGCTGGGGCCGGGGATGCGTCGGGGCAGGCGCGAATAACCTGACACAATCACCCCTTTGTGGGGGTGTGACCTCCTATTGCGGGTGCGAAACAGTTTCCCCCGCTCAACTACGGTTTTCGGCGGTTTGATCAGGGGCTGGAGATGAGCGACTGGGGAGATGTTGGCAAAAGATGACGCTTTCCTCATGATTTTGTGGCACATTTGCCTGGGCAAAACTAGCGGCTCCCGGGCCGCTCACTAACATGCAAAAACAGGAGAGTTTCTACGTGACTGAGCACCAGCACACCTTCGGCAGCGACCGACTCATAGACAACCTCGGGGAGCAGAGTTTCGCACTGAGCTTCTCCGGTCAGGGTTTCGACTGGTTGAGCACACTGCGTGCCTCCCTCGCTGCGGGTGCGGGCTCGAACGTCTCCGGAATCGTGGAACAGGCCGCGGGTATTCTCGCACCGGTGTCCGACGCCCTCGTCGGTGCCCGTCCCCACGGGTTTGACCCGGTTGCGTGGGCGAACGCCGAGGAGACCCCCACCTTCGATACCGCGCAGGCCGCGGTGAGCGTTCCGGGCATCTTCACGGCGCAGCTCGCGGTTCTGGACGCCCTCGAATCGCAGGGGCTCGACATCGAGCGCGCCACGGCGGTCATCGGACATTCCCAGGGTGTGCTCGGCGTGCACCTGATGAAGGACGTCTCCCGGGCTGCGGAGCTCCTCGCCGTCGCCGAGCTCATCGGCGCCGCCATGACCCGGACCGGCAGGATGACCGGGCTCATCCAGCAGGGCGAGAGCTACCCGATGCTCCTGATTCAGGGCGTCACCCGGGAACAACTGGCCAAGGCGATTGCCGCGACCTGTGGCGACGTCGATGAACAGCTGCGCCCGGTCATCGGCCTCCGCAACGGTGTTGACGCCTTCGTGGCTATCGGTCGGCCCGCAGACGTTACTGCAGTGCAGGAACTGCTGCAGACGTTCGCTGAACGTGACGCGAAGGCGATCGAGAACAAGGAACGCGGCGGCAAGCCGTTCGCGCCCACCTTCACGGCCCTGAAGGTGCAGACCGGGTTCCACCATCCCGCCTTCACCCCCGGTGTGGAGCAAGTCGTCGAGTGGGCGGCGGCCTGCGGCATCGACACCGACCTGGCCCGCGAGGTCGCCGCCGATGTCATGGTCAACCCCGTCGACTGGGTCGCCGAGGTCACCGGCGCGGCCGAAGCCGACGCCCGCTGGATCTTCGAGGTCGGGCCCGACGGCGGTGTCGCCGGTCTCACCCGGCAGATAGTCACCGGCCGTGGCGTCGGTGTCCTGGCCGTCCACGATGAGGCGGGACAGTCGCGACTGTTTGATCCGGGCCTGCCGATGGAGCCTCCGGCGGACTTCAGTGAGTTCGCCCCACGCATTGCCCACGACGCGGACGGCAACGACATCCTGGTCACCCGCTTCACCGAGCTCACCGGCTACTCGCCCATGCTGCTCGCCGGTATGACTCCCACGACCGTGGACCCGGAGATCGTCGCGGCGGCCGCGAACGCCGGCAACTGGGCGGAGATGGCCGGCGGTGGGCAGGTCACGCCTGCGATCCTTGAAGCGAACATCGCGAAGCTCACCGACCTCCTCGAACCGGGTGTCAACGCCCAGTTCAACTCCATGTTCCTCGATCCGTACCTGTGGAAGATGCAGATCGGCGGCAAGCGCCTGGTGCAGCGTGCCCGTGCGAACGGTGCCCCGATCAACGGTGTCGTCGTCACGGCAGGGATGCCCGACCACGATGACGCCGTCGAGCTCGTGCATGAGCTGCGCGAGGCGAACATCCCCTGGGTGTGCTTCAAGCCCGGCGCGGTCAAGCACATCCGCAAGTGCCTCGACGTCGCGGCCGCCGTCCCGGATGTCCCCGTCATCATCCAGGTGGAGGGCGGCAAGGCCGGGGGGCACCATTCCTGGGAGGATCTCGACGATCTGCTGATCGCCACTTACGGCGACATCCGCCGCCACCCGAACGTGGTGCTCTGCGTCGGCGGTGGCATCGGTACGCCGGAGCGCGCGGCCGACTACATCACGGGCGACTGGGCCACTGTGCACGGCCTGCCCGCCATGCCTGTCGACGGCATTCTCGTCGGTACCGCCGCGATGGCGACGAAAGAGGCGAAGACCTCCGAGTCCGTCAAGCAGCTTCTCGTCGACACTGCGGGTATCGACGACTGGGTCGGTGCCGGGCATGCCGCAGGCGGGATGGCCTCCGGCCGCAGTCAGCTCGGCGCGGACATCCACGAGATCGACAACTCCGCCGCGAAGGCGGGGCGCCTCCTCGACGAGGTCGCCGGTGACGCCGAGGCGGTTGCCGCCCGCCGTGATGAGATCATCGACGCCATCGGACGCACCTGCAAGCCCTACTTCGGTGACCTCACCGATATGACCTACCGCACCTGGCTGCAGCGCTACCTCGAACTGTCCGGCCCGTACCAGGGGCAGTGGACCGACATCACCTGGTTCACCCGCTTCGAGCAGATGCTCGGCCGCGCCGAGGCGCGCCTCACCGACACCGATCACGGCACCTTCACGCCCATCGTTGACCTCGACGAGAACGACGCACCGCAACGCGCCGTCGAGAAGCTCGTCGAGGCCTACCCCGACGCCGTGACCGAGCTGCTGCACCCGGCGGACGTTGTCTGGTTCCTCGGGCTGTGCCGCACCCCGGGTAAACCCGTCAACTTCGTGCCCGTCATCGACGAGAACGTGCGCCGCTGGTGGCGTTCCGACTCCCTGTGGCAGGCCCAGGACGAGCGTTACGACGCCGACCAGGTGTGCGTCATCCCCGGTCCGGCGGCTGTCGCGGGCATCACCCGCATGAACGAGCCCGTCGCAGACCTGCTGGCACGCTTCAACGCCGCCACCATCGAACGCGTCGGGGACACTGCAACCGAGGCCCCCGCCACCGTCGACACCGCCCCCGTGCCGCGTGTTCTCGCCGCCTCGGGCACCTACTGGGCCGGTCGCCACGCCGCGTCCCTCATCGCCCGCCTCGGTGCTCCGGACACCTGGGAACTCGCGGCCGATGGCCGCTCCGCCACGCATACCGCGACCGGGTCCACCCTCACCGAGCAGGACGACACCCACGCGGTGCTCACTGTCCCGCTCGCCGGATCCACCGCCGCCGGTACCACCACGGACCTCACCATCCGCTTCACCCTGCCCGCCGCCGCCGTCCCCGGCTCCGTCCCGCAGGTCACTCAGGCCGACGCCGAGGACGCAATGGGTGAACTCACCCGCGTCGCAGCCGGCGGCACCCTCGCCCAGCTCGACGGACACACCGCGCACTGGTCCACCACCCTCGACCTCGGCCACATGGCCGACTATCAGGGCGTGACCACCGGCTACCTGCCCGACACCCTCACCCCGGCAGGCACCGCCCCCGACGTCCTCGTCGGCCGCGCCTGGCCCGCCGTGTTCGCCGCCGTGCGTTCCGCGGTCATCCCCGGCACCGACTCAGCCTCCGTCGTCGAGGGCATGCTGTCCCTGGTACATCTCGAGCACCACCTCAAACTCGACCGCGAACTACCCGCCCCCACCGCCGACAAGGCCGTGCAGCTCGACGTCACCGCCACCGCCGACGAGGTCACCGATACGGACATCGGGCGCGTCGTCGTCGTCCGCGCCCGGATCACCGCCGACGGCGAGGCCCTAGGCACCCTGTCCGAGCGCTTCGCCATCCGCGGCCGCAACGGCAAGGCAACCGCGAACACCAACACCTCGGTCCTGCCGAGCGTCGTTGACACCCCGCGTTCCTTCCGCGCGATCGCCACCGTCGCCGCCCCGAAGGACCTCCGGCCCTTCGCCGTGGTCTCCGGCGACCGCAACCCCATTCACGTCTCACCGACCGCAGCGGGACTCGCCGGCCTACCCGGCGTCATCGTCCACGGCATGTGGACCTCCGCCATCGGCGAACTCATCGCCGCCGCCGGTTTCTCCGACGACAACACCACCACCGCGCCGGGCCGCGTCGTCGAGTACACCGCCACGATGCTCGCCCCGGTCCTGCCCGGCTCCACGATCGAGTTCACCGTCGAACGCACCGGCATCGACAACCGACCGGGCTGCGGCGAGGTCCGCAGCGTCACCGCCACCGTTGGCGGAAACCCCGTCCTCGTCGCCACTGCCGTCATGGCCGCACCGACAACCTTCTACGCCTTCCCCGGCCAGGGCATCCAGTCCCAGGGCATGGGCATGGACGCCTACCTGTCCTCCGCCGCGGCGAAGGAGGTCTGGGACCGTGCGGATGCCCACACCCGCACCAAGTTGGGCTTCTCCGTCCTGGAAATCGTGCGCAACAACCCCACCGAGGTCATCGTCGACGGGGAACGCTTCCACCACCCCGACGGTGTGCTGTTCCTGACACAGTTCACCCAGGTCGCCATGGCCACCCTCGGCGTCGCCCAGGTCGCCGAGATGCGGGAGGCCAACGCCCTGAACCAGCGGGCCTTCTTCGCCGGGCACTCCGTCGGTGAATACAACGCGCTCGCCGCCTACGCCCGGGCGCTGACCCTGGAATCCGTCGTCGAGATCGTCTACCGGCGTGGACTCACCATGCACCGTCTCGTCGACCGCGACGAGAACGGCAACTCCAACTACGCGCTCGCCGCGCTGCGCCCCAACAAGATGGGGCTCACCGCCGACAACGTCGCCGACTTCGTCGCCCGCATCGCCGAGGAATCCGGCGAGTTCCTCGAGATCGTCAACTACAACCTCGCCGGGCTGCAGTACGCCGTCGCCGGCACCGTCACCGGCCTGAAGGCCCTCGGCGCCGCCGCGGAGCAGGCGGCCCCCGGCCAGCGCGCGTTCATCCTCATCCCCGGTATCGACGTGCCCTTCCACTCCTCCGTCCTGCGCGACGGAGTCGGCGACTTCCGCGACCACCTCAACTCCCTGCTGCCGCAGGAACTGGACCTCGACGTCCTCGTCGGCCGCTACATCCCGAACCTCGTGGCCCGTCCGTTCGAGCTGACCCGTGACTTCGTCGAATCCATGACCGAGGTCGTGGACTCGCCGCTGCTCGCCGAGATCCTCACCGACTTCGACGCTGCGGCCGCGAACGAGCAGAAACTCGCCCGCACCATCCTCGTCGAACTCCTCGCCTGGCAGTTCGCCTCCCCGGTCCGGTGGATCGAGACCCAGGACCTCGTCCTGCGCGACACCGCCCACGGTGGACTCGGCGTGGAGCGCTTCGTCGAGGTCGGGGTGGGCTCCGCCCCGACCATCGCGAACATGATGGGCCAGTCACTGCGCCTCCCGCAGTACGCGCACTGCGACATCGAGGTCCTCAACATCGAGCGCGACCGCAGTGTCGTGTTCGCCACCGACGAGATCGTCCGCGAGGTCACCGACGAAGAAACTCCGGACAATGGTGCCACCGCAGGACCGGATGCACCCGAGTCCGCGGCGGTGCCCGCCGCCGTGGAACCGGCCGCACCCGTCGCCCCGGCAGGCGGCCCCCGCCCCGATGACATCGCCTACGGCCCAGAGGACGCCACCGCACTACTCATCGCCCTGTGGACGAAGGTTCGTCCCGAGCAGATGGGCGTCACCGACTCCATCGAAACCCTCGTCGACGGCGTATCCTCCCGCCGCAACCAGCTCCTGCTCGATCTCGGCGTCGAGTTCGGGCTCGGCGCCATCGACGGCGCCGCCGACGCGGAGATCGCCGACCTGAAGAACACCGTCTCCCGCATGGCCAAGGGCTACACCGCCTTCGGCCCCGTGCTGTCCGACGCGATCACCGATGCCCTGCGCCGCATCACCGGACCCACCGGAAAACGCCCCGGCTATGTCGCGGAGCGCGTCACCGGAACCTGGCAGCTCGGCCAGGGCTGGGCCGACCACGTCACCGCAGCCGTGGTCACCGGCTCCCGCGAGGGCGCCTCCCTGCGCGGCGGCGACCTCGCCACCCTGAGTCCCGCCGCACCGTCGAACGCCGGTGAACTCGACGCCCTTATCGACGCCGCCGTCCAGCAGGTCGCCGCCGCCCACGGTATCTCCGTGGGTCTGCCGACCGCCGGTGGCGCCGGTGGTGGGGTCGTCGACTCCGCCGCGCTCGGCGAGTTCGCGGAGCAGGTCACCGGCAAGGCCGGTGTGCTCGCCGCGACCGCCCGCACCATCCTCGCGCAGCTCGGGCTCAACCACACCCCGCGCACCGCGAACCTCTCCGCCGCCGAAGCGGACCAGAGCTTCTTCGAGCTCGTCAGTAAGGAACTCGGCTCAGACTGGCCGCGTCTCGTCTCGGAGACCTTCGAGGCTGAGCGCACCGTGCTCATTGATGACCGGTGGGCCTCCGCCCGCGAGGACATCATCCGCGTCGCCGCCGGGGAGCTTGACGCCGAAAAACTCGATGTCACAGGGACCGGCAGCGCCGTCGCCGACCTCGCCACGCACCTCGCCACCAGGGCCGACGAGACAACCGCCGCCACGCTGCGCCGCCTCGCGGACCAGGCACGCGACACCCGCCCCGGCGAGTACACCGATGATGTTGCCGTGGTCACCGGTGGATCACCGAACTCCATCGCCGCCGCGATCATCGCCAAGCTGCTCGCCGGTGGAGCGACAGTCGTCGCCACCACGTCCTCGCTCAACCACGACCGCCTCGAGTTCTACAAGCGCCTCTACCGCGACAATGCCCGTGGCGGTGCCGCCCTGTGGATCGTGCCCGCGAACCTCACCTCCTACGCCGACCTCGAATCCGTGATCGAGTGGATCAGTTCCGAGCAGACCGCCACCGTCAACGGCGAGAAGAAGGTCACCAAGAAGGCACTCGTTCCGACGCTGCTGTTCCCCTTCGCCGCACCGCGCGTCATGGGCAGCCTCGACGACGCGGGCCCCCGCGCCGAGAACGAGATGCGCCTGCTTCTCTGGTCCGTCGAAAGGCTCATCTCCGGACTGTCCGCCATCGGCACCGACATCCAGGTCGGCCGCCGCATGCACATCGTCCTGCCGGGTTCCCCGAACCGGGGCCGCTTCGGTGGCGACGGCGCCTACGGCGAATCCAAGGCAGCACTCGACGCCTTGGTCACCCGCTGGAACGCCGAACCCGTGTGGGGCGAGCGCACCTCCCTCGTTCACGCCCTGATCGGCTGGGTCCGGGGCACCGGACTGATGGGCGGCAACGACCCCCTCGTCGACGCCGTTGAAGCAGCCGGTGTGCGCACCTACTCCACCGAGGAGATCGCCACCGAACTGCTCACCCAGATCACCACCGACGTGCGCACCACCGCCGCCAAGTCACCCGTCACCGTCGACTTCACCGGCGGACTCGGTGAAGCAGACCTGGATCTGGCCGAACTCGGACGCACCGCAGCCCGCGACGCCGCCGCAGCCGACGCTGAGAAGACGGACGTCGACACACGCGAACTCACCGCTCTGCCCACCCCGTACCGCCGCATCCGGCAGACCACCCCGGACTTCACCGGGCAGGTCACCACCGACCTCGACGACATGGTCGTCATCGTCGGCACCGGCGAGCTCGGCCCCTACGGCTCCGCGCGCACGCGTTTCGACGCCGAGGTCAGCGGCGACCTCACCGCCGCCGGAGTCATCGAACTCGCCTGGTCCATGGGACTAATCACCTGGGACGCCGACCCCACCCCCGGCTGGTACGACGCCGAGGGCACCGAAATCGCCGAAGAGGACATCTACGACCGCTTTCACGACGAGGTCCTGGCACGCGTCGGTGTGCGCCGCTACCACGACGACTTCGACATGGTCGACAACCTCGCCCCCGAGCTGACCACCGTCTACCTCGACCAGGACATGACCTTCAGCGTCTCCGACGCCGACGCCGCCCGCAGCTTCGTCGACTCCGAACCGGACAACACCAGCGCCTGGCTCGACGAGGAGAGCGGCGAGTGGAACGTCACCCGCCACGCCGGGTCCGCCGTCCGCGTCCCGCGCCGCATGGCAATGACCCGCTTCGTCGGCGGCCAGATCCCCGAAGGCTTCGACCCGACTGTGTGGGGCATCCCCGCCGACATGGCCGACAACCTCGACCGCGTCGCACTCTGGAACATCGTCTGCACCGTCGACGCGTTCCTGTCCTCCGGATTCACCCCTGCCGAACTCATGCGCGCCGTGCACCCCGCCCGCGTGTCCTCCACCCAGGGCACCGGCATGGGCGGCGTCGAATCGATGCGTTCCCTCTACATCGACCGCCTGCTCGCCGAGCCCCGCGCCAACGACATCCTCCAAGAGGCACTGCCCAACGTCGTTGCCGCGCACGTCATGCAGAGCTACGTCGGCGGCTACGGGCAGATGATCCACCCCGTCGCAGCCTGCGCCACCGCCGCAGTGTCCGTCGAGGAAGGCGTGGACAAGATCAAGCTCGGCAAGGCCGACGTCGTCGTCGCCGGTGGCTTCGACGATCTCTCCGTCGAGGGCATCACCGGCTTCGGCGACATGGCGGCCACCGCCGACTCCGCCGAGATGGCCGGAAAGGGCATCGAGGAGAAGTACTTCTCCCGCGCCAACGACCGACGCCGCGGCGGATTCGTCTCCTCCGCGGGCGGCGGAACGCTGCTGCTCGCCCGCGCGAGCGTCGCCGCCGAACTCGGCCTCCCCGTGCACGGTGTGATCGCCTTCGCCGAATCCTTCGCAGACGGTGCGCACACCTCCATCCCGGCGCCGGGCCTCGGCGCCCTGTCCGCGGCCCGCGGAGGCATCAACTCCCGACTGGCCAAGGCCCTCGAATCGGTCGGGGTCACCGCCGACGAGATCGCCGTCATCTCCAAGCACGACACCTCCACCACCGCGAACGACCCCAACGAGTCCGACCTGCACGAGCGGATCGCCGCATCCATCGGCCGCGCCGACGGAAATCCCCTCTACGTCATCTCCCAGAAGTCGCTCACCGGCCACGCCAAGGGCGGAGCCGCGGCCTTCCAGATGATCGGGCTCACCCAGGTCCTCCGCAGCGGTGTCCTGCCCGCCAACCGGGCCCTCGACTGCGTTGACCCGGTCCTGGCGAAGCACAATCACCTCGTGTGGCTGCGCAGCCCCCTGAACCTGGCTGCACGACCCCCGAAGGCCGGACTGGTCACCTCCCTCGGATTCGGCCACGTCTCCGCACTGGTCGCCATCGTCCACCCGGGCGCCTTCGTCGAGGCGCTGCGCACCGCACAAGGTGACGATGCCGTCGCATCCTGGACCGCACGGGCCACCGCCCGCGAAGAAGCCGGCCTGCGCCGCATCCTAAGCGGAATCTACGGCGGCCCCGCCCTGTTCACCCGCCCCACCGACCGCAACCTCGGAGCCACCGGCGCAGCGGCCAAGGAACGCGAGGCGAGCGTCCTACTGGACGATGATGCCCGACTCGTCGACGGCGTCCTGCGCACCGGGACCGAGATTTAACGGTGTCGCGCGCCTGACCAAAAAAGACAGCCGCCGCCCCACCCGTTCACACAGGTGGGGCGGCGGTTCTGTCACGTCGCACCACCTCCACGCACCCTGCCGCGGCCGGTAGGCTGGGGTACATGCCTGCACCGCTCCTGCCCACCACCGGAATCGACCTCGTTCACATCCCCGGCTTCGCCGAACAACTGGGCACCCCGGGCAGCACCTTCGCAGACGTCTTCACCACCACGGAGAAGCGTATCGCAGGCCGCAAACCCGCCCACCTGCGCGCCGAACACCTCGCCGGGCGCTGGGCCGCCAAAGAAGCATTCATCAAAGCCTGGTCCACCGCGCTCTACGGACAGTCGCCCGTCATCCACCCCGAGAAAGTGAACTGGCAGGAGATCGAGGTCCGACCCGACAGGTGGGGAAGGGTTACGCTCGCGCTCCACGGTGAGGTGGCCCGGACTGTGAACCTCAGCTTGGGTGATGTACGGGTGAGCCTGTCCATCAGCCACGACGGGGATTACGCCACGGCAGTGTGTTGGGTTGGGTAGGTGGGGGTGGGGTAGTGATACCCCCGGTATGGAGTAAAACGCGGAGAACCCTGTTCAAATCTATGCGTGTCACCTATACTAGGAAACGAGAAATGAACCTCAGTAAGCGTCAGCTCGTTTCTGACGTTGAATGCTCCGAGCTATTAGCTCTCAAGGCCAATGAACAGCGATGTTCATTGGCCTTTTCTCATTACCTCTCAAGGAAGGGCATCTGCATGTCTGAAAAGCACCGCTATCTTGTCGGAATTGATGTTGGGTCCTACTCGGTCGGGATGACCGCAGTAGCAGTTGATGAGGAGGGGACACCGACAGAACTGTTGAGTTCTGTCTCGCACATCCACGATTCAGGACTCGATCCAGATAGCATCAAATCCGCGCAGACAAGGCTGGCCGTCTCCGGTGTGGCCAGACGGACCCGGAGGCTCTTCCGGCGCCGGCGCCGGCGCCTCGTTCAGCTGGACAACTTCCTGGAAAAGCAGGGTTGGCCCGTCAACGAGATGGAGTCCTACGAGGATCCATATTTACCGTGGCGGGTACGTGCGGAACTCGTGGTGAGCCGGATTGAGAATTCGGCTGAACGCGGGGAAAAACTATCCATCGCGCTACGTCACATTGCCCGCCACCGAGGATGGCGTAACCCCTACACGAAGGTGTCATCCCTCATGGCGGATGTATCACCGAGTGAAGCATTCAACGAGATTCGCACGACGATCTCGAAGACAACCGGAATAACGATCCCGGAAACTGCGACCGTCGGACAGATGGTTGCGGCCACGAGCTTCGGACAACACAAGTTACGTGGTGAAGGCGGCCTACTCTCCGCCCGGCTGCAGCAGTCTGATCACGCCAGGGAGATCCGGGAGATCTGCGCTAAGCAGGGGATTGAACCCGCATTGACCAGGGAGATCATTGAGAAAGTTTTTGTCGCGGAATCTCCGAAGGGATCTGCGTCGGGGCGGGTCGGAAAAGATCCGCTACAGCCCGGGAAACGTCGTGCCCTGAAGGCGTCGGATGCATTTCAGAGGTATCGGATCGCTGCGCTCATCGGTAACCTTCGGATTCGTACAGAGGACGGGAAGAGGCTTCTCACACTCGAAGAACGGAATCTCATCAATGACCATCTCCTGAACCTGAAGCCCAAGGTGGAGCCCGACTGGAACAGTATCGCTGAGATTCTAGGAATCGACCGAGGCAGGCTCCTCGGCACAGCAACGATGACGGATGACGGGGAACGCGCGGGCGCCCGACCTCCCGTGCACGACACGAACCGACAGCTCCTCACCTGTTCGGTGAAAACCCTCGCGAACTGGTGGAAGGAAGCTGACGATACACACCGTGCAGCGATGCTCAAGGCACTCGCCAACGGTGAAATGGACGACTTCGACTCTCCCGAAGGCGCCGTAGTCCAGGAGTTCTTCGCCAATCTCGATGATGCGGAGCAGGAGAAGCTGGATAAGCTGCATCTTCCCATGGGGCGCGCAGCATACTCGGAGGACACACTTCGTCGAATCACCCGCGTGATGCTTGATGAGGGGGTGGATCTCTACGAGGCGCGACGGCGCGCGTTTGGTGTCAACCCTGACTGGAAACCACCGGCACCGCGGATCGGTGAACCCGTCGGGAACCCAGCCGTTGACCGCGTACTCAAAACGGTAGCCCGGTGGCTTGAATCTGCGATAGATACCTGGGGAATACCCGAAAGCGTGAATATCGAGCATGTCAGGGACGCGTTCATCAGCGAATCCAAGAGCCGCGAACTGGACCGCGACATTCAGCGCCGAACAAAACGCAACGAACAGTTGTTTGCGGAGATGCAGCAGAAACTCGGAATCGAAGCCAGCCGTACACGGCGGGCAGATTTGTGGCGCTATCAGTCCGTGCAACGCCAAAACGGACAGTGCGCGTATTGTGGGCAGTCGATCAGGTATGATAACTGCGAGATGGATCATATCGTTCCCAGGGCGGGAGCCGGATCCACGAATATCCGCGCGAATCTCGTGGCGGTATGCGGCCGTTGCAATCGGTCGAAAAGCAATATTCCATTTGCTGTATGGGCTGAACGGTGCGACCGTGAAGGTGTGAGTGTTGCTGAAGCGAAGGAACGTACCCGACACTGGATCACCGATCCCGGTATGCGTCCCAGAGAGTTCAAAGAGTTCACGGCGGAGGTCTGCAAACGCCTTGAACGAGCAACCGTGGACGAGGAACTGGACAATCGTTCCATCGAATCCGTTGCGTGGATGGCCAATGAACTCCGAGCACGTATCTGGCAGCACCTCCAAAATGAGGACGGGGATAGCCCGAAGGTACGGGTCTACCGTGGTTCACTGACTGCGGCTGCGCGTAAGGCGTCGGGGATATCGAAACGACTTGAGTTCATTGGAGGAACGGGAAAAACCCGGCTTGACCGCCGCCATCACGCTGTGGATGCCGCAGTTGTGGCGCTCATGTCCGCAACCGTTGCGGAGGTCTTGGCACAGCGAGAAAATGTTCGTTTCAGCCAGGAGCTGTGTCGCTCCGCGCCTCAGTGGAAGGAATTCACAGGTTCGGACGCACACCATCAGATTCAGTTCTCCACGTGGAGAAGGAAAATGAAGGTGCTTGCTGGATTGCTCCAAGAAGCGCTCAACGAGGACCGGATTGTCGTGATGTCAAACCTCCGACTTCGTTTGGGCAATGGTGCGGTTCATGAGGACACAATCCGCCCACTCAAGGAGCTTAAGGTTGGTGATGCGATATCCGTCCAGGATATCGATAGAGCCTCGAGTGAGGCCCTGTGGTGTGCACTCACAAGGCATCCTGATTTTGATCCGAAGGAAGGGTTACCGGAAGATCCTGACCGGACAATTCGTATCCACGGTAATCATTTGAACAGTGATGACACGATCACCGTATTTCCGATCGGTGCCGCATCACTGGCGGTAAGAGGAGGATTCGCAGAACTCGGCTCGTCATTCCACCATGCCCGCATCTACCGTTACCCGGCAGGAAAAAAAATGGCCTACGGCATGATGAGGGTCTACACAATTGACCTACAGAAGTTCCGTGAGCAGGATCTGTTCTCCGTGGAGCTTCCTCCGCAAACCATCACCCGCAGATATACCGAGCCTAAATTGAGGCAGGCGCTCGACGCAGGAACCGCAGAGTACCTCGGATGGCTGGTTATCGATGACGAGCTGTTGGTCAAGACAGATCCCTTCAACACAGGACACCTGGCGCAAGCACAAGAAGAGGTAGGGATTATCTCCAGGTGGCGGTTGGATGGATTCTACTCGGATTCAAAGCTGCGATTGCGTCCACTACAGCTCAGCGGTGAGGGCCTCAGCGAGAACGCATCGGAGGGACTGTGTAAAACAGTGGATAGGCCAGGCTGGCGACCGGCAGTCAACAAGTTCTTCGAAAGGGGAGCGGTGGTGGTTATCCGCAGAGATGCACTGGGTCGCCCACGGATGGAGAGTCCCGCGCATCTCCCTGTGACATGGTTGGCAGGAGCGTAGCCGGTGAACCCGGGGTGGCGTGTTCTCGATTTCACGGAGTTCAAGGGGAGCATCGTGTATCGGCGTGGACAATTGCTCGTCAAGAGGGACGGGATTTCTGAACACGTCACGGTTCCCCTTACCCAGATCGCTGTAGTTCTCATTGGAAACCATGCCTCGGTCTCCGGTGCAGTGCTGACCAAACTGAGTGAATATGATGTTCCTCTTCTTGTCTGCAACTGGAGTGGGATACCCATTGCGGGTGCTGCCCCGTGGCGTGATCACACTAGAATCGGCGCCCGGCAACGTGCACAGGCGGAGCTGACACTTCCGCGCAGGAAGAATGCGTGGGGGCGGATCATCAGAGCAAAGATCAGCGGGCAGGCGGCCACGATCAAAAGCGTGTCTCACTCAGCTTCGGAGGACCTTCAGGAACTGGCTAAAACGGTAAAATCAGGAGACCCGAATAACGTTGAAGCAGTCGCTGCTAGAAAATACTGGAATGCGGTCTCACAGTATGAGATAGGATTCAGAAGATTTCCCGGCTCGGGGGTTGAGGGATTGAACAGTTGCCTTGACTATGCGTACACGATCCTTCGGGGCTACGGGATACGGGCAGTGGTGTCTGCAGGGCTTGTTGGGACGCTGGCTGTTTTTCATCGTGGTCGTGATAATCCGTATGCACTCGTCGATGATCTCATTGAGCCTTTTAGGCCAGCGGTTGATGCGTACGTCCTGACTCACTACAGCCAGTATGGAGGCGGGATGGATGATCCTGATGTGAAGCGGGGATTGGTGGCAGCTGTAACCGGTGTTTTTGATGGTACCGGGGAGACGATCCCGACTGTGCTCACGGCTTTCTGTCAAGAATACGGGTTGTATGTTGAGGCAGATCGGAAAACACTCGAGGTGCCTGTGTGGTGGGGTGAGTTGAATGCCCGCGAAAGGGAGTGAGCCGGTGTGGTGTCTGGTGATGTTCGATTTACCGGTCAAGACGAAGGCACAACGATCAGCCGCGACCCGCTTCCGCAATGAGCTACTTGACCTGGGTTTTTGCATGGCGCAGCTCAGTGTGTACGTGCAGTATCTTCCTCTAGCTGCTCGGTTAAAGCAGATCGTGACTGCAGTTAAAGCGGCGCTACCGCCAGGAGGTGATGTACGGGTCGTGTCCATCACGGACAAGCAGTGGTCCAGAGCTATCCGTTTTTCGAGTGCTGTGCCTGAAAAACAGGAAGATCAGCCCTCACAGCTCACGATTTTCTAGCCTACCGGCCCGCTAAACATGCAGGTCATACAACATTTTTTGGGCGCACCGAAGTATATCAGGGGTAATGAGAAATGAACCCCAGCACCGTCACCGTCCACTCCCCCCACGGCGGGAAGTATATCAGGGGTAATGAGAAATGAACCCCAGCCATTGATCCCGATGGACCCCGCTCGAATGAAGTATATCAGGGGTAATGAGAAATGAACCCCAGCTCCGACGGCCCTCATCGTTGATCGTTGCGAAGTATATCAGGGGTAATGAGAAATGAACCCCAGCCCCACTCGGTCAACATCGACTCTTCGGCGAAGTATATCAGGGGTAATGAGAAATGAACCCCAGCCCCGCGCCTCATCAGCGTAAAAGGTCGTGAAGTATATCAGGGGTAATGAGAAATGAACCCCAGCAACCCCCGCTGCACGAGTTGGGTCAGAAGAAGTATATCAGGGGTAATGAGAAATGAACCCCAGCCTGCCATTCATGTGTGCAACAACTTCATGAAGTATATCAGGGGTAATGAGAAATGAACCCCAGCAATGCTTGACTCGATTACCCTGGAAGGGGAAGTATATCAGGGGTAATGAGAAATGAACCCCAGCGCCGCGCCGCGGTGTCGCGATAGTCCTGGAAGTATATCAGGGGTAATGAGAAATGAACCCCAGCGATGCTGCAGGCGGCCCGTCTGCCTTCCGAAGTATATCAGGGGTAATGAGAAATGAACCCCAGCTGTCGGAGACGGTGTCGTCATCTTCGCTGAAGTATATCAGGGGTAATGAGAAATGAACCCCAGCTGCGTCTTAAGCCCTTGCGCGGCGCGGCGAAGTATATCAGGGGTAATGAGAAATGAACCCCAGCCCGGACCGGCAACATCGGCACCGCGTGGGAAGTATATCAGGGGTAATGAGAAATGAACCCCAGCCCGTATTGCACGGTATACATGCGGTTTCGAAGTATATCAGGGGTAATGAGAAATGAACCCCAGCCTGCTGGTGAGGATGGTGTCTACTACCGGAAGTATATCAGGGGTAATGAGAAATGAACCCCAGCATCTCAATACGTGCAGTTGAGTTTGCCGGAAGTATATCAGGGGTAATGAGAAATGAACCCCAGCCTCCAATGTAAGCGGTGGACGTGGGTAGGAAGTATATCAGGGGTAATGAGAAATGAACCCCAGCTCGGGGGTGACTAGTCCGTTTCGTTCGAGAAGTATATCAGGGGTAATGAGAAATGAACCCCAGCTCCGCGTTTCACCGGATCGACCGTGACTGAAGTATATCAGGGGTAATGAGAAATGAACCCCAGCCACGCCGGGTGGGGTACCAGCGGCCGATGAAGTATATCAGGGGTAATGAGAAATGAACCCCAGCCGGGTCACCGGGCCACGGCAGCGTCATCGAAGTATATCAGGGGTAATGAGAAATGAACCCCAGCTCCCAAAGCGATCATTGTTGATCAGGACGAAGTATATCAGGGGTAATGAGAAATGAACCCCAGCCCGTCGTCGCTGAAGGCCACAGGGGTGGGAAGTATATCAGGGGTAATGAGAAATGAACCCCAGCGCTGCGAGCTTCGGGTGGAGCATCCCCTGAAGTATATCAGGGGTAATGAGAAATGAACCCCAGCCTTCCATCGCTCACGGTGATACGCCAGTGAAGTATATCAGGGGTAATGAGAAATGAACCCCAGCGCTACAGGCCAGACCAGTTCAGCGGCGAGAAGTATATCAGGGGTAATGAGAAATGAACCCCAGCCCATGTGATCCGCCTCCACAGGCGGGTCGAAGTATATCAGGGGTAATGAGAAATGAACCCCAGCCGCGCGGTGGTCGCGCGCTCACGCGCCAGAAGTATATCAGGGGTAATGAGAAATGAACCCCAGCATGATTCGGCCACCGTTGTAGGTGTCGAGAAGTATATCAGGGGTAATGAGAAATGAACCCCAGCTGACTAGCGCATTTTTCGCCCCGGGGATGAAGTATATCAGGGGTAATGAGAAATGAACCCCAGCGTCGCGCACGAACTCCGCGCATGCTTCAGAAGTATATCAGGGGTAATGAGAAATGAACCCCAGCTGTGATAACGACGACGCTGGGGGGTGCGGAAGTATATCAGGGGTAATGAGAAATGAACCCCAGCCCAAGCACGCGCGCGAACTCTCCTAGCTGAAGTATATCAGGGGTAATGAGAAATGAACCCCAGCATCTCCACGGTGATTTCCGCCGTGATGTGAAGTATATCAGGGGTAATGAGAAATGAACCCCAGCATGGCGGCTGCGCCTTGTTGTGGGCAGAGAAGTATATCAGGGGTAATGAGAAATGAACCCCAGCGTACCACTAGCGGGACTGTATGTACCATGAAGTATATCAGGGGTAATGAGAAATGAACCCCAGCATGGCAAACGGCAAAGGATGCGTTTGGGGAAGTATATCAGGGGTAATGAGAAATGAACCCCAGCGCGGTCGGTTAAGTAGCTGTTTCCACTGGAAGTATATCAGGGGTAATGAGAAATGAACCCCAGCTAGTTCGGGACGCCGGGCCAGTGCCGGGGAAGTATATCAGGGGTAATGAGAAATGAACCCCAGCTAGTGCGCGGGGTGACGAGGGCCCGCGCGAAGTATATCAGGGGTAATGAGAAATGAACCCCAGCCGTACGTGTCAGTTGATGAGCACGATTAGAAGTATATCAGGGGTAATGAGAAATGAACCCCAGCCGACGCCGCCGAGCGTGCACATCCGCGAGAAGTATATCAGGGGTAATGAGAAATGAACCCCAGCCCGAGGGCTTCGCCTTCTTCTCCGTTTAGAAGTATATCAGGGGTAATGAGAAATGAACCCCAGCGCAGAGATTCGCCGTCCAGCATGGCTTTGAAGTATATCAGGGGTAATGAGAAATGAACCCCAGCCGGTTAGCCATGCGCTGTCCTGTTTGACGAAGTATATCAGGGGTAATGAGAAATGAACCCCAGCGTGGTTGTAGGTGAACACCCCCATCTGGGAAGTATATCAGGGGTAATGAGAAATGAACCCCAGCCACCGGCCTCCGGCCTGACGAACGTCGAGAAGTATATCAGGGGTAATGAGAAATGAACCCCAGCGGAGCAGTGCATAATCAATGAGCTGGCGGAAGTATATCAGGGGTAATGAGAAATGAACCCCAGCATACCAGCGTGACCTGCGAATCGTCGTGGAAGTATATCAGGGGTAATGAGAAATGAACCCCAGCCTAACGGTGAGCGTGCGGCGATGTGCGCGAAGTATATCAGGGGTAATGAGAAATGAACCCCAGCCACCCTCAGTCTGTGTGTCATGTGTTTTGAAGTATATCAGGGGTAATGAGAAATGAACCCCAGCCTAAAGCCAGTCACGGACTGATTGAGGGGAAGTATATCAGGGGTAATGAGAAATGAACCCCAGCCTACGTGCACGAACATGACGAGCACGGAGAAGTATATCAGGGGTAATGAGAAATGAACCCCAGCAACCTACCCCGGTTTCAAGGTGGTGCGTGAAGTATATCAGGGGTAATGAGAAATGAACCCCAGCCCAAGCACGCGCGCGAACTCTCCTAGCTGAAGTATATCAGGGGTAATGAGAAATGAACCCCAGCATCCACGTCAGTCAGTTGCCCATTCTCCGAAGTATATCAGGGGTAATGAGAAATGAACCCCAGCTCATCTTGGGTTCCTTTCCGCCGTCCTGGAAGTATATCAGGGGTAATGAGAAATGAACCCCAGCGGATGGCAGGCGGTCGGATACCTGACCGGAAGTATATCAGGGGTAATGAGAAATGAACCCCAGCTGGACGAAGGGCTCACACTCCCGACCGGGAAGTATATCAGGGGTAATGAGAAATGAACCCCAGCTCCCTCTCAGCCTGACCGCGATAGCGGTGAAGTATATCAGGGGTAATGAGAAATGAACCCCAGCCACATGATTTCACACCACATGTTCGCCGGAAGTATATCAGGGGTAATGAGAAATGAACCCCAGCGATTCCGATGCGATTACATCCTGATTCGGAAGTATATCAGGGGTAATGAGAAATGAACCCCAGCACGTCGTGACACGAAGCACTTCTCGATCGAAGTATATCAGGGGTAATGAGAAATGAACCCCAGCGCTCTACGCAGACTTGGCGACGGCACCGGAAGTATATCAGGGGTAATGAGAAATGAACCCCAGCCGGGATGGGGACGATCACGAGCTGGCATGAAGTATATCAGGGGTAATGAGAAATGAACCCCAGCAGCGTCACGTTAGATACATAGGTGGCGAGAAGTATATCAGGGGTAATGAGAAATGAACCCCAGCCTTCCATCGCTCACGGTGATACGCCAGTGAAGTATATCAGGGGTAATGAGAAATGAACCCCAGCGGGTGTAGTCCTCGGTGTCCTCGTCGTAGAAGTATATCAGGGGTAATGAGAAATGAACCCCAGCAAATCCACGGTGATTTCCGCCGTGACGTGAAGTATATCAGGGGTAATGAGAAATGAACCCCAGCTGCTCGTGCCTTCCTCCATCACACCGGTGAAGTATATCAGGGGTAATGAGAAATGAACCCCAGCCGTGAGCAGCAGAAGCGCCGCGAGTCGGGAAGTATATCAGGGGTAATGAGAAATGAACCCCAGCGAGGATCGTCAGCATCCGTGCCCTGTTGGAAGTATATCAGGGGTAATGAGAAATGAACCCCAGCCGGTAGAATCGCACCGTTCCGCCTGGGTGAAGTATATCAGGGGTAATGAGAAATGAACCCCAGCTGTTCGCCGCAAACCCCACATCCCCATAGGAAGTATATCAGGGGTAATGAGAAATGAACCCCAGCACTACGACATCACCGCAGACTACGGCGTGAAGTATATCAGGGGTAATGAGAAATGAACCCCGGAGGCATAGGTCTCGGGGGTTCATTTCGTGAAGCGCATCAGGGTTAGCGAGAAATGAACCCCAGCTACAAGGCTTTACGCTTCGTTTACCATTATAAAGAACGTTTGAAATTGGGTCAACTTTTGGTCCGTGGTGTCCTAAATGGGCGTAATTATAGTTTTCGATTGGTTGTTCCTATTGCTTTATCTAGTGGGAAATTATCCCTTTAATGGTTGTAATTCATGTTAAATCGTTAAGGGGGTTGTGTCATTATTATGTGCTTTTTCAAGGGTCTGTCTTCTGTGTAAGGATAATAGGGATTAACTGCATAAGTTAAGCATGGGCGGTTGTCTGGGGTGGTGAAAGTTGTGACATTGGTTAGTTGAAGTGTATGTAGCCGGATAGTCCGCCGGAGGGCTTTACTTGATTCACGTGATGGTCGCGGCTGCAGTTACTGGAAGAACCATGGATGTATTCGGTGAAGGTTATGATTTTGGAGTCGGCAAGCGCCTAACGTCTGCGTGTGCCATGCTTCACGTCACCGTGTCATCGCGTCATACCTGAAACTCGTGGGTTTTCAATCGGTTCCCCCTATTTGTAAGATCCCTGATCCATTATCTGCTCGTATGGTGTGTCCGCGGTCTTGTGGTAGTGGGGCGCTGTGTTCACTGGTCCGATGTGTGGCGGTCTGGGTTAGGTATGGACTAGTGGTGAGTGTTTGTTTCGTTAAAATTCATCGAACATCAGTCTCTCTGGGGTCTGACGGTTTGTCGCGTGTGAAGTTTTAATGCTGTCAGCTAATTGCTTCAGAATCGCTGACGGAGGGGGTATTGTCTTTGCGTTGGTATCGCCTTGGATGGAAAAGGGGTTTGATACGAACTTGGGGGTGCTCCAAAAGCGCCCGAAGAGGGTGCCTATGTGGTATCTCTGTACTCGTTCAGATGATATGACCTGATGAATTAACTACTGAAGGGGCGCGGCATGCTGCCCGGTAAAGGGCTGCTGGGTGGCTATTGGTGGTAATCTCGCTCTTGGCGAGCTTCTTTACGGGTGGGATTAAGAAGCGTGGCGGCAGGTCTGTTTTTCAGTGGAAGGTCGTTGCGTTAGACCTCGTTTCCTTGCTTTGGCGAGCTGGTTCCTATTGTAACGTGTGTGGGGGAGCAGCTTGCTTGACTTATCTAAGATCCAATCGGGGTCGGTTGAAGTCTTTGATGTCAACGTGGTGGATCGACTTGTGCAGCATGGTCCGGGGAGAAGGCTTGTGTGATCGGTGCACCACTGCCGTGGAGACGTGTTAAAGCTCATCGGTGGGCAGTACATTCATGGGGTTGGCTGTTCATGGTGCTAGTTGGGACTGCTGTAGGGGTAGGTGGCATCTGGTCTGGCCTGCTCGTGGGGGTGGGGCCGGGAGGATGTTGCTGTGTCTAAGCCTGGCTCGAGTGAGTTTCTGTGACGATGTTTTGTGCGTGGCGAGGAACCACGAGCTCGGAGTGATGATCGGGTAAAACACTAGAGACTTCGGTGTTTACCCGAGGACACTGCAGAAGTGGATGTGTCGTATCGGTATCGGCGAGCGCACCAATCCCTGACAGGCTCGGACCGACACGGCCGAGCTGCGTGAAGCCTGGCCGCGTATCCTGTTGCTCGAGCAGGACAACTAGGTTTAACGTCGGGCGGTGGGATGTCTGTCACAGGCGAACCCGCCGGGAATAGATTCCCGGCTCGTGAGTGGGCTCGCCACTGCAGGGATCCCTGCGACGGCGGAGGTCTCGGGTGCTCAAACTCCCCGGCTAGCCCTGCTACCGGTGGCTGGCCAAGCTCCATTACCCCTGAGCGAAGTGGTGGGGGCGTAGTGCACGAATGTGTTGTTCGATGCCCACCGGGACGACCTCTGGGTTCGGGCGCCGGCTCCTTGCCTGCCGACGGGGCCTGTGACAACGGTGAGGCGATGTCGGACCGAATCGCGTGGCCGGATTGTGTCGAGCAGTGGTTGGTTCAGCGTGTCTGGGTAGCCTAGACGGAGTACAAGGCTTGCAGGTCTGGCCCCGCCAGTGCACAGATGCTCTCTGTGTTGTAGGTGGTGAGTATGGTCCGGCCCCGGGCGTGTGTTCGCTGTGGGTACAGCTGATCGAGCTGTGGTTGACCGACATCACCAGGTGCATGACCGTCGAGGGCAAGTTCTGTCTCTGTGTGATCAAGGGATGTTCATTCGTGGCGGATCGTGGGGTACTCAATCGACCCGAGGATGAAGTCGCAGCTGGCCGTCCAGATGCTCGACAACGCCGTCGTGATCTGTGGCGACGTTGTTTACAGTGTAGAGGTATCAATTTTCTTCAGCCGGGAGTTTCTGGCGTGTTCTCACCTGTTATCGCGTGGTTCGGGGGGATGGGTCGGGTCGAGTGGGCCTATCACCTCCGATGCCACCAGGCCTGTCTGGGCTGTTTGTCGCCTATCGAGTCCGAAATGGTCATGAACAGGGCCGTCGTAGTGGCGGCGGGACTGCTACCCGCATAGCAGTCCGGTTCTTTGCCGGTGTCTGTAACGGCAGTTGATGTTTCCCATGCCTTTCTGTCGGGTAACCTTCCAGCTATGGTGGATCTCCGCATCTGCCCGAGAGATCCGAATAAATGGCGTTACAAGGGTTAATTTTATAAGCTCGCTTCTGGGTGCGATCGGGTAGTTCGTGCCCAAACCTAAAGACAGGAGCGTGAGCGTGGTATGAAACGGTCTCTACTGAGGATTGGAGAAGTCCTGGTGTCGATCGTAGAGATGGTTGCCGCAGGTTTGATTCTTGCCGCGCTTCTTTAAGGATCACGTTTCATCCGGGTTTCGCCCAATGTAAGCGGATAAGCCAGCTCCTGTTGGGCAGCGGTGAGCTCGCCCTCCCGAAAGTCGTCGGTTTGTGGGTCTGTGCTTAGTGTTAACCCTGCGCCACCGAGAACAGGTACGCCACCAGCATCCGCTTGATTTCTCGTACGGTGTAGTCGAAGCGACTGTCTTCGATACCGGGGTCGCGGACGGCGAAGTTCAGTAGTGAGCTGGCTGTGTGGACGAGGATCGCGGCGAGTTCGCGGCGCTGTTCATCACTTGCATGGCTCGCCAATGGGCGCATGGCTTCGGCGATGATGTCGAGGACCTCGGACTCAGTGGCCGCTGCAGTGGCGCGGGTCGCTGGTGTTGACTGGATGGCGTGCCACACCGCCCTGCGGGAGGGGTCATCGTGCCAGAGTTTCGACACATGCTCGATGAACTCATCAAGGAACTCGGGCCACTGGAGCGCGGGAACCTGATGCGCGAAGGTGTCCAACTCGGCGACGACTCCGGCAGTGTCCTGGCGGTCTAGTTCGCAGATGAGGACATACTTGTTGGCGAAGAATTGGTAGAGCGTACCGATGGGCACCTCGGCGCGGCGCGCAACCTCATCGAAGGTAAAGGACTCGAACCCGACATCCACGAGAACGCTCCGCGCCGCAGTGAGGATGCGATCGAACCTGTCGCGTGAACGCTGCTGTGCGGGGCGTCGACGAGGAACGAGTATCTCCGTGGAGTTCTGGTCGTTCGGCGGAGTGGAGGCACGAGGTGTCATCGGGATAGTCCGATCACAGATCCCGGAGGACTCGGGCGACGTGGCCGGTGGCGCGAACGTTGTATTGCGCGGATTCTACCGTGCCGTCAGTGTCAATGATGATCGTGGAGCGGATGACCCCCTGCACGATACGACCGTAGTTCTTCTTTTCTCCCCACGCGCCCCACTCCGCCATCGTCTCCTTCGACTCGTCGGAGAGGAGAGTGAACGTCAGGCCCTCATCCTCCCGGAACGCGGCGAGACTGTCGGGGGAGTCGGGGGAGACGCCAAGAACGGTGATCCCGGCGTGGGAGAAATCGGACAGATTATCCCGGAAATCACACGCCTCCTTCGTACACCCCGGGGTTCCCGCCTTCGGGTAGAAATAGACGAGTACTCGTTGCCCGAGGAAATCCTTGAGTGAGACCATCGTCCCGCTGTGGTCCGGAAGCGTGAGCGCCGGTGCCGGATCACCGGGTTTCAACCGTCGGGGAGTGGATGACGTACGTGCGGGGGATGATGAGGGCACAGGCATGAATCTCACCTTACCCGGCGCTGATGAGGGCGTTGAGACGGGATTCGTCCTTGTGCACTGACACAGTCAGTTGGCGATTCCTGGTGGCCCAGGTGCGCTTCACCCCTCCCATGAACTACCGTTGGAGGCATCGTAAGTCTGACCACCACAATTTAAACCGGGAGTTCATCCGTGGCACGTGACATCGAAGACATCCAGCGCGAGCTGGACCGCACCCGTCGGCAGTTCGCATCCACTCTGGACCAGCTCGCCGAGCGCAGCCGTCCGGAGAACATCGTGGGTGACGCTAAGCGTTCCGCGACCGACAAGCTGAATGATCCGAAGGTTCAGAAGATCCTCGCCGGCGTCGCCGGTGCCGTTGTCCTCGCTGTGGCTTTCGGGGTCTACCGCTCCCGGAAGCGGAGCAGCGACCTCAAGGAGCTTCAGCGCATGCTCTCCGAGCGTCTCTCCTAGAATCTCGCCTGGATATGTGAATAAGGTGGGGCCACCCCGGTTCTCGGGGTGGCCCCACCTTATTCAACGGTGGAGTGCCTACTGATTCTCGTCGGTGTTTCCGGCTTTCCAGGTTTCCCAGGGGATGTTCCAGTCGCCAAGACCGTCCCAGCCGGACAGGGGAGCGCCCTGCGTGTTGCTGACGATCACGACATCGCCACGCTTGACGGTGTTCTGGAACCACTGTGCATTGTCCGTCGACACGTTCAAGCACCCATGGGACACGTTCTGGCTCCCCTGGGCCCATACGGACCAGGGGGCGGCGTGAACATAGATGCCGGAGTAGCTCATCTGCGTCGCGTACTTCACGTTCGTGCGATAGCCGTCGGGATGATCCACCGGCGTGCCGTATGTGGAGGAATCCATCACGAGGTCGGGGAACTGATCGCCGATGATGTAGGTGCCGTTCGGGGTGGGGAAACGGGGTGATCCCATGGAGATCGGAATGGATCTGAGGACCTCACCGTTCTTGGTCACCTTCAGTTGTTTCGTGTTGTCGTCGGCGTACGCGATAACCGAATCACCGATCGTGAAATTCGTGGCATTGTCCGAGTCTCCCCAGATTCCGCCGCCGAGGTCTTTGCCGTAGATGTCGGCCTTGACTGTGACCTCTGTACCTGGGCCCCAGAATTCCTCCGGCCGCCACCGCACCTCATGGTTATTCAGCCAGTAGAAGGCGCCCTCCACCGGGGGATTGGTCGTGATCTCGATGGCGTCTTCGGCGGCCTGTCTGTCCGGGACGTTCATGCCGAAGCGGAACGCGATGGTCTGCCCGATTCCGACCGTGGATCCCTCAAGCGGTGCCAGAGCCACCGACGCGGTCTGCGCAGGTTGTGGGGTGCTGAACGTGGTCGTGCGCTCCGTCCCGTTGGATCCGGTGGCGGTGATCGTGTACGTGCGGTAGTAGCCCAGAACCTCGGAGGTCTCCCAGGTTGTGCCGTCATCGGAGAGTATCGCCTCGACCTCGTAGCCATCCTGGTTGGTCATCACGACCTTCTCCAGGGTTCCCTCGAGCGCTTTGACGGTGACCGGTTCCCTCGGATTGACGTCTGTGGAACCGTCGGGGATGCTCACTGCGGGTTTCAGGGGTTCTGCAGGTGTGGTTGTCGCATCCGTTGGACTACTGGATTTGTTCCCGGTGGTGTTGTTTCCACTGTCAATCGTGCAACCGGCGAGAAGTCCGGCGACGGCGACGGCAGTTAGAAAGCTGGGAAGTATCCCGGCCCGTGGCGCGTGCTGTCCGAAGGTCATTGTTCTCCATATTAGTTTACGTCTCTGCGTGGCATATCGGTCGGGTCAAAGCGAGTGTGCGCATCGTTCGACCTGTGGTGATGTCCGCAGGGTTATCGTGCTTCCAGTTTACGTTCGGGCGGGGTAATGAGTGGGGACTTCCGCGCCGACTGTTTCCAAGTCTTGACCTCGCAGACTATCCCCATTTGTGGTCGGAGGGGGCATGGTCATTTCCCTGGGGGATCAGCGACAGCAGGAACCGGGCCCGATATGTAGAAGTGGTTCCTGAACAGGCGATTTTACAATCATACCGACCACTTGTAATATTCCTTTCGTTGCCGAGGGGGTCTTACTCCCTCGAGGAACGGCAAGCGCCATTAGCTCAATTGGCAGAGCAGCTGACTCTTAATCAGCGGGTTCGGGGTTCGAGTCCCTGATGGCGCACCATTTAAGCAGGCTGGAGAATAAAACCTCCGGCCTGCTTTCTTTTTACCCCTGACCGTGGTCACCCGAACGGGTCGTCGATGGGTGCCTGGCAGTGTCCCCAGGGACGCAGGCGTCGCATTCACTGACACGGCACTGTGCGGTGAGAAATCACCGCAGGAAGGCAGTCTCATCATGCCACTCTTCACCGACCTGCTGCCAGACCACCCCATCTCTGTGGAGCACGCGATGCGCATCGCGGGCGACGCGGCCGAGCGGGCTCGTGGTACCACCCGGCCCAACCCGCCCGTGGGCTGCGTGATCCTCGACACCGCGGGGGTACCCCGTGCGGTTGCAGCCACCGAGCCCGCTGGCGGCCCCCATGCGGAGGCGCAGGCGCTCGCCGCCGCCGGCGACTGGGCCAGCGGTGGGCACGCCGTGGTCACCCTCGAACCGTGCCACCATCAGGGACGGACACCGCCGTGTACCGGCGCCCTCGTCCAGGCCGGTGTCACAGCGCTGACCTTCGCGGTCGCCGACCCGAACCCCATCGCTGCGGGCGGTGCGGACTGGCTAGCGTCGCGGGGTCTGGACGTCACCCGTGGACTTCTCGCCGAAGCTACGGCGAACGCGGCGCTCCGGCCCTGGCTGCATGTACAGGCCACGGGGCGCCCCCACATCACGCTGAAGACGGCGGCGACCGTCGACGGCCGCGCGGCCGCCACCGACGGTACCTCGCAGTGGATTACCGGCCCAGCGGCCCGGCGGCGGGTGCACGTTGATCGCTCGCGGCGCGACGCGATCATCGTCGGCACCGGCACCGTCCACACCGATGATCCCCGCCTGACCGCTCGCGGCGCCGACGGCACACCGCTCGGAAACCAGCCGCTCCGCGTCGTCGTCGGGCGCAGTGACGTACCGCAGGACGCCGCGATCCGCGCAGGTGGAAAACGTTTTCTTCACCTGCCGACCAGAGACCTCACGGAGGTTGTCGCCGCTCTCACGGAACGCGGAATCATGGACGTGCTCATCGAGGGCGGGCCGCGACTCGCCGGTGCATTCCTCCGTGCGGACCTGGTTGACGCCATCGAGTCCTACATCGCACCAGCCGTGCTCGGGGCGGGAACCACGACCGTTGACACCGGCGTGGAGAACACCATCGCGGAGATCACCCGCTTCCGGACCATCCGGGTAGACCGTCTGGGCGATGACGTGCTGATCCGGGCCGTACGAGGGGCAGACGACTGATCCAAGCGCGGCGGGGTTACGCTGGTGACCATGTTTACAGGGATCATCGAGGAGCTCGGCCACATCGCGGGAATTACGCCCGACGGCGATGTCATCCGGCTCTCAGTCAGATGCACGGACGTTGTCAACGATGCTGCTGAAGGCGACTCCATCGCCGTCAACGGAGTGTGCCTGACCGTCGCACAACTCAACGGCAACGGATTCAGCGCCGACGTCATGCCGGAAACTCTCCGCCGTTCCTCACTCGGATCCCTCGAACCCGGCGATACCGTCAATCTCGAACGCGCGCTCGCCGTCACCGGCCGCCTCGGCGGGCACATCGTCCAGGGACACGTCGACGCCACCGGCGAACTCCTCAGCCGCACACCCGGCGAACGCTGGGAGGTTGTCCGCATCTCCCTGCCTGCACAGATCGCTCGCTACGTGGTGGAGAAAGGCTCCATCGCCGTCGACGGCACCTCCCTCACCGTCTCCGCCGTCGGCGAAGACTATTTCGAGGTCAGCCTCATCCCCACCACCCTGGACGGCACCATCCTCGGCAGGCTCACCCCCGGTGCCATCGTCAACCTGGAGGTCGACGTGCTGGCCAAATACGTCGAGAAGCTGATCCGCTGTGAGGAACCGAAACAATGACCGGATTCGACACCGTTGAACGCGCTATCTCGGATATTCGCGCGGGTAAAGCAGTCGTCGTTGTGGACGATGAAGACCGGGAGAACGAAGGCGACATCATCTTCGCCGCCGACCGCGCAACCCCGGAACTACTGGCCTTCATGGTCCGCTACTCCTCCGGCTACGTCTGCGCCGCACTCACCGGACCCGACTGTGACCGCCTCGGACTACCACCCATGGTCGCCCGAAACGAAGACGCCCGCGGCACCGCCTACACCGTCACCGTGGACGCCGCGACCGGAACCACCGGGATCTCCGCCACCGACCGCGCACGCACCATCCGTCGATTAGCGGACCCCGACACCACCAGAGCAGACTTCACCCGACCCGGCCACGTCGTCCCCCTCCGCGCACGCGATGGGGGAGTACTCACCCGCGCCGGACACACCGAAGCCGCAGTGGACCTCGCCCGACTCGCCGGGCTACACCCCGCCGGTGTGCTCTGCGAAGTCGTATCCGAAAAAGACCCGACCGGCATGGCACGGACCCCCGAACTACGGGAATTCTGCGACAACCACGACCTCGCACTGATCTCCATCGAGCAGTTGATCGAATACCGGCGCCGCAACGAAATCCTCGTCGAGAAAGTCGCCGTCACCCGGATGCCCACCGAATTCGGCGAATTCACGGCCCACGGATACCGCAGCCTCATCGACGGAATCGAACACGTCGCCCTGGTCACCGGGAACATCGACGACAACGGGGGAGAAGACGTCCTCATCCGCGTCCACTCCGAATGCCTCACCGGAGACGTCTTCGGCTCCCGGCGCTGCGACTGCGGACAACAACTCCACACCTCCATGCGGATGATCCAGGAAGCCGGCCGCGGCATCCTGCTCTACATGCGGGGACACGAAGGACGCGGCATCGGACTGCTGCACAAACTCGAGGCCTACCAACTCCAGGACTCCGGAGCCGACACCGTCGACGCCAACCTCGCCCTCGGCCTCCCCACCGACGCCCGCGACTACGGCACCGGCGCCCAGATCCTGCGGGACCTCGGCGTCCGCTCGATGGCCCTGCTGACCAACAACCCCACCAAACGCAGCGGACTCGGCGGCTACGGACTCCGACTCGCCCGCCGAATCCCCGTACCCGTCGACGTCACCGACGACAACGCGAAATACCTGCAGACCAAACGCGACCGCATGGGCCACGAACTGCCCTGGCTCGACACCTACATCAACCGCACAGCCCAACCCGACAAGGAGAAACAATGAGTGGAGCAGGACTACCCGAAATCGGCGTCCCGGACGGGACAGGACTCACCGTAGCCATCGTCACCTCCCGCTGGAACGAAGACATCACGGGCAAACTCCAGGAAGAAGCACTGGCAGCCGCCGCTGAAACCGGGGCGACCGCCCGCGCATACGTCGTCGTCGGCGCCCTGGAAATACCCGTGGTCGCCCAGTCCCTCGCCACCAAAGTGGACGCCGTCGTCGCCCTCGGATGCGTCATCCGCGGCGGGACACCCCACTTCGACTACGTCTGCGACGCCGTCACCGCAGGCCTCACCCGCATCACCCTCGACACCGGCACACCCATCGGCAACGGCGTCCTCACCTGCGACACCCACGCACAAGCGATCGCCCGCTCAGGCGTGGAAGGCGCAACCGAAAACAAAGGCCGCGACGCAATGATCGCCGCGATCCACACCGCCGACCTCCTACGAAAAATCTGACGACACCCCAAAATGTCAGTTACACAAGCATAGGGACACGCCGCCGCCCACCCGCGGGAACGGCACCATGCATGCCGACGCAACCGACCTACACTGGGAATCACAGGCAACCAGGCCCACCCGAAAGCGAGACAACAGCATGCGCGCACTCGTCATCGTCGACGTCCAAAACGACTTCTGCCCCGGAGGGGCCCTGGGAACAGAGCGCGGAAACATCGTCGCCGAACAGATCGCCCGCCTCCAACGGGACCCCGACAACGGATACGACGCGATCGTCGCAACGCAGGACTGGCACATCGACCCCGGAACACACTTCTCCGACAACCCCGACTACATCGACTCCTGGCCCGTGCACTGCGTCGTCGGAACCGGAGGAGCCGACTTCCACCCCGCCATCGACGAAGAAACCCTGCACCAGATCTTCCGGAAAGGCGAATACACCGCCGCGTACTCCGGCTTCGAAGGACACGCCGCCACCGACGACATCACCACCATGGCCGAGTGGCTCCGCGACAAAGGAATCACAGACCTCGACATCACCGGTATAGCCACCGACTACTGCGTCAAAGCCACCGTCCTCGACGCCCTCAAAGAGGGCTTTACCGTGCGGGTACTCACCGACCTCTGCTCACCCGTACACCCCGACACCGAAGCGCAAGCACTCACCGACATGAAAAACGCCGGAGCCGAGATCGTGTAGTGCCGCACCACCTGAGACGGGACGACACCGGACCCGTATCAGTGGGGAACCCGAGAAACCGGGACGACCACGGCACACGCGCATTCTTGCGGCCTGGAACATGGTGCTGAGGAACTGGCCGGTCTGGAACATGATGTCCTCGAACCAGAGCCTGCGCCGAGCCTTCATCTCTCCAGGGCGATTACATGCGCCGATGTCAACGAGACACCCACAATCAGGGTGGCGGAGAAACCGGATGCGGGGAACGAGAAAACCCAAGTGAAGGTAAACTGGCACCCGGACCACTGTTTCCGCTGGTAAAAAAGCGTTGTCCCCGCCTGCGCGGGGATGGTCCTCGCCTTCGATACTGTCGCCAAGTTACACAATGGTTGTCCCCGCCTGCGCGGGGATGGTCCCGAAGGTTGATCTCGGCTGACGATGATCAAGCTGTTGTCCCCGCCTGCGCGGGGATGTTCTTTTCAAACTATCAGGGGTAATGAGAAACAACGGCAGGCCAGAGAATCACCACAAACCCCATCACACCCCATTACGCCGGCGGAAAACCCCGACGAGTCCTCAACACCGACTGGAATCTGCATCTGCCCGCAGCATGGTGTCTGGATCGTGAGGGCTAATCCCACGAGCTATTGGTTTTCCGCGTTGCCTGGCTGTGTGGTTCCCTATTGTGGCATTCGCCAGTTGCCTCGGGGCTACTTCCGTAGGGCATCTAAGACAACGCCGAGTAATTCCCCTGAGACCTGTCCTCGGAAGTGATGTGGATAACCGTCCGAGAGTCGGGAGCCTACCTACCGGAGGGCTTGCGTCCGTTCCTGGCCAGCGACTCCGTAGCCGGTAACTCCCATCGAGTAAGACCGTTGATCGTTTTCTGGACGACTTTTGAAGGCGCTACGGCGTAGGCGGCGTTGCGGAGGCGGGCGGTCACCGGGTTGGCACTCTGGTTTATGAATCCTGTTCTCCGCGATTGTTTCCATATGTGACGTACCCGGGGCCTTCTGCACTCGCTGTAATGTCGGAGGGCCTGATCTAGGGCTGCGGGGAAAAGCGGGTCCGTGGGATCCGGGAGTCGGTGAAGGAGAGCCGTGAGAGTGGCAGCATCTTCAATGGCTTGTCCAGCGCCCTGCCCGATGTCGGGTGTCATGGCGTGCGCCGCATCGCCCAGGAGAACACCCCGTCCACGCATGAATGTCCGGGGGAGTGCGGTCAGATCGTGAATCTCATGGTGTAGCACCGTTTCAGGGTCGGTGTTCGAGAGGATGGCGGGAATGGGATCGTGCCAGTTCCTGAACTGGTCGAGAAAGCCATCGTGACCGGCGGTGATACCCGTTGAGACCGTGGCGTACCAGTAGACCCGGTCACCAGTGAGCGGTATGATGCCGAACCGGGCGCCACGGCCCAGGGTTTCACTGAGATGGTCTACGGCGGAACGTTTAAGGTGTGTCACAGCACGCAGTGCACTGTACCCGGCGTGGCGTAACCCGTGGTCCAGCTGCCACCGGCACCTGGCGTTGCTGTGGATACCGTCTGCGGCGATGACGAGATCGAAGGTCTCCTGGTCGGAATCTACGGTGAGTGTCGGACGACCTTCGGTATCGACCTCCGCGGTCACTCCGTGCCGTATGGTTCCGGGGAGAAGCGCCTGAGCAAGCAGTTGGTGGAGGTCGGCGCGGTGAAGCGCTGCAAGTCGAGGAGTTGTAGCTGTGTTCATTGAGACGAGATAGCGCCCATCCGGTATCCGGATGCTCGATGTTTTAGGCCGACTGGCGGTACTGATCGCCCGGACCTGTTCACCGATTCCGAGTGAGTCTAGGGCAGTCAATGAGTTGGTGAATAGGGTTAGGCCAGTCCCACTGGAAGCGGAGGTGAGTCGCCGTTCACAGACCGTGACCGCATGGCCGCTGGCCTGGAGCCCCACCGCAGCGCACAATCCCCCGATACCGGCACCGACGATCCCAATTCTCACTACCGCTCCATTCCTGGGGGCTTGACCAACCATCCGTGACTGACGGGTCCATTGTGTGGACGTTCCGAAGTGTACAGATTTTTAGCAGTGCTACAACACGGAAGAGGCCCCCGGCTAAGCCGGGGGCCTCTTCTACTTGGGGGTGGCTGACGGGACTCGAACCCGCGACACCCAGGATCACAACCTGGTGCTCTACCAGCTGAACTACAGCCACCATTGCTGAACGCACTGTCGGTTTCCCTAACCGTGAGCAGCGAGGGATATCTTAACCCAGGGTCGGCGTTTTACAAAAATGGGGCGAAGGCGCGGATGGATGCGTCGGCAGCGGCGTGGGTATCGTCCGTGTCCGGGCCTGGTTGCGCTACGAAGATAGCTCGCCGATAGTAGTCGAGCTCGCGGATTGACTCGGTGATGTCCGCGAGGGCACGGTGGGACATCCCCTTTTCTGGCTGTCGGTAGTAGACCCGTGGGTACCAGCGGCGGGCTAGTTCCTTGATTGATGAGACATCGACCATGCGGTAGTGCAGTGCGGCGTCGAGAAGCGGCATGTGTGCCCTGATGAAAGCGCGGTCGGTGGCGATGGAATTACCGGCCAGGGGCGCGGGGTGTTCGGGATCGCAGTGGGTTGCGATCAGTTCGAGTACTGCATTTTCGGATTCCTTGAGGCTGACTGTCGACGCCCGAATCTCGTCGGTGAGGCCCGACGCCCGGTGCATTTCGGACACGTAGCCGTCCATTTGTGACAGTTCCTCTTCCGTGGCGTGAACCACGAGGTCGATTCCTTCGCCGATGATGTTGAGGTTCGCATCGGTGACGACCGCAGCGACCTCAACAATCACGTGCTTTTCCGGATCCAGACCGGTCATCTCAAGGTCGATCCAGACGAGGCGATCGTTCTTCGCCGGGACGGTGCCCAGATCTGTGTTGCCGCTGTTGTTCACTGTTTAACCCATCTTCTTGTAGAACGACCCCATGATAGGGGCGCTGATGGCCGTCGGCATGACGGCGCTGATGCGGTCCATGGCCTTCCCCAAGGGGCCCGGGACAACCCGCCGCCTATTGCCGGACATCGCCCGGAGGGTTTCCCGAGAGCATGACTCGTAGGTGGTCCAGAGGAAATCGGGGACGACCTTGTCGACGATGGACTTGTCGGCTTCGTCGATCACCGCATCCCGGACCGGGCCGGGGGCGAGGAGGGTGCAGGTGACTCCGGTGCCCCGCAGCTCGTAGTGGAGTGCCTCGGTGAAAGCGTTGACGCCGGCCTTGGTGAACACATAGGTTGCGTTGTTTGGGATTGGCATGTTGCCGGCGGCTGAGCCGACGTTGCAGATGGCGCCGCTCTTGCGCTCGAGCATGCCCGGTAGAACAGCCCGGGTCAGCTCAAAGACCGCTGCCGCATTCAACTGGAACTGGGTGGTTTCGTACGTCCAGTCCTGATCCATGAACGCGCCGAAACTGGCGATGCCTGCTGAGTTGATGATGATGTCGATCTCGAGATCCGTGATTTCGTCGATTAAGGTCTTGCGGGCTTCGGGGTCTGCGAGATCGCAGGGGCGGACATCGACGGTGACCCGATGGGTGGTTTCGAGTTCGTCGGCGAATGTACGAAGCACGTCCTCCCGTCTGGCGACGAGAATGAGGTTGTGCCCGAGTCTCGCCAGGTCTCGTGCCATCGCCATTCCGATACCCTGACTCGCCCCGGTGACGAGGGCTCGGGCGTCTTTTCGGGGGGAGGGTAAAGCCATGGGGGCTCCTTCGGGGGAGGACTGCGCGAAACGAAAACGGGTTGACTCGGTTTATCGTACCTACAGACCACAGTGGTGGTGATCCCGCGGAAGGTCAGGGGCAAACCTGCAGCCGTCGGCCAGGCTGGGGTAAAACCTGCATTTGTGTGCGATAAGAAAGAAATGACTGAAACACTGGCGGAGCACCCGTGGAGCTGTATAGGAGGTCTGTTGTTCGTCGATTTGGCCACGTTGTTGCTGAAACGCGATCAAGTCGGAGGGGAACAGCTAGGGGTTTCTTCCATGAGTGTCTGAAATAGGTTCCTTGTTCTCGTCGCCGCCATGGTGATGCCGGTGGTGATGACCGTTCCCGCCAGTGCCACCGAAGCACGAACAGGTGTCTAGATCGAGGGTTCGATTGGTCAGGAAGATGGAGCGTCATTCGGCTCCTCAGGATCGGCGGTTCGGTGTAGAGCCCACGGACGACGGCAGCTACGACAACGTCCGCGAGGTTGTCTCTAACTGTCGGAGTCCCGCGGGTTCCCGTGGAGCTGCGCACAGTTGGGGAAACGGTGACGGCGCCGGGAATGCTGATTCGTTCTGCGATACCGATTCTTTGGAGGGCAAGCACGGTTCCAGCAGTAGGGGTGACACGGACGGCGCCACTCGGAGTGGTTCCTTGGGCCTGCGCCGCCGGTGACCGCGGTACAGGCCCGGAGACTTCATCAACGGTGGCGGCGAAGCTGTCGGCGCCGTTGGTTTCTTCGGGTTCCTCTTCGCATGTGTCCCCTGGGCAGTGCCAAGAGCATCATCATCTTCACCGCCGAGTAGTATCCGCTGTTTGCGGGCTTTGCCCGTCGGGATGACGGAGCGGGGGTAGCCGATACACGACAAGGGGGTGGCGCCGTGTGAACCACGGAGTAACCCCCTTTGGTGGGTGGTGTTCGTCCGCGAAACGGTGCGCCATCAGGCGCAATCAGGTGTGGTGTGTCGCTGAGTGGAAAACAGACAACCCAGGAACCGCATGCGGTGGTTCCTGGGTTGTCCCGAACGGTGCCCCCGGCAGGATTCGAACCTGCGACCAGCCGGATAGAAGCCGGATGCTCTAATCCACTGAGCTACGGAGGCGTGGAGCCCATCGGAACGGGGTGTTATCCGGGGGCTTCCGCTGCGTGACTTTACCTCACCGGGGGGCCGGGGTACCAAACCCCCGTGGTTGTGTGCACGGCTAGGGGGAGTGCCTGGACAGCGATACGCTGTAGCCATGGATGCACAACCCGACAGTTCCCCGAACGGAGCCTCCGACGCCGCAGCCGATACCGCGGTGGCCCCGGTTTCCCCTGGTTCGGACAGCAGTGTTTCCCGGGAGCATCGTGGATCTGGGCGGCGGGTCCGCGGATCGGCCGGACTATATCTTCTTTTCTTCCTGACCGCCGGAGTGGTGGGCGCGGTCATTTCGTGGGGGTTCCTGGGGGAGTCTCTGGCCGCTCTGGGCATCCCTGATCCCGGTCCCGCCACGACCGCAGGTCTTCCGTTGCTCCGGGCGGCGGCGGTGATGCTTATCTCCCTGTCGGTCGGTTCGTTCCTGTTCAGTTCATTCCTCACGTCACCCGTCACCCGCCCCCTGTCCACCGGTGAGATCCGGGAGATCCGCGCGGCGGAGGATGCCTCCGGACAACGACACCTCCGGCGCCTCGATGGGGTGGGGGATACCACCCGGAACATCGTCGATGATGTCCCGGATGTTGATGAGGAGATGGCTGCGGAGTCGGATGCCGACCGGGTGACCCGGGACAACCTCTACGCGGCACGGCTCGGTGTTGACGGGTCGATCGCCGCCCGTACCGGAACGGTCGCTGCGGCGTGCGTCGGGATGATCGCACTGCTCCTGATCCCGATGTATCTCTCGGATGTGTCGGGAGAGCCGCTGTCCACGGCACTACGACCCGGGAACTGGGCGATTGCGGTCAGCCAGGTTTCAACCTCCCTGGCGTGGCTGGCGGTGGCTGTGATCGCGTTGTCCACTGCAGTGGTCGGGTTCTTGTCCAGCCGCTGGATGATGCAGCCGTTCCTTCTACTGGGCTCGATCTGCATGGTGGTTCCACTCGGACTTGAGGGCCACTCCGCCACCGGTGGTGATCATGACTACGGAACCAACTCCTACCTGTGGCATCTGCTGTTCATGACGCTGTGGGTCGGGGGTCTGATGGCGCTCATCGCGCACGGTCGTCGGCGGGGAACCCGAATGGATCTCGCGGTGGCGCGCTACTCGGTGATCGCTCTGCTCGCCGTTGCAGTGATGACCGTGTCCGGGCTCATCAACGCGGCGATCCGGATCCAGTGGTCGGACTGGTTGACCACCGGATACGGCTGGCTCATTACGGCGAAGACCGTCGGCGTGGTGGTCCTTGCTCTCTTCGGCTATGTCCACCGGAAAGCCACGCTTCCGGCGATCAGGCGGGACCCCTCGAACCATTCGCTGTTCCGTCGGGTTGCCGCGGTGGAGGTTCTCGTGATGGCGGCGATTACCGGCGTTGCCGTCTCTCTCGGGCGGACGCCGCCTCCACCGCCGCGGTCGGCGGACTTGAATACGATGGACATCCAGCTCGGCTACAAGCTCTTCGAGGAGCCGACCCTGTGGAACGTGTGGACGATGTGGCGTTTCGACATCGTCTTCGGTTCGCTCGGTGTGATCCTCGCGGTCGGATACGCCTGGGCGGTGTACCGCCTGCACCAACGGGGCATGGACTGGCCCGTCATCCGCACCGTCTGGTTCCAACTCGGAAACCTGATGTTGGTGCTCACGATGTGCTCGGGTATCGGGCTGAACATGCCGGCGACGTTCTCGATGCACATGATCGGGCACATGATCCTCACGATGGGGGTTCCGGTGTTCTGGGTGCTGGGGGGCCCGTTCACCCTGTTCCTGGCGGCCCTCGAACCCGGCGGTCCGGACGAGCCGGGGCCGCGGGAGTGGCTGCTCGTCGCCATCGACAATCCGGCGGTCCGGTTCCTCACCCATCCTGCGGTGAATACGATCCAGTTCGTCGTCCTGTTCTACATTCTCTACCTGACCCCGCTTTACGACGTCGCGGTGACCGAGCATGCCGGGCACCTCACGATGAACGTGGTGTTCCTGTGGTCAGGCTTCATGTACTACTGGGAGCTGATCGGGGTCGACCCGGTTCCGGTGCAACGCAGCCCGATGGGCAAGGGGGCGTGGTTGTTCTTCTCCCTGCCGTTCCACATGTTCTTCGGCGTGACGCTGATGCAGATGCAGACCGTGCTCGCGTACGACTTCTATTCCACACTCGGCCTGCCCTGGGAGATTGACCTGTTGAAGGACCAGAATGTCGGTGGCGGTATCGCGTGGGCCTCTGGCCAGTTCCCGCTGTTGATCATTTTCGGGGCGGTCCTCTTGGAGTGGTGGCGGCATGATCGCCGTGAGATGCGGATTTACGACCGCCGCGCGGATGCCACCGATGATGAGGATATGACCGCGTACAACGAGATGCTCGCCAAGGTGAACGCCGGGGAGAACTACTTCGATGAGTACTACGAACGGGACATCAGTACGTCGGGCAGCCGGAAGCGGTCGGGTGACGACCGCTAGGGCGCGTGCCTGGGTCTGTGGGTAACCGCGTGCGGGCAGTTTCTGTACACAGTGACCGGGTTTCGGTCCGGTGAAGCGTGCGGGGTCGGTGTGAGGGTGTCGGTGTACCTGACACGGCAGACACTCCCGAAAGGAGCCACCCACATGGCCCAGCACAGTTTCACCCTCACCGGAAACATCGGGGCGGACCCCACCTACCACGGCGTGAATGAGCGCAATGGGGTTACCAAGTTCCGGCTCTGCGCCAACCGACGGCGTCCCGGCGAGAAGGAGGGGACCTGGATCGACTACGACACGCTCTGGATCGAGGTGCAGTGCTGGGGCAGATTGGCTGAGCATGCGCGTCGGTGCCTCCGCAAGGGGATGAGCGTCCTCGTCGTCGGGACCGTGATCCTGGAAACGTGGACCGATGCGGACACGGAGACGAACCGGTCCCGGATCGTCGTGAAGGCCAGCCACATCGGCCCGGATCTGAATCGCTACCTCACCACGGCGGCGGCGCCCGGGGGCGAGATCGTCGCCGAGCCGTTGGCTGGAGGATGGGTGACCTCGGGATGCGTTCCCACGCACTGCGTCGAGCCATCCGAAGGTGGGTCGACTCCCCGCGGCGGTGGTGATGAAGGCGATTCACATCCCAAGGCCGGCAGACGGCTCGTCGGGGCAGGCGCCGGTGGGGACGCCGAAGCGGATCCCCCGTTCTGACAGGTGGCTTCCGTACCCGGGTTCGACGACGTCGGTGGAAGCCCGTGTTCCTCGGGGTCTCCGGGGCCCGTGGGGTAACCTCGTGGGGCAGGACCGCAATCTAGTAGAAAGCACTAAGGGACAAACATGGGCGAGTTCATCTACACGATGAAGAGCGTGCGTAAAGCACACGGGGACAAAGTCATTCTTGATAACGTCACCATGGCCTTCTACCCCGGCGCCAAGATCGGCGTCGTCGGCCCGAACGGTGCCGGCAAGTCATCGATTCTGAAGATCATGGCGGGACTCGACCAGCCGTCGAACGGTGAGGCATTTATCGATCCGGGCTCCACCGTCGGCATTCTGCTGCAGGAGCCGCCGCTGAACGAGGAGAAGACCGTCCGGGAGAACGTCGAGGAAGGGCTCGGCGAGATCTTCGAGAAGAAGCAGCGCTATGAGGCGGTTGCGGAGCAGATGGCCACCGATTACACCGATGAGCTGATGGAGGAGTTCGGCAAGCTACAGGAGGATCTGGATGCCGCTGATGCCTGGGAGATCGACTCCAAGATCGATCAGGCACTCGACGCCCTGCGCTGCCCGCCCGGTGATGAACCCGTCACCCACCTCTCCGGGGGTGAGCGACGTCGTGTCGCGCTGGCGAAGCTGCTGTTGTCTGAACCGGACTTGCTGCTCCTCGACGAGCCCACCAACCACCTCGACGCTGAGAGTGTGCTCTGGCTGGAGCAGCACCTGGCCAAGTACCCCGGCGCCGTTCTCGCCGTCACCCACGACCGGTATTTCCTGGATCATGTCGCCCAGTGGATCTGTGAGGTCGATCGCGGCAAGCTGTACCCCTACGAGGGCAACTATTCCACCTACCTGGAGACCAAGGCCAAGCGCCTTGAGGTCGCCGGTAAGAAGGACCAGAAGCTGCAGAAGCGCCTCAAGGAGGAGCTGGCCTGGGTCCGTTCCGGTGCGAAAGCACGGCAGGCCAAGAACAAGGCCCGTCTCGCGCGCTACGAGGAGATGGCCACCGAGGCGGAGAAGTACAAGAAGCTCGACTTCGAGGAGATCCAGATCCCGACCCCGCCGCGCCTGGGTAGTCAGGTCGTCGAGGCGAAGAACCTGACCAAGGGCTTCGACGGGCGTGTCCTGATCAAGGATCTCTCGTTCACGCTGCCCCGCAACGGCATCGTCGGTGTCATCGGTCCGAACGGTGTCGGTAAGTCCACGCTGTTCAAGACGATCGTCGGGTTGGAGGAACCGGACTCCGGCGAGGTCATCGTCGGACAGACCGTGCAGTTGTCCTACGTTGACCAGAACCGCGAGAATATCGACGGTGAGAAGACGGTGTGGGAGGTCGTCTCTGACGGCCTGGACCACATCGTCGTCGGACAGAACGAAATGCCCTCCCGCGCCTACCTGTCGGCGTTCGGTTTCAAGGGACCGGATCAGCAGAAGCCGGCGAAGGTACTCTCCGGTGGTGAGCGGAACCGCCTGAATCTGGCGCTCACCCTGAAGCAGGGCGGAAACCTGATTCTGCTCGACGAACCGACCAACGACCTCGATGTCGAGACGCTGTCCTCCCTGGAGAACGCGCTTGTGCAGTTCCCCGGCTGCGCCGTGGTCATTTCCCACGACCGCTGGTTCCTGGACCGCACCTGTACCCACATCCTCGCGTGGGAGGGCAACGTCGCCGAGGGACAGTGGTTCTGGTTCGAGGGCAACTTCGAGGAGTATGAGAAGAACAAGGTTGAGCGCCTCGGTGCCGAGGCTGCCCGCCCGTCGCGCGTGACGCACCGCAAGCTCACCCGTTGATGCACACGGTGCAGTGACGCCGCCCGACGGCGTTGCTTCGCTCCTCCGGCCCCGCACGATCGGGCACACCCCCGACCGTGCGGGGCCGGAGGCGTTCAGTATGCTTTTGATGTTGAAATGAAATCGTCGTGTCGATCCCTCGGCAGGTATAGATTGGTGTCCCAGAGGCCGCTAGTCGGGCCGGGAGCCCGACGGTCCGCGACCCCAACCGCACGGAAGGATCCCCGAACACATGGCCAACAGCAGTGACCGCAACACCGGCAATACCCCCGTCCATACCGCAGAGGTGCACGTCCGGTGGTCCGACTTCGACCGCTTCGGCCACCTCAACAACGCCGCCTACATCGAGCTGGCCCAGGAGGCCAGGAACATTTTCGCGCTCGAGGAGTTCATCGGCCGGGGCCACGAGGTTCCCGCCGTGTTCATCCGCAGGTTGGACGCCAGCTACATGAGCCCGATCCTCCCGGACACCTCCACCGTCGTCGTTGAGACCCGGGTGACCCGGGTCGGACGGACGTCCTTCACCACGAGCCAGTCCATCATCGACCGGCACGGCACCGTGGCCTGCATCATCGAGTGCGTCCAGATCGCCGTCGACCTCAAAACCTCCACCCCGCGGGCCATCACCGCCAACGAACTCAAGGTGCTCAGCCGCGCGGCTGGCACCGACGTCACAGGCGAGGCCAGTGTGACGCAGGAGGAGGCGGAACCCGAGTGACCGAGACGCTCACCGTCACCGCCGGTGCTGGGGGATTACGGGCGCTGCTGTCACGGGCCACCGGCATCGACGCGGACGCCTCCGCCCGCTTCCGGCAGTACACAGACGGCACCGTCGACGTGTTCGTCACCACCCCGTTCGACGTGATCGCCGCCCGCCGGGTCGAGGGCACCGCTGGGCGGGACGGAGCTGTCGTGAGGGCCGCGGACCTCCGGGACGCCCTCACCGAGGGGCGCACCGAGATCGGTCCGGCCTGTGACGTCGCGTGGCCCGGGGCACTTCCTCCGGCAATCGGTTTCGCCCTTCTCGACACCCTCCCGGTGACGGTCGTGCGGCAGCTCGCGGACCAGGGGCAGGCACTCGCCCGCCAGTTCTCCGGGCCGCTCGGACCACCGCAATCCCTGCTCGACCAGACGGTGCTCACCGTCACCGCATCCGACAGTGCGGGCGCGGACTCCTCCGGAGACGCCGGTGCCGCGGAGATAACGATGCGCATGGTGTTTACCTGCACCTCCCTGGGACTGATCCCGGGTGCCGCGGCCCCGGAGTCCATCCCGCGTCATCTGCGGGTCTCCACGTCGGGAACCTGGGTCCGCGTGGACGCGCCCTTTGGTAGCGTCTACCGAAACACCCGCCAGTCGGTACTCCAGCTCTGATCCGGCACCGCAGTGTCCGCCGGGCCGGGGCTCAGTCGAACCGGTTGACCAGCATGTCCGCGACGCGCACCATGTGTTCCCACAGTGCCGCGCGGTACGGGGCGGGCAGTGTCTCCTCGTCGACGGTGTCGATGGCGGCGGCCATCATCTCCAGCCAGCGGTCCCGCTCCGCGACGCCGATCGAGAACGGGTGGTGTCGCATCCGGAGCCGGGGATGGCCCCGGTTCTCGCTGAAGGTCTGCGGGCCGCCCCAGTACTGGGCGAGAAACCACTTGAGGCGCGCCTCGGCCCCCTCCCAGTCATCGTGCGGATACATCGGCCCGATGAGATCGTCGTCGCGCACGTGCATGTAGAAACGGTGCACGATCGTCGAGAAAGTCGCCTCGCCTCCGACGGCCTCGTAGAAGCTGGTCGGCTGGTTCTCCGCCATGTCAGTTCTCCTTCACTGTGGGGCCTGTCGGGCCCGCGGTTCCGGCGGTGGTAGACGGCTCGGCGCTGATGCCAATGCCGTTGGGGTAGGGCACCGAGATTCCCTGTCTTTGCAGGTCGGTGATGATCCGGCCGAGAAGCTCTCGGCGCGTGGCCCACTGAGTACCGGCGACGACTTTTACCCGGACCCGGATGAGCAGGTGATCCACCGCCAGCGCGTGCACCCCGTCGACTTCGGGCTCGCTGAGGATGGAGTCCTTCAGACCCTCATCCGCGGCCGCAGCGCGGGCGGCGTCCCCGATGGCCTTCTTCGCTTCTTCGACGTCGTTCGATAGTCCGACCGGAACGTCAATCCGTGCGACGGCGTGTCCCTTGGTGGAGTTACCGACCCGCTGGATCAGTCCGTTGCGGACGAACCACAGGGTGCCGTCAACGTCGCGGATGGTGGTCAGCCGCAGGGAGACGCCCTCGACCGTGCCGACCGCATCCCCGACGTCGATGGAGTCCCCGACGCCGTACTGGTCCTCGATGAGCATGAAGATCCCGGAGAGGAAGTCCTTCACCAGCGACTGCGCGCCGAAGCCCAGGGCGACACCCGCGACGCCGGCGGACGCGACCAGGGGCCCGACCTGCACGCCCAGTTCGGAGAGGATCGCGAGCCCCGCCCAGGTCCACACGAAGATCGCGACGGCGGAACGCGCCACGGCCGACAGTGTCGTGATCCTGGCCTCCCGGCGTTCCCGGTCACGCGTTCCCTCGGGAACGAGGTCCACCGACTCACCGAACAGCGAGTGGCCGGGCCCGCGTTCGATCGCGTGCCGGGAGACCCGCCTGATGAGGATGATCAATGCCCACTGGATACTGATGGCCACGACGAGGATCACACCCACCGCGACGGCCATCTCGACCAGCCCCTCGGTGTTTAGCCCGTGCCTGTCCTGGAATATATCGCGCAACGTGTCCTTCACGTCTAATGAACCTACCGCGTGCAGCACCGGGAACTAGGGTGGGGCCCATGAGAAACCGACCTGTAGCAGTCATCACCGGCGCGACCGGCGGCATCGGGCGCGCCGTCGTCGACAGCCTCGCGCCCGACTTCGACATCCTCGCCCTCGGGCGCGATGCCGCCGCGTTGACGGAACTCGATGCGCTCGACCATGTGCGCGCGCTGCGCTGCGACCTCGTCTCGGAACTCCTCGACATCGAACCGGGCGCCGGCTTGCGGGAGATCCTGGAGCTGCCCCGCGTCGACGTCGTGGTGCACGCCGCGGCGGTCGGGCACCGGTTCTCGGTGGAGCAGGCCACCCCGGAGCAGTGGCGGAGCATGCTCGACCTGAACGTCGTGGTGCCCGCGGAACTCACCCGCCGGCTGCTGCCGGCGCTGCGGGCGGCCGAGGGAACCGTGGTGTTCATCAACTCTGGGGCGGGCCACGGTGCCCACCCGGGAACGACGTTGTACACCGCCACCAAGCACGCGCTGCGCGGTCTGGCGGACAGCCTCCGCAAGGAGGAAGCGGGCGCCGGGGTGCGCGTCAGCAGCATCGCCCCGGGGCCGACGGACACCCCAATGCTGCGGGGCATCGTCGAGTCTGCGGGTGGAACCTACACTCCCGAGCACTACATCGAGCCCGCGGAGGTAGCCGCTGCGGTCCGCCTCGCCGTCACCGCGGGGCCGACCACGCAGCTCACCGATATCGCGGTCCGGCCCCGCATCGAGCTGGCCGACCGCTAGACCCGCGCGGACACCGCAGCCAGGGCGTGCACGGCGGCGGCGTCGGTCGTCTGCAGTAGCGTCGCATCGGTGCCCGGCATCGGGCTGATCATGGTGTCTGGCATCTGCGCGTGGGTGGGGATCCCGATGAGGTGGAGCCGCGGATCCGGGGCCCCGTCGGCGGTGATCACCCGCTGCGTCACCGGATCGACCTCGGGGGAGGGTGTCGTCGAACCGTCGGACAGGCGGAACACCCGGATCCGGCCCCGCTGCAGCAGATCCCGCATGAGTGGTTCGGCAGTGGTGCGCACATCGGGTGCCGGGAGGCGGGCATCGAGCAGCGTCCGCGCGGTGGCCGCGCGGTCCGTGGTGGGGGAGTGCATCCGGTACCCACCGTCGGTTACCCCGACGGTGGGGTGCGCCCCGAGGAAGGAGACGACGCCGGCGTCGATGAGGGCGAGGAGTTCCCGCGTGCGGAAGGCCGGGGGACCGGAACCCGCCAGCCTGCCCAGCGCCATCATCCAGGCGTAGCGGCCGCGCCGGGAGTCCGGCGTGTAGCGGCCGTTAGCCCCGAGGACTGAGACGGTCTTGCGTGCCGACGCGATCGACCACAGGCCCTCCTTCCGCGCGCTATCCCGGCCAGCTGCGGCGTGGGTGATGTCCGCCGTCAGGCCGTCCGCGACGGCGGTGGTGAACTCCTCGGGGGACAGTGGTCCGATGATTCCGCGGGCGGCCAGCGGGTCGGCCTCGGCCACGGGGTCGAAGACGGGGTGTGCCGGGATCCGGCCCACCAGTGCCCGGGGAATGTCCGCTACCGGGGTGTGGTCAATGAGCCCGACGAGTTCCGCCGGATCCATGGCCAGGTCACGGTGGACCCGGTGCAGCGCACGGTAGTACGCCTCGTGGGCGTCCCGGGCGACGGCGGGCCACACCTGCTCCCCGAAATCGATCGGTGTGTCACCCGGGGAGAGCTCCCGGACGACCTCCCGCAGCCTGCGGTGCGGCATCCGGGGTGGCAGCGTGTGGTACTCGGATTTCGGGAACAACGGGTAGCCACGACCCGATGCCGCGACGATCCGTGGTTCGCGGCCGGAGGGGAGGTACCGCAGCCTGGAGCGCGCCGCGGGGTCATCCACGAATCGTCCGCCGCGGCCCGCGGTGAGGAGGATCATCGCATCGAAGAACCCCATACCCAGACCCCGGACCAGCACAGTGGCGCCCGGTTCAACCCGGTCGAGCGGCTGGTCAGCGGGATTCCCGGGCCTGATCCACGTCAGGTCGTCCGAGGCATCTAATTGTTCGGCGTTTTCCGGTAGTGAGAGCTGCCAGCCGGGGGCGATTACCGTCGCACCCGCCCTGATCACGGAGCCGTCCGCGAGGGTGATCTCGTCGGTTCCGTCGGCTGCCGCGGCGAGTGCCACTGCGCGGCTGCGGTGGTGGTGAAGCGTGATGGAGGGCGGTAGCCTGCGCCTGGTCACGTCGAGGAACCACCGCAGGTACGCACCGTAGAGGCGACGGCTCGGGTTCGACTCCGGCCGGGTCGCCCGGAGTTCATCGGAGAAGGCGATCGCCACCGCCGGGGCCGGGCGGTACATACGGAACATCTCGGCCACCGGGGCATCGATCCCGGCTTCGTCAGGTTTCTCCCCGCGCAGCAACTGAATCCACTCATAGAGCGTCGGGCCCCGGAACACCGGGGCGGAAACGGTGGAACCAGGTTCGGTGAACATGGTCACCGCCCCGGCGAGGGTATTCATACACAGCTCGCTGGGTTGGTCGGTGCGCCAGATCTCTCCGGAGCCGTGCTGGGAGTCGTCGATGAGGTGCACCGTCAGTGGTCCCTGATCCGGAATGGCCTGGACGGCGGCGCCGAGCCGCTCCAGCACCGACGTGCCGCGCGGCCCGGCGCCGATGATCGCGATTGACTGCGTGGTACCGGGATTCGGGAAAGTCACACAGTCAGGCTAGTCCAGCAGTCCGGTCACTCGCCGGCGTCGACCGCCCGGTTGCGCAATGCCCGCTCGACACGGTCCCGGCCCTCGGCGACGACGCGCTTGAGGCCCGCGGGGTGCTCACCGTCGAGGAACACGCCGGCACGGGCGACGCCCTCCTCGGTGATGTCCCACGACGGGTAAAGCCCGTTGAGTGCGGCCAGCGCCATCTCAGGGGTGGCATCGCGCCAGAAGCCGGGAGCCAGCTCAAAGTAGGCTTCGTTGAATTGCTGGAGGTTCGGCGCGGACCCGGACCAGGTCAGTCCCTCGATCTTGTGCCGGATCGCCAGGTTCGACAATTCGGACCCGGGATCGGTGACTTCGGCAAAGATCTCCTTCTTCCGCTCCGGGGTGTTCACCGCGGCGTGCGCGGCCCATGCCCACTTCCGGCTGTCGGAGGAACCGTCGCGGGCGAGCTCCGCCTCGATCGCGGCCTCCGGATCCTCGATCTCCCCGGCGGCGATGAGCGCGGCCAGCGCCCGCCACCGTAGGTCGTTGTCGACCTCGACGCCGTCGATGGGGGAGACCCCGTCGCGGATCTGCGTGAATAAATCGATCTGCTCGGCCGTGTCCGCGCCCAGTTTCCGGCGGGACAGCACCTGCAAGAACGTCAGCTGGGCGTCCGAACCCGGCTCAGCCTTCCGGGCACCGTCGAGAAGGGCGTCCGCGAGCAGTGTCTTTCCGGTCTCCTCTGCCCAGGTCGGGTCGGCGTAGTTCGCCAGGGCACTCGACGCCTGGGTGAGGATCCGCTCGAGGACTGCGATCTCCGTCTCCGCGGAAGAGCCCCGGGCCACGAGATTGATGAAGTCACGGGCCCGCATCCGCCCGTCGCGGACCATCTCCCACGTCGCCGACCAACACAACGTGCGCGGCATCGGATCCTTGATGCGGTCGATGTTGTGCAGCACGAAATCCAGGGAATCGGCGTCGAGATGGGTCAGGCAGTAGGTCAGATCGTCGTCGTTGACCAGGACGAGATCGGCGCGCTCGGTGCCGACGAGATCAGGGATCTCCGTGAATTCGCCCGAGACGTCCAGCTCGATACGCTTCACACGACGCACCATCCCGTCGGAGAGTGAGTACAGGCCCACGGCCACGCGGTGGTCACGTAGCTCCCCAGCGCCCGGCTCCGCACCGTGCTGGCGGATCCCGAAGGAGATGTACCTGTCGCCCGACACCTCGAACTCGGCGGCGAGGGTGTTTACGCCCGTGGTCTTGAGCCACTGATTTGCCCAGTCGGACAGGTCACGGCCCGAGGCCTCCTCGAGGGCCCGGAGCAGATCGTCGAAGGTTGCGTTGCCGTAGGCGTGCGTGGCGAAGTGCCGGCGGACACCGGCGAAAAACTCCTCCCGGCCGACGTAGGCGGCGAGCTGCTTCAACACACTCGCGCCCTTGGCGTAGGTGATGCCATCGAAGTTCTGTTCCACCGTCTCGATGTCGCTCGCATCCGTGGTGATCGGGTGCGTCGACGGCAGCTGGTCCTGGCTGTAGGCCCAGGACTTCTCAATGTTCGCGAACGTCACCCACGCGGAGTCGTACTCCGTGGCCTCGGCCTGGCTGATCGCGGCGGACCAGGTAGCGAAGGACTCGTTCAGCCACAGATCATCCCACCAGCGCATCGTCACCAGATCGCCGAACCACATGTGCGCCAGCTCGTGGAGGATGGTGTCGCAGCGGCGCTCGTAGCGGTACCGGTTCACCTTCGAGGTGAACACGTACTCGTCGCGGTGGGTGACGCAACCGGCGTTCTCCATCGCACCCATGTTGAACTCGGGCACGAAGACCTGGTCGTACTTGTGGAACGGGTAGGCCATGCCGAAGTTCGCGTGGTAAAAGTCGAAGCCCTGCTTCGTCTCGGTGAACAGGCGCTCCGCGTCGAGGCTGTCCGCGACGGACCTCCGGCAGTAGATGCCCATCGGCACGGTCAGCTCGTGCGGCTGGTCCGCGGGGGTCTCCGGGTGGTGGGTGAGCTCACCGGTCCACTCGTTGCGCACCTCGTGGTACGGGCCGACACAGATCGCGACGAGGTAGGTCGACAGCCGGTAGTCGATGCGGGAGACATGGGTGGCCGTCCCGTCCGGGCTCTCCGTCACGGTCTGGTCCGCGTTGGAGATGACCCGCCAGCCGATCGGCGTCGTGATCGTGAGATCGTAGGTGGCCTTGAGATCCGGCTGATCGAAGCACGCGAACATCCGCTTGGCGTCTGCGGTCTCGAACTGGGTGTACATGTACACTTCGTTGTCCGCGGGATCAACGAAGCGGTGCAGGCCCTGCCCGGTCCGCGAATAGCGACAGTCCGCCGTGATCCGCAGGGAGTGCGCGCCGGGCTTCAACCCCTTCAGAGTGATGCCGGCGTCCTCGTCGTAGCCATTGTCACCGAGCGTGACGGCGTCGGCTGTGATGTCCCCACCGTCCAGCAGGACCTCGGACACCCGGGCTGCCCGCAAGTCGATGAAGGTGTCGCCGGCGGTGGACACGGTGAAATCGACGGTGGTGACGGAGGAGAACTCTGTTTCTCCTCCGGTCAGATCGAGGATGATCCCGTAGTTGTCGACGCAGAGCATCGATGACCGCGTCTGGGCTTCTGCGTGGGTGAGATTGGTCGAGGTCACGTAACCCGAACTCCTGTCTGTGTGGACTGCTGCGGAATCGTTGCGACGAACCGCTCTATCAGGTGGGAACGAAAAAAGTGCACCCGTACCGCGGCTGGAACCGGGGGGAGGAGGAAGGACACCTGTTCGGGTGCCCCCTACCCGGGAAGCGGTACTACATGCCCAGGATACGGGCGACTATGTGCCCAGGATACGGACATGGGAGAAGGCAGGGAGTGCCTGGTCCGGAAAAGGACATATCCTGGGTGATGCACGACCTGCACGCCGTGCAGCGCCCCCCCGGGCGACCGTATACAGGCACCCCAGAGAAAGAAAACAAACCCATGAGTCAGCCTCTGAAATTCTGGTTTGATGTCACCTGTCCGTACGCGTGGATCACGTCCCGTTGGATCACCGAGGTGGAGAAGGTTCGCGACGTGGACGTCACCTGGATCCCGATGAGCCTCGGCGTCCTCAACGAGGGGCGCGACGAGCTTCCTGAGCAGTACCGGCGGATGATGACGACGACGTGGGCACCGGCGCGTGTGTTCGCCCGGATCGCCACCGAGCACCCCGACAAGGTCGGGGAGCTCTACACCGCACTCGGGACGAGGATCCACAGCGAGGGGCGGGGAGCGGAGCTCAAGGAGCGCGCCGGCGACGGGGACCTCTCCGACGTGTTGATGCCCCTCGTGCGGGAGGCACTCGCGGAGGTCGGGCTTGATGAGTCCCTGGCTGACAGTGGAACGGGAACGGACTGGGACGACGCCCTGCGCGGCTTCCATCAACAGGCCATGGACGCCGTCGGCAACGATGTCGGTACTCCGGTCCTCGAAGTCGCCGGAGCCGCCTTCTTCGGACCCGTGCTGACCCGCATCCCTCGTGGCGAGGAGGCCGGGAAGATCTTCGACGGTACCGTGGCACTCGCCGGCTACCCGCACTTCTTCGAGCTCAAGCGGTCTCGCACGGAGCGCCCCGAGTTCGACTGATCCGGGGATGGGGGCACGGTGCCGGCGGATGGTGGGCGTCAGGCGCCCACCCGCTGGGACTGTGCCCACGCCGACGGGATGTACGCGCAGGTTGGATCCGACGCTAGATAGTCGTGCGTCAGCGCGTACGCCGTGGAGCGGGAACCGCCGCACACCCCGTGGAACTCACAGACGCTGCACTTTCCACGCCAGTTGTCCGGGTCACGGAGCGCGGTGAATACCGGCGAATGTGAGTAGATTTCGGAGAAGGGGATCTCGGTGACGTTCCCGCAGTGCACGGGAAGGAAGCCCGAGGGATAGACGTCGCCGATGTGGTCGACGAAAGCGAACCCAGAGCCGGAGTTCACGGCCATCGGTGGCCGCGGACGGCGGGGATGCTCGGGATGGGCGCCGAGCAGCCGGGTTGTCTCCTCGGTGAGCATGCGGTAGAGCTCGCCGCCCGCGTAGGGGGAGTCGGCACGCTTACGCTGTAGCACCACCCGGCGATACTGCGGGGCCTCGGTCGTCTTGATCGCGATCCGGTCCGATACGTCGGCCAACCAGTTGAGTACGTCCTCCCGCTCATCCGGGTCGAGGCAGTTCAGTCGAGCACCTCGACCGGTCGGGACCAGGAAGAATGTGTACCACATTTTCGCTCCCATCCCGATGACGGTCTTCAGCAGGGCCGGTGCCTCGTGGATGTTTGAGCGCGTGAGCGTCGAGTTGATCTGGAGCCGGAAACCGACGTCCAGGATCTCCGGGGCCATCGCGAGTGTCGCGTCGAACGTCCCCGGGAACCCACGGAAGGCGTCGTGGGTTTCGGCTGTCGCGCCGTCAAGCGACATCGACATCGCTTTGCCGCCGGCCGCGCGCAATTCCGCCAACCTGGTCCGGGTCAGCTTCGGGGTGACCGACGGTGACAGGGAGATCGACAGCCCACGCTCGGTGCCGTACCGGACGAGGTCGACCAGGTCCTCGCGCTCGAAGGGATCTCCACCGGTGAGGACGACGAGCGGGTGTGGGCGGTCGTACGCCGCCAGCTGGTCGAGTAGCTCGAAGCCCTGTTCCGTGGTGAGCTGCCGGGGATCAGCCCTGGTCTGGGCGTCCGCCCGGCAGTGCCGGCATACGAGCTGACAAGCCCGGGTCACCTCCCAGATGACGATGAACGGCTTCGCACCGACATCGTGGCGGATCATTCGGACGCTGGGGTGAGAGTGTGACACGGTTCTGCGGGCTCCTTCCGGGCAGGTGTTCGCTTCCTATGACGCTAGCCCCGGTCGGAACGAAAAGCAGCATCCTGACGCGCGCTATGTGACATCTCACGTCCGCCGGTCCGACGTCGCACCGCGTGGTCCCTCTACGTCGTTCTCCCGGGCTACACTGGCCCCATGCGCGTTTACCTTGGAGCGGACCATGCAGGGTTCGAAATGAAGAATGTCATCGTTCAACATCTCACCGACGCCGGACACGAGGTGATCGACTGCGGCGCCCACACCTACGACGCCGAGGACGACTACCCCGCTTTCTGCATCGAGGCAGCCTCCCGTACGGTCAACGATCCGGGTTCACTCGGCATCGTCCTCGGGGGATCCGGCAACGGTGAGCAGATCGCCGCGAACAAGGTCAAGGGTGCCCGCTGCGCCCTGGCCTGGTCAGAAGAGACCGCCCGACTCGCCCGTGAGCACAACAACGCCCAGCTGATCGGGATCGGTGGTCGGATGCACTCGAAGGAGGAGGTCCTCGCGATCGTCGAGGCCTTCCTCGACCAGGAGTGGAGCGAGGCCGAGCGTCACCAGCGCCGCATCGACATTCTCGCCGACTACGAGAAGACTGGCATCGCTCCAGCGCTGCCCGAGGCCTGATCCGCCTGATCAGCTCCCCCACAGAAGTGGAGCGGTCCCCGACCTTCCGCCGGTCGGGGACCGCGTCCTCGCCATTCTTGGCCGTATCTCTATGTGTCAGAAATCGAAGCCGCCGAAGTCCATCCCGCCGCCGTCGCCACCGAAGAAGCCTCCGCCATCCCCGCCTGCACCCGGATCTGCGTCGCCGAGACCCTGACCGGTGTCACCGGCGGATCCGTCGACTCCATCTGCCCCGGTATCACCGTAGCCCTGCTCGAATTCTTGGGGTCCGTAGTGGATCCCGGACATGCCACCGAAGAGCATGGAGAACATCATCACGGAGCCGGCGGTCCACATCCCAGTGCGTAGCGCGCCGGCCCACCACGGCTCGGAGTACCAGCCGGCGGGGACGGGACGACCGGCGACCATTCCGCCCGGATAGTAGTTCGGGGTCTCTGGTGACGCCGTGGGAGACGCCGTGATCTGCTTGCCCTCGTGGTCGATGGTGCGCTGCTCGGTCACCGAGCCTGCGCGGCGCTGTCCCTCGAGGAGGGGAAGCTCTGGACCGGCGGGCATCCCCATGATCTCCCGGGCCGCATTCACGTAGTGGAGCCCCTCGAGCGCGGACTCGCGGGCGAGCTCAGCCTGCCGGATCGTCTGTGCGGTGCTGATCTGGCCAGATGCGGCGTTGTACCGCTCGGAGGCGTCAGCCAGCGCCTGTGTCGATGCGGTGTCACTGCCGCTCAAGCTGAGGACCTGGGATCCGAGTCGTTCGATCCACCGGCGGGCGTCCGCCACCGCGTCATCCAGCTCGGAAGCGGTCGAGCGGCGGTGTCCGCCGGAACCGTACCTAGATAACAGGAACACAGCGATGACGATGACGATGGCGATCAGTAGCAGGGCGTTCATGTTCGTCGGCAACTTTCGTCTGCGGGAGGAAAATGGTGGAGTCAGAGTGCGTCGGGTCAGGTCGGAATCTGGCTCTGTAGAGATAACGCCTGGCCGGTGGCGGAGGTTCCCGGGACAAACCGAGACGGAGCTGCGTGACGCTGTCTAGGTGGTTCAGACAGGAAAACCCCGTAGGCCACGGCGTGTGAACTACGGGGGACGGGGACCGGTTCCGGCGTATGCGAGATCGGTCGGAACCGGTGCGGGTGGTTAAGCTTCGGAGTTCTCGGGCGACTTGGCCGACTTGCGACCGTTCTTACGTTCCTCGACCCACTCGTGAATGGTCTGGGAGTCCCAGAGGGTTAACCCGTGCATCTTGGCGACGGGTTTCGGGGCGCGGCCGCGCCCCGCGTAGCTGGTGAAAGTTCCGCGCGCGGTGCCGGAGAACTTGGCGCACTCGATGGCCGTCCAGAGTTCTCTGCCGGAGTCGGAGTCAATAATCTTAGGTTGCATGACGGCCACGATACGGCAGGTAACTAACGGAGTCCTGAGAAAAAAGAGGCCTCGGGAATGTTCGTCGTCGTAGCTGTTTTAGCGGGGAAAACCCGTCAGTGAAACCAAAATTTCATACACGTCAAAACGTGGGTGCCGGGTTTCGTCGGAGGCACGCTGTCCCATCAGTGCAGATGGCGGGTTGGGCACACCTCCGAAACCGTTTCCAAATGCAAATCTATAGAAATGGAAGGTTAGGCTATCCCGATATGTCGGAAATGTGCTGCTAATAAAAGTGTAAGATCAAGAGCTCTTTTTCTTTGTATCTTTTTCTGTGTGGGGTGAAAATTAGGGCTTCAAACATGCGGGCAAAGGTTTTTGTGGGTCGGATTGAGCGTTGTCGGCTGTCCCGCCCCCCCTGGGGGTGTGGGGTCTGCATCCTTCACTCGCGCCCTCAGAGGGTGTTCGCGGTGGACTTGCCATCTCCCACGTGTCCCAGCCGCTGTCAGGGATCTCCGGCTTCCACGGAGTCTAATGTCTAATGGCGTGGAGTCTGTCCGAATCTGTCCGCAGCTGTTCTGTCTGAATCTGTTCGGCGGGAGGTCATCGGGTCACTACCGGGGCATTTTTCATCCACGGGTACTTGGGTTAGACTATGTCTCACTGCGGCTCGGACACTGGCTTAGAGGTGTTCGGAAAGCAGCGCTGGGAACGTCGTATAGTGGCTAATACCTCAGCCTTCCAAGCTGAAGACGCGGGTTCGATTCCCGTCGTTCCCTCCACACATAAGACGGTCCCACCGGCGAAGAAGTCGGTGGGACCGTCTTTTTTCTTCTACAGGTAGAGCCCGGATGCGCCGCCGGGTGTCCGGAGATTCACCCCGGGGGACGGTGTCTGCTGAATTCCGGGCCCGGGGAGGGGCTCTGAATCCTGGCCCAGAGAGTGGCTGCCTGTGTGCCCCCCATGGCGTCCCAGGCGCTGGTGGATCCCAGGATGTTTCGTGTCGCTGGTCACCGCGCCGCAGGGTGCTGCCAACCGGCGCAGTGCCGGGAATATCGGGGTGATGGTCCACGGGACGTTCGCGGGTCCGCGATGTACTCGACTAGTCGGGGGAACGCTCCCAACGAGGATCGCTTTTGTGGGCTTGAGGAGGGGAAAAGGTCTGAGTTATGGGGGCCTGTTGAACCCGGTTGCGGGGTAGTCGGTAGACTGCACTGGCAACGGCCCGATCTGGGTCGTGTCGCTTCATTGACTACGGGGTATGGCGCAGTTTGGTAGCGCACCTGCTTTGGGAGCAGGGGGTCGCAGGTTCAAATCCTGTTGCCCCGACAGGGATCTTCCCCTTGAGACTTCCGGCATCGTAGCCGGAGGTCCGTAGTGGCGAAGGACCCGTTAGACGAATCAAAACAAACATTATTCCAGGAGAGTGACTCGTGAAGAGTTCCGTCGAGCAGCTGAATGACACCCGCGTCAAGATCACCGTCGAGGTTCCCTTCGAGGACCTCAAGCCGGAGTTTGACCAGGCATACAAGGCACTGGCGCAGCAGGTGTCCATTCCGGGCTTCCGAAAGGGCAAGGCCCCGCGTCAGCTGATCGAGGCCCGTATTGGGCGCGGCCCCGTGCTCGAGCAGGTCGTCAACGAGATGCTGCCGAGCCGTTACGGTGCTGCCGTCGAGGAAAACGACCTCAAGGTTCTCGGTCAGCCGGTCGTCGACGTCACCCGTATCGAGGATGGGGAACTCGTCGAGTTCACCGCCGAGGTCGATGTCCGTCCCGAGATCACCCTCCCGGACTTCTCCGACATCTCGGTCGAGGTCGCTCCGCTGACCACGGATGACGAGGCCGTCGACGCCGAGCTGCAGAAGCTGCGCGAGCGCTTCGGTTCCCTGAAGAGCGTTGAGCGTGCGGTCGCCGAGAACGACTTCGTTACCGTCGATCTTTCCGCCACCGTTGATGGCGAGGCTATCGAGGAAGCCACCACCGAGGGCCTGAGTCACCAGGTGGGATCCGGTGAGCTCATCGAGGGGCTCGACGAGACCCTCGTCGGTATGGAGGTTGGTGAATCCCGCGAGTTCACCACCACGCTTCTCGCCGGTGAGCATGAGGGCAAGGAAGCCCTCGTCACTGTCACCGTGGGCTCCGTCAAGGAGCGCGAGCTCCCCGAGGTCGACGACGAGTTTGCCCAGCTCGCCTCTGAGTTCGACACCGTCGAGGAACTCCGCGAGTCCCTCGTCCAGAGCATCGAGGAGAGCGGCAAGGCGCAGCAGGCCGCCGAGATCCGCGACGAGGTGCTCAAGGCTGCTCTGGAGAAAGCCGAGTTCCCTCTGCCGGAGTCCATCGTCGACGAGCAGGTAAACAACCAGGTCCAGCAGCTCGTCAGCCAGTTCGGTGGCGATGAGAAGAAGCTCAATGAGCGGCTGAAGCTCGAGGGCAGCTCACGCGAGGAATTCGACAAGGATGCCCGCGAACAGGCCGAGAATGCCGTCCGCACCCAGCTCTTCCTCGATGTGCTGGCCGACAAGATCCAGCCGGAGGTCAGCCAGGAGGAGATGACCGAGCACATCATCTTCACCGCGCAGCGCTACGGGATGGACCCGAACCAGTTCATCCAGCAGCTGCAGCAGGCCGGTCAGATCGGGAACCTCTTCAGCGACGTCCGCCGCGGGAAGGCGCTCGCCGCCGCGATCTGCGAGGTTTCGGTCACCGATTCCGAGGGCAACAAGGTCGACCCCTCCGTGTACTTCGGTGAGGAAGAGGTCGAGGAGTCCACGGATTCCGACGATACGTCCGCCGAGTAGCACTGTTCCGGCGGCAGGCTGCCGGTGAAGGAGCCCGACCACATCCGGTGGCCGGGCTTTTTCCAACCGAGGGCATTCACGCTATCCCGCCGCGGGAAAGCTGACAGCGAACAGAGCAGCCCACCCTCCCAGGCGGCGGTACCCTTGCGATTACGGAAACAACCGATAACGTCCCCACACAGTATGTCCACCCCGGACCGTTGCGCCGCTGAACTTACCGCGACGCCACCTCCGGGGCGGCGAGAAGGTAGGTTTTGGAACCCATGACTGACACCACCCGGATGGCGGCCCCCACCAGCGGGCTCAACCTGAGCGACTCGGTCTACGAGCGTCTGCTCCGTGAGCGCATCATCTTCCTGGGGAGCCAGGTGGATGACGAGATCGCCAACAAGCTCTGTGCCCAGATCCTCCTCCTGAGCGCAGAGGACCCGACGCGCGACATCTCGCTCTACATCAACTCCCCGGGCGGGTCCGTCACCGCGGGCATGGCCATCTACGACACGATGAAGTACGCACCGTGTGACATCGCCACCTACGGTATGGGGCTCGCGGCGTCGATGGGGCAGTTCCTGCTCTCCGCGGGAACGAAGGGGAAGCGCTACGCCCTCCCGCACGCACGGATCATGATGCACCAGCCCTCCGCAGGCGTCGGGGGCACCGCCGCCGACATCGCGATCCAGGCCGAACAGTTCGCGTACACGAAGCGCGAGATGGCTGAACTCATCGCCGAGCACACGGGACAGACCGTCGAGCAGATCACCGAGGATTCGGATCGTGACCGCTGGTTCACCGCGGAGCAGGCGAAGGAATACGGCTTCGTCGACCATGTCATCACCGCCGCCAACGGTTCCATCGCCAACTAGTCCGGCACCACCGGGACATCCAGGAGACAACAGAGTTATGAGCAACGGAATGCAGATGCCCTCCGCCCGCTATGTGCTGCCCAGCTTCGTGGAGCACTCGGCCTACGGCGCGAAAGAATCCAATCCCTACAACAAGCTGTTCGAGGAACGCATCATCTTCCTCGGTACCCAGGTGGACGACGCCTCGGCGAACGACATCATGGCGCAGCTTCTCGTCCTCGAAGGGCAGGACCCCGACCGGGACATCACGATGTACATCAACTCCCCGGGTGGTTCGTTCACCTCACTGATGGCCATCTACGACACCATGCAGTACGTCCGACCGGATGTACAGACGGTCTGCCTCGGACAAGCGGCCTCCGCGGCGGCAGTTCTGCTCGCGGCCGGTTCACCCGGCAAGCGCGCGGCGCTGCCGAACGCCCGTGTCCTGATCCACCAGCCCGCGACCGGTGGTGTCCAGGGCCAGGTTTCCGATCTGGAGATCCAGGCCCGCGAGATCGAACGGATGCGCACCCTGATGGAGACTACCCTCGCCGAGCACACCGGCCGGTCGGCGGAACAGATCCGCATCGACACGGACCGCGACAAGATCCTGACCGCCCCCGAGGCCGTCGAGTACGGCCTGATTGACCAGGTCTTCGACTATCGGAAGTTGTCGAGGCAGCTCTAGGACCGCACATTTTCGTGACGGTGCCCGGCCGCGCCTCTGACCACAAGGCGGGGACCGGGTACTAGAGTGGGGCGGACGGATTGAATGTGCGCGGACGCCCCGCGCACCCCGGCTCAAGAATGCGAGTGACTACCCGAAGACCATGGCACATATGCAAGAAAGCTCGGACCTGCTCAAGTGTTCTTTCTGCGGGAAGAGTCAGAAACAGGTGAAGAAGCTCATCGCAGGCGGCGGCGTTTACATCTGTGACGAGTGCATCGAACTCTGCAATGAGATCATTGAGGAGGAGATGGGGCAGGCCACGGAAACTACCGAGGACCCCGCCGGTCGGTTGCCCCGCCCCACCGAGATCGCCGCGTTCCTGGACACCTACGTCGTGGGGCAGGACGACGCCAAGCGCATCCTCGCGGTCGCGGTCTACAACCACTACAAGCGGATCCGGGCAGAGGAATCCCGGACCGCGTCCGGTCGGGACGACGAGATCGAACTCGCCAAGTCAAACATCCTGCTGCTTGGACCCACCGGATCAGGCAAGACCTACCTTGCGCAAACCCTCGCCCGGCTCCTCGATGTGCCCTTCGCCATCGCGGATGCCACCTCCCTCACGGAAGCCGGTTACGTCGGCGAGGATGTGGAGAACATTCTTCTGAAGCTGATGCAGGCAGCCGATTTCGATGTCCAGCGGGCCCAGCGGGGCATTATTTACATCGACGAGGTGGACAAGATCTCCCGCAAGTCGGAGAACCCCTCCATCACCCGTGACGTCTCAGGGGAGGGCGTGCAGCAGGCGCTGCTCAAGATCCTTGAGGGAACCACGGCGTCCATCCCGCCGCAGGGCGGACGCAAGCACCCGAACCAGGAGTTCATCCAGCTCGACACCTCGAACATCCTGTTCATCGTCGCCGGCGCGTTCGCCGGACTCGAACAGGTCATCCAGGACCGGGTCGGGAAACGCAGCCTCGGTTTCGGCGCGCAGGTCCGCTCCCTCCACGAGGATGATTCGGTCGATATCTTCCGGGAGGTCCGGCCCGAGGACCTGGTGAAGTTCGGTCTGATCCCGGAGTTCATCGGCAGGCTCCCCGTCGTGGCCACGGTGACGAATCTGGACCGGGCCTCGCTAGTCAAGGTCCTCACCGAGCCGAAGAACTCACTGGTCCGCCAGTACGAGCGGCTGTTCGAGATGGACGGCGTCCAGTTGACGTTCACCGAGGGTGCCCTCGATGCTATCGCTGAACTAGCGCTCGAGCGGAAGACCGGGGCCCGTGGCCTGCGGGCGATCATGGAGGAGATCCTAGTCCCCGTGATGTACGAACTCCCGGACCGCGAGGACATTGCGGAGTGCGTCATCACTGCGGATGTCGCCCGGGGTGCCGCCACTCCCGAGCTCATCCCCGGTCCCAGCGAAAAAACCGCGTGAGCTGACCTGGACGGACGGAGAGAGGGACCGGGACTTTTACCCATCGGGTAGGTCCCGGCCCCTCTCTCCGCGTGCGTGTCTAGACGGTATCGGTCTCGCCGTAGATGCTGGCGGTCCCGGAATCGTGTTCGTCGGAGAACTCCCGGGCGCCGACGGCCAGGTAACTCATCGTCCCCGCCCCGGACATGTTCGAGGTGAGGAAAGACAGTACGGTATCGACGGCGAGACGCTCGAGCCCCGCAGTATTCGTGCCATCGGCGAGATCGACGTCGTAAAGGTTGAGGTAGGTATCTCGGTTCGAGGTGCGGAACGCGCACAGGGAAGAGATGATCGTGTAGATGTCGAGGGCCGAGATGCCGGGGCGGAAGGCCCCCGCATCCTGGCCGAGCATGAGCAGTCGGTCCAGCGCGAGCAGCACCGCTGACTGGTCGGCGAGGGGTGAGGTCGCGGTCACGTCGGCGTGGCCGAACAGGTTCTCCAGCAGAATCAGGCGGGCGGCGGACGGCTCCGCGAACATCCTCCGGCAGATGACCTCGACGACTTTGCGGATGCCGTCCACGGGGACGGTCGACGGCATCTCCATCTCGCTCGCATCGGGCCGGATGAGGGTGACCGCCCGGAGGAGTGCTTGCACGTAAAGGTTGCGCTTGTCCCCAAAATGGTAGTGGATCATCCGCTTGGACATTCCCGATTCCTGTGCGATCGCCTCCAACCGCGTGTCCTCGAATCCGTTCCGGGCGAAGCTCTCCATCGCGACGGCGACGACCTGTTCCGCAGTCGTGCCGGAGGTTTCGGTGTCAGCGGGGGGACGGTTCATTCCCGTAGTCCTTTCCAGAAAAGTGGCGTACACCACGGCACGGCGCACGCGCGCCCGACTGCCGGTCACGTTCGCGGTTGTCAGCGCGCCGTTGACGTGGTTCCACCCCACTTCCGGATGCGGACACGGTCCTGAGAGAACCCGGCGTACCCGAGCAAGCGCACGCGGCGAATGGGGTTGCTACATTTCATCGTGCCTTAAAACGCGTTCCGAAGGTGGTGTGTTCTGCTGCGACCCCTAAAAGCGCAGGTCGGATGTTGGGATCGCGGGTGGGTGGGGGTGCCCGGATGTGAAGGTGTCCTCCCGGAGGGATCCGGGGTGGGCACCTTCACAGGATTGAGGTCGGTGTAGCGACGGCGCGACAACAGCTTCGGGGTTACCCTTGATGGTGTGCGATGGCCCTCCCGCCGTGTGTGCCCGTGTCGCCGTCCTTACCGGCGGCGCGCCCGAGTGGACCTTCAGTGGGCTGACGTTACACAGACTTTAACCGCGCTCCCTCCGGAAGACCCCGGTGACGGAGCGACGACGAGAAGAGGATGATTTACTCTTATGACCACTCATGCCAAGAAGATCACCGTCACCGGCGCCGCCGGGCAGATCGCCTACTCCCTGCTGTGGAGGATCGCGAATGGCGACGTCTACGGCAAGGACACCCCCGTTGAACTCAACCTCCTGGAGATTACTCCGGCTCTCGGTGCCGCGGAGGGTGTTGCCATGGAGCTCCTGGACTCCGCATTCCCGCTGCTGCGCACCATTCGCATCACGGATGACGCAGCGGAGGCCTTCGACGGTGCCTCCGCGGCCTTCCTCGTTGGCGCCAAGCCCCGTGGCAAGGGGGAGGAGCGGAGTGCCCTACTTACCGCGAACGGCAAGATCTTCGGCCCCCAGGGCAAAGCCATTAACGATCACGCGGCCGATGACGTCCGCGTCCTCGTAGTCGGCAACCCCGCCAACACGAACGCCCTGATCGCCAAGGCCGCCGCGCCGGATGTCCCGGCGGACCGGTTCAACGCGATGATGCGCCTGGACCACAACCGCGCGCTGAGTCAGCTGGCCACCAAGCTCGACCGGTCCTCGACCGAGTTCGAGAACGTGGTCATCTGGGGTAATCACTCCGCCACCCAGTTCCCGGACATCACCTACGCCACGGTCGGTGGCGAGAAGGTCGCCGACCTGGTTGACCGGGACTGGTACGTCGACGAGTTCATCCCGCGGGTGGCCAAGCGTGGTGCCGAGATCATCGAGGTCCGCGGCAAGTCCTCCGCAGCCTCTGCGGCATCGGCCGCCGTCGACCACATGCACGACTGGATCAACGGCACCGACAAGTGGTCGAGTGCAGCGGTTCCGTCGGACGGCTCCTACGGTGTACCCGAGGGCCTGCTCTTCGGTCTGCCGACGGTCAGCCGGAATGGCGCCTGGGAGATCATCGACGGACTCGAGATCAACGACTTCCAGCGTGCCCGGATCGACGCAAACATCGAGGAACTCCTCGGCGAGCGGGACGCCGTGTCCGATCTGCTCTGATCTCCCGATCCGCCGGTTTTACCGACGCCCCGTGGACCCGGTTCGCCGGGTCTGCGGGGCGTTCGGCCTACTTCGGTGCGTCGTCACAGGCACCATCTAAGATGGGCGATGTGACTTCACAGAATGAGAACCAGGACAACCGCGCCGACAAGCTGCCGAAGAGCTGGGACCCGAAGACGGTCGAGGCTGAGCTGTACCGGGGTTGGGTGAACGCCGGCTACTTCACCGCTGATGCCGATTCGCCGAAACCGGGATTCTCCATCGTTCTGCCACCGCCGAATGTCACGGGGCAGTTGCACATGGGTCACGCCCTCGACCACACGTTGATGGATGCCCTCGCCCGCCGCAAGCGGATGCAGGGCTACGAGGTCCTCTGGTTACCCGGCATGGATCACGCCGGTATCGCGACGCAGACGAAGGTGGAGGCCCATCTCAAGGAAGCCGAGGGCAAGGATCGCCACGACTACGGCCGGGAGCAGTTCGTTGACAAGGTCTGGGAGTGGAAGGCCCGCTACGGTGGGGTCATCGGTTCGCAGATGCGCGCCATCGGTGACTCGGTCGACTGGTCCAAGGAGCGGTTCACCCTCGACGAGGGGCTGTCCCGCGCGGTGCAGACCATCTTCAAGAACCTGTACGACCGGGGCATGATCTACCGGGCGCACCGCCTCGTCAACTGGTCGCCGGTCCTGCAGACCGCGGTCAGTGACATCGAGGTTGTCTACAAGGATGTCGAGGGTGAGCTGGTCTCCATCCGTTACGGTTCCCTCGATGATTCCGAACCCCACGTCATCGTCGCCACCACGCGTGTGGAGACGATGCTCGGTGACGTGGCGGTCGCGGTGCACCCCGATGATGAGCGTTACGCGGATCTGGTGGGGCAGCGTCTGCCGCATCCCTTCCTCCCCGATCGGGAGCTTGTCATCGTCGCCGATGACTACGTCGACCCCGAGTTCGGTACCGGCGCCGTGAAGATCACCCCGGCCCACGACCCGAACGACTACGCGCTCGGCCTTCGCCACGATCTGCCGATGCCCGACGTCATGGACGACACCGGCCACATCGCCGGGACCGGCACCGAGTTCGACGGACTCGACCGCGCCGAGGCGCGGGTGAAGATCCGCGAGGCTCTCGCCGAGCAAGGCCGAATTGTCGCTGAGAAACGCCCCTACGTCCACTCCGTCGGACACTCGGAGCGCTCCGGCGAGCCGGTTGAACCACGCCTGTCCGAACAGTGGTTCGTCAAGGTCGACAAGCTCGCTGAGATGGCCGGTGACGCGGTGCGTGAGCACGACACCACAATCCACCCGGCGAGCCAGGAGCCCCGCTACTTTGCGTGGGTCGACGACATGCACGACTGGTGCATCTCCCGCCAGCTGTGGTGGGGCCACCGCATCCCGATCTGGTACGGCCCCGACGGTGACGTCGTCTGCGTCGGACCTGACGAGACCGCGCCCGAGGGCTACGTCCAGGACCCGGATGTCCTCGACACCTGGTTCTCCTCCGCCTTGTGGCCGTTCTCCACGATGGGGTGGCCGGAGGCCACTCCGGAACTGAAGAAGTTCTATCCCACTTCCGTCCTGGTCACCGGCTACGACATCCTCTTCTTCTGGGTTGCCCGGATGATGATGTTCGCCACCTTCGCCGCCACCCTCGATGACAGTGACCTCGGCACCGCGGACGGCGGACGCCCCCAGATCCCGTTCACCGATCTCTTCCTTCACGGCCTCGTTCGCGACGAGAGGGGCCGGAAGATGAGCAAGTCCCTCGGCAACGGTATCGACCCGATGGACTGGGTCGAGCGCTTTGGCGCCGACGCCCTGCGGTTCACCCTCGCCCGGGGCGCGAACCCGGGCACCGACCTGCCGATCGGCGAAGACTCCGCCCAGTCGTCCAGGAACTTCGCCACCAAGCTGTTCAACGCCACCCGCTTCGCTCTGATGAACGGTGCCCGGGTCGGCGAGCTGCCAGCCCGAGCCGAACTCACCGACGCCGACCGCTGGATCCTCGACCGCCTCGAGCAGGTCCGCGCCGACGTGGACCGGCAGCTGGACGACTACCAGTTCGCCAAGGCCAACGAGGCCCTGTACCAGTTCGCCTGGGGTGAACTGTGCGACTGGTACCTCGAGATCGCCAAGGTCCAGATCCCCCGTGACTTCGACGCGGCTTCCGCGGAGGACGTCGCCCGGGGACGACACACCCAGCTCGTCCTCGGCACCGTCCTCGACGTCGTCCTGCGCCTGCTGCACCCCGTGATCCCGTTCGTGACGGAAACTCTCTGGAAGGCCCTCACCGACGGCGAATCCCTCGTCATCGCGGACTGGCCGACATCGGCCGACACGACTGACGGAGCGCCCGTCGACGAGACCGCCGCACGTCGGATCGCGGACGGCGAGAAGCTCATCACCGAGATCCGCCGCTTCCGCTCCGACCAGGGGCTCAAGCCCTCGCAGAAGGTTCCGGCCCGCATCGACTTCGTGGCTGCCGACCTCGAATCCCTGGCACCCGCGGTGCGTTCCCTCGTGCGGGTCGAGGAACCCGGAGCCGGGTTCACCCCCTCCGCATCCCTCGAGGTCCGCCTGTCACAGGCCACCATCACCGTGGAACTCGACACCTCCGGGACCGTGGATGTCGCAGCGGAGCGCAAGCGCCTCGACAAGGATCTCGCGATCGCGCAGAAGGAACTCGAGACCACCGGAAAGAAGCTCGGCAACGACAACTTCCTGGCGAAGGCCCCCGAGGCCGTCGTGGACAAGATCCGCGAGCGGCAGCGCATCGCCGCCGAGGAAGTCGAACGCATCACCCTCCGACTGAAGGAGCTCGGCTAGACATGTCGGACACCATCGACCCCACGGGCTCCGGTTTCGAGGGACCCAGTCCCCGGGACACCCCGGCGGATGCCGCTGCGGCGCAGACCGGAGCACTCGGCGTCGACGAGGCGGGCCTCGTCCTGCCCATCGACGTCCACGCCCCGACGAACCCGCCGGCCGACACCACCATCACCCCCGACGACCTCGCGGATCTCGCTGTGGTCGAGGCGGAGCTGGATCTCCGGTGGCCCGAGACGAAGATCGACCCGACCCTCGACCGGGTGACCCGACTGATGGACCTGCTCGGAAACCCCGAGCGGAGTTTCACCTCGATCCAGGTCGCCGGAACGAACGGCAAGACCTCCGTCGTCCGGATGATCGAATCCCTGCTGCGCGCCTTCCACCGTCGGACCGGGCGCACCACCAGCCCACACCTGCAGCTCGTCACCGAACGCATCGCCGTCGACGGAGCACCCATCCACCCGCGGAAGTACTGCGAACTGTGGCGGGAGATCAAACCGTACGTCGAGATCGTCGACGCCGCCTCGAAACGTGACGGTGGCCCGCAGATGAGCAAGTTCGAGGTGCTCACGGCGATGGCCTACGCCGCCTTCGCCGACGCACCCGTCGACGTCGCCGTCGTGGAGACCGGCATGGGCGGCACCTGGGACGCCACGAACGTCGTCGAATCAGAGGTTGCAGTGATTACCCCGATCGGCCTCGACCACACCGACTACCTGGGAGAGACCCTCACCGAGATCGCCGGTGAGAAGGCCGGCATCATCAAACCCCGCACTGTCGACGAGGACGACGTTCTCTCCCCGCGGGAGAACATCGCCATCGTCGCGGAACAGCACCCCGAGGCGCTGAAGGTCGTACTTGAGCGGGCCGTGGAGACCGACGCGGCCGTCGCCCGCGAGGGCATCGAATTCGGAGTCGTTGAATCCACCGTCGCCGTCGGTGGGCAACAGCTCGTTCTCCGTGGACTCGGTGGTGACTACGATGACATCTTCCTGCCGCTCTCGGGGGCGCACCAGGCACGCAACGCCGCCTGCGCCCTTGCCGCAGTCGAGGCCTTTTTCGGGGCCAGGGCGGGGAGACAACTCGACCGGGATACGGTCCGGGAGGGTTTCGGCACCGTTTCCTCCCCCGGGCGTCTGGAACGGGTCCGGTCCACACCGACGGTCTTCATCGACGCAACCCACAATCCGCACGGGGCGAAGGCACTCGGAGAGGCTCTGAACCGTGACTTCGACTTTCGTCGGCTCATCGCGGTTGTCGGATGCTTCGGGGACAAGGACGCCCGGGGTATTCTCACCGAACTGGAACCACATGTGAGCGAGGTCGTCTGCACACAGTCCACCTCGCCCCGTGCGCTCGACGCCTACGAACTCGCGGAGTACGCGCGGGAGATCTTCGGCGAGGAGCGCGTCCACGTCGACGAGACCCTGCCCGCCGCGGTGGAGACCGCCGTGGCGCTCGCGGAGGAGACCGACGCCCCCGGCGAGGCGGTCTCCGGTTCCGGCGTCCTGATCACTGGATCCGTCGTCACGGCCGGCGAGGCCCGCACGCTGTTCGGAAAGGAGCCGTCATGACGGATAAGAGGAAACGGGACGGGGAGGAGATCGAGTACGGTCCCCTCGGCCCCGGGCACGCCCCCGCTAAGGACCCGATGAAGGGCCTGCGGGGTGTCATGGCGGGGACGCTGGTCATGGAGTCGATCTCGCTGCTCCTCGTCCTGACAGTCATCGCCCGGGTGGACAACGGATCTCACTGGACCACGGTCAACTGGGTGTACGTGACGGTCATCGGCGTCGCCATGTTCCTCGTCGCGTTCATGCAGAAGAGATCGTGGGCGATGGCGGTGAACTGGGTGCTCCAGATCGCTGCAGTTGCGGGTTTCTTCGTTCATTACTCCATGGGAGTCATGGCGCTCATCTTCGTCGCCGTCTGGCTCTACATCATGCATCTACGCAAGGTTTTGCTCGAGCGGATGCGCCGGGGGCTGCTGGTCACCCAGCACACGTGAGCGGGGCATAGACTAGTCCCATGAGTCTGTCCGCTAGGCGCCTGATCGGCGTCCTCTATTTCGTGTTCGGTATCGGTTGCCTGTGGGGTGGCTATCTCATGCTGGACGGTCACCGGGTGATCGGTGTCGCCATGTTCCTCGCCTGCGGTGCCCTCATGGGGGCACTCGAAGCGTGGCGTAGGAAACAGGAATCAGCCTCCGCCGCTGCCGCGGTCGGTTGCCCCCTGGATCCCTCGCTCCGCGAGGAAGCCATCCGGCTGAAGGGCGAGGGGCGGCGGAATCCGGCGCTCGCCGTCTTCCGGAACTCTCCGCCGTGGCCGAACCTGAAGACTGCGGAGATCATCGTGGATTCTCTTCCGGCAGCTCCCGGTAAGGGTGCCGCGGGGGAGGAGACCGACCAGGTCGGACTGATTACCGCGGACTACCGGGAGATCACCCGAATCCGTGACGGGGGAGACATCCCCCAGGCCGCGAAGGTCCTCAGGGAGAAGGTACCGCAGTTGACTATCTCGGACGCCGCTCGCGTGGTCAAGGATCTCTGACACCCCTACGTCCCTCATCTCCGGGTCGGGTTCTGTAGAATTCGTGGTATGACTGAACGCACCCTCATCCTGATCAAGCCGGACGGCGTCGAGCGCGGCTTCGTCGGCGACATCATCTCCCGCATCGAGCGCAAGGGCCTCAAGCTCGTCGCCATGGATCTCCGCGTCACCGACCGTGAGACCGCCGAGAAGCACTACGCCGAGCACTCCGACAAGCCTTTCTTCGGGGAGCTCGTCGATTTCATCACTTCCGCCCCGCTGGTTGCCGGTGTCATCGAGGGCCCCCGTGCCATCGAGGCTTGGCGTCAGCTCGCCGGCGGCACCGACCCGGTGGGGAAAGCGACCCCCGGCACCATCCGTGGTGACCTCGCCCTGGATGTCGCGACCAACGTTGTGCACGGCTCCGATTCCCCCGAGTCCGCTGAGCGCGAGATCGGCATCTGGTTCCCGAACCTCTGATTCGGGTGACCCGATAGCACGAACGCCCCGTTCCCCGTTTTCACGGAGGGACGGGGCGTTCGTCGTACCACCGGCCCGGTCACCGGAATACGGGGGTGTGGGAAAGGCCCGTGTCAGAAACTGACCCGCAGGTCATGCCGCGGCTTGCACCCGGTGCGCTCTCAATGAGGGAACGGCTACCGGATGTGTGCGACAATGGACCCGGCTCCGCGCTGCATCGTTCGCGCCCCGACGGGTATCGCTGGAACGCAGCGGATGCCGTGAGAGACACACTTTTAGAAAAGCACACGACAATTAAAGACTTTTTCACCCCGCGCGGCGGCGGCAGGAACACAAGACGAGATGAAGCGAAGACACACTTGTTCTGCCAGCGCCCGGGGAAGTCGCGAACAGAGGAGACCCTGTGGCTGAGACCACCGGTACAGAACCGAAGAAGACCCGCCGAACCGCGAAGCGGACGACGAAGAAGACCTCCGCGGAAGCCGCGGCAGAGTCCGTCGGCACCGGGGATGGGGATATCGGGGACACACCCGTGAACGCCCCGGTAAAGCGCACGCGCAGGACCACCCGCAAGACGGCAGGCCCCGCCGAGGGCTCCGCGACTGAGTCCGCCACCACGGACACCACGGACACCGCGACGGAGCCTGCATCCGGCGCCGGAAAAGCTCCGGCGAGGAAACGCGGCACCAGAAAGTCGGCGCCCAGGACGACAGCGGCCACCGGGAAGAGCACCTCAGACGATACGATCCCCGCGGAGGACGAGAAGCCCGTGGCGGCCAAGAAGCGGACTACCCGTTCCGCGACGTCCGCGAAGAGCCGGAAGAAAGCACCAGCACCTGCCTCGGATTCCAGGGATGAGCCGACCCGGGAACCGAAGAAGACACCACGCCGCCGGACCACGCGTAAACCCGACCTGTCGGCTGCCCCGGTGTCGGAGATAGCGGCGGCCGCCGAGGTCCCCGCAGATGCGACGGCTCGGCTCGCTGCCGAGTTTGACCGATCGAAACTGGGCCCCAAGACCCGGGTACACGCACTCGCTAAACTCCTCGCCACCACCTCGAAAGACCTCATCCTCACCCTGGACACGATGGGGCTCGTCAAGGTCGCCCAGTCCTCGCTGAGCATCGAGGAAGCGAACCGGCTGCTCGATGTTCTGTCGGTTCCCGCCGATGATGCGCCCGAGCCGCCCAACGGCGAACCTGTCGAGAAGATTCGTGTGCGGGTGGAGAAGAACGTCGCTAACGAGATTCACCAGATCGAGGAGAAAGTCGAGCGTGAACTCGCCGAGGGCGAGCGCGGCGCCGACCGCGACGCCGACGATGACGGGAAAACGTCCACCGCGGCTCACATCGATATCGAGGAAGCTGTCCGGGAGGAGCAGGAGGCGGAGCCCCTCGAGGACGTCATCTCCGCAGTCACCCCGGCCCCGGAGAGCCCGGCGTTCATCGCTCCCGTGTTTCTGCCGCCGACACCTGCGGAGACCCGCGATGACGCGGACGAGCAGGATGACGACACTGACTCCGGTGACGACGAATCCGAGTCCGGCGGCAAACGCAAGCGCCGCGGACGCCGTGGCAAGGGCCGCGGCCGAGGCACGGAGGACAGTGACAACGAGAGCGGTGACGAACGCCATACGACGCCGAGGGACGACGACACCGACGACACCGCGGACCTGCCCGACGAACCCGTCGCCCTGAAGGGCTCCACCCGCCTCGAGGCGCAGCGCCGCCGCAGGACCGAACTGCGCGAAGAAGGGCGCAAGAAGCGGCACGTCGTCTCGGAGGCCGAGTTCCTCGCCCGCCGCGAATCCGTCGAACGCACCATGGTTGTCCGTGAGAAGGCCCGGACGGACCATCCCGGTTCCGTCACCCAGGTCGGCGTCCTGGAGGACGACCTGCTGGTCGAGCACTTCGTCACCTCCGAGACCCAGTCGTCCATGGTCGGCAACATTTACCTCGGGCGTGTGCAGAATGTCCTGCCCTCCATGGAGGCCGCGTTCATCGACATCGGCAAGGGGCGCAACGGTGTGCTCTACGCCGGCGAGGTCGACTGGAAGTCCGCCGGTCTTGGCGGCCGCTCCCGCCGCATCGAGCACGCGCTGCATTCCGGGGATCAGGTTCTCGTCCAGATCACCAAGGACCCGGTGGGGCACAAGGGTGCCCGCCTGACCACCCAGATCTCTCTCGCGGGGCGCTTCCTCGTCTACGTACCCGGTGGTCGCAGCGCCGGTATCTCCCGGAAACTGCCGGAGACCGAGCGCAAGCGCCTCAAGGCGATCCTGAAGGAGGTTGTTCCTTCCAGTGGTGGTGCGATTATCCGGACCGCGGCCGAGGGAGTCGATGAAAAAGAGATCGCGGCGGACGTCAACCGCCTGCATTCCTTGTGGGAGGACATCCAGGAGAAGGTCAAGGAGGAGAAGAAGTCCAAAGGATCGAAGCCGGTCACCCTCTACGAGGAGCCGGACATGCTGGTCAAGGTTGTCCGCGACCTGTTCAATGAGGATTTCGACGCGCTCGTCGTCGAGGGCAACAAGTCCTGGAACACCGTCAACGCCTACATCCGTAGCGTCGCACCCGATCTCGAGGAGCGGATGCAACGCTACGATGCGAACGCGAACGGCGGCGTCGACGTGTTCGAGCACTACCGCATCGATGAGCAGCTGCAGAAGGCACTGAGCCGTAAGGTGTGGCTGCCGTCCGGAGGCTCCCTCGTCATCGACCGCACCGAGGCGATGACCGTCATCGACGTCAACACGGGTAAGTTCACCGGATCCGGAGGCAACCTCGAGGAGACCGTCACCAAGAACAACCTCGAGGCCGCGGAGGAGATCGTCCGGCAGATGCGTCTGCGCGACATCGGCGGGATGATCGTCGTCGACTTCATCGACATGGTTCTCCCCGAGAACCAGGATCTCGTGCTGCGCCGTCTCACCGAGGCACTCGGCCGTGACCGCACCCGCCACCAGGTCAGCGAGGTCACCTCGCTGGGACTCGTTCAGATGACGCGAAAGAAGCTCGGTACCGGTCTTCTGGAGACCTTCTCCACCGAGTGTGAAACCTGCGACGGCCGTGGTCTCGTGATCCACGCCGACCCCGTCGAGCACGAGGATGAGCCGCCGCGTTCCCGCCGTGGACGCAAGGGCGGTAACGATAGCGCTGGACGCCGCCCGGCGGAGCATCCCGCTGCCGTGGCCCTGCACAAGGACACGGACCACGACGAAGAATCACACGCAGACAACCGCGACAGCGATTCCGCGGACACTCCGTCCATCGAGGAGCTCGCCGACGCCGTTGTTGCGGGTGTCGACGAGGAGAGTGGCAACGACATCGAGGCGAAGGACACCCGTCGCGGAGACCGTCCCGGTTCTTCTCGTCGAGGTCGTCGCGGCACCCGGCGTACCAGTACCGGAACCACCGAAATCACTGGTAGGGATGCGGACGACACCGACGTGTCCGTCGAGGACACCCAGGGGACCGATCTCGATGACCCCCGGGCTGACCGTGACGGGCAGGATGGGCAGACGGACCGGGACAACCGCCCGCGCGGTGGTCGCCGTGGTCGTCGGCGGTCGACCCGGGCGCCGCAGGCCGATGACCAGCGCTCCGGTGTCTCCAATTCCGGAGAGGAATCACCTCGGGAACCGGCGCGCCATTCCGGACGGGACGATCGCGCGGAGGAGATGAATACTGTCGAGTCCATCGCTGCTGCGGCGGTCGCACGTGCTGGTGTAGAGGATCCCGACGAACCATCGGGTGCCGACTACCTGCCTGCGGACAGCTACCGCGAAGCGCTCGCAGTATTCGAGGCGTCTCCGCGTCGCAAGCGCAGGACCCGCGGTAACTCCGTGTCCGACTTCCCGCCGAAGCGGTCCGACTTCATTTCGGGACCGCTGGCTGATGAAGACATCGAAGAAGTCCACCGCGACGACGAGCCCGCAGAGGAACCCGCCCGTCGGAACGCGGATCGGGAACCCGATTTCGGTGCAGACCGGGAGGAGCGTTCCGCCTCCGCCGCGCGCCGGGACCGTCGCCGTATCGCGAAGAACGTACGGCTGATCCCCGATGGCAGTGGCTCCGGTACGGCCGCTGCCGGCGAATCCGATGATCAGGCAGCTGCGGAGGACAACTCCATCACCCCGCGGGCGCAGGACCCCAACTCCGCATCCACGGAGGAAAGCCCGGCGGGGCGTCGTGGTCGCCGTCGGGTGACGAAGCGCCTGACGAAGAAGCAGATCGCGGACGCCGAGGCGGCTGAGGCGGCCGCCGCCGAGACACCCACCCCGGTAGACACAGTAGTAGAAGCCCCCGTGGAATCGACCGGTGGCGGTGTTCAGGTGAAGAAGCTGCGCCGGGGTAGGCGCCGCATCGTCCGCCGGATCGCCACACCCGTCGCCGTGGAGGCACAGGGCCCCGGATCGGGTGATCCCGCCGGTGATACCTCTGAGAGCGTCGGGTCACAGTCGCCCGTCAACGACGGCTCCACAGCTGAACGCCCGAAGCGGGGACAACGCGGACGGCGGCGTGTCGTCCGGAAAGTTCCCGGACGGCGGTAGTGGGTTTGTCTTTTGACTGTCCGGGGCGGTAGTCTTTGACAGTCGCTGTTCCAGACCATGTCGGTGTGCACTATCCGCCGGTTGCACGGCCCGCTTCACCGCGGGCCGTGAGGTCTGGTACGCAAGTGTTCAACACAGTCCATTGAAAGTGCTGCTGCTCTACGGCGGCGCACTCATCCGAGTTTTTAGAAAAAGGGGTAGCCCTCCTATGTATGCGATCGTCAAGACCGGCGGCAAGCAGTACAAGGTTGCCGAAGGTGACCTCGTCAAGGTCGAGAAGATCGAGGGTGAGCCGGGTTCGTCCGTGGCTCTCACCCCGGTTCTGCTCGTCGACGGCGCCGACGTCACCACCGCCGCTGACCAGCTCGCCAAGGTGAGCGTCAACGCAGAGATCGTCGAGCACACCAAGGGCCCGAAGATCCGAATTCTCAAGTACAAGAACAAGACCGGATACAAGAAGCGTCAGGGCCATCGTCAGCCGCTGACCGTCATCAAGGTCACCGGCATCAAGTAAGCCTGCCGGCTTTCATCGATCTTTTCCTTTGAAGGAGGGAGACAGACAATGGCACATAAGAAGGGTGCTTCCAGCTCCAGCAACGGTCGCGATTCCGAGTCAAAGCGTCTCGGCGTCAAGCGTTTCGGTGGTCAGCGGGTCAAGGCCGGCGAAATCCTGATTCGTCAGCGCGGTACCTCGTTCCACCCCGGTGAGAACGTCGGCCGCGGCGGAGACGACACGCTGTTCGCTCTGAAGGCGGGCTCCGTGCAGTTTTCCACCAAGCGCAACCGTCGCATGATCAATATCGTCGAGGAAGTCCCGGCTGCGGTCTAGTCCCACCGGTTCACTTCTCAGCGAAGCTGTCTGAGCGGCGCCCACCTCCCCGAGCGGGAAGGCGGGCGCCGCTCTTGGCGTTTCACGACATTCCCCGACACCGCGCAGCGGGCGGCGATCGCGCATTCGGCATCTTCGTGCTCATGACGGTTGACCGGCCTCGACGTCCCACGATGTGGGGTTTTCTGGGAGCGTGGTAGGCAACTTCCCAATAGTTAGGAAGCTGATGTGATACTTCCCACGATGTGGGGTTTTTCTGGGAGCGTGGTGGGGAACTTCCCAACGGTTGGGAAGCTGAGGTCGGGAGCCGTAGGCGAAGAAGCCCCGGGGCTCCGGTGCTTTTCGCCGGGTATGGGCGCGATCGGAGGGCTGCATTGGCTGGTGTTCTCGTGCGCTCACTGCTCCCGAATCCTCGGTAAGCTCGTGCCATCATGGGCATCCTGGATGTCTCGCGGCAGTCAGTGATGGTCTGGGGGCGCCCTGTAGTGCACCCCATGCACCGGTCGGTACAGCGGCGCGCCAAATGACTGAAGAAGGAGATTGATGGGATAGGGAACAGTACCGAGACTCTAAGTTCGGAGAGGTTCGTACCTGCCGCGTAGGGCCACCTTTTGACTATTATTTACCGAAGAAAATCCCACGCACACTGCCTGAAGCGGCGGAATTGATGGTGATCCTGTCAGAAGCGGACGCCGCGCTCGGGAGACTTGACGGACTGGGATCGATTGTCAAAGATGTCAGCTTGCTGATACGCCCGTATCAGCAAGCTGAAGCAGTGGCCAGTACCAGGATTGAAGGTACAAGAGCGACCATTTCAGATGTCTTGAAGAGTGAGTTGTCGCAAAGCCAGAACAGCGACGATACGAGAGAGGTTCAACGCTATCTCTCTGCTTCAAAACTCGCCTATACGTTGTTAGAGTCACTACCGATCAGTCAGCGGTTGATTTGTCAGGTGCACGCCGACCTTATGTGCGATGTAAGGGGGGCTGAAAGGAATCCAGGCGAGCTGAGGCGAAGCCCAGTGTGGATAGGCGGAGTATCAGCGACTCTGAACACCGCACGGTTCGTCCCTCCCGTCGCCGATGAACTACCGGCGCTGCTGACTGACTGGGAATGCTATGTCAACGAGCAGTGCAGCGACATGCCGGTACTCATTAGAGCAGCACTCATGCACTATCAGTTTGAAACGATTCACCCTTTCCTTGACGGAAACGGGAGGATGGGTCGACTCCTGATCAATCTCTTTCTCAAGAGCTCTGGCAGGCTGAACGAGCCACTGCTCTACCTCTCAGGCTATTTTGAGAGGAACCGGAATCGCTATTATGAGACGCTCCAGACTGTTCGTGAGGAAGGAAACGTGGTTCCTTGGTTGCAGTTCTTTCTTGGGGCTGTCCGCGATCAGTCGATCGACGCCGTCGAGCGTGCACAAGGCCTTGTGGAAGTCCGGGAGAAATTCCGAGAACAGGCACGGGGCAGCGGGAAACCCAATCTATACGGCCTCGCTGACATTCTGATCGGTATGCCGATCGTGACCGTAAAAAAGGTGCAGAATGAACTCGGAATTTCGAATCAAGGAGCTCGAAATGTGCTCAACCTTGCTTCATCCTCGGAGTATGCTTGGGTCACGAGTAAGGGGAAGTTCGGTCGTGGAGCGGCGGAATTCTGGGAGGCGACCGAGATACTCGATATTCTGGAACGAGATGCTGAAGGTTAGACCGCTGGGTGGTCTCCGCGTTGCTTTACCACTGTGGAGCCGGCAGTTTTCTCATTCCCCGGGGCACGTGTGGAACTTGGGATGGCTGGTCGATCCCGGCTGGTCAAGATGTCGCGGTTCATGCCATCACGCGATCTCTTGAAACCAGTCGGACAGATGACGGGTGCCGGTGCACCGTCCGACCGCGTCTCCCGTCCTGGCTTCCGCAAAGAACCTCGCCAGGTTTCCGTGGCGTTCGCTGATCCGGGTTGCGGTCCAGACCGCGCCGTTGAGTAGCCGCCTGGGTATGCGCAACGTATGCGGCCTGGTTCCAGTTGCGTCGGCGGCGAGTTGGCTTATTTCCCGGGCGGTGAGCACATCCGGGCCGCCGACCTCAACCCGGATGGAGTGGGGCACCGATTGATTCCCGGACAGGTCCGCGCAGAAAGCCGCGAGGTCAGCCCCATGGATCGGGTTCAGGCGCATATCGGGGTCAGGGGGAAGGATCACGAACCCTCTCCGGGCGAGCGTCACGTAAGACGCCATGTCCGAGAAATATCCGGAGGGGTTGACGATCTGACCGCCCACCGATGAAGACTCCAGGGCTGCGGCGAAAGCTGTCTTGGACCGGGCCACCAGTGACGTACCCCGCTCCACGCCGAGTACACCGACATAGAGCATCGACTCCACTCCAATCCGCTCCGCTTCCCGGAGAATCGTCAGGTTGGCCCGGAAATCTACATCCCACGGGCTTGCCTTCTGCCGGGTCACACCGAGCGCAGAGAATACCCGCCTCGAACCGTCGAGAAGCCCCGTGACCTGGCCCGGTACGGTGACGTCCGCACGAACCAGTTCCGTGCCCGCACCGCACAGTGCGGGGGAACCGTGCGGGCCCGGTTGAGCAGAGCGGGTGAGATCGCGCACCACGGCACGGACCCGGTGGCCGCGGGCGTCGAGTTCTGCGACGATATACCGCCCCAGGTATCCCGAGGCCCCCACGACGGTGATCGGGTGTTCGGGCATGCGTTTCACTCCCGCTATCTGATTGATTATCCCGAGCCTAGATGAACGCCCCTGAGGAAGGAGTTCAGCGGGGAACCGCGCGGGGTCCCACCATTCATGTGCCGGTTCGTTCGGGTACTCCGGGCAGCCGGCCCGGTGACGACGACGGCCGGGCTCGTGGGTGTCACGCGGTATCGTCCGACCCTCCGCTCCTGTGAGTTTCCGACTGTCAGACGCCGGTATTGTGCGGTCCCGGTGTCGGACGGTTTTCCCGGAGAGTAGGCCCTGAGCCGCATGTTCGGTAGGTTGGAGGGAGCATTTTTCTTCAACAAGAAAGCCTTTCAACGTAATGAGCAACCGTTTCGTGGACCGCGTGGTCCTGCATCTGTCCGCCGGCGACGGCGGGAACGGCTGCGCCTCCGTTCACCGTGAGAAGTTCAAGCCCCTCGGCGGCCCCGACGGTGGCAACGGTGGGCACGGCGGTGACATCATCCTCGAGGTGACGCCCCAGGTGCACACCCTCCTCGATTTCCACTTCCGCCCGCACATCAAGGCGTCCCGTGGTGGTAACGGCGCGGGTGATCATCGCAACGGCGCCCGAGGTGAGGACCTCGTCCTCGAGGTGCCCGCAGGCACCGTCGTGCTGAACGAGAAGGGCGAGGTCATGGCCGACCTCACCGCGAACGGGATGCGCTACATTGCGGCCCAGGGCGGGCAGGGCGGCCTCGGTAATGCCGCATTGGCATCCCGCGCGCGCAAGGCCCCCGGCTTCGCACTGAAGGGCGAACCCGGCGAGGAGCATGACGTCATCCTGGAACTGAAGTCGATGGCCGACGTCGGTCTCGTCGGGTTCCCGTCCGCGGGTAAATCCTCACTGGTCAGCGTACTCAGTGCCGCGAAGCCGAAGATCGCGGATTATCCCTTCACTACGTTGCGCCCGAACCTGGGTGTGGTGAACGTCGGGAACGGCACCTTCACCATCGCCGACGTACCGGGATTGATTCCGGGGGCGTCGACAGGCAAAGGGCTTGGCCTGGACTTCCTCCGGCACATCGAACGGACGGCGGTGCTTGCGCACGTCGTGGATGCAGCGACCCTCGAACCGGGTCGAGACCCGGCGAGCGATATCGAGGCCCTCGAAGGGGAACTGGCGGCCTACGAGTCCGCGTTGGACAAGGACACCGGCCTCGGTGATCTGAAAGACCGGCCCCGCATCATCATCCTCAATAAAGCTGACATTCCGGAGGCGGAGGAACTCGCTGAGTTCGTTCGCGCCGACCTGGAGGAACAATTCGGCTGGCCGGTGTTCATCATCTCCGCCGTGGCGCAGAAGGGCCTCGACCCCCTGAAGTACAAGCTGATGGAGATGGTGGAGACCCACCGCAGGGAGAATCCGATCGCCGAATCGGACGCGCGGACCATCGTGCGTCCGAAGCCCGTCGACGCGAAGGGCAAGACCCGGGACTTCGTCATCGAGGCTGATCCGGCGGAGGAGGGCGCGTTCCTCGTTCGCGGTGAGAAGCCCGAACGCTGGATCCGGCAGACCGATTTCGAGAACGACGAGGCGGTCGGCTTCCTCGGGGACAGGCTGGCGAAGCTCGGCGTCGAGGATGCGCTGTTCAAGGCCGGAGCCAAAGCGGGCTGCACCGTGACCATCGGTGAGCTTTCCTTCGAGTGGGAGCCGATGACCGCCGCTGGTGTGGACCTGACCCCGACCGGCCGCGGTACGGACGGCCGACTCGAGCAGACCGGCCGCGTGTCCGCCGCGGAGCGCAAGCGCGCGTCCCAGGTGCGCCGTGGTCTCATCGACGAGTTCGATTTCGGCGACGGCGAAGAAGCCGACCGGGAGCGCTGGCAGGGCTGATCCACTGCTTGTCGACGCCTGTCTCTCCCGGAAGTTCCTTTCGGCGGGGCGGGCGTCCGTTGTATCCGGGTGCTGGTTCTAGACTGTCCACATGACGAGGACTCCCGTTTCCCCGACCCGACCCGATGCTGAGACCGCACTGCGGGCGCGGATCACCGCGGCCCGCCGCGTCGTGGTCAAGATCGGTTCATCATCTCTGACCGGTGCAGACAATCGGGTGGATCCGGCTGCCATCGACCGCATCGTCGATGCGGTGCAGACACGGCAGGGCGCGGGAACCCACGTGATCATCGTGTCCTCCGGTGCGGTGGCATCCGGGATGGGACCGTTGAATCTCACTGAACGTCCCACCGACCTCGCGGCGAAGCAGGCTGTCGCGGCTGTCGGGCAGGTGTATCTCGCCCACGAGTGGGGCAGATCCTTCGCCCGCTACGGGCGCCCGACCGCGCAGGTACTGCTCACCGCTTCGGACGCAGGGCGGCGGGACCGGACGCGGAATGCACAGCGCACACTGGACAAGCTGCGTCAGCTCGGGGTGACACCCATCGTGAATGAGAATGACACCGTGGCCCACTCCGAGATGCGCTTCGGGGACAATGACCGGCTGGCTGCAATCGTCGCGCACCTCGCCGGTGCGGAGGCACTCTACCTGCTGTCCGACGTGGACGGCCTGTATGACCGCAACCCGGTCGACCCGGAGGCCCGTTTCATCGGTGAGGTCCGGGACGGAAACGATCTACGGGATGTCGTCGCGGGTGACGGCGGCAGAGTGGGCACCGGGGGCATGGCGTCGAAGGTGTCGGCCGCACGTCTCGCGTCCCGGTGCGGTGTCCCCGTGTTGCTGACCTCCGCGGTGCAGATCGGTGAAGCCCTGGACTCCGGGCACGTGGGGACGGTGTTCCACCCGAAGACGACACGGATCTCGGCGTGGAAGTTTTGGGCGCTCTACGCCGCAGACAGTGCCGGTACTCTGCGCATCGACGCGGGTGCTGTGCGCGCGGTGACCGCTGGGGGTAACTCCCTCCTGGCGGTCGGCATCACGAGCATCGACGGAGAGTTCCACTCAGGTGACATCGTTGACATCGTCGGCCCCGATGGGGAGATCATTGGTCGAGGTGAAGTCGCCTATGATGCCCACACCCTCGCCCCGATGCTGGGGAAACAGACCTCTGAACTTCCGGAGGGGATGCATCGCCCCGTGGTGCACGCCGACTACCTGTCGGACTACGCGTCGAGGGCGTGAACCGGTGTCGGGCCACCACACACAGGGACTGGTTCCTCACATGCTCCCCACCACCCGGGGAGTTGGCGATCAATCCCGATCGGGTGGCGTTGCCGACGGGAAACGGAAACGCGCACCTGCTGCCCGGGTGGACGGCTAGGTTGGAGCGACAACAGATGATTCAATGCCGCGCCGGGTGCGTTCGAGCGCGGGAAAGGAACGGCCAGATGAAGTACGTCATGCAGACCCGGGAGTGGGACAGCATCGTGGATGCGCTGTCCGGTCGCGGTCACGAGCGGGTGGAGAAACTGGAGGACGCCGATTTTCTCGTATTCAACGGTGTGCCCGGTGAGTTCCCGGAGTCCCTGCCGGACAACATCCGTTTCGTCCAGTTGTGTCTGGCCGGGATCGACGCCTTTTTCGAAGCCGGGTATATCGATGCTTCCCGACGGTGGGCGAATGCTTCCGGGGTGTACGGTCGCCCGGTGGCGGAGTCTGCGGTGGCGTTGCTGCTCTCCGCGCTGCACATGCATGTGCAGGTGGCCCGTGAGCGTTCTTTCGACACTGCGCCTGCGGTGCATGAGGGGACTGGTTGGTTGTTTGGCTCGACCGTCGCGGTGATCGGCGCGGGTGGGATCGGCCGTGACCTGATCCCCATGCTCGCTGGGTTTGGTTGCGAGGTCATCGCGGTGAACAATTCCGGTCGCCCGGTTGAGGGCGCTGTCGAGACCGTCACCGCGCAGCACACCGAGGATGTGTTGCGTCGGGCGGATCACGTGATTCTGGCTGCGCCGCTGACGGAGGACACTCGCGGGATGATCAACACCCGGACACTTGGCCTGATGAAGGACACGGCGGTGCTGGTCAACGTGGGTCGTGGCCCGTTGGTGGTCACCGATGACCTGGTGGAGGCTTTGCGGCGGGGACAGCTCCGGGCGGCAGGGTTGGATGTCACGGATCCGGAGCCGCTGCCCGACGATCATCCGCTGTGGGGTCTGGACAATGTGGTGATCACCCCGCACACGGCGAACACCTTCGAGAGCATGCAGCGCCTGATGCCGGACGCTGTGTTAGCGAATCTGGATGCACTGGAAGCTGGGGACCGGATGCCGACTGAGGTGGACCCGAAACAGGGGTACTGATTTGCCCCGGGTTCCGGTTCACTCGGCGACTGGTGCGCGGTGCCTGGTGATGATCTCGGGGTGGCCTTTTCGGGCCACCGCCAGTTCCAGGCGGGTCACGGGTGATCCCAGTTGGTCGCCGATGAGGTGTGCGTAGAGCGCCAGTTGCCGGAAGTACTCGTCGACGGTGGTGGCGCTGAGCCCGGCGTCGGTCTTGTAGTCGAGGATCACCCAGCCGTCATCGTCACGGTAGAGCAGGTCGATGATGCCGTCGACGGTGATGCCACCCACGCGCCCGGCAACCGGCAACTCCCTGTGGTGCTCCCCGGCGAGCGCGCGCTGGATCAGCGGTGAGGAGAGAAAACTCTCCGCCGCCGCGCGAACGGAGGCGGCCTGTTGTCGGGGAAGTCCGGTGAGTCGGGCGGCAGCGGCGGCGAGTTCGCGGGTTTCTCCGGGGTCGGTGATACGTTCCATGACCCGGTGCACCGCTGTCCCGAATGCGGTTCCGTGGTCCTTTGACACCGGTGCCCCGGCGAGCCGGAACCCGGTGGTGGGTGGATAGTCGTCAGGGAGATCGGTGAAAGCGGGGTCGCCGTGTGCGAGCCTGGTTACGGCTGCCCTGCCGGGGCGGCTCGTTGCGGCCGACATGGCGGCGTTCACCTCCTGCGTACTCCGTACGAGGTCGTCCGGAGTCTGGGTGGAGGTACCTCCCGGGGCGGGAGCGGGAGCGATGTCCGCGAGACGGGGGAACGTCACTTTCCCGGGGTCAAGGAGATTGTGAAGGAGGTATCCGGAACAGTTCGAGTACGCTCTCCCGGCCTTCGTCAGCTTCGGCTCCATGGGGATGACGAGCACTGATTCGGCGCGGGTTGCCGCGACGTAGAGCAGGCGGATCCACTCGGACTCTGATGCGGTCTTCTCATTCTGCGACCAGGTTTCCCAGTCAGCGGTACGGAGTTCGGGGCAGGTGGCACTCAATCGCATCGCCACTCTTCCTGATTCATCCCGGTTCAATCCGATCTCGGGGGTGTGGTTGCGTTTCTGTCCGCTGAGCCCGGCGAGGATCACCATCGGGAATTCTCGGCCCTTCGCGCCGTGCACGGTGAGCACCCGGACAGCGTCGACGTCCCCGGTGTCGTCGATGACGGGTTCCGCCATCCGGGAAGTGGTGACGGCTTGGGTGTCGGCCCATTCGAGGTAGCTGCGGAGATCGCCGCCGACCTCCTGGTCGTAGTCGTGGGCGTTGTCCCGGACGGTCCGTATCCGGTGGAGAGCCGGGGTCGGATCGGGGTGGACGGCGGCGGCGACGGCGTCCATGTTCAGCGCATTGATGGTCACGGCGACGGCCCGACCGACGGGGACCCCGGTGGTTGCGGTGGCGAGTGCTCCGAGCAGGGTGAGGCCTGCGGCCACCGGTGATGGAGCGATTGGGTTGTCCACGTCGTCGGTGCGGTGGTGGGGGAAGAAGCGGTTCCCGTCGTCCCGCCACCGGACGAGATCATTGTCGGAGCATCCGATGAGACTGGTGCGCAGGGCCGCTGCGACGGTGAATTCATCCACCGGGTCGGCGATAGCCCGCAGCACCGTGTGCAGGTCGACGATTTCGGTGCCCTGGTAGACGAGGGAGGAGTTTTCACTGATGTAGGGGATCCCCGCGTCCCGGAGCGCGGACATCGTCGCGCGGGCGGCCTTGTGTGTCACGGCCAGTACCGCGATGTCGCGCAGTCGGAGGGGAGTCGGTTCGGGCTGTCTGCTGCCCCTCGGGTGGTGAAGCCACTGGCCGACGAGTGCGGCACGGATGGCGGCGACGATGTCCGTGTTCTCCGCTTCCTCGGGGGTCAGTTCGTCGGCGTTGTCGCGGTTGTTGTTCATCACGACGACGCCACAGTTCCCGGTGGGGGCGTCGGGGCGTGGACTCAGTTCCGCGAAGGGGACGGGGGGCCGGGTGTCGTCGGTGGTGTCGTCGTCCGCGAACAGTTCGCCGAAGATGTTGTTGACCCAGGTAATGACGGGTGCGGTGGAACGGAAGTTGGTGGTGAGTTCGACGAGTTCCGGCTGCCCGGGGGCTCCCGTCGGTCGGGCCGCCAGGTATGAGTCAATGTCGGCGCGCCGGAAACGGTAGATTGACTGTTTCGGGTCACCGACTGTGAACAGACGTCCGGGGTGTGGCTCGTCACCGTTACCGGCGATCGCCGTGATGATTCGGAGTTGCGCGGGGTCGGTGTCCTGGAACTCGTCGATCAACAGATGCGTGAAACGCCGGTGGAGTTCGTTTCGGACGACCTCGCGGGTTTCTGCGGCGATGTCCTGGACGTTTACCGGTGGCGGGGTGAGCAGACGGTCGGCGACGTAGATCAGGTCGTGGTAATCGAGGGTGCCACCGTTGATCCGACGTTGCGCCGCGGCGAGGACGTGGCACGCCATGACGTGTCGCAGAACGTTCACGTGGAAGGCAGGTTCCGCATTGTATCTGGCTGCCCAATCGTCGCCGATGGCCTGGAATCGGTCCTTGGCGTCATCGATGGGGATGTCCCAGTCGGCCTTCCGTCCGCCACGCCCGCAGGAGAATGACGGTGGTTTCAGTGACTCGGGGGCAGGGTGGGCGTGGGCGAGAAGTTCCTCCGCGTTGTTGATGCAGGAAGCCACGGTGAGGGCGAACTTGTCTTCGGTGTTCGTACAGTTCCGGAGGAGTTCGCGGAGACGCCGGAGGTAGTCGTCGATGTCATGTGTGGTGATCGGTTCCGGTCGGACGAGGGGAGCAGCGATGGTCGGACCGAGGTCTCCCCAGTGCTCGTCCATCCACCGGATGCGGTCCCGCACCGTGTTCAACCAGTCCCCGTGCGTCGAGAGTGCAGTGAGGCTCTCGGCGAATTGTTCCCCTCGTACGCGGCAGTTCGGCAACCCCGTGAGGTCCGGTGCGGCCCCGGTGATCGTGTCGTCGCAGAGGGTGAGAAATTCGGCGGCGAGATCATCGGAGGCGAGCAGACTGGTGAAGTCGGATGCGACCTTGATGATTGGTGGAACCCCTGCCTCGAGCGGGTGCAGGGTGATGATGCGCAGGCAGAATGCGTGCAGTGTCTCGATGGCCGCGGCCGGGAGTTGTTCGAGCGCGGCCTGGGCGTTGCGGCGGGCGGTGTCGGTGTCGGTAAAGGAGCGGACCGCGATACCTGAATCGTGTACGCCTGTCCCGGCGATGGCCTCAAGTGCGGAGCGGAGACGTTCTGCCAGTTCACCGGCGGCTTTCTCCGTGAAGGTGATTGCCGCGATGTTATTGACGGGGACGCCTTCTTCGACGATGAGGGTGATGAGGCGCTGGACGAGGAGGTGGGTCTTCCCCGATCCGGCGCCGGCCTCGACGAAGAGGTTGATGCCGGTTGCGGTGGTGATCGTCCGACGTGCTGCGTCGTCGTGAAGCGTGGGTGTGGTCATCGGGTCACTGCTTCCTCGGGGCTGCGGTGGTGGGCGTGCTCGTGTGTGGGCCGGAATGATCCCGGGGGTGGTCGTCGGTGGTGATTTGGAGCGGGTTGAACCCGCGCAGCGCCAGTGCCGCTGCCGCCCGGTCGTAGTTCGTGGCGCCGAGCCGGAGGTAGTTCGGCCGGGGGATGTTTCCGGTGTTTCCGTTCCTGCTCTGGGGCGGAAACACTCCGGAACTGATCAGGGTGTGAAGTGCCAGGAGAGTCGACTCCAGATGCTTCAGCACCGTGTCATCGATGATGATCGCTGATGTGCGCGGCGAGTCCTGGGGTGTGTGGTCGGTAAAGAACAGATACCGGGATTCGATGCTCGGTGGATCGATGTCGGGGAGTTCCACGAGTGGTGCACCTGTGGTGGGGTGGCTCGGTACCTTCAGGCCGGGGAAGAGCGGGGCAGCCGCATCGAGTGCCGCACGAACGGCCGCACCGTAGAGGGCGAGCTGTAGTCGGAGGATCTTTTCGCCGGTGGGATACTCCTGATTGATCTTCCCGGAGTAGATCTGCTTTCCCGACTTGTAATCGGTGATGCGGAGAACCCGTTGTCCGGGGTGGTAATCCAGGCGATCGATAGAACCGCGGAATTTCAGGGCCGTCCCCTCCGGCAGGGTGATTTCAAGGGGGTGAACGACGTTCTGCCCGTCATGGTTGACGCCGCCAAATGCGAGCTCTGCACCTACTGGTACCCATCCTTCAACGGCGTCCCGCCGTTCTTCCTCGAACCAGGCGCCGACTGTGGTGTGCACCTCCGCACGAAACAGACTCCAGCGTGCGCCCGCGCCTGACGCAGGGGCGAGTGCGGTGAGTTGTTCATCGACGATGGCGTCCAGCCGGGACCGGGCCTGTACCCAGTCAATGTCCGCCGAGCAGGTCGGGCGCGGCGTGGCATCCAGCCAGGTCTCCTTGGTCCAGAGTTCGAATATCCGGTGGTAGACGGTTCCCCGGTCGCGGGCGTCGATGCCGGTTTCCGGGGGAGCGTCCTCGAGTATCCGGCAACCGAGGATCCGCTCGATGAGGAACGTCAGCGGGGACTCCGGGTAACTCTCCAGCGTCGTCGCCGACAGTTCCCGCTGGAACAGGTCCGTGGTGAACTCCGGGATCCACCCGTTGTATTCGCTGAAAGGTTCCCCGGCGGCGGCACCGGTTTCCCTGGCCCCGATGATGTCTGCGGCCCGCCGGATCGACGGTTCCGGTTCGGCGCCGGAGAGTATCTGCGCCAGCAACAGTTCTTGAGGGTCGGCGGGGACTGCGGCATCCTCTCCAGAGAGAGAATCGACGAGTCCGCCGGAGACCACCGCCGGGGTGGAGTCGATGAGGCGGGAGCGGCCGACCCCACCGGAGCCGTCGCAGTGGCTGCGGGGGTAGCTGACGATGGCGTGTCCGGGTGCCGTGGCGCATGCCCGGCGAAAGACCTCGATTCGTGTGTTCTGGATACCTTCCGGTGTCTGTCCACGCTGCGCGAAGGTGATGGCGCTGGATTCGTTCACGGATCCGGGTAGTGCTTGCTCCGTGGCACCGAGAATGAGTACCGCATCGAGGATCCGCCCCGGTAGATCGTCGATTCCACCGATGGATATCGCGTTGACCGGTGTGTCGACAGGTTGGGGTTCGTCGAAGAACGTCCGGAGGAGTTCGGTCGCGAGATCGATCCGGAACCGGGGAAGCTGCGCTCCCATGCCGGATAATCTGTCGATGGCCCTGGTGATCGCGGCGAGCGCGGCTGCCCGGTCCGGATTGTTGCCTGGGCGTAGCTGGGTGGCCACGAGGAAACGGAGAGCACTGGTGAACTGATCCCAGGTCGTAGCGTTCCACAGTGCAGTGAGATTGTCGCGGAGGGCGAGCACCCACTGCCTCATCCGGTCAGTATCCGGATGCCCGTCTGTCCCACCGGAACAGGTGTCCGAAGTACTCGGTTCCTCCCAATCGGCGAGGACATCGAAACGCTCCGCGCGCCGGGTGACCCGGTCGAAGGCGTCCCGGTGGACCGGCTTCCCGTCGACCGGATGCCGGATTGTGCCGGTCCCGAGAATCGCGGCCAGTTCGCGGCGCGGCAGTACCTGCGGATCGAGCGCCAGAATGCGGAGGAGAGCGCGTACCTCGGGGGAATCCGACCACCGCAGGTCCGAGAACCCGGTGAATGGAACAGCTGCTCTGGTCAGGGCATCAGCGAGTCGGTGCCCGTAGTCCGGGCTGCACCACCCGCAGGCAATCCGGTGCGGCGGTGTTCCCTCCGCCACGAGTTTCCTGATGTGGCGCACTGCCCGCATCACTTCATCGTTCTCGTCGCTGCAGGACCACACCACAGGTTCCGGGCGTTCCTCGGTGAGGCCCTGCCCGACGGTGTCGATTCGGAGTGCGTCCAGTTCGTCGAGGAACCACCGTTGGGTGGGGTCCGCGGGAATGACGTTGACGATGATGATCGCAGCTCCGTCGGGCGGCGGTGTGAGGGCGTGCTGACACGCATCGTGCCAGGTAAAACAGTCGGGATTCAGCGCCCGGACGTGGTGCGCGATGTCGATGCATGCACCGGGTAGGAGCCGACCGCCCGTTTGGTCCCGGAGATGTTCGGGGAGGGAGAGCAGCTCAGTGACGATGGCGACCAATGCGTTTCTCGTCGCCGGCTGGTCCGCGGTGCCGTACCTGGTGAACTCCGTGTCCGTGTCAGTGAGCAACCGCATGACCGAGCCGGTGATTCGGGAACGGTCGAGGAGGACGCCGCCGGCACCACTCTCCGTCAACTCCGCCGATCTACCGAGGATGTACCCGACGCACGAGGTGACGGTGACTCCGAGGAGAGTGCCCGTGGACGTGAGTTCCTCCAGGATGTCGCCACGGGCGGTCGGTCCGCAGAGGATTGTGACCGGCCGGAGCCGATCAGTGCGGCGGATCTCGGCGATGGCTGCGGTCAGTTGGGCTGCGACGGTGTCTGCACTCATGCGGGGATCCTTGTCGTCGCACCACCGGGATCTGTTCCGGAGGTGACGGGGCGGGGACTGCTCGTTACCGGACAGCTTAATTGGAGGAGGGGCACCACCCGACCTGAATCGAATACATGTTCTAATGTGTGTGGGGGTGTGTATCTGGGCCGGTACGGGGCAGGGAAGACAGTTCGTGCCTCCGACCTGTGCTGAAGCGCCCCGAAGATGATTCCGCACTGCTAAAATTCGGCGGCATGAACCCCGCTAAGAATGCTGACACGATCTCCGGATCCCGCGAGGAGGAACGCGAGGAAGTTCTGGCGAAGGCCCGCGCCGCGAAGAGTGCCGCACGGACGATCGCACAGGCCACCACCGGCACCAAGAACGCCGTGCTACTCGCCGCAGCCGATGCGCTGGTCTCCCGCTCCGGGGAAATCCTGGAAGCCAACGCCCGCGATATCGCACTCGGGCGTGACGCCGGAATGAGTGACTCCTTGATCGACCGGCTCGCCCTCGACGAGGACCGGATCGCCGGGATCGCGAGTGGCCTGCGTCAGGTCGCGGCCCTTCCTGACCCGGTGGGGGACGTCACCGGCGGGAAGACCCTGCCGAACGGTATCCGCATGCGCCAGGTCCGGGTACCGCTCGGGGTGATGGGCATGGTCTACGAGGCCCGCCCCAACGTCACCGTCGACGCCTTCGGTCTCGCCCTGAAATCCGGCAACGTCGCGCTCCTGCGCGGGTCGCGGTCGGCCCGCAACTCCAATGCCGCGCTCGTCGCCGTGCTGCAGGATGTCCTCGCACAGGAGGGGCTGCCGCGTGAGGCCGTGCAGCTCCTGCCGTGTGAGACCCATGACAGCGTGCAGGACCTCATCACCGCACGTGGCCTGGTCGACCTCGTTATTCCGCGTGGCGGTGCCAGGTTGATCGAGGCCGTGGTCACCGGTGCCACGGTGCCCGCTATCGAGACGGGGACCGGCAACTGCCACGTCTACATCGACGGCGCGGTGGACTTGGAGCAGGCCATCGCCATCGTCATCAACGGCAAGACCCGCCGCCCGAGTGTCTGCAACGCCACCGAAACGGTGCTTCTCGACGCCGCGCTCCCCGACGACGACAAGCTGCGGGTCGTGGAGGCGCTGCAGGGGGCGGGTGTCCGGATCCACGGGGACGTTGACACGCTCGCGGCGTTCGGCGCGGAGGACGTCGAACCTGCGACCGACGCAGACTGGTCTGACGAGTACCTGTCGATGGACATCGCCGTCGGTGTGGTTGACGGCGTCGACGGGGCTGTCGAGCACATTTCCCGGTGGTCATCCGGGCACACGGACGCGATCGTGACCACCGACATCAGGGCAGCGGACCGGTTCGTCGCGGGTGTTGACTCCGCAGCGGTGATGGTGAACGCCTCGACCGCGTTCACCGACGGGGAACAGTACGGTTTCGGCGCGGAAATCGGCATCTCCACCCAGAAACTGCACGCCCGCGGGCCGATGGCGTTGCCCGAACTCACTACCACGAAGTGGGTGCTCACCGGCGACGGGCAGACCCGACCCTGAGCCACCGTGGACGGGACGCCCGCCCCTCCGGACGTCCAACAGGTAGAATTTCCGCCCATGACCACCTCCCAGGAACGAAGCGGGCCATCTGCGGGTGCCGCGCGTCTCCCCTCTGCGCCTCGGAGAATCGGAATCATGGGTGGGACGTTTGATCCGATCCACAACGGGCATCTCGTCGCAGGGAGTGAGGTCGCCGATCTCCACGACCTAGATCTCGTGGTGTACGTACCCACCGGACAGCCGTGGCAGAAGGCGGGCCGCGACGTCAGTGAGGCGGAGGACCGCTACCTGATGACGGTCATCGCGACCGCGTCCAACCCACGGTTCACCGTCTCCCGGGTCGATATCGACCGTGGGGGAGCGACCTACACCGTGGACACGTTGCGTGATTTGCGGAAGCAGTTCCCCACGGCGGAACTGTTCTTCATCACCGGAGCCGACGCGCTGGCGAAGATCGTCACCTGGCGGGACTGGGAGGAGATGTTTTCGCTTGCGGAGTTCGTCGGGGTGACCCGCCCCGGATATGAACTCGACGCCGCCATCCTCCCCGAGATGCACCGGAAGCGGCTGTCCCTTATCGAGATCCCCGCGATGGCGATTTCGTCGACCGACTGCCGCGCGCGCGCCGCCGAAGGGCGGCCCCTCTGGTATCTCGTCCCGGACGGGATCGTCCAGTACATCGCGAAACGACAGCTCTATCGTCCGGGTGGCGCCGATGACGCTCTCGATCCCACCCCGTGAGGTCCTGAGTCGAAGGAGCACCGGTCGTGCGGTAGAGTTGCGCCTCCCACTCAGGTGACCACGAGTAAATGTGCCGTAACGAGCAAACCGTGGGACACTTGAAGCCAAGAGTGTGCATCCGCGCGATGATCACCGCGGCGTTGGAACCTGTTTCAACCGGATAGACGCACCAGAAGTAGAAGACCCCCCACGGAAGAGAACCTGTGCCTGCAACCACCACCTCCATCAAGCTCGCCACCGTCGCCGCCCAGGCCGCGTCAGAGAAGCTCGCGGAAGAGATCGCCGTCATCGACGTCTCCGAACAGCTCATCATCACCGACTGTTTTGTCATCGCCTCCGCGGCGACGGACCGCCAGGTCGGCGCCATCGTCGACGAGGTGGAGGACAAGCTCCGGGAGGCCGGCGCGAAGCCGATCCGCCGCGAGGGTGTCCGCGAGGGCCGTTGGGCCCTCCTCGACTACGGTGAGATTGTCGTCCACGTCCAGCGCTCCGAGGAACGCGAGTTCTACGGACTAGACCGACTCTGGCGCGACTGTCCCTTCATCGAGGTGGACGGGATCGAGACCCCGGAACGTCCGGAGACCTGGTTGAACGACGTCGACGTCCGTACCGTCGGTTCCATCGACGAGATTCCGCTCGCGTCGGAGGAACCCGACGCGAACGAACTGTGACCCGCCGACTGATCCTGCTCCGCCACGGCCAGACCGACTACAACGCCACCGGACGGATGCAGGGGCACTACGACTCCTCACTCTCCGACATCGGGCGCGCTCAGGCGCGGGCCGTCGTCGAGCCGCTCCGTTCCTTCGGGATCACCCGGATCCTCTCCTCCGACCTGACCCGGGCACACGACACGGCGACGCCGTTCGCTGACGCGCTCGGTCTCCCCGTCCAGAAGGACCGCCGCCTCCGGGAAACGGATCTGGGTGAATGGCAAGAGAAGACGAACGTCGAGGTTGATGCCGCGCACCCCGGCGCCCGGGCGATCTGGCGTCGTGACGTCAACTGGGCCCCGCCTGGTGGGGAAACCCACCTTGAGGTCGGTGCCCGGGCGCGTGAGGTTGTTGATGAGCTGATGGCGGCATACGACGACTGGGACTCCGGCGCGGTTCTCCTCGTAGCCCACGGCGGCACGCTGAAGGCGCTCACCGCATCCCTCCTCAACATCGCCCCCGAGCAGCTGCCGATCCTGAATGGACCGGACAACTGCCACTGGGCGAAGTTGACCGCCAGACCGCCGTTCTACCCCGGTAGCAGGGATGCCCTCGGTGATGCTGGCCAGGTCATGCCCGAAGCGATCTTCACCCCGGAGAACGTTACCCGCGCCCGCTGGTACCTCGATGTCTGGAACGCCGGCGTCAGCTACCCGGCGGCTTGATCCTCTCGGTTCGGACCAGGTCCACTCCCGGTGCTACGTTTAGGTGAACAAAAAACCTGAAATGCCACTGTGAGAATTCCCACTGTGAGGAGCCTTCGTCCCCATGCCCGTACGCGTCGTCACAGATTCGGCGGCCTGTCTGCCTGACGCCGTCGTCGATGACCTGGACATCACCGTCATCGATCTGCACATGATGCGCAACGGCAAGGACAGCTCCACCTCAGGGTTGTCCGCCCTGGAACTGGTGGCGGTCTACGCACGACAGCTGGAACGCGGCGGGGATGAAGGCGTGTTAGCTCTTCACCTGTCCAAGGAACTGTCCTCCACCTGGTCCAACGCCGTGACCGCCGCCGCCGTGTTCGATGATGATCTGGTCCGCGTCGTGGACAGCTCCTCGATGGGCATGGGGGTGGGGGCCGCGGTCATGGCCGCGGCCAAGCTGGCGCAGGACGGCGCGGATCTCGAGACCTGTTACGACGCCGCGGTCGACGTCCTCGACCGCGGCGACATGTGGTTGTACGTGCACCGGATGGATGAGCTGCGCCGCTCAGGCCGATTGTCCACCGCGACGCAACTGATCTCCACCGTCCCGACGGGACTGGCGAACCGGCCCATCCTGCATCTCAAGGATGGGCGGCTGGAGATCCTCGCCAAGACCCGAACGCAGTCGAAGGGACTGGCGAAGCTGGTCGAACTCTCCTGCCAGGGAGTCGGGGACACGCCGGTATTCGCTGCGGTCCAGCAGCACGAGGCCCGGGAAGCCTCCCGTGCACTGGCACAGATGCTCACCGAGAGGCTACCCGAGGGCTCCACATTGATGATCGTCGACATGGACCCGGTGCTTGCCGTGCACTCGGGGCCGGGTGCGGTCGCCGTGTCCATGGTTTACTCGGCGGACGCCGCGGAACTCGCTGACGGGATCTCCACAGGAGGCTAGCTGCTACAACTGCAGCTATACACAGCCCGTCACGCCCACGTCGCCGCCGGTCGAACGGGCGATCTAGGGTTCACCGCATGCGCCAGCGGATCACCGACAGACTCGCGGAACTCACTCATCCGACCGGAGAGGAGGAGTTTCTCGATGTCCCGTTTCCCCGCCCCCGTTTCCACGTCACGCTCCGGCAGGGGGTGATCGCCCTCGCCGTGGTTGGGGTCCTGATCCTCGGGTGGCTGATGCTCCGCGCCCCGGCCACCTCGCCGCAGGTTCCCCAGCCGCCATCCCCGCCTGCAGTCGCCAGTGCGCAGGTACCGGGCGGCACCCCGACGCAGGATGCACCTGTGAAGGAGTCGATAGTGGTCTCTGTCGTCGGGGCGGTGGAGGATCCCGGCCTCCACGAACTCCCAGCGGGTAGTCGCGCCGCGGATGCTCTGTCCGCGGCCCGGGTGCTCCCGGACGTGGACATCCGGCACATCAACCTCGCCGCCCGCCTCGTCGACGGGATGCAGCTGGTGATCCCCGAACCGGGCGCCGCCGTCCCCGTTGCTGACGCGGCGACTGCGGGCATGCCGGTCCCGCTGAATTCGGCGACCGCGGAACAGCTTGAGTCCCTGCCTGGCGTGGGGGCGGCCACCAGTGCGGCGATCATCGCATACCGCACGGAACACGGCGGTTTCACCGCCGTCGACGACCTCGTCGAGGTACCCGGCATCGGGCCCGCCAAGCTCGCCAGACTCGAGGGGTTGGTCTCGTTGTGACGGAGCTCCGGCTCCTCCCGTCCGCCGTGGTCGTCTGGGCGACTGTCGTCGTAGTGCTGATGACCCGGATGGCATGGGTGGGGCTCGTGCCCGTTGCCTTAGCAACGCTGATCGCCGTCGCGTTCCGTGCTCCGGGGCAGAGTCTCCTGATCGCGGCGTGCGGGGCGGCAGCTATGGTCACATCCCTGATGCGGGTGGTCGCCGCTGACCGACACCCACTGAATTCGGTGGGGCGCGCCACGGTCGAGGGGCGGGTTGTCGCGACGCCCGCATCCGTTGGAGATGGTGTCCGGCTGCTCCGGCTACGGATCGCTGGATATCCGGCGGATCTCCCGGTGTTCCTCCGAGGAGACGATACCCATGCGGGAACCACTGGGTCCGTGGTGCGGGTGAGCGCGGATGTGCAGGCCGGTAATCGACCCGGTGTCGGAACCCTGGTTCTCGACGCACACTCAATCATCGAACTCCGTGAGCCGACGGGCCCCGACCGATTGGCCGGGCGAGTCCGCTCGGCGTTGGTGGATGCCACCACCCGGTGGCTGGATTCCGACTCCGCCGGTCTGGTCCGCGGAATGGTACTCGGGGATACCGGCGGGCAGTCGGAGAAACAGCGGCAGCTGTACCTCGACACCGGGCTGTCCCACCTCTCGGCGGTCAGTGGATCGAACGTCGCGATCGTCACCACCGCGGCGTTTCTTCTCGCCCGTGCTCTGGGACTCGGTCCCCGTGCCCAGGTGGGCGGGGCGGTCGCCGTGCTCCTCGGATTCGTCATCCTCGTCGGCACCGAACCGAGCGTGCTGCGCGCCGCGGCCACCGGGATCGTAGGGCTGGTTGCCGTCGTGGCATCCACCCGTGCTGAACCCGTACATGCGCTGTGTCTCGCGGTCATCGTGCTGCTGTGCTGGCGTAGTGACCTGGCGGTGGAATACGGATTCGCCCTGTCGGTTGCTGCGACCGTCGGGATCATCGCCCTACATCCGCTGTTCCACCGCCCGCTCGCGGCGACCGGTTGGCCGGCGGTCGTCGTCCGGGCGCTGTCCGTGGCGATCGCCGCTGATGTTGTCACCATGCCGATCGTCGCGGTCATGGCCGGACGGGTCTCCCTGGTGTCCGTGGCTGCGAACGTCCTCGCCGCGCCTGCCGTCGCCCCGGTGACGATCCTCGGGATTATCGCCGCCATTCTCGCCGTAATACCCGGCGCCGGGGAGGCACTCGCGGGGTTGCCGCTGTTTTTGATCACACCGTGTACCCGGTGGATCACCGGAGTCGCTGAGTTGTTGTCCTCCCTGCCCCTGGCGGTGGTGCCGGTGGCGGAGGGATGGCTCGGGGTCGCGTGGGTGACCCTCGGCTGCTGCTGGATCGTGTGGGCGGTCTGTGCCGGGTATGTCCGGATTCTGATCGGTGTCGCGGTGTCCGCCGCGGTGCTGGGATCACTGTCCGGACCGCATCTGACCGCGTACCCTCCGGCGCCGGGATGACGGGATCCCGGACTGTGGCACGATGGAGCGCGTGAAACCGTCTGCCCCCGGCCCCGTGCACCTGATCCTCGGTGAAGAGGAGTTCCTCGCCGAGCGAGCCCGCATCGCGGTTACCACCGCCGTCCGGGAGTCTCTCCCCGATGGCACCGAACTCCCCGTCACCACCATGCGCGCCGGGGACGTCAACGCCAACGACCTCGCCGAACTCCTCAGCCCCTCGTTGTTCGGTGAGGACCGTGTCCTCATTCTCACCGGTACCCAGGACGCCGGAAAGGACGCGGCTGACCTTATCTTGTCTGCGGCGAAGAATCCCGCACCCGGGATCTATCTCATCATCCTGCACACCGGGGCGGGTCGGACTAAGGCGATGGTGCCGAAGCTGTCCAAACTGGCGGAGGTCCACCGTGCGGACAAGGTCAAGCCCAGTGAACGCCCGGCCTTCGTCAACCAGGAGTTCCGGAACCACGGGGTGCGGGTTACCTCCGATGTCACGCGCGCGCTCCTGGAGGGAGTGGGCTCGGATTTGCGGGAATTGGCCAGCGCGGTGAGTCAGCTGGTCGCCGACACCGGGGGAGAGATCACCGAGGCGAAGGTCCGCGAGTACTACGTCGGTGTTGCGGAGGTTTCCGGGTTCGACATCGCGGACCTCGCCTGCTCCGGGCAGGTGCAGCGTGCCGTCGCTTCCACCCGCAGGGCACTCCAACTCGGGCTGTCACCCGTGATGCTCGCCGCGGCACTGTCCACCACCGTCGGGTCCATCGCCCGGCTCTACTCCACCCGCGGGAGGATCGATGCGAACGGTTTGGCACGGGTCGTGGGGATGCCGCCGTGGAAGGTTGAGAAGACCGCGCGGTTGGCGCGAACATGGAACGGTGAGGCTGTGTCGGAGGCCGTGATCATCGTCGCGGACCTCGACGCGGCCGTGAAGGGGCAGGCCGCCGATGACGGTTACGCCATCGAGCACGCGGTGCGGAGGATAGCTGAGCTGGCCAGTTGAACCGTGGCGTCGTGCACAGGACAGTCCACCGTGTGGAACGCCTACCGGATTGATTCACTTCGCGAGCATTTGGTGAGCTGTTCGTACCTGGCTATCTCAGTGCTTACGATGACAGCGGTCTCATCGTAAGTGACGTAAATGTGTGCGTCGCCAACGTCGACCCAGTAGCTGTGGCCGGAACCTATGGTTTTTACTATCGATTGGCCATCCGATCTCGGCTCAGTGCCGGGAATCGTTTTCGCGACGCTCGCACGTTTCGACGGTCTGGCTACCCTGTGAGCGAGCTGCGGCTCCTGACGTCGGCATTTGTCGTGCGAACGGTTGTTGCCGCAGTCCTCGTGTCCCGCACGGGGAGGGCCGGGGTCACACACCTGTCCTCGCGGCAGCGGCACTCGCGGTGGTGCCCCGGGCACCCGGACACGTTCCCCTGATCGTTGGATGCGGGGCGATCACCGCAGTGACCACTTCATTCCGGGGGAACGCCGCTGAGCGGCATCAGCTGGCGTCGGTGTGACACGCCACGGTTGAAAGCCGGATCGTCACCGGGCGACACACATCGGGATGGGTCCTGGCTGCTGCGGCTCCGGGGATCCGGATACCCGGTAGAGCTTCCCGCGTTCCTCCGGGGCGAGGAGGAACGCGCAGCTGCTGCGGGGTCCGTGGTGCAGGTCAGTGCTGATCGGGGAACATGGAACCGAACCGTCGTACTCACCGCGCAGTCCCTCGAGGAACTGCGCGGTCTCTGGGGATGGCGCCATTTTCCGGGCACGTCCGAGATTCGTTCACCCAGGTTACGTCCCACCGGATGGGCCCCGAATCCGCGGTTCTGGTCTGGGGAATGGTGCTGGGTGACACCAGCGGGAAATCCGGGAACCAGCGCCTGATATACCTCGACTACGGGCGCTAACACCTCTCGGCGGTCAGCGGAGCACATGTTGAGCGCAAAGGTATCTCATCTGGCTCATGCCGCCTCGGTTGAGAAAAGACTGGTGCTATGGCGATGTGCAGGTTAATTCTGGGGATGCCTTCGCTGGCGGCAGCGATGCGATGGGATCCTGAGGACCCGGTATTGTTCGGCAGCGATGCGGTGCTGGACTGCATTAGGAAAGGGATTTAAATACGTTTGATTCCACGTATTGAGGGGGTGAATAAACCTCCGAAAAGGAGCGGAACATGCACACCGATACCCGTCCTGACCAGCATCACAGACTTCTCTCAGCGGCCATCGGCGTACATTGCCGATCCCAAAGGGCGCGAGCGCAAAGTAATTCTGCGCGATAACGCCCCATCGCGGTGGTGGTGTCAGCCGAAGAGCTCGAGCGTCTGGACGCTGAACACCAGGATGCCGTTGATCTGGAGTTGGCACTGACCCGCAAGCTCGCCGATGGGGGAAGCGCGAAACAGCTGCGGATGTCTTCGCAGAGTCCGGCATCGACGGGGATAACCTCCACGATGACAGCAGCGAAGACAGCGACAAGGACTACGGTGCGTCCAGCCTGATATGTCAGACGGTAATTTCCAGGTGGAATTCACTACGGACGCAAAAGAGGACCTCCGGGATCTTGACGGTGGATCGCAGAAGCGGGTGGCAGCCGCTATCAAGAACAAGCTCGCCGTCGCTCCCCAGGGTTACGGCCATCCTCTGGGCAGTCGCAGAGGCGGTGACCTGACAGGGTTTCGGAAACTCGCCGTGGGAGACCGCGATCTGAGCATCATCTACGAGGTGGTCAATGGTGACCGTGTCGTGATCTGGTGGGTCATCGGCAACCGCAGCGACGATGAGTGTTACTCCCTGACCTGATTCAATAAAGATAAGGCCCGCATCCTGCCCCAGGCAGGCAAGTAGGTGCCCCGAAGGATCCCCGCTACTACGAAATCCACGTGCTATTCATCCGGAGCTCGACCTGGTCACCCTATTCAAGGCCGCTACCGGGCAGACACTGGTGGAGTCGGTGGCGGCGGATTTAACCTTCCTCCTGAGTCTGGATCACCGCTACTTCCACGGTGTACGCGGGGTGATGAGCCTGGTTGTGGCGGAAGATCGACTGGATCGAGCCAAGACCGATGCCCTGATCGCACATCTGGGAGGCAGTGAGGTGGCCGATCACGGGGATCGAGATCGACGATGGGGGTTGGCGGCCGACACTGGGGGAGGAATCACCGAGGCGAAGGCCGGCGAGTACTACGTCGGTGTTGCGGAGGTTTCCGGGTTCTACGTCGCGGATCTCGCCTGTTCCGGGCAGGTGCAGCGTGCCGCTGCCTCTGCTAGTTGACGTCGATCCACCACTCGTCGAATGTCTCGTCCATCTCCAGACTGCTCCCGACGGACACCGTGAGTCTGGTCGGGGTGACGGTGATCTTCGCGTCGCCAGTGTCCACAACGTAGCGGTGAAGGTGGGGATCCGACCTGGATGCATCCACTGGCCAGTCGAGGGCTCCGGTGCCGGTGACGAAACCGTGGTAGGTACTCCTGGACCCGGTACTGCAGACTGTCACGAACACCGAGTTGTTGCGTGCAGCGAGGACGGCGTCTTCACCGGGTTCGCACGCAGCTATCAACCTGGATGCCTTGAGATCCCATCCCGTCCCGGTGAACTGGGTCGGATAATCCCGTTTCGGTGAGGCCGTACGTACCACCGGGTCCGTGGAGGTTGTGGTGCTTCGGGAGGATGGGGAAACGGTTGATTTGCGTGGAGTGTTCTCTGTGACAGCGTCGGTGAGCGGTACGGTGGACACCGGTTGAGCCTGCGACACCATCTTACTGTCAGGGGTGTCACCAGCGGTGAGGAATAGCAGATAGATGACCAGAGCGGTGGTCAGCGAGGTCAGTACAGCGACACTGAGAAGGACCGGAACTGTCGCGGTGCTGCGCCCGGTGGATGCGGTGGTACTCTGCGGGAGCCACCCGGGTGAGCTGTTCCGCGTGGGTTCTCCAGGCTCCGGTGGTTCCGATTCTGGGGGGATCAACTGCCCCCAGTCATCGTAGACCTCGGAGGAATCCCACTGATAGTCCTGGTTGTCGGTCATGGGGGTCCTTACATGAACGTCGGCGCATGGTTACGCACATCGGGTCGTCGGGAGATCATCGCTTGATGAGGATAACCCGGGCATCGGTGGTTGTGGCGCAGTCGTAGTTCTCTCCCCCCGACGAACCGCAGACGACGACGTAATTCTTCTCGGTGACGGGGCTGTAGACCAACAGTGATGTCCGGGTTTCCCATCCGGGGCCGGCGCGACCGGCGCGCAGTTGTTCTCCGACTGTGACGGAGAAGGGGCAGCTGGTCCGCTCTGTCGCGGCGAAGACGTCCCAGCCGCCGGAGGTTCGGCACCGTGTACTGCCGACGGGTGGGGTGATCTGCTTCGTTGCCGTGAGGGTCGTCGTCTCCGTTGCCGTCACGGGCCCGGCCTCCCCGGAATTGTCCCCATCCTGGATGCGCCTCGATATGCCCTGTTCGGAGGCGTTTGCGTCATCCTGGGATCCCATTCGAGAGACAGCCCCCGATGATCACGATCACGAGCAGAAGCACGGCGATGATGAGTCCCGTCACCAACAGTGCTTTCAGATACGTCGATGTCGCGGGGTCAGGCTGTCCGGTGTCACTCCCGATGGGTGAATCGGACAGCCCCATCCGGTGCTGGTCTCGGAATCATTCCACGAGCATCCCGGAGGGTATGGGCGACCAGCCTTTCTGCCGGTCCCTACCGTTCAGAATCGGGGATGATCACCCCGGAGTCCGCGCCCCCGACTACGCTGGGGATCCGGAACCTGCGCCCATCTGCCGCGGAGAATGACCTGAGCGTCCGTCGGTTGGAGGGGGGTAACGCGAGAAGGTCCCTGTCCTGGAATCACCGGGACAGGGACCTTCTCGCTTCCCACACTGTGGGGGCGGAACTAGTCCATCTTGTTCAGTGCGGACGCCATGGCGGACTTCTTGTTGGCGGCATTGTTCCGGTGGAACACGCCCTTGGTCACGGCCTTGTCTAGGGCGCGGGAAGCGATACGCAGCTGGGTGGTGGCCTCGTCCTTCTTGCCTTCTTCGACCAGCGCGCGGAACTTGCGGATCTCGGTGCGGACCGCGGACCGAACGTGCTGGTTGCGCTGGCGGCGCTCCTCGTTGGTGCGGACGCGCTTGATCTGGGACTTGATGTTAGCCATTGAACATACCTCTTGAACTCGTGGTTGGGTGTGATGAAACCACCGGCCGGAACCGTCCAGACCTGTGATCACGATGGATCACGGTCGCGGTGGATGCGTTCTCTTGAGCGGACCCAAGGTCCTGACCGCTCCGACACCCACGCCCGGAAAGTGAATAACAGCTTGACAGAGTACCAGTCTCCGGGGTGCCCACCAAACCTCGTGGTTCGGGTCATCCCCACCCGTAGTTACTGCGCAGCCGGTTGGCGATGCGTTCGAACCTGTGCCGGGGGATGACCGCTCCCTGCCTGCGGATCTCCAGCTCGGGGATCTGGAGCACCTTGTCCATGCGAACCCAACACTGTTTACCCGACTCGTCCCACGGACCCGAGCCGATCCCGAGCCAGTTGTCCTCCTCCGCATGCTCCGGGTTGGGGGAGATCACGAGTCCCAGCAAATGTTGCCGGGAACGACCGATAACGATGATCGCCCGTTCCCGGGCCGGGGAGGCGGGACCGTCGGTGTCCACCCAGATCCAGACCACCTCGCCAGGATCAGCCTGGCCATCCATATCGGGGGCGTAGTAGATGCTGCGTGCCATGGCCGCCGTCGGCTGTGTCGCGTAGCTGGTACCCGACTTGATGTTCCGATGAACGGGTGCATGACTCGCCGGATTCAGCCCGAGGCGGTCGTTGATCACCTCGAGCCCCTGATCGAGCGCACTGTCCCCCCGCCCGAGTACCGAGGTCAGGGCGCGGTGGAACCAGCTGTCCTCGCGTCGTCCACCATCGTTCACAGCTCACAATCCTAGTCGTTGCCGGGACGTCGGGGGCGGGTATCCGGTGCCGAGGGGACGGGTGTCCTCCCGTGCCCGACGGTGGTGTGTCCGATGCGCGTGGGCTGCGGCTGCACAGTCGGGTAGTGTCAGGAGAGCTCCAATTAGGAAGGGACCGTCACACACATGGCCGCCAATTTTGCCGAAGCTACGTACACAGACCCCAAGCAGATCCGTAACTTCTGCATCATCGCCCACATCGACCACGGAAAGTCCACCCTCGCGGACCGGATTCTGGGTCTGACCGGTGTGGTCGATGCCCGGGACATGCGTGACCAGTACCTCGACAACATGGACATCGAGCGTGAACGCGGCATCACCATCAAGGCGCAGAACGTGCGCCTGCCGTGGGTACCGCGCTCCGGTGCGCACGAGGGCGAGCAGATCGTCATGCACCTCATCGACACCCCCGGCCACGTCGACTTCACCTACGAGGTCTCGCGCGCGCTCGACGCCTGCGAGGGCGCGGTCCTGCTCGTCGACGCCGCGCAGGGCATCGAGGCACAGACGCTCGCGAACCTGTACCTCGCGATGGAGAACGACCTCGAAATCATTCCCGTCCTGAACAAGATCGACCTTCCCGCCGCGGACCCCGACAAGTTCGCCGAGGAAATCGGGCACATCATCGGCTGCGAACCCGAGGACGTTCTCCGGGTGTCCGGCAAGACCGGTGAAGGCGTCCCCGAACTCCTCGACCGCATCTGCGAACTCGTCCCGCCGCCAAGTTCCGACAAGGGTGCCGACGCCCCCGCGCGCGCCATGATCTTCGACTCCGTCTACGACACCTACCGTGGCGTGGTCACCTACATCCGCATGGTCGACGGCACCCTCGAACCCCGTCAGAAAATCAAGATGATGTCCACCGGGGCCACCCACGAACTTCTCGAAATCGGCATCGTCAGCCCCACCCCGAAGAAATGCGTCGGACTCGGTCCCGGCGAGGTCGGCTACCTCATCACCGGTGTGAAGGATGTCCGCCAGTCCAAGGTCGGCGACACCATCACTTGGGCCAACAAGGGTGCCGAGGAAGCCCTCAAGGGCTACGCGGAACCCAACCCGATGGTCTACTCCGGACTGTTTCCCATCTCCCAGGCGCAGTATCCGGATCTTCGCGACGCACTCGACAAACTGCAGCTCAACGACGCCGCGCTCGTCTACGAGCCCGAGACCTCTGTCGCCCTCGGATTCGGGTTCCGTTGCGGCTTCCTCGGCCTGCTCCACATGGAGATTACCCGGGACCGGCTGCAGCGCGAGTTCGACCTCGATCTCATCTCCACCGCACCATCCGTCAGCTACCGCGTGGTCACCGAATCCGGTGAAGAAATGACCGTGCACAACCCCTCCGACTGGCCCGGCGGCAAACCGAAGGAAGTCTGGGAGCCCATCGTCAAGATGACGGTCATCGTTCCCGCCGAGTTCGTCGGCACCACCATGGAACTGTGCCAGGCCAAACGCGGCCAGATGGGCGGCATGGACTACCTCTCCGAGGATCGCGTCGAACTCCGCTACGTCATGCCGCTCGGCGAGATCATCTTCGACTTCTTCGACATGCTCAAGTCCCGCACCCGCGGCTACGCCTCCCTCAACTATGAGGAAGCCGGGGAGCAGGAATCCGATCTGGTGAAGGTCGACATCCTCCTTCAGGGCGAACCCGTCGACGCGTTCAGTGCCATCGTGCACCGCGACAACGCCCAGTGGTACGGCAACAAGATGACCGTGAAGCTCAAGGACCTCATCCCGCGTCAGCAGTTCGAGGTGCCGATCCAGGCGGCCATCGGGTCGAAGATCATCGCCCGCGAGAACATCCGCGCCCTGCGCAAGGACGTCCTCGCGAAGTGCTACGGCGGCGACATCTCCCGGAAGCGCAAGCTCCTGGAGAAGCAGAAGGAAGGCAAGAAGCGGATGAAGAACATCGGTTCCGTCTCCGTTCCGCAGGAGGCCTTCGTCGCGGCGCTCTCGACGGACGAGGGATAGAAGGCTCGGTGGGGCGTGGTGTTCTCGTCCAGAGAACTGAGGTACCGGCGATGGACAGTTTCGGATCTGACCAGTATCGCCCCATTGTTGCCTGGTTCTGCAGGAGGAATCTACATCCTCGGTTTCACGGATGGCTCGTGTTATGTGGGGCAGACAACCGACATGGTGAGGCGTTTTTCTGCCCATAGGCACGGTTCGAGGCATCATGCAGCGTGGGTGGATATTGAGACGCTACTCTTCGCCGTTGTCCCGTCAGATTCTCTGGATGCCGTGGAGCGTTCCGAAATCATCCGGCTCCGCAGAACAGGTAAATCGCTGCGGAATCGGGCATGGAACAGGGGACACCGCCAGCCTTCCTCACTTGACGTCATCATCAGTGTTGACGATCAGAGTCACTGGGCGACAGGCGGAGAAGAATACACAACCATGTCCGTCGGAATGGTGCCCATGCCAGATCCTCGGGGGTGCGGTGCCTCACGTTTACGTCGTTACACGGATTCCCGGGGGCAACATCTGACGTATCGGAAGGTGATCAGCGATTTTCACTGTGCACTTTCGCTGTTGATCCCCTCATGCGAAGAACTAGAGGGGGTCTGGTGGACGGTCTCGGATCTGCCGTCTACAGCAGGCGGCAGATACGCGACCCTGACTGTCGGGAATCTTGAACTGCTTTACGCCCCACGCACCGAATCCAGCTCATCCCCGGTGTGTGTACTTAACTGCCCTCCCGGTGTCGTGGGGAGACGGTGGTGGTCACAGAAGAAACACCAGGGCGTCCTGTTCCGACGGCATTACCGATCTGCGACGGTGGATGCGCTCACATTTCCGGCAGGATCGCTCCATAACCTTATCCGCGATACTCCTGGACTGCTCAGTGAGCTGCGGGGTTTCGTTCTTTCGTTGATGAGGCAGGCGTCAGCGGCGAAAATCGGCCGGTGGCACAGTCCTCAGTTGGTCTCCGAAATGAGAGCGGTTGGTTCGTAGGGCACTCCCAGATGACTCACAGCATCATCGTCTAAGGTTCCCCCGATCTGTTTCATGAGACACGCGAGGGGTGCAGCCGTAGAGATGGAAGTCAACAGTGTTCCGGTGATCATCGAGCGGACCCTGGATTTCTTCCAGGGCTTTCCCGTGGAGATCATGGCAGTGATCGAGCTGGCGGTACTGATCATCGCGGTGATCAAGTTCCGTGGGTTCCGGGCGAAGAGTCCGAATCCGGCTCCGTCGGTTGCCCGGTCGACGGAGAACCGGCATCTGCTCATCCGCACGATCACCTATTCCGATTTCAGTCGCTCGCTCATCCCGCTGGTGGTGACGACGCTGTTCCCGTTCCTGATACTCGTGCTCGTGGTTGGGCTGATACCGGCGGGCTTGTTCATTGGTGGCGGAAGTGGTGTGCTGCCGTTGATGTTCCTGGTGATCAACCTGATGGCGGTTCCATCGGCCTTCATCTTCTACTTCTGGCTGGTGACCGAACGCGTCTGGCCGGAGGTCCCGGAGAGTGACAAGGACACTCTGATCCATGAATGGAACAGGGTGTTCGCCATCGGGGTCTACGCCCTCACTCTGGTGATTTCGCTGCTCTGTTATCAGTATTCACGGGGTGGAGACATCTTCGTTCTAGGTGACAGTGTGAAAGCACTGTTCACCCTGATCATCGCCGTGTACTCCTTCGAGATGACCCGGCTCGCCGCGAGTATCTATTCACAGCTTTCTGTTCGGGTGTGACGGGGAACTGATGTCCTTCGGTCCGATATCCGGTAGATCTCGATGTGGAGTGGGTCAGCCCGGGTTGTTGGTGGAGCTTTTGGAAACGGCAGTGGCCTCGGATTGGTAGCAGCGAGGTATGCGGGGTTCGTCGTTTATAGTCCAAGGACCGGTACATCGGCTCGGGTAGCACGTCGTGACCTACACCGCTTGGAATAGAAGGTCGTCAACGTCAAGCGGGAGAATGTTCGTCTCGTAGGTAACTAACAAGTCATGCTGCTGGTGGTGATGTGGGTGACCCGAAGATGGACCGTGCCGAGAGAATGGAACGAACGTTCACGGTGCTCAGCAAGACGTGTTTCTCGCCGGAAGGGTGAAAACCGGGGACATCCCCATCCGGTTGAGCAGGGCCCCAGAGATGTCCGACCAGGACAGTGGTGGCGTCGGCGAGTCTCTTTGAAGGAGTCCAGAACTCGAGATGAGGGGCCTGTGTGAGTTCTCAACCTAGTCTGTGAAAGGATCAAGATACCCGCAGTGACGGGAGCCGGATAGCGGTGCTGCCCGGCGTCCTTCACATCAGAAACTTGGACAACGAAAGTAACCACATGACCGACTATCCGATGGGTTTCGTCGACATCGGCGCCGTCGCCATGCTCACGAACCCGGACAGCGGACACGGTCGTGCGCGGCATTCCACCGAGCGTGCGATGGCGGCGTTTCGCGATGCGGGTGTCGAGGTTCTAGCTTTTCAAGGGCGGACGACGAAGGATTCCCGGCGGTTGACCCGGGAAGCCGTTGAATCGGGGCGCTTTGACGCGATCGTGGTTTGTGGCGGCGACGGCATGATCAACCTAGTGCTCCAGGAGACTACAGGGAAGAAGATCCCGGTCGGGGTCATACCTGCAGGTACCGGAAATGATCACGCCCGGGAGTACAACCTTCCTCGGACGAGCCCGGAGGCCGCTGCGGAGGTCATTGCGGCGGGTTTCACGGTGACGACGGATCTGGGGCGGATTACCGATTCCGCGGGGAACGAACGGTGGTTCGGAACCGTGATGACGGCCGGATTTGATTCCCTGGTCAGTGATCGGGCGAACCGGATGACCTGGCCGCACGGCTCCGCCCGCTATAACCTCTCGATCGCCGCCGAACTCGTCAATCTTCGCCCGCTGTCGTTTTCCATGGAGTTGCACGGCAGGCACGCGTTACCCGGGGAGACCGGAATCGTGGAAGGGGAATCGGTCACGATCCGTGGAGCCGCGATGCTCGCTGCCTTCGGGAATACCCGGACCTATGGTGGTGGGTTGCCGGTGTGTCCCTTCGCCAATCATCGGGACGGGTTGCTTGATGTGACGCTGGTGGATCCATCCGGGAGAATCCGGTTCGCCTCTTGCATGGGGAAGATCATCAAGGGCACGCATGTGGAACTCCCGGAGGTGCACAGTTACCGGGTGCGTAGTGCTGACGTGTGGGTGTACGGCGTCGATGCGTATGCGGATGGTGAGCGGATGTCGCAGCTTCCGGTTACCGTTGAGGCGGTTCCGGCAGTGGGGCGTTTCATCGTTCCTGCTCCCTGATTGTGACCTAGGTGTGCCATGGCGTGACCTTGGTGAGCGCCCGAAAGCTCACCTCCCCGTCACCGAAGTGAATGACGGTCATGGGCGGTGTTTCAGGGTGGGGTGAGTGTGATAGAGCGCATAGTAGTTTCAAACCACGCAGCTCTCCTCCTTCGTCACTGAGTGAAAGTATGGTGCTGGTTAGTGGCGTGCTGGCTTGAACATTGCAAAAGGGGGCGTGGTCCATGGGATTGTGGAGAACGGGAGCGGCACTGGTCTGTGCGATAGTGATGCTCATCGGTTGCTCAGCTATCGGCGGGGAAACTGATTCGGAGCAGGGGACCACGGGAAGCGGTTCCACGCCGGAGGCTCTGCCCGTGACAGCGGATCAGCTCATGAACGCCTGGATTCCTTCGGTGTGCCGCCACGAAGCGGGACATCTGGTCGATGGTGTTTTGCCCGTAGAAGACGAACGAAAGGGGTCCGCGAATATCGCGGGTGTTGGAGGGGGAAAACGGCCCGCGATCGTCATCGGTGATGTCACCGGTGACGGTGTTGATGACGGGGTTGTCGACATCGTGTGCAACGCCGGAGGGGTCGGATGGCCGTCCACCCTCGTCTTATACACCAATGGTTCAGAATATCTCGGTTCGGTACACCGGTCTGACATTGTGGACAATCCCGGCAGGGGTCCGGTGGACGAGCTGACCATCGAAGACAGGTGGATCAGTTTCAGCTGGTACGGACCGAAGACACCGAGTGAACCCGCATGCTGTCCGACACAGTATCTGAAGGCGCGGTTGATGTACGACGGCACGGAACTCGTCGTGGCAGACATTCAGCTTGACCGTCTGAAAGACCGGGACGAGCTCTATGGTGGCTGAGTGATCCCCGATATCACTCAACCACCAGAGCCAGAGAGGTGTGGATCTGAGGATTCACCGACTCGAGTACGCGCGGCGAAGTGCTCAGCGGGCAGGGGCGCTGGAGCTTCCCGGATGCGGTGAAGGCGGCAACAACGTCGGGCCCGTCCCCGTCGCGCCAACGATTTAACTCTGAGTATGCCTCCAATACTGGCCCACAGACGCCTGTCCGGGTGGTCCTCCGAAGTTCACAGGGGCCTCTTGATCCGGCGCGGTCCAGTGGCGGGCCTGCCGGTCATGGTCGAGGCGGTGCCAGCGGCCGCGAGGTTCATCGCACAGGCGCCCTGACGCAACGACACAGCAGACCGCCCGTCCACCCGCCCGCTGAGGGCGCGCCGCTTCGAGTGGGTGACCACGGATCGGGGTGGGAGCGCCAAGATTCCACTTCGAGGCACCCCACTGCTCCTACACTTGAGAAACGGACGATCCGTCCGCAACTCCACTGATCCGACCACCGCGAGGGGCGTGCACAATGAGAATCAGACGAGTGGGAGCTGTACTGTTCGGCGTGGCACTGACGGCGTCGGCGTGCACCGGCGCCGATGAGGGTGCCGAGCCGAGTACGGCTGTCGACACGGCGACCGTCGCCGGAGCCACCGACGACAGCGGTGCGGATGTCCCGCAGACGACCGGGCACCGGACGATTGCGCCCAATGGGGAATCGGAGACAGCGGGCGCGCCGTCCAGTGAGAGCCCGGCTAAACCAGTGGCGCTTCCCGTGTCAGCTGAGCAGCTCATGAACGCCTGGATCCCCCCGGTCTGCGGGCACGACGCGGGCCAACTGGTCGACGGTGTCCTCCCGGTCGCGGACCAGCTGAGCGGTTTCGCGAAAATCGCCGGGGTCGATCCGTGGGACGGCTCGCCCCCGGATCCGGCGATCGTCATCGGCGACGTCACTGGCGACGGTGTCGATGACGGGATGATCGACATCTACTGCAGTGCCGGAGGTGTGCCCTGGCCGTCGGTCCTCGTCTTCTACACCAACGGTGGGGAGTATCTCGGCGCGGCACCCCGATCCGAGGTCGTTGAGAATCCCGGCCGGGGCCCGGCCGATGAGCTCACCATCCAGGACGGCCGGGTCAACTTCAGCTGGTACGCGCCGGGGCCGAATGACGGTGCGTGCTGCCCGACGCGGTTCATGAAAGCGCAGATGGTCTACGACGGTGGGGAGTTCGTGGTGACGAACGTCCAGCTGGACCCGTCCCGGGACCGCGCCCCCGAGTTCTATCAGGCGAAGTGACCGACGCTTCCGAGCCGGGGCACAGTCGCCGGGGGTTGTGCCCCGGGATCCGGCTACGGCCCGTCCGGTGTCATTGACCGTCCGGTAAGGGGGCTCCGGGGTCGGAGACCGGACACCCGTCCGGCTATCCGCCGGCACCATCCGTGGTCCGGTCGAAGCCGCTGGGTCCGGGCGTCGCGGGGTGGTGGAGGCTGCAACCGTGGACCGGTACTCCGGTGTGGTTGCATCTCACTCCCAGGGCCTGCAGGGCGGCGCACCGGGCGCAGGGATTCGGCCCGGTGCGCCGCCCTCTACTTCGTGTACCAGGCCGTCATCTCACGGAACTGGTTCGTCCCGCAGTGGATCTCACCGGTTCCACGGTGGAGGTAATCGTAGTCATCGACGAAGATGACGTCGTAGCCAGCTTTAGCCATTTCCTTCGTCAAGTGGTCAGCGAACGCATCCGTCCCGTTGATGTTGGGGCCGTATGTTTTTGGAGAGAGGTACGTCTTTCGGTCCCGGACGATACCGTTGACGGCATTCGGCGTGAAGGATGCCATCGGGTAGATCTTCGTGGCGTCGTAAGCGTCGTGCAGATCCATTCGGTACCAGGCGGGTTGCCGGATGATGTCCTCCTCGCCCAGACCAGTTTCGGCCTTCAGCGTGGCGATGTTTCGGTTCATCACCTCGATGGCCACGGCGTGCTGGCGCTGCATCATGTCATCGGTTGCTTCAGCCACTGTCGTCCGGGCCTGCGGGTGATCCACCAGTTGGACGTCACCATGACCATTTGCGACGAGGTCCTCAAGCATCACCTTGCCTAGTTGCGGATCGGCAACCAGAAGCTTGAAACCTGCGGCATTGTCCGCTGGGAGAACATGAACGAACTCGTCGACGTGTCCGACCGCAAGGAAGCTGGTGTCCAGGATCAGCGGATCGGTGTAGCCCTGGGCGGCCAGGAAGAGGATCTGCTCATTCGTCGGACTGTTGTCGTCCTGGTGGTCATGTGCACCGCCATCCCCGTGATCGTGTCCATCATCATCGGCGACCAGATCCGGGTGCTGGCGGACACCGATGATGGCGCGGCCCTGCGGGTGGGCGGGCGTCGGGGGTAGGAACTCAAGGTTGCCGCCCGCACTGGAATCGGAGTGCTTGCCGTCTGTGTCGACCTCGGCGACGGCGACATCCCGCCCCTTTAGGTGATACATCGCGTTCTGTCCGTCGTCACCTTGATCGAGTCGCATGATGACGCGCATGTACTGCGGTCCTTCTGCACCGGGGAGCGCGGTGTAGAAGATCTCACTTCCGTCCTGCAGCCATTGGACATCCATGTCCGGGATCTTCCGGAGCTCGACGTCATCGCCGAGAGCGGCGTCGAGACGGGCATTGAACGGTGCGGCATCCTTGAAGGAATCGTCCAGGGTCAGCACCGTGCGTAGATCCTGGGTGTGGTCGTGGGCGCGCAGTGGGGCCTGCTGAAGCTGGACGCTGTCTGTTGTCGACACCCCGTCGTCGGTGGTGGTGAGTGTCACGGTGAGTCGACCGTCCCACTCGGCGTGATTGCGCATCACGTCGAGCCCCTCAACGCCGAGGATTGCACCGGAGCGCAACTGCTCCGCGTTCAGCATGGTGGTGGCTGTCACGGGTGCCCATGAGCCGTCACCGGTGAGAAGGAATACGCGGGCCCGGTTCGTGTCATACGCCAGGGTCGCGGCCGCAGAATCGGACAGGTCCCGTGTTGCTTTGACCTCGAGGCGAGCCAGGTCGCGAGCGTCGGCCTCACCGTTGACGACATCGTCGGCGGCGTCATTGCACGCAGCGAGTTCCGCCCGGGGGGTGTCCGGGGAGAAGGTGCAGCGGCCGGAATCATCGTCGATGTTCGCGAGGAAGATCGCGCCCTCGTTGACGTTGGCCGTTGTCCTGCCCGCGTGGTCGGCGTCGGTGATCCGGCCGTCGCGGTTCGTGTCACCGACGATCGTGGCGAGGGGCGGGGCTGTCGGCGGGGTTCCACTGCTCCCAATTCCACTGCTCCCGGAGCTGAATCCCGAGGTCAGCCGATCGGCCAGGCCTCGCCACTCGGAAGAGATGGTGGTGGATCCGGTGGCTGTGGTGATGGAGTTGATGTAGTCGACGGGGTTGCACGCGGTGAGTGCGAGGGATGAACAGGCGAGTGCGGCGAGGGTGCCGCCGGCCCGCAAGCGATGGACATTCAAGTGAAAAATCCTTCCAGTAGTGTTGACCGAAATAGCCTACTGCGAGGTATTTTCATTAGGCAAGGGCGGTGGGTGCGGGGGTGAAAACTGTGTGTAAGCTGGGAAAACGCAGGGTGCCGCCCGGGCTGGGCGGCACCGAATCGTCACCTGTCGTCGTCGCGGCAGCAGCGCCCGACCTGTGTGCCCTGGTGTAGGTCAACCAGGAACCCGATGTCCCCGATCGCAACCTTCAGCATCCGGCGACCGGGTGACCACAGAGTCAGCGCGGCAGGCTCAAGCACTGCGATGTCCGCGACCGCGCGCAGACGCTCGGCGTTGTGCGTCCAACGGCGGTCGACGGTGTTCTGAAGGGCGAACGTCAGGAAATGGCCTTCGACGGCGATGATGCGGGCTGGCTCCAGGACCTCATCGGTGGGCGCAGTCAACGCAATGTACCCGTGGCTGTGCGTGGAACGGTGTTCAACACAGTCGAAGGACGGGGCGAAGCCCGGGAATCCCGGAAGTGAATCCGGGGTGGCGTAGGTGTTGGTCTCCCCATCGGCGGTGTACGTGCTCATGTGCTCTCCTCTTCGAACCGGGCCCGGGACAGATGTGTCCCGTGGCGGGTGTGTGAGGAGAGGTCCGTTTCGCCGGACCGGGGACTGCACTGGTTGGCGTGACCGGTGAATAAGGCGCACGGAACCTAGAGCGAGCCTAATTTTAGCAGCGAAGTGGAGAACGCGGAAGGAGGAAATGTGGGGAGAGCAAACCGGTCGGCGGCTCCACCATCGCTGTGGTGGAGCCGCCGGGATGCCGTCGACTAGTGCTTCTTGCCGAGCGTCTCGGTGAAGCTGCGCATCATCTGCGGGTAGTCGTCGCGGTCGGTGTGCACCTCGATCATCACGAGCTTGTCGCGGTTCCGGTCGGCCTGGGCCAGGGCATCCTCGAGGGCCGCCGGGGTCGGGGCGTCGAGGACTAGGCAGTTGTCCTCGTTGCCGCCGAAGGCGCGGGGGATGTCCTGCCAGTTGTACGGGGTGATGTCGTTGTAGACCTCGTCGGGGCCGTGGATGGCGCGTTCGATGGTGTAGCCGGAATTGTTCACCAGGATGATCAGCGGGTTGATGCCCTCGCGGAACATGGTGGCGATCTCCTGCACCGTCAGCTGGGCCGATCCGTCGCCGACGAGGACGACCATGCGCCGGTCGGGGTTCGCGATTCCGGCCCCGAGGGCCGCGGGGATGGAGTAGCCGATAGAGGCCCACAGTGACTGGCCGATGAAGCTCACCCCGAAGGGAAGGGGGCTGCCGGCCATTCCGAAGAAACTGGTGCCTTGGTCCGCGATGACGAGGGAATCCTCGGGCAACCACTCCGAGACCTTCGACCACAGGACATTTTGGGTCAGCGGTTCGTCGGGGGCCGGGTTGGGTTCCGCGGGGACGTGGGGCTTCTTGAGCTCATGGGGCGCGACCTCGGTGTCGGCGAGGACGCGGGCCAGGGCGTCGATCGCGTCGCCCATCTGCAGCGGCGCAAAGGTGCGTCCACCGACGGCGGACTGCGTGGGTGAGATCTCCAGCACCCGGTCGACACCGAGGTTCATGGAGAAACCTGCCGTGGTGGAATCGGTGAACTCCACGCCGATCGTGATCAGCCGCTCGGCGTTCTCCACCGCGTCCCTGGCACGGGGGGTGGACGCCGCGCCAAGGTAGATGCCGGCGAACCGGTCACTGCGTTCATCGACGAGGGTCTTTCCCCAGGTGAGTGTGGCGTAGGGCAGATCGTTGGCGTTGATCATCCGGTCGAAGTTCCCGATGCAGCCCACGCGGTGGACGAGCAGGTCGCCGAGCACCGTGGCGGAGTGACCATCCAGGAACTCCCGGGCTGCCCGTTCGAACGCCTTGAGGGCGGCGCTGGAGGACCGCTTCCGGGCGAGGTCGATCTCCAGGGGCTCGTCGGATGGGTACACCTCGGCGGCGGCGACGTCGGGGGAGAGCACGAGGTAGGCCGGACGGCGCTGGGCGAGCATCTCGGTGATCACGCGGTCGATCTCGCTGGTGGCGTTGGACGGCGTGAGCCAGGACTGGGCGCAGTTCACGTGCCCGGCCATTTCGTAGAAGTGGGTGAACACACCGTCGCCGAGGCTGTGGTGGATCTTCTTCCGGGAGGTGAGGATTTCCGTGACCGGTGCCCCGACGATGTGGAGGACCGGGACGTACTCGGCATAGGAGCCGCCGGTGGCGTTGATGGCGGAGAGCTCGCCCACCCCGAAGGTGGTGACCATTGCCGCGGCACCCTTGAGTCGGGCGTAGCCGTCGGCGCAGTATCCGGCGTTCAACTCGTTGCAGTTACCGACCCAGGTCAGTCGGTCGTGTGCGGTGACGGTGTCCAGGAACGTGAGGTTGAAGTCGCCGGGGACACCGAAGACGTGACTGATGCCGATCTCTGCGATCCGGTCGAACAGATAGTCCGAGACGGTGTAGCCGCTGCTGCCGGATTGGGTCATGGTGCTCCTTTGTGGGTCTGTCGGAGGTGGTGTGGGCGGGCTGCCGTGGTATCGGGCCGACCGAGACGGGAAAACTCCGGGATTCACCTACGGGTGGTTGGAAAGTGGCCTGGCTCACGACTCAGGTTACGGGCTGTGGCAAGGCCTAGTGGGGTGGGGGAGCATCCTCCGGGATCATCCCTCGTCAGAGGCACCCCCGGAACTACACCCGTTAGCCGAATGTCGCCATGGTGGTATCTTTAAATGTGGTTCCCATGATGTGGGAGGCGAGCGCTACGCTGCGTGGAGTTCGTTGTCGGTAGTGGGCAACCGTCGGCCCCGCCGTTCCGGAAACTGGTTGTATTTCCTGCGGGTATAGTCCAGTTCAGCGTTTCTCTCGCCCAGGACTGTCGTCGACACGTCTGAGGGGGAGCGGTATCCCGGATGTGGGATGGAATGTGGATGAGGGAATCTCCGCTACCCCCGATCTTGTTCGTGGATTCCGAACACCGGACAGTGGTGTACGCGCCTGCTATGTCGGGGGAAGGCTGCTATTGCTTCTGGCAGGGGGAACCGTCCTGTTCATCGAGACCCAACAACCAGGCTTTGGTACCGATGGTCACCTTGAGGATGCTGTACCGGTCTGACCACAGGACTTCCGCGTCAGGCTCCAGCATGATGAGGTCTGCGATGGCCCGCAGGCGCTCCGGATCGTGGTTCCACCGCCGTTCCTTCGTGTCCCCGTGGGTGAAGATGAGATGGTTCTCCCTGGCCCCGAGGATGACGGCGGGTTCCCAGTCCCCACTCGCGGCATGGTTCATTCTGATCCAGTGCACCGAATGCCCGGTGCCGTAGAGCGTGCATCCGGAAGGAAGCGCGGTGGCTCCCAGCTCCGGCAGATAGTCCGGGGTGCTGGTGATGTTCCGATGTTCGGGGTTGGTGTGCTCACTCATGTGAACTCCTTGAGATAGTCGCGTTCTTCCACCGGACAGAGGCGTCCTGTGGCGGATCTTCCACCGGGGGCACCGAGCGCGATACGCGGTTGCCAGTCGACGAGCCGGGGACTTGACGTCGAACTTCTTGATCTTTTTTTAGATTAGCAAAGATCAACGTAGAATGTATAAGGTCTTTCCTGATGTAGTCATTGGTAACACGTATCATGATTGCGGTTGAAGGATTTTACTATTAAACCGCAAGGGAAATCGGTGCCTAAAAGTCTGACACTGAAACTCCTATGGCCTTTTAATCAGTGTGGGACATCGGTTTCGACATCTTAGAAAACTCTGAAATCTGCAGTATTTGGTGGCTGACATTTGTTCTTCGAAGGATTGAAATGTCGAACCAATTATGAAATGGTAGCCTTTTTCTTGCGATCTACCATTGATTTATGTTATTTACTGTTTTATCATGCACTTATGGACTCTTCACTAATTGGATTAATTGGCATAGTGTTTGGATCATTTTTTACTTTTCTATTTCAGGAATTGCGTAGAAAATCGATTGAATCAACTTCCGGAAGGAGGGTGTGTCGTGGGGCCCTGAGGTTACTGATAACTGATTTTCACAAGGCGATAGCGGTTACGGAGCATGAGGTGGAGTTTCGCGAACTGGGGCCAGAGTGTGGGGAAATATCTATTAGTGGATATGATGATAATGCTATGAATCTAGCTCTTTATCTAGATGCCGAGTCGTGGAAGTTGGTTGAGGGAGGGCAATTGGGTGTGCGTCGAATTAATGGTATTCGCGCTCAATTAAGGGATGAAAAACGTTTATTGACTGATGACGAGCTGCAATCGTATTTTGCCATTCGTGAGCATATAAAAAAATCGATAGATCTACTTGATCCCGAGTCGGTAGCCCCGGATCTCAATTTTTGGCGGGGTTTGAGAAGGGGGAGGGGGTAAGGGGGGGTATTTCAATTTTTGAGGCCGTGGGAATTTATTATTTCGCAGTCTAAAAACACCTTGTAAACGCTGCGTGTGGGTCCATGGCGGGAAGGCGCATGGTAGGGTTGCGGTGGATAATTACAGAAGTTTTGGTGTGCGTGTATTTTGCTTTTGGGGCGAACCTGGCCAAATGGTCTATTGTCTTGAGTGGTAATATGGTATGTAAATCCACATATTTTTTGATCTAGACATTTGATGCCTTATTTAGGGGTAAGTTGTTTTGGTCGGTTGGGGTGGTCTTATTGGGGTGGGAATTATCTTACTTCTCGATCGGGATTGACGATCGTCCTGGTGTTTTTAACTGGCTGCTGGTATGGTAGAGTTTTGAAGATTTCATATTATCATTCCGTGGCTGATGGATTGTTTTGAGGGATAGCGCCATTGGCAAGAATTTGTCGATGCTTGAAATCGGATGCCCTCCCTTTTGGGCTTAGGGCGGGCCGCGCGGCGCAGATCTGCCGGATGGAGGTCGACGAACTGCGCGCGCTGATCACCGCTCCTTCGCCACCAGTGTGAGGACGTCGTAGGTGGCCACGACCTCGTCGTTCTGGTTGTACAGGATGGCATCCCAGCAGACCTCGCCGTAGTCGTCGGTGACGCGTGGCGTGATCCGCTTGGCGGTCAGTTCCACCCGGATGGAGTCGTCGTAGGTGACCGGGGTGAGGAACCGGAGGTTCTCCAGTCCGTAGTTGGCCAGGACTGGGCCGGGGGCGGCATCAACGAACAGCCCGGCGGCCCAACTGACCAGGAGGTAGCCGTGGGCGACGCGCCGGGGGAAGAAGGGATTGGCGGCGGCGGCTTCCTCGTCGGTGTGGGCGTAGAATCTGTCTCCGGTCTCCTCTGCGAAGGCCGTGATGTCGTCCAGTGTGACGGTACGCAGGTCGGAGGCGAATTGGTCGCCGACACGGATTTCCGCGAGGGACTTACGGAACGGATGGATACCGGTCCCGTTGTCCACGTCCGCGCGGGTCACCCGCTGGACATCGGCGCCCGTGTGCCAGATTCCGGTGACGGCGGTGAGGTGGTTCGGGGTGCCCTGGACCGCGCTACGCTGCATGTAGTGCTTCACGCCGCGCACACCGCCCAGCTCCTCGCCGCCACCGGCGCGGCCAGGGCCGCCGTGCACGAGGTGCGGCATGGGTGATCCGTGGCCGGTGGAGGTGTGGGCGTCGTCCCGGTCGAGCAGGTGCACACGCCCGTGGTGGGCGGCAATCCCCCGGGTGAAGTCGCGGACGGTGTCCGGTTCGTGAGCGCACAGGGTGGCCACGAGTGAGCCGCGACCGTACGTGGTCAACCGGATGGCGTCATCCAGCGTGTCATAACCCAGAATCGAAACGACCGGGCCGAACGCCTCGGTCGAGTGGACCGCGGCCCCGGGATCGGCTGCGGTCGTCGCATCAATGGTGAGGATCGTCGGGTTGAGGAATGCGCCCTCGGCGGTCTGTGGTCCGCCGGTGTGGACGGTAGCGCCTGCCGCGATCAGTTCGCACAGGGCATCGATCACAGCGTCGCACTGTTCCGTGGAGACCAGTGGCCCCATGGTGGTGCCCTCCGCGTCCGGCGCGCCGACGGTGACCTTCTCCGCGATCATGGCGCCGAGTGCGTTGGCGACGGTGCCGACGAGGGGAGTGGGTACTATGGCGCGGCGGATAGCGGTGCACTTCTGGCCGGCCTTGGCGACGAGTTCCCCGAACAGGCAGCGGATGTAGGCGGTGAACTCGGGGGAGCCCGGGGTGACGTCCGGCCCGAGGACCGCGGCGTTGAGGGAATCCGCCTCGGCGGTGAACCGGACCCCGCCGCTCAGGATCGCGTCGTGGGAGCGCAGGATGTTCGCCGTCCGTGCGGAGCCGGTGAAGGCGAGGTGGTCGCGGTAGTCCAGGTGTTCCAGGAGGTCGACGCTCCCGCCGGAGATCAACTGCAGGGACCCCTCGGGCAGGAGGCCGGAGTCCACCATGAGTCGGACACAGCGTTCGGTGACGTAGCCGGTCTGTGGTGCCGGCTTCACGATTGTCGGGACACCGGCAATGAACGCGGGTGCGAACTTCTCCAGCATGCCCCAGACGGGGAAGTTGAAGGCGTTGATCTGCACGGCCACGCCGGGGATGGAGGTGTAGATGTGTCCGCCGATGAAGGACCCATCGCGGGAGAGCTGTTCGGTGGGGCCGTCGACGATTACCGTCGAGTTTGGCAGTTCGCGCCGGGATTTCGAGGAATAGACGAACATTGTGCCGATGCCGCCGTCGATGTCGATGCCGTTGTCCCGTTTCGTGGCTCCGGTGCGGGTTGACAGCTCGTACAGTTCGGCCTTGTACTCGTCGAGATGGAGCGCGAGCTGCTTGATTCTCAGGGCGCGCTCGTGGATGGTGAGCTGCTGCAGGCTCCGCTGTCCAGTGGTGCGTGCGAACTCGACGGCTCCGGCGATGTCGAGTCCGTCTGCGCTGACGCGTGCCACGGCATCGCCGGTCGAGGGGTCCGTGGCGGTGAGGACGGCGTTAGGGTTCTCCGGGGTCACCCAACCGCCGTTGAGGTAGCTGGGGACGAGGGGTGGGGTGATGGTGGGCATGGAGGCCTTTCTGTGTGGGCTGGTGACCGGGTGACGGAATAGTGGAATTACTGACCGAATGGTCAGTCACTTGGGGTAGAGTATAACCTGGATCACATTCAACACGGGCGTTTCCCGGCCCGGCCCCACCCAACAGGAGGAGCATCACGTGAGCGCACACTACGAGATCTGGACCGTCACACCCGGCGAATTTGACCGAAAAATGGGTATTGAGGTGCTGGAACAATCCGCCGAGAAGGTTGTCGCCAGAATCCCGATCGACGGGAACAGGCAGTCCCACGGGGTTCTCCACGGCGGTGCGATGATCGCCCTCGGGGAGGCGGTGGCCGGATGGGGCGCCCTGATCTACGCCTCCTCCTTCGGCAAGGCCGCCGTGGGCGTGGACATCAACGCCACCCACCATCGGTCCGGTGTCAGCGGTTACGTCACCGCGACGGCCACCGCGATCAGGTTGGGCCGGACCCTGGCCGCCTATGAAGTCGTGGTGCTCAACGACGAGGGAAAACGGCTCTCCACCATCCGGGTGACCAACGCGATCATTGAACCCCGCGGCTAGCTCTCGGCGTAGTCGTAGAAGCCCCTGCCGGACTTCCGCCCGCAGTCACCCCGGGCGACCATGTCCTTCAACAGTTGCGGCGGGGCGAAACGCTCACCGAGTGTCGAATGCAGATAATCGGCGATACCGAGCCGGACATCCAGGCCGACGATATCGGTCAGCTCCAGCGGCCCGACTGGAAACTTGTAGCCCAGCACCATGGCGGCATCAATGTCACGGGGGCTGGCCACGCCTTCCTCCACCATGCGGATTGCCTCCAACGCGATGGCGACACCGAGACGAGAGGACGCGAAGCCGGGGGAGTCCCGGACCACGACGGGCGTCTTGCCCAGCGCTTCGACCCAGCCGCGTGCGGTGTCCACCAGGTGTTCATCCGTGGTGTCAGCGACCACGATCTCCACGAGTTTCGACGCCGGGACCGGATTGAAGAAGTGCAGGCCGATGACATTGCCGGAGCCGTCGACGGCACCGGCCAGCTCCGTCACGGACAGCGACGAGGTGTTCGTCGCGATCACCGCGTCCGGTGCATGCTCCCGGATGGAGGCGAAGGCGTCGGCTTTCAGCCTGGGATCTTCGGGCACGGCCTCCACGACGAGGTTACAGTCGGTGAAGTCGGCATGGTCGGTTCCACAGCTCAACCGGTCGAGCCATTCCGAGGGAGGCCCAGGGGCTCCGCGTTCGATGGAACCGTGAACCGCCTTCTCTATACGGTGTCGCGCAGCGGCGGCGGCGTCGTCGTTAATGTCGATGACGGTGACGGTACTGCCTGCGGCGAGAAAGGCATGGGCGATACCTGCGCCCATGCGTCCGCCGCCGAGGATACCGACACGATTCGGGATGCGGGGTGTGTCGTTCATAGGGTTCCTTTGTTCTACTCGTGGCTACTTGTTGTTTCGGCGGTCGAGGAACGCCTGCATACGAACGTGTTTCTGTTCGGATTCGAAACAGATGGCCTGGGTGATGTTGTCGATGGCCGGATGCGCCGAGGCTGGCATGGCGAACAACTGCTTCGACAGGCGGACCGCCAGCGGATCCTGCTTCGCGATCCGGTCGGCCAGGGCATCGGCCGCATCGATCAGCCCCTCCGGGGCATCGACGACCTCGTTGACCAGGTGCAGGTCCAGTGCCTCTCCGGCGTCGAGAATCCGGCCGGCGAGCAGGATCTCCTTGGCCACGGTGGGGCCGATGATCTCCTTCAGCCGCCACAGCCCACCGGCGGCGGCGATGATGCCCAGACCGGTTTCCGGCTGGCCGAACTTCAGATTCCGGGTCGCGATCCGGAAATCGGCGGCGAGCGCGAGCTCCGCGCCCCCGCCCAGCGCCCAACCATCCAACGCGGCGATGACCGGCATGGGGAGCGCGGCGATGCGGTTGAAGATCGCCGAGTTGATGCCCCGCAGGGCGTCGTCACGCGACCGCTCCTTCAACTGTTCGATGTCCGCGCCGGAGGCGAAGATCCCGCGCCCGTCGACCCGGGTGCCCGTGAGGATCAGGATCTTCGGTTTGCGTTCCAGTTCACCGCACAGTTCGTGCAGTTCAGCGACCATCTGGTCGTCGATAGCGTTGCGCACCTCGGGCCGGTTCATCGCCACGACCAGCCGATCAGCGCGCCTTGAGACGTCGAGGGTGGTGTACGTCATCGGTCCTCCCCGCACAGTTCGAGGGCGAGTGCGGCACCCTGCCCAACGCCGATGCACATCGTGGCCAGCCCACGCCGTGCCCTCTCGTGCTCCATGCGGTTGAGCAGGGTGATGGCGATCCGGGAACCGGAGGACCCGAGCGGGTGTCCCAGTGCGATAGCCCCGCCCCACGCGTTGACGATCTCCGGGTCGAGTCCGAGATCACGGATGCAGGCCAGCGACTGCGTGGCGAACGCCTCGTTCAGTTCGACCGCCTCCAGATCGCCAATGTCCCAGCCGATGCGGTCGAGGAGTTTCCGGGTCGCAGGGATCGGGCCGAGGCCCATGATCTCAGGTGCGACACCGGCGGACGCGCCACCGACGACCCGGGCACGAGGGGTCAGCCCGAAGCGTTCAACGGCGTGTCGGGAGCACACCAGCACCGCTGAGGCGCCGTCGTTCAGTGAGGAACTGTTGCCCGCGGTCACGACCTCACCTCCGGTGACGACAGGTTTCAGGCGGGCGAGTACTTCAGTGGTGGTGCCCGGGCGTGGGCCCTCATCGGTGTCCACCACCGTCACCGATCCCTTACGTCCGGTGACCTCGACGGGAATGATCTCGTCGCCGAAATGCCCCGCATCGATGGCAGCCGCTGCACGCTGCTGTGATTGTGCGGCAAAGGCGTCGGCGTCTGCGCGGCTGATCCCGCAGACCCGGGCGACCTCCTCGGCGGTCTCCGGCATGGAGAACGTCGCCTTGTCCCGCGCGGCGAGAACGGGGTTGATGAAACGCCAGCCGATGGAGGTGTCGGCAATCTCCCCAGGTTTCGCGAACGGGCCCTCGGGTTTCGCCAGTACCCATGGGGCGCGGGACATCGACTCGACGCCACCGGCGATGACGATGTCGGCCTCTCCGGCGCGGATCATGGTCGCGGCGAGGGTGATGGCGGACATTCCGGAGGCACAGAGCCGGTTCACGGTGATGCCGGGAACACTGTCCGGGTATCCGGCGAGCAGCCAGGCGAGTCGGGCGACGTTGCGGTTTTCCTCACCCGCGCCGTTGGCGTTGCCGAGGATCACCTCATCGACCGCCTCCGGCGGGATCCCGGCATCCTCGACGACAGCGCGGAGGCACAGGGCGGCGAGGTCATCAGGCCGGACGGTGGACAGTGCGCCGCCGTAGCGGCCGACAGGTGTGCGTTTACCGGTGACGATGAACGCGGAGTCACGGTGTGGTGCGGTCATAGTTTCTCCTGGGTGATCGGGCGGGTTGTGCGGTGACCGGGCAGGGATCAGTACCCGTGGAACGTGGGGTGCCGCTTTGCCTTGAACGCCGCGAAACCCTCGGCGTAGTCGGCGGAGGAACAGAGCTCGCCCTGGGCGATGTTCTCGGCGTGCACGGATTCCCAGAGACCGACACGTTCGTCACGGATCATGCGGACGAGTTCGCGGGACGCGAGGAACGCCTTCGTCGCACCGGAGGCGGCACGCTCGGCGGCGGCGCGAGTGAAGGAATCCAGATCCTCGGCGGGGACAGACCTGGAAAACAGACCGGCGGACACCGCCTCCTGACCGCTGATCAGATCCCCGGTGACGATGAGATCCATTGCCCGGTGGGGGCCCAACCGCTCGACGAACAGCCAGTGCCCGCCCGAATCAAGGGTCGCGCCGAGGTTGGCGAAGGGGGAACCGATCTTGGCGTCGTCGGCGACATAGACGATGTCGGTTGCCAGTGCGAGCCCCAGCCCGACGCCGAGACATGCGCCTTGGACTGCTGCGAATGTGGGGGCGGGGAACGCGGCCATCTGCTTGAGCAGCGGTGTGACCTCGTGGTCCAGGTATGCGGTGGCGTCATCGGTGGCGGGGTCGATGCCGACGATGTTGCGCCCGGCGCAGAACCCCCGTCCCTCCCCGCGGAGCAGCAGTGCGCGGACGCCCTCGTCTGCGGCTCGGGTGTAGGCGTCGGCCAGGTCACTGACTGCCGCGGAGTCGAGAGCGTTCATCGCCTTCGGGTTGTTCAGGGTGACCACGGCGACGGTTGTGTCTCCGGCGGGGTGGAAATCGAGTTCGATCATGGGGAGTCCTCGTGAGGGGTCAGGCGTCGTAGTCGACGGTGATGGAATCCGTGGTGGGGCGGGTCTGGCAGGTCAGTACGTAGCCGCGTTCGACCTCATCGGGTTCGAGGGCAAAATTCTCGTCCATCTCGTACTCACCCGCGACGACCTTCGCGCGGCAGGTCCCGCAGACTCCGCCGGCGCAGGCGAAGGGCACATCGGGACGTTTGCGCAGCGCGGCGTTGAGGATCGTCTCCCGGGCGGATTTCGGCGATTCGACGGTGCCGCTCAGCCCATCCAGGCGGAACTCGATGGCATAGTTGTCGCCCTCCGGATCGGCCTCGACAGCGCGGCCGGTCTGGCCCGGCTGCGGACCGGAGGTGGACTGCCCGGTGGTGAATAATTCGAAACGGACCTTCTCGGCGTCGACACCCGTGTCCGTGAGTGTGTCCCGGCAGAGCTGCACCAGTTCGAAGGGTCCGCAGAGGAACCACTCGTCGACGTGCTCCGGCTGCAAAACCCGGCCCAGCAGCAACTGCAGCTTTTCGGCGTCGATACGCCCGGAGAACAGTGGATTCACGCGGCTCTCCCGGGAGAGAACGTGGTGCACGGCGAAACGGGTGGGGTAGCGGTCTTTGAGATCGCCGAGTTCCTCGGCGAACATCACGTCGCCAGACCCCTTGTTGGCGTAGACGAGTTCGAAGGTGGCGTTATCGGTCGCGGCGAGGACGGTCTGCGCGATCGCCATGATCGGGGTGATGCCGGAGCCCGCCGCGACGGCGACGAGGTGGGTTGCGGTCGCGGTCGTGCGCTCCGTGTCCCGTGCGCGTTCCGCGATCCCTTCCGGATCATTCATCGAGGTGGTGTGGACCTTGGAGGTGAACGCCCCCTGGGGATTCATCACATCGATGGTGAACCCCGGCTCCAGGATCTCATTTGCCCAGGTGGAGAACACGCCGCCCGGAGTCTTCTTCACCGCCACGCGGATCACTCCGCGACGGGGGATGTCACAGATGGAATAGGAGCGACGCACCTCCCGCCCGTCGATGTCGGCCCGTAGCGCCACATACTGTCCAGGCATGTAGTTGTAGTCGTCGGCGAGGTGCTCGGGAACAGTGAACGTGACCTCGACGGAGTCCTCGGTCAAGCGCCGGACACGGGTGACTTCGAGGGGGTTGAAGGAGGTTTTCCGTCGGGTTCCGGTTGTGGTGGTGGACAAGTCAGTGCCCCTTAAAGTAATCGAACGGCTCGTGGCACTCCCGGCAGGAGTAGAGCGCCTTGCAGGAGGTGGAGCCGAAACGGCTGGATTCTGTGGTGTTCATTGAGCCGCAGAGCGGGCACCGTACCGCCGGGGTGAGGGTGATGGGGATGGGGCCGGTGCTTCGTTCCCGAGCTACGGGAGGCGCGATACCGTATTCACGCATCTGTTGTTTCCCCAGTTCGGTGATCCAGTCGGTGGACCAGGCGGGCCGGAGAACGGTCTCGATACGGGGACGGGGATAACCGGCCCCGGTGATCGCGGCGGTGACGTCCGCGGTGATCGTGCCCATCGCGGGGCACCCCGAGTACGTCGGGGTGATCACGATGACGGGGATCTCGCCGTCGAAACGCGCGTCACGCAGAATCCCGAGGTCAGCGATGGAGACCACGGGGATCTCCGGGTCCGGGACAGTCGATGCCGTGTCCCACAGCAGCGCAGCGGCCGGGTCCTCCGGTCGGAGCGGATGGACGGTGTTCGTGTTCGTTGCGGACACGGTAATCACCAGGTCGCGCCCGGATGCTGACGAGCCAACCACTGCATCTCTGCGAGGATGAAGCCACGGTGTTCGGAGAACCGCCCGGTGCGCTGACCGGACCGGGCCTGCGGATAATCGGGGATCTCCAGGCCAGCCTCGGCGACGATGTGGGCGATCCGTCCATCGAACTCCTCCCGCAACGTTGACGGGGGGACGGCGATTCCTTTGAGTTCCGCGTGCACGGGCAGATCTTCGAAGAGTTCATCGAGGTAGGGCCACATGTAGTTCAACCCGGTCTGCATCCGGCGATGCGATTCCTCGGTACCGTGACCGAGCCGCAGGAGCCACTGGCTGGAATGGTCGACGTGATACTCGACCTCCTTGATGGCCTTCTCTGCGATGGCCGACAGCGTCTCATCCGTGGAATCCTGCAAACGGGTGTAGAGACCGTAGGCGTAGTAGGAGAAGAGCAACTGCCTGGCGATGGTGTGGGCGAAGTCCCCGTTCTCCTGTTCCACGAGTCGGCAGGAACGGAATTCCTCCTCGGAACGGAAGTACGCGAGATCGTCTTCCGTCTTGCCCCACGCGGTGCCGGCGTAGGAGAGCAGGAATCGAGCGTGGCCGAGTAGATCAAGGGCGATGTTCGTGAGGGCGATATCCTCCTCCATCTCCGGAGCGCGGGAAACCCACCACCCCAGACGCTGGGCGAGGATCAAGGAGTCATCCCCGAGCATCAGCGCGTAACGGGCGACGGGATCGGAAGCGATCGCACCCGAGGCCTGGATGTCCTCGGCTGTGATGGCATCACCCATCCAGTGATGCGTTGCGGTGTCAGTGTTCGGTGTACTCACAGGTGCTTCACCCCTTCGCTCCGCGTGTAATAGGTGGCGTGCCGGTAGTTCTTGCCCTGCGCGGACTGGAAGAAGCCGCCCTTGGCGTCCGGGTCGGAGGCGGTGATCGCATCGGACGGGACCACCCACACGCTTGAGCCTTCGTTGCGTCGGGTGTAAAGGTCCCGGGCGTTGCGTAGCGCCATCGTTGCATCGGGTGCATGGAGGGAACCCGCGTGGACATGGGAGAGCCCACGGGAAGAACGGACGAAGACTTCCCAGAGGGGCCAGGTGGTGGAATCGGGCATGGTGTTCCTCTTTCGTCTGGGCTGGTGAGGGGGAATCAGATACGAGGTGGTGGGTCGGACTCAGGCGACGCGAAGGCCACGTTCCGCCGGGCTTGTTGCGGCGGTTTTCTCGGCGTACGCGGCGGCGGCTTCGCGGACCCACGCGCCCTCCTCGAACGCCTGCCGACGCCTCTGGAGGCGCTGGACATTGCACGGACCGGAGCCTTTTATGGTGGCCTTGAACTCGGACCAGTCGAGCTCACCGAAGTCGTAGTGACCTCGCTCCTCGTTCCACCTGAGATCGGGATCCTCGAAGTGAAGCCCGAGTGCTTCGGCCTGCGGGACGATCATGTCGACGAACCGCTGGCGCAGCTCATCGTTGGAGAAACGCTTGATGTTCCACGCCATCGACTGCCGCGAGTTGGGGGAATCATCGTCCGGAGGCCCAAACATTTGCAGTGCAGGTCCGTAGAAGCGGTTGATCGCCTCCTGCGCCATCTGTTTCTGCGCCTCGGTGCCGTGGGACAGGGAGTAGAGGATCTCCCAGCCCTGGCGCTGGTGGAAGGACTCCTCCTTGCAGACCCGGATCATTGCCCGAGCATAGGGGCCGTAGGAGCAGCGGCAGAGGGGAACCTGGTTGCAGATCGCTGCGCCGTCGACGAGCCAGCCGATGGCCCCGATGTCGGCCCAGGTCCGCGCCGGGTAGTTGAAGATCGACGAGTACTTGGCACGCCCGGTGAGTAGCTGTTCGACGAGTTCGTCACGGCCAGTGCCCAGGGTTTCCGCAGCGGAATAGAGGTAGAGACCGTGTCCGGCTTCATCCTGGACCTTGGCCATGAGGATGGCCTTCCGCTTGAGGGAGGGGGCGCGGGTGATCCAGTTCGCCTCGGGTTGCATGCCGATGATCTCCGAGTGGGCGTGCTGGGAGATCTGTCGGGTGAGTGTGCGGCGGTAACCGTCCGGCATCCAGTCGGTGGGTTCGATGCGGGAATCCTCGGTGATGATCCGGTCGAAATGCTGCTGGCCCTCGTTGTTGGTCACGGGGTTTGTGGTGCTGGTTCGGGGGGTGGCGGGGAATGTCACGGTGTTCTCCTTCGGAGTCCCGCAGAGTGTCCGGGCGTGTTCGAGATGCTGCGGGTGACGGTGCGGCGTTCGCCGCTGGTGCGGGGCGGTCTGGCGGCTGGAGGCCGGTGCCCGACGATTGCATGTCTGAAAAACTGATCGTTCGGTCAGTATATGAACGAGTGTGATGTGTGTCAATGGCTTTTGTGATCTGCAACTCACCCCCGTCACCCTCGCCTGCGAAAGGGGATGGTGTCCGGTGTTGGGATGGTTTCCACCGGTCTTGGCTGGTGGCGGTTGCCACCGGCATCCAATACTCTGACCTGGGGTGGAATGTATCGGTGGTGGTACTGGAAGGCGGATGAGATGCGACGGGGTCGGGCTGTGCTGGAATCGGGCGGTGGTCGGGGGCGTCCCGGGTATTCGCGGGAGGACATACTGCGCGCGGCAGTCGATGCATTCAATGCTGCAGGTTATGAAGCGACGTCGATGGGGGCGCTCGCGGATCGTCTCGGGGTGACGAAGTCTGCGCTCTATCACCATGTCTCGTCCAAGGAAGAACTGCTCGGAGAGGCTCTCGATCACGCGTTGGGGGCGCTCGGTGGGGTTATCGACGAGGTTACGGAGTTCGATGGGACTGATATGGAACGGCTGCGCCTCCTGGTTCGTGGCACCACCCTTGCGCTTTGTGCGGAGGCGCCCTCCGTGACTCTGCTTCTCCGGCTCCGGGGTAACTCCGATGTGGAGCTCCGTGCAATGGATCGACGACGCGCCTACACGCGAACCGTCGTTGACCTGGTTTCCGGTGCGCAGGCGGACGGGGACCTTCGTGCAGATGTCGATCCGCCGACGGTCGGGCGCCTACTCTTCGGCATGGTCAACTCCCTGGTGGAGTGGTATCGCCCCAATGGTGATCTATCTCCGGAAGAGTTGGCGGAACTGATCGGGAAGATGGCTTTCGGCGGACTCGTTCCGCGCTCCTGATTCCTTTTCCGTCGGGTCCTGCGGTTGAGGGGTTCGCTCATCTGCTGTGTGTGGGGGTGGTCGGGACACGTGTGAAGTGCAGAGTATTCGCATTTGTCTGGCCATTTTTGGCGATCTTTAGGATTGTTGTTCGGGGGTGGTTTTGTGGTTGATTCGGGAATTTCTGGAAAAAGAGTGGTCCGTATCACCCTCTCTATGTATCGTGGATCACACAAACTGACCAAGTGGTCGGTAAATGGGGGTTCGCTGCTCTCGCCGCTGAACCCCGGACACCCGCCAATCTCCCCGCGCGCCCCACCGCCACGGCACTCCCCGTCGGTGCAGCGAGGGATTCCATCTGACGGTCTACGACCGAAATCCGTGTCGCAGGCCCCCACCCAGAGAAGAGAATCGACTGTGACCTCCCTGTACGACATCACATCCACGATCCACGGCCCGGAAACCGGCATTGAATTCGCCTCCCGCGACGAGATCACCGCGCTACAGACCGCCCGCGCCAAGAACACCCTGCGGCACGCCTACTACAACGTCCCGCACTACCGTCGCGCCTTCGATAAGAAGGGCGTTCACCCGGACGATTTCCGCGAGCTGGCCGATCTCGCGCTCTTCCCGTTCACCGACAAAAACGACCTCCGCGCCGAATATCCCTTCGGTATGTTTGCCGTGGGCCGCAACCAATTGGTTCGCGTCCATGCATCCTCCGGCACCACCGGGCTACCCACCGTCGTCGGTTACACCCGCCGAGACATCGAGACCTGGGCCGATCTCGTCGCCCGCTCACTGCGTGCAGGTGGCGTCCGCCCCGGCGACAAGGTCCAGGTCGCCTTCGGCTACGGCCTTTTCACCGGTGGACTCGGCGCGCACTACGGCGTCGAGAAGCTCGGAGCCACCGCCATCCCCACCTCCGGCGGCATGACGGAACGCCAGATCCAGATCATCCAGGACTTCAAGCCGGATGCCATCATGGCCACCCCGTCCTACATGCTCAACGTGCTCGACCAGATGCGGAAAGAGGGCATCGACCCGGCAACCACCTCTCTCACCCACGGAATCTTCGGCGCGGAACCCTGGAGTGAGGGCATGCGCCGTGAGCTCCAGGACGGACTGGGCATCGACGCCACCGACATTTACGGACTCTCCGAGATCATGGGTCCCGGCGTCGCCCAGGAATGCGTGGAGACAAAGGACGGCTTGACCCTCTGGGAAGACCACTTCTACCCGGAGATCGTGGACCCCGAAACCCTCCAGCCGGTCCCCGACGGACAATTTGGCGAGCTCATCATCACCCCGCTAACGAAGGAGGCATTCCCGGTCGTGCGCTACCGCACCCACGACCTCACCCGCCTGCTGCCCGGAACCGCACGCTCCATGCGCCGCCTGCAACGCATCTCCGCCCGCAACGACGACATGATCATCCTCCGCGGAGTCAACTGTTTCCCCAGCCAATTCGAGGAGCTCATCACCGAGGACACGAACCTGCGCCCCCGCTACCAGTGTGTTCTTGAGCGCAAGGGGCGAATGGATGCACTGCGCCTGCTCGTGGAATCCGCACCGGACCGAACCAGCGAGGAAAGGGAACAGTCCAGAAATCACCTCGTCCGTCAGATCAAGAATCGAATCGGCATCAGCGTCATCGTCGAGATCCACGACCACGTCGACTGTGGTGAAGGAAAAGCCAAGCGCCTCGTCGATAACCGGCCCAAAGACTGATCGCCCACCGGGACACCATCCCTCTCACCCGCCAGGAAGGTCACCATGACGACCAATATCACGACCGGGCAACCCAAGAACTCCTTCTCCGGTCCACTGACAAAAGAACACAAGAAGGTTCTTGCCGGTTCGATGGTCGGAACGACCGTCGAATGGTTCGACTTCTTCATCTACGCGCAAGCTGCAGGCCTGATCTTCGCCTCCCAGTTCTTCAACCCCGCAGGCAACAACTCACCGGCCCTGGCACAAATCGTCTCCTGGGCATCCCTCGGTCTGTCCTTCCTCGTCCGTCCCCTCGGCGCCGTTGTCGCCGGACACCTCGGGGACCGGAAAGGCCGAAAATTCGTGCTCACCCTCACCCTGCTGGGAATGGGGGGTGCTACCGTCGCCATCGGTTTCCTGCCCACCTACGAACAGATCGGCATGGCCGCCCCCCTCATCCTCATCGGCCTCCGACTCCTCCAGGGCTTCTCCGCAGGTGGTGAGTGGGGCGGTGCCGCACTCCTTGCTGTCGAACACGCCCCCGTCCACCGACGCGGCTACTTCGGTTCCTTTCCACAAGTAGGTGTGCCGTGCGGCATGATCCTCGCGACCCTGTTCATGCTCGTGCTCACCACGATCACCACACCCCAGCAGTTTGAGTCCTGGGGCTGGCGCATCCCGTTCCTCTCATCGGTGGTCATGATCATCATCGGCTACCTGATCCGGAAAATGTGCGAGGAATCCCCGGTCTTCGCCGAGCTGGAGAAACTTCAGAAGGAATCCTCGGCGCCCCTGAAGGTTCTCTTCTCCGGGCACAAGAAACCGGTGATCCTCTGCGCCATGATCTTCGCCGCAGACAACGCCGCCGGTTACCTGGCGATCGCCTTCTTCAGCTCCTACGGGGCGAAAGTACTGGGAATGCCCCGGTCAACGGTTCTATTTATATCCCTGGCTGGAGCCGTATCCTGGACCGTCGGCACCATCCTCTGGGGTGCTCTCTCCGACCGGCTCGGTAGACGGAACGTGTTCACCTGGGGCTACATCATCATGGCACTGTTCGCCATCCCCATGTGGATCATGATCGACACCGCCAACGTGTTCTTTTTCGGACTCGCGGTGGTGATCCTCGGGCAGCTTCTCGGCGCCACCTACGGACCACAGGCCGCGCTCTACGCCGAGATGTTCCCTGCGAAAGTCCGGCTCTCGGGCATCTCCATCGGATACGCGGCGGGATCCATCATCGGAGGTGCATTCGCCCCAATGATCGCGCAGCTCTTGCTGAACGAGACCGGGACGTCCTTGTCCATCGGCGTCTACCTCATCATCATCTCGCTGTTCTCCCTGTGGGGCGTCCGGATGGTCAACCCCAAGGTGGAGAAGTGCGACCTGCACTGAGGTTAACGATTTCCAAATTACCTACCTCGCGGAACCGTGTAAGTGGTCACCACCTTCGCGAGGACGGAATCGTCAACGGAGGAACGTACCGTGGTGTCCGTGACGATCACGGTACGACCGGCGCGGACGATGTCGGCGGTTGCCACGGCGTCCCCCTCCCGCGTGTTCGACACCACGTTTACCGAGGATGAGACCGCCAGCGGGAACACCCCCGGCTCGACCTGCTGCATCGCGAGCCATGTTCCGGTGATGTCAGCGAGCCCGAAGAGTGCCGGTGCGGAGAACATCCCGGCGGGTTGGGTGATCGCCTTGTGTAGCGGCATGCCCACGGTGACGTGTTCCTTGTCGCCGGACACCGGGTACAGCTTGAGCGTAACAGCGACGTCGTCTACTTTTGCGTAGAAACGTTCCCATTGTTCGGTGAAGTTCATTTCAGCTCCAGTTCAGAGATGTCGGTGGACTGTCGGGTGAGCCAGTCGGGCTCGGCGACCATGAGGGATACGTCGGCGCCTTCTCGGGTCTCGACGTCGACGACGTAGCGGAGACCCGCTGCCTCGCACTCGGAGATGGCCATGAGGTCTCCTTCCGGCACTGCGATGACTATGCGTCGGCACTCCGGGTGCGCGGTGAAAACCTCGCCCACACCCGTGCGCATCGACTCGACCGTCCCGAACGGCAGCTCCATGTCGTCGCTACCGTAGGGGTAGGTGTGGCGGAGTGGAGACTGGGAGATGTGGACCGCGCTCACTGCTCCTGCTCCTTCGAATCGCGGACGATCTGCCGGATGGCGATCTTGTCGACCTTTCCGGCGGAGTTGCGTGTGATTTGATCGACCATGATCACTCGCTTCGGGAGTTTGTACCGGGCGAGGTGATGCCCGCAGTGGTCACGCACCTCCTCGAGCGAGAACTCATGGCCCGATTCCGATTCGATGACCGCGACCACGATCTCACCCCACTTCGGGTCGGGTTGTCCGACGACGGCGCTTCCGCGGACACCGTCAATTTCGGCGAGGACGCGCTCCACCTCCGCCGAGTAGACGTTCTCGCCACCGGTGATGATGAGGTCCTTGAGTCGGTCGATGATGTAGTAGTATCCGTCTTCATCTTTGCTCCCGAGATCACCGGAGTGGAACCAGCCCGCGGTGTAGGCCTTCTCGGTGGCTTCGGGGTTGTTCCAGTATCCGGTGGCGACGTTCGGACCCCGGACCCACAGTTCACCGGTCTCACCGGCGTTCTTCACCTCTTCGCCGGTGTCGGGGTTGACCAGTTTGATCTCTGTATAGGGCATCGGGATCCCGCAGGAGCCTGCCTTCTGCTCGGTCATCCGGGGCGGGAGATAGGTGGCGAACGGGGCGGTCTCGGTCAATCCCCAGGCCTGCTGCACGTTGACGCCCTTGGCCAGGTATCGACGGATGAGGACCGGGGGTACGGGTGCGCCCGCGCAGATCGTGGCTCGGAGCGTCTTCAATTCGGAGTTCGCGAAGTCTGGGTGGGAGTACATCGCGTCGAGTTGTGCGGGGACGAGGAACGCCGACCCGACCTGGTAGTGGTCGATATCCCGCAGTACCCGGGCGGGGTCGAAGTGGCGGTGGATGAGCAGTCTGTTTCCGCGGACGAGAGCCCGGATCGCGAAGGAGTTCAATGCCCCGACGTGGAACAACGGTGCGGTCGCGAGCGTGGTGTCACCCGGGCGCGAGTCGACCATCGTGTCGACGTTGATGGCATTCCACCAGAGGTTGCCGAAGGTGAGCTGGGCGCCCTTGGGGAGCCCCGTCGTGCCGGAGGTGAATAGCAGTAGCGCCAGGTCTGCCATCGTCATCGGGCGTGGGCGGGTGACCATTGTCGTGTCGAGATCCGGCAGCGCGCAGGACGTTCGCTTCCAGTAGATCGGTATGTCGCCGTCGGCCGCCGCGTGCGGGTCATCGTCGATGACGAGCACGTGGTGCCTGTCGATTCCGTAGATGTGCCTGGCCATGTCGAGGTGGCTGCCCTCCACGACGATGGTGTGCGGGGTGCCCTGCAGCAGCAGCTGGGTGACCTCCGGTGCGGAGAGCCGGAAGTTGAAGGGCATGAAGGTGGCACCGAGCCACCAGCTGGCCAGCATCGTCAGGACGAAGGACTTCGAGTTCATTCCCAGGAACGCCACGCGGTCGCCCTGCCTGACACCGGCTTCATCGAGGTGGGCGGCCCAGGCGCGGATCTCCGCGACCAGGTCCGCGTAGCTGGTGGACTCGTCCTCGTAGACGACCGCCACCTCTTCGGGCTGGTAGAGGGCGTGGCGGAGGATCTGGGAACAGGGGTTGACGTCGAGTTTCTCGGAACTGTGGTGGACTCCCGTGATCATCACAGGTCATCGCCTCCTGCTGAGTTTCTGAAGCCTCGGGCGGCGATTCCGCCGTCGGCGTTGATGATGGCGCCCGTGACTGCACCGGCGTCGGTGGGTGACGCGAGCAGGACGTAGGGGCCGGTGAATCCCGTCGGATCCGTGGAGATGTCGTGGAGCGGGATGTAGGGGTTTGAGGTGCCGGAGCGGCGTCCGATGGTGTCGGAGAAGCTCCGGGAGTCGAGACCGATCGCCTTGGGGCCGCGGAGATCGGTCTGCATTCCGCCGACGGCGACACCGTTGACGCGGACCTTGGGCGCCAGTTCGTGGGCGAACTGGAGCATGAGGCCTCGGTCGGCGAACTTGCTGGCCGTGTAGACCGGACCGCCGCCGTCGGCGTAGAAGGACGCGTTGGACAGGGTCATCACGATTGAGCCGCGGGTCTTGACGAGTTCCCGCCAGGTCGCTTCGACGGTGAGGAGATAGCCCTTGACGTTGACGGCGAAGATCTCGTCGAACATGGCCGAGAGTTCCTCGCCGTCCAGGCGGGTGAGGGAGCGCTGGTAGTCCCAGATCCCCGCGTTGGGGATGACTGTGTCGAGGCGCCCGAAGGTACCGATGGTCTCATCGACCGCGGCGTGCAGGTCCTTCGGTGTCCGGACATCGGCGGCGAGGGGGAGCGCGGATCCGCCGTTGGATTCGATGTCCGCGGCGACGGCCCGAGCCCTGTCCAGGTCGATGTCGAGGACCGCGACGTTGGAGCCCTCCCGTGCGAAGCGCGCGGCCAGGGCCGCCCCCAGTCCGGAGCCGGCGCCGGTGATCAGTGTCGTTCTGCCGGGTGTCATGGTGTCTCCTCTCTAGAAGAACGTGGAGATGTTCTTGCTCGGCAGCACGTTGATGTCGAGGAGGATCCGGCGGTCGAAGATCCGGAAGCCCTTGTCGGTCCGACGGAGGAGATCCGTGCGCGTGCCGACGAAGATGTCGCGTTCGCGTTCGAGTCGGGTCCGCCACACGAGGAAGTTCGTTCGGACCTCGATGATGTCGGGTTCGTCTTCGCCGCTCGCGTGTCGGGCACTCAGGTTGGTGATGAGGTGCCGGGTTCGGGACGGCGGGTCCTCTGCCCAGGCCATTCCGGAGTCGAAGCGGCGGATGCGCCAGGCCAGGGAATCGTGGGTCTCGTCGTAGAATGCTGCCTCGTCCGGCCCGGCGATCGCGAGTGCCTGTTGGCGGCGGAGCCGGTTCGTCCGGGTGGGGGCCCAATAGTAGAGGTCGGGTGCGAAGTGTTCGAGCCAGTCGACGTACCGCCCCTCGTCGAGGAGGTCGGCCTCGTCGTTGTAGAAGTTGACGAGTTCGTAGTAGAGGGCGTGGTCCACGCGCTCGCCGACGGTGATGTCTTCGCGCCGCAGGTAGTCGGTCATGGTGTTCTCCTTCTCCGCGTCCGGTCGGTCACCGGGCGAGTTTCTTGATGTTGATTCCCGGATCAGCGAGTTTCTCCGGGTCCGCGACGATGCCGCGGTCGATGATCCGTCGGGCCGCGCGGACGGCCATGCCGTTGTCGTAGGCGGCGCAACCGGCCATGGTCCCGTCCGGGTTCAGCCGGAAGACGATGTCGGGATTGCCGTCACCATCGGGTCGGATGATGGTGTTTCCCTCGGCCGTCATCGAGCCGACGCATTCGACGTGGACCCCGTAGCGGTCGGTCCAGAACCAGCTCGCACCGTGCTCCGGTAGCGGGCGGCCGAGAATCGACGCGGCGGCGGTCTGCGCTTCGAACACCGCGGATTCCCAATGCTCGTGCCTGCGCTCCAGGTGGCCGTCCGCGGTGCGCAGTCGGGCGCAGTCGCCCACGGCCCAGATTCCGTCTGCCGTGGTTCGCTGCGCGGCGTCGACCAGGATGCCGCCGTCGCAGTCGAGTTCGGCGGACTGCGCGAGGCGCTCTTCGGCGACGATGCCCACCGCGAGCAGGACGCAGTCAGCTTCGATGCTGTCATGCCCGTCGACGTCGATAGTGAAGGTGCCGTGGTTCTCGTGGATACCCGTTGTCATGCCCTGCACGTAGGCGACATCGTTGGCGGCGTGCAGGTCGTGCAGGCGGTGTGCGATCTCCGCACCGACGGCGGGGACGAGGGCGACCGGCGCCGGATCGATGAGGGTGACGGTGGCCCCCAGGCTGATCGCGGAGGATGCGACCTCGGCACCGATCAGGCCCGCGCCGATGATCGCCAGGTGTGTTCCGCGCTTCAGGTTCTGGCGCAGTTTCCGGGCGTCGTCCAAACTGCGGAGGACCAGGAGATCGGGATTGTCGAAACCGGGGATGGGGAGTTGCCGGGGGATGCCGCCGGTTGCGATGACGAGATCGTGGAAGGGGCGTTCCCCGGAATTTTCCAGCACCAGGGTCCGGGCCTCCGGATCGATGCGGACGACCGAGTCGCGGAGCAGCTCGATGTCATTGTCCCCGTACCAGCTGCGTGCCGCGAGGAGCAGCTGTTCGGCGTTCTTCTCTCCGGTGAGCATTTCCTTGGAGAGCGGGGGTCGGTCGTAGGGGTGTCCCTCGGGATCGATGATGACGACCGGGCCGGTGTAGCCGTGGTTGCGGAGTTCACTGGCGACGGTGAACCCGCCGATGCCGCCGCCGATCACGGTCACGGATTCGGGGTTCCGTCCTTGGGAGTCACTCATCGTCGTTCTCCTCTGCGGGGACGCCCGGGTAGAGCCAGATTTCGTCATCCCGGATCTCCACTTTGTGCGTGTTGGTGTCTTCGACGGCGGGCATCGAGAGGACCTTGCCGGACTTCAGGCAGAACTTCCCGGCGTGCATGGGGCACTCGACCTCACTGCCTTCGATCCAGCCGTCGGCGAGGGAAGCGTCGGCGTGCGTGCAGATGTCGTCGAGCGCATAGAACTCGTCTTCATCGGTGTGGAAGACGGCGATACCGACGGGATGACCGGACGTTTCCGGATCGATGACCAGGGCTTCTTCCTGATCGATGTCGTCGACTGTGCCGACTCTGATGGGTTCAGACATGTTCGGACCTTTCAGAATGAGGGGCTGCTCGGATCACGCTTCGTGCCAGGCTGGGGTGGACATCAGTTCGCGCCAGCGGCGGTAGAGTCCCCGGCCGGCGGCATCGGAGTACAGCTCGGAGGTCGTGCCCGGGTATCCCGGGTTCTCCTGTTCGGTGCCGATGCCCATCTGGTAGTTCAGGGCCGTGTTTCCGACCATGAAGGCGTGGGCGTTGGCCTGGCATTCGGACCAGTTCTCCCCGTCGTCCTGCTCGAAGATGCCGGAGGGACCGAAGGTGCGGAGGTTGTAGAGCCGCTGTGCCCGGCGGACGTCCTCGGGCATCGACTTGTCCAAGACCGTCCAGGACCAGACCTCCATCCGATTTGGTCCCTTGGGGTGCCACACGCGGATGGAGCCGTTGACCGGGAGGTAGGAGAAGTTCGGGAACACCGTCGCGTGCCCGTTGGTGAGTGGTCCGGTGACCTGTTCCGGTGAGAGACGTTCCCTGAGGAAGTCGTAGTCGTAGTACTCGTGGACTGGCTGGGCGTCGAACCGGTTCCTCGGGTGCACGGGGAACCCGGCGCCGTTCCCGTGGTCGTCGGTGTACTGCTTGCCGGACCGCTGGGCGATTTCCTTCTTCGGCCCTTTACCGGTGGGGGACATGACCATCAGTGCGGAGGCGTGGGACATGTTGACGTGGTACCAGTCGGTGGCGAACTGCTCGGCGGCGAGTTTCCAGTTGCCTTCGAGCACCCACTTCGTCACCCCACCGACGACACAGGTGCCCTCCGGGTCGCGGTCCATGAACGCGTCGATGTACCACTTCATGTCGCCGAGGGCATCGGCGAGTGGTTCCGCGTCCGCGTCCCAGTTCGCGAAAATCAGGCCCTTGTAGCTCTCGACGCGGGGCGCAGTGACCAGGCCCCAGTCGGCGGGGTTGAAGGTATCCGGGTAGGAGTCCTGGGCAGGAACGTTGGACAGGTTGCCGTCCAGGTCGTAGGCCCAGCCGTGGTAGGTGCAGGTGAAGTTTTTGGTTTTGCCGTAGTCCGCACGGCAGACGCGGGCGCCGCGATGGCGGCAGTTGTTGAGCAGGACCCGGTACTCACGTTTCTTATTCATCGTCGCGATGACGGGGTCCTCACCCATGTACGTCTGGAAGAAGTCACCGGGTTTCTGGAGCTGATCCTCGTGGGCGATGAACAACCAGCTTCGTGCGAAGATTCGGCGCATTTCCTGCTGATAGACCTGCTGATCAGCGAAGATCCGACGGTCGATCAGACCACCGTCGGGGTCAACCATGCCCGAGACGTCGAGTGGTTGGTCGAGACCGGTGGGGCGGGACAGGGTTCCGCGGGGGAGTGGGCTGGTGGATGCAGACACGGTGAAGGTCTCATCTCCTCGTCTGTTCAGGGAGCCGGAATCGATCTGGACTGTGAGATGAGTCGGGTAGTGATCGGGTCCGGCGGGGCGGGTGTTATATGACTCACATCTGAATGTGTCTACAGCTTGCCGACACAGTTGGTTGGGGGTCAGGTCTTGTTCCGTTGGGTGGAACGGTCCCGACATTCGGGTGGGGCGGTGGACATGGATCTTTCGGTGATGGGACTGTCCCGAGCAGAGGAAGCGCCTAGTCAGAAAGGGTTTCCACCGGTCATCTCCAGCCTGTTAATTGTCTGTTATGGGGGCCCCCGATTTGCGATGGTTTTGCTCCACTACCTTCGCGGTGCACGGGAGTTTTCTGTCGTCCTGCGCTCACGGACGCTCCCCCCTGTCGAACCGGTGCACATCTCGGGCATACGCTGCTCGGGATAGTCTTATCTCACGTCGTCACCTTTTTTGTGGAGGAGGTGGGGGTTTGTGCGGTACCCCCGCCGGTGTGCCACATCGTGGAACGGCGCCCACCGTAGTTGTGTGACGACGAGCACAATAGATGGCACCGAGTCGCCACGACTGCCAGGACGACGTTTCACCAGGAGAAGAACCGATGACGCCCACCAGCCCCCAGTCCGACCCCCGTAGTGCGGTCGACAAGGCATTCAGCCTGCTCCGGAGTTTCAGTGACAATGATTCACTCGGCGTCGGGGTGAGCGAACTGGCGCGCCGGGCCGACCTGCCAAAGTCCACGGCACACCGTCTGCTGAGCACACTGGTGGCCAACGGCGCCGTGGAACGGTCGGGGGAGGTCTACCGCCTGGGACCACTCTGCTACGAGCTGACGAGCGAACGTGGTTCGCGGCACACCGAGTTCATCAGTGAGGTGCTCACCCCCTTCCTCGCCGGACTCTTCGAGGAGACCCGTCAGACCGTTCATCTCGCGTTCCTCCAGGGGAACGAGGTGGTCTACGTCAACAAGCTCTTCTCCGCGCGGCGCGTCACCTCACCGTCGCGGATCGGAGGCAGGGCCCCGGCCTACTGCACGGGAGTGGGAAAGGCTCTGATGGCCTGGGACGAGATGCGGATTGAAGCCGCCATCAAGGGCGGCCTCCACCGGTGGACCCCCTATACGATCACGGACCCGGATGCGTTCCGCGAAGAACTGGGGCAGGTCCGCCGCGATGGAGTAGCATTCGACCGCCAAGAGATCCTCGTCGGGCTGAGTTGCGTCGCTGCGCCGATCTACGGCCGCTACAACCTGCCGGTGGCCGCCATGTCGGTCTCCGGCCCCGCCAGCCAGTTTGATCCCGGAGCTCACATCCCGGCTCTGAAGCGGATCTGTGCTGCAGCGGGAAAGGCCGTTCTCTTCCACCAGATGCAACAGGAGCAGGTGGCGTCCTCTGCCTGATTCCGCTCTCTCCGGGGACCAGCGGAACCGAGACCGGCACTGCCCGGCGAGATGGGCGCCGCAGCAGGATCTCAACGCGACCGCACAAGAAAACCGGGGTGTGCCCCGCCCGGCGAACGGGCGGGGCACACCCCGGTTTCTGGATCTACGTTCACGCTGCGGCGTCGCTCAGATGCACCGCCACATCGATGATCATGTCCTCCTGGCCACCGACATAACCCCGGCGACCAACTTCGCGCAGGATGTCAGCTGTGGGGACACCATATCGTTCACTCGCCCGCTCGGCGTGCAGCAGGAAGGAACTGTAGACACCCATCTGGCCCTGCACGATGGAGCTGCGGTCGATGGCGGGTAGGCGCGACACCATCGGCTTGAGGACATCCTCGGCCGCGGCCTGGATTTTCTCCACGTCCACACCGGTCTCGATTCCGAGGACCGCGAAGGACGTGGCGACAACCTCGGTGGGGGAGTTGCCTGCACCGGCGCCCAGCCCGGCGAGTGATCCGTCGATCTGGCGGGCCCCGGCGCGAACCGCGAGCACGGAGTTCGCGACCCCGAAGGACATGTTCTGGTGTCCGTGGAAGCCGACCTGGGCTTCGTCACCGATCTCATCCACGAGCGCCTTCACGCGATCTTCCGCCTGCTCCATGATCAGCGCTCCTGCGGAATCGACGACATAGACGCACTGACATCCCGCGTCGACCATGATCCTGGCCTGCGCCGCGAGTTCCGCCGGACTGATCCGGTGGGAGAGCATGAGGAAGCCACCTGTTTCCAGACCGAGTTCCCGGGCGGCCTGGAAATGCCGGATGGAGATGTCCGCCTCGGTGCAGTGCGTGGCGATGCGGACCATACCGGCACCGCGCGCATGGGCTTCCTTCAGGTCCGCCACTGTTCCGAGTCCGGGGAGCAGGAGGACAGCGATCTTTGCGTGGCGGGCCTCGTCCACCGCGACCTCGACGAGATCGAGGTCGCTGGTGTGGGAGAACCCGTAGTTGAAGGACGATCCACCGAGACCGTCACCGTGGGTGACCTCGATCATCTCGATGTTCGCGTCATCCAACGCCCGTACCACTGCGCGCACCTGTTCTGGCGTGTACTGGTGGCGGACGGAATGTGAGCCGTCGCGGAGGGTCGTGTCGTTCAGTCTTATTCTGGTCATGTCGGTTCTCTTCTTCTCTGTCGGGATCACCGGGCTGCACTGACCGGTGCGGTGGTGGCGTCGTTCCGGCGGAGGAGGTCGACGTAGGTGTCGGCGGTCGCGACCGCCGCCGCTGTGATGATGTCGAGGTTTCCGGCGTACTCCGGCAGGTAGTCGGCGGCGCCCCGTACCTCAATGAGGACGGTCACCCGGCCCCATCCCCGCCAGTCGGAACGCGCGGTGTCGAACTGGGGTTCCGCCGTGAGGTGGTAGCCGGGAACGTATTTCTGGACGTCGGCGACCATCTGCTGCACGGATTCACGTATCCGGTCCTGGAGCGGTCCGGGCTCCGCAGCCTCCGGGGGAAGGGCGCAGTAGACCGTGTTGCGCATGAGCATCGGCGGTTCCACCGGGTTGAGGATGAGAATCGACTTCGCGCGTTTCGCGCCGCCGACCTTCTCCAGGGCAGCTGAGGTCGTCGCCATGAATTCGTCGATGCTGGCGCGGGTTCCCGGACCTGCGGACTTGGAGGATATGGACGCCACGATCTCCGCATATTCGACGGGCACCACCCTCGAGACGGCGGCGACGATCGGGGTGGTCGCCTGACCACCGCAGGTGATCATGTTGACGTTGTCCACCGTGCGCAACGTGTCCATGTTCACGGACGGGCACAGATGGGGTCCCACGGCGGCAGGGGTCAGATCGATGGCCCGGATACCCGCCTCCCGGTATCGGGGGGCGTTCGCACGGTGCGCGCCGGCGGAGGTCGCCTCGAAGACGATGTCCGGGAGCCGGTCACGGGAGAGCAACCAGTCGACACCACCCGGTGACGCCTCGACGCCGAGCTTCTCCGCGCGGGCGAGACCGTCGGAGGTGGGATCCACGCCGATCATGTAGACAGGTTCGATGTTGCGGGAGTTCTTCAGCAGTTTCATCAGCAGATCGGTCCCGATATTCCCGGGGCCTACGATGGCTGCGGTGTATTTGTCGCTCATGTGCTTTCTTCCCTTTAGGTGAAGGATGTGGTCAGGGTTCCGAGAGATCCGTAGTCGACTTCCACGACGGTGCCGGGCGCGATGGGGGCGGCGGCGCAGAAGCTACCGGTGAGGATCAGGTCGCCGCGGCGGAGCGTGACCCCCTGTTCACCCAGGACTCCCGCGAGCCAGACCAGTGGTTCGAGGGGATGCCCCATCACGGCGGCGCCGGTGCCTTCACCGGTCAGTTCGCCGTCCACACGCATCGCGGCGGCAACCGACGGGAGCTGGTCCACCGGAACATCGACGGGGGAACCGCCGATGACGACCGCACCGCAGGACGCGTTGTCGGCGATGGTGTCCACGAGTCGAATGTCCCAGTCGCGGACCCGGGAATCGATGATTTCCACCGCGAGATACGTTTCATCGATGGCGGCGACGACATCGTCGAAGGTCGCGTTGGAGGCCAGGTCCGAACCCAGCCGGAAACCGAGCTCCGGTTCGATCCGGGGGGCGATGAACTGATCCGCGGCGATCGGTTCGCCGGCACGGTGGACCATGTCCTGGGTGAAGAACCCGAAGTCGGGACTGTCAACACCGAGCTGCTGTTGCATGGCGGCCGAGGTGAGACCGATCTTCCTGCCTACGATCCGCTGACCGGCGGCGGTGAATGCGGCCTCCGTCAGCTGTTGGATGCGGTAGGCGCCGTCGACGTCGAGACCGTCGATCACGGTGCGGGGTGGGGCGACGGGCCGTCGGGTGCGGTAGGCGGCGGCGAGTTCATCCGCCATCCGCTGGTACTGATCTGTCATGGGTGAACGTGACTCCTGCTCGGGCTGGATTAGAGGGGGAGAGATGGTGGGAATGGGGCTCGTGTCATCGGGCGGACATGATGCCGAAGCCGGCGATGAACTCCCGGATGGGCCGGTAGTACTCGTAGGTCACGCGGTAGCCGCCGGTGGCTGCGTGGAGCGCGGAGAACGCTGCGACCCAGGAGCGGACCTCGTGGGAGGAGTGGCCTGCCTCGGCATCCATCTCATCGGCGGTGTACCGGTCGAACCGTTCTGGATCAGAGGCCGCGCAGGCGGCCATGAAACCTCGATCCCATTCGGGGTTGAGGTCGAGGATGTCGGCCTCACCTTCGGCGAACTTCTTCGCGGTGTCGATGACCCGTTGCTGGCGTGCGTTGCGTGCCTCCTCGGTTGGGTGGCGGCCTGCGAGCAGGAGAGCGCGCTGTTCATCCGTGGCGGTGGCCCACTGCGGGACCGGGGGATCGTGGCTGAGACCACCGGATGCGATGAGCAGGATCCGCTCGTCGCGGCCGGCCAGGAACTCGCCCACCGCTTGGCCCATTCTGCGGACCCGGCGCATAGGGACGAAGGGCCGGGCGACACCGTTGACGTAGATCGGGATGGTTGGCTTCGCGGCGATATCGTTCCAGAGCACCTCGAGCGGTTGGACGGCACCGTGGTCGATCTCCATACGGCGGGAGATCGCGATGTCGACATCCCGGTCTATGACGAACTGCGCCATCTCCTCGCTGATTCCGGTGGGCACGTCGAGTGGACCCGACTGGGAGTCGTAGTCGCCGACGCCGAGGGCCTCGTAGCCGATGCAGTAGGGCGGCATCAGGTCGTAGAAGAATCCGTTGTAGTGGTCGGGGGCGAAAGTGACGACGAGCTCGGGGTCGAACTCATCGACCGCAGCGCGAACCGTAGCGAAGGCCTCGTCGAGCTCGGCGGAAACATCGGAGGGTGCGTCGGCGATGCCGAGCAAGGGGCTGTGCGACATGGCCAGCAGCTGGATACTCATGTGGTTCTCCTTGATTCGCTGTTCAGGACGTCCGGTCGAGCAGGAAGTCCAGCTGGATTTTGTTGAAGGTCTCGGTGTCCTCGTACTGGGGCCAGTGTCCACAGTTCTCCATTACGGCGAGCTGACCGTTCGGGATGAGTTCCGAGATCCGGCGTCCCTCGTCAACCGGGCCGGAGGGATCCTTGGTGGTCCACAGGACGAGAGCGGGCGCCTGGATCTCGCGGAGATCATCGTCCGAGAGCATGTTCCGGCGGCGGATCTCCGGATCCTGGAGTGCCATGTTCATCTGGCAGGCCATCTTCCAGTCGTCCTGCTCGAAGATCCGCTGCCGGGTCCGGATGAGATCGGCGGTGACCATCGTCGGATCCGCCATCAGCCACTCCAATCGGGCTTTGACGCGCTCCCAGCTCGGATCCTCGGCGGCTTCGGTGGACAGGGTGAGTAGGCGTTCCATAACCTTCGGATTGGCCATCGTTCCGCCCATTGTGTTCAGAACGATGCGCTCGACGCGCTCCGGGTGCTGTTGCGCCAGGCGGGCGGTGGTCCATCCACCAAGTGATTCACCGGAGAAGTACGCCTTCTCGACGCCGAGCTCATCCATGATGGCGAGGACCTGGCCGATGTAGTGCTTGATCTCCAGCGGGTGCTCCGGCTTGGAGCTGTAACCGTGGCCGATGAAGTCGATGGCGTACACGTTAAAGTGCTCCGCGTGGGCGGCGAGGTTCCGCGCGTAGGCCTCTGCGTGGCCGGTGATCCCGTGAAGCATGAACAGGGTGGGCTTGTCCGGAGTTCCGGCGTGGAGGTACCGCGTACGGTAGCCGCCGGCCTCAATGTATCCCTGATCGAATGCCACCTCGGCGAGATCGTCCCAGGTGCTGGTGTAACTACGGGGGGTCATCTTTATTCTCCTTGGAGCGTGGGGTGGTGAACGCCGTTGGGGCCCGGGGCCTGGGTTCGACCGGCGCGTGACGGGTAGAGACCGGTATCAACCGGTATCACCGGTGGTAGGACCGATCGTATGGCCCCCGGGAACTGCCCTCAGCCGGTGTTCCACGGAGCGGAACACCGGCTGAGTGGCGGTCAGGCCTTGAAAACCGCGGTCTCCTGGAAATGCTCCTCCGGGGTCTCCCGGTGGGCGGTCTCCTTGGAGACGTAGATCGCGATCGAACTGATGATGAAGAGCATGGTCGCGTAGATCGCGACCGGGGTCAGATCCGTGTTCGTGCCCATCAGTTTGTTGGCGATGAGCGGGGCGGTTCCGGCGCCGAGGATCGCGGAGACCTGGAACGTGATTCCGGCTCCCGTGTAGCGGTGGGCCGGATCGAACTTCTCGGAAAGGAAGGCGCCGATGGGGCCGTACTGGGCGGGCTGGACGACACAGACCATCAGGATCATGCCGATCCACACGTTGGATGGGTCGCCTGTCTGGATCATCCGGAGGACGATCCAAAGACCCACCACCGAGACCAGACCGCCGAGCAGCATCACGCGGCGACGCCCGAACCGATCTGAGAGCGCCGCGAGTCCCGGCATGACGAAGATCGCGACCACCGAGCCGATGGTCAGCATCATCAGTGCATCTCCCCGGGAGATGGGGTCGGCGGAGTCAGCGCTCTGGCGGACGATGTAGGGCACCATGAAGGATGCCTGGAGCCCCTGGATGAACAGTCCGGCCATGCCGGCGAGGGAACCGAGGACCAGTTCGCGGGGTGAATTCTGGAGCATCTTCACCAGCGGTACGCCGGTGTGCACGCGGCCCTCGCGCCGGGCGGCCTCGAACTCCGGCGACTCGGTCACCCGTGAACGAAGGTAGAGGCCGAACATGACGATTCCTGCGGAGAACAGGAAGGGCACGCGCCAGCCCCAGTCGGTGACGAAGTACTTCTCGGGGTTCGCGAAGTTGTCCCCGGAGATCTTGGAGAAGACCGCGAGAACGAGGGTGGAGAGCACGGCGCCCGCGGGGCCACCCGCGATGGCGAGGGACGCGCCGAAACCCTTGTTCTTCCGTTTGGAGTGTTCCATCGCCATGAGCGTCGCGCCCGCCCATTCACCGCCGACAGCCAGCCCCTGCACCGTCCGCAGGACGACGAGGATGATCGGTGCGGCGACCCCAATCTGATCCGCTGAAGGCATGAGTCCGATGGTCACCGAGACGAGGCCCATGGTCAGCAGGGTGACGACGAGCACGTTCTTTCGCCCGTACTTGTCACCGAAGTGGCCGAAGGCCATCGAGCCAATCGGCCTGGAGATGTAGCCGATCAGCAGGATGAGGAAGGAGAGTGTCGTGCCGAGCTCCGGGCTCAGTGAACCGAAGAACAGCTTCGGGAACACGAGGCCGGCTGCCGCGGCGTAGAGGAGGAAGTCGTAGTACTCGACGGTGCTGCCGAGGAAACTGGAGACAACGGCGCGCCGTCGCTCGCGGGGATCGGTGCTCTCCGGGACGACCGCGCTGGCCGTCGCAGCGAGATCCGTCGGGTCGGTGCCCGCCGGGGTGGACTGTGTCATGGGTGCTCCAGATGAAGGTAGGGAACGGTGTGTGATCCAAGAGAAACATCCGTGTCGACTGTGAGCTACAACTCGTTCCGGTGGGTGGTACGGCGTTTCATCAGGCGGAATGCGGGGCCGCGGCCCGGTCTCACGGGTGCCCTGACTGAATGGGTGAGGCGCCATCCGCGAATCGCGGATGGCGCCTCACCCCGGCGGACGTCTCGACGGTCAGCTCGCCGACCACTCCACGGTCTGGGAGTAGGCGCGGACATCGATCGGCAGCATCCGCCCGTAGTGGAACTCGAACCTTTGGCTCCGGTAGAACTCCCGGACTGGTTCCCCTCTTTCCGGTGGCGTGGGACGCCGACCCGAATCACCGCGGTACGCGGCCGTCTCCGTGCGCCCAAACCAGTGCGCATCGTAGATCTGCTGATCCGCCCACGTCTCCAGGAGCATGAGGTGATTCGGAAGCTCGATGTTCTCGTACCACGCATAGGCGAGGCAGCCGGGTTCCCGTCGAGTGTCGGAGATCTCCCTCGCGGTTAGGCCGCGCATCTCTGGTTCGTCCTCGTAGGCACCCTGAATCACGATGTCCACCGGCCCGCGGGCGGGCCACAGCACTGCCGGATCGGGGCGTTCGAGAGGCCGCCAGACGGCGCCCTCCAGCGCATAGGGAACCTGCCGGTAGATCGCGGTCCCGGTCCCGTCGCTGCGGAGCAGATCGTGCAGGACCGGATGATCCGTGATCCCGCGGAGCAGGTCCCCGTACGCGCGATCGTCGGGCAGTAGCAGTGCGAGTGCGTGTTCCTCTTCGTCGGCTGCGAGAGTGGAATAGACTTCCGCCTGCTCCACCCGCCCGCGGAGCGCGCGGACCTCGTCGACGAGACCGTCGGGAAGGGGGCCGAAGGTGTGGATGACGCGGATCATTGCTGCTGCCCGAAGTCGACGACCCAGTCGGGTCGCAGGTACTCCGGCGCCGGCGGACGTCGGCGCAGCACTCCCTCGATGAGGTATCCGCCGAGAGCATCGAACACGTCGAAGTAACCGAACTCGGCGGCGTGTCCCCGCAGGGGAGATCCCATGCACAGGCCGTGGCCTGCCTCGGTCATCGCCGCGACCGTGTCTTGCCATTCCCCTTCGTCCGTAGTCATCCAGCTGAACATGTGGTGTATCCCGGGGCCGCGGATGTCCGAGAATTCGCGGTCGTAGTGACTCGGTCCGTACTTGCACTGGATGATCTCGAAACCGAAGTCCCCCGCCGTGCCCTGCGCAGTGAAGTAGCCGTGATCGACTTTCTCCCCGCGATACTGGGGATCATCCAGTCGACCGCGACCTGTCTGCCAGGTTTTGCACTCGAATCTCGTGATCCCGAAGATGTCCCGGTACGCCTCGAGGCTCTCGAGGACGTTGTCAACGATGACGCCGAAATGGTGGATTCCCTGGAGCGGGGGAAGGACTCCGCCGGTGGGTTCCCGGTCGGTGGCGTCCGCCGTCGGTTCGGCTGCCCCGGTGACCATCTCCACGAGGAATCCCCCGAGAGCGGCCCGCGTGTCGTAGAAGGTCCGTCGGGAGCCGCCGATGTCGGCACTGTAGATGGCGGGGACACCGAGCCTGCCGAAATGTCCGGCGACGTCGTCGCCGGTGGCGAGGACCCGGATGAAGCAGATCCCGGGCCCCTTGGTGAGCAGGTACTCGTTGAATGGCGATTCCCCGCCCGTGGGCTCGATGAGTTCGAAGGTCACGGGCCGGGCGGGGCCGCCCCCGGGGCCCGTCGCGGCAGGTGCGGGCCAGGTCGTCCCGACCGCGGCCCGCCAGGTCCCGGGGGTGGTCGAGGTCGTGCGGCCGTAGCTGACCGCGGACGAGGTCTGCTCCGCGTCCACGCGGGAGACGTCCCAGTCGGTGATGCCGTGGATACGGCGGTAGCTGTCCATCGCGGCATCGAGGTCGGTGACGACGACGCCGACGCGCAGGAGGTTCGTTGTCTTCATGGTTCTCCTAGTAGAAGAGGCTCAGGTTCTTGATCAGGATGGTCGCCATGTCGAACCGGATCTCCCGTTCGAGGATGAGGAAACCGCAGCGCGCGGACTCGTCGCGCACGATGATGTCCCGGCGCTCACCGGAGATGTGGTCCTGGTACCGCTCCCCGCGGGAGCGGTAGATGTAGAAGTTCGACCGGACGTTGAAGTTGCCGTCTTCCCGCCCGTCGACCCGGACGTTCGTCACGAGATGGCGCGTGCGGGACGCGGGCTCCTCCGCCCAGGCTTTCTGCGTCTGCAGACGGAACACACGTTGGCGGAGGTACTCCCAGTTCTCCTCGAAGTACACGGAGGTCCCCCGCGGGTAGAACTCGTGTTTCCGTTCCCGGAACACCCTGTTCTCCCGGACCGGCGCCCAGTAGTAGACATCCGGGTGCAGGGTCTCGAGCCAGGCGTCCCACTCCATGTTGTCGACGAGTTCAGCTTCGTCGTAGAGGAAACGGGTGATCGCCCGTTCGGTCTCCGCGGTAACGGGGATACGTTCCGCCAGTGTCGGGTTCGGGCTGGTCACTGCTGCTCCTTAGGATCGGTTGCTGTGGGGTGAGCGGCGGTACCGGCCATCGTGCGCTGACGAGACTCGGCCGCTGCCTCGGCGCGGACGATGTCACGCATCGTCGCCGCCGTGGGGCCGTCGTGTTCACGGGTTGGGGTGCTGCTTCCGTCGACGCCCCGGGCTGTGGCGTCCGCCTTGCCGGCGGCTCCGGTCGGTGTGGCTTCCACGCGCGCCGCCGCCGGGATCCGTGCGGCCGCATCGGCCGCCGCGTCGAGTGCCGCATTCGCTTCGTCGATGCCGAATTCCGCCTCGGTGTTGAGTGCGTCGACCCCCTCCGCCATGACCGCGGAGTAGTCGGCGTTCCTGATCTCCGGTTCGCCACCACGCACGGCTTTGAGATCCTCCCAGCTGGCTCCGCTCATGAGATCCCGGTAGAACCCGTACATGTTGAGCGCGGCATTATCGGAGTAGACGTGGGCGGTGGAACCACCCGGGTAGCCGTCCTCGTCCGCACTGACGGGAACTCCGCGCATGTTGTAGGTGAACCCGGTTTTTCGGGCCATCGCACCCTGGAGAATGTGCTGCATCTCCTCCCAGTTCTCGGCGTCGTCCTGCTCGAACATGCCGCCGGGGGAGAAGGTGCGCATGACGTCGACACGGATCGCCTCCTTGACGGATTCCGGGGCGTCCTTGGGGACGAACGCCCAGGACCAGATCTCCATTTCGTTCGGTCCGCGCGGATGGGTCACCCGGAACGTGTAGTTGCCGAGGAGCATGAAGTTCGGGAAGACGTTCATGTGCCCGCGGATCTCGCGGAACTCGCCCAACCGTTCCTCGATGGCTCCGCGGACCGAGTTCTCCCATTCGATCAACGCGGGCGCGGTGTTCGGGATCTCCTTGCCGCGGCGACCGAACCAGGCGCCGCCGTGACCGTAGGGGCTGAAGAACTGGCGTCCGGTGGGGATCTTCTCGCGGCCTTTCTTCCGGTCGAAGGTGTCGGACCCGCTGGCGAGGGCCTCCACCGCCGAGATGTGGCTGATCTCGGAGTGCTGCATGTCGGAGGTCGGCTGCTCGACGTTGAACTTCCAGTTCGCGGGCAGCACCCATTTGTGGACCGCGATCGCCTCCATACCGCCCTCGTAGCGGTCGAGGTATCCGTCCAGGTAGTACTTGGCGTTTCCGAGGTACTCCTCGAGCGGAGGGATGGTGTCATCCCAGGAACCGAAGATGAATCCCTTGTAGTTCTCGATGCGGGGCACCTTGATTGCACTGAGCTTGGACTTGTCGATTCCCTGCGGATACGCGGTGTCCTCGTGCGGGATGTCGATGAGATTGCCGGCCAGATCGTACGCCCAGCCGTGGAACGAGCACATGAACCCCTTGGACAAGCCCCGGTCGGCGCGGCAGATGCGCATGCCCCGGTGGCGGCACTGGTTGAGGAAAGCTCTAATGCTGTTGTCCTTCTGCCGGACGACAACAATGGGGTCTTCACCGATGTATGTCTGGAGGTAGCTGCCCTTCTTCGGCAGCATGGAGTCGTGTGCGAGGAACACCCAGGTGCGTTGCCACACCTGTTCCAGTTCCTGCTGGTAGATGTCGTCGTCGACGAAGATCCTGCCGGAGACGTATCCTCCGACGGGATCGATGAGTGAATCAATGTCAGGCACGGCGTGCTCCTTGGGCTGTGGGGTGGGTCATGCTGTGTGCCCAATGTAGGAGGTGCCACACTGGCGAAGGTGGCTTCGTTCCGGGTTGTGGAACACGGAGGCTGCGTGAAGCAGGATCGCGTCGGCCAAGAAACACGATGCCTCAATGTGGAGCTACGTGTGTTGCTGCTCGCAGAGGGGATCCGGATGCCGAGGGATATCTCGCTCTGCAGACCGTCTCCTGTGTAGATCAGGCGCTGTCCCTCAATACCTGATAAGGGTCGGCGAGGGGGATGTCCGGGAACTGATTGAGTAGAACGACGTCGTCGGCTGCGAGAGCGAGCCGCCAGGAGAGGAGTTTTCCGCGGCTCATCACGGTGACGTGGATACCGTGTTCCTGGAGTTTGTGCACGTCCTCCAGGAAGCAATCATCGCCGCTTGCGATGACGGTGTGGTCCCGGTGTCCGTCTTCGAGGAAGTCGTCGATCATCCGGGATATCTGTTCTCTTGTTCTGGCGGATCCGTGGAATCCCGCGAGGAAGGTGGCGTCCCGGAATCCACGTACCCCGATCTGCGCGGCGAGTAGGTTGGACCGCCTGGAACCGACGTACCAGAGGTCCCGGGGGCCCCATGGATAGGTGTGGAGCATGACGTCTGTCATTCGTCCGGCGATCAGCTCATCCGGTGTGTTCGTGTCACATAGGTTCTCCATGTCGAGAAAAGCGACCGTTCGGAGGTGTCGGGTGCGGGGAGAATCTGTGCGGTGGTTCATCTGAGAACTCCTGTCCAGAAGACGTGTTCGGGAATCCCGTTTCGGGTGTTCCTTCCGCATGCCGTGACATCGTCGGGGCGGGAATCCCTGCCCAGGCCGGTCGCGAGGACTCCGGTTGAAGGAGTGGAACAGCAGGTGAACGGGCGCTGTCCGGAGCCTGTTCCTCCCGAGTATGTCTTTGTGTCGAAAGTGGTGCAAGCTCCCCTAGTTAGCTGGTTTTCACCTGGTGTGTTTATTCGCTGGTGGGAACCATATGGTGGGGGCTGCCGGGTGGGCCTCAGCCTAGGCGAGGAGAGCTCCGAGAACCCCGGTGGTGGCGACGACGACTGTCACCGCGATAGCGAAGAGGAATGGTCGCGAACCGGCCGCCCGGATGGTGGCCGCTGTCACGCCGGTCCCCTGAGCGAACATCGCTGCAGCGAACATCCAGTGTTGGGTGGCCCCGACAGTGTCGATGAGGGACGTCGGGAGGGAGACGAAGGTTCGGAGGAGGACCAGCCCGATGAAGGCTGCGACGAATGCGGGGACCAGCGGGGGAAGAGCTCCGGTGATCTCCCCGGCGGCGGCGGCTCGGGCCGCGTGCCGACGTTCGAGTGCCGCGAGGATCATCATCATCGGGGCGAGGAGAAGGACACGACCGAGTTTGACGGTTACCGCAATCGGTAGTACTGCTGCTCCTGCGAGGCCTCCCGCTGCGACGACCTGACTGACCTCGTGGACGCTCAAACCGATGAAGATCCCTTCCTGCCGAGGATCCCACCCGGCTAGATACCCGATGACGGGCGCCAGTGCCAGGAGGATCGTGCCGAGGAGAGCGATCACCGCTATGGCGGTGACGAACTCGTGTTCCTTCTTCTTCGTCAGGACACCGTCGACCGCTCCGATCGCCGCCGCACCACAGATGGAACAACCAGCTCCGATGAGCAGAGCCTGTTGGCGGCGGAGGCCGAAGACGGGAGCAAGGATGAGTGTCGCTGCGAACCCGAGGACGACGGTGAGGACCGCGACGATGAGAACGGGCCAACCGAGTGCGAGCACCGTGGCTGCTGGGACGCCGAGGCCGAGGAGTGCGACACCGATCTTGAGGATGATCTTCGATGAGACTGCGACACCGGGCAGCATCCGTCCGGGGATCGTCCAGATATTGCCGACGATGCTGCCCAGGATAATTGCCACCAGCAGTAGGACACTGATTCCGGTAGCTTTCTCGATGAAGGTGTCCACCACGAAGGACGCGGCTGCCCCCACCAGACAGAGCAGCAGGCCAGGAATCACCTCACGGGTTTTATTCATGGCACAACACTAGTCGTACCTCACTCACGGTGGAGTGGTGAATCCGCCAGGTGCGGTTGTGACGTAGCTCTTACCGGATCTGCGTGGGGGAAGCCGGGACCCGCCGGTCGTTACTGCCGATGAAGCCGGGGGGCAGGAGGCCATCGGGGAACTCTTGTGCTGGATGAGCTCATTCATGCTGGCGTAGTGGGGCAGGTTCGACCGGAGAGGATGAAAATTATCCCGTGGGAAGGACACGAAAGAAGTGAGGGCCAGGCCCGCGTCGAGGTGATGGTGTTCGCTCCGCAGGAGCTCCCTCCGTCGATCTGATCCTCGGATAGGGCGTGGAAAAACGCCGTTTTCCCGGTCGTTCAGCACCCGGACCGAATGGCGGCTGGGGGGATGCTGCTCAGCGCATTAATTGAACTCGTCCCCGCATGCCGCCGGGTCGGTAGGCACCCAGGCGCTTAAGTCGGGTCGAAGAGCCGTCAGCCGCCGAACACCGGGCGGAAGAACGCGCCCAGGGCCTCTGGCTCATTGAGGGGGAGGACCGCCGCGACGTATTGGTCGGGCCGCACGACGACGACCGCGCCGTCCCTGCTGATCCCGCGGTCGGTGAAGATGTCGTCGGAGGTGGTGACGCCGAAGACCTTCTCCATGTTGGTGAGCCGGAAGGGCCCGACCTCGGGGAAGAACACGCGCGGGACCTCGTTGATCAGGATGTCCGCGTGGAGCTGCTGGTAGATCACCCGCAGATCGAGGAGACTGTCATCGTCCGGCCCCGGTTTCGGACCCCACACCAGGGGCGAGTCGGGGTCGGTGGCCACCCACTCCGCCCACGTTGCCACGGCGGAGTCCTGCGTTCCCGCGGGTGCACCATCGGCGAACACGTACACGCGCCAGCGGCCGTCGGCGGTCGCCTGGTGCCCCAGGTGGATCGGGTTGGTGTCGCAAACACGGCTGACGATCGCGGACTTGAATCGTTTACCCACCGGATAGCCGGTGGCGAGCTCCTGGTGCTCGGTGCCGCCGGTGATCAGCGAGGGGGCGTACTCCGTCATGAAGCCGGCCGGGAACTCGGCGGTCTTGACGTAAAAGTCCTCGAGGAAGGATGGATCGTCGAACTCCTCCGGCGGGGTAGCCATGAGCGTGGACCAGGTGCGGTCGAAGTCGATGAGATCCTTCGCCACGACCTGGCGCTCGGCCGAGTACGTGTGGAGCAGTTCGGCGGGGGAGGTCCCGGAGAGAACCGCCCCGAGCTTCCATCCGATGTTGAAGCCGTCCTGCATCGAGACGTTCATGCCCTGGCCGGCCTTCGCGGAGTGCGTATGGCAGGCGTCGCCGGTGATGAAGACCCGGGGCGTGCGCTCACCGTCATCAACATCGTCGAACTTGTCGGTCAGCCGGTGGCCGACCTCGTAGACGGAATGCCAGGCGACGTGCCGGACATCGACGCGGTAGGGGGTGAGGATCTCGTTGGCCTTCGCGATGATCTCCTCGATCGTCGTCGAGCGGATGGTGGCCTTGCGCTCCTCGGTAACGGTGCCGAGATCGACGTACATGCGGAACAGATGCCCGCCCTCCCGGGGGATCAGCAGGATGCTGCCGCCGGAGCGGGACTGGATGGCGCACTTCAGCCGGATGTCGGGGAAGTCGGTGGCGGCGAGTACATCCATGACGCCCCAGGCGTGGTTAGCCTGGTCGCCCTCAAGTTTGCGGCCGATCGCCCGGCGTACGCCGGATCGCGCGCCGTCACAGCCGACGACGTAGCGGGCGCGGATGGTGCGTTCGGTCCCGGCGTCCGGATTATCGTCGCCCGTGCGTCGCAGACGGACCGTGACGGGGTAGTCGGTGGCGTCGGGATCGTCGGCGACGGTGAGGTCGACGAACTCCCAGCCGTAGTCCGGGCGCATCCGCGACGGAGAGTTGTCCATGAATTCCGCGAAGTAGTCCAGGACACGGGCCTGGTTGACGATGAGGTGCGGGAACTCGGAGACCCCGGTCTCATCATCGATTGCGCGGTTGGCTCGGTAGATGTGGTCCGGGTTGGCGGGGTCCGGTTTCCAGAACGCCATTTCGGTGATCCGGTAGGCCTCGTCGGTGACTTCACTAGCGAATCCGAACGCCTGGAAGGTCTCAACGCTTCGTGCCTGGATGCCGTCGGCTTGGCCGACCTCGAGGCGGTGCGGTCGGCGGTCGATGATCCTGGTGGATAGATGCGGGAACATCGACAGCTGGGCTGCGGTGATCATTCCGGCGGGCCCGGCACCGACAACGAGGACGTCCATTGTGTCGGGCAAGTCGGTGGGCCGGTCGAGACCGGTGCCCGCCGCGGGGTGCCTGCGGGGATCGCCGGAAACATATCCGTGGTGGTGGAACTGCATGGTGTTTCTCCTGTGATGGTGACGGGGCCGGTGGTGCGGTGCGGGAAGACCAGATGCCCGGATCAGATATGATCTGACAAGTGGAAGGAGTTTATTCCACTTTTATGGAATACCCCGAAAAGGGGTATCAGGTGCGGCTCAACCAACGAATCGGGCTGACGTTCTGTTCCGCTTCGTGCTCGGGGCCGAGCGGGATTCCACTCCGGTCCCGGAGGGAGAGAACGGCGGCAAGCCCGATCAGGGTCATCGCGCCGAGGTAGACGGTGACGGCGTTGGTGGTACCGGTGGTCTGGACCAGCCAGGCGGCGATCATCGGCGCGAATGCACCGCCCACGATTGCGCCGATGGCATAAGAGATGGATACGCCGGAGAACCGGATGGAAGCGGGGAAGATCTCGGCGTAGAGCGCGGCTTGCTGGCCGTAGGTCAGGCCGAGCCCCAAGGTCAGGAAGCCGATGCCCAGGAAGAACAGGCCGACATTAGCGGTGTTGACCAGTGGGAACACGACGAGAACACCGAGGAACTGAAGGATGAAACCGATGATGTAGGAGGTGCGGCGTCCCACCCGGTCACTGAACCAGCCGGCGAACAGGGTGAAAATCAGCCAGGTGACGGCCGAACCGGTGACGGCCCACAGCACATCATCCCGGGACAGGCCGACGGGGCCGTCGGGGTCGGTTGCGTAGCCCTGGATGTATCCGCCGGTGGTCATGTAGCCCACCGCCGAGTTGCCGGCGAAGATGAGTGCGGCGACAAATACCAGTGGGGAGTGCTTGCGGAACAGGGTTTTGACTGGCGCGGACTCGGTCTCCGCGAGCTCGGCCATCTCAACGAATACGGGGGATTCCTCCACGCTGTGCCGGATCCAGGCGCCGACGATGATCAACAGGAACGACAGCAGGAAGGGGACGCGCCAGCCCCAGGTGAGGAAGGCGTCGCCGGGGGCGATCTGGCTCATCACCGCGAGCACGCCGGATGCCAGGAGTAGACCTGCGGGGACACCGATCTGGGGGCAGGCGCCGTAGAGCCCGCGTTGTCTGACGGGAGCATGTTCGACGGCCATGAGGACTGCGCCGCCCCACTCGCCACCGGCGGAGATGCCCTGGATGATGCGAAGTGTGATCAGCAGGATCGGGGAGGCTGCGCCGATTGTTTCGTAGGTGGGCAGTAGGCCGATCAGGGCGGTGGCTGTGCCCATCACGATGAGCGTCAACATGAGCACCTTGCGGCGCCCGATCTTGTCGCCGTAGTGCCCGGCGAGGAATGCCCCCAGTGGGCGGAACAGGAAGCTGATTCCCACTGTGAGGAAGGCGACGATGGTTGATGCTCCGGAGCTCAAGCCACTGAACATGAGTTGGCGGAACACCAGGGCCGCAGCCATGGCGTAGAGGAAATAGTCGTACCACTCGATGGCGGTTCCGATGATCGTCGCCGCCGCGACGCGCCTGTGCTCGGTATCCCGGGCGGGGGTGATTTCTTCTTCCGGTGGTGAATGGTGCACTGAATCTCCTCGGGGCTTGTTCTGTGGTCTGGGGTGACATAGAGGCATAGTGTGTTCTGCGTTACTTGCCGGTCTGACTCAGGATCATATACGATCTTGGTGAGGGATCAAGACCCAATGAAGGAGAACCTGTGAATCACCCCCAGCCCGTACCAGTCAGGCCCGGCAAGATCATCGCGGTACACACCGCGTTCTTCTCCCGTGCGGACCAACGCGGTCGACGTCCCGCCCGCCCCTCCTACTTCCTCAAGGCCCCCAGCTCCCTGGGGGCCTCCGGCGACGTGGTCACCCGGCCCGAGGGCTGCGAGCTGCTCGCCTTCGAGGGGGAGATCGCGCTGGTCATCGGGCGACCAGCACGTGGTGTCACCCTCGATGAAGCCTGGGACCACGTCGCGGCGGTCACCGCCTCCAACGATCTCGGCGTCTACGACTGGCGTGCCCAGGACAAGGGGTCCAACATCCGTTCCAAGAGTCGGGACGGGTTCACCCCGATCGGGCCCGAACTCATCGACGCCCGAACGGTCGATCCCACCGCCTTGCGTATCCGGACCTGGGTCAACGGTGAACTCGTCCAGGAGGGCGGGACGACGGAAGAGGACCTGATCTTCCCGTTGGCGCAGTTCGTCGCTGACCTTTCCCAACACTTCACACTGGAGGAGGGGGACGTCATCCTCACCGGCACCCCCGCCGGCTCGACGGTCATCGCCCCCGGAGATGTGGTCGAGGTCGAGGTCGACGCCCCGAACACCCCCGGTCACCCCACCTCCGGGAAACTGCGCACCACCGTGGAACAGGGGCAGGGGAAGGCCGATCCCGAGATCGGTATGACCCCCGCCATCGATGACAAGCAGCGCGAGGAGGCATGGGGTTCCAGGGAGGCTGCCGGCCTGCCGGAGGATCCCACCGCCATCAGCGACGAACTTCGTGAAAAGCTGCTGGCGGCGCCCACCGCCGGGTTGTCCGCGCAGCTGCGCTCCCGCGGCCTGAACCAGGTCGTCATCGAGGGGGTGCACCCGCAGACCCGGGGAACGAAGATGGTCGGTGTCGCCAAGACGCTGCGCTTCCTGCCCGGTCGCGAGGACCTGTTCAAGTCCCACGGCGGCGGATACAACGCCCAGAAGCGTGCCTTCGATGCCCTCAAGCCCGGTCAGGTCCTCGTCATCGAGGCCCGCAATGAACCCGAGTCCGGGACCCTCGGCGATGTGCTCGCACTCCGCGCGAAGTGCCTCGGCGCCGCCGGGATCGTCACCGACGGCGGGATCCGTGACTACGGACCCGTCCGCGAGATCGGCCTGCCGGTGTTCGGCCGCGGCGCCCACCCCGCGGTCCTCGGACGCCGCCACGTCCCGTGGGAATCGGACACCGCCATCGCCTGCGGCAACGCCACCGTCCTGCCCGGCGACATCATCGTCGGCGACGATGACGGCGTCATCGTGATTCCCCGGGACCTCGCGGACGAGGTTGCGGACGCGGCACTCGCCAAGGAACGGGAGGACGAGTGGGTCGCAGCCCGCGTCGCTGAGGGCAACCCCGTGGACGGTCTTTTCCCACCGGTCGGGGCGTGGCGTGAACGCTACACCGCTGACTCTGCAGCCTTGGAAGAAAACAAGGAGGGGAACGCAACACCATGATCGGCTCATCCTCTGCGGACAGATCTGATCTGACCAAGCTGTCCAAGACGGAGCAGGCCCACGAATTGATCCGCGCGAAGATCATGTCCGGGGAATTCGCCCCCGGACACCGGCTGATCCTCTCCGCGATCGCCGAGGACCTGGGTGTGTCCGTCGTTCCCGTCCGCGAGGCAATCCGCCAGCTTGAGGCCGAGGGCCTGGTCACCTTCGAACGCAACGTCGGTGCGAAGGTGCGGATGATCGACCAGCGCCAATACCTCGACTGCATGCAGAGCCTCGCAGTCCTGGAAGGCGCAGCCACGGCGCTTGCCGCGCCCTTCCTCACCGCCGGGGAACTGGCCAAGGCCAGGGAACTCAACGAGAAAATGGAGGCCACCCTCCGGGACTTCGACCCGGTCGAGTTCACCACCCTCAACCGCAAGTTCCACCGCACCCTCGTCGGACGGTGCCCCAACTGCCACCTCGTCGACCTGGTCACCCAGGAATGGGGTCGCCTCAACTATCTGCGGGAGTCGATCTTCGCGTTCGTCCCCGACCGTGCCGAGGAATCCGTGGTCGAGCACTACCGGATCCTCACCATGATTGAGGCCGGCGCGGACGCCGACTACATCGAGAGAATCGTCCGCCAGCACCGACTCACCACACTTGACCACTATCTGAACACCGAAGAAACAGCCAAGACAAAGGACAACACAGACAGATGAGTACCGACCGCCTCCCCGCGAACCTGCCCGAGAAGATCCGCCACTACATTGGCGGCGAATTCGTCGACTCCGCCGACGGGGACACCTTCGATGTCCTGGACCCCGTGACCAACGAGACCTACATCCAGTCGGCCTCCGGCAAACAGGCCGACATCGACGCCGCTGTGTCCGCCGCAACGGCCGCCTTCAACGACGGCCCCTGGCCGCAGATGCTCCCCCGCGAGCGGGCGCGCATCCTCATGCGCATCGCCGATATCGTCGAATCCCGCGACGCCGAACTCGCCGAGATGGAGTCCTTCGATTCCGGTCTCCCGATCACCCAGGCCAAGGGGCAGGCCCGCCGCGCCGCCGAGAACTTCCGCTTCTTCGCGGACCTCATCGTCGCCCAGACTGATGACGCCTTCAAGGTTCCCGGTCGCCAGATCAACTACGTCAACCGCAAGCCGATCGGCGTCGCCGGGCTGATCACTCCCTGGAACACGCCGTTCATGCTGGAATCCTGGAAGCTCGCCCCCGCTCTGGCCACCGGCAACACGGTGGTGCTCAAGCCCGCCGAGTTCACCCCGCTGTCCGCGAGCCTCTGGCCCGGTATCTTCGAGGAAGCCGGCGTCCCCGCCGGGGTGTTCAACCTGGTCAACGGCTTCGGTGAGTATGCCGGTGACGCCCTGGTCAAGCACCCCGATGTCCCGCTGATCTCGTTCACCGGGGAGTCTCGCACCGGCCAGATCATCTTCGGCAACGCAGCCCCCCACCTCAAGGGCCTGTCGATGGAACTCGGCGGCAAGTCCCCGGCCATCGTCTTCGCCGACGCCGATCTCGACGAGGCGATCAACGCCACCATCTTCGGCGTGTTCTCCCTCAACGGCGAGCGCTGCACCGCGGGCTCCCGCATCCTCGTCGAGCGCTCCATCTACGACGAGTTCGTCGAGCGCTACGCCGCCCAGGCCAAGCGCGTGAAGGTCGGCCTGCCCTCCGATCCCGCCACCGAGGTCGGCGCCCTCGTCCACCCCGAACACTTCGACAAGGTCATGTCCTACGTCGAACTCGGCAAGACCGAGGGCCGACTCGTCGCCGGCGGTGGCCGCCCGGAGGGCTTCGAGAACGGCAACTTCGTCCAGCCCACCGTCTTCGCAGACGTGCCCGCCGACGCCCGCATCTTCCAGGAGGAGATCTTCGGCCCCGTCGTCGCCATCACCCCCTTCGACACGGAACAGGAAGCCCTCGAACTGGCGAACAACACCCGCTACGGGCTGGCCGCCTACGTCTGGACCGGCGACCTCAAACGCGCCCACAACTTCGCCCAGAATGTCGAGGCCGGAATGGTGTGGCTCAACTCCAACAACGTCCGTGACCTGCGCACCCCGTTCGGCGGCGTGAAGGCCTCCGGTCTCGGGCACGAGGGCGGCTACCGCTCCATCGACTTCTATACCGACCAGCAGGCCGTTCACATCAACCTCGGCGAGGTGCACAACCCCGTCTTCGGCAAGCAGGACTGATCAGACTTACCCACCACCGCCGTCAGACGCCGCCCCCGACCGCACCCGCTGCGGGAGGGACGGGCGTCGACAGGCGCCCCTGAGCACCAAGGAGAGAGTACGTGTCCAACCCCATCACCACCCCGACCTCGCCGCCGCCGGACGTCCTGCGCTGCGCGTACATGGAACTCGTCGTCACCGACCTGAAGCGGTCCCGCGATTTCTACGTCGACGTCCTCGACCTCGTGGTCACCTACGAGGATGACGAGGCGATCTACCTCCGCTCCATGGAGGAGTTCATCCACCACAACCTCATCCTCCGTAAGGGTGAGACCGCCGCCGTCGCGGTGTTCAGCTACCGCGTCCGCAGCCCCGAGGACCTCGACCGTGCCGAGGCGTTCTACCGGGAACTCGGCTGCCGGGTCGAGCGCAACCCGAATGGCTTCGTCCGCGGCATCGGTGATTCCGTGCGCGTCCAGGACCCGCTGGGCTTCCCCTACGAGTTCTTCTTCGACGTCGAACACGTCGAGCGGCTCTGCTGGCGCTACGATCTCTATACCCCAGGTGCTCTCGTCCGGCTCGACCACTTCAACCAGGTCACCCCGGACGTTCCGAAGGCCGTCAAATACATGGAGGATCTCGGGTTCCGCGTCACCGAGGACATCCAGGACGGTGACGGCACCGTCTACGCGGCCTGGATGCGCCGCAAGCCCACCGTCCATGACACCGCCATGACCGGCGGCGACGGCCCCCGCATGCACCACGTCGCCTTCGCCACCCACGAGAAGCACAACATCCTGGCGATCTGCGACAAGATGGGTGCCCTGCGGCTGTCGGACCGCATCGAGCGCGGGCCCGGGCGCCACGGCGTGTCCAACGCCTTCTACCTCTATCTCCGGGACCCCGACGGACACCGCGTGGAGATCTACACCCAGGACTACTACACGGGTGACCCGGACAACCCGCGTGTGACCTGGGACGTCCACGACAACCAGCGCCGCGACTGGTGGGGAACCCCCGTCGTACCGAGCTGGTACACCGACGCCTCCCGGGTCCTCGACCTCGACGGCAACCTCGTTCCCCTCGTGGAACGCACCGACGCCTCCGAAATGGAGCAGACCATCGGCGCCGACGGGTTCTCCTACACCCGCGCCGATGACGAGGACATGCCTGACTGGAAGAAGGGCGAGTACAAGTTGGGCCACCAGCTCTAGCCACCAATCGACTCCCCGAACAACCGGCCCACGCAGGAGGCACCATGCTCGACAGCAGGACCATTGAGGCGATCGCGGATGAACTCCGCGACGCCGAAAACAATCGCACGATGATTCCCTTGCTCACCGCCCGACACCCGGAGATGACGGTGGAGGACTCCTACGCCGTACAGAACGAGTGGCGGCGCCGCGGTATCGCCGCCGGGCGTCGCCCGGTCGGCCGCAAGATCGGGCTCACCAGCAAGGTGATGCAGGTCGCCACGGGTATCACCGAACCGGACTATGGCGCGATCTTCGCGGACATGGTGTACGAGTCCGGCTCGGTCATTGAGCACGGTCAGTTCTCCAATGTGCGTATCGAGGTCGAGCTCGCCTTCCAACTGAAGGAGGGCCTGCGGGGGCCGGACTGCACGGTCTTCGATGTGCTGCGCGCCACCGAGTACGTCGTACCGGCTCTGGAGATCCTGTCCTCGCGGATCGAGATGGAGGGCCGCACCATCGTCGACACCATCAGTGACAACGCGGCGATGGGGGCGATGGTCTACGGGGGGCGCCCGGTGGCGCCCGATGCGGTGGACCTGCGCTGGGTTCCCGCACTGCTCTACCGCAACGAGACCATCGAGGAGACCGGCGTCGCGGCTGCGGTCCTCGGTCACCCCGCCACGGGTGTCGCCTGGTTGGCGAACAAGCTCGCCGAACACGGTGACCACCTGGAACCTGGGGAGCTCATTCTCGCCGGTTCCTTCACCCGCCCGATGTGGGTGGACCCCGGGGACACGGTCCACGCGGACTATGGCGAGTTGGGGAGCGTGACATGTCGTTTCGAGTGAGCCTCCCCGAACCCTTCGGTCGACGTCTCGTGGGTGCCGACCGGCCGCTCACCGGTCTGTGGGTGTGCTCCGGGTCGCCCGCGATGGCGGAGATCATGGCCTGCAGCGGTGCGGACTGGCTGCTGATCGACGGCGAGCATTCCCCGATCGGGTTGGAAACCATCACCAGTCTGCTGCGTGCCGTTGCCCCCTATCCGGCGATCCCGGTCGTGCGGGTACCGGTGCTCGACACCGCCCTGATCAAGCAGTACCTCGACCTCGGCGCCCAGTCGATCATGGTGCCGATGGTGCACACCAGACAGGATGCGGAGGCGGCCGTCGCGGCGATGCACTACCCGCCCCGAGGTGTCCGTGGGGTGGGTAGTGCGCTGGCCCGGTCTTCCCGGTGGAATGCGGTGCCGGACTACCTGGGCACAGCTGGGGAGACCGTGAGCTGCATCGTGCAGATCGAGTCGCCGCAGGCGGTGGAGAACGCCGCCGAGATCGCGTCCGTCGACGGGGTTGACGCCGTGTTCATCGGCCCATCCGACCTCGCCGCTTCAATGGGGGTTATCGGCCAGCAGTCCCACCCGGATGTGCTCGACGCCGTCTCCCGGGCGATGTGCGCGGCGAAGGACGCGGGTGTTTTCGTCGGCGTCAACGCCTTCAACATCGAGCAGGCGCGACAGTACATCGACGCAGGAGCCGATTTCGTCAACATCGGTGCCGATGTCCAATTGGCGGCCACCGCGTCCCGGGCCCTGGTCACCGATTTCAGAAAAGAGGATTAGGTGATGAACACCGACACCATCGACGTCTCCGCCCTGGTGCGGAGTGTTCCCACGGGGCTGCTGATCGACGGCGAGTTCATCGAGGCCGCCGACGGAGCGACCTTCGATGTGGTCAACCCGGCGACGGAGGAACGCCTCGCGACGGTCGCGTCGGCGGGGGAGCGGGAGGCCCTGGCTGCCCTCGACGTGGCGTGCCGGGTGCAGAACCGGTGGGCACGGACCCCGGCCAGACAACGCTCGGAGATTCTGCGTCGCGCCTTCGAGCTGGTGCGGGAACGCGCGGAGGAGTTCGCCACGCTGATGACCCTCGAGATGGGTAAACCCCTCGCGGAGGCCCGCGGTGAGGTCGCCTACGGTGCGGAGTATCTGCGCTGGTTCGCCGAGGAGGCGGTGCGGGCTCACGGCCGTTTCGACGCCGCCCCCGAGGGTGGGCTGCGGATGCTCACCCGCCGCAAACCCGTGGGTCCGTGCCTGCTGATCACCCCGTGGAACTTCCCGCTCGCCATGGCGACCAGGAAGATCGCCCCTGCGGTGGCCGCCGGGTGCACGATGATTCTCAAACCCGCTGAACTGACTCCGCTGACCAGCCAGTTCCTCGCCCAGACGTTGATGGATGCGGGCCTTCCGGCAGGCGTCCTTGCGGTGCTGCCGGGGGCTGACCCCGCGGCGGTGTCGGCCCCGCTGCTTGCCGACGCCCGTCTGCGCAAGGTCTCCTTCACAGGTTCCACGCGTGTGGGCAAGCTGCTGCTGCGGCAGGCCGCCGACGGCGTGCTGCGCACCTCCATGGAACTGGGGGGAAACGCCCCGTTCATCGTCTTCGACGACGCGGATCTCGATGCGGCGGTGGACGGCGCGATGGCCGCGAAGATGCGCAACATCGGTGAGGCGTGCACAGCCGCGAATCGGTTCCTCGTGCAGGAGAGCGTGGTAAACCAGTTCGCCGCCCTGTTCGCGGAGCGGATGAACACCGTCAAACTCGGGAACGGGATGGAACCCGGAATCACCTGCGGGCCGTTGATCTCCCGGCAGGCCAGAGACCGGGTCGCGGGCCTGGTCGACGACGCCGTCGAACGTGGTACGACGGTGCTCACCGGTGGTCGTCCCGTCCCGGGGCCGGGCTGGTTCTACCCGCCGACGGTCCTGGTGGATGTGCCAGCGGGAGCCAGGGTGCTCACCGAGGAGATCTTCGGTCCCGTCGCGCCGATCATCACGTTCCGCGACGAGGACGAGGCCCTGGCCCTGGCGAACGACACGGAATACGGGCTCGCGTCCTACGTGTTCACCACCGACGCCTCACGGATGTACCGGATGGCGGACGGCCTCGACTTCGGGCTGATGGGATTCAACGCCGGGATCATCTCGAACGCGGCGGCACCCTTCGGTGGGGTGAAGCAGTCCGGTCTTGGTCGGGAGGGCGGCGCCGAAGGACTCGACGAGTACACCAGTATCCAGTACATCGGTGTCACCGACCCCTACGCTGAACGGGAGTGATCCTGATCCGGGACCTGTTCCCGGCCAGAACAATGATGACGGCCCACCGTAGAGGGGGCCGTCATCATTGTTCTGCGTAGATCAGGACGCGAAGGTCACCGGGACCTCGGCGACGTCCTTGAATCCCTCGGAGTGGTCACCGAAGACCTTGAGCACGCACTCGTCGGTGAGACAGTCGACGCCGTCACCGGAGGGGCTCGCGGTCAGGGTGAAGGAGGCGGTTCCGTCCTCGGAGATCTTCGCGTTGCCGCGCTCGTTCTGCAACCACGCCTGACTCTCCGTGTCGCCCATCTCGCCGGTGCAGACCGGAACGGGGGAACCTTCGGGGCCCTTCGCCGCGCAGATCGCGGCGTAGTAGCCGGATTCGGGGTTCAGCCCGGAGACCTCAACGGCGACGGTATCGCCGGCCTTGATGCCGTCTGCATTGTCGACGGTGATCTCGACGTCGGAAGACCCGGAGGCAGCCTTCGCCGAGGTGGAGGACGGCTCTGACTTCTCGGAGGACTTCTCCGAGAGACCTGCGGACGCGGACTTGCTCATCTCGGAGATACTGGAGCTGACCTCGGACGTGTCGGTTGTCTCGGAGGTCTCGGAATTCGAGCACGCGGCGAGCGGTGCCACGAAGATGAGGGATGCGGCAGCGAGTGCCGTGGTACGTGTGGTGAAGAGTTTGTGCATGGGATGCCTTTCGTCGTTGGTGGGGCGGACCCGGGGGACGGTGTCAGCCGACACCCGCGGAGCGGCACTGGTGCCGCCAGCGGGGTTCTGCCCGAATTCTATCGTCTACCGGATTTCCGGGGTGTCTACGAGCACGGGAAACACTCCATCGGTGCGTTGCCGAAAGTGAAAATGAACAGAAATGTTCACAAATAATAGACAGCTCTGTATGGTTCCGGTATTGGATTCCCCACGGACGGGACTCAGCGGCAACAGACACACCAGAAGAACCCCAGGAGGTTCCCATGCTCATCACCGGACTTATCCTCGGCGTCGTACTCGGCGCGGTCATGCAGCGCGGAAGGTTCTGCGTGACGGGCATGCTCCGCGACATCTTCACCCGCAGCACGTGGCGCCCGTTCACCGCACTGCTCATCGTCATCTCCGTGCACGCCGTCGGGCTCACGGCGCTCACTTCGACCGGGGTCATCGCGCCCGACTACTCGCCCTTCGCGCCCGCCGCCGTCATCGTCGGGGCCTTCATCTTCGGCGTCAGCATCGTCCTCGCTGGCGGCTGCGCTTCGGGCACGTGGTACCGCGCGGGGGAGGGGCTGGTCGGTTCCTGGCTCGCCCTGGTCGGGTACGCGCTGTCCGCCGCCGCGATGAAGACCGGCCCGCTGAGCGGGGTCAACGCCTGGCTCAGGCAGTTCACGGTCGACCAGACCACCGTGCCCGCCACCTTCGGGCTCTCCCCCTGGTGGTTCGTCATCGGTCTCGGGGTGCTGACCGCCTACCTCGCGGCGCGCTTCCTCCAGACGGAGTTCTCCGGCCCGCGACAGGTCTCCCTCGCCCAGCCGCTGCACCGCAGGCCGCTGCACGTGTACCTCGCCGCGGTGATCATCGGGATCATCGGCGTCATCGCCTGGCCGCTGTCCGCCGCGACCGGCCGCAACGACGGTCTCGGGATCACGACGCCGTCGAAGAACGTCGCCAACTACATCGTCACCGGGGACAGCTCCTTCCTGGACTGGGGTGCACTCCTCGTCCTCGGGATCCTCGTCGGGGCGCTCGTCGCGGCGAGGGTCTCCGGTGAGTTCCGCGTCCGCGTGCCCGACGCTCGAACCTCGTCGCGTGCCGTGGTCGGCGGCATCGGGATGGGCGTCGGTGCCAGTTGGGCCGGCGGGTGCACCGTCGGCAACGGCATGGTCCAGACCTCTCTGTTTACCTACCAGGGCTGGGTCGCGCTCGCGTTCTTCGCCGTCGGCGTCGGCGTCGCCGCGAAGATCTGGCTGAAGCCCTCCGGGCGGAAGACGGCGACCGGGACCTACAGTACCGATGAGAGTGTCGATGGGCGCGCCGCCCACCCGGAGGCTACCACCACGTCCGTGGCCGCCCCCGCGTACGCCGTCGCGCCGGTCGCGCTGAAGGTCCGGGAGGCACAGGCCGCTCCGGCGGGGCTTGCCGAGATCGTGCCGGGGGAGTTCGCCCTGGACACCCTCGGTGCTGTGTGCCCGTTCCCACTGATCGAGGCGGTCTCGGCGATGGATGAACTGCGTTCGGGGCAGGCGCTGGTCATCGACTTCGACTGCACCCAGGCCACCGACGCGATTCCGCGCTGGGCTGCCGAGGCGGGGCACGAGGTGACCGAGTTCCGGGCCACCGGGGACGCCGGCTGGCGGATCAAGGTGCGGAAGGGCTGATCACACCGCACCCGCCGCTCCGCCGGGCGGGTGCCCCGTGAATCCCCGGAAGATGAGGCGAGGCTCGCCTATTGTGTATTCTTGCGCTCACAATGCAAGAAATCTGCGGTGAATCCAGTTCCGCAGCGCACACAGGAGACCACGTATGGGCAAAGGCGTATCCGGTTCGATCATGAAGGCCATGGGGGCGAAGGACCACAGGGTCCGTCTCATCGACAGAGAGTGGGTCACCGACAACTACGTTCGGCTCCGACTCCGGTCCGACACCCTGCTCAATCCCGAGGGAGAGAAACCAGGTGCCTGGATCCGGGCGTGGTTCCCGGACCCGGGCGGGGGAGCGAAGGAATTCCAGCGCGGCTACACCATCAGGGACGCCGATCCGGCTACTGGCGAGTTCACCCTCGAGTTCGTCCTCCACGAACCCGCAGGCCCCGCCTCCCACTGGGCCAGGCACGCGGAAGCCGGTGTGGAGATCAGCGCGATGCGGATGTCGGAGGAGCCCTTCGTCCAACTCGATCCGCAGCCACCCGGATATTTGCTGCTCGGTGATTCCTCCGGCTATCCCGCGATCTGCGACATCGCCGCCGCGATCGATCCCTCGGTGCCCGTCGTCATCTGTCTGGAGAAGATCAGCGACCGGGACGAACAGCTCCCGCTCCCAGCGGGAGACAACATAACCGCAACCTGGATCGACGCCCTCCCCGACGGACAAGCGCTCGTGCAGGCGATACGGGGCGGAAACTGGTCCGGCTGGTACACCTGGCTCACCGCGGAAGCCACCTCCGTCAGGCACGCCCGGACATATCTCCGGCGGGAGTGTGGGGCGACGAAGGCTCTGCTCCACGCGCAGGGCTACTGGATCCGCGGGCGGGCTATGGGCGCCTACCGCGACACCGATGCACCGGAACAGCACGCATCACCCCACGACGCAGCCGCGACACCCGCGACACCGACGCGCGGTGTGCTCGCCGGCGCGAAGACCGCCCTGATTCTCTCCGGGATCGCCCAGGGGTGTCTGTCGGTGCTGCAGATCGTCCCGCTGATTCTGTTCGCCCACATCGCGCAGATGTTCCTGGACGGCGCCCCGGAGCAGGATTTCTTCCGGGCCGCGGTCACCGCCCTCGTGGTGATGGGGATTAGCGGCCTGGGTACCGTGGGTCTGACCACGGCCCTCCACTTCTATGACGCGCACTTCGCCGCGGCCCTGCGGCTCAGGCTCCTAGAGAAGGTCACGCGGTTACCCCTCGGGTGGTTCAACCGGCGGGAATCGGCGGGCGTACGGAAACTGATCGGTGGCGACGTCGCCGCGCTACACCACCTCGTCACCCACGCTGTCCCGGAGGTCGTCGCAGCAGCGGTCACACCCGTCGCCGTCCTCGTCTATCTCATGACCGTGCAGTGGCGACTCGGCCTCGTGCTGCTCATCCCCGTCGTGCTCTTCATCGTGGTCATGTCGCGCATGATGACCCGCGACAGGGATCGGTTCGACACTTCCCAGCGTCTCGTCGCGGAGGCCAACGCCGTGGTGCAGACACACCTCGAGACCCAACGGGAATCCCGCATCTTCGGTGACGACGCGATCGTCGACGTCGACGGCACCATGCGTGAGATCGATGATTTCGTCAGCACCTGGCAGCACGACACCGCCCCGGCAAAAGTCACGATGGTCATGCTCAACCGCCCGGCCACCGTCATCGCCCTGCTCTGCACCGCTGCGTGGTTGTTCCTCCTCGTCGGCTGGATCGACCCGACGGACCTGATTCCCTTCCTCATCCTCGGGACCTCCTTCGCGGGTCAGCTGCTCGCGGTCTCCCACAGCATCGGTGCCCTCCAGCAGGGCCTCAACGCGGTCGCCGGACTCGACCTCCTGCTCGCCACGCCCACCCTCGCGGAAGCCGCGGACCGCCCGGGGCGCCCCGGCCACGTCGTCTTCGACCACGTCCGCTTCGGCTACGGGCCCGGACAGCCCGTCCTCCCGGATTTCTCGCTCACCCTCGAACCCGGAACGGTCACCGCCATCGTCGGTGATTCGGGTGCCGGAAAATCCACCGTCGCCGCCCTGCTCGCCAGGCTATGGGACGTCGACGGTGGATCCATCAGCATCGACGGCCGCGACATCCGCGACCTCAGCCAGAAGGAGCTCTACGGCAGGGTGAGCGTGCTGCTGCAGGACGTACAACTGCTGCACACCAGCGTGGCGGAGAACATCGCGCTCGCCGCACCGGGTGCGGACCGCGACAGCATCATCGTCGCCGCCGAGGCGGTCGGCATCGCCGATTTCATCGACACGCTCCCGGACGGCTACAACACCGTCATCGACGGCAACCGCCTGTCCGGCGGGCAACGACAACGGATCGGGGTGGCGCGGGCACTGCTCGCCGACACCGACATCGTGGTGCTCGACGAGGCGACGGCCTCCGCCGATCCGGAGAGCGAATGGGCGATCCGCCGGGGACTCGACCGCCTGCTGGCAGGCAAGACCGTACTCATGATCGCCCACCGGTTGCACACCGTGACCGGCGCCGACCGGATTGTCGTCATGAGGGACGGACGCATCACCGAATCTGGCACCCACGACCAACTCCTCGCCGCCGACGGAACGTACGCCGATCTCTGGAAGGCGGGGAGCACACGATGATCGTCACCGACATCCGCCGCATCACCGGCGCCGCGGGAACCACCGCGTTCCGCCGCTTCACCGCACTGACCGTCTTCTCCTCCGGCCTGCAGGTCGCCGCCGTCGTCCTGCTCATACCCCTGCTGCACCACCTCTTCGACCACAACGCCGCAGGCGCGGGTCCCTGGACCGCGGCGCTGATCGCGGTCACCGCCGCCATCTGGATGATCGAACGCAGCGCAGCCGGAACCGGCGTCGAGCTCGGACTGCACGCCATGCGGGCCGTCGGACGGCACGGGGTCCGGGCGATCCGGGACACCCCGCTTGAGCAGCTGACACCGGCACGGAAATCAGAACTGCGCTCCCTCGTCGGCGGCGGCGGCATCGAACTGACCAGCATGGTCGTCCTGCTCATCACCCCCATCCTGACCGCCGTCTCGTTCACCTGCTTCCTCGCGGTCGCGCTCCTGTTCATCGACTGGCGCTTCGCGCCGGTCACCATCGCGGGCGCGGTGCTCCTCCTCGGCGCGGTACTGGTGTCCGAGAGGATCGAACGCGGCGCCGACGATGCCTTCACCGGGGCCACCCTCGAACTCGACGAGCGGCTCGTCGAGTTCGCCGTCGCCCAACCGGCGCTGCGCACCGCGGGACGGGTGGAACGCGGATCGACCCACGTCGACGACGCCGTCGCGGGCGGGGTCCGTGCGGTGCGTCGACTCCTGCTGTGGCAGATCCCGGGGCAGATGCTCACCAGCACTGCCCTGCAGCTGACTCTTCTCGGATTCGGCGCGGCGACCTGGCTGGCGTACGACGACGGGCGACTGGACGGCGTCGAGGCGGCCGTGATGGTCATCGTCCTCATGCGCGTCATCGAACAGATCACGGCGGTGTCCATGCTCGCCAGCTCCCTCCACACTGTCGGCGCGACGCTGCGCCAGCTCCGCGAATTCGTCGAGCGTCCCACAACCGGCCCCGGGCGACGCCCCGCCCCCGGGGCCATCCGCGCCCGCGGAATCGGCGTCACCCACCCGGACGGCACCGTTGCGGTGACCGGGGTGGACCTGGATCTCGAACCCGGGACGACGACCGTCATCGTCGGGGCCTCCGGGTGTGGCAAATCCACACTTCTCGACGTGTTGGCGGGTCTCGTCGAACCGACGACCGGCACCGTGTCGGTGGGGGAGCTGCCGGTCAGCGCCGCTGACCTGCGGGCCATGACCACGGCGGTGTTCCAGGACACCGTGCTGGGAAACGCGACGATCCGGGACAACCTCCGGATCACCGGCCCAGAACTCGACGAAGTGATCAGTGCCGCCCAGCTGGATTCGGTGCCCGGCTCATCCGGCGACGGCCCGGACACGAGGGTCGGGGAATCTGGGAATCGGCTCTCCGGCGGTGAGCGTCAGCGGGTCGGCATCGCCCGGGCACTCACCGCCCCCGGCGACCTGCTCGTCGTCGATGAGGCGACGGCGAACCTCGACGCCCTCAACGAGCGCGCCATCGTCTCGTCCCTCGCCCGGGTGAAAGGGAGGCGCACCACCGTCGTCGTCACCCACCGGCCCGCCGTGCTGGAGATCGCCGACCGGGTAGTGGTCATGGCGGAGGGCCGAATCGTCGAATCGGGGACCCGGGAGGAATTGAGTGCAGCGGGCGGTGCCTACGCCCGGATGGAGCAGCAGTGGCGGGAGGTCAGGGACTGGCGGGTGTGACCCGGGGCGGAAGATCGCTGCGGGTCGCCTTCCCGATGATCCAGCGCAGCAGCCCCTCGAGCGGGCCCCGGCGGAACCGCCATCGCCACAGGGAGGACAGCAGCAGCGCCGCGAGGGCAGTGACCGCGAAGCCGTCCAGATCGAATCCACTCCCTGCAGCGGGCAGCGGGGCGCCCGCGTCGACGTCGTCGTCCTGTTCCTCGATGTACTCGGCGAAGAGACGTTCCTGCTCGGCGGAGAAATCCTCCCGCGCAGGTTCGTCCGGGAGCTCCGCTGTCGGTGCGGACGTCGGATCCGCGTCGTTCAACGGGGTGTACACGGTCCGCCCGTGGTCGGCACCCAACCCATCGGCACCGGAGGGGGAGTCCCCGTGCCCGATCAACGTCATGAGGGAGAATCCTGTGAGCAGCGTCGCGGTGAGTATGTGCGCGACATAGACGGTGAGCGCCATCGAACCCGTGGCGCGCAGCGGGTAGAGCAGCACCTCGGCCCAGCGGACGTGACACGCCAGCAGGCAGAGACCGACGGTGGCGACGGCGGCACCGACGCTGACCACCACATCCCCCAGGCCACCGCTGTGCGGGGCCGCGGAGAGAAACAGATCCCGGGCAACCGTGAGATCGGGGTCGCGGAAATCGAAGAACGGTGAGTCGTGCCCGATGTCGAGCACGTCGAGGCGCCACCACCAGACACCCACCGCCACGACCACCGCCCCGATCACCGTGGCGATCGTCCACGTTCGAGGCCCGGAATAGATGAGATGACGGTGTAGCAGGATCCCGGTGATCCCGTAGAGCAGCCAGGCCGGGAGTGGATAACCGAGGGTGATCAGCTCGGAATAGAGGTCACCCAAGCGTAGGAGGGTGGTCACCGCCGCGCCGAGCAGGAACAGCACAGCCCACCAGATGAGGAGGGTCCGGGTCCGCCACCGCACGGCCGGGGCGAGCAGGATGATCTCGATACCGATGGCCATGAGTACGACGGCGATCCTGGACTGCATGTAGGTCAGCGCCAGGCCGATCACGACGACGAGCATCCCCCGGACATAGAGCCTGCTCCGTGAAGCAGCCAGGCGCTCGCCCCCGGCACAAGCGCCCGCGCTCCCCATGAAACCCAGCGAGACACCGGTGAGCACCGCGAAGAGAGCGGACGGCAGACCCGTCGCCAGCAGGTGCGCCGCATCTCCGACGAAGGAATCCCTGGACCCGCCGATGTGGGCGAACATCATCCCGACGATCGCCAGCGCCCGCGCGACGTCGATACCCGCGACCCGCGATCCCGACCCGCCGCCCGGGCCGGGAACAGACTGCGTCACGACGCTGACCTGGGGCACGATGGTTCTCCTTCGATGTGTTCCCCGCAGCGGGCGGGCCGACGAAGTGGAACCTTACCAGCGTCTGAGAGGCTCTCAGCCCACCTCGGGGACGGTGAGCTGCGCAGTCATCCCGATCGTCACCGCTTCCCCGGGCGCCACGGACACACCCGCGAGATCCGGCCCCAGGAGGGCGGGTTCGACGCACACGAAACGTTGCCATTCGCCCTCCCCGAGATCCCGCATGCCCGCGGCGTTTACCGCGCCGGGATTCCAGACGATGATCGAGTCCGTTCCACGGCCCGTCACATCCACCGTCCGGGTGCCGTCGGACAGTGTCGCGGTCCGGCCCGCGGGCGCGGTCACGATGGTGTCGTAGAGGCCGTCGAAGGAAATCGCATCCTTGACGGTGCCGGTGTGGCCGGTGACGCGGTCGAGAGCCGGGGAACCATCGAGTCCGGTCACCGTCGCCTGATCGATGTCGTCGATCAGGTAGTACGGGTGGAACCCCAGCTGCAGCAGCCGCTCGGCATCGGCATCATTGCGGGCGGACAGTTCGACGAAGACACCGTTGGTGGTCGGGTCCGCGCGGAACGAGAGGTGCCAGTCGTCGTGGTCCAACGTCGCGGCGAGCCCGGTATCCGTCTTCCGGCAGTCCCACGCCATGCGCCGCGCGAACCCGTGGGCGGGTTCCTCCCCCAACAGCGTCCCGAACCACGGGGCGAGCAGCGGCACGCCGCCGCGGATCGGGGTGCCGGCCCCGCAGCCGGTGGTGGAGCTGACGAAGAGCAGTTCACCGCCCGGGGTCTCCACCGACACGAGGTGGGCGCCGGCGGGGTGGAAGGTCAGGCCGTTCGAGGTGATCAGATCATGTGCATCCATACCTCCCGAATGTAGTCCTCCGGGCACCGGCCCGGCCGGTAGTCTGGGGCCCTATGACGGTCACCACCACCAGCCGACGGTTCGGACACACCTTCCGCAGCCACACCCTCCCGGTCCCCTGGGATCCGGCGGACCCGGGGCGGGGAAACCTCGACCTCTACGCCCGTGAGATCATCCCCGACGGCGGGGAGAATCTTCCCGTCCTCATCTTCCTGCAGGGCGGCCCCGGCAACCCGGCACCCCGACCCACCGGAATCAGCGGCTGGATCTCGGAGGTCCTGCAAACCCACCGCCTCGTCCTCCTGGACCAGCGGGGAACCGGGAGGTCCGGGCGGATCGACGCAGCCTCCCCGCACATCGACGCCGCGGACCTCACCGAACGGCTCACGCTGCTACGTGCTGACCTCATCGTCGAGGACTGCGAGCGGCTCCGCGAGCACCTCGGGGTGGAGCGGGTGTCGCTCTACGGGCAGAGCTTCGGCGGCTTCTGCATCACCACCTACCTCTCCCGCCACCCCGATCGTGTGGACACCGCGCTGCTCACCGGTGGGCTGCCGACGATCAGCCGAAGCATCGATGATGTCTACCGCGCAACCTACACCCAGCTGGCCCGCCGCCACCGGGACTTCTACGCGCGCTTCGACGGGGTCGAGGACCGGATCCGCGAGGTCTGCCACCACCTGGACAACTCCGACGAACGACTCCCCACCGGGGAACGCCTCAGCTCCCGCAGGCTTAGGCTCATCGGCACCGAACTCGGCCGCGGTACCGGCTTCGACACCCTCTCCTACCTCTTCGAACAGCCCTTCCACGAGGTGCGGGGAGAGAAGCGGCTGCGCCGGGACTTCCTCGACGACGTCGGCGCCCGCGTCAGCCTGGAGCGCCACCCGCTCTACGCCGTGATCCACGAGTCGATCTACGGCGGCACCGTCCCCGGAGCCACCCACTGGTCCGCGCACCGCCTGCGCACCGCAGTGGAGGGCTTCGCCGAGAACGCCGACCCCCGCGACCGCTCCGTGCCCTTCTACCTCACCGGCGAACACGTCTACCCCTGGCAGTTTGAGGAGGACCCCGCGCTGATTCCGTTCCGGAACGTCGCCGAGGACCTCGCGGCGAAGGACGACTGGTCCAGCCTCTACGACGCCGACGCGATCGCCTCGTCACCGGCTGTTGCCGCCGCGGCGATCTACGTCGACGACATCTACGTTCCCATGCAGCTGTCGCTGGAGACCGCGGAGGTCTACCGGGACCTGAGACCCCACATCACCAACCGGTTCCAGCACGACGGCATCCACCACGACGGCGCCGGTATCCTCGGTCGCCTCATCGAGCTGGTCCGCGACCACTGAGACACCGGGCGAGATGCGGGCGCTCCCACGCGCTAGGGTGGAGGCACCCGCACACCGGGGATGATTCGGAGACGACAGACACCGTCACGGAGGACACACCACGTGAATGACAAGGACCACCTCGACACCGGGGCGTTTGACGGCACCGGACACGGTGCCGATATCCCGGAAGAACTCGAGGGCCTGTTCGACGGCTTCCGTATCGATGAGGAGCATGTGCTGGACCTCGAACGGATTTTGCCGCAGGCCTACTCCTGACCGGGTAGCTCCACACCGGGCTCCGGGTAGGAATCCTGGGCGCCGTGCCCCGTGACCGCGAACGCGCCGACCCGCACCGCGTGCCGCGTGGCCGTCACGAGATCATCCCCGGCGGCGAGTCGGGCCACGCACGCCCCGGCGAACGCGTCCCCCGCACCGGTCGTGTCCACCGGGGTGACCGACGGACTCGGGATCCGCTCGCAGCCCTCGGGCGTCGCCACCAGGGCGCCCTCCGCGCCGAGCGTCAGAATGACCGAGGAGAAACCCGCCTCCACGAGCACCCGGGCACAGGACTCCGGGCCGGCCGCAACCGCGGCGGCACCGTCACACCCCAGCTGCGTCAGGATCAGGCCGGCCTCGTGTTCATTCGCCAGCAACGGATCGGCCCGCAGCAAAGCGTCCCGGTCAACCTCCACCACAGGCGCGAGATTGACCACGACCCGCCCCGTGGCCGCCTGCACGGCGGCGAGAAAACCGGATGCCGGTATCTCACCCTGCAACAGTACGATCCCCGCAGCCGACACCGTATCCCGCCACCGGTCGACGAGATCCGCGTCCACCGCGCCGTTCGCACCGGGAATGACCATGATCGAGTTTTCCCCGGTCTCATCCACGGTGATCACCGCGAGGCCGGTCGCGCCGGGAACCTTTTCCACCGCAGTCAGGTTCACACCAGAGGATCGGAGGACCGCTGTCGCCGGTGCCGCGTACGCGTCATCGCCCACGGCACCCACGAAACAGACCTCTGCACCCTGCAGCGCGGCGGCGACCGCCTGATTCGCCCCCTTGCCACCGGGCGAGATACCTCCGCCCGACGCCATGACGGTCTCACCCGGGCCGGGGCGCCGGGTGACTGAGACGGTGAGATCGGCGTTGATGGAACCGACGACGGTGACGGGAAGCTGCTTATTCATGTGTTTCCTCGGTAGTTCTGGGACGGCACGGATCCGGGGAGTCCGGTTTGGTTTCACCCCCCGCCATTGTGCCAGCGCGGCGGCGACTGCCACGGGTAATGATCCCGGTATCCGGTGCCGTTGACCGGGCCTGCACCGGTCCGGCATCAATGTCCTTCCGCACAGAGCCGCCGAGCCATCGGCATCATTCGGATGTGGGCCGTCCCGGGAACCGCTCCGGTACGGGCCTGTTCGGATGGCGCACCAGTTCATGCAGGGCTTCGGCGTTTCCCACGGCGTCATCCACCGGATGGTGAGTGTGCGGAGTGCGACGCAGCGTCTTCCACCGGTGGGCGTCATCGAAGTCCCCGTTCAGCCCCGCGTGGAAATCCCCGATGCGGCGGGCGGAGAACCCGAAGGGATTGTCCCGGCCGAGGCTGTCGAAGAGCCACGCGATCCACATGAAGTCGAAGGCCGGGTTGTCGCTGACGAAGGTCGGACGGGCGTCCGTCCGGGCCGCGAGCCATCGCTCGAGCGACCGGGCGATCGGCAGTGGGTCGATGGTCGGTGCTGTCGGATCAGGAACCGGTACTGGCCCGTCGGCAGGCAGAGTCTCAACGAAGACGGCGTGGAAGGTGTCCCGGCACCGATCGACCTCGGGAACGTTCCGGAAGTGGACCACCGCAAATTCCGTCATGACACCGGAGAACGGGGTCGCCGAGGTGGCTTCGACATCGACGATGAAGTACCGACTCATGCGCTCACCGACCGCACGGGGACTACCTCTCGCGCCAGATCCGCCACCCGGCGCGGATCAGCGGAATCTGCAGGGGGAGACGAAGATATGCGATGGCCTGCAGCCACGGCGCCCTGTTTCGGAAGTCCCACGCCATCTTCATGTTTCCGGGCCAGACCCCCGCCATCAACACGGCGGTCGCCAGGCCCCCGAGACGCCGGGTCCTCGGGACCGCGAGCAGGAGCGCTGTGCCGAGTTCGAGGTATCCCGAGCCGTATGTCCAGGTCCTTCGATCACCGGGCAGCTGCTCGGGAACGAGCTTGTCGAAACCCTCCGGACGCAGAAAATGCATGATCCCCGCGAAGCCGAACAGTGCGATCAGGAAGCGTCTCATGGGCCCCGAGCTTACCCCCGCGACGTGTGCGGTGATCTCCCCGACCGTGACCTAGCAGACCACAATCCGGTTGGAGATCCCACCGAGCCCCGAGATCTCGATGGTGACGGTGTCACCGTCGGTGAGCATCTCCCGGGGCGATCGTGCCCAGCCGACTCCCCCAGACGTCCCGGTCGCGATGACGTCGCCAGGGTGAAGGTCGATGAACGTGGTGATGAACTGCACCAGGGCCACCGGGTCGAAAACTAGCTCCCGGATGTCCGCGTGCTGTTTCTCCACGTCGTTGACGCGCGTGACCAGAGTGGCCTCGCCCGGAGTGAATGCGTCACTGGTGGTGAGCCACGGGCCAAAACCGGAGGCAGACACCAGGTTCTTACCCTGCAGCCACTGGGCGGTCCGGTACTGCAGGTCCCGCATGGTGAAGTCGTTGAACACCGCGTATCCGGCGATCGCGTCCTCCGCGGTCCCGGTGTCCGGTGCCCCACCGAGTGGGACATGCCGGCCGATGACGACCGCGAGTTCACCTTCGAAATCGAGGGCCTTCGCATTCTCCGTGGGGACGGTGACCCGGTCGAAGGGACCGGTCAGGGCGTCGGGGAACTTGGCGAAGAGAGTGGGGACGTCGGGGAGATCGTGCCCCATCTCCGTGATGTGGTCGGCGTAGTTGAGTCCGGTGCACAGGATTTTCCCGGGGCGCGGAATGACGGGGGCGATGTCTGATCCGGTGATCTCCACCGGCTCACCGGACCGCGCGGACGCCAGCTCGCGCCAGTTGTGGTGTCGCAGCAGATCACCGACGTTCAGCGCTCCGGGGAGGGTGATCGGACGCACGGAGAAAACCGCGGATGCGGCGTCACCGGAGCGCAGTGCCTCGGTGAGGGTAGCTTCCGCGCTAGCCGGATCAGCGACACACCCCGGAAGGGTGCCGCCGTCGGTTCGGAATGTCAGCAGCTGCATGCGCTGATCGTATATCAACCAGGCGCTGGGGCTCGGGGTGCGTCAGGCACGTCGATGGCCAACCGCGAAGACTCTTCCGAGGATCATCGGGACGGGTGCAGCGAGTACGAACACCGTGACGTCCGCGAAGGTGTTCCCGAGACTCCGGGGTTCCGGGATTCTCGGTCGGGTGGTGTCCAGGCTGCGTGTCGGTGACCCGCCGCCGTTCGTTTTCCGGGGAGCTTCAGTCGTCGAGGAGGGGATTGAGGTGGCGGTCGTCGCCGAGTCGGTGGGCACCGTGGCGCCGGTCGGGGCGGTGGCGGTGTCGCTGGAAGACGAACTGGATGTCGCCCATCCGGTTATGCCGAGGACGCCGAGCGGAATCAGGAGGAGAACTGACCAAGGGAGCGTGGTGGAAGACGCGACCGGGGTTTCTGGGGCGCGGGTGTACTTCATGGTGACGGGGTCTCCCGGCCTCGTCAGGTTTTCTCGGGGAGTTCATCCCGCATGTCGCGGATGGGCGACTCGGTCCCACGCTGCGTGAGCCCGCTCAGTGTGACACCGGATTGATCGAGGAGTGGGAGTCAGTAGATGGCGGCCCGTTGGTCGCGTGCCACACGGTGAGCTGGGTCATCATCCTTGCCCCACGCTCGGAGCTGCGGATAGTTGTCCAGGTCCCGTTCCCGTGCGCTGGAGATTGAGGTCTTCTTGTCGGTGGGGACTGTGACACCCGATCCTCGGCCGCAGCCATGGGGTAGCCGAGGTTGTGGCAGTAGACGGGGAAGGCGGTTTCGGAGCCATCTGCGGCACGGAAGTTGACGGCCCGTCGGCGCCCGCCTCGCATGTTCGGGCGTCCGTGGAGGCCTCGGCCGCGTCGGCAGTAGCCCACGGCGGAGAGGAGCGCCGCCAGCGTCACGTGGGTGGTTTGTGGGCTCTTTCGTTTGGGGGTGTGTCATGGGCGCAGGACCGTGGTGGTGACCGGGGTGAGGTCGGCGGTCCTGGGGATGTGAAGATGAGGGTTGTCTACGCCTGTGTCCCACACCACCAGGACCTGCCGTGAACACTACTTACCGCCAGTCTGCTCGCGGAGACCATGTGCCGCACCGTGGAGTTGCGGGGTGACGATCACCGATACCGTGGTCGAGGACGACCGGATGTACCTGTTTCTGTGCCCCGGTCACCATGGACCCGGCATACCCCGGGACACAAGGTCGCGGGCCGGTTGCGTGATCATCTCGAGTGCCCGGTCACCGGTTCGCTGGTTGTCGGGCAGCCCACCGGGCTGCACGTGTGGTGACCCGGGTTCATCTGCGGCAACTGCGGCACGAGGGTATTCCGAGCGCAGTTACCGCTTCCGGCAGAATCGAGGGCCACGATTACCTGCCGGGGCACGAGGTGGATCCTGCAACGGTTCGGCGGTCGACCGCGCCAGGGTTTTCCCGCGATCCTCGTAGCAGCACTCGGTGTGGGTGGGGCCCTGGTTAACGGCCTCGCAGTAGAAGCCGTGCGGGATCTGGTCTACGACGATGGGCATCACCTTGAAGGGGGGACGGGTGCTGGGCGTCGATGAGCACAGGTTCGCGGGGAGGGCAGCAGCGCGTTCGCCACCGTTTTGGTGGACCTTCACACCGGTGGTCGACGGGTAGCGGGTCGGCCTGTCTGCCGGAGACATGGTCCAGGTCCGCTGCGCGAAGGCCTTCACCGGCTGGTTGGGTGCTTGTGATCGGCAGTTGCGGGACCGGGTCAAGGTCGTGACCATGGGCGGGTTCGCCGGATAGCACACCGCGGCCGCGGCGGCAGTGCTTGCTGCACGCATGATCCTGATCCGCACCGGGTTGTGCACCGAGCGGTAATACACCCGTCTCGACACTTGCTTTGACCGCCGATGACTGACGCGTTGGGGTGGTGGTCTACCGCGTCTACCAGCGACTCATCGATACCTGTGCTGATCCTCGGCGCCGGGACGGCAGGATCGCCATGGACAAGGTGCTTCGCTCGATCCATCGCGGTGTGCCAAAGGCTCTTGGCCGGAACTTGTCCATCTCGGCCGGTCACTGTGGACATGACGCCGCAAGATCTGGGCTTATTTCGACACCGGCACAAGCAACAGCCCTCGTCGAAGCGATCAACGCACGCCTCGGATACCTTCGCGGCATCGCCGTGGGTTTTCCGCAAGCCCAACCAACATCCTGCGTCCCTTCGCCCACTCCGGGTGACTCCCCAACCAGATCAACGCACTCTAAAACCAGAAGAACCGGTTTGTGTCTTCCGGATCTCGTTTTCTGTGGTCGCGGAGCTGACCCGGGCCAAGCGATGGTCCACAGACCGGGATCAGCTCGCTGGATTGGACCCGACTGGGATGAATCACACAGAAAATCTGGGGATAGGTGGATTCTGTCCGGGGGCGGTGTGGATCGTAAAGAAGACAACGACCGAGGAGCAGTGCGGAACCGTCGCAGACTAGGTGACTGGCGTCCGGGTATGAACGAAAGAGCGGAAACATACATGTGTCGACAAATGATAGTGGTGGCCCTTTTCTTTGTTCGATTTTCCGCAGTTTGAGGGGAGCTGTGCGGCCGCGGCAGGTGAGATTGCGGCCGCGGCAGGTGAGATTTAGCCCCGACTGTCTCGACCTGTCACCATCGAAGAACATCAGTTGGTAGACATCTTTTTCAGAAAAGGTGCCGGGAGCTGCAGGGTCAAGGGAGTTTAGGGGTGGAGTATTGGAATCCGGTACTGCGAACCGGAGGCGGTCACACCCCTACCGGAGTCAAAGTGTTTTACAGAATATCCTTGGAGATTGTAATTGATGGTGTCCACCCAAAGGGAAGGGGCTGGACACCTTCCGAGGTTTCAGCGGCGGGAGGGTGATTGTATTTATTGCCAGATATGAAGCGGGTTTTGCTTTCCAGTGTAAAAGTGCGCGATTCTGATAGTCGCCGCCGAAAAAATGGTGCGCGGCTGGGTCGGGGACACCGGGTGTGGCCCGCCGTCGGCCGGTGGTCGATCAGAATGGGGCCGGGATCTTGATTGCGTGGCTCCGGAGAACGGAAGCCGCCGTGGTCGCCCAGGAAGCTCCGGCGATGAGTCCCACAATGGTCAGACAGGCGGTGATCTCTGCCCGATCGGACATTGATCCGGAAAGGAGGCCCGGCAGGCGCCCTGCGATTAGCACGAGAGCGACGATCCAGAGCACCTTCGCCGCGGTGCCCCACAGATGTGCCCGACGACGGAGATCTGAACGGATCATTCCGAGTTCCACGTCCAGCACCGCGTCGTCAGCGCGCCCAAGGATGTAGTTGTCCAGTGCCGGAAGATCCCGCAGAGGGGGGCATCCGGATTCGGTGAGCAGTTCGAACTCGGCTACCGGGCCACGGGGTCGAGGTTTCAGGGCGGTCGTCCACGCCCGTCGCGCCGTGGTTCGCGCGCCCGCGAGGCTGATGAGAGTGACCAACATGTGTGAGAGCCCGATTGCGAAGATCGCCGCTGCTGTGTAACCGATCATCGGAGAACATCCCCGGGTCGGAGAAACGCGCTGGCCCAGAAGAACAGACACAGTGCGACTGTGGACAACAGACACCCGGTGTGGACGTTGTTCCGGATATTGTCCGTGAGGCCGTGGATGAGCAGCGCCAGGCCGATCCCCAGGGCGACGCAGCAGAGGAAGGTCGCCACCAGCCAGTAGCTCAACTGACGTTGCGCCGTCGGGCGGAGAAGATACGCCTCAGTCCCCGAGGGCAACCGCCAGAGGCTGAAGAACGCCCTTCCGGGGCGTGCCGCCCGGTGGTGTCTGCGCCGGGTGGGCTCAGGTTGAGTGTCGGCCACGGGCCCCGGGGAAACGGGCGGCTCGGGCTCTGCCGGTGGGGTGAGGGAACGGGCTGGGGTGTTGCGCACGGTATCCCGGTGCGAGTTCACCTTCTGCCGGAACAAGTCGGTGGGTTCCGGCCTCGGGAGACCGGTGGGTGTTGTCGCAGGCTTTCCGCCTGGCGTCGGCGGGGGCCACGATGAGGTGGTCGGGGCCCCGTGGCTGATCGCGATGAATTCGGCACCGGTGGGCACCCGGAACGACTCGGTGTCCAGTCGGACAACAGGAGCGGGGGCAACAACGTCGTCATCGTTGCGGGCGTGCCGTCCCCGGGGTGGTGTCATCCGAGACGTCCTTCCTCGTCATCGTCGGACGCGGGTGCAGGACCGCCGCGCCACCCGACTGTTTCTACGGGACACTATAAGGCAGACCCCTGGGGAAATGGGACAACCCGGAAGAGGACCGTGTCCTTTCCGGGTTGGGCTGGGAATGGACTGGTCAAAGCCTGGCTGCGGGCGGGATCATTATCCCATCCCGGTGGCTGCGGCCATGTCCGTCTTGAGCTGCTCCAGACGGGCGGCAGCGGCTGCGTGCGGGACGCTATCGTTGGCCGCTACCGGCAGGACCACCTCGAGATAGCACTTGAGCTTTGGTTCGGTTCCGGAGGGTCGCACGATGACGCGATCGTCGTCGCGGGTGACCAGGAGCATGCCGTCGGTCGGGGGTAAACCCCGGTAGCCGTCGAGGAGATCCGCACACTCGACGACGGGAGAGCCCGTGAGCTGACTCGGCGGCGCGGAACGCAGCGTGCGCATGCCTTCCGCAATGAGCGACGTGTCCGCCACCCGGAACGTCAGTGGGGCCGTGGCGTGGAGACCGTGTCTCCGTGCGAGGTCATCGAGCTCGTCCTGCAGGGACCGCCCGTCGGACTTCACCCCGGCGGCTAGTGAACACAGGGTCACCGCGGCGGTTACCCCGTCCTTGTCGCGGACACGGGTGGGGTCACAGCAGTACCCGATCGCCTCCTCGTAGCCGAAAATCATGCCCGGGGTTCGGGCGATCCACTTGAATCCGGTCAGGGTCGCCTCGTGCCGCAGACCGTGGGCCTCCGCGATCCGGGCGAGCAGACGACCGGAGACGATGGAGCTCGCCAGCACTGTGCCTTCCCCGGTATCACCGTTTTCTCGCCGGGCCGCCAGGAACTCGCCGAGGAGAGCCCCGATCTCGTCACCGGTGAGTTGCCGCCACCCGGCGGGTGCGTCCGCGTCCGGGATGGCTGTGGAGCAGCGGTCGGCGTCCGGGTCGAGCGCGATGATGATGTCGGCGTCGATCTCCCGGGCCAGCTCCATCGACAGGTCGAGTGCCCCAGGTTCCTCCGGGTTCGGAAACGCGACGGTGGGGAAGTCGGGGTCCGGCTCAGCCTGGCCGGGAACGAGGTGCACGTCCGTGAACCCGGCCGCTTCCAGGGCGCTGACAGCGGTGGACCCACCGACTCCGTGCATCGGTGTGAGCACCACCTTGAGGTCCGAGCGGGACTCATCCGTCGCCGGGAACGCCCGCCCGATCTCCTCGGCACGGGACAGGTAGGCATCGAGGACATCGACGTGCTCCACCTTCTCCCACGCGAGCGCGATCTCGTCCGCGGGAGATGCCGCGGCGATGGCGTCGGCGATCTCGGCGTCCGCCGGGCTGATCAGCTGGACACCTTCCGCGGGCCCCGGAGCGACTCGGCCACCCAGGTAGACCTTGTAGCCGTTGTCGTCCGGGGGATTGTGGGAGGCGGTGACCATGATTCCCGCATCGGCGCCCAGGTGCCGGACCGCGAATGCAGTGACCGGGGTGGGCAACTGGGCGGGCAGCACCAGTGCGCGTCCCCCCGCTGCGGCGACCACACCCGCCGCGGCCTTCCGGAAGTCGGCGGAACCGTGGCGGGCGTCGCAGCCGATCACCACCGTGGGGGTGTCGTCGACCTGATCGTTCAACCAGGACATCAGTCCGTGGGTCGCGCGGGTGACCACGGCGCGGTTCATCCGGGTCTCCCCGGCACCGACTCTGCCCCGCAGTCCGGCCGTGCCGAACATCAGGGGGCCCGCGAAGCGGGACTCCAGTTCTGTGACGGCTGCACTGTCCGCGGTGGAGCTCGCCGCCGCGTCGATGAGTTGGTTGAGTTCCTCCCGCGTCGCGGGATCGGGGTCGTGGGACGCCCAGTCGCGCGCCCGGTCGATGAGGGTCATGCAGATCACGCCTTTCTGGCGGAATAGGGGTGGTACGAGTCAGTCGGTGAGTCCGTCGAGGACGGTGGCTGAGGAGGACAGTCCGAGCCGGGTGGCCCCGGCCTCGACCATCGCGACGGCGTCCTCGGCACTGCGGATGCCGCCGGAGGCCTTGACCCCGAGCCGACCACCGACGGTGTCGGCCATGAGCTTCACCGCGTGGACGCTGGCGCCACCGGCCGGGTGGAACCCGGTGGAGGTCTTGACGAAGTCGGCACCGGCGGCCTCCGCGGCTCGGCAGGCCGCGACGATCGCGTCGTCGTCCAGTGCAGCGGACTCGATGATGACCTTCAGGACCACTGGCGTGGGGCAGGCTTTGCGTACGGCGCGGATCTCGGACTCGAGCTCATCGAAGCGATTCTCCTGCGCCAGGGCGATGTTGATGACCATGTCGACTTCGTCGGCGCCGTCGCTGACCGCGCGGGCGGCCTCCGCGGCCTTGATCTCGGGCTTGACCGCGCCGGAGGGGAATCCGACGACGGTGGCGACGTGCAGCCCTTCGGGTACCTCGACGGGCAGCTGGGAGGGGGAGACGCAGACGGAGTAGCAGTTCAGCTTCGCGGCCTCGGTGACGAGGTCTGCGACCTGGTCGGCGGTGGCCTCCGGCTTGAGGAGGGTGTGGTCGATGATGTGGGCGATCTCTGCGCGGGTGTGGGTACTCATGTCTTCTCAGGTCTCCTTGGATGGGTCAGTTGATGCGGTCGAGGATGGCGGATTCGCGTGCCGGGATGTCGCTTCCCGCCGGTGCGAGACTGTAGCCCCTGTTGAGGGATTCGATGGCCCGCTCGAAGCGTTCGAGGGTGTCGGTGTGCAGCGTGAACAGTTTTTGGCCGGCGGTGACAGCGTCCCCGGGGGCGACGTGGATCTCGACACCGGCCCCCGCTTGAACACTGTCTTCCTTGCGGGCGCGCCCGGCGCCGAGGCGCCAGCTGGCGACACCGACGGGGAGGGCATCGAGGCGCTCCAGAACGCCATCTCTGTCGGCGGTGATCTCGTGGGTGTGGGTAGCCGTGGGCAGCTCCGCGTCCGGGTCGCCGCCCTGTGCGCGGATCATCTTTCGCCAGGTGTCCATGGCCCGGCCGTCGGCCAGTGCAGCCTCGACGTCGGCGTCCCGGACCCCTGCGGCGTTGAGCATCTCCCGGGCGAGTTCCACGGTGAGTTCGACGACGTCCGCGGGTCCGCCACCGGCGAGAACCTCGAGGGATTCCCGTACCTCGAGGGCGTTGCCCACGGTGCGGCCCAGGGGAGTGGACATGTCGGTGAGCAGGGCGCGGGTGTCGACGTCCGCGGCGCGGCCCAGGTCGACCATGGTGCGGGCGAGTTCGCGGGCGGTGTCCAGGTCCTTCATGAAGGCACCGTCGCCGACCTTGACATCGAGGACCAGGGCCGAGGTCCCCTCCGCGATCTTCTTGCTCATGATGGAGCTGGCGATCAACGGGATCGAATCGACGGTACCGGTGATGTCGCGCAGTGCGTAGAGCTTGCGGTCGGCCGGGGCGAGGCCGGTTCCGGCGGCGCAGACGACGCACCCCGGATCACGGAGGATCTTCATCATGCGTTCCGTGGAGATGTCGGCCTGCCAGCCGGGGATCGCCTCGAGCTTGTCGAGGGTGCCACCGGTGTGCCCGAGACCACGGCCGGAGAGCTGTGGAACGGCGACGCCGAAGGAAGCGACGAGAGGTGCGAGCGGGAGCGTGATCTTGTCGCCCACACCACCCGTGGAGTGCTTGTCCGTCGTCGGCTTGCCGAGTCCCGAGAAGTCCAGTCGCTCGCCGGAGGCGATCATCGCCCGGGTCCACCGGCTGGTCTCCTCGGCGGTCATCCCGTTGAGGAAGATCGCCATGGCGAGCGCGGCCATCTGCTCGTCACCGACGCCACCGTTGGTGTAGGCGTCGATGACCCAGTCGATCTCGGCCCCGCTGAGTTCACCTCCGTCCCGCTTGGTTCGGATGATGTCCACTGTGTCGAATGTCGTTGCCATGTCGTGCTCCTTGTGCGGCTGTGGCTACCGGCCATGGTGTGTGACCGGGATCAAATCAGTCAAACCCTTGTGTGGTGGTCCACAGCCCGATTATCATGAGGACATGAACAAATGTCAATGAAAAAGTTGACAACTGTTCATATGATCTCCGTCCCCGCCCCGAAGGATTCGACATGTCCGTCTCCGACGCAGAACTTCTCGACCGCGCCCGCGCTGCTGCGCACAGCGCCTATGCACCCTATTCTGATTTCCCGGTGGGGGCTGCCCTCTTGCTCGAGGACGGCCGCATCGTCACCGGCTGCAACGTGGAGAACGCCTCCTACGGTTTGACGATCTGTGCCGAACGCACCGCCGCAGGTCGGATGATCGTCGAGCGGGAGGCCGGGCCTGCCGGGGCACGCCCGCACATCGTCGCCGCCGCCGTCGCCGGTCTGAAGGCCGCCCCCTGTCATCCCTGCGGCGCGTGCCGGCAGGTGCTCGGCGAATTCAGCTGCGACCGGGTGGTTGTCGAGGGTCCCTCCGGGAACCCGGTCAGCATCGCTTTCGCCGAACTCCTGCCGCACGCCTTCGGTCCGGACTCCCTCTAGAACACCCTCGCACACCTCTCCCCACCAAACACCCCGACCATTAGGAGACCCCATGGACCGCTTCCAGGGACTGCTGGGCATCGCCCTCATCTTCGGCCTGGCGATACTGTTCTCCCGACATCGCTCCGCCATCAAGTGGCGCACTCTGGGGGTCGGACTGCTCCTCCAGATTGCCTTCGCGCTCCTCGTCCTGAAATGGGACGTCGGATTCAATGTCCTGAAATCCATCGCGCACGGGCTGGAGAAACTCACCGAGTTCACCAATGTCGGTACCGAGTTCGTGTTCGGTGGGCTGTTCGGCGGAGACAACGGCTTCATCTTCGCGCTAAACGTCCTGCCCGTCATCATCTTCCTGGGGGCGATCATCGGTGCCCTCTACTATCTCCGCGTCATCCAGTACTTCGTCGACATTCTCGGCGGCGCACTCAAGTGGCTGCTCGGCACATCCAAGGTGGAGAGTGTCTTCGCCTCCACGGTGATCTTTCTCGGCCAGTCCGAGGCGCCACTGGTGGTGTCCCCGTACCTCCCGAAGTTGACCCGCAGTGAACTCTTCGCGTGCATGACAGGTGGTTTCGCATCCGTCGCTGGCTCCACTCTCATCGGCTACTCACTCCTCGGAGCCCCGCTGGAATACCTGCTCGCGGCGTCCCTGATGAACGCGCCGGGCTCCCTGATTGTGGCCAAGGCTTTCATGCCCGAAACCGAGGAATCTGATCTTGACGCCAGCATCCGGGACGTCCGCGACACTGAATCCAAGAACATCATCGACGCCATTGGCTCCGGTGCGATGGCGGGTGGCAAGATCGCCATCGCCGTTGGCTGCCTGCTCATCGCCTTCATTGCCCTGATCACCATGCTGTCGGCGATCATCGGTGGAATCGGGGGGTGGTTCGGGCAGGATAACTGGTCTCTCGAAGCAATGTTCGGAGTGTTCTTCGCTCCTGTCGCCTGGCTGATCGGTGTCCCCTGGTCGGAAGCGCTCGACGTGGGCAACTTCATCGGGCAGAAGACGGTGATCAACGAGTTTGTCGGCTTCTCATCCTTCGGCCCGCAGGTCGATTCCTTCTCCCCGAAGACCGTGATGATCACGACCTTCGCGCTCGCCGGATTCGCGAACTTCAGTTCCATCGCCATCCAGATCGGCGCGATCGGCGGCCTCGTGCCGGAACGCCGTGGTGAAGTCGCAAAGCTCGGCCCCTGGGCGCTCCTCGGTGGGTTCACCGTCAACATGCTCAATGCCGCCATCGTCGGTGTGGTGGCCTTCTGACACCTGAATGCCTGAATCAGAAAATGCCTGCACGGCTAACAGTCCGTGTGGGCATTTTCCTATTCGGGATCGTGGTCGACTCTGCCCGTCGGAAAATGGTTGTGGCGGTGAGTATTTTGCCGAGAAAATTAAAATGTGACGCAAGGCACTATCCTGGGCGCTATTGTGGTGGAAACACACTGCGGGGCCGGTGTTCGCCCCATACCCGAATGAGGAGGCGATCTCGTGACAACCATGACAACCCGAATGACGGAGGACCCCGGTGACCTGATGCCGGAGGCGGTTTGTGCATGGGTCGAGTCCCTGGCCGCAGTTACCGCCAGGGCAGATCAACTGGGCCCGGAAGACGCGGCGACGGAACTTGCGGCGCTGTTCACCGAGGATGCCTGCTGGCGTGATCTGGCTGCGTTCACCTGGAACATACACACCGCCGAAGGGGTGGATGCGATCACCGAGATGATCCGGGACACCTGGCCCCGCTGTGCGCTGCGCAATGTGAAGATGGTCGACCCTGGGGAAGCCAACGACTGGTCCTTCCTCACCTTCGACACCGCAGACTTCCACTGTCGCGGCGTGGTCCGGCTTCGCGACGGGCGCGCGGCCATGCTCACAACCTCCGCGCAGGAGCTGATCAATCACCCGGAACCGGCCGGTCGCCGCCGGGAACTAGGTGCCGAACATGGACGTCCGGGGACGGACACCCGCAACTGGGCTGACCGTCGGGCGGACCGGCGGGCTGCTCTCGGGATCACCGAACAGCCTTTCACCCTGATCGTCGGCGGGGGACAGGGCGGAATCGCACTTGGGGCACGGCTGAAAAGACTCGGCGTACCGACACTGATCATCGACAGGCACCCGCGCCCCGGCGACCAGTGGCGCAGCCGCTACCACTCGCTCTGCCTGCATGACCCCGTCTGGTATGACCACCTGCCCTATCTGCCGTTTCCCGACCACTGGCCCGTATTCACCCCCAAGGACAGGATGGGGGACTGGTTGGAACATTATGTCGGGATCATGGATCTCGACTACTGGTCCGACACGTCATGTATCTCGGCCGGGTTCGACGAGTCGGAGGGCCGGTGGAGCGTCACGGTGAATCGGGGCGGGGAAACACTCACGCTGAGTCCCGAGCATCTTGTCCTGGCCACCGGCATGTCGGGCGTACCCAATGTGCCGACGCTACCCGGACAGGAGAACTTCGCGGGTGAGATCCGGCACTCCTCACAGCATCCCGGGGGAGGCATGGACGCGGGAAAGAACGTGATCGTGCTCGGATCGAATAACTCCGCCCACGACATCTGTGCGGATCTTCATGCGCATGGGGCGCACCCGGTGATGATCCAACGCTCGTCGACGCATATCGTGCGCTCCGAATCGTTGATGCGTGAGGTTTTCGGCCCGCTCTACTCGGAGGACGCGCTGGAAGCGGGAATCGACACGGACACCGCTGACCTGCTGTTTGCCTCCATCCCGTACCGGCATCTCGCCGACGCGCAGAAACCGGTATTCGACCGCATCCGGGAACAGGACGCCGACTTCTACCGGCAGCTCGCAGATGCCGGATTCCTCCTCGACTTCGGGGAGGATGAATCGGGCCTGTTCCTCAAATATCTCCGCCGTGCGTCCGGTTACTACATCGACGTCGGAGCGAGCCAGCTCATCATCGACGGCGACATCGAGTTGCACTCCGGGGTGACGATCGCGGAGGTAAAGCGCGACTCGGTCGTGCTCACCGATGGCACCGAACTTCCGGCCGACGTCATCGTCCTTGCCACGGGATACGGCTCCATGACCGGATGGGCCGCCCAGTTGGTCTCCCCGGAGGTCGCGGAGCTGGTGGGGCGCTGTTGGGGTCTGGGGTCGGGAACGACCCGTGATCCGGGGCCCTGGGAGGGGGAGTTACGCAATATGTGGAAACCCACCCGGCAACCCCACCTGTGGTTCCACGGCGGGAACCTGCACCAGTCGCGCCACTACAGTCGTTATCTGGCGCTGCAGCTCAAAGCCCGGATGGAGGGGATGGACACTCCGGTGTATGCCCTGGCTGAGGTCCATCATCCGGAGTGATGTGTGGTGGCCCCGGCTCACCGGAGTGCCGGTGCGCCGGGGTGCGTTGCCTGTCGGTCAGCGCGGTAACGGAAGACCCGGAATTGTCAGGGGATGGGTCGTGAAGAAGTGCACGATCGCTGCGACGAGCGCGATCAGTGCGCCGGCGCCGAGGATCGCGGCACCGGTCGCGCTGCTGCTTCCGAAGGGTTTCGGGGTGGGGTTGATGGGTTTCGGCGTCTCGCCGTCATGCCCGTGATCGTGGTGGAACACCTCGAACGGGGCGTCTGCGTGGGCGTGGCTGTCATCCGGGTAGAACACCACGACGGGGACGTTGACCGTCGTGTTCGCGTCCGATTCCGGTGCGGTGAACGTGACGACGCCCGTCGCTGGATCGATCTCGGCGTCCCGGGCCTTCTTGCTGAGCTTGAACACCGCGCCCTCCGGTGCGGCGAGGGCCTCGACCTCATCGGTTGACGTGTCGTCGAACGTCGGCGCCTTAGAGACGGCTTTCTCACCTGTGTGGGCGTGGGTCGTGGTGTAGTTCACGGTGAATTTTTTCGCGGTGCCGCCGTGGGGGTCGTTTACCACGAAGTACACCTCACCCTCGTCAGTCGACTTGTCGGAGTAGATGACCGTGACCGGTACGGAGATGACCTTGCCCGCGTCATCGTGGGTCGCCGTGTAGGTGACTACGCCAGTGGCAGCGTCGATCTTGGCGTTCGCCGGGGCGCCGTCCCGTAACGCGAAGGTTGTCTGTTCCGGAGCCGGGATTTCATCCAGCTGGTCGGTGGTGGTGTCATCAAACGTCGGTGCAGTGCTGGTGACGGCTGCGCCGACCTTCGCCCGGGCTTCACCGAAGAGTGGATCGTAGCGGTTGGTCAGTGCGGTACCCGCGCCTTCTTCGGCGATGGTGACTGAGGTGGTGATCGGCATCAGGAGGGCAAGTGTGAGGCCCGCCGCGCACAGCGAGCGCAGGCGACGGGTGGGAGAGGTATTCACAGAGGGGTACTTCCGTTCTTCTCAGTGGATGAGGACGGACACCAGCCTACTAATGAAATGAGTTTTCAACAATGCTTGGTGGACAACATCTCACTTATCGTCGGGTATGACGTGACCGGCCCTGGTCAACCCCGCAACGTCGAGTACCCGCAAAGCTGTCGGGCGGTCAATCACCAGGTGTGTCGCCAACCCCATGTCCAATGCGGTCGCGATCGCCGTGGTCTTCGCCGCACCACCGGCGATGAGCAGTCGAATTGGCCGGGACGCGAGCTCATTCAGGGTGATCCCGACCGTACGGTCGTCGATACTCGGCAACGCGACCTCGCCGTCAGCGGTGAAGAACCTGGAGCACACGTCACCGGCGGCCCGGTCCAACAGCGTGTCTACCTCAGCCTCCGAGAGATACCCGAGATTCAGCAGAAGCGAACCCCGGTGCACGTCGCCGACCGTGAACGTGACCAGATCGGTCTGCCGGCCGGCGGCGAGGATCCGCGCGATGTGACGGTCCTGCTCCACGATCCGCTTCGTCTCCTCCGAGTCGAAGATCACCGGAAGTGGAAGCGTCCGGGCCGTCGCGTTGAAGGCGAGACAGAAGGAGTTGATCGTCTCAATGTCGAAAGTCGACCGCTCGGAGTGTGAGGTACCGCCCTTCAACTGCACGATCTCGACCCCCCGCCGGTCCGTGTGCTCGAGCTGAGCCGAAACCGAGTACATCGTGTCACCCCAGGACACACCCACCTTCATGCCGTCTGTGACGAGCTCCTGCAGCGTTGCTGCACCGAGTTTCCCCAGTTCGCGGAGAAGATCAGCGTTGGTGTCCCGAGGTAGATGGGCCAGGCGGACATCGGCGAGCCCGAACCGGGAAGCGAGCTGCTTCGCCAGGGCGGAATCGACCTCACGGGGATCGTGGATCTCAATGGTCACGAAACCTCGCTGCTTCCCCAATTGGATCAGCTTCGCCGCGGTGGGGCGCGACACCCCGAGCTCCGCAGCGACCTCCGCCTGGGACATGCCGCGCTCGAAATACAGTTTGACCGCTGTCAATGCCTGCTCGTCGCGTGCATCCACGGGAAACTCCTCGGGATTGTGGTCGGTGCTGGTAAGAAGTTGAGGGCTGCACACTCATCGTAACCGGTTGCCGCGACACCGACGCCTTCGGCATCAGCCGACGATAGGAAGCGGGATCAGGTCGTTCAATACGGTGATGAGCGCCTCGATGTGATCCGGAGTGTGCCCCGAAGTCACCGTGACCCGGAGAATGGCAGCACCACGGGAGACCGTCGGCCACCGGATTGCGGGGACAAAGAAGCCGCGCTCCATCAGGGCATCCGACACCCGGACCGCACGCTGTTCGTCGCCGACCGGAACGGGGATGATCGGACTCACCTGCCCGGCTACCCCCAGGGCGGCGGCGCAGTCACGGATGGTGGAATGCAGCCGGGCGACCACATCCGGTGACCGGTCGAGCACATCGACCGCAGCCACCACCGCCGCGACAGTCGGAGCGGACGGCGCCGTCGAATAGACGAACCCACGGGCCTGATTCCGCAGCAGCGTGCCCACCGCCGAGGAACACACCACGAAACCGCCCTCCCCGCCGAGCGCCTTACTCGCGGTACCGATGAGTAGATCGGGACGGACCCCGTGGTGCTCGACACTCCCACGCCCGGTAGCGCCCAGCACGCCGACCCCGTGGGCGTCATCAATCATCGTCCACGCCCCATGTCGCGCAGCCGTGGACACCAACCCCGGCAGATCCGCCAGGTCCCCGTCCATCGAGAACACCCCATCGCTGACCACGAGCGCATGAGGCGTGGAACGACACCCGAGCATCCGGTCCAGTGCGGAGAGGTCTCCGTGCGGAAACACCTCCACCGAAGCCCGCGCCAACCTGCAGCCGTCGATGATGCTCGCATGATTCAGGGAATCCGAGAACACCGTCACCTCCGGCCCCGCGATCGTCTGCAACACCGCCAGATTCGCCTGGTAGCCCGTGGCGAAGAACACCGCGTCGTCGTGTCCGTCGCCGCCGAAGAACTCCGCCAAACGCCGTTCGAGCCTCGCGTGCAGCTCGGTGGTGCCGGTGGTCAGCCTCGAACCACCGGACCCGGCGCCGTAAAGATCGAGTGCACGGCGGGCCGCCAAAACCACCTCGGGATGGGTGGACAGCCCCAGATAGTTGGAAGAGGAGAACACCACCAGCTCCCGACCGTCGACACGCGCGACAGGTTCCTGCGGCCCCGTGAACTCCCGGAGAGTCCGCGACAACCCCGCCGCGCCCCAGGCGGTATTCCGGGCCTCGGCGATCCGGTCCAACGACGGCATCTACAGACCCTCCACCAGCACGACGTGATTCTCCAGCCAGTCGATGCACTCCCCGACCTCCGACACCGGACCGTCGTACAGGAACAGTCTGGTCCCCACCGGCGAACCCGGTTCCTTCATCGCCGGAATCCGGATATAGGTTCCCCCGCACGCCAGATACCCGGTCGTGTACTCCGGATCGTCGGAGATGCAGAGCTCCGCGACGATACGCGGATGCGCCGTCACCTTCGTCGCCAGGGCAATCGCCTCCCGATAGTGAAGCTTTCCCGCCACGCTGGTGTCCGCGGACACGTGATCCAGGTTGCTCACCCGGACCCCACGCTCCGGGTCAGGCTCCAGTCGCTCGCCGGCGGCGGCATCGACGAGCATCGCGCCCCGCAGGCCGGTCACCGTGGTCAGCAGCTCCCACATGCGCGCCGGGTTCCGGACACCCAGACGGTCCAGCTCGGCAACGACGAAAGCACGCGCCTCCGCCGGCGAACCGACATCGACCTCCCGGGTCGCCAGGACCGGGAGCACCTCGATCCGCGACTCGTCGACAGCACGAACCGTCACCGTCACCTCGTCCGGTGTCCCCTTCGGGTGGCCCAGCGCCCGCTGCGTCAATGCTGTGACGCAGCCCAACACCGCATCACCGGGGACGATCCGTTCGGCACCAGAGATGTGCCGCCCCTCGGCGCTCGCGCGCATCTTCACGGAATACGTGGTCATGCGGGTTATTGTACGGTGTTCAGCCGCACACCTGTGCGGACGGGAACGCACCGGAATCCGCCGAGCGCGATAGGCTAGCGCAGTTCCCACCGACACCACCGCAAAGGCCCGCGACATGACCCGCCCCCGCTTCGCAGTCATCGACCTCGAGACCACCGGATTCCTCCCCACGGACCGCATACTCGAGATAGGTATTGCCCTCACCGACGCAGACGGAAACCTGGAACGCACCTGGCAGACCCTCATCCAGCCCGACCGACACTTCGACAACACCCACATCCACGGGATCACGCCCGCCGACGTCGCGGATGCACCCATGTTCCCGGAGCTCGCGGCAGAGCTCGCCGACCTTATCGACGGCCGGATCATCGTCGCCCACAACGCGCCCTTCGACACGAAATTCCTGGTGCGGGAATTCGCCCACTGCGGCGTCACCCTCGGTGACCCGCACGACTGGTCCGTGTGCACGATGCGCACCGCAAAAGAGGCGCTGCCCGGGTCCCCGCAGAAACTCGCCGACTGCCTCGCACAGATCGGCGCCGTGAACTGCACCCCACACGCCGCGCTCGCCGATGCCGTCGCCACCGCTGAACTACTCGAACACCTGCTCCGCACCACCGACGTCGTACGCAGCCGCACGCCGCTGGACTTCTCGGTACACCACCGCCAGACCCTGAACAACCTCGTCGCTGTCCCACCGGTCGAACGGGGACACCACGCACTGAGCGCCACCGACGGCCAATGGCTCGATGCACTCGCCGCGAAACTGCCGGACACCGGTGACCGCGACGTCGACAACTACATCCGCCTGCTCCGCGCTGCCCTGGCCGACGGCAAACTCTGCACCTCCGAGATCCGCCAACTCATCTGCCGCGCCAGGGAACTCGGCATCGACCGCGAGGAAGCCGGTGAGATCCACGCCCGATTCATCCGGCAGCTCGCCGTCGAAGCGTGGACCGACGGTGTGGTGACCGATGCAGAACGGGACGCCGTGACCATCGCGGCACGCCAACTCGGAGTGGACGGCGCGCTTGTCGAAGCCCTGTTGTCGACCCCGATCGAGGGGGAGGGCTTCGAGCGGCTGCGCCTGAACCCGGGGGACCGGGTCACGTTCACCGGGGAACTGGCGCTACCCCGCGAAGACTGGGAAGAGCGGGCCCGCGCCGCCGGGCTCGACGTCGGAGGCGTCTGCCGACGCAGCGTCCTCCTCGTCGCCGCAGACCCGGACACCCGCAGCGGCAAAGCCCGACGCGCCCGCGACCTGGACGTCCCCGTCGTGGACGAAGCGACCTTCGCCCGGCTGCTCCGCGAACTGACCGACGACACCCCACGCGAACACGAACCCGGGGCAGAGGAAGCGGTGACCGACGCTCCGCCCGCACCGAACACCGAAGCCACCGAAGACCAGACGGATCTCACCCACCGAATCTTCCCCTGGCTGAACCAGGTCCTCGGCGGTGAGGAACACCGACGAACCGTCGAGCCCGACCAGATCACCGTCGCCTGGCTCGACTGGGGCAGCACGCTCCCGCTCCACCACCTGTCCCCGATGCTGGACCCCCACGCCGTACCCGAACAGGTGACCATTAAACCCACGAACCTCGCCCGGCACCTCGCCCAGTACACCGAACCGCTGGGAGAATCCCTGACGAACCTGTCATACGTACGGGGAGTCGGCGCACGCTCCCTCCACCGCCTCGTCTACTCCCTCGTCCTCGCCGCCATTGACGACGCCGCAGAAGGGAAAACCCACCCCGACCCAGCACCGGAACCCGACGAGAGCAGCCTCTACGACGCGGATGATCCCGTCTACCTCGACGGGGACACCGCGCGCGAACCGACGTCCACGGAACTGCAGCAGGTCGTCCGCTGGGCGGCACTGGCGGGAATGATCCCGGAACTCCCGGACACCGCCCCAGCCCACATCCGTGCGGCCGCCGAAGAACTGCCCCAGCACCCGGAACTCGCAGCACCGGGCACGGCCGCAGTAGGGCGGCACTAGGCGCCGTCGAAGAAGCGCTGGCTGCGGACGAACGCCTACCCCAGGTCTTCGCACGCCGCGTGATCGGCCGAGAAACCCTCGATGCCCTCGGAGAGAGCTTCGGGGTCACCCGCGAACGCGTCCGACAGATTCAGGGCCGAGTCACCGCACTCATCGAACAACCACCCACCGACATGCTCACCGCCATCACCGCGCTCGCCCACCGATTCCTCCCCGCCACCCCACTCACCGAGGCGGAAAACGAGATACCCGCCCTCACACAGCCCTGCCCCATAACGGGAGGCCCCGCGGTGGAAACAATCGCCGCCTTCGCCACCACCTGGGAACTATCGTCGGGATGGATCGTGCGGGCAGGCCTTGCGGAGGCGATCCGGCAGGCGATGGTCGACACCACCGACGACCACGGGGTGAGCACCATCGCCGCAATCAGCCGGGAGGCGGGCATCGACGAGGAAACACTCACGGCATTCACCGCAGACACCGGCCTGTCCATCGGAGTACCCGTCCGCGGGAAACTCTGCACCCGCTCTAGCAACTACGGCGACCGCGCCGCCGCACTCCTCTCCATCGCCGGGGAGCCACTCACCGCCGACACCATCTTCGAAACCTTCGGCACGGGGAACATCCGCTCCATGTCCAACGCACTCTCCGCCGACCCCAGGATCGTGCGGGTCGGCCGGGACACCTGGGCACTGGAAGAATGGGGCATGGAGGAATTCCAGAGCCTCGCCCACTGGATAGCCACGCGCGTCGACGCAGACGGCAGCGCACCGCTGACAGAACTCATCGAGGGTGCCCGAGCCCTGGGACTGGCGGAAAGCTCGGTACGGACGTATTGCGCCAGCGGCGAGTTCATCGTCGAGGACGGCACCGTCCGGCGCAACGACAACACGGTGGAAAACAACGCCGACCCCAACGACGTCAAAGGCCTCTACCATCGGGGAACAGACAGGGAGCTGCTGGTCACCCTCACCGCTGATCATGTCCGCGGTTCAGGCAGCGGTGTCCCCCGTGGCGTCGCGGCAATGAAAGAGGTTCCCTTCCTCGGCAAAGTCGCGATGCCTACACGCCTGGGACGCGACCAGATCATCGCATGGAACCGAACGGGTGCGACGATAACCAGCATCCGGGATTTCCTCCTCGATCTCGACCTCACGGAAGGGCAGCGGGTATGGCTGGTGTTCGCGGGTGACGGCAGCTTCGACATCCGCCGCGCCACCCCACTCAGAGAGGACCTCGACGGATGGGCCGCGCTGCTCAACACCCTCGGCCTCGACGACCGGGTCCCCGGAGGGCCGGATCAGATCGGTCAGGTGTCTGCTGGAAGTGCGTTGGAGATCATCAACACAGCCCTCGGGCTTTCCCCGGATGCCGCAGTACGTCGCACAGTCGCGATGTTCAACCACAGGCGGGACGAAGAAGCCGCCGCTGAGGTCATGGGGCTCATTGCGTACGAGTGACAGAACTGGTGCCGGGTTAGGGGAGAGGAAGTGGTGTCTCCGGTGTACCCCGGAGAATGAGAAAGGGCGTCGCTGTGTGGTGGTGCGCTCGGTAACTAAGGTCGATCAGGAGATTTGTCGGGAATCCGGACGCGATTCACCCATGCGGTAACCATCAACATCAGTTAATGTCCAACCACTTGCCGCACCATCATGCGGGATCAGACTCACGTTACCGCGCGGCTCCGGGGGGCCGCAGCTGCAAGCCGGTTGGCACCACCGTCCTGCATGTGGATCGTCTACCGCATTGCTGGACAATGCATGTCGGTTCAGGTGGCGGGGTTGCCCGGGGGTGTGGGTGGGGTTGTTGGTTTTGCTGTGCTCAGTAACCTGGTGTCATGTCTGATATCACACGGTCCCAGGGTGGTGATCCGGTCGACCCGGATCAAAAC
>NZ_JAEIOT010000016.1 GCF_016342275.1 Corynebacterium marambiense
ACACGCACGACATCGTCACAGAAACTCAACTGGGATAGGGCTTTGGCACAATGACATCCTTCCAGGCTGCCATCCCGGGGAAGCCAGATCAGATGCCACCTAACCATGCAGCAGAGCCCAGATCCTCGACAGTGATGGTGCAGACTGCGATGATCCCCCGAGCCCAGCGCGGGACGTCAAGCTCCCGAGAAAGGTCCGGAGGACTGTGTCTATCTCCCTGTCGATCAGCTGCACGACTTCGCGGTCGAGTCCGGATCTCACGTTCGGCTTTTCTGGCTGCTCGGCACAGTCGGTCCGCGATGGGGTGAAGCCGCCGGATTAAAGGCCGGTGACGTCGATTTTCTGTGCGGCCGGATGACAGTCGGCAGGAACGCCGCGCTGCCGCCGGGCTCCTAGTCTCGATTGGGGCGAACGTGAAGGTCATGCAGCCACAGTTGGGGCATGCGTCGGCGGCAATGACGCTCGACACCTACGCCGACCTGCTCGATGGTTGACCTCAAGGATATTTCATCGGTAATGGACAGGGCGCTGGCGCGACCTACGTGAGTCGCTCAACCAAATGTGGTGGGATTGTCGTGGCGCGGTCTTCCGAAAAGAAGAAAACCCCCTGTTTACTAGGGGGTTTTCTTTGTGGAGCTGCCGGGAATTGAACCCGGGTCCTCCGCAATCGCGCCAGGGCTTCTCCGTGCGCAGTTCGCGCCTGATCTCTGCTCGGCCCTCCGGCTCGGACGAACACGTTCCGGATGATGGGCCCAGTCAGCGGTGGGAGTCCCGTACGGCCCCGCTGACGCGGCCGGACGGCAAAGTCCCTTGATCGATGCCGGCTACCAGGTCAGGGACGAACCTGGGCCGACAGACACGCGGTCGCTGGTATTAGGCAGCGAGGGCGTAGTCGCGCTGAGTGTTCTCGGCGCTTATGAGGTTGCTACGACGCTTACGGTGGTCTCTAGCCTGCACCGGCACGCTTCCCCTGGCTTGATGCACGAAGTCGAAACCATATCAGCCCCTTGCATCCTGCGTTCTTCCCGATTTCCCTCAGGGCAACCGGTGGGTTCCGCAGTCCTGTGGTGGGTCGTACGTTGACCACAGGACTACCCACTCTACGCTGTGGGAACCCCACCCGCAAGCAGGTTCACCGACCGCCAGTATCGTCCACGCCCGAAGGCGGTTCGGGTGCCTTTCCACCGTCGCCTCACCCGGATGGGTTCGCCGGCTGCCCCTCCCCGGCATCGCTCCCGGCTTGTTCCCGCTCCCAGCGTCTCCGGGTCTCCCTGGATTTGCGGCTGTTGCGCAGTGAGATCACGCCGATGACGATCCCGATGACGATGGGTGTCCACACCTTCGGGTGTTCGAGCAGCCATTCCAACCATCCGGGTATCTCGTAGTCGGGCCACGGGATGGACGGGAGGTTGAGATTGGGCCAGGGGATGGAGGGCAGGTTGATGTCCGGCCACGGGATGGACGGCAGTGTTATGTCGGGCCACGGGATGTCGACGTCGGGCAGACGTTCGATGATCCAGTCGAGGATAGTCCCGATGATGCGGCCGATGAGCGGCAGCAGCACCAGGGCGGCAATGGCCCAGCCCGCTTTGCCCAGTCCCGCACCCAACGGGTAGAGCACTCTTTTCCAGGGGGTCTCCTCCATCTGCCGGTACCGGTCCTCTGCGGGCGATCCGGGTGGCGGGGTGAATTCGATGATCTCGTCGCTGGCGCGACGGAGGATGACTGATCGGACCTCGTGGAAGGCGTTCGCGTCGATCTTCAGGCGGGCGCCGTGTTTCTTCCTGTCGTTCCGGCTGTAGGTGCCGGAGGAGACGGTTTCGTCGATCCGCACGGTGGTGTCCTGCACGAAGGGGAGCCGCCCCCGCACGACGCCGTCGACGGTGATGAGCACCCCTTTCTCCCCGGCCTTCCGGATGCGTGCCGCCCCTGCCTCGAGTTTCGCGGTGCGGGCCCCCACCAGCGGCAGCCGACCCACCATCGGGACCGTCTTCCCGAGGAAGCCGTTGGTTGCCGTCAGCCCGAAGGCTGCGGTGTCCGCCCAGTCAGCTTCCTTCTTAGCTTGTTTGTCCACGCTTCCGCCGACTTCTTCCACCCCCTCGACATCCTGCTTGGACATCGGCCAGCCGGAGTCGAGTTCGCGGAGGCGTTCCGGGGAATCGAGGATCAGCTCGATTCGGCCCATCCCGGGGTGGTCGATGAGCCAGGTTTCCACAGTCAGACAGACTCTTCCTCGATCGATCGGCGCTCTGGAAAACGATGTTAACTGCGCCGACCGGGGTCTGCCACGGGCCGGGGATTAACCCTTGATCCCCTTGATGCGGCGACCGAGCTCCCGGGTTATCTCCCGTTCCTCGGTACGGCGCTTGATGTCCTGGCGCTTGTCGTAGTCCTGCTTGCCCTCGGCGAGACCGAGCTCCACCTTGAGGCGTCCGCCGACGAAGTACAGCTTGAGGGGCACCAGCGTGCGGCGGCCGTCGCGGACCTTGCCCATGAGGGTGTCGATCTCGTTGCGGTGTAGCAGGAGCTTGCGGGTGCGTCGGGGTGTGTGGTTCGTCCAGGAACCGTGGGAGTAGATGGGGATGTTGAGGTTGTGCAGCCACACTTCCCCGTTGTCGATCATGGCGAAGGAGTCGACGAGGTTGGCCTTGCCCTCGCGCAGTGCCTTGATCTCGGTGCCGACGAGCACGATGCCGCACTCGTAGGTGTCGAGGATCTTGTAGTCGTGGCGAGCTTTCCGGTTGGTCGCGATCACCGGGTTCTCGTTCGCCTTTTTCTTCTTCTTTGCCATAACCCGTCCGATGTTACCGCACCTGCCGCGTGCCGACGCCCGCCTCACTCACCGCTGTTGCGGGAGGGGCGGGCGTCGGGTGGCGCAAGGTGTCATTTACGGACGTACAGTCGGAGGGTGACCTGCGCGGTGATCGCCGCGAACACGACACCGACGAGGGCGACGACGGGCGCGATGACCCAGATGTCACCGGTGGTGATGGGCGCGATGAGCTGCGAGTCGTAGAGCCCCTTCAGCGCCCTGTCGACGACGAAGCTCTTGCCCGCCATGAGTCCCAGTACCGCGAACACGGAGCCGAAGAGTGTGGCGATGACGGCCTCGAGGACGAAGGGCGCCTGGGTGAACCAGCGGGAGGCGCCGACCATCCGCATAATGGAGATCTCCTCACGTCGGCTGAACGCGGCGATCTGCACCATATTGGCGATGAGGAAGATCGCGGCGAGGGCCTGGATGGCCGCGACGAGGAACGTCGCGTTCCGGACGGCGTCAAGGTTGTCGGTCGCGGACTGCAGATCGTCGATCTGGTCGATGACGGTGTCCACCTGCGGAAGATCGCGGACCGGGTCGAGCGGCGAGGTGTCGAGGGGGTCCTCGAGGCGGACGTGGACCGCCGCGGGGAGGGCATCCGGGGAGGTCGCCTCGACGAGCGCGGGATCGGTGTCTTTGAAGACCTCGACAAAGTGCTCGTAGGACTGTTTACGGCTGCGGAAGATCACGGACTCGACGCCGTCGGCGCCGTCGAGTGCGGTGAGGACCTCGCGGCACGGCTTGGTTGAGCAGTCGGTGTCATTGGCGGAGATGTCCTCGTTGAGCTGCACCATCACCTCGACGCGGTCCAGGTAGATGTCCTTGGTCCGCTCGGTCATGCCGGTGACCAGGAACCCGGTGGCGAGCAGTGCCAGGGAGATGGCCGTGGTGATGATCAGGGCAATCGTCATGGTGAGGTTCCGTCCCAGCCCCTGGAACGCCTCGCGGGCGACGAATCGGTATCGCATGCTGTTTGATTCTCCTAGAGAGGTGACCGGGTGGGTTAGTGTCCGACGCCGTAGACGCCGTGGGCGTCGTCGCGGACGAGCTTGCCGAGGTGGAGCTCGATGACCCGGCGGCGCATGGCGTCGACGGCCTGCGCGTTGTGCGTGGACATCACGACGGTGGTGCCGGTGCGGTTGATGCGGTTGAGCAGCAGCATGATGTCGTTCGACGTCTCCGGGTCGAGGTTGCCGGTCGGTTCGTCGGCCAGCAGCACGAGGGGCCGGTTGACGAAGGCCCGGGCGATGGCGACGCGCTGCTGTTCACCACCGGAGAGCTCTGCGGGGAACCGGTTGCCCTTGGCCTCCAGTCCGACGAGTTCGAGGGTTTCGGGGACGAGTTTCTCGATGACGCTGCGCTTCTTGCCGATCACCTCGAGCGCGAAGGCGACGTTGTCGTAGACGTTCTTCTTGGACAGCAGGCGGAAGTCCTGGAACACGTAGCCGACCCGCTGGCGCAGCTTGTTGACCTGCGCACCACGGAGCTTGTTCACGTGGAAGTCACCGACGTGTACGTCACCCGAGGTGACGTTCTCCTCACGGAGCATCAACTGCAGGAACGTCGACTTGCCGGAGCCGGAGGGACCGATGAGGAAGACAAACTCGCCTTTGTCGATGTGCACGGAGACATTGTCCAGTGCGGGCCGGGTCGAGGTCTTGTACGTCTTTGTTACCTGGTCGAAGGTGATCACACCCGTCACCTTAGTTCATTGACGCCACGGGCGAAACTCCGGTCACTTCCTTATCTGCCCCTATGTACTTGCTGTGACCTGGTATTTTCCCAACGTCACCCATACCTGATATCCCGGTACCGCGGAGTCAACGCACCGGAGCAGATCATGTACCGCAAACCGGTGGGGGGGGAACGACAGTAGCTACCGTCGTCGGGGCGATCTCGACTCGGTAAGGTACCCCGAACCGGGGCCCCCTTTCCACCGCCCCGCGCCATCCGCCCCGAAACCCCGTTGTCACGAACCGACACCAGGAGTCGCGAGAAGATATGACTGAGAACAAGACAACCAACCGGACACCGGACAACTCCACCGAAGATGGGAAGAAGCGGGAGCAGGCGCGTGGTTTCCTCGGGCTCGTCGAACGCCTGGGGAACATGCTCCCCGATCCGTTCTGGCTCTTCGTGATCCTCTCCGGACTGGTCCTCGTATCCAGCTTCGTCGGGGAGAAGATCGGCATGACTGCCACGAACCCGTCGACCGGCGAAGAGGTGCAGGTGACGAACCTCCTGTCGGCGGAGGGACTCCAGCGGATGATCAACGAGGCGGTCCCGAACTTCACCTCGTTTCCGCCGCTCGGACTCATCATCATCGTGATGCTCGGTGTCGCCGTCGCCGAGCATTCGGGCCTGATCGGTGCGGCCATCCGGGGCGCGATCGGCCGGGTCGGACCGACGATGCTCACGTTCGTCGTGGCGCTGGCCGGTGTCACCGGATCCATCGCCTCCGACGCGGTGTACGTGATCCTCATCCCCATCGGGGCGACGGCGTTCCGGCACGTAGGCCGCTCCCCCATCGTGGGCGCGATGGTGGCCTTCGCGGCGAGCTCCGCGGGGTTCAACTCCTCACTGATCCTGAATATCACCGACGTCCTGCTCGCCGGTCTGTCGACGTCCGCGGCCCAGATCGTCGAACCCGGCTACGAGGTCTCGCCGTTGGCGAACTACTTCTTCGTTGTCCCCTCCGCCGTGGTCCTGGCGCTCATCATCACCGCGGTCACCGAGCTGTTCGTCCGGGACAAGGCTCGCGAACTGGTCGATCACGACGACGTGGACTACGCGGCCGCCAGCTTCGGCGAGACCCCACCGAACGCCTCGAACGGGGACGCCGATTCCGATTCCACAGGTGCAGACTCCGACGCCTCGACAGCGGCAGATTCCCGGACCGACGGGAGCGCAGAAGACGACGCAGAGGATCAGGACGAGGCACGTCTCGAGCTCCACGATGTGGAGAAGCGCGGCCTGGTCCGGGTCGCCATCTGGTCCCTCGTGCTGCTGGCCGGCTACTTCGCCGCGATGTTCGTCCCCGGGTCGCCGCTCCAGGGTGAGGACGGCGCCGTCATGGAGTCCCCGCTGATCCGCTCCATCGCCGTGGCCATCGCCCTGTACTTCCTCATCATCGGCATCATCTACGGGCGGGTCACCGGAACCATCACCGAGGCCGCCGACGTCCCCGCGTTCATGGCGAAGGGAATCAGGACCCTCGTCCCGATGATGGTGCTGTTCTTCGCTGTCGCCCAGTTCCTCGCCTACTTCACCTGGTCCAACCTCGGGGTCTGGTCGGCGATCCACGGCGCAGAACTGCTCTCCCGGGCGGACCTGCCGAACCCCGTCCTCTTCGGGCTGTTCGTCCTACTGGTGGCGGTCCTGAACCTCATGGTGACCTCCGGCTCCGCGCAGTGGGCACTGATGAGCCCGGTGGTCGTGCCGATGATGATGTACGTCGATGTCTCCCCCGAGGTGAGCCAGATGCTCTTCCGTATCGGTGACTCCCCCACCAACATCATCACACCGATGAGCCCCTACTTCGCACTGGCCCTGACGTTCCTGCAGCGCTACTACAAGCGGGCCGGTATCGGGACACTGATGTCCCTGGCCCTGCCCTACTCCATCGCGATGCTCGTCGGATGGTTCCTCTTCTTCCTCGTCTGGTACATCCTCGGACTACCACTCGGCCCCGGGGTACCGGTGCGCTGACAGCCCCACACCCCGCCGAGGTGGGCCGCAGACACCGGGCACAGAAACAGCCCCCTCCCGACGCATTCGGAAGGGGGCTGATTTTCACGTTCGGGCAGGCAGCGAGCCCGGAGACCCGGAACTCCCGGGATCAGCCCTCATCCTGTTGCTGGGCCATCCGCCAGCGGATACCGGCCTCCAGGAACCCGTCGATCTCACCGTCGAGAACCTTCGACGGATCGTTGACCTCGAAGTTGGTGCGCAGATCCTTGACCATCTGGTAGGGGTGCAGTACGTAGGAGCGCATCTGGTTGCCCCACGAGTTCGACCCGTCCCCCTTCAGGGCGTCGAGTTCGGCGCGTTCCTCCTGGCGCTTGCGTTCCAGCAGCTTGGCCTGGAGGACCCGCATGGCGGAGGCCTTGTTCTGGATCTGCGACTTCTCGTTCTGGCAGGTCACGACGATTCCCGTGGGTTCGTGGGTGAGTCTGACCGCGGAGTCCGTGGTGTTGACCGACTGACCACCGGGGCCGGAGGAGCGGTAGACGTCGACCCGGATCTCGTTGTCCGGGATGTCAATGTGGTCGGTGGTCTCCACGACGGGCAGGACCTCGACCTCTGCGAAGGATGTCTGGCGGCGGCCCTGGTTGTCGAACGGGCTGATCCGCACGAGGCGGTGGGTGCCCTGCTCCACGGACAGCGTGCCGTAGGTGTAGTCGCCGTGGACGACGAAGGTGGCGGACTTGATGCCGGCTTCCTCCGCGTAGGAGATGTCGTAGATGTCGACCTTGTGCCCGGTCTTCTCCGCCCAGCGGGTGTACATCCGCATGAGCATCTCCGCCCAGTCAGCGGCGTCCACGCCGCCGGCGGCGGAACGGATATTGATGACGGCCTCACGGGCGTCATACTCGCCGGAGAGCATGGTCTTGACCTCGTAGGCCTCAATGTCCGCACGCAGATCACGGCGTTCCTCGTCGACGAGTTCGGTGGACTCATCCTCCTCCTCGGCGAGCTGGTACATCACCGGAAGATCCTCGAGCCGCTGCCGGAGTTCCCCGACTTTGCGCAGCTCGGCTTGCATGTGGGAGAGCTTCGAGGTGACCTGCTGGGCGTGCTCGGGATCATCCCACAACGTCGGATCCGAGGCCTGCGCCTCGAGCTCACGGACGCGGTCGGCCATCGCCTCCGGATCCATCACCTTCTCGATGGTGGTCAGTGTGGCGTCGAGTTCATTGAGGTCTGCGGTTACATCAGGTTGCACAGTGGTTAACACTACCGTGACAGTGCACAATGGGCAGCATGAGCGAGCCGCGCCAGCGCATTGAATCTCCGTCCATCACCGTCTCCTCCCCGAACGGGACCGTTCCGGGCCCGACGACCTCTCCTACCACCACTGATCTGAGCCACCACTACGGAACGGACACCCGGAAGCTGGTTGCGGAGTTCACCACCGTGCACGCCGGGTCCACCGACATCGAACTCGCGTGCGCCCTGGTCCGTACCGCAGGGCAACTGGCGTTGGCGATCCGGGAGGGCGGAGGACTCGACGTGGACTACAAGACCTCGGTCTCGGACGTCGTCACAGAGGCCGACCGGGCGGCGGAGACCTTCGTCGCCGAGGCGCTGGTTGCGTTGCGCCCGGATGACGGTCTCCTCGGTGAGGAAGGTGCAGCCCGGGACTCGGTGTCGGGGCGTACGTGGGTGATCGACCCGGTGGACGGGACATACAACTTCACGTCGGGGTCGGACTACTTCTGTTCCGCGCTCGCCCTCGTCGACGGCCCCCCTTCCGCACCATCGCGTCTGCACTTCGGGGCGGTGCACCGCCCAACCCACGACACGACGCATCTCGGTGGGGCGGAGATACCCACGACGGTGAACGGAAGGGCGGTCGGGAACCTCGATGACGCCTCCTGCGCCGAGGTGTCACTGGCCACTTATATTCATCCCACGTTCCTCGCCGAAGACTCCGTCCGGGATGCGTGGTTGGCAGTCTCCACCCGCTTTGCGACACTCCGTATGCTCGGCGCAGGCTCCGTCGATCTCTCGAGTGTCGCGGAAGGAAAACTCGGTGTGTGGACCCAGCACAGCGTCGCGGACTGGGACTGGCTACCCGGCCGGGGTCTCGTCGAAGGGGCAGGCGGAGCCTGTCGCAAGATCGAGGCCGGAGGAAAAATCTGGTGCGTCGCCGGCAACCCCAGGGCCGTCGAGGAGATCGCCGCAATCTGGTCGTGATGGTCGGGAGACACCCGCGCGGTGTTGATTCACCCTCAAATATACGGGGGTAGCCGCTGGAACACGCCCGTTCCACACACTTAGAGTGGGATGACTACCCCTGTTCGCCTCACCTAGCGGAAGGAGTGCTGCCACCAGTGCGTCACTCATCTCAGTCACCTTTCTTTGAGCAGTCGGTGCCCAGAGGCCGCACCATACTCCTGGCCGTGACCGCTATCCTCGCTCTCGGACTGACGGGATGCGGATCGGGGGATGACACAACGCTCGCCCCCCACGAATACCGCGTGGTCAAGGTAGGTGACGTCGTCCAGGAGCTCCAGGTGCAGGGAACCATCACCGCAGGTGAGACCAGATCGGTGAACACCGCCCTGACCGGCCCGGTCAACACTCTGAACATCGCGGTCGGTGACAGGGTCGAGGCAGATCAGATCATCGCGACGATCGATGTGTCCGAGCAGGAGCGTGCCCTGCGTGATCAACAGGCCCAGCAGGCCGATGCCGTCGTCGGTGCCGTCAACGGGATTGAACAGGCGCAGCAGGCGTACGACCAGTACCAGGAAGGCCTCAACGAGGGGCTCAACCCCGAGCTGAATGGCGCGGAGTCAGCACTCCGTACCGCGACCACCGCCTACGACAATGCTCTGCGCTCGTTCGAGGAGAAGAAGTCACAGGTCAACGCGGGGCGCGATGAGCGGCTGGTCAGCCAGGAGCAAGCTGTCGACGCCGCCCGCAAACAGGTATTCTCCGCCTCCTTAAACGTGGCCCGCGCCGGAGTCGGATCCGTCGCCGCGGAAACCCGCGGTGCGGAACAGAATCTCGATCTCGCTGCGGACCTCGCCACGTTGTCGGCCCTGCGCCGGGAACTGGCGGATGCCGCCGGCGATCAGGAGAAGACGGCGGAGATCTCCGCGAAGATTGATGCTCTGCAGGCCTCGATCAAAGCCCGACAACGGTCAGACAGCATCATCCCGGAGCAGGAGATCAACGCACACCTGGGCACGGTCGAATCAGTGGCGAACCTGGCGGATTCCGTGCAGTCGCTCAACCGGCAGCAGCAGGCCTACGACGCCGCCCTCCGTTCGGTCAACTCCGAGCTGGCCCAATCGCAGCGGGATGTCGCCGCGGCCTTCGAACAGAAGAAGGACGCCGCCGTCGCCCTAGAGACCGCACGGTTGAATACCCGGCACCAGTTGCAGAATCTCACGAGCGGCATCGAACAGGCCCGACGTTCCGCCCAGGCCGCCAGATCTGGATCGAACCGGACCGCCGAGTCCCTGAACGCCGATATCGCGTCGAGTACGGTCCGGGCACCCTTCGCAGGTTTGGTGATCGCGGTTCCCGCCGAGGTGGGTAAACCTGCCGCGGGTTCCATTGCGACGATCGCCGATGACACCGGTCTCACCGTGACGGCGCAGATCCCGGAGATCGACGTCGCGAAACTGTCCCCCGGTGCGAAGGCGGAGTTCACGACCCCGGCGACCGGTTCCAGTACCTACAAGGGCACCGTCTCCTCCGTCTCGCCCGTGGCCTCGGGGGTGGCGTCGGCATCAGCGGCCACCGGAGATACCGCCGCTGGTGGGCCGACGAAGGACACGAAGCCGACCTTCGCCGTCGTCATCCGCGTCGATGGGCCCACGGATGGTCTCCGCATCGGCGGTTCCGCGAAGATCCACATAACGTTCGCCGAGGAAACCGACACGATCTCCGTGTCCCGTGACGCCGCCTACGACCGCGACGACGGCACGAAGGCTGTCTTGGTGGTCACAGAGGACGGGACCGTCGAAGAACGCAGCGTCACCCTCGGTACCGCAGATGACTTCACCGTCGCTGTCAGCGGCGGGGATCTCAAGGAGGGTGACAAGGTGATCAACCAGGGTTCGACTCATCGGTATCTCATCGGCCAGAAGGTGAAACTCGACACCACCGAAGACGGAGACGACGGGCGATGATCGTTCGCCGGAGAAAGAACTCTCCAGCAGGTCGCCACGAACAGGTTCCCGCGCATCCGGACACCACCGCCGCTACTGCCCTCACGCCGGGGCAGACGGACACTCCCGGCCTCCTGCTGGAGATGCGCGGGATCACCAAGACATTCAACATCGGCACCGACAATGAGCTGACGGTGCTCCCGGGGTGCGACTTCACCGTCAAGAACGGTGAATTCGTCTCGGTCGTGGGCGCCTCCGGGTCCGGCAAGTCGACCCTGATGAACATCATCGGGCTCCTGGATTACCCGACGTCCGGTAGCTACTTCTTCGGTGGCATCGACATCCTGAGTATGCCGGGTGACAAACTCGCCGAGTACCGCAACCACCACATCGGTTTCGTGTTCCAGAACTTCAACCTGATCGGCCGGATGAGCGCGGCCCGGAATGTGGAGATGCCGATGATGTACGCCGGTGTCGGCAGGAAGGAACGCAGCCAGCGTGCCGAGGAACTCCTCGACCTCGTCGGGATGGGCGAACGGATGAAGCACAACCCGAACGAACTGTCCGGCGGCCAGAAGCAGCGCGTCGCCATCGCCCGGGCCCTGGCGAACAACCCCGATCTGATCCTGGCCGATGAACCGACGGGCGCGCTGGACTCGGTGACCGGTCGGCTCGTCATGGACATCTTCCACACCCTCAACACCGAGGAAGGGAAAACGATTGTCCTGATCACCCACAACCCGGAACTCGCGGCGGAGACGACACGCACCGTCACCATGACCGACGGACGACTGGACAACGGGGTGATGGTCCCGTGACCTACGCCGAAGCAATCCGACTGGCGCTGGGGAGTTTCCGCAGCAACAAGATGCGTTCCCTGCTGACCCTGCTGGGTGTGATCATCGGCATCTCGTCGGTGATCGCGATCCTCACCCTCGGGGCCTCGCTGAAGGCACAGACGGTCGAGGGGCTCGCCGCCGCAGGCGTCAACGACTATGTCGTGAAGGTCGAGGCCCGGCCCAAGGACGGTGAGGAGCAGACCGAACAGTCCAACGCGTTCATGTACGTCCCGTCAGAGCCCGTCGCCGCGTCCTCAAAGATCACCCCGCAGTTCATCGACGTGCTGTCCGACCGGTTCAAGGGCCGGATCAGTGGTGTGGCGGTGGGGGCCATGTCCTATCATCCCGGAGACGCGGCCTCGTCCGATGCTCCGGAGACCACCCAGAGTGTCACCCTCAGTGCAGTCAACCCGGACTACATGGCGATGCAGAGCTTCGAGATCGGCTACGGCCGCAATCTGGCCGACGATGACATCATCGGGGAACGCTCCGTCGCGGTGGTGAACCAATCCGTCATTGACTCCTTGTTCGCGGGAGATGCCACTGGTGCACTGGGCCAGACCATCGACTACACCTCCTCCGACGGGTCAACGTTCCCTCTGATGATCGTCGGCGTGATCGCGGAGAAGGGGAAGGGAGGACTGCTCTCCGATTCGTTCAAGGAGTACAGGATCTATGCTCCCTGGACCGTCGATTCCCGGTTGAACACCGATGATCCGGGGCTCTGGGATCAGGTGTCGGTCCGGCCGTCTCCCGGGGTCAACGGCGAAGCGCTGCTCGCGGATCTCAATTCCTTCCTGGAGCTCGCCTACGCCGATGATCCGGAGTTCACGGCAAACGCCCGGGACATGAGCAAGGACTTCGAGATTCTCAAGACGATCATCGATTCGCTGAGTATCGGGCTGTCCGTCATCGCCGGGATCTCCCTACTCGTCGGCGGCATCGGCGTCATGAACATCATGCTCGTGACGGTCACCGAGCGGACCCGGGAGATCGGTGTGCGCAAGGCGCTCGGTGCCCGGAACGGCGACATCAGGCGCCAGTTCGTCATTGAGTCGATGATCATCTGTCTCTTCGGCGGCATCATCGGAGTCCTGCTCGGCGGTGCACTCGGCATGGTGGGAGCGAATTTCCTCGGTAAACTCGTCTTCCCGCCGGTGATCGGCGTCGTCGTCGCCCTCGGCTTCTCCATGGGCATCGGGGTGTTCTTCGGTTTCTACCCTGCGGAGAAGGCAGCACGAATGCGCCCTATCGACGCGCTGCGCTACGAGTGATCCCACCCCACGGAATCTGCGGGGTCTACCCTTGCGGTGCGCGCGCGGCTACTCTGTTCAGGACGGGAATCATTCGGCGAAATACCGGTGTGCCTCTTCCAGGAGCACTCGTCCTTGGATAGGTGACCTGCTCAGCGACAGATACACGACGAGAATCCGCCCGCGAGAACCCATAACGCACCTAACGGTGCAGACAGAGGAGAACAACACACAGTGGCAAAGGACGACTACCCCCCGTATCCGGGTGGCGACTACCACCCGGAGAACGACAACAGTTCCGGCAATCCCTACGGTGCCACCAACGACCCCGGCTACTGGTCCGATGACAGCGGCTCCGACTATGGGGCTCCCGCCGATCCCCACGATCCTGCGGCCGGGTATCCGGGTTACGGCACACCCGCCGATCCCCACGGTCCTGCGGCCGGGTATCCGGGTTACGGCACACCCGCCGATCCCCACGGTCCTGCGGCCGGGTATCCGGGTTACGGCACACCCGCCGATCCCCACGGTCCTGCGGCCGGGTATCCGGGTTACGGCGCACCCAACAACCCCTACGGTTCCGCCGGATACGGCGGGGCGATGCCCTTCACCGCCGACGGGCGCCGTCTGGTGCGGGGCGACGGGAAGGTCCGCACAGTGGAGAGCATCAGCTACGGTTTCCGAACCGTGTTCGCCTCGCCCGCAGCGTGGATCGTCGGCAGCCTCGTCGTGGGTGTCATATGCACCGCGGTGTTCACCGTCGGTACCTTCATGACGATGAGCACCATGGCGGCGTCCGGTGCCTTCGACCCGGAGACCACCACGACATCCCCGTCGGCCGCCGGTGGATTCAACCCCTTGGCGATGATCCTCTTCGTACTATTGATGGTCGCCGTACAGGTGACCTTCGCCGCCGCGGCGTTGAGGGCGGCAGACGGTGCGAAAATCACCTTCGGTGATTTCTTCAGCAACCCGAATCTCGGGAAGACCATCATCTTCGCGCTGATCGTCAACCTCGTCACCGGTGGGATTCCGTACCTCATTCCGATGTTATACGGGTCAGACACGGGCATCGCGCTGATGGTACAGATGCTCATCAACCTCGCCCTCCTGTTCCTCGCACCCCTGTACATGCTGATGTACCTCTTCGTCCTCGACCAGGGGGCGTCCTTCGGCGACGCCGTCAACCGTGGTTTCCAGGTCGGCAGCCGAAACTACCTCTCCTTGCTCGGGTTCTCCCTTCTGTGGGGTCTCATCATTGTGGTCTCGGCCATTCCGCTCGGGCTCGGTCTGCTCATCACCATGCCCGCGTACATGGCAGCCCTCGCGTACGTCTTCCGTCAGGCCAGCGGCGGTATCTACCCGGAGGACTGATCCCAGGCCCGTTGCTCCGTCACGAAGAGCCGCCCCCTACCGGATACCTGGTAGGGGGCGGCTCTTCGTGTGTCCGCCGTGGCTGACCGGGAGTAGGGACCGCTAGTGCTCCGCGCCACCCGGGGCTGCGGCGCGCTTCTCATCGGCCGTCATGCGGCGGTCGGCGAGCAGGTAGACCGCGCTGCCGATCACGGCGACGAGGGTGATGATCCAGAGGACCGTGGCGTACTGAACCCCGGTATCCGAGGAAGCGGTGGTGGCAAAGCGGAAGAACTCGAACTTCAGGTCCATGAGCTTCGCGGTGTACGCGATGCCCACCGGGATGGCGATGTTGATGGTCAGGTTGTAGAACCCGATGGCCACACCGGACTTCTCCGCCGGAATGGTGGAGATCGCGGTGGACACGAGCGGCGCGTAGAGCAGTGCGAACGCTGAGGCAAACAGGATGATCGAGATGATCAGGACAGCGACACTGGCGGTGGTGAACACCGCGGGGAGCGCCAGCGCGAGAACGATTCCGGCGAGAGCGACGGTGATCGTCTGCCGTGAGCTGAGATACTGGCCGATCTTGCCGGACAGTGCACCGACGACGATGGCGACGGCGTATCCGGGGGCCAACAGCACCGATGCCTCGTCGATCTCCATGCCGTGGAGATCGGCGGTAGCGAACGGGAACATGAAAATGTAGGCCAATTGCACGGAGTAGACGACGAGCACGAGGACGAGCGCCCAGACGTAGCGCCTGTTGGTGAAGAACTCGGGACGGACCAGGGCGCCCTTGTGCGCGGTGATGTGCCAGATGAAGCACGCGGTCCCGAGGACGACGGGGAACAGGTACAGCCAGTTGAAGTCCTGCATGAACAGCATGACCGAGGTAGCGATGACCGCAATGAGGAAGAGTCCGAGCACATCGAGGTGACTGGACACGGCCTTCGCCGGTGGGACCCGTTTGATCAGCACTGGGATGGTGAACACGAGGATCAGGGGGACCAGGAACATCGCGGTCCAGGACACGGTGGTGGCCAGGAATCCGGATCCGAGGATGCCGAAGAGCAGGCCTGCCTGGAACGCGGACGTGGAGAAGCCGAGGTAGGTCTTCTGGTCCTTCGCATCCAGGTACTTGGTGACGTAAATGACGTAGAGGGTTTCGGCGGCGGCGAGGCCGGTGGTCTGGATGACGCGCCCAGCGAGGACCATAGGCCAGATGCTCTGGAAGAAGAATCCGATGAGTGATCCGGTGACGATCAGGGCAATACCGGCGATCATCAGGGATCTGATGGAGAACGCGTCGGCGAGTGCCGCGTAGACCACGGCGCCGATGCCGATGACGATGCCTGCGAGGGTGGCCTGCAGGCTAACGGTGGTGACGCTCAGGTCGAGGGCATCGGCGATGGGCTTCGACATGAACTTGAAGCCATTGTCGATGACGAGGCAGAACACGAAGCTGAAGAGCAGGATCGGCACCGCCCTTTTGGGGTTGACGCCGTGCCCTGCCGAGATGGGGGTGTCCATTGGTGTGGTGCTCCTTGATGCGGGTGAATCAGCTAGACGCCGGCGAGCGGTAGGGCGAGCTCCATCATCCGGGTGAACGCGGTCTGTCGTTCCTCGGGAGTGGTCCGCGCTCCGGTGGCGATGTTGTCGGAGACGGTGAACAGGCCGAGTGCGTCGGCACCGTTGGCAGCGGCGACGGCGTAGAGGCCGGCGGTCTCCATCTCGACGGCGAGCACGCCCATCTTCGCCCAGCGATCGTTCGCGGTCTCATCGGCGTGGTAGAAGATGTCGCTGGACAGGACGTTGCCGACATGCGTCTCCACACCCTGCTGACGGGCCTGTTCCTGCAGCGCGGACAGTAGCCGCCAGGAGGCGGTCGGAGCGTAGGTGCCGGGGACGTTGTACTGGGAGAGGAAGTTCGAGTCGGTGGACGCTGACTGCGCGACGACGATCTCGTAGAGGTCCAGATCCTTCTGGAATGCGCCGCAAGAGCCGATGCGGATGAGCTTGCGGCAGCCGAAGACGTTGATCAGTTCCCAGGAGTACAGGGAGATGGAGGGGATGCCCATGCCGGAGCCCATCACCGAGATCTCACGTCCCTGATAGGTCCCGGTGTAGCCGAGCATGTTGCGGACATCGTTGAACTGGACGGCGTTGTCGAGATAGGTCTCGGCGATGAATTTGGCGCGCAGCGGATCACCGGGGAGCAGGATGGTCTCGGCGATGGGGGCGTCTTTGGGGTTGATGTGCGGGGTGGATTCGGTGCTCATGGCGCATCTCCTCGTGTGTTGTTTTCGGGGCCGGGCGGCCCCTCTCATTTCCTGTGCCCATTGTGACCCAGCATGCGAACATTTGTCCATGTGATTCTTTTCATTTGTTCCGTCGGTCTCGGCAGCGCACCTCACCTATCATTAGTGGACATGAGCACCTACGCCGATGACCTCGCACTGGCCCTTGAACTCGCCGATATCGCGGACACCCACACGTTGGACCGATTCGAGGCATCAAACCTCACCGTCGAATCAAAGCCGGACATGACGCCGGTGAGCGACGCCGACATCGCGTGCGAGAAACTCCTCCGGGAACGACTGTCCACCGACCGTCCGGCGGATGCAGTACTGGGTGAGGAGTTCGGCGGTGACGCCGCCCTCGAAGGGCGCCAGTGGGTGATCGACCCGATCGACGGAACGAAGAACTACGTCCGTGGCGTTCCCGTGTGGGCGACACTCATCGCACTGCTCGTCGACGGGAAACCCGTCGTCGGCGTCGTCAGTGCCCCGGCACTGGCACGCCGCTGGTGGGCCGCGGAGGAGCAGGGCGCCTGGCGGTCCTTCTCGGGCGGCTCCCCCAAGCGTCTCCGGGTGTCCGGGGTCGCGGACATCGCGGATGCGTCGGTGTCCTTCTCATCGCTCGACGGTTGGCGGGACCGCGGGCTTCTCGACGCATTCCTGAAGCTCTCCGATGACACCTGGCGGCTGCGGGGATTCGGCGACTTCCTCTCGTATTGCCTCGTCGCGGAGGGGGCGGTGGACGTCGCCGCCGAACCCGAGGTTGCCCTGTGGGACCTCGCCCCGCTCGCGGTGCTGGTCACCGAGGCGGGCGGTCGTTTCACCTCCCTCTCCGGGGTCGACGGCCCTTCCGGCGGCGACGCCCTGGCCACCAACGGTCTGCTCCACGAGGAGCTGCTGGGGAGGTTCACGGTGTGAGCACCGCTCTCCTCCCCGGCCCAGGCATCAATGGCTGAGGAACCAGGGAGCGAGCATCCCTTGCAGCAGATCACCGTGCAGGAGCGCGAACCCGATGGCCCCGATGAACAGGGGCAGGGTGAGGAGCAGCGCCAGGAAACTCCGCCCGACGGAGGATCCCGCGTCGGGTGCTTCGGGACGGTCCGGCACAGCGACGGTGAAGGTCGTGCGCGCGGGGCTTTCCCCGGGCCGGATCGTGACCACGGTGACCGTCACCGTCTCACCCGCAGTATCCGTCGTGGGAGTGACCTTCACGGTACCGTCAGCCGCAATGCTCACACCCTCCGGGGATCCTTCATCAAGGCTGAATTCCACCCCGGTGAGATCCGTGTCCGGGGCCGGGGAAACCGTGACCGTTCCATCGGGGTGGACCACCGGCTCGCCGTAGGGAACCGGGGCCGGCGCGGTCCATGCGATGAAGGGAACCTCGACGACATCCTGTGAGCCGTCGGCGTAGGTGACCAGGACCGTCGCGGGGGTACTGCCGTCACCGGTTGTGGTGACCTCCCCGTCATCGGTCACCCGCACACCCGGTGCACCACCGTCCACCGGTGCGAACCGCACCCCATCGGGGCGGGTCCCGTCGAAGACGATGCGTGAGGCGAATGCCGCGGGCTGTACCGGCTTGAGTCCGGTCTCCACCTGCGGATCGTGGGTCTCCGCGCCGGTCCGGGTGTTCTTCTCATGGACGACGAACCGCGCCGTGGTCGAGGCCGTTTCTCCGCCACCGGGGAAGGACACGGTGACGGGTACCTCGACGATCCCGTCGGCTGTCGCGAGGTGGCTCCGGGTCGTGGCGATCCCGACCGCGCCGGTGGCGTGATCGATGACGACACCGGCGGGCGCCCCGTCCGCGAGATCGAAACGCAGCCCGTCGACGGGCACGGAGAACCGCCCGCCGTCGACCCGGACGAGCGGTTCAGCGAAGGCGTCGGACCCCGTGTCCACGCTCACCGCCGGGTAGATCACCCGGGTGTTCTCCGCCGTGGGAACCGCCGCGGCACCGACGGCAAACACCACGGGCACGGTGACGGTTTCCGCGTGCTCATCGTTGAACGTGATCTGAACGGGAATGGTGATCTGGCTGTCGCGGTCGTCGTCCGTGACCGCGATGGTGAGCACACCGGTGTCAGGTTCGAGCGTGACCTCCCGATCAGTGAGTGCCGTGACGTTGAGTATCCGCCCGGCGCGCCACAGATCGACGAGTTCACCGGTCTCCGGGTCGTGCTCACCCGCGTGCCGCGGACGGTACTTCGGTGCGAACCGGAGCGGCCCGGAGGTGGCGCTCCGGGCATCGTTGTCCACGGTGACGGGGTCGTAGAAGAAGCGCACTGCCGCTGCCACGGAACCACCGTGACCGTGGTCATGGTCATCTCCGGGGTCCGTCACGGTGGTGCGGAGTGTCGCCACGACGCTGGTCCCGTCGGGGTAGGTCAGGGTGACCGGGAGGTCGACCTGCTGACCCGCGAGGCGGTCGGGGGCGATGAAGCTCAGCAGATCGGGATGGTGTTCGCGGCGGGTGATGTGCGGGGAGAACTCGTCCCAGACGTCACCGGTGGGGTCGACGGACCGGATGAGCCACCGCTTCGGCCCCCAGCGGTAGTGGGAGTGCTCCCCCGCGAAGGCATCGACGGTGACGACGGTCCGGTGCCCGGCCTCGGCGGTGAGGTTCGCGGTGAGTCCATCGGGCACGACGGCGTCGGCGTAGCTCTGTGTGTGATAAGCGAGTTCCCCACGGGCGGCGTCGCCGTCAGTGAACTCGACGATGATGTCGACCCTTCCGTCCCCGGGTTCACCTGCGGGTGTGTAGGTGACCACGCCGGTCGTCGGGTCAATCTCCATGCCCTCTGGCGCGTCCAACAGGATGAAGGTGGCGACCAGGTTACGGGAGACCTCCGGAACGAAGATGGGGGCGCTGACGGAGGTCTTCCCCTCCGCAACGCCGTAAAGGTCACGGTAGATGACGGAAACATCGCTGCTGGCCCGGTCGACGGTGAAGGTGGCATCGGCGGTCGCGGTGGACCCGCCGGGCAGGTGCGCGGTGACGTTCAGCGTGCGGGTCTCCCCCGCGTGGGCCACGGGATCGAGGAGGGTCACCTCACCGGAGTTGCGGTCCACGGTGAAGAGGTCGGCGTTCTCCTGCCCCGGGGTGGCCTCGAACCAGGTGCCGTAGACGGTGGGTCGCTGCGTTCCGGCCGCACCGTTGACGAAGGTGGGCAGGACCGCGTTCTCGTTGGTCACGTGCTCGTCCTCCAACCCGATGTGAACGCGGCGCTCCGGGTAGGCGAACGTCAGTTTGTCCAGGTAGGCGTCCCGCGTGAAGTGAACGACCGACATCCGGCTGGAGCCGTCGCGGTAGATCACCCGCACCGGCACATCGGCCTCTCCGACGCCCGCGGCGAGGGTCGTGGTGACCCTGCCTGTCCGGGGATCGACCGAGGCGTCGGGGGTTGCCCCCGGGTCCGCGAGTTCATAGGTCGGCTCGGGCGCAGGCGCACCGTGCGGCGCGCCCGACCGCACCACATGCGTCGGCCAGCCCCCGGTGACCGGGGTGGAACCGGTGATGTCGGTGACCCAGTCGTAGACCGTCACATAGGACACCGCCATCGACGTCGTGGTCACGTGGACGTTCTGGGTGTACCGGGAACCGTCGCGGAACACTGCGGTGACCACTATGTTCCGGGAGTCATCCGCGCCCATGATTCCGTCGTCGATGGTGATCACACCGGAATCATCGATGCTGATTCCCGGTTCCGGGGTGACGAGTTCAAAGGACACCGGATCAACGCGGAGGAATGCGGTCTCCGGTTCCACCGTGATCGGCCCCACCGCGAGCAGGTCCGCACTGTTGTAGTGGATGCGTGAGCCGGCGAGGCTCACCACCTCAACGTTCAACGGCGCACTCGTGGTACCGCCACCCGCGAAGCTCACCTCGACGAGGGCCCGGACACCACGGGCCGGGGCATCGTCCGGCACCTTGGCGGTGATCACACCGGTCCCCGGATCCACGCTCAACCAGTCGGGGGCCCCGTCGGACAGCCGGTACGTCGCAGCCACCGGGCCAGCACTCCCCCTGGGATGCGGGATGACATATGGGCTGAAGGTGCGGGTTTCACCCCGCACGACGCGCAGATCCCCGTAGTCGATGGTCGGGGTGAGGACGCTGCTGTCGCTCACCCGGACGACCCACGCGACATCACCACCGGTGCCGTCGGCACGCCGGATGCGCGCCGTGGTCGCAAACGTCTTCCCCGCATCAGCGGATTCCGGGGTGAACACGATCCCCTGCCCCGTGAGGGTGAACCTCCCGGATGCGTCATCGACGAGCGTCACATCGCCGGCCGGTATCCCGCCGCCGAGATCCCACGTACTCGCCGCACCGGACGGTACCGTCTCGTAGTTGTCGGCGGGCAGCTCATAGTCGACCGGGTTGTCCACGATTCGCACCGTCTGGGTGGTGGTGAGCTGCTGCCGTGCGCCCTCGGCGTCCACGATCTCCACCGCGACCTCCACCGTGAAGCTCGTCCCCGTCGGGACGTCGGCGTCGACGCGGACCGCCCGATCACAGTTGGCGTATCCGAAGCCCTCCTCGAGATGCACACCCGCAGGCAGGGACTCGGGCGCGGTAACCGTGCAGGTGGAACCGCCGACGCCGGTGAACTCCGGGAAACGCTCAACGGTTCCCCCGAAGTCCGCGTCGGTGAACAGCAGATCACGCAGCGTCAGGTCCCGGTCCGAGCCGGGGGTGAGGTAGACGTCCCGCATGCTGTAGCTGCCCTGCGGGCCCGCCGCGAGAACCGCATCGACAAACGCCCCGGAATCCAGGGTGGTGAACACAGCGACATTCCGGTCCGTGGAACCATCCAGGTAGGTCACGGTCACCGGAACCTTCAGGATCTCCGCCTCCACTACCGCTGACCGGGGGACCGACACGGTGCCGTCCGCGGCGATCGACGCCCCCGCGGGCGGGTTCTGTCCCAGGGTGAAGGTGAGTTCCCCAGGCTCGGTGCCGTACTCCCGGTCATCGTCGGTGACGAGCACGGGGGAACTGACTTCTCCCTCTCCCGGCTTCACATCGACGATGTTGTTGTAGTGGTTGTCGTGTCGGCCGTTGTAGGGACGGGTGAACAGCCGGACCGGGGCGGTCACCGGTTCGTGGTCACCGACGACGGGAGTCGCCGTCACAACGAGGCGAATCTGCTCCCTCCCCGCCTTCGGCGCTGTGAAACGGATGACCCTGTTCCCCGGCTCTTCCTCGGTTATCTCCGCATCGACGTCATCCGAGGAGACGGTGAACGTGTAGCCCATGGCATCGACTGGTTCCTCCCCGCGCATGAGTTGCGGAAGCGGCACGGAGGCTTCCCGTCCCGGGATCACCTCGCGCCCACCCACCGGTGCCAGGTGATAGTCCCCGATGCCGCCACCGGCGGATGGGGTGACCCGGACGGTGAACATGATAGGGACGTCGCCGGACGGCAACCCGACCGATACCTGAACCCGGTAGTCACCGGGGGCGACACCGACACCCGGTAGGGCGAGGATCGAGCCGTCCGTCACCGTGACCCAGTCCGGCCCCTCGGTGATCTCGACAGGCACGGGCAGGTTGTCCGGTATCGTCCATCCGTTCTTCTCATAGCGGACGGGAATCACCGAGTGGGCACCTGCCGACACCGGGGTATCCGGGATGACGGGGGTGATGTCGGATGCGGTACCGACGTTCCAGACGGCGACGTCGTCGGTGGCACTGCCGTCCCGGTAGGTGATGGTCACCGGCAGCGTGAGCGTGCGGTCGTAGACGTCGGGTGTAACCACGAGTTCCACCCGATCATCACGGATGCGGGCCCACGGCGGGGTATCGACACCCGCTCGCGGGAGTATGGAGGCGATGAGCTGCGCCGCCTCGTAGTCGTTGCTGCGCCCGTACTCCAACTCCACGGGGGCGCTCTTTGTGAGCACATTGTCCACCGTGACCGGAACGAGCGTGTATCCGCCACGGTCCGCCATCCGCCCCACCGCTGTCTGCACCTGGACGATGCGGGTCGAGCCGTCGAGGAACGTAACCTCAACGTCCACCGGGGCGTTCGGTCCAGGTGCAGCGCCCTCCGGGGCCTCGTACACGACGTTGCCGGTGTCGATGTTCACCGACAGGCCCGGAACATCGTCGATCAGTCGGAACGTCATCAACCCCCAGGTGCCGACCGGAAGCCCGGTCGTGGCGTCGTAGACGTCGGGGAAGGACTCCGCAACCACGCCCGGGGTTCCGGTGATCACCGGGTAGGTGATCGCGATCGTGGAGAAGTCCCAGGCGTGCCCATCGCTGTCCTCCGAAATCTCCGCTGCCGTCGCCACTTGTGGAACAGTGATCGGGGCGGCGACGAATGGTGTAATCAGTGCCACGGAGGCGACGGCGGCGATGTAGGCGACCCGGGCAGAGCGGCTCGACCGGGCTCTGCGGGTCAGTGGGGATGTGCGCATGAAGTTGTCCTGTTCCTCGATGGTGGTGACCGCGACCACCGCGTCGTTCCTCCCGCTGAGGTTGGCGACGGGAAGAAGTGAGGCGGATACGGCGGCGGCTCGAAGGTATCAGTTTTCCGGCGTCTCATTCAGGCGAATTTCAGCAGAACCAGGACCAATATCAGAGCTACTACCAGCATAAATATCTATTGAACTGGACATTCATTACCATTAGTATGTTTAGAAACTGAGAGGTATAACATTCTCAAACTGACCACTTTTACCCCTTATTGGGGTTGCCTTTCATTAAATAGCCTGGGTTCTGGGGTTTCCCGGACATGAAAAAACCGGCCCCACACAGGAACCGGTTTCCATCGGACGCTCAGATGAACCTCAGCGGCCGCGTGCCGCCGCAAACGTCCCACCCTCCGGAGGGAGCACGAAACCCGCCCCCGCCGTCCCCCTGGCATTAAGATTCTCGGTGATCGCATCAATCGTCGGGCTCGCTGTCGGCATAAAGAAGGGCCCCTGAAGCGGGCTCCGGCACGATAGGTTGTGGTCCGGGAACACACCACCCGACACCACACCCACGAGCCGGTCCCCGGCGAGCAGCGGAGCCCCCGAATCCCCACGCATGGCGCACACCTGGGAGAAGTTGACTCGCTTCTCACTGATCCACGACGTACCGCACGTGTGCCCGGTGGCGACACCCTGCTTGCACAGGATCTCCCCGTTCACCGGTGCACCACCGACCGAGTTCACCGTAACACCGTTGTAGCTGCGCGTGAGCTCAGCCCGATCATTGAACTCAATCACCGAATAATCGTAACTCCTGCTCGACGCCACAACCGTGCCAGCCTGCCCTACTTCCCAGGAGTCCGCCGAGATCACCGCCTCCCCAGGATTACCGCAGTGACCCGCGGTAATCCCCACCGCACGACCCTCGGCATCATAACCCGCCACCCCGAGAGTGCACAGGGTCTTCGGGCCGATGAACACGGGGGTACCAGGACCGAAAAGCGACTTCCCCCTGCGCTGCGCCGCGAAGGACTCCTCCGGAATGTCCGGGCCGTTAAACCAGCTACCATTCACCCGATTGAGCACCGGACCGGGGCGACCCGCCATGAGCTGCGACACGACATCCGTGCGCCAATGGTAGTTCGGCCCACGGCGCGAAGCATCAAACTGACTTTCCGCAGACGGCACGACACCACCATCCGACCAGACGCCATCGCCGAGCACATCGGAGGACTCATCCGGCGCGACTGCCTCCGCAGCCGCGATCACGTTGTCCGGGATAATCTGGCCGAGCCCACTACCGATCGCGGCCTCATTGAGACGCTTCGCCGTGTCCGCAGCCCCCACCCCGGTGCCTGCGCGCAGCGCACCGTCAACAGCCCGATCAATATCGGTCTGAATCTCCCGGGCGACCGATCGAACCTGTTCGGTCACATCCGACACCGGATCCGACTCCGCCGCAGATGCCTGTGGTGCCACCATGAGTAACCCGATACCGATGATGGTGGCAGGAAGGACACGGCGGAGTTTGACCAGGTTGGGCATGAAGACGCTGACTGCTTTCACAAGAATGGGATGACTCTCCGGCACACGGACGCTGCGCACCCAGAGACGATTCGCTAACAGGTACATACTGCCACAGAATCTCCCTTTCCCCGGACTGCCGACGCAGGGGTGTCACTTCTCCGACACCCCCAGGAACAGAACTGTGTCACCTCACGCACGCAACAGCCGCAGGTAACCACGTTACTTCGATTTAACCTGGGGATTTCCGGATAATTTCGACTTCCCGCGGCCCGCGGAAATCAGTCCGCCGCCCGTGCCCACGCCGCGGAGAGGAATGCGACCGCGGCCACCAGGGATACGGCCACGACGATGAAACCGACAGCAACGTGATCGGTCCACCACGGCACAGTTAGACCCGCATCCGCGGCGTCGATCCCCACAGAGAACGCCGCCCCCAGATAGCCCAGAGACGCGAGAAATACCCCATTCGAAACGACCGCCGTCCATTCCAGGGCACCGGCACCTCTCCGCAGAGCCCGTACCGCCAACACGATGAGGATCACCGGCGCCACGAAGAGCACCGGACCACCGAACACGGTCGCGGACAGAAGGAGCACGACGACACCGAGCCACGCGGCGCAGGCCGGCAACACACCCAGCTCTCCCCGCAGGACAGCTCCGACACTGGCGAGAGGTGAGCGTTTCTCGGTCATTGACAACTCCTCGGATCTCGGGTGGACGGTATTTGTTGGCAGCTAACCACCCCTTCACTGGGCATGTCAACGGGTCCGGGCCACCGGGCGTCCCTGTCGCCACACCCCCAAAAGCGGCGACACCGACCTCATTCGCCGTGGTACTCGTTCCACTACGACACAATGGTCCCCATGGCTTCCAAGGTTTCCATCGACGATGTCGTCACAGCACTCCTCAACTAGACTTCGCCGACGCTATCGGCACCGAAAAGGACCAGGCCACCGGGTTCCCCGAAGGCGCAGCACCCATGCGTCGAGCGGTGCTGTTCGCCTCGGACATCGCTTCCTCCAAGAAGTTCACTGACCTGTTCCCCTCCTTGACGAGCATCTACTCCCGGAACCTGAATGAGAAGGCGGCGACCAACGAGGCGATCTCCACCCAGAATCTCGACCTCGCCGTGGACGCCAAGCACATCGACGGAACCATGAACACACTCCAGCGCGGCAACATCCTGCGCTGGCTGAAGTCCGACGCAGTGATCTTCATGAACCCGCGCAACTCCCAGGTCGATGTCGTGCAGTCCGTCGGTCGCGTGATGCGGAAATCTGTCGGCAAGACCTACGGCTACATCATCCTGCCCATCAGTATCCCCGCCGAGAAGAAGCCCTCCGAGGTGCTCAACGACAACCAGAAATTCAAGGTCGTCTGGCAGATCCTCAACGCGCTGCGCGCCCACGACGAGCGCTTCAACGCGACGGTCAACTCCGCGAAACTCAACGCCAGTAACGCTGCCCTGAACGCCACCATCCAGCCCGTGTTCATTGATATCCCACCGAATGACACCCCTGCCCCCGCCGATCCGTTCGTATCGAATCCCGATGTCACGACCCAGGCTCCGGACCCCGGACGCACCAGCCACGAACCTACCCGCGACCCGTCCTTCTCCAGCCAGCAGCTCGCCCTGTTCTCCATGGAGAAGTGGCAGGAGGCCGTCTCGCCCGCATCGTCGACAAGGTACCTACTGGGAGGACTGGGCGAAGGACGTCGCCAACATCGCCGACGCACAGATCCTGCGCATCAACCGACTGCTCGATACCGCGGACCCGACGGTCGCCACGGAGTTCGACGAGTTCCTCAAGGGACTACGCGCAAACCTGAATGAGTCCATCTCCCGCGACGACGCCGTCAGCATGCTCTCCCAGCACCTGATCACCGCGCCCGTCTTCGACGCCCTGTTCGCCGAGCACGACTTCGCACAGCACAACCCGGTCTCCCGGGTCATGCAACGCATGGTCGAGGCCCTCTCGGACAAGCGCCTCGAATCCGAGACCGAATCCCTGGAACGGTTCTACAGGTCTGTCCAGGTCCGAGCCTCCGAGGTCACCACCGCCGAAGGCAAGCAGCAGGTGATCAAGGATCTGTACGAACGCTTCTTCAAGCTCGCGTTCAAGAAACAGTCCGAAGCACTCGGCATCGTCTACACCCCGGTGGAGATCATCAACTTCATCAACCGCTTCGCGGACTGGGCCTCCCGCAAACACTTCGGACGTGGACTCACCGATGAGGGAGCGCACATCCTCGGAATATTCCAGTAGGCTCGGTTCCAAAATAGCGGCCCACATGAGCTGCTCATCCGAGTGGTTTAAATGCGGCGCTGCTAGTAAAAAGAAGAAGGGAAAAGCCATGCCCAACTACGGAACTTCAAAACCGTTAGACGAGGAATTTATAAGAGGAATTCTTGCAAGCGCCTATTCTTCTCATTTTCAGTTCGCGCCAAGAGAGATAAAAGAGGCATTGGATATATGCGGAAAATCAGTCATCCGCAAGGATAGGCGGGGCGCAACCGAAGCGGCTTTGCTTTCCGAGATGTCGACCAGGAAGAGCCTCTCTGAATTATGTGGCGCACTTCAGGACGTAAGTCCAAAAGCATCTACTCACCTTCTGGCCGGGGAACATCATGACTGTTTACGTGATTACAAGTCACTAAAAAGCTTCAAGACATTTTCGCTAGCCCGAGGGACGTGGTTAATCGGCGTTTTCGGCAAGGGCACGGACGATAGCCAGTATGGCGCACTCCAAGCTTTCAACAAGTACGTTCGATGGGTTTCCGCATATCTAGCCAATCTCCATATCGCCGCCTTTGCCGAGACTGACGACACCGAGCGCCTCGCAGTTCATCCCACCAGACAACTTGAAATAAATCGGCTAGTTGAGCCTGAAACTCGAATGATGTGGATCACAGATGAGATCTCAGCGGCGATAGGGATATGGGTAGACCGCAACCTTCCTTCCATATCTCACTTGATCGGCTCAGAACCGGTGCTGGTCGCAACTGAAAACGCTCACAAGGCCGTCAACTCACTTAAATCTTCCTTTAGAGACAATAAATCGTTCATGTCGGAACCGTTTAGTGCGATTCTACTAAATGGAATTTCGGAAGATCTAACTCGCAAACTTACCGCAAGGCCGACAGTGTTAAACGAGGAAAACGTGGAAGAAGCGCTACTCGGAGAAACGCCCACAATTACACCGTTTGTTCACATCGACGACACCACCTGGGTTTTAAACCGCTCGGCTTGGCTTATGCACCGAGACGACGCACTCTTTAGATTTGCAATGAAAGAGAGCCCGAGCGATCGAAAGGGACAGATATTTGAAGACGTTACAGCATCCATGCTTCAGAAATGGGGACCCCGCGCAACCACATGGAATTCCTCCGTGGATCTTCTTCGCCCCGAAAGCCGGAAGCACAAGGACGAAGTAGACGTATTCGGATGCTCGGACGGAATTGCTTTTATTGGCGAGTGCAAAGCCAATAAGCTCTCGGCAAACAACTCAAGTGTCGGTTCGTCTTTCGAGACAGTAGTGCTGAACAACGCTGTTTCTCAGCTTGAAACGCGGATGACCCATTGGAGTGAGGGATGGCGGCCAAATGAGGCTAATCCTTGCAAAGCCAGTGAAGCGATCGGGTTTGCAATAACGTTTTCCAGCTACGGCGGATTGCTCTGGCAATCCGAGGGACTACTCAAGGAAGATGTCCCGGCACAATACGCAGTTATTCCGTTACACTCTTTGGTCTTGGTTGCGAGCATTCTAGACGAACCCCAAGACCTGAAGCTCTACCTTGAGCACCGAGAGAGGCTGATCACGGGTGGGGCAGCGAACTCAGACGAGCTTGAGTACATACTCGGTTTTATATCTGAATTAAAAGGGTGTCAAGCAACCGCACCTGAGGGAACCAGAGCCCTTTTTAGACAGTACCAACTGGATGAGAATGGAGTTTGGATAGATCCTCGTGTGCACTCTGGCCTGCGGGATTGGAAGCAACAATTTAGGGACGATCTATGGGATCACACAGAGCCAGTCACTCCATGATTTGGCTTATCCACGACCATCTCGATACGGGAAGGTGTCCGTGGCGTCAGTACTGACTTCAGCGAAGTCGGCCAGTGTATGCCATAGGTATGGGTGAACTCATGCTGGCCGGGTCGAGCGCCGCGATTTCTCCCTTGTAGTGACCGCAGACGGCTGGCCGGTTCTGAAATTCGCTAATCTCATAGTGGAGTTTCTGGTGCCCGTCGAGCAGGTTGGAAGGCTTTGCGGTGAGTGTGTCGAAACGACGCAATTCGCATTCATCCTGAGTGACACGGCGTTGCGGATGATGAGGTTCTCGGTAGTTTTGACAGCAGCACCTACGTGGGCGAACATCTGCTCGTCCTCAAAATGGAGGTCGCTAGTGCCGAACTCTGCCACCAATGTCTTGTCTACGATCTCGTCTACCATGATCGATTCGGTTAGGAGCGTTGGGATAGACGGCGTCGTGGAACGCGGCAATGATCTGCTCGACACTGACACGCTGAGCAAATACGAACTGACCCCAGCGTGTTTGGGGTTAAACCGCCAGATTCCTTTTCGTATTAGGATCCGGCGCGCCAGGTTTCCGACCGGCACCAGACTCCTCACTCGCTACAGCGGACCTTGCCTGAGAAAGTCCCTACCGTAGGGTGAAGTATCGCTCAGACGCAGCGGCCGTGGTTTAGGATTGCATGAGGTCTCATACCGCTGGAGTGTTGATCGGCTCGTGATTTCCGGTGACATAGTACTGCGGTACTTCACCTTCGTTCTTGATCTACCTTTTGGTCGGGAAGTCGATAATGTAGGACTCATGCAACCGCGCATCAACTCTGTATTTTGTCGTTGGGACGAATATTTCGGATCGGATAGGCCAACCACCTTGATTTGTCGGTCGCGATCTGACAGCTTCGCGTTGGAGAAGGTTCAGAATGTCGGTCAGTGACTGCCTGCCAAGGCAGAGGGAATAATTGTACCGCAATGTGATGGCCTGCTTCTCGTTGATGACTAGGTTCCGTTTGGAGGCTCTACATCGCGCGGAATGGCCGTACGAGATAGTGACTTCCCGTCCATGAAGCTCTTTCAGTGGCCCCAGGTGAAGTTCTTAGAGATGGAGCGGGCGTTTCTTCTTGCGCCAGCGAGCTCGTGATGATAAGCAGCTCACTTTTGGCATCGAAGGTACAGATGTTCTCTACCTCGAAGAACACTTCTACTCAGGCATTCTTCAACATGCGCACGGTAGTCAGGGAGCCGACAGCATTGTGGCCGAACCGGGATACGCTCTTGATTAGGATCAGGTCGGTTTTGCCATCGACAATATCGGTGATCATCTGTTGGAATCCGACTTGATGTTTGATGGAGATGCCGTTGATTCATTCGTCAGTTTAGACCTGGACTAGCTACTAACCAGCGTGGTCGTTGATGTAGCGGGTGCACTAGTCGATCTTTACTTCGTAGGAGGTCACTTGATCGTCATGATCGATGGGCACGCGCGCATAGCCAGCAATCTTCCGGACGGAGGTTTGCCGCAGCAGTGTGTTTGTTTGGAGCTGACGGGTGGCAAGGATCGCGGTGATGGTGCGCGCCATTTATCGCTCTCCTCGCTCGGCACACAGCCGCTGCGCTTTAGCAGCAGCCACTGCTCGGTATTTAGCTAAGGCTCCGGGTGGGTTGGTACGTGGGCTATCCAAACCGAGGCGTTTAGCTTAACCCCAGCGGGCACGTACAAGCTCACCCCAGGCGGCTTTCTTCTCTGGTGTCCACGAACTCTTCTTCAACTGCAGATTCCACCTGCACGTAATCATGGTGCCATCGGCAAGGTCGAGCGTGAGCCGGTCGTTGCCTTCGATATTGATGCGGTCAAGGCCTTCAGCAACGACAGAGTTACCGAACGACTCGATGGTGTGGACTTCGAAGATGCGTAATTTCAGAGCGGTATCAAAAAGTTCGCTAGTACTGCACGAACCTGCACGTCCGCTTGTAAGGTTGATGCAAATCCAATGCTCGGTGGTGATGGGGTCTGCTGCGCGAGTAGGTGACAACTAGTTTGGCTGGTCTTGGTGTTAGCTGGAAGGGAGTTGTTGGGGCTAAGCGATATCCGAAAGAGTTCCGCGATGACGTGGTGCGTGTTGCTGTGGCGCGTGATCCGGGTGTGACGTTGGTTCAGGTGGCCACGGATTTCGGGATTCATGTAGGCATCTTGGATACGTGGCTGCATCAAGAACGCCAAGGGGCCGGGGAACAAGAAGGTGTGTGCCGCTCAGGGTCACAGGAGTTACGTGATTTGCGGCGTCGGAACCGGCTGCTGGAGCAGGAAAACGGGGTGTTGCGGCGGGCGGCAGCGTATTTGTCGCAGGTAGCTCTACCGGGAAAAGGTACTTCCCGCTCGTGAAACAGCTGGTGTTAGAAGGGATTCCTGTGGTGTTGACGTGTCGGGCGTTGAAGCTGTGTTGAAGCTGTGCCGGGCCGAGTATTACCGGTGGTTGGCTCAGCCGGTCACTGTATCTGACAGGGGGGCGTGCAGGGTCGTGTGGCAGCTGTGCGTGTAGCTCACGCAGACGACCTGCAGGCCTGCTACCGGTATCTGCGTGATGAGGTTGAAGCAGCTGGGGTAGTGATGTGTGGGCGCACTGCCCTGGCGGTTGTGTTCGGCTCATCGGCTGTGGTCTTCCTGTGGCAAGAAGCGGGGGAAACAACGCGAAGCGTCCCGGCCTGGCGGTCGATGGTGATCTCCTTGTTCATAGTGACGATCACGGCAGGACTTGCCACGATTTCATTGGTGCTGCTTGTGGGGTGAACCTGGTGTGGGTCACTGATATCGCCGAGCACCTCACCGGGGAAGGGAAACTGTATTGTTGTGGGGTCGAGGAGACGTTTTCGTACCGGGTCGTCTCGGCTACTCGGCCGCGCCTCATATGAGTTCTGGACTGGTTGTCATCGCTTTCAATACAGCGGTTGCTCGCCGTGAGATCAACAGGCACAGTGTCACCGGTTGGGTTGTTCCTTTTTTGATGGTGGGTCGCGGTTTAGGTCTTGTCGGTACCGTCAGATGCTTGGCTGTTACGGTCTGAAGGGTTCAATGGGTGGAGTCGCGTCTGCGGGTGATAACGCAGTGATGGAGTTGTTTTTCTCGTTGCTGCAACGCAAGTGTCTTGAGCCTCAAGATATGGGCCCCGGCCACGAAGAGCTGACCGTTGCGGTCGTCGTCTGGATCGAATACCGCTACCACCGGTGTGGCCGACAAAACGCCTTGACCGGCTTACACCGATCGAGTGTGAAACGATCAACAATGAAGCAGCCTTGCAGGCTGCATGGAACTGTCACCTAAACCTGCAGCAGACCCCGGCGCAGTCACGTGTTCAACGTCAGCGGGTGGACGCTGAGGTCCTTGGGTCGACTGTTTCAGTGTGATGTCGTCGGCATGGTTGCGGGCTGACAGCATCACCTCGTTACGGGACCCCTCTCGGAGAAGGCTGGGCATCGGCGCATCCATCCATCCAGCCCCGTAGGGCTCGCTATCTCGAATGTCACCGACTCCTGCAACAGCCGCATATCCAACGAGCGACACCGACATACGTCACTGTCGCGCCACGCCCGCCAAAGAAGCAGCTACAATTAAAGAAGCGTCGATCAAGAGATTCCGCTTAACCTTCGTGACCTCAAAAATGGAGTCCCTTGTGTGAAAGCTCCTCTCCGAACACTGAATTGCTAAAGAGATATAATGTGAGCGTATTTGCTGTAAAATGACGAAACCTGAGTTTTGGAGATACCTTAGTGAATCACTGCTATACGATCGGTGAAGCTGTCGAGGGATCCACCCACCTCATGCAGGACGTCTGGGGGTCGCTTGACACGTGGGCTTGGGTGATTGATGGGGCGACACGCCCAGGCGCTGACCAGAATCATACCGTAGCAACATGGACGAGGGCACTAAGTAACGAGATTGCCTGCACTATTGCACGAACACATTCTCTTTCCCTTCCTGCAGTACTCGCATCAGCTATTGAGAATTCCCGTTTAGACACTCAAGATCATCCATCGGCAACGGTAGCGATGGCCCGTATATCGGAAAACCTGGTTGAAACTCTAGTGCTTGGCGATTGTGCTGTTCTTGTCGGAGATAATCTTATTCAAGATAATCGCATCCAAAATATTGCCACCGATGTGCGAAAAGCGCGACGCCAGGCAAAATGCGATAGAGACAGCGATAAATGCTTAAAACTGTATCGTAAACTCTTGAAGTGCGAAGATGCAGCTCGAAATAGGGAAGGTGGTTTTTGGGTCGCCAGCGAAACCCCAAGATCTGCACACGAAGCGCTCCTACACAGGTTCCATGGTGAAAACAAGGTTCTACTCATGAGCGATGGCGTAGCCAACGAGGTTGCCATAACTCTAGGAGGTCCAGCTCAGACATGGAAACGGCTCACCGATCCGCTCACACCATCGCTATCACTGTTGCGATCGGCAGTGCTTGAAAGAGATGGTCAAGTAGACGACATGACTGTAGTCAGGCACTCATGGACTCTGTAGAAATTGCAGCCATATTGCTCGATTGGGCAAATCGGGCGATTACAGCGGCTGCTGTAATTGGCGGAATTAGCCGTTGGATCTGGAAAAGGAATCAACGGCGCACTGTTCAAGATTTTTTTTGGAGGTAGGTCGATTACGACCTATTTCCCACTCCGAATTCTAGAGGAAAGGACAGCTATCGCCGAGGCCGACTTTGCCGCTGCACATAAACTAGCAGCCTTTCTTACACTCTATCGAATGGAAGTAAATTTCAAGTTCATCAGCCCTGATGGGAGAATAGATTTTACAGATCCCGGAATTGTGGCAATTTGTGGCCCAAAATCTTCTAAAATAGTCGCCAGCGCCTTGGCCCGAGATACAGCGCTATCTTTCGAGAATGATGGCATGATCTACGGAATCCGCGACTACGTCGATTCAAGGGTTTGGAAATCTAGGCGAGATGTTGAAAATGAAAATTCGGATATCGGATATCTCGCACGTAACGAAACTGGGCCCGGGTCCGGAAATAGGTTCTTATCAATTGCTGGAATACATGCCGAAGGTAGTGCCATCATTGTGGAGCACCTGTGCAACTATAAGCGAATCCGTGAAATACATAAGAAAACTAAAGGATCACTCTTCTCCTCGGTAATTGGAGGAACATATCAAAGAAACCCATTGTCGATAGAATTCAGCCAGCTCTTAACTCTGCACATAAGAGAAGAATCTTGCGACGTGACAAATGAGGTTGCGTTCGTGGAAGAGGATAATAAATCGTAAATATGAGTTATCTAGAGCGGATAGAGGACTCATCCTATTTTATGTTACTTTCCCACCCAATCAGCGAATTCGTCTGGTGAAATCATGATTATCTCGGTTTCAAGACAGTAAACGATCAAGTATGAACTAATTTGGCTCTTCACGTTTCGGAGTGTGTAGCTAGCCGTAATTCAGACGAGAACGTCGCACAGACGTGTAGGTTCTAGCCGTTGTACAATGAACGTTGACAAACCCCCTTCGGACGGAACCGGGACCGAGTAATGAGTCCTGCCGGAGACCTTGTTGCTGATACCATCTCTGGTCGCACTGAACTCGGTCTCGCAATCACTGGCGCTGCGGGTGTAGAAACAACTACAATCATCGAAGCATTTCCCATCACGGGTGATAGTCACTGCTTCGCAGTGTGGAAATGGTGGTATCTTTTGGGGTTTTACGGGGCTGTTGCAGGAGTCGGTGACATTCGAGATAGCGAGCCCTACGGGGCTGGCTGGATGGATGCGCCGATGCCCAGCCTTCTCCGAGAGGGGTCCCGTAACGAGGTGATGCTGTCAGCCCGCAACCATGCCGACGACATCACACTGAAACAGTCGACCCAAGGACCTCAGCGTCCACCCGCTGACGTTGAACACGTGACTGCGCCGCGACCATATCGACAGCGGTGAGCCACCCGGCCGACAATATTCCGGTAGCAGTAACATGCCCAGGTGTTGAAGCTCACTCGTCAGCCCTACAACGGCTGGCTCAAATAGCCCGTGACCCCTCCTCGTAGCTCAAAGCCGACCGCGCCGACGTCTTGTGCGACATCCATCATGATGACCGTTGGGCGCGCCAGTAGATGGTCGAACAGACGGCGTGACAGATCTGTAAGGCGAATCGCTGGCGGTCATTGTCCTAGACAACGTCGATTACCATAAAAAGGATCTAGGTGTATTCGGCCAGGGCCGCGTCGTGCACTTTGGCCGACACTTTCAGTTTTTTCAGGAATCTACAGCACGTGATCAACCGTGATCAGATGGTCATATCCATGGGTAACTCGGACGGCGGCAACGCCGCGGCGGCGAGCTTTTTCGGATGGCTCTAGAAAAACGTAGACAACCGTGTCCAGTGGTTCACTCAAAGCGAGCTAAGGATCGTGATCGTGGCTTGGATCTGGCACACCTAGTACCCCTGCAGACGCTAACAACGCGTCGGGTGGTTGTTCCCCGCCGGATTCGAGACAACCATTTGACAACCAGCTAAGCGGGCTGCCTAACCCCTATCACCTGGTCTGCAGCGGACGCGATTCAGCTGTAAGTCGTTCGCGCTCTTCTGCGATCATTCGCGTCAGTCGACGCTCAGCCCGCTTGTCACGGGTCCTCAGCTTGGGATGGACGATCCCGGTCGAGATGAGAAGGTAGACCCACACGGCCAAGGTGATGGCTTGGGAGCATTCACACATAGTGGCGATGTCTTTTCTCTTAGATGAGGAAGTCGTCAGTCGGGGCGAAGGATCCAAAGTCGGTATCGGCACGCAGGCGCCCACCCCAGGCTATCGCCGTAACGGATCTTCTGAGTGCTGGCCAAACCGCAGGCCACTTTCTTATTTTCATCCGTGTTGAACGCGTAAAACGATAAGGAGACACGGGCGTAACAGCCGGAGTAAACCTCCGCACGATTCAAGATCGAGGAGACATTCTCGTCGACAATCTGGGGCCGAGTGAGGCTGTCGGCTTTGACGAAGTTCGCATCGGTGTAGGCGTCGTCGCCGCGTTCCAGGTCACCGTGGCACAGCGGCAGCTTGAGCGCGGCCTTGTTCGCGCGTTTGCCGCCAAACATGGTGATGCTTGCTTCGATTGCGACGTCGGTAGCCTTCTCGATCAAGGACAATATAACGGCGTCGGACTTGGTGACGATCATGGACACCGAGTACTTCGGCTTTTAGCCGTTGATTGAGTTCGGCTCCCACCCGTGAATATAGGCCAGTCGGACTGCGCCAGTGACGATACTGGGCGGATTCGTGGTGGACATCAGGGGTTACCTGCTTTCTGTTACTTAGTTGTCGTGAATTCGGACGAAGCAGCGACGACCTCGAGCGCGGGTCACTTGTCGGCGTTCGTTACAAGGGTCGGTTTGCCTACAGGCTTGAATACCCTGTCGCCGAACACCTCGGCGAAGGTTTTCTTGCCAATAAGGTGTTCAAGGCCGTGAGCGTGATGAGCTTGCGGTCAAAGATGTCGGTGTACCCTGCAGCCTCAACCGCCTTCGCGACGGCCCGCTCATCGGCATATTCGTGCATCGTCCAGCCTGGGACGAGCTTGAAGCCCTCCCACATCTTGTCCTGGCTAACTGCCAGGGACAGTGCATCAACATCCAACATCAAATACCCTCGTTCTGAGTTATGGAAACTATGCCAGCACGTGGGCGATCTCATCGTCAGTGAGCGCTACTTGTGGAGCGAACTCAAGCTTCGCCGGTGCCAGGTTTGTTTCTGCGCGTGCCCAGCAGATCGCCGAGATCTTGCATAGCTGACACCAGCTTCCCGGGCAGAACTCGCCTCCAGCGCCCCAAGTACGGGATCTGCTGCGCGGGTAGGTGACAGGGTGTAGCCACACCACCAGTACAACGGCCGTACTCATGACCGTCCCGAACCCGATAAGCGACAAACAGCCCAGACAGGCCTGACGACACCAACGGCGGTAGGCCCGCTCGATCCAGGCCACCACTCGCGATCCACAACTACCCGCAGGTGGCCCGGGTGCAGCCATCGAGGGGCACTGTTTTACAGGAGCACGAAGGACGATTCCACAACGGCGTTGCCCCCGCTCGACCCAACCCGGCCCATGCACCCGACCATGCGATGACAGGTGAGAACACACCGGAACTTCCGGTTTCGGAAATTGATTGCCCCTATCGCTGTAAACGATCCAGACGGCGACGTCACCACAGATAACGACAGCATTCTCAAGCACCCGGACAACTAGCCGCGACTCCACCCTCGACTCGATTTGAGCACCCCACAACCCGAGCCGAGTAGACGTCTTTTGATCACACAGAGACAGAACTTACCCTCGGCGGTCTTGTACCCGGTGGTGTCGATCAACCACAGCTCGATCAGCCTACCTACAGCGAACACGCACCCGGGTCCGGACCATGCTCGCCGCCTACAGCGCAGAGATCGTCGTGCACTGGTGGACCAGGCCTGCAAGCCTGGTGCACCGCCTAGTCGTCCCGAACACGCTGAACAAACCATCTCTGGCCGCAATCGGCCACGCGGCCTGGTCCGGCATTGCCTCACCGTTGCCACGGGCCTAGTCTGCGAGGAGCCGATGCCCGAGCCCAGGGGTCGCCTTGGTGGGCGTCGAACAACACATTCGTGCACTACGCCCCCACCACCTCACTCGGGGTTACGGAGCCCACCAGCCACCGGTAGTCGGCGGGAGGGCTTGAGCACCGAGACCTCCACCATTACAGGGAACCCTGCAGCGGCCAACTCACTCACAAGCCGGGATCTATTCCCGGCGGGTTCGCCTGGGACAGATACCCCACCGCCCGATGCTCAACCTCGTTGTCCTGCTCGAGCAGCCGGATCTGCTTGCGGACTTCGCGCAGCCCGGCCGCGTCGGCCCGAACCTGTCCGGGTTTGGTGCCCTCGTTGATGTCGGCACGACCTATCTACTTCTGCAGTGGCATCGGGTGACCACCGAGGCCTCTCGTGATCTGCTTGATCGTCACTCCCGGCTTGCGGCTCCTCGCCACGCGCACAACGTCGTCACACAAACTCGCTCGGTTAGGGCTTAGGCACAGCAACCTCCTCCCGGGCCCACCCCACGGGCAAACCAGACCAGATGCCAACCACCCCCGCAGCAGACCCGTCCCGATCGCCTTCGATCCTGTACGCCTCCTACTTGACCTCTACGAACAAACCAGCATGGTCGAAGGCGAAGCACGCGAACCCAAGCCGGTGTTCTTCTCCTTCGATGCTGTCAAGACATACGGTGAGAAGGCCCTCGGCGCCGTCGCAGAAGCTCGCGTCATCCGACTCGGTGAAGGATCCCAAGTCCTCTACGGCTTCACCTAGAATGTTGAAGAGGAAGGCAAGCAGGAATGAGCTACACGTTCGAACACCTCTGGAAGCTACTTATCGAGAAAGAACTGACCCGAGAGAAACTTCGCAAGAACAACGGCTTGTCCTCAGCGAGGATGACCAATCTCGCCAAGAACGGCAACCCGACCGTCGAAGCGCTCGCGCACATCTGCCAAAAGCTTGGAGCCCAGCTGTCCGACATCTGCCAGCACCCTGGCAAGGAAGGTCCTCACAATGTCTAACTTCGAGTTCCTAAAGGACAATTTCCGCTCCCTAGAGAACCTGGGCACTCTTGCCGAGACGTACCTCTATACCGATCCGAGCACTGCGATCATGAAGCTCGGCATTTTGTGCGAAAGAATCATCGAGCTGATCTACCAGTACGACCGAGTCTGCCCGCCGTATGAGAACACCGCCGTCAAGCGGATCGACACACTGGCCCGCGAAGGGCTCCTTCCAAGAGAAGTCATCAACATCCTCCATCTTGTGCGCAAAGCCAGAAACAAGGCTGCGCACAGAGACTCGGGCTCCACCGCTGATGTTGAGCGGTTCTTGCCGATGGTGCATTCCTTAGCCTGGTGGTTTGAGGCCACCTACGGCAATCCCAACGTCAAGATGTCCAGCTACGTGCTACCCACCAAACAAGCTGCCCCGGTCCAGCAGCCGGTGGTGCTGGAGCAGGCGACCGAGGCGCTGGTTAAGAAGGACGAGGCGAAAGCTCAATCGGCCCAGAAGGTGTCGAAGGGGGAACGTTCGCGCCGCTCGACCACGGCAGCAAACCAGCGCCCGAAGACAGAAGCCGAGACTCGACTGTTGATCGATGAACAGCTGCGTCAGGTCGGATGGCAGGCCGATACGGAACATCTTCGATTTGGCAATGGAGCTCGCCCCGTCGAAGGATACAACCAGGCAATCGCGGAATGGCCCACCGATTCCACGGCAGGCAATCACGGACGAGCTGACTATGCGCTCTTCGTTGGGCTGAAGCTTGTCGGCGTAATCGAAGCCAAGGCCGAACACACAGCAATCCCATCCGTCTTGGACTACCAGGCAGCCGACTACGGCAAGCTCATCAAAGCCGAACATGAGAAGTACACGCTTGGTAGTTGGGGCGCGTTCAAGGTTCCATTCCTCTTCGCAACCAATGGCCGTCCCTACATTGAGCAGTATAAGACTCAGTCGGGTGTGTGGTTCCACGACATACGTGACCGGCTCAACACACCACGGGCAATGATAGGCTGGCCCAGCCCACAAGGTCTCCTCGAGATGCTTGACGCAGACAAGCAAGCAGCACAACAAGCCCTCAATGATCTCAGCGACGACCTGCTCACCTCCAGCACCGGGTTGAATCTCCGTGGCTACCAGGTCGAGGCGATCCACGCTGCGGAGGAAGCCATCAGCAACGGCGAGACCTACGCACTGTTAGCAATGGCCACTGGCACCGGCAAAACACGCACTGTGCTGGGTATGATCTACCGGTTCCTCAAAACTGACCGGTTCCGCAGGATTCTGTTCCTCGTCGATCGCACCGCGCTGGGCACCCAGGCAATGGACACGTTCAAGGATGTCCGCCTTGAGGAGCTGTTGACGCTTGACGAGCTTTATTCCATCTCTGGGCTTGAAGAAGCAGGCGCTGCCCCAGAGACGCGCGTCCATGTCTCGACGGTGCAGGGTATGGCCAAGCGCTTATTTTATCCCGGGGCTTCGCAAGAAGATGAACAGGCGACCAAACCTGCGGTCACTGACTACGACTTGATCATTGTCGATGAGGCCCACCGCGGCTATCTGCTCGACAAGGAAATGTCTGATGACGAGGCCCTCTACCGAGACCAAGCCGACTACCAGTCCGCATACCGGTCTGTGATCGAATACTTCGACGCCACCAAAATCGCACTCACAGCTACCCCGGCCCTGCACACCACCGAGATATTCGGAGAACCAGTCTTCACCTACACCTATCGCGAGGCCGTCATGGATGGCTATCTCGTTGATCACGATGCACCGCACCGCTTATCCACCAAGCTATCCACCGAAGGCATCCACTTTGTTGAAGGCGACACCCTGCCCATTTACGACACATCGACTGGCGAGATCACCAACAGCGCAGAGCTAGCAGACGAACTCACATTCGGCGTCGAGGAATTCAATCGCTCAGTCATCACCGAGCCCTTCAACCGCACCGTGCTCGAAGAAATCGCCCGCGACCTTGACCCGAGCATGCCCGAGGCCCTTGGCAAGACCCTCATCTACGCCGTTGATGATGCCCACGCTGACCTGATCGTTGGCATCCTCAAAGAGATTTACGCAGACCAAGGTGTCGAACCCGAAGCGATCATGAAGATCACCGGTTCAGTTGCTGGTGGCAACAAGAAGAAGATCGAGGAAGCCATCAAACGCTTCAAGAACGAACGCTACCCCTCGATCGTGGTCACCGTAGACCTACTCACCACAGGTATCGACGTCCCAACCATCACCACGCTGGTGTTCATGCGTCGAGTCAAGTCGCGCATCCTGTTCGAGCAGATGCTCGGTCGCGCGACGCGTCTCTGCCCAGAAATAGAGAAGGACCGCTTCGAAATCTATGACCCTGTTGGAGTCTATGAGGCCCTCGAAGCGGTCTCCACTATGAAGCCCCTGTCAACGAACCCGAACACCAGCTTCAAGGATCTGATGGAAGGCATCGAAATCGCAGGCAATGACGACACCAAGCTAAACTCAGCCATCGAACAGGTCTTGGCAAAGCTCCAGCGCCGACGCCGCAAGATCACCGACGATGTAGCCGAACACATACGTGATCTCGCCGACGGTCGCTCCATCGCAGAAGTCATCAAGGAACTGCGAGAAGCCTCCCCAGCCGATGCTGCCGAGTGGATCCGAGAGCATGTTTCGCTGTTCGATTACTTGGACAACACCACCTTCGGTGAACAACGCCAACTGGTGATCTCCGATGCTGAGGACACGCTGCTTTCCCATACCAGAGACTTTGGGGATGCAAAGCGCCCCGAGGACTATCTGGAAGAGTTCTCCGCATTCATCAAGAACAACACCAACGAGATCGCAGCTTTACGGATCATTTGCATGCGGCCCTCCGATCTTACAAGAGACGAACTAAAGTCTTTGAAGCTGAAGTTGGATCGTGAAGGTTTCACCGAGCAGAAGCTCTCATCGGCGCTGTCCCAGGTGTCGAGCAAGGAGATCACGGCAGACATCATCTCGATTATCCGCCGCTTCGCGATCGGATCCCCGCTGCTCACCCACCGAGAACGAGTCCGGCGCGCCATCGCCAAACTCAAGGACACGCACGACTTCACCAAGGTACAACTTGGATGGATTTCACGCATCGAGACCTACCTCGAAAACGAGCTACTCATCTCAACCGACACTTTCGACACCGACCCCCGTTTCCGTCAACAGGGCGGACTCCACCGAGTCGACCGCGTGTTCGGCGGCCGTTTCACTGACATCATCGTCGAACTCAATGAACACATGTACGAGGAGCAGACCGCATGAACAATCAAGAGATCGTAGCCAAACTGTGGAACCTCTCCAACGTACTGCGCGACGACGGCATCACCTACCACCAGTACGTCACCGAGCTGACCTACATCCTCTTCCTGAAGATGGCCAAGGAAACCGGCTCCGAAGACAACATCCCCGCCCAGTACAGGTGGGATGAACTACGCACAAAATCCGGCATCGAACTCAAGCGATTCTACCGTGATCTCCTCCAACATCTCGGCGAAGAAGCCACCGGACGCGTCCAAGAGATCTACGCGGGGTCCTCCACCAACATCGATGAGCCCAAGAACCTCGAGAAAATCATCAAGTCGATCGACGCGCTGGGCTGGTACTCGGCTCGGGAAGAAGGACTCGGCAACCTCTACGAAGGTCTTCTCGAGAAGAACGCTAATGAGAAAAAGTCCGGTGCAGGCCAGTACTTCACCCCACGCGTCCTCATTGACGTCATGGTCACGCTCATCGACCCACAGCCGGGAGAGTTGTGCAACGACCCAGCGTGTGGCACTTTCGGCTTCATGATCGCCGCCAGCGAGCACGTCAGGAACAGCACCGACAACCTCTTTGATCTCGACGCCGACCAGGCCGAATTCCAGATCAGGAAAGCGTTCACCGGTGTTGAACTTGTCCACGACACCCACCGCCTCGCGCTCATGAACGCCATGCTCCACGGCATTGAAGCACCCATCATCCTTGGCGATACTCTCTCACCCGACGGCAAGCGCATCAAGGGCTTCGATATCGTACTCTCCAACCCGCCCTTCGGAACCAAGAAGGGCGGCGAACGCGCAACCCGAGACGACCTCACCTTCCCCACCTCGAACAAGCAGCTGAATTTCCTTCAGCACATCTACCGAAGTTTGAAGGCAGGCGGACGAGCTGCAGTCGTGCTCCCTGATAACGTCCTCTTCGCAGACGGCGATGGACGACGAATCCGCGAAGACCTCATGGACAAATGCAACCTGCACACAATCCTCCGGCTGCCCACCGGCATCTTCTACGCCCAAGGTGTCAAGACCAACGTGCTCTTCTTCGAACGTGGAACCACGGACACGAGCAACACCCGAGGCGTCTGGTTCTACGACCTACGATCCAACATGCCCTCATTCGGCAAGAAGACTCCGTTGACTTCCGAGCATTTCAATGGTTTTAAAACCGCGTACCTAAGCAATAATCGTACCCAAGTCCACGACGAACGCTTGAGCTACTTCAGCCACGATCAAATCGCTGAATTTCAGAGCTCCCTTGACCTTGGCCTCATCCATCAGGAAGAATCCGCCCTCGACCTCGAAACATTCAACCCAGCGCAGTCGGCTGGAGAAGCTGCAGAATTGTTCGAAGAAGCTGCTACTTTGCTGCATTTACTCGCAAAGCAATTTGATTCCAAGCCAACCCCTGAGCGCTCGCAAAGGAAACTCATTGAATTGGGAAAGTGGGGTGGTGGTGGGACTCCAAAAAAGATTCGAGCCGATTATTGGACCGACGGGACTATCCGCTGGATCACCCCAAAGGACATGAAATCAGACGTGATAGTCGACACCATCGACAAAATCACCGTTCTCGGATCCAAGGAATCTAGTGCTCACATCTTTGAGGGGCCTGCCATCTGCATCGTCACGCGATCTGGAATTCTTCGTCGCCACCTGCCGGTAGCGCTAGCAAATGGAACTTTCACCGTCAACCAAGATATGAAGGTCTTGCACTCCATGGGCGATGATCTCGTACCCGAGTATGTCTTCTGGTATCTAGCAACTCATGAGGGCGACATCCGTAAGAACTGTTCGAAGTCCGGAACTACCGTTGAAAGTATTGACTTCGCCAAACTCAAAAATTACGAGATTCCGGTCCCGTCGCGCGAAGATCAGCTAGAACTCGTCGCCACCATTTCTAAAACGATGGAGGCCATTGACAACCTCAACGATATCGTATCCCGAGGAATCAGCTGCGCGGATCTGCTGAGGCGAAAACTCCTGGCAACCCTCCTATGTGAATAGCGGCTAGCTGGATTCTTCAACGTTCCATCGTCTAACGACGCAACACCGCGTCGATATATACCGAACCTTTGGCACTTCTCCTTTGTTGCCACCCTTCGTGGTTCACGACGCTACCCTTCACGCCCTCACTTCTGCAGAGCCGGGCCACCCCGCCAGACCCCACCATTCCCTCCACCCCCTGCAAGCGCGTTTTCCCTGGCCAGAGACATCTTGCCGCCAGCCAGAAACATGCTGCTACATCGAAGCCTTGTGTCCGTACTTATGGGCTCTGCGACCCGTTCACGGATACAGGTAGATTCTCCGTACAATTTCTCGAGTACGAGCTGATCCACAGGTAAGACCTTGCCGAAAAGTACGCCACCGATGTCCACGCGATTGAGATCATCCTCCTCACTTACTACGTCGCGGCCGTGAACATCGAGACCACCTCCGCCGAGCTCAACGCGGACGAGGACAGCGTCCTCGGTGGGTAACAGTCTTTCGAGGGCATCGCACTGGCCGATACCTTCCAAATCACCGAGGACGATGACGCGATGGATCTGGGTATGTTCGTGGAGAACAACGAACGGATCGAGCGCCAGAAGTCCGCGCCCATTCACGTTATCGTGGGTAACCCGCCGTATTCCGTCGGACAGAATAGTGCCAACGATCTCAATGCGAACGTGAAGTACCCGACGTTGGACAGGCGTATCGAGGAAACCTACACGGCACGATCGACGGCCACTAACAAGAACAGTCTCTATGACTCCTACCTCCGCGCCTTCCGCTGGGCCACCGACCGCATCGGCGACCACGGAATCGTCGCATTCGTGTCCAACGGAGGCTGGATCGACGGCAACACCGCCGACGGAATCCGGTTGAGCCTCGCCGATGAGTTCAGCGAGATGTACATGTTCAACCTAAGGGGGAACCAGCGGACCGCCGGGGAATAGTCACGAAAAGAAGGTGGAAAGGTCTTCGGATCAGGCAGCCGCAACACCGTCGCCATCTTCATAGGCATCAAGACACCGAACGCTGAATCCTGCACGATCCACTATCGGGACATCGGCGACTACCTCACGAGAGAAGAGAAACTCGCAATCGTCGAACATGGCTCGGCAGAGAGCATTGAGTGGGAGAAGATCATCCCGAACAACCACGGCGATTGGGTAAACCAGCGCTCGGCGGAATTTGAGACGTGGCCTGTACTGGGAGACAAAAAGCCTAGCGCACCAAGAATATTTAAGGTCTACGGAGCCGGACTAAAAACGGGACGCGACGCATGGTGTTACTCCATGCACAAGACCACCCTGATACACAACATAACTAGGTTCCTGGGTACCTACGAGTCCGCAAGACGAGATTTCAGAATCTGAGATTCCTCACAATTTATGAAGAACCGCTCCGGGAAAAGTGTCGTTGCATTCCTTAGACTGAATCCCGAGTACCAAAACACGACCACAATCTCGTGGAATCGGAGCCTGAATAACCAGCTTGCCCAGGGACATAAGATCTCGCTACAGGAGCAAGGTTTCAGGCGATCTCTCTATCGACCATTCATGACACAACACTGCTACTTTGATCGGGCCGTTAATGACATGGTCTACCAGCTTCCCAAGGTGTTCCCGACAGCGGAGCACGACAATGTGGGAATCATTCTGACTGTGCCCGCTTCACATTTCAGCTTCACACCTTTTGCCACCGACCTTCTTCCAAGTCACCACACACTGGATACAGGCCAGTTCTTCCCCCGCTGGACCTGGGAACCGGTGGAATCCCCTGCGGGAACCCTCGACTTCGGCTCCGCCACCACGTCGAATGCCGGGCCAGGCACCAAGGGTGAGATCCTCGACGGCTACCGGCGGGTGGACAACATCACCGATGAGATTCTCGCCATCTACCGGGATGCGCTCGGTGGTGACATCTCCAAGGACGACATCTTCTACTTCGTCTACGGACAGTTGCACGATCCGAACTACCGGGAGACCTACGCCGCGGATCTGAAGAAGATGCTGCCGCACGTGGAGACGCCGACGTCACGCGAACGCTTCGATCTGCTCCGCGAGGCCGGACGAGAGTTGATGAATCTCCACGTCAACTATGAGGACGTCGATCCCTATCCGGTCGATAAACAGGTGAAGTCCGCTGATCTCGATGACCGGGAGACGTGGCGGGTGACCAAGATGAAGTGGGCGAAGAAGAAGGACCCGGAGACGGGTAATAACGTCAACGACACGACCACGATCATCTACAGCCCGAAGGTCACCATCACGGCCATCCCGGAGGAGGCGGAGCGCTATCTCCTTGGTTCGCGCTCCGCGCTCGGGTGGATCATCGATCCGCTACCAGGTGAAGAAAGACAATGCCTCCGGCATCATCAACGATCCGAACGACTGGTGCGATGAGGTCGACAATCCGCGCTACATCGTGGATCTGATCGCCAAGGTCACCCGCGTCGCGGTGGAGACCGTGAGGATCACGGATTCGCTGCGCTGAGCCCGTGGACGCGAGCGGTTTCCCGGAGGCGGTGGGAGACGGGTCGGCACGACGTAAGAATCTTGTTCAGTTGCGTCGTGGTGCCGATCCCCGTTCTTACGCCCCCAACCGTTGAGCCGTTTTGTCCTGGGCAGACGGCACCGGGTTTCATTCAGCGGTTCTGCAAGGACATGAGGCTGTTGCGACGAAGGCAACCTGGGGCATGATCATCATCACTATTGATTATCTCCCGAGATGCCGCCCCAACCGCATGCGGGTGCGCGTGTACCGTCGAACGAGAATATGTCAGTTTGGGGACAAACGCACCGCATGATGACCGCATATACTTTCGTACGGCAACGACTGTCAAGCAGTGTCCACATCATCCCGAGGCTACGTCCCGCTCCACCATGACTGCCCGCACAAGAAACGGAAAACCACGCTATGTCACCAGTCAAAGATTCCCGGGCTCCACGCTCCGGCAGGCACGCCGCAGCTTCTTCCACTGACACGGTGATCCCGGTCAGCAACTTCGAGGATAGGGTCCTGCCCTGGGTCAGGCGGAACATCCTGATCTGTGTACTCGTCCCTACTGTCGTCGCATTCTTCCTGCTGACGATCAACGATTTCATGAGCCAGTTCTTCTCCGAGTTGGTTGGGTTGCTGCCGCTACCTGCGTTGAGCTCCCCCATCACCTTCGGGTCGACGTTCGGAAGGGTGCTCGCCGCAACGCTGTTCGTTGTACTGATAGTGAAGGTATTCAGGCTGAAGCTCGCCGATCTGGGGATGATCCGGGAGAGTCGGCTCCGGGCGTGGTTCGTCGGTGTCGGTTTAGGGTTCGCCGGGGTGACGGTGATTCTGCTGATCAACGTGGTTGTGGGGGCGGTGCAGATCAGCAGTGTCTTCGACGCCGGTACCCTCTGGATTCTTCCGTTGGCGGCGGTGTTCTTCGCGTTCCAGGGTTTTGTGGAGGAATTGCTGTTTCGCTTCTATCTGATCCCTGCCTACGCCGCGAAGCTCACGGTCGCCGGAGCCATCGGCCTGTCGTCGATTCTGTTCGCCTATATCCACATCAACAACCCGAACCTGACGGTCTTCGGCATGGTGAACCTGGTGCTCTACGGTGTCGTGTTCGGTGTGATGTACTGGCGTACGGGGAATGCCTGGTTCGTCGCCGGTTGGCACAGTGGCTGGAACTTCGTGCTCGCGATGATCTACGGCTCGCACGTCTCGGGCAACGTACTGCCGGGTTCCCTCCTGTCCTCGACGCCGAGCGGTAGTGAACTGCTCAACGGCGGCGCCTTCGGGTTGGAGGGCTCCGTGCTCTCCACGCTTCTCGGTATCGCGATCATCGTGTGGTGCATCAAGACGAACCCCGAGTCGAACCTCGGCTTGTTCACGCGACCGTCGAAGCCCACCCGGGCGCTCGCCTGACGCCATCCGATCTGCTCCCAGCCTGCGACACCCCGTCGGCTGGACAGACTCACAGATGAGACATTCAGAGAAGAGAGATATGAAGCTGACCGCTGCCGACCTCGACGATCTGGTCACAAAACTGGAGTCGACGGAGCAGCAGATCCACGAGGAACTGATGTGGACGGACGACGAACGCTCCGATCACTCGAGGTTGGCGGAGCTGGTGTCGAGACAGCGGGAACGCTTCCGGCCCTCCGACTGGATCGGCCAGTGGTACAAGGATCCTGACCCGGTTCCGTTCCCGCCACCACCGTTCCTGACGGATCAGCCTGGTCACGACTACCTCTCGGTGACCAGGAAACGACTCTTCGAGCTCGGCGAGAACATCTGCGACGGCACCGAGACCGACGTGCTGAACTTCTATGTCGCCGTCTACGCCTGGGGCGCCGCGAAGGATAACCTGCAGATATACCGGGGAGTTCAACCTTTGAAGGATCCCCAAACACCCGGGCGACTCCTCGCGGGGCTGCAGGCCGGTAGGGAATCAGCCGAGGCCGGGTACCGGGCATTCCATACCGGAGGCGCGGCGAAGATCCACAAACTCGGCCCGTCTTTCTTCACCAAACTCCTCTACTTCGCCGCTGGCCGCCCTGACCCGTCCGACGAGCATCACCCACTCATTCTCGACAGCAGGGTCGCGAACGCTCTCGACTGGAAGACCACGGACGGCTGGAGCGTCGCCCAATATTCCTGGTATCTGGACACCGTGCGGGCTGTCCGGGAACACTGGGAACGGGAAGACCTGCCCACGGATGTCATCGAGTACCTGTTGTTCCAGACGGATCGTTTTCCGTACGCGCCGAGCATCTGATCATGCCCAGCGGTACCCGCCGTCGGCCGGGCACCAGAGCAATCGGTCGAGCGGTGCCGATACGCTTGACCCCATGAGTGACTATTTCGGGCAGGCCGACTACGCGATCCGCATGGACTGGGGGCCGGAGGGCGCGCGGCGCTGTGCCGCGGACGTGAACATCATCGTGGATGTGCTGAGCTTCTCGACGTCCGTGACTGTTGCCGCTGGTCGGGGTATGACGGTGTACCCCTGCCGGTGGAAGGATGACCGGGCTGCGGACTTCGCGGCGGAGCATGATGCGGTGCTCGCTGTGGGTCGGCTCGAGGCCGGAACAGCACCGGGAACCCACGGGATCTCACTGTCCCCGGCCGGGTTACTCACCGCCACCCGGGTCCCGCGGATCGTGCTCCCCTCCCCCAACGGGTCGACGATCTCCGCGATCCTCGCGGACACCGGGGCGATGGTCGTGGCCGGGTGTCTGCGTAACGCCACGGCGGTCGGCCGGTGGGCGGCGCAGCAGGTGGATGTGGGAAAGAGTGTGGCTGTCATCGCCGCCGGTGAACGATGGCGGGAGGATGGATCGCTGCGCCCCGCGCTGGAGGATCATCTTGGTGCGGGGGCGATTCTCAGTGCGTTGATCATGCCGCGCAACATCAGGGTGTGCAGCCCAGAGGCGCTGGCGTCCGCCGGGCTGTTCGCCGGGTCACAGGAGTACCTCTCCGCGCTCCTGGCTGATTGCGTGGGCGGGCGGGAACTCGCCGCCATGGGCTTCCGTGAGGACGTCACCGTGGCGGCTGATCTGGATGCGTCCGGTGTCGTCCCGATGCTCACCGATGGGGCATTCAGTTCGCTGCGGATTGTCTAGCGGCAGCCGATTCCAGCACCGGACCGCAGCCCCGGATGACCGCAACGACTCCGGTGAAGGCCAGGACCACGGCGACCACGGCGACGGGCAGGAAACCGATCACCCCGGAGAGCGCCATGCCGCCTCCGGCTGAGATGACCATCACGAGCGCCGCGAGGGTGCTGAACACGGTGAAGTCGGTTCCGGCTGATTCGTAGCGGGTGAGGTCCATCGCCACGGTGTACACCACGGTCATCGTGGCGGCCACGCCTCCGTAGAGGATCCCGATGATGAGGGTCGCGGCCCACGTGCCAGTCATGCCCAGCGCGAGAAGGACCACCCCGAGGGTCGTTGTCGCCTGGATCAGCCCCAGGGTCCGTATCGCATGGTGGCGTGACCATTTCCGGGTCAGGATTCCGGCGCCTATTCCGGCGACGATTCCGAACAGGCTTCCGCAGATCACGAAGAGGATCCCGATGCGGGTGGCCGACCAGTCGGCGGCCACGAGGATGGGGCGCACCTGGTTGTACGCCACGGCGACTCCGGCGAAGTAGAGCGGCATGTGGACCAGCGCCCACTGTCGCCGGGCCCGGTCCGCGAAGAATGAGCGGATCATGCCCTTGTTCACACCGGGCTCGGGGAGCTGGGCGGTGCTCTGCTGTTCCCGCCACAGGAGGACGAACGGAAGCGGGACCGCGCTCCAGAAGGCGATGCTGAGTGCTGCGGCCTGCCATCCGGCGGTGTCGTAGATGACGAGGACGAGCCCGCCACCGACGACCTGGGAGACGGCGCTTCCCGCCGATTGGAAGCCGTTGCCCAGTCCGCGGTCACCGGCGGACAGGAGGCGGGTTGTGGTCGCATCGGCCGCGATGTCCTGGGTGCCCGCCACGATGAACAGGAACCCGAACACGACGAGCGCAACGGGGAACTGTCCGACGGGGTCGATGAAGCTCAATAGCGCGCAACCGGCGACGAGGGTGATCTGCATGGCCATGAGCCAGCTCCGGTAGTGCCCGAACCTAGCGGACCCGAACTTGTCCACGACGGGTGCCCACAGGAACTTCAGGACGAGGAGGGTCGCCAGCCCACTGGCCCCACCGATCCTGGTGAGAGGCACCCCGCCTGCCTGGGCGATGGTCAGGAACGCGTAGGCGAACATGGCGAGGCTGAGATTCTGGGTGCTGTACAGCGAAGCTATCAGCGCCATGTGGAACGTCCGCCCGCGCACCGGAGGACGCGTGTCCTCCGACGGGGTGCTTTCACTTCCGGTCATGGTCATTCTGTGCCCCTGCCGTGTTCGTCGGTTGTTCCGGAAGCCCGAGCAGTTCCCGGTAGACGGGACTCGTCCCGACGATCTCCTCGTGTGGTCCGGCACCGTCGACACGACCGTCGGCGAGAACGACGATCTGGTCGACGGTGCGGATCGTGTTCAGCCGGTGGGCGATCACCAGTACGGTCCTGCCATTGATCAACCGGTTCACCGCCGCCTGGATACGACGCTCGGTACCTGGGTCAACGGCGGCGACGGCTTCGTCGAGAAGCAGCACCGGCGAATCCTTCAGTAGCGCCCGCGCGATAGAGAGTCGTTGCCGTTGCCCACCGGACAGGTTCGTGCCACCGTCGGTGAGAATGGTGTCCAGCCCATCCGGCAGCACGGCGACGAAATCAGACGCCTCCGCCCGGGCAAGTGCCTCCCACACCTCACCATCGGTGATTCCCGGGGAACCGATGGTGAGGTTATCTCGGATGGAGACCGGGAAGAGGTAGACATCCTGGTAGACGGTGGAGATGGTCTCCCGGCGCGTCGCGGCGTCCATGTCCCGCAGATCGACGCCGCCGATCCGGATGGATCCACTGCCCGGGTCGAAGAAGCGGGCGACGAGGTTCACCACCGTCGATTTGCCCGCTCCCGAGGGGCCGATGACGGCGGTGACTGTTCCCGGTTGCGCGGTGAACGAGACGTCGCGGAGGATGTCCCGGTCGTTGTACCCGAAGGTGACGCCGTCGACCTCGACGGTGGAGTCGACGGGTATCCGGGGATTCTCCGGCTCGGGTAGCTCCGGGGTGTCCCAGACCTCCGCGAGGCTCTGGGCGATGCGTTCTTGCTGGTGCCGGTAGGCGGAGAGTTCCAGCAGTTCCTGGAAGGGCCGGTACATGTTCAGCGCCAGGATGAGGAACAACAGCAGGGTCGTCGCACTCACCGTCCCTCCGATGAACAGGGTGGCACCGAGCCACAGCATCACAACGAACCCGGCCTCCAGTGCAATGGTGCCGAGGGTGGTCGTCGGGCTCGTGCGGACCGCCATGCGAACACTGGCCCTACGCAGGGCCTCCACGCGGCTGCGGTAGATCTGGGCCTGGGGTGCATCCGGGAAGGCCCTGAGCACCGCTGTCCCCCGGCAGAATTCGAGGAGCGCGGAATTGGCTTGCTGACGCGCGGCGGTGACATCGATGAAGGTGGCCTCGTGAGCCCGGTCAGTCACCTTCAGTGTGAGTAGGAAGAACGGGACCCCGATGAGCGCCGCGGCCGCGAGCCGCCAATCCAGGCTGAACAGGGCGATCGTGATGAGGACCGGTTGCACCACTGCGATGATGAGCTTCGCGGGAAGGTTGATGAAGTCGACGAGGGCGAGTTCGGAGACGATGAGTGTCGTTGTCCGGCCCGCGTCCATCCGGTCGAAGACCCCGAGCGGTGCCCGGGTCAACCGTCGGAGAACGGAGCGCCGCAGGTCCGCGATAGCCCGGAACGCTATCGGCCACCAGTGTTTCGCCACACCGATCCCGGTGGTCAGTCGGGCGAGGAAGATCAGGATGAGCCCACCTGTCAGAGCCAGGACATCACTGGTGGTGAGTGTCTGATCCAGAACCCTGAGCAGGCTGAAGAACACAACGATCATCGGCGCCGAGGTGAAGAACCCTTCCAGCAGCAGGCGCCAGAGTCCCGCCCGCCACAATTGTCCCCGGTGGGTGCCGAGCATCGCGAACCACTGGCCGACGGGGCTGAGACCGGTCAGGTTACGGACCGGCGGGGTGTGGTCGGCGAATCCACCGTCGAGAGTGGTTTCTGCGGCGCGGGCGACCGGTGGGGACGCCGGGGCGGCGGCCGGATGCCCGTCACCCGCCTGCATCCCCCAGTTGTCGACGGCGACGAAGTCCCGCCAGAGACGGCGATACGTCTCGGAGGACGTAGACAGGTTCTCATGGTCACCGTCGGCGACGATCCGACCGTCGTCCATGACGAGGATACGGTCGTATCCGGTCAGTGACCCGAGACGGTGCGCGACGGTGATGACCGTTCGCCCCTGCTGCAGTTCCGCCAGCGCCGCCACCACCGACCGTTCGTTGGTGGCGTCGAGTGATGCGGTGACCTCGTCGAGCATCACCACCGGGGAGTCGGCCAGCAACGCGCGGGCGATGGAGATCCGCTGCCGCTGCCCACCCGACAGATTCGCCCCCGCAGCGCCGAGCACGGTGTCCCACCCACGGTCGAGTTCGTCGATGAACTCGGTGACCCGTGCCCGCCTGCCGGCCGACTTGACCTCCTCATCCGTCGCGTCCGGACGGGCGAGCCGGATGTTCTCCAGGACGGAGTCGTTGAAGATGTAATCGTCCTGCTGGACGAAGGCGATCGCCCTGGAGAGTTCCGCCGGGTCAAGCTCGCGGACGTCGGTTCCGCCGAACGTGACCTTTCCGGCGCTGACGTCGATGAACCTCGCGATAATGCGGAGCAGCGTTGATTTTCCGGCCCCTGATCCACCGATCACCGCGACCCGTTCACCGGGTTCGATGACGAGGTCGATGTCCTTCACGACGTCCGTCTCCCCGTAGGTGACGCGCGCACCACGGAGCTCGATGCGCGAGCCGTCCCGGGTGGCGGGGGTCGGTGGCACCGGTAGGTCTGGTTCTTCCAGGAACCCAGAGATGTTCTTCAGCCCCGCCTCGATCTGGTACTGGAGAACAGCCGCCGACAGTGTCAGCGACATCAACGGCTGGGCGAAACCGACACCGACGAGGATGAAGAACACGAAGTCCTGGGGTTCCAGCGAACCCGAGTGGTACAGCCACAGTCCGAGCGGCAGGATGACGATGATGCTGATCGCGACGAGTGTGGCGGCACCCGCAGCGCCCACCCGTCCGCGCTCGGTCTTGTCCAGCTCAATGTCCTCGCTGGCGACGATCGCATCCCGGATGCCGTCGAAGAGGAACGTCGAACCGACGAAGCCACGGATCACCCGGATACCCCGGACGAAGGAGACCGCCTCGACATTGAGCCGCTTCTTCACGTCCGATTCGCGTTCCATCAGGTCCTTCGACGCGGTCACGGCGAGAGCGACACATCCGACGACGCCCAGGACCACGGCGAGGGCTGCGAGGGCCATGCGCCAGTCGATGACGAACATGATGATCAGCGTGGTGACCGGGACGGTTACCGATGCCGCGATGTCGGGGATCGCGTGGGAGAGCCCGAGTTCCAGTTGCTCGACGTCATCCTGGAACACTTTCTTCACTTCCCCACTGCTGCGCGCCTGCGCCCGGGCGAGTGGCATCCGGGCCAACCTCTCCGCCAGCGCGAGACGGATGTCGGCGAGCGCCCGGTAGGCGGCGACGTGCGCGACGTTGTTCGCCGCCATCCGCAACAGTGCTTTGCCGACAACCCCGGCGGCCGCGACTGCGACGAGGAAGGAGACGTTGTCGGTCTGCTGCTCCCCCACGAGAAGATCCCGGGCGAGGAAATAGATGACGAGGTAAGGCACGAGCCCGGCGAAAGCCCCGAACACGGAGAGCACTCCACTGGCGATCAGCCGTGGCTTCTGTCTCCCGATCAGGACGCCGACGGAGGTGCCGGGCGGTGGGTAGTGCGCCGTGTCGGGGGAGCCTGCGGTGTCATCGGCGTCGGGGCCGCACGTCTGCGTCATAGGGCGAAGGTTAGCCTCAGCTATTTTCCGGGGCAAGCAAAGTTCTGTTCCCCCCGCGTAGACGGACGCATCGCCGCCCTGGTGCCGACATGACCACAGTCGGCCCACAGGGACCGTGCCAGACACCTCCTCATCGCGGGGTGATTCCGTTCCACAGCTCCGGCGGAACATCGCCTGTCATTTCCCCGTCGAAATCCGCGGCGGAACCCAGGCCACAAATACCTGACGGCGCCCCCGAACAGCGGCAACAGCGATCACCCGACGGGCGTCACCCAGCCCAAGCTTCCCATGACCGTGGCGGCGATCCACGCGATCACTCCCACGATCTGCTGAGCGACCCCGGGGATACGCCACGTTGCCGCATGGCTCAAAGGCGCGACAACACCAACGATGGCCAGCCCCCTGCCGCCGACAGACCGTATGTTCTCACGATGAAGCCGTCCCCCATCGGCAGCGCCCCTCACCAGCCTGCAAGCAAGGCAAGCTCGACCGGAAGATCACCCAAGAACACCATCCAGAGAGCGACGAGACCCACCAGTCCCATGACATTCAGGCGCGCATACATGGGCAGATCCCGTGGCCGCGCAGGCTTCACAATCCCAGCAGATTGACCATCTTCATCGTCCACGACACACATCCTGAATCTCCAAGCGAAGAATCTGACCTATCATTACCCAGGGTTATAGCGATATCTAATCTTCAGCTTTTGGGGACTGAACACAAGAAACCCCTCTCCAGAAGGAGAGGGGTTTTGCTGGCGCGTCGACAATGGCTGGGATGACCTGGGAGGTCGTTTTACCCATGCGAGGGCCAAAAATCACCAGGTAGAGGTCTTCCCACGTGGAATACAGCCCCGTGGTGGTGCCAGGTACTTTGCCCATGCGCAGGCCAGGGTAATCCGGCGCCAGCTCCGCAGGCAGCCATTTCTCAGTCTTGACTGCCGCCGCGTCTTTACTCAGCGACTTGATGTCACTTGACGAGGCCAGGTGCTTTGCTGCAGTGTCCACCACAAGCTTTGATTTTGCGGTGCGTTGGAGTGCGACGATGATCGCCGTAGATGCTGCAATAGCTGCAATAGCAATCGAGGTGACAATCGCAGGAGTAGTGAGCTCGAGTTTTCCAGCAGCCACCATGAACAGCACCTGCATGGGATTGGCTGGAATCTCCTCTGGTACCCCAGTGATGGTCTGAGAGACTCTCACACCGACGTTGACGGCCACAACTGCCAGAAACACCAACCCGAGGATGAAAAACCCCAAGATGGTGCGTGGGTCTGCGACTGATTTGCCCGCGTTGCGGGCATTGATGCGTCCTCCCTGTTTACTCATCGTCTACCACGAGCACCAGCTCTTCGAGGTCGTTGTCCTGCCAGCGCTTGTAGCCAGGCTCACCGGCCATGACCACCGCACGGTCGTCCTCCTGGTCAACCACGACATCCACGGCCACGCCTAGGCGTGCGCCAGCGGCGGCTAGTTGGTCTTCGTCAAGGTGCGGGCAGGTGGTTGTCAGTTCAAGCCTGCCGGTCTCCACCCCTGCGGCTGCAAGCGCCTTCGAGGCCAGCCACACAGCCTTATCGGCTACTGATTGCTCAGCGGTGACGACATCACCCGTAACGCGGATGCGGTCATCATCAAAGAAATTGCCGTACCAGAGCGCATCGCGGTCTTCACTAACGATGGCAAAAGCCGCCTTGTCGTCTTGTTCGACTGCCGCTGCCCACAAGTAGACGATGGGTGCATCATGGGCGATATCTGCCAGCGCTTCGGCTTTTTCCGCGTCGCGTGCGGCGAACGTGTCTTCGCGTAGCTGGTCGTAGTTGACCCCGATACGTTTTAGGGAGTGCTTGAACTTGCCGAAGTCTGGCCCGTTGTCCCACCCCTGCTGCTTCGCGAAGGCTTTCAGGACTTCGTGGTCTTCTGCCACCTTCAGAGTGGCTTTGTACTCGGCGATGATGGAGTCGATCTCCTCCCAGCGTTCTTTGTCTTTGGCTGACAGTGCCATGTGAAAACCCCTTTCAAGGGTTGGTCGGTCGATATTGGCACTGCACAGACTGAAGGGTCTTGCGAATCCTCGCAAGACCCTTCACATTCCCCCAAATGCGGCAGACAGGAATTTATCGGCTAACTTGACGTTCAACCCTCAACCGAGCCGCGACCGAGTGAATCCAGACCCGCCGATCTAACCGCGCAAGCTCTTGAGCGACCACTGGCCCCGCAAGCATCAAGCCCACCGCGATGACTGCCAGCCACTCCACGGGTGCCCACACGGGCGCTGTAGAGACAGCAGACAAATCTGTATGCGCACCAGCGAAGTTCTCAATACGCCATACGCCCGACGGGAAAGCACCTGGACGGATAATCCCGGCAACCAGCCAGAGCACAAGTCCTACCGCCAGTGCACCCCACGCGAGCAGTTGGCCGTGCCGAGCGCTACGGGCAACGTAGCCCACAGCAAACACCACACCTGCCAGCACCAGTGGCACCAGCACCTGGACAAAAACAGGGCCGAGACCGAAGACTAACGGCACACTCGCACTCGAAGCAGTGGGCGCATCCACGCCGAGCACCGCAACAGCAATACCGACAACCATTGCAGAAGCACTGCACGCTAGCAAAGCGGGGATAACACGCTGCCGCGCCCATACTCCCCACAGTACGCCGATACAGACAGCATTCGCCGCCCCATACATCAACCAGTACTCGTGAGTTCCCGCATAATCCCGCTGAACCGGCTCGAATCCGAAGCTGGCAGCCCACCGAACATGGGCCACGGCAATCACAGTGGCGGCAATCCACGCGACCACACCAACAATCACTTGCGTCTTACGCTGCGCCTGATCGGAAAGCCAATAAGTCCACCGGGCCATGACACCGGCGATCGCCAAGCCTCCTGCAGCCGACAAACCGTAAGTGCTAACAACGTAAGAATCGGCCATCGGCAGTGCACCCCACCATCCTGCGGGCAGTTGCAGTTCGGGCGGCAGCGAGTTGGTGAACATAATAACCACGCCCAGCAACCCCACCAACCCCACGATGTTCACACGTGCATACCTCGGCACCCTATTTGAACGGGATCGAGTATGCAGCGAGCCGCTACTCTCAAAGGCTCTTTCCATAAAATATCTCCTCGACTGGATCTGCAAGAACCGTCAATACCGCACTAGCGGAATCGATCAGATCCAACTCAGTATCGCTTAGGGCGGCCACAATAGGATTGGTCAACTGTGTAAACATCTCCGCATTGGACATACTGATCCCACCTGTGTGCTGCTACAACCGCAGAGTAATACACCCTGGCGTTTCCGTGACAGAGTCGCTGGTGGGAAATACTCATCGAAACGTTAGTGCACTGATCATAGAGATTATTGAACAAGTCGTGATCGCACTTGCGTTTACTTACCCACCCCTGCTTCTCTGACTCGCTGTCGTAGTAGCAAATGTCATGACGTGCACAGATCCCCTTAAAGGAAATATTCTCTCCAAGGGATTCCACACCGTCGTCTGGAGACTTCGTGCAGTAATCACGAAGAGACTTAGAAACCGTACTCTTATTATCGATAAGGGTCTTATACCGATCGGGAATCAGGAACCCACCGTAGTCAAGAACTCGCGTATCTTTATCATCCCGCCCATTCTTCGGGTACCGCCAGCCAAGGTTCGAAAGATTCCCCATGGCATCAGTGATCTCAAGCACTAGACCGTTGTACTCTTTACCGTCACGTACCTGAGTCGGCGCATCTGCAAACTTCTGATAGAGGTCAACGCGGCCACGCTCAAACTCTTGCACCGGGCCGAAAGAATCAGCCGGTGATGATACCGGATAGCCCAGCTCACCCGCCTCGACCCCTTTCACGCCCCAGTACATGTACATTGCACCGAGTACTTCATGGGCATCATGCTCGGGAGTCCAGTAAATACCGCCATCCATGAAGGTGTTGTACCGCCCGCGACCATCGGGGGTCGCCAACTCACTCGTTAGCGGATACCCCAGTTCGCCTTCTACTCCACCGAGTTCGTTGCACCTGTCACGAATTCGGCCCTTCACAGACGCAATAGTCCATAGTGGTGAGCGATATACATCGGCATGCTGGAAGACCTGCTTCGCGCCTTGTCCATCACGGACACCGAACTCATCGGTTGTGGGATACCCCATCCAGCCAGCTTCCCAACCCTGCCGTTTCCAATATTCAGCGGTATAGGTTGAGACAGTGTGCGCACCTGCTTGGGGGTGCCAGTAGATAAAACCATTTTGGAACCGCTGCCGAAAGCCTTGCCCGTCAGGGTTTTGAGCCATAGGCTCTACCGGCCAAAGATATTGACTAACGGGCCCTCCAACCTCTTTGTACTTCTGAAGGATCGCACCACAGACCTCAATGTTGGTTGGTAGAAATCGCTCACAGTGAGTACTGCGCTTCGAGCGGCGACTGGTTTTCTTGGCCTCACTGACAAGCTGCTCCTTCGAATACAGCTGAGCCATCTCCTCCTGCGCCTGTTCAACCTCCTGGCGACTCATCCCACCCGATCCATCAACCTCCGGGAAGAAGTCAGGATCATATTGTTCTGACTCTGCTTTTTCACCAGCAAGAGCTGAGTCCACCACCGGGATTTGTGCGGCCGAAGGCTCCTCAGCCACAGCATGAGCAAAGGACAACTGCCCCGCGACTAGCAACGACGCCGCCACAACGGACAGTCCTGATCGCAGCTGTTTCTCATCTTCGCAATCCGTTCTTCTGGCACCAAGGCACCTTGCTGTCAGGCGCTCATATCACCAAGAATACTTGACTGCCAGGCTCGCGACAGAGTTTTTGGATGATTCTTTCAGCAGTATTGAAGGTTAGAACACTCCGAAGTGTTCGTCTGGCGGGTACTCCATCTTTGTCATGTACCATGCACCATCCTCGCCTTGCTCCATGAGCGCCCGCATGGGGAACGGCGCCATCCCAATGCTGGTGCCGGATTTGGTGACAACGAACTGACGCACGGTGCAGTCCACCTATGCTTGGGTTTTGCTGAGCTGCTCTACTTTGTCGTCACACTCGGAGGTGCCGAGGATGTGCTCACCGCTTCGTGCCCATGCCTGCCAGCGTTCGGAGGGAATCTGCCCTCGCCATCCCTCACCGGGGTTGACGAGGTTTTCTTTTAACTCTCCTTCCATGTAGCGGGAGGCAACGCGCACATTGGCATCGTGGCGTGTCGCATCGATGGATGGCTGGAAGTCCCACAGTGCCGCAGTGGCCTGCTGTGCCGCAGGAATAAGCTCTGTGCTCGGTGCGAGTGGGTCTTCATCGCCGTGAAGGTGGTCACGGTCGTGTTCATGGTCGTGAGTGTGCCCCGCATGGTCAGCATGAGCATCACGATACGACTGCACACGCCACGTCACGCCACCAGCTAGCACCAGTGCGGCCAGCACCGCCACTAGAACCTTCAGAGCTTTCGTGGTCGTTGTCTCCATGCCCTTCTCCTTACTTTTCTTTTCGTTACCAGGTTATTTCACTGCTTGTTGGTACTTTTCCAGGTTGCCGCTGATGATGCGCACGTAGTCCTGTGCCTCCTGGATATTCGGCATTCCTCCCGCCCCGAGCACGTTGCCAGGGCCACTGTTGTATGCCGCGAGAATGACCTCTTGGATACTGTTGAACCCCGTCAGTCGTCCTGCCTCGTACGGCTCACGCAGCTGGTCAGCCAGGGCACACATGAAGTACGCCTGTGCCATGACCGCATCACCGGGATTATTCGGGTCACCCGCCCCTTCAGACCCCGTGGGGTTGCCGTCGTCATCGACGGGATAACCCCACGATGCCCATGTGCCCGGCATGAACTGGGCGTAGCCTAGAGCACCTGCGCCGCTGACAGCGCCCTTCTGGAAGCCCGACTCCTGTTGTGAGCAGCTAGCAGCGGCGCGTCCACGTCAGCACAGACCTGTGCACCGAGCTGGAACCAGCGCACAAACTCCTCTGGCACGCTGCCGGGTTCTAGCTCATGGTCGTGGTGAGTTCCGCCGTGGGTGCCGCAACCATTGCCCCGAACGGTGTACCCAGTGCTGTCTCCGGCATCGTCTTCAACCATGTAGACCGGCTCGTCCCCGTTAGCAAAGGGCGACTCGTGGAAGGTGATGTGCACGTGGTTGAAGTGATTTTCGTTCGGGTTTCCTCGATCAGCCATCTTGTTGGCTTCACCCTCGGCAGGAATATAGGTCTGCTGCCAGATCATGTATTTGATGTTTAGCTCATGGCGGTGTGCGAAGAACCAATCTTTAATTTCGGTTCCGTGCGCCTGACCTCCGTCGGTCTCGAAGTGGTCGATCATGATGTCAATGGCGAAGCCCCCGGGGTGATCGGGATAGTACGGGTCTTCCCGGACTCCACCGATGCCGTAGCCTGCCGCTTTATTGATGTAGTGGTGGAACTTTGCAGCGGCAATGCGCATACCGCGCTTTGTGTCGATGCGAAGACCACCTTCTCCAGCAGGTACGCCAAACTCGCGCGGATGAGGTAGCTCATCTCCAGGCCCAATCGCTGGCACGTTGCCGTCAAATCCTTGGACTCCAGAGGGAGTCTCCACCCAGTTCTCGTCGTCGATTTCCGCGACAGCGCTGCCATCACCGGGGTCGATGCTGACATGCTCACGGTCACTATCATGCTGGGACTGATTGCTGGCCTCCCCGCCCTTAGCTTTTTCAAGCCATGCGGTCGGGTCGATGCCGCCAGTCGAGGAAGTCCAGGTGCCGGGGTGCACCTCGAAGTGGAGGTGCGGGCCAGAAGAAATACCGGAGTTTCCCTCATCTGCGATGTGATCGCCAGCGCGGACTTATTGACCAGGTGCCACATAGACGTGACCAGGGTCGATGTGGCCGTAGACGGTGGAGAACTGATGGCCGTCTTTGCTGTGGTCGATGACCACCCAGCCCCCAAATCCCTGCACACCGGTGTCCTAAGCATATTTCACTACTCCGTCGGCGTACGCGTAGATCGGCGTGCCATGCGGGCCAGCCAAGTCCACACCGTAGTGAAAACCACCATCACGGGGGCCATACCCGGAAGACATCGGCGTTGCCGGGTCAATCGGATATGCCAGACCATCGGCGTTAACCGAGGCAGATGCCGCCGACCCGCGTGAACGCGAGCCTGCAGGCTTTTCGCACTTGTCCTCACCACTACCGAGCACCACGACAAAGATCACCAAAAACAGCACCAGGGCCAGCAGGAAGACCCAGAGTTTCTTCCGTGAACCACTAAAAAACGGCATAGGATTTACTTCTGCCCTTCTGCGAGCTGTGTTTCGAGCATCTGAACCTGTTTGCGCAGTCGTTTGTTCTCCAATGCCAAATCACCCACCCGAGCCGCAGGCCACTGGCCTCGTTCACGCAGTTCAGCAAAAAGGGTTGCCCGACTCATGCCGTGAGAGGCAGCGATTTCACCGCACGCAACCGTCACAGAGCGGTAGTCCTGCCAGGTGTCGACAAACTCGGTGACCGCGCGGTTCTTCACGCGCGGGTCGATGATCTTCCCGCCGCTCATACCGCTGTCTCCTCACCCAGATTGAAGAAGTCATCAAAGTGCATATTCGTGTCGTGTAGGCGGTATTCAATTTCCGTTGGGGTCAGGATCGTGCGACCTGGAATGCCTGGTGAGCCGTCTTTGGAGGGTTTAATCATGAACTGTCCTCGACCCACCGGCACCGCGCGTGAGCCTTTGGTGCGCGCACGCTTGGGGTGCGCGCACCGCGACCAGCCGACCACCATGGCTGCCTCAGCGGGTGAAAACTCCAATTTGTCCGACAGAATCGACAGCTCCGAGGCAGGCAGGCCACCACAAATGACCATGCCTGCACGCTCAATAAAGCCCATGGCGGTCTTCTGGTCCTCAATGCTCGGCAGCGCCTCCAAGTCCTTGAAGGTGTGCGTAATCATGTTCAGCACCGTGGCGTCCGAGCGGTTCAGACGGGTCAATGCGTCAACCTGGGCGACCATGCCGGGTGCTGCTGCCAGCACCTGCCACAACTCGTCCAAGGTGGCTGAAAAGTACTTCTGCGGGGCAAGGCCAGCGTCTGCGAGCATGTGCGCTGCCTCAATCGCACCGAACGCTGCCGACCAGCATGCCATCATCACAGCTGCTTTTCATGGCCTTATCGCCACGGTCGATGGCGGAGACATCAATGCACACTGCGGTGGCATCAACGCGAATCGGTGTGGAGGTCTGTCCTGCGAAAATACGTCCAGTAGGGCCATCCAACAGGGAGTTCAGGCTGAGCATCAGGTCATCGATACGCAAATCCCACTCGTGCTTGTCGCGGGCACGCCCCTTATCCATCAGCTGCTCAGAGCCTGCCTGGAGGTAGTCAATCAGTTCTGCCAACACTGGGGGGTTATCCCAGTCGATGGTCTCGGACTCGTAAATTTCGGGCAGTGCGACCGAGACGAGCATGGATTCCCAGTCGCGGATCGGCTCACCGCGCCCCAGGGAGACCACGTTGACCTGGCGGCCATGAACGTGCTCGCGAGCACGTTCAAGCAAGGCCTCCATCTCCTCGCACTTGTCCGTATCGCCGTCTGCCCGGAGCTGAGTGACTTTGGCTTCCAGCTGTGGGATAACACGCCCCAGTGCGCCCACGTCCAATGGGTTGAGTGTGCCTGCGCCGTGGCCGATGGTAACGACCTGGCCACCAACCTGGTGAACGAAGCCGACATATTCAGCCTTGATGTCTCCAGCGATGATCGGGATGTGGCCTTGAGCGACATCACCCATGAGCATTTTGCGAATCAGAGTGGATTTACCAAGGCCGGGCAGTGACAGTACGAAGCAGAAGGGGTTGGCGATGATGCCTTCGCGAAACCACGACAGGGGATCGCAGGCGATTTCAGCACCGGTGATGACGTGCTCGCCCAAGGGGTGCCAATCACTGGTGCCGGAGCGCCGACCACGTTGGGGTTAAAACCGCCAGAGAGGTTGGTGGTGGTCTGCCATTCTTTGGGGCCTGAGACCACAGCGGCCTCGCCTGACCATTTGCCGGTGTAGCCACGCGGCTTGGGGTTCGAGAAAACATTTTCGTGAGCGGTGGGTTGGACACCATCAGCGATGGAGGCCATGCGCTCGACGCGGGCGATTTCGCGGGTGTTTTCTTTCACCCACTTGCGGTAGTTGCGTCCCTGTTTGGTGTACCAGGCGGGTGCCTCGGCGTTGCCCGCGGTGATGTCTTGGTGCATCTGGTGCATGGCGGCGACATCGACAGTGCTAAAAGCGGTGCTCATACTGTAACTCCTGCTTTGGTGGTTCGGGTAAAGGTCTTTTGGCTCTGCCAGCCGTAGACCGGCAGACACGATGCCTGCAGAAGCCCTAGGTGCTGGCGACCAGTCAGCCGCACCAGCCGCAGGCGTGCGCGGGGGCTGAGGACGGCCAGGATTTGGCTGATGATTCCGTCAACGATGGCCAGGTCGTCGCCGGTGACGACCAGTAGGGAGCTGGTGCACGATGGAGCGACATCAGGGTGGACTTGCCGGTATTGGGCGTGGGTAGGGCGTGCGGTGCGAATGAGGCGCAATGCCTCTGGCATCTCCGATGCGCACAGCACATCCTTGTGAGAGTGGTTGGGGGTTAGTCGGCATCTGCCGAGGTTTGATTGCGGCGTTCCCGCACGGCGGCGAAGATCTCCTCCCCTACGCGGGCTACCTGGGCTGGGACTTGTTCGTCTAGTCCCAGCTTTTTTGCTCTTCGGGAGGTGTCGATGGCATCGCCTGGCCGCCAGCAGGCCAGCTGTTCTTCGTCGACAAGCCGAAGTTTCGGCAGGTAGTCGATGCGCCAGACGGGCAGTTGCTCGTCGAACATGCGCAGCTTGTGGGCGAGGTCTTTGGGCAGTTTGCCCGGCACATCTGCCACGACCACTAGGCCGATAATCTCGGCACTGCCGGTGTCATTGAGAATGGTTTGAGCTGCTGCTTCCAGTCCGGCTTTGGTAGAGCGAGCTACGACCACACAGGCGGTTGAGTCCTCATCTTGGGGCCACATCCGTGATGCGTCTGCAGCAGGTTGCCAGAACTTCTCCAGGGTGCTCACCCCTGCACCGCCGTGTGCTGCAACGAGCCAAAAGGCGGGGGCAAACGTTGCCGGCAGGTCGTCTTTGGACTCACCTGCAAACAATGGCTTTGTTGCGTGCGGTAGCTTGTAGCGGTCACGCACGCGGGTGATTCGTGGTGTGGTCATCGGGTTGGTCTTTCTCCTGGTTGTCAGTTGTTGACAAAGCTTCCGGCCTATAAGACACTTCACGCCCGAACAGCTCGGACGTGAAGGGTGTCCACCTGCTAGGCCTTCAGGAAGGCATTGAGGGTGTTTTGGACGTTTTCGGCGTTGAACACGCCCGGAGGAACCTGGGGCAGGTTGTTCTGAGCAAGCACGGTGTTGAGCATCTGCCCACCGTCGCGGCCAATGACATCTGCTGCTTGAGCAGTCAGCCACTGCTTGGCATAGCCCTCAAAGGTGGTGTTCGATTCGCCTACCCGCGTTGAGCGGTAGCCCTGGGTAGCCTGCTGGCGAGTTGTGGCAGAGGCCAAAGCTGCTTGGACAACATCGGTATTTTCCAACCTGGCAGCCTCGGCCTCCTGCACGAGCCTGCGCTGTGCGGTGTTGAGCGTCTCAGGGTTGAACGCACTCAACACCTCGTTACTCAGGTTCGGTACGAAGACGGCCAAAGCGGCAGCGCCTGCGCCCTGCGGGCCAGCTGCTTGGAAGGCGGCACCGACAGTGGCAATGGCCTGCGGGGTCACTGACTTCGCCACAGCGGTACCCACGACGTTGAGTGCCATGCCGCCAACAGTCTGGGCGGCAGCCATGAGGCGATCCTGGAACTCGCAGTCAGAGACGTTGCGCTCGGTGTTGCTGACAATCCGCCCAATCAGGGTGGAGTCAACGTTTTTTGCTGCCTTGACCGAAAAACCACGTGGACCGTAGTTGATGTCCTGCGCCAGCGTCTCCATCGTGCCCAGCAGCACCGCGGGGCCGAGTGTGTCGGTGATGTGCTGCAGCGATCCCAACGGGTCGTCCAGGAAGTTAACCTTCCTCTCAGTTGCTGCTGCCAGGCGCACCAGCAGTGCATCCTTTTTGGTGGCGCAGCGAGCATCACCCTCAGCACACAAGCTCACTGTCCGACCAGCCAGCTTGCCGTAGGAGCGGTGTGGCCCTGCCGCCTCAGCGGCAACTGCGATACCGCCGCCAGCGGCTCCTGCAGGATTGACCGCAGAGATTTGCTGCATTGCGGCACCAGAGGTGCCAGGCACTGCCTGCGGTCGATCCGCGCGGGAGGCAACAAAACCCTCACCCTCTGCACGTGCGGTGTTAGCGAAGGTGGCCACACCAGAGACCAAGTCTGCCGGGAAGTTGCTTTCACCGTTGCCGATGTTGCGCGCAACTTCCGAGACCACGGCAGCGCCGTCTGCCTCACCAATCAGTGCGACACGAGTGTTAGCGCATTTGGTGTGGATGTCCTCCAAGGTCGCAGAGACGTGGTCGACCCCGCCTTGGATGACTTGCCTCCAGTCAGGAACGGTCTCGGAGTGAACTCCAGGAATGAACGCGCCTGCACGACCGGTGGCAATGTTGACGTAAGTGCGCCCCACCTTTGCAGGCCCGTCAGCCTTTTTCACCGGCGTGGCTGTGGAAGTGGCTTGTGTGGAGGGCTTAGTGCCCCACACGTCCGGCTTCCAGGAGTCTTTCTTTGTCTCAAGTCCGGTTTCGTTCGTGCTGGGCTTTGCACCCCACACGTCCGGCTTCCAGGACTTATTGCCTTGTTCAGCGGCTACCTTGGTTGCGGTATCGACATCACCGAACTTCGCCGCCGGTGCTGCACTAAAACCTGCGGTCGGGTCTTTCACCGCCCCGTCGTTGGCGGCAGTCACCACGGGTGCGACGATGCCGCCAAGAAAGCCGGAGTCAGCATTATCTAGGCCGCTTGCTTCTGCTTGGGAGCGGACAACGACGATCTGCACCTGCGGGCAGGTGTTTGAGGCTGTTTGGTCTTGCGCTATGGCGACAGGTGTCACCACGCTGGCCAGGCACGCAGCAGCCACTGGTAATACCAGCAGCCTGCGTGGAGTGCGTGTCATGGTGTTCAACGCCCTTTCATCTAGGTATTTTGGTTGTCTTTTCGTCTCGGGTTGGTAAAGCAACCGCTAGGAGAAGTCCTTGAGCTTGTACTTGCCATCGATTTCGCTCGCCGTCACCGTCTGCTCGTAAGTCGATGCCTGCCCAGAGGGGTCAGTCACCGTCACAGAAGCATCCACGTGGTCACCATCGACTGGCTGCATCCGCAGACACCACTGGGTGCCATCCACCACGGTTTTGTCCAGCACCTGCTGCCAATCACGGCTAGCAAGCGGTGTGGACACATCGAAGGCCGCTTTCACGGCATCTGCATCGCGGTCGAAGTAGGCCCGCTCAAACGCAGCCAGCGCACCGCGCAGGGTGGTGTCTGTTTCTGTCACCTTGGTCTCCCCAGCACCGGGTACACAGTGGGAGCCAGCCACGGCGACCTTTGCATCGTCGTCGATGGCTTCCACCCCAGGCTGTGGGCCTGCCTTGGGCACAGTGGTCGACGGCACCGCGATGTTGCTTGCCACCAGCAGCTTGCTGGAGGTATCTCCTTCGGTCATTTTCATCACCGCTGCACCGCTCATGGCGGCCAAAGCCAGCGCCGCTGTTACCCCCATGACGGAGGTCAGTTTGCGCGAGTGACGAGGTGCCGAAGGCTCGGATTCCTCGACAACCGCAGCTTCGACCGGCTCAGCAGCAGCCACCGGTTGATCGGCTGCCTTCTTCACTCGGTGCGGCAAGCGCAGTCCACGGCGCGGATTTGCGGCAGCAGGTTGTGCGTGGTCGGCCTGTTCGGTGGCTTCAGGGGCTTCTGCAGGCTCAATCAGCTCGCTAAGACTGTCGTCTGCTGCTCGTTGTTGGGCATCTGCCCAGTCGAACCAGTTAGTTGCCATGTTGTCCGCCTGTTCGTTGTCGAAAAAGTGCTTGGGGCTTAAACCCAGGCTCTAGGCCTGCTTCAGCTCTCCAGCGATGTCCACCCCTCCAACGCGCAGAGCGTGACGACCGTAGGGCTGGACAAACGGATTCATTCCTGCAGCCTCGGCCTTTGCACCGAGGTCTTCTGCAATCTGCCCGTAGCCAGCAGGAACAGTCAGATTGACGACCTCGTGGCCGTTACGCTGCACATTCCAGGTGGTATGAGTGGCCTGGGAAACCCAGGTGTCCGTGGTGGTCGCTCCGCCGCGGGTGTGCGTGGTGACTACCTCCACTCGCCCGTGGTTGTTATCGATGGCATTGGCCGCAGCAACGCCACCGGGGTAGGTGATCGTCACAGTTGCCCGCTTGCCGCCTTCTACAGGAGCTTGCAGCTCAGGGATCTCTGCCTGTGCTACCGGAGCAGCCGGGGCGGTCGGGTTAGCTGCTTCATGCTCGGACTTCATCTCAACGAAGCTGCCGGATTCGGTCGTGCGCGTTTGTGCGGTGTGTGCCTGTCACTGAGGCTGGTTGACCTTTACAGCCGACTCCTGCGGAGCAGCCACAGACTCCTCAACAGCAGCGGTGGTGGTCGTGGTCGCTGTAGGTGCGGGCTGGGTTGCCACAGCGTTGACCAAGCGAGGGGACACAGCGGCAGCATGGACGTTGGACACGGGCTGTCCTTCAGCCGGAGCCGCAGGTGCCGGAGCAGGTTCTGGCGTGGTTGTGGTGGTCTCCTGCACCGACTGCGCACCACCGGTCGTCGTGGTGGCAGCAGTCCCTGCCTCCGGGGCGCTTTCCCACTGCGGGCCGCGCACCACGCGTGTAGGCTTGGCACGCTCTGGGTTCTCCTGCGGCAGAACGACGACCTCAATGTGCTCCACAGAATCGACAGCCGGCGACGTGCGATCCGTGACGGTCACGCTTGCCTCGTCTTCCCACTGGGGACCACGAACAACCCGTTCGGCTGCCCCCGCTTGAGGAGAGACCACTGCAGCAACAGCAACGCTAGACAGCGTCGCTAGTGCAAGTGCGGAGAGATTTTTCATATTCAAGCCCTTTCGACTTCTTTGACTTCTCCCGCAGCTGCTCGGCGGTACGTTGTGCGCGAACACCTGCGGGCTATGTGTGGATTGTTGTCGGTTGCCAGATCCTCGCAAGACCCTGCACACCCAGGTAGAAACCCCAAGGTGTTGCAAGCGTTATGCGGGTGACTAGGATTGGCGGTCGGGTTGGCTTTGTCCGCCGCCTTGCAAGGCCGGGGCACTCACATTTCGTGGGTGTCCCGGTGTTCGTTTTCCGGCGATGCGGAGGCCGAAACAGCTTCCCGCCCCAAATGCCCGAGGCATCGGATCACCCTCGGCAATCTGCAAGCAGCGGGCGGCAATCGGGCACATGGCGCACACCTCACGAGCAAGCTCGTAACGTTCCTCCGCTAGTGCCCTAGACTCGTCAGGCCCCTGCCAGTCCCACAGCTCACTGGGGATTTCCGGGTCAGCGCACAACGCGCCACGCATAGGCGGAATTGGGGCCAGCGGCAGCCGGTTAAGGATCGGCGAGCCAGCCGCGTCCTGGCCAGTACGTGCAGCGGTCATTTGCCACCCCCAGCCTTGCTACCGCCCAACTTGATGCCGAACTCAGCCAGCATCTCGCGCCGACGGCGTGCAGCCTCCTCGCGCTCTTGGTCGGACAACTCGACAGAAGCTTTGACAGGCTGGGGTCAATTGTTGAATTGGGAGAGTTCCGCATCTCGCTTGGCAAGCCGACGCTTGCGCAGCTCGTCCCGGCTTGGAGGTGCCCCATCGACCGGAACATCATCACGCAAACGCGCAATGACCAGGCCAGTCATGTTCCCGACTTTGTCGGGCAGTGCGCGACGGTCGAGGATGGCGCGGATACGACCTGGCTGCCATCCTGCGTTGATTCGCTCAGCGAGATAGCTGGCAATTTGCGGGATTTTTGCTGGAGGTAGCTCCTCGGACATGCGGGACGGCAGGCACGCAAACACTCGATCCCACTCGTCCTCGGTTGCCGCGGTGCGCAAAGCTCCGCGGATGGCAGGCGAAGCCTTGCCGGAGGCGGTGGAGGGAGAATCCTCTGCCGGGGCGACAGCCCCGCCTGAGCCTGGCTCCTGTTCCTGTGCCGATGTCTCAAGTGGCTCACCGTTCGATGAGCTGGCCTCAGGTACAGGTACAGGAATGGTTAGTTCTTTATGACAGGTTCTACGACTGACACCGTTGCCACCCTGGGATTGCACAGTCTGACACCCTGGGATTTCCCAGACTGTCAGATTGACACCCTGGATGAACCTCCAGCTTTTCATCCAACTCGGATTCCAGGGTGACAGTTTGACACCCTGGGCTTGAGCTGGTCTTTTCTCGCTTTGGGCGGGAATCGAAACTACCTGCCAACATGCCCGCGAGGTTCAGGTGATAGACGTTCGAGGCCTGGCGCGTGTCACCGTTGGCTGTGCGGTAGGGGCTCTGCTGCAAAGTCAACAGACCCATGTCTTTCAGGGTTGCGATGTGGCGCAACACGGTGCGCTCCGACTGGCAAGTGCGGTGAGCGATCTCGCCGATAGACGGCCAACAGACCCCTGCCGCATCTGCACGGTCAGCCAGAGCCATGAGAATCATCTTCTGAGCAGGTTGCAGCTCAACATTGTTGAGCACGATGCCCATCTCCACGAAGCCCATCAGCTTCCCCCCGTCCTCAGTGTTGCAAAGTGCGTTCAATGCACCTAAGCTCAGAGCCATCATTGGAGTGCTCTTGTAGCGTTTGCTACCCGTCCCTGTTCCAGCAGGGGCGGGTTTTTTCATGCGCTCAGTCATTTGCTGGTCCCCCTTCACCACGAAGGATCGCCTCGAGAGGGATGCGCCACTGGCCATTGGGGAGCTTCATTGCCCCTGGCAGGACGCCAGCCTTCACCCAGTTCTGGACTGAACGCTTGCTAGTTCTGGCAGAAGTTCCGCAGCTTCCGAAACCGTTAGCCACGTAACTTGTTGCGTGTCACGTAATTCCATGGGTGTGACCATGCCGGCCACTAAAGATTACGTCAAGCGTTACTCGCGCAACCTATTGCGTAAGGTGCGCAACTCGTGCAGGTTACGAAACATGAGCAACATCCAACAGATCACGAAAGCGCCGCAACTCTCTCGGCGCAGCTATAGCGCAAATGAATGTGTGGGCATCAAGGTTCACGAGCTTCTCTTCCTAACTCGCCGCACAAAGCGAGAGCTAGCGGAAGCGCTAGGTGTCACGCCCGCGACCGCCGGGCGCAAAGTTCGAGGGGAGATCACATGGTCTCTGGACGACCTATATGTGGTCGCCGACTTCTTCAAAATCCCCCTGGAAGACCTTCTCCCCCGACGCGTTCAGCTCCCCGACTCTGAAAATGCGAAAACCCCCTCTCCGGAGAGAGGGGGTTTCTGTACGTGGTAGCGGGGGCAGGATTTGAACCTACGACCTCTGGGTTATGAGCCCAGCGAGCTACCGAGCTGCTCCACCCCGCGTCGGGTGCTACGTACTGACACCGTGCCGGGAAACTTTCTTTCGTCTGCTCCCTGGCAACGTTGAGTTACTTTACATAGCTTCCCCGTGAACGTCCAATCGGGGCGGTGAACTGCGAAAATGAGAGATGCGGCGAACCCAGTTAGCCGGATTCGTCGCTTCTCTCAGCCGTCAGGCGTCGGCGGACTCCCCTGCGGGAGCTTCCGCGTCGCCGGCACCGTTCTGCAGCCGTTGGTACTCGGCGACCGCACGGTCGAGCCGGTCGAGGGCTCGGCCGTACTGCTCGTGGGACGCGTTCTTGGCGTCGTTTAGGCCCTTCAGCGCCTCGGAGACGCGGTCCATGGCCTCGTTGAGGTCCGCTGCCGGGACGCCCCCGACGGTCGGCGGTGTGGCTTCCCCGCCGCCACCGGAGTCGCCGCCGGTCGGCGTCTTGTCCACGCTGTCCGGCAGATCCGTCGCTTCCTCGACGTCCGCCGCGGAGCGTGGGTCAATGCCGACCTGGCTCAGCGCCTCGGCGATGGTCGGGGCGTAGCCGACCTGGCCGTTGTAGTTCACGAGCACACGCAGCAGCTTCGGGAAGGCGGAGTCCTGGTCCTTGCGCTGGGTGTAGATCGGTTCGACATAGAGGATCTCTCCCCCGCCGACCGGCAGGGTCAGGAGGTTGCCGTTCTTGATGTCGTTCGTACCCTCCCACAGCGACCGGTCGCGGGCGACCTGGTCGGAGGACATCATCGTGTCCTGCGCCTGGGCCGGGCCGAGTGTCTGGGTCTGGGTGGGCAGGACCCGCACGGTGATCTTGCCGAAGTTGTCCGGGTCGGAGGACACGGACATGTGTGCGGCGAGGAACTGGCGCTCGAGGCCACGGAACGGGGTGATCAGCTGGAAACCGGCGTCCCGTGTCTCGGGGTCGGCGGCGACGACGTAGTACGGGGGCTGGTTGACTCCCGCGACCCCCTTCGAGGCGTTCGGGTCGCTGGGCACGGACCAGAAGTCATCGGAGGTGAAGAACACCCGGGCATCATCGACGTGGTACTTGGCGATGATCTCGCGCTGCGCCTTGAACAGGTCCTCCGGATAGCGGAGATGCTCCCGGAGTGCGTCGGAGATCTCGCTCTTCGGTTTCACCGTACCGGGGAACACCCCTTCCCAGGCCTTGAGTACCGGATCCTCTTCGTCGAACTCGTAGAGTTCGACGGATCCGTCGTACGCATCGACGACGGCCTTCACCGAGTTGCGGATATAGCCAACCTGATCGGTGAGCAGGCGCTGGTTGGTGCCGCTGGCGTTCAGCGAATCGCGGGTGACCTCGGTCAGCGTGGTGCGCTGCGCGTAGGGCAGGCTGGCCAGGGTGGTGTATCCGTCGACGATCCACTTGATCTTTCCGTCGATGACGGTGGGGTACGTCGCGGAGTCGGTGGTCAGCCAGGGCGCGACCTTCTCCACCCGGGAGCGGGGGTCGCGTTCGAAGATGATCTTGGAGTTGCCGTCGATCCGGTCACTCAGGAGCATGTTGATCTCCTGGTAGCGCAGGGCGAAGGCGGTGCGGTTGATGATATTGCCGATGGAGACGCCGCCGGAACCTGAGTAGGTGTAGCTCGATCCATCGGTGTCATACTCGAGGGCCTTGCCGTCGAGGGTTCCGCCAACGATGGCGTAGTCACTGTTGGCGGGGCCGGAGGCGATGACGGGGCCGAAGTAGACGCGGGGCTCATCCACCTCGATACCGAGTTTCTCGGCCTCCTCATTCTCCGCGCGGCGCTGCAGGGTCTGCAGGTCACTCACGGTGTAGACGGGGTAGCCACCACGGGTGGATCCAACGTCACGGGCGACCTCGTCGACCTGGTTGGCGGGCGCGGCCACGAGGCCGTTGCCGTGGGTGTAGACGGTGTGCCGGTTGATCCAGTCCCGCTGGTTGTCACGCAGGGCGTTGGGGTCGATCTCACGCGCGGCGACGACGTAGTCGCGCAGCTCGCCGTCGACGGTGTACCGGTCGATGTTGAGCTTGTCCGGGAAACCGTAGAAGTTCTTGAGCTGCTGCTGCTGGGTGAACGTGTCGGAGAGAATCTGCGGGTCGAGCAGGCGGATGTTCGACAGTGTCGCCACGTCATCGGCGACGGACTCCTCCGACGCGCCTTCCGCACCCCAGTTGGAGATGTAGGTGACCTCGTCGTCCGTCACCCCGTAGGCGTACCGGGTGGCCTCGATGTTGCGGGCGATGTACTTCGACTCCTTCTCCGCGCGGTTCGGGGCAACGGAGAACTGCTCGATGGCCAGCGGCCAGGCGGTCCCGATCACCACGGCCGAAAGCACCATGAGTCCGGTCGCCAGGGCGGGGATGCGGAGATCCCGGAGGACCACCGCGGAGAAGAACGCCGCGGCGACGACGACGGCGATGACCATGAGGAGGATTTTGGCGGGGAGGACGGCGTTGATGTCGGTGTACGAGCCACCGTAGAAGGAACTGCCCTGTCCGCCTCCGTGCTGTGCACTCAGCAGGTCATAGCGGTCGAGCCAGTAGCTGACGACGCGCAGCAGCATCCAGAGCCCGGCGGTGACCGCGAGCTGGATGCGCGCGGGGTTGGACATTGCCCCCTTCTCCGCGAACCCGTTGGCCCCCACCCGGATTCCGCCGAGCAGGTAGTGTCCCACGAGTGCCACGAGGAAGGCGACGATGAGCAGCGACGAGAGGGATCCCACGACGAGGCGGATCAACGGGAGGGTGAAGGCGTAGAAGCCGTAGTCTCGGTCGAACTGGGGATCGGAGACCCCGAAGTCGGATCCGTTGAGGAACAGGGAGACGGTGGTCCAGTTCGCCTGTCCGACGATGCCCGCGAGGATGCCGATGAAGATCGGGACGCCGAGCATGACGCGCTTGAGGGACTGCTCGATCGCGGCGCGGTACGCGCGGATCGGGTTGTCCGGTTCAAAACCGAAGACGTCGTCCATGTCCTCCGGGCGGTACCTGAACGCCAGGTACCCGGCGAGCCACACGATGGCGGCCGCGATCACCCCGAACACCAGGAACAGGACGATCCGGGTTACCAGGACGCGGGTGAACACACCTCGGAAGTCCACCTCGGAGAACCACAGCCAGTCGGTGTAGTAGCCGACGAGGATCGGTCCCACAAAGATGACGAGGGCGATGAGGAATATGATTCCGGTGACCACCTGTGGGGGTCGTTTGAACGGCTTCTGGGGGCTAAGGCCGCTAGACAAGCCAACTCCTTTAATTAACGTGCACGTGACGGATAGAATTCAACAGTACTTTCTTTTTCCGTATCCGAGACAACCGGGAGCATCCATCCCCATGCCAGCAACGCCGGAGTCCCCCCGCACCCAGCAGGCTCTCAACCGGGCCATGATGGAGGCCGTCGAACACGTCCACGCCGGAGGTTGGGACTCCTCCCCCGCCCTTTTCGCCCTCGTCGAGACATCGATGCTTGTCGATACAACGGGCGCCGCGGACCTCATCGAGGACGATTCTCCGTTGACCCTCGTGCAGCAGGATGACCTGCCGCCGCACATCGAGGGTGGCTCCGATGAACTGGGGGATTTCATCTCCCGCCTGGCGTGGCCGGAGCAGGTCTGCGGGGTCATCCTCGCACAGGAGATCCTCTTCCGCGACACAGCCGGAACTGAACTGGACGAGGTGGGTGACGGTGAGGTCAACGGACTCGAGGCGAAGCCCGCCCGGTTGTTCTCGGGTGTGCTGCGCAGCGGCGAGGAGCTGACGCTTCTGCAGCTCCGCCCCACCGAGGAGGAACTCGCCGAAGCCGGCCCCTTCGCGGAGGATGAGATCAGCCTCCGGGGCGGACCCGGTGTCGCTCCCGGCGTCATCGCCGCACTTCACTACACTCTTGAGCAGCCGGCAGTCGACTGACAGCCCCGAAAGACTCCCTCCCCCGCGTCCGACATCCGCCATCGATGAGGAGCTGACTGATTCCCGTGTCCGACCCCCATTCCCAGCGCTCCTCGTGTCTCTTCCGGATCGCGACGGCCCTGACTGCCGCCGTTCTCCTCACCGGGTGTGGCTCAGACGCTGACCCGCAAACCGATCCGGGGTCAGTCCCCACGACCCTGACCGAAGGCACCTCAACCACGATCGAGTTCTCCACCGCGGATGACACCACCGGCCACCCCCGGTCCGCATCTACGACGACGTCCGAAACGACGGGCGCGACGGGCACCACAGGTAAGAGCCCCAGGCTTCCGCGGAGCGTGCAGGACGCCTACGAGCGTTTCGGTACCCTGGCGCCGCGATCACTATTCGAAAAGTTCGAGTCCTGCATGCCCAACGGGGTCGCGGATTCCTCCGCATGCTCGGGCGAGGAGGTCGGCCAGTTCCAGTTCTTCGCCAACGAAGCCAAGGCCGCATCGACCACCCAGTTGTTGACCGAGTTGCGCAGCGCCCGGATCGTGCAGGATGACGGGGACGTCATCGTGGGCTGGTCGAACGTCGGGACCGTGGCGATCATCACCGTCGTCGACAATGCGAACGGGGTCGTCCTGCAGCAGATGATCTCCACCGATGAACAGGACCCACGGGAACGGATCATGGAGCTAGGCCTGGCCCGGCGCGCGGCGACGGGCTCTCCGCGCACGGTCACCGCCAGCACCTCATCGTCCCCGGCATCGCCGACAAGACAGTCCACCGGAACGACGACCAGCCGCGCAACAAACTAGTTGGAGAGGTATTCCTCGCAGGTCACGGCGCTACCGGGACGGGAATCGTAGGCGGACATCTGGTCGATCGCCTCAGTGAGCGTGTCCACCTTCAGCACGGACATCTCCCCGTGGTCCCGACTCACCGCCTCGGCACAGTTCGCGCTCGGGGCGAGGAATACCTCAGCGCCTGCATCGCGTGCGGCGCGGACCTTGTGCGCGATACCTCCAATGGGGCCAACCTCCCCGGTGGCGTCGATGGTTCCGGTTCCAGCCACGAAGCGTCCGCCGTTCAGGGGTCCCTCGCTGAGCTTGTCCACAACCGCGAGACTGAACATCATGCCCGCGCTCGGGCCGCCGATGTCCTCGAGGTTGTAGCTGACGGTGATACCGTCCGCCGGAACCACGTCCATCAGGACACCGAGTAGCGCCACGTCGGGATGGTCAACGTGGCTGCCGAGGGTGACGTCGAAGGCCTGATTCGTGCCTTCCCGGTCCACGTCCAGTCGGATCCGGTCGCCTGGCTTCTTCGCTCGTACGGCCTCCTGGACCTCGATCGGGAGAGTCACTCCGGTGCCGTCGACGGAGCGGATGATGTCCCCCTCACGCAGCACTCCCTCCGAGGCGGAGTCCTCGGCGGTCCCCACGACCCTGACCTCCACCGGTCGCTGGAGGTAGCTCATGGCGGCGATCGTGGCGGCGGATTCCGAGGAGGTGAACAGGGCTTCGTTTCGTTGAGAGACGTCCTTGAGGGTCTCCCCCGGACGGATGAAATGGTCGATGGGTACGAGAGTGTCCTCGGAGAGCCACCTGCGTACCGCCTGCGCGAGGGTCATGCCCGTGCGGACCTCGACAGTCGTCATATTGAGGTTGCCCTCGGTCTCGTCGATGTCCGCACCGCTGATGTCCACGACGTTCTCGCCCCGGTATGTGCCGAGGGTGTCGAAGGTCGGTCCTGGCCCCTCCGCGGCGTAGGGCACCGTCAGATCGATCCCCGTTCCGGGGATGTGGTCGGCCATTGCGAGGAAGGTAAGCGCGACCACGGGAAGCGCTCCGGCCAGCACAGTGCTTGTTCGACGATTCACGCCTACCAACGATACAGTCCCGACGCGCGTATCCCGCTCCCGATCCGACCAGCCTGTGATCGCGGCGACCGTGCCCCGCCCCACAATGTTCGCTGAGAGCGTTGTCCCTGTGATGGCGAAGCTCTCACAGCCGCCGGTAGGTTGGAGCCATGAACAACCATGTTTTTGGCTTCCGACCCGGCAACGATGATGACGATGACCGCAACGACGGTCAGAACAACTTCGGTTTCTTCAGCTTCGGTCCGGGCATGGGCGGAGGCAACATGGGCGGCGGAGGTTTGGGCGACATGCTCAACCAGTTCGGCCAGATGCTGTCCGGCATGGGATCCTCCATGAATTCCCCCGACGGCCAGGGCGCTGTGAATTACGCCCTCGCGGAACGGATCGCCCGCCAGCAGATCGGCCGGGTCCAACCGGTGCCCGCGAATCAGGTCACCGCCGTCACAGATGCTGTGCGTCTCGCTGAGCTCTGGCTCGATGACGCCACTGAACTGCCTATTTCCGCGGGTCGGGTCGAGGCCTGGAACGCGGAAACCTGGTTGGAGCAAACACTTCCGGTGTGGAAAAGAATGGTCACCCCGGTCGCGGAGCGGATGAATGAGGCCCAGCTGGAGTCCCTGCCCGAGGAAGCTCGGCAAATGATCGGACCCATGCTCCAGATGATGAATCAAATGTCGGGGATGAACTTCGGCATGCAGCTCGGCAACGCCCTGGGGGATCTCGCCCGCCAGGCACTGACGGGCTCCGATTTCGGTCTTCCGGTCGCCCCGGCGGGCGTCACCGCGGTCCTCCCGGTCCATCTGCAGGAGATGTCGAAGGGCCTTGACGTTCCGGGCCAGGAGGCACTCGTCTACCTCTGCGTCCGGGAAGCCGCGCGCCAACGCCTGTTCAAGCATGTTCCGTGGCTGGTCGAGCGCCTGGTTTCCTCCGTCGAGGAGTATGCCGCGGGCCTCGTGATCGACACCTCACACATCGAGGAAGCCGCCCGGGAACTCAACCTGGAGAGCGGCGATCCGGCGCAGATCCAGGACGCGATGCAGCGCCTGCAGGGCATGGACCTCTCGCCGAAGATCTCCTCCCGCAACGCGGCAGCCGCGTCCCGGCTGGAGACGATGCTCGCACTCGTCGAGGGCTGGGTCGAACTCGTGGTCACCGAGGCCATTGGCGACCGCATCCCTTCCACGGGTGCGATGAATGAGGCCTGGCGTCGGCGTCGTGCCACCGGCGGTTCTGCGGAGCAGGCATTCTCCAAGGTCGTCGGCATCGAGTTCGCCGCCCCCAAGGTCGCCGAAGCCATGGAGCTGTGGCGCCGCGTGGAAGTCGCCGTGGGCGTCAAGCGCCGCGACGCCGTCTGGGACCACCCGGATTTCCTGCCGGTGGCCTCTGATCTGGAGAACTCTGCGGAGTTCATTGACGGTTTGCTCGACGAGGGTGGTGTTGAGGACTTCGATCCCATCGCGGAGATTGACGCCCTGGAGAAGATGCTCGCCGAAGAGGCGGGCAAGGAGGATTCATCGGACGACACGGATCCCGGCGATGATTCCGGGAACGATTCCCCCGACGCCGGAGATTCAGACGGCGACGGGAACAGGAGGCGGAACTCCTGATCTTCCTTCCGTCAGTGATCTCGTGGCGCCCCACGCTGCGAGATCATTTTTTGCTAACCCCGAAACGCTGGTAGGCCTCGAGATAGCCCTTCGCCCGCTCGGCGTGCGGTGCGCGGTCCGCCCATTCCCGGAAGGATGCGTCATGTCCCGAATGGATGAAGGTATGTGTGAGTTCATGCACGAGCACGGCGTCGAGCACATACCCGGGAACCTCGCGCAGCCGGTCGGTAATGCGGATCTCCCCGGTGTCTGGACTGTAGGAACCCCATCTCCGGGTTTGGTTACCCACCCACCGCACCGAGCTGAAGGCGGCCCGCCCCTCGAGGAGCCGACGGTTGAGTGCCCGCGCGCGGGTCTCGAGCTCCGTATCCCCGGTGTACACCGATGTGGACCGCCGCCGCACTTTCGCGACGATGTCCGCGACTGCCTCCGCTTCCTGTGCCGCGGTGAGACGCGCGGGGATCCGCACGACGATCTTCCCGTCGACGATCCGGCCGGAAACCGTCCTGATCCGGCGGGTGGATCGGATCACCTGGATCTCAAGGTCTGGGAACTGGGCCATGACAGATGAGTCTATCTGTGGTGCAATAGCTGCACCGTCACTGCTGCTGGGGCCTGTGAACATCCGAGACACGAGGTATCTCCATGCCCGAAACAGAACGTCTGGTCCGCCTTACCCCTACAGTCAGCCTGCACATCCGCCGCGACGGGGCTCTCCAGTTCGGCATCGATTCAACCTGGGCCGGCATCATCGACACACTTCCTCCGGACACAACGGAGCGGGTGCGGAGCATACTTGCCGCCGCCCGGACACCGGTCACTGTCGATGCACTCACCGCCGGACTCGTCAACGCCGATGTGGCACCGGCAGCGACAGCCACCCTGATCGACGAGCTCCTCGACTACGGGATCCTCATGCCTGCCAGTTCCGGGACTCCGCGCATCGGGGTACTGGGCGAGGACCGGGTCGCGGACGGCATCCGGGAGCTGATCGCCTCGCACGAAGCCGAGGTGTCGGGTCGGCTTCCCGGTGAACGTCCCGGAGGTTTCCTGCGGACCTTCAGTCCGGGGTCCCCGGTCGTGATCACCGGCGCCCCCGATGAGCTGCACGATTTGTCCGGGCTGATTCTCCAGCGCGGTGGGGACGTCCTCCCCGTCACCGTCATCGACGGTCGGGTGGTCCTGGGGCCAATCCGTCGACAGGGTGAGGGGCCGTGCCCGTTGTGTGCGCGTCTGCACCGTTTCGACGCGGACCCGGATTCCCCCCGGGAGGCCCCACAGTTTGGGGACGGAAGCTGGTTGCCCCCTGATCCGGTCGTGTTCCACACCGCGGTCACGGCAGCGTCGGCACTAGCTCTCCGGTTAGCGGGCGTGACCGCCCCGCCGCCGGGCCCGGGGCGAGACCTTCCGCCCGCGGGAACGGTGATCACCGTCGATCCGCACCGGCTCACCACCACCGGCACCCGGTTCGGGGTCCACCCGCACTGTCCGGACTGCTGGGCAGCCGCCCAGGGGTGAGCCGATCCAGTAGCAGCGTCACTGAGGGGTGCCGGAGGTCAGTCGAGGGTGCCGTTAATGATGGCCAGCACCTGGCCGCCGTACTTGTCCACCTTCACCGGGCCGACGCCGCTGACCCCTAGGAGCTCCCGCTCGTCGGCGGGCATCGCCTCGGCGATGGCCATGAGGGTCGCGTCGGAGAACACGATGTACGCGGGAACCTGATCCTCCCGTGCGGTCTCCGCCCGCCAGGCGCGCAACTGCTCGAAGAGTTCGTCATCGGCGCCGCCGGGGCAGTCGATACAGCGACGCAGGACCTTCTCCTGCGGGCTTTCCAGTGGGGAGCCGCACACCCGGCACCGCTTCGGGCGGTTGCGGGAGGATCCCCGCTCCACCGGCTCCGGGTCGGTGACGATCCCGTCGAGGAACCGGGTCCGTTTCCGCGACTTCCTGCCGCCTTCCTGGCGGGCCAGTGCCCAGGAGCAGAAGAGATGGGTCCGGGCGCGGGTGACGCCGACGTAAAACAGCCGGCGTTCCTCCTCGATCTGGGGGTCCCCGGCCTTGATCGCGTGGCTGATGGGCAAGGTGTTTTCGACGAGGCCAACGAGGAACACGGCGTCCCACTCCAGCCCTTTCGCGGCGTGCAGCGACGCGAGGGTCACCCCCTGCACCGTCGGCGGATGCTTGGCCTCAGCCCGGTTCTTCAGCTGCACGAGCAGCCCCGTCATGTCCAGATCCGGGGTCGCGAGGCCGAGCTCGTGGACGAGTTCGACGAGGGCGTTGAGGGACTGCCACCGCTCCCGGGCCTGGGCGCCCTCCGGTTCCTCCGGGGTGAGGCCGAGGGGCGCGAGGACAGCGCGCGCGACGACGCGGAGCCCGGGGCCGATGGCCTCGGCGGGGAGATCGTCGCGCTGCGCGGCGCGAACGAGTTCGGTGATGGCCTTGCGGATCTCGGTCCGGTTGAAGAAGCCCTCGCCGCCGCGGACCTGGTAGACGATCCCGGCATCGGAAAGTGCCTGCTCGAACACGGCGGACTGGGCGTTGATGCGATAGAGCACGGCGATCTCCGCGGGCGGCATCCCGGTGTCGATGAGCTCCGCGATCTTCTTCGCCACTGCGGCGGCTTCCGCTGGTTCGTCGTCGTGGATGGAGAACTCCGGTTCCGGTCCCGGATCCCGCATACCGGTGAGTTCGAGTCGGGTACCCGCCACCCGGCCCTTCGCCCGGCCGATCACCGCATTCGCCAGCCGGGTGACCTGCGGCGTGGAGCGGTAGTCCCGCTCGAGCCTCGTCAAGGTGGCGTTGGGGTATTTCCGAGTGAAGTTGAGCAGGAAGTCCGGGGTGGCGCCGGTGAACGAGTAGATGGTCTGGTTCGCGTCTCCGACGACGGTGAGGTCGTCGCGGTCCCCGAGCCACGCGTCGAGCACCCGCTGCTGCAGCGGGGTGACGTCCTGGTACTCGTCGACGACGAAGCTGCGGTACTGCTCGTGGAATTCCTCCGCGACGGCGGGGGCGTTCTCCAGGGCGGCGGCGGTGTGCAGGAGGAGATCGTCGAAGTCGAGGAGCATCCCCTCCTCTGAGGTCTTCGCCTGTTCATAGCGGCGGTAGACCTCAGCGACCTTCTCCGCCTCCACGGGCGGGGTGCGGTGTGTTCCGGCGATCGCCTGCGCGTAGGCGTCCGGGGTGATCAGCGAGGCTTTGGCCCACTCGATCTCGCCGAGGATGTCGCGCACGGTCTCCGTGCCGGAGTCCACGCCAACGCTGCGGGTGGCCCGCCCGACGAGCGGAAACTTGTTGTCCAGCAGCCGCCAGGGCAGGTCGCCGGCGACCTGCGGCCAGAAGTAGCGGAGCTGTCTCCGGGCGGCAGCGTGGAAGGTGCGCGCCTGCACACCGCCGATGCCCATGCGGGCGAGCCGGTGCCGCATCTCGCCAGCGGCCCGGGCGGTGAAGGTCACCGCGAGCACCCGGTTCGGGCCGACGAAGCCCTGGTCGATGAGGTGCGCGATGCGGTAGGTGATCGTGCGGGTCTTGCCGGTCCCGGCGCCGGCGAGGATGCAGACCGGGCCGCGGGGCGCGGTCGCGGCCACGCGCTGGTCCGGGTCGAGTTCGTCCAGGTTGATCGCCAAGGGGTGCCTCCGGGGTCAGTGTTCGGTGTTCGTCGTGGCCGCGGTCGCCCGCGCCCGGGCCCACCCAAGGATCAGGCGGTGCGCGATGGAACCGGGTGGGGCGATGGGCACCACCCCGTCGAGGATGTCGGCGGGTCCGGCCCAAATAATCTCGGCGAGTTCCCCGTCGGTGCCCCACCGGGCATCGGCGTCGTCGGTGACGGCGGTGAATCCGATCATCACAGAGTCCGATATCGGCCACGGTTGGCTTCCGGCGTAGCGGATGTCCCGGCAGGTGCGCCCGGTCTCCTCCGCGACCTCGCGGGCGAAGGCGTGTTCCAGGCTCTCCCCCGGCTCCACGTATCCGGCCACCAGCGAGAAGAAGTCTCGTCGGGCGTCGCGGGCGAGGAGCACCCGGTCGGTTCCGGCGAGTTCGATCAGGCCGATGACGGCAGGGTTGATGCGCGGGAAGTAGTCCGCACCGGCGCCGTTGACGGCCCTGCTCCCGGTGTCGTTCCAGGTCAGCACCGATCCGTCGCGGGGGTCGAAGCGTGTTCTCTCGGTGGTGCGCAGGACCGCGACCGCCCGGTTCACGGTCCGGGACCAGGCCCGGCGTTCGAGGTCCCGCGGGGCGACCGCGCGGGTGGCCGAGGTCCGCGACATGATGGTCGCGGCCGCGTCGTCGTCGACGCGCAGGGCATAGTCACGGTCGACGGTTCCCCGGGTGGTACCGACCTCGAGCAGCACCCGCCCGTCAGTGGGTACGCCGAGGGCGGCGAGCTGAGCGGTCGTGAGGTAGACGGCCGTGAGGTCGTCGGCCATCAACGCCATGTCGCGCGTGGTGACGCAGAGGTGGTTCTCGTGGACGACGGGGACCGCCGTCACCCCGGGGGCGGTGATCGTCGTTGTTCCCGGTTCGTGGATCGTCACTGACCGGACACGTCCTCCCGGAACACGCGGCGCACGAACAGCAGCCGGTCCCCCGGTTCCACTGTCTCGGCCTCCGGTGAGTCGATGCGGTACAGCTCACCCGAGCGCACCACACCGAGCACGATGTCCGCGAGATGACGCGGGTTCGCGCCGACCTCATCCTCCCCGACCAGCCGCTCGGCGATGGAGAAGCCCTCATCCGGGGACAGCAGATCCTCCATCATCTCCACAACGGACGGGGTGACGGTGGCCAGACCGAGCATCCGGCCGGCGGTCTCGGAGGAGATCACCACCGAGTCCGCGCCCGATTGCTTCAGCAAGTGCAGGTTCTCGGACTCGCGCACACTGGCGACGATCGTCGCGGCCGGGGCGATCTCCCGCACGCTCAGGGTCACGAGGACGGCAGTGTCGTCCATGTTGGGGGCGACGACGACGGCCCGGGCCCGGGTCACCCCCGCGAGTTTGAGGACGTCGGCCTTCGTCGCGGAACCGTGCACGGTGACCAGGCCCTGACTGGAGGCCATGTCGAGGGAGTGCCGGTCGGTGTCGACGACGACGATCTGGCTGGGCGGGGTGCCGTCGGCCATGAGAGCGGCGACGGCGGAGCGCCCCTTGGTGCCGTAACCGACGACGACGGTGTGGTTGCGCATGCGCTTCCTCCAACGCTGGATCTGCAGTGCCCGGCGGGTTTCCTCGGTGAGCACGGACAGGGTGGTACCGACCAGGAGGATCAGGAAGGCGATCCGGATCGGGGTAATGATGATGATGTTGATCAGGCGGGCGTTCTGGGTCACCGGGGTGATGTCCCCGTAACCGGTCGTGGACAGCGACACCGCCGAATAGTAGACCGCATCAATGAACGTGAGATCCTCGGAGTATCCGTCTTTGTCCGCATAGACCATCATGGCGACGAGCGCGAGCAGGATCAGTGCGTACACCACCCGGCGCGCGATCAGCGTCCACGGGGAGAAGTAGCGTTGCCCGGGGATGCGGATGATGTTGAGCAGCGCATGATCGGGAAGATCGTCGAGTTCGGTGTCGCTGCGGAATCGCTCGCGGAAGCTCTTGCGCATCTCGTCTCCGTGTCCTGTTCGTCTCGCGGTGCCGGTGGACGGTGGTGCGGGAGGTACCCACCCGACGGTGAGGCACCCTACAGCAACAGCGCCAGTTCCCCGGCGTCTGGTAGCTTACCTGGCTCGAGCGTGTGGTCGGGGCCGATGTAGTGGAATGCCGCCCTGATCTCCACCGGGGCGATGCTGCGCCCCAGTCGTTTGGACAGCACCTGGGCCCATGCCAGACGGTAGACCGCCAACTGGACCACGGCTGCGTCGAGGTCGCGACCGGTCGGTGGCTGACCGGTTTTCCAATCAACGACCATCCATCCCCGTGCGGGGTCGTCTCCCTCGTGGAACACCGCGTCCATCCGGCCGCGGACGACGCGCCCGCCGATGATGATCTCGAAAGGCTGCTCCACGTACGCGGGGGTCCGCTGCGCCCAACGGCTCGCGAGGAACGCCTCCTTGAGTCGTGCCAGTTCGGGCCCGCGGATGTCCTCCTCCCCCAGTCCCGGCAGCTCGTCGTCATCCAGTAGTCCCGTGGCCCCGTAGCGGTCCTCGATCCACTGGTGCAGGGCTGTTCCTCGCTTGGCGTAGGTGTTGGGCTTGAAGGGCACCGGCCTGCGGAGCCTGCGGGCGAAGGCGGTGGCATCACGGGCGACGGCCACCAGGTCGGAGGCGGTGAGTTCGCGCCCGATCTCCACGTCGACGACGGGGGTGTCCAGGCGCCGTTGTTCCTCGATCAGGGCCGTGACCTCCTGTTCCCAGAGTTCCTCGATGTCACCGTCGCGGCCCGGCGCGGGCGGCTCGACGGTGGCGGCCCGGACGAGTTCGGCGCCGCGACGTACGGCGTTGACACGCACGCCGAGGTACTCGGGCGGGAACACGGCGTCCGGAGCACCCGCATCCCCGTCCGTCGATCGTTCGGGACCGGTGGAGGTGCCGGGGTCCTGTGCCTCCGGTTCGTGCCAGTGCGCGACGGTGTCGGGCTGATCGCGGCGGATGGCGTCGAGGTGGACGTAGGGGGCGGCGGTCGTTCCGGTGTCGCTCACCCCGGAACCGGTGACGTAGAGCAGTCGCTCGGAGCGGGTCAGGGCGACGTAGAACAGGCGGGTGTTCTCCTCCTCGAGCGCGGTGCGGAACTGTGCGCGGTGCTCCTCCATCGCGGTCTCCAGGTCCTTCCGGTTCTCCACGTCGACGGTGTCTAGGACGGGGCTGCCGACGCTGTCGGCGCCGTCCTCGCGGGCGTCCCCCCGCAGGGTTGCCGGGACCTTCGTGATGTCGGTGAGCCAGGTCTCGACGGTGACCCGGGGCGATGAGGCGTCGGTGTAGGTGCGGTTGTCGGCGTGGAGGACGGCGACGGTGTCCCACTCGAGGCCCTTCGCCTTGTGCACGGTGAGGATCTGAACGCGGTCGGCATTCACGCGCACCTCGCCGGGTTCGAGCCCCTCCTCCTGTTCGCGGGCGAGGGCGAGGTGGTCGAGGAGGCTGCGCAGAGTCGCCCCGGGGATCTGGGCGAAGGAGGCGACGTGCTCGTGGAAGCGGTCGAGGTGCACGGTTCCGGCGGCGCCGTCGGCGTGTGGGTCGGTCCGGGAGAGGACCTCGGTGCGGATACCGGTGATCCGTTCGATGTCGCCGAAGATCTCGGGCAGATCGTGTCCGAGCGAACGGGTACGCAGGTAGCGGAGGTGGGAGGCCAGCCTGCGGAGCCGGGCGAGTCCCTCCGCACTGTAGCGCTCGGGTTCGCCGAGGTCGGCGACGGCGTCGGTGAGCCCGGCGGTGGTGGTGTCGTCCCCGGTGGGCAGGGCTTCGGCGATGATGTCACGGAGCCGGGCGAGTGCCGGGTCGTCGAGGGTGTCCTCCCCCTCCTCCGGAATGTGGTTCCGATCATCGCCACGCCCGCTGTCGGAGCCGCCGGTCGCGCGGCCCGTGAGATTCGCCGCACGGCCCGCGAGAGCGAGGACGTCAGCGGCTCCCAGACCGACGTAGGGGCCGGTGAGGATGCGGAGTGCCGCCCGGTTGTCCCCGGGTCGGACCAGCATCGTCGCGAAGGCCACGAGATCGGCGACCTCGGGGATATCGAGGAGCCCGCCGAGCCCGACGATCTCGACGGGGACACCGCGTTCCCCGAGTGCGGCGGCGATGGCCGCCGAGTGTTTCCGTTTGCGCACGAGGACGGCGCCGGTGAACGTCTCTCCCCCGGCGCGACGGTCCGCGTAGTCGGCGGCGAGCCGGTCCGCGAGCCACCGGATCTCGGAGGCACTGTCGGCGAACCAGCCCAGCCGCAGGGCACCTGCGGGTGATCCGGGGCGGGGCCGGAGCGGCTGGACGGCCCGGTCGGGGTTGTTCGCCGGGCCGAGGACGCTGCGGGACACCGCGTTCGCCGCGGTGAGGATCTCGGGTGGGTTGCGCCAGCTGGTGACCAGCTCCATCTTCGGGGCCGGTTGTGGCGGGGCGGTAGGATCGTGGCGGTCGATGCGGGGGAAGTCGGTGACGAAGCGCGTGAGGTTGGCCGCGGTCGCACCACGCCAGCCGTAGATCGACTGCATGGGGTCGCCGACGGCGGTGACTGTGAGGGAGGGGTCGGTGTCGCCGAAGAGACTGGACAGCAGCACCCGCTGGGCGTGCGAGGTGTCCTGGTACTCGTCGAGCATGACGACGCGGAAGCGGCGGCGTTGACTGTAGCCGACCTCCGGGTGTGTGGCGGCGAGCCGGGCCGCGAGCGACATCTGTTCCCCGAAGGTGATCACGGTGCGGCGGGTGAGTTCAGCGCGCAATTGTTCGACGAGCGGGAGGAGCGAGAGTCGCAGGAGCTGCCGGTCACGGATGTTCGCGGTCTTCTGCGCGAGTTTCTCCTTCTGCCGTGGCCCAGGCGGGAGCTCATCGAAGAGACTGACGAAGGGGTCGGTCTCCTCGATAATGCCGGCGGCGTCGACCATGTGGTTGTCCATGTCCGCAGACAAGGCGAGCAGCGTGTCGACGACGTGGGCACGTCCCGTTTCCATGGGCAGGTCACCGCGGTAGGAACCGACGAGATCCCACGCAATCTGGAAGAGCTCGGTTCGGGTGATCAGGCGGGCGGAGGGCTCCACGGGGAGCAGTAGCCCGTATTCTCCGATGAGCCGACCCGCGTAGGAATCATAGGTGGACACGGTCGGGGTGATGGCCCGGAGGTTGTGTTCCAGGGCCCCGGTGGGGTCGAGATCCCGGAGCCGGGGAATCCCGGCGAGGGTGGCTAACCGCGCGCGGATGCGCTGGGAGAGCTGCTGTGCGGCCTTCCGGGTGAATGTGAGTCCGAGGACCTGGTCGGGGGCGGCGAGACCGGAGGCGACGAGCCACACCACACGCGCGGCCATGGTCTCGGTCTTGCCCGCACCGGCCCCGGCGACGACGAGCAACGGCCCAGGATCGGCACTGATGATGGCGGCCTGCTGCTCCGTTGGGGCGTGCTCCTGCCCGAGCCACCGGGACAGGAGCACCGGGGATAGTTTTTCAGCGGGCATCGGTGAGCACCCGCCCTTCCTCCTGCGCGGGACACATGCGGCGCAGTGAGCACCGTTCGCAGGAATCGTTGATCCGTGCAGCGAGCCGGGGTCCGGTCACCGAGGCGGCGAGCCGGGGCAGGGTGGCGGCGAGATCCGCGAGCTCCTCCGGGGTCTTGGCGGCTTGATCGCGGGTGGTGATCTTCGCGGTCGTGGTACCCGGGTAGACGAGGACGCCACCGCCGACGGATTCGGCGGCGCCGCGGGTGTCGGCGTCGGTGACCCGGACCCGCCCGGGCCCGCCACCGGCGGTGGTGTCGGGGACGACCTTCCCCCTCGACAGGGCAAGCTGATAGGCGGCGAGCTGCGCGTGCTCACCCATCGACTTCTGGGTGGGGGGGTGGGCACCGGTCTTCAGGTCGACGACGACGAGGTCGCCGTCCGCGGTGCGCTCCAACCGGTCCATCCGGCCGGTGATGACCAGGTCTCGACCGTCCCCGGTGGTGCCCACCGTGACGGACACCGGGACCTCCACCCCAACCGCGGTGAACACCGAGCGGGAGATCGTGATCCAGTCGGCGGTGCGCTCGATGAGGCGGTCCCAGGCGGCGAGGTCGATCGGCGTCCTCCAGTCCGGGGTTCCGTTGAATTCGAGGACCCGGGTGTATGCGTCGCGCACCATCCGCGCGGCCTTCTCCCGCTCGGCGCCGTCGCCGACCGCCTCGGCGAAGCCATGGGCGAGGATTCCGGCGATCAGGTGCAGCGGAATCTCCTCGTCGGTGTCCACCCGCCCGAGGACGGCACGCAGCGGACACGCCGCGATCTGCTCAATCTGCGACGGTGACAGGGTCACGGTGTCCCGGCGCGGGCGGACCGGCTGGTCGGTGGACGGTCCGGCGAGCCCCCACCACTGGTCCGGGTCGGCACCGGGTACCCCGGCCTCCGCGAGTCGGGCCAGCTGGCGGGCGGCCTGGCACCGGCGACTGTCGAGTTCACCGGGGTCGCAGACGGCGCGGCGGAGTTCTCCGACCAGGGCGGGGACCGACAGCAGTCGGGTACCGACGGGGATTCCGTCGACCGTGTCGGTGGTGGGCTCCTCTCCCCCGGCATCCCGGGGTCCGCCGCTGATCCGGTGGATCTCCACGCCGAGTTCTTCCAGGAAGCGGGACGGCTCGAGGACCTCGTTTCCCTCCGGGGTGTCGAGGGCCGTGACCAGCAGGGTGTCTGTGGCGCGGGTGCATGCCAGGTGGAACAGGCGCCGTTCCTCGGCGAGCCGTTCCACGGCGCGGGAGATGTGGACGTCTGGGTCGATGCCGTCGTCGAGGAGGTCCACCAATTCCTCCTGGCCGAACAGGGTCCCCGTCTCCGAGGTGGTGGGCCAGGTGCCCTCCTGGACTCCCGCAACGACGACGGTGTGCCACTCCCTGCCGCCTGCGGCGTGCGCGGTAAGCAGGTGGACGGCGTCCGGTTCGACTCCGCGCCGGTCGCGGGCACCGGTCGGGAGCTGCTGGTCGGTGATATGCCGGACGAAGGCGCCGGTGCCCGCGGTGGGGCGCCGTTCGACGAAGTCGCCGGCGGCGTCGAACAGGGCCATCATCGCGTCGAGGTCGCGGTCGGCCTGGGACCCGGCGGTGCCTCCGCGCAGGGATCCGGCGGCAAGCCGGTCCGCCAGCCCGGTGGCGTTCCACAGTTCCCACAGGACGAGCTCCACCGATCCTCCGGTGCGCTGCGCCTCCGTGCCCGCGGTGAGGACGGAGCGGACCCGGTCGAGAATGCCGGTCTCCCGGTCGGTGAGGAAATCGGTGGCACTGACTCCACCATCGGCGGGAGCGTGGGCCGGGTTCTCCGCGACGGAGCCGTGCGGGAGGACCAGCTCGGCGAGGACGTCGATGGCCCGGCGTCGCCCACCACGCCGGAGTTCAGCCTGGCGCAGGCCGCGCAGCAGGCGGCGGAGTGTGACGGGGTCGGCGCCGCCGACGGGGCCGAGCACCAGTTCCTCCACCTCGGAACGCTCCAGCGGGCCGTCTAGGGCCCGGGCGGCCAGCAGGATCGCGGAGACGATCCTCTGCTCGGCCAGGACGGTGTCGGTGGGGTCGAGCTGCACGGGCACCCCGGCGGCGAGCAGCGCCCGCCGGATGACCCCCAGCGCACCGGTTGAGCGGACGATCACCGCCATTCTCGGCCACGGGACCCCGTCCATGAGGTGGGCACGGCGGAGGGTGTCCGCCACGGCACCAGCCTGGACCGCGGCGCTGTCGCAGATCACCGCCCCACGGTGAGCCGGTGTCCGGTGCGGGGTGTCCAGGACGAGTTCGTCGGTGCACGGATACTTCGTGAGGAAGTCGGGGTTGGCGCCGCGGAAGCGGAACACCGCCTGCCCGGGATCACCGGCGATGACGGTCAGCCGGGTCGAGGGGATGAATAGTGTCAGGAGTTCGGCGGTGCGCGGATCAAGGTTCTGTGCGTCATCGATGAGGAGGGTGTGCAGAGCGGTGCGCTGCTGTTCCAGCAGTCCGTCGTCGAGGGCGAGGGACTCGATGGCGACGGTGACGAGTTCGGAGGCGTTGTAGCTGTGCACTCCCCCGAGTGCCGTCGTCTGTTCGTACTCGCGGAGGAAGTCCCCCGCCGCCCGCCACGTGGGGCGCCCGTGTTCCCGCCCGAGGCGCACGAGATCCTCCGGCCCCAGGCCACGCTCGACGGCGCGGAGCAGGAAGTCGCGGAGCTGGCGGGCGAAGCCGACCATGGTCAGGGCGGGCCGGAGTTCCGCGGGCCAGCTGCCGAGCCCGTCCTCGGCGTGGCCGGCGAGGAGTTCCCGGATCACGGCGTCCTGTTCCGCACCGGTGATGAGCCGGGGTGCTTGATCGCCGGCGCGGGTGGCCGCCGCACTGAGCAGCGCGAAGGCGAATGACGGTGCAGAGCGGACGAGGGGCGCGGAACCGGCGAAGTCGGGGATCTCGCTCAATCGGTCGGCGAGCTGCCCGCGTAGCCTGCCTGCCGCCTCCTTCGACGGGGTGACGATGAGCAGTCCGTCTGGGTCGGAGCCCTCACGCAGCCGGGCGAGGGCGGTGTCGACCAGGAGCGAGCTGACGCCGTGTCCGGCGGCGCCGGTGACCCGCCAGACGCCGACCCCGTCAGCAATCAGACGCCGTGCCTCCGGCCCCCATGTCCGTGCCGGAGGCTGCGGCTGCGCTGTGGAACGACGCAGCCTGACGGTCAGGTTCGGGGGCAGCGCGAGGTGGTTGCGCGCATCGCCACCAGTGGTGGAGCGGTCTTCAGGCATGAGTCACAGTGTGTCCGAGCCCCCGGACAGGATGAGTTCCACAACCCGGGCGAGTTTCGCACTGGCGTTCGGATCAGCGTCCTCGAGCAGGGCGTGGAGGTAGAGCCGGTAGAGCAGGGCGCGGCGCATCAACTGACCGATATCGGGCAGGTGGGAATAGCGCGCGATGATGCGATCATCGACGGCCCCCGCGATGAGCGCATCGACGATGACCTGCGCGGCGGTGTACCCGTGCGGGTGCGCGACCCCGACGATGTCGGTCACCACCGGGGGAAGATTCCCGGAGAACAGGGTCGTGGCGAACATGTCCGCATGCCCGACCTGTCGGGCACCGCCCACGGGCTCGAGAGTCCTGGTGACCAGTGCGGCCATGGTCATCCCGGCCCGTTGGGTCTCACTGGCCGTGGCATCGAGTCCGAGTGCCGGGGCGAGGACCGATGCCGGATCGGCGGACCAGGCCGCGCGGTCCGCGACTGCGAACAGGTCGGTCATTCCGTCCGGGGTACCCACCGGTGCGGTGAGATGCTCGGGGACGGGCAGTGGCGCGAGGGCGTCGGCTAGCCGCAGTGCCGCGGCCACCGTCTCATCGGTTCTCGCGAGTGGTTCCCCCTCGAGGAAGGTCGACGCCCGCCAGCCGGACACCACGTAGCGGCCATCGGTAGACCGCACCGGACGAGCCGGTCGGACGCCGTCGGGGCGTAGCTGTTCACGGACTTTGGCGGACCAGCTCGCGGCGACGGGGTCAAGGACCCGGCTGATCACCGTCTGCCCCACCCGCCAACCGTTATCCCAGACGGGGCCAAGCGGCTGCGGGGTCCGGTCGGAGGCGCGGAAGATGCCGCACACGTAGTCCGGCAGCTCAGGAGGAGTGTTGTCCATGTCCGCCACGTTACCGCCCGGCCCCGGGCACACGGGAAGAGGCGTACCGGTCACCGACGGAGCCACCAGGCGTTGATGCCGCCGGACAGGGACACGACGTCCCTGAATCCCGCTTCACCGAGCAGGAGCGCCGCCGCTCGGGAGCGCACACCCGCCGCACAGTAGACGGCCAACGGTGTTTCCCGGGACACGTGTTCGAGGACCCCGAGGTCACCGGTCTTCAGTGTGCTCAGCGGCAGGCGAAGCGGATCGCCGAGGACTCCACCAGCCCATTCGTGGGGTTCCCGCACATCGACGAGCCGGACGCCCTCCCCGGCGAGTTCCGGCCAGTGGGACACGGGGGTCTCGAGGATTCCGTCCGGAGTGAGAGCCGGAGCAGGGGTGCAGACCACACCGTCGTCGGGCGGGGTGGTATGCCGCAGCGCCGCCGAGCCCGGCTGAGGCTCGAAACGGACGGTGCGCATGGTCGCGTCCGCCCCATCCCAGAGCGCGAGCCGACCGACCAGCGGGGTTCCCGTCCCGGTGACGAGCTTGATCACCTCGGTGGCCATGATCGTGCCGATCACTCCGGGCAGCACCCCAAAGACACCGCCCTCGGCGCAGGTGGGCACCGTGCCCGGCGCGGGCGGTTCCGGGTAGAGGTCGCGGAGCGTGTGGCCGTCGTCGAAGACAGACACCTGGCCGGAGAACCGGCTGATCGACCCCCAGACCAACGGGATGGCCCGGTCGGCACACGTGTCGGCCACGAGGTAGCGGGTGGCGAAGTTGTCGGAACCATCGACGACGATGTGCGGAGCCAGCCCGTCGAGGATCTCCCCGATCGTGTCCCGGGTGAGCCTGGTGTCGAAGGTTCGTACGGCGACCAGCGGGTTGAGGTTCGCGATGAACTCGGCGGCTGAGTGCACCTTGGGGGTTCCGACGGCGGTGACGGGATGGATGATCTGGCGTTGCAGGTTACTCAGGTCGACGACGTCATCGTCGACGATCCCGAGAGTTCCGACTCCAGCGGCGGCCAGGTACTGGAGCACCGGAGAACCCAGTCCACCGGCACCAATGCACAGAACCCTGGTGCCGGCGAGTCGCTGCTGGCCGACGAGCCCGATACCAGGGAGGCTCAGGTGGCGGGCGTAGCGGGCCACCGCCCCGGCGGGCAGGTCGACCGGCAGTACGGGGAGCGTGGTATCAGGCATACGGGTATGGCCAGGGGTTGTAGCGACATACCGCACCGTCATCCGGGTAGACCTCGGTCGGGCTGATTCCGGCGAGGACGGAGTTCGCCAGCGATAGAGTCTGCTGCATCATCACCGGGGCGAGCTCACCGTCACCGCCGCAGGGTTCGTGCGCCGCAAAACCGATGCCGTGGCCGACCTCGTGGTTGATGAGGTACTGGCGGTAGGAGCCGAGATCCCCGTCGAAGGGCAGCGCTCCACGGATCCACCGGGATTCATTCAATAGGACGCGATTACCGTCGGAATAGAAGCAGCTCGTCTCCATCTCCAGGGAGTGTCCGCACAGTTCGTGGGTGGTGCCGACGGAAGTCAGTTGGATCCGAAGATCCGGGGTGCGCGGGTCGTTGGCGTCGATGTGCTGGAACGCGAAACGGGGATCGGTACTCCACCCACGGGGATCGAAAAGGGTTGCGTCGACCATCGCCGCGACGGCGTCATCTCCGCCGTAGACGGCCGCGTCCACCCCGTTCTCGATCTCCACGACATAGGTGAAGGTCTTCTCCCCCCTACCAACGGGTGGTCCGGAGTAGCCGACGGCGCGGAACTCGCCGGTTCCTTTCTCCGTGTAGGGGGCACCGGGAGGGAGTTCACCGTTCGGCAGCACTGGCCGCTGGGCGTTGGCGGGGTTCGGACCACCGCCGAGTCCGGGGTCGGCCGGGAGCGCGGCACCGCCGGGCGTGGTCGGGGTGACCGGCGCCGAACTTTCGCTGGTCGCGGAGCCGGTGCGTAAGGTGCCCGGTTCCTGCGCATCGGTGGTGAATATGCTGACCAGGACCCAGACGGTGATCACGATGAGCACCGGGATCGCGTAGGCGCGCCAGCCGTATTCCCGGGCGAAGCGTACAAGCATCGGTTCCACGTCTCTTCAGGTCTCTCCAGTTGCGGTGGGTGGCCGTGACCGGTGGCACCGACCGGCCCGGTGTCAGGCGGTCAGTGCAGGAATCCGACGGGACGTGACGTCGTGGTTCCGACCTCGACGTAGGCGATACGACTGTTCCGGGCGAGGACGACGCGTCCCTTGTCGTCAGTGAGCCGGAGCACACCCCCGTCATCAGCCAGGGCTGCGGTGACCTGCTCGACGACGGTGTCCTGATCCTCGTCGCTGCTAACCACCACTTCGCGGGCGGTGTCGGAAAAACCGATCTTGATGTCCACGTCGTGTCTCCTCGGGTTTCGTTCGGATTCATCGTGCCCGTGGGCCTGCCGGTCTGTCCGGACATGATCTGACGGGAGGGCACGAAAGTGAAGGTTTTCACCGGGGAGCCTACGCGTACCACGGTGCGGGTGCACACGCGGGCCTGCCTTCGATACGACGAAACCGCGGGAGCTCGGCAGGCTGCAGACCCCAGGTAAGGCCCCGGCCAGGTCCGGACTGAGGGGTTGGGGTGCTGTGGGTACCGGGGTGTCTACCGGGGACCGACGTGGATACTATGAAGGGGTGTCTGAACAGAAGCTGAAGCCAACGTTCGCCGAACTCGGCGTCGCCAAGGAGATCACCGATGCGCTGGCGTCCGTCGGCATGGTCCGGACCTTCGCCATCCAGGAGCTGACTCTGCCGCTCGCACTCGCCGGAAAAGACCTGATCGGACAGGCGCGGACCGGAATGGGCAAGACGATGGGTTTCGGTGTCCCCCTCCTCGACAGGGTCTTCGATGACGCGGGTGTGGAGGAACTCGACGGGACCCCGCGGGCACTCGTCGTCACACCCACCCGGGAACTCGCTGTGCAGGTCGGTGAGGATCTCCGGAGTGCCTCCACAAATCTCCCCGTGCGGATCCTGACGATCTATGGTGGCCGCCCCTACGACGAACAGATCGAGGCGCTCGAGGACGGCATCGACGTGGTCGTGGGCACCCCCGGTCGACTGATCGACCTATACAACCGTGGCTGCCTGAAGCTCGACCACGTCGCGGTCCTCGTGCTCGACGAAGCCGACGAGATGCTGGACCTCGGTTTCCTCCCCGACATCGAGAAGCTGCTGAAGGCGCTGACCCACAAGCATCAGACGATGTTGTTCTCGGCGACGATGCCGGGACCGATCATTGCGCTGGCCCGCACTTTCATGGACCGCCCGGTACACATCCGGGCAGAGGAAGTCGGGGCCGCCGCGACCCACGCAAGTACGCGCCAGGTGGTGTTCCAGGCGCACCGGATGGACAAGACAGCAGTGCTCTCCCGGGTGCTCCAGAGCCGGGGCCGGGGACGCACGATCATCTTCGCCCGCACAAAGCGCAGCTGCGCCACCATCGCGGAAGATCTCGCCGCAAGGGGTTTCGCCGTCGGCGCGGTACACGGGGACATGGGTCAGCCGGCCCGGGAGAAGTCCCTCAACGCGTTCCGTGAGGGAACCGTCGAGATCCTCGTCGCCACGGATGTCGCGGCACGCGGGATAGACATCGACGACGTGACCCACGTGATCAACTATCAGACCCCGGATGACGAGATGACCTACGTACACCGGATCGGTCGCACGGGCCGGGCAGGACACACCGGGATCGCGATCACACTCGTCGGATACGACGAGCTGGTGAAGTGGGAACTGATCAACAAGGAGCTCGATCTCGGCCAGCCGGAGCCTCCCGCATGGTTCTCCACCTCCCCGGAGCTGTACGAGGCACTCGACATCCCCGAGGGCGCGGGTGAAAGCGTCGGGCCCGCCCGCAAGGTGTTCGGTGGCCCCTCCGTGACCCGGCCAGCCGGCGCCCGATCGACCGGCCGCAGACCGCCTCGTGACCGCCCATCCGGCGGTGGTGGTTCCCGCCACCACCGGGACAGTGGCTCTCATGGTGGACGGGTTGGCAAACGATGAACAGAACTTCCACGGGGCCCGAAGAGAAGGGCACCGTCGTGCTGCAGCGTAGCCGAAACGACCTCATCGCGGCCGCAGTGATCACCACGGTGGCGCTCCTCAGCGTCGGCACTGTGTGGCTGACCTCGGAGAACCGGGCGGCGGATCTGCAGACCGCCGCGGAACCCCACGTGGCGGCTTCGGCCCCCTCCGCAGCGCCCGAACAGGTGCACGAGGCGTGGCGCGCCCCGGACTCCGCCGTACCCGGGCAACCGCAGGTCCAGTCCGCGGCGGGGCTCGTGTTCACCGCAGAGGGCGGCACTTTGACCGCCACCGCCCCGGCGACCGGTGACACCGTCTGGTCATACCACCGCGACAACCACGAGATCTGCTCCGTGAGTACCGCCTTCGACCGGGTCTACGTCACGTACCGGACGGGTGTTGGGTGCGGAGACGTCGTCGGGCTCGACGCCGCCAGCGGCGAGTACCGGGCGGCGCGATCCGCCGTCGCCTCGGATGAGACCGTGCCGGTCCGCTCGAACGACGCGGTGGGCATCGTCTCCACCGAGCGTGTGGAACTCTGGCGCAACGATCTCGTGCGCACCGTCGAGTACGGTGACGTTGAGGCGAAGCAGGAACCGAACATGCAGCCGAACGAGGACTGCACCATCAGTTCTGCGCTGACCCGCAAGGACCTGCTCTCCGTGGTCGAGTACTGCCCCCCGAGCGAGGGCCAGGCTGCGGGGTACTGGCTGCGGATGCAGGATCGGGTCCCGGATGACTCCCGAAAGCCGGAGATCAAGACCCAGGTGTTCCTCGGTGGGGCGAGGTCCCAGGTTGTCGCGGCTGGACAGGAGGGGGCCGTGGTCTACCGTGACGCGGTGGGTGGTGAGCAGCCACGAATGACGGGCTTCAACCTCGACGGAAACGAGACCGGGGTCGCGGTGGTTCCGGCGGCGCCCCTGGTGGATTCGTCCGGGAATCTGTTTTCACCCGTGGTCGCTGATCTGCCACACCACCTGACGTGGTTCGACGGGGAGAGGCTCTACCTGTTCAAACCCGATTCGCTGGTCCTCGACCACTACTTCCACGATGCACTGGGCACGGGCGTCGCCGTCGGGGACCGCCTGCTCTTCCCCACGGCAGCGGGAATCGCCGTGGCCAACTGGGACACTGAGGAGATCGATCGAGTCATCCCGGTGGACCGGGGTGGCTATACGGGACAGGTGACCCTGTCACTCGTCGGTGATGTGCTCGTGGAGAAGCGTGGGGACGGCGGCGAGGTAGTGGCGCTCGTCAGCTGAAGACGCCGGCCGCCCAGCTGAGCGATCTGCCGTTGAACGTGAGGTAGAGGCCAAGCAGGGCGCACACCGCAACGATGACCGCGGGGACGATCAGGCCCGCAGACGCGATGTACCAGGAGACGGGCAGCAGCAGCATCTGGAGGATGACCACGGGTCCCCGCCCCCAGCGGCGGCCCCGCCGGAGCGCGAAGCCTGCCGCGGCCACCGTTCCGAACACCGCGATGAAGAACGCAGCGGTTCCGTAGCCGACGAAGGCATTCTCACTGCCGTCCGAGGTGACGGTCCCGTAGTCATGTTGACCAGTGATCTCCCGGAAGATGAGGAACACCGCGTACGCGAGCCCGACGAGGGACTCACAGATACCGAGTACCCCAGCTCGCCGGATGTCCGCCGGCGGCTTCTGAGATTCTGTCTGGTCACCGGTTTCCGGGGACACAGACGAGGAACTGGGCACGTCGCGGTAGGAATCAGTCACATCCCAAGCCTACCGCGTGGGTGCGCGCCTTCCATGTGCGCGGGGTTACACTCGACGCCATGCGTGCCTTGATGCTCTCCAACCCCAACTCGACGGCCCTGACGCCCCAGATCACCCGCCAGGTGGTGACCCCACTTCTGAAAGCTACCGAACTGACCTCGGTATTCACCCAGTACGCCGGGCACGCGGAGGACATCTGCACAGGCCTGACGCGCGCAGACGTCGACGTCGTGGTCGTCGTGGGTGGGGACGGTACGGTGAATGAGGTGATCAACGGACTCGTGGGGCGCGATCCGGAGAGCCGGCCCGGGCCCGGCGAATTACCGAAGGTCGCGGTGGTACCGACGGGATCCGCCAACGTGTTCGCCCGCGCCCTGGGACTACCCAATGATCCCGCGGTGGCCGCCAGACAGTTGCGCGACCTCATTCTCTCGGATACCTACCGGCGCCTTCCGCTCGGGCACATCGAGGACCGCTGGTTCTGCGTGAATGCGGGATTCGGTCTGGATGCGAATGCCATCGCTCTCATGGAGGATCTGCGGGACGCAGGCAAGGCGGCGACGCCGTGGAGGTACGCGATGGTGACGGCGACCGCCTGGCAGCGCCTCCGGCGCCGCCCTCCGGCCATCACCTACTCGGCGCACTCAGCTGAGGGGCTCCGCACGGGCAGCGAGGTCCCCTTCCTCATCGTGTCTAATACGAACCCCTGGACGTACGCGGGCCCGATGGCTGTGGTGACCAATCCGGAGCAGAAGCTCGACGCGGGATTGTCTCTCTATGCCCTGCGAGACATCGAGGGACCCGGTGGACTGGTGGCATTGCTGCACGCCACCGGGATCGGGAACAAGATCTGGCGACCACTCCGGGTGGACCTACGGGAGATTCGAGTTGACGATATTAGTAAGCTCACACTCACTTCCCCACGACCATTGAAATGGCAGGTAGACGGTGAATCAGCGGGCAAAACAAAGAAGCTGCGACTGAGTTCCCACGTCGACGTCATCGATGTTGTGTCGCCTGCAGATAACGGCTAGGTGTGATCTTAGCCACTTTTATAGGTCGAACCCTAGCGGGCGCCTATGTGTACGTGTCATTATCTTGCAGTAGCACAGACACCCGGCGTTAAGCCCGGGTTCATTTTGTGGCATGATGCCGGGACCATGACCGGAGTGGACGACCACTCCCGGCCGGCCCGGTGGACCAGCACGGGAACCGCCCCAGGCGGCTCACCGCCCGGCTTCCCGACACCCCGAGACACCAACCGTCGGAAAGGGTTCCGCCATGCCGAATGTCTGACAAAAGACACGTATTTTCTGAAGGAGATTCACCCATGGATTGGCGTCATAAGGCAGTCTGCCGCGACGAAGACCCCGAGCTTTTCTTCCCCGTCGGCAACTCCGGGCCCGCTCTGGCCCAGATCGCGACCGCGAAGGTCGTCTGCAACCGGTGCCCCGTCACCTCCGAGTGCCTCACCTGGGCCCTCGAGTCCGGCCAGGACGCCGGCGTCTGGGGCGGCATGAGCGAGGACGAGCGCCGTGCACTCAAGCGCCGCCGCAATCGTGGACGCACCCGCACCCGCGCAGCCGTCAAGTAACACCCAGTAGCACCCGAAACATCCGGTACCCGCGCCTCACCGGGCGTCCGAGGTACCGGATATTTCGTGTCACCGGCCCCACTGCGTATAATCAACGACATTTGTCACTCCGGACAGGGACCGATCCTTCGGTCCCTGTCCGGTGACGATCATGAACACCACACGGCAGGATCCCCTGACCGTCATGCTACGGTCCCGCCGTGGCATACCCCGATACCTTCCTGGAGGAACACCATGAGCAAGCGTGGACGCAAGCGTAAGGACCGTCGCAAGAACAAGGCCAACCACGGCAAGCGGCCCAATTCCTGATCGGACCCTGACCCGAAAGCCCCCTGCACAGTGTGCAGGGGGCTTTTCCGTCGACAGATGATCGAGCTCTGCGGTAGCGTCCGCAGGAGATGGTTCAACCGCGGTAACGCTCGACCCTAAGCCGGAGGATGATCTTCTGCCGCAACGTCACGGGCGCATGTGCACAGCAGCAACGCCGCATGAGCTCCCGAATCTCCTCCTCGATACCGAGTTGCGTGAAGCACCCCGGACAGGCCTCGATGTGGGCACGCAGAACCGCACGCCGCTCAGGCGTGGCTTCACCGTCAAGAAGTTCGAACAGGGACTCGTAGACGTCTCCGCAGTCAGCCATGTCCGGCATGTGGCCGCCATTCTCATTCTGCTGCGTCATTTGTCCGTTCCCTTCCGTGCCTTCTCCACGTCCGCGTCTCCCGACGCGGCTCCACGCTCACCTACGAGATCAGGATGGTTCAGTCCGATACCCTGCTCGCGGGCCACATCCTTCAACAATCCGCGGAGCTGTTTTCTTCCCCGGTGCAACCGGCTCATCACGGTCCCGATGGGGGTGTCCATGATCCCGGCAATCTCCTTGTACGCCAGCCCCTCCACATCGGCGTAGAACACCACCATGCGGTAATCCTCGGGAAGCTGGTTCAACGCGTCGGTGATCTGCGCATCGGGCAGCTTCTTCAGCGCCTCGACCTCCGCCGACGCCAGGCCCGCCGAGGTGTGCGAGGACGTCTCGACCAGCTGATGGTCGGTGATCTCCTCCGTCGGCAACTGAGAGGGTTGCCGCTGCGCCTTCCGGTAGGAGTTGATGTAGGTGTTGGTCATGATGCGGTACAGCCAGGCCTTGAGGTTTGTCCCCGGGGTGAAGGAACTGAACTTCTGGAAGGCCTTCATGTAGGTCTCCTGGACCAGGTCCTCAGCGTCCGCGGGGTTTCGGGTCATCCGCAGGGCACCGCCGTAGAGCTGGTCGAGCAGGGGCAGTGCCTCCTTCTCGAATCTGGCCGCTTGCTCGGCGGCACCGGTCATCGTCTCCGGCATTGACGTTGCGTCCCTTCCCTCTGCTTGTCGACCCCTCCCACCCGCGGGTACGGGGCGGGTTTCGGCGTCCGGCAGGCGCGTCTCCCAACGACGCGCACATCCCCTCCATTGTAGAAAAACACTGTTCCCCCGCGTACAACTGGCGGTATGTCGAAGCGTAAGTCGAAGTCACCCGGAGCAGGAACCGCCGCCCTCGTCGTGCTGAACGAGGCGGGCGTGAACCACACGGTGCACACCTTCGAGTCCGGTCACGACCATTTCGGGGCGCAGGCCGCGGCCGAGCTGTGCGGCCCCCTCGGGATAGACGAGGGGCAGCTGTTCAAGACCCTGGTGGTGGACCTGACCGCCGGGTCGGGGCCGAAACGGAAGCTCGGGGTGGTGTGCGTCCCGGTGACCGGCCACGTCAATCTCAAGGCCGCCGCGCGGGCGTTCGGCGTGTCGAAGATCTGCATGGCCGAGCCGCGCGACGCCGAACGGTCCTCCGGCTACGTCACCGGCGGGATCTCCCCCATCGGCCAGAAGAATGCCCTGCCCACCGTCATCGATTCCTCCGCGCTGGAGTTCGGCGAGGTCCTGGTCTCCGGTGGGCGCCGGGGCCTGGACGTCCAGCTCACCCCGGGTGATCTCGCGGCGGTGACCGGCGCACGGTTCGCCACGGTCGCGGCACCGGGAGCACACTGACTATCCCGACTCCACCGGGCCCGGGACCCGGGACCCCCGGTCGGAGGGGGATGAAAGGAACCACCATGAATCCCGCTGAACAGCTCGTCTCCGGACCTCGGGGCCGGGACCTGCTGCTGAATCTGGAGGGCGACACGGGCCTGTCAGGCCCTTTGAACCTGTTTCACAGGGCGGCGGCGACTCTCGACGTCGAATCCGGGGCGGGGACCATCTACTTCCCCTCTTCCTTCCCGTCGCCGGGGAATCCGGTTTCCCACGACTGCAGTGCCGGTGGCCGCCTCCCTGACGTCGTTGATGTCGGGGATATCGCCGCCGCATTCCGGGATGTGGAACTCGCGGAGATCACGTGGCCCGTGCTGCGCGACGCACTGGCCTGCTCCGTCGACAACGCCGCCTACTGGCAGGAACCGTACGGTGCCCAGATCCTCGCGGCAGCCCCGGAGATGCGCGGACCACTGCTCCGGATCGCCGGGGAACTCACCGACTCCCCACTGATGGACGTCCTCACGGCCCCGTTCGATCCGGAGCGGCAGTGGACGCTGTCGGTGCGGGGCTCCACCGCTCTGACATCGGGGGTCGGGAAACGCCTCACCGCGGAACGTGACGGACTGATCGCCCGGGAAGCCGCTGCGGCGGCGACATTCGATCCGGAGAAAGAAGTGTCGGGGATCTGGTGGTCTGCTCCGATGGGGGCACCGGCCACCACGGCCCCGCTCCCGGACGGTGCTCCCTCCGCTCTCTGGTTCGAGGAGGACACCTTCGACCTCGGGCCCCGGGAGACGCGCCGGATCGTCGTCCCGGGAGACGCCAGGATCCTCGAGATCACCGGTGCCGACTCGTGGGCGGATCTCTGCAGGCGGTTCCCGGTCGAGGTCACCCGGCAGCGCTACCACGACTGGCACCGCACCACGGGGCGTCGGGGACGGTGGGTGATCCCGGACTGGGCCGCCGTCGCGGAGCACCACGACGCTGTGCACCTGACCCATCTCGGATATCTGGCGGCCGCCGGTAGAGCCATCGACGTGGACGCCGGGACAGCGTCCGTGGTCGCCGGCTGGAACCCCGGCGAGACCTACTGGCTGACCGATGTGGCGGTCGGTGACCCGGTGCGCTGGTCGTGGGACGAGGAGGGGAGGATCTGGGCCCGGGGCTGAGACCGCCCTCAGTCCGGTGCTCCGCCGTACCGGAGGTGCGGAGCGGATCCGAGGGGACCGAAGACGGTGATGATCTCCGCACCCGAGGCCCCGTCGCCACCGAACCAGTGCGGGGTCGTCGTGTCGAACTCGGCGCACTCGCCCCGTTCGAGAACGACGTCATCCTCACCGACGATCAGGCGCAGCCGCCCGGAGAGCACGTACATCCACGCACGGCCCGGGTGGGTGCGTAGCTCAGGTACGGATTCGTCGGGCCGGACGATGATCTTCCAGGTGTGGGCACCCGCCGTCCGTCCGGTCAGCGGGACGACCACCCGGCTCCGGATCACTCTGGGCCGCATCCGGATGCGGTGCTCCCCGGTTCCCGGCACACCGACGAGGGCGTCAAGGTCGACCCGGTAGACGAGGGCCAGGGGCAGGAGCAGGTCGAGGCTCGGGCGGCGCCGCCCGTTCTCCAACCGGGAGAGGGTGCTCGTCGATACTCCCGTTTTCCGGGCGACAGCGTCCAGCGTCAGGCCGCGCTGTTCCCGGGTGCTCCGCAACCGCGGGCCGAGTTCCTCCAGGATGCGTGCGGTTCCGGCTGCGGTCGACGTCATTCACCCAGCACAGCAGGATTTCCCGGTTTCGGCAACACCCGTTGTCCGGTACGGCTCGGGGCAACCAGTGTGGAAGCATGTTCACGGATTCCCACACCGTCCGGTCGCTGCGGCTCATGGCCCTGGCCTGGTGCGCGACCACCGCCCAGATCGGTGTGAGCGCGGTACCCGTGGTCCTGCCCGCCGTCGCCGCGTGGTCCGGTGACGATCCGGGGACCGCGCGGTGGATCGTCACCGCTTTCCTACTGGGAATGACGGCCGTGGGGCCGGTGGTCGGGTATCTGGGTGATCTTCTCGGTCGGGATCGCGTGCTGCTCGGGGCGGCGATCCTGTTCACCGTCACAGCTGCACTGTGTGCTCTGGCCCCCTCGCCCGGCGTTCTCCTCGCCGTGAGAGCGATCCAGGGCACCGCGGGCGCGGCGCTCGCGGCGCTCTCGGTCGCCGCCGTTCGGGATCTGCTCACGGCACGACGATCCGGTTCCGGGCTGGGACTGCTCGGTTCGGCAACTGCTATGGGAACCGCCGCCGGTCCGGTCCTGGGTGGTGTCCTTGTGGATGCGATCGGTTGGCGGGCCGTCTTCTGGATGCTGGCGTGTCTGTCGCTGTCCACCGCCGTGCTGCTCCGCGCGACGAGTGCCGGTACCGGTGAGACGCATCCGGTCCGGCGGCGGCCGGATGTCGTGGGAGCGGCATTGCTCATGGTCGCGGTACTCGCGTACGCCACGGCGTGTAGCGGAGCTGGGGGCTCCCCGGCGCGAACGGTCGGCCTGCTCGCGGTGGCCGTGGGCGCGGTCTCTGTGTTGTCCCGGGTGGAGAAACGGAGCCGGCAGCCTTTCCTACCGGGGTGGTTGCTCGGATCTGTGACTGTACGGCGCGCAGTGATCCTCATGGTTGTCGTGGGTGCGGTGATGATGAGCACCCTGGTCATCGGCCCGTTCTATCTCTCCGCTGCACACGATCTCGCACCACGAGACATCGGTTTGCTCATGGCACTCGGTCCCCTGACGTCTGTGTTCGCGGGCGTGATAACCGGACGGTTTGTCACCGGGGACACAGCCCCGGGGTTGACGGTGATGGGGCTGGCGTGGATGGGGGTCGCCGTGGTGGTTCTCGCGGTCAGCGGACCGTGGCTCGGGGTTCCCGGTTACGTCGCGGGCACGGTTCTCCTCGCTCCGGGCTACCAACTGTTCATGGCGGCGAACAACATGACGTTGTTGGAGTCCGTCCATAAAAACCGCAGGGGCACTGCCGCCGGGATCCTCGGTTTAGCGCGCAACATCGGTCTCATCACGGGCTCAGCGGCCCTCGGTTTCGTTTTCCTCCGGATCACCAGAGCCGCGGATTCCGGGACAGCGCTCGCCCTGACCTACGGGGCGGTGTCTGCGGTGCTGGTGGTCGCAGTACTCGCCTGCGCGGGGACCTGCCACCGGTCTCGATGAGCGGTAGCGTCCGTCAACCGGGGATCCGTCCGATGTCATCGGTCAACTGCGACCCCTCATTGCGCGCATTTCCCATCGCGCGGTCGACCTCCCGCAGCGACAGCATCTCACGTTTTAGTAGTGATGATCGTAGCGAAGACAAGTACCGTTTCCAGTGTCTCCAAGAGCAGCGGCCCAATCGCCGCCTGTTCGACAGGGGGGTGACATAGTAGGACAATTTCTCCAACCACTCTTACCAGCATTAAGCGGTCACACACACCACCTGTGCGTGGATGCACTCTAGAACGAGTTTATCTGTGCGGGCAGAAAAGAGTAGCGGCCCATCGCCCTTATTCCAAGAAGGAAAAACACAGAGTGGGAGTGTGATGTTTTTATAGTTATCTTTTGGACACTTTTTTTCATAAATTAACTCTAGAAATTTAAAAATAGAGCCAATCCACTACCCACACCCCCAACTCTCTGCCCTTACCCCTCATCCACTTAAGGTTGCAGTAGAGCTGAGCAACATCCGAGAGCGCTAGCCCACCGGAGCCGGAGAATGTGACCGTGATTAACCCCCAACCGAGAGAATCCGCACCTGTGCGGCATGTTCGACGGCTATGCCGCGCAGCTGGCTCAAAGGTCAGACTGCGCCCGGCCTTATCCTTGCGTTCCGGCAGGGCAACCAATTTCACGTCCGATAAACTCACGGCACGCCGATTAACGGACACCAGGTGCTCGAGATTGACGGGGTGACGGTGGTGGGGCCGGTGGCAACGCGGCCGCAGGATCCTCATGCAGTCTGATGAAAACATTTGTCAATCACGGTCAGTTAATGAATGAACGGTTGCACACCGCGATCGGAGCCTGGATCGAACCGGCCCACCATCGTAGACAGGAGAACAGAGTCAGATGGTTGACCTCTGGCCGATCATTAACAAGCAGTCGTTCGGGGTTTAGAAAATACAGTCATCCATCACTGGAGAACTCTTTTTTTCATTGTTAGATATTTCTTAATTATTCTAACCCGTTTGCCTAAATACATAGATCTATCCAAACCTCTACGCCCCGAAAATACAAAAGCACTAACATACGAAAAAAACAATAGAGCCGATAGCAGAACAACCGTCCAACACATCACAATCTGAATAACCGTAGCAATCCAAGTAGTTTCAACATTTTCCACATGCCGATAAAACTCAAAAAAGAACATAGAGTTCTCGAAGTTGCACAGCCAAATGAGCCAAATGAATGATATCCACATTTCTAAAGTCGCAGGAACACTCACCTTTTCAAAAATCTCAGAAAAAAGGTGCCCAAACCCCACTAAAGCCCAATTAATTTGCTCCCATGCAAGAACAAATAAGGAACAGAGTAGCGTTTGCGCTAATAATGCTATCCGATATGGAAAAATAATCCTGTCATAAATTACCGATTGTTTTCTTGAAGACCAGACGATCCCTAATGTAAAAATGAGAACAGCTATAAAAAGTTCGGAAGAAACGTCATTACCGCCAAGACCACCTTTCACAACAAAGGTCTGACGAAATGCCTGGTAAAGCTGAGAAACCAGCAGGAGCGCGGAAACCAATATAGCCGGTCCAAGAAAATGTCGACGTCGAGGAGTTATACCGAGTGACCAAACATACTGCGACTCCCCCCCATTCGCCCCATTACTACGGTAGCCACCTTTCTGATAATAAATTCCCCATGAACCATCCCCCTCAATCTCAGGGGAAATAGGCTCCACAGAATTTCCATTATCATCCCGCGCGGTGTGTTCAAAAAGAGCTATTTCCTGTAATCTGAGATCATCCGGGACAACAACTTTAACCGCGTCAAAAGGAACAGTAAAAGCACTCACCTCCAATAGGGGATTCCCCCAGAAAGAAGGCGATCCAGTACTGAGAAAAAACCGTTCCCATAATTTAATTATTGAGAAATCAACCCCTTTAGGAACTCGAACAATTTGCGAATGCATCTCACACAAATGGTCGAACAAAATCACCGGAGCGGCACACTCATCCCCCTTTTGCTCTCGGAGCTGGCCGATCCCTGACACCTCGCTCCCACCGCCAGATGATTCGCGAATTTCGGCTACCACATCTTCCGGTAGCACGATTTCATTCCTCGGAGAAGCGCCACCAACTTCCGGGGACCAGGAGCAGTGAGAAAGTTCTTCCACGTACCCCAGCCCACACCTCCGATTCCACTGATTCCTCTCAACCTGGTCACGGAAGTACTCAACTGAAAAATCACTGTTAAACGACCTGCTCATTATCCGGAGGCGTCTACCATCCGCAGTGCAGGTATCGACAGCGAGATAAGGTTTAGCTTTTGTGCGCCATGAGAGCGGAACATATACATGGTCGTCGGATGAAGAGTCATTTTTATCTGAACCGGAAGTCTCCCCCCACGCTTTGCAGAAAGCGCCGACATCAATGTCAAATGTCTGTTTCAGCACCCACGTAGACATGCCTTCGCTAAGGTCAATGACAGCAATATGACGACGAAGCCATTTCGTTCGTTGCACATAGGTCTCCACGATACGACGGGAAACAGCTCGCCCACTAGGATCATCATAGCCATCCATGTCCCTGATCATAGCAGTGCTGATACAACGGAGACGTCCGAAGCTAACACGCTATGCGGATCTAAAGTACCCGGATCGTTGAGTTCCGTTGAGGAGATCATTTGCTCCCCGCTTCCGGAAGTACGCCCGCACCCGGGCGCTGTCCTCCGGAGTTAGCTTCCCACCTTCATTATTGGAAACTATTTCTATTAATTCCCCAAAAGTGGGCACGCGGACGTTCTCAGATAGCCCTCTATCCACCATTCTCTCCTACTTCTCTCATACCCGCCTTCAGCCTGGGATTGATGCGGCAGGTTCTCTGCATCACCGTAAAACTGCCAGGGGTGGCATGCCTGGATACTCCAGGTTTTCGCGATAGTTAACAATTATGTGATCTCTCGCACATAATTTTCCTTCTGCCTGAAATCTACTCTTTCAGACGCCCCCCACGCTAGAGGACACGTCACAAGAGGTTTCAAACGCCCCCCTGTTTCAGCAGTTCTGGCCCTCGTTGCGCGCATTTCCCACCGCGCGGTCGACCTCCCGAAGTGACAGCATCGACACCATCTCCGGGCGGGCCGGGCGGAGCAGATCCCGGGCCTGCTCCGCAGCACCACCGATCCACATCGCCACCTCCTCGGGGGCGAGAATCCGGGGCATGCGGTCATGCAGCCGGGTCAACTGTTCCCCGACCGGTGTGGTCGTGATGATCGTGGCGGAGACGGTGTCCAGGCCGGTGTCCCAGAGCCCGGCGACCCACATCACCGGATCCCCCTCCGCCGGGTGCACGTAGTACGGCCGCTTCTCCCGCCACTCGTACCAGCCGTTGAGCGGAATCGCGCACCTCCTGTGGTCGAACGCATCCCGGAAAGAGGGTTTGTCCGGCGCGCTCTCGGCGCGAGCGTTGAACAGCACCGGACCGCCGTCGTCTTTTTTCCAGTGCGGCAGCAGCCCCCAGCGCGCGGGTGAGATCTCGACGTCGATCGCCTCCGGAACGCGCCCCGCCGGGCGCAGGATCGGAACGATCTGTGTGGGGGCGATGTTGTACCGCGGCGGGGGTGTTCCCAGGGGTGCGGCGACCGAACGGACCCCGGGCAGCGCGGTCGCCGCACCGGTGAGAGCTTCGGATGTGGTGAACAGGACGAAACGGCCGCACATATTCCCTATCATGGAGGAGTGAATTCACTGAAGCACTCTGATCCACCCCTGTGGTCCGCCCCCGTCGCATCCGCGCCCGTCGATTGCGAGGTCACGGTCCCTGGTTCGAAGTCCATCACGAACCGGGCGCTGGTGCTCGCGGCACTGGCTGACGGCCCCTCCACGATCCGTGGGGCACTCCGTTCCCGGGACACGGAACTGATGATGAACGCGCTGCGTGGCATGGGCATCACCATCACCCCGTCCAACGACGATGGCACCGCGCTGACGGTCGATCCGGGCCAGCTCGGCGGCGGCGAGGTCGACTGCGGTCTGGCAGGAACGGTCATGCGTTTCGTGCCCCCGGTCGCGGCACTGGCGGGAGCCCCGGTGCACTTCGACGGCGACCCACAGGCCCGCAAACGCCCCATGTCCACCATCCTCAATGCCCTGCGTGATCTCGGTGTTGAGGTCACCGGTGACCGGCTCCCGTTCACCGTCGACGCCTCCGACACCCCGCGCGGCGGCACCGTGGACATCGACGCATCGGCATCGAGCCAGTTCGTCTCCGGGCTGCTGCTGGCGGGGGCCCGGTTCAGCGACGGCATCACCGTCCGACACACCGGAGACAGGCTCCCGAGTCAACCCCACATCGAGATGACCGTCGCCATGCTGCGCGAAGCCGGGGTGAGTGTCGACTGCTCGGCTGCCAACCGGTGGACGGTCCGACCGGGCCCCGTCGGTGCCCGGGCCTGGCTCGTCGAACCAGACCTGTCAAACGCCACCCCGTTCCTCGCCGCCGCCGCAGTAACAGGCGGGCGGGTCCGTATCCACGACTGGCCCACCCACACCACCCAGGCCGGCGATGCCATCCGGGGGATTCTCACCGAGATGGGCTGCGCGGTGGAGCTCTCCACTGACCCGAGGACCGGACGCCGGTCGCTCGCCGTCACCGGTCCGGCCGACGGCGTACTACGCGGTGTCTCCCGTGATCTCGGGGACATCGGCGAGCTCACGCCGACGGTCGCGGCGCTGGCCGCCCTGGCCGATTCCCCTTCCGAGCTCACCGGCATCGCGCACCTGCGCGGCCACGAGACGGACCGGTTGAAGGCGTTGTCCGAAGGTCTCAACTCCCTCGGCGGCGACTGCACCGAGCTTCCCGATGGTCTGCACATCCGCCCCACAGGCGGATCCGCGCTGCACGGCGGGGTGTGGGAGTCGCACCACGACCACCGCATGGCCACTGCGGGCGCGATCTTGGGGCTCGCGGTTCCCGGTGTCGAGGTTGTCGACATCGAGACCACCGGCAAGACCCTCCCCGGATTCGAGCGGATGTGGGCGGAGATGCTCGCACCAGACGATGAGGCGTCCGAGCGTGGGTAGAGCACGCCGCGACTGGGACGAATCCGACGTCCGCGTGCGTCCACCCCGCCGGGGGACGCGCCCCAGGACGAAGGAACGCCCCACCCACGACGACGCCGAGTTCGGCATGGTCGTCAGCAAGGACCGCGGCCGGTGGGGAGTCATCCTAGATGGCACAGATCCACACTCCGATCCCCTGGTGTGCATGCGGGCCCGGGAACTCGGCCGGACCGCCATCGTGGTTGGTGACCGCGTCGGGGTCGTCGGGGACACCTCCGGCGAACCCGGGACGCTCGCCCGGATAGTGCGCCTCGAGGACCGCACCAGCGTGCTGCGCCGGACGGCCGACGACACCGACCCATACGAACGCATCGTGGTGGGTAACGCCCGGCAGCTGCTCATCGTCTCCGCCGTCGCCGATCCACCGCCGCGCTCCGGATTCGTCGAACGTGCCCTCGTCGCCGCATTCGTCGGGGGGCTGAAACCCATCCTGTGCCTCACCAAATCGGACCTCGCGGACCCATCCGAGTTCGCCGCCGAGTTCCATGACCTGAACGTCCCCGTCGTGGTCTGCGGCATTGATGATCCCCTGGATCCCATCCAGGAGATCGTCGACCACTCGGTGACCGCACTGATCGGGCATTCGGGGGTCGGTAAATCGACGCTGGTGAACCGCCTCGTACCCGACGCCGACCGGGCGACCGGTGTGGTGTCCGGGGTGGGCAAGGGACGACACACCTCGACCCAGTCGATAGCGCTCCCCCTACCCCACGGTGGCTGGATCGTCGACACACCGGGTATCCGTTCCTTCGGCCTCGCACACGTTGACGCGGATCAGGTCGTGGGCGTCTTCGAGGATCTCGCGGCCGCCGTCGCCGACTGCCCGCGGGGGTGCACGCACGCGGGTCCGCCCGCAGACCCGGAATGCGCGCTCGATACCCTCGAAGGGGCGAGTGCGCGCCGTGCCACCGCGGTCCGCCGCCTTCTTGAGGCACTTCGCAGCAACGACGACTGGGACCGGCAGGGGTAGGACATGGGCTGGTGGGTAGGTAGCGGGCACTCCCGCGAACAGGACAAGCAGGGAAATCCGTTGACCGAGCGCCAGCTCACCGACGCCCACCACGACCGGGATACCCACCACAACGAGCCGACCGGTGGAGCGAACCCCGTGGCCCGGCCTCCAATGACCGTGACGCCGCTGAATCGTCTCGCGGTCCTGGCGATCGTCGCCGGAGCACTCACCGGGTTGCTCGTCGCTTTGGGTAACCGGCTCATCGTGGCCACCGAGCAGTGGGTCTACGGTGCCCATCACCTCATCGTCCTGGATCCGGGCAGCAACGTGTCCCCTGAGCGCCTAGCCGTGACCCTGATCTGCGTCGGAGTCATCACCTCCTGGATCTGGTATCTCCTCGAACGCTTCGGCCGGCCCGCGGTCTCGGTCCCCGGTGCGATGCACGGCACTCCGATGCCCCTGTTTGAAACAGCGCTCTCCGCATTCACCCAGGTCGTCTCGGTTGCCGCCGGTGCTCCCGTCGGCCGGGAGAACGCCCCGCGACTGATGGGCGGCATGGTCGCATCCCGGCTCGCAACAGCGTTGTCCATCGACGCCGGTGCCCGTCGGATCCTCGTGGCGTCAGCCGCCGGTGCGGGCCTGGCGGCGAGCTTCCACCTCCCCCTCGCAGGCGCGCTGTTCGCACTGGAGCTGCTACTGGTCGAGATGTCGACCCGCACGGTGGTGTCCACGATGCTCGCGTCCGCAACCGCTGTAGCGACGACGGGCATCTTCGTCGCCCCGCACCCGATCTACCACTCGGTACCGCTCAACGAACATCCGGACATGCTGCTCGCCGCGATACTCGTCGGCATCGTCTCCGGGATCTCCGGGCACTGGTTCGGCATCCTCGCCCGCAAGGCCGCAGCCTCCCGTCCCAGGGACGCGAACATCCTCTGGGAGATGCCCTTCGTATTCACCCTGTGCGCGATCGCCGCCTATTTCCTGCCCGGTGTGTCGGCGAACGGGCGCTGGGCCGCGGAGACCATGTTCACCACCGGACTGCCCATCGGTGTCCTGCTTCTCCTCGGTATCGCCCGTGGCGCCATGATTCTCGCGTGTTTCCGGGCCGGGACCGTCGGCGGTACCCTCACCCCGGCCTTCGCACTCGGAGCGCTGACTGGTGGTGTCATCGGGATTCTCTGCCAACCGTTCTTCCCCGGTGTGCCCGTCGCGGCGTTCGCTCTCCTCGGGGCGGGGGCGTTCCTGTCGACGACGATGGCGGCACCGATGTTCGGCATGATCGCCGCTGTCGAGTTCACCGACCTCGCCGCCCAGGGCTACCTGGCGATGTTCATCGCCGTCATCACGGCGGCCCTCGCAGTCCGGGTGTGGGGAGTCATCGTCGACAAGGACCAGCGCCAACGCCCCTTCACCTACGCCGCCTGGACCACCGAGGCCGAGATCAAACCCTGACCGGAAAACGCCACGCCCGTCCCTCCGCTGATCGCGGGCGGGACGGGCGTGGCGGGCGCCGCTGGTGGGGTGGTCAGTGGCGGGTCGTCTCCACAGGGGTGTGATAGGGACTGCGACCGGTGAGGCCTCTGATGCCCTCGACCACCGTGGGCCGGAGCTTCTCCAGCATCTTCAGGCCCGTCCGCAACCCTTTGCGGACACCATCGGCAGCGGCGCCGACATGCAGCTTCTCCTCGACCTCGGGATACTTCGTGAATGCCGCATTGGACCGTACCTCCGGCGCATTGTCCGGGTCGGCCGCAAGATACTTGTTCGGTAGCGACAACTTCAACAACGTCCGTTGCACCTTGAGAAGCTGCATCGGGAAGGAATCGGTGTTGTAGGGCAACTCGAATTCGCGCGCGATCTCCTCGACCCGCTTCCCGACCTCCGCAAGCCGATTCGAGGGCATATCCGGGAACAGGTGGTGCTCGATCTGGTAGTTCAGGTTGCCGGAGAGAATCGTCAGCAGCTTTCCACCCTTGAAGTTCGCCGAGCCGAGCATCTGCCGCAAATACCACTCGTTGTGGTCCTCCGTGGCGTACTGCTCCTTCGTAAACGTCTCCGTCTCGTCGGGGAAGTGTCCACAGAAAATCACCAGGTACGCCCACACGCTGCGGATCCAGTTGGCGAAAGCGTTCGCGGTGACGGTGTGCACATAGTTCGGCCCGGAGAGCGCGGGGAACATGACATAGTCCTTGACCACCTGCCGCTTTGACTTGTGCACCGCCTCCCAGAAACGGACCTTCGTCTCGTCCCAACCCTGCTTGCCCGCGAAATAGCGGCCGAGCTCCACATCATAGAACGCGATCGCCCACTGGAACAGCGATGCCAAAACCACGTTGGTCACCGGCTGGAACGCGTGCTGCGGGGTCCACTTGCGGTCGCGGGTGACCCGCAGGATGCCGTATCCCACGTCGTTGTCCATGCCGATGATGTTGGTGTACTTGTGGTGAACATAATTGTGGGAGTGCATCCACTGGGAGGACGGGCAGGTCATGTCCCATTCCCAGGTGGTCGAATGGATCTCCGGATCATTCATCCAGTCCCACTGCCCATGGATGACGTTGTGCCCGATCTCCATGTTCTCCAGGATCTTGGAGACCGCGAGCATTCCGCTACCCGCCCACCAGAGCGGTTTCTTGTGGCTGAACAGCAGCGTCGCCCGCCCAGCGATCTCGAGTGAGCGTTGGAACCGGATGAGTCCCTTGATGTACCGGACGTCGTCCTCGCCCAAGTCCGCCTCGATCTCGGCCTTGATGGCGTCGAGACGACGCCCGATCTCGGCGATGTCCTCGTCGGTCAGGTGGGAATAGGCCCGGATGTTGTCGATGGCCATGTCGGTGTCCTTAGGGTTTTCGTTCGGTGGGTGTTGGGGATGGGGCTATAGGTCAGACATCGACGGAGACGTCCCCCGCGGCGACGCACACGCAGGTGCGGATCCGCTCCCCCGGCCCGTGCACGTCGCCGGTCCGTAGGTCGTGGACATATCCGTCGGTCAGCGGCCGCACACAGGTCTGGCAGATACCCATGCGGCATCCGAAGGTGAGCTGGATACCCGCGCTCTCCGCGGCTTCAAGCAGTGTCGTCGCACCGTCAGCGTGACAGCTCCCCCGGTGCCCGAAGGTGATCTCGCCACCGGTCGCCGCACTGCTGCGGTCAAGGGTGAACCGCTCGGTGCGGAGTTCCTCATCAGTGTCGAGCTCCGACCACCAGGCTTCCAGGGCATCGAGCATCTCGTTCGGTCCACAGGCGTAAGCGGTGCGCTCGGTAACATCCGGAACGATCTCGCCGACCGTCTCCGGTGTCAGGCGCCCCTCCTGGCTCGTGATGCGCACGATCGCGGTGAAACCCGGGTGTTCCCGGCGGAGCTTCTCGATGACATCCGAGAACAGCAGGTCCTCTTCGGTTCTCACCGAATGGATCAGGGTCACGTCGCCGAACTGGTCCCGGTCGGCGAGGGTCCGCAGCATGCTGATCACCGGGGTGATGCCCGTTCCAGCTGTGATGAACAGCAGTTTCCCGGGGATCGGGTCGGTCAGGTGGAAATCCCCCGCCGGCGCCCCGATCCGCACCGTCATTCCGGGGTGTGCACTCCCGACCAGGTGGTTGGAGAGTTTTCCCCGTTCAACCGCGCGGACCGTGATGGACAACAGATCACCTGCGGGACGGGGGCTGCAGGTCAGCGAGTAGGAGCGCCACACGTAGCGTCCGTCGATCTGAACGCCGATCCCAATGTACTGGCCGGCCTCGAAATCGACGGGTACCCCCCATCCGGGACGGATCACCAGGTTGACGGTGCCCTCCGTCGCCCTGGAGACGCTGACTATCTGGCCCCGGAGCTCCCGCACGGACCACAGCGGATTGACCAGCTGCGTGTAATCATCGGGGAGGAGGGGGGTAGTGAAACGTCGCAGTACATGACGCAAGGCACCGAGCCCGTCCCGCGCCCTGGCGGCTTTGGTGACCACAGGTGATTCACTGTCCTTACACTTTTCCGGATGTTGGTACGAGACCGTAGCTTACGGCAACGTAGGTTACGTGTCCAAGCGGGACACGACATCCGGTTTCATACGCGGGGAATCCGCGGCCTGCACCGGAACGCCCGACACCTCCCCTGGCCCTCCAACCGGGCTGTACCCCTGTCCTCCCCGAAAACTCCCCCGCTCAGAGGAGCTGCACCAACGCGTCCAACTCCTGCACCTCGTACCAGGCCATGAAGTTGTCCAGGGCGTCACCGACCGTCAGCTCAGCGTCCTCGTCCCCGAGATCCGCGGCATCCACGACCTCGACGGCGGCAGCGGTCGCGGCCTCGCTGCCTGCGATGTCGACGTGGAAGCACACGATGTCAGCCAGATCGACCCGCGGCGGATCCAGCCGCACCACAGACTCACCCGACTCGGGGGACACCTCGACGGAACCGTCATCGATGTCCGCGGAGATCACCACTCTCCGGTGCGGGAACCGGTCTTGTTCTCCCGTCGCCAGCAGGCGGAGCGAGGCCCGCGCTGCATCCTGGAACGCCAGGTGCGCGATCTCCTCCTCATCCCCCGAGGTATAGAACTCGAGCAGAGCGGGGGTGACCGCGAAACCCCAGCCGCCTCTCGCCGGGACGGAACGCTCCTCGGCGAGTGCGGACAGCATGTCGAAGGTCGCCGGAATATAAACGCGCACCGCTCAGAACTCCCCTTCGATACCGAACAAGCCCGTAATCTCGACGACGGCACGGTCGAACTGCTGGTAATAGACACCGACCAGGCCCGCACGCACGGCCGCGTGCACGTTGATGATGGAGTCATCGACCATGACGCAGTCCTGGCGCTTCAGCTCGATGGCGTCGGCGGCGGCCTGGAAAGCCCCCTCCTCGGGTTTCTCAACGCCGACCTCACCCGAGAGCACCACGGCGTCGACGATGCCGCGGTATTCCAGCTCGCGGATCGGTTCGGCACCGGGGCCTCCGGGGTCATTGGAAAGCACGGCCGTGGCCACGCCGTTCTTCTTGGCAGCCGTCAGCAGGTTCCGCCACCGACGTTGGTCCTCCTCTGTCCCGTCCAGGACACCACAGTAATCGACGATCAGTCCACGCACTTTTGTTCTCTCCGCTCCTCGGACACGTTTTACCGGCGTTCGACCTCCCGGCCGACGCGTGCCGACGGATCGGACGTCATCGGACGCCCGCAACCCCGGCACCACCAAGGTAGTCGGTCACCAGCCCCGCTGTCGCGCCGGGTAGCCCACGACCCGGCCCGACAGGCTCTTCGTCGCCGCACATCGACCCCTCTGTGGCGAACCCGTCGCACGGGTCCGGAACCGGGTGCGGGCACACGGGGTCCATAGAAGCAGGACACCTCGCCAGACTCATCCCCATTCAGGAGCGAACCATGCTGACCACAGTTCCCGGACACGTTCACGTGAAGACCATCCGCCGACAGGAACACCGTTCCGCCGAACCTCCCACACGGGCCCACCCCCGTGGGTCCTACGGCCCGTCGACCACGGCATCTCCGGAAGCCAGACGGGCGAGTCACCGTCTGATCGTCGTCTGTCTCGAGGCCGCATTTGCTGTACGACCCCCCACCCAACTGCGCATGGCCGAGTACTCGGTGCAGGTGCGGCAGCTCGTGCAGATCCGCCACCGGCAGATTCTCCGTGGAAGATCGGGGAAAGCAGGCCGTGTCACCCTGACCTCACTGCACATCCGGAGGGAGGATACCGTCCCCGACGACACGGGGACCGCCGGGAAGATGCTTCTCGAGGTCTGCGGATCCGCCCGTGCGGCGGGGCGACGCTGGGCATTCGCGGCCAGGATCGAGCGAGACACCGAGACCCGCCCCTGGCGGATGACGGCCCTCCGCCTGTTCTGAGCCCCGAGCCTCCGGGCACTGCAAAGCGGGCGCACCCACCGCCGCTGCCGGCTGGTGTGCACACCCGCTTCTGTCTATCACCACAACCCACCGGGGGCCACGGCGTGACTCAGTCGATCAGGGCTCCTGTGGACCGGAGGTCGGCAGGGAGTCCGGGGAGGGACGCCGGGAGCTGGGGTCTTCGAAGTCCCTGCCGTCGAGCTTGCCATCGTGGTTGAGGTCGGTGGACCCCTCCTCCTCGATCTTCGGCAGAACCTGCTTACGCAGGATGAAGAGCTGACGGACAGTCTCTTCCTTGATCCCGTCCTTCATGGCGTTGAACATGTCCCCACCTTCTTTCTGGTACTCGACCAGGGGGTCACGCTGCGCCATCGCGCGGAGACCGATCCCCTCCTTGAGATAGTCCATCTCGTAGAGGTGCTCACGCCACTTGCGGTCGACCACATTCAAGATAACGCTGCGCTCGAGGGACCGCATCTGATCCTCGGAGCCCTGCGTGGTGATCACGTCCTCCATCTCGCTGTACTGGGAGTGCACGTCCTTGAGGACGGCGTCCAGGAGTTGCTCAGCCGTGAGTTCACCGGGCTGACCGTACTCGGCCCCCTCGACGAGGCTCCGCCAGGTCGTCGACGGGCCGTAGAGACTCTCCAGGGCGTTCCAGAGCCGGTCGAGATCCCAGTCCTCGACGTACCCGTTGGCGGTCTCACCGGCGATGTAGGCCGCGACGGTGTCGTCGATCATCGACTGAACCTGGGGACCGACATCCCGACCCTCAAGGATCTGACGGCGCTCACGGTAGATCACCTTGCGCTGCTCGTTCATCACCTCGTCGTACTTGAGGACATTCTTACGCATCTCGAAGTTCTGGTTCTCGACCTGGGTCTGTGCTCCCTTGATCGAGTTCGAGACCATCTTCGCATCGATGGGCATGTCATCCGGCACGTTGAGCCGGTTCATCATGTTTTCCATCGTCGCGCCGACGAAACGGACCATGAGATCATCGCGCATGGAGAGGTAGAAGCGGGTCAGACCCGGATCGCCCTGGCGACCGGACCGACCGCGGAGCTGGTTGTCGATGCGGCGGGATTCGTGCCGTTCGGTGCCGAGAACGTAGAGCCCACCGGCCTCGCGGACCTCCTCGGCGAACTTCTCGGACTTCGCCTTCATCCGGGTGATCTCATCGTCCCACGCCTCCTCGTACGCCTCTGGGTTCTCGACGGGGTCGAGACCCCGTTCACGCAGGTTGATGTCCGCGAGGATGTCGGGGTTGCCACCAAGTACGATATCGGTACCGCGACCGGCCATGTTGGTAGCGACGGTGACGGCGCCGGGCAGGCCTGCACGTGCCACGATCTCCGCCTCCTGCTCGTGATGCTTGGCATTCAGCACATGGTGCCGGATACCGCGCTTCTGCAGCAGACCCGAGAGGTACTCACTGCGCTCGACGGAGGTGGTACCAACGAGGACCGGCTGCCCCTTCTCCACGCGCTCGGCGATGTCATCGACGACGGCCGCGAACTTCGCCTCCTGGGTCTTGTAGACGAGGTCGGTGAGGTCTTCGCGCTGGTTCGGTCGGTTGGTGGGGATCGACACGACGTTGAGCTTGTAGATCTGGTGCAGCTCCGCAGCCTCGGTCTCGGCGGTACCGGTCATTCCGGCGAGCTTGTCGTACAGGCGGAAGTAGTTCTGCAGCGTGATCGTGGCGAGGGTCTGGTTCTCGCTCTTGATCTCCACGCCCTCCTTCGCCTCAATCGCCTGGTGCATACCCTCGTTGTAGCGGCGACCAGGCAGCACGCGGCCGGTGAACTCGTCGACGATCATGACCTCACCGTTGCGCACGATGTAGTCCTTGTCACGAGTGAACAACTCCTGCGCCTTGATGGCGTTGTTCAGATAGCTCACAAGCTGGGAGTGCTCCGGGGCGTACAGGTTGTCGATGCCGAGTTGGTCCTCGACGAACTCGACGCCCTCCTCACGGACGCCGATCGTCTTCTTCCGGTGGTCGACCTCGTAGTGCACGTCGAGGCGCATCTTCGGGACGATCGTGGAGAACGCCGAGTACCACTCGCTGGAACCGTCCGCCGGACCCGAAATGATCAACGGGGTACGTGCCTCGTCGATGAGGATCGAGTCGACCTCGTCGACGATGGCATAGTTGTGCGGTCGTTGCACCAGCGCATCGACACTCTGGGCCATGTTGTCCCGGAGGTAGTCGAAGCCGAGCTCGTTGTTGGTGCCGTAGGTGATGTCGGCATTGTAGGCACGGCGCCGCTCGTCCGGGCGCATGTTAGAGAGGATGACATCGGTCTCCAGGCCGAGGAAACGGTGCACCCGACCCATCCACTCCGAGTCACGTTTCGCCAGGTAGTCGTTCACCGTGACCACGTGGACACCCTTGCCCTCCAGGGCGTTGAGGTAGGCGGGCAGAACACAGGTCAGGGTCTTGCCCTCACCGGTACGCATCTCGGCGACATTGCCGAAGTGCAGGGCCGCGCCACCCATGATCTGGACCGGGTAGTGCTTCTGCCCCAGCACCCGCCACGAGGCCTCCCGGGCAACCGCGAACGCCTCCAGCAAGATGTCGTCGATGTTCTCCTTACCGGCCAGGCGCTCCCGGAACGTGTCCGTCATTGCCTTGAGCTCATCATCACTCATTTCGGCATACTTCGGCTCGAGGGCGATGACCTCGTCGGAGATCTTCTTCAGGCGCTTCACGGCGCGCCCCTCACCGACTCGGAGGATCCGGGACAGTCCAAACACGGGCAATCGTCCTTTGTCTTTTGTGGGTTCAAGCGGATGGATTCCCGATCATTCTACGCGCCCACCGGACATGGGAAGCACCCGCCACCTCACATCCGGTGTGGGTGACGGGTGCTCAGGTCCCGGATTACATAGATCCGGAGCGGTGCCGACAACTCCCGCCTCAGCGAAAGTGCTGCACAGGCGACCGTATCCGATCAGTGGTCGGGCTCCGTCAGTGTGATCAGGCCATAGTCGAAGGCACGGCGCCGGTAGACGACGGACGGGCTACCGTTCTCCTCATTGACGAAGAGGTAGAAGTCGTGGCCGACCAGCTCCATCTCCGACAGGGCGTCATCGACGCTCATCGGGACAGCCGGGTGTTCCTTGGTACGGACGATCTGGCCGGGGACGATGTCCTGGACGCTGTCCGCGTAAGGATCCACGTCGAACTCGCCCTTGCTTTCCTGCTGCGGGGCGTTAACCTCTGCGGTGAGTTCAGCGGCAATCTCCCCGGTCGACAGCGGCGCACGGTGTCCCGAACGGCTGATCTTCCGACGTGCCTTCACCTTGCGCAGCGACCGTTCCATCCTGCTGAGGGCGGTCTCCAGGGCAGCATAGAAGCTGTCTTCCTTCGCCTCGGCACGGGCGATGTGGCCCTTGCCGGTCGCGGTGATCTGGATCTTGTCGCTCTGATCACTGCGTCGCGGATTCGGCTCGTGCTGGAGCTCGACGTGGAAGAAGGTCAACGTCGGGTCCAGTCGCTCAATCTTGGCGAGCTTCGAATTCACGCGTTCCGCGAAGTGCTCCGGAACCTCCACGTTACGGCCCGTGATGCTCACCTGAGTCTCAGGACGCAGGCCGTCTTTGTTGTCAGCAGGCGTGGTCATTGCTCTTACCTCCCGGTATCGGCCACCGCACAGAAGTGGGTGGGATTACCCACGACGTCCACGGTGACGGGGACTACTGCAACCTCAAGTTTACCTTCCGGTCATAACCATCGGGCGAGGCACCCCCGACAGCTAAGCAGCGGCAAGTGCGACCACCCCCGTGACCAGTATTCCGGCAACTGACAGACACTCGACTGTGGCAGCTGCGGTTGCCCCCGTCGTCACTACATCATCGATAACCACCACCCTCTTCGGCCACCCCTCAACCCGCCGGTACATCCGGACCGAACCCACCAGGTTCTTCCGACGGGATACAGCATCAAGGCCCGCCGAATCCCGGACCGAGGCGGCGAGATAGACCAGGGGAACCACATCGAAACCGCTCGCCTGACAAATCGCAGCGACAGTGTCCCCGCCGCGCAACCGGGCCACTCTGCGACGGGTAGGCGCAGGTGAGAGGACTATGCCGGGGGATGCGGGCAGATCACCCCGGGCCGCGAGATACCTGATCGCGGCACCGAGAACCGCCCCGATCTCCGGAATGGCATCCCTTCTGCCACGCTCCTTGATCCCGATCACCGTGGACCGGTGTACCCCGCCCCACGGCCCCAACGCGAACACCGGGACGCGGGGATCCACCCGGGGGTCAACGCGAAACGGGGGATTCCTCCATTCGTGCCTGCAGAGTTCACACAACGTCACCCCTGCAATTCCGCATCCCACGCATCTCCTCGGAAGCAGAAGCTCCAGCATTAGGACCTCCCCTTGAACCGTGGACCTAGTCCGCAACCACGGGCACGGACCGGGTGCCCTGGAACGCCGGCACTTCCCGCCAGAAGGCCGCGGAGTTCGTCGACGCCGGTAGCTGGAGCATCGCGCGGGCATCAGTCGCATACAGAGTGGTGGAGGATGAGGCGACCGCGACGATCGGGGCCGTGAGGTTGCCAGTGGGCAACGACGTCACCGCCGAACCATCCACCTCGACACGCCACACCGGCGTGTCCGGGGAGGACGTACCCACCAGCAGAGAGCCATCCTGCTGCCACGACAACGCCAACGCGGTGTCACCGATCGCCGGCGCGATCTCCACGGGCCGCACGATCTTCCGTTCCCCCGGCGCTGGGCGAGAGATGGTCCCCACCCACACTCGTCCATTTCGGATCATGGCGACCCGTACGCCATCTGGGGAGAGCCGGAGCACGGAGATGAGTTGATCGTCGCCACCATTGTCCGGTTCATCCAGGGAACTCGCGTCAACCTCGACCTGGGAGAGTTCACCCGTCGAGGTTGAACGCGCCACCCGGGCGACGGTGCGTCCATCCAGGACCGTCCACAACGCGGTCGCCTCGTATTCGAAGCTGGGTCGGGTCAGCGTTCCGGCAGTGAGTACCTCGGCGGTCTGCCCACCGACCGGGCCAAGCAGCAACCGGGATCGCCCCCGCCTGGTGCTCGAGGGTGCCTCCTGCCCAGCGGCCCTGCTACCGGCGGAGTTCTCCACCACGGCGACCACTCCCCCGGATGAGGAGATCTCCGCGGATTCGATGTTTCCGGCAGTCCCGAGAGGCCCCGCGACGGGGCGGGCATCCGTGCCGTCGACGAGCATCAGCGATCCGTCATTCAACGCATAGAGCGGGCTGATCGCACCAGCGAAGGCGTTTGGGTTAAACTCCGCCACGTCCTCCACAGTCAACGCCTCGTGGGCGGGATCGACCGGGGTTCCGTCGAGTTCGACGCGGTACGGGCCGCGGGTGCCTGCATGCGCCAGAGTCCACACCACCTGCGCCGCGAACCGATGTCGCTGGTCTATGTCGAGGTCACCGAAACCCGTGAAGTGGTAAACACCCCCTTCCGCACCGGTGAACACCGCATCGGGCGGGATTTCGTCGACCAGGCCCGGGGCTAGATCCGTCTGGGGCCCCTCCATAAGGAGAGAGAGCAACGCCGTGTCCAGGGACGGTTGGCCGTTGTAGACCCACCTCCGGTCCCGGACCAGGAACTTACCGGTCGGTGCGAAGAAGAACAGTTCATACGGACTGAACTTGTTTCGGAGTTCCGTGCGTTCGAGGACGACTCCCGGCGGCAGCGCCGAGATCCGCCACTCCCCGTTGATCCGGTTCAGCTGCATCGTCGCCTCGTACTCACCGTTCTCCGGGGTGTACACACCTCCGGTCGCGAGGGTGCCGACGACGGTTCCGCGGACCTTGTAGGAGATCGAGTCCTCGGTTGCTCCTGGTTCGGCGTTGAGGTCGATCCGGTCGAGCACGAGGGTCGCAGCGGAATCGTCCCAGTTGGAGGCCGTGGAGTCGGTGAGAAACGCCCGCGCAGCCTGGTGTTTCTGTGCCGGGTTGCCTGCCGCCGTGAAGAATCCGCGGAGCAGGAGATCGGGTTCCTGGCCAGGGATGGGGGCGAGTTCATCCTCCGTCGAGTGTGTCCGCTCGAAGGGCCGGATCGCCTGTGGGGCGGAATCCCCGGGAAGACTCGTGCACCCCATCACCAGCGCAGGGACCAGGATCAGTGCCCCGAGGAAACGGAAACGTCGTGCCTCCATCAGCTTCGCTCACCTTCCTCGTCGATGATTGTGGGTGGCGCCGGGACTCCGGGACCCGGTTGTGCAGCCGCGGCCGGAGAAACGGGTTGATCGGGTTCCGGGTCACCCGGATCGATGGCCAATGGCAGTGGGGATTCACCGTTCCACGTCGTCCCCGGGGTAAAGGGGAGCGTCAACCGGAAACAGGAGCCGACGCCGACTTCACCGACGGCCTCCAGGGCACCCCCGTGTAGTACCGCATCCTCGTGGGAGATCGCCAGCCCGAGGCCGGTGCCACCGGAGTGCCGCACTCGTGAGGGGTCGGCCCGCCAGAATCGGTTGAACACCAGCGCCTCCTGGCCCGGTTTCAACCCGACGCCGTGATCGGTCACGGTCACGGCAACAACATCATCTCCGGTCGCCACTCGTACCATCACGGGTCTTCCCTCGGAGTGATCCACCGCGTTCGCCAGGAGGTTCCGAAGAATCCGCTCTATCCGGCGGGCATCTCCCACGACGGTCACCGGGTCAGCGGGTTGATCGAACGTGACGTCGACCCCGAGTTCGTCGGCAAGATGCTTCACCTGCTGCCATGCCGCCGCGACACAGGTGCGCAAATCGATTCTCTCCTCAGACAGATCCGCGACACCCGCGTCGTGCCGGGAGATCTCCAACAGGTCCGCCAGCAGGGACTCAAACCTGTCGAGCTCCCGGACCATCAGTTCCGCTGCCCGGCGTGTGTACGGGTCGAGTTCGTCGGCGCGGTCGGCGATCATGTCGGCGGCCATACGGACCGTGGTCAACGGGGTCCGGAGTTCATGGGAGACGTCAGACGTGAACTGCCGTTGCAGGTTTCCGTACTCCTCCAGCTGGTGAATCTGTTTCGACAGTGATTCCGCCATGGCGTTGAAGCTGATGGCCAGCCGCGCCATCTCATCTTCGCCGTCGATCCGCATACGCTCCCGCAGGTGGCCGGCTGCGAAGCGTTGGGCAATCCGCGAGGCTGAGCGGACCGGGGCGGTGACCTGCTGTGTCAGCAGCCATGCGATGCCGACGAGGAGGACAATGAGGACCACGCCGCCAAAGGACAGAAGTCCACGCATGAGGGCGAGCGTCGCCTCCTCATTCTCCAGGGGAAGGACGAGGTACAGCTGGAGACCGGGGATGTCCGATTCCGTCGGAGTCCCGATGATCAGCGCCTTATAGATCGACCCGTCGGCCCGGTCGATGGTGGAGTACTGGTACGAGATCTGTCCCTGGGACACGAAAGCCCGGAGCCGGTCCGGGATCCGGTACGCCTCCGGGGACGTGGCGAGGATATTTCCGTTGTCAGCGACAACAAGGACGGGTTCGAAGACCGCCACCGAATCGGCAGCTCCCCCGGTCCCCCGGTTGGTCAGGGCCGCCCGGGCGGAATTGATACGCACCTGGGTCGAGTTCGAGGTGTCCGTCGCAGATACCTGCTGCTCGACGATGGCGCGGGCCCGGTCGATCTCAGAAGTAGCGATGGACAACTTCGCATCGACGAGGCGCTGCGCGACGATACTCACCATGGCGAGCCCGAGGATCAGGACCACCGCAGCGGACGCAGCGAGAATCGAGCCGATGACCCGTACCTGGAGAGAGGTGCGCCACGACTCCGTGAGGCGTTGCCGCACGCCCATCAGTTGACTGTTGAAAACTGTCCTGCTCCCTCATGTTCCCGATCCGGTGGCACCGGACCCGGCGCCGTTACTCGCCCGATCCCGTCTTGTATCCGACACCTCGGACGGTCAGGACGATCTGGGGGTTCTCAGGGTCCTTCTCGATCTTCGCCCGCAGCCTCTGCACGTGGACGTTCACGAGCCGCGTGTCCGATGCGTGACGGTAGCCCCAGACCTTCTCGAGAAGTTCCTCTCGGGTGAATACCTGTCGAGGGCGGCGGGCCATCTGGAGGAGAAGATCGAACTCCAGCGGAGTGAGCTGGATCTCCGTATCCCCCCGTTTGACCATGTGCCCCGGAACATCGATGGTCAGATCGCCAACCTCGAGCTTCTCGTTCGGTTCGTCGTCGGTCCGGCGCAGCCGTGCACGGATACGGGCGACCAGTTCCTTCGGCTTGAACGGTTTGTTGACGTAGTCGTCCGCACCGGATTCGAGGCCGAGGACAACGTCCACGGTGTCGGTCTTGGCCGTGAGCATCACGATCGGAACGGTCGACTTCTTACGGATGATCCGGCAGATGTCGATACCGTTCATGCCGGGAAGCATGAGGTCCAGCAGAATCAGATCAGGCTGCTCACGTTCAGCGACCGCCACCGCCTGCGCGCCGTCCATGACGGCGACGGTATCGAAACCCTCGGCCTGAAGAACGATGGTGAGCATCTCGGAGATGGCGGGGTCATCGTCGACCACCAGAATCTTGGCGTTCATCTGTCCTACTTCGCGTGGTTGTCCGGGATTGGCCTGCGGCGGACCCGGTGTCCGGTTATCAGCCACCGATGCGAGGGCCGCACGACTATTCCCCCCGATACTACCCAGGGTTAGGGGTCAGGTCCGGTTACCGGAGTTCCGGCGCGTGATCGTCATCTCGCGCAGCTCCCGGAGACGAGTGTGGACCGACACGGCGGCTTCGGTTGTGCCTCGCGGGTCCACGATCAACCACGAACCGTGCCACGACTGCTCCGCGAGCCGACGATAGACCGATGACGTACGCTCCTGCAGGCCACGATCGGACTCATACCGGTCCCGCACTCGGGACCGGTCCGCCGCCTCCCGGTCCGCCGCTCTCGAGGCGGCGAGATCCACCGGAGTGTCCAGGAGAATCTGCAAGTCAGGCACGGGGAGACCGAGCTCCCCGAACTCGAGATCCGCGACCCAGTCGCACAACGAAAGGTCATCCGCGCGGGCAGCCGAGTAGGCGGCGTTGCTCGCCACGTACCGATCGAGCAGAAGCAGGTCCGGGCTACCCCGAAACCGGTCCAGGGTGTCCAGTGCCCCGTACCGGTCGAGCGCGAACAGGGTGGCCATACCGTGGATGCTGTCGGTAAGGTCCCCCATCTCACCGTGCAGTGCCCGCGCGGCCAACCGGGCTGGCAGGGAAGATTCGTAGCGGGGGAAACACAGCACCTCCGCTCCGGTGCGGTTCCTGAGTTCGGTGACGAGGGTGTTCTTTCCCGCTCCGTCGATGCCTTCGATGGTAACGATCATGGATCCTGTCCTGGGGGTCGGGTCCGGAGGGAAGACCGGGAATCAGGCGACGACGCCGAGCGCCTCGATGTAGGGCTCGGTATCGTAGTCCTCATCGATCTCCTCGAGGATCGACGAGGCGTCGTCGTACAGCGATTCATCTCCGCGCCCGATGAGTTCACGAATGAACGGATATTCCTCGACGACATCCCCCGCAGAATACGGAGCCCCGGCCCAGATTGCGGCGATCGTCGCCGCGCACTGTCCGTTGGACCTGTCGTCGTCGGTCACATGCGGGTCGCCCAGCAGAAGTTTGCAGGCATCCGCGACGGCCTCGACGATCTCGTCGTTGTCGAGGGCAGCCAGCTCATCCAGAAAATCCGTGTTGACCGGATCGTTGAGGATCTTGTTATCCCATGCGCCCATGTGGAACTCTCCTGCTCTCTCGAGGGTAACAACGCCCTTGACCGGGCTTCCCCGGTCCGGGCACCATGCTAGTGTTTCTACTGTCACAGAGCCGCCACCTGCGGTTTCGCCCGGTAACGAACCCGTGGGGAACCGGCTGTGTACTGGCGGTGGAACACGGATAACCGAGAAACACCGAGTACCACAGACCCATCTGTGGCGTTCTGAGGAGGGATGATGAAACGAGAAACGAGAATAGTCCTCGTTTTCATCGTCATCGGGTGCCTCCTCGCCAGCGGAATCGGCGTCGGAGTCTGGCGGTCAACTGCTCCAGTCCCCACCTTAGCCACAACGGCACGAGATTCGGTAACACCGGGACCGGTGAGTTCCGCACCACCCGCTCCGACCATTGATTCCACCGCAACCGCACCAGCGGTGTCCACCACCGTGACGGACCCTCGGGAGGGACCTGTCGAGGCGCGTCCGCCGGCCACTGGCCGGGTCACGGTGGACCAGTCCGATCCTCTGCTCCCCCCGAATGCCCACATTCCGGCCCCCGGAACAGTCAGGCCCACCACTGCATTCCGGCCTTCGATGCAACCGGACCCCACCAATGCCGGTTCCCGTCCGGTGTCGCCGGACATATCGACGCCTTCCGATTCCCCCCGTCCGCGCACGCCAACGAGCACGGTACCCGCAACGCCGACCACCGAGATAGAGCCCTCGTCTTCCCCCACGACGACCGCAGGGACCACAGAACCCTCATCCACCGTGCCTTCCGAACGTCCCGCAGAAACGACAGAGCCCACCACTACACCGGAGTCTGATCCGGATGACGATGTTCCACCGTCAACCATCGAACCACCTGAGCCCCCTCTAGTCCCGACCGAGAACAAACCCGAAGTCCCCGGGGAGGTGGTCCCGTCCGGGGTCGAGAGTCCTGAAGTCGGGGCCAGGCCGTCGGGGGGTACAGCGTCCCAGGCGCGGGTGTCCCCGCTTCCTGCTCCTGCTGGCACACCGGAATCGCCGGTTGCCGGGTAGGTTTCCGCTACGCCTTCGCCACGAACAACTCGGTGCCGTCCGACGTCGAGACGGTGACGGCGCTGTCCGAGGCGGGAATCCAGAGCGCGGAGCCTGGTGTCAACACGAGGGGTTCGTCGTCGATACCGTGACCCGCCACCGCCTCGCCGGCGGTGCACAACACGATGACGGGGCCGTCGTGCTCCACCACGGTGGATGAGCCAGGCCGCAGGTTGTACCGGGTCAGGTCGAATTCCTCGGTCGGGACCGGGTAACGGGTGGCTTCCCCGGTGACCTCGCTTTCAACGAGGGGATCCTGCAGCGCCCGGAAGGTGAGCACTCGTACGAGCTCAGGGACGTCAACGTGTTTGGAGGTGAGGCCACCGCGCAGCACATTATCCGAATTCGCCATGATCTCCACGCCCATACCCGAGACGTACGCGTGCAACTGACCGGCGTCGAGGAAGACGGCCTCTCCCGGATTCAGGTTGATTTTGTTGAGGAGCAGGGCCCCGAGCACCCCGACGTCCCCCGGGTAACGCTCGTCCAGCGCCAGGATGTTCCGGAGCACATCGACAATCCAGGGTTCGGTGTCCTCGCGTTGGATCGCCTCCCTGATGCACCCGGTGACCTTCTCGATCAGGGAGACCCGGGTCGCCGCCGGGATCGTGATCCAGGTGGTAAACAATGCACGAAGGTTCGTCTCCTCGTGCTCGGGATCACTGTCGAGCATGGTGAGGTACCGCGCAAGCTCGGGACACGAGATAGCGTCGAACAGCCGGATCGTCTCCGACAGGGGCCGGAATCCGGCCAACGCCTCGAAGTCCGTGAGCGCGACGATCAGCTCGGGCTTGTGATTGTCGTCGCGGTAGTTGCGGTTGTTCGCGTTGCGGGGGATACCCGCCGCGTCCTCTCGGGCGCATCCTTCGCGGGCCTGTTCGAGGGAGGGGTGCGCCTGAAGCGACAGCGGCTCAGCCGCCGCGAGGATCTTCAGCAGGAACGGGAGACGTCCGTCGTACTGCGCGCAGACCCGGCTCCCCAGTGCGGATTCCGGGTCAGCCGCGATGATATCGACCAACGGGGTGTCCCCGACCGTCGACGAGCCACCGGGATGTGATCCGAACCAGAGTTCCGCTTCGGGCCGGGGAGACGGGGTGTGCAGACCCCGGAGTTCCGCGATAGCTGTCCGGGACCCCCACGGATATGTACGGACCGTACCTGTCAGCAGGTGCATGTTTCTGAAGTCACGTCCTCATTCGGTGGCGCGGTAGATGGAAGCGGCCCAGCCGCGTGTGGTCAGGCGCAGTGCGCCCGCGAGTCGGCCCGGCGCTGGTTCACCCCAGCCCTGGGCGGTCGCCTCGGGCAGCCTGGTGTCCTCGACGGCCCAAATGACGATCCTCAAGGATAGCACCGTGGGTCCCTCATCGAGATAGGGGTCATGGAACACGTCCCCGCTCCGCGGACGGAGCACAGGCAGAGCTATTCCCAGTTCAGGCTGGGGGATCACGGATCCCGGCAGGCCCGCGGAGTTCCAGATGGCGGTGACCACGCCCGCCACCGCCGTACCCACCGGGTCCTCCGCCGAGTGGATGATCCGGCGTCCCTCCACGCTCGCGCGAAGTCTGCGAGCAGGATTCACCAGTTCATCCCGCTCCGGTCTCAACGTCACCAACTCCGCATCGATCTCGTCCGCGACCCGTTTCAACGAATCGACGACGAGATCGCGGTCCTGCTCAAGCAGATCCAGAACTGCATCGACAGTGGCCGTGATGCGTGCGGGGGAGCTCGTCTGGACGGTCGGAGGTTCCGGAACGATCACCACACGGGACGGCGCGTCATCAACGAGCGGTCCGCGGGACGGCGCGATGAGCACGGTCGGACACCCACGCCCCACCGCCGCGGAGAGGGCTCGCGCTCGCTCAGGGTCGTGGGCGTGTCCAGAGGCGACGATCACCACATCCAGCGGTCCGGTATAGGAGGGCAGGACATCCGTCACGATCATGGGCTGTCGCAGCGGTGACCGGAGCGCGACGGCGAGTTGCGCAGCGCGGGCCGAGAGCAGGTCTCCGGCAACGATGATTACGCTCCGCGGACGGGTCGCGGTGAGATCGTCGAGTGCGCCGGTCTCGATGAGTCCGGCGACGCACCTCACCTGGGCCCCTTCATGTGCGACATCGAAGAACCTGACGGCGTCGCGGTCGTACCGCGATCCGTCCGACCAGTCGTACTCGTTCGTTGTGCTGTCCATGACCCGGGATCCTTCCTCCATACGCATCACCACTCCCGGCCCGCGGTGTCGAACCGCGGCTTGGCGTCCCGGGATCCTTCCTCCATACGCATCACCACTCCCGGAGGACCCGCCATCCAGCAGGCCCGGCTGTGTTCAACACGTTACCCACGTGCGCCAGCGCACATCGGAGCGGTCGAACCCCCAGGGTAGCGCGGAAAGCGACTCAGGCGCCGTCCCCGGGCGACCGGGTACGCTACGCTCGGATGATCCCCAGGATCTCCTCAACCAAGGCATCAACCTCCGCGCTGGTGGGTGCCTCGACGTTCAGGCGGAGCAGCGGCTCGGTATTCGACGCACGCAGATTGAACCAGGTGGGTGTGCCCGCGAGATTCACAGTGACTCCGTCGAGATGATCCACTGACTCGGTCCGGTTGGCGAACGCGGCGACGACTGCCTCGGTCCGCTCGACCTGAGCGGCGGCACTCTCGAGGCGCGAATTCAGTTCTCCGGATGCCGCGTAACGGTCGTACCGCTCCATCATCTCGCTCATCGGCGCGTTCTGATGCCCCAGTGCAGCGAGTACGTGCATCGCAGCGAGCAGGCCGGAGTCCGCATTGAAGAACTCGGTGAAGTAGTAGTGCGCGGAGTGCTCTCCACCGAATACCGCGTTCTCTTCGGCCATCGTCGCCTTGATGAAGGAGTGCCCGACCCGGGTACGGACCGCACGGCCGCCGTTCTCCGCGATGATCTCTGGGACCGCCCGCGAGGTGATGAGGTTGTGGATGATGGCCGCACCGGGGTGCTCAGACAGGTAGCGTTCGGCGACTATCGCGCACACGGCGGACGGGGTGACGGGCTGCCCCTTCTCGTCGATGACAAAGCACCGGTCAGCGTCGCCGTCGAGAGCTAGCCCGATGTCGGCCCCCGTATCGCGGACGAACTGCTGGAGATCCCGGAGATTCGCCGGTTCGAGGGGGTTCGCCTCGTGATTGGGGAACGTACCGTCGAGCTCGAAGTAGAGCGGGCGGATGTCGATGGGGAGCCCCTCGAACACCGCCGGTACCGTGAGCCCACCCATGCCGTTACCCGCATCAACCGCGACGGTCAGCGGACGAATGCCGGTGAGGTCGACGAGAGACCGGAGGAACGCACCGTAGTCGGCGAGCACATCACTCTCGGTAATCGAGCCAGGACGCCCCTCGTAGTCCGGAACCCCGGCGACCAGGTCATCCGCAATGGTACCGAGCCCCGAGGCCTGCCCAACGGGGCGGGCACCCGCCCGGCAGAGTTTGATGCCGTTGTACTTAGCGGGATTATGGCTCGCGGTGAACATCGCGCCGGGGCAGTTTCTGGAACCCGAGACATAGTACAGCTCGTCGGTGGAGGTAAGTCCGAGCATGGTGACGTCGAGCCCCTGTTCGGCGGCTCCGCCAGCGAAAGCCGCGGCGAGTTCGGGCGACGAGTCGCGCATGTCGTACCCGACTGCCACCACCGTGGCTCCCTCCGCCCGCATGAGTCGGGCGAAAGCTGCTCCGGTGTCGTGGACGAAGTCGGTGTCGATTCCGTCTCCGACTACTCCCCGGATGTCGTATGCCTTGATAACAGCGTCAACAGAGTCGCGGGTGCGCATGTACTGGTTCTCCTTCAAGGTGGGCATGGAATTCGGGAAACACCGGGGTGGCCGATCGGTTGTTCCCGGACTTCTTGACCGGTCTCGTTTTTGTTTTCGCCCGATCATACCCGCGACCCCACCACGGTCCGGTGCGCAGACAGGCTCGCGTGAGCGGTTTCACGACCGGACTTCGGCTAGAACCCGATCCGAACGACGCCCGCCCGTACCCGGTTGCTTCCGGAGTCAGGGACTAATGGAAAGACGTGTCACCGGTCGATCTGTTCCACAGCTCCAGAGTGCCCCTCGTCGGGATCTGGGACGACATGGAGGTGGGATCGACGGCGTTGTCGGGCGGCCTGAATGCGGGGCATCCGACGAGCGGGATGCCGGGAGTCATCGCCCGGCTGCGTCGGGCCCGGGACTTCCGGAACGAGACCGGAGGTGGGCCTGCCTGCCTCCCGGACGGCCTCCGCCAGCGCAGTGAGATCGTCGTCTTCACCGAATTCTGGATGAATGTGGTTGAACCGCAGCAGCTCCCACCCGAGAGGTGCTGTGATCGAGACTGCGTGATGGTCGCACAGGTCCCAGCTGTGCGGCTCGCTGTTCGGCGCCAGGGGCCCGATCACCGCCGTTGACTCGGCGTAGGCATACGTCAAGGTGGCCACGGCGGGTTTGCCGCAGCCCGGGCGGGAACAGCGTCGGAATTGGCTCACAGAGACGAAGTCTAGACCCTTGGTTGAGGTTTAGGTAGCCCCTCCCCCGGCGCGCCCCTCAGACGAATCAGTGAGCGCCGTTACGATTGACCCATGTCCATACCGTCACCCCGCAACCGGCGGGGCCGAGGTCCCCGCGGTCCGCTCCTTCCGCCTGGGACTCCCCGCCACCGAAGCGTCAGCCAACGCTTCGACGCCGCGGTCGTCGATGCCTACACGCAGTTGCTGGACGCCTACCCCGACCAACTCCGGAACCTGGATGTCGCGGTGGACACTGTTCCCCGCATGCGCCTCCGCCCCGACATGACCGTGTTCCCCGAGGAAATCGCCGCGGACGGTCCCGTCCCGCTCGGCCGCGTGATTCCGGCAGGCGTCAATTCCCGGGGCCTGCCGACCCGCGCCAGAATCGTGATCTTCAGAAAGCCGGTTGAACAACGTTGCGTCGGCGTCGGCGAGCGTACGGAGCTACTCCGTCACATTCTCACCCAACTTGTTGCGGCACATCTCAACATGGACCCGGCCGACATCGACCCTCGTTTCCACGATTGACCGCACGGATAACCGGAAAATGGAGGATGAACCTCCCACAATCGAGAGACAACACCTCCGGGAAACTATCGCCTACCCGAGCTGTTTCTTCAATCTGCGCCGCTCGCGCTCAGAGAGTCCACCCCAGATACCGAAGCGTTCGTCATTCTCCAGCGCATACTCGAGACATTCATCCCGGACACCGCACGCCTGACAGATGCGTTTCGCCTCACGGGTGGAACCGCCCTTATCCGGGAAGAATGCCTCGGGATCTGTCTCAGCACAGAGCGCCTGCTCCTGCCATTCCTGTTCCACAGCGCCAAACAGTGCATCGAGAGGCATATCCACCCCACGGAGTGTCGGGCCGTCGACAGACGCCCCATCATCGCCATGGTCACTCTGCACGCTACGGAGTGGCGCGTCGGACACGTAATCCTCCATGGACGCTCCCTTCTCCTGATTAGCGATGGACAATGTACAGAGCTGGCCGATACCCGGACGCCGGACCTCCGCCCCCAAATCCGGAGCGATGACTGATGGGATAGGGGAACAGTCGACCGGACAGCCAGTTACATAAGTGTGATTACACACGGGCCCCTAGATATCGTCAACCCGCGGAGGGGCTATTTTTCGCCGCGTGCACGTTTGCCCAGGAAGCAAATCACATTAGTCACAGCAGTCACACGGCAGGTATATCGGGGGTAAACCAAGGGTGTCCCACATATAGTGGCTTCACGGTCGTCAGGTCGCAACTGGTCGAACTCACTGCGTGTCGCAACCAGGATCGAGACCCCAAGAGTGTTAGCACTCCCCGGGCCTCCATTCAGCGGAACACCTCGGACAATCAGGCGTCCGACGAGAACCTTATTCCACCGTCCGGGATGGTGACGCCCGGCCACACGCGCATGCCGTTCCGCAACTCGCAACGAGCCCCGATCTGGGCACCCTCCCCGATCACCGCGTCGAAGATCCGGGCATTCGGCCCGATGTGAACACCCGATGCGATGATGGAATTCTGGATGATCGCACCCGGTTCGATGGTCACGCCGTCGAACACGACCGTATCGTCCAAGCGGCACCCGGCGCCGATCTCGGTTCCCCGGCCTACGGACGTGCCACCGAGCAACAGAACCCCGTCCTTGACACCTGCGGACTCATGAACGAGGGACTCCCCCGTCTTTCCCTCGAGCAGCGGTGACGGAGCGATTCCCCGCACCAGGTCACTGGATCCACGGACGAAGTCATGGGGGGTTCCCATGTCCCGCCAGTAGGCGTTGTCGACATGCCCGTACACCCGGCAGCCGTCTTCGAGGAGGCGCGGGAATGTCTCCCGCTCGACGGAGATATTCCGGCCCGCGGGAATCTCCTCGATGAGTTCGCGCCGGAAAACGTAGCACCCCGCGTTAATCTGGTCGGTCGGCGGGTCTTCGGTCTTCTCCAGGAAGTTTTGCACCCGCCCCTCACCGTCGGTGGTAACGCACCCGTAGGCACGCGGGTCAGCGACGCGGACGAGATGCATCGTCAGGTCGGCGTTCTTCTCGGTGTGAGTGTGGAGAATCGCACCGAGGTCGGTTCCCCCGAGCACATCACCGTTGAACACCATTACCGTGTCGTTTCGGAGACGATCATAGACGTTCCGGATTGCACCACCGGTACCCCTGGCCGTCTCCTCCACCACGTACTCAATCTCCAGATCCATATCGGAACCGTCACCGAAGTACTCCTCGAACACCTCCGCCCGGAAGGAGGTACCCATGACCACATGAGTGATTCCCGCGGCACGGATCCGGCCGAGCAGATGGGTAAGAAACGGCACGTTGGCTGTGGGAAGCATGGGCTTCGGCGTGGAAACGGTGAGCGGCCGCAGCCGGGTTCCCTTTCCTCCGACGAGAATGACGGCGTCGGTGGCCTGAGCTAGCTGATGGGTGTCAGTCATCTGTTTTCTTTCTTCCAATCGGTTTTCCGGGTGACAGTACCGCATCTGCAGACTGTTCGGTGGGGACGGTCAGCGGCGTCGTGGAAACAGCCGGGATACCGCCAGGGACACCGCGGCCCGGGTTTTCAGCCCCAGCCAGAGCACGATCCGCAGCGGCGCCATCCACGATGCGGCGTGCCGGTCGGCCTGAAAACGGTAGGCGCTGTCGTGGTGCGCGGGGAGCATGAGCTCGAGGTGCACGTTGGCGGAGTGTCCCTGATCGTGTTCGATCAAGGACGCAGGACAGTAGATGTTGTCCCAGCCCGCGCGGCCGAGCCGGTCACCGAGGTCGACGTCCTCGAGATACATGAAGTAGCGTTCATCGAAACCTCCGATGGCGTCGAAAGCCGCCCACCGGAGAAGAAGACATGATCCGGAAAGCCACCCGGCCGCGTGCTCAGTGTCCATGTCCGTGTCCGCCCGGTACGCAGCGGTCCAGGGGTTCGATGGCCAGATCCCGGAGAACAACGCGTGCCCAACCCCGTTCCTCAGCGTGGGTACCGCCCGTGCTGAGGGATAGGTGCCACCGTCCGTCTGGCGGATCCGGGGCCCGACGGCTCCGGCGAGCCGATGTCTGCGGGCGCACGCGAGCAGCTCATCGATACTGCCGGGACCGAAGGTGACGTCAGGGTTGACGACGATGAAGAAGTCCGGGTCGATCTCACCCCGGTCACGCCGGGTCCGCAACATCCGGGCGGCGACGTTGATCGCGCTACCGTATCCGAGGTTGCCCCCGGTGCGCAGCAGTTCGACGTTCTCCCGCGCCCCGGCGGCCTTCTCTGGAACACCGTCGGTGGAGCCGTTGTCCGCCAAAATGACCTGCACCTCCCGTGCGCTGGCCGCAGGCAGGGAACAGAGGAAACTGTCGAGATGCCGGCCTGGCGAATAAGTCACGGTAACAACGGGTAGAGGGAGGGTCACGGGGTCAGAGTCTAGCGCCTACCGCCCGCGCGACGCCGGAGCGCCACTCCGGCAGTTCACCGTATCCGAGAGCGCGCCACGCTCCCGTGTCGAGGACCGACCACGCCGGTCTGGGCGCCAGCCGCGGAAACTCCGCGCTGGAGCAGGGCTCGACCCGTTCTGGATCTGCACCCGCCTCAGCGAATACCTGTCGGGCCAGACCGAACCAATTCGTGTACCCCGACCCGACGGCGTGCAGGACACCCGTCGGCGCCGACCGATCTGACACTAACCGCCATAGTCCACGGGCGAGATCAACGGCATACGTCGGGTTCCCGATCTGGTCGTCGACGACGCGGACCGGGCCGTTCCCTGCAGCGAGCCGCAGCATCGTGCCCACGAAATCGCGGTGCTCCGGCAGCAGGGCACCGGAATAAACCCAAGCGGTCCGCACCACCGTGGCCCGGATCCCCATGGTTTCCGCGATGGTGGCGACGGCACACTCCCCGGCACGTTTGGTTGTCCCGTAGACGCTGTCGGGTTCCGTCGGCGCATCCACCGGCAACGGCACACCCGCGGCGTCCCCCGTGGCGCCAAACACGTAGTCGGTGCTGAGGTGTATAAACCGGGCTCCGGTTTCCGCACACCGCGCGGCCAGGAGTTCCGGAGCACGGGTGTTTAGCGCGTCCACCTCCGGTCGACGCTCCGGATCCTCAGCGGCGTCGACGTCCGTGAACGCCGCCGTGTTGACCACGACATCCGCGCTCTCGAGCGCCCCGCATGCGGCGACGGACTCCCTGGACGTCACATCGAGCGCCTCTCGATCCAACCAAGTGACCTTGATACCGTCGGGCACCGTGAGCTTCAGGGCGGACGCAACCTGCCCGTTGCTTCCGGTGACTGCGACCTCCATGGCATAGACTCCTTGTCTGACAGAGACGTGTATTCCACGTCATGAGGCGGTCCCGGGTTGTCCGGGGATGTCCCCCGCCACCTTAGAACCCTTTTCGTCGACGCAGTTGGAGCTTGCCCGTGTCCGATCACCACCGCCCGGTACGCGACATCCAGCCACCACCGTCCCCGGTACCGGAGCTCCGGCAGGCCGGGCCGAAGCCCCTGCGGATCCTGCTCGCCCTGATGTCCATCGCGGTGCTCGTGGTCTCCGGCATGGGCTACTTCACCGTCGGCCGACTCGGAGACACCGTAGCCGGCGCGAGCAACCTGGATCTCGGCGGCGGCACCAAGGTCAGGAAGGGTGAACAGCTCGACGGCGCCACCGACATCCTGCTCGTCGGTTCAGACTCCCGCTCGGATGCCCAGGGCAATCCCCTCACCCCGGAGGAGGTCGCCATGCTCCGTGCGGGCGACGAGGCGAACGACAACACCGACACCATCATGGTCATCCGGGTCCCCAACGACGGTTCCTCCGCGACAGCGATCTCCATCCCGCGGGACACTTACATCCACGACGACGGGATGGGGAACACCAAGATCAACGGTGTCTATGGCACATACAAGGCGCAGCGTAAGGAGGAACTCGTCGAGAAGGGGATCACCGACGAGAACAAACTAGAGGAACAGTCCAAGGACTCCGGTCGTAAGGCACTGATCAATGCGGTCGCGGACCTCACCGGCATCACGGTCGACCACTACGCCGAGGTCGGTCTTCTCGGATTCGTCCTCCTCACCGATGCTGTCGGTGGCGTGGAGGTCTGCCTCAATGACGCCGTCTACGATGAATTCTCCGGAGCGGATTTTCCCGCAGGCCGACAGAAGCTCTCCGGCCCCGACGCGCTGTCGTTCGTCCGACAGCGGCACGGATTGCCCCGTGGCGATCTGGACCGCATCGTCCGCCAGCAGTCCTACATGGCCTCACTCGTCAACCACGTCCTGAGCAGCAGGACCCTGTCCAATCCGAGGACACTCACCCAACTGGGTGAGGCGGTGAGCCGCTCCGTCATCATCGACGAGGATTGGGACGTGATGAGTTTCGCCAACCAGCTACAGAACCTCGCCGGGGGCCGGGTCAAGTTCACCACCATCCCGGTGACGTCCATCGATGGAGTCGGCGACTACGGTGAGTCCGTCGTCACGGTCAACGTCGATTCCGTCCACCGCTTCTTCGACACCCTTCTGGGGGATGAGAGCGACCGGGAAGGCGCCTCGTCCTCCGTCGTCCAGGACGGGGACCGGACCCCAGTGCCAGAACTGGATGTCCACGTCCTCAACGCGACGACGATCTCGGGCAAGGCGGGCAGGGTCGCGGGTGCGGTCAAGGAACTCGGTTACCGGATCGGCGAGGTCAGCAACGCGCCCGACGGTCTTTATCCCGAGAGCGTGATCGTCGCCGCGGACCCCACAGATCCAGCGGTCAGACTCCTCTCTGAGCAGTTGGGCGGACTTGAGATCACCAAGTCACCCAGCCTCGTCGACGGTGAGGCGGTTGTGGTAGTTGCCTCGGACTGGTCGGGGCCCGTGGGCTCCGAACCCGTCGACGATTCCGACACTTCGTCCAGTACCGACGGCGACGCGGTCGGACAGCCCGGACCGGACCCCGCCCCCACGGCACCGGTTATTGATGCCGGTGGTGACGGACCGAGGTGCGTCAACTAGGACCACTGGCACCGGTTTCACCTAACCTTGGGGCATGGACCTGCTCCGAGATCTGCTGACCGCCGACCCTGGTGTGCCCCGACTGACCGTCTACAACGAAACCACCGGTGCCCGTCTCGATTTCTCCGCGCAGACCCTCGACAACTGGGCGTCGAAGGTGGGGAACATGCTCTACGAGGAATTTGATCTCCAGCCGGGGTCCCGGATCGCGGTGAATCTACCCGCCGGTTGGCAGGCCGTCGCGGTGGTGCTCGGCGCACTCGCCGCCGGTATCGACTACACGATCGGCGCCGACCCCTCCGCCGAGGTTCTGTTCACCTCGCCTGACCGGGTGGACGCATCGTTCACCGGCGACATCGCGGTGGTCACCGACGACCCCTTCGGGCGGGGCGTCGAGGAATGCGGTGGAACCGTCCCGGACGGTGTGGTCGACTTTGGTCCCGTGGTCAGATTCTACGGTGACCAGTTCCCATATCCGACGAAGACGCTGCACCAACTCGTGGGCGACGACGCCGGATTGCCCCCGGCCGGGGCTCGTACCCTGATCACGGGGTGGACCGATGGTGCGGGCTTCACCTCCGGGGTGCTCGCACCACTGGCTGCCGGAGGCTCGGTGGTGGTGGTGAACGGCCCGGTTGACTCAACCCGACTCGAGGCGATCGCCACCACCGAACGGGTGACCCACCGGTGAGAGGTCCGCTCCGCTGCTAGATTTTCCACATGGCTACCGTTCGCTTCGATAACGTCACCGTCCGCTACCCCGGTGCTGAACGCCCCTCCGTCGATACCTTCGACCTTGAGATCGGGGACGGCGAGTTCCTGGTACTCGTGGGCCCCTCAGGCTGTGGAAAGTCCACAACCCTCCGCGCTCTGGCAGGTCTGGAGGAGGTCGAGAACGGGAGCATCACCATCGACGGTCACGATGTAACCCGGGCTGAACCCGCCGAACGGGACATCGCGATGGTCTTCCAGAACTACGCCCTCTACCCCCACATGAGCGTCGCCGAGAACATGGGCTTCTCCCTCAAACTGGCGAAACTGCCCAAGAAGGAAATCGAGGCTAAAGTCCACGAAGCCGCGGAACTGTTGGGCCTCACCCCGTTCCTCGACCGGAAACCGAAGGACCTCTCGGGTGGTCAGCGGCAGCGCGTCGCGATGGGCCGCGCGATCGTCCGGAATCCCAGTGTGTTCCTGATGGATGAACCCCTGTCGAACCTGGATGCGAAACTCCGCGTACAGACCCGTACCGAACTCGCGGCCCTGCAACGCCGACTGGGAACCACGACGGTGTACGTCACCCACGACCAGGTTGAGGCAATGACCATGGGTGACCGCGTCGCGGTGCTCAAGGACGGCATCCTCCAGCAGGTCGCACCGCCACGGGAACTGTATGAACGTCCGATCAACGCGTTCGTCGCCGGATTCATCGGGTCCCCCTCGATGAATTTGATCGCCGCGGATGATCCCGAGCGTGGCCGGGTGACCCTGGGTATCCGCCCGGAGCACGTCCGTCCCCTCGCTGATGGAGAGGCGCAGATCACCGGGACGGTCATCGACGCAGAGGTCGATCTCGTGGAGGAGCTGGGGTCGGAATCGTACCTGTACTCGCACCGGATCGACGCACCGGATGTGACCGTGGTCGCCCGGTTGCGGGACATCCGGACGCCCGCTCGTGGGGATCGCGTCCGGCTGGCCCTCGACATGGACCGGGCACACTGGTTCGACGTGGAGACCGGCGACCGACTGCGGTGAGCACCCCTGGGAGTATCGGGTGAGCATTGTTCCCGCGTGCAGCGACCAAGGGCCCAGACACGGCCCTTCAGCTGCGGAATCCTGGCGATCACTCCCCCGGGGACGGGGCGTGACTCCCCCCACATCCGACATGTGACGGCACCATCCCGTCCGTTTTGAACGGTATCGAAGGTATAGTCGATCACAACCACCCCGGCATGTGTCACACTTCATCGCCCGTACTCAGGGCTATGCGGGAACACACCAGGGAACTCCGAACGAGAGGTAGTCACCTTATGACGATCAGATTCAACCGCAGGACCGTCACCGCCGTCGCAGCCACCGCTTTTCTCGCGGTCGGCGCGCTGACCGCCTGTTCCTCCGACTCCGACGAGGCCACTGAGAAGGCCGGCGACGCGGTCGCCTCCGGAAGCTCCGCGGCCTCGTCCGCCGCGAAGGAAGCGACCTCCGACAAGGAGGGCCGCGGCCCGATCACCTTCGCGATGGGTAAGAACGACACCGACAAGCTCAAGCCCGTCATCGAGAAGTGGAACGCCGAACACCCGGACGAGAAGGTGACCCTCAAGGAGCTCGCCGGCGAAGCCGACGAGCAGGCCGATACCCTGAAGCAGGCGCTGCAGGCCAAGAGCACCGACTACGACGTCATGGCACTCGACGTCATCTGGACCGCCGAATTCGCCGCGAACCAGTGGCTGGAGCCCCTCGAGGGTGACATGGCCGTGGACACCTCCGGACTCCTGCAGTCCACCGTCGATTCCGCGACCTACGTGAACAAACTGTATGCGGTTCCGCAGAACACCAACGGTCAGCTGCTCTTCCGCAACACGGCTCTCGCGCCGGAGGCCCCGGAGAACTTCGAGGAGCTCGCCGAGGCCTGCAAGAAGGTCTCCGAGCAGGACAAGGACTGCCTGACCCTGCAGCTGAAGAAGTACGAGGGCCTGACCGTGAATACGGTCGGATTCATCGAGGGCTGGGGTGGTCACGTCATCGACGCCGATGAGAAGCCGGTCGTTGATTCCGACGACTCCAAGGCGGGACTGAAGGCTCTCGTCGAGGCATACGACGATGGAGTCATCGCCGGGGACTCCATCTCCGCGACCGAGGAGGAGACCAACTTGGCCTTCACCGAGGGACGCACCGCCTTCGCCATCAACTGGCCCTACATGTACGGGAACGCGGAAAAGGACAATTCCGCGGTCAAGGGTGAGTTCGAGGTGCAACCGCTGGTCGCCAAGGACGGTGTCGGTGTCTCCACGCTTGGTGGCTACAATAACGCCATCTCGGTGTACTCCGAGCACAAGGTCACCGCGCGTGACTTCATCGAATTCATCATCTCCAAGGACAACCAGATGAGTTTCGCCGAGGCCTCCTTCCCGCCGGTGCTCGCGTCGATCTACGACGATGAGGATCTCATCAAAGAATTCCCCTACATGCCAGCGCTGAAGGTGTCCCTCGAGAACGCCGTACCGCGTCCGGTGAGCCCCTTCTACCCGGCGATCTCCAAGGCGATCCAGGACAACTCCTACGCCGCGCTGACCGGCGAGAAGAGCGTCGACGACGCAGCGTCCGACATGCAGGCAGCCATGGAGCAGTCCACCCGCTAGTCGGTGTCGGATGAACGGTAATACCGTTCGCCCGAATTCACCATCATGGTGGGAGCGCCCCGGTGGTCGGCACGTCGTCGACCACCGGGGCGCTCCCGTGCGGGCTGTGCATCGTCCGACGTACTCCGCCCCCGCCCCACCCCCGGGTATCCGAGGAGGATGCCCCACCACCACCGACCGACGGGTAGATGTAGTAGACGGATAACCCCACCGGGCCCGGTATGTACCGCCGGCCCCACCACCACCGGACCGAGGAGTTCCATGTCCAGGTTGAAGCAGACCCGCTCGGCGGCCATGCTCATCGCACCGACGATGATCGTGCTCGCCATCGTCATCGGGTATCCCATCGTCCGGGCCATCTGGTTGTCGTTCCAGGCGGACAAGGGCCTTGATCCCACAACGGGCTTCTTCGTGGAGGGGGGCTTCGCGGGACTCCGGCATTACCTGTACTGGCTCACCCAGAGCTGCCGCGCGGGCGGCGGAGAGTACTCCACCTGTCCCCCCGGTGTGTTGTCCACTGACTTCTGGCCGGCATTGCGGATCACCCTCTTCTTCGCGGTGGTGACCGTGAGCCTGGAAACCATCCTCGGCATGTGGATGGCGACGGTGATGAACCGGGAGTTCTTCGGCCGTGGTCTGCTCCGTGCCGCGGTGCTGATCCCGTGGGCGATCCCGACCGCGGTCACGGCAAAACTGTGGCAGTTCATCTTCGCCGATCAAGGCGTGGTGAACGCCGTCCTCGGACTGGATGTACGGTGGACGACCGATCCGTGGGCTGCGCGGACCGCGGTCATCCTCGCCGATGTGTGGAAGACGACGCCGTTCATGGCATTGCTCATCCTGGCGGGGCTGCAGATGATCCCGAAGGACGTCTACGAGGCCGCACGCGTCGACGGTGCCTCCCGGTGGCAGATCTTCACCAGGATCACGCTCCCCCTGGTGCGCCCGGCACTGATGGTGGCGGTCCTGTTCCGTACCCTCGACGCACTGCGCATGTACGACCTCCCGGTCATTATGATCTCCGGGGCATCCAGTTCCCCGACCGCGACGATCTCGCAGCTCGTGGTGGAGGACATGCGACAGAACCACTTCAATTCCGCATCCGCGTTGTCCACCTTGATCTTCCTGCTCATCTTCGCAGTGGCGTTCGTGATGATCCGGTTCCTCGGCGCGGACATCCGCGGCAGTTCCCGGACGGCGAAGGGAATCGCTCCCGCGCCCGTCGGTGAGGCTCCCGCAGCACACAATCCGCTCGTCCTTACCGCTTCTGGTGTCCGTGCCGGAGACACCTCGACCCCCCGCCCGAACCACACCGAAGGAGATGCAGAATGATGAGGAACATCCGCAACTACATCGGTGTGGTGGCGATCCTCGTCTGGGGCCTCGCGCCCTTCTACTGGATGCTGGTCACCGCGCTCCGCGATTCGGACTGGACCTTCGACACGACCCCCTGGCCCACGCATGTCACCCTCGACAACTTCCGGAACGCCCTGGCGACCGATGCGGGCAATAATTTCCTCGCGGCGATCGGGAACTCCCTGATCATCGGCCTGATCACCACCGCTGCCAGCGTCCTCGTCGGCGTCTTCGCCGCGTACGCGCTGGCCCGACTGGATTTCCGGGGCAAGGGCATCGTCACCGGCATCGTCCTGGCGGCCAGCATGTTCCCGGGCATTGCCCTGGTGACCCCCCTGTTCCAGCTCTTCGGTGATCTGGGGTGGATCGGCACCTACCGGGCGCTGATCATCCCGAACATCTCCTTCGCACTGCCGCTGACCATTTACACGCTGGTGAGCTTCTTCCAGCAGCTCCCGTGGGAGCTCGAGGAAGCCGCCCGTGTAGACGGTGCGTCCCGGGGCCAGGCATTCCGACTCGTCCTACTCCCGCTGGCAGCGCCCGCGCTGTTCACGACCGCAATCCTCGCATTCATCGCGGCCTGGAATGAGTTCATGCTCGCCAAGCAGCTCTCCACGACCGCGACGGAACCGGTGACGGTAGCGATCGCGCGCTTCTCCGGCCCCTCGGCGTTCGAGTACCCGTACACCTCCATCATGGCCGCCGGCGCACTGGTGACGGTGCCGCTCGTCATCATGGTGCTGGTGTTCCAGCGCCGCATCGTCGCCGGATTGACCGCGGGCGGCGTGAAGGCCTGATCGACACGTCACCGAACCCGCACCACAGGGAGGATCATCCTTGGCCACGTCCCACCCCGACCGCGACCCGTCGGAGGCCCGCCGCCGGAAACTGCAGCGCGACACTCTCACGGGGTTCGTGTCCTTCTTCGCGGCGGTCGCGCTACTTCAAGCGGTGATCAACGTGACCCGCCCCGAACCGGAGGTGTGGCCCGCGGTCCTCGCCCTGATCCTCGTGCTGACCGCCGTCTGGTTGTGGCGTTCCGGCAGGAGGCGCTGACCGGTCCCGCGGGAACAGTCGTTCAGGCGCGGATGCGCCGCCAGATGATGCGGAGCGCCGAGTGGAGCAGCGCGAAGACCTCGCGGGTCCACAGGTGGGGGATCCTGACGAGCGGGGTCCTCGCGGCGACCATCCGCACGCGGTACCCGTGGTGCCACGCCCAGAGCTTCACCCGGGGGGTGTGGAACTCATTGGTAACCACGATCCACTCCGGCCAGTCGGCGAGTAGTTCGCGGGTGTTCTCAAGGTTCTCGTTGGTGGAGGTCGCACGATCTTCCATGATGATCCGGTCTGCGTCGACCCCGTTGTAGACGAGCCAGTCGCGCATCGCGATGGCCTCCCCGCATCCGGTCACTACGACTGGTGCACCCGGTTGCTGGCGGACCGCGGGAAGTGCCGCGACGAGGCGCTGCTCGAGGGCACGTCCGGGGCGCCCATCGCGGAGCCTGCAGCCGAGGATGACGACCGGAAGTCGGGAACCGTCGGCGACGGGTGGGGTCACTGTCCCAGCAACCGCTCACGCAGTGCCGCATCCTTGGTGAGCACCGCGTCACGCATCTCGTTCTGGTACGCAACCATCCGCTCGACGAGGGCTGGGTCGCCGACGCCGAGGATACGGGCGGCAAGGAGCCCGGCGTTCTTCGCTCCGCCGATGCTCACGGTGGCCACGGGGACACCGGCGGGCATCTGGACGATCGACAGCAGGGAGTCCATGCCGTCGAGGGTCTCGAGTGCCCGGGGGATCCCGATGACCGGCAGCGGGGTCGCCGCGGCGACCATACCAGGCAGGTGCGCCGCACCACCGGCGCAGGCGATGATGCAGGACAGGCCGCGGGTGTGGGCGGAGCGGGCGTAGTCGAGCATGCGCTCGGGGGTCCGGTGCGCGGACACGACACCGACCTCGAAGGGGATGCCGAACTCCGCGAGCATCTCGGCTGCGGGTTCCACGGTGGGCCAGTCGGAGTCGGATCCCATGATCAGGCCGACGAGTGGGCCGGCGGGTCGTTCGGAGGCGCTGCTTTCGGTGGTGTCCATGACCGTCCTTCCGGTGGGCTGGTGGGGGTGCGGGACGAGGGCGTGGGTCAGTCGGAGATCCAGCCGTCCGCCCAGGTCGCGTGGACGAGGTAGTGGGCCGCGAGACGCGCCCGCCTGCGCAGTTCGGGGACATCATCGTCGTGTCCGGGGCCGGCGACCAGGTTGACGTGTCCGATCTTACGTCCTGGGTGCCAGTCCTTGCCGTACATGTGGATCTTCGCGTCGGGGAAGCGGTTCCACACCTCGATCATCCGGTCGTGCATGCTCTGCCCTGGGTCTTCGTCAGCTCCGAGAACGTTGGCCATGACTGTCGTGCCACCGACGGGATCCGGGGAGCCGAGCGGGAGATCGAGGACGGCACGGATGTGCTGCTCGAACTGGCTGGTTCGGGCCCCGTCCTGGGTCCAGTGTCCGGTGTTGTGCGGGCGCATGGCCAGCTCGTTGACCAGTATCCGGGCCTCACCGTCTCCGTCCGCGTGGGTGAGGAAGAGTTCGACGGCGAGGACACCGGTGACATCCAGTTCGTCGGCGATCTCCACCGCGAGTTTCTCGGCCTGTTCCGCGAGTATCGCGGGGAGATCGGGAGCGGGGGCGACGGCCTCGGTGCAGACACCGGAGGTCTGGACCGACTCGACGACCGGCCACGTGGCGCAGCGTCCGGAGGGGGTCCGGGCGACCATCGCCGACAATTCGCGGTCGAGGCGGACCTTCTTCTCCGCCATGAGCGGGATCCCGCGGCCGAGCAGTTCGGTGACCAGCCGGATCAATTCCTCGCGGGTTCCGGGGAACCAGACGCCCTTGCCGTCGTACCCTCCGCAGCGTGCCTTCAGGCAGACCTGGGTGTCAACATCATCGAAGAAGTCGATGGCGTCGTCGACCGACCCGATCGCGGCGAAGGGGGGAACCGGGGCACCGAGAGCACGCAGCCGTTCCCTCATGACGAGCTTGTCCTGCGCATGGACCAGCGCATCGGGGCCGGGTTGGACGTTGACCCCGGCGGCGATCAGCGAACGCAGGTGCGCAACGGGAACGTGCTCGTGGTCGAAGGTGACGACGTTCGCGCCCTCGGCGGCCATCTGGAGTGCCGCGAGATCGGTGTAATCACCGATGACGACATCGGCGGCGACCTGGGCGGCTGATGCGGCGGGGGATCCGGCGAGAAGTCTGACGGACTGCCCCATCTCGATCGCGGCGGTCTGCATCATCCGAGCGAGTTGGCCGTCACCGACGACGGCTACGACAGGCATGCCCGCGGCATGCGCCTCCGGGTTTCCACCGGCTGGGAGGGGATCACGGGGATGGTTACTCACAACGCATAACTATAGCCGTGCAGCTGTTCGGCTCAGGCCAGAGGATCATTGATCATCCGGGCGATCTTCCGAACCTTCGGCAGGCCGCGGTAGTACACGGGGAGATCGCTGTCCTGCAGATACACGGCGAGCAGTCCACGTTCCTTCTCCGCCCAGGTCACCGCGGACATGGCGAGGGAGCGGGGACGTGCACGGAAGCCGTCGGCCCGGAAGATGATGCGCCGGTCGGTGACGATCATCCGGCGACGACGCTTCCGCAGGAGTGGGATCACGAAGCGCCAGAGGACCAGCACCCCCCAAAGGAACACGAAGCCGTTGCGCCACTCCGGCGGCAGGCGCAGCGGCCCCACCCCGTATCTCCCGGCATCCGCGGCATCGAACCAACCGATGACGATCCACAGCACACCGGTGATCACGATCGTCTCCAGAAACGGGAAGATCATCTCCCGGAGCGGCGCTCGCACATCAACGAGGATATGTTCATCAGGTTCTGGAGACATCCGACCACTCATACGGACCTCAGGTGAGTGACGTCTCCGGCCGCCAGTTCGTGGTGAGTTCCGTCCTCGTCGCAGAACAGCAGTCGCCCGTCGTCGGCGACCCCGGTGACGGTGCCGTAGATGGTCCGCTCCCCCTCCGCAGCAGGCACGACCACTTTGGCGCGGGCACCGATCGAGGAGCAGACGCGGCGGTAGTCGACGAGGAAACCGGGTTCGCCGGCCGCCCACTGCGTCAATCGGTGGTGGAGGGCGAGCAGCACATCCCCTGTCAGGAGGGTGCGGTCGAAGGTGTGCTCCGGATCAGCGAGATCCAGGGAGATGGCGTGCGGGACGGGCAGCTCATCTTCCGTGAGGGACACGTTGATGCCGAGCCCCACCACCACCGCGGGGGCATTCGAGAGATTCGCGGCCTCGGCGAGGATTCCGCAGAGTTTCCGCCCTCCGAGCAGCACGTCATTCGGCCATTTCAGCACCGGTTCCAGGGCACCGGGGCAACCGGAGCCCGCGGTGGCGCGTTCGGCGGCGGCTGTGACGGCGTCGATAACCGCGAGTCCTGCCGCCAGCGGCAAGGTTCCGAGACGCCCGAGGCTCGACCGTGGTGGACGGATAAGGACACTGACGATGACCTGGCTACCCGCGGGAGCCGTCCAAACTCTTCCATGACGCCCTCGACCGGCGGACTGGTCCTCGGTGATGGCGGCGGTCCACTCCGGCGCCCCCAGCCCCGACGCAGCGACTAGGTCTGCATTCGTGGATCCGGTCCGCACGGTGTGATCGATGCGATTGTAGGGGCCACCGTCCACACAGCGGCGACGCAGTGCGTCGGTATCGACCGGTTTACGTGGGCTCCGCGAGATCATGCCTGTCACGATAGCGCGTACGCGGCCAGCCGGGCGACACGCCAGAAACCATCGTGGTCGCCAGAAATAACCTTTCACCAGCACGTTCCCTAACATGTGATGTAGATCACCATGTTTTTACTTTGCAAACTAAAACTGCTGCTTTAGACTCCCAAAACATGACGATTTCCTCACCTTTGATCGACGTTTCCTCGATGACCGGCCCCATGACCACCGCAGACAAGATCGCGGATCTCAAGGCGCGCCGTGCCGAGGCCACATTCCCCATGGGCCTCGCTCCGGTGGAGAAGGTCCACGCGGCCGGACGCCTCACCGCCCGCGAACGACTGGATTTCCTCCTCGACGAAGGTTCCTTCATCGAGACCGATCAGCTCGCCCGCCACCGCACCACCGCCTTCGGCATGGGAGGTCGCCGCCCCGCCACTGACGGAATCGTTACCGGATGGGGCACCATCGACGGCCGTGAGGTCTGTATCTTCTCCCAGGACGGCACCGTCTTCGGCGGCGCCCTCGGTGAGGTCTACGGCGAAAAGATGATCAAGATCATGGAATTGGCCATCGAGACGGGTCGCCCCCTCATCGGCCTCTACGAGGGTGCAGGCGCACGAATCCAGGACGGCGCCGTATCCCTCGATCTCATCGCGCAGACCTTCTACCAGAACATCAACGCCTCCGGTGTCGTGCCGCAAATCTCCGTCATCATGGGGGCCTGCGCCGGTGGCAACGCCTACTCCCCCGCGCTGACTGACTTCGTCGTGATGGTCGACCAGACCTCGAAGATGTTCGTGACCGGACCCGACGTTATCAAGACTGTCACCGGCGAGCTGATCACACAAGAAGAGCTGGGCGGCGCAAGCACCCACATGGAGACTGCAGGTAACAGTCACTACACGGCCGCCACCGACGAAGACGCCCTCGAATGGGTCCAGGAGCTCGTCAGCTACCTCCCGTCAAACAATCGCAGTTTTGCCCCGCTTGAAGAGTTTGATCGAGAAGAAGGATCAATCAGCGACAACCTGAACGCTGACGATCTCAAGCTTGACGGAATCATCCCTGATTCACCGACCACGCCCTATGACGTCCGTGAGGTCATCGAGTGCCTGACCGATGACGGCGACTACTTGGAAATCCAGGAGGATCGCGCCGCGAACGTCGTGATCGCATTCGGTCGCATCGAGGGTCAGTCCGTCGGCTTCGTCGCCAACCAGCCGACCCAGTTCGCCGGCTGCCTCGACATCGACGCCAGCGAGAAGGCTGCCCGCTTCATCCGTACCTGCGACGCCTTCAACATCCCCATCGTCATGCTCGTCGACGTCCCCGGCTTCCTGCCAGGAGCGGGCCAGGAGTACGAGGGAATCCTGCGCCGCGGCGCGAAGCTGCTCTACGCCTACGGCGAGGCCACCGTCCCGAAGATCACGGTGACGATGCGCAAGGCCTACGGCGGAGCGTACTGCGTGATGGGCTCGAAGGGACTCGGCGCGGATCTCAACCTGGCGTGGCCCACCGCTCAGATCGCGGTCATGGGAGCCAAGGGCGCGGTCGGCTTCATCTACCGCAAGCAGTTGAAGGACGCGGCCGATCGTGGTCTCGACGTTGCGGAGTTCGCTGCCTCCTTCGAGCGCGAGTACGAGGATTACATGCTGACCCCGTACCTCGCAGCGGAACGCGGCCTGATCGACGCCGTCATCCTTCCGAGCGAAACCCGCGGACAGATTGCCCGCAACCTGCGCCTCTTCGCAGGCAAGAACGTTCAGCGGCCCGCACGTAAGCACGGAAACATCCCCCTGTAAACACGAAAACCGGGCTCACCGACCGGCTACCGCCCACACCATGGCCCCCTGCCCGGGGGTGGTCAACAGGAAAACCCAGGCGCCTCCCCCGTCCCGCGACGGAACCGGGGAGGTGCCTTCTCTTCCCGATGTTCCAGGGGCAAAAGTGCTGTACAGCTCACACCCACGGATCCTTCGGCAGGTACGCCGGCCCCTGCTAGAGTGTCCCCGTCCACGGGACTTCCCAGCCAGAGACACACCCCAACAGAAGAACGCCGGACGGTTTTTGCTCCTTCAGCCGGTGCCACCCCTATAAACTTGGTAGACATGACGACCGAAAACTCCACACCCGACCTGACCACCACGGCCGGTAAACTGGCCGACCTCCGCGCGCGCCTGACGGAGACCGTCGCCCCCATGGGCGAAGCTTCCGTAGAACGTGTCCACAAGGCGGGCAAGAAGACCGCCCGCGAACGCATTGAGTACCTCCTCGACGATGGCTCCTTCGTTGAGGTGGATGCGCTCGCACGCCACCGGTCAAAGAACTTTGGTCTCGACGCAAAACGCCCCGTCACCGACGGTGTCGTCACCGGGTACGGCACGATCGACGGCCGGAAGGTCTGCGTGTTCTCACAGGACGGCGCCGTGTTCGGCGGAGCACTCGGGGAGGTCTACGGCGAGAAGATCGTCAAGATCATGGATCTCGCCATCAAGACCGGAGTTCCTCTCATCGGCATCAACGAGGGCGCCGGCGCACGTATCCAGGAGGGTGTCGTCTCGCTCGGCCTCTATTCCCAGATCTTCTACCGCAACACCATGGCGTCCGGTGTCATCCCGCAGATCTCCATGATCATGGGCGCCTGCGCCGGCGGCCACGTCTACTCCCCCGCCCTGACGGATTTCATCGTCATGGTGGACAAGACCTCCAAGATGTTCATCACCGGACCCGACGTCATCAAGACCGTCACTGGCGAGGAGGTCACCCAGGAGGAACTGGGCGGTGCTGACACCCACATGTCCATGTCGGGTACTTCGCACTACACGGGATCCGACGACGCTGACGCCCTCGATTGGGTCCGTGAACTCATCACCTACCTGCCGCAGAACAACCGCGCGGAGACACCGCGTCAGGAAGCCGAGATCATGGAAGGCTCCATCGCGGACAACATCACCGACGCTGACCGCGAACTCGACACGATCATCCCGGATTCCCCGAACCAGCCGTACGACATGAAAGACGTCATCACCCGGGTCGTCGACGACGGGGAGTTCCTGGAGGTGCAGGAGGGCTACGCGGAGAATATCCTCATCGGATTCGGCCGCATCGAGGGTCGGAGCGTCGGTTTCGTCGCGAACCAGCCGATGCAGTTCGCCGGCTGCCTGGACATCAAGGCGAGCGAAAAGGCTGCCCGGTTCATCCGTACCTGCGACGCCTTCAACATCCCCATCGTCGAGTTCGTCGACGTCCCCGGCTTCCTGCCCGGCACGAACCAGGAGTATGACGGCATCATCCGTCGCGGCGCGAAGCTGCTCTTCGCCTACGCGGAGGCGACGGTCGGCAAGATCACCGTCATCACCCGCAAGGCCTACGGTGGAGCGTACTGCGTCATGGGATCCAAGGACATGGGCGCGGACATCTGCCTCGCATGGCCGACCGCCCAGATCGCCGTCATGGGCGCATCGGGGGCCGTCGGCTTCATCTTCCGCAAGGAGCTGAAGGCCGCCGCCGCAGAAGGCAAGGACGTTGCCGCCGTGATGAAGGAGTACGAGAAGGAGTACGAGGAGACCCTGTGCACCCCGTACATGGCGGCCGAGCGTGGCTACGTGGACGCCGTCATACCGCCGTCCGAGACCCGCGGACAGCTGATCGAGGGCCTGCGGCTGCTCGACCGCAAAGTCGTCAACGTTCCCGCCAAGAAGCACGGCAACATCCCGCTATAGGGGATACCCCCTTCCCACAGCACCGTCACAGAGACACCAACCGGAGGATCCATGTCCGACACCACCACCGCACCGACGCAGACCGACGCCGTTGAATCCGCTGCACCGGCGAAGCCGGTCCTGCAGATCGTCAACGGCAATCCGGATGACGCCGAGACGGCCGCGCTGACGGTGATTTTCGCAGGCCTCGCGGCCCAGGCCGCCGCCGAGGCGGAACAGACCGAGCGCAACCGGAACATGTGGGGAAACCTGGAGGAGCGGCTGCGCCGCCCGGTCACCCACAACCCGACCGCGTTCCAGAACGTCAGCTTCTACTGATCCCCGCGTAAGACGCAGTCGACCCCCGCCCAGACATCTGTGATGGTCAAAGCGGGGGTCTTCGCGCGTCAGTCACCGGGGACACCGGCACGACCGTAGCCGGCGAGTACGCGAACCACCCCCTCACGAACCAACCGAAGAAACAGGGCTTCAGGATCGACACCGGATCCAACGAAGTGACCGAACAGTTCGAAGCTGATCATTCCGTAGCTCTGTGCCCAGAATCCAATCGTCTCCTCCGTCAGATCGGCTAGCTTCAGGCGGGGTCCTTCCGGACGTAAGGCACGGCTGAGACTATCGATGATGAGTTCACCGACCCCGCTGGCCGGGGCGATGGTGTCCGCAGGTGCGGTGTATCCGGGGACCGGGGAACCGTAGATCAGCGCGTAGCGGTGGGGGTTCGCCACAGCCCACCGGCGTGCCGCAGCCAGCATGGTGACTATCTCTTCGACCGCGCGTTCGGTCGCGGATGCGCCCGCAGGTACCGACACCTCTTCCAGTCCGGACCGAACTTCGGCGGCCTGGTCCCGGTAAGCCCTGATGATGAGCGTGGTGAGTAGGGCGTCGATACCGTCAAAGTAGCGGTAGATCGCGGACGGCGCCATTCCGATGTCCCGGGCGATTGAGCGCAGACCCAGTCCGGTGGCTCCGTCCTGCGCCAGCCGGTGCTCTGCCGTAACGAGAATCGTCTCTTCCATCTCTGCACGATGTTCAGCCCGGTTCCTTCGTGGCGGCGACTGTCTCGAACCCATGCTCAGGAGTATCCCACCCCCACGAATTCGAGGAAAGCGAGAACAGTGTTCTTGTATTTTTCCCACGGCCCCCACTTCACTTCGAGAACACCGTTCACACTCACACGCAAGGGAAGCGACCATGAACAGGTACCTCATACTCGGCGCAGGTCCGATCGGGCGGGCGGCCGCCACCGCGCTGCTGTCTTCGGGAGAACAGGTGACGGTCGGCACGCGGTCCGGGAGCCACGTCCCCGACTGCGCCACCACGGCCCTCGACGCCACCGACCCCGAACGGATGATCCGCGTCGCCGGGAACCACTCCGGCATCATCGTCTGCACGAATCCCCCCTACCACCGTTGGCCGACCGACTGGCCGCCTCTCATCGAGTCGGTCATCGCCGCCGCACGCACCGGCTGCCGCGTGGTGCTCATGGGCAATCTCTACCCCTACGGGGATCCCGGCGGAGTACGCATGCGCCCCGACTCCCCCGAACTCACCACCGAAGCCAAGGGCAGGACACGCGCGGAGATCTCCCGCCGTCTGCTCGCCGCGGGGTCCGAACACGGATTCGTCGCCACGGAGCTCCGGGCAAGCGACTACTTCGGAGCCGACGCACATTCCGGCGCGATCCTCGGGGAGAGCTTCTTCCGGCGACTGCTCACCGGCCGCACCTGTTGGATCCCCGGCGACGCCGATGCCGTCCATAGTTGGTCCTACCTCCCCGATATCGGCACCACGCTGGCCGCCTTGGCCACAACCGAACACGACGTATCGGGCCGAATCTGGACGGGACCGAGCTCCGGTGACGCAAGCATCCGGGAGATAGCGGAGATGTGTCGGAGCACCAGCAGAATCAACAGGGTCCCGGCACCGGCGATTCGGGCGGCGGGTTTCGTGAACCCACTGGCGCGTGAGGTGCACGCGGTACTCCACCAGCACACTTCTCGGTATGTGCTGGATGATTCCGCGCTACGCGGAGAACTGGGGATCGTACCGACTCCGCTCCGCGAGGCTCTGGCTGAGACAACTGCCACGATGGTGTCCACGTAGTGAGGGTCCTGCATAGGAGCAGCCCGATGGTGACGAGATAATGCTCCAGGCACACCGACGGCGGTGTAAGCGATGGCATGGCACACCTAGATCCGCTGACTGGCCGGAGAATGCGTCGCGTTTCGTGAATCGACTGCCCAGCCGCTCAGGACACTCACCTCTTCGCCATCTGAAGGATGAATCGCTCGCGGCACCCGATTCCCGTTGCCCCTCCGGATGAGCGAACAATAGAGTCGGGGCATGAATATCGTTCTCGCCTCCACGTCGCCCTCCCGCCGGTCCATCCTCAATTCGGCGGGGGTAGAGCCAGTCATCCATCCCGCCGACATCGACGAGGACGCACTGATCGCCGGGATGCCGGAAGCCGAACCCGACGAGGTGGTCGCCGCCCTGGCGGAGGCGAAGGCCCGGAAGGTGGCCCCAGATCACCCGGACGACATCGTCATCGGTTGTGACTCGATGTTGCTCCTCGACGGTGAGTTGCAGGGCAAGCCGCGCACCGCGGCCGCCACGGTGGAACGCTGGCGACGGCAACGTGGACGGACCGCTGAGCTCATCACCGGTCATTGTGTGGTCGGCACCAGAGGTGCCTGCAGGGTCACGGTCTCCCGCACGTCGGTCGTGTTCGCGGACGTGTCGGACGCGGACATCGAGGCGTACGCCGCGACGGGTGAACCTTGGCAGTGTGCGGGCGCCTTCACCCTGGAGGCACTGGGCGGGTGGTTCATTGACCGGATCGAAGGAGATCCCTCCAACGTCATCGGTCTGAGTCTCCCAGTCGTCCGACGCGCGATCTACGAGCTCGGCCACGATGTGAGCGGGTTCTGGAACCTGACGGCCAGGCCTGTCGCCCGGTAGCCGCGGCGGGACGGTTCACCCGCCCGGACCCCGGCGGCTAAACTCCGGTTATGAACAACACCAGGACAGCTCTATCCGGTCTTCTCGCCGCCACGGCGCTCCTCGCCGCGGCCTGCGGCTCGTCGAACGACACCGAGGACTCCACGACCACCGGCAGTGCGACGCAACCGGAGACGACGGCCGCTGCGGAATCGTGTGAGTACACGGCCTCCCGCGCAGCGGCGAAGGACGTCGATCTGCCCCCGTCGGAGCCGGAACGCGGCACCGTTTCCATGACGCTGGACACCAGCGCCGGTGAGATTCCGGTGAGCCTCGACGGTGATCGCGCCCCGTGTACGGTCAACGCGATCACCCATCTCGCCCGGGCGGGCTACTACGACGACACCGTCTGCCACAGGATCACCACGTCGGGTATCTACGTGTTGCAGTGCGGGGATCCCACCGGAACGGGAACCGGTGGACCGGGATTCACCTACGCCGACGAGTATCCGGTCGGTTCGGGCGAATCGCCCCTGTACGCGGCAGGGGTTCTGGCGATGGCGAACGCCGGACCGGGGACCAACGGATCCCAGTTCTTCATGAATTACGCCGACTCCCCGCTACCGCCGAGCTACACGATGTTCGGCACAGTCGAGCCGGACGGGATGAAGATCCTGGAGGAGATCGCGGAGAAGGGTGCCGCCGGCGGCTCCGCGGACGGTGCCCCCGCCGAGGAAGTCCGCATCAACCACGTCACGGTGAACTGACGGTCGAGCCGGAACGGGGTGGGTCTCGACATGTTCGGTGCAGCGTACCGCCCGTATTGTTAGGCTCGGACCCATGCAGCAGTTCCTGGCTCTACTCGGCGCACTCGGTACGGTGCTGACGCTCATCGCCCAGCTCCTCACCGGATCACCCTCCGCCGGGAACGGGGAGATACCCGCCCCATTCCCGGGTACCCCGGTCATCGTCGTCACGGACGGCCTCGGGGACATCCACGTCAACGGCATCACCGTGGGGCAGTCCGTTGCCCAGATCCGGGCATTGAACGGTAGCTTCCCTGTGTCCGGCAACCCCGTCTTCCTCGAGACCGGTTCAGCCAGGGTGCGCTACGTCTTTGAGGGCGCAGAGTATTACGCCGCCGACGGCGTGGTCACCCGTATCGGGATGCCGCATACCCCAGAGGGCATCAGAAAAGGATCAAGCCTCGCGGAGGCGACCGCCGCATACGGACGTCCCGTCCACGGTTACAGTTCCTCAAACGGGGGCAGGTACGCCGTCTACGTCGCCGCGGAGCAGCTGAATCTGGCGTGGATCTTCGAGTACCGCGGTCGCACCGTGCAGAAGGTCTATCTGGACGATTCCCTCGAGCAGATGCGGAGGGACGCCGCGGCCGCGCCCCGGGCGATGCTCCGCCATCAGGGATCCAGCTAAACCGGCGATGCTCCGGGTGGTCGGCCCTTCCTGCCCCAACCACGTAGGGTTGGCGACATGAACCAGTTCAAGGACATGCTCGCCCCACCGCCCGTCACCCTCCCCATTGACCCGGCGGCCACCGCGGTCGCCGACGCCCCAGACGATATCTCATTCCTCGCCATCAAGGCACGGGAATATCCCGAGTCCCCGCTCGTCTGGGCCATCCTCGCGGAGCACGCGCTCGCGTCGGCAGCAGCCGACACGGCCTCCGACACCGACGCGATCACCGCCTATGCGCTCTCCCGCACGGGCTACCACAGGGGGCTTGACCGTCTCCGGGGAAACGGCTGGAAGGGTTTCGGCCCCGTCCCCTACTCACACGAACCGAACCGGGGCGTGCTCCGTGCCATCGCGGCACTCGCTCGCGCTGCACGCCTGATCGGGGAGGACAACGAGTATGACCGGTGCCGTGCCCTGCTCTCCGACTGTGATCCGGAGAGTGTCGCGGATCTTCTCGATTCCTGACCTGTGACGAGGAACCGCCCACCCGGTGCGTGTACATCGTGGTGAGCGGTTCGTCCGTTGCCGGGGATCAGGCGCGGTTCTTCTCCTCGACGCGCTTGATAGCCTCTTCAGCGACGAGCTCCTGGATCCCCATGTCCAACTCGGAGGTGAATCCGACGCAGGAGCAGTTGATCTCGCCCAGGACGTAATCATCGCCGCCGTCGGCACCGTCGGCGAGCATGAAGTCGGCGGTCCAGATCAACGGGATGTTGTCACCACCGAGCTTCTCGGCGATGACCGGGCGGGCCGCGGCGAACTGGTCGATGAGCTCCTGCCACGCCTCCGGCTTATCGTAGGTGTACTTCGCACCGGAGAACAGGGTGGCAGAGAAGTTGTCGCCGCCGGCGGCGGGCTTCTTGTGCACGACGAAGACGGGGTGGGGGCCGACCAGGAGGATACGGATCTCCCCCTCGACGATGCGCGGCATGAAGCGCATGTCCACGAGCATGCCGTTGTCTCCGATGATGTACTGGTCGCAGAAGTCCATGAACTCGCCGAGTTCGCGGACCTCGGTGTGGTTGTCCACGGCCTCAGTGCACTTGAGCTTGGTGTCGAGGGGTAGGGACGTTCCGGGTTCGACGGAGGCAGCAAGTTCCTTGTCGACGAGCTGCACACGCCAGATCCCGGATCCGGTGGAGCCACGGTTCTGCTTGAGTACGCGCTCACCGTAGGACAGGGATGAGGGGAACGTCTCGTGGAAGTTCTCGACGTCGTAGTATGCGTAGGTGTCCTCGGGGACGAGATCGGTGTCGGCGAGCTTCACCAGCGCGTCCTTTGCGCCGTAGGACATCATCTCGTCGGGCCGGGACATTCCGACAAGACCGGCCTCATCGGACAGCCGGGTCAACAGGTCGAAGTAACCCCGCTCGCCACCGGGGATGTTACCGGGGTTGACGCGGGAGATGTAGGCGTCGAAGTTGCTCGACACGTAGTCGAAGAGGGCATCGGCCCACTCCGGGCGGTAGAATACGACCTCCGCGTTCCATCCCTTCTCACGGATGGCTCGGACGATGGGCATGGTGTCCTTGCGGTGGCCGTCAATGAACTTGTCGGAGCCGCCTTCGACCTCGAAAACGACAATGCTCTTGTGCACGTAAATTCTCCTTTTTCGGGCGCTTCAGTTGGTGCGGGATAGCGTGTCCGCGGCCGACCGTATTCCAGTACCCCGGAACCCGGTCCGACACTCCACCGGACATCTCAAGGCTATGTCAGATCCGCGGACCGGATCGGAGTTGCGGAAACAACGTAACTAAGCCCACACCAGCTCCACCCGGATGCCGTGAGCTGCACGACATAATATGCTTGGATCACGTGTGCGCCACACGGCGCTCCACATCCGGCGACCTCCGCCGTTTGTCGCATCCGAGAGCCACGAAGAAGAGGAACCGATGTCCGCAGTATCCGGTCAGAACCCGCCAACCGCCATCCCCGGGTCACAGGAGAAGCAGGGCTACGCCCACCCGGACCGCCTCGTCGAAGCCGCGTGGCTGAGTGCCCGTCTGGGCGGCAAAGGGCTCAAGGTCGTCGAATCCGATGAGGATCTGCTCCTCTACGACATCGGACACATTCCTGGTGCGATCCGGATCGACTGGCGGCGGGAACTCAATGATCCAGTCCAGCGAGATTTCATCAGCCCGGAGGTCTTCGCCGAGTTGATGCGGTCAAAGGGCATATCCAGGGACGACACGGTGGTCATCTACGGAGACCGCTCCAACTGGTGGGCGAGTTTCACGCTGTGGGTGTTTGAGCTCTACGGGCACCCCGATGTCCGTCTTCTCAACGGTGGACGTGACGCCTGGATGGCCGAGGAACGGGAGACCTCGTACGTGGTCCCAGAGTATCCCCGGACGGACTACCCGGTGCCTGAACGCAACGAAGCGGAGCTCCGCGCCTTCGTTGATGACGCTTTCGCACAGATCGGAAACGGCCCCCTGGTCGATGTCCGATCCCCTGCCGAGTACGCCGGTGATCCTGCACCTGCCACCTCCGATCCTTGGGAGTTCGTCATGCGCGGCGGTCACATCCCCACCGCGGTGAATGTCGAATGGAACCGATCCGTCCACCCAAACAGCCGCTTTCGGTCCCGAGAGGAGCTGGAGGAGATCTACTCGGGTCTCGATCCGAAAGAACCGACGATCGTGTACTGCCGTGTCGGCGACCGCAGTGCCCACACCTGGTTCGTGCTGAAACACCTGCTCGGTTTCGAGGCAGTGCGCAACTACGACGGATCCTGGATCGAGTGGGGGAACATGGTGCGGATGCCGATTGCCGTGGGGCCGGAGCCGGGGAAAGCCCCGAATGCCACCCCCAGCGCCCCCACCCACAAATGAACAATGTTCAACTCCGCAGTTCACACGACAATCACCACCCCCTCTTACCCCCGTAGCGGCAGAGAAGCTGCCCCAGATACAGTATTCCCGCCCAAACCAGCCCCCACGTTGTGCAAGAATGTGGGGTATTCCGCAGTTCGGCTCTGACGTGTCTGCGACTCGTCAGAGCCGAACTCCACGGTAAAAATGTCAGGCCCGCCCACGTCCGCCCCCGTCGGGGTGCGCTCGTCGGTGGCGCAGCAATCTATCAGGAGTGTTTTCAGTGACCGTCGAGACGAAGAAGATCACCAAGGTTCTGGTGGCCAACCGCGGTGAGATCGCCATCCGCGTTTTCCGGGCCGCCCGGGACGCAGGCATCACCAGCGTCGCCGTCTACGCTGAGCCGGACGCGGACGCGCCGTTCGTGACCATGGCAGACGAGGCCTTCGCCCTCGGTGGACAGAACTCCGCCGAGTCCTACCTCGTCTTCGACAAGATCCTGGACGCCGCCAAGAAGTCCGGTGCGAACGCGATCCACCCGGGCTACGGCTTCCTCTCCGAGAACGGTGAGTTCGCGCAGGCGGTCATCGATGCCGGACTCATCTGGATCGGCCCCTCCCCGCAGTCCATCCGTGACCTCGGCGATAAGGTCACGGCACGCCATATCGCGCTGAAGGCCAACGCCCCAATGGCGCCGGGGACCAAGGAACCGGTCAAGAACGCCGAGGAATGCGTCGCCTTCGCCGAGGAACACGGCCTGCCCATCGCTATCAAGGCTGCCTTCGGCGGCGGCGGTCGCGGAATGAAGGTCGCCTACGAGATGGAGGAGGTCGCCGACCTCTTCGACTCCGCAACCCGAGAGGCCACCGCCGCGTTCGGTCGCGGTGAGTGCTTCGTGGAGCGCTACCTGGACAAAGCCCGCCATGTGGAGTGCCAGGTCCTCGCCGACCAGCACGGTAACGTCATCGTCGCTGGCACCCGTGACTGCTCCCTCCAGCGCCGTTTCCAGAAGGTCATCGAGGAGGCCCCCGCCCCCTTCCTGACCGACGATCAGCGCAGCCGTCTGCACGAATCCGCGAAGGCCATCTGCCGCGAGGCCGGCTACTACGGTGCGGGTACCGTCGAGTACCTCGTCGGCGCCGACGGCCTGATCTCATTCCTTGAGGTCAACACCCGCCTCCAGGTCGAGCACCCAGTCACCGAGGCCACCACCGGCCTGGATCTGGTACGCGAGCAGTTCCGCATCGCCGAAGGCGCTGAGCTGCATCTCAAGGAAGACCCGAAGCCGCGTGGCCACGCCTTCGAGTTCCGTATCAACGGCGAGGATGCCGGCAACAACTTCATGCCTGCTCCCGGCAAGGTCACGAAGTACGTCGAGCCCTCGGGCCCGGGCGTCCGGATGGACTCCGGTATCGTCGAGGGCTCGGTCATCGGCGGCCAGTTCGACTCCATGCTCGCCAAGCTCATCGTCTTCGGTGAGACCCGCACTGAGGCACTCGAGCGCTCGCGTCGTGCACTGGCCGAATACGTCATTGAAGGTCTTCCCACCGCACTCCCCTTCCACCGCCACATGGTCGAGCATCCCGCCTTCGTCGGCGATGACGAGGGCTTCGACATCTACACCAAGTGGATCGAGGAGGAGTGGGAGAACACCATCGAGCCGTTCGTCGATCCCGCCGATGCGGAGGACGAGGACGAGTCGGTTCCCGCCAAGAAGGTCGTCGTCGAGATCAACGGCCGTCGCGTCGAAGTTGCGCTGCCCGGCGACCTCGCCCTCGGCGGAGGTGCGGCCAAGAAGAAGACCAAGAAGCGCCGCGCCGGTGGTGCGAAGAAGGCCGTATCCGGAGACGCGGTCGCAGCCCCCATGCAGGGCACCGTGATCAAGGTGAATGTCGAGGAGGGCCAGGAGGTCAACGAGGGGGACACCGTCGTCGTTCTCGAAGCCATGAAGATGGAGAATCCCGTCAAGGCCCACAAGTCGGGCACCGTGACCGGCCTCGACTGCGAGGCCGGCGCCGGCGTCAACAAGGGCGCGGTCCTGATGGAGATCAAGTAGTACGTTCCACTTCGCCGAAACGCTCCCTCCCGACTTCCGGGGGGGAGCGTTTCCCATTCACACCCTCCCCTCGGCTCTACACTGGAACCATGAAGCCCGACACCTCCCGACATCTCCCTGCCACAGGCCCCGCGCTCCCGGCGCGAGAGACACGAATCGGTGATACCGACCGTACCCGGGCCCTGGATCTGCTCGCCGGTTACCTCGAAACGGGGCATCTCACGATCTCCGATTTCGAGGAACGGTCTGCGGCGGTACCCGGTTGCCGGACGGCTGGTGATCTGGAGGTCATCCTCGCGGATCTCCCCGCGCGCGGAGACGCTCCACGCTCCACCGAGTCCGTCAACACGCGTCCGGTGTCTGGCCGCACGTCTGGACTCCGCACCCGGATAGGTATTTTCCTGGGCATAGGTGTGGTCTGCATGACCACCACCGCCGCGACCGCGAGCGTGTTGCCGTTGGCCGTCTGGGCACTCGCCGCTATCGCGCTGTTCATCCTCAACGTCGGTCCCGACAGCTGGTACGCGCCTTCATTGCGGCAGCTCGAACGCCGCAACCGCCGCCCCGGCCGGAATAACTGAGAATAGGACCTTCCATTCCTCGAGAATCACCTTCTCCCGGATCAGTAGTTCCGTAAACTGGGCTGCATGGAACCGATGGAGATCAACGGCGGCAGGTTCTACGCCCGCCCCCTGCACGACGACGACCGGATCGACGACCGCCCGGCACTCGGCGAGGTATTCGGAAGGCCCGTGGAACCGGATTTCGTCGATAGGGCGCGCGCCGACTGGACGGCTGACAATGCCTACACCTGGGCGATCTGCGAGCAGACCTCGGTGTTCATGCTCGCCCTCGCCACCCTCACCATCCACGGAGACGGTGAGGCGAGCCTGGAAGTGGTGCCCGCCGGCGACCCAGACAGAATGCTGCCCAACGACCCGACCCTCCCCCCGAAATCCGTGGGTGACGGTGTCATCGAGGGCACCGGCACCGTCGAACGCTGGGCCCGGGGCTTCTGCGGACTGACTCTCCGATGAGTTCCGGCCGTGGCGCCATGAGCGAGGTCAGCGAGATGGTCGGCAGGGTCACCGGCCGGAGTCACCGGAAGCGGAACCGCGACCGGAGGGACGCAGCAATCATCGCCGCGCTTGACCACGGCACGACGTCGACACGCTGCATCCTCTTCGACGCCCAGGGCACCACGCTCGCGACGTCACAGCTCGAGCACCGACAGATCTTCCCCCGGGCGGGCTGGGTCGAACACGACGCGACCGAGATCTGGGCGAACACCAGGCGTGTCCTCGCCGACTCGGTCGCCCGCTCGGATGTGAACCCCGGCGACATCGCGACCCTCGGCATCACCAACCAGCGGGAGACCGTCGTCGTCTGGGACGCGGCGACGGGCACACCGGTCCACAACGCAATCGTCTGGCAGGACACCCGCACCAAGCAGATTTGCGCCGGACTCGATCCCGACCTGTTCACCCGTACCGGCCTGCCGGTATCCACCTACTTCTCGGGGCCGAAGATCGCCTGGCTCTTGGACACCGTTCCCGGAGTGCGATCACGCGCGGAATCCGGTGAGCTGCTCGTCGGCACGATGGACACGTGGCTGGTGTGGAACCTGACCCGGGGCGAACGGCACATCACCGACGTCACCAACGCCTCCCGCACCATGCTGATGGATCTGGAGACGCAGACGTGGGACTCGGAGCTGTGCGCAGCACTCGGTATTCCAGAGTCGATGCTGCCGGAGATCGTCCCCTCCTCCGGTGACCTGGGGACGGTGACCCGGACAGGTGACTTCTACGGGGTACCGATCGGCGGGATCCTGGGAGACCAGCAGGCCGCCACCTTCGGCCAGGCGTGCCTGGAACCGGGCGAGGCGAAGAACACCTATGGCACAGGAAACTTCCTCCTGCTCAACACGGGGACGAAGGTCAAACGCTCGGAACACGGGCTGATCTCGACGATCTGCTACAAGATCGGCAATGAGCCCACCGTGTTTGCCCTGGAGGGCTCGATTGCGGTGACCGGTTCCCTGGTGCAGTGGCTGCGGGACAACCTCGGGATCATCCGCACCGCCCCCGAGGTGGAGCGGCTGGCGCGAACGGTCAACGACAACGGTGGCTGCTACATCGTCCCGGCCTTCTCCGGGCTGCTGGCCCCGCACTGGCGGGATGATGCACGTGGTGTGATCGCCGGACTGACCCGCTTCAACAACAAGGGCCACATCGCCCGCGCAGCGCTCGAGGCTGTGGCCTATCAGACCCGGGAGGTCGTGGAGGCCATGAACGCCGACTCCGGGGTTCCTCTGACTGCGCTACGGGTGGACGGCGGCATGGTGTCCAATGAACTGCTCATGCAGTTCCAGGCCGACCAGTTGGGCGTCCCGGTGACGGTGCCCGCGGTGCACGAAACGACCGCCCTGGGCGCGGCATACGCCGCCGGGCTCGCCGCCGGGATCTACTCCTCCACCGACGAAATCCGCACGATGTGGCGGGAGGAACACACCTACCAGCCGACCATGCTGGAAACCGAGCGGGAGAGCCTGTACGCGGGGTGGCACAAGGCGGTGGAACGGACACTGAACTGGGTGGACTAGTCGGCCAGCCGGCGTCCGATCCCCTCCGCGACGTCATCCATCAGTTCCAGGACGGCAGGCGCCCGCCAGGCCCGGCGTCGCTTCCCGATCTGGTATGCCACGACTATTCCCGCCTCCTCCAGAGACGACAGTGCCCGCCGTGCGGTGATCCCGGTGCAGCCGAGGTTGTCCGTCACCGTGGTGACGTCGACCACCGGTTGCGAGGTCAGGAGATCGCAGATCTTCCGGTCGGCGGCGTCCGCCCGTGAGGTGAGTAGCGGTTCCCACTCCATGTCACGCATGGAACGGAGTTCAACGGCGGTGTCCACACCGAGTTCAGCCGCCTGGCGTGCACACGTGGTGAACAACCGGATGACAGGTTCGGGATCGCCTGCACGATAGGCCGTCAGGGCGAAGAAGTAGTCCGCGACCCGCGTGAGCAGTCGCGCGGAGAGCGGTAGCGCCGCGGTCGCCGTCAGATCGGCATTGCGCAGCAGCACATGGACGAGCGCCCGCCCTGTCCTGCCGTTGCCGTCGGCGAACGGGTGAATCGTCTCGAACTGGGCGTGCGCCACCGCGATCTTCGCCAGCACCGGAAGATCCGTCCGCCGCATGAACGCACAGAGGTCGTCGATGAGGTCGGGGACTGCAGCACTATCAGGGGCGACGAATTCCGCGCCTGCGGGGCTGAGATCCGACCCACCGATCCACACGGGTTCACCACGGAACTGGCCCGCGATCTCCGGGTTGGTGCGCTCCATCAGTATGCGGTGCATCTCGAGGATGGTCCCGGGGCTCAATGGATCGACCGTCCCGGACGCCAGCTCCATGGCTCTGATATTGGCGACGATCTCGGGTGCGTTGCCCCGTGAGCCGGGTTGATCGGCGCCGAACATCTCTTCCTCGACCAGTTTCCGCGACGAGACGGTCAAGCGTTCTATCCGTGAGGAGGCGCTGGCTTCGCTACGAAGCAGCAGGGCGGTGAACGGCAACAGTGAGGTGTGCCGGGCGGCATCGAAGCGGACGATCTCCAGGGTCGCCGCCTCTATCTCGGCGAACAGATCCGTCGGAAGGCTAAGTGTCACACCTGAGATCTCCGGGACCACCGATTCCCGGTAGGTGGCGGGGAGCCGTGTGCGCCGACGTGGGGACAACAGATCGGTGTTGCGGGGCTGCCAGGGGCGTTCACGGATGCGGACACAGGGCCATCCCCGTTCAGTCACGTCCACCCCTCCTCCAGTCTCTTCCACTCCAGCGATGAACGAACAGTTATCCGGTCAAGTGTTCACGAGACTACCAACGGTGAACATTTAGGGCATCAACTGTTCACTTTCCTCCCTTCTGGGGACAGATCCGCCGGTTGATGGCCACGATCCGGTGCAGACGGGCGCCTTTGTCCCGACGGTGACCGTCGGGACAAAGGCGCCCGAGTTCCTGGATGCATCTACTCCGCCGGATCGATGACGACGAGCAGATCACCGCCCTCCACCTTGACCGAGGTTCCGAGAACAACGCGACTGATCCGGCCGGCCACGGGGGCGGTAATGGTGGCTTCCATCTTCATCGCCTCAATGATGGCGACTGGGTCTCCCGCGGCGACACTGTCACCGTCCTTCGCATTGACGGTGACGACTCCAGCGAACGGGGCCGCGACATGCCCCGGATTCGAGGTGTCCGCCTTCTCCGCTTCGGGAGTCTCGGACTTCACGGAACGGTTCCGGACCCGGATGGGCCGGATCTGGCCGTTGACCGTGCAGACGACGGTGCACATGCCCTTGGAGTCGGCCTCAGACACGGCGTCGAGGCGCACGGTGATCTCCTGTCCGGTGCGTAGCCGGACGGTGATTTCCTCGCCGTGATTGAGTCCGTAGAAGAACTGGTTGTCACCCAGCACTGTGGTATCGCCGTGCAGGCGCCGGTGCTCGGCGAGTTCCTTCGCAGGCGCCGGAAAAAGCAACCGGTCGAGTGTGGCACGTCGGACCATCGGGTCCTCGTCGATGAGCAACGCGGCATCATCCTCCGAGACGGGGGTCAAGGTGGAGGGCTTCTCCGCGCGCCCTTCGAGAGCGCGGGAACGCAACGGCTCGGGCCACCCGCCGGGCGGGGTACCGAGTTCACCACGCAGGAACGCGATCACCGAATCGGGGATGTCGTACTTCTGCGGGTCTGCGACGAAATCGGCCGGGTCGACACCGGCACCGACGAGATGCAGGGCGAGATCACCGACGACCTTGGAGCTCGGGGTGACCTTCGTCGGGCGACCCAGCATCTCGTTCACCGCGGCGTAGTTGTCCTCGATGAGCTCGAAGCGGTCGGCCAACCCCAGCGCCGTCGCCTGGGCACGGAGGTTCGACAACTGGCCGCCGGGAATCTCATGGTGGTAGACGCGACCGGTCGGCCCCGGGGTTCCGGATTCGAACGGTGCGTAGACGCGGCGGACGGCCTCCCAGTAGGGCTCAAGGTCGCAGACCGCGCGCATGTCCAGGCCGGTGTCGTGCTCGGTATTCTCGAATGCGGCAACGATCGCGGACAGAGACGGCTGGGACGTGGTGCCGGACAGCGGCGCCGAGGCACCGTCGATGGCGTCCGCCCCGGCGTTCACCGCAGCGATGTAGGTGGCCAACTGGCCACCTGCGGTGTCGTGGGTGTGCACGTGCACCGGGAGGTCGAACTCACTGCGCAGCGCAGAGACGAGATTCGTCGCCGCGATCGGACGCAGCAGACCCGCCATATCCTTGATCGCCAGCACGTGCGCCCCGGATTCGACGATCTGTTCCGCGAGCTTCAGGTAGTAGTCCAGCGTGTAGAGCTTTTCACTCGGACTGCTCATGTCACCCGAGTACGCCATGGCGACCTCCGCGACGGCGGTGCCGGTGGACAGGACTGCATCGATCGCGGGACGCATCTGGGAGACGTCGTTGAGCGCGTCGAAGATACGGAAGATGTCAACACCGCTCCGTGCGGCCTCCTCGACGAACGCGTTGCAGACGGTGTCCGGATAGGGCGTGTAGCCGACGGTGTTCCGACCACGCAGCAGCATCTGAATGTTCACGTTGGGCATCGCTCGGCGCAGTTCATCGAGCCGCTCCCACGGATCCTCGTAGAGGAAACGCATTGCGACGTCGTAGGTCGCTCCGCCCCACGCCTCGACGGACAGGAGATCGGGGGTGGAGTGGGCGACATGGCGTGCGGCGTCGACCAATGCACTGGAACGGACCCGCGTCGCGAGCAGCGACTGGTGAGCGTCGCGGAAGGTCGTCTCGGTGACCGCCACGGCGCGCTGAGCGCGCAGCTGCTCCGCGAACGCTTTCGGGCCGAGCTTCAGCAGCCGGTCGCGCGAGCCCTCGGGCAGCGGTGCGTCGGGATCCAGGGTGGGCAGCTTGTCCGACGGCAGCGGCGCCTCGGGACGGGGGCCATGGGGACGGTTAACCGTGGTATCCGCCAGGAAGCTCAGTACCCGGCCTGCCTCGTTGTCCGCGGGCGGGGCAGCGAGCAGCCACGGGTGTTCGTTGATGAAGGAGGTATCGATCCGCTTGTTCTGGAAGTCCGGCTCCCGCAGCAGCGCGCGGAGGAAACCAATGTTTGTCGCGACACCGGCGACGGTAAATTCGGCCAGAGCCCGCTGGGCGCGGGTGACCGCGGCGGTGAAGTCACCGCCACGACAGGTCATCTTGACGAGCATCGAGTCGAAGTGCGCCGTGATCTCTCCCCCGAGCTGTGCCGCGCCGTCGAGACGCACACCCGCACCACCCGGCGACCGGTAGGCGGTGACGATGCCGGTGTCCGGACGGAACCCGTTACCCGGATCCTCCGTGGTGATGCGGCACTGCAGGGCTGCTCCCTTCAGCTCGATCCGATCCTGAGTGAGGCCGAGTTCCTTTAGAGTCGCACCCGCGGCGAGCTGCAACTGGGCCCGCACGAGGTCGACGAGGGTGACCTCCTCGGTGACGGTGTGTTCGACCTGGATGCGGGGATTCATCTCGATGAAGACGTGGCGCCCCTGCTCATCGACCAGGAACTCGACGGTGCCGGCCCCGGTGTAGTTGATCGACCGGCAGAACTTCACCGCATCGGCGCAGATCGCCTCACGCTGTTCCTGGGTGATGTGCTGCGCAGGGGCGATCTCGACGACCTTCTGGTGGCGGCGCTGCACCGAGCAGTCACGTTCGAAGAGGTGCACGACCTCACCAGTGTGGTCCCCGAGGATCTGCACCTCGATATGCTGCGGTTTGATCACCGCTCGTTCCAGGTACACCCGTGAATCACCGAAGGCACTCATCGCCTCACGCGAGGCCTCGGCGGCGAGAGCCGCAAGTTTGTCGGGGGACTCGATGAAGCGCATGCCACGCCCACCGCCACCGGCAACAGCCTTGACGAACAGCGGATACTCCTGGCCCTCCGCCTGTCGGACGATCTCGTCGATGTCGTCGGTGGGCGGAGACTCGTTGAGGGTCGGTAGCCCGGCGCGGCGGGCCGCGGCGACGGCCTGTGACTTGTCTCCGGTGAGGTCAAGAACCTCGGGAGACGGTCCGATGAAGGTAATACCGTTCTCCGCGCATTCGCGCGCCAGCTGGGCGTTCTCGGAGAGGAAACCGTAACCCGGGTAGATCGCGTCCGCCCCGGAGAGTTTCGCCACCCGAATCATCTCGTCGATGTTGAGATAGGCCTTGACCGGAGAATCATCCTTGCCGATCAGATAGGCCTCGGTGGCGTGGCTCCGGTGGAAGGAATTGCGGTCCTCCTGCGGGTAGACCGCGACGGTGGTGGCACCGACCTCGTAGGCGGCGCGGAACGCACGGACGGCGATCTCTCCGCGGTTGGCTACCAGTATCTTCTTCAGCATCTCGTCTGCTTCCTTGGAACTAGAACTGTGGATCACGGTTGAACCGGTTCCCCTCGGGCAACGGGGTCGGTGGACCGGGTCGCGGGTCGCCGGAGGATTGACATCGATAAGAATGACGCGACGCCACCGCCGTAAGCGACAGTGGCGCAGGACACCTTATAATCTACCAAGTGGCGACCATCATCCGCAGGTGTTTGGGGCGCCCCCGCCACACCGGACGACCGAGAACGGGGTGACGGGGACGGGTCTGTGGGGTCAGGCGGCGTGACCGGAGGGAATCTCACGCTGGTCGGGGCCGTGGTAGGCCGACAGGGGACGGATCAGTCGGTTGTCCTCGCTCTGCTCGATGATGTGCGCGATCCAACCCGTGATCCGGGACATCACGAACAGCGGGGTGAAGAACTCGACCTCGAAACCGAGCAGGTAGTACGCGGGGCCGGAGGGGAAGTCGAGGTTGGGCTTCATTCCCTTGGCCTCATCGACGGTGGCCGCCATCCGGTCGTACATCTCGACCCATTTGGCACCGTCGTGGTTCTCGGCGAGTGCCTTGAAAGCGGCCTCCATCGTGGGGACCCGGGAGTCGCCCTTCTTGTAGACACGGTGGCCGAAGCCCATGATGAGCTGCTTCTTCGCCAGGGCGTCGGTGACCCACTGTTCGGCGTTAGCAGGATCCCCAATCTCGAGCATGGTCTCCATGACAGCCTCGTTGGCGCCGCCGTGCAGCGGCCCCTTGAGGGCTCCGATCGCGGCCGTGATGGCGGAGTAGCTGTCCGACATCGTCGAGGTGACCACACGGGAGGTGAACGTGGAGGCGTTGAAGGAGTGCTCGGCGTAGAGAATCATCGACACATCGAAGGCGTGGATGTCCTCCGGGTTCAGCGCCGGGGAGCCTTCCTCACGTCCGAAGGACATGGACAGGAAGTTCTCCGTGAAGCCCAGCTCCGGATCGGGGGCGATGAAGTCCAGCCCCTGACGACGACGCATGTCTAGCGCGACGATGGTCGGCAGCTTGGCCAGCAGATGCATGCCACTGTCCCGGATGTGCTCGGAATCGCGGCTGTAGGCATCCGGGTCCTGGGTGCCAATCCAGCTCACCGCGGTACGGAGCACGTCCATGGGGTGACAGGTGGTCGGAAGACCGCGGACCAGGTCCACCAGGCCCGGCTCGAGTTCACGGAGTGAGCGCTCTCGGTCAGAGAACTCCCTCAGCTGCTCCGGCGTGGGGAGCTCACCGTTCCAGAGGAGGTAGGCCACCTCTTCGAAGCTGCAGTTCGCGGCGAGATCCTGCACGGGGTAGCCGCAGTAGGTGAGCGAGTTGGTTTCGGGGACGACCTTGGACACGGCGGTGGAGTCGACGACGACGCCACCGAGGCCCTTGTGGATGGTCGGCTGGGTGTTTTCGGACATGACGGATACTCCTTAGAGGTGAGCTGGGGGGATGCGGAGGTTGCTGATCGACGTCCGCCTGGGTCGCGGCGTCGCTTCCGGATCGCTGGTGTCAGCGTTGTCCGGGGAAGTTTGTGGTGGGCCGGCCCCGAAATGTCAGGAACGGGACCGGCCCCGTCCACCTAGTCGCCCGGAGGTCGGCGGTAGGTGAACAGCTTCTGGTCGAAGACGTTGTACTCGGCGTAGCGCAGGAGCTCGTAGAGCCGGGAGCGGTGCTGCATCCGGTCGAGCCACCCGGTCTGGGTACCCGTCGCGGCGATGTCGGCGAGAGCATCCTCGACCTGTCCCATCGCGATACGGAGGGTGGTGACCGGGTAGATCACCGCGTTATAGCCGATATCTTCGAGCAGCTCGGCTCCGATCAACTCGGTTTTGCCGAACTCGGTCATATTGGCCAGGAGGGGGATGTCCACGGCGGCCCGGAACTTCTCGAAGTCCGCCGGGGTGCGGAGTGCCTCGGTGAAGATCATGTCCGCACCGGCGTCGGCGTAGGCCTTCGCCCGTGCGATGGCGGCGTCGATCCCCTCGGTTCCGGCGGCGTCGGTCCGGGCGCAGATGACGAAGCTGTCGTCGCGCCGGGCGGAGACCGCGGCACCGAGCCGACGCACCATCACGTCCGTCGGCACGACCTCCTTGCCGTCGAGGTGACCGCAGCGCTTGGGGTTGACCTGGTCCTCCAGGTGACAGCCCGCGAGGCCTGCGTCCTCGAGTTCGCTGACGGTGCGGGCCGCGGACATGGGCTCACCGAAGCCGGTGTCGGCGTCGACGAGGACGGGCAGTTCCGTGGCGCGGGCGATCTGCCGTGCACGTCCGGCGACCTCGGTGAGGGTGGTTAGTCCGATGTCAGGCAAGGCCAGGTCTGCAGCCACGACGGCGCCGGAGACGTAGACCCCCTCGAAACCCGCGTCGGCAATAGCCCGGGCCACCAGCGGGGAGAACGCTCCTGGCATGCGCTGGATACGGCCACTTGTGAGTCCCGCGCGGAAGGTCTCGCGACGTTCGGTGGGAGTGGTTGCGGCGGAGAACAGGTTGGTCATCTAGAACAGCCCCTCCGGGGTTTCGGGTGCACGGGCGAGCACGTCATCGGAGAGCTCGATGTTGAGCTGGTCGAGTTCTCCGGAGCCGAGGTCATCGAGGCGCTGGACGACGTCGAGGAAGCGGTTCTGTTCGGCGTCGGAGACGACGCCCTCGGCGAGGGTCCGGAACTTGGTGATGTACTGCTCGCGGGCGAAGGGGCGGGCGCCCAGCGGGTGGGCGTCGGCGATGGCGAGCTCATCGGTGATGACGGTGCCATCCTTCAAGGTGACCTCGGCGCGGCAACCGAAGGCCTTCTCATTCGGGTCCTCGGCGTGGTAGCGGCGCGTCCACTCCGGATCCTCCACGGTGGAGATCTTCCGCCACAGTTCGATGGTCTCCGGGCGGTGCGCCCGCTCGGGTGCATACGAGCGCTCGTGGTGCCAGTCACCGTCCTCAAGGGCAACGGCGAAGATGTACATGATTGAGTGGTCGAGGGTTTCGCGCGAGGCGTCGGGATCGAACTTCTGCGGGTCGTTGGACCCGGTGCCGATGACGTAGTGGGTGTGGTGGGAGGTGTGGAGTTCGATCTTCTCGACCTGAGCGAGGTCTCCGATCTGCTCCCGCATCCGGCGTGCCAGGTCGATGGGTGCCTGGGACTGGTACTCGGCGGAGTGCTCCTTGGTGAAGGTGTCGAGAATGGCCCGCTTTTCCTCGCCTGCGGCGGGCAGCGGGATAGTGTAGCTGGCCTCGGGTCCGCCGAGCATCCAGGCGATGACACCGTCCTCTCCCTCCCAGATCGGAGCCGGAGCACCCTCGCCGCGCATGGCCCGGTCGATGGATTCGATGGCCATCTTGCCGGCGAACGCCGGGGCAAAGGCCTTCCAGGACGAGATCAGGCCTTTCCGCGACTGGCGGGTCGCGGTCGTCGTGTGGAGTGCCTGCCCGATGGCCTGGTAGATCGTCTCGTCATCCAGGTGGAGGAGCGTTCCGAGACCTGCGGCGACGGAGGGGCCGAGATGGGCGACGTGGTCGATCTTGTGCTCGTGGAGGCACATGCCACGGACGAGGTCGACCTGGATCTCATATCCGGTGGCGATACCGCGGATCAGGTCATGGCCGGTTGCACCACGGTGCTGGGCAACCGCAACGATCGGTGGGATGTTGTCACCGGGGTGGGAGTATTCGGCGGCGAGGAAGGTGTCGTGGAAGTCGAGTTCACGCACGGCGGTGCCGTTGGCGAGGGCCGCCCATTCGGCGGAGTAGTTGCCTGGGGCACCGAAGACTTTGGCCCCACCTTGAGCGGTCGGATGCGCGGTGGCCTGCCGACGGGCGACGCTGACCGGGCGGCGGAGGACGGATGCAGCCGACACTGCGGCGTTGTCGATGATCCGGTTGATGATCATCTCCCGGGTATCGTCCGGGACCTCCACCGGATCGGTCGCCACGTTGGCGATCCGCTGGGCGAGATGTTCACTGCGGGGGAACTCCTCCGCGGAACGGCGGGTGCGGACTTCGATGTTCTCCATGGACTGTCCTATCGGGGTCGGGGCTGGCGCGTGGTCGCGTCACGGGCAATCAGTCTCCGACACACCCCCGTTCGGAGGTATGTAACGGATATCTTGTTGCCCGACTATACAGTGGTTCACAACCCCTCCAAGCTGCGGAAAGAGCATAATTCTGCGGTATCGAAACGGCCTTTCCGCAAAACTTGTGGAAACGTCAGGCCACAGCCGCTTTACCAGGAAGTGACACCCATGGAGAAGATGTACGCGGGGGCACGGATCCGGACGCTGCGCCGGGCGGAAGACCTCACCCAGACTGAGATGGCTAAGCGCATCGGCCTGTCCACCAGCTACCTCAACCAGCTGGAAAACGACGCGCGACCATTGACCATCACCGCACTGATGGCCTTCGTCCGCACATTCAACGTCGACGCCTCCTATTTCGCCCCGGACTCCAACTCGCGCATGGTCGCCGATCTGAAGGACATCCTGACGCTCGCCGGAACGTCCGGGGTCGACGACGCCGAGCTCGTCGAATTCACCGAGCGGCACCCGGAGATCGCCCGCGGGATACTTCGCCTGACCCACCGCCACTCCACGAATGCCACCACCGGAGCAGACACCCCCCACAACACCCCCGAGTCAGATATCCAGGTACACCACCTTCCACTTTCAGAGGGAAGGACATCGGCGTACGAGCACGTCCGCGACTACTTCTACGCGCACCGCAACCACATCCCGGAACTCGATGACCGGGCGGAGCAGTTCGCCGCTACGCTGGGTCGCCCGGGTCTCCGGCTCACCCGCCTGACCGCGCTGCTCGACGGCACCCATGGGGTGACGGTGCGGTTCAACGCACACGACCGCGGTCCACGCCGCATCTTCGACGACAACACCGGAACGGTCCGGCTCCGGGCGGATCTCACGGAGGCCCAGCAGACCTTCGAGCTGGCCCTCCAACTCGCGTTCTTGGTCCACGGGGACCTCCTGACACGCTTGGCGCACTCCCCGGAACTCCCCACCACCGAATCCCGGGAACTGGGCCGTTTCGGTCTCGCCCAGTACTTCGCCGCGGCTGTCGTCATGCCGTACACGGAGTTCCGGGAGGTCGCGCGGACGACCAACCACGACATTGACCGGATCGCCACCCACTTCGGGACCGGCTTCGAGACGACCGCCCACCGGCTGTCCACCCTCCAACGTCCGGGCAGCGAGGGGGTCCCTTTCTTCTTCGTCCGAACCGACCGGGCCGGGAACATCTCGAAGCGACAGTCGGCGACCGGCTTCCACTTCTCCCGCACGGGTGGCTCCTGCCCATTATGGGTCGTTCACCGGGCGTTCGAGAATCCGGGGCACATCGTCCGCCAGATTGCCTCCATGCCCGACGGCCGCACCTACCTGTGGGTGGCACGTACCGTCCGTAGTCAGTCCCGGGAGTACGGCGAAGTGCCGCGTGAATTCGCGATCGGTCTGGGCTGTGATCTGGATCAAGCACACAAGCTGGTCTACTCCCGGGGGCTGGAGCTCACCCCGGACGCGGCGACCCCCATCGGTTCCGGGTGCCGGACCTGCCCGCGGGGACACTGCCGGCAGCGGGCTTTCCCCGCGACGGGACTCACCCTCGACATCGACGAGCGTTACTCCCCCGACGAGCCCTACCGGGCCTTCAGCCCCTCATGCGAGAAACGCTGAGAGGGGGGGCGCCCGGCCCGGCGCCCCCCTCTCATAGGCCCGGTCAGCTCAGGTCGTCGTGGGCGACGAGCTGACGGGCGGCCTCGGTCACCGAACCCGATAGGGTCGGATACACGGAGAACGTGTTCGCCAGGTCATCGACGGTCAGACGGTTGGTCACGGCGACCGCTATCGGCAGGATCAGCTCGGAGGCGGTCGGCGCGACGACCACACCGCCAATGACGAGGCTGGAGTTCCTCCGGCAGAACAGCTTCACGAAACCATGCCGGAGGGAACGCATCTTGGCCCGCGGGTTCGTTGTCAGCGGCAGGACGATGGTCCGGGCGGTGACCTCACCGGACTCGATGTCATTCTGGGTGTGTCCCACAGCAGCAATCTCCGGGCGGGTGAACACGGCGGTGGCGACGGTCTTCAACCGGATCGGACTCACGCCCTCACCGAGCGCGTGGTACATCGCGACCCGGCCCTGCATCGCCGCGACGGACGCCAGCGGGAACAGATCAGAGCAGTCACCGGCGGCGTAGATACCGGCGACGGAGGTCCGGGAGACCCGGTCGACGATGATGTGGCCGGATGGGGCGGTCTCGACGCCGACGGTCTCCAGGCCGAGATTCTCCGTGTTGGGCACGGAACCGACGGTCATCAGGGCGTGGGAACCGAGGATCTCACGTCCGTCGGTTGTCCGGACACAGACCCCGCCGTCGTCGGTGCGGGTCACCGACTCCACACGGGCGTGCTTCTCCAGGGAGACACCACGTTCAGCGAGTACCGTCTCGAGGACGTCAGCAGCGTCGGCGTCGTCGTGCGGAAGGATCCGGTCTCGTGAGGCAACCATGGTCACCTTCACACCGAGCTCCGCGAACGCGGAGACGAACTCGGCTCCGGTGACACCGGAACCGACGACGATGAGGTGCTCCGGCAGCTCGTCGATGTCGTAGACCTGACGCCACGTGAGGATCCGTTCCCCGTCTGGCTGCGCGCCGGGGAGAACCCGGGGTGAGGCACCCGTGGCCAGGAGCACGAGGTCGCACTCGATGACCTCATCGGTGTCGCCGTCGTTCGGGGTGACCGCGATGTAATGGGTGCTCTGCTTGGGTCTGTAGTCATCGAACCGGGCGCGACCGTCGATCAGCCGTACCCCAGCCGATTCCATCTGTGTGCGGACATCCGCGGACTGCGCGGCGGCTAGGTTCTTCACACGGTCGTTGACGTCGTCGAGCTGGAGCAGATTGGAGGTCTCGGTCCGCTCGAGGCCCATGTCGTCCGCGCGCCGGAGATCGGTCTGAATACCGGTGGCCGCGATGAAGGATTTCGAGGGGACACAGTCATGGATGACAGCGGATCCACCGAGCCCCTGGTCCTCGATCAGGGTGATGTCGGCGCCGTACTTCGAGCCGGCGAGTGCGGCTTCGTAGCCGGCGGGGCCACCGCCGATGATCACGATTCGCTTGGACACAGATATCCTCCAGGTACGCGTCGGGTGTAAGTCAGTGCGTCAGTATCGGGCCACACCGTGGGCCGGGCGGAGCCGCCTCCCACGGACAGTGCGGGCTGTCCCAAGGTCAAGTCTAGTGCACCGGTCACACACGCGATCTCCCACCCGACCCGGGGTCACCTGGTAGGCAAGAAACCGTCCGGTCCGACGGGCCGCTGCGTGTCCTTGTTCATCTCACGGGAGTAACCGTCAACGACGGCACCGAACAGGCGCACACCGACACCGAGGCACCGTTCGTCGACAACGAAATCCCCTTGGTGTAGGTCGAATTGGCGTCCGGTCCCGGACCAGCAGCCGAGCCGGGCCATCGAACCCGGGACATGTTCCAGGTACCAGGAGAAGTCCTCACCGCCGGAAGACTGCGGTGCCGCGACGATCGAATGGGCGTCGATTCCGCGTGCGGCGTTGGCCATCAGAGCGGTAGCGACATCGTCGTTGATCACCGGCGGCACGCCCTTCGTATAGATAACCTCGTGGGAGCAGCCGGTGGGCGCGATGATCTGACCGATGAGTTCGGTGATGAGCGGCTCGGCCGTACGCCACACCCCGATGTCTGCGGTCCGGAGGGTACCGGAGACCCGCCCGTTCTCGGGGATCGCGTTCGCCGCGTATCCGGCGTTGATCGAACCGAAGACGAGTACCGTCCCGGTCCGCGGATCTATCCTGCGGCTGAGCAGCGCGGGAAGCTGTGTCACCACGCTCGACAGCGCGTAGACGACGTCCGAGGTCATCTGCGGGCGGGATGTGTGTCCGCCGGGACCACTCACCTTGACCTCGAGGATGTCGGCCGCAGAGGTGATCGCACCGGTACGGAGCCCGATTTTCCCGGTACGGAGTTTCGGCTCGACATGGACAGCGAAGATCGAGGCGACGTCCTCAAGCCCTCCCCACGCGATGACGTCCGGGGCGCCCCCGTCCATGACCTCCTCAGCGGGTTGGAAGATAATCCGCACGCCGTGGCTGAGGTCGGCCGCGTGCAGGGCACATGCCGCACCCATGACAACGGACGAGTGGACGTCGTGGCCGCACGCATGCATGACCCCGGGGGTGCGGGAGCTGAACTCTACGTCCGCCTTCTCCTCAATCGGGAGGGCGTCAATGTCCGCACGCAGCGCGATCCGATGTCCGGTATCGGGACCGATGTCGACCATCAGGCCGGTTCCGGGGAAGAACTTCGGTTCCATGCCGTACCCGGACAGGGTGTCCGCGATCCAGGAGGTGGTGTCGTACTCCATGTGACTCAGCTCAGGGTGCGTGTGCAGGTGCCTCCGCCACCGGATCAGCTCATCGGTGTGCTCAGCTAGCCAACCGTCGACCTGTGCCCGGATGCTCATCTGGTCCTCTCACGCTGTGTGTTCCGTATGTGTCTCTGCCCGTCGTGGAAACCCCCTGCGCACTGGCGTCTCCGTTTCCACGAAGGTGATCCATCGTGTGCGTCAGGCACTAGCCAACGGTCCTGAGGTGATTCTATATTTGACACATGATCCGGCCCGCACCGCCCTGTCTCCCCGCCCCCGAGGACGGGAACAGGCGCCGGTTGCGAACGCGACACCGAGCAGTCCGGACCGCATGATGTGCCCCCGCCATCTGTCATTCGGCACAGCCGGGCTCCGCGCCCCGGTGGGACCCGCACGCAGCCAAATGAATGTCACACAGGTGACCCGGGCCAGCGCGGGGCTGGCGGCGTGGCTCGCACGGAACGCGACCCCCGCGTCCCATCACCGCAACCGGATTCCCTCCGGCATGATCTCGGACGAGGATCCGTGCGGATTCGGTTTGTCCATCTACGGCGAGAACGGACCGCTGCGGGTGGCGGTCGGATATGACGCCCGCTACGGATCCCACACCTTCGCCACAACCGCAGCGGAGGTGTTTGCCGGGGCAGGCTTCGAGGTGACGCTGCTGCCCACCCCCACCCCGACGCCGGTGATCCCCTGGCTCGTCCGCTACCGGAGACTGGATGCCGGGGTGCAGATCACCGCCTCGCACAATCCCGCGGCCGACAACGGGTACAAGGTGTACGGACCGGAGGGCTCCGAGATCAATGTGGCCGAAGAGAAGGCTGTCGAGGCCGCGATTCGCGCCACCGGTGATCCACTCGCGGTCCCCCGAGTATCCGTCCGCCCGGTGGGGAGCCAGCTGCGCCGCTACCTCGACCAGATCGTCGCCGAGGTCGACCCCGACGAGAACGACCGGCTCCGGGTGAACAACGAACGAGCCGCACTGACCGTCGTCTATACCGCGCTCCACGGTGTCGGTGGCCGGCCGCTGGCGCAGGCCCTCGGGGCGGCGGGCTTCGCGCGAACGTATCCAGTGGTGGCGCAGCAGTACCCGGACCCAACGTTTCCGACCGTCCGTTTCCCCGATCCGGAGCAACCGGATGCGGTCGCACGTCTCCTCGGACAGGCCGCGGATGTGGATGCCGATCTACTGATCGCGCTTGACCCTGACGCCGACCGCTGTGCGGTGGGATTCCGCCTGCGGGACGGGACACACCGAATGCTCCGGGGCGATGAACTGGGCCCGCTCCTGGCAACCCGGCTGCTGGCACCGCATGACGGTAACGGCCCGTCGCCGGTGGTCGCCACCTCGCTCGTGTCCTCGACACTGCTGCCGGACATCGCCGGGGAGCTCGGGTGGGACTGCGTGATCACCCCGACGGGATTCAAGAACCTGATGCGGGCCGGCGACCGCAGACCAGGACCGCTCATGTTCGCCTACGAGGAGGCGCACGGCACTTGCCCGATGCCGCATCTCGTCGCGGACAAGGACGGCCTTGCCACAGCGCTCCACGCGTGCGCCTGGGCAGCCGAGCTCAAAGCGCTCGGCAGAACACTGGGTGATGAGCTGGTTAGCCTGCACCGGCGGTTCGGGGCCTATGCGGGTGCCCAGATACAGGTGCGGACCTCCGACCCGGGGGGACTCGTGGATCAGCTCCGCACCGATCCCCCGGATACCCTCGTCGGGATCGTCGTCGACAGCACGGATCTCCACGCCGAGCAGGGCGTCCTCATCACCGGACGGGACACGGACGGGACGCGTGTGCGGATGATCGGCCGGGTTTCCGGAACGGAGGCGAAGACCAAGGTGTATCTCGAGGTGTCCCACTGCCCCGACCCGCGTGGGGCCGGGGAACTCCTGAAACGGCTACGAGCCGAGGTCGAGGAACTCCTCCACGGAATCTGAGCGGTCTACAGGTGGATGTTGCGCGGCCCGTAGAGGCGGTCGCCAGCGTCCCCCAGCCCCGGCACGATGTAGGCGTCCGTGTTGAGCTCTGGATCGACAGTGGCGGTAACCAACCTGACGGGGTACTCGGAGTCCGCCAGCGCATCGACGCCGGGCTGTGCGGACACCATGCACACCGCGGTGATGTCCTTCGCCCCCCGGTCGCACAGCAGTTTCAGCGAGTGCAGGAGGGACCCTCCGGTGGCGAGCATCGGATCCACGATGAAGACGGTCTCATCGGATATGTCCTCCGGCAGTGCCTCGAGATAGGGCACCGGCTCGTGGGTCACCTCGTCGCGGGCGATACCGATGAAACCGACCTGGGCATCGGGAATCATCGACAGAGCCGGATCAACCATCCCTAGTCCCGCCCGGATCACGGGCACGATGATGGGCGGCTTGCGCAACCTGGTTCCGGTGGCGGTGGCCACGGGGGTCTCGGTATCGAAATGCTCGACATCCAGGTCTCGGGCCGCCTCGTAGATGAGCATCGCTCCCAGGTCCCGCAACGCCGCGCGGAACACGGAGTTGTCGCTGCGCTGGTCACGCATGATCGTCAGGCGGGCTGCCGCCAGGGGGTGGTCGACGATTGTGATGTCCATGGCCCCAATCCTAAGGCACCCCGACAGCCGGAAGGGAACCTTTCCCGGCTCTCCCTGGTCTGATGGTGCATGGATACTCTCACACTCGATCCAGACCACGCCCGAGCCCTGGCCCGGGACCTGGCACTCTGCGCCGCCTCCACGCCGTCAGAGGAAGCCCAGGCCCCAACGCCGACCCCGGGCACCCTCGATCTGATCCCCGCGTTCGTCGAAGCCGCACGGACTCTGAACCGACGTCGGGTCGCACTAGCCGATCATGTCCGGGATCTCGCCGAGGCTCATGCCGGACCCGGCGGACACATCGACACGATCGTCGGTGCCGACACCGCACTCGCGAAGAGGTGCCGGGGATGAATACACCGACCCAGGTGATCGCCCCATTCGGCGGAATGCTCGACGGGCTGAGCACGATCTCGTCCCTTCTCCCCCCGGAGATCCATCCCCCGGCCACCGACATCACCGACGTGTCCTCAGCCTCCGCGCTGGCGGAGATGTTCGGCACCGACGCCTCAGTGCTCCTCGATGAAGCCGGGGCGCTGACGAAGGACTTCGGCACATTCCTCCTCACCACGGCCGACGCGTTGATGGTAATGCGGTCCGCGCGGGACGATCTCATCCTGATCGCTACCACAGCAATGAACGCGGCCCGCCCGGTTCTTCCGCTCCTGTGCACCCCCAACCCGGTCACCGCCGCAGCCGCAGCTCTACGGCTGACGATGATCGTCGCGGCGGCGGTGGCCGCCGCGACCGGGCGGATCACGACGATGGAGATGGCGCTCCGGCCGCTCGCCATGAAGTTCCGGGAACTCGCGGCGACCGAAACCCGGCTACCCGGGATCGTCAAGGCCGACGATGCCCCGCACACATCCACCCCGGTTCCGGGCCCGACACTGTCCCCACCGAATCCGGCGGGACTCGACGCCACCGGACAAGGCGCGGGACGGCGAGCCGCGGACGCTGCCCGCTCGATGGTCGGGACGCCGTACGTCTGGGGAGGTTCCGGGCCCGGTGGATTCGATTGCTCCGGGTTGACCAGCTGGGCTTGGAGACAGGCCGGGGTCGAGCTACCGCGGCTCGCGGAACAGCAGACCGTCGGACGTCAGGTCACCGCCAATGAACTGATCGCCGGTGACCTGGTGGTGTGGAACGGACACGTCGCGATGTACGTCGGCAACGGCGAGATCGTTGAGGCGGGGAGCCCGGTGGGCGTGTCTCCGCTACGCACAACCAACAGCGGAATGGACTTCTACGGCTTCTGGCGGCCCACGGGTTAGCCCATTCACGGCACGGCAGGTGACGGCGCCTGAAACAGCACGCTAGAATCTGCACCCATGGCATTACAAGGCATCGTCCCCATCACCATCGCCCTGACCGACGGCGACTTCCACACGCTGTGGGCCCCGAAGTGGAGGGAGCACGGGCAGGAGTGGCAGGCATTTCTCGGAGACGGAGACGACGTCTATCTCTTCCGTTCCACCGGAGAGCTGCTCGCGTTCATCGAATCCGACGCCCGTCACGACCTGCGTGATCACCCGAAGTGGCCGGCCTTCCAGCATGAGGACGCGGCGCGGGTGGTTCCCGGCAAACGGGGTTACTGCGATGTCATCGGCCTACCCGAGTTCCTGGCGGGCCGCCCGAGCCACGAGAATGTGACCGGTGCGGAGCGGGCACTCGCCGTCGCCCGTTCCCTGGGCGATGTCATCGGTTCGACGGTGATCGGTTCCTTCTTCTCCTCGTATTCGGTACTCGCCAACGTCGAACGCGGAGCCGACCACTATGCGGTGGAGAATGGCGACTCGGAATGGTCCGCCGTCGGTCGGGCGGTGCTGTCGAACTGGGACCGGGTCGTCGATGAGCTGGACGGGTGCTATGCCATCCCGGAGCAGAACGAGGCCACCGTCGAGGCGGCGCAGAAGAAGGTCGACGCCGCGGTGGAGGCCCGTGAGCAGGCACGCATCGAGGAGGAGAAAGCCGCCGAGGAGGCAGTCGCGCAGATCGACCCCTATGATGCCTCCCTCTGGGGTACCGCGGGCATCGACCCGGTGAAGATCGCCATCGAGGGCCGCACCCTCTACACGCTGCGCACGTACGTGAACGGGCAGCCTGTCTTCCTCGGACACTTTGGACAGATCTACACCTTCAACAACCGGCGGGCGATGCTCCGCTGGCTCGCCGAACACGATGAACACGATCTGGCGGCCACCGCCACCTGGTCTGAGATCATGGACGGCATCAACGGCGGGACGCTCGAGGTCACCGCACACCCAGACAACACCTACGTCTTCACCGGGCTGACCGAGGACATCACCAAGGGGCCGAAGGAAGTGGACACCGAACAGATGCGCCAGGCCTATGAGCTTCTCGCCGACGCCGCCGACTGGGCCCGCGACGACGCCGTGAATTCCGTCCTGGTGGCCAACCCGGCACTGCAGGAGTACATCGCCTACATGCTCGGCGGATCCTCCGGTTACTCCCCGTCAGCACCCTACACCGCAGAAGCCGAGGGATGGCGTCAGCTGGAGAACGGTCTCGTCGGCCGCTTCAGCAAGTTCTGAGGCCTCCCGCCCCGATGACGAAAGCCGACCCCGATTCCGCGTACCCGGAATCGGGGTCAGTCGCGTGGCTGTAGATCCTCTGGGGCGATACCCAGTTCGGCGAGAATCTGGGGATCGATCCCGGCGAGATCCTCCTCCGAAAGCTCGAACGCAGACCCCCTGGCCGTCTCCTCATCAGCGCCACCAGACGCGGTGCCCCGACCAGTTCCGCTCTCCGCGAGTTCGTCCCAGCCCGGGACGATGAGCGAGGCCATGATCTCCCTGCGCTCCGGCTCCGGTATGAACGCACCACTGATCGCGGTTGCGGTGAGTTCGAACAACTCACCGACCCCGTACCCGAAGGTGTCGACGAGCAGCATCATCTCGTCGGTCATCGTGGTCCCGGACATCAGGCGGTTGTCCGTATTCACGGTGCAGGCGAACCCGAGCTGCTGGAGCAGTGGCAGGGGATGGTCAACGAGGTCGTCCACCACGCCCGTCTGCAGATTGGAGCTCGGGGCGAGTTCGAGGATGATCTGTCGGTCCCGCACGAAGGTGGACACGCGGCCGGGTTCGATGCCGGTCTCGAGGTCCGCGGTGAAATCCTCGTACAGTCGAGCACCGTGACCAATCCGCCAGGTGCCCTCTCTCACGGCCCCCTCGAGCGAGTCGATCCCGGCGGCTTCACCGGCATGGATCGTGAATGGGACGAGTTCGCGGCGCAGTGTCGCGAACGCCGCGGCGCAGCAACTCGGTGGGAACCCATCCTCAGCCCCGGCGATGTCGAAGCCGACGACGTAACCGCGGTGGTCGCGCGTAGCCTCGCTCCGATAGGCGACCAGGAGATCAGCGATCTCCTGTGACCGATCTGAATGCCGCATCGCGCAGAGGATCACCCGTGCCCGGATGGTGTGGCCTGCCAGTGCCGCAGTCTTCTCCCCCTCGATGATTCCCTCGACGACGGCATCCACGACGTCCACGAGTTCCAGCCCCCGCTCCTGGTGCTGCTCCGGCGCGAATCGCAGCTCGGCGTACACGACGCCATCATCAGCAAGGTCCTCGACGGCCTCCCGGGCCACCCGGTGGAGCGCCGACCTGGTCTGCATGACCGCGCATGTGTGTGCGAAGGTCTCCAGGTACTTCTCGAGAGACCCGGAGTCGGCGGCGTCGACGAACCATCTACCCAGTGCTTCAGGCTCGCTCACGGGCAGCGCGTCGTAGCCACACTCGGTCGCCAGATCGATCACCGTACGCGGACGGAGTCCCCCGTCGAGATGATCGTGGAGGACGGCCTTCGGCAGGGAGGCGACGGTCTCCCGGGTGAGGCTCTTATGTTCCGGGGTGTAGCTCGGGGTCTGCCTGCTGCTGATATCCATGGACCACAATCTACCTTCGGATCCCCTCCGGAAGGACCGCGGTACCGGTGCCCGGTTGCGGAAAGTCACCCCACCCACGCACCTCACCCGAAGTACTCTAGGCAACCATGCGACAACGTCTCCTCGGTGCACTCACAGCGACGGCACTACTCTCCGCCTCCCCAGTCACCGCAACCGCGGAGCCACTGGATCCCGGCACCCTGTCGGTGACGCCACCCCAGACCGCGCTCTCAGGGCGCTCCGCCGCTCCACTGACGGATGACTGCCCCTGGGCCACCACACCCGTGCAACCTGTTGATGCCTCAGAGATACCCACCGACGGACGACCTGTGCCACCACCGCTTCCCGTCGCGGAGGAACCCGCGGGAGGCCCAGCAATGGCCGGGTGCGGCGTGACCGCTGCACCCGGATTCATCGTCCCGGAGGAGCAAACCGCGACCGCATGGATCGTCTTCGACCTCGACAACGGCGACATCATCGCCGCCAAAGATCCACACGGCAGATACCGGCCCGCGTCAATCATCAAGGCACTGATCGCGCTGGTGGCACTCGAACATCTGCCCCTCGCCAGGGAGGTCGTCGCCACGCATGAATCCGCGGACATAGAGGGCTCGCGTGTCGGCCTGGTGGAGGACGGTCGCTACACCGTGGAACAGCTGCTGCAGGGCCTGCTCATGGCCTCGGGCAACGATGCCGCGCACGCGCTGGCGCAGGAGCTCGGCGGCGATCAACGGACCCTGGAACTGGTCAACACGAAAGCACAGGAGCTGGGCACCCAGGACACCCGCGTCGCCGACTACACCGGCCTCGACGGGCCCGGCATGTCGACCTCACCGTTCGATCTCGCCCTGATCTACCGCGAGGCATGGAGAAACCCGGTGTTCGCCCGTATCGTCGACACCAAATTCGTGGACTTTCCCGGAGGACCGGAGAAAGACGGCTTCCAGATTTGGAACGACAACCATCTGCTGCTCAACGATCCGGACGGTATCGGCGGGAAGACCGGTTTCACCGATGACGCGCGGCACACGTTCGTCGGCGCGAAAGACATCGGCGGGCGTCGCCTAGCGGCGATCCTCCTCGACACCACTGTCGACAAAGGTCGGCCCTGGGAACAAGCGGGGAGACTCCTCGACGCCGCGTACGCCGTTCCGCGGGGCACAAGCATCGGGTCGGTCGAGAAGCTCCCGGCAGCCTCCGTCACTCCGTCCCCGTCGGTGACGGCGGCTCCCGCAGCCTCCATGCCGACCGGAAACAGTGGCAACGGCGGTTTCGGGACCTCCGGAGCGCAGTCCCCCGCGTGGAGATCCGCGGCGATCACCACGGGAACACTGTTCCTCGTGGTTCTCATCGCCGGGATCGCCTTCAACCGGAAACTGGCGCAGAGGCGACGCACCCGGCAGCGACGTCGTTAACCCGGAGAAAGGGAAGCAGGATGCGCATGACACGCAGTCCACGCCCCCGGATTCCGGAGGAAACGGGGAAGACTACTTCCTGATCATTTTCCGGGCGACTGCGATCCCAGCCGCCCCGATCGCCGCACCGGCACCGACCAGTAACGCGGACGCCTTCGGATCGGGCACCGGGTCAACGTCATTACGCACCCGGATCACAGCGGGTTCCGGTACCGGTGTATGCGTCTGTTCAAGGGATTCCTCCGTCGTCGCCGACCACGCGGAACTGTAGAGCAGGATCCGCCAAACGAAATACAGCAGGACCATCACACCGATGATCGGGCCGAAAGTGGCACCCGCCGGATTGTCCAGTGCCTTGGAGAAGAACACGGTACCGATCTGCTTGAAGATCTCGAAGGCGACGGCGCCCAGGATAGCGCCCTTGATCGCCGCAGCCTTGGGGACGCGGGTCCTCGGAAGATAACGGAGCAAACCCACGAAGACGATGAAGTTCACCAGCAGGCCGATAACGAGCGTCAGCGCGAACACGATGTAGGTGATGCCCGGAATATGGTCCAGGCTCAACTTCTCAAGGAGGATCGCCGTCAGGCTCGAGGAACCGGCCGCCGTCACACCGAACGCAACGATCAGGGCGAACAGCAGCGCGATCAATCCGATGAGATCCCGGAGTTTCCGGATGGCGAAGTTGCCCTCGGTCGGGTCAGCCTTCCACATCATGGAAACGCCGTACCTGAGATGGTTCATCCAGTTCAGCCCCGACCACAACGCGGTCAGACCACCGATACCGGCAACCGCCGATCGCTGCTCGATCGCAGTATCGAGGATCTTGTTCACCGGCTCCGACAAATCACCCGATATCGAGCTGTTGATCCGGTCCTGGACCTCGACCACCGCGGTGGGGTGGTTGGCCAGGATGAAGCCGACCGCAGCGAATACGAGCATCAGGATGGGGAACATCGACAACACCGAGAAGTACGTGATGCCTGCGGCGTACTGGTTTCCCCCCATCGAGCCGTACCGCTCCTGCATACGCATGACGTGATCGAACCACGGCCACTTCTCACGGTACTTGTCGACCATGCCGGGATCGTCCTGGGTCACCCGCTCAATGCCGAATTCATCGGTATTCTTCGGTGCGGTCTTCGTTGATGCCACAGTCGCGTCGGTCCTTCTGGGTCGGTGAAAAGATCATCTGAAAAACAGCAGGTGCTTTCAAAGTAGGCATAGTAGGCGACGAGGTGGCAATCAGCACAGCCATTCTCCCCGGACAGTTGCGTCGGCCACTCGACCGTGCAAGATCCACCACTGACATCAATCGCTACCGGGGTTACCCGGGATGACAGCAGCACCAGGGGCTTCTAATCTGTTTAGATAATGTCATCCCCGGGCAAGCTACCGCACACAGCCCCCCACAGCTCTCGAGGAACCCGAAACCATGCGCCGAATGACCACCCTGACCACGGCCGCGACTCTGTCAGCCGGTCTCCTCATCGCAGCACCGACAGCCGCAGCCGACACCGGATCAACCACCTCCCAGCTTCCCCTGTCCTGCCGCACGGTCCCGAGTGCCTTCACCGGACCGCAGGACAACCACGTTCCCCCGATCGACGTCACCGTCACCTCACCGGACACAGTCGGCATCGGCGAAGAGTTCACTGTCCACGTACACATGGACATTCCGGACAACCCCGGTGACGCATCGAACAGCCCCGCCAAGCTGAAGGATGTATCCCGCATCAAAATGGACCTCGCTTTGCCCGAAGGCGTCGAGTTCCTAGGTGCGGAGATCAACGGGGACACCCCCGGCGCGAATCTCCGGGGATTCTCCGTGCTCAGGGTCAATGAATCCGGACGACCGGACCCCGCCGGCGGCATTCTCCGGTTGGTCAGCCCGGACAACGCAACCATCGGAAACGGCCCGAACTCGTCTACCGGCAGGACCGGGGGCGTAACCGCCCCGGCAGTGAACGGCACCGTACGACTCGGATTTCCTGATTTCACCCTGCGCCTCCGTGCAGAGACAGAGGGAACGAAGGCCTTCGGGGTCAGAACCGCAGGGGCCGCATCCACGTACGGAGACAACCGCAACTTCCTCACCTTCCTGCCGCGGCTCAAGGCGACGTTCATCACCATCTGGGCCCCGACCAGCTGCTCACCCAGGGTAGCCCCCTCGTCCGCCGTCGTACCCGCAGCATCGAATCTCCGTACCGTCACGGTCATCGACGACACCCCCATCATCAAACCAGTTCTCACCGTCGACGCTCCCAGCACCGTCGTGGCAGGTGTACCTGCCCGGTTCTCGGCGCAGCTTGACCCCGAGGACGCCAACGGCACCATCTCCTTCTTCGTGGAGGAACCCGATGGGGATGTCTCCGACGTCTACACCACTACAGGCACAGCCTCGACCGACCTGACCTTCGCGAAACCCGGTACGACTACGCTCAGGGTGATCTTCAACCCTGGCCAGCCGGGTGCCTTCGACGGTGCTGCAACGACGACTGCGATCACGGTGTCTCCGCGCACCACCGATCTCACCTTCTCCTTTCCGGACAGCGTGGAATCAGGGGAATCCGTCACAGCAACAGCGGAGGTTCCCACCGAAGCCACCGGAGACATTGAGTTCTCCATCGCCGGACAGACGATCTCTGCACCGGTCGTCGAAGGCCGGGCATCCGCTACATTCACCTTCGACGACGATGACGGCGGTATCCGGAGAGCCTCAGCACGCTACATCCCCGACGTGAGCTCAGTGTATGCACCGTCCGAGGAATCCCGCCGTTTCACCGTGCACGTGCAGGCGTATCCCACAGAGCCGACAACCACGACTCCGACGCTCTCCACTTCGACCGCCCCGACCACGACGGCGCTTCCGACGACGAAACCGGCTCCCACCAGCCCCACAACCACCACCGCTCCGACGACCAGCACCACCACGGCGCCAGCGACAACCAGTACCACGGCCACAACCACCGCGGCGCCAACGACCACCACCAGCACCACCGCCACACCGTCGACCACCAGCACCACCGCGGCGCCAGCGACAACCAGTACCACGGCCACAACCACCGCGGCGCCAACGACCACCACCAGCACCACCGCCACACCGTCGACCACCAGCACCACCACGGCCATAACCACCACCGCACCGACGACCAGCACCACCACGGCGCCATCCACCACGTCGGCTCCCACGAGTACGACAGAACCTGAACAGCCCTCGGAATCGGGTTTCTTCACACTGCTCCGCCGACTGTTCACGCTGGTTCAGCGGTTGCTCGGAGCGTTCTTCTTCCCGTTGCACTTCAGGTAAAGGCACATCCCCGGATTCTGCAGGACAGGGCCGAGTCAATTGTCTCCGGTGCCACTGTGCCCGGAGATACGCTCATCTCCGCAGTTTCTCCCTACAGAGAAGGCCATGTAGGCGCCGGTTCGGTAACGGCCTCGTCGCAACACTCCCGCATGCAGGCCCGTCAGTCGAGTCGCTCACCGGGCGACGCAGATGATGCGGCATGTGCGGTGGACCGCCGTTGGAGTCGGCACCGACGGTTGTCGTGGGATGAATCTATTGCATGCGTCTCTGACACTTCTGAGTGAGCTGGTATCCGTCGGGGGAGGATGCGTACCCATTGCTTCAGAGACGCAGAAAGCGCGGGACCAACCGCGTCGAAAGCCTGACTCATGCGGGGTCTGACGGGCCTCCGTCGCGCTCAGCTTTGACCCTCGATATTCACGGGGCTGCGGTGACGAACTCGCCCGCATCTTTTCAGACATCCGCGCACCGCACCGACGTCCAGTAAACGCTGAGAAAGAAACGAAACCCCGAGCTGCCTCCGATCGCCAACTCAATGCGCCTGGCCACACATCATCGAATCAGGCCGAGACGATCCATCCGGGCTTCGCGCCCACTACATTTCGCCCGTCTTAACGCGCCTCGCATGAAAGATGAAGATCTTGCATATAGCTTCTCTGCCCAGCACTTTTCGGGGAAACTAATTGAGCATGCTGAAGGCACAACGTGTCTCAGCTCCTCTCTCCGATACCCCCGTACAAGGACCTCACCCATGTCAAGATTTTCCCGTATCGCTACCGCGACCACGGTGTCCCTGGTCGGCAGTCTCCTGCTCGTACCGGGTGCCGTCGCCGCAGACCACACTGTATCCACGAATATTCCACTGACCTGCAAAGCGACGCCGAACAAGTTCGCGGACCCGCAGGATTTCTCCACCGGTGACGACGGGGTTTCGGTGGACATCACCACCCCCGATACCGTCGGCGTCGGCGAGGATTTCACAGTCAGGCTCGCGATAAGACCCGTGCAGATCAACGTCGGCGGACTCTCATTCGGAGCCAAGATCGAAAATGTGTCGCGCATCAAACTCGATGTCGCAATTCCGGAAGGGCTCACCTACCTGGACAGCAGCCTCGACAACAGTGCCGCCAACCTCGACGGATTCACGGTCAAACGCATCAACGAATCGGGAAACGACGATCCGAACGGTGGACTTCTGCGGATCACCAGTACCGACAACGCCACCGTCGGTAACGGTCCGAACACCAGCGGCACCACAGCAGGCGGAGTAACGCACGTCGTGCGGAACGACAAGCTCAACATGAAGTTCCCTGTCGTGGAACTGAAGTTCCGGGCGGAGTCCCTCGGAGCGGCTGCCCTTGGTGTCCGGACCGCCGGAAATGCCGGGAACTACGGTGCAGACGAAAACTTCCTCACGATGCTCGCCAAGATCACCGCCCCCTTCGTCGGTACGCTCTGGGCCCCGACGCAGTGCACCCCCAGGGCGGACAAGGACGCCCCCCTCGCTCAACAGGCTTCCGCGCTAGCGACGGTCCGGGTGGTCGACAGCGGCCCCGCCACCGAAACCGGTCTCATCGTCACCGCCGCGGACGCAACAGCGGGCGTACCCTCGGCAATCACCGCACAGGTCAGCCCGGTGGAAGCCACCGGCACCGTCGCTTTCACCTCCGGTGACACCACAGTCAAGGCAACGGTGAAGAACGGTTCGGCCGCAGCGGAACTCATCTTCCCGTCTGTCGGCACCCACGAACTCCACACGACCTTCACCCCGGACAAGGCCTACCTGTTCACCCCCTCGACGTCCACGACCCAGGTCCAGGTGAAGGGACAGGACGCGCTGTTCGTGGTCGCGGCACCCGGCACCGCCCGTGCGAATTCGATGCTCGCGGTACGGGCGACGACGAACGCGGCTGCCACCGGTACCGTCACCTTCCGCCTCGGCGACGGTGATCCCATCGTCGTTCCCGTGAAGAACGGCCGCACCAGCGCTTCACTCACCGTGCCTTCGGCCCCGGGACAGAGTGAACTCACCGCCACCTTCACACCGGCCGAAGGTTCACTCTTCGCCGGCGCGGAGGAACGCACGACCATCACGGTCTCCAGCAGCACTTCCACCGTCCTCACGCTGGAGGGCCCGCAGAATACGGTCCGACCCGGCGAGGAAGTCACCGTCAGAGCCGAACTCCAGCCCACCGCGGATTCGACCGTAGCGGATGGAACGGTGGTGTTCTCGACTGACGGGAAAACGGTGACCGTGCCCGTGAGCGACAATTCCGCGGCCTTCACCTTCGTACCCGACCGCGAGGGTTCCTTCTCCATTTCCGCGAAGTACACACCGGTCGATGCGTCCCAGACCCCCGCTACCGCCGACATCACCGTCACCGCTGCGAGCACCTCGACGTCGCTCGCGCTCAACGTGCCGGAACAGGTTTTGCCGTTCGAGGCGGCAACCTTCGGGGTCACGGTGTCGCCTGCCGCGGACGGCACCCTCACTGCAACCCACGGGGGGCGCTCCACGACGGTCCCCGTGACGGCAGGTACCGCAGTACTCCCGATGACCTTCGCGCGCAGTGGCGCGCAGCAGGTCACGCTGAGCTTCGTGCCCGCCGGAGATTCCCCTGCACGGGCCACAACTCGCTCCTTCGATGTCGAGGTCACTGCCGTGACCTTCGAATCCGCCACAGTCGCGATCGCGGCGGAATCTTCAGTCACCGCAGGCACCCCGCTCCCCCTCGCGATCACGGTGAACCCGGACCAGGGCACCACCCGGGCGGTGTCCGGCTCCCTCTCCTTCTTCGTTGACGGCGAACCACTCGTCGGTACCGATGGCGAATCAGTCACGATGCCGGTCTCCGGAGGACAGGCCGCGGTCAACCTCACGTTCGCTCACGGTGGGGAGCGCACCGTGACCGTCACCTTCACCGGTGACAACGGCGTCACCGCTAGCGGGACCCATACCGTCACGGTCACCGGTGGCAAGCAGGCGCCGGGCGGCAGCTCGGACATCGGTATCAGCTCAGGCACACACACTGATTCGGCGGGCACGAACCCCTTCGCGTCGCTCCTGGCCCTTCTCACCCCCTTGTGGACGTGGCTGAACAACATCTTCACCAAGTTCCTCGGTGGATCGTCCTAGTCCCTCGACATCCACACACAACGTTCCACCAGACGCCTACTTCCAAGGAGATCTGAGCAATCATGAAAACCACCACCCGCACCGCCACTGCAGCGGGCGCCACGCTGTGCCTGGTGCTGGGAATAACCCCATCCATCGCAGCCACAGCCGATGAGAAGACGCCCACGACTGGGGCCACCGAAGTCACCTACACCTGTACATTCAATGGGGCGACCTTCGGCAACCATCGCCAGGACGTCTCCCTGAGCCCTGAATCCGTGACCGCCACGTATCCGGAGATTGTTGAACCGGGAGGCACCTTCAGGATCACTCTTCAGCCGGGTGTGTGGAGTACCACGGAGAAGGTCGGGAGGATCCGCTACGACATTGCACTGCCCACGAACGGCACCGTCACCGGGCTTGCTCTCGCCGATGACGGAGAGAACATCGCGGGCACCGACGCCGAGGTCTCGGTGATCCGGGTCAACGCCGAGGGAATGGAGGATCCGGCCGGTGGATTCGCCCGGATATCCGCGGGCAACCTCACCATTGACAACGGCCCCAACGCCAACGACGACAACAATCCCGCCACAGGGCTCAGCGCAGAGAAGGGCACCACATTCCGGCTGCCCGGGGTGACGATCACTATGACTGCCCCCATGGATCTGGGCACCGTCATCACCACCGGATTACGTAACGCCGGCACCACCGGTGAGACGTCGACGCTCTCTCTGCTCGAGGTGCGGCCAGGTTTCTTCTCCGGATACAACAACGATGCCGTCGCCTGCACCGCGGATGCGGCCGGAACCCAGCTGAGCTCCACCACCGTCAGTCAGATCAACACCACGACCGCCTTCACCACCACCGATCCGATCGAGGTGCCTTACAACGATCCGCGGGTTCCGGAAGGTACCCTGCGGGTCAATGTCGCCCGCCCGGACGGAACAGCCATCCCACGTGGTCAGGTGAGATTCACCATCGGTGACCAGACCCGGGATGTCGACGTCACCGACGGAGTAGCTGAGCTCACCGACTTCTCCTTTCCAGTTCCGGAGGGCCGTGACCCGATCGTACACACCGTGTCCGCTGAGTACACCGGCGTCGACGGGGTATACAGGCCCTCAGCTGCGGCCCAGCCGATCACAGTCACGGTCACACCCAAGGACCTTGAGGAGGTCCGCGGCACGATTTCCCTCGAAGCGATACCCGACTACGCCCACATCGTCGACGATCAGCTGTCGGTGACCCTCACCGCACAGGTCGGAGCGGAGAACGGGGCCGCGCTGCCGGAGGGGCTCACCGTGAGCTTCCGCGACGGTGATGTCGATCTCAGTGCCTCGGATGTTGTCAACGGCGCCGCCATCCTTACCGCTCTGGTACCCAACGAAAAGAAGGAGCATTCCTTCACTGCGATCCTCGCCGAGCACACCACCGACGACGTGCACGTCACCGGGGCCACAGCGAGCGCACAGGTCACCGTCGTTCCAGTGATGTTCCCCACCCTCGTCGTGGAGATCGAGCCCACCCAGGCGGCACTCGGTGACACTGTGACGCTGCGCGCGCACTACCACGTGGACGGAGGGGAACCCGCGGGCAGTGAGATAGTCTTCCGCAGCAACGGGATACGCATCGGCACCGCCACCACTGGGGAGGACGGGACGGCCGTCCTGCCCCATCAGCTCCGTGAGCCCGGTGACTTCACCTTCACCGCCTTCGCCCCCGAGCGCACCGGATCAGATGAGCGCCACTACAGGTCAGCGGATTCCGGGGCCGTCCACATGTCGGTCGAAAGCCCTGTAGCCCGGATCTCCACGACGACGCTGAGCCGTACTGCGCCCCCCGGAGGGACCACACTCACGGCGGGTGACGAGGCGGAGTTCACGGCCACCGTCGACACCGGCGGAGAGCGCATCGGTGGGACGGTGTCGTTCTACGCCGGCGATGTCCTCCTGGGGACCGCGGAGCTGGACCCCGCCGCGAAGACCGCGACCTTCCGGCACACCTTCACCACGCCGGGTGAGACCACGGTGCACGCGGTGTTCGGCGGCGGCCAGGTCCGTACCGGTGAGATCACCACCGCGACCTACGCTCCCTCCAAGTCCGAGCCTCTGGCACTCACCGTGGCACCCCGTGACATCGTGGTGCCCGGTCCCAGCGGAGGAGACGGCGATTCCGGCGGGTCGAGCCTGCCCGGGGGATCCTCCACCGACGGGATCGGGGCGGCACTGCAGAGACTGTTCAATACCCTGGGAAACACTTCTTTCACCGACATCTTCAGCAGGATCATCAGTGCGATCCGGGCCTTCTTCAACGGTTTCGGGCAGAGCTGACTCCCTTTGCTGACCGTGGGGCCCGGCGCGAGACTGTGCCGGGCCCCACGCGCATTCAGGTCCGGATCCCGGGGCGCAACATACACTGACCTCCATGAGAATCGCCGTGCTCTCCCCCGCCTTCGCCGTGCCCGCCGTGTTCCCCGACATCCATGAGCAGGCCATGTCCCGGATGCGAGGACTGGGCTGGGAACCCGTCGAGTACCCCACGACGAGGAGACTCAACGCAACGCCCGAGGACCGGGCCGCCGACATCCACGCGGCGTTCACCGATCCCTCGATCGACGCTATCTTCGCCACCATCGGCGGCAACGATCAGATCACCGTGATTCCGCATCTCGACGCCGACCTGATTGCGGCACACCCCACGCCGTTCTTCGGCTACAGCGACAACACCAACCTGCACAATTTCCTCCACAACCTGGGTATCCCCAGCATCTACGGTGGTTCCACACAGGTGCACCTGGGATCGGGCAGCGGCATCGACGACGCCCACCTCCGCACCCTGCGCGCCGCTCTTGCCGGGGAGAGCATCGAACTGACCGCTCCCTCGTGGGGAGCGAGCGTGGGGATCAGTTGGGAGGATCCCCGATCACTCACCGAGGACGGCCCACGCCACGCCCCGATCCCGTGGCAGTGGTCCGGCTCGGCGGAACGCGTCAGCGGCCGCACCTGGGGTGGGTGCATTGAGGTACTCAACCAGATCGCCATCGCCGGACGACTGCCAGAGCGTATCGACGGCACGGTGCTCCTGCTCGAGGCGTCCGAAGAGCTCACCCCCGCCGGGCGTATCAATGACATCGTGCGGGCGTTCGGCGAACGCGGTTTCCTCCGGCAGGTGGTGGGCGTCCTCGTTGCCGCGCCGCCCACCACCAATATCGAGGGGCACACCCTGGACCCGGACACCTGGCGCGATACCGTTCTCGGCACCATTGCCCACTATGCCCCGCACGCGGTGTGCTGCTTCGGGGTTCCCTTCGGGCACACCCTGCCACAACTGGTCGTACCCTACGGCGGGCGTGTCACCCTCGATGGGCGACAACAGCGCATCTGGGCGCACTATGAGGTCGCCGGGAGCTAACCTCCACTACGTGCGCGACGGCCGCGAACCTCCGGGAGGCGCGGCCGTCGACACGTACAAACCGGGCTAGGTGCGGCGCAGGAATCCGATGTTCTCGTAGACGTCGGCGAGCGTGCGGGAGGCCACCTCACGCGCCCGATCGGCGCCCTGCGCGAGCACGCGCTCCAGCTCGGCGCGGTCCGACATGTACATGTCATACTTCGCGCGCAGCGGAGTGACGAACGCCTCCAGAGCCTCGGCGGTGTCCTTCTTCAACTCGCCATAGCCGGAGCCCTCGTAACCGGCGACGAGATCATCGATGCTCGTGCCCGTCAGACCAGACTGGATCACCAGGAGATTGGAGACACCAGGCTTGTTCTCCTTGTCGAAGCGGATCTCCCCGTCATTGTCGGTGACGGCGCTGCGGATGCGCTTGGCGGAGATCTTCGGGTCATCGAGCAGGTTGATCAGGCCCTTGGGGTTGTCCCCGGACTTGCTCATCTTCGCGGTCGGTTCCTGCAGATCGTAGATCTTCGACGCACCGGTCGGAATGAATCCGTCGGGCACCGGGAACGTCTTCTTGAACCGGCCATTGAAGCGCTCCGCGAGGTTGCGGGTGAGCTCCAGGTGCTGCCGCTGGTCCTCACCCACGGGCACGAGCTGCGGACGGTAGAGCAGGATGTCCGCGGCCATGAGCATCGGGTACGCGAACAGCCCGGCGGAGGTGCGGTCCGCGCCCCGCTTGGTGGACTTGTCCTTGAACTGCGTCATCCGCGATGCCTCACCGAATCCAGTCAGGCAGGTGAGCACCCATGCGAGTTCGGCGTGCTCGGGCACGTGGGACTGCACGAACAACGCGGACTTCTCCGGATCAATCCCGAGAGCGAGCAGCTGCGCGGCGCCGCCTACGGTGCGGGCTCGCAGTTCCTTCGGGTCCTGATCCACGGTGATCGCGTGAAGATCCGGGATGAAATAGAACGTCTCGAACTCGTCCTGCAGGTTGATCCACTGCTTCAGCGCACCCAGATAATTGCCCAGGTGGTAGGAGTCGGCGGTCGGCTGGATACCGGACAGCACGCGCTGCTTCGTGGTGGATCGGTTCTGCTCGGAGGGGTTCTGTTCACTCATGGATACCACTGTAGTCCGGGGCCGTTGACGGAGTTCAACAGAAGGCGACCGCCAGTGTTTCCGCTGAGTCGAGGATCAGTTAGCCGTCACTTCGGGGTTGAGACGGCGCCGGAGGGAGCTGGTGAACCTCTGCGAGAGTTTGAATGACTGGGTCGGCAGTTGTCCGCTGGCGGGAATGACAAGGAAGATCATCTGCCGCATGTAGCTGTACTCCTCGACGGTGAAGGTCACTGTTGCCCGACCCGACGAGGTAGGCGCATAGTCGATCCGGTATCGGTCAAGCCCGGCCCCGACGATGTCTCTGAGCTCGTACCAGATACTCTCATCGCGCTCACCGACCCGCTCTAGTTTAATCCCCGCATTCCGGAGGACGTCAGCGGATTCCTCCGCCGCCTCCGACACCTCGTCGAACGTGAGGGACGTCTCCTCGGAGAACTCCACCAGCTCATACTTTTTCGCGAGGGACATGAAGGTGGTTCCCTCGAAGCGGTCATCGACTCCTTCTGCCGGGATGGTCGCCTCATAGGCGGTTCTCGCCTTCAGGGCCATGCCACCGAATACGGCGGCAACCAACAGTGCCATGATGATGTCGCCGTCCTTGAGACAGAGCAGGACGAAGATCCCCCCGATCCCGACGACACCGTAGAAAACCCACTTCAATACCTGATTGATGGCCTGATTCATGACGATCCTTAACCGGGAATTCCCGTGTTTGCTGCTGCGCGGATCCGCGACAGGGCGGCGACACACTCCCGGCGATCCCCCACTGCGACCACCGGAGCGACTGCCTGAAAACCGCCCGACCGGCGGATATGGTTCATCACCGAGTCAACGCCGATTCTCAGGTACTGACAATCGGGTGACCCCGGACGAGGTTCACAGGTAGACGAACTCAAGCCACCCCCTACCAGTACTTTCCGGTGTTCATGAGGCCGCTCCCCTCCACCGGTATCGTCCTCCGGAACACGCCCGTCCTCCGACCTCTCTTTTCCCGGGGCGCCCCACACCGGACCCCGCAGGATCCTGAACTGCCGCTCATGCCCGCGGCACCGGAGCATTAGAGTGGAGACCATCCTCCCGTCCGACCTCGTCCCAGTCCACGGAGACACACCACACATGACCACCACCATCGTCGCCTGGGGTTTCACCGGCCCGGCACTGCTCACCATCGGACGGGCCGCAGATGAACTGGCCCGGGAGCACGGCATCCGCCTGATCCGCGTGCCACTTGACGATGATCTTCCCCCGGAGGCCGACGTGGTGTGGGTCCAGGGCGCGATGAGCCCGGTGCTCGGCGAACGGGTCATGGCTGCGGCCGGTCGACGGCCCCTCTTCTCCTCCCCGCCGGTGGCGCAGTCCCTCCAGATCGCCACGGCACACGGCACCGGGATGGGGCGTCCACCACGCGATCCTTCGCCGGAGGCGCGGATAGCGCTCGCACTGCGCCTGGTCACACCGGGCCGACTGGTGTACGCGGGCCGACTGTCGGCCCTAGTCGCGGGCCACACCGATATCGACCCGGGACCGATGCCCGACGACATCCCACGCGGGCTCTTCGACACCGGTCGCGGGCCAGAGCACCCGGTGGGCACCTGCGGGATCATCGGCACCGGCCTGAACGTCGCCGCGGGGGACGACAGCTACCTGCGCACGGTCGCGGAAGCCCTACACCGGCGGGGCGTCGACACCCGCACATGGCTCGGTTCCCCGGAGGACATGCCGTCAGACGTGAAGAGCCGGGTGGACGTGTGGCTGAATCTCACCGGCTTCACCGCCTGCGGCAACCACGGTGCACCCGCCACCGACAGAGGAGTGGCGCTCGCGGAGGAGACGGACGCACCGTTACTCACCCCGGTCCCCCTGCAGCGCGGCACGCTGTCGGACTGGCACGCGGACCCCGGGCCGGTCGGCCTGTGGCCCGCGGCGGTGAGCATGAACATCGCCGTGCCCGAGTTGGAGGGCGCCACCGTGCCGTGGGTGTTCATGGGCCGCGACGCGGACACGAACCACCTCACCCCAGACGAGACGGCTGTCCGGCGTCTGGCGGAACGGGTACGCCGCACCATCGACCTAAGCCGGGCACGGCCCGCGGACCGGAAGGTGTCGGTGACGATCTTCGGCTACGACGGCGACGGCACCATCGGCACCGCCGCGCAGCTCGATGTCTTCGCCTCCCTGCACGCACTCCTGCGCCGACTGAAGGATGAGGGCTACACCGTCGAGGTACCGGACACCGTCGAGGAACTGACGGACATCCTCGTCGGCGACGGCGCCGGTGGGGCACGCTCGCAGGCCAGCGAACTCGCCCGCTGGCGGGCCACCGAGTACGCGAGGGTGCTGGGTGAGCACGTCGCGCGCATCGACGGCCCCTGGGGGCGGCTGCCCGGGACCGTGGACACCGACGGCCGCGACCTGATCATTCGGGGAGCCCGCTTCGGCAACGTCATCGTTGGCGTGCAGCCGCAGTTCGGGGACGTCTCCGACCCGGCCGAGCTGCTCATGGCGAACGACTCCACGCCGTCGCACAGTTTCGCGGCCTACTATCTCTGGCTGGAACACGTCTTCGGCCACGACGTGATGCTGCACTTCGGCACCCACGGCGCGCTCGAGTTCATGCCCGGCCGCCAGACCGGGCTCGCCGCCGCCGACTGGCCGGTCCTGCTCACCGGCTCCGTTCCGCACCACTATCTGTATGTGATGGCGAATCCGGGCGAGGGCACCATCGCGAAACGACGCGCTGCGGCGAGCCTCATCACCTACCTCACCCCGCCGCTGGCGGACGCCGGACTGTACGGCGCACTGGACGAACTGGCCGAGCTTCTCGACACCCACCTGTCCTCCGGCGCGGAAACCGGACCTGTGCCACAGGAGATCGTCGACGCCGCGCTCCGCGCCGACTTCACCGAGGACCAGGCACAGGATCCGGCCGTACTGCGGCGCGAACTGGAACGGGTACGCCGCTCCCCCATTGCCCTCGGCCTGCACACCGTGGGTCGTCCGATGGAGCAGCGGCAGACGGCCCGCTCCCTGGAACTCGCCGCCACGTACCTCGCGGACACCGGCGAGGCGGAGCGCACCGCGATCCTCGCCGACCTGGGGGAGAAACTGCAGTCCAACACCGAGCTGGACGCGCTCATCCGGGCACTCGCGGGCGGCTACACCCCGCCCGTCGTCGGCGGTGACCCGGCACGCCGCCCCGACGCCCTGCCGACGGGGAGGAACCTGCACGCCATCGACCCTGTCTCCGTCCCCTCCGCCTCCGCCATCGCGCGGGGCAGGAAGACGGCGGAGCAGCTCATCGCCGCGCACGTCGACACGCACGGGAGCTTTCCGGAGTCGGTGGCGATCGTGCTGTGGGGCATCGACAACATCAAGACCGGCGGCGAGGGCCTCGCCCAGGCGTTCGCGCTACTCGGCGTGGAACCGGTCGCCGGACCCCGGGGCCGCGTGGACACCTTCCGCATCCTTTCCCCCGAGGAGCTGGGCCGCCCCCGCGTGGATGTGGTGTGCACCCTGTCCGGCGTGTGCCGCGACGTGCTGCCGCAGCCGGTGCAGCTCCTCGACGAGGCGGTGCGCGCCGTCGCGGCTCTCGACGAACCCGACGAACTCAACCCCCTGGCCGCCCACGCCCGCGCCCACGCCGAGGAGATGGACACCACGGCGGTCGAGGCCGCAACCCGGATCTTCTCCGCAGCGGCCGGGTCCTACGGCACCGGGGTGAACAAGCTGGTGCAGGCCGGCGACTGGGACGGCGAGGAGGATCTCGCCGAGATGTACCTGACCCGCATGGGCCACGCCTGGGGCACCGGCGCCGACGGTGCGGACGCGGGCACTGTTCTGCGCAAGGTGCTCGGCACCGTCGACGCGACCTTCCAGAACGTCGACTCGGCGGAGACCTCCATCGCCGGAATCGACCACTACTTCGAGTTCCTCGGCGGGGTGACCAGTGCGATCACGCAACTCCGGGGCGACGCGCCGGCGTCCTTCGTCTCCCAGTCGTGGGCGGCCGACGTCAACGTCGGCACGCTCCGGGACGCGATGCAGCTCGAGTCACGCACCCGACTGCTCAACCCGAAGTGGGTCGAGGGGCAGCTCGCCCACGGCTACGCCGGAGTCGCGCAGGTTCGGACCAGGCTCGAGAACACCTTCGGCATGCAGGCCACCACCGGCACCGTCGACGGCTGGGTCTTCGACCGCGCCGCCGAGAACCTCCTCCTCGACGAGGACATGCGTGGGCGTATGCAGCGGGCCAACCCAGCGGCGGTGAACTCCATGACCAACCGCCTGCTCGAGGCCGCCGACCGGGGACTGTGGGACGCCGCCCGGGACACGCTCGACCGGTTGGAGGACATCGCCGACCAGTTGGATGGGGTGCTGGAGGGTATCGAGGAGATGTGAGCGGGGACGGAGCCCGGGAATGCAGCGCCTGGGCATGCTGACGTCCTTCCAGCCGGCCCCATTTGGCCAGCCATCTCGAGAGTGTCACCTATCCCTGCGGCAGGCCCTCCCGCTCGTTGCTCTGCAGCTTCTTCAACTCGCCATGAGCGTCTTCGACCGAGGCAGACTGTGTGTTCGTTGCTTCAATGTACTGTATTCCGAGCATCAGATCTTGTGGGACGATACTCCCAACGCGCTCCAACAACTGTGACGGCCTGCTAGTCCGAACAGCTCGCCTCCATAGGGGGTCGGGTACCAAGCGCACGGCACACTCATCCACCGCATCAGGTGAACTTCTGCTCATTAGTTGATGTTTCTTCCTCGAACTAGAACGGACGAAACCAAGATCACCCGCTCAGTGGACTCCATACCCACTCCGCGAAACAAGAAAGACCTCATCAAGAAAGCTGTGGACTCTGTCTCCATCGACGGAAAATCAACAAATAGCGGCAGGAATACACCACCGCCCAACGCTGTAGCGAGTTTGAAAGGACCATCACCTCCGAGATCCTCTTACCTCTGTCCCGCTTCACCCCCACCGGTGACCACGATAGAAAGAAGCAGGACGTCATCGACCTGCCCCGCACACTTCAGACGATTCCACGACCTCAGCGACCACCGCGAAAAATCAGGAGTTGGCTGGGGTATCAATGCCGACGCGGAATCTCTCCGGTTCGGGGTGACACCCCGTGGTATTCCCCCTCCGGAATCATCGCCCGCTACCCAATGTCAGGATTCGTCCACTATCCGGTATCGCGTGCTACGCACGCCCTGGTGTCCCTCCATGAGAACAAAACCATCCCGCATTGGCTGAGTCAGGGCATAGCGCACCTGTCCCACACTGAGGTTCGTTCTCTCTGCAAGTTCTCGGATCGTCACAGCCGTGCCGCTACGAACCAGTTCGGATACAACCGCTTCCTCATTCTTTGTCGGTACCGAGCTGCGGGGAAGAGAGCGACCTGGCCGCTGGGTTCCCTGCGACTGCGGATTCCGCACAGAAACCGAGTCCTCCGCACATTTCCGCCCGGAAGCGATCGAAGGCGACGGAACTGGAGCGGCCGGCAACGAATTGTCTTGCCGCCCGGGCCGCCACAAACGCGCCGTAAACTGGACGCCGGTGTCACTGAGCTGTGGGGGCGGTAATTCACGCGCAGCTACCGACCGGATCACTTCCCGGATGCCACCACCCTCACCTTCAATGATGGATGCTCCATCATTCTCCGTCTTCAACCGTTTCGCGATCTGATAAAGCCTCTGATTCACCGCAGCCTGCGCATGTTCCATACTTTCCAACTGCGCGAGAGACACCCCGCGGAGCCCACCTGGGCTTTGAATGAACAAGTTCTTGTCGGTGAGTCGAATCTGAATCTGCTTACCGACGCCCATCGTGTGCGGCCCCAGGTCACGGTGGACAAGGGCGTTTGCGACCAGTTCACGGACCGCATTGAGCGGTAGTTCCGGAACCTCCTCCATATGCCCATCGTTCCGGTAGCGGCGTATGACGTCGATGTTTCTCAGTACCCACTCCATGATTTCTTCCAACAACACCGGCAACGGTCCGTTGAAATCGTGGAGATTACGGGTCCGGGCTTTTCCCTCTCCACCGCTCAATTGGACGGCTGCGGTTACCGTCAGAGTCGGGTACCGACCCTGCGGATAAGCGCCCAGCGCATAGAACCCCGCGAGCGTCGGCTCTCCCGACGCAGTGAGGACATTCGTCCATTCCAAGATCTGCTGATCGGTCGCGTCGTACAACCGTCGGTCCTTCGAGCGTGTTGCAGCGACATATCCAGAGACGAGCTCCGGAACCAGGTCGTCCAGGCTTCGACCCACTACCGGCTGGATATCATAATCCATGCGTTCGTCGGCATGCAGCTTCGCTACCTCGATCATGCGAATCTCATGGGGCTGCATACGATAGTCCCCGTCCGCTTGACGCAGATAGGCACGATCTTTCACGTAGGCGGGTTTATCCGTGATCCGCAACGGCGATACGTGCACGATGAGGATCTTTTTGCCGCTGATCGACACATCCTGAAAGTCAAGGTACGGTGCCGGTTCGACCGTTTGGCGCGCCGTCGAAACAACCCCAGCTTCCATTTCTGCGATATCTGATACACCAACGACATCGAAACGCCCACCATTTTCATCCACGCCAAGCACGATGGTTCCCCCGTCGGGCATATTGGCGAAGGCACACAGCGTCTCCGCCAGCTTTGGCAGTCCACCGGCCGCGCGCTTCACCTCAACAGAGGTGGTATCCCCTCGGCGTGCACGCATCTCGTCGAGGATCCGTTCCACGTCTGCCACTGTCCACCGCATACCCACACACTACAACTCACACTATGAAAATTTAGAGTGTGATAGAAGCTACAAGGTCAAACCTGTACAAAAACAGTCCAGCAACCAGCACATTTACCCACGCCCCCACCACCTACCACGTTTTCACACTGCGACCACACACTGCAAGAAAATTGCACTGTGAACATGACTCAAGCTTCGGCCCAGCATCGAAAAACACCGACAACCCGTAACCACCTGCGAGAACGGAACAGGGCAAGAAATCCCGCACTTATCGTCCCCACTGTAAAAAGTCACACTGTGGGCCAAAAGTACGCCTCCGCCCCACAGTGAACACCACTACCGTGCCTTGAGAAGTACATTCCCCCACCGGGTTTACACTGGCCGCGTAGCTGTTAGTTTCCAGTCATCTTCGTTAGGAGCCCCTGACCAGTGCCCACTTACCCGTTCACCGGAATCGTCGGCCAGGACGAGATGAAGTCCGCCCTGCTGCTGTGTGCCGTGGATCCACTGATCGGCGGCGTGCTCGCGCTCGGCGACCGGGGCACGGGCAAGACCACCACGGTGCGTGCCCTCGGTGCCCTTCTGGAAGGGGCGGGGCTGAGCACTCCGGTGGTGGACATGCCGCTGGGTGTGACGGAGGACCGGGTGATCGGTTCCCTCGACATCGATGCCGCCCTCGCGCGCGGGGAGACGAAGTTCCGCCCGGGGCTGCTGGCCGACGCGCACGGCGGTTTCCTCTACATCGACGAGATCAACCTGCTGGACGATCACCTGGTGGACGTGCTCCTCGATGTCGCGGCGTCCGGGGTGAACATCGTGGAGCGTGAGGGCGTGTCGCACACCCACCCGGCGCGGTTCGTGCTCGTGGGGTCGGGAAATCCGGAGGAGGGTGATCTGCGGCCGCAGTTGCAGGACCGGTTCGGGTTGGCGACGTGGGTCACCACCATCACCGATCCCGCGGTCCGCCTGGAGATCGTGCGCAACCGTCTGGCCTTCGACCGTGACCCGGATTCCTTCCTGGCGTCCATGTCCGCCCGGCAGGGTGCGCTGGGTGAGCGGGTGGTGGCCGCCCGCGACCTGCTACCCGAGGTGACGCTTGATGACGGACTGCTCGCACGGATCATCGAGGTTTGTGCCGCGGCGGGCACCGTCGGGCACCGGGCTGAACTCGTGGTCAGTCGGGCGTCCGCGGCGCACGCCGCACTCGATGCCAGGACCTCGGTCGAGGATCGGGACGTGCATGCCGTCGCGAAGCTGTGTCTGCGGCATCGTGTCGCCCGCGAGGCCTTCGAGACGCCCGCGGACGTGGAGGAACGGCTGGATTCGGTGCTGGCGTGATCTCCTCCGAGCTGCGCCGCTGGTTGGATGCCTGGGCCCGTGCACCGCGGGTGGGGCTGGTGGTCACCGGAGACCCGGCCCTCATCGACGCCGCCTGGCCAACGCTCCGGGAACTGGCCGGGGGTGTGTCGGTCACGCCCGGGATGGAGCTTCCGGAGATCAACCGGACCACCGGGTCCACGCCGACGGCGGTGGTGGCGCACGGTGATGTGCTCGCCACGGAGCAGGCCGCCGCGATCACGAGCCCCCGGGTGCTCGCCCGCGCCACCGACCTGAATGAGGTGCCAGGCGCGCTGCTGGACCGCTGCCACCTGATCCTCCCGCTGACAGGCGATGGTGACGATGACCCGGTCGCGGTGCTCCGTTCGCTTCTCGACGGCGTCCCCACGCTCAGCACCATCAGCGACAGTGCCGCCACCGCACCTTCCCGCGTGGAGGTTCCGGTCGAACAGATCGTGGACCTTCTCACCGCCTCCGGCCTCGCGGCCCACTGTCTCGACGTCCCCGCCGCACGTTTCGCCACGGCACTCGCCCGGACCGGTGCCGGTGCCGATGAAATCCTCGCCGCGGTACACGCGCTGATCATCGCACCCCGGGTTCCGGACGCCCCGCCGCCAGCGCAACAACCGCCACCACCCGAGGAGCCGACAGAGGAAACAGAGCCTCCGGAGGACACAGAGCCGGATCAGGAACCGGAAGAGAAGCCGGAACCGCCGCGTCCCCGGGATGCGGAGAAACCGGCGCAGGACGCTGACGAAGAGCAGACCACTCCCCCGCCGCCGCGGCTCGGCCGCGGACGCGCCCGTGGACCGCGCTGGCCAGGTGGTGGGGGCGCACTCGAGCCCTCCCGCACGCGTGGCCGACCACGGAGATCCGTGGCGATGAGGAATCCGGGGGACTCCCTCGCGCTGTTGCCGACGCTCGCGACTGCGGCACCCTGGCAGCCTGTCCGGCGACGCGCGACCCCGGACGATCCCCGCGGTGTACTCCTGGAACGGGACGATCTGCGTACCCAGGTGCGTCTGTCCCGGGGCGGTGAGCTGGCCGTCATCGTCGTCGACGCCTCTGGCTCGATGGGTGTCGGGGCGATCCGCACGGCGAAGGCCGTGGCACTGGGAGTACTGGAACAGGGCTACCGGCAACGCAACCGGGTGGCGATAGTCATCGCCCGCGGCCGGGAGGCCTACCTCGGGCTTCCCCCGACGAAGTCCGTCTCCCGCGCCCGTGACTGCGTGCGTTCCCTGCCCACCGGCGGCGGTACACCACTGGCCTCGGCGCTACTGCTGGCGGCCCGGGTGGCCGGACGACAGGATCCCGAGAGGGTCCGCGCGCTGATCCTCACGGACGGTGCCGCGAACATCGGCCTCCACGCAACGGGGAAGGAGGCCGCCCGCGCCGATGCCGTGCAGGCCATGCGACTGCTCGCATCCGCAGTCAGCGGCGTCGATGTCGTTCCGCTGAACGCAGGCCGGGGCCGACGCCGACGGACCGGCACCGGGGACATCGGGTGGCTCCGGGCGGCTGCGGGGAGGTGATGGTGCGGGACCATTGGCCGGGGTCGTGACTCGACTTCATCCCCGGTGCTCCCGACCAGCAGCTCTCGCATCAGTTCACCGGGGTGCGGTCAGATACCGGTGACGTCGGTGATCCACTGACGTTCCGCGTCCGAGATGGACATGAACGTGTTGGTGTTCGATCCCGGCCAGTAGGCGACGGTCACACCGGACAGCACACCGTTGCAGATGAGTGATCCTCCGGAGTCTCCCGTGTTGAGGAACCCACCGTTGTGTCCCTTTCCACGGAGTTGAGACGAGTTGGAGCTCGTGATGTTGGTGCGGGCTGTGGTGATCCGGACATTCAATCCACGCTGGTGCTTGGCGTATGCCCCGTTCGCGTAGAAATCGTCCTTCCAGAGTCCGTATCCGTAGGCGATGCAGCTGGCGTTCTTCAGGTCTTCCGCCTGTCCACCCGACCGCAGGTAATAACTGGGTGCCCAGGACTGAGCCAGGCCGGGGGCATGGACCAGTGCCAGGTCCTTTTTCGAGTCAGGATTGGTCACGATTTCATCGACCGAGGAATTCGATCCGGAGTAGTTCTCGGTGTTCCAGTTGATGTTCGGATTACCCCACACCACCCGGGTGGAATCCGTGTTGACTCCGATATCGTTCACACAATGTTTCGCGGTGAGCACCCATCCTTGGCCGATGTGGCTACCGCTACACAGGAGATCGGCGGCTTTATACCCGTAGGCCCAGAGCTTCACGGTGGCCCCCTGATTCGAGTTGAATCCACCGACGACCGCCTGCGCAGGGACAATCGACGACATAACAAGTGCAGTTCCAACTGCGGTCGATAGGGCGACCCGTCGGAACATCTTCAGAAAACTGCTCATGGTGCGCTTTCCTTCACATGACGTAGGTGACGTAGTCACTGTGACGGACGCCTTCAGCGGAAGATCCCCGTCACTGATGGATGAAGCGAGCACGCAGCCCGGGGCTACCATCCCGGACTGCCCAGGTCACAGTGCACAATGGCCTGTAAAGTAGCTCACTTGCGACACTACAGTGATAGCACGTGCTTTGCTATGCCTGTTTCGGCACATTTCGGCTGTTTCACGCTTGCAGATGGCTGCATCCTCAGATCGGCAGGGCCGACCGCGAGTCCCCGGGGCGTGCCGAGCAGAAGACGTGGCCCGGTATCCGGGGACCACACGAATATCCCCCTCCGATCACCTACTGTCCGGCCGCACACCAGTCAATCAAAAGCTGTTGTCGAGGCCGCGTATTTCAGTGTCCTCTGCCGAGTTGGTGGGTCATGCGCTCCGGATGCCCACCTCCCCGATCCTCGTGGGCGGCGTGATCCGGGACCCGGATAACCGAATCCCTAAGGCGTATAATTTTTGTTACGTCCGGTTGACTCATCGGACTTGTTTCCTGCATGCGGTTGAGACAGGTCCCTCCATCTCCGGGCGTCCGTCCGGCACCCCGGGCGGTACGTGGACCTGCCGGATCACACCTGGTGATCCAGAAAGTTGGAAAGAAACCATGACGCACAGAATGATCTTCAACCAGACGTCCTACTTCGGGCGTGGTGCGATCTCGAATCTGGTTCCCGAACTGCGTTCCCGCAATCTGAACAAGGTTCTGCTGATCACGGACGCCATTCTCTTGGAGACGGGTGTCACGGCGAAGATCACCGATCTTCTCGACGAAGCCGAATTCCCCTACGAGATCTTCAGCGATGTCCGTCCCAATCCCCCGGTGGAGAACGTCAAGGCCGCGGTCGAGGTGTTCAAGCAGTGCGGTGCCGACGCGTTGATCGGTCTCGGTGGTGGTTCCCCGCAGGATACCGCGAAAGCGGTCGGTATCATCGCGGCAAACCCAGAGTTCTCCGATGTCCTTTCCCTTGAGGGCGTGGCGGACACGAAGAATCCGTCCATCCCGATCATCGGTATCCCAACCACGGCAGGTACCGCTTCGGAGACGACGATCAACTACGTCATCACCGACACCCAGAATCAGCGGAAGTTCGTGTGCGTCGACCCGCACGATATTCCGCTCCTCGCCATCGTCGACCCGGATCTGACGGACTCCATGCCACGAGGGCTGAAGGCCGCCACCGGCCTCGACGCCCTCACGCACGCGATCGAGGGATACATCACCAAGGGTGCCTGGGAGCTGTCCGACTCCGTCCACATGACCGCCATCCGGATGGTTGCGGCAAACCTGGAGAAGTCCCTCGACGGCGATGCGGAGGCCGGCGAGAAGATGGCCTACGCCAGCTACATCGCGGGCATGGGCTACTCCAACGTCGGGCTCGGGCTCGTCCACGGTATGGCTCATCCGCTCGGCGGCCGCTATCACGCACCCCACGGGGTGGCCAACGGTATTCTCCTGGCGCCGGTGATGCGCTACAACGCCGAGTACTCCGGGGAAAAGTACCGCGACATCGCCGACGCATTCGGTGTGAAGAATGCCTACGATATGCCCCTCGATGAGGCACGCAAGGCTGCGTGTGACGCTGTCGCCGATCTGACCGTCCGGGTCGGCAACCCGACCAGGGTCTCCGAGATAGGTGTCGATGAGACGGGTCTCGACGCACTCGCTGACGATGCCTTCGCTGACGTCTGCACCCCCGGTAATCCGCGCGAAGCGACGCGGGACGAGATTCGGGAGATCTACGCCTCGCTGCTCTGATCTCTGTTTCCTTTACCCGCGGGTTAAGGAGGGGAAAGGACGGACCGCCCAGGATCCATGATCCCAGGCGGTCCTTCTTTATGGCACCGGTTCCTTCGGTCACTTCGAAGAACCGCGCCGGTAGCTCCTAGAGCTTCGGGAGGTTGAAGTGTCCGAGGAGTCCGGTCTGGACTGCGTGGACCAGTCCACCGATGAGTGCACCGAGGGCGGCGAGCACACCGAGGATGGCGAGCAGTCCGCCGCCGACGAAGGCGTTGGATCCCTTCACGTCAGAGGATCCTGGAACCTCCGAGGAACCCTTGATGTCGGTCGAGCCGTTGCCTGCACGGTCAACGGTGACCTTGTAGATGGTGTCGTTGTCGCCGAAGTCCCGCGACGGCTTGGTGGTGATGAATACGTTGCCGTTGCCGTCGGTGGAGAGCTGGTTGGGCAGGTAGTCGATCCGGCGGGTCGCGGTGACCTTGAAGGTCTTCGGGTCGATCAGGTTCACCGTGGCGCCGAGGCGGTTGATGGAGTAGACCACGTCATTGACTGAATCGTAGAGCACATCCAGCGGGCTAGCTCCGGTGGTGATCGTGGAGATAACCGTTCCGGTGTTCAGGTCGATGACCTTGACCCAGGAAGGCGCCTGCGTGGCGACGTAGAGGCGGTTACGCTTGCTGTCGTAGGCGACACCAGCACCACGATCCCCCTGGACCTCCGGGTTGCCAAGGTCGTAGGTGGTGACCTTGTTGTCGGCGCCAAGCTCGATCTTCGCGGCCGTCTTTCCGGTGAAGTCAACGGTGTAGATCGTGCGGCTGGCCTGATCGAGATTCAGCTCCATCGGCCCCTTCTGGAAGTTCGGGATCGAGATCGAGCCCTTCTCCTCCAGAGTTTTACCGTCGAAGATGCGAATGTTGTTCTCGGAGACATCTGACGTGTTCTTGGAGGTCACATCACCGACATAGACGAGGCTGGTCGTTTCATCAACAACGATGTCACGCGGGTGGGACATGCCCGACACGTTGACGGGGAAGGCCTTCTTCACGTTTCCGGTGGTGGCATCGTACGCGGTGACAGAACCACCGAGGGTACGCCCGACCCACAGGGTGTTGTTCTTCTCGTCAACGGCAATACCGAACGCCCTGTCCTCGCGGGGAGTGACCTCGCCTTCGGGGGTGACGATCGGGTTGAAGTTCGGGTCAACCTCGAGGGTATCGGGATTCAGCTTGAGGATCTGGGAGTGCTCATCGAGGTTGAACGGCGCGCGGGTGACGAACAGAGCATTGAGGCCCTTCGAATACACGGACTGGTAGAGGCCGGGGCTGACCTTCTTTTCCGCGAGGACGTTGATCCTGCTCTCATTCATCGCGTCAACAGCCGGGGTCACACCATTGCGGCGGGCGACGAGGGTCTTCTCGGTACCGTCGATGAGCCGCAGCGTAGCACCAATACCCTTGCCGATGAGCGACTCATCGTTGGGGATATTGACCTCGGGGACGACGATGGCTCCGTCATCGTCAGCGGTGTACGTGACCCCGTCCGGAAGCCAGTTCTGGCCTTCGACACCGACAGCGACCAGAGTCGCACCGGGTTCAAGGTTCTGCAACGTCGCGGTGACAGTGCTTCCGAGGGAGGTGTACTCGATGGCGGGAGCCTCGGTGCGCCCGAAAAGGACGGACTGACGGGCAGCACGGCCACCGACGAATTCAACGTCGATGCTACGGGCCACATCACCGGCGGTGAACATGACGGGAAGGGTTGCGCCGTCGGTGTCCTTCGATGACGGCGTCATCACCACGGCCTCCAACGCCCCGGTTTCGGAGGCCTTCACCGAATCAACTGCGGTGCCCTTGCCTGCGACGACGACGAAGAACTGTGCGGCCTTTCCGCCGACGGTCACGGTTACGTCCGCACCGTTGGGGAAGGTGCCTTCGCCCGCGGACACGGTGGCCACGGCAACGGTTCCCCGGTTGATTCCGGTAGCGGTGACGGTTGTGGCTTCCGGGGCAGCCGTAGCCTCGACAGCAGTGTTTTCCTGCGCCAGGGCGTTCGGTGCGGTGACAGCGATGCCGCCGGCGAGAAGAGTGGTGGTGACCAGTGCGGCAAGAGCCCGCCGACCGGAACGGTGATGTGGCATTACGCTCACGAAAAACTCCTATAGAGGTTGTCTTCAACATGGGAAAGCGCCTGAGGGACGGCACAGCAAGAATCCAGCCACCCTTAGCAAAGGCTAAGCTAATCGCATGTCGGAGCGTGGGGCAACCTCAGCTCCACGGCAGTGTCCGGAATCACAGACCCATACCTCGCCCACAAACCCATTCGAGCCACCACTCGCCCCACATCCGCACGACGTCATTCCCCGGCAACCCCACTTGCTAGGCTTGTGCATCATGAAACGGAAACCGGGCATCACCAAAGTCGAACTGACGGTCGCGAGCATCGCGTTCGCGCTTGTGCTGTCGTGGTCAGCTGGCTTCATCGACACCGCCCACCCGTTTGCATCACTCGGCTACGTGGTATTCACCTCGGCGCTCTCCATCCTCGTATTCGCACTGGTCACCAAGGGCTACAACCATTTCTTCCGATACCGCGAGAAATAGTCTGCACCGCACGGACTCCACAGTACTTCAACACCGCGACACGATCCGGCAACATCCAGACATCGGGGATCCGCATACCCCCCCACCCATAGCCTCCGGCCGGAACCTCCCAAAAAGGCCGGACAGCGTTCGGTAGAACACCGGGCCTCCCGGTACGATCTGACCACGCTCCAGCCGGATCCAACGGCCCCTCCAGCAATCCTCCCCGGAGGTTAGATCCGGAGGTCAGTAAGGCCCCGGAGATGCCACGTCTGCACACGGAAAGAGATCAAACCGGCCAGGAGCGGGGAAAACCAACCCCTGCGCGATGCGACCTATCACCGGGCACCGACACGCGCCGATACTCCACCGACCGCAGACGTTCACGGAGACACCCTCATGCTGGACACCCACAGAACCTTCCCAACATGCCCCATCCGGCCACTGCCATCAGCATTGCGCCACCGGAGGCGCCACCCCCTGGCGGACATCAGGGAATAGCTACCCAACCCCACCCCGGTCGACACTAGCCCGCGCACCCTTCACTGGGGCCACCCCAGCTCAAGTGCAACCCACACGACCCGGATGCGGTTCCGCCCCCCCCCCACACCAGGCGCGCACCCGCACGCAGTTCCACGCAGGACACACCCGCGGAGAAGTGGCGCAGGATTGTGAATGTTAACGCTATCAGCCCTGTTTCAGAACCCCTTTCCCCTAAGAGAAAATCCTAGAAAGTCCGCCCGAACTGCACAAATAATGCAGTGATACCGGTCACCCTTGACAGGATCCCCCGCCTAACGCCACACTCATACTAAGAACGTTCACATAAGTGGACGAACACAGGATGTTGCGCTTGAAGTTGCTGTTGATAGCGCACCAACCGAATGGGATCGTTCACACAACCTGGAAAGGATCCATCATGACCAACCATCCGGCAATCGGTATCCGCCCCCTCATCGACGGTCGTCTCGGCGGCGTTCGGGAGTCCCTGGAGGACCAGACCATGGAGCTCGCGCACAACGTCGCGAAGCTGCTGCGCGAGAACGTCCGCTACACCGACGGCGAGCCGGTCGAGGTCGTCATCGCCGACACCACGATCGGTGGCGCTGCGGAGGCCGCCGCCTGCAAGAGGAAGTTCGACGCCCACAACGTCGGCGCCGACCTGACCGTCACCTCCTCCTGGAACTACGTCACCGAGGTCATGGACCTCGATCCCTCCATCCCCCACGCCATCTGGGGCTTCAACGGCACCGAGCGTCCCGGCGCGGTCACCCTCGCCGCCGCACTGGCCGCCTACACGCAGCTGGGCATCCCGGCCTTCGGCATCTACGGCCACGATGTCCAGGACGCCTCCGACGACGGACTGACCGATGACGTCGTCGCGCAGATCCTCAAGTTCGCCCGGGCCGCCATCGCCGTCGGCCAGATGAAGGGCCGCAGCTACCTCGCCATGGGCACCGTATCCATGGGTATCGCGGGCTGCCGCGTCCCCGAGGTCGACATCCTCAAGTACCTGGGCCTGAAGTCCGAGTACATCGACATGATCGAGTTCGACCGCCGGATAACCCAGGGCATCTACGACAAGGACGAGTACGAGATCGCCCGCAAGTGGGTGCGGGAAAATCTCGTCGAGGGCGAGAACCCCAACCCCGAGGACAAGCGTCTCACCGAGGCCGAGTACGAGGAGCAGTGGGACTACATCACCAAGATGACCCTCGTCGCCAACGACCTCATGAACGGCAATCCGAAGCTCGCCGAGATGGGCTTCGCCGAGGAGGCCCACGGTCACGACGCCATCGCTGCCGGCTTCCAGGGACAGCGCCAGTGGACGGACTACAAGCCCAACGGCGACCTGCTGGAGACCATCCTCAACACCAGCTTCGACTGGAACGGCAAGCGTCAGCCCTCCATCCTCGCCACCGAGGGCGACGTGCTCAACGGCCTGGCCATGCTGCTCAACAACCTGCTGACCAACCGCTCGCAGCTCTTCAGCGACGTGCGCACCTACTGGTCGCCGGAGGCGGTAAAGCGGGTCACCGGATACGAGCTCAGCGGACACGCTGCCAACGGTTTCGTTGACCTGCGCAACTCCGGTGCCACCGCGCTCGATGGCGCCTGCGGCGCCAAGGACGCCGACGGCAACCCCACCATCAAGCCCTGGTGGGAGATGACCGACGAGGACATCGAGGCCGACATCAAGGCCAGCACGTTCCACGCGGCCATCAAGGAATACTTCCCGGGCGGCGGCTTCTCCACCCACTTCAACACCCCGGGTGACCTCCCCGTCACAGCTTCCCGCCTGGTGATGGTCGACGGCCTGGGTCTCGCTCTCCAGGTCTCCGAGGGCTGGACGGTCATGGTTCCCGACGAGGTCCGCGACACCATCGCCGACCGCACCAACCCCACCTGGCCGACCACCTTCTTCGCCCCGCGTCTCACGGGCGAGGGCGCACACCGCAGCGTCTACGACTGGATGGACAACTGGGGCGCCAACCACACGGCGACCGGCTACGGCCACTTCGGCGACGAGCTGCTGACCCTGGCATCGATGCTCCGCATCCCGGTGTTCATGCACAACATCGAACCCGAGCGCATCTTCCGCCCGCGGGCATGGTCCAGCTTCGGCACCACCGATCTGGAGAGCGCGGACTTCCGGGCCTGCGCGAACTTCGGACCCCTGTACCGCTGATCCCCTGTCCATCCCCTCACTGAAGTAAGGAAGACTGTCATGTCCCCGAGCCAGTACGCCGCCGTAGCTCTCGATCTCGGTTCCTCCAACGGTCGCGCGATCGTCGGAGTGCTCAACGGCGGAACCCTGAAAATGCAGGAAGCCCACCGTTTCCCGCATAAGGTGGACACCGTTGACGGCGCGCTGGCCTGGGACATCGACCGTCTCTTGGACGGCGCGATCGCCGGAATCACCATCGCCCGTACCCGGGTCCCGATTGCGATCGACTCCATCGGTGTGGATAGCTGGGGCGTCGACTACGCGCTCGTCAAGAAGGACGGGCAGGTCGCGCTCCCCGTGCGGTCCTACCGCGACACGCGGATGGCGGAGCACCGCGAGAAGTTCAACGAGGCACTGCCCGCGGAACGGGCCTTCGCCCTCACCGGTATCCAGCCCGCAGACATCAACACGGCGAACCAGTTGTTCGCCGATCTCCGGCAGCACCCGGAACTCGTCGACTCCGTCGAACGGGTCCAGCTGCTCCCCGACTACTTCGCGTCCCTGCTGTGCGGGGAACAGGCCCACGGCCGCGCGATCTCATCGACCACCGGTCTGGCCACTCCGGGGGCCGCCACATGGTCGGAGGAGGTGCTCGACGCACTCGGAATCCCCCGGCTATGGTTCTCCGACATCTCCCGGGACTCGATGGTCCTCTGTCCGGAGACCATCACCGGGATCCCCATGGTCCGGCCCGGCGGACACGACACCGCCTGCGCCGTCCACGCCATCCCGCACGACGAAGTGTCCGCCGAGGAGTCGGTGTTCATCTCCTGCGGCTCCTGGACTCTGGTCGGCGCCTGCACCGACGAACCCGTACTAAGCGACGCCTGCTTCACCAGCGGCTTCACCAACGAGGTCCGTATCGACGGCGGCATCCGCCTCCTCAAGAACATCACCGGGTTGTGGATCCTCCAGGACTGCATGCGCGCATGGCAGCAGGCGGGGAAGAGCACCGACCTCCCGGCGCTCCTGGTCTCCGCGGAATCCGCCCCCAGCATGAAAATGGTCTTCGACCCGAACGACGAGGTGTTCACCACGCCCGGGGACATGCCCGCGAAGATCCACGCCCGGATGCGGGAACTGTACGGACGGGAGCCGGAAAGCACCGGCCAGCTCATCCGTCTCATACTCGAGTCATTGGCCATTGCGCACGCCACCGCGATCTCCGAGGTCACGGACCTGACCGGGACCCGGCCCAAGGTCGTGAACATTGTCGGCGGCGGCTCCCGCAACGGCCTGCTCTGCCAGATGACCGCCTCCGCGACGGGACTGCCGGTCTTGAGCGGCCCCGCGGAGGCCTCCGCGGCGGGCAACCTGCTCAGCCAGTTCGAGGCGATCGGCGCGATCGAACCGGGTGAACGCGACGGAATCATCCAGCGTTCGTTCACCCCGCTCCGCTTCGAACCACGTGACCCGACCCGCTGGAACGACATGCGCAGGCGCCTCGCAGAGGTCAAGTAACGCATCCGGTGCCACCCAAGGCACCACATCACCAATCTCATCCGATGAAAGGAACACCCCAAATGTCCCACACCGAGTACTCCCACCAGGAACTGCGTGAAGCCATCTGCAAGGTGGGTTACATGCTGTGGTCGCGGACCATGGTCGCCGCCAACGACGGCAACATCACCGCCAAGGTCGACGACAACCACATCCTCTCCACCCCGACCGGCGTCTCCAAGGGACAGCTCACCCCGGACAAGCTCATCCTCATGAACCTGGACGGCGACATCGTCGAACCCGCTCCGAGCGGCATCCACAAGCCCACCAGCGAAGTGAAGATGCACCTGCGGATGTATCGCGTAAACCCCGACATCAAGGCCTGCGTGCACGCCCACCCGCTGCACGGCACCGCCTTCGCCATCAAAGGCGAGGCGCTGACCAAGAAGATGATGCCCGAATCGGTCATCGCCATGCCGGAGATTCCGCTGGCTCCCTACGGAACCCCGTCGACCGAGGCCGTCCCGGATTCTGTGGAGCCCTTCGCCTTCACCCACAAGGTCGCCCTCCTGGAGCAGCACGGCGCTCTGAGCTGGGGTTCCGACGTCTGGGACGCCTACTTCCAGATGGAGCGCCTGGAGTACACAGCACAACTGACCTTCCTCACCCGCCTGATCAACGGCGAACGCGAACTGCCCGCAGATGAGATCGAGAAGCTCATCGGCATGCGTGCCCAGTACGGACTCTAGAGGTCCCCTCACCCCCTTCCCTTCCGGACCTTGAAGGACAAGACCATGACGCATTCATCTCCACCCACCGCATCCGTCGCGAGCACTCAACCTCCTCGGACGAAACCGATCGTTTACGTGTTCGCCGTTCTCGGCGGCCTCGCAGGTCTGCTGTACGGCTACGACTCCGGTGCCATCTCACTGGCGCTGCCGGACATCACGCGCCAATTCGGATTGAATCCGACCGCCGAAGGCCTGATCGTCTCCTTCCTGCTCTTCGGTGCGCTCCCCTCCATCGCAGTCGCCACGGCCTTCGAGAAGAAGATTGAACGCCGTAATCTCCTGGTGATCGGTGCCGCAATCTTCGGTGTTGGGTCATTGGGCTGTGCAATGGCGCCCAACCCCGAGACCCTGATGGCGTTCCGTTTCATGCTCGGCATGGCGGCAGGTATCGCCAACATGTTCGGCCTGATCTACCTCTCGGAGATCGCCCCGGCACACCTGCGCGGCATGATGGCCTCGTTGTACCAGCTCTCCGTCAACTTCGGCATTCTGACCTCCTACGCAGTCGGCCACTACTTCTCACTCACGGACCGCTGGCAGTGGACCCTGGGTCTCGGCCTCGTCCCGGCCCTCATCTTCGGCATCGGGATGGCCCTCTCGCCCCAGTCCCCGCGGTGGTTAATCCGGGACGGGCAGATCGAACGTGCCCGGAAGACCCTCGCCCGGGTCCGGGAGACAAAGGAAGAGGTAGACCGTGAGGTCGCCGACATCCAGAAGTCCCTGGAGCAGCAGAGCGCCGGGATGAAGGAACTGTTCGGCACCTTCCGTCCCGTCGTCATCCTCGCCTTCGTCCTCGTCATCTTCCAAGTGTTCACCGGTATCAACGCGGCCGTCTACTACGCACCGAAGATCTTCGAGCACCTGGACATGGGTGCCAACGCCGGTATCGCCGCGAACTACGGCGTCGGTATCGCGCTGGTCGTCTCCACCTTCGTCTCCCTGGCATTCATCGACCGGTGGGGACGAAAGAAGCTGCTGACGGTTTCCCTGGCGGGCCAGATCCCGCCGCTGCTGATCCTCACGTTCTTCGCGGAATCGAACGCCACGCTCGCCGTCATCGCGGTCTTCCTCTTCGTGTTCTCCTTCGGGTTCGGACTCGGCCCGGTGTTCTGGACCTATGTCCCCGAGATCTTCCCGCTGCGCGCACGCGCGCTGGGCGTCGGCATCATCACCTTCGCGCAGTACACGATGAACGCCCTACTGTCGCTCATCTTCCCCGATCTCATCGCCGCCATCGGCACCTGGGTGTTCTTCCTCTTCGCCATCATGAGCGGCCTCGCCGTCTGGTTCATCCTGACCCAGGTCATCGAGACCAAGGGCAAGTCCCTGGAAGAGATCGAGGAGTACTGGCAGGAGCGGGCGGACATCCCCGCCGAGGCACTGGTCACCAAGTAATCCGCTGATCTGACCGATACCAACTAGGAGTATCCACCATGCTGAACAACATCCCGAAGATCCTGAGTCCGGATCTCGTCCATGTGCTCATGGACATGGGGCACGGTGAGGAGATCGTCATCGCCGACGCCAACTTCCCAGGAGCCGAATTCAACGACCACGTCCTCCGGGCCGACGGACACGGCATCCCTGAGATCCTTGAGGCAATCCTCAAACTCATGCCGCTCGATCCCTACAACGACTGGCAGTTCGCACTGATGAACACGCTCGGCGATGATCCCACCCCGGAGATCTGGCCGACCTACCGGACGATCATCGAGAACGCCGAACCTGAACACCACACCGAGGGCCACTTCGACCGCTTCGATTTCTACGACCAGGCGCGAAAGGCCCGGGCCGTGCTCATCACCGGCGAGACTGCCCTCTACGGCAACATCATCCTAAAGAAGGGGGTCGTCGTCTAAACCGACGGAGCCGATGTTCCACGGCGTCCCACGAATCCTGACTGGGTTCTGTGGGGCGCCGTATATTCGTTTCCGTACCCCGATTACACTGGAGGTTCCAGGACCGCAGCACCACGGAGACGATCAGCGTGAAACCCGCACCCAACCGCGCAACGATGCGCGATGTCGCCGCTCTAGCGGGAGTCAGTGTCCAGACGGTTTCGCGGGTTCTCAACAACTCCGGCCCGGCATCCGAGGCGACGCGGAGACAAGTCGAGGACGCGGCGGCGATGCTCAAGTACGAGGTCAACCTCGCTGCCCGGGCGCTGGCCTCGAAACAGTCCAAGACAACGGGACTCCTCGTGACGGGCGAGATCCGGCACGGCGTCGCCAGGCTATTCTCCGCGCTGGAGTCGGAGCTGGCGGCCCGCGGCAGGCACATCGTCATCGCCACCTCCCCCACAGACAATCCCAGCTCACTGCGTCGGGCGATCTCCTATCTGCACGGAACCAATCCCGACGGCCTCGTGGTCCTGGCCCGCACCTCCAACATTCTCCCCGTGATCGCGGCAAAGGCACAGGTTCCCTGCGCCGTGGTCATCGCCGGCAGACACGAGACGAATCGGGTGTCCACCGTCTCCATCGACCAGTACGACGGCGCCATCGCCGCGAGCCAGTACATCTTCGACATCGGTTGTTCGGCCCCGGTGTATCTGACCGGTGATCTCCGCTGGCAGGATGCGCAGGTCCGACTCCGTGGCTTCCAGACGGTGTGCACGGCGAACGACACCGAAGCGGACTGGCTGATCGGTGACAGTTGGTCGAGCGCGAGCGGCTACGCGATGGGCGAGGAACTTCTCTCCCGGGGACTACCCGACGCCATCGTCGCCGGAAACGATGACATCGCCATCGGAGCGATGCACGCCCTCTACAAAGCCGGTGTCCGCATCCCCGACGACGTCTCCGTCGTAGGCTTCGACGACATCCCCCAGGCCAAATTCCAGAACCCGTCCCTGACCACGGTCCGGCAGGACTTCACCGCCCTCGGCAGAACGGCACTGGAAGAACTCGACAGGATCATCGCCGGGGAACCCCGCAGGCACCGCCAACTTCCCACCGAACTCGTCATCCGCAAATCAACGCGCCCGCGCCCCTGGTGAGCTCGGAGGGAGTTAGATTGTTTCACCGGCGGTGAAATGCCGGTGAAACATGCCGGGTCGTCCTCTCACCGGTACGTGACATTCAGCGGAGAATGGTCAGACCAGCGCAGTGCGTAATCCTCCGCCTTGTCCACCCAAGTCTTCTCGGCCCGGTCCAGCAGTGCCTTCGTCGCCGCCTGATAGTCGATACGCCACCCGGCGTCGGTGTCGAAGGCCTTCCCTCGATACGTCCACCAGGTGTAGGGTCCGTCACCTTCCGGTTGCAGCCGACGCGCCACGTCAAACCACTGCGGCTCATCGGGAATTCGGCGCTCTGGGAGTACCGCATCACGAACGTAATCGACGGCTCCGGCAAAGCTACCCGCACCTTCGACCTGGGTGGCGTCATCGGGGAAGGTTCCGAAGACGGAGTCCATGAACGCACGCTCGTCCGGTAGGAAGCCGGACTTCTTTCTGTTCGTCTTCCAGTTCTTCAGATCCTCGCGGCGGTGGCAGATGTTCCAGTCCCCGCCGATAACCATCTGCTCATGGGTGGCTGCCTGCGCCGCGAGAACACCTGTGAACTCATCGAGGAAAAAGTATTTCTCATCCTGCTTGGCGGTGTCCGCCGAACCGGAGGGAAGATAGAGCGATGCCACCCGGACGCCGTGGCCCTCGACGTCCGCCGCGACCCACCTGCCGGACTCCGTGAAAGATCCGAACCCTATCTCGACGTTCGCCAGCGGAGTTCGGGACAGAATTCCGACTCCGGCACGCCCTTTCGCCGCCGACTCCGCACCGACCCAGTGCCAGCCGGCATCGAGCGCCGGAGCGAGGGCGTCACGGGCCTGCTTGTCGCTGGCTCGAACCTCCTGCATGAGCACCACATCGGTGTTCGATTGCTCCAGCCAGGCGTGCAGTCCCAGGTTCTCTTCACTGCGTTTCTTCACTGCAGCTCGGATGCCGTTGACGTTGACGGTGGTGACGGTGAAAGACATGCCACCCACGATAGTCAGCCACCGGAAGCGGGGTGATCGGCAGCCCCCTCAGCGTTGAGCCCACACGCCGTCCCGTGGACACTGGGGCGCAGCAGCGTAAAACAACCACTAACCGGAAGGCGCCCATGGCCCACATCTCCTCTACTCACGGCCGCTGGCTGCGTACCGTGATCATCACTACCGCAGGAATCGGAATCGTACTCCCCTGGATCATCGGTTTCACCAGTTTCAGCGGGCCGCTGGTCGACAATTCCATGGCGATCAGCATCGTGTTGGGGGCGATCAGTGTCATGGTCAGCGTTGTCGCGAAGCAGTACCGGTGGATACCACTCGGACTGCTCAGCATGATGGCGCCTTTTCTCACCGTCCTACTGGTCACCGTGTTCTACGGGTTCACCCGGTGACCACACCGTGCCCCCGTTGAAGGATGCAAGCCTCCCTGCGTTGGCCGAATGTGACGGTAACGGGGAGCCTGCGGGCACTGTGGTCCGGTCGGGGAACGCCCCCGAACCGGGTGGGCGAGCCGCTCAGCACGCAGGAGACGGGTGTCCCCCGGGTGTGGACGGGGCGCCGATTCCACCCTTTTCAAGGGTGAGAACGCCACCAGCCGAACAGTGAACAGGTATTCTGGTGAGTCGAACCATATCCGATAATTCTTGGGAGTCCCTCTTGGCTAAGATCATCTACACCCGCACCGACGAAGCACCGCTGCTCGCGACCTATTCGCTGAAGCCGATCATCGAAGCCTTCGCCTCCACCGCGGGCATCGATGTCGAGACCCGCGACATCTCCCTCGCAGGTCGTATCCTGGCGCAGTTCCCGGATCGTCTGTCCGAGGATCAGCGCGTCGATGACGCTCTCGCCGAGCTCGGTGAGCTCGCGAAGACGCCCGAGGCCAACATCATCAAGCTCCCCAACATTTCAGCGTCAGTACCACAGTTGAAGGCAGCGATCGCCGAGCTGCAGTCCCAGGGCTACGATCTGCCCGACTACCCGGACAAGGTCGAGACCGACGAGGACGCCGACGTCCGCGCCCGCTACGACGCCGTGAAGGGCTCCGCCGTCAATCCGGTCCTGCGTGAGGGCAACTCTGATCGCCGCGCGCCCGAGGCCGTCAAGAACTTCGTCCGCAAGTTCCCGCACCGCATGGGTGCCTGGACCGCCGATTCCAAGACGAATGTCGCCACCATGGATGAGGGCGACTTCCGCCACAACGAGAAGTCGGTCATCATGCCCGCCGCCGACGCCCTCACCATCACGCACGTCGCAACCGACGGCAGTGAGACGGTCCTGAAGGATAACCTCAAGGTCCTCGAGGGTGAGGTCATCGACGGCACCGTCATGCGCGCCGCCGCGCTGCAGGAATTCCTCGCCGCGCAGGTCGCGCGCGCCAAGGAGGAGAACGTCCTGTTCTCCGTGCACCTCAAGGCCACGATGATGAAGGTCTCCGACCCGATCATCTTCGGCTACGTCGTACGCACCTTCTTCGCCGACGTCTACGCCACCTACGGTGAGCAGCTCATGGCCGCCGGCCTGGACGGCGAGTCCGGCCTGGCCGCGATCTACTCCGGCCTGGAGAACCTGGACAACGGCGCCGAGATCAAGGCCGCCTTCGACAAGGCACTGGCCGAGGGCCCGTCGCTCGCGATGGTCAACAGTCACAAGGGGATCACCAACCTGCACGTCCCGTCCGACGTCATCGTCGACGCCTCCATGCCCGCCATGATCCGCACCTCCGGCCACATGTGGAACGCGGATGACCAGGAAGAGGACACCCTCGCGGTGCTTCCCGACTCCTCCTACGCCGGTGTCTACCAGGCCGTCATCGAGGACTGCCGCGCCAACGGCGCCTTCGATCCGACCACCATGGGCACCGTCCCGAACGTCGGCCTGATGGCACAGAAGGCCGAGGAGTACGGATCCCACGACAAGACCTTCAAGATCGCCGCCGACGGCGTCGTCAAGGTCACCAACTCCGCAGGCGAGACCCTCATCGAGCACGAGGTCGCCACCGGTGACATCTGGCGTGCCTGCCAGGCCAAGGATGCCCCGATCCGCGACTGGGTCAAGCTCGCCGTGGACCGCGCCCGCCAGTCCGGCATGCCCGCCGTGTTCTGGCTCGACCCGGAGCGCGCGCACGACCGCAACCTCACCGAACTCGTCGAGAAGTACCTCGGCGAGCACGACACCGAGGGCCTGGACATCCGCATCATGAGCCCGGTTGAGGCCACCAAGTTCTCCGTCGAGCGCATCCGCCGTGGCGAGGACACCATCTCCGTCACCGGCAACGTCCTGCGTGACTACCTCACCGACCTCTTCCCGATCCTCGAGCTCGGCACCTCCGCCAAGATGCTCTCCGTCGTGCCGCTCATGGCCGGCGGTGGGCTGTTCGAGACCGGTGCCGGTGGTTCCGCCCCGAAGCACGTCCAGCAGCTCCAGGCCGAGAACCACCTCCGCTGGGACTCTCTCGGTGAGTTCCTCGCCCTGGCTGAGTCGCTGCGCCACTTCGCCCGCAGCGGCTACGAGCGTGCCAACGTGCTCGCCGGTGCGCTGGACCGCGCCACCGAGCGGGTCCTGAACGACGGCAAGTCCCCGTCCCGCAAGGTGAACGAGATCGACAACCGTGGCTCGCACTTCTACCTCGCCACCTACTGGGCGGACGAGCTGGCCAAGCAGACCGAGGACACTGAGCTGGCCGAGCTGTTCACCACCGTCGCCGGCGAACTGAAGGACGCGGTCGACGAGATCGACGCCACCCTCATCGAGGTCCAGGGCGCGCCCGTCGACCTCGGCGGCTACTACCAGCCGGACGATGCCAAGACCTCCGGCGTCATGCGCCCGAGCGAGAAGTTCAACAGCATCATCGACGGTCTGAAGAAGTAGTCTTCCCCGACCGTCACCGGCTAGGCCCCGCCATTCCTAATGAAATGGCGGGGCCTAGCGTTGGGTGTGGAGAACCGCTCACCCGAACTGTCCCACCCATTTCCGGCCAGGGTCATTTCCGTTCAACAACACTGCGGGGATTCAACCGGTGTACCGGAGGAGTCCCGTGTCCCGAATCATGATTCACCACTTCGCCGATACCAGTCGACTATCCGCTCCCGGTACAGCAACGACACTCGTTCAGCGCAGCGCTAACCGGATGCTTCATTCCGGTGGTGGTGGTCGTGACGCATTGGGCCCGTGCCCACGCCGTACCGGCGGCGGATCAGGGGGCGGTGTCGGCGGCCCGTCCCGAGCGCTCCAGAATCTTGATCAGTTCCTCATTGACGAGTTCCTTGCCGTCGGCGGTCTCGATGTAGTTGTTGGCGTCATTGAGCAACTGCAGCCAGAAGAGCTGCTGCCATCCCCACACCATCACGGTGACCACGACCACTGAAGCGACTAGTGCCGTCGAGATCTGGATCCACCGGGCCGCACCACGTTGCCGCAGCTCCGCTTGTTCGGTGCTGCGGGCTTCCTCCTGCTGACGGGTCTGCTCCATGTCGGTGCCGGATGCGGCAGGATCCCACGAGGGTACCTGGTTCAGGCCGGTGTTCCAGCCGGGGGCCGGGGCCGAGGGGTCGTGTGGGCCGGGGTTCCAGCCTTCCTGTGATGGATTCGGTGTGTTCATCGTTGCTGTCCAATCAGTGAGGGGTGGGAGTGGTGCTGTCGTGGCGATGACGGTGAGGGAGGGTGGACCGGGACTCAGCGATTCCCGAATGGAAAGCGTCTCCGACCGGTGTTCTTCTTCCTCTGTATCGCGTCCTCCCTGGGGCTAGGACGTGCGTCTCCCAGCGGCTGTTGTTGCTGCCGCAGACGAGGATCAACGGTCCGTCTCTCCGGTCGATGCCCCGCATCCCGGGGAGACTGCGCGGGGAACTGCTGCGGGGATGACACACGGTTCGGTGCCGGGGCGAAGTCGGCCACCGCGTCGTCGAACCAGAACTGTCCGCCTTTCATCCCAGCGCCCCCGGGTCCGTCGAGTCACCGTTGAGGAGTCCCCACTGCGCCAGGACGTAACGGAAGGGGTCGAGGCAGCGGAAGGGCGCGATCCCCGACCGTGACACCGATGAACCGGTCTCCGGAGGGGTCCCCAACGCGGACACCGCAAAACACCGGTACCGCAGGCGACGTCCGGGTTCATTGAGCCGATTCAGGAAGGCCATCGCGTCGAGACAACGCAGCAGACTCAGGACCTCGTGGTGGAGCAGCTCCCCGTTGGGAAGACTGTACGGCTGGGAGACGTCACCGGACTCACGACGGAACCCCGCGCCGAAGTTGTTCATCACCCGTTGCCAGTTCACCTTGTCCTCGGCGCCGTAGTACATGTCCGTCTGGTCAACCTTCGCCAGTTCCTGCATCGTGTCAAATTTCGCCAGCATCAACGCGATGAGCGGGTCGTCCCCTGGTTCGATGAGGCTGAGCAAATTCGACAGGACGGTAGCCGGATCTTCGGTATCGTGCGTGTCCAGTTTCGGGAGCGACGGGATCGCCCCTTCAAGGAGATTGTTGATCTCCGGGACACGCACGGGATCGAACATGAAGATGATCTCGTCGGCGAAGCGGAAGAACCGCATGCGCTCACGCATGGTGGGGAAATGGTCCTGTGCGAAGTCCTCACCCGCGACATCCCTAATGACGATGTTAATCGGTTGGTGGACACGCTTGCCGCTCGCATCGGTTCTCAGGTGTGTGCCGATCCGGAAGATCAGCGGCTGATTCTGGTAGGCCCCTTCGTTCTCACCGGTACTCGTCGGTGCAGGCAAGCCCATCTGTTCGAAGAGAGGTTCTTCGAACTGTTCGCGATAGATATCGCGGGTCGGATCGTCGGCGGGTTCGAACACGAAGCCGTTGTTCTCGACGAGCTGTTCCAACAGCTTCACCACGACGGCGATGTAGAGGGATTTGCCCGACGCACGGGCACCCGCCATCGCGAAGGTCAACGTGCCGGTCCCCGCCCACCCGTCAGGGAGCGGGTAGCGCTCCGGATTCGTCTGGCAGGGGAGATCCGTGTTTTCCCCCATGATCTGGAATGTATAGGGGCAGCGTGTCGGAAGCAACGCTGTCCTCCGGTCGGTTCCGGCGGGTGTATTCGTCATGTCGTGGTCCCTTTAGAGTTTTCCGCCGACCAGGGTGAGTGCCATGGCATGCACCTCTTCGGCGAGGACGGAGGTGTCTCCACCAACCAGCGCAGAGCAGACCGCTGGGGTGAACAGTGTATGGGAGCAATCACCGGCACTGACCGGGGGCCGGGTCGTCAGCAGGTGCACGGGGCCGTTGTGCCGCGCCAACGGAGCGGGCAGATCGTCGGAGACGACGAGTACCGCCTCACCGTCACGGAGTGGCCGGCTCATCCGGAATCCGACCTCGTTGTATGGCAGTTCCAGCTGCGCCAGTCCGGCGACTTCAGCGGGGCTCTCAAGGGAACGCTGGGGCTCCCCCGCAGAGCTCGCGACCATGATCTTCTTCCCCTGGGTGACCACGGACAGCACTCCACAGGCGACGGTGTACATGGCCGACAGCGCCTCCGGGGGCGTTGTCTGCGCCATGGAGGCTGACGCGTCGATCACCAGGGACACATCGCGCCGTAGATCGGCCGGAAGTGTGTCCGCCCCCAGGGCGGTGCACAGGGTTCCACGGACTCGACTCGACAGGTCGTCGAGTTCCACTCCGACGATCTGCTGGTTGACCTCGATAACGACGGTCCCGGATTCGCCGGAGAGCGTGCACAGCGGAAACGAACCCAGTCCCCCGACGTTGTACCGAGGGAACTGCAGGCTGGTGTTCTGCGCTGCGGTCTCCCCGTGCAGAAGGTACGAAACCTGGGCACTAGCATCGTGGGGGAATGATGTACCCCCTTGTCCCGGTGTCAGCAGAACTCTGACGGATCCCGTGAGGTTGCGCATCCGGAGTCTGTCCCCGCGGAACCGGAACTCCACCGAGCCGCGCTCCGGGGGGCTGGTGATGTCCGGCCCCCGGAGCTGCAGCTCGATGGGCAGCACGGTCTTCTGCTTCGTCAACACCTCGCAGGTCAGTTCACCGAAAGCGGATGCGGGTTGACCGGTGTCATAGCGGTCGCCGGGTTGCAGCTGGATGGTGGGCATTGCGTTCTACTGCCTTTCCTCACCGGCAGGCGTGCTGCCGGTGGACAAGTGGAATTCGATGATCTGACGGCGGACCGCCCAATACTGTGAATTTCGATTGCGGACAAAGATCTCAGGGTTCCCCAGCCTCTCGTTTTCAGCTTCGAGCATCTTCCGGTGTTTTTCCCGCACTGCTCTGTCAGCGGTCGCCGTGGCGAGGTCATTCCTGAGACAACTGAAGTAGAAATCCCTCACCTCATCGATCACTGTGTCGTTCACGGCATGATCCAACGCACTCCAGTCGACGACCTCAATGAGCATGTGGTCGAGGGCACGGCGGAACTCTCTGTCGGCCTTGCCGTCGGCGCTCAGCAGTGGTCCGAAATATCCGAAGTCAGCGACGGTGAAACGCAACCGCAGCAAAGCCAGTAAGGCGTCGATGTCGCCGGACAGCGGCCAGTGGTTGTCCCCGGGGGGAGCGAGGAGATGGGAGTAACCTGCCCGCAGCCTGGTGATAATCTGGTCGATTCCGGCCGGAGGCCCAAATGAGGCCGCGAAATTCAGGGCGGAGTACCCCGAGTCGTTCGCGGCCCTGATGATTGTGTCGATTCGCTCCCGATTCTCCCACTGGCTGTACCAGTCGTCCCACCGATCAAGCAGGGGACCCCGGACGGGTACGATGTCAGGGTGCAGCCGGAGTTGCTGGGCGAGTTTCCCCGCCACGAGGCTGTACAGTTCGACGGCTTCACGCGCCGGGGCAGGTCCGGAATCGTGCAGTACCCGGTACCCGAGGACCTCAATCCTGCGCAGGCCGTCCGTCGCCCCGGGGAATCCAAGGCTCTCGCGTTTGGTGCTGCTCGTCAATGAACCGGGATTGCCCAGAAGCTGGAGCATCGTGCCCGTGTCCGACTCGACGATGTTGCTCCACCACTCCGAAACGATGATCCGGGTGTCCTGATCGAGTGATGGGCATCCGTCAGCGGCGAACCAATCCATGACCGCACGCCCGTGAGCCATGACCGCCGCGCGGATCTCCGCCGGTGGTTGTCCGGGATCTATCAGTCCCGCACTCACGGCCACATCCAGCATCTCGACCGTAGCATCCACGCAAGCGGTGGAATCAGCACATCCGTCCGTACCGGCGGCGACCAGGGAACCGGAGATGCCTGCGTACAGCATCGCCAGCACCCGTTCGGTCGGGAACGCCGGGGAGCACCGCCCGATCTCCGGGATGCGCTTCCGCTCACCTGTCGGCTGTTTCCATCCGTCACCGGTGCAACCCAGGCTCCGTAGTTCGTCGATCATACGGGTCTCCCACACAGCTGCGGGATCTGCGGGATCCGGGGTGTAGGTCGCATCCGCACCCCATGGTCCAGCACCGGCTGATTCCCCGGTACCGGAATCACCCCAACCGGCGTCTCCGAAGACCTGCGGTACTCCGGCTGCGGGAATGGCGGTGCTCCGGCCCGCGAGACGTCCGGCAGCCTCCGGTTCCCCGAACCCGTCGAGATCAACCGCTGCGGAAAGGACTCCCCCACGATCGGCAGTCTCGCCAGCGATGCCGGAGTCCGGTTGATCCTCTCCCCAGGAGAAGCTCCCGTCCCGCGTGGCTCCGACCCCGGACCGCGAATTGTCCCCGGTACGACCGGCAGTGCCAGGTTCGAGGCCGCGGAACGCCGCCAGCCCCGCACCAAATCGTGGCACCTCATTTCTGTCCCTCAGCGGCTCGGTCACCTCTCGGAACGCATCAATGATGTCATCCATGTGGCCACAGGGGCCGTGTCCTCCGCCGATCAGGAACTCGGCGGTATCCATTGACCAATCGGTTCGGGGGTCTACTCCCCCGCCCCCAACGGAGATGACCGTGACATCGGGACGGGCCGGCACCAGGTGAACGTCCACATCGGGGACACACACCAACGCCGGTGCACCACCGCCGTGTCTCACAGCGGACACCGTGTTGCCACGCATGAACGTCGAGAAACGCAGGAGACGTTGTGCCTCGAGGGGAGACATCGTGACAGATACTGCCTTCAACCACGACGCAGCGGCTGCACGGTCCGGGACGGGGAGTACCACGGTGGAGACCTGGGATTGGAGGGCGTCCTGGATCCGGTACAACGCCGCGGCCCGCCGCTCATCACAGAGAATGAACTCGATGGCCTCCCCTGCTGTAGGAACGAGCTCCGCGCTTGGCCGGGGACCACCGGTGGGTGTTCGGGCCAGTTGAACATTGTCGACCATCTTGATCGTGAAGGGCCGGAGGAAATCCGGTGATCCGAAACAGTCGACCGGGTACTGGGGTGATCCGTCCGACCAGGGCTGTGAATCCACGAAGGCATGGGTGAAGATGTTCCCCTGCCGGTTCGTGGAGTCGCGGCCCGCGGGAACCGCCTGCAGGTACACGCTCGCCGCCGCACCACCGATGGAGACCTCAGGAAGATAGCTGAAGCACCTTGGCAGTGCATCCACCTGCTCATCGCTGATGTAGTCGCTGATTGGTTCGAGCGGCGAGAGCTGGGTCACCGCATTCTGTTTTATCCACTCCCGCTGCTCCGGGGAGGCGTCGAGGTAAGGACCGGTCTGCCAGCCGCCAGTCCGGCGGCTAGCAGATGCACCGAAAGACGCGAACGTCACCTGCGCCCAGCGTCCGCCCGGTCGGGGGGAACTCACCTGCGTCATCTGGTCGTCACCCCTGTGCCTGGAAGTGCCGGCCCACAATTGCTGCTCGCCGACGGAGATAGCCGAGGTTGAGCCACGCGATGTACGGGTCATCCAGCGCGATACTCTGTCCTCTCTCGTCCTGTAGTTCGTCCGGGAAGACCCGGAGAAATGCGCTGTCCGGGTAGTTCTTCACCGAGTCGAGGTTGAACGTCCAGTAGACCGGCGGCTGCTCCCCGCGCCTGGCAAACTCCCTCGCGAACAGCCCTTGCTGGCCGGGCCAGGACTGATCTTGGTGGATGGAGTCCACCTCCACGCGCACGCCGTCAGCTTTCTCCAGCGGAAGCCTGTCCCTCTGCACGACCAGGGAGAAAGACCGTTCCTGTCCGATTACCGGCCGTTCACCGAAGATCCCGATGGTGAATAGGCCGGGACGTTGGCCGACCGGATGGATCTCGTAACTCATTCGTACACATCCGCGGTAGGCGACGGCACCGCGCTCGCCGAGAATAGACTTACGCTGATAGACCGTGGAGGGCTCGAGGATCACCGTGCCCCGGCTCGGCAACGGCGGATAGAGCATCATTCCACCACGTTTTGTGTACTCCTTGCGGTCGATCGTTCCAATGGCGACGGGTTCACCGACCTCGCCGCCGCAGTCGTCGGGATGTTCCTGATGGTATGCCGTCACCCGCGATGCACCGTGCGGCCATCCGAAGGTGAGCAGCTGATGGGTGACCCGCTCATGCAACTCGATGTTTGTCGCGCCACCCACCCGCTTGAAGGGCCGCGGGTCCCCGACCCGGCACACCTGTCCGTCCACATGAACCGGGGTGAGCACGATCGAGTACCAGTCTCTCGGCCACCCCACCGTGCATCCGTGATCGGTTCCCTCGATGCTGTTCTGCCAGTCCTGGTCGTCGAAGGTTCGCCGCAACCCGGAGAGCTCGAGGGACTCGAGTCCCGTGATCTCCGGAGGCGGTTCCTCCTTGGTCCGGTAGATCCGAACTTCTCCGGAGGATGGCTGGACCCAGGACACCTCGAACTCGGTGCCGTCGAATCCCTCCCGCTCAGTCACGGAAATGTCGACCGCCTGCACCTCCGCGTCCACCAGAACGCTCTTCTCCTCCGATGCGTCGGACATGATGGAGTCATCGCGGATCCGCACAACCCGCGCGACAACGAACCTGTGCCGCACCCCGCCCTGCGCCGTCTGCCATTTGAAACCTTTCCGGTTCGGGAGGTCGGCGCAGATCTCGTTGCGCCGGTGGAACACGTGGCCATCATCGGCACAGGTGAACACGGCGACCCGCTCGGTGGGCTCGACGTCCTCCCACTGTCCGGTGATCTCCTGACCGACGGCACTGAGACTAAAGTTCGTGACGGGGTGAATGACGTAGGTCTCGCCGACAAGCTCGGGCTCGGCGCGAAGTGCTCTCTGTTCGTCCTCCCCGCTGTTGACCCACACCTGGTACATGGTGACGGCCCCTTTCTGCGGTTCGGTCTCCGCCCAGGCGCTACCGACGGTGACACACTGCAGGTAACCGTCTTCCGGATTTCGCTCGAGAACCCGGTTGTCGCGGACGACACGGTACAGCCGAACCGGGGTTCCACCGGTCTCCTCCGACTCATCGCCGGGCACACTCCAGTCGAGCCGCACCGTCCCGTCCTCATTGATCGTGCGTTGCAACGATGCGCCGACGATCGGCTGAGGTTCGTCCATCGCCGTCATCGACCGGAAGTTGTTGAAGCCATAATCACGGAGGTCCTCCGGACGTGGCAGGGCTTCGTTCCCGGTATCGGGTGACTCGTCGCCGGCTCCGGGAACCTCCCGGGAATCCGCCGACTCCATCGAACTGGTTGGCTCCCTGCCGGTCACCGACGATTCTGTGTCGGAGTCCTCGCCCCCGGGTATTTCAGTCCGATATCCGGGCTTATCGACCGAGTCCGATGATACGGGGGTCTGTTGCTGCGGACCACCGAATGGTCCGGGTGCAACCTTGTGCTTCTCTCCGGTCGTCCACACCGGGTACTTCGCCACACCGGGTGCACCGGATGCTTCTACCTCTGCGCCAGGATCACCGGAGAGAGACGGGCGCAACGGTGTCCGTTCCTGTCGACCCCGGGCGTTTGCAGCGGCAACTCCTCGCTTCGGGGATTTGTTGCCGTTGAAGGAGATCAGGGGGGTACGCGACGTACCGTACGGTACCTGCGGCGCGGCGGCCCCAGAGTCAGTGACTGCGGCACGGTCGTCTCCCGCTGCCGGATCGTCGGTGCCTCGGCGGGTCAGGAAACGGTCCATCGAGCGGTTGATCTCTTGGGTCTTGTGTGCCTCGCGGAGAGCAAGCATCTCCTTCAGCTGCGGGACCCAGTCCTCTACTTGTGCGGGTCGACCCCTGACCCCTGGTTTCAGGGCATCGGGGTAGTCATGGGCGATCTTCCTCAGGTGGGCGTCAGTGGGGAGCGCAGACTCGTCATAGCGTTTGAGCGCGAGATTCCGCCACTTGTTGAGGATCCCGTAGCGCGACACGATCGGGCCGCAAAACGCCGTCGGATCATCATCGAACTCCGCTCCCTTTCCGGTGTCCGCCAACATCACCAGCTTGCTGAGTTCGTCGCGCCAGGCCTGGACCTGGTCCGGGGCGTTCGTGAAATCGATGGCACCGGTCATCGCCGCGATCCGCTCCAGATGGACGGGAGCCGGTAGCGCGGTAGCCGGATAGAAGGTCAACGCGTAGTTGTACCACCGACGCAGGAGCTCGAGACGTGCTTGGCGGGAGTTGATGTTCGACATATCTGTTGTTGACACCGTTTCAGAGTTGGAGGTTCGTGCCGTGGTCTGGTCGCCACCGCGAAGCTACAGGTCCTTCGTCAGGTCGCTGTCCAAGAAGCTGAACTCGTCGCCGGACGTATGAATACCGGGTTTTCGCTGATCATCCGTCAGGAACGCCCCCTGACCGAAGCCACCTCCTGGAGCGGAACCGTCCGAATCGGCGGAGAACACATCGGGGTCGAAGTCCATCGCTGTCAGTTCCACGCCAGGATCCTCCTGTCCGTCCGCGCTCTGGAGAACCAGGAAACTGCGGTTCCCGGAACCGGATAGCTGGACGAGTACCTGACTGCTTCCGAGACAGTCCATAGGTGAGGTACCGGACACGATGGTGCCGGACATCACCCCATGGAAGTTCGCCACACGCCCCTGGTGAGTGATAAACGTTCCATTGAAACGTCCGCTGTCCTTCACCGCAGGGAACTCCACGAGGCGGTCCTCACCTAGGATCTTCCCGTCCGTCGTCGCCAGGGGTCTCAGAAGTTGCTGCCTGCGGGAATCTGTCTGGAGATCGGTGGAGATGCGCTCCCAGCGATCCTGACTGCGATCAACACCGAAGAAGCTGGGGTCCGACATGCGGCGGGACACCACATCCAGCAGACTGCCCGATCCGCGGCCGAGCTGGGACAGGAGCGCATCGGTGTTGACATCGTTATCTATCCGCCCCTCACTCTCATCTATCTCTGCGACGACCCGCTGTTCCGCCTTCTGGAAACACTCGTCGAGCCATCCGGTCTGGTAGATGCCGACGCGGTAACGCTGCGCAACATCCTGAATGACGTTTTCGTCTGGACGGGCCTCAGCCAGCAGCACCGAGTCCGGCAGTTGCGTGGCGGGGTACACCGTGTCGACTGCGGCTGCCCGAACCGTACCGAAGGGGTACTGAACGACGGACCCGACGATATCGGACACGGCGAGGAACTGGTTGTAGGCAACCTCGCAGCGGCGGAGTGCGAGCTCGCACGCCTCGAGATTCTTCTCGGCGGCGCTCAGGTCACTCAGATACTGATCACGACGGTTGAGCAGGCGGATCTCCTCACCAGTAAGCGCAGCTATCTGAAGGGCGAAGAACACCAGCCACACCACGAACCACGCACCGAAGTACCGGGCCAAGGTCGATCCGCTGGCGGAATTCAGTGCGGCGATCCACAGCGGTTCGAGTCGGGTGTCATCGCCACCGAACAGCTGGTTGCCGCCCCACCAAGCGAGCAGGAATCCAATGAGCGACAGTATCGTCACCCAACCCAGCCAGCGCATCGCTGAGGCGAATGTCGAGTGTTCTACGTCAGTGCGTCGACGTGCCCGGAGTTCCTCGATTCTCCGCGCCCTGTCCGCGTGCTCTCTCCGTAGTTCAGTTCCGGTACCCAGAATCGACCGGCCGACGAGATTGGCGAAGCTGTCGGCGTGCTCATCACGCCAGGTGTGGAAACTGTTGATGATCTTCGGGATATTCCGGCTCTGTCCGATGGCCGGATCACCGAGTGACTTCTGGAATCGCTCGGCACCTGCAATGTCATAGGGAGCGACTGACGACATGTTGATGCGGTTAAGCAGATGGTGTGGCAGGTCACGTCCGAAGTGACAACCGGGGCCCGGGACTACATCATTCGCGGAGTGCGCCACGCGCGCCTCATCCGGTGCGGAGGGAACCTGCACGGCGACGGGTAACCGGGGCTGGGGATCCTGCCCAATACTCCGTGGCTTGCCGTCTATCATCGTCAACGACATGTTGACGTAGGTGCGCCACATGCCGCGCAGCTCCCTGGCGAGCTCGTCATCTCGGACAGCACCGGCCATGGGAGCAGATCCCCGGGATGTGGTCCCCACACCACGGGGATCCCTGCCAACCTGGACGCGACTCCCGCTCATACCATAGAGTTTTTCCTGCAGTTTCAGTTCAGTACTGCGCCTGCCTTCTTCGGTCAACGTGCTGATTACCCGCCCGGGGTGACTGACGAAGTTGACCGCAAACGTCTTCATGAACGTTCCGATCGCTTTCCCGATCGTGATCCTCTGGGTCCCCTCTACCTTCGGATTGACCCTCGGTCCGCGCAGCTGGTCGCGGTAGTGGTGCATGAACTCGTCGGCGGCGTTCTTCGTGAACTTTTCCTTGTCGGGAGCGTAATCCCCATAAACGAGGCGTCCCCCGATGGTGGACACCGGACGCGGATTCGTCTCCGTATTCAATATCCCAAACTTGAGCTGCTGCTGCACCGCCTGGGCGTCGATACGCCGGTAGTAGCTTCGGACGAGATGGAAGTTCCCGTCCCGGGAGTGCGGAAACTCGCGCGTCGGGTTCCCCTCGATTCCACACCATGCCCCGAACACGCTGGTGACCCCGGCGGCACAGTGCAGCATGAAATCCTCCGCGGCACTGTCGACGTCGAAGGTCACGGCATTGTTGTTCGGACCAAGTGAGTCTTCGGGGGCGAGCAACAGGTTGACGCAGTCCTCGAAAACAGGCAGTTCATCAGATATCCGCCCACCGACGCGGGTAATCATCAGGTTGGTCCGCGCCATACCCTCGTCGAGTCCGGCGTTGAAGAACGGATCGGTCATCCGACGGAACAGCCGCCGGTTGACGGTACCGTCCTCCTCATCCACGACGTTGATACAGCCGAAACTGATCGTGTCGGGGTGGAAGCGCTGCAGAGCGTGCTGCAGCGTCTCGCGTTCGATGAACGGCGTCGTGCCGACGCCCATCGACGTCACCGTGGAGTGCTGGTCCTCGAACGTGTCGATGTCTATCCAGACGATGTCCTTGACCAGACCGAGCAAGGCGAAATCTTCGAGGGTCTGGCGGACACCGTTGGCGAAAGTACCCCGGGAAATGAGAACCGTCAGTTCCATCACAGGTCATCGGCTCCATCGAGAAAATCTACGGTCGAATTGTCGAAATCGTTCTCCTGAGAGGTCGCACGGAAGGAACTTCCGAACAGATCACTTTCCGGAGACTCCGGCTCGGGCGGCCCCATCTTGTACGCCTCATCGAGCATGAGACTGATCTGCTTCGTCGCCTCTGTGATGTCGTACGCAATGTCCCGCAGGAACGGGAATCGCACAGCGTCGCTACGTTTACTGATGTCCCCCAGGTTCTTGGCACCGTAGTTGATCCGTTGCCCCCGTGCGGCCAAATCACCGGGCATAATCTTCCGCGCGAACTCGAAGTTCCTGCCGAGCCAGGCTTTCGCCGCTGCCACGCGATCCTCAGGTGTGACATCTGGTCCGGTCCCTTGTATCCGGTCCTCGGGCCGTACCGATGACGCTACACCGGGCATTATGTTGGTCGTCTCGTCCGGGTAGAGCCCGTCGAATACCCAGCGGTTGAGCAGCCGCACACCCGACAGCATCCGGGCGCCCCGGGTCGGGGTGCTTCCGTCATCGTAGAGGCCACGCATCACTGTGTACGGGCGCACCGATTCCATCAGAGGATAGCTTCCGGCTCGCATCCACGCGAGGGTGGAGGACTCCAGCAAAGCCGGCAACCAGTCGATCTTATGCCGGAACCGGCTCGGTGGAGTCAGCATCGGGGCTTCGAAGGCGATCCACTCCTGGTTCGTCTCGTCGTAGACCTGCACCGGGTTGTCATCGTCTGTGTCGAGGGTGTTGGGGAACCCGATGCGACCGGTGAGTCGTCCGATGTACCAACCGCCGATCAATGCGTGACGTTCCGCATCCGACATCGGCATGGCACCCGTCATCGGGCGGGCTCGACGCCACTTCCAGAACGCCGGATCCTGACCGTGGGTCGAGTCCCACTGGGCACGGATCGGTTCCATGACGGAGTCGAACACGATCGGTGCGTAGTTCGGGTAGGAACCGAAGATGTCGATGGAGCGTTCGATGCCCTGCGTCGAGAGATTCTCCCGCAGAGGTTCGGCCTTGTTCTCGGGCTTGTAGTAGTTGTAGCTACCCGCGACGTCGTTGAGTGCCTTCTCGAGGGCCGCATCACCGGCGAGCGGAATCTTCGAGAAGTTGAAGTGGTAGCTCACGGACTCGCCGTAGAGTCGCTGCACGAGTTCGTTGTTCACCTGCGCGAGCGGTAGGGCGGCGGTCATCGTGCGCTTGAAACAGTCCGCCAGACGTAGGATCCGCTCATTGCGTTCCGCGTCGGTCTGAGCGTTGTAGATGTAGTCCCGCAGTGACACCGAGATGAACCGCTCGAAGGAGTAGTCGCGGCGCAGCACGTAGCGGCGTGCCCGTGAAAGAACCTGTCGCGGGCTGGCGTGGAGTTCCAGACGCGCAGGCTGGGGGTCCCGGTTGTCGTCACCTGAGCCTGGGGTGCGGACGAGTTCGCTAGGCACCCAGGGCTCGACGAGAACCAGAAGGTCGTTCGGCGCTTTATCCGATCCCGCCGCGGAGTCCCAGTCTCCCGCGACGATGGTGCGTGCCGCCTCCTGCAGTGCGGCACTATAGTCCACCGCATCGCGGACACAGGCGAGGACATCTCCCTGGAACTGCTGCGGAAACGAGCCCACGTCAGTGAGGAACACCTCGTTGGCGGCCTGGTAGAATCTCTCCGGCACGCGATCCATGGATTCATCCGGCCACAGGTTCGGAACGTCGGTCTTCACCTGTGCCGCGCCGAGGTTGTCATCCTTGGTGATCTTCATCGCGGCCTCGAGGTTACGGTGCCCCGCACCGAGGATCTGTGCGAGCGGTACGAGGAAGGATTTGTCGAAGTCCTCCGCTATGGGCACCATGCGACGGGCGATGTTGATGATCGCACTGTGCCGCAGCTGCGGCACGCAGCTTTCGATGATGCGTTCCTCGAATCCCTGACCATCCTGGATACGGTTCTTGTTCCCCTGCAATTGACCGCGGAGCTCATCCGAGGCCCGGAACCCTGGGCTCGTGGCCGCGACGGCGCGCAGTGCGTTGAGTGTGTTCGTCCTGAAGTCGTTGCGCAGCTTCGCCAACAGGGCCGCGGCGTAGGGTACGCCGTACCGCGCGATCTCGGCCCTGAGGATGTCAAGGAACTTCTCCTGCAGATCATCGGTCTGTGCCCAATTCCAGAGCCCCTGATAGAGCAACCCCCCGATGTCATTCCCCACCTCCCCGTTGAGCTGGGCGACAGCACCGTCGATGTCGTGGATCCACTGATTTCCGGGACGACCGTTGGGAGCCGGTATCCGCTCCCGGAGTTTCCCGGCCATTCCCTGGGTCCAGCGGTTCACCTCCGCGTTGAAACGCCAGTCGAGCCAGGCCGGGACCCGGCCCGAGGGCGGTAGGAGGCGACTGAGTTTGTCCTGGATGATGCCCGAACGCTTCTCGATGAGTTCGTTGATCTGGGTATCACCGTCCTCTGCGTTCGTCTCGTCCAGATGCCCCTCCAGGAGACACTGCACGGACTCGGAGGCGAGCCGCTGTGCGGCGTATTCTCCGTACCGGTCCCGTCCCATCGACAGCTGCGCGTAGCCGAAGGAAGCCCACGGGATGACATCCCGGTTGTTCACCCCCCAGCCGTATTCAGCCGATTTCATGGAGGTTCCGCCGGTGTTGGTGATGTTGTAGTTGATCAGCCCCTCCAGGGCCGACTGGTCCATCATGAGCGCAGCGAGGCCCCGCCCGAGCGCACGGTAGACGGTCCTCGGCTTTCCGTCTCCGAGCAGTGTGCCCTCGACGCCCGCTTTCACGCCGACGGGGAAAATGCGCTGCAGTGGCATCGGATTGTGGTTCGCGAGCGGGACACCGAGCGCCCGGAACAGGGTCGCGTCATCACGGAACGCGGCCCCGAACTGCGCGGCGGTGAATTCCGCGAATACGGACAGGGCGTTCGGGTTGGTTCCCGGCCGGGCCGCGGGATCGAACGAGGAGAAGATGTCGGGTGTCACGGCGAACATCGCGATACGCTGCGGTGGTATCAGATCCGCCAGAATCCTGCAGACGTCCAGCGCCATGGAGGCGCCGGCCCCACCGGCCATCGATGAGACGACGAACACGATCGGTTGATTCGGGGCATCCCCCTGGTGCAGCTTCTTGTGCAGCAGACTGACGTCGTTCGCGCGGGTCAGTTCATCGACCGCACGCCCCAGCTGCTTCCGGATCTCCTGCGCCTTGGAGAGAAACAGCATGCGACCGATCCGGCGGTACTGGCCCGCTCCCGATGAGATGGCGACACTGACATCGTCGGGTTCATCGACGAGCCACGACGACACGGTTCCAAGCTGTGCCTGGCTCCCAATGGTCGCCGTAACTGTTGTGTCGATCGAGTTGTACTGTGCGTGCGCACCACACGAGATGTAGGAACCACCGGCCTGGGAGACGTTGGGCAGCTTGTTGATCGTCTCACAGTCAAGGGGGACGTCAATGTTGATGAACTGCCAGCCTTCGGGCAGAGTCACCGACGCCGGGGTCGGGTAGTCGTCCGGGAGACGTTCCGCGAGCATGGACTTGAGCTGGTCCATCATGAATGCCAGGGTCTTTGCGCCCGAGCCGCCGCAACCGACGATGAGTGCCTTATGCATACCGCGTTCCTAATCTGATTGTGTTTGTCTTGAGTCTAAAAGGATTTCCCGGAGATCAGGGGTGGCGCCATTGCGTGGTGTCATCGTCACCGTCCGGTGGAGCTTGGTTCCCGTAGTACTGCCCGCTCCCGAAATCGCCGGGGCTGCCCGCAGTGGGGCTGTCACCGAAACCGTTGGAGTAACCGTCAAAACCACCGGAGACACCAAATGATGGGGGACCGCCGAATTCACCGAAGCCACCATGCGCGTCGCCGAAGGAGTCCGGCGCCACGGGTGCAGAGGACGCCACAACTCCCTTCATCTGATCTTGTCCTCCGGCTGCGTTCTGTGCCGTTGTCTCCTCGCGTTGGCTGTTGAGTAGATCCACCCGCTGCGGGAGACTGTTCGCAATGTTCCCGCAGAGTTTGTCTAGCTCGACCGCAGACGTGATCGGAAGTCGAGGAAGGATGACCAGATCATAGTGCCCGGGCTGATCGGGACGTGCGACAAGGAAGGAAGAATCCTGTACGGCCAGCGGAAGCTTCGCCCTGAGATTCTTCTGGTCACCGTTGGTGTTCACTGACGGTGTCTGCTCGACTTGCACGTAGGCCGCCGCAATCGGGTTCGGATGGAAGTGCTTGACCGTGAGTGTGTACGGCCCGGCGGTGACCGTCATGCCGTCGTGTCCAGGCACCTGTTTGCGGGACGCATCTCCGATGTCGATATGCGGGACTGCCTGACCGTCGTAGGTGGGGTAGCCGCTACTCGTGTCGACGTCGATGATGACGGCGGAGAACGGTGTGTCCGGGATCTTCGCCGTGAGTTTCCGCACGAGGTAGAGCAACCCGAGCGGTATGAGCAGTGCCAACAGGAGAGCACCGATAAGCGCCGCGACAAACGTCGTCTTGTTCAGTGGAACAGTCACGTTGCCGCTGGCGGGAACGTGGACGATGGCTTCATTCGTCCCGTCCAGCTTCGACACATGGACGGGAATGGTGCCCTTGACCAGACCATCTTTCACCTCAGCGACGGTCAGGGTGACCGGAAGCACCGTCTCCTGTCCTTTCTCCGGGATCAGTGCGTTGCCTGCCCCGGCGTGGGCACCACCGACCCGGATGTCCCCGAATCCGTCCGGTGCCGAGGCGACGTCGACGACTGCATCGTCGTTCACCCAGATCTTTCCCGGTCCGGTGACGGGAATATCGACCGTGACCGTGGGCTCGGTCATGGTGAAGACCACGGTGTCGGAGATCTGTGGCATGTCGACAGGAGTCACCGACAGTGCTTGTCGGACCGACACCGGTGCAAGCTTGGTACCGGGGATGTCACCGGTTCCTTTAGTGGTGATGGAGAGTGTGGCATCGATCATGCCGTTGGCGGGAATCCGGCCGATGGTGTCGATCGGAACGTCCACCGGTCTGCCGCTCGCCACATCGATGTTCCGGGCGAGAACGAGTGGTTCCGTGGCGCCACTCGGAGTGAATCTGATGTCCGCGACGGCACGACCGTCGAGTGCGTGTGGCCGATCGTCAGAGCCTACGACCGACAGGGTCAGTGACTGGTCCTCACGTACGGCGAGGGAGCCTCTGGAATCGGTGTTGCTTGCGGAAGAAGTGAAGCTGAGGCGCAGATCAGGTTGGATCCGCACCGAGTTGAATACACGACCGTCACCCGATGCTCCCTTGAAGCGCAGTTTCCACGCTCCGGCCCAGTCGCCACCAGTCCTGTGCATCTCACCGACAGCTTCCTGAACAGGTGTGATGGAGGCGTTCCAGGACACCTCTGTGCCTGGAAGAGAACCGGAGTTGACGTCGTCGAAGACGAGTTCCTCCCCGCCGGGACTTACTAGGGCGAGCTGCGCGTCTGGCCCGAGATCATCAAGTCCGATGCCGACGAACCGTACAGAATCAATGGAGTTGTCGAGGACGAACGTGAAATCTTCTTCAGCACCAGTGACCGCACTGAGATCACCACCGGTGGACAATGCACGGTGGAAGGCCGCAAACAGTGATCCCACGCTGTCCGCGGGGAAGAACGCCCCTCGCCCCGGTAGCGAACCACAGTCACCACCGGCGGTCATCGCCTCCAAAAGGCTGAAATCAGAGCGGTTATCCGGTGTGTCAAGACCGATCCCCACGTGGTATATCCCGGCTTTTCGTAGTCTGTCGGCGATCCCGTCGGCGGCACAGAGCTGTTGCCTAGCGCGGGTATCCGCGGCGGCTGGACCTTCGGCTGTGAGCGCACCATCAGTAAAGGTGACAAGCAGTTTGCAACTGTCAGGGGATCCTGATCGGGAAAAGTCCGCGTACGCGCCATCAATCGCGTTGGCGTAGTTCGTGTACTGTTCGCCGGTGCGGCCGCGGGCACCTTCAAGGATCTTATTGACGTCGCCGATACTCTTTGCATCCAGCGGCATCCATGTGCCATAGGTGGCGGCCGTGTCTGGGGTGGCATTGTAGTTCTGCCCAAATCCGGCGATTCGGATATTCGTGGTGAATTCCTGGTCCTGTTGGCGTTCCAGCAGCTGCTCGACGAAGGAACGCGCTGCGGGGATGCGGTTGTGTTCGGCATCCGCTCCGGGACGATCGGACCTAATGGTCCCGTTTTTAACCTCATGGACGAGGGATTCTGTCTCATCCATGAGTAGGAGCACATCAAGGGTCCCTGTAGATGACACACAGGCGCCAAGCCCGGTGAGCGAGTCGTCCGGGGGCGCAGGTGTCGGTGTCTCGGACACCGCGCCAGCAGCTCCGGCGTACAGGACACATGCGGCGGCGACTGCGACGGCTGTGGGCGTCCGTACCGTGCGATGGGTTTCACTCATGAGACTGCGTGGTCCTTTGGATGTACATGTGGCGGGTTCTTGATGGGGATGAAAACCTGGGGACGTCACAGTTTGCCCACCCACAGGCCAATTTCCACGGCTGACCACACCACAGCCACGAAGAGAAGCGCCATGGTCACGAAGTACATGGCCTGTTTCCAGCCAACGATCTGGTAGAAACCGAGCGCACGGCGCTTTGTGTCGGCGATGAAGTAGAAGGACATCGCGGTGACTCCGACAATGCCTGCTGCTGCCCAGGCAACTAGTGACATTGTGCGGTAGGAGAAATCTGTCGGTGCGATAGAACTGAAGGTGATGACTCCGGAGAGGCCTAGACTGGCAACCGCGAGGATGAGGCTCGGAACGAGGTTCACGACTGGGGCCGAATTTTCCGTGATGGCACTCGATGACCCAGTGACCGAAACCGGACTCTGGTCCTCGAAGTAGGAGCTGCCAGGCGCGCTGTAGTCGGAGTAGGGACTTCCATCTCCGTACCCCGCCCCGTACGGAGGTACTGCAGCGTTGTAGTCCGGTGGTTGAGAATCAGAGTCCCAACCCGACGGTTCTGGATCTCCCGGGAAGTACTGTCCACCAGTGGAATCCTGACCGAATTCAGGTGTGTAGCCATAAGAGGGCCGGGGTCCGCTCATCGGTGCATCCTTCAGCTTCTGATCGTGTCGCGTGAAAGCGCAGTACTGACCCGTCCGCGTTTGACGGCCGGGAAAGCCACCACGCTCGTTGCGTCCAAGCGGTTTCCCGCGCTATTTTCTTCATACACGTACATGAATATCTTATTCCCCCTGCAGTAGCGCTGCAGTCGGCTCTCAACCATGGGGGGTAACACGAGATTCATTTTGCGCCAAAATATTCATGCTATCAACTAATCTCCTGCGACTACCTGCATAGACAGTCTGAGACACGCGGGCGATGCAGGGGTACCCGAAACCTATTTCCCACGCTATGCGAGTCTCGGTGTTCGGCCCGTGGGAACCTACGGTTGTTGCCGAAGAACCAGAAGCCGCAGAGGCGGTCACCAACAAGGACACGCATTGGGCATCGTCCGAACCCCTCCCATGAACAGTCCCCCTCGGAGGTGCACCCTTCCGAACGTTGACATTCTTCCCGGAAAGCGGGTCTCGCTGCGATCGTAGGATAAAGACACAGATTCAGGTCACCGACCGGTGAAGACTCTATATCGCTATCTACCCCGGAAGAACATCCCACAGCCCGATCCCGTCGCTCTGCGGAAGGTGCCTCCGACAACCAGTGGTTCATCGACTATGAAGAGACCACGGGGACGCATACCGGCGGGTGCGGAACACCTGGTTGACTCACGGACTCCTCTAGCCGAAGACCAACGGCAACACGAGGACAGTGCCCGACGCGACGAGCGCCGCACAGGGGAGGGTGATCACCCAGGCCAGTGCGATGGGTTTCATCAGATTCCAGTTTGCGGCCTTGTTGACCACACCGACGCCAAGTACAGCGCCGATGAGGATGTGCGTCGAAGACACCGGTAGGCCCAGCACGGATGCGGCCATAACGACGCCTGCAGCCGCGAGCTCCGCCGAGAATCCCGAGGCGGGATGCATCTTCGTTAGATCGGAGCCTACGGTCTTGATCACGTATCGCCCGATGAACCAGAGGCCCGCGATCAGGGCGATGCCCATGGCGATCATGGCCTGCGGCGGAACAGCGGCCTTCGGGTTGATAGATTCTGTCTTCAGCACATCAATGACGGCCGCGAACGGGCCGATGGCATTGGCGATGTCGTTCGAGCCGTGGGAGAACGCAAACGCCGCTGCGGTGAACACCTGCATCCAGGAGAACAGCAGGAAGGTCGACCTGGAGAGGTTCGTCTTCTGGAGGGTCTTGGCGAAGATGAACACCGCCATCCAGATAGCCGCAGCGATCATCCCGAGGATGAGGTAGTTCCCAACCGCAGACACCCCGAGGTGCAGGTTCTTGAGTCCTTTGAACAACAGCATCGACCCGATGACCAGGGAACCGAGCGCAGCGAGGATCGGCACCCACATGACCAGAGCCTTGTGCGCCTCGACATCATCAGTCTGGGAATTGATGCGGTGCAGTTCCCGGTAATACTCGGACTCGAACTCACTTGGGTCATACTCTCCCTGGTCGACGAGTACCGAATCACGCACCATGGCATTGGTGTACGAGATCTGCTGTATCTCACTCAGCCGCTGGAACGAGTTCTTGTGCCGTTCCCGCAGTTCCGCGCGCTCTTTCTTGATGCGCCGGAGCTGCTCATCGGCACGTTCGTTATAGGAAAGGATGTTGCGTTTGACAAGCCAGAAAAGTCCGAACGCGACGAGACCACCCAACAACGGTGACAGCACCCACGACACTGCAATGAGTCCGATCTGCGACCATTGCACCATCTCCCAGCCACCGGCACCCGTCGTGAATCCCAGGGTGAGGGAGGCTCCGACGATACCGCCGATGATGGAGTGGGTCGTGGAGACCGGCCAACCCATCCGGGTCGCGATAAGTAGCCAGATGGCGGCACCCAGCAGCGCTGACATCATGATCCACACGAACTGCATCGGCTGCAGGTCGATCCCGTTGAGATTGACGATTCCTTTGCGGACGGTGTCTGTGACCTGGCCACCGGCGATGACAGCACCGCCGACCTCAAAGATCGCCGCGACGATGAGCGCCTGCTTGATAGACAAGGTCCCGGCTCCGACGGACGTACCGAAGGAGTTGGCGACGTCATTCCCGCCGATGTTGAACGCCATGAACATGGCGAATACGATGGCGGTCAGGAGAACTAACCTGTTGGCGCCCTCACCGACATATCCGTTGGACCACAGAATGAAGGTGACGAAAGCGATGGCGAGCATCGATCCGAACCCGAGGTGCCACCACTTATCCGTCCGATTGTCGGTCTGAACGACCTTCGAGACGGCTTCTAGTGTGCCTGTCGACATAGGGCTTGTTCTCTTTCATTTTCATTTGGCTGGAATACGAGTGCTCCGCAGCACGATAGAGATCGCGTATGAACGATTAGTGAACAGATCCCGTACTTGGGATGTCCAGAATGCTAATACTCGAACACCCCGTTTTCTATCCCCTGACCACACCCCACAGCGCTTTATATGGGCACCCCCGACAGATTCCTGAAGGATAATGGGGACATGCTCCAACACCCTTCCCCCCCGACTACACCCCTACACCACACCCACCTCCATATCGCCGGAGGCGTCGCATTCGCCGTATGCGCACTCACGGTCTACACCCCCTCCGCCGCGGCCTACACCGTCACCGCAGACACCAACCGAATGGTTTGCACGGTGGATCCCGAGGAAAAGAGCTCAGACGTGGTGCAGTTCTGGAAATCACTGGAGGCGGACGCCCGGGATCAACGCCTGTCCGAGCTCGATGCAGCGGCTCCGGGCCTACGCGCGGCGATTGAGACCTACGATCCGACGGCCACGGACCCGGACACCCCGACCCCCGCAGACCTCCAGCGGCGGATCGGCGAGGCTGGCGGCACCGAAGGGCTCGGAATGCTCACCACGCTGACCGCGGAGGACGCCGGTGTCGTGAGCGAACACACCGAACATAAGACCGAATACACGGAGCAGGAGGCACGCGAAGCAGCCACGGCCATCGGAGCCGATCCCGGAATGAAGGTCGCGAAGGCGCTGTGGGACCAAGCCTCTACGGGGCCACGGCTCGATGAGATCAAGGCAGAACTGTTCACCGCGAGGACCGAGGAGTACAACCGCACCCAAGAACATCTGCGTCAGAGTCTAGTGAGGTGCGCAGATGAACTAAAGAACGCCGAACCGCTCCCCACCTGGACCTGGATGCTCGGCGGTGCCGCGGTGACCGCTCTCCTCGCAATCACCGTGACCGCATTCCGCAACTCCCGCAGGCCCAGCAGGCACTCCACATAACTCCGGCCTGACTACCCCCAAATGAGAACCGAGCTGTCTATTTTTTTCAGGGCTTTAACCTGGATTTTTCACAAGAAGTAGACAGATCGGTTTACTTTTTTCAGCGTCATCCACTACGGTGATCCCCAACGCAAACCAAGGCAACCGACACCGACTAAGGACGCAATCACCATGACTCAGTACGACAACAGCATCGTGGATTCCTGGGGCTTCGAGACCCGTTCCATCCATGCGGGACAACCCGTAGACTCCGAGACTGGGGCCCGGAACCTGCCGATCTACCAGACCTCCTCATACGTGTTCAATTCCGCCGAGCACGCCAAGCAGCGGTTCGCACTCGAGGATTTGGGCCCGGTGTACACGCGACTCACCAACCCCACCGTTGAAGCGGTGGAGAACCGGCTCAACTCCCTCGAAGGCGGCGTACACGCGGTACTGTTCGCATCCGGCCAGGCCGCGGAAACCGCCGCTATCCTAAACATCGCCCGATCCGGTTCACACATTGTCGCCTCACCGCGTCTCTACGGCGGCACCCTCACATTACTGAGCGTCACCCTCCCGCGTCTCGGCATCGAGACTACGTTCGTGGAGAACCCCGACGACCCAGCCTCCTGGCAGGCGGCAGTCAGGGACAGTACGGTGGCCTTCTACGGCGAGACTTTCGCCAACCCTCAGGCTGACGTTCTAGACATCCCGGCAATCTCCGAGGTCGCACACAGCAATCAGGTCCCGCTGATCATCGACAATACCCTCGCCACCGCGGCACTCGTCCGCCCGCTCGATCTCGGTGCCGACATTGTCGTGGCATCCACCACGAAGTTCTACACTGGAAACGGTTCAGCTCTCGGTGGCATCTTGGTCGACGGCGGCAAGTTCGACTGGACCGTCGAACGCGACGGTGAATCGGTGTTCCCCGATTTCGTTACCCCCGACCCCGCATATCATGGACTGAAGTACGCGGACCTCGGCGCCGCGGCATTCGGATTGAAGGCACGAGTCGGTCTTCTCCGTGATACGGGCGCAGCCCCCTCCCCATTCAACGCCTGGGTCACCGCACAGGGGCTGGACACTCTATCCTTGCGTGTGGAACGTCACAATGAGAACGCCGCGAAGGTGGCGGAGTTCCTCGCCGGAAACGACAAAGTGGCGACGGTCAACTACGCTGGGCTGCCTGATTCCCCGTGGAACAAGGTCAAGGAAAAGTTGGGGCTCAAGTACACTGGCGCGGTCCTCTCCTTCTCCATCAACGGTGGTCGCGAGGAAGCGTGGTCCTTCATCGATGCCCTGAAGCTCCACTCGAACGTGGCCAACGTCGGTGACGTCCGTTCTCTCGTCGTCCATCCGGCGTCGACCACCCATTCGCAGTCGGATGAGGCGGAGCTTCTTCGCGCAGGAATCACGGAGGGCACGATCCGACTGTCCGTTGGCATCGAGGATATCGAGGACATCATCGCGGACCTGAAGCGCGGCTTCGCGGCCATCAGCTAAGAACCCGAACGTTCCAAACCTCACCTCCCGAGAGCTATCGGAGGTGGGGTTTTCCTTTTCCACAGTCAGCATCCCCGACGGGGTGTATCTCTGAGCCGTGAAATGGTCTACACGATTGTTGCGTGAAAAGGCTGCCGGAAACCCGAAGAAGGCTGTCCCTCCCGCGCTCGGGATTCATGCGGCGGCTGCTCCAACCTCCGATGGGCAAAGCAGTACCTACGAGACCCCAAGACGATGAGCATGCGACATGAGAAAGCAGCCCCGGGAATTCTCCGGAGCTGCTTTTCTGTCATGACTTCGTGATGTGGGTATAACTCAGGATCTAGCGGTGCATCGTTATGTTGATGTGGTGGGCGATACCGGCGATGACAGCAATCGCGGTACCAAGACCGAGGGCTGCGACGATTCCGTTACCGTTGAACAGCTTGGTGAGCATTTCCTTCAGTTTATCCAGCATGTCACTCACTCCGGAGGAACCCTTCACAGAGGAAGATGAGGGCTTGGGAGTCGTCGTGGTCGTTGTCGGCTCCGCCGTCGTTGTCGGCGCAGTCGTGGTCGTTGTCGGCTCCGCCGTCGTTGTCGGCGCAGTCGTGGTCGTCGGCGCAGTCGTAGTCGTCGTCGGCTCCGCCGTAGTTGTCGGCGCAGTCGTAGTCGTCGTCGGCTCCGCCGTAGTTGTCGGCGCAGTCGTAGTCGTCGTCGGCTCCGCCGTAGTTGTCGGCGCAGTCGTAGTCGTCGTCGGCTCCGCCGTAGTTGTCGGCGCAGTTGTAGTCGTCGTCGGCTCCGCCGTAGTCGTCGGCGCAGTCGTAGTCGTCGTCGGCTCCGCCGTAGTCGTCGGCGCAGTCGTAGTCGTCGTCGGCTCCGCCGTAGTCGTCGGCGCAGTCGTAGTCGTCGTCGGCTCCGCCGTCGTTGTCGGCGCAGTCGTAGTCGTCGGCTCCGCCGTAGTCGTCGGCGCAGTCGTAGTCGTCGTCGGCTCCGCCGTAGTCGTCGGCTCCGCCGTAGTCGTCGGCGCAGTCGTGGTCGTCGTCGGCTCCGCCGTAGTCGTCGTCGGCTCCGGAGTCATGCACTTCTCCTCCAATGCCGCCTTAACACTCACCG
>NZ_JAEIOT010000017.1 GCF_016342275.1 Corynebacterium marambiense
CAGACCACGCTTGACCGTTTGGCCCTGTCGGATTCGAATTCATCATGAACACGACCGTCGCGCTGGCGGGGTGACTACAACCTGTCACCTAACCGCGCAGCAGACCCGAGCTTCGTAAGGGGAAGATTGCAGTGCTGGTCTGTGGTTATGGCGGGTCGGTGGGGGTGCTAACGACGATGGTAGCCCTCACCGTGGGACAGACCGCGGGGAGTCGAAGCCGATTGTGGATGCGGAGCAGGTGACCCGCTCCGGGATCTTCATGACCTGCGCCAATATCGAACAAGCTACCAACACTGCAATTTACACCCACGACATAGTGAGGCTGCAGAACCCGCACCTTACTCTTCCGTCAGAGACCTGCTGATCAAGCTCCCGTCAGGTAGATAGTTGTCGTATATCAAGTTGGGCCTGGGCCGGTGGTCGGTCAACCTCGAGGCGAAACGGAAGCGAATGCAGATCCACGGGAAACTGGCCGAAAGCGATGACCAAATGATCGCGCGCGGCATCCTAATTCACTCTGAAACTGTCGGGCACTAGATCGTGACGCAGATGCACGATGAAGTTTTCATCGACCTCCCGCTCGCTCGGTTTCCACTGCTGATGATGAAAACTGTGATCTAAAGGCCACCGTTCCGGAGTCGGTAGATGGGCTGTTCTGGATGTTTACTGGTTCAAGTGCTCCCACTACCGCAAGGAATGAGCGTGAGCGTTCACTAATTCTTTAAGCGTTCAAAGCAGTTCAATGGTAATGTTTGAAGCATGATAATGAACGCTGCAAACTGGATTCTGCACAACCGCCTGCCGATGGGTGGAGTAGAATCCGTTAGTGACTCCAATCTTGAGTATCTCATTGCTCAAGCTGCACCTCTCAGTGGAATAAAAAATATTCAAGCTGTACCGGCCCTGGACGGCAGCTGGAACCTAAGTATTGCGGACGTTCTTTTGCGGCTAGGCGAGTATACTTTTCCGTACGCTAGGACTCCGCTGGGGGGTTTGACTAGGCTCATTCCGGTTTTGAAATACATGTACTGTTTCGAAAAAAATATCAATGGGCAAATCGTCACTAGCGATTTGATCGATATGGCTGTTTATTCGACCAGGAGCAAAATCTCCGAGGAGCTTGGAATTGGTTTTAGTTTGATCACCGCAGAGAAATGGATGCGTGACACGTTTGGCCTGTCGATTGTCAGGTTTTTTGACATTGAGCTGGTTTCTAAAAACAAGTATCCGAATGTGAGTCACGCGATTAATAAGCCTAAAAAGAGAACGCTGAGAGCAGATTGGCTTGTTAGGGCAAGTAGCCCGTCGAAACCGAAAAAAGAGTACCTATTCCTTGTCGAATCCAAGGGAACGGGAACTGCGGGGGCGCATAAACCTATGCTCCAGAAAGCGGTTCAACAGTTGGCTGCGACTACCGTAGACAATCAGGCGCTTCAAGGTCTAGGTGTATGTACCTACTCACCTCTTGGAGGTCTAACGATATATGCCATCGATCCACCAAGAGACGATGAGAACTCCAACTTGCCGTTTCTCGAGACTCCACACTCGGTCAAGGGTGATTACCGAGTGCTGCGGGAGGGGGCCGGCGAGTGGTATGAACACCCTATGGCTATTGATGATCGAGGCTTCTCCGATCGGGAACCCCATCTTGGACTGGATCTCCGGTCGGAACCATTGTCTCGGTTGTGCGCTCTCCAGACTGCGCTCAACTTGGCTCACTGGTCGTCCGACTACCGTCTCCTCGACTCACTGCATCATGCATTCCGCACCCCTTCCCCTATGGGGCTGAGAAGTAAACTAGAGTTTGAATATCGCTTGGAAACTAGCCAAGGATGGGCAGTTGGGTATGTTGTGCCTATTCCTGGTTGTCGAGCAGCACTTTTTTCCGGTGTACTAGAGAAGATTTCTTTAGCGCTCGCTGATCTCGATTTCGAGCAAGCAAACATTCTGAATGCAGAGGCCCATGGCTCAGCACGAGGTGAGGCGGTGCGTCCAACTGCGGAGAATGTTGAGATAGGAAATCTCGCTATCTCGGGCTCCGGCGCGGTTCTCGCGATTATTGATCTCTAGTTCTAATCTAGCGGGCTGCTTCTCTGCGACTGCGGAGCGTAGAGATTCGTGTTGCACCCTCATCAGTAGCTGGTTCTTGTCGAGATACCGTTACTGGCAGGAGGGTAGTTGCGTAGCTGGTCGGATCGTTCGAAGCTCGGGTCTGCTGCGCGGTTAGGTGACAGGTTGTAGTCACCCCGCCAGCGCGACGGTCGTGTTCATGATGAATTCGAATCCGACAGGGCCAAACGGTCAAGCGTGGTCTG
>NZ_JAEIOT010000018.1 GCF_016342275.1 Corynebacterium marambiense
CCTTGCCGTTGCTGTTTTCGGCTGTAAATGTGTTGTCGAGGATTTCTGATGTGGTGACCGATGGTTCGGATCGGGTGCTGGCTGAAAGAGCTGTGGCGGCAACCCGCCGGTTCGCTGAAGAAAACCCGACCAGCCTGGAAGCACACCGTGACCTGGCGGTATCCCTGATCAAGGTCGGGGATGTGCTGCGCCCGCAGGACCCGGCAGCGGCACGAGATCACTTCGAGGAATCGTTGGAGATCCGGCGCCGGTTGGTTGAAGAAAACCCGACCAGCTTGGAAGCGCAACGCGACCTGGCGGTATCCCTGATCAAGGTCGGGGATGTGTTGGTGTCTGAGGACCCGGCATCGGCACGAAAGTACTTTGAGGAGGCGTTGGGTATCGCACGCCGGTTGGCCGACGCCCACCCGACCAGCCTGGAAGCACACCGCGACCTGGCGGTATCCCTGATCAAGGTCGGGGATGTGCTGCGCCTGGAGGACCCGGCAGCGGCACGAGATCACTACGAGGAATCGTTGAAGATCGCACGCCGGTTGGCTAAAACCAACCCGACCAGCCTGAAAGCGCGCCGCGACCTGTCGGTATCCCTGGACAACGTCGGGGATGTGCTGCGCCTGGAGGACCCGGCAGCGGCACGAAAGTACTTTGAGGAATCGTTGGAGATCGCACGCCGGTTGGCTAAAACCAACCCGACCAGCCTGGAAGCGCGCCGCGACCTGTCGGTATCCCTGGACAACGTCGGGGATGTGCTGCGCCTGGAGGACCCGGCAGCGGCACGAAAGTACTTTGAGGAATCGTTGAAGATCCGGCGCCGGTTGGTTGAAGAAAACCCGACCAGCCTGGAAGCGCACCGCGGTCTGGCGCTGTCCCTGGAAAGGCTCGGGGATGTGCTGCGCCCTGTGGACCCGGCATCGGCACGAAAGCACTACGAGGAATCGTTGGAGATCCGGCGCCGATTGGCCGACGCCCACCCGACCAGCCTGCAGGCGCGCCGCGACCTGGCGGTATCCCTGAACAAGGTCGGGGACGTGCTGGTGTCTGAGGACCCGGCATCGGCACGAGGATACTACGAGGAATCGTTGGAGATCCGGCGCCGATTGGCCGACGCCCACCCGACCAGCCTGCAGGCGGACCGCGACCTGGCGGTATCCCTGATCAAGGTCGGGGATGTGCTGGTGTCTGAGGACCCGGCAGTGGCACGAAAGTACTTTGAGGAATCGTTGAAGATTCGGCGCCGGTTGGTTGAAGAAAACCCTGCCAGCCTGGAGGCGGACCGCGGTCTGGCGCTGTCCCTGGAAAGGCTCGGGGATGTGCTGCGCCTGGAGGACCCGGCAGCGGCACGAAAGCACTACGAGGAATCGTTGGAGATCCGGCGCCGGTTGGCCGACGCCCACCCGACCAGCCTGCAGGCGCGCCGCGACCTGGCGGTATCCCTGATCAAGGTCGGGGATGTGTTGGTGTCTGAGGACCCGGCATCGGCACGAGGATACTACGAGGAATCGTTGGAGATCCGGCGCCGGTTGGTTGAAGAAAACCCGACCAGCCTGGAAGCGCACCGCGGTCTGGCGCTGTCCCTGGAAAGGCTCGGGGATGTGCTGCGCCTGGAGGACCCGGCAGCGGCACGAAAGCACTACGAGGAATCGTTGGAGATCCGGCGCCGGTTGGCCGACGCCCACCCGACCAGCCTGCAGGCGCGCCGCAACCTGGCGGTATCCCTGATCAAGGTCGGGGATGTGTTGGTGTCTGAGGACCCGGCATCGGCACGAAAGTACTTTGAGGAGGCGTTGGGTATCGCTCGCCGGTTGGCTGAAGAAAACCCGACCAGCCTGGAAGCACACCGTGATCTGGCGGTATCCCTGATCAAGGTCGGGGATGTGCTGGTGTCTGAGGACCCGGCAGCGGCACGAGATCACTACGAGGAATCGTTGGAGATCCGGCGCCGGTTGGTTGAAGAAAACCCGACCAGCTTGGAAGCGCAACGCGACCTGGCGGTATCCCTGATCAAGGTCGGGGATGTGTTGGTGTCTGAGGACCCGGCATCGGCACGAAAGTACTTTGAGGAGGCGTTGGGTATCGCACGCCGGTTGGCCGACGCCCACCCGACCAGCCTGGAAGCACACCGCGACCTGGCGGTATCCCTGATCAAGGTCGGGGATGTGCTGGTGTCTGAGGACCCGGCAGCGGCACGAGGATACTACGAGGATGCGTTGGGTATCGCACGAGATATCACTGCCAATGCCCCTGATGATCGCATGGGTCTTCTCTTACTTGGTTATTCTCTCCAAAAGCTTTCTTCACTTATTGAAGATAAAGATCCGGAAGAATGGGTAAAATTGGACAAAGAGCTCTCAGAGGTTATCCGTCGGCTAGAAAAATAGTGAAGTCCAGCATTTACTTATCTTTCTGTTTCCGGCAAGCATTGGGTGACTTTTGATGCAACTGAAACGGCACAGGTCCGCATCTACCGATACTCCTGTATAAAGTCTTGCTCGGTTGAGCTCTGTCTCCGGGGAGGCAACCCCCACGTACCCTTCATGTCGGAGGCCAGAATGCTGGATCATGTAGACGATGCCTAGTTTCCAAAATATCTATCACCACATCTGCCCCCTTTGAGTATCGAATATACTGGCCGCAATCCCCCAAACCAAGTAAGTGTTCCTACGATTACAGACGATTCATTGACAGGTACTGAACCCATGACTACAAGACCCGCTCCTTCTAGCATTGCAGCGCCATCCAACGAATCTAACCAACTGCGGCTTGGACTGACAGGCTTCATCCTGCTCATCACGGTTATCCTGGTGTTCATCGTCGACAGTGTCGCAGGTGCAGGAAGCCCTGTATGGAACAGCCCATGGACTCGTTCTTTAATCATTCTGGCCATGCTCGCTACAGCTATCGGCAGCGTGATCTTCTTGGGGAAGCTACGATCACTAACTTCCCGTACAGTGTGGTTACTGTTCACGACCGTACTTGCGATACTCACGATTGGGTTTGGATTCTGGGCGTACTACCAAATACCTTTCCCTGGCTACACCCCACCATGGACACAGATAACTCGGACTCTAAATCTTTTCCTTGGAAACTTCGAAGTTCCCGAGGGTACTCATGGCATTCCCTTTTCTCTGGAGATAGCCAGGCTCACCGGTATTGCCACAGTCTTTTCCTCAGCGATGCAGCTTCTGACCAGATCAGGTCAAGGAGTACTAGGCCGACTTCGGGCTAACAGTCAGTTCCGGGCCACTGTCATCATCGGTCTCAACCAGCACAGCCTGCAGTTGATCACGAGCCTGCGAGAAAAAACCGAAGAACCAATTATTGCTGTCGTAGATCCGTCAACGGCTGCGGAATACGAGGAGATGGCACGTTTGGCAGGTGCCCTGATTTACAAGCTGAACGGCTCCATTACGTCCGAAGTCCTGCAACGGTTACTGTGCAGTAACGGTAAGCTATCGTTCCGATCGCTTTACATCCTCCATGAGGATCCAACGTACGTGATTTCCTGTTACAGCCATGTGAAAGCGGCCTTGGCTAATCACGAATCAGACCCCCGTTTCAACCATCAGATACTCGTGCGTCTCGATGATCCCTGGTCGGCGGAGGTGTGGAGGAGGGAGGCCATCTCTCACATATTTCCTTATTTCGTGGATGCATTCTCTATTCATGAGTTCACTGCCAGAGAACTTCTCAGTCGAATCAATGACCGCAGTTTCGATAGAATTATTATATCCGGTTCATCACAATTAGCGACAGCCCTAGTGCTGGAATATGCACAGAATCTCCGGGAAAGCAAAGCACTGAGCGTTTCGGGCAGCAGTGTTGCCCCCCTTAGCTTTACGTTGGTGAGCGAACATTCAAAAGCAGATCAAAAATATCTCTCGACACTCCTGAATCGGTACGAGGATAGCGATGATATTCCCTGGCTGACAAGTTATGAAACCAACTCAACGACAGGACTGGTCGACTACCTGAACACGGAGGGAGCCACCACACCAGAGACAGCCGTGATTCTGGCAACTGAACCCGGACACGGAGACCCTTGTCTGGCCCACCGAGTGGCGGCTCTCGTACCCGAAGCAACCGTCTTCACCTGGATCGAGGGAGACACAACAATCAGCGACCAACCACTGGTCGGCAATCTTTTTCTCTTCGGACTCTGCATGACACACGTATCGACGCCTTTGGATAGGTGGTCGCGGTTGGGAAAGCTCCTCCACGACAGCTACCTCTCAAAGTTTGGTCCCGCTCCTGATGGTCCTCGATCTGAAGGGCAGAGGGAGTGGTCAGAGCTTAACGACTTCTACCGTTCTAGCAATATTCGCCAGATAGGCTGTATTTTGTCCAGTATCACGAGGCTCGACCTGACATGGTCACTACCTTTGGATGATGAACCCGCAAAAACTGAACTGAAATCTGATGAGAAAGAGTTTCTCTATAAGGAAGAACACGACTCCTGGCTTCGCTACTACGAAGCACACGGCTGGACTTATCCCCCCGACGGTGTCACCGATGAAGAATACGAAGCACACCGTGAACTTGAGAAGTGGAACAGAAACATCAAAGAATGGGACCTCTTCGATGATGACCGTGAACGAGGTCGGGAGAAAACAAGGGAATCTGTCGATGCCGCTTTGAAGCTCCTCGAAAGTGCCGGATACCGGCCCTACCCCGTGTGGCACACCTACAAGATGACGCAGGAGGTCCGGGCTAGCCGGATCACCGCGCCAACGGTGTGGACTGATTCCTCTGGAGGAAGAAACCTCGCAGAGTCGGGTGACTGGTGGATCTCCAGCCCCGGAGGAAACGGACGCAGCGTAAAACCAGAGTTCTTCAACGAACATTACCGTCATATTGAAGGGAACAGGTACATGCGCACAGGGCTAAGAGAAGCGAGACCTGCGATTCTCGGAGAACTGCCGAAGAATCCAGAGTCGTTCGACCCAACGCCCGCCAAAGAAGGCCAGATAATGGTCCGTGAGGTAGGTCAATACCACCATCGTTGGATCGTGGATGCAGACTATTTCAAAGAACACTACGAACTAGCGGAATGAGATTCCTAGCAGCCACAGTATTCAGCTGAGCCTTCCATACGGTCACCTGTCAGAAACCTGCATCATAGAAAGATGCTGAGTATTCAAGTCAACATCTCGATATAGCATTTAGCTGATGTCACTAGATCAAGGTATGCTTTTCAGCGACATGGGCGCCCCGGCTGTGCCGGTTCAGTTGTGCCAAAAGTCGCCTAATGCTTGCTTGAAACAGAAAGATAAGTAAATGCTATCCTCCACTATTTTTCTAGCCGACGGATAACCTCTGAAAGTTCTTTGCGCAATTTTACCCATTCTTCCGGATCTTTATCTTCAATAAGTAAAGAAAGCTGTTGAAGAGAATAACCAAGTAGCAGAAGACCCATGCGATCATCAGGGGCATTGGCACTGATGCCTCGTGCGATATCCAATGCCTCCTCGTAGTACTTTCGTGCCGCTGCCGGGTCCTGCGAGCGCAGCACATCCCCGACCCTGTTCAGGGATACCGCCAGGTCGCGGCGCGCTTCCAGGCTGGTCGGGTGGGCTCCCGCCAACCGCCGTGCGATACCCAACGCTTCCTTGTAGTACTTTCGTGCCGCTGCCGGGTCCACCGGGCGCAGCACGTCCCCGACCTTGGTCAGAGATGCTAACAGATCGTGTTGCACCAGCAGGCTGGTCGGGTGGGTTTCTACCAAGCTGCGTGCGATCTCCAACGACTCCTCTAAGCGTCCTCGTGCCGCTGCCGGCTCCACCGGGCGCAGCACATCCCCAAGCCTAGTCAGGGACACCCATAGGTCGCGGCGCGCCTGCAGGCTGGTCGGGTTGACTTTCGCCAACTGGCGGTCGATAGTCAACGATTCCTCGTAGTGATCTCGTGCCGCTGCCGGGTCCACCGGGCGCAACACATCGCCGACCTTGTTCAGGGATACTGAAAGGTCGCGGCGCGCCTGCAGGCTGGTCGGGTTGGCTTCTACCCACCGGCGTGCGATACCCAACGACTCCTCGTAGCATCCTCGTGCCGCTGCCGGGTCCTCCGACACCAGCACATCCCCGACCTTTCCCAGGGATACCCATAGGTCGCGGTGTGCTTCCAGGCTGGTCGGGTGGGCGTCGACCAACCGGCGTGCGATCTCCAACGATTCCTCAAAGTACTTTCGTGCCGCTGCCGGGTCCACCGGCACCAGCACATCCCCGACGTTGTCCAGGGATACCGCCAGGTCGCGGCGCGCCTGCAGGCTGGTCGGGTTGGTTTTAGCCAACCGGCGCCGGATTTCCAACGATTCCTCGAAGTGGTCTCGTGCCGCTGCCGGGTCCTGCGGGCGCAGCACATCCCCGAGCCTGGCCAGGGATGCCGACAGGTTGCGTTGTGATTCCGGACTGTCAGGGTTTTCTTCGGCGAACCGGCGGGTTGCCGCCACAGCTCTTTCAGCCAGCACCCGATCCGAACCATCGGTCACCACATCAGAAATCCTCGACAACACATTTACAGCCGAAAACAGCAACGGCAAGG
>NZ_JAEIOT010000002.1 GCF_016342275.1 Corynebacterium marambiense
TCCGGTCCGGGTGTGTCCGGTGCTGGTGGTGGGGTGTTACCGACTGTGACCGGTCCGGCTGCATTCGGTGGTGTCGCACACCCTGCCACCGCCACGGGGGCTGGTGGGGGTTCTATTGGTGGGGTTGTTCTCGGTGGTGTCGGTGGCACCGGTGGTGGCCGTACCGTGTCGGGTGCATCGTCGGGTGGTGTGGGTCGTGGGGTGTCGGGTTCGGTGGCCGGTGTCCGGGGGCCTGTTGGTTCGGGTGTGGGGCCTGGTGGTGTGGGCCGTGCCGGTGTGCCCGGTGGTGGGGTGGGTCCGCGGCCTGGTGGGGCTGTTTCGCCTGTGGGTACAGGTGCTGGGGGTCAAGTGGCATCCGGTGGTGCGCAGGGTGCGGGTGTGGGTCGTGGTGGGGTGGCTGGTGGTGTGCCGATGGGTGGGGTTGGTGGTGGTCGTCGGGATCAGAAGAAACCGTCGTCGGTGTTGTCTCAGGTGGAGCGGTCGGGGAATCTGGAGAAGATCCTCGGCCCGGCGCCGTTGACGGTGCCGCCGGTGATTGGTGACTGGGCCCGGAAAACCCCACCAAACACACCCCAGGGGTGAATGACGTCGCCTGTGGTCGGGTACAGGATGCGTAGCTTGTCTCGTTGACTGTGGCCGACCCGGAGTGCATCCGGCTGTGACGTCGAATCGGTTGTTGTCGCCGGTGGTGCCCGGGCCTCCAGGATCATGGGGCGCCGGTTGCCATCGGCGTCACAACCGCGACGGAACAGAAGCATTTCGACCAACCACACAGCTCAGGTGAACCGAGGTTTCACTGCTGACACCCGGCCGATGGGGCACGCACAGAGAAACACCGCCTCGGCTGTATGCATGAGGCGGTGTCCGCGGTGATGAATCTCGTTCCGGGTCAGGAGTCCTTCACGGTCTCCTTCTCGTCGGATTCCTTGTTCTCTCCTCCTTTGACGTCGAGGTCCCCGTCGACGACGACGTTGCCCGAGATGACGATGTTGCCGTCCTCGTCGTATTCGTAGGCGAGCGGCGGCAGTGGGTTCCCGTCTGCGTCATAGCCGGGCGCGGGACGGTTCTCCTGCTCGGCGAGCTTCTCCGGGGAGTCGGTCTGTTCCCACTGCCTGGTGAGCATCTTCGGTTTGGCCGCGGCGTCGTCAATCATGCCCTTCATCAGGGAGTACATCATCACGAACTGCATGATGAAGAACGGCAGCGCGACGATGATGACGACCTGCTGCAGGGTCTCGATACCGGTGTCGGGGCTCATGATGAGCAGCGCGCCGGCGACGGCACCGATGGCACACGCCCACATGATCCGGTAGTAGACGGGTGAGGAATCCTCTTCGCCGGTAGCGAACATGTCGGTGACCATCGCTGACGAGTCGATTGAGGTGATGAAGAAGATCACGACGATCGCTAATGCGAAGATGCTGACGACGCCAGTCGCCGGGTAGTAATCGAGGAACGTGAACAGAGCGGCCGCGGTGTTGCCTTCTTCCACGACGGGGCCGACGAGGACACCGGGATCGAGCGCTTCAACCTCGAAACCGGCGCGACCGAAGATCGCGAACCAGATCACCGAGAAGATCGCGGGCAGGCAGATCACACCGGCAATGAACTCACGGACGGTGCGCCCCTTGGAGATACGGGCGACGAACATGCCGACGAACGGCGACCAGCAGATCGTCCACGCCCAGTAGAAAACGGTCCAGGAGCCCTGCCATCCGGGATTGTTGCCGAATGCATCGGTGTAGAACATCATGCCGGGGGCATTGTCTACATAGATGCCGAAGCCCTGGACGGTGGAGCGGAGCAGGGTGAGTGTCGGTCCGGTGATCAGGACGAAGACCATCAGGACGACGGCCATGGCGATGTTCACGTTGGACAGCACCTTGATGCCCCGCTCCAGGCCACTGGCCACGGAGATCGAGGCGATCAGGGTGATGAATACGATGATGCCCAGTTCGACGAGGCCCATTACCGGGACGCCCCACAGCATGTTCATACCGGCGTTGATCTGGAGGGTCCCCAGGCCCACGGACACCGCGATACCGAACACTGTGCCGACGATGGCAAGGACGTCGATGAGTTTCCCGGGCCACGAATAGATCCGGGCGCCGAGGACGGGAGCGAACACGGAACTCAGGCGCGGGGGCAGCTTCCGCTTATAGATGAAGTATCCGAGAGCCAGCCCCGGGAGTGCCATGATGACCCACATGTGGGCACCGAAATGGTAGAAGGTGAACGCCATCGCCTCGACGGCGGCCTCCTGGGAACCGGGTTCGACATCGGCCATCGGCGGGTTGGTCATGTGGTGCAGTGGTTCGGCGACGCCCCAGAACATGAGGACAGCACCGATGCCGCCGGCGAACAGCATCGCGAACCAGGCCAGCACGGAATGCTCGGGTTCGTCATCGTCATCACCGAGGCGCATCCGGCCGAAGTGAGAGACGAATACCCCGAGCAGGAACACCACACAGATGGACACACCACCGATGTAGAGCCAGCCGAGGTCAGTGAGCAGCCAGGTGGCTATCCCCTCAAGGGCTCGACGCGCATTCTCACCGAAGATGACGGCGGCCGCGACGAACGCGACGATGATCCCTCCGGAGAGGAAGAAGATGAGGGGATCCGTTTTCAGCCACCCGAAGAAAACGTTATTCTCGGGGCTTTCTTCAGTGGACTGTTCAGGTGGGGTGGTCTGGGCTGGTCCGGATTGTCCGGGCGACTTCATGGATCACGCCTTCGTCGGTGGCTGATAGGAACGCGAACCAGATTAGGAACATCATTCGCCATTTGCCGAATCACCGCCTTAGCCACCCCCAGACGTGGCTAACATCCATTATCGCAGTACACAGCGTTATTTGAGGTGTGGATATGCAGCCCTCACGAGCCCTACCACCGGCCGAGCAACGCGGAAACAGCGACAATTACCGGCACCGACACCATGGTGGAGATGACCGCCGCGTCCCGTGCCAAACCGGTGGTGACACCGTATCTGTCCGCGTAGACGAACACGTTCTGCGCCGTGGGTAACGCCGCTAGAACGGTCACGGTGAGCAGCATCGCCTCATCCAGACCGAGAGCGACGCCGAGAAGACAGGCGACGACCGGGTGCACGATGTTCTTCCCCACCACCGCCACCGCCAGCGTGCGGCGGGACACGGTCGCCGAATCCAACACGCGCACCGTCGCGAGCGACATGCCGAAGGCAATGAGGGCCACCGGGACCGCTGCACCGGCGAGCAGAGACACAGCCCCATCGACGGGCCCTGCGGGCCGCCACCCACAGGCATTCGACACTCCTCCGGCGAGAGCCGCCACAACCACGGGGTTCGCCAACGCCGACCGGATCAGAATCCGGGGCGACAACCCCCGGCCCCCGGTCAATGACTCGAGGAGCGTCAACGTGAGCGGACCGTAGAACCCGACCTGGAAGAGCAGCAGCGGTACGACGGCGGCAGCGTCCCCAAGGACATGGACCGCCAGGGGAAGACCGAGATTCGCCGCGTTGCAGTACGACGACGACAGGCCTGCGATGACCGCCGCCGGGCCGGACACACCGGGAAGGAGCCGGGTGAGGGAAGATACCCCGACCCCGACGATAAGGGCAGACACGGCGCTCACCGCCGAGGACGGTGCCATGATCGTCGACCAGTCCGCCACCGCCACCCGCCCGAATACGAGGGCCGGCAGCGCGACGAAGAAGACAAAGCGGTTGAGTACTTGCGGGGCGTTCTCCCCCAGAACCCGGAGTCTGCCGACGAGCGCGCCGACGGCGATGACGCCGAACACCATGCTGAATCCAGCGGCCACGTCAGTCACCTGCCCATTGTTGCACCGGCACCCCGAGATACATACCTGTCCTGCAACAGGGGCGGTATCGGTTGCCCGGAGCGGAGGCGCTACCCTGTTCGTCATGGATGTGACCCACCTCAATGATCGGATTCGTCACGGGGCGGCGACGACCCTGGTGGCAGCCGGGACGACGCTCGCGCTCGCGGGGTGTTCCGCCGGTTCGACGGCCACCCAGACCGCGGCCATCGAGGACAGCGGCGCCGTCGTCGTCGCGGTCTCCGGGACACCGGCGACGCTCGACTTCACCACCACCGGCGGGGCGGCGATCCCGCAGGCGATGATGTCGAACGTCTACGAGACGCTGGTGCGTATCGACGATGACGGCCACATCATCCCGTGGCTCGCCACCGGGTGGGAGGTGTCCGATGACCGCACCGTCTATACGTTCCACCTGCGCGAGGGTGTGACGTTCGCCAACGGGTCCCCGTTCACTGCGGAGACGGCGAAGTTCTCCATCGACAGGGTGCTCTCCGACGCCTGGACCAATGGCCTGAAGAAACTCATGTCCCCCGTGACGGATACCCGCGTCGTCGACACGCACACCCTTGAGGTGACGCTGACCGCGCCGTCGAATCAGTGGTTGTTCGCCATGGGTACCTTCGTCGGGGCGATGATGACTCCCGATGGTGTCGATGCTCTGGCGACCGATCCCGTCGGCACGGGCCCGTACACCGTCACCGACTTCGCACTCGGCCAGTCCATCTCCTTCGCCGCCCGCGATGACTACTGGGGCGAGCCGCCGAAGAACGCCGCCGCAGCGATCCGCTACTTCGCGGACGCCGTAGGTGCGACGAATGCGCTCCGCTCGGGTGATGTCGACGCCGTCTATTCCATGCAGTCCCCCGAACTGCTGGACACGATCACCGCTCACGGCGGGTACACCGTCGAGGTGGGCACCACCAACGGTGAGGTGCTGCTGTCGATGAACAATCGACGAGCCCCCTTCAACGACGTCCGGGTCCGTCGCGCCGTCATGTACGCCATCGACCGGCAGGCCGTGATCGACACCGCGTGGGACGGGTTCGGCACCGACACCGGCGGGGCCCCGGTCCCACCGACCGACCCCTGGTACCGGAAATCCGAGCGCTACCCCTACAATCCCGACAAGGCCCGGAAACTGCTCGCGGAGGCCGGGATCGACGGGACGAACAACCGGGTCGTGATCTCGGTGCCGTCGCGCCCCTACGCCAACGCCGTGTCGGAGATCATCGTCTCCCAGTTGCGCGACGTGGGGCTCGACGCCCGGATCGAGTCCACCGAGTTCCCAGCCGTCTGGCTGCAGAAGGTGTTCAAGCAGCACGACTACGACATGTCGATCATCCTGCACATCGAGGCCCGCGACATTCCGGCCCTGTTCGGTGACCCCGAGTACTATCTCGGCTTCGATTCGCCGGAGGTCCGCGAGAACATCGCGCGCGCCGACGCCGGGACCCCCGAGGAGTACATCGAGGGGATGCGCGCGGCGGTGGACACCATCATGGAGGAGGCTGCGGCCGACACTCTGTTCAACTATCCGAACATCGTCATCACCGCGCCCGGGGTGACCGGCGTCAACGCCGACGCGGTCGACGATGCACTGGAACTCGCGACGATCAGTGTGGAAGAGGAGCGGGACTGATGCTCATCACCCTCGGCAGGCATGTCCTGCGCTACCTGGCAGCGATCTTCATCGCCTCCGTCGCCGTGTTCACGCTCATGCGGGTCGTCCCCGGCGATCCAGCGGCCGTCGCCCTCGGGGTGAGCGCGACCCCGGAACTCATCGCGGCGAAACAGGCTGCCCTCGGCCTGGATCAGCCGTTGATCAGTCAATATCTCTCCTGGATCGGTGGCCTGCTCCGGGGTGACTTCGGGCTGTCCCTGACCAGCGGGCAGGACATCTCCCCTCTGGTGATCGACCGCCTGCAGGTCAGCCTCATCCTCGTGGGGACAGCGATGCTGCTCGCCCTCGCCGTCGCGATTCCGCTCGGCACCTGGGCCGCGCTGCGCCACCGGCACGCCGACGGCATCGCCATCACCGCCGTCAGCCAGGTCGGAATCGCCGTCCCCAGCTTCCTCGCGGCGATCCTCCTGGTCAGCGTGTTCGCCGTGCGCCTCGGCTGGGCGCCCGCCAACGGCTGGGTGCCCCCGGACCAGGGCGTCGGGTTGTTCCTGCAGCGGCTGGTGATGCCGGTGTGCGCGCTCGCCGCAGTGCAGAGCGCGATCATGACGCGCTACGTCCGCTCCGCCGTGCTGGAGATCCTCTCCGAGGACTTCATCCGCACCGCCCGCGCCAAGGGGCTGTCCCCCTGGCAGGCACTCACGCGCCACGGCCTGCGCAACGCCGCGCTACCCGTCATCACCGTCACCGGTGTGCAGTTGGCGTCACTGGTGATCGGCGCGGTCGTCATCGAGCAGGTCTTCGTCATCCCCGGCCTCGGATCGATGCTTCTCGACGCCGTGAGCACCCGCGACCTCACCACGGTGCAGACCATAGTGATGGTCCTCGTGTTGTTCACCCTCGCCGTGACGATGCTCGTCGATCTCCTCGCCACAGCACTCGACCCCCGGACAGGACGGTGAACACCGTGAACGGACTCACCCGCACCCTGCGCAGACTCCCGATCCCCGGAATGATCGGACTCGGCATCGTCACCCTCGTCGTGGCCCTCGGCCTCATGTCCCTGATCTGGACGCCCTACGATCCGATCCACGCGATTCCCGCCGACCGCCTCGAAGGCCCGTCCCTGCGGCACCTCATGGGCACCGACCGATACGGGCGGGACGTGTTCTCCCGGATCATGGCCGGCTCCCGCATCACGCTGCTCGTCGGGCTCGTGGCCGTCGGTATCGGCGTCCTCGTGGGCACGCCGCTCGGCGTCCTGGCCGGAATGCGGCGCGGCTGGGTGGAAACGATCGTGCTCCGCGGGGCCGATCTCCTGCTCGCCTTCCCCGCGCTGCTGCTCGCCATCGTCGCCGGCGCGATCTACGGCGCCTCGACGGTCTCGGCGATGGTCGCCATCGGTATCGCCACCGTCCCCGGATTCGCCCGCGTCACCCGCGTCGGAACCCTCCAGGTGATGTCCCGCGACTTCATCGCCGCAGCCCGCACGGCCGGACGCTCCGGCCCCGCGATTGCGTGGCGGCACGTTCTGCCCAACATCACCGGCATGCTCATCGTCCAGGCATCCATATCCTTCGCCCTGGCGATCCTCGCCGAAGCCGCGCTGTCCTTCCTGGGCCTCGGTACCCCACCCCCCGACCCGTCCTGGGGCCGGATGCTCCAGTCCGCCCAAGCATCCCTGGGGTCCGCCCCGATGCTCGCATTCTGGCCCGGTCTCGCCATCGCCGGCACCGTCCTCGGATTCAACCTGCTCGGTGACGGCCTCCGCGACGTGTTCGACCCGAAGACGAGGAAACGCTCATGACCCTGCTCACCGTCACCGATCTCGGCGTCGACACGCGACGCGGGGAAACCCTCATCGAACAGGTCTCCTTCACCATCGATTCCGGCGAACGCGTCGGACTCATCGGGGAATCCGGCTCCGGGAAATCACTCACCGCCCTCTCTCTGATGGGTCTACTACCCGACGAGCTCTCCGCGCATGGTGAGATGACACTCGACGGGGAAACCGGGAACCTCATCGACTACCCGGACCGCCGGATGCGGGCACTCCGCGGCAGGCGGGTATCCATGGTGTTCCAGGAACCCATGACCGCCCTGAACCCGCTGATGACCGTCGGCGCGCAGATCGCCGAAGTGATGACCCACCACGGCACCGTCGACTCCGAGGCCGCAGCACGCGACCGCACACGTGAGCTGCTCGCCGACGTCCGCATCACCGACCCCGAACGCATCTACAGCGCCTACCCGCACCAGCTCTCCGGCGGGCAACGCCAACGCATCCTCATCGCGATAGCCCTTGCGAACGATCCCGACCTGCTGATCTGCGACGAACCGACCACCGCCCTCGACGTCACCGTGCAACGCCAGATCGTCGAACTGATCCTCGAACTCGTCGAGCGGCGCGGCACCGGCCTGCTGTTCATCACCCATGACCTGGCACTGGTGTCCGGGGTGTGCGAGCGGATCCTGGTCATGCGCGACGGCCACCTCGTCGAGAGCGGCACCACCGAGCACATCCTCACCGACCCGGCCCACGACTACACGAGGGGGCTGCTCGCGGCCAGTGACCTCGACGCCCGCGACCCCGACGGCCACCTCTACACCGTCGAGACCGCCACCACCGGCGACTACCGGCCCGGACACGTCCACAAAGCGCCCGCCGTGCCTCCCATCGGCGACGTCGTGCTGTCCGCCACCGGGGTATCCCGGACTTACCTCGGCAAACGGCGCGGATTCCTCGGCCCCCGGCGGCACACCGAAGCACTCAGGGACGTGTCCCTGGAACTCCGACGCGGACAACGCCTCGGGATCGTCGGCGGCTCCGGCTCCGGGAAAACAACCCTCCTCCGGATCCTCGCGGGCCTGGACTCCCCCACCACCGGCACCGTCACCCACGCCGAACGCGCACAGGTGGTGTTCCAGGACCCCATGGGCTCACTCGACCCCCGCATGCGCATCGGGGCGATCGTCGAGGAACCACTGCTCGGACTCGGGCTATCCGGTGAGGAGCGGCGGACCAGGGTCGCTGAGGTGCTCGGCGAAGTCGGGATCGGTGCCGACGCCGTCAACCGCTTCCCGCACGAATTCTCTGGCGGACAACGCCAACGCATCTCCATCGCCCGCGCCCTGTCCGTGAAACCCGACGTGCTGTTCGCCGATGAGGCGGTCAGCGCCCTGGATGTTTCCGTCCGTGCCCAGGTACTCAACCTGCTCAGCGACCTCGTCGCCGACTACGGGTTGGCCCTGTTCTTCGTCTCCCACGACCTCTCCGTCATCCGCCAAATGTGCTCCGACGTCCTCGTACTCAACCACGGGGACGTCGTCGAGGCAGGCCCGGTCGATCGCATATGGGGTAACCCGCAAGCTGACTACACACGGGAACTGCTCGCGGCCGTGCCGAGACTGGTGGGGAGGTGAGGTCACCCGGCGGGCACCTGTCAACCTCGGGGTAGTGCGGTTTGTTGTTATCTGGAGCTGCAAGTACCGGGCCCAACCAATGCTGTGCCGTTGTTCTTTGACCAGGGTGACGCCTTAGAACTAAGTAAAGCGTCCCTCACGATTCGTAGGCCTCAGTCGAGCCTTCTGATCCCGCATGTTCCTCACACCTCTATGTCAGCAACATCCCAGCCTGCACTCTACTTCTTGAGCACGAGGAACCTGGGACGGGGTTGCCCGGGGGTGTGGGTGGGGTTGTTGGTTTTGCTGTGCTCAGTAACCTGGTGTCATGTCTGATATCACACGGTCCCAGGGTGGTGATCCGGTCGACCCGGATCAAAAC
>NZ_JAEIOT010000003.1 GCF_016342275.1 Corynebacterium marambiense
CCTACAATCCGTCAGAGCCTCCGTGTGGGGTGATGGCGTGCCTTTTGAAGAATGAGCCTGCGAGTCAGCGGCATGTCGCGAGGTTAACCCGTGTGTGGGGTAGCCGTAGCGAAAGCGAATCCTAACGAGGGTGTTGTTAGTGGCATGTCCTGGACCCGAAGCGGGGTGATCTACCCATGGCCAGTGTGAAGCGACGGTAAGACGTCGTGGAGGCGCGAACCCACTTAGGTTGAAAACTGAGGGGATGAGTTGTGGGTAGGGGTGAAAGGCCAATCAAACTCCGTGATAGCTGGTTCTCCCCGAAATGCATTTAGGTGCAGCGTTGCGTGTTTCTTGCCGGAGGTAGAGCTACTGGTTGGTTTAGCGGGACTACAATCTTAGCGACATCAGCCAAACTCCGAATGCCGGTCAAGTGTAAGCGTGGCAGTGAGACTGCGGGGGATAAGCTTCGTAGTCGAGAGGGAAACAGCCCAGATCGCCGGCTAAGGCCCCTAAGGGTGTACTAAGTGGAAAAGGATGTGGGATCGCGAAGACAACCAGGAGGTTGGCTTAGAAGCAGCCATCCTTGAAAGAGTGCGTAATAGCTCACTGGTCGAGTGGTTCTGCGCCGACAATGTAGTGGGGCTCAAGTACACCGCCGAAGCCGCGGCAGCGATATCCTTTTGA
>NZ_JAEIOT010000004.1 GCF_016342275.1 Corynebacterium marambiense
TAGTTGAGGTACGTCTGCTTAACAGACCACGAAGACGAACCCTCGCTGACAGACGTCACACACTCGGCAGCCTCCTCACCCGCAAACGCAGAGGGAACGAGGACCGAACCGGCGAGTAGCGCGGTTCCCGCGATGAGGGAGGCGGCTTTTTTTGTCATGCTTTTCATTGTTTTTCCTTATTCGGCGGCGGTAGGTGAGATTGTTCACGTATGAATGAGATCAAGTAGTTCGCGGGCGGCTGCACTGGTCTTCTTTCCCATTCCACGTTCTGGTACTACCTGGAACTGTCCGGGATGTGGGCGGAGAACCTCGATTGGCCAGTCGTAGACACCACTGAGGATTTCTTCCGTGTAGACCTCTTCGACGGTTCCCTGAGCCGCTACGCCACCTCTTGCGAGGCAAGCGATACGGTCACAGTAGGCGCCGGCCGCATTGAGATCGTGCAGGACGATGATCACAGCGGCACCGGCACGAGCCATGCCACGGGCGAGTCCCAGTGCCTGTTCCTGGTGTCCGATGTCGAGTGCTGCTGTCGGCTCGTCGAGCAGAACAACGGGGGTCTGCTGAGCGAGTACGCGGGAGAGTGCCACCCGAGCTCGTTCGCCGCCCGACAAAGTCATGATGTCGCGCTCGGCGAGATGATCGACCTCCGTAGCTTTCAACGCTGCATCGATCAGCGCCTCATCGTTCTTCGCCCGCTTCGTACGAGCCCATGGTCGACGTCCCATGGCGACGACATCACGAACGAGGAAAGCGAAGGACACCGAGACATCCTGCAGCATGACCGAACGGGTTCGCGCAAGTTCCAGGGGTGTCGCTGAGGTCGGGTCCAAGCCGTTGATCGAGATACTTCCACTGCGCACCGGAATATCACCGCAGATGGCGGAAAGAAGTGTCGATTTGCCGGCGCCGTTGGGGCCGATCAGACCGAGGACTTCTCCGGCGTTGGCGGTGATTGAAACGTCTTCGAGTAGAACGTGTTCTCCGAAGGCGATGCTCACGTCACGTGTTTCAAGGATGCTCATGTCAGGCCCTTCCCCGTCGCATCATGCGGCGCAACAGAATGAAGAATGTGGGGCCACCGACAATTGCGGTGAAGATACCGATGGGCAGATCCGCGAAGGCAATGAGTGTTCGGGCGGCGACATCCGACAGTCCAATGAGCACCGCCCCCGCGAGCGCGGATGCCGGCATCAGGATCTTGTTCGAGGGCCCAGTGATCCCGCGGAGTAGATGGGGGATGATCAGGCCAACGAACCCGATGAGTCCCGCATAGGCCACTGCACCGGCGGTCAAAAGGGTCGATGCTCCGATTGCGGCGATGCGTACGGTCTGCACGTTGACACCGATGTGTCCCGCTGCTTTGTCACCGAGGGCGAGAATGTCGAGTGCGCCTCCGAGGAGCAGGGCGATGAAGATTCCGACGGCGATGATCGGGAGGACGACCGTCACATACTTCCACTGTGCCCCGTTCAGGGAGCCCATCTGCCAGAAGATGATCTGTTCCCTGGACGTAGCCGGTGCGATGTAGACGAGCAGAGAGATGGCGGCACCACATACCGCATTGACCGCAATTCCGGTCAAAATGAGGTTGAGGACGTGGACCTGTCCGTCATGCCGGGCAAGCTGGTAGACGGCCACCGTGGTGATGACAGCTGTCACGAACGCCGCGGCAGGGACGGTGGAGGTACCGAGCCATGTCCAGTTAAACACGATGACCACGGCCGCACCGACGCCGGCACCGGACGTGACGCCAATGACGCTCGGCTCTGCGAGGGGGTTAGCGAACACCGCCTGCATGAGTGCTCCGGCCACACCGAGTGCGGCACCGACAATGATACCGAGCACGAGTCGTGGCAACCGGATGTTCCACAGGACCGACTGCTGAATCGAATCCTGGCCGGGACCGATGGCGAGGAGACGCGGTAAATCGGATGCCTTCAGTGTGTACTGTCCGACGACGACGGAGAAGACCATCGTTCCGAACAGCAGCAGCACGAGAACGATGAAAAGGATGATCCGGTTGCGACGTCTCTTCTGGAAGGCGTCACGCTCCCGGACTGCGCCTCTCTGATCCGTTTCCACGGTGGTCGTTGGTACCTGCACCTACTTCGACTCCGGCGCGTAGAGCTCGATGGCGAGGCGCTCGAGCAGGTCACCGGTCTGGGGGCCGAAGGCGAGTGCTTGGCCGTCCGGGACCGTGACGATCCGACGGTTCTGGCCCGCGACGGTTTGGGCAACTCCGGGGCGTTCGAGCAGGCCGTCGATCCCGTTGGTGGACTCGAGCCCCTTCTCCATCATGATGAAGACCTCGGGGTTGAGTTTGGCCAACGCTTCCGCATTCGCGGGAGATGCGGTGCGGATACCGTTCTCTGTGGCGACGTCGATGCCACCGACACCCTTGATCAGCTCGTTCACACCGTCTTCCTCGCCGAGGATGAAGAAGACACCACCTGTGCCTCGTGCATAGAGAAACGCCATACGCAGGGGATTTTCCGGGGTGATAGTCCGGATGTCCTCAACCGCGCGTTCGTACTCCTTGACAGAGCGTTCTGCAAGCACCTCCGCGTCGTCGGGAAGCCCGACGACGCCACCGAGGTTGACGATGTCCTCGTGTATTCCGTCAACGGTGTGCAAAGGCTCCATGACAACGACGGGGACACCTACCTCGCGGATCTGGTCGATCGCCTCACGCGGGCCGATGGAATGGTCGATGATGACGAGGCTAGGATTGAGTTCGAGTACCGCCTCGACGTTGATGTTGTGTCCGCCCTGGGTGACCACCGGAAGGTTGGCGAGAGAGGCTTCATCAGAGCTGACCGTCCGTCCGATGATCGCGTCACGCATCCCAAGCCCGATGAGAGTTTTCGTGTACGCCCCGTACAGGTCGAGTGCGAGGATCCGAGAGACATCATCGACGACGACATCGTACCCATCCGCATCCGTGAGTTCGACGGGAAGCTGGGGCTGTGGATCCTCGGTCACCGGGATGGGCTCCCCGACACCGGTGACAGCATTGACTCCCGTGAGAGATCGCGGATCCGGTAGATCAGCGGGATCGGGCAGCTCAGGAAGTGCAGCGCTGACGGCAGCTTCAGCCGCCTTCCCGCCGGTCTCGGGGCTATTGTCGGAGCCGGAGCAGCCTGCCAGCACGGTGGTGGTGCAGGCGAGAGCGACGATAATCGCACGTGCTCTTCCGGAGAACCGTATTCGGAGTCTGTGTCGTGAAGTCAGCAACTTGTGGGGCCTTTCGCGGGGAAAACGTGGACCAGAGGAGGAAAGGGTTTTCCGACTACCCGGCGGGGTTTCGGGAGACGAACGATGTCAGGGTACTGCCAGCGACGACGAATGCGGCGAGGATCAGCAGCAGGGGCGTGACCAGGGTTTCGGTCTCACTACTGGCGGCAACGTTCTCCGTCTCAGGGGACTTGTTGGGACCGCTGGACTTGATCTTAAAGCGCCCGGAACCTCCCTTATCAGCATGGAAACTTCCGCTATCTTCCCCTGCTGCAGCACCGGGCAGTCCCGCTTTTTTGGTTGAGGAACCGGAAGCACCGGCTGTTGTCGCACCGACCCGTGCCGCAGCGCCACCGCCGCCACCGGAGGCGGGTGCACCGCTGCCTTGCCCTGAGGCGCAACTAGCTGATCCGCCAAGTGTCGCGGCAAAGCTCAGAGGCGCCATTTCCTGGCCTGCCGGGTAGAAGTCGGCGAACGCGGTGGAACCGGCCTGGGTGAGACTCACCGAGCTGGTCTGACCGGACACCTCGGTGGGCGAGACGTCTAGCTGGCTGAACGTCAGATTGGCCAGGGCGACGCGACCAAAGTTGTTCGAGTTGCCTTCCATGTCGTTTGACGTGACATTGGCGATGAGGACGCCGGAAGCTCCGTTCCACTGAACCTCCGGGTCCGCGATAGTGAGGTCCAGAACTCCGCCGTGCCCGGTAAACCGGACCGATCCGGACATAAGCAGGGAACCAGCTCCAGTTGATGGATTCACTGCGCCGGAGTTACCGGAGAAGAGGAATTGCCCGTTGTTGTGTCCGACACCGTTGAGTTCCCAGCCGCCGTTGGCGATCGATCCGGAGATGTAGGTTTGGAAGGAAGTCTTCACTCCCCAGGCAGCCTGTGCCTCTACCACTCCGAGAGAACCGTCATCGGTGCAGACATCCCCACCACCGGTGTTCGCTCCGGCAGTCGTTCCTCCGGCGGCGGCCCCCCGAGGAGCGGAGGCAGCTCCAGAGGTTCCGGATCTGGTACCGGCCCCCGAAGTTGTACCGGTTCCTGCACCTGTGGTCTTACCAGTGGTTGTCTTCCCACCGGTTCCCCCGGTGGTCGCACCGGGCACGGACGTACCGTCTGTCGTTGTCCTGCTACCGGTGAGGGTGTTGCGGTCATCGGTGAAGCGCTTGTATAGCTTGTCACTGTTACCCATGAACTTGTCGGCGGTGCCCATGAGGTTATTGAGGGAGTCCAGGTGATCGTTGACGGAGTTGACTGCATCGATCCCGACCGACTTGGTTCCGGTGTTCTTTCCCCCGCTGGTCCCACTCCCGCCGTCTGAACCCCCCTGGGGTTGCTTCCCACAGACCTTTTCGAGGGTTGCTGCCAATGATATCGGGTCGAACTCCTGACCCGGCTCGTAGAAGCCCGCAAAAATCGAAGCACCGTCGGCGGAGAGATTCACGCTTCCGTTCAAGTCGAGGGATCCCGAGGTGAAATCAGGTGCCTGCGCAAGCTGGATGTCCATGAAATCTGCATCATTGGCGGACTTTTCGCCGGAGACCATTGTGGTGCCAGGCTCGAGCTCAAGGCCTCTGTAGTCGACTACGAGGGTGGCGGATGTTCCGTCCACGACGAGTTTCATGTCCGAGAGCGTGAAGTCGAGGGCGTATTTCCCGGGCCCCTGGCCGCCTTCCCCTTCATGACCGAAGAAACGAAGAGATCCTTGGAGGGGAATCGTCGCGGTATCCGCATCGACGACTTTCATCCTGTCTGGGTCGGGTGTCAGGACGAACTGCTCGGAGCCACTGTCATAGCTCATACCATCCAGCTCCCAGCCGCCCTTCGTCCCACCGGACTGGATATAGGAGCGGAAGGACTTCTTGAATCCCCACCGCATGGCCCCATCGATCTTGGTGTAGGACTCAGAGCAGTCTTCGGCTGTGGCAGGTAGGACGGGCAGAACCAGGAAGCCCGCAGCTGCGGTGGCAGCCGCGACCGCGGTGATGCGGCGGACGATTTTGGTGAATGGCGAACGCAAGGTCATGCGTCGTCCTTTCTGGAGCAATGATTATTTCTCTTTGGCTGTATCTACGAGGGGTTCCCGGACGAAGGGCCCGTCGGCGGAGCGACTATCCCCGGAGACCGGCTCGTCACTGGAGTGAGGTGCCGGGTCGCGTCGCGGACATACTTTATATCGTCAGGCTAGACTAACCTAAAAAATCCGTTCGCCTCGAAAACCCGAATCTTCCCCCTGTACTAAGGATAGCCGCAGCACTCATGACCGACACCACGTTTGATCGCCTCTACCCTGACGTCGACCCGTCCACCCCCCTCCCCCCGACCCGGGGAGAACGGGCAGGCATGACGGTATCAGTAATGCTGTTCGCATTCGGCGCAGCTGCCGGAGATCTCCTCGTCACAGGAGTCGGTTTCGGACTACTCATGTTCTGCTTCGCCGCCAACAGTCTCAAAACTCAGCGGAAGATCCGCAACGAAGCGCGATCCCGATTCCCCGGTGAAGATTGGGCGGAATATGGAAGGGTTCGAAATCTCCGCCTTGACCTGCTCGTTCCCCTTCTATGGCTGGTCGCAACCGCGGCGTGTGCGCTCGTGTTCTTCTTCACCCCGGCCAGCTGGTATCCGTGGGCTCCCGCGGGAGCTGCGGTGCTGACCGCGGCGATCATGTGGTTCATGCCGGGAATGTCCCCGATCTGGTCAACTCCGGAGCCGCCCGACTACTCGGATGAGGAACAGCGAAACATCAGCACACTCCCCTACCCGCAGGCTACAGAAATTCAGACCGCATAGTCTGGAAACACGATCCAGTAGCTGTTCTGACTGGGTTTTTCCATCGATATTGAGCTAGACAGAGCGGTCCGTCTACGATGGTTGCACAGTGCACCGACCAACGGAGACCCCATGAACACCCAACCGTCAAAGCAGCTCATATCTCCTTCGCAATCATTTCCTTTTCCTGAGGAAGGGAAGGCGGAGATTTTCCCCGTGGGAGACATCCGCACAGAGGCCGGAGGAGTCGTCTGGGATGCGAGAATAGCTGTCCAACGATGGGGTGAACTCCGCCGTGACACCGACGGTTCGACGAACATCATCCTCGTCGAACATGCCCTCACCGGCGATTCCGATGCCGTGAACTGGTGGAACGGACTCATCGGCCCGGGTTTATCCTTGGATACGGACCGGTACTGCGTGATGTGCACCAATGCACTCGGGGGTTGCTCGGGCACCACTGGCCCTTCGTCCCCCCACCCCGACGGCCGCCCCTGGGGCTCACGGTTTCCCGCGCTCTCTATCCGGGATCTCGTTACCGCGGAACGTCAGCTCCTTGATGTCTTGGGCATCAGTAAGGTCACCGCCGTGGTCGGGGGTTCGATGGGTGGGGCACGCACCCTGGAGTGGATCCTCATGCATCCAGAGCGGGTGGGGGCGGCTGCGATTCTGGCGGTTTCCGCCCGCGCCAGCGCCTGGCAGATAGGTATCCAATCGGCGCAGATATCAGCTATAACGAACGATCCGGAATGGCTGAACGGTGAGTATCATTCAACCAGCGGATACCCCCGACAGGGGCTGGCGGCAGCGCGCCGGATAGCACACCTGACATATCGCGGGGAGCAGGAGATCGACGAGCGTTTCGGGACCGACGCCCAGGACGGGGAGAATCCTCTCGGGGTCTTCCGGGATCCGGGGCAGCGTTTCGCAGTGCAGAGTTATCTCGACCACCAAGCCAGAAAACTGGTCGAGCGTTTCGACGCGGGCTCCTATGTGGTACTCACCGAGGCACTGAACCGCCATGACATCGGGCGAGGACGTGGTGGCCTGAACAAGGCACTGTCGGAGATCCAGGTACCCACCCTCGTCGCCGGTGTGGACACCGATATCCTTTACCCGTACCACCAGCAGGAACACATCTCCCGCAACGTCGGGAATCTCCTAGGCATGGCGAAGATCGTCTCGCCCGTCGGGCATGACGCGTTCCTCACGGAGACCCGCCAGGTCGCCCGGGTGTTTCGCCGGTTCCTGTTACTGGCGACCGGTGCAAATCCGGCATGATTCCAGACCTGGGAGTATCACTCAGTCAGCTGCCGAGAGGATCAACGGACACCGCGAGGAACGCCATCAATCCCCCAATGAACAGGGTAAACAGGGTATCGAAACTCCGTGACCGGACGGAGAACACCCCGAGCACCCGGGAGTCACAGATACCCCGGACGACACTGAGCCAGACCAACGCGCAACCAAGGAGAAAAGTCGCACGCCGCCAGTGCTCCGTGAGTGCGAAAATGGCCGCAATCAAGAACGCGGCGATGAGCAGTGCCATGAACACCCGTTGTACAGCACGCGGAACCGGAGACGGGGACAACCCAATGTCGTGTGGATTGTCGATCCCCGGCACATAGGAGGAGTTCATCGACTGCTGCCCAATCACTCCGCCCCAGCTAGGTTTTCCGCACGCTCCACGACATTCCGCACCAGGAATGCCCTGGTGAGCGGGCCGACTCCACCGGGATTCGGAGACACCGCACCGGCGACCTCCCACACGTCCGGGTGGACATCCCCGGCGAGTTTGCCGCCCCTGCGGGACACCCCGACGTCAAGGATCGCTGCACCGGGTTTGACCATGTCCGGCGTGAGCATGTGGGGGACACCTGCCGCGGCGACGATGATGTCAGCTGCTCGGGTCTCGGCGGCCAGGTCCCTTGTACCTGTGTGACAGAGCGTGGTGGTCGCGTTCTCGCTGCGCCGGGTGAGCATCAGACCGATGGGACGCCCGACGGTCACACCGCGTCCGATCACGACGACCTTCGCGCCGTTGAGTTCGATCCCGAACCGCCGGAGAAGGTGGATGGCGCCATTCGGGGTGCACGGCAGCGGCGCCGGTTCGTTGAGAACCAGTTTGCCGAGGTTAACGGGGTGCAGTCCGTCGGCGTCCTTGGCAGGGTCGATACGCTCGAGGACGGCGTTTTCGTCGAGGTGCCTCGGCAACGGCAGTTGGACAATGTAGCCGGTGCAGGCGTCGTCGGCGTTGAGCTCATCGATGACCGCGTTGAGTTCCTCCTGGCTGACGTCAGCGGGGAGATCCCTGCCGATCGATTTCACACCGATCTGCTCGCAGTCACGGTGCTTCATCTTGACGTAGCTGTGGCTCGCCGGGTCGTCACCGACCAGGACGGTGGCGAGTCCGGGGACCACGCCACGATCGGCGAGCCGATCCACTCTCCTCTTCAGGTCCTCGAAGATCTCGTCGCGATAGAGCTTTCCGTCAAGTTTCTGTGCAGTCACACGGACTATTATTCCACGGTCCGGGGAGTTAGCGCAGGTTCCGGGCCGTATCCGAGGAGAAAGCAGGCACACACTAGGATCGGGACCCATGAGTGAGACCGGTGATCGCGCAGTTCTTCATGTCGTCTTCGATCGTCCGTGCATCCCGCCGAACACGGGTAACGCGATCCGCATGTGTGCGGGTACCGGAGCGCATCTCCACCTCGCCGGTCCACTGGGCTTCAATCTCGAAGAGAAGAACCTCCGCAGGGCTGGCCTCGACTACCACGATCTCGCGGAGGTCAGCATCCACGAGAACCTTGTTGCGGCACTCGACTCGATCCCCGGAGCCCGGGTGTTCGCATTCACGACCTCCGCCACCCGGTGGCACGGGAACATCAGTTACCGGGCTGGTGACGTCCTGTTATTCGGCACGGAACCCGGTGGCCTGGACGACGAGGCCCTGTCGAACCCGAGGATCACGGAACAGGTGCGTGTCCCGATGCTCCCGGCACGGCGGTCGATGAACCTGTCCAACTGCGCGGCAGTGGCCACCTATGAAGCATGGCGCCAGCTGGGTTACCCGGGGGCAGTCTAGCCGGAAACCTCAGTCGCGGGTGACGTAGATGGCCGCTATGCCGGCCGCCGTCATCGGTACGTCGGCAGCTGTGTCCTCCTCATGCGGACCCGCCGGCCGTTCAACGCGGACCACAGACATCCCCGGAAACGGGGGTGGGAGCACCGTAAGTCCGGTCCCCGGACGGATTCCGTGGTCCGCGAGGTAGCGCAGGAGTTCCGGATCGCGGTCACTGACCCTGTCTACCGTCACCTCGACCCCTTCTTCAACCCCGGTGAGGACCTCTGAGGGGATGTCGACCATTGCCCCGTCAACATCGGGGATCGGATCTCCGTGGGGGTCACGCACCGGATACCCGAGGTGGGCGTCGATACGCTCAATCAGTTTGTCTGAAACCGAATGTTCTAGGACATCGGCCTCATCATGAACCTCGTCCCAGGTGTATCCGAGGGTAGTGCAGAGGAACATTTCGAGGAGCCGGTGCCTGCGCATCATTCCGAGGGCCAGTTGGGTTCCTTCCTTTGTGAGTGTCATGCCAGAGTAGGGCCGATGACTGACCAACCCACGATCCGTCAGCCTTCGGACGGCTTCGGAGGCTGTCGATGTCTTCTGTCCGGTCTGGGCGGCGACATCCTTGAGCATCGCCGGCGACCCGGTTCGTTCGCAGATGTCCCAGATGACCTTCAGGTAGTCCTGAGACTTATCGGGAAGGTCCGAGAGGTTGGTTTCTGGCATTGCTCTTCCTTTCTCGGAGCTCGGCTTATCGGCGACCAGCCAACAGTCGACCAACCGCGAGGCAGCCGATATAGAAGACACCTGCGGTCAGCGCGATCATGCCACCTGCCGACAGATCTGCCTTCACCGCGAAGGCGAGCCCCACTGCGCCAATGGCAATACCTGCTATGGGAGCTGCGATGAACAGGCCCAAGGTCGACCTCACGAGCGGCTGCAGTCCAGCGGCTGGGGCAGCGATGAGCGCGATGGAGAGAATCGTACCGACAGCCGGGATGACCACGACGATAGCAGCGCAGATCAACCCGAGGATGATGCCTTCGGCGATCGTGGCGCTATGCCCCGCTGCCCGGTATCCACTTCCATCGAAGGCGTAGAAAATTAGCTGCCTACCAAAGATCGCCAGAATGATGAGGGTGATGACGAGCACGACTGCGGCTGCGAGAACATCGGTCCGGTTGACACTCAGCACCGATCCGGTGAGAAATGACTCGATCTTCAGCGGTAACGGCTGGAACCACTTGCTCAGGAAATAACCGAGGGCGAACCCGAGAGTCAGGACGATGCCCGCCGACGCCTGGGAGGACTGCCCAGCGATACGGGTCAGCCGGTGCATCAGCCAGGACAGGGGAACACACGCCAGGAGTGCACCGGCGAAGAGGAAGAGCGATAGCACTGCATGCTGCGTATCATTATCTAGGTTCCAGTCTGCGGCGAGTCCCTTACCGAGAACGACACCGAGGATAGCTCCGGGAAAAGTACCGTGGGCAACTGACTCCACGAAGAAGACCCGCTGGTTGAGCACCGCCAGGACACCGACCAGACCAGCGAGCACACCGACGACGACGATCTCCAGGATCGGGAGCTGGAGGATCGTCCACAAGGTGGAATCGAAGAAGCTCATACTGCACCTCCGGCGGGAATTCTGACGGGAGTGGTGGTCTCGTCCGGATCAACGGGGACGTTGTTCCCGGCGAACCTGCTACGAATCCACCGGATCGGCAGGGAGAGGAAGAACAGGGCGATGACGGACAGCGCGACCGACGCCTGCGGAGACACCGGGTGTGGGGTGTCCAGAGTCATGATGATCATGCCCGCATAGCCACCGATGACCCCGACGGCGATGGCGACCGGGACCATGAGTGAAACGCGTTCGACCAGGAGTCGGGCGGTTGCTCCGGGGACCACAAGATAGCCGATGACGAGAAGCACCCCGACTGCGGAGGCGGAGGATACGACGACGGCGGCGATCGCGGCGTTGACCATGAGGTCCACGGTGAAGCCCGAGATCCCCGCGGCACGGGCACCGTCACGATCAAAGGCCGTGAAGATCTGTTCCTTCCAGGACAGGGTGATGATGGTGAGTGCAACGAGGCACACGACGATGGACTCGACGAACCGATCAGGGGTCACCTCGAGGAGGCGTCCGAACATCAGTGCCTCAAGCTGACCTGATCGGTCACCCTTGTACAGGGAGAGCACGATACCAGCGGAAAAAAATGAGGTGAGCACGACGGCGGTTCCGGATTCGGAGACCTTCGTGTTACGCCTGCCAACGGCGGTGAGTGCAATGACAATGAACACCGCGCAGATCGCGGCGCCAGGAATGATCATGTCGAGTCCACCGTAGACGGCGCCCGCGACGATTCCGGGGAACACCGAGTGCACCATCGCTTCGGCGTTGAATTCCAGGCAGCGGAGATTGATGATGACCCCGACGAGGCCTGCGACGACGCCGAGGAACATGAGCATGAGGAAGGGACGGAAGAGATACGGCGCGGCCGCGACCGTCTGGAGACCCGGGACATCCATCACGGCCAACCGAAGGGATTCGACAGCATTGGTGACGCCGACGATGACGCTATCCCACATGAAGTTCCTCCTCGAGTCCCGATCCGACGAGTTGGTCGGTGCTACGGCTGCCGTACGCCTGCTCAAGGTTGGCCGGGGTGAGGACCCGGTCTATCGGGCCGAAGGCGATCTGTCGACCGGCGAGAAGTGCGACATCCTCGCAACACTCGTAGGCGAGCTTGAAGTCGTGGGTGGACACGACCACCGCGACGCCTTCCCGTTTGACCGAGTGAATGATTCCCAGCAGGGCCTCACGGTTGGGTTCATCGAGACCGTTGAACGGCTCGTCGAGGAGGATCATCTTCGGGGAGGCCACGATGGAACGGGCGAGCAGCACTCGCTGACGCTGGCCGCCGGACAATTGACCGAACCTCAGATTTGCACGGTCAGACATGCCGACTCGCTCGAGGGCGGCATCGACCCGCTCACGGTGCGCTGCACTGGGGCGGCGGAGCCAACCGAGTTCCGCGTAGAGCCCCATCATCACGACCTGCCGGACGGTGACCGGGAACGTGGTGTCGAGATCCGCGACCTGCGGCACGTAGCCGATGGATCCTTTGGGGACCTTTCCATCCGTGCGTCCGAGGATCTCCATGGTCCCGGACACGCTGACCGTCCCGAGGATGCCACGCAACAGCGTGGTTTTGCCCGCTCCGTTCGGTCCAATGAGCGCGAGGGCTTCCCCGGGTTGTACTTCACCGGTAACTCCGGTCAGTGTCGGGGGGCCGCCATAGCTGAAACTCGCATCGACGTAGCGTAGCGCCGGAGTGGACTGTGTCGTGTCCATTACTATTCTCCCTTGATGGAACCGGTATTTATTATTGGTGAAAGTGAATGTGGTTAAGGTTCCGAACACACGAGAGCCGCATCCCGAGGAATGGGACGCGGCGAACTCGCTTCGATCTGGGGAAAGAGCCTGCGTTACAGGTCCTTCGGGGTGTATGCCTTAAGAATCTCCGGAACAGGAGCCACCGTGCCGCCCCAGGCACGAACGAGGTTCGTGACGTTGTGCATGATGGAGCCGATGTAGGTCTCACCGTCGGTACCGTCCGGACCGAGCGAGTCTCCGTAAAGGGCGTCATCACCGATGACGGCCTTGACGCCCGCGGCACTCGCGATAGCCTCAATCGACTTGGAGTTGTTGGAGTTTTCCGCGAACAGCGCCTTGGCACCGGACTCACGGACCTTGTCAGCCTCGGAAGCGATGTGCTCGGCGGTGGCATCAGCCTGATCGTTGAAGTCGCTCAGCGCCGTGCCGATGAAGTTGATGTTGAATTCCTTGGACAGGTAACCGAAGGCATCATGCGAGGTGAACAGCACCCGGTCCGAGTCCGGGACAGAGGCGAAGGACTCAGCAGCCCACTTGTCGAGCTCGTCGAGTTCCTTCTCAAAGCGGCCAACATGCTTCTTGAACAGGTCGGAGTTCTCGGGGGATGCTTCTTCCAGTGCAGCACCGATGTTCTTCACCTGAACCATCGCATTGTGCGGTGAAGTCCAGACGTGGGGATCATAGATGAACTCGGGCTCTTCGCCCTCAGGTGCGGCGAACGGCCACTCATTGATATCGACCTGCTCCACCCCGCGGTAGACCTTGTAGGGCAGCTCCTTCTCAGCTTCCAGCACGGCCTTCTCGTCATCCTTCTCACCCGAGGTGAGGAAACCGCTGGTGACGACGAGGGTGCCGCCGAATCCGGAGGCTTCGACAGCACGATCGAGGAAGTGCTCCAGGTCCACACCATTGACCATGAGGAGGTTCGCCTCCCCCATTGCCTGCATCTGCTGCGGCGTCATCTCGTGATCGTGGGCGGAAGCGTTGGGCGCCAGAATGCAGGTTAGATCCAGCTCCGACTTGGCCTTGCCCGGCTCAGCCCCGAAGTGCGTGGTATTCCCGTCCGAGCCAGTCTTGTTGAAGGACAGTTCCGCATCATCCGACTCGTCAGTGGCGATCTGGGTGACGTAGTCACAGATCTGAGTGGTGGTGGCCACCACCTTCACAGACTCACCCGACACCTTCTCAACCTCCCCGGTTCCGGCATTGTCGGAACCGGAATCCGAGCCGCACGCGGTCAGGACAAGCGATACAACGGTGCAGGCAGCGAGTGCCGCAGCTTTTCCGAGCTTCATGGTTCGCAGTCTCTTTTCAGCAGTTTCCGGGCCTACATCCACCGACCCAAGAAAAAGACCGGGATGTCGCCCACCAGTAAGTACATGGTAACCATACCTAGATCGGCCGACTATATAAACCTGAATCTTCAACTGGTTGAACTTAATTGTGCACTGCATGCATCAATTGCACATGAATCCCATTATTGCCCCAGCACACACACCTCAGTGGCGAATACCAACCTTGCAGCACAACCCCTCATCCAGGGGTGTCACCGCAACTCAGTCACTGTAGCCAACACAGGCAATCGACGACGACGTAGTAGTTCCAGCAGCCAGACCGCATCCTCGGTTTCCAGGTTGTCCGCCACCATCAGCACCGGCCCCTCCACCAGGTGCATCTTCACCGAGGCGAAATCCAGCAACCTGCCGACCGGCCCTGTTTCCAAGGTGATCTCCTGGATGTGCGGCAGCGCGACCATCGACACCCGGCGGGAGAATCGACCTCCGTGGAGAATTACGGCCTCCGGCAGATCTTGTCCATCGTCTCCCGGTCCACCGGCAAACGTCACCGCCCGGCGGCGCCAACAGATCGGCGACACCCATCTGGCCCGGCGCGGGCTCCGCAACACCGGACGCGTCCACCCCTCCGGTTGCGCCGATTCCTCAACCTCCGCGGCAGTCAACGGGCTGAGCAGTACCGCGATCCGGACCGCCTCCTCCCGGGTACCCACCGGGAGGATCTTCGTCGTCCCCCCGCCCTCCGACACCCCGTAACCCGCCACGCAAACACGGACCGACCACCACCCGGTGAGCCGCCACAGTGTGCGCTGGCGGATCTCCACGGAGTGTACCCGGGACAACTTCAGTGTCTGTCTGCGTCGATCAGCGAGCCCGTAGGTGATGTCCAGATCTTCACCGCCTTCCCGCCGGACGGTGAAGCGCCAGGAGTTGTCGATGATGTTCCACGTGGACGGAAGCGAGCCGATGAATACGGGCCACAGCATCCCCAAAGCTCCCGGATGGATGATGACGATGATGAGCGTCGGCAACGCAAACAGGAACCACCCGGAGAGACACGCCGCGACGAGCGACCTGACGACGGGGATCGGGGCCACGATGATGTCACCGGCAGCCACCGCCGAATCAGGTTCCGTATCCGGGAATCCAGTCGACGGGGCATCCTGCCTGCCCGCTCCGACCGTCTCTCCGCCCAGCAGGCCGAGGATCTCCACACGGAGCCGCTCGGCCATCTTCTTGCGCAGGTAGGAGATCTCGATGACGGAGTCCTCCCCGCCCGCCGTCTCGACGCGGACCGCCGCGAGTCCACAGATCCGGGCGACGACCGACTCCACGATGTCGACCGCCTGGATGCGGTCGTAGCGGGCGGTTCGGACCCGGACACCCACCACCCCCTGCCGGTGGACGACTTCTTCCGCGGTGAGCCGGTACCCCATGGCCCGCCACCAGATGCCGGAGACCAGCCAGATCAGCACACACACCGAGATGAACCCGCCGACCCCGATCAACAGGGGACGGGTATCCACGTGAATCTGCCCGGAGATCAGGCCCCTGAGGATCCCGAACACCGACTCCCCCATGTTTCCCGCCGCGATGGCCACGAGCGCGAGCAGGACCGTCCAGAAGCGCAGCAGTGGACTGATCCGGTGCACCCGCCGGTAATCTTCGGTAGTGGCGTCTCCACCATCTCCGGTGCCGTTCACAGCCCGCTCATCCTCTCCCGGGCTTTGACCGCGAGACGGTCCCGGAGAGCGTCAGCGGTCACCGAATCCAGTCCGGGAATTTCACTGTCCGACGTTGATGACGCGGTGTGCAGGGTGAGTGTCTTCAATCCGAATCGGCGTTGCACCGGCCCGGAACTGACGTCAACGAACTGCACACGGCCATAGGGGACGACGGTGAACGTGTACCAGATCCGCCCTTTGGTGATGAGCAGTTCATCCGTGGTTTCTGCCCACCCGAGGAGCCGGACCTGCGCGGGAATCAACCAGGCGAGGTATCCGGTGGCGATGAGCATGAGAACGACACCGATCCAGAGCAAGGGGGTCCACCACCAGGCCGCCACCGCGCAGCCCAGCGCCGCGACCGCGGGGACGGGGAGGACGATGAGCAGCCGGGCTTTCGCGAGCGCGGGGGACACCGGGTTGAGCGGGGTCGAATCAGGCGCCTCAATCATGACCCCCACTATGCCGAAATCCATGGCCCCCACGCATTCACCGGAAGTCCCTCGACCCCGTGGAGAGCAGTTCCGCGGCGGGGAACGGTTCGAGCCGGTCCGCCAGGATCGCCGCCGCACCCGAGGAGTTCTGGATGATACCTCGGATAATCAGGGAGTGGGCGGTCCGGGCGAGTCGTCGCTGCCGGGCCCAGAGCCCGGGTGAGACGATGATATTCATCAGCCCGGTCTCATCTTCCATCCCGAGGAAGGTCACGCCGCTGGCGGTCCGGGGGCGTTGCCGGTGGGTGATGATGCCCGCGACCCGGATCCGGGCCCCGTCCCGCTGTTCGAGCAGCCGATCTGCCGGGATGATGCCCCGGGCATCGAGCGCGGTACGTAAGAGAGCGACCGGCTGCCTGTCGTGGGTGACGCCGGTCGCGGCGATGTCGACGGCAAGTAGTTCGAAGGCGGTCATTCCGGGCAGTGCGGGAGCGGCGATCCCGGAGATCCCCGGCAGCATCCCATTCTTCTCCGTTGCGGCGACGCCGGCTTCCCACCGGGCCTGACGACGTTCGATCCCGAGGCAGTCCGTGGCACCGGATCTGGCCAGCGCCTCGGTCTGTGCGATGCTCAGGTCCGCGCGTCTGGCGAGGTCCGCGACCCCGGTGAACGACCCACCTGTGGACCGGGCCGCGATGATCCGTTGCACCGCCTTGACCCCTACTCCCCTGACAAGATCGAGCCCGAGCCGGATCCGTCCCCCAGGGCAGTCCGCAACAGCAGCGGAGTCGTTGACGGATACCGGGTCGACCGGGACTCCGTGGCGGCGAGCATCAGCGATGAGGGACTGCGGGGAGTAGAAGCCCATCGGTTGCGCCCGCAGAAGGCCGGTGCAGAACTCAGCCGGATAGTGGTATTTGAACCAGGCGGAGAAGTAGACCAGGGACGCAAACGACTGGGAGTGGGATTCGGGGAAACCGTAAGCGGCGAAGGCGACCATCTTGTTCCAGAGATTCTCCGCGACGTCCCCCGTAATGCCGTTGTTCTCCCTGAGCCCGGTGAAGAACCGGTCCCGGATGCGGGCCATGCGCTCCGGGGAGCGTTTGGAGCCCATGGCCCGCCGTAGCGCATCTGCCTCGGCGCCGGTGAACCCGGCGGCGTCGCGTGCCATCTGCATGAGCTGTTCCTGGAACAGTGGCACCCCGAGGGTCTTGGCCAGCGCGGGTTCCAGACAGGGGTGGTCATAGGTGACCGGTTCCTCGCCGTTGCGCCGCCGGATGTAGGGGTGCACGCTGCCGCCCTGGATGGGGCCGGGACGGATGAGCGCGACCTCGACGACGAGATCGAAGAATTCCCGGGGTTTCAGCCGCGGGAGGGTAGACATCTGGGCCCGGGACTCCACCTGGAACACACCGACGGCATCGGCGCGCGCGAGCATGGCGTACACCTCCGGTTCCGCGAGATCCAGCTCCCAGAGATTCACCGTCCTGCCACGGTGTTCAGCGACGAGATCGATCATGTGGTGCAGCGCCTCAAGCATGCCGAGGCCGAGGAGATCGAACTTGACCAGCCCGGCCGCGGCGCAGTCATCCTTGTCCCACTGCACGATGCTGCGTCCGGATTTACGCGCCCACTCCACGGGCACGACATCGGCGATGGGTCGGTCGCAGATGACCATGCCTCCGGAGTGGATCCCGAGGTGTCGGGGTTGTCCGATGAACCGTTCCGCGAGTGCGACGACATCCGCGGGTGGTTCCGCGGTTCCCTTCGCCCAAGCGTCACACGCTCCCTGCGGGTGCCCCAGTGCCCGGCCTGCGTCGCGGACAGCACCGCGGCGACGGTACGTGATGACGTTCGCGACCTGCGCGGCGTTATCTCTGCCGTAGCGGGCGTAGACGTACTGGATGACCTCTTCTCGGCGGGTGGACTCGATGTCGATGTCGATGTCCGGTGGACCGTCCCGTTCCGGGGAGAGGAAACGCTCGAAGAGCAGTCCGGCACCGACCGGTTCGACGTTGGTGATGCCGAGTGCGAAGCAAACGACGGAATTCGCCGCAGAGCCGCGTCCCTGACAGAGGATGCCGCGGCCCCGGCAGAAGTCCACCAGATCACAGACGATGAGGAAGTATCCGGGAAAGTCGAGCTTCTCGATGATGCTTAGTTCGTGTTCCAGTTGCTGGTGAACGAGGGACCTGAGGTCCGCGCCCCGACCGGCATACCGCGTTCGGGCACGGCGGAGCGTCAATTCTGTCAACCAGCTCATCTCCGTGTGTCCATCCGGGATATCAAAACGGGGTAACTCCGGAGCCAGGAGGTCGAGGGTGAAGGCACATTCGGCGGCAACCTCCACTGCGGTCAGGCACAGTCGGTCACCACCGGGGAGCGCGCGTGTGATGTCCTCCCCACTCCGGAGCCAGGTACCGCCCATGGGATGAAGATGTGCCTCCGAGTCCGCGAGTCCGGACCGGAGCCTGAGTGCGTGTTTCGCTCCGGCCACACGCACATCATGACGGGTGGCGGCCCGGGGCATGGTGCTGACCACGGTCCGTAGGCCACGCCGTTCGGCTTCTGCGAGCAGATGTTCGTTTCCGTCCACGTCGCCGGGACACATCGTCCAGGACAGCTGGACCGTGACCCGTTCGGCACCGAACGCGTCGATCAGTTCGGACAGACGTTCCGTCCAGGTGGAGTCGGCGAGGATCTGCCAGGTACCGGACGCCCGCTCACCGAGGATCGGGAGCGGCGGGTACACGGGCGACCCCTTGGCGCCGGCGGCCATGTGCGCGTCGGTGATGGCGTGGCTGAGTCGACGGTAGCCGTCCGCACCGCGACAGAGCACACAGAGGATCTCCCCCTCACCGAGGGTGAGCTCCGCGCCGAAGACGGTGCCCAGCCCGGTGCCTGCGGCGGCTTCGGCGAAGCGGACCGCTGAATAGAAGCCGTCACGGTCCGTGATACCGAGCGCGGTGAGCCCGATTTCGATAGCCCGTTCGACGAGCTTATCCGGATCTGACGCACCGGAGAGAAAGCTGTAGGAACTCTGGGCGCGCAGTTCGGCGAAGGGATGCTCGACAGTCGGAACAATCGGCGGCCCGGACACGGTGGCCACCTCCAACACGGCTGGGTCGGGAAAAATCCGCTCAGCCCTCCCTCCGGAGAGAACTTTCTCCAGTGTCGCCCAGTCCATCGGGCATCCATTGACCCCAACACTGCCACCATCACCCCATTCCATATAGAACACAGTAGCGAATAGCTTTCCATCGCATCATCCCTCATGCATGCGGCACCCACTCCCGCCCGGCCAGTCACCCGCCCACCCACACCCCCAACACTAGACCGAGCTGTACACGAACGGGACACACTGCTACGGTGATACAAGCGGAATGGCAGAATGCTCTGTCTAGCCCCCACCGGGGTGCCCGCGCACCACTTCTCCACCGCGTCAACCGGGTGGAACAGATAGATATACAGTCAGACCCCGACAGAAAGCTTGAACCCATGAACCTCCGCCGTTTCACCACCCTCGCCGCCGCCGGCATCTTCGCCGCGGGGTCCCTCGTCGCCTGCGGAAACGACTCCGCCGACTCCACCAGCGCCTCCGGTGACGAAAGCAAGAAGATCACCATCGGCACCACCGACGCCGGCGGTAAGGCATGGGAGGTCTTCGAGGAGGAGGCCGACAAGGCGGGCATCGACCTCGACATCGTCAACTACTCGGACTACAACACCCCGAACAAGGCACTGTCCGAGGGACAGCTCGACGTCAACCTCTTCCAGCACCTGAAGTTCCTCTCCGAGTACAACGTCGGCACCGGAGATGACCTCACCCCCATCGGCTCCACCGAGATCGTTCCGCTGGCTCTGTTCTGGAAGGACCACGATTCCCTCGACGGCATCGAAGGCTCGTCCGTCGCCATCCCGAACGATTCCTCCAACCAGGGCCGCGCCATCAACGTGCTGGTCCAGGCGGGTCTCGTGACCCTCAAGGAGTCCGGCCTCATCACCCCCACCCCGGCCGACATCGACGCGGACAACTCCAAGGTCTCCGTCACTCCGGTCGCCGCCCCGCAGACCACCACCGTCTACCACGAGGGCAAGCCCGCCATCATCAACAACACCTTCCTGGACCGGGCCAACATCGATCCGAAGTCCTCAGTCTTCCAGGATGACCCAACCTCCGAGGAGGCCGAGCCCTACATCAACGCCTTCGTCGTCCGCGCCGAAGACGCCGACAACAAGGGCCTCCAGGAACTCGTCGAGATCTGGCAGGGTGACGCCGTCACCGAGGCCGTCGCCGAGGAGTCCAAGGGCACCTCAGTCCCCGTCAAGCGCTCCGCCGCTGATCTGAAGGAGATCCTGGATCGCCTCGAGGACAAGCTCAAGGACCAGAAGTAGCACTACCCCAGCTTTCAGCTGGTCACCCCGCCGATCATGACGGAAATGACCAGCCCACCGGCCCCGGCGGAGTACCGTCGGGGCCGGTGGCACGCCGTGACGGCGGCATCCATCCAGCAGACACCTGCTCCTCCTCACAGAATCGAGCACACACCGTGGCAGACACCGACACCTCACAGCCGGGAACCAGGGTCGAGTTCCGGAACATCACCAAGGTGTTCACGAACAAGAAAACATCGACCACCGCTCTCGATGACGTCTCCCTGACCGTCGAACCGGGCGAGATCATCGGAATCATCGGATACTCCGGTGCAGGTAAATCCACCCTGGTCCGGATGATCAACGGCCTGGACACCCCCACATCCGGGGAACTGCTCCTCGACGGCGTCGATGTCGTCGGCATGTCCGAGAAGAAACTGCGTCAGCTACGGCGCCGGATCGGCATGATCTTCCAGCAGTTCAACCTGTTCAGCTCCCGTACGGCTGCGGGCAACATCGCCTACCCACTGAAGCTCGCGGGGGTCGGCGCCGCGGACCGTAAACGCCGGGTGCAGGAACTCCTGGAGTTCGTCGGCCTGGGCGACAAGGGTGACAGTTACCCCGAGCAGCTATCCGGTGGGCAGAAGCAGCGTGTCGGTATCGCCCGCGCACTGGCGACGAATCCGTCGCTCCTGCTCGCCGATGAGGCGACCAGCGCCCTCGACCCCGAGACGACCCACGATGTCCTGGACCTGCTCCGGAAGGTCAACCGGGAGCTGGGGATCACGATCGTCGTGATCACCCACGAGATGGACGTGGTACGCAAGATCGCCAACAAGGTGGCCGTGATGGAGAGCGGCAGGGTCGTCGAGTGGGGCAGCGTGTATGAGGTGTTCTCCAATCCACAGACCCCGGTGGCCCGGAAGTTCGTCGCCACGACCCTGCGCAATACCCCGGATCAGGTGGAGGCCGACGATCTCCTCGCCGGCGAGGGAAGACTGTTCACCATCAACCTCACCGAGAACTCGGGTTTCTTCACCGCCGCCGCCCATGCCCGCTCCGCCGGCGTGAGCATCAACATCGTCCACGGCGGTATCACCACCCTGGAGCACCACTCCTTCGGCAAGGTCACCGTCCGACTCACCGGCGATGACGCCCCCATCGAGACGTTCCGTGACGCCCTGGACCGCACCACCGACATCGAGGAGATCCTCAGATGACCACCACAACCCAAGCACTGGACTTCGACTGGGACCGTTTCGGCGGTACCTTCATCGACGCGATCGGTGACACGCTGCTCATGGTCATCGTGACCATGATCGTCGGCGGATTCCTCGGACTGATCATCGGCGTCCTGCTCTACAGCACCCGCTCCCAGGGGGTGCTGCGCAACAAGTTCGTCTACACCGCGCTCAACCTGCTGGTGAACTTCATCCGACCGATCCCGTTCATCATCCTCATCGCCGCGATCGGCCCCCTGACCCTGAAGGTCATCGGGACGACCGTCGGCACGAATGCGGTCATGTTCGTCATGTCTATCGCCGCAACCTTCGGGGTCGCCCGGATCGTGGAGCAGAACCTGGTGTCCATCGATCCCGGTGTCGTCGAGGCGGCCCGCGCGATGGGTGCCTCCCCCCTGAAGATCATCACCTCGGTGATCATCCCCGAGGCACTCGGACCGTTGATCCTGGGTTACACCTTCCTGTTCATCGCCGTCGTCGACATGTCGGCGATGGCCGGGATCATCGGCGGTGGCGGTCTCGGTGATTTCGCCATTACCTACGGATATCAGTCCTTCAACTGGTCGGTCACGCTGGTGGCCACTCTGGCGATCATCGTCATCGTGCAGATCACCCAGCTCCTGGGCAACTGGCTATCCAAGAAGGTCATGCGCCGCTAGCTCAGTTCAGGCAGTTCAGAGCTCCCCGTTACGCCGGTAGCGGAGCCGGTGTAACACGAGATCCCCGGTGTCGGGCGTCAACGGTGACTCCCGACACCGGGGATCTCCGGCTTCAGGTCACGTACCCAGCCACGGCGAGAGCCATAGCTACGGGGACGCTCCGGGAGTGAACGAATAGATGACGTATCTGTCCGTCAGTGACGCCCCAGGACGCGGAGCACGGCCCGACTCGCGGCGCGGGCGGTCGCACCACCGACGCCCCGCGCTCCCCCGGTGACCTTCCCGACGCAGTTACGGACGACGGATGAGCGACGTACCCCAGCCAGCGCGCGACGCCAGTTCTGTTCGTATGAACTGACCCGAAGCCACCGTCGCCCCGGATAGTTCTCGCTGACCTCGGCGACGCTGATCGCGCTGACAATATCGCCCGAACCACTCCCAAGATCCGCCGTCCGGTCACGGACGACGTCAGGACCACCGGCGCCGAGACAGCGGTGCGTTGTACCTGGCCATCACGGTCGGCATGAGGAACGTTCCACGGAGCCGGGCGAGCGCGTTGAGGTGCCAGGTCTTGTACAGCTCACCGGATTCGACGACCGATGCGATCCCTCGGGCGAGGGCTTCGGTGTCTCCGGGACGGACGAGGACGCTGCAGGGCCCAACGACCTCGCCGTCGGGTCCGGGGAGTGGCAGACAGACGAGCTCATCCATGCCGCCAACATCGGTGCCCACGACCGGGAGACCGCAGGCCATGGTTTCGAGGACGACGATGGGTTGCCCCTCGTTGAAGCTGGCGAGAACCAGACCATCGTAGGTGTGCAGCCGCTCTCGGATGTTCACTGTCCCCTCGAAGTTGACGTAGTCCTCGATGCCCAGTTCCCGGGCGTAGTCGACACACTTCTCGTAGTATTCGGGAAGGTGGTCCGTCGGCCCGAGGATGTCCACGATGATGTCTTCATGTCCCCCGGACACGAGAGCTGCGACGGAACTCAGTAGTTCGTAAATGCCTTTGATGGGAACGGCCGGGCGATACAGGCGAAGCGCCACTGCTTCTTGGACCCCGCGGCAATCTCGGCCAGTACCGCTTCCCGGATGTCCCGTCCCTCGGCGAAGTCCTCCCAGCGCATTCCGTTGGGGAGCACTCGGATTTGGCGGGGTCTCCCCCGAGCGCTGCAGCCTCCTCAATGGCCGAGGGATACAGGTAGGTGATGTGGTCGGCCGAAGGATAGAGGATCGCCCCCATCTCGATCCACCACCGGGTCCACAGATATTCCAGGGTGTTGGTAGGCAGCCCAAGGTGACTGCTCCGGGTGACCGGGAGACTCATCGTACGACCAGGGAGGGTGTTCACCGTGTCACGGATATAGAGGGATATAGAGGTTGTGTTCCGTGAGCAGGAAGGCACCGTCATGTTGCCGGGCCGCAACGGATGCGACGAGGCTCGCGTAGCCCGTCGTGTGGGCATGATAGATCTTCGCCGGTGCGTGGATGCGGTCGATGAGTGCGTAAGCGAGGGAGAAGAAGTCCCGGACGGTCCAAAACAGGTTCCCGACCGTGGCGTCGTCATGGTCGGGCGTCGCCCGGATGGCGGCCTCCATCATTGCCCGCGTCCGAATGACTAGCCAGAGCCGCCAGGTCCGGGTCTGCGGGTTGACGGATTCGGACCACAACTGCCACAACTGCGCGGGATCTCCATTGATTCCCGATTCGAGTGCGGAGACGAACCACTGGGTCACCTCGCCATCGGATCTGTCCCCCGCCCCGTGCGATCATGGACCGCGACGTTGAAGTCATCTCCTCGGGGGAGAGGTAGATGACATCGATCCAGGCCACGTTGGCCGGAACTCCGTAGAGGTACTCTCGATGGCGGTCGAGGCTCAGACGATGTGGATGACGTATGCAAAGTCCGGATTGTGGGTGCTGATGTCATAAACCACCACAGGCACCCCGCCTTTGAGAAAGGGATATGTCGATTCCATGACGATAGCGACATCGACCGAGTCCAGTTCGAACGAGGACTCGGAGACGACTCTCCGACACTCCCGGACCCCCACATCGCGGCGACGATATCTACGACCGTCAGGATGAGTAGCGCCAGAGCCAATGGAACGATACCAGCACCCCGAGCGCGCCCGCCCACCGCACGGACTGCGCGTGAACGACACCGACATCCGGCTAGCTCCGTGCGGAAAGTCTCAATACGACATCCACGAGCGTCCTGACTACCACCCGCGCAGGCCCCGTCACAAGTCAGCACGCAGCAAGCTCATCGACGAGGGCCGGGGTACCCGATGATCGGAAATATCGCCTGCCAAGTATCCACACAGCCTCCCCAGGGCAACTGCGTCACCGCCACCGGCGGCTGTCAGAAGTACTGGGATCTGCTCCACCGGGCCGGGCGCGGGACGGCAGGGACCTGCGGTGGCGTCAGCCAGTGACACCACGTCGATCCAGCGCACTGACGCAGGTATCCCGTAGCGGTGGGTACAAATGGACGATCCCGAAGCTCAGCTCCGGATTCGCCGCCAGCAACTGGTCGACAACCGTCCCGACCCCACCGATATGGAACGGGTACCCGGAATCGACGATGAGCAGCACATCGACCGAGGAAGTTCAGTTGTGTCATCTCCCGTCCGGCGAATGATCAGCGGATTCACTCACCCGGATCCAGACTCCGGAACCCGATCACGCACCAGGTGTCCGCCGCCGCGGGTTCCTTACCGCAGGATTTCAGGACCGGAGGCAGCTCGCGGTGCCGGAGCTCCACCGACCAGCGGCCCCCACCGGGCCGGGCGACCGTACGGCGCACGGTATCGGTACCGGCGGGATCTTCCACTGCGGATACTACGAGTTCACCCGGCGCCACCGGGTATCCTTTCGCGGACAGTTCCGCCGCCACATGGACCTCGGCGGCCTGACCGGGCCCGTCGTAGCATCCGCGGCCTCGCAGCCCAGGTAGTGGCAATTCACCACGCGCCAGGGTCGCCAGCATCGCCATCCCCTGATCTGTGCTCATCCGACCGTAGGAGTATCCCCAGGGCAGGAGAATCATCGACGGTGCGAACCGATGTCCGCCGGTATGCGAGGACTCCCACACCACATCGACCGTGTCGTTGATCCCCGCGGCCTGCTCCGCGCCCCCGACAGCGCAGGGGTCCCCGTTCCTTCTCCGGAGAAGCGTCTCCATCGAGGAGGCCGCGGCGCGCATGGCACTCGCCATCGGACGCCCCTTCACCGCGCAGCACAGGTCCCGTTTACCGTGGGTACAGACGAGAACCAGGGGGTGGGGGACCCGGCGCGCCCCCAGCGCGGTGTTGAGTTCCGGCCCGCTCAGATCCAGGGCGAAGATGTCTTCCATCCCGCCGGGTAAGTCGTAGGCCTCGATCGTCGGTGGTGGTGCATCCGGATCGGGCGATGAGGTGAAGATCAGGTACGCCCGGACAGGAGCCCCCTCTCGCGTGTCCCGTCCGGGACGGCGGATCAGGTGGAACGCGGCCCCTGCCGAGTCCACGAGTTCCCTGATTCGCCCTGTGAGTTCCGCTCCGAGGGCATCGCCGTCGAGCACATCCCGTCCCCATCCGTGGGCATGCTCGACGATGAGGTAGGTGGTTCCTTTCTTCGCGGTTCCCGGCAGTGGTTCACGATGATCGTCGGAGCACCTCGGGGGGCGTCCGGAATCAGTTCTGGAACTCATGTTCCAAGAATAACCGCGACCGGATCAGACGTAGGCGGGCGGCAACCGCAGCTCAACGGAGCGGGGGTGTTTTCGCAACAATTCTCTCACGATCGTGCTCAATTCGGCTGAGGGCTTTCGCCGATGCCCCGGCGACAGTTACCGTGAAGCCATGATTCTCCCGCCTGTGAAATTCTCGCCGCGACGCACCGCCGGGGTTCTCGTGCTGGCCGGAGTCCTCGTCGTCTCCGCCTGCGACGCCCCCGGCGACGAGGACCGTTCGGTTGAACCTGTCACTGCGGTGGGCACAGTCACCTCCACTATGACGAAGACGTCCGCGCCGATCAGCCAGGAGGCGACGGACACCACCGGCACCGCGCGGGCCGACGCCGGTCTCACCCCGCTGGGGGACGCCGACACCACGATGAAAACGTTGCGTCCGGAGCCGAGTTCACAGCTTGTGGTCACCGGGGTGCGACTGGGAACGCACGAGGGCTTCGATCGCGTGGTCTTCGACCTCACTGGTGACGGGGCCCCGGGGTGGTTCATCGACTACAACGACCGTCCTGTCCAGCAGGGCAGCGGTTTCCCCATCGAGTTCCCGGGTGATTCCGCACTCGAGGTCAACATTGACGGCACAACGTATCCCTTCACCCTCGGCATCGATCCTCCCCAGATCGGGACGACGGTGGGACCCGGTCCCATCGTCGCCGGGGTGACCTCCAGCGGGAGCTTCGAGGGGCGAACCCAGTTCGTCATCGGTGTGAACGGTGGCAAGCACCCCTATTCTGTACAGACTCTGGATAATCCCTCCCGGCTGGTCATCGACATCCTACGGAGATAGGGTCGGGCCGGTCAACGGTAGCTAGCCTCGATCAGCCACCGTCCCGCCAACCACATCAACAACCACGCCTGCCGAACTGTGTTATCCGATCCCCCACCGTCGGCGGTAATTTGTATCCGTGCGCACCTGACCCGGGTGTCCGGATCCCACCACCGTTCGTCTACGGGCCACGGCCCAGCCCACCCGGTGACCCGATACCGGGCCGCACCCCAGCACACCGTGTACGGCGCGCGATCGAGCAGGACCTCAGCCGTCACCTGTACCGGATGATCCGCAGCGTCAAGGAGACACACACGGGACGCCGGGTGCGCGGATCCCCCTCCCCGCCTGGCAGGATGTGGTCCGGGTAATGCCCCGATCCACGCGGAGTCCTCACGGACCGGAGCCTGCTCATCCCCGACCGGGACGAGTTCGACGCGCTCCACCGGACTCCGACCCCCGGAGGGCTGCGGACGGAGAACCGCATCCACCCCCAACACCGACTGCACCCGGGCGAGTGCCCGTCCTGCAGCGCGCGCCGACGGAGTACCGGTGTTCCACAGTCCCGTGGCTTCCGGGACGGTGACCTCCACCGGGTCAAGCGTCAACCGGATGATCCCGGAGTCCGGGGTCCCGTCGTCCGGGACTCCGGTGTCGGGGGTCTCCGCTGTGCGGGACGTGAGCCATCCGTCAAGCTGCCAACGCACCCGCTCCGCCGTCGATTGTTCGGTGAGCGGTTCGCGCGTACGCCAGATCCGCTCAAACACGCTCTCTTTCCCGTCAGTGAGGAGCGTGGCCTGCACCTTCAGGCGCCGGCAGCACAGACCGGCGTCGGCCAGGCGCCGGTGTAACCGCATGGCCAGTGCCCGGGCGAGGAACGCGGCCTCATCGACACGGGAGACAGGCGCATCGGGTTCGTGGTCCACCGCGAGCGGGGTCGTCGGAAGTGCAGGGACCACTCCCCGTCTGCTTTCTGCGCGGGACAAGCGGTGCAGGCTCTCACCCGCGGTTCCGAAGCGGGTCGTCACCGCTGCTGCGGGGAGGGCCGCGAGGTCACCGAAGGTCCGCACCCCGAGCTCCGTGAGGGTCTCCACGATGGCGGGGTCACAGTCGAGTGATTCCTCCGCGACCGCCAGCCGGAGTGACCGCGGCGCGAGGAACCGTGCCGATCTCCCCTCGGGTACCACCGCACCAACCCGGGCGGCGATGAGTGCAGTGGCAATCCCGTCGGCGATCCCGACGAAACAGTCCACCCCGGCCAGGGCCACAGCGTCGATGAGCCGCTGCGCCGCAGTGTCCTCCCCTCCGTGGTACCTTGCCGCGGCAGCAGCGTCGACGACGAGCAGTCCCGACCGCAGAACCTCCACGGACGCGGCGACGGCGTCGACGCCTGCGAGCACCTGCTCGAACAGACGGGCGTCACGATCAGGGTCATCATCGATCAGTGTCAGCGCCGGGCAGAGCTCACGCGCCCGCCGCAGTTTCATACCGCGGCGTACCCCGGATGCCCGGGCATGGGCCCCGCAGACCTTCACCACACCCCGGGCCGGCCCGGTCCCGGCCACCGCCACGGGAGCGCCGTCCGCGGGGGCAATCCCGGCGAGCACCGCCGCCTGAACGGGCCAGTCGGGGAACCATAACGCCAGAACCCTGGTGGAGCTCATCCCGCCCGTACCACCCGCAGACCGGCCTCCCGGTCACCAGGCCCCGCGGCTGCCTGCGTTCCGGTTACCGGGCCGCATCCCACCCGCAGCAGCACCCGGTGGGGTGGTGCACTTTTCGTCGTGATCTCCACATCAATGTCGAAGCCCCGGATACGACCGAATCCGACACTGATACCGTGGTAGGTGACGATATCCGCACCGATGCGTATGGCCGGTGACGGGACGTGTGCGCCGACAGTGAGCAGCGCCGCCGTGCCCCGACGGACCCTGGCCAGCAGTGGTCTGGCCTGTGTCGCGCTCACCCGCGCGTCCCCACTTCCGTGGTGGATCACCAGGTCCATTCCCTCGACCAGCATGCCTGTGACGGACAGTGGCCGGTCTCCGGGGTCCGGGATGACGACGACCGCATCGAGGACCCCGCCTGCATCGGCGACTCCGGTGAGCAGGAGATCCGGCCACCCAACCACGGCGACACGGCACCCGTCCGCGGTCGCGGTGGCGATGAGTTCGACGATGAGAGCGGGACAGTCCCCCACAGCCGTGATTGACCGACGCGGGATCCCACCTCCCGGAAGTAGGTTGGCGAGTGCTGTCGGCACCGGAATCACGCCGGGGAGATCGCGGGCGGTTTTCCCGGGGACGGGATGGGGCCGGTCACCGTCGATGGGCCCCGGGGATCGCACCGGACATAGGTCAGCAAAACGGCCAGTACCGGCCCCGCCACCCCCGCCATCCATCGTCGCGAGGGCGGACTTCAGGGCGCGGACACGTGCTGGGCGGTCCAGCCCAGTAAGGTCGGGGGCTTGCACCGCACCCCACCCTGTTCGAACACCTGTTCTATCCACGCCCTCAGTCAACCCTCCCGGGGCGGTGATTTCAAGCCCGCACCTGATGGTTGTCAGATCGACCCAGGTGGATGGGTGTGGAATCAGTCCAGCTGGCGGGACTGCGCCCACCGGGTCAGCGCATACCGGTTGGACTGCTGGGTCTTACGCAGAATGTTCGAGGCGTGTGTCTCCACCGTCTTGATCGAGATGAACAGTTCCGCACCGATCTCCCGGTAGGTGTAGCCACGGGCGAGCAGCCGCAGAACCTCAAGTTCCCGGCGAGTGAGCGCATCGACAAGCGGATCCGACGACGGCGCATCCCGCTGCTTCTCGACGGCCGCGTCCGCCTCGGGGGCATCAACCACCCCGGCCCCTGCACCGGCGTCCGGCGCGCAGAAGGCGTCGAGGACGAACCCGGCGAGCCGAGGGGAGAACACCGCGTCCCCGTCCCGAACCCGGCGCACCGCGTCCGCGAGCTCCTCCCCGGAGATCGTCTTGGTCACGTAGCCCCGGGCGCCCTCCCGGATCACGGAGATCACGTCTTCGGCTGCGTCGGACACGGACAATGCGAGGAAGATCGCGTCCGAACCACGCCCCCGGGCGCCCCGGATCACAGAGCTTCCCCCACCGTCAGACATATGGACGTCGAGAAGCACCACTTCCGGATGCACGGCGACGATTCCCGCCACCGCCTCCGCCACGGTGCCCGCCTCCCCGACGATGTCGACCACTCCGGCTAGTTCCGCCCGCACCCCAGCGCGAAACACCGAGTGATCATCCACCAGAAACACCGTGATCATGCCGTCATCCGTTCTCCTCGTCCGTCTCACCCGCTCACCACGAGACTACCCATCTGAAACAGGTACTCGGAGGATGACCTCCGTTCCGGCACCGGGCGCAGATTTCACCACCACCGTGCCGCCAACCCGCGTCACCCTGCCCCGGATGGATCCCGCCAGACCGTGATGCCCGTCCGGAACATCATCCGGGTCAAAACCACGTCCCCGATCCCTGACGTAGACGGACAATTCACCAGCGAGATGCTCCGCGTAGACGTCGATGTCCCGCACACCGGAATGCCGGGCAGCGTTGACCATGGCCTCCCTGGCAGCGAGGATGACCGCGCGGGTGGTCTCGGTGAGAGGGCTGTCCGCGCCGACGGTGACCGGTGCGATCCGGACGGAGTAGGTGTCCTCCACCTCCCCGCACGCGAGTTCCAGCGCGGCGAACACGGTGGCGGCGGCACCTGCCGCGGCGTTCTCCTGCTGTCCGAACAACCACTGCCGGAGTTCACGTTCCTGACTGCGGGCGAGTCCGGCGATCTCAGTGTCCTCCCCGGCGCGTTTCTGGATCAGCGCAAGTGTCTGCAGGACCGAGTCATGCAGCCGGGAGGCGATCTCGGCACGCTCGGCGGCCGCGAGACGTTCCGCACGTTCCCGGGTGAGTTCCTCCCACATCTTCAACCACAACGGCACCCCGAGAACCGCGACTCCCGCGAGAGTGAGCAGAACCGCCATGAGAGTCGTCCCGAAGGCCTGCCGATTCTCCCAGTTCACCAGAACGAGGATGATGCCGGTGAGCACGAGCGTCCCACCAGCCAGGAGCGTGGGTACTCCACCACGCAGCTCCGAGAAATCCATGCCGCGGTCATAGGTGCGCCAGACAATGACGGCTCCGAGACCAATGATCAGAAGCGGCCACCATCTCACCGCCGTCGAACCGGTGACAAGCGCGAAGGCCACCAGCGCACCGATAATGGCGAGCACGACCAGAAGATGATCCGTCCGTGATGTCTCCGGCGACCCCGGGACAGGCTCTCCGTCCGTCTGACTGAACAGCACCCAGATCAACGCGTAACAGAGCACACCCGCACCGCTGAGCAGGCAACTGAGGGCGAGCAGCAACCGCACGATCCGAACATCGACCCCGAGGTGCCGGGACAGCCCTGTCGCAACTCCCCCGATGACGCGCCCCTGACGGACCCGGGTGAAGCGGGGATAGGGCCGTGGTGGTGCCTGGGCCGGAGCAGGGGGTGTCGCCATGGTCTCAATGATCGCACCGGTCTCATCAGGGAGCATCAGGGACCACCCTGATTTCTTGTTTTTCAGGGTGGTCCCTGATGTGCCGCCACCGTTCCGGGGATCAGAATGAAGACATGGACAGCACACCTCCCCCTACGGCCCCCGATTCCCGTGACCTCAGCGACACCCTGCGTCAGATGTGGGCGACCCGTCCGCCCCGTATTCCCTCCGACCAGGGTGGAAACGGAAAGATCGCCGGTGTTTGCGAGGGAATCGGTACCCGTTTCAACGTCGATCCCACGCTCATTCGTATCGCCTTCGTCGTCGCCGCCCTGTGCGGTGGTGGAGTACTACTCTATCTCCTGGCGTGGCTCATCATGCCGCGCTGGTCCGTCCCGGTGTCCCCGGTCGAGGCGATCGTCCGGGCGAGTTCCGACCCCCGGTTGAAGAGCGAACGTTCACTCGGCTACACGCTGATCATCGTGATGCTACTGATCGCCTGGCCTGCCAGTTCCTCCGACCTGTTGTCCTCGTCGACTCTGCTCACGACGCTCCTCGGTTTCGCCATATGGTGGCTGCTGCACAGCCGTCAACCGGTCCCCCCGGAGGGGCTGCTCGTCACTTCCCCCGAAACCTCCGACACCGAAGCAGGCCCTGCCACCGGAAACCCGTCACCGGACTCCGGAGACAGTCGGATAAAGGTCTCGCCGAACCCCGGTCTCGTGCACCTGAAGCCTGCCAAGGGCTACGACATTCCGGATGCACAGCCGGTGCCGCCCGATTGGGATCCGCTGGGCACGGTACCCGAGCTGTGGAACCTCCCGGAGCCGGGTCCCGTCCCGACACCGCCACCCACCAGGAGCCGGTGGCTCACCGCAGGCGGGATCATCGCCCTCATGATCGGGGCTGCGGGCGGGATCGGGCTGATCTCGCTCAGCGTCGGCACGGCATTCTTCGCTCTTGCCATTCCTACTCTGGCCTGGACGTCCTGTCTCGGGGCACTCATCGGGGGAACCGGGATCGGCGTGGGGCTCCTCTCCCGAGGAGGTCTACGAAAATCCGCACTGATCCTGGGAATCGGCGCCCTCGTGGCCCTGACCATCACAGTCGGCAATACCCCCAGGATCAACTTCAAGGTCGGAGGTGACACCGGATCGACCCGCATCGCCCCAACGTCCGGGGCTACTCTCCCCGCTGACGTGGACAACGGCGTCGGGAAAACCGAACTGGACCTGCGCGGACTGCAACCCCTGGCCGAAAGCCGGAAGGTGGAGGTGTCCAACGGGGTAGGCAAGACCATCGTGTGGTTGCCGACCGATGTGCCAGTCACCGTGACCTGCTCGAACGGGGTCGGCAAGTTGGTGTGCACCCCGGGTGACTACAACCCCGGTGCCGAGGGCGAACGACTCACCCTCGACATCAGCAACGGAATCGGCACGGTCGTGGTCCACACCAAATAACCGGCGGGTCACTCCCGTCCACGGAGAACGGCCCGGAACCGCTCCCGCAGACCGTCGAACCGGCTACCACGGTCTCGGCCGTCGTGGCCGGTTTCCGAGTCACCGCCCTCCATACGGAGCAGCTCTCTGACCCGGACGAACCCCGGGAGACCGACCAGCAGATGCGCGACGAACACAGCGACCCATACTCCCGCGAGCTGCGCACCGTACAACGTGGGGGCGGGATCACCGCCCGCGATCTGCCGGTAGGCCACCATGAAACCAGCGGCGACGGGAACCGTGATGAGCACGGCGGTGAACAACTGACGACGCAGGTGCAGCACGAAACCACTGACCCCCGCGTCCCGGTCTGCCGCGTAGTCGGCACGACGGCGTTCCCACATCCGGGCACCGGCGGTGAGTGTCAGCAGGTAGAACACGGAGAGGGCCACCGCGAACAGCAGCGCGGTCAGCAGGGCCGCCGTGGCCGAGGATCGCTGGACATCGGTGTACACGCCGTCACGCGCGATGGGATAGATATAGCTGTCCGATAGCCCGCCGACTGCCAGGGCCGTGAGCGGAGACGCCACCCGGTCGAGTTCATCCGGGTCGCAGAGGCACGTGACGGATTCGGCGAGTTCGCGTGTCCCCGGGAGCAGGTCGGGGTCGAGACGCTCGAAGTCTCGCGGGGTGAGGGCCACGATGGGCCGGTTGTCCGGACGGTTCGGTGCACCGGTGCCGTCCAGCATTGACACCGCCGCGGGATCGTTCCCCTCCCGGATGACGGTGAGGCCGTCGGTGACACCGGAATCGGTGATGGCCTCCGTGTCCCCCCACACCACGGCGACCCCCTGGCGGAGCTGGCCGGTGGCCGGGATCGACTCCGGCTGCCCGACGATGAGCAGGACTCTGTCGTCGGCGACGGGGATCTGCGCGGTGAGACCCGGATTCTCCTCCATCTCCCCGGCGAGCACCCGTAGATCGGGGCGTACCTCGAACGCCTTCGAAATCTCCTCCATCTGGGCCTGGAATTCGGGATCCACGTCGGATGTCCGCAGCACGCTGACGGGCCGGTCCGGTTCATTCGCCGCGACCCCCAGCTCCCGCATCTCCCCGCCACTGCGGGCAGTCGCGAAGGTGAGCGCCATACCGAGGACGAGACCACCGACGACACAGAGCACCGCCCATCCCGGAACAGACGCCAGGTCCCCGGGCAGACCACGCCTCCGGTCCACCACAGCTCTCCCCTTCCCGAGGTCGCCGAGGGAGATCTTCGCGGGGATGATCAGGACGGCCCCGATGATCACCGCCCAAATCACGGCACACAACAGCAGAGACAGCAGCCCGACGGTGAACACCGTGCCAAAACCGACGAGCGTCGTCGCACTGAGCCTGACGAGGTACACCAGCCACACCGCGAGCACGCCGGCCCCGGCACCCGCGGCGAGCACGGAAGCGAACCGGATCAGCCCTGCCCGGCCGTCGACACGACGTAGCTGGCTCACGCTGAGAGCGACGCCCACGGCAAGCAGGAGCAGCATCGTCGCGACACTGAACTTCCCGAACGTGGAACCGGCGAAGTCACTGCCGGAACGGGGCAGCGCCACGGTGGTCTCCACGTCGTCGAGACCGGCGGACCGGAGAACATCCCCGACGGTGCCTGCGAGCTCGGGTGCCCCGTCACCGGCGAACAGCCACGTGTCCCGGGGGCCCGGGACCTCGAAGCCCTGCAGCGCCACGACCGGTGTCTTGCCCACCAGGGCACCGGCGGGGAATGTTCCCGCGATCGGATCGTCCTGCAGTCCGTTGAACACCGCCACATAAATGAACCACATACCCGACAGCTCCGAGTTGAACGGCGCATCCTTCAAGTTCTCCGGTAGTGCGGTGGAGACCAGGGTGCGATCCTTCCCAAGCTCAGCATCCAGCTCACCCGCCCCCTCGACGTGGAAACGACCGTCCGGGTCATGCACCGCGAACACCCCCGAACCATCACTACGAGATGCCAACACCGACACCCCACGGGAATCCGCCAGTTCGGCGATCTCGCGCTGCAGCTCCACCTGCTCCTCCGGATCGAGGTCGCCGGTACCTGTTGCCGTCGCCTGGAGCGTCGGCCCGGAATACCCCAGCCGCATCGCGGTGGCGATCGAGCCACCTTCGACCACCAGGAGCATGAAGATCATCACGACGACCGCGATCAGAGCACTGATCACACCGGGGAGGACGATACGTGCGGGATTCCTGTCCACGTTGACTGCCACCTATTCTTCGACGGGTACCGTCCGGGCCATGACCGGTCATCCGGCGCCCGGGGGCAGAGCTGACCACCTTGGAGGGCGGCTTTTCCCCACAGTAGCCCACGCGGAGTTCCTCCGCCCGGGTGGTTTCCCACTGTCCCGGACCGGAAGCAGCGGATCCTGTACCCCCGGATGCGGTACATGACCGGAATACGGCAGATCACCCGGTCAGCATCTCCTAACGTGGAGAACTGAGAGTTTCTCCGGACCTTCCCAGTATCCCCACCGCACCGTTCAGCCACCCGAATCGAGGAAAACCATGTCACCCCAGCACGCATCCGGCCCCGCACGCATCGCGCGGATCACATCCCTCACTCTCGGGGCCGTCATGTCACTGGGATTGCTCATGGCCTGCAATGACCCGGATGAGTCGACCGGGGAGGACACGGGCGGCCGGGTGACGGTCACGGACAGCACCACGGAGGTCCGGACCGAGACAAGCACGGAGACCGAGACCGCCGCCGGGACGACGAGCACACAGACACCGGAACCGGCGCCAGCGCCTGAGCCGGAGGCAGACACCCGGATGCACGGCTTTCTCGCCCCCGCTCCGACACCCGCCCGCCCTGCGTCCACGCACTTCTCGAACTGCCGGGAGGCCCGTGCGGCAGGTGCCGCACCACTCTACGAAGGCAGCCCCGGGTACAGCCGGAAGCTCGACCGGGACGGCGACGGCGTCGCCTGCGAGTGATCCCCGGGATGCGCTAGGAGGGACGTGGAAGCTACTCCCATTCGATCGTTCCCGGGGGCTTCGAGGTGCAGTCGAGAACGACACGGTTAACGTCGGCGACCTCGTTGGTGATGCGGGTGGAAATGCGCTCCAGCACGTCATAGGGAATCCGGGTCCAGTCAGCGGTCATCGCGTCCTCGGAGGACACGGGGCGCAGCACGATCGGGTGCCCGTAGGTGCGACCGTCGCCCTGGACGCCAACAGAACGGACGTCCGCGAGCAGTACCACGGGGCACTGCCAGATCTCCTCATCCAGGCCTGCTGCGGTGAGCTCAGTGCGGGCGATCAGGTCAGCGGCACGCAGCGTTTCTAACCTCTCGGCTGTGACCTCACCGATGATGCGGATGCCCAACCCAGGACCGGGGAACGGCTGACGGCTGACGATCTCCTGTGGCAGGCCGAGCTGACGACCAACCGCACGGACCTCATCCTTGAACAGCAGGCGGAGCGGCTCAACGAGCTCGAACTCGACGTCGTCGGGTAGACCACCGACATTGTGGTGGCTCTTGATGTTCGCGGTACCGGATCCACCACCGGACTCGACGACGTCCGGGTAAAGGGTGCCCTGCACCAGAAAATCCACCGACGATCCCTCTGGTGCAGACTCGAGTACACCGGTGACGGCACGCTCAAAGGAGCGGATGAACTCCGCACCGATGGCCTTACGCTTGGCCTCGGGGTCAGTCACACCGGCCAGCTTCGACAGGAAGGAGTCCTGTTCGTGGGCGGTGACCAGCTTCGCTCCGGTCGCGGCAACGAAGTCCCGCTCGACCTGTTCCCGCTCCCCTGCGCGCAGCAGACCGTGGTCCACGAACACACACGTCAGCCGGTCACCGATGGCACGCTGCACTAGCGCTGCGGCCACGGCGGAGTCGACGCCGCCGGACAGACCACAGATCGCGCGCCCCTCTGGGCCGATCTGGGCGCGGACCGCCTCGACGAGCTCGTCGGCGATGTTCGCGGCGGTCCAGTTCTGCTCGATCCCTGCGATCTCCGTGAGGAAGCGGGTGAGTACCTCCTGACCGTGCGGGGAGTGCAGGACCTCGGGGTGGTACTGGACACCCGCCATGGACCGTTCCGCGCACTCGAAGGCGGCGACCGGCGCACCCACGGAGGACGCGGTGACGGTGAAGCCCTCCGGTGCGGCGTGCACGGCATCACCATGGCTCATCCAGACTTTATGGATCGCTTCGAGGCCGTCGTGCAGTACGCCGCCCTTGACGTTGAGGTCGGTACGCCCGTACTCGCGGTCCCCGGTGTTGGCCACGGTGCCCCCGAGGGCGTGGGTCATGGCCTGGAAGCCGTAGCAGATACCGAACACCGGGATCCCCAGGTCGAGCAGCTCGGGACGCAGCTCCGGCGCGCCCTCCGCGTAAACCGACGCCGGGCCACCGGAGAGCACCAGCGCGGCGGGGTTCTTGGCCCTGATCTCCTCGACCGTGGCGGTGTGCGGGACAACCTCGGAGTAGATCCGTGCCTCGCGCACCCGGCGAGCGATCAACTGCGCGTACTGGGCGCCAAAGTCGACGACGAGCACCGGGCGGTGATTCGATGCGGTAGCTTGCTTTGAGTCAGTCACGGGACGTACTTTACCGCACCCGGAGCTGCACGCTGCTTCTTCCGGTACTGCGTCGTACCGACGGGACGAACGCCAGGGATCAGAAAACGGTGGAACGGACGGACAACTGAACTTTCTGGAAGCTCTTCAGGTCCGTGTACCCACACTTGGCCATCGCCCGACGCAACCCACCGACGTAATTGAGCAGGCCGTTGGGGTCGGTGGAAGGACCGTGCAACACCGTCTCCAGGGAGGGCTGCCGCGCCATCTGGTCAAGGTTGTCATCGGACGAATCCGCCGACTTGACGATGTCCGCCCAGGATGGTTCGACAGCGCCACGGGGGAACCGTGGGTGTGCCGCCGTGTGTGGCCAGAAGTAGCCACCCGCAGCGGCTTCGCGGGCCCGGGCGAGCGCGCGACCGAGCATGACTCCGTCGGCACCGCAGGCGATCGCGGTGACCGCATACCCGGAGGAATCAAACTCCCCGTCGGCGATGATGTGCACGTAGCGGCCGCCCGTCTCGTCAAGGTAATCACGACGGGCTGCTGCGGCGTCCGCAATGGCTGTGGCCATCGGGCAACCGATGCCCAGCGCGAGATCATTGGTGTTCGTCCCACCACCGACAATGATTCCCGCAGCTCCGGTCCGCATGAGATGCAGAGCGGTCGTATAGTCCGCAACCCCACCCGCGATGACGGGAACGTCCAGCGAACCGATGAACTCCTTGAGATTAAGCGGTTCACCCCCCGTCGCGACGTGCTCTGCGGAGATCATCGTGCCCTGGATGAACAGTAGTTCAGCACCCGCCTTGATGACCACGGGCGCGAGTTCCCGTGCATGCTGCGGAGTGACCCGGACGGCAACGGTCGCTCCGGAGGCGCGTACCTCGGCTATCCGCGCTGAGAGCAGGTCCTCGTCAATGGGGGCGGAATGCAGTTCCTGCAGGACCCGGGTACTCGGAGAACCGAAACCCAGCGGACCGGACATCCCCGTCAATTCCATGCGACAGGCCTCCACGATCTTCGCGATCGCGGCGTCGAGATCGGTGTGGCGCCCCCACAGCCCCTCGGCGTTGATGACACCGAGACCACCCTGGCGCCCCATCTCCACGATGAACTCCGGTGAAGCCAACGCATCCGTCGGATGGGAGAGGAACGGGTTGTCGAAGGTGTAGGCGTCGATGTGCCAGGAGGTGTCGATGTCCTTCGACGACCGTGTCCGACGGGAGGGAATGATCTGGATGTCCGCGAGCTCGTAGCTGCGGCGGGCCTCGCGCCCGATTCCGATTTCGACGATGTCACGCATGGGTGATGCTCCTTGGATGTTTTGGGTCCCACCGGTTGGTCAACTCCCGGTGGGCAAAGCGGTGGCTTCAGCGCTGATAGTAGTTGGGGGCTTCGACCGTCATCTGGATGTCGTGCGGGTGGGATTCCCGCAGACCGGCAGCCGTGATCTGGACGAAGCGCGCACGCTGCAGGTCCTCGATGGATGCGGAACCCGTGTAGCCCATCGCTGCGCGCAAGCCACCGACGAGTTGGTGGGTGATAGCGTCAATCGAACCACGGAACGGGACACGTCCCTCGATGCCCTCGGGAACGAGTTTCTCCTCGCTCTTGACGTCGGCCTGGAAGTAGCGGTCCTTGGAGAAAGACCGCTTTTCGCCACTGAGCCCACGGCCCTGCATCGCGCCGAGGGAGCCCATACCGCGGTACATCTTGTACTGCTTGCCATTGACGACGACCGTCTCACCGGGCGCCTCCGAGGTACCGGCGAGCAGCGAACCGAGCATGACCGTGGATGCGCCGGCGGTCAGTGCCTTGGCGATGTCACCGGAGAACTGCATGCCACCGTCGGCGATGACCGGCACGCCCGCCGCCTTCGCGGGCACGGCGGCCTCCATGATGGCGGTGATCTGCGGCGCGCCGACACCGGCGACGACGCGGGTGGTGCAAATGGAGCCGGGGCCGATGCCGACCTTGATGGCGTCCGCGCCGGCATCGATCATGGCCTGCGCCGCAGCGCGGGTAGCGAGGTTACCGCCGATGACGTCGACCTTGTGGCCGAACTCTTTCTTCACCCGGGACACCATCTCCAGCACACTCCGGTTGTGGGCGTGCGCAGTGTCCACCACAAGGACGTCGACACCGGCGTCGACGAGCGCCGCAGCGCGGCCCCACGAATCCTCACCGGTTCCGATGCCCGCGCCCACGAGCAGCCGCCCGGAGGAATCCTTAGACGAGTCAGGGTACTTCTCTGTCTTGACGAAGTCCTTCACCGTGATCAACCCGACCAGACGCCCCTCGTCATCGACGATCGGGAGCTTCTCCACCTTGTTCGCACTGAGCAGCTGGAGGGCATCTTCCTTCGCCACGCCCTCCTTCGCCACGACGAGGGGCATCGCCGTCATCACTTCGGCGACCTTCCGATTCAGGTCTCGTTCGAAGCGCATGTCCCGGTTGGTGCAGATACCCACGAGCGTGCGATTCTCGTCGATGACGGGGAGACCGGAGATGCGGTAGCGGGCACACAGGGCATCCACCTCGCCGATCGTCATGTCCGGGGTACAGGTAATCGGATCGGTGACCATGCCCGATTCGGAGCGCTTCACCATCTCCACCTGCTGGGCCTGGTCCTCCACAGACAGGTTGCGGTGCAGGACGCCCATACCACCCTGCCGCGCCATCGCGATGGCCATGCGTGCTTCCGTGACCGTGTCCATCGCAGCCGAGATCAACGGGATGTTCAGCCGGATGTTGCGCGTGAGTTGGGAGGATGTATTCACCTCGCTGGGTATCACATCGGAGGAGTCCGGGATCAGCAGGACATCGTCGAAGGTGAGTCCAACGAGAGCGACCTTGTTCGGGTCATCGCCCCCGGTGGAGACGTGGTTGTCAGTCAAGGTGAGTCATCCTTTTCTCGGGTGGTGGGGCTGAATAGACACAGGGTTCCCTCCCCAGAACGGCTTTCGGTGCCCATTCTCACGATCGGGCCCGGAGACACGTCCGAGTTGTATCGGTCCGGAGAGGTGCCATAACCCACAACAGTAGCGCGCAGGGTGGTCGCGGGGGTCACCGACCGTGGGTTCGTTTCGCCTGTCTTTGGTTGCTGTTTACCGGCCACACCCTTAGGGTGGCCTGTGTGAACTTTGATTCTATGATGCCGCCGGATCCTTTCGCGGGTGACCCGAACGACCCCGCGTCGTTCCTCGAGGCGGACGAACCACTGCCGCCGCTCAGCGATGAGGAACGCGAGCGGGTCCGCGAGGATCTCGAGCTCGTCGGCGAATTCCGCCGTGCATTGGAACCCCGGGGAGTTCTCGGAGTGTTCTTCATGTGCGAGGACTGTGACGAACAGCACTACTACGACTGGGATATCATGGCGGCGAACATGCGCGCCACCCTCGCCGGGGAGCTGTCCCCCGTGCATGAGCCATCCGCGCGCCCCGACCCCTCGGCGTATGTCCCCTGGGACTACTGCCTCGGATTCCTCGACGGGATGGAGGCGAAGTAGCACACGACCGATAGGTTGCTGTTCTCACCGACCAACGAAGGGAAAACCCCGGACTCCTCAGACAGGATTCCGGGGTTTCGCGGTAGCTGGGCCGGGTCACTGACCGGGTACGATGATCGCTTCAGTCGTCGAGATTCCGGGGACACCCGGAACCACCGGTTCACCGACGTTGTCGGCGGTCTGTCCCTCACCATCATCCGGCACCGGCAACGTCTCGGTGGTGTCGCCGGAACCGTCAGGAACCGGTAACGGAGAGGTGGACGGGGGAATCACCGGCTGCGGAACCTCGGGTGCCCCGGACGGGGCCGCAGGCAGAGGACTCGGGGCAGACGGGGGAATCCCGATGGTGGAAGTGACGGTGATCGTCGCGGGTTCCGGCGGCTCCTGCTGCTCGGGTGTGACCGTGACTGTCACAGTGCGGGGAGCCTGCGGGCGCTTGTCGGCGTCCGTCTTGGTGGCGTTGCGCGCGTTGATTTCCTTCGCCATGAGCTTGGCTTGCTCGAGAAGCTCCAGGGCACCGGCTACATCCCCGTTGGCGTTGCGATTGTCCGCTTCCTCCAGGGTGCTCGCAAGCTCCACAACGGACGCGTGATCACCGAACATGGCGGTGTTGACACCCCAGAGGGCACTACCGGGTTCCGCGTTGTACACGGCAGTACCGCCACCAGCGATGACGAGAGTCGCCGCCGCCGCGCCGATCAGGCCGTGGACGAAACCAGGGACCCCCCTGCGACGACCTGCGAGGCTGAGTACCTGTGCACCGCCATCGGCGGCAGGAGGTTCCCCCACCGCGGATTCTTCGACGGGGGCGAACCGCGTCGTCACCGGTGCCGCATCCGACAGCCGCAGCTTTTCGAGCGACGGCACGGGAGGCATCGGTGCGTCGACCTCCGATTTGAGACCGAGCAGCAGCCCGGCAAGTTCGTCGTCTCCCCCAGAAGGGTCAACGCCGCGGGCGAGGTCGTCAAGGAAGGCGTCGGTGAGGAACAGGTTGTCGTCCTGTCCCGCACTCACGCCTGCGCCCTCGGTTCGGCGGTCACTCATGCCTGGTGCTCCTGCTCATTCAGCTTCTTCCGCAATGCTCCGAGCGCCCTGTGCTGGGCAACTCTGACTGCTCCGGGGGTACTCCCCACGATTCGCGCAGTTTCTTCCGCAGACAGGCCCACGAACACCCGGAGGGTGACAATCTCGCGCGCCTTGTCACTCAATGAATCGAGAAGTGCGTGCACTCTGTTACTACCATCACTGACCAGCACATAGTCTTCCGGGGTGTCCCCGTCTCGGACGTAATCCGGAACATCATCGGTGGGATTCGACAGGTCCCTCGACAGCGACCGGTGTGCATCCGCGACCTTGTTGGAGGCGATCCCGTAGACGAAAGCCATGAACGGGCGCCCCCGGTCAACATAGTTGGCGATGGAGGTCGCCACCGCGAGACAGATCTCCTGGGCAACGTCATCGGGCGTGGGATGACGCCCGCCGCCGATCCGGGCACGGGCGTACCTCAGCACCATCGGATGCACGATCTCCATGATCCGCTGGAGCGCCGACCGGTCGCCACCGGCCGCCAACGGCACAAGTGCCGCCAGTTCGCGCTCTGCATCATTCACCCGTGGACCCCTGCATCTTCCGGCTTTCATGGACACCGTCAGCCCCGAATCTCCCCGGCAACAAAAAGCTGCGGGGAAGGCTCATGGGCTCACTGTCTCAACAGTCTAGTTCACGAGCCGGAACCCGGGTTCGACACCGTTCGCGCACTCCGCAGTATCACGCCCGCTGCTGCTCTCCGCGAAACCCCGAATGAGAACTCCTGACCGGCGGTGTCGACCTTTCTCTCTCCCGGGTTCGCCACCATCACGCCGAACGTCGAACACTGTGTGAGACGGCAGGCTCCGGCTCCGTTCTACATCCGCTCCGGGGTCCAGGAGACATTGGGGGGCGAATCGTCCCCGTCCGGGATATCTAGCTCTCTTCCCCGACGGGGATGCCGAACTCGGAACAATAATTTTCCATCACGGTCAACGCTCCGACAATCATCAGTTCGAGCTGTTTGTCCAGCTGTATGTCCGTCAGCCCGGCGCCGGTGAAGATGGCGCAGTCGGTATTGAGGAAGACACCCTCATCGTCACTGTTCATGACGGCGGTGATGTAGTGGGTGCCGGCGTTAGAGGCCTTCGCCCACTCAAGCACCTCGTCCTCCCGCTCAACGGGAAGCCGCCCGAAGGTCGAGGCGCTGACCACCACCGATGTCTCGAACGCGGCGATGAACATGAAAGGGAGGTTGTTGATGAAGCAGTAGTACCGGGGGGCACCGCCCTCATCGCGCTGCACCTTCAGTTCCTGGCGGGCAAGGGCAGCCTCCAACCGTTCCGGGGTGACCGGGGTAGGTTCATCAACGGCGTTATTCGATTTGAACCAGGCCATCAGTTGTCCTCTTCTTCGGTGGCGGGCAGGAGGTCGGGCAGATCCTCGGCAAGCTTCGATGCCGCGTGGAAACTGCTCTGGAGTGACCCCACGAGGTAGGCGTTGAGCTGGTCATCGGTGAGACCCTCGGAGGTCTGGAGAGCGTTCTCGAAGATGACGTTCGGCCCGTTCCCGGCAACGACGGTCTTCGGTATCACCAGATCCCTGTTGAGCATGTTGGCTGCGGTCACAGCCCGTTCGACGGCATCATCGTCCGTCAGTTCCCCGCGCCACCAGCCTGCGACACGGAGCAGATTATCCTCGATGGTGATGAAGAAGATGATGTCCTGGAAACCGACGACAATGTCACCGTCCTCGTCCCGGTCGAAATTGAGTTCCTCGCTCCTGAGGAAGCTCTCCACCCGGGCGTGGGTGACCATGGGTAGCGCCATGTGTGGTGTGTCCCTTCATAATTGGGTCCCCGCCTGGCACAGCAGGATCCGGGGCGACAGGAGTGCACCCTCCACTGTAGTTTTACCGGGCTCATTTTGCTGTACAGGTTCCGAGGGACGCGATTGTCAGTTGTTCTCGATCTCCCTGATCCGTTGTTCGGCAGCCCTCCGCACGGGATGACCGATGAAACGCTTACCGGACAGAACCTCGAGGGCCTCACGCGCGATCGCCACGGCTTCTGAAGGCTCGTCACCGTAGAACCGGGCATCGGACGCCATCATCAGGGCACGTGCCCGGTCCACGGGCTCGCCGAGGCGCTCGAATCCGGACGCCGCCGCAGTTGCGTAGTCCACCGCGGCGAGGAACCGCATCGCATAGAGATTCATGTACGCCTTGTCGACTAACCAATCGGCCTCCCTCCACTCCGGGGTCTTCGGCCCCGGGTGTTCGGGATCGTTGACCAGGGCACGCAGGGTGTCGAGGAGACCATCGACCACGGCCATGTCGGCGTCACCGACGTATCCGGGCTGATTCACCGCCGTGGCACAGCACTTGTAGAGCGCCAGGGCATAAGCCTCGCGGTACTTGTCCACCCGCTCCTGCAACTGCTCGTCAGCGCTGTCCCCCGCCGTGAGACGGGTGCCCGCCTCCTGCCACATGGAACGGGACACCTCAATGATCCGGTGCCAGGTTGACACCGCACGACGGGTTTCCCGGGCGTGGTCGAATGCGACGGCGGCCTGCTGAAGCGCCCCGAGCTCCCGCTCCCGCTCCTTCCGCCGGGCCATGTGCGCGGCGATCTTGAGCAGTTCCTCACCGGCCTCATCATGGAACTCAAGTTTGGCGAAGACCTGGACCAGTGACTGCCGCAGATCCAGCTCAGCCCGCGAGCCGGGATACTCGGAGGTCTTCATCAGCGCGGTCTCGAGAACTTCGGCGGCCTCATGGTACCGGCGTGCGGAGATCAGCAGTTCCGCGAGTGTCTGTGCCGCGATGAACGTCAGGCCGGGTAGTTCCGCGGCAGCGCAGAGGTTGAGCATTTGCCGGGCGCAGTCGATGCCCTCGTCCAAGTAACCGGCGTCGCGGGCACCCCGGGAGAGGAACTGCAGGGCCGCCAGTCGGACACCGACGGGTTCCGCGGACGGGGTCCGCATGGCCGTATCGGCTGCCTGGCAGGCCTCCATAACCCGACCGGAGTTGAGGGCCGCGGCGGCGTCCTCGATCAACCGGTACGCGGGATCCTCCGTCGTAGCGGCCGCCGCATCGGGCTCGGCGGCGAGGTCGATCCCGAGGAACCACTCCGCGTCCTCGACGGCACGGCGCCACGCATGCTCCAGGTCCTTGGGCACACCGGCGGCCTCCGGGCTGGTGCGCAGCCCGGGATGGTCGAGGAGCAGGTGGACCGCGTGGTGCCAGTGGACGGTCTCGATCTCGTGGCCCACTGCGGCGTTGGCGGCGAGGGCTTCCGCAAGACCATTGCCGCGCCACCAGCCGGTGACATCGATGGGGACCACCGGCGGCTCATCATCCCCGCCACCGTCCCGGCCGGGAGCCGCGTCCGCGGCGGGACCGGCGGTGGTCTCCGTGGAAGCGACGACCCTATAGTCGGCCTCGTCGGGGGTGAACATACCGGACACGTCGGCGACGGTACCCTCCGCCGGTGCGGGCAGGGGAGCGACGGGTTCTGGGTCGATGAGCCTCTGCAGCGACGCGACGTGCACGGCGTGTTCCATGCCCGGGCGGGCGTCGAAGTGTTCGGCGATCATCGTGGCGAGAGTGAGGAACCAGGCGCGCGCCTCGGCGAGGGTCGGACGGGTAAGTGTCTCGATGCCGGTCACCCACGGCAGGTTCTCACCGGGCAGCGTGACGTCCAGTGTGCGGTCCGTGGCACCGGGAATCCGATCGAGGAGAACGACGGCGGCGGCGGCGAGATTCAGCAGGTCCCGGTGGTCCTCGGCACGTTCCCACCAGGGCAGGTGACGGATGAGGATCGCTTCGGCGCGCTCGAGGCGTTCCGGCCTGCCTGCGGCGCCGGACAGCGCGAGATAGCGGAGGTGGTCCGCGTGCTGGGCGAGATCAGCCGGGTCTCGGCGGTAGCGGCGGTATCCGCGCACGTGGGCGGACCAGGCTCTGGCGTCCTGCCCCGTCCGCAACCATGGTTCGAGTAGCTCGGTGAGCAGGCCCTCGGGCTGCGACGAGCAGCTGTCCTCCATGTCGGGGAGTGCTGCCTCGCCGATCTCCCGGGCGGTCTCCCACTCACCACGACTGGCGTGGTACTCGACCCGCTGTTCGGGGCTGCAGCCTGCACAGTCGGCGAGCTCGGAGTCAGGGAGGTTCAGCCACTCGGCGTAGGCGTCCTCCACTCCGTCCTCGCCGGTGTTCCGGAGAAATCCCAGGCGGCGCATCGCCACAGCACGCCCCGGGTCCCCCAGCTCCGCGTAATATCCGCTCATCAGATCGAGTAGTGAACGGTACTGGGCCACGGGCACATCCGGGTTGTTCGCAACCGCAGACAGCACGTACTTGAGGTTCCAGGCGTGCTTGTGGTGCAGGCCGGCGCTGAACAGATCGGGTCGGCGTGAACGCATCTCCTCGACGTAGGAGAAGGGCGCGATACAGCGGTAGGTCCGCCCGTCCATGCAGTAGGCCGTACAGAGTTCAGCGTGGCAGATCAGGGACTCCTCCAACCGGTCACTGTCAACGGCGAGTTGGGCAGCCTCCGCCCAAAGTTCACTGCAGGTGCTTCCCCACGGTGTGCTGTCTGCACGCTGCATGAGGAGGCGAAGTTCATCGTGCTGATTATCGGGCTCGGTCATGGGGTGCTCCTGGTCGTCAGGTACGTGGTTCATGCGCGGTCCCCGGCATTGAGGGACGCACTGATCAGTGCGGTGAAGAGATTGGAGGACCAGGCCCGCACCTGGGCATCCATGCGGTGTCTGCCGCTGAGTAGGGCCTGGACGTAGAAACCCCGGATCGCCGATTCCACGACCACCGGGCTACCGCCCCCGGAGGCCGCACCGGCGAGCTGGTGGATGATCCCGGCGTTGGCATTCAGGATCAACTGGGGCGCGTGGTCATCGGCCTTCTCGGGGTGCATGAGATCGACCAGCCCGGCGAACAGACCCTCGTCGCGCCGCTGCCGCTCCTCGAGCGCCCGGCCCGCGGCATCCGGGTTGGGCAGGAACAGGACAGCCATCGTGGCGGGCAGGAACTTCCGCACGACGATGTTCAGTTTCTGTCCCTCGAGGGCGAGTTCAGCGGCGTCCACGAGGGGGATCAGTGCCGCCTCGGTACCGAGGTCGACGTTCTCAAGCACACCGAGAACGTCCCGGGGGTCGAGTTCGGCGATGTCCTCCTCCGGACGGTCGAGCCTGATCTGCCCGATGACCTCCTCGTCGTAGGAGAAACCGGCGTTGACGATGCACAGTCCGTTGGCCTCGGCCACGGGGCGCAAGGCGCGAAAGCGGTCATCGGTCGCCGCGTAGGCGATCCGACCGTGTTCGGCGAGGATCTCGTCGAGGGTGAGCATCCCGAGCGAGGTGGAGAACGGGACGCTGGAGGCCACCAGCGCGCGGGTCTCCGCGTCGGTCACGGCCAGGGCCTTCAGGCCCGTGAGATGGAGGGCGAGGAACTCGCGGAACCGGGCGGGCTCCCGCTCGGCGAGGTTGTTCATCCAGGTCCGGACAGCGGTCCCTATGCCCTGACGGGTCTCCTCCAGCAGTTCATCGTCGAACAGCCCCTCGCGGGAGGCGGTCGGTTTGAGGTGCTCGGCATCGGCAACGACACGGACGAAGTACGCCCACTCCGGCACGACGTCATAGGCGCGGTCGGACAGCAGCATCCTGCGGAGGTACACGCGGTGGTGCTGCTCCTGTCCGGGATGTCCCGCGCGCGCGGACACGAACGCGATCCCGTGGAGACCGGCCGCGGGAACGTCGAGGAGAACCTGGTCGAAGGGTTCGAAGCCGAACTCGTCACGACACCAGCGTGCGGCGGCGGCACGACTCATCTCCCAGGGCGCGGTGGTCTCGCTGAGGAGTTCCGGTTCCGCTCCTCTGCGGGCAAGCGTGACAGTCACCGGGAGGTGACTGCCGTAGGACAGGATCCGGCGGCGCAGCACCTCGTATTCGGCGTGCCGCTCCCCCGGCATCACGTCGAGGGTCACGGTGGTGCCGGGGCCGGTGAGTTCCGGGGGGAGTTCGTCGTCGGTGACCACGGTAGCGGACCAGGTTCCGTCGTTGGAGCCACGCCAGCACACCGGTTGCCCGGGGGTCGCGGCGGAGCGACTGTGGACGGTGATCTGCGGGGAGATCATGAAGCAGGACAAGAGTCCGATACCGAACTGCCCGATGAAGTCGCTGCGGGACATCCCCCACTCGTCGCGTTTCGACGACGCCCCGATGGTGGCGAGCAGCCCCGCAGCCTGCTGCGGAGTCAGGCCGATGCCGGTGTCGGTGACCGTGATCGTGGTGCCGTCGGTGACGATCCGGATCACGGCGGGGCAGCCGGGGTCGATAGCACGGTGTGCGGTGATCGCGTCGACGCCGTTCTGCAGGAGTTCCCGGACGAAAACCTGGGGCCCGGAGTAGAGGTTCCGGCTGAGGATCTCGACGATCCCGCCGAGATCGACCTGGAAGTTGTGGCTTTCAGCGCGTACGCCGTCGGGCTGGGTCATGGATCGTTCGATGCCTTTCTCGGACGGTCTCCGGGGACTGCACCAAGAATACGGTTTCTCCGTGAAAATGGAGCAGATCCGGCCCCTCCTTCCACCGGACGTCGGGCGTTCGGTGTGGTGGGGCCGGGTCTGTGCCGGTGTCAGTCCTTCAACCTAGTGATGGTGGTGCCCACCGGCCGCGGAATCCTCTTCCTCGGCGGGCTTCTCCACGATCGACGCCTCGGTGGTGAGCACCATGCGGGCGACGGACGTGGCGTTGACCACCGCGGAGTGGGTCACCTTCACGGGATCGATGATGCCCGCATCGATGAGGTTGCCGTACTCGAGGCTGGCGGCGTTGAAGCCTTCACCGTTCGGTAGCTCCGCCGTCTTGGAGACGACCACGGAACCGTCGACTCCTGCGTTCTCGGCAATCCAGAACGCGGGCTTGACCAGTGCGCGGGACAGGGCGAGGATGCCGACCTTGGCGTCACCATCGAACTCCTCGGCGTAGGCCTTCAGCTCGTGGGCGATCTGCACGAGTACGGAACCGCCCCCGGCGATGACACCCTCCTGCGCCGCCGCGCGGGCGGCGTTGATGGCGTCCTCGACGCGGAGCTTGCGCTCACTGACCTCGGTCTCGGTGGCGGCGCCGACCTTGATGACGGCGATGCCGCCGGACAGCTTCGCCAGGCGTTCCTGGGCCTTCTCCCGATCCCACGAGGAGTCGGTGGACTCGATCTCGCGGCGGATCTGGCCGCGACGGTTCTCCACGGCTTCCGCGCTGCCCGCGCCATCGACGATGACGGTGGAGTCCTTCGTCACGGTGATGCGGCGTGCGGAACCCAGCGAATCGAGACCGATCTCGGAGAGGTTGATACCGACCTCCGGGTCAACGATCGTTGCATCGGTGACGACGGCGAGATCATCCATGAACGCCTTGCGGCGGTCACCGAAGTACGGGGACTTCACGGCGACGATCTTCAGCGTCTTGCGGATCGAGTTGACCACCAGCATCTGCAGCGGTTCACCCTCGATGTCCTCGGCAACGATGAGGACCTGCTTACCGGAATCGACGATCTTCTCCAGCAGGGGAAGGAAGTCGGGCAGGGAGGAGATCTTGTTGCGCACCAGGAGGATCAGTGCGTCATCGAGGATCGCCTGCTGCGCGTCGACGTCGGTGATGAAGTACGGGGAGAGGAAGCCCTTCTCGAAGGAGATGCCCTCGGTGATGTCGAGGGTGGTGTCCATCGTCTGGGACTCCTCAACGGTGACGACACCGTCCTTGCCGACCTTCTCCATCGCGCCGGCGACCATCTCGCCGACCTCCGGGTCACGGGAGCTGACGGTCGCGACATTCGCGATGTCCGATGTGGACGCGACCTCGTTAGCGCGTTCCAGCAGCAGCTCGACGGTGCGCTCGGCACCGGCGGCGATACCGCGGTTCAGCTCGATGGGGTTCGCACCGGCCGCGACGTTGCGCAGACCCTCGTTGATGAGCGCCTGGGCGAGCAGCGTGGCGGTGGTGGTGCCGTCGCCGGCGATGTCGTTCGTCTTCACGGCGACGGACTTCACCAGCTGGACGCCGAGGTTCTCGAAGGGCTCGTCGACGTCGATCTCGCGGGCGATGGTCACACCGTCATTGGTCACGGTCGGGCCACCGAAGGGCTTGTCCAGCACGACGTTACGGCCGCGCGGGCCGAGGGTGACCTTGACCGCGTCGGCCAGGGTGTCCACACCGGCCTGGATGCCCTTGCGGGCCTCCTCGTTGAATGCGATCAGTTTAGTCATGGAAAACCCTCTTACTTGGTCACGATGGCGAGAATGTCACGGGCCGAGAGAATGAGGTACTCCTCGCCCGCGTACTTGATCTCGGTGCCGCCGTACTTGGAGAAGATGACGGTGTCACCCTCGTTGACGTCCAGCGGGATGCGGTCGCCCTTGTCGTCGAAACGGCCCGGACCGACGGCCACGACAGTGGCCTCCTGCGGCTTCTCCTTGGCGGAGTCCGGGATGACCAGGCCGGATGCGGTGGTGGTCTCAGCTTCGTTGATCTGGACGAGGATCTTGTCCTCGAGGGGCTTGATGTTGACGTTCGCCACGATGAATTCCTCCATGTGCTCGGGAAGTTGAATGTGATTGTGCCGGTTGAGCTTGCCCAGCACAGCCGTCGTCGCGGGTGAACAACTGTGTGTCAAACAACCTACTGGCACTCTACCCTCGCGAGTGCCAGCACTCAACCGTGTGGGGTGCCACCGCGTGGCGATGGCGATATCCGTTCAGCACACCGGTGTCCGCAGGGTCACGCACTCCCCGACCACGAGGGCAGTGCCCGCAGCGCCCCGTCGAGTTCCGCCGCGACATCTCCGGAGTAGACCCGCACCCACCGCTGGTCCGTCCCCGTACGCCCGAGGGAGTCAGTCACCGTCAACGTCACGCGGTAGGTCCCTGGCCACCGCCACACATGCTCCACGTAGCCGTCCCCCACAGGATCCACGACCGTGCCGTCCCCAAAATCAAGTCGCTGGCGGACGGGGCCATTGACAAATACACGGGACAGCATCCCCGTCAGCCCGGCGGGCTGACCAGCAAACCAGACGCCCGGCGCGTCGAGGACCGCATTCGGCGCTGTTAATTGATCGGTGACCACAGCGAGAACCGCAGCTGCGGCGCCATCTGCGGCATGGCTGATGATCGTCCGCCGCGCGCGTACCTCCGTGTCAGTCACCGTGATCACGTTCCGCGCTGAACGCACCTCGGGCCCCGGATCCGCGACGGCGTCCCCGGCGGGCCGTCCCGTGGGATCGGTCAGGATCGCTGCGACTGCGGAGGGGTCCCGGGTCGGCGGGAGCAACCACCGTTTCTCCCCGTCGCGAATTACCGCCACCCCGACGCGCGACTCGGGATTGGCCCTGGTGACCGCCTGCACTATCCGGGGAATCCCGCTCGCAAGATCCGCGAGAACCGCCGGGTCGGAGGTGTCGATGACCAGTATCTCTTCGACGGGCCGCGTCACCGCGACGCGTTCCCCACCATCCAGCTGCGCCCGTGCCCGGGCCGTCCAGGCGGACACCGTGTCGATCATCGCGCGGTCCTCAGCATCCTCATCCGGATTTCCGGTGAGGTAACTGGTGTGGATGTCCACCGACGTTCCACCCGGATCGCAGAAGATGTCGTTCCGGTAGCAGTAGTCGATTCCTTCCTGCCCCGGGGCATTGAGCGACGGCACAGGCTCCCAGGGCCACACAGGTGGCAGCGCACGACCGGGTACCGTCGGCGCACTGCCGATGTTCCGGGGAACTCGTCCATCCCGGATCGGGTTACCCAAGTACAGCACACCCGGCAGATGGGCCGCGTCAGCGAGTGCCCGCTCAGCACCGTTGAAGACCATCGCCCCCTGCGAGTATCCGACCGGTATGACCACCGGCTGACATCCGGCCGCCTGCAGGTCGGCCACCCGGTGCACGGCGGACCGCCGCCCCTGCTCAATGGAACCCATGAGTTCATCGAGGCGCCACGCCTCGACGGCCGGGTATTCCTCCGGGGCCAACGCGTCGACGGTGAACCCGTGGAGATCAGCGCGGTCCAACAACCGGGCGATACTTGCGCCCTCCCAGCCTGTCGACGGGCCGGCGGCCCCGGGATACGTCCGTGGGCCACTGAACTCAGATCCGGAACCCCGGGCGGTGAGAATCACAGGCTCCGGACAGAGCGGAACCATGGGCGCGGTGACGGTTTGGGCGGCAGCGATCCCTATGGCGCCCATCGACACCCCGGTGGTCAGCAGCGCGAGTGCCATTCGGATGATTCTGCTGCGAGACATGGGGCACTCCTGACAATTGCCGGTGGTTTTCCGCACGATCCTAGCGGAACCGCAGCACCCCTATCAGGTTGTGCGACGTCAGAGCTCCGGGTTGTCGCCTCAGGTACCTGCTGGCAACAGCGCCGAAGCGGCGGACGTTCTCCATCGAACGCCGCCGCAGGCACCCCCAGCTGGAGTTCCACACCCATCAGACCGCGGTGCGTCCAGCGAGATGAGCTTTTTCCGTCAGAGCTTCGGGGACCCCAATCCGAAAATCGTCTCGAACAACAGGACAACGAAGCTACCCAGCAGTGAGAGTACGCCGAGGATGGCCGCGAGCGTAAGCGGTCCAGGCATCGAGGACCCGGAGTCACTTCCGTCATCGCCACCCGGTTCGGGTACGTCTCCGGTGGGCTCTTCAGCTGCCGCGATTGCGGTGCGCAGTTCCTCGAATCGGGCATCTGCCGCAGCGGTTTCCGCAGCCGAATTGATATGAACCGTCCTGATATCGCGGCCGGTGTTGCCTGCGCCGTCCGTGACGGTGAGTACCACCCGGTAGTCACCCGGTGCCGTCCAGGTGTGCTGGGTGAACTCGCCCACCGGGATGTCCTCCACAGCGCCGTCGCCGTAGTCCACGGTGTAGGTCGGATCGCCGTCGACGAAGACATCGGACAGCATGCCCGTCACGTCGGCGGGAACGCCGGGCTCCCAGACTGAGGGCACGTCCAGAACGGCGTTCGGGATCTTCGCATCAGCTTCAGCGGCGTCAATGATGGCGTCAGCCGCAGCAGCCCCGTCGTAGTTGTAGACATTGCCACCCAACTGGCCGAACAGGCCGTCGACCCTATCCGCCAGGTAGGGATTGTTGGTGACGAGATTGACGGAGATGTCACCTCGTCCCTCAAAGTCGCCGTCGGCACCATCAAGGAGAAGATCGATGGGGTCCATCGGCGTTTCCGCGTCCCGCGCGGCCCGGTCATCCGAGTATGCGCCGCCACACGAAGTGAGCGCGCCGCGTTCCTCCTTGAGTTGGTCCGCGAGATTGACGGTCACAGCAGACTCACGCGCCAGATTGATGATCTTCTGTGCGGTCAGCCCGGTGACGCATTCCGGATCGTGCGGTGGCGCGTCAGAGATAGCGATGACACTGTGGTTGGCGCCCGCGCTCCACTCAGCATGCAAGAACACATCCATCAGGCCGCTGTAGAGGTCTTCCGGTTCATCTGCACCCCCACTAGTGGTCAGAGAATCCAGACCCCGTTGGAACTCATCGAAATCAGTGGTCAGCGGGACCACCCATCGACTCGCTCTGGGGGCACCACTGCCGTCATAGAAAGGCGTGGACCAATCGCGGTACTCAGCAAGTCCGATCTTCGACTTAGGGTTGGCGGCCAGTACTTTCTCCGCGATCTTCGCTGCATTCCTGCGGGCACTGTCGATGTCATCAGTCATCGAACCGGTGGTATCGATGAGCAGCACCTCTTCCAGAGGTTTTGTCACTGGAGTCACTTCAGCGGTAGCGATCTTGCGCTGGGCGTCACGGGTCCATGCGGAGAACCACCGCCGCACCTTGGCGTCGTTCTCCGCCTGCCCCCTGTAGCCGTTGAAATAGCTTGTATGAGCCTTAAAAGAGGTACCTCCCCCATCGCAGAAGAAGTCCCCTTCGTAGCAGTAATCCACTCCCGTCTGGCCCACAACGTTCTGGGAGCGCCCGAAGAGACGTCCACTGACGTCGGCGGCAGCAGTACCGAAGTTGCGGGCCTGACCAGCCTCGCGCTCCGGATTACCGATATAGAGGACACCGGGCACATAGGTTCCCTCGACCAGCGTCTCCTCCACCCCATTGAAAACCATCGCACCCTGTGAATAGCCGATGGGAATGACCACCGGCTGGCAACCGGCCGACTTCATCGCCTGGATCCGACGGATCGCCGCCTTCCGCCCCTGCGCCAGCGAGGCGTTGAAGCTACGACGGTCCAGGAAGTCCTCCGGGCCGACCGACACCGCCTCATACTCCAGATCGCTCAGGCCAGACACCCTGAATCCGTTGAGTTCCACGTCATCACCACTCAGGAATAAGCGGATGCGTTCCCCCTCCCAGCCGTTGGATTGTCCGTTCGCACCGGTGTAATCGACCTGACCGACGTTCCCTTCCCCGGATCCGCGGGCGGCGAGCACCAGGGCATCGGCACAATACGGCCGATCCACCCCGTCGGCAACGGCCACTGCCGGACTGACAATCCCAGCACCGAATGTCGCAGCCACTGTAACCAGCGTCAGAATCCCCCGAGCCATATTTAAGCGTGTCACCATGAATCCCTTTCGCTCACCTAAAATTATCCTTATAGTCGCAAAACTATACTGCGGAATGTTCTTAGGCAAGGGGAAGGAAACCCTCATTTTTCAGGGTGCGGATGATCGTGAATGATGGACTTCCCTGTGCTGTGTTCGTATGCACCCAGAGTCCCCATTTCCGCTAGCGGACATCCGCGGGCGACAACATCCACAGCGCCGACGTCTCCCTTCCACGAAATCACCACGGAGAAAACGTCATGCCGGAGCATGCGGCTCCGGTATTGGACGCACAGAGGGGGTCAACGAGTCCCCAGTATCACCTACCGGATAGCCGAGACCCCCGCGCGAAGAAGCTACTCGTTGTCGCCGTCAGCCTCCCGGCGAGCGATGTTCAGTACCGCACCCCGCCAGAGGGCGTACTCGTCGGGTTCATCCTCCCGATAGTTGCGCACCGCGCGGATCCCGCGGTCGACCTTCGCGATATCCCTCTCCGTGACATCCGCGCCGTCCGCGCCGATGAAGATGACCGGCCCACAGATTGCCGACACCGGATCGGTGAGGAATCGGGAGTTTCCTGTCGCGGCCTGGTTCCGGGCCATCGACGCCACCGGATTCGGCTCGGCGCCATTCGCTTTCGCCCCCGCCGAGTACAGCGCAGCCAGGGTCTCGCCGTCATCCTGGAACGCGACATAGACGCGGTCATTCTCCAGATCACCGAGGAAGCGGGCGGCCTCCTCGATCTCGAAGGTAAGGGTGCGGCTGGTCAGATCGGGGTAGACCAGGTAACCGATGCTCATGCGGGGGATACTCCAGGGGTTTCGTCGGGACAGACAAAAGTTCAACGACGCCACGGTATCCCGCCCGACGCACCGGAAACGGCGGTGTCGGGACATCTTCCCCGACAATTCACCGGCGCGTACCCGGTTGTTTCCCGGGGTTACACCTGCGGGATCTCAACATCGAGGCCGGGGTCCGTCCCCGCCGACAGCTCACTCGGCCCAGCACCCGCAGCGATCCGGTGCGCGGCGAGAGCCGCGATCATCACGCCGTTATCTGTGCAGAGCTTCAGCTCCGGAACCCGCAGCTCGACACCGGCGGCACGGCAGCGTTCCTCCGCAAGTTCCCGCAGCCGGGAGTTCGCGGCCACTCCCCCGCCGAGAAGCAGCACCTTCGCCCCGACATCCCCGCACGCACGGACCGCCTTCCGGGTGAGCACGTCGACCACGGCCTCCTGGAAGGACGCACACACGTCCGGCACATCAATGACCCGCCCCTCGCGCTCGGCGGCCTCGACGTGGCGAGCCACCGCCGTCTTCAACCCGGAGAAGGAGAAGTCGTGGCGGGAATCATCGCGGCGCATCATGCCCCGCGGGAAGTCCACCGCCCTCGGATTCCCCTGCTTCGCCAACCTGTCAATGACCGGGCCACCCGGATACCCCAGGCGAAGCAGACGCGCCACCTTGTCGTAGGCCTCACCCGCGGCGTCGTCAAGCGTGGACCCCAGCTCACGCATCGGCAGCCCGACACCGTCAACCTCGAGCAACTGCGTGTGACCGCCGGAGACCAGCAGCGCCACCGAATGCGGCAGGTCCCGGCCATCGAGTGTCGCCACCGCGACATGCCCGCCGAGGTGGTTGACCGCGTAGAACGGCACCCCCCACGCCGCCGCGAAGGCCTTCGCCGCACTCGCGCCCACGAGCAGCGCACCGGCGAGCCCGGGGCCGATGGTGCAGGCCACGGCATCCGGGCGGTCGATGCCCGCCTGCCGGAGTGCCTCCCGGGTGACCGGACCGATCGACTCCAGGTGCGCACGCGACGCGATCTCGGGCACGACACCGCCGAAACGGGCGTGCTGATCCATCGACGAGGCGACGGCATCCGCGAGGATTTCCAGTTCGGGTGTCAACCCCGGACCGTGCGTGATGCGCACGATGCCGACACCCGTCTCGTCGCAGGAACTCTCGACGCCCATGACGATGGTGCGGCGGATCGTGTCGTCACCGTTCTGTGCCGGTTCCGGGATGGTCGACGTGTTCACAGGTCGTGTCCTCACAGGTTGTCCTCGGTGGCCGTCCGCGCTGATGCGGGATCGCGACGCATGGTGTACGCGTCCGCACCGGACGGCTGATAGTAGTTGCGGCGCACACCCAGACGGACGAAACCGTAACGCTCGTACAGGGTGATGGCCGGTTCATTGTCGCACCGCACCTCCAGGAACACCGGGCCGGAGCGTTCATCGGCGGCGGCGAGCATGGCCTCCAGCAAGTGGCGGCCGATACCGCGACGCTGGTGTGCGGGGTCCACGCCGATGGTGTGTACCTCGAACTCGGGGTCATCCGGCGGGCCGGCCATGGCGAGGATCGCGTAGCCCACGAGCTCACCCGTTCCCTCGGACATGGCGCCCGCACCACCGGACTGATCCGCGCCCCCGGTCTCCACCGCCGCGAGACAGAGGCAGAAAGGGTTGCCCATCTCCGAACGGAACGCCGCGGCACTCCACGGATCATCCCCGGGGAAGAGGATCCGCTCAAGCTCGGAGCACCGCTGCGCGTCGCTCGGGGAGAGACGCCGGATAATGACGGAACCCATCACAGTTCCACGTCCGGCACAGCCGGGCTGATCGGTTTCGGCTTCGGCGGCACCGCGTCCGGGCGCCGCAGATAGAGCGGGACGATGGGCTCCGGTTCCCGGGCCAGATCGGCCGCACGGACGAGCGACACCGGCGACGGGGAGAGGTCCAACGCCGGTACCTCGGCGAGTGTGTCGACGCGGAGCTTCTCCGCCAGGCTGTCCGGGACGCTGAGCGAACCGACGACGCCGACGAGTTCAGCGACGTCGGCGGGCTTGTTCACCGCCGGACCCCCGACGCGGACAGGTCCCGCACCGGTGTCGGTGCACTCGTAGCTGGCCCAGTAGACCTCCCGCCGACGCGCATCGGTGGCGACGAGAAGCCGGGACTGTCCGGGATTCTTTTCCGCAAGCTGGATCGCAATCGAGTCCAGCGAGCACACACCGTGCACCGGGATACCGAGCGCCTCCCCGAAGGCGGTCGCGGTCACCATCCCTACCCGCAGACCGGTGAACGGCCCCGGCCCGCACCCGACGACCACCGCGTCGAGATCCGCAGGCTTCAGTCCCGCCTCATCGAGACACTCCAGGATCGACGGCGTCAGACGCTCACCGTGCTGGCGGCAGTCCGGGAGGATGCGCTCGGCAACGGAGCGGGCAGTCGGGGCGGTGGTTCCGTCGACCGATCCACCGGAGGCCGTGACGATACCGGTGACGATGGTCGGTGTGGACGTGTCGATGACGAGGATGCGCACGGGGGACACTGTAGTGGATGGATCGGCACAACCTATCGTGAGAAATCCGCGTGGTGGCCAGGTAGCTGGCACAACTTGCGGGCAATGACCGTGTTCACTAGATTGAGATACACAGAAGGTGAGGACAAGATCCCTCATCATGAGTGAAGAAAGTCCATGGAACCCAGAGCGTCCATGGGCTTTTTTCATCTTCCAGGGCGCCTACCGGCGACATCCTGAACTCGACTGATCCCGCTCACCCACTCTGCAACAGCAGGATCGATACTACGAACGAGTGCGAAGGCCTCTCGCATACGATCCCCCACGTCAATTCCCAGCAATGGTTCCATGTGGGAAACACGGTTCCGTAAATGATGAATGTGGACGACTCTCCAGTATGCCTTCTCCCCCTCTGGGTCAACCTCGTTGGGAAATGAGTTTTTCAGAGCGGCCTCCCACAGGAGTCGACGATTACTGTTATCCAGAGATGACCGGGAGGCTTGGGAATGGTGGTTGGGCAACAGGTCTTTCCACATTCCGAACATGACCTGCGCCAGGACATCATCGTGACTGACGGGAACTCCGTGACGGGGATGATCCACCGCCCGCCTACCAGCTTCTTTCTGCGCACGATTAAGCGCACTCTGCCGTTTACCAGCAGTTAGACCACGTAGCGGGGTGGCTGGCTCCTGAAGCAACCAACTCCCGCTCCTGCCGGTGCGCTTCACATTCCATGCCTGGAGTTCCCGATCCATAGCGTTGCGCAGGACCACTTCCGTGACACCGAGAACCTCGTGCACCGCCGCAGTCAGCTCCAGATTCCACCGGTAGAGACGCAACGCGTCTTTCTCGTTCCCACCGGTCTGAACAAGATACGGCTGCATGCGAGACCTATGCAGTGCATCAAAGATCTTCGCCCGGGTACGAGATTTCATGGCACTATATTTTCACGAATAGACTATTTGCTACCACCCTTTTCCGGAAATCCCACTTGCGTATCCGGATCCTCCCGGACTACTGCCACCGGTGGACCGGAAACTAACGTAGCCGCCACTCCACAATCCGTGCCTCCGACTCCGGGTCCTCCCGCACGGCCGTTTCCCGGTCGAAGGTGACCTCGAGCCAGGTGTCGGTGAGTTGTTCCACCAGCCCCCCGCCCCATTCGGCGACGATGACGGCGTCGTCGAGTTCGGTGTCCAGGTCGAGGGAGTCAAGAGCCCCGAGGGCATCGACCTCGGCGTCCGGGTCCTCCCCGAACAACCGGTAGGCGTCGACGTGGATGAGGTCGGGGCCTCCGGTGAGTGAGCGGTGCACGCGGGCGATGACGAACGTCGGGGACGTGACCCGGCCCTTTACCTTCATCCCCTCCGCCAGGCCCTGGGTGAAGGTCGTCTTGCCCGCGCCGAGCGGCCCGTCGAGAATCACCACATCCCCCGCTTCGAGCGCTGCGCCGAGTTCCGCAGCGAACGCGCGGGTGTCGGCGGCGGTCTCCAGCCGCGTGGTTCCGGTGGTCGGGAACGTGGACTTCATCGGTCTTCTCCCACTGTGTGCTGCATGAGGGATACGGTCACTGCCCCACGTACTCGCGGACCACGCGCCCGTGCGGGCGGCAGATGATCTCGTAGGGGATGGTGTCGAGGGCGCGTGCGAGATCGTAGGCGGTCATCTCACCCGAGGTACCGGGGCCGAAGATCACGGCTTCGTCTCCCATAGTGACCCCGTGCGGGTTCGATCCGAGATCGATAACGATCTGATCCATGCACACGACGCCGACCTGCGGGTACCGGTGTCCGTTGATGGTGACCTCTATTGTGCCGGCCAGACCGCGGGCGAGCCCATCCGCGTATCCCATGGACACGACGGCGAGTACGCCTTTGTGCCCGGCGCGCCAGGTGAGCCCGTAGGACACTCCTTCGCCTTTGTCGACCGGTTTCACGACGGTGACGGTCGCGGCGAGTGTCATCGCCGGGCGTAGTCCGTTGTCCCATCCCGCAACGGGTTCCAGGCCGTAGAGCGCCAGTCCCGGTCGTACCATGTCAAAACCGAGGTCATCCCGGGTCAGTACTGCCGGAGTGTTCGCCAGATGGTTGACGCTCGGATTGAGTCCGGTTTCCCGGGCGGCCGCGATGGCGTCTTTGAGGCGTTGTGCCTGGGCATTGTTCTCGGGGTTTCCGGGTTCGTCGGCGCACGCCAGGTGCGAGAATATCCCGGTGACGTTGACGGCATCGTGCGCGTCGGCGAGCAGCCCGAATACTCCGTTCCATTCGCATCGGGGTACTCCGGCGCGGTGGAGGCCGGTGTCGGCTTTGACGGTGACCCGGGCGGTACGCCCACACGCGCGGGCAGCGGCGACGACGGCGTGGGCTTGCTCCACGGAGCTGACGCCGAGGTCGATGCCGTCGGAGATCGCGGCCCGGAGGTCCTGCTCGGGCGTCCAGATCCAGGACAGTATCGGTTGCGTGATGCCTGCCGCCCGTAGTTCGTGTGCCTCGGCGAGGGTGGCCACACCAAATTGATCGGCGCCGTTAGCGGCGATGGTTTGTGCGACTTTCGCTGCGCCGTGGTTGTATCCGTCCGCTTTGACCACGGCCATCAACTGCGCCGCACCCGCACGCTTCTTGAGCAGTCTGGTGTTGTACGCGATGGCAGCGAGGTCGATACGGGCGGTGAGCAAGTTCATGGTTGTCCATTCTGCCACGCGGGAAACTGGCTCTCGCGTTCACGTAGCCCCACTTGTTGACGCCCGTCCGTGCCCGATGCTGCCCGTTATCTAATGGGATTCACTGCCATCCGGACAACACCCCGGACGGCGGCGGCGATACCGCTGGATGGGACGGGACCGCCGCAGGCCCGGGCCGCCTCTCCGTGGACCTTCGCCGCGAGCGCGACCATCTCTGGGTCGGCGCGGTGGGCGATGGCGGCACCAATGATACCGCTCAGTACGTCCCCGGAGCCGGGTGTGGCGGCCCAGGAGCATCCGGCGTCGACGAGGAAACACTTTTCGGCGGTGGCGACAACGGTGACCCGCCCTTTGAGCAGGACGCAGCAGTTCAGTTTCTCCGCTAGAGCTCGGGCGGCGGCGATTCGGTCGGACCCCGGGGCGGTACCGGTGAGGCGTTCGAACTCCCGATCGTGCGGGGTGAGCACGGTGAATACACCCCGGTGCCCGCGGGTGGTGATCATGTCGGCGAGCTCCGCGCGGGAGGAGACGAGGGTGAGTGCATCGGCGTCGAGAAGCACCGGTAGGTCGGTGGCGAGGAGGTCCGCGAGAATCGTGGCCTCATCCTCCCCGGTCCCGGTTCCGGGCCCCACCGCCCACGCCTGTACCCGGCCCGCTTCGGCGATCGTGGGTGTGCCGATGATCTCGGGGTGGGCGGTGATCACCGCGTCGTGGCAGCTTCCGGCGAAGCGAACCATCGGAGAGGTGGCGCGCAGGGCTCCGGTGGTGGCGAGCACCGCCGCCCCGGGGTACCTACCGGACCCGGCGTGGACGCCGACCACTCCCCCGGTGTACTTGTCCGAGGTACGACCGGGTCGCGGCCAGGCTGCGAGATCCCCGCGTTCGACGAGGCGGGCGTGCGGGGTGTGGTTCTCCAGTTCCCGGTCGATCCCGAGGCCGTGGCAGGTGACAGTTCCGCAGTGTTCCGCGCCGAACACGTGCACGGGTTTCAATGCCCCGAAGGTGACGGTGTGGGTGGCGGGGAGATGGTCGTCGTGGGCGTGCCCGGTCATCGGGTCGACACCGCTGGGGATGTCGACGGCGACGACGGTCGGACCAGTGTCGCAGCCGCGGATGATCCGGGCCGCGGCCGCACCGTGCCCCCGCAGACCACCGGATGCGCCGAGTCCGACGATCCCGTCAATGATGAGGTCGGCACCCCGAACGTCTCCGGCCGGTTGTTCCCCGGGGGCACGCCAGCGAGCGCAGGTTCCGAGAAATGCGGACGCCTCCCCGTGCAGTGTCGAGCCGACGGGCCACACGGTGACACCCGCACCACGGCGGGCGAGTTCGGCGGCGGCGAACAGCGCGTCACCGCCGTTTCCCCCGGAGCCTGCGAGGACCAGAACCTTCGCGCCGGCGGCACCTGGGCTTCGACGGCCGCGCAGGATACGGTCGCAGTCCACCGCCAGAGAGTGCGCCGCACGCCTCATGAGGCCCCCACCAAGTTTCTCCAGCAGCGGTCGCTCGGCGGCACGGACGGTGTCCGGGATGTGGACGGGGATCATGGTTTCATCTCCTGGAAGGTGACGGTGTGTACCAACGCATAAGAAATAGCTCCGTCAAAAGCCACCGGCGTCAATAGTAAGTCAAAGAAACTATCACCACGCAAATCACATCATAGAACAATCAACACCCCAAACACACTGAACAAGCAAGCCAAGTCCACCAACGCGATTGAAAGCATCACCATGACCGACCATATCCGGCCGCACAAAAGTCCTATCAGGAGGATTATCGAAACTCGGATAACCGACGGCGACAAACGGGTTACCATGGTCATCAACCACAATGGGATCGTCGTATCCTTCAAAGTGAAATTCAATATTGAATTTCACTTTCTTTCCAGATGGAACAATAACCAAAGCCTTATATGATGTTACCTCACTCGAACTAATTGAAGAACCATGGGAGCTCAAATATCTCTCCCCTGTAATCGAACCATTCTCTACTTCTAGAGCATTTCGATCGGGAGAGCCGAGATCAATTGCAAAATTAACCCTAGGAGAATCACCCTGTGGCGTAAAAAATGTCATAATTTTAGGAGAGAATTCCTCCGATTCGTTAATGACACTAGCCAGAATTTCTTTTACAACCACCGGATTTTTCGTTAACCCCTTCATTGAAAAATCTATCTCAATCATTGCGTCAACACCATCCCGCAAATCTGAGATTCGACCTGTTTGATTATATTTCCAGAATAAAGGACCGACTGGCTGTCCAATCGCGCTAGGAACATCATTGCCTGGCCACTCCATCAAAGAAGTATCCAAGTCACCGTCATTTTCTTGAATACCATCAAGCTGTTCTAGCGAAATAGAATCTTCACTATACCGAGAAAACCATTTATTTTGTTTTACGGCCACAACAGATGCAGGGCTAGTTGTTGAATCGACAATATCAACCACACGACGAGAGGTCGATTCCTGATAAGTCGCCATTAGTGGATGGAAAAAGAAGCTAAACAAGCCAATAATTGCAGCAACAATTACCCCAACAGCAATGCCTCCAAAATTTTCCCGAAACCAATTATTTGAGCTTTTAGAAAAAGAAATCTAGACCACCCCGTTTCTAACATAAGGACACCCTGACAAAAATGGCTAAATAAAGGCCAAACCAAGTTACGCGTGAAATAAACATAGATCTTCTGAAAGGCAGTTTTTAGTGCAGATTTTCTTCCTCCAATGCAGCCCTGTCGAGAGCAACATTCTCCAAACTTAGGACACCATCACGCACTTTAACCTCACCAACTAATGGAACACTTGGGCAGCAAGATGGATCTCCATCAAGATACCCATCCCAATAGACAGTTAACACTTCATCACTTATGTACATAGATTTAACCCCCCCCCGGCCGGCATCAATTTTGATCGCACTACCCGATCGGGAAATTCGATTTATACTCCTATCAATTTGTCCAATAAAATTATCCCTGTCAGTATATACCAAGATCGTCGAAGGCCACATGACAGTACCTGTCGCACAGGTGACATCTATTACGCCATCATCAATTCCATCACCATTCATATCACCAATGACCAAGTGTCCTCCTGTCTCTAAATTCTCGCCCGAATATGAGCCGACAATTCCCACATGGGCCCGCCCACCTAACATATGATCCAACTGCCCATCCACCATCTCGCCACCAGGATTCCCACAAAGAGGCGGAACCTCTGCACCTATTAAATCATCATAGCTAACAGGCCTAGCGGCACCTCTATCCTCAGAACCAATCCCCCCAGTCCTCAAATCAGAACAACCAGAAATAGAAAATAGCATAAAAAAGAATACGATTGCTAAATTTAGTTTCCGCAAACTTCCTCCTCAATATTTCCTGAATCGCTGATCAAAACGATCAATTTAAAATTGATCAAACAATAATCTATAGACCAGAGAGCTTCATGACGACACACTACTTTATCGACACTATACGACCATAGCAGCAGTGCTGTCACAGTTGGTGGATCATAAATACTCTTTCTTCAATTCCATCGCCGCTTCCGCGTAACGCGCGCCCCGGCGACGGCGAGTGCGCAGGCCGCGGCGACACCGACTCCGGCGACGAGCAGGATCGTTTCGCTCCCACCGGAGGTACCACCGGTGAACAAAGGCAGGGGGTGTTCGCCCACCTGTCCCCCGATGAATGCGCCGGAGGCGATGGCGATATTGAAGGCACCGGAGTTGAGGCCTGATCCGGCTTCGGCGTTATCTCCTGCGGCGCGGAGCACCCATGCCTGGGAGACCACGGAGATCGCGCCACCGAACAGCCCCCAGGCGAGCATCACCAGGCCTGCGGATAGCGACGAACCGACGAACAGAGCGAAGGCGAGCAGGGCAGCGACGACTCCGGCGGGGATGATGACGACGGTGGCGTTGAGGGAGCGTTTCATCAGGGGCCCGGCGAGGAAGTTTCCGGTGAGCCCGGCGATCCCGAAGATGAACAGTTGGGTGCTGATCCCGGTGACGGGTACCTCACCGAGGTCCTGGAGTAACGGTGAGGCGTAGGTGTAGGCGGTGAAGTGCGCGGTGACGAGGATGAGCGTGTAGGCCACTCCGAACTGGACGCCACGCAGGCGGGCGGTCGCCGCGATGTCTCCCAGGGCGACCGCAGTGGTGGTCGTGGCCGCTGGGACGAGCAGGATCAGGCCGACCGCGACAAGGAGGGCGGCACCCGCCACGACGAGGAATGCTTCTTGCCAGGAGGTCCTCTCCCCGAGCCAGGTCGCCAGGGGGACGCCGAGTACGATGGCGGCCGCCGCGCCGGAGAAAGCGACCGTGAGTGCTTTCGCGGCGTCCTCTTTCGCGGCAACGCGGACAACGGTGGCGCCGAGGAGCGCCCAGAACATGCCGAGCGCCACTCCGACGAGGATGCGGGAGGCGAGGAAGAGCGCTGGTGTGGGTGAGAGTGCCGAGAGCACTCCCGAGATCGCGTTCGCGGCCAGTGCCCCGGCGAGGATGAAGCGCCTATCAGTGCGCCCAACGAGTTTCGGGGCGAAGATCGCGACGATTCCCGCAAGGATCCCGGGGATGGTGACGCCCAGACCGATCGTGCCGTGGGAGGTGCCGAGGTCATCGGCGACGAGTGTGAGGACACCGATGGGCAGTTCTTCCATCGTGGTCATCACAAAGATTCCCAGACCCAGCATGACGATTCCCGCCCAGGGGGTGCGGTCGGCGGTGTCGGACAACGGTGTCGATTCCTTTCCTCGGTTGGGTCGCGCGCGAGTACGCCCCGCTACCACGAGGTGGCGCGGGGCGGGGTCGTGACGCCGGTGTGCGGAACCGTGGCGTCAACCGGTGACGAAGGGGGAGACTACTCCACGGTGACGGACTTCGCGAGGTTGCGGGGCTTGTCGATGTCGTCGTTGCCGCAGTGGCGGGCGATGTCGGCGGCGAGGAACTGGAGTGGCACGGTCGCGAGCAACGGCTGCATGATCGACGAGGACTCGGGAATGCGGATCAGCCAGTTCGCGAACGGCTCGACGGAGGTGTCCCCATCTTCGGCAATGACGATGGTCTTCGCCCCACGGGCACGGATCTCCTGGATGTTGGACACGATCTTGGAGTGCAGGACCTTCACACCGTTCGGGCTGGGGACGATCACCACCACGGGCAGGTCCTCCTCGATGAGCGCGATCGGGCCGTGCTTGAGTTCACCGGCTGGGAACCCTTCAGCGTGGATGTACGCCAGCTCCTTGAGCTTCAGGGCACCCTCGAGGGCGACGGGGAATCCGACGCCACGCCCGAGAAACAGCATGGTGCGGATCGCACCGAGGGTGTCAGCAATCTGCGCCACTTTCTCATCACAGCTCAGCAGTTTTTCAATCTTCGCGGGGATGGTCTCGAGGTCCTCCCAGATGTCCGTGATCTCGTCCGGGTACTTCGTGCCGCGAGCCTGGGCGAGGGCGAGGCCCACGATGTAGTTCGCGGCGACCTGCGCCAGGAAAGCCTTCGTGGAGGCGACACCGATCTCGGGCCCGGCGTGGGTGTAGAGCACGGCGTCGGATTCGCGGGGTATCTGCGCGCCGTTGGTGTTGCAGACGGCGAGGACCCTCGCGCCTTGCGCCTTGGCGTGACGCACGGCCTCGAGGGTGTCGGCGGTCTCCCCAGACTGGGATACCGCGATGACGAGGGTCCGCTTGTCCAGGATCGGGTCGCGGTAGCGGAACTCGCTGGCCACCTCGATCTCGACGGGGATGCGCACCCAGTGCTCGATGGCGTACTTGGCCAGCAGACCGGAGTGGTAGGCGGAACCGCAGGCGACGACGTACACCTTGTCCAGGTTGCGGAGGTCATCGTCGGTGAGGCCGTCCTCGTCGAGGCGGATACGCCCGTCGACGAAGTGCCCGGCGAGGGTGTCTCGCACGGCGGCGGGCTGCTCGTGGATCTCCTTGATCATGAAGGAGTCGTAGCCGCCCTTCTCCGCGGCGGCGAGGTCCCAGTCGATGGTGAAGGGGCGACCCTCGGCGGGGCTGCCGTCGAAGTTGAGGAGCTCGTAACCGTCGGAGTTGATCACGACGACGGTGTCCTGTCCGAGTTCCACCGCGTCGCGGGTGAATTCGATGAAGGCGGCGACGTCGGAGCCAAGGAAGGTCTCACCGTCACCGACACCGACGATTAGCGGGGTGGAGCGGCGTGCGGCGATGATCTCACCGGGGTGGTCGGCGTGGGTGAACAGCAGGGTGAACGCACCCTCGAGGCGGTTGAGCACGGCCAGCGCGCTGGCCCGGAAGTCCCCGGCGGTCTCCCCGTCGTTGTAGGCCCGGGCCAGCAGGTGTGCGGCGACTTCGGAGTCGGTGACCGATTTCATCTCGATGGCGTCACGTTCGAGCTCTTCACGGAGCGGGGCGAAGTTCTCGATGATTCCGTTGTGGACGATCGCTACCTTCCCATCGAAGGAGACGTGCGGGTGTGCGTTCTCGTCCGTGGGGCGACCGTGGGTGGCCCATCGGGTGTGACCGATGGCGGTGTGCCCGACGAGGTGATCACGCCCGGTCTCCGAGATCTTGTCCACCAAGTTCGCCAACTGTCCGGCACGCTTGACCGACTGGATGCCGCCATCATCACCGATGATCGCGATGCCCGAGGAATCGTAACCGCGGTACTCCATCCGACGCAGCGCTTCCAGGGCGATGTCGAGTCCCTGCTGTTTACCTACATATCCAACGATTCCACACATGTTGTCCACACTAGTGGACGACAGCATCCGGCAGGTTTCCCACACGCAACTGGAACAGCGTGTTCCTGACACGGTGCCACTGTCACGACGGGAGCGTCGACAGGAACGTTGTGGAGCAAATGGGGAGTGTGGTGATGCGCGACCGTGAACTATCCTGGGAGGCGTGGCTCAGAAACTGAAGAAGCAAATGTCCAAGCTGTCCCGGCGCGGTCCGCACCGGGTGATGGTCGGCGATCTCAATGTTGCGGGTCTTCCCGGCAAGCTCTACACCCCCGCAGAGGGGGACGGCGTGCCGGGTGTCGTGTTCGGCCATGACTGGCTGACCGGTGTGGACAAATACCACCGCACGCTCCGGCATCTCGCGAGCTGGGGCATCGCCGTGGCGGCACCTGCCACGGAATCCGGTGTTCTCCCGGACCACCGCGGGTTCGTCGCGGACATGGAGACCTGTCTTCAGATCCTCGCGGGTGTGAAACTGGGGGCCGGGAAGGTGACGGTCGCCCCAGGAAAACTCGGCCTGGCCGGGCACGGAATGGGGGCCGGCTGCGCGATCCTCGCGGCGGCGGACCGCTCAATCGTGCGTGCCGTCGGAGCGCTCTATCCCGCCGTGACGAGTCCGTCGTGTGTGGAGGCCGCGAAGGTGGTGTCAGCTCCCGGATTGGTCATCGGTTCCGGCCGTCCGTTCCTCATTGACGCCGGCAGCCCGGCGAAGGTCGCGGCGAGCTGGGGATGCGACGACGTGGTGTACCGCGTGATCGACAAGGGAACCCAGTTCGGTTTCCCGGAGCGTATTGCCACGAATCTCGCCATCGGTGTGGGATTACCGAGATTTTCCACCCAGGAGTCAGCCCGTGCGCTGCTGACCGGGTTCCTCCTCCACCAGCTGGGCCACGACAAGAACTACGCCGCGTTCTCCGATCCGGACGCCGACCCGGGTAAAGGTGTGACCGGCTATACCGCTGAGGAGCTAGCGGAGGACGCCGAGACCCCAGTCTCCTGATCGTCGAGCGATGCTCAGGGAAAGCCGTCGTCCCCTCCCGATACAGCACACAGCGTGGGCACGCCCAGCGTCCAACGGGAACAGCCACGTCCCGTCGACCTCGGTTCGGCGCGCTCCCGTCAGGAGGCGACAAAATAGAAGAAGAACATCACCATCGCCCCGAGCACCTTCAGTGCCTCGAGAATGAGTAGAGCGGCCATGACGATGGCGACCCCACGGACCCAGCTTCTGCGCCGCTCCCGTTTCAGATTCTCCCCCGGTGGAACTCCCCACTGCTTCACGACGACATCGTCCGCATTCACCCGGTACAAGGACGCAGCCGTCTCGCGGATCGCCCGCTCGTACACGTCAGGGTCGAGATACGTGCCCTCGCCCCTGGCGGCGAGCACCTCCTCCGCCAGGGGCGGAACCCCGTTCACTGTCGCGGCTTCCTGCGCGAGCTTGCCGAGGAGCTCGAGGAGCGAGCCCGCCCCTTTGACCGGCATCCTGGGGCCGTCCGGGTACTCCCTGTCCGGGATGCTGACCGTGTATTCGGAGAGCACACTGTCGAAGGTCTCGTCTAGCGGCATCGTCAGCCTTCCGTGGTAGTTGTGGTTGATCTGTCCGATGCACGGGGAGGTGGGCTGCACCCACCAGCATTGACAGCACTGCGTGTCTCCCGCAGCGTAGCAGTAGAGCTTCCTAGCACCAGGGCATGCCTTCCGGCACGCGGGCCACACGCACATTTCAGCCGGGTGGTTCGGGAACACGGCTCTTAGGGATCAACTCTCTCAAGAGCACCCGGCGCAGCCGCGACACCATCGTCGGGGGGGCATGCATCCACGGCTGCAGGCCCGAGCGCTCTGCAGGTTTCCCGGGCTCAAGCACCCGGTCACGGAGGTGTCAGTTCCATCCCCGGCGCAGCACGCCCTTTGTTGCAGCCCGTGGCCGGGGGGCAGCAACGGGAGCGGTCTTTTTCGCGGGATCCGGTCCTCGGGGGACACCGGTGCTCCGCATGCCGGGTGGCGGTTTCCCGTCCCGGTTCCTTTCCCGCGCTTTCTTCTCTGCGGCGTCACTCGCGGCTCTGTGCACTCGTTCGAGGGCTTTCTCGAACTCGGTGAGGCGTTGGATGGAGCGTTGTTCGAATCCAGCGATGAAGCGATCAAACTCGTCACTCACCACTGACCCGCCTTCCGCGCGGCTCCCGGTGTGCCTTTTCCTGATGGGTAACCGCCATCAAGTTTAGGTTCGGGGTCGGTCGCCGGTGCAGGTTCGGGAGACGAATCGAGACGTGGGGTCTCGTGCCCGGAAACCGATGCTTCAGGCTCGGGAAGCGGCTCACCGACGGGTGCTGTCGATTCGGGCGGCGGGGCAGGCTCCGGTAGCTTGTCGGCTTCGGTACTGGGGTCTCGGAAATCCGGCGGTTCCGTGACATCGGGACCCGCTTCACCGCAGGAGATGTGCTCCAGAGCGCCGTGGGCCACTCCGGCGATGAGTCCAGCACCGATCAGCGCGGTTCCAATACCGACCGCTCCGAGGATTCCGACGCACGGGAGTGGATCAATGCCAGATCCGGGAGCGTCGGACAGGACCGGTCCCGGCGATCCGGCGACCCCGTCCGGGCAGCTCCACCGGGGAACCCGGGCGGCGGAGTCGAATAGTTCTTCTGCCGCCGGGGTCAGGGGCGCCGGCGGTGCTTCCGCCACCGCAGCCTGACTTGTCATGAGGTGGTTGAGTCCCTCGCACATCGTTTCATCGCGGTCAACGCACAGTTCCCAGATCTCGCGGGCGCACTCGTCGACGAGTGTTGCCGCGGCACCGACGAGTTGGCGGAAGCAGTCCCAATCCTCATCGAGATACGCCTCATCGATCATGTGGGCCTGGGCCCTGATGGCCGACAGTGTCGCCCGGGCGGTCACTCCGGCGGCTTCTCCGGACATCCGGCACAGGGTCGCGTTCGCGGACATCGCCCGGGCGGCCTTGTATAGCACCTGTTCCTGCTGCATGCGGTGGTCACGACAATCCGCGACGACGGCCCCGAGCTGGTCTCCGATCAGCTTTCCGATTCCTTCGTCACCGAGTTCACTGATCACCTCAGCGAGTTGGTCGCCCACCGGGTCAGGCCCGGTGAGTCCACCGGCGGCTGCGGCAATGTTGAGGACTGCGGCGGGATCGAAGCTCCTGATGGTCCCGGTGGTCTCCGCAAGTTCCTCCGGCGTCACCTGCGGCCCGGTCCACGCTCCCCGGGCCGCTGAGCACAGCTCCTCCACCACAGTGCGGTAATCCTCCACCGCTCCGTCCAGCATGAGCAGGCCCGCATCAGCGTCATCTGCGTCCCTCGACCGCGACGGCGTGCCCTTCATCGCGCCAGCCTCCCCAGGTCCGAACTGAATTCCTCATCCTCTGATGTCAACTCGGAGATTTGTGCCAGCGCCGCAGCCACGGTGGCGCGAACCGACTCCAACCGGTGCGCCGTCGATGTGTGAAGGCGCACGAACTGACCGTCCAGTTCACCGGCGAAGTCCAGAAACCCGGTACCCAGGCTGTCCCCGACGGGTGCCGGAGCCATGGCGGCGTGTCGCTCCTGCTGCCGTTGGATCTCAGCAAGGAACCGTTCCAGGGCAGGCACGGCGTCGGAGCTGATACGGACGGATGCCGTGCCATCCGCTACCGGGTGACCGGGGTTGTGACCGTCATCCACGTTTGAACCTCTTCATCAGTGCCACGGGTGTCTCGCCGGGGTCGGCGATTACGGTGCCGGGTGTTTCCGGTCATCGTTCCTGTCCCTTGGACCGGGTCTCACATCGAAATGGTTCCACGTAGCGTTCACACGCGCCGGTCATTCGTCCGGCGGATCCGAAACCGCCGGATAACCTGCGTGAACATGCCAACCACCGGACTTTTCGGGGGTGTATCGGGGGGGCTGCGATGGGGTATCCGCGCGGCTATACCCTCAGATCTCAGCGACGACGGCGGCCAGTCTCCCGGCCACACGACGGGCGGTCTCGGCATCCGCGGCTTCTACCATGACCCGGTAAAGCTCCTCGGTGCCCGAAGGACGGAGCAACACCCGTCCGGTATCGCCGAGTTCCTTCTCCGCAACCTCGATTGCCTCGGTCACGCGGGGACTGGACGTGATCGCCCCTTTGTCCGACACCGGCACGTTGATGAGAACCTGAGGCAGGACCTTCATCGCGGCTGCGAGTTCCTTCAGGGACTTCCCGGTCTCCGCCATCCGGGCCATGAGAGCCAGCCCGGTGAGCGTACCGTCACCGGTCGTTCCGTTGTCGGGCAGGACGATGTGCCCGGATTGCTCTCCCCCGAGGGAGAAGCCACCCGAATTTAGATCGGCGAGAACATACCGGTCCCCCACCTTCGTCGTGCGGAGAATGATCCCTGCCTCCTCCATGGCGAGTTTGAGCCCGAGGTTGCTCATCACCGTGGCGACGAGCGTGTTTTTGCGCAGCTCGCCGTTCTCCTTCATCGCGATCGCAAGAATCGCCATGATCTGGTCGCCATCAACGACCGTGCCCTCGGCATCGACCGCGAGGCACCGGTCGGCGTCACCGTCGTGCGCGAGACCGATGTCCGCCCCGTGTTCGATGACCGCCTGCCGCACCTGGTCGATGTGGGTTGAACCGCATCCGTCATTGATGTTGTAGGAGTTCGGTGTGTCATGGATCGCAATGACCTCCGCGCCGGCGGCGCCGTAGGCTAGAGGTGTCACCTCGTGGGCGGCGCCGTTGGCGCAGTCGACGACGACCTTGATCCCGGACAGGTCGCGGGCCACGGCCTGGGACAGGTGCTGCAGATACCGTTCCTGCGCATCATGTGCCTCTTCGAGGACCCGACCAATGCCGTGGCCGGTCGGGCCACCCTCGGGTAGTTTCGCCATCACCGCCTCGATCTCATCCTCGACCTCATCGGCGAGTTTATGGCCACCCGCAGCAAAAAACTTGATCCCGTTGTCCGGCATCGGGTTGTGCGAGGCGGAGATCATCACGCCCATGTCGGCACCGTAGTCATCGGTGAGGAACGCGACCGCGGGGGTCGGCAGGACGCCGACACGCAGGACATCGACCCCCTGGCTGGCCATACCGGCGGCGAGAGCCGCGGCGAGCATCTCCCCAGAGACCCGGGGGTCCCGGCCGACGATGGCCATCGGACGGCGTTTGGATGTGCGATTCTCCTTGGTCAGGACGTGCGCCGCCGCAACCCCGAGGCGGAGAGCCAGGGGTGCTGTCAGAGCTTTGTTCGCCAATCCACGTACGCCGTCAGTTCCGAAGAGTCGAGTCATGTGTCCATTATGCCGGTATACCTCCCCGGGCGATGATCTGGGGTGATCGGCATCATCGGAGGCATCCGGACTCAGCACTGGACCAGTGCTGTCACCGTGTCCGAAGCAGCCGAGCACGGACCATCATCAGGGAATCAGTGGGTAAGTCCCGGAACGACGGAAACCGCCGACCCCACAGTGTGTAGGAACGGCGGCTTCTGCCTGTCCCGCAGGGTGTGCGGGTAACGGATCCGGAGTGGATCAGCGCTTCGAGTACTGCGGAGCGCGACGGGCCTTGTGCAGACCGGCCTTCTTACGCTCGACGGCACGGGCGTCACGGGTGAGGAATCCAGCCTTCTTCAGTGCATCCCGATCAGCCGGGTTGTAGTTGATGAGGGCACGGGCGATCGCCAGGCGGAAAGCACCAGCCTGGCCGGTGGGGCCGCCACCGCCGAGGTTGGCGTGGATGTCGAACTGACCCTCGCGGTCGATCAGGGCCAGGGGAGCCTTGATCAGCTGCTGGTGCAGCTTGTTCGGGAAGTAGTCCTCGAGCGAACGACCGTTGCAGAAGAACTGGCCGGAACCGGCGGTCATCCGGACGCGGACGATGGCGCGCTTACGACGACCGACGGTCTGGATCGGGTGATCCAGCTCAGCGGGTGCTACCGGGGTCTCCAGCTCGGATTCGGTCGCCTCGGGGGCGATCGCGTCACCGATCGTGGTGGTGAACTCCTCGGTCGCAGCCTGAGCGGCGGCGATGTCGGAGGCCTCGGCGGCCTGGGGCTCGTTGGTATTGTTCTCGGTCACTGGGCCACCTGCTTGATCTCGTAGGTCTCGGGCTTCTGGGCAGCGTACGGGTGCTCGGAGCCGGCGAAAACGCGCAGCTTCTTGACCGACGCACGGGTGAGCTTGGTGTGCGGCATCATGCCCTCGATCGCCTCGAAGACGACACGCTCGGGGTGCAGCTCCATGGAGCGACCCAGGGTCATGGTCTTCAGACCACCCGGGTAACCGGAGTGGCGGTAGCGGAACTCACGGTCACGCTTGTTAGAGGAGATGTGGACCTTGTCGGCGTTGATGACGATGACATAATCACCGCAGTCGACGTTCGGCGCGTAGAGCGGCTTGCCCTTGCCGCGCAGGAGATCGGCGACGTGCGTGGCCAGACGGCCGAGCACCACGTCGGTGGCGTCGACGACATACCACTTACGGGTGATGTCACCGCTTCTCGGGTGGTAAGTAGACAAAATAACTCCTTTGAAGAGCGTTGTGTCGAAATCTGCCGGCCACGAATCAACGTGCGGATGATCAGGTACGGCGGCCGGTGGAGACCCGCACTGATCCGCTGTCCCCCGAAGACCCTGGTCGCGTCCGTCCGGCGTGAACCGTTACGGATGTGGACGATGTCGGCGGGAGACTCCACACACAGACACATCAGCTTAGGGGATGGGCGGGAAAACTCCAACCCTGAGAAAACCGTGATCCACGGTGTCCGCACCATCCCCACCGACGGGAGACGGGGCACCGGGGCGCTGACGATGGACACCGACATCCGAAACCGGACGACGGCTAGGGATACGGTCATCGTCCACGGCCCCGACTCGTCACAGCCCACCGGGGACAAGCTCATGTTCCCGGCCGAACCAGAAACGGGCGAAGGGTCCATCCCAATTGTTGCCGTCATAGCGCTGGGGGACACTGACAGACGGGTGGGAAACGGACACCTCAACCCCGCGGCCGACCGGGAACGGAACTCCCTGCACACCGGACGGCCACAGGCAACGCGATACCGGTCCGGAGGTGTCCCCTCCGCCCCGATTCATCAGACGGGCGGATCAAGGAACGGGAACACCACCGGCGGCTATGATGGCCAACCGCGCAGCAGGGATGGAGCGGGATTGGGGATCCGGCGGACGGTGTGTGGTTGCACAGGAGTCACACCGGATCCGTTGGTCAGGTATTTAAAGTTTGAGTCTCAGTCTGTCTAACATCACCTCCACCGGTCGGATTGTTCTCACGGGAACACGGCCGTCAGCTCCAGCTGGCGGCCGCACGACGGTTGATGTCACTCATCCGGTCGTTCCCCTCACCCACCGTGCGCGCGATGGTGTCGAGAATGAGGTTGAGTTCGCTGGCCGCGTTATCCCATTTCTGCTGGGCGGCCCGGTACTCGACGGCCGAGTCACCCTCCCAGGTTTCCGCCATGGGGCGGATCTGGCGTTTGATTTCCTCCAGCTGCTGGCTAATTCGACCTGATGTCGCTCGGATATCTCCGACGACAGCGGCGATCTCACCGAACTGGTAACGGATGGTGGATTCCATACTGAGTTCCTTTACGTTGTGATTGTGGCGACACAGCCCTAAAGCTGCAGACCAGTGACGTCGGTACGGCGGAGGGCATCCGCGTTCTGCGCTTCGACGTTCTCAAAGGCACCGGCGTTACTCCGAAGATTCTCGGAGATGCTGCCCAGGGATTCTTGGAGCTTGACCGCGGCGGTGTTCCACCGACTCATGAGCTCATCGAACGACGCCTGTGCGGCGCCATCCCACGACCCACGGACCTGCTCAACCACTGAACGGAGTCGACCGAGTTCGTTTCGGATGTCATCGTTCGTGGCATCGACGTTGGCCGCGGCTTGTTTCATGACGGCTGCTTCGGTACGGAAGATCTGGCTCACTTCTAGCCTTTCTCGTTGCCTGAATGATCGGGATTGTGGACGATGCACTCCTATTGCAGGGACAGACACGTAACTGAGCGCCTGCGGGACATCTCCCGGATTCCGGACTCCGGGGAAAAAGCCCTCCGCTATCCGGTGCTCCGGTATGCGGATGCTGTTCTGCTCTTTCACTAAGGTGAGACCCGCTGCGGTAGCGGGAGGTTCCGTCATTCCTGGATTTTTTCCGGAGGAGCGTCTTTCCGCAGGACAACGCTGTTCACCGCCATCCGGCAGATTGCCCGCTGGGCGACGGTGGGAGCGGTACGGGTGTGACACCCGACGCTCAGCTGGTGATCCTCTTCGACCCAGGTGATCCAGTCGACGAACGATCCGTCCCCGGGGTCCTCCCGGTACGTCACCGCTTCCACTGCCGGTCTGAGCCCGGCGCGATCCGCTCGGTGCAGCACGGGGTCCGTTGCCACCCGCATCGCCACCTCCTCGAGAATCGTCTCCGGGGGAAGGCCCAGACCGGGATCCGCAGCCAGATGTATCCGGAGATCTGGATCCGGTCCCGTAGCCATGACATCACCCGTCGCCCCCGGGTTCAGGATGTATCCGTCGGGCATCGTCACGCTGATGTTTCCAGCATCCAGCACCACGCTCCCCGACGGTGTCTCTGGCGGTGTTTCCGGTGATTCAGATTCCTGCCGCGGGTGGGTCTCCTCCGTCAGGGTCGTGGAGGAGACCACTGCACTGGATTCAGGGGCCGTGGTCTCCTCCGGTCCGTCGCCTCCGTCGCCCAGACTCCACCAGGAGACGGCGACGACACCAAGCACAACGGCCACAACGGCGGCGTGAAAGAAGGTCGGGCGGAACGGCGCCCGATGACGGCTGCCGGACCGCGGTCTCCGAATCGTGAGCTCCCCTCTCAACTGTCCAGCGTGTCTCGTGTGTGCACCATCGGTGCCGCGGACGGATGGCTGCAGGTCCTCACGGTCGACCTCCGCTCCGTCAGCGAGCAGGACATCGGAGAGCAACTCGGCCGAATCCGGATCAGCCGCGACCACCGTGACCGGACACCTCACCCAATCTCCACCGATGAGTCCCTTTGCCTCGTCAACGACGGCATCGAGCCACTGGGGACTGTCATCCGGCACCAAGTCGTTCCGGAAGATCGTTTGTTGTCCGCCTTCGGTGTCCGTCAGTTCGAAAACGGTTGCGGTCGCCAGAATGGTGATGCGCATTGGGACATGGCCTTTCTGTCGGTTCGGTGGGCTCCGGGTCAGGGGTGGGCGATCTGGCAGATGCCGTGGATATTTCCGTGGGTCATCCAGGTTCCACGCCCCGGCGGCTGGGGGACCGGACGGATCCCGAGCAGCGGGCCCTCCTCACGGTCGGCGTCGAGCAGGAGCACAGCTGGAGACTGATCGCGAAGCTCCGCGATGAACGGGTCATACATCGCCCTAGACGCGCCTCCCGATTTCCGGACCAGGATCACGTGCAGTCCGATGTCCTGTGAGTGCGGGACCAGTGCCTTCAGGGGTGCCAGTACCCCATCGGGGAGAAGATCATGGTCATCGACGATCAGGAAGATGTCGGGCCCGGACCACCAGGATCTCGCCCTGAGTTGACTGGCGGTGACGTCACTTCCCGGAAGCCGTTCGTTGAGGGTGGCCACTGTGTCCGCCACGGCGGCCACAGTGGCGTCAGATGTGGCCGCGTACACCGCGAGCATCGATTCGTCGAGTGTCCCGAGATGTGTACGGCGGGGATCAACCACGACCATGCGGGCGGAATCCGGACCGAGGGCCGTGATCCCGGAGGCGATGGTCGACACCAGGGTGGATTTTCCGGATCCGCGTGAACCCAAGCACAGCAGGTGCCCGTCCGTGTCCGGATCCCACGCCAGGGGTTCCAGCCTCGGACCACCCACACCGAAAACGATTCCGTCAGCCGCGCCGTCCACGTGTCCCCCGGAGTGCAGCGCAGAAAGCGGAATGTCCCGCGGAAGCTCCCGGAGTCTCGGGACCGGCACAGATCCGGACTCCTGAGCCAGGCGGAGGACATGCGCGAGGTCCTGCGCACCGGAGTTGGCCGTGAGCATCGGCTCCCCTGTTCCAGTGATGCCGCGGCCGGGGAGCGCCGGAAGGTTCTCCTGGGCACGCCTGTCGATGAGGGAATCGAGGGGTTCGGTGAGTTTCAGCTCCATCCGGTGACTGATCAGGTCGCGGACCGCCGGACGAATTGAGGTCCATCGTTGCGTACTCACGACAAGGTGCACACGGCTTCCCGGACCTTCTGCGGCGATCCGGGCGAAACAGTCCCGGAGGTCCTCGGACACCTCGATGACCGACTGCCAACCATCGACGACCAGAAAGGTGTGGCGGTGTTCCCCACCATCGATCAGTCCGATCACCTCGTCGATGATGCGGCGCGTCTTCTCCGGCTCGCCTCTGCCCGCGCACCCGGCGACGTGTGGGAGCGCCCCCAGATCCCCGAGACTGCGCCCACCGTAGTCGAGAACGTAGAAACGAATATCCCCGGAATCATGCGTCGCCGCGAGGGAAAGCATGATACTGCGGAGCGTCGTCGATTTTCCCGTCTGAGGTCCGCCACAGACCGCCATATGGCTACCGGTTCCTGTGAACTCGACGAAGTAGGGGTCCTGACGTTGCTGGAACGGTCGATCAATGATCCCGATGGCGCAGCGTAGGAACCCCGGTTCACTCGGGCCGAGGTGTCTCCCCGGCAGTTCCGCGATCCGGTGGATCTCCCCCAGCCCGATTGACGTCGGCAGTGGGGGCAACCAGATCCGGTGGGCGGATGTTCCCTGCTCCTGCGCAGCGTCGACCGCTGCGGTGACCACGACGTCGAGAAGCGTCGGCCCGTTGTCCCGTGTCCCGGACAGCGCAACAGGCGCCTGAATGCCATTCCCGTTCACGTCCGACCAGGCGTCGAAGTGACAGACAACGGTTCCCATCCGCTGAGCCGGAAGCCCCGAGTGTGCCTCCACCGGAACCGGTGCAGAGACATAGGCTGCGCGGAACCGCGTCAACCGCTCCGCCTCCACCCGGAGATAGCCGGTACCGGGACGAGCTGGCAGAAAGTACGCATCCGGAACTCCCAGGACCTGCCGCGATTCAGCGGCGGAGAAGGTCTTCAACCCGATTCGGTACGACAGGTGAGATTCCAGCCCCCGGAGCCGTCCCTCATCCAATCGCTGACTGGCCAGAAGGAGGTGAACCTGCAGTGACCTGCCGAGGCGCCCAACCGCGGTGAACAAGTCCGCGAAATCGGGGTGCTGCCCGAGCAGCTCGGAGAACTCGTCGATGACGATGAGCAGCGCCGGAAGGGGATCCAGATCATCCCGATCCGCGACGGCGGCATTGTGGTCGGTAACATTGGCAAAACCCCCTGCACGACGCAGCAGTTCCTGCCGTCGATTCATCTCGCCGGAGATCGCATCGTGCATGCGCTCAACGAGGTGCGCCTCGTCCGAGAGGTTCGTGATCACCGCCGATGTGTGCGGCAGCCCCTCCAAGCCCAGGAATGTGGCCCCACCCTTGAAGTCCACGAGCACGAGGTTGAGTTCAGCTGGACTGTGGGTGGCCGCGAGCGCTACGACGAGCGTCCTGAGGAGCTCGGATTTACCGGATCCCGTCGCCCCGATGCACAGACCGTGCGGCCCCACTCCCCCGTGTGCCGGCTCCCGGATGTCCAGCACCACCGGCTTCCCGGTGTCGTCGACACCGATGGGCACCGCCAACGCGTCCGTTCCCCGCCTGTTCCAGAGTGCGTCACCGGTGAGCGCGGCCACTCCCCCGAACCCCAGAAGAGCAAGCAAGTCCGCACCGATCTCGGCACCGGCATCGGTCCGCGGTCGCCGGTATCCGGTCATGGACCGGGCCAGGGCCGTCATCTCTTCGGCGGTGAGAGTGTCAGCGATCCCCAGTTCCTCCCGACCGGCGTCGGAATCGACGCTGACGGAACCATCGACGTGCAGGAGCAGACCTTCTGCACGGGCGATCTCCCCCAGTTCCGTCCCGGGGACGGAACCGATGTCGATGACGGTGGCGACCTCGCCGCCGACAGTGACCCCGTCCCTGTGTCCCGGACCGGTGATCAACACGCGGAACGCTGCGTTTCCCGGGTGCCGGGAATGCGGGAGCCATTTCATCCATCCGTGCCCGGGAAGAGTCGACGTGATCCCCACCGCGTCGGGCCCGTGATGGAACACGAGCTGGGCGACAAGCGCGCGGACCAGTCCCTCCGCGCCCGGGCCGTGGATCCCGATCACCGGAAAAGCACCCAGGTGTACGGCGAACGGAACGCCACGGACAACACCGATGGTGTGCATCATCTGCCGTAACGCGACCATGCAGACCGGGTCAAGGTCCTCCGGGGCGCCGGTGTCGGCGACGACAACCGGGGTGCACAGCCGTACCGGCCCGATCCCGAGTCTGATCTCGAGGGCGTCGGGGTCGGTCGCGCGCCTCTCCCACATCCTCGGCGAACCGGCCCGGCTGTGGAGGCTCGCCGGATCGGGGTGCCGGTGGAACTCGTGCATCCGCTGTTCCGCGGCATTCTGGCGGGCGCGTTCGGTGACGGCGGACAGGTGCCGGAGGTACACCCTCCGTTGTTCGTCGGGATCATCCGCACCGGTGGGGTTGACCATCGCGAACATGCTCACCAGCATCATCAACGGGAAGATGAGCAGTCCCGGGTTCAGACCACGCCCACCCACCATCATTAGACCGATCATCGCGGCGAGGACCAGCACCATGACCAGGGGCATGAGCAGACGAACCAGTGGAATGGGACGGGGTCTGGCGGCGGGGGGAACCGGATCAACGTTCAGTTCCCCCACAGGAAGCGAGGGCGCGGGTTCGCGTTCACCTGTGTTCAGGGGGACGATGATCCCATCGTTGCGGGGAGAGGGCACGGCAGTTCCTCGTGCTTTCCGGAGTCGACTCCGACGAACCACCTGTCCCAGAACGCCCACCACCGCTGCCTGAGATGACTGAGATTACTGCGGTGACGGACACGGGAAACACGATGCAGTGTCCGGCGGAAAACCTGCCCGGATCCCCACATCCGGCTGGACTTAACGGGAAGTATAGGCCATCCTTAGTTTGGTTGCACAGGTTCTATCTCGCCACCCGGCCAGGTCACCGCATCGTCCGGAACAGGCCGCGGGGTGATCTGCCCATGCCGCCCGCAACCACCTCACAGGGGGAACCAGTGGCCGTCGACCACGCTCTCCGTATCACCGTCCGCATCGCTCCAGGCGCAGTGGATCTCCACCCGGATGCTCCCGATCTTCCACCGCCGGAGATAGACCTCGTGCTTCCCGTGCACGCCAGTCTCGCGGAGATCCTCCCAGACATACTGGATCTCGCAGGCCTTCCCGGACATCCCGGCCCCTGGGTCGCCTCCACCGCGGTAGGCGTTGCCGTTGAGACCGCTGTCCCACTGACCCACACCCCTCTCCGTCAGGGCGGAGTACTCGTGCTCTCGGCAGGCGATGTTCCCGAGGCCCCGGTGCTCCGGGATGCCGCGGAGATCCTCTCGGACGAAGATCCTCAGACCCCGCCGGAAGGCCTCGGAACGGCTGCCGCAGCAGCAGGGTTGATCACCTGTGCGCTACTGGCGTTCACCGGAACATTCCCGGGAAGCGACGTACTCCCCAGCCCTCTGCGCCTCGGGCTACTGAGCCTGCTCTACCTCGTGGTGGCGTCGCGTATCAGCGCGCGTACGGACGATCAGGACAGAGGCACGGCGGTCGCGGTGCTGGTGTCCGGGGTTGTCCTGTCTTCCGTCGCCGCAGTGGTGGTGGGGATTCTCAACGGCGCTCCGGTTGTCGGACGAGGACCGGACGCCGCCGTCGGGACAGCCCTTGTCGGTGGGTGTCTCACCGGAGCGGTCGTTCTCACACTCTGCTCGTTTTGTTGCCGGGTACAACGGGAAATCACTGCGGCGTTGACCACCTGCATCATCCTCGGCATCGCGGGCGCCGGAATGTTCCCCGTCGCCCCGGACTACGCGGGGGTAGCGGCAGCGGCGATCGGTTTCGCACTAATCACCGTCGCCGCTCTCCCCTCCCTCACCATCAGGGTGTCCGGCCTCACAGTTCCACGCCTCCCACCGGCCGGCGAAGACCTAGGAATTCCGGAAGACCCCAATCCGGACGTCGAGGAACACGCGTTATGTGCCCGGGAGCTGCTGTCGGGTGCTCTCGCGGGGACCGCCCTCGCAGGAGGTTGCTGCGCTCTGGTCGTTGGCTGGTCAGGCGGTGGTTTCCCGGCCGCGCTGTGCCTGGCGACGACCATCGCCACTGTCCTCCACGCCCTGCGGCACCGTAGTCCGCTGGCGGTGTGGGCGCTGTGGAGCTGGTCACTGTGTGCTGCGGGAGGAACCGTTCTCGCGGGGGTCCGATCCGACTCGGTGGTCGTCGCCACGGCCAGCTCGCTCATGGCCCTCGCCGTTCTCACAGTCGCATGGTGGGGGCAGGGGATAGCGGATCTCCGACCAGTCGCGGTCAACTGGATGGAGCGGATCGAGACACTCGCGGTCGCTGCGGCTCTCCCACTTTCTGCGCACATTCTCGGTATCTTCGCGCTGGTCCGGGGGCTCGGATGAGATGGATCCTCGCCGGGCTCACAACCTTGATGGGACTGAGCACCGCCGTGGCGGTGGCATCCGCCCAGCCTTCCACCGGGCATCCCCCGGATCCGGACTGTGCCGTCGTCATACCGGCGACACGGAATGATGTCCCCGGCGCGGAAGAAGTTCCCGAACCGCTGACGATGGCCCACCGGTTCGCCACCGGGGCGGGTATCCGTGTCGCGGTCATCGACACAGGTGTCGCTCCGCACCCCCGACTGCCTCCGGTAATTCCCGGTGGTGATCTCGTTGTCGCCCGGGACCGCCGTCCCGATGACCCTCCGCTCCCCGAGGGGGCCGTGGATGACTGCGACGGCCACGGCACGATCGTCGCGGGGATACTCGCGGCCCGCCCGTCAGCTGAGGACGGTGTCGTCGGAGTGGCCCCCGGAGTCGAGCTCATCAGTATCCGACAGACCAGCCGCCGCCGGGCAGCCGATTCCGTTGGGGCAGGCGGGAGCCTCGCTTCGCTCACCGACGCTATCAACCTGGCGGTCGATCAGTCGGCTCAGGTCATCAACGTCTCCCTGACCAGCTGTCTTCCCCCTGATGTCGCCGACAGTGTGAACACCACCGCCTTTGATGCAGCGCTCTCCCGTGCGGAGGACCGCGAGGTGGTGATCGTCGCCGCCGCGGGTAACGCGGATGAACAGTGTCCGCCCGGGAGCACCGTGCTTCCCGCACACCGACCCACCGTCGTTTCGGTTTCCGCTCTTGAGGACCCGCACACCATCGCCCGGTATTCGGTCCCGGGACCGGGCCCCCTGCTGTCCGCGCCGGGGCACGTCCCACTCGCGTTATCTCCCCGGGATCCGGGTTTCACCGTGGGTTTCGCGGATCCCCCGGGGTTGCGGGCATTCGAGGGGACCAGCTTCGCAGCACCGGTTGTCAGCGGTACCGTAGCCCTGCTGATGGAGCTTCATCCGGCTGATTCCGCCGCCGGGATCCGCGCTCGGCTCGCCGCTGCCGTCGATCCCGCGACCGGGGCCGTGGATCCTGCGTCCGTGGTGACCCACGTGCCCGCCGACTACCGGGTCGCCCCGCACCCGGTAGTGATCCCGGTGCCGGCCGAGGCATCCAGCGGGGTCCGCGAGCGATCGATAGTCACGGTCACCACTCTCTCGTGTTTCGTGGGGGTGGCGCTGACCATCCGGTCCGCGTCACACTCCCGACGTCGACGCGGGCGCAACCGAGAGCGTCAGTAGCGTGGTTCGAGCGCCCGTTCCCGGGTCAGGGAATCGCCCCCCGGCAGCAACCGGATGATCGACCAAGGGGCGGCGGACGGGGCCTCGACCCCGAGGATCCTGAGTTCTCCGGCGTCACCGACTCCATGTCTGAGACCGCTGTCGGATATGAGGTAGTAGCCGTGCCCGGTGTCCACGCCGATGCCATTGACGATGATCGAAGCGTACTTGGTGGCGGTGGAATCACCCGATAGAGCAACCCCCGCACCCGGCGCGTAGATCCCGGAGCCGGTTTCCGAGTCACCGACGATCCCCAGATGCCCGTCGTCACCGATCGCACAGATCGTCGCTTGTCCGGGGTCAACCCAATCGAGGGCCGTCGCGGGGAGTCTGATGTCTTCGGGCGTCGCGTCCGGCCGGGCGGCCGGTCCGTCCTGGGGAACTCCACGCTCCGATGCACCGAGATCAAGGAGTATCCCCCGTTGCAGTGGACTCAGCGGAAGAATCCCGTCCGCACGGAGCAACCAAGATTCCCTACCGTTGCCCAATAGAACGCCGGAATTTGAGGGGCGCTGATAGCGGGGCAGTTCGCGAATTGCGTTGAGGACCTCCGGTGGCGGCTCCCAGACCGGGGTCTCCGCCGTGATTCCGAGGCGCCGTCGCAGCACCCGGCCGAATCGTGTCGTTGGGTCTGGTAGCGCAATCCTGCCCTCGGTGGTGACCACGTGGTCAATCCCGTCGACCGTCGCGTACACCCCGGCGTCGGAGGTCGGTTGCGGTGGTGGTGGACCGGCGGTGACGGTGATGTCGGTGGTGGACTGGCACACACTCCACACCAGATCATCCGGGACCTTCTCCGCAACAACCCCGGGTGCCCCCGGGATCCCGAGGGGAACCCCGCGTTCCATCTCGGCGAGCACGGAATCAGCGGCATTCACGGGGTCCACGTCGGATCCCGCGATCAGCCGTGCGGACATGAGGTTGTCGACGGGATGGAGGCGCCCGTCTATCCGCGAGTAGAGCGCACCCGATTCCGCTCTGACAACGGCGGCATCCCCGGGGTCGGGTTCGGGGACGAAGATCGCCATCGCACCGGCCGCGAGCCCCGCGAACACGCATCCGACGATCCCGATGATAATTCCCCGCCGACGTCGGCCGAGCGGATCGTGGATCAGCCGGGTGTCGCCGGTGACGAGGCCGTGTTCCAGCCGGCGAAGGAGAAATCTGTGCCCGCTGACCTGGGCACGGGTTGTGGGAAGCAGGAACTGGTTCATCAAGGGCTCCAGGGTCCGGAGGACAAAACGATTCAGGACGCGTCAAACTATGTCCGCATGCCCTTGATCACGCGGACCGCTCACTGATCCGGGGCACCCCTTGCACCCCGGTCCAGGTCACCCGGCACCGGAATGCTCCCGGCACGGGCGTCTCGGCATCATGCTATCTGATCTGCAGCCTCGACGGTATCCCCGGTAGCCTGTTGCGGGTGATCATTGGACGGATTCAGCCGCATCAGCGGCTTCGCGCCGAGCCTTCTCCAGATCGGATTCGAAGTGTTCCACCGGGCCCCGTAGGAGCCTGCTCGGCCGGTGGTGATAGGGACGGAGTCCATCGCCCGAGTCCACCGGTGCGACTCCGGCTTCTGCGCGGGTTGGCAGCGGGGGCAGTGGTTCAGGTGAGTTGCCGGGACGACGCATCCGGTCCAGTTCTGAATCGGTGAACCACTCGTTGACGGCGTAGATCGAGACCTGGCGGTCCTTGTACACGGGTGTGACACCCGGGGTGTTCCAGAGCTCGACCTCCATCTCCGGGACCGGCTCCTGGAACGCCCAGAAATTCGGTGGCGACACATAGATGTAGTGCACATTCAGGCGCTGCGCGGCCTTGTCCACCTCGTTCTCCATGTTCGGATCATCGAAATTGCCGGTACCTAGCTGATTCGGGTTCCAGAACATCCGGTTCGTCGCACTGGTCACGGGAACCGTCGGCCACAGGTAGTGCCGGAACACATTAGGCAGTCCGTTGTACGGGTACATCCAGCCGGAGCCGTCCGCGGGATTGCTCATGATCGTGCCCTCGTACGCCAGTGGTTGCTTCGCCAGCCAGCGGTACGCCTTCAGATCGGTCGAATCGACCATCCGACCGTCCCGCGCAGCACCGATGGCAAAGTCCGAGACGAACTGCATCTCATCGTCGGCCTCCTGCACGAGAAACACCCCACCGACCAGGGCGGCGACGACGGAGAGCGGAACAGAAAAACGTGCGGCGCGACGGATCGGCCCCATGAGAACGAGCCGTCCCACTGCCGCAAGAGCCACCGCGGCGGCGGCCGCCGTGAACATCGCCACCGGCATCACCAGGCGGTGCGCCGTGTTGTAGTGCAGTGAACCGATCTGGGTCGCCAGGCCGCTCCACCACGTCTCCGTGAACGGCAGCAGGGAGTTGACGGTGACGACGACACTGATGAACCAGAACAACGGTGCCCATATGTTGCGCCGCCATACGACCAGAATCACGCCACCGACGGCTGCGGCCCAGAGGAGCGGTTCGTTGATGCCGAAGGCATCGGTATGTCTGGTCTGCATCTGGATCGCGGCCCACCACGATTCACTCCGGGTCAGATCCTCGTAGGCGACAAAGGACTTCACCTCCTCGCTCTGTCCGAGTCCAGTGAGTATCTGCGGCAACAGGACGAGCGTGGCGGCGAGGCCCGTCGCCGCGAGCAACAGGAAGTCCCGGATCCGGGAACAGATACGCTCGCGGAGGTTCGTCGACCGGTGCGTGGGGCGCCACACCAGATCCAGAAGCCACCACAGACCGAGAACGAGAACGACGATGGTGGCAGCGGACGGGTGCGTTTCCACCATTCCCACGAAGACCAGTGCAGCCGCGAAGGCCCGGACCGGAGCTGCGGGAACGGACATGAACAGTGCCAGGACGATGAACGCCATCCCGATCGCCGCGAGATAGGGCCATGCGCCGACATAGTAGCCGATCCAGTAGAGGACCGGGAGAGGAACGACGATGACCGCGGCGAATCCGGCCGCGATCTGTGCGGTTAGGCCCCGGTTGCCGACCAGCCGCCACGCCAGGACGGAAGCGGCCAGAGGGAGCAGCAGCGCAGGCAAAACGATCGAGGTCAGGTTGATCGCCGCGATCGAGGACGTTCCGGTCAGTTCCCGGACGATCGCGGCACCGGAGTGCCACGCCGTGGGGTAGAACAGAACCTCGCGGGATTCGATGTTCTGGAGCTCTCCCATCCTGGTCGGTGAAGCGACGCCGGTCTCCTGGATGAAACGCACGACACTCGCGTGCCAGTGCACGTCCCATCCCTGGAAGATGTTCTCCAGGCCGTACCGGGTATCCCGGAGAAGCGTCAGACTGCGGGACAACAGGAGAACGAAGGCGACGAGGACACCGGTCGCCGGCAATACCCAGACCGGATCGAACATCGAGCCGACGAGCCATCTTTCCTCACGTTGGCGCAATCGATCGCGTGCTTCGTCGGCGTTCCCCGCGCCCGGTTCCGCGGGAATCTCCAGCGGGGTCCGCCGACGGATAGCGCCATCAGGACCGGTGGCCGTCTGCGGTTCCGCTCCGTCCCCCGGCATCGTCGAAGCCACCGTCTCTGCTTCAGAGTGCGCAGTGGTGTTCTCCAGCACGGACAACGCCACCGACGCCACGGGGGGAGCTTGCTCCTGTTTCGGTTCGGTCCCAGAATCCTCTTCCTGTGCAGTCTGATTGTCCATCGTGCCAGGTGCTCCGGCCCCGTTGTCACCGTCCTCCGGCACGCCGTCATCCGCGGCCCGGCCGCGGAACCTGCGGGTCACCGCGAGCGCACCCAGCCGCCAACATCCCGCGATCAGGAGGACAACCACGCTGAACACCGATACACTCCGGGCATCGTAGGCGTAGGGGGTCAAACCGTAGAACCATGCGGCGAGACCGTAGATCCCGAAGCTCGCGGGAATTGACGCGGCGGCGGCCCACGGGGCGCGGACACCCGAGACACGGCAGGTGAGGAATCCGGGCACCGTGAACACGAGTACGGCTACGAGTGCAGCCTGGTACATGTCCATGGGACGTCCCCACCTCCTGTTCGTCGTACGTTCTGCGCCCCGTCAGGGCTGCCCTGTCGTTCTCCGGAGGAATGGGAGCGGTGAGCTCCTTCCGGAAAAGGTTCAACCACCAGAGTCTAGCCTTCTGGATCTGGTCCGCCCGCAGGACGCGCACCGGTGTCGGGACCGACGGGTGGAGTTTCCTCGAAGTAGGGGTTTCGCTCGGGACATCCTTTGCCGCGTGCGCGGTGTTCTTCCCCGTCAAGGACGCGGACCCCGCGCGTCTGTTCCGCGCGTTCAGCGAGTTCCGTATCGTCTGGATAATCGACTCCCACGAGGGTCAAGCCGTTCGCCGGGGCAACAGGCACCAGCTGCGACCGACTCCTCTCGTCGAGGAGGCCGGCGGTGAATCCGCTGGGCCGGCGTCCCTCTCCTACCGCGAGACACGCCCCCACCAGCGAACGGACCATCGACCAACAGAAGGCGTCCGCGGTCACCTCCGCGAGATAGAGCTGTGGTTCCGCCGGGCTCGAGATGTCACGCCAGGTGAACGCCTGGAGGTCACGGACAGTGGTCGCTCCGTCCTTCGCGCGGCAGAAGGCCGCGAAATCGTTGAGACCGGTGAGGACCTCCGCTGATTCCCGCATCGCCGCGAAATCAACGGGCTTCGGCCAGTGCGCCGTGTCTCTGGCTCTGGTGGGCAGTGCGCCCCGGGGATGCGTGGTGACCCGGTAGGCGTAGTGCCTCCGGAGGGCGGAGAACCGGGCGTCAAATCCCTCCGGAGCCCTGGTGCAGCGGTGGATCCGGACATCCGGCGGGAGGAGCCGAGCCAGTCTCCGCACGAGAGCCGCGGGATCGTTTCCGATGGACCGGGTGTCGAGACTCGCCGCAGGAATATCCACGTGCGCGACCTGGGCGGTGGCGTGGACACCCGCATCCGTTCGTCCTGCAACGGTGAGTTTCACTGGATGGCGGACGATCGTGGCCACCGCGTCTTCGACGACCCCCTGGACGGTACGAAGCTGTGTGCCGTCCACCGGATTCTGTCTGGCCCAGCCGTGGAAGTCGGTGCCATCGTACGCGAGATCGAGGCGCAGCCGGATCAAGTCGGGGCGATCAGGTTTGAGGTGCGGGTCGTTCACAGCGGACGAGTCTACCGGTACGGTTCCCCGCGCGAGTATCCGGGATGAACAACGTTTACCGACTGGCGGAACGCGAGAACCCACGCTCCGTGGATTTCCTTCTCAGGAGCCACGGGCCGTGGGTTCTCGATGGTGGCCGGTCCGAGGTATGGACCGTCCAGAGGGGGAGAGTTACTTCTCTTCCTCAGCCTTCTCGGGCTCAGCTTCAGCTTCTGCCGGGGTCGGGGCTTCGTCCTGCTCGGCCTCGGCGGCTTCTTCAGCCGCCTGGGCGTCGGTAGACTCGTCGGCTTCGACCTCGACGACCTCTTCCTCGGCCTTCTTGGAGGCGGCTGCGCGGGCGGCACGGGTGGCCTCCGCGGAGACGGTCTCCTCGAGGACGAGCGAGATCTGGCTCATCGGGGCGTTGTCGCCCTTGCGGTTCTCGAGCTTGATGATGCGGGTGTAGCCACCATCGCGGTTCGCGAACTTCGGGGCCAGTTCATTGAACAGGTAGGCGACGACGTCCTTCTGGTTGACCAGCTTGAGAACGTTGCGGCGGTCAGCGACGGTGCCGCTCTTGGCCTTGGTGATGATCTTCTCCGCGTAGGGACGCAGAAGCTTCGCCTTGGCATCGGTGGTCTTGATAGCGCCGTGCTCGAACAGCTGGGCAGCGAGATTCGCCAGGATCTTCTTCTGGTGCTGCGCCGAACCGCCGAGACGGGCGCCCTTCTTGGGCTTGGGCATTGGGGGTACTCCTCGTGTACGTGTGTGTGAGCGCGGCGAACGTTGTCCGCCGGCCTATCGACCGACGGCGCCGCCTGGGCGTGCTACCCGGGTTTTACTCGGAATCGTCACCGTCGATGTCGATGAAGTCACCGGTCTCGGCGTCGTATCCCTCGATGGTGGAGGGATCGAAGTCCTCGGGGGCGTCCTTCAGTGTCAGACCCAGGTTGGCCAACTTGATCTTCACTTCGTTGATCGACTTCTGGCCGAAGTTACGGATGTCGAGGAGATCAGATTCGGTGCACTCCGCGAGCTCACCGACAGTGTGGATCTCCTGACGCTTCAGGCAGTTGTAGGAACGAACGGAGAAGTTCAGGTCCTCGATGGCCATGCTGTAGTTGGCATTGGTCTCGGTCTCCTGGGTGGAGGGGCCGAGATCGATGCCCTCAGCGTTGGTGTTCAGCTCGCGGGCGAGACCGAACAGCTCAACCAGGGTCTTGCCTGCCGATGCGAGAGCGTCACGCGCGGTGATGGAGTTCTTCGTCTCAACATCGATGACCAGCTTGTCGAAGTCCGTGCGCTGTGCGACACGGGTGGCCTCGACCTTGTAGCTCACCTTGAGCACCGGGGAGTAGATCTGGTCCACGGGAATGCGGCCGATCTCACCGGTGTCGCCGGTTAGGCTGGCGGGAACGTAGCCGCGCCCACGCTCCACGACCAGCTCGATATCGATCTTGCCCTGCTCATTCAGCGTGGCGATGTGGAGGTCCGGGTTGTGGACCTCCACACCGGCCGGCGGCTCGATGTCGGCTGCGGTAACCTCACCGGGTCCCTCCTTGCGGAGGTACATGACGACCGGGTCAACTGAGTCCGAGGACAGCACGAGCCCCTTGATGTTGAGGATGATGTCACTGACATCCTCCTTCACACCGGAGATCGTGGTGAACTCGTGGAGGACACCCTCGATCTTTACGCTGGTCACTGCTGCGCCCGGGATGGACGACAGCAGGGTGCGGCGCAGTGAGTTGCCGAGGGTGTAGCCGAATCCGGGCTCCAGCGGCTCGATGGTGAACCGGGAGCGGGAGGAGTCGATGTACTCCTCGTGGAGCTCCGGACGCTTTGAGATGAGCATTGGTTGAAGATCTCCTTCTGTGACGCCCGCTATTTGACGTCAGTAGGCAGACAGTATGACGGTGTGGACGAATCCACGCGACGGCTCCCCGCAGTCCCTGTTCCCCACACATCCGGAGATGGCGTGGAACACGGGGCCGCGGGAAGAACCGCTTACTTCGAGTAGAACTCGACGATGAGCTGCTCCTGCAGCGGGACGTCGATCTGGGCACGCTCGGGCAGCTGGTGCACGAGGATGCGCAGGGTGTCGGGAACAACCTGGAGCCAGGCCGGGACGACGGAGTCGACGAGCCGGTCCTGAGCGTCCTCGAACCATTCCATCTTCCGGGACTTCGGACGGACATCGATGATGTCGTACTGGGAAACTTGGAAGGAAGGGACGTTAACCTTCTTGTTGTTCACGGTGAAGTGTCCGTGGGAAACCAGCTGGCGTGCCTGACGGCGGGTGCGGGCGAGGCCAGCGCGGTAAACCACGTTGTCCAGCCGGGACTCGAGCAGGATGACCAGGTTGTCGCCGGTCTTGCCGGGGCGACGGTTCGCCTCGGCGTAGTAGCGGCGGAACTGCTTCTCCATGACGCCGTAGGTGAAGCGGGCTTTCTGCTTCTCCTGGAGCTGGAGCAGGTACTCCGACTCCTTGATGCGTGCGCGTCCCGCCTGTCCCGGGGGGTACGGGCGGCGTTCGAACGCCATGTCTCCGCCGACGAGGTCGACGCGGAGGCGGCGGGATTTACGGGTGACTGGGCCGGTATAACGAGCCATAGTGTGTCTGTTTCCTTTCCCTGCTAGACGCGGCGACGCTTCGGCGGACGGCAGCCATTGTGGGGCTGCGGCGTCACGTCGGTGATCTGGCCAACCTCAAGGCCGGCGGCCGAGAGGGAACGGATAGCGGTTTCGCGGCCCGAGCCCGGGCCCTTGACGTAGACATCGACCTTCTTCATGCCGTGCTCCATCGCCTTACGGGCGGCGCTTTCGGCAGCCATCTGGGCGGCGAAGGGGGTCGACTTGCGCGATCCCTTGAAGCCCACGTGGCCGGAGGAGGCCCACGAGATGACGGCACCATTGGGGTCCGTGATGGACACGATGGTGTTGTTGAAGGTGGACTTGATGTGTGCGGCGCCGTGCGCCACGTTCTTCTTTACGACGCGGCGGCCAGTGCGGCGCGCGCCAGAGCGTGCTTTGGGAGGCATGGATTACTTCTTCTTTCCGGCGATCGTCTTCTTCGGACCCTTACGCGTACGTGCGTTGGTCTTGGTGCGCTGGCCGCGGACGGGAAGCCCGCGACGGTGACGGAGACCCTGGTAGCAACCGATCTCGATCTTGCGGCGGATGTCCGCCTGGACCTGACGGCGGAGGTCACCCTCGACCTTCCAGGTAGCTTCGATCACGTCACGGAGGGCAGCGATCTGCTCGTCCGTGAGGTTGTCGGTACGCAGGTCCGGAGAGACGCCGGTCTCTTCCAGCAGCTTCTTGGCACGGGCGGGCCCGATACCGTAAATGTAGGTCAGAGCAACCTCCATGCGCTTGTTGCGCGGGAGGTCAACTCCAGCAAGGCGTGCCATATGGCAGTTTCCTTCCGGTTGGTCCGGTGGTTTTCCCCACACCCGTCCCCGTCTGCTGATGCTTCGTCCGGGCGGATGCCGGAAAGTGGATCAGGGATGCACGGGGCTTCGGCCACCGATGCCGAAGGTGCATGATGCACGTGCCACGGAGCGGTTTCAGGCTGGTTCCGAGGAACCCGCCCAGCGCAGGACACGTGCGGTGAGTGTGGAGGCTGATGGTCTTTACTTGTAGCGGTAGACGATGCGGCCACGGGTCAGGTCGTACGGGCTCAGAGCCACGACGACGCGATCCTCCGGCAGGATACGGATGTAGTGCTGGCGCATCTTGCCGCTGATGTGTGCAAGAACCTTGTGTCCGTTGTCGAGTTCGACACGGAACATCGCATTCGGCAGGGGCTCGACGACGCGGCCCTCAACCTCGATGGCGCCTTCCTTCTTAGCCATATCCTCCACGTTTCTCCGGTGCCGCACACGAGTTACGACGTCATCCGGTAGATAGTTGACTGCATTGTCTCTGTTGTCTTTTCCGACAAGCGGTGCGCATGATGGTGCACACCAACGGTTGACAATACGCGGAGCAGCCCCGGAGCGCAATTCCGGTAACAAAAGGCCCGCCCCACGCTCTGCGTGAAGGGGCGGGCCCAGCGACCGGTGGAACGTGACGGTCAGTAGACGTAGACCATGTCACCGGTCTGAAGCGTATCGAAGTACTTCACTGCGTCCGAGTGGTTCAGATGGATGCAGCCGTGAGACATGAGGTTGACGTTTCCCTCATGGAACGCAATGCCGTTGTTGGTAAAGTACACCGAATACGGCATCGGTGCGTTGTTGAACTCGCGGGAGATCTCATTCTTGACCTTCCGGTTGACATAGTGAACCCCCTTGGGGGTCTCCCAGCCGACAGCTCCAGACGAGATCGGAACGGCACCGTGGATAACCTGTCCGTTATCCTGGAGCCAGCTCCGTTGGTTCGTCAGGTCGATGCACGCACGGGCGGCCGGGGGACAAGATCCGCGGTCGAACTCGGGGGTGGGCGCCGGTGCGGGCGGCGGCGGAGGCGTCAGACGGGCCGCCGCTTCCGCGTTACGCTGCGCGATCAGTCCAGGAAAAAACGCGTCAACGGCGCTGTCTGTCGCCGCCCGGACACCGTCACCGATAACCGGGGGGAGACCGTTGCTCCGCTGGTGGATGTCATTCCTGATATTCCAGGCGTCCTCGTTGAGAGTGCTGGACCCGGCGGCCCCAACGGACGAACCCGGTACCGGTGCCGCGACGGCGGTGGCCGGGGACAGAACGAATCCGAAGGTGAGGACCACGATGCCAGTGGCGAGGAATCGACGGATGGCCGCCATCGCCACGGAAGAACTGGTGCGAGCTGAGTACATGGGCATGATCCTAGTCTGAAAACGGCGAAAGTCTGAAGTTCGGCGCCGGACCCCGCAGATCTGTCAGTACCTGGGGGTGAGGATCCTGGGGCCGGAGGCCGTGGCCGCGACCGTGTGCTCCCAGTGGCTTGCCCGGGATCCATCGAGAGTCACGACCGTCCAATCGTCGTCCAGGACTGCCGAGTCGGGGGTCCCCGTCGCCAGCATCGGCTCGATCGCGAGAACACTCCCCTCCCCGATCACGGGACCACGTCCGGGTCTCCCCTCGTTGGCGAGGAAAGGATCCTCGTGCATTTCGCGCCCGATGCCGTGACCACCGTATCCGTCGACGATGTGGAGCGTGACGGCGAACTTCTCGGCGGCACGCGCAGTGGCCTGACCGAGCGCGTGAGAGACGTCCGTGAGCCGATTTCCGGGGACCATGGCTTTCAGTCCCTCAGCGAGCACCCATTCGGTGGCGTTGTTGAGGCGCTCCGACTCGTCATCGAGGTCGCCGATACCAAAGGTCCACGCAGAGTCCCCGACCCACCCTTCAAGGGTTGCCCCGCAGTCGATGGATACCAGGTCACCGGGCTGCAGGACCGTCTCGGCGTTCGGAATCCCGTGGACGATGACGTCGTTGACGGAGGAGCAGATTGAGCCGGGGAAACCGTGGTAACCGAGGAACGTGGGGATTGCGCCGTTGTCCCGGATCGTGGCCTCTGCCACGGCATCGAGCTCCAAGGTACTGACCCCGGGTGTCGCGGCGGCCCGGACGGCCTGCAGGGCCTTGCCGACGATCTCGCCGGCCGCCTGCATGGCATCGAGTTCTCCCGCGGTCCGGACGGGAATGGTGCGGTGGCGTTTACGAAAAGCCATGGTCTGTCTACTCCTGGATGTGGTGCTGGGAACGGAAACCGACGACCGGAACGGCGACGGCGGCTAGGAATGCCGGAGGACCGGCCCGCTGGAGCGGGCCGGTCCTCCAGTCTTCCCTCTTGTCATCCGTGCGGGGAACACGGGAATGTCCGCTACTTATTGAGGGCGTCCATCGTGCGGTCGTTGATCTCCTCGACGGAGCCCTCCGCCTCGATCGGGATGATGATATCCGCGTAGTGATCGATAAGGGGTGCGGTCTCGTCACGGTAGACACCCAGCCGGGTTCGGATGGTCTCCTCATTGTCGTCGGCACGACCGCGGGCGAGCATCCGTTCGACGACGACGTCCTCGGCCACCTTGAACTGCACGACACCGTCCAGCTCGTGGCCCGACTTCTCGAGCATGCCGGCGAGCAGTTCCGCCTGCTCCACGGTACGGGGGAAACCATCGAGGAGAAACCCCTCGCGGGCGTCCTCTTCCGCCAGTCGGGACTCGACCATTCGCGCGGTGACGTCCGTTGGGACGAGCTTTCCGGCGTCGATGTAACCCTTGGCTTCCAGCCCCAGCGGAGTTCCTTCCCCGATGTTGGCGCGGAAGAGATCGCCGGTGGAAATGTGCGGTACTCCGAGCTTCTCGGACAGGATGGCCGCCTGAGTGCCCTTGCCTGCACCGGGGGGGCCGAGGAGAACGAGTCTCATTTGAGGAATCCTTCGTAGTTGGACTGCAGCAACTGGCTTTCGATCTGCTTCACCGTGGTCAGCGCGACTGACACGAGAATGAGGATCGCGGTACCACCGAACGGGGTGGAGCCGGATGAGGTACCGACACCGAGGTCGAGCATGAGGTTCGGGAGCACCGCGATGATACCCAAATAGAGGGCACCGACGAAGAGCAGGCGGTTCATAACATAACCGAGGTATTCAGCGGTGGGTCGCCCGGGACGGATCCCGGGGATGAAACCACCGTACTTCTTCATGTTCTCGGCCTGCTCGTTGGGGTCGTACTGAACCGACACATAGAAGTAGCTGAAGAAGATGATCATGGTGAAGTACAGGACGATGTACTGCCATGACGACGGTGTCTGCAGGTACTGGATGACGTTGTTCTGCCACCAGTTGTCCGGGGACACGGTACCGCCAGAGTTGATGATCTGAGTTATCAGGACCGGAACGTAGATGATCGAGGACGCGAAGATGACAGGGATAACGCCACCCTGGTTGACCTTCAACGGGAGATACGTCGATGTACCTCCGTACTGCCGTCGTCCGACCATCCGCTTCGCGTACTGGACCGGGATACGACGCTGCCCCTGCTCGATGAAGACCACGCCGACGACGAGGATCAGGACCGCGATGAGGACGAGCGAGAACACGATTCCACCGGAGCTGGCGAGAATGCCCGCGCCATCCGTGGGCAGGCGGGTCGCGATACCGGCGAAGATGAGCAGTGACATGCCGTTGCCGATACCGCGCTCGGTCATCAGCTCGCCGAGCCACATGAGTAGCACGGCACCGGAGGTCATCACAAAGACAAGGAGCACAAGATCGAAGATGGTGCGGTCCGGTATGAGCACCTCGAAGCCGGAGCCGAGAAGCTGCCCGCGGTCCGCCAGCGCGACGATGCCCGAGGACTGCAGCAGCGCCAGCGCGACGGTGAGGTAACGGGTGTACTGCGTCATCTTCGCCTGCCCGGACTGTCCCTCCTTCTTCAGCTCCTCGAAGTGGGGAATCACAACCGTGAGCAGCTGCGTGATGATGGACGCGGTGATGTAGGGCATGATGCCCACGGCGAAGATACTCAGCTGTAGCAGCGCACCGCCGGAGAACAGGTTGATCAGCGAGTAGACGCTGGACTGGTCCTGGGTGAGATCACGCAATCGGCCAGCGATCGCGCCGTAGTTGACGCCCGGGGACGGTATCTGGGCACCGATCCGGTACAAAATGATCATCGCAATGGTGAACAAGATCTTCTTGCGTAGATCAGCGTCCTTGAATGCCGAGACGATGGCGGACACATATCCTCCTGCTGGCTCCCCCGCCGCAGAACACCCGTTAAAGGGCTTCGGCCCGCCATTGGGCCCGCGGTTTCATGGAGAAGGTGACGGTAATTGGGACTCTTCTTCGGTGCGCCCCTCGGACCCGGCAACCGCTGGCGGGCGGGTCGGTCAGTGACACAGAAGTTGTACGACTACGTAACTCTACCAGCTGACAGGTTGGTGCACACATGTAGGGGTTCTTCTAGGTTCTAGTCCACTGGTCGCCGTGACTGTGCACCATCCGTACGGTGGATCAACCTCCGCGACGGGATGAGTGGGACCTAAGTCAGACGCCTGCAACGGTCCGCACCACGGTGATGATTCCGACAACTCCGATCAGGACACCGAAAGCTGCGGACAGCATCGCCGGGGGTACCCGCTGAGACAGGGGTCCAGCGAGCACCCCACCGACCATGGAGCCACTGGCGAAGAGGAGTACCAAGCCCCAATCCAGCACGAAGGTACCCCTGACGACGCCGGTGAGTATCGAGACACCCGCGGCGATGATCATCACGAGCAGCGATGTACCCGTCGCCTGCCGGACCCCAAAGCCCATGAAAACGACAAAGACGGGTACGACCGCGAATCCGCCACCGACCCCGAACAGTCCGGTCAGTAGTCCGGTCACCCCCGCGGCTCCGGCGACGGGGATGAGAGAGCGAACCGCCGTTTTCGTGACTCCACCCCGGGATTGTGGGTCGGGGTCAGCGGACCCCTCACCCGGGAGATCCCTGATCGAGCGGATGATCATCACCGCGGAGACCGTGAGCAGCAGCGCCGAGAAGGCGAGGAAGAGTGTTTCCGGGTCCAAGAGTTCATTGATGAACCGGCCGGGGACCGCACCAAGGAGGGTCATGGCGCCGAAGACCAGTCCGTCCCGCCACCTCACCTGGCCACGCCGTGCCTTGCCTGGTAGCGCGACGGCCGCCGTCAAGGCGACGATGACGAGGGAGCCGTTCGTCGCCGCATGTTCAGACTGTCCAAGGAGATATGTGAGAACGGGTACAGCGATGATTCCTCCACCTGCCCCGAGAGCGCCGACGACGGCACCGACGAATAGTCCGATCCCCGCAGCACCGAGCAGGCTCACGACGCGGTTTCCTTTCCAGGTTGCATAGTGGACCAACAGCCCCACACCAGCGTAGGTCAGGGTCTTCAGAATCACCCACTGAACGATCATCAGGGCGACGGGCTGAGCGTGCGCGGTCCTTTGACGTCGTGTGCATCGGGGTATTCCGCGGGCACGGCGGTGGCGTCGGTGCCGGGACCGAAGGAGCGCACAACGGGAGAAACCCCGTATCTCCGGTCAGGGAGATACGGGGTTTTCTGTGGTCCACGGCCCACGCCTCTACGGCTGGGGTGGAACCCCTGGCGGCGGGTGCTACTTGCCTTCGGCGGTCACGGAACCACCCGCGGCCTCGATCTTCTCCTTGGCGGAGTTCGAGAACTTGGTGGCGGTGACGTTGACCTTGACGCTGATCTCGCCGTTGCCGAGAACCTTGACGGGCTGCTTGGCGCGGACGAGGCCGGCTGCGACGAGATCGGCGACGGTGATGTCGCCGCCCTCGGGGAAGGCCTTCTCGAGATCGGAGACGTTAACCACCTGGAAGGTGACCTTCGCCGGGTTCTTGAAGCCCTTCAGCTTCGGCAGGCGCATGTGAAGCGGCATCTGACCGCCCTCGAACGCTGCCGAAACCTGCTTGCGGGCCTTGGTACCCTTGGTACCGCGACCAGCGGTTTTACCCTTGGAGGCTTCGCCTCGACCGAGACGGGTCTTCGCCTTGTTGGCGCCCTTGGCGGGACGCAGATCGTGAAGCTTGATGGGATCGCTCATTTAACTACCTACTCCCCCGCCACTTCTTCGACCTCGACCATGTGGCGCACCACGTTGACCAGTCCACGCACCTGAGGGGTGTCGGGCCGGACCACAGAGTGGCGGATGCGCTTGAGACCGAGAGTACGCAGCGAGTCCTTCTGGTTCTTCTTGGCACCGACGGTGCCCTTGAGCTGGGTTATCTTGAGGGCCATTGGTTAAGCCTCCTTGCCTGCGCGAGCGCGCAGCATCCGGGCCGGGGCGACCTCTTCGAGTGTCTTGCCACGGCGGGCTGCAACCTCTTCGGGGCGGACCAGCTGCTTCAGACCGGCGACGGTCGCATGCACGACGTTGATGGCGTTGTCGGTACCCAGGGACTTGCAGAGAATGTCCTGGACACCGGCGCACTCCAGCACGGGACGTGCTGCGCCACCGGCGATGACACCGGTACCGGGGGCGGCCGGGCGCATCATGACGATGCCTGCGGCGTCTTCGCCCTGAACCGGGTGGGTGATGGTGCCTGCGATCATCGGGACGCGGAAGAAGTTCTTGCGTGCTTCCTCTGCGCCCTTCTGGATGGCCGCGGGAACTTCCTTGGCCTTACCGTAGCCAACACCGACCATGCCCTGGCCGTCGCCCACGATCACGAGAGCGGTGAAGCTGAAGCGACGACCACCCTTGACGACCTTGGACACGCGGTTGATGGTGACGACGCGCTCGATGTACTGGTTGCGCTCGTCCTGCTGCTGGTTGCGACGATCGTCGCGGCGTCCTCCGCCGCGGCGCTCGTTGCGGTTGTTGTTGTCTTTGCTGTTGGTGGTGCTGTCGGCGGAGCGTCCGCCGTCACGCCGTTCACGTCCCGGCATTACGCGATCCTTCCGTTGTTGATCTTGGTGAAAGCGGTCATCAGAACTTCAGACCACCTTCGCGGGCGGCGTCGGCCAGAGAGGCGACACGACCGTGGTACTTGTAGCCGGCGCGGTCGAACTTGACCGCCTCGATGCCTGCGGCCTTCGCACGCTCGGCGATGAGGGTTCCGACCTTGGCGGCGCGGGCCTTCTTGTCGCCCTCGGAACCACGGACGTCCGGTTCCATCGTGGACGCGGCGACCAGGGTGTGACCGGCCAGGTCGTCGATGATCTGGACGTGCATGTGGCGCGAGGTGCGGTGCACCACGAGACGCGGGGTCTCCGGTGTTCCACGCATGTGCTTGCGCAGGCGCGCATGGCGACGCGTGCGGGCGACACGACGGCGGGTGGAGATATCCCGACCGATGGGGAGGCGCTTGTTCTGTGCAGTGTTGCTCATTACTTACCCGTCTTTCCGACCTTGCGGCGGATCTGCTCACCGGCGTAACGGATGCCCTTACCCTTGTAGGGGTCATCCTTGCGCAGGCGGCGGATGTTCGCGGCGATCTGGCCGACCTTCTGCTTGTCAATACCCGTGATGGAGAACTTCGTGTTGCCGTCGACGGCGAAGGTGATACCCTCCGGAGCTTCGATCAGGATCGGGTGGCTGTAGCCGAGAGCGAACTCGAGGTTGCTGCCCTTGGCCTGGACACGGTAACCGACACCGAAGATTTCCATCTTGATGGTGTAGCCCTCGGTGACGCCGACAACCATGTTGTTGACCAGCGAGCGGGACAGGCCGTGCAGGGCGCGGCTCTTGCGGTGATCGTCCGGGCGGGAAACGATGATCTCGTTTTCCTCCTGGGCGACGGTGATCGGGGCCGGGATGGTCTGGGTCAGGGATCCCTTGGGGCCCTTGACCTCGACATTCTGGCCGTCGATGGTGATGGTGACGCCGTTGGGGACGACGACCGGGTTCTTACCGATACGCGACATTGTTGCTCAATCCTCCCTTACCAGACGTAGGCGAGGACTTCTCCGCCTACACCCTTCTCGGTAGCCTGACGATCGGTCAACAGACCCTGGGACGTGGAGATGATGGCCACACCCAGGCCTCCGAGGACCTTCGGCAGGTTGGTGGACTTGGCGTAAACGCGCAGGCCCGGCTTGGACACGCGGCGAACACCCGCAATGGAGCGCTCGCGGGACGGGCCGTACTTCAGCGTCAGCGAGAGGGTCTTGCCCACCTTCGCATCTTCGACGCTGTAGTCGGCGATGTAGCCTTCCTGCTTCAGAATCTCGGCGATATTCGCCTTGAGAGTCGAGGACGGCATCGACACGGTGTCGTGGAACGCGTTGTTCGCGTTGCGCACGCGCGACAGCATGTCGGCGATAGGATCAGTCATGGTCATGGTAGACCAGTAGCCTTTCTCGTTGCGGTTCCCCTGATCACGCTAATGACCACCCGGCGTTATCATCTTCTCCCTGGCCACTTGTCGCCACAATCCACTTAGTAGTGGTGCAGCTCGCTGCCAGCAGTAACCGATGGACGCCATCGGGCGGGGGGCCTACAACAAAGTAGGAGTGGAACGTCTGTACGTTTTCGTGGCGGTATTGCCACAAGGACCTGCACGACGCCCGCTGAACGATGCGCAAAGCAGCGTAAAAGCGGACGGACGCAAGTCCAGCGGATGACGTTACCGCAGCTGGACGTCGATAGGCAACCTGCCTGCGACGTCTCGGTGCCGATCCCCTTTTTCCGATCCCGTATACCGCTAACCGCGGAGCCGCACCTGCCCGTCGGGGGTCACGGTGACCTCAGCCGCCATCGCGGCGGCAAGGTTGAGCCGCTGCCAGGACCCCTCCGGCCCGGTCCCGTCGAGCGGCATTCCCGCGGGGCCCGCGGTCAATCGGAGGATCTCCGCGCGCTGCGCATAGGACAGATCCGGGAACGCCCCGAGAAGCAGGTCCGGGGCAGCCTGCGGCACGATCATCGGCGCGGCGGTGTCGCCCACCGGGGCGAACCCGTAGTTCATCCGACGGGTGTAGTCCCCCACCGGATCAGCGGAGTATGCGGGCCCCACCGACGCACATTCGGCGAGGGACGCACCGCACCGCCATTCCAGCTCAGCCCGGATCTCAGCGGCGGCAGCGATGAGGTTAGCCCGCATCTTCGGGTCATTCCACCGATCCGCCGCTGCGGCGGTTCCGGTCATCCTGCCGCCGATGACGTCCAGCGGGTAGTGCACGCCCATCACCAGGCGGTGCTCCCCCGCCTCAGAGCCTCGGGCGAGTATCTGTGGACCGAACTCGGGGAGCATCACGGCCAGCAGCGTGGTTGTCCACGTGGCCTGGTTCGTGTGCCCGGAGGGGAAGGATTTCGAGGTGCTGTAGAAGTCCCGGTCCGTCGCGACGAACTTGGTGATGCGGTCGGGTGCGACGACGAAGGGACGCGGATTTGCGAAGATTTCCTTCTCCACGAACGTAGAGCTGGCCGGGCCACCGGCACGCGCGAACCATCCACCACCGAGCAGCATCCGGGTTTTGGGGAGCCGGTTCTCTGCGAGTGCGTCGCGGAAATGCTGCGCCAGGACGGGACCCAGGGCGTCAGCCACGGGATCAAGCACGCCGTCCCGGTCCGCCCTCGCGTCCACCTGGGCGCGGCGTATCCGGGCCGGGTCGTTCCTGGCGGCATTGTTTACCGCGATAACCTGCTCCAGGTTGGAACTCATCACCCCCGGGTTCTCCCGGATTGCTCCGAATGAGTCGATCACATCGAGATAGATGCCGTACCGATGGGAACTGATGTCGGAGATGTAACCCACATAGTCGTGCGGGCTGAAAGGAACGGGTACCGGTGCGCCGTCGTGGTGGACGGGAATCTCCTGTCCGGGGAGCTGCGCGGGGACGGGCGGCAGGTTGATTGCCTGGGCCGGTTGCGTGCAAAGGGTGATGAGTGCGATGGCTGTAGCTGTGGCAGCGGCGCGGCGGCGGTGAGACATGGACGTCAGTTTAGGGTGCGGTCCTGGAGCCGAGGGGTGGTCTCACCGGACGCTCACCGGATTGTCACCGCCCGTTCACGCCCGGTGGGGAGGAACTGGGGGTGCTCAGCTTCTCTTGAGTTCATGCTCGAGGGCGTCGAGTTCCCCGCCACCGGCCATCTGGAGGGCGAGTTCGTCGATGCTGGTGTCGGCACGGTTCACGGCGAGTATCTGCCGGCCGAGCCCGAGCACGATGAACTCGTCACCGACGAGGTACGCGTGGTGTGGGTTGTGGGTGATGAGGATAACCGCGATTCCACGGTCACGGGCATCGGCAACGAATTTCAGAACCATGCCGGACTGCTTGACACCCAGCGCCGCAGTGGGTTCGTCCAGGATGACCACTCGAGCGCCGAAGTAGATGGCCCGAGCGATGGCCACGACCTGTCTCTGACCACCAGAGAGCTGATTTACCTGGACGTTGACGTCGGGGAGGTCGATACCCATCTCCAACAGCTGATCGCGGGTGATCCTGCGCATCTCTTCGGCGCGCAGGTGCCCGAACGGGCCTACGGTCAGCTCCTGGCCGAGGAAGAAGTTCCGCCAGACGGGCATCGTTCCAACCACCGCGAGATCCTGGTAGACGGTGGCGATACCGGCGACGAGGGCGTCTTTCGGTCCACGGAAGTGCGCGAGCTTCCCGTCGATGACCACCTCACCGGAGGTCGCGGGGTGAAGCCCGGAGAGGATTTTGATCAGCGTGGATTTCCCGGCGCCGTTGTCACCGAGGATGCAGGTGACTTCCCCGGCACGGACCGTGAGGTTGACCCCGGACAACGCGTTGAACGCTCCGTACGACTTCGCAATATCGCGCAGTTCGACGATGGGGGTTCCGGGGTCCTGAGTGCGGGCGCTGTCGGCCTGGGGCAGGGTATCGGTGGTGGTGTCCATCTACCTGTTCTCCGTGTAGTTTGCTGTCGTCCTGTTGGCGATGACCGCGAAGAGCAGCATCGCGCCGAGGAAGAACTTGAACCAGTCGGGGTTCCATCCCGCGTAGACGATGCCCTGGTTGGTCATACCGAAGATGAGGGCGCCGATGGCGGTTCCGACCGCGGTTCCCTTACCTCCAGTGAGCGCGCAGCCACCGATGACGGCGGCGATGATGTAGAGAAACTCGTTGCCGACGCCCTGCCCCGCCTGGATGGAATCGAAGGCGAACAGGTTGTGCATACCGACGAACCAGGCAGCGAACCCCACGAACATGAACAGCACGATCTTGACCCTGCGTACGGGCACACCGACGGCCTCAGCCGCGGCCTTGTCGCCGCCCACGGCGAAGACCCAGTTCCCGAAGCGGGTCTTGTACAGGATGTAGCTCGCGATCGCGACGAACAGCAGCCACCAAAACACGGTCACTTTCACATTCACCCCGCCGATGCTGAAGGAACTCGCGAAGAGCACCTTGGCGGAGGTGAATCCGTCCATGTCCCCGATGGAGTGGGTGGCCACCTGTCCGGCGACGAGCTTCGTCAGCGCGAGGTTGAGCCCCTGCAGCATGAGGAACACCGAAAGGGTGATCAGGAATGAGGGGATCCCGGTGCGGGTCACGAGGAAGCCGTTGAGCGCCCCGATCGCCAGAGCCGTTCCGAGGGACAGGAACACGCCGACCCAGGAGTTCAGGTGCAGGTGATAGTTGAGCATCGCCGCGGCGAGCGCCGCGGAGGTGACCGCGACACCCGAGGAGAGGTCGAACTCATCTCCGATCATGAGCATGCCGACCGCGAGCGCCATGATGCCCATCGTCGACGAGGCATAGAGCACGGTAGCGAAGGCGTCAGGTGTACGGAACGGCGGGGCCACGATCATGAAGAGGGTGAAGATGATGACCGCACCGACGAGACTCGCCAGTTCCGGGCGACGGATGAACCGGTCGAAGACGGTCCGCTCCCGGAGCCGGTCGTCGGCCGCGCCGTTCGCCGGCGGGGCGGCGTCCGGGGTCACGGCCGCGTCACCGGCAGAGGTGTGCCCACGACTCATCGAAGACCTTCTGTTGCGGCGTCGGCGATCGAGTCGACGTTCGTCGAGTCGACGAAGGAGGGACCGGTGAGCACCGGCTTACCGCCCCCGAGGGTCGATCCGTTGCGGATCGCGAGCCAGATGGCGTCAACGGCGAGGTATCCCTGCACGTAGGGCTGCTGGTCGATGGCCCACTCGATGGTGCCGTTCTTGATGGCCTTGACCAGTTCGGCGTTGGTGTCGAACGTGGCGATCTTCGCCTCACTGCCCGCGTCCTTCGCGGCGTCGATGCTGGTGATCGCGACCGGTGCGACCAGCCCCATGATCCAGTCGATGGAGGGGTCCTGGGCGAGCTTCGCCTGGACGGTGGACGCGACGGAGGTCATGTCCATTCCGTTGACGTAGAGGATCTCCATGTCCCCGGAGTTCCCGAGGCCCTTCTTGATCCCACCGCAGCGGGCCTCTTGGGAGGAGTTGCCCTGTTCGTGGATGACGCAGAGGACCTTCTTGGCACCGTCGTCGGCGAGCCGCTCCCCTGCGAGTTCACCGGCGATGGACTCGTCCTGCCCGAAGAAGGCGGACAGGCCGTAGTCGGAGTAGTCGGTCATTCCGGCGTTGAGCCCGACAACGGGAATCCCCGCATCCACAGCCTTCTTCGCGGCCGGTCCGATGGCCTCGGCGTTGGGGAGCGTCACGGCGATACCGTCGACGTCGGCGTCGATCGCGGATTGCACGAGGTTCGCCTGGTTCGGTGCTTGCGGATCGGAGGAGTAGCGAAGTTCTATGTTGTCCTTCTTCGCGGCATCCTCTGCGCCCTTGCGCACGAGATCCCAGAAGGTGTCACCGGGGGCTCCGTGGCTCACCATCGCGACAACCGCGCGGGGTGTGTCGACGGTGCCGCCACCGGCGGCGCCACCGGAAGATTCCGGGGCTCCGCCGGTGGATGAGCACGCCGCCAGCGCGAGCGCTCCGGCGGTGAGGGTTGCGGCGACCGCGGTGACCCGGCGTGCGGGGCGGGCGTGGGTGACGCGGTCACGAGAGAACAGCGAGGACAGGTCTTTGAGTTTCACACTGAGCCATTGAACGCACCCCTCCAGCCAAAAACAAGCTGGCTGAACTGCGTATTTACCGATTCAGTGAAGATGACCAGCGGTATAACGGCAAAAGAAAAACACCCGGTGAAGCACCGGTGGCCCCGTTCGGGTTCCAGTGCATCGCGTTACTGGTCGGGTACCGTTCCGTCCCTGAACTCTCCGGCGACGTCACCGGCGGCCGCCAGCAGGATCAGCAGCGGCACGACTCGGGGGCCGGGTATCTGGTATTTTCCGTCCCCATCACGTGCCACGATTCCGGCGGACTGCAGGGGCTTGAGGTGATGGTAGAGCGGCCCGGGCGAGCTGTAGCCGAGGAGTTCCTGTAGTTGCCTGGCACTAGCTGGTTCGACGAGGAGTTCCCGGAGGATGATCAGCCGTACCGGACTGGACACTGCGGCCAAAACCTCCGCGATCCCGTCGCTCGGCACGGAACGCGCGGTCTCTGCGTCGAGGGTGATCGTCCAGCGGAGCTGACGTGGTGCGGTGAGTTCGCCGCTGTAGCGGACGGTTCCGGTGATCGCTCCGTCCCCGTCTGTGAGGGGCGGCTCCGGGGTTCCGGGATTCTCGAGTATCCGCACGCGCGACTCAAGGTCGGTGACGCGCTTCCGGAGGTCCGCGAGTTCCTGTGCTTCAGTCATTCTCCACAGGTTAGCTGTTCACGTATGTCGTGGGAGTCGACTGCCTGCAGCATCAGGTCCTGCCAGGCAAACGCAGCGAGTGCGTCCGTGTAGTCGGCTTCCGGGATCGCGGTGGAGATCAGGACCGCGACCGCCGGGGTTCCGTCCTCGCGGCGGATCTCCATGGCGTCGGCGAGAGCGCCGGGCAGGCTGCCGCCCTTGTGTCCGATCGCGGTATAGCCGGGTGCGGGGGTGTGTTCGAGGTGACGTCGTGCGATGTCCCCGGCTGGGCCGTGGTCGCCGGAGGCGAGTCGGGTGTAGACGGCCGCGAGGTCGCCGGCGGTGGCCATCGCGGTTCCGCGGAGGATGTCCCGCTGCTCGGAATATCCGGCCGGCGCGCGGTGGAGGATAGCGTCGGCCCATTCGGGGTCTTCGCGGTATCTGCGGGAGGCGGCGCCGGGGTCGTCGGCACCATCGGGGTCGAGGACGGCGAGCAGTGATCCGAGGTAGTTGGGGATGTGGGGGTTGTCCCATCCTGCTCTGGTGGCGGCGGTGGCGAGAGCGGGTGCTCCGAGTGTGTCAGTGAGCCAGTCCGCTGCGGCGTTGTCGGATTCGATGATGATCGCGCTGACGAGGTCGTCGAAGGTGACGGTGGCATCCGGGTCGGTGGCGACGGCGACTCCGGGAGCCGGTTCCCGCTTGTCGACGCCGAGTCGGGTCAGCGCTGCGGCGTGTGCCCCACCATCGAGTGGCAGGTAGAAGGACTCCCATTCGGAGACGGGAACCGGGGTGTCGGGGTCGATGGTGCCGTCGGTGACCGCGTCGGCGTAGGCGAGCAGGTGGATGATCTTCGCTGCGGATGCGATGTCGAGTGGGGTGTCGGTGTTCTTCCGCACGGTGTCCGGACCGTCGGGGGCGGTGGCGTCGGGGATGATGACGACTGCGGAGTCGTCCGGGTGGGCGGCGAGGTGTGCTACCCAGCCGGAGGATTCACTCAGGTCGGTGTCACCGTGGCGGCATGCGGTGGTGATGTGCCGGGCGGTGTCTCCCCCGTCTTCTGGTGGTGTCGGGGCGCAAGCCGCCAGGCCGAGGACACCGGACAGGATGGCTGCCGTGAGAGGTCGGGAGGCATGACGAAGTGACATAGATCTAGATTTCCAGAACTCTAGATCTATGTCAACGGCGGTATCGCTACCGTCCGGGAGTCAACCGCAGGTACATCCCCGGCCGAATGACCCTCCCGGGATTGTCGATGTCGGTTCCGTCCGCCAACCTGATGCGGTTGATCTGCACACCGTATTCACGCCCGGTATGAGCTGCGGGACCCGCGACGACGACGATGTGTTCACCATCGGTCACGACGCGCCCGGGCGTTCCACCGAACCGCATCGGACTGATCTCGACGTCGGTGAGGTAGATGAGCTGTTCACCCAGGTAGGCCCAGGCGTTGAAGAAGGGGTCGCAGCTCGCCCGGACCAGGTTGAACACCGCGCGAGCACCGAGGGAGAAGTCGATCCCGCAGTCGGCGGGGCGACGGCGGTGGAAGTAGGTCCACTGCTCCGGGTCCTGCGGGGTTGGGGCCTTTCCGGCGTCGAGGAAATCGAGGGAATCCTGCAGGACCGGGCCCACCAGGTCGAGGCACCGGTTGGTCAATGTCAGTGCATCGTCGGAATCCGTGACCCGGGTGGCGCGCTGCGCGACGACGGGGCCGGTGTCAAAGCCTTCCGCCATGAGGTGCCCGGTGACCCCGACCTCGGGCTCATCATTGATCAGCGCCCAGTTCGGGGCCCCGAAGCCCGCATACTTGGGGAGCAGGGAATCGTGGATGTTGAGGGTTCCCAGGCGCGGCGCGGCGTACACGTCCTCGGCGATCACCGACGTCCAGTTCGTCACCACCATCAAATCCGCCTCCGCTGCCCGGATGGCGTCGGCTGCCGCCCCGTCCAGACGTTTCGTCTCAACGACGGGAATGTCGCGTTCCCTGGCGAAGGCGGCGACATCCTCGTCCATTCCCGCATAGTAGGGGTCATCGATCGGCGGCTGGGTGCAGACGAGAACGATCTCGTGCCCACTGTCCGCGAGGGCCGTGATCGAACGATAGCCGAAGGTGGCAAAGCCGGTGAAAATAATGCGCATACCTGGGACGAACCCCTTTTTTCGAAGAAGTAGATGAGGAGAAGCTGAACGTCGGCAATAGTAACGGAGCCCAAACTTCGGGCACGACGGCGGGGTGTCCACCTCACTGTTGACAACACCGGCACGAAGCCTGTTAATTGTGTGGTGCCTAACCTAATTAACAGTGTTTCCCGGGTCACACCCCGAGACTCTCGGCACTACTGCACCACCCCTCTTCGCGAAAGGCGCCCCGCTCCGTCATGCCAGGGATCGAATGCCCGTCACAGTCATCATCCACCCTTCTCCATGTCCTGGTCACAGGTGCACGGGGTGGTGTCGGTTCCGCGGTGGTTGAGCACCTGCGGAACCTCGGACACCGGGTGAGCGCCTGGGACCTTCCGGAGTACGACGTGACCGACTCGGACTCCATCGTCGCTGCGATCACCGACCTCGATGACAGCGATCCACTCGATGCCCTCGTCCACACTCCCGGCGTCCTGCGACCGGATTCCGCCCTGAACCCCGACCCCGCTTCCCTGCGGTTCTCTCTGGAGGTCAACCTTCTCGGCACGGTCGCGGTCTGCGCTCCGGTCGCGCGCCGCTTCGTCGAACGTCGCGGCGGTTCCCTCGTAGTCGTCTCCTCGAACGCGGCAGCCGTGCCCCGAGCCGGGATGGCCGCCTACGGCGCGTCCAAAGCGGCCACGACCTCCTGGGTCCGCACTCTCGGCCTGGAGTGCGCCCCGCACGGGGTCCGGTGCAATGTCATCTCCCCCGGTTCCACCGACACGCCCATGCTGCGCGGTATGTGGCCTGAAGGCAGTGATCAGAGCGCGCAGGTGATAGCGGGAACTCCGGAGCAGTACCGTCTGGGGATCCCCCTGCAGCGGCTCGCCGATCCCTCCGACATCGCCGGAGCCTGCGCCTTCCTCATTTCTCCGGCCGCCCGGCACATCACGATGCACGACCTGCGTATCGACGGTGGCGCCACCCTCGACGCCTGATCCGAGCCCCTCTCCCCCACTCGCGGAAAGCAGAATCTCCCCCGTATGGCTATTCCCCTCATCGCGCCCTATCCTCTCTCGGCGGCCTGTCCCCCCGATGCTCCGGTTCCTGAACCCGTCGTCGACTGGAGTGTCGATCCCGGGCGCGCCGCCCTGCTTGTTCATGACATGCAGGCCTATTTCCTCGCTGCCTACGACCGTTCCCGGGAACCCGTCTCGACGATGATCCCGAACATCAGGGCGCTCATCGACGCCTTCGACGCGGCTGGGGCACCGGTGTTCTACTCGGTGCAGCCGCCCGTCCAGGCACCCGCCCGGCGCGGCCTGCTCACCGATTTCTGGGGCACCGGTATCGCGGACGCGGAAGAGGCTGCGGTGATTCCTGAGCTGGCTCCGCGAGCACACCACCATCTCATCACCAAATGGCGTTACTCCGCTTTCGAGCGGACGGATCTACGGCAGGCACTCTCCTTCGCCCGGCGCGATCAACTGGTGGTCACCGGGGTGTACGCGCACATGGGGTGCCAGGTGAGTGCGGCAGACGCATTCATGAATGACATTCAGCCTTTCCTCGTCGCCGATGCCGTCGCCGATTTCTCCGCGGAGGAGCACCGTTCTGCGGTGCAGTGGGTTGGCAGACGTGCCGGTGTCGCACTCCGGACGGGCGATGTTCTTGAGCAGTTCACCACACCGGGTAAAGGGGAGTGACCGTGCGCGAGTTTATTTTCTCCGATGGTGAATCGACCCTGACGGCGACCGGAATAGCACGGTTCTGGCCTAATCCGGGCGATGCGGTCGCAGCGTTGCGGACCGGGACGGTTCCGCTCATCGTCGGGGCACTCCCCTTCTATACGGCGGAGACTCCGGCGCTCTTCACCCCGGACCACTACCGGCATCATCTGGGCACCCCGGAGCTTCCCGACGGCCACATCCCCGCGCCGACGCGGATCGACGAGCACCCGAGCACCGAGCAACACGCCGAACGTGTCGCGTCCGCAGTCGCTGCGATCAAAGAGGGACAGGTCTCCAAGATCGTCCTGGCCCGACGGGAGACCTACCACTTCGACCGGGACGTCAACCCGGAGGTTCTGCTCTCACGGTTCATCGACGGGTCCGGAACCGGAACCGGGTATCTCGTGGATATCAGTGTCGCAGGACGTTCCCACCTCGGCGAAACCATCGTCGGTTCCAGCCCGGAACTGTTGATCCGGAAGCGCGGGAATCGCATCGAATCGCATCCGCTGGCGGGAACCGCACCGCGTTCCACGGACCCGGTGCAGGACGAGGCCCGGGCGACCGAGCTTCTGCTCTCCCCGAAGGATCTTGATGAGCACGCCTACGTGACCTCGGAGATCGACCGCGTCCTGCGCCCCTACTGCACCGAGCTCCACATTCCCCGCCGCCCCACGCTGACCCGCACCTCCCACACCTGGCACCTGGGCACCCCGATCACCGGCACGCTCGGCGACGGCCGGGTCTCGGTGCTGGAACTCGCCCTGGCGCTTCATCCGACGCCGGCTGTCGCCGGACACCCAACCAGCAGTGCCCTCGAACTCCTCCGGACCTACGAGCCGGAACGTGGGTTCTACGCCGGGACGGTCGGTTGGGCCGATGAACACGGCGACGGGGAATGGCGCGTCACGATCCGTAGCTGCGTCGTCGATTCCCGCGCCCACCAGATCCGCGCCCACGCAGGCGGCGGCATCGTCGCTACCTCCGTCCCGGACACCGAGGTCCGGGAGACGAGGACGAAGTTCGGCCCGCTCCGCGCGGCACTCGGAATCCACTCCACCCCTGAACCGAAGGCACGACATGTCCGAACACACTGACAGCACCGCGCTCTATCCCGCTGCGGACGTCGCCGCCTGGCGCGCCGCCGGGTACTGGAACGACGACACTTTCGCCACCTTCCTGCGGGAGGCGGCCGCACGCTTCGGTGACAACGAGGCCGTCGTCGGGCATGATCTGCACGGCGTCAACCACCGGCTGAGTTACCGTGAGCTGAGCACCGCCGCCGACGCCACCGCCCGCAGGCTCCGGGCTCTCGGCATCACCCGGGGAGACTTCGTCGTCGTTCAGCTTCCCAACACCACGGAGTTCCTGCCCACCATCTTCGCGCTCTTCCACCTCGGAGCGCGTCCCGTCTTCGCCCTGCCCGCTCATCGCGCCGCCGAACTCAGACATTTCCTGGCCAGCACGAACGCCGCGGCTTGGATCGCACCCGGCAGCCACAACGGCTTCGACTACCGGGACCTGGCCCGCGAGGTGCTACCGGCGCTGCCGAACCCGGTGCAGGTGATCATCGCCGGGCCCGACCCTGCGGAGTTTGCCTCCCTCGGCGGTGATCCGGTGGCCGATCTTCCGGCCCCCGCACCGGTGGCGCCGGAGGAACTGGCGTTCCTCCAGGTCTCCGGGGGAAGCACCGGCATCCCGAAACTGATCCCCCGCACCCACGCCGACTATCTCTATTCGGTGCGGGAGTCCGCCCGGATCTGTCAGCTCAGTACCGCTACCCGGATGCTCGTCGTCCTTCCGGTCTCGCACAACTTCACCATGAGTTCTCCCGGTGTGCTCGGTGTGCTGTGGGCCGGGGGCACCGTGATCCTCACCGAGGACCCGACACCAACCTCGGTGTTCCACCTCATCGACGCCGAGAAGGTCACCATGACCGCAGCGGTTCCGCCTCTGGCGATGACCTGGCTGGCTCTGCGCCCGAGGATTGACGCCCACCTCGACACACTGGAGGTACTGCAGGTCGGAGGGGCGAAGTTCCCCGCCGAAGCGGCCCGGAAGGTCACCCCGGTCCTCGGGTGTCGGCTCCAGCAGGTGTTCGGGATGGCGGAAGGGCTGGTTAACTACACCCGCGCCGACGATCCCGAAGACGTGGTCACGGGAACCCAGGGTCGGCCCATCTCCCCGGCCGATGAGATCCTCATTCTCGACGACGAGGGACACCCGGTCCCCGAGGGCGAATCCGGCCATCTGCTCACCCGTGGCCCGTACACGATCCGCAGCTACTTCAACGGTGCCGATCCCGGCGCGTTCACCGACGACGGCTTCTACCGCACCGGTGACATCGTCCGCCGACTCCCCACCGGGCATCTCATCGTCGAGGGCCGCGACAAGGACCACATCAACCGGGGTGGCGAGAAAATCTCCGCGGAGGAGGTGGAGAACCATCTCATCGCGCACCCCGACATCATCGATGCCGCCCTCGTCGCAATCCCCGACGACTACCTCGGGGAACGGTCCTGCGCCTGGATCATCAGCGACACGCCACCCACCGCCACGGAGATCCGGGAATTTCTCACCCGCCGTGGGCTCGCCGCCTACAAACTGCCGGACCGCTTCGAGTTCGAATCCTCCTTCCCACTGACAGGCGTGGGAAAGATCAGTCGGAAGGCACTCCGCCGCCGCCTCGCCGCCACCCTCACCACCGACACCAGCAAGGATGATTAATCCATGAGCGACACCCCCGCACTCACCGGAACCCGCATCATCGAGGACACCGCCGACATTCTCGGAATCACCCCGGACACCCTCGATCCGCACGCACCACTCGTGGAACAGGGACTCGATTCACTGCGCGCCGTGACCCTCGTCGAGACCTGGCGCGCCGACGGCGCCACGGTCGACTTCCACGAGATCATGTCCCTGCAGACCCTCGACGAATGGATCACCGCACTCACCTGAGACAGGCCGCGAACACGCCTTCCACGCCGCCATCCCCGCCGAGGAGCATCACCCATGACCACCAGCACAGCCGTCCATGACATGGGTCCGGGACAGGCCGCCATCTGGTTCGCCCAGGCCGCCGACCCCGGCGGGACGACATTTCAGTGCGCCGAACTCATCGAGTTTGACGCGGAGATCGACCTCGAACTTCTGGCGGACACCATCCGCGACTGCCTCTCCACACTCGAACCGTTCCGCTGCCGGTTCCTCCGCACCACCTCAGGAACACTGCGCGCCGAAACCGACCCGCGGTGGGAACCTGCGTCAATAAGCATCATCACCGGCACTCTCGACGCCGACACGGACATCGACGAGTGGGCCAGCCGTACCATCGCCGTACCCGCCATGACCCGCGGGGACGAGATCTCCGGCACCGAACTCACCGGACATCACCTGATGCAGCGAGCGAACGGCCGCCCGTTGTGGTTGGCCCGCTTCCACCACATCCTCGCCGACGGATACGCCATCGGCGCGCTCATCCGCTGGATCGCGGCCTGCTACACGGCACGCGCCACGGGCGGCGACGCCCCGCAACCGCCGTTCAGCGACCACTGGGCCACCACGCACCCGGGCCCCGGTGACGATGACCTCGCCTTCTGGCGGGATCCGGCGCGGGTAGCCGCCGAGAATCCGCCCACGATTCTCCCCGCGGACGGTCGGGGACCGGCACGCCCACTGCGTTCCCACGCCACCATCGACCATGACGCCCGCGTCGCGCTCCGCGCCCTCACCCGCACGATGCGCGTGACCGAGCTGGACGCCCTCGCCGCCGTCACCGCGCACTACACGGCGGCCGTCACCGGATCCGCAGACATCACCCTCGGTATCCCCCTGATGAACCGTCCGATGGGCAGCCGCAGCATCGACTTCGTCCCCGCCGTCAATCTGCTCCCGCTCCGCCTCGACACCGCGGACCTGCGCGCGCGGTTCGTGGACACCGTCACCGCGACTGGCGCGGCGCTCGCGGAACTCCGGTCACACGGGACGCTGCGCGGCGAGGAACTCCGCAGACTACTGCGCATCAGCGACCCCGCACACCGGATGACCGGGCCGACCATCAACCTGCGCCCCTTCACCCCGACATTCCGGTTCAACGGGGTGCGCGGCGAGTTGACCACTCTCTCCGTCGGCCCGGTCGCCGATGTCGAGCTGATCTTCCAGTCCGAGGACGACGGCAGCATGACCCTGCACTCCCTCGCCCACGGCACTCCGGCACAACAACAGCAGCTCGACGCACACACCCGGCGGCTCGCGCTCCTGGTCAACCAATTGGCCCACGTCGATCCCGCCGACATCACCGCCGATGATGGCGCCTTCAGCCTCGGTGATCTGGACCTCATCGACGCCGACGAACGCCGAATCCTACTGGAGGAATTCAACGGAACAACACACCCGATCACGCTCCCCGACGGTGTCGACCCCACCCTCCACGCACTGATCCACGCACGGCGCACCGCCGACCTGACCACCAGGCCCACCGAACCGGCCCTGTGGTGGAACGGGCAGTGGATCACCCGGGAGGAATTCTGGGCCGACGTCGACGGCCTGGCCGCGGTCCTCCACGAGCACGGCGCCGCACCAGGAACAACCGTCGCGCTGCAGCTCACCCGTTCGCCCGCACTATGCACCGCAATTGCCGCGACCGCACTCACTGGGGCCGCGTGGCTGCCCCTCGATCCCGCACTTCCCGAACAACGACGCCGGGATATGCTCGCCACCGCAGACCCACACCTTCTCATCACCGGGCGCACGACCGGAACACCGACACCGGAACTGAGCCCGATCATCGAACTCGATGAAACGGTGCTGCGCCCCGCACCTGCCGCACCACCCCAGTGGGACCCCGCCCCGGCCCCGCACGCAACAGCCCGGGACACCGTCTACATTCTGTTCACCTCGGGCTCCACCGGAACCCCCAAAGGCGTCGCTGTGCCGCAGGAGGGAATCCTCAACCGCCTCGCGTGGATGGCGGATTACTACGGCATCGGGGAGAACGACACCCTGATCCAGAAGACCCCGGCCTCCTTCGACGTATCCGGGTGGGAATTCCTCCTTCCGCTCACCCACGGCCCGAGACTCGTGGTGCCCGCACCGGATGCCCACCGCGATCCCGGTGAGCTGCTTCCGGTCCTCCGGGAGACGGGAACCACGATCTGTCACTTCGTCCCCTCAGCTCTCGACGCGTTCCTCCGGTGGCACACCGGGAGCATCGACCTCCCAGCACTCCGAGCCATCATCACCTCCGGCGAGGCGCTGCCCGCTCGTACCGCATCGACCTGCCGCGAGCGCCTCGGGGTCGAGGTGCACAATCTCTACGGACCGACCGAAGCCTCCATCGATGTCACGGCGCACACGGTGCGCCCCGGTGAAACGACCATCCCGATCGGTGCCCCGGTGTGGAACACCCGAACCCATGTCCTCGACCCGATCGGCAGGCTACTCCCCATCGGCGCCCCCGGCAGGCTCTTCCTCGCCGGGGTCCAGGTCGCCACCGGGTACGTCGGCCGCCCGGATCTGAGCGCCGAGCGTTTCACCGAAGACCCGTTCCATCCCGGCGAACGGATGTACGATTCCGGGGACATCGCGCAGTGGCGTGACGACGGCGAGCTACTCTACCTCGGGCGCGCCGACAACCAGGTGAAACTCCGTGGGCAACGACTCGAACCGGGCGAGATCGAAGAGGTTCTCTCAGCACACCCCGACATCGCCGCGAGCGCGGTTCTGGTGCGGCCGCTCCCCGGCTCCGGGGAGGATGCGCTCATCGCGTGGATCGTTCCCCGCGACCACTCCGCACCACCGGACACCGACTCCGTCCTGGAGCACGCCCGCAGTCGGCTTCCCGCCTACATGATCCCGTCCGCCGTGGTCACCGTGGATGTTCTCCCGATGACCACCAACGGGAAACTCGATATCCGGGCGCTCCCCGATCCCCCTGCCGTGGACTCAGACGCCGACGACGATCCCGCCGTCGGCCCGCTGGAGGAATCCCTGCTCGACGCCTTCCGGGAGGTGCTGGGGATCCGGCCCGGAGCCCGGGCCAACTTCTTCGATCTGGGGGGAACCTCACTCAGCGCGGTCCGACTCGCCCAAGTGCTCCGGGAGCGGACCGGTCTGGACCTCAACGTGTCCGATGTGTTCGCGGCCCCGTCGATCCGCGCCCTGTCCGCCCACCTCACCGCCCGTGGCGATCACGACTCCGGATCAGCCGGGTTCCGGCCTCTGCTGGCGTTGCGCCCGCACCGCGCCGGGGTCCCCGTATTCTGCTTCCACCCTGCGGGCGGCATCGGCTGGTCCTACGCCCGTCTCATCCCCTTCCTCGACAGCGGCCGAGGCGTGTTCGCGGTCCAGTCCCCGGGCCTGGTTCCCGACGGTCCCCCGATGGTCGCATCCATCGTTGCGGCCGCTGAACGTGCCGCGACGGACATCCTGGCGCTCTGCGCCGAACAGGACATCACCGACGTCGAGCTCGTCGGCTGGTCAGTGGGGGGTGTACTGGCCCAGGCGTGTGCGGTCCGGCTCGCCGACACCGGTATCCGGGTACGGCACCTCGTCCTCCTCGACGCCTACCCCGCCGAGCTCTGGCGCGGCAAACCCGCCCCCGACGACCAGGAGCGGCTCCGCGGCGTTCTCGTGATGGCTGGGCAGGATCCGGACGATTACGGCGAGCTCGACACCGCCACCGTCGTCGCCGCACTACGCGCCGCGCCCGGGGCGTTCAGCGCGCTCCCCGATTCCGTGCTCTCCTCCGTCACCACCATGATCGGGCACAACGCCCGCATCATGCGGGAGCACCGCACGATCCCGTGGTCGGGAACCATCGACATGTTCCGCGCCGAACTCAACCCGGAGCACATGGACGAAGGGACGTGGCGACCGTTCTGCGGTGACCTTCGTGTCCATCGGATGCAGACCACGCATCCGGGCATGGTGTCACCCGAGGTGTTTGCCCGGGTCGCTGATCTCATTCAATGACCCGGTGCGTGTGCACCGGCGCCGCATCCACAATGACGAAAGGCCGCCCTCCCCGAGGTTCGGGGAGGGCGGCCTTGTCGGCGGGCTGACGGAGACTAGCGCTCCTGGCCCGGCTTCTTGAAGGGGAAGCCCAGCTCGCGGAGCAGGGCACGGCCTTCATCGTTGTTCGTTGCCGTGGTGACGACGGTGATGTCCATACCACGGGGACGGTCAACCTTGTCCACGTCGATCTCGTAGAACATGGTCTGCTCCGTGAGGCCGAACGTGTAGTTGCCGTGGCCGTCGAACTGCTGATCCGACAGTCCGCGGAAGTCGCGGATACGGGGCAGGGCGACGGTCAGCAGGCGGTCCAGGAACTCCCACATGCGGTCACCGCGGAGGGTGACGCGGGCGCCGATGGGCATGCCCTCACGCAGTTTGAAGTTGGCGATGGACTTCTTGGACCGACGGATCTCCGGCTTCTGACCGGTGATCAGGGTGAGGTCCTCGAGTGCGCCGTTGATGAGCTTGGCGTCACGGGCGGCGTCGCCGACGCCCATGTTGACGACAACCTTGACGACGCCGGGGATCTGCATGACGTTGTCGTAGTTGAACTCTTCAGACAGCGCGGTGCGGATGTCCTCGCGGTAGCGGGTCTTCAGACGCGGGGTGTAGTTCTCGCTCATGTTCAGATGTCCTTCCCGTTGCGTCGGGAGATGCGCACGCGCTTGCCGTTCTCATCGACACGGTAGCCGACGCGGGTCGGGTTTCCGTCGGAATCGATGACCATGACGTTGGAGACATGGATCGGCGCTTCCTGGGTGACGATGCCACCGGACTCGGCGCCACGCTCGGGCGCGGAGTTCGCGACGTGCTTCTTGATGCGGTTGACTCCCTCGACCAGGACCTTGGAACGCTTCGGGTAGGCCTCGATGACCTTGCCGCGTGCGCCCTTGTCCGGACCGGAGATGACGAGGACGTTATCGCCCTTGTGGATCTTCATTTAGATTACCTCCGGTGCCAGCGAGACGATCTTCATGAACTTCTTCTCACGGAGTTCACGTGCGACGGGGCCGAAGATACGGGTACCGCGCGGATCGCTGTCGTTCTTGATGATGACGGCTGCGTTCTCGTCGAAACGAATGTAGGAGCCGTCCGGACGACGGGTCTCCTTCTTCGTGCGCACGATGACGGCCTTGACGATTTCGCCGGCCTTCACGTTGCCGCCGGGAGTGGCTTCCTTGACGGTGGCGACGATGACGTCACCGATACCGCCGAAGCGTCGGGTGGAGCCACCGAGAACGCGGATGCACAGAATCTCCCGTGCACCAGTGTTGTCGGCGACCCGCAGACGCGATTCCTGCTGAATCACTATGGGTCTCCTGACCTGGATTTCAATGTGCGCCGGATTTCCGACCCGGACACACGCGGTCTGATGTACTTGCACGGCCGCTGACGCTCCGGGAAGAACCCGGTGAAGGCGACGAACACCGTACATGAGCAAGCACCGGCCAACCGGACACAGTCCGCCCGGCAGTACCTGCGATGTCGAAGGGTCTCGGCCCGCGCTCGGAAACGCACGGCGAGCCGACCCACGTCAGCGACCGAATTATTGAACCATACCGGACGAATTGCGGCAACCTCATCCCCCTGCCCCGCGGTCCAGGAACACGGGCGGAATACCAGGCAGACGCACTGGAAAGGGACGCTCTCTCCGATTCGGCCTCGGTTACCGTCGAGTGGCCGTGATCCGCCAGAAACCCCACCCGGCGGGTTCCGCAGCGTCGAGAACATAGCCGGCCCGCCCGAGCGTGTCCCGGATGTCCCGGCGGGTCGGGACCGACGCCCCGGAGACACACAGGCGGATGAGATCGGCCTCGTAATCCTCCGCGTCCCCGGCGCTCTCCTCCAGTTGCTGTGTCACCAGGACCAACCTCGGAACCCCGGTGGCGGCGAGCAGATCAGCAACGTCACCCGGGAGCGTACGGGCGAACGGGTCCACCACAACCAGCGTATCGACGCCCGAGACCTGCTCACCCGGCGCGTAACCGCGGCGGACGACCCCGTCGGCGCGCTGCACATCCGGCTCCCCCGCCGCGCACAGGCACACCACGGAGACATCCGTTCGGCGGTGCGCGCACTCCTCCGCATATGACGCTGCGGCGGCCCCCATGAAGCCGACCACCGGCCGACGGTCGCCGTCCGCCCGGAGGTCGAGCGCCGCTATCACGGCGGGCGCCGTCCACGCGGCCGCTGCCGCCTGCTGACTGCCCACTACCCGGGACACCGTTCCCGCGACGTCGAGGCCCCCCGCGTCCGCCCGGGCACCGAGGTCAACCGCACCACCGCTGCACACTGCTGCGTCGAGACGCAGAAACGCCAACAGCTTCACCAGCCCCGGACCCGCGAGCATCTGCACCGTACTCGATTCCGGGTCAGCGAGTTCCCGGCCCATCGCCGTCAACCGGACACCGGTGACCACTGGGCCATCTTCCTGCGTTTCAACGACGAGCCGAAGCAGCGCCTGCGATTCGAGGTACCGGAGGAAACGCACCGTGATCGACTCATCCATGCCGGTCGCGGCAGCGAGCGCCGCCGGGGTGTCATGACCGGCCCCAACCGCCGTGAAGATTCCGGTCCGCACCGCCGCCCGGAGCGCCAGCCCACCGGAGACATCCGCGAGGCGGGCCAACGCCCGCACCGGGGCGGCCCCGCCACCGTCGTCCTCGGCCTGCTCACGCCAGTAGCCGGTCAGTTCCCGATCCGCCGGATCAACATCATGGTCCTTGATGACCTGGCGCATCGCCCGCAGTTGTCCCGCTTCCCCGGCACACCACACGTAGACGCGACCCTCCGGCCAGTCCATCTTGGCGAATTCCTCGGCGAGATCCCCACCATCGGCACGGACTATCCAGCGCAGATCCACTGCGGCGGTGCTGTCGAGCTGCTGGATATGACACTGCTCCGCAACCTCCACGAGCACGGTCACGGACGCGGACGCAGGCAGCTCCTCGAGACAGCGGCCGATCGCCGGAAGCGCCGTAGCATCCCCCACCAGGACGAGGTGATCCGTGTGGGTCGGCAACACACCGCACCGTTTCGGCCCCGCGACCCAGACCTTCGCCCCAGGTGCCGCGGACAACGCCCAGCCCTCCGCGAGGCCGTGGCCGTGGCGGGCGAAATCGATGGAGACCTCACCTTCGTCGGCATCGAAGTGCCGCACGGTGTAGGTCCGGAAAAGGCGGTTCACCTCTTCATTCCACTGGAGCCTCCCGTCGCCCGTCGGCGGCGGGTACGGCCGCGATCCGGTGACGGGGTCGGGGAAGATGATGCGCACATCATCATCGAATCCATCGCTGATGAACGCGGGAACGTCATGCCCGTCACGGACGTGCGACCGAAGACCCGGTCCACCGAGAACCACCCGACGCATTCCGGGCGTGACATCCTCCGTCCGGATCACCTCGAGCTCCCGGATGCTAATCGGATAGATGTCGTGGTGTCGGCTGCTCCGCGCCATATGGGTACGACCCTTCCAAAAAGTGGGTAATAAGGTTAGGAAACCCTCATTCTACCCAACATGTAAAGGAGCGAACAAAGTTACCTCTTGCTCTTTCCACCGCCCCCGGAATTCCCCGGAAGGAACCTCCGCTCACCGGGCGAGATGACGCTCGATCACCGGCGCCATCGATTCCCACGCCTGAAGGGAGCTCATCGCGAGGTGGGCGCTGTCCACGGTGTGTGAACTGACCGGCTCCACACCGTCCAGGTCCTCCCAGGCCTTCAGCGGCTCCCAATTCAGGCCCGCCATATCCGTCGTGTCCCCGGCCCGGAGAACAAGCACCGGCCCCGTATAGGGCGAACGGGTGGCGGTCATGTGAATCATGAAACACCTCCCGGAGGCATCCTTCATGGCGTCGATCTCCTCATCAGAGAAGTTCGGGGCGTCCGCCGCCCGGATCATCTCTCCGATCAGTGCGTCATCGAAGTGCTCCAGAACCGCGAGAATGTCACCGAACCCACCGTCTCCCGGAAGCTCGGGGATCTCTTCATCCGGCTTATGGTGACGAATGAAGGTGTCCAACGCCGCAGCCAGACCGTTCGGGGTGTCCGGAGATATTCCAGACGGGTACGCATCTATGACACCGAGGAACTCGATGACCTCGCCATCCTGCTGCAGCATCCCCGCGATGGTGTGCGCGAGGGCGCCCCCGGACGAGTACCCGAGAAGCCGGTACGGTCCCTCGGGCTGTACCTGACGCACGAGGTCGAGATAGTAACGGCACAGCGCATCATGATCGAGGCCGATCGACAACGTGGTCTCCGCATCCGGTAGCTGCACACCGATCACCCGATAGTCCCCCTCGAGCAGCCCCGCCAGAGGAGCGTAGCTCCAGGCAAGCCCGACGACGGCATGGAAACAGAAGATCGGGGCGCCGCCGCCACCGGAAAAATCAACCAACACGCCCTCACCCGGCAACTGGACACGCGGTGCGGCACCATCCCCGTCAGAAGCGGTGACGGCGGCGGCGATGGCTTCCGGGGTGCGGTGGGTGAGGATCGTGTCAACACCCACGTCGAGCCCGGCACGCCGCAACCTGCCGAGCAACTTCATCGCGGACAGCGAGTGTCCCCCGCATGCGAAGAAGTCATCACTTGGCACAAGGTCGGTTCCGGTCAGTTCGCTCATGTGCCGGGCGATGAGCTCCGTGGCCTCCGCGCGATCCGGAATGGCACTGGAATTCTTGGTCATGATGCAGGAGGCTCCTTGGAGATGTGCTGTGCGGGACAACGTCGAAAAAGGGAAGTCACTTCCGGGAATGGTAGAGCCGGACCAGCTCTCGGCGATCCAGCTTTCCGTTCCCGGTGACGGGGAGTTGGTCAATCAGGGTGATCGTCGAGGGAACCGCGTAGGCGGGCACCCGGCCCCGCATCTGTGCAGCCAGGGTGTCGTAGTCCGGGCATCCCGGGTCCGCCACGATGAATCCCCGCAGCTCCGGATTCTCCCCTGTCGTGTCGGCCACCGCCGCAGCGGCACGAACGCCGTCGAGCCCACTCAACGCCGACTCGACCTCACCGAGGGTCACCCGGTTCCCGCGGATCTTCACCTGATCGTCGACCCGCCCGGCGTAGTACATCTGCCCCCGGTGCCAGCCCGCGAGATCACCGGTCCGGTACATACGGCCACCCGCATCCCCCTCGAAGGGACTGGGCACGAACGTCCGGGCGGTGAGCTCCTCGTCGCCGACGTAACCGGCGGCGAGCTGCACGCCGGCCAGATACAGCTCACCCGTCTCATCATCACCGACTTCGTTTCCCTCGGCGTCGAGAATGTGGACGGTGACATTGTCCTCGGGCAGCCCCAGCAGACAGGTGCCCTCCGGGCAGGGCGGGGTCGAATCCGCGGTGTACTCGACACAGGTCACGTCCATGGCGGCCTCCGTCGGACCGTACAGGCCCAGTATCCGGCATCCGATCTCATCCAGGCAGCGCTGCGCCAGATCCGTCGGTACCGCCTCCCCGCCGAGGAGCAGGAACCGGAGTCCGTTCAGTGTATCGAGGGAGTCACCGAAGTCCTCCAGGACCTCCGCGACGACCCGCATGTGGCTCGGCACCATAGACAGCACCGTGACCCGGTTGTCTCGGATGACATCCACGAAACCGTCGACATCCCCCGGCCACCAGGTCGCGGACGGAAGGACAACGGCTCCACCACCGGCCAGTGGGGTGATCATCTCCGCAACACTCACGTCGAATCCCACGGGCGCCTTCTGCATCCACCGGAAATCCTCGACCGGCCCCAGCGTGCGCACAAACCACTGCATGTGGGCGGCCGCACCCCGGTGCACGTTCAGGACGCCCTTCGGGGCACCCGTCGTCCCGGAGGTGTAGATCAGGTAGACGCCATCCTCCGGGGTGACCGGCCGAGTGAGCTCCCGCGCGTCGACGGCGGAAGTGTCCCCCTCCGGAGCCAGGGGGACCGGAATCACCGGCAGATCCGTGGCGGGAAGCTCCACGTCCCCGACGGTGAGCACCAGAACGGGCTCGGAGTTCTCCAGGATGTAGGCGATCCGCTCCGCCGGGTTCGACGGATCGACGGGGGTGTAGACGCCACCGGCACGGATCACTGCTGCCGCGGCGATCGGCAGTGCGGCCGACCGTCGGGCAACGACAGCGACCCGGTCCCCCGTGCAAACACCCGCGTCGAGGAGAGTCCGGGTGAACGCGTTGACCCGGGCATCGAACTCACGGTGGGTGAGCGTGGCATCCGCCGCCACCACGGCGTCGAGATCCGGGTGCCGCTGCGCCGCGAGTCGGATCATCTCGTCAACCGTCGCGGGCTCAACCGGGACCACCGGGCCACGGTTGCGTGCGGGTACGGGGCGGAGCTGAGAGGGTGAGGGTGAGGTTGAGGTCATGGATCCATTCTCGTCTGATGGTCTGGTGCGCCTGGCTGGTTCGTCGTCACCGGGAAACGCGGTCAGCCTCTGTCGCTGATGGCCCGGCTGCCCACGGAGACGAGTCCGTCACCGTCACCCGAGATGCCCCCGAGGATCCGGTCCGCGAGCAACCCGAGGCAACTGAGATTTCCGAATCCCGGTCCCTGGTTGAAGCCTGCCAACGTCGGGAGCACGAGAGGCGGGTCCATGCCGTCGACCGTGAGGTCACGTCTGATGCTTCCCTCGATACCAGCGACGAACCCCGCCCTCCTGGTGCCTCCTTCCGGATCAAACCCGGCGGCCATGGCGAGCTGGGCCCGGGCGCCATCGCCGAGGAGACCGATGAACCAGGACGGGTCGGCGCCGCGGGCATCGATGACCGTGTCGGCGGCGACGGAACTCCCGGGGTGCTCCACGTGGACGACGGGGCCGGTGGCGCTCGCTGTCACCGAGGACACCGATCCCATGACGTGCCTGCACCTTCCATCGCGTCCGATGAGTTCCAGGGACTGCAGGGAGAGGACACCCCGGTCCGTCCGGCAGAGCATCGCCCGTCGGGTGGCGGCGTCGAGTGACGTCCAAACTTCCGGGTCGGTGTAGAGCGCATTCTCTTGGAAGTTCTCTCCTCGGGACAGGAGGCAGGCGGTCGGTGCGACCGTAACGATCTCCGCGACCCGGTGGGCCGTGAGCTCTTCGATAATGCTCGCCGCGGTCTCTCCCCCACCGATGACACAGACGCGGCCGGTGAATCGGGCATCCGCGGCAATGCGGGCCCAGAAACCGGCGACGCTCAGCACGTTGCTGTGCTGGAGGAACCGACGCTCACTCGTTCCGGGGCCGGTGAGCATGAGGGCATCCGACGAGAGGATTCTCGGTGTCCCGGAGATCGCGTCCTCCACCCGGATGCGCCAATCGTTGTCGGAGATCTCAGCGTTGGTGACCCGTCCGGGCACGGGGTTCAGCCCGATCCGTTCACTGACCCAGCGGAGGTAAGCAGCCCATTCGCTGTGCATGGGCTGTGGGCGAGCTCTGTCAATCCACGCGGCGTACGTTCCCGCGTCGATGAGATGGGAGGTCCAGGACAATGCCGCCATTCCACGGTCGATCTCAGCGTCGATCCGGTGGTCGCCCGTGAGTTCGGTCCTGTAGGGGAAGCCGACGTCCTTTTCTGGGGACGTCCCCAACCGGTGGCGACCGTCCGTCCAGCCGCCCGCGGCCAGCCAGTGTGCACCGACGCCATGTGGATCGATCACCGTGATCTCCGGGACGTCCAGTCCGAGACGCTCGGCGACGTGGGCCTTGGCCGCGACCGCGACCGCTTTCGGGCCGGCTCCGACGATGGTGAGGGTGCTCACTGGGTTCTTCCGCTCCTGTCATTGTGTGGCGAGACGACTTGGGATCTGGAGCGCGGGACAGCACGACAAATCGCCAGCCGGTCCACGGACTCGTTGGAGGCCCCACATGCCGTAGGACAGCCTTAGCTTCAGCTTTTAACTAGCTTACATTGCCACAAGTCTTACCTAACCCACGGCACCCTAGTTGAGATTGGTTGGTCGTGGATCGTTCGCTGGATGACCACTTCACACCGTGGGCGGGGACGCATGGGGGCCAGTTGCACCGGTCAGGTCCTCGTCATGTCCTCCACCCGCCGGATCAGGGGGTCAAGCTCGGCCGAGATCCGCTCGGCGACGATCACCCCGGTGCTCAGGGCCTCGAGGATGAACTCATCGAGTTCCTCTGCGGGAATCGGCGCACCGAGCGGAAAATCGAACGTGACCGTCAGTATCCCTACATCGGGCAGGAGCGAAACCTTACCCGGTCCGGGGATGCCGTTGAGGGCGGCGGACAGCAGCTCCCCGGCGAGAGTCTCCGTCCGACCTTGGAGCGGCCTCGGGTAGGCCGTGGTGACGGTCAATCTGTCGCCAGGTTTACACACCTTGAACCAATAGGTGAGTTCCCCGACGATCACGATTAGCTCGCCGTCACGTGTGCCGGTGCCGAATCCGAGCGCGTGGAGCCGATCGCGGATGACGCCGATACCCGTGGGTGACGTGGATGGTGGCATCGTTGCCTTTCACTTCGATTGATGGCAGGTGACATCCCGGTTGCACACTGCCGACGAGGGCGCCGCGGAACGAAGGGCCACCTGAATGACTGAAGGCCCCGACCGGGTTCGGTCGGGGCCTTCAGGTTGGCTGGTCTCGGGCGTTCCCCGTGGCGGTTACCCCGCCACCGGAAATGGACCCCGGATGAAGCCGGACGGAACTAGCGGGCCTTCTCGACGATGTCGAGGAGACGGAAGTGCTTGTCCTTGCTCAGCGGGCGGGTCTCGATGATGCGGACGAGGTCGCCGACACCGGCGGTTCCGTCCTCATCATGGGCCTTCACGCGGCTGTTCGTGCGGATCGTCTTGCCGTACAGCGCGTGCTGACGGCGATCCTCGAGCTCGACGACGATGGTCTTCTGCATCTTCGTCGAAACAACATAGCCGGTGCGGACCTTGCGGGCGCCCCTCTCGTTGGTGGATTCCTGGTTGTTCACGTTTGCCTCACTCATGATTAGCCTTCAGCTCCCGGAACGACGGACAGACCCAGTTCACGTTCACGAATGACCGTGTAGATGCGGGCGATGTCACGCTTGACCGTCTTCAGGCGACCGTTGTTGGTCAGCTGGCCGGTGGCCATCTGGAAGCGGAGGTTGAAAAGCTCCTCCTTCGCCTCGTTGAGGCGGGTGACAAGCTCCTCGGCGTTGAGCTCGCGGAGCTCGAATGCGGGGGTACCGTTAGCCATTAGAGCTGGTCCTCCTTCTTGATGATGCGGACCTTGCAGGGCAGCTTCTGGGCTGCGCGACGGAGTGCCTCGAGGGCGACTTCCTCGTTGGCGTAGCTCATCTCGAAGAGGACGCGGCCGGGCTTGACGTTGGCCACCCACTTCTCGACGGGGCCTTTACCGGAACCCATACGCACGCCAAGCGGCTTCTGGGTCAAGGGACGGTCCGGGAAGATGTTGATCCACACCTTGCCGCCACGCTTGACGTGGCGGTTGATCGCGATACGCGCGGATTCAATCTGACGGTTGGTGATGTAGCAAGGCTCAAGAGCCTGGATACCGTAGTCACCGAAGGTAACGCGGTTTCCGCCCTTGGACACACCTGTCCGGGTGGGACGATGCTGCCGGCGGTACTTGACGCGCTTAGGGATAAGCATCTGTCTAGCCCTCCTGCTTCTGCTCGGCGCGCTGGCGACGCTGGCCGCCACGGCGCGGACGCTCGCGACGCTCGGCGCCACCACGACCACGGCGGTCGGACGGAGCGTTCATTTCACTCTCGCGCTTGCCGCCGACAACGTCACCCTTGTAGATCCAGACCTTCACGCCGATACGGCCGAAGGTGGTGTGGGCCTCGTAGGTGCCGTAGTCGATTTCCGCACGCAACGTGTGCAGCGGAACGCGGCCCTCATGGTAACGCTCGGTGCGAGACATCTCAGCGCCGCCGAGACGACCGGAACACACGACCTTGATGCCCTTGACCTGTGGCTGGCGCATCGCGGACTGGATGGCCTTACGCATCGCGCGGCGGAAGGCCACACGGTTGGTCAACTGCTCCGCGATGGACTGTGCCACCAGCTGAGCGTTGGCGTCGATGTTCTTGACCTCAAGGATGTTGAGGGCGACCTGCTTGCCGGTGAGCTTCTCGAGCTCGCCGCGGATGCGGTCGGCCTCGGAGCCACGGCGACCGATCACGATGCCCGGACGGGCGGTGTGGATGTCGACGCGGACCCGGTCCCGGGTGCGCTCGATGACGACGTCGGCGATGCCGGCGCGGTCGAGGCCCTTGGACAGGAAATTACGGATCTTGATGTCTTCAGCGACGTAGTCGCTGTACTGCTTGTCGGCGTACCAGTGGGACTTCCAGTCGGAAGTGATGCCCAGCCGGAGGCCGTGGGGATGAATTTTCTGGCCCACTACTGAGCACTTCCCTTCTGGCTCTCAACAACCACGGTGATGTGGCTGGTGCGCTTGCGGACGTGGAAGGCACGGCCCTGGGCGCGCGGACGGAAACGACGCATCGTCGGTCCCTCGTCGGCGTAGGCCTCGGAGATGACGAGTGAGTCGCGGTCCAGGCCGAAGTTGTTCTCGGCGTTGGCTGCCGCTGAAGCGACGACCTTGGCAACCGGCTCGCTGGCCGCCTGCGGGGCGTACTTCAGGATGGCGAGGGCCTCGGCCACGGACTTGCCGCGGACCAGGTCGATGACCCGCCGTGCCTTCATGGGGGTGACGCGGACGTAACGGGCCGTCGCGCTTGCGGACGTGATGGTGTCTTCGCTCATCGCTTATCGACGTCCCTTCTTGTCGTCCTTGATGTGACCCTTGAAGGTCTTGGTCGGGGCGAATTCGCCCAACTTGTGTCCGACCATCGAGTCGTCCACGAACACCGGCACGTGCTTACGACCGTCATGGACGGCGAAGGTGTGACCGATGAAATCGGGGAGAATGGTGGACCGACGGGACCAGGTCTTGATGACCTGCTTGGTGCCCTTCTCGTTCTGTGCATCAACCTTGGCAAGGAGGTGCTCATCGACGAACGGGCCTTTTTTGAGGCTGCGTGGCATTGTCTGTTACCTCCTAGCGCTTCTTGTTCTTGTTGCTGCGGCGACGACGCATGATCAGCTTGTCGCTCGGACGATTCGGGCGGCGGGTCCGGCCTTCAGGCTGGCCCCACGGGGAAACGGGGTGACGACCACCGGAGGTCTTGCCCTCGCCACCACCGTGCGGGTGGTCGACGGGGTTCATGACGACACCGCGGACGGTCGGGCGCCAGCCCTTCCAGCGCATACGGCCGGCTTTGCCCCAACGGATGTTGATCTGATCGGCGTTGCCGACCTCACCGATGGTGGCACGGCAGCGGATGTCCACGCGGCGGATTTCGGAGGAGGGCATACGCAGGATCGCATATTTTCCTTCCTTACCGAGGAGCTGGATGGACGTTCCCGCAGAACGGGCCAGCTTGGCGCCGCCACCGGGCTTCAGCTCGACGCAGTGCACTGTGGCACCAGCTGGGATGTTGCGTAGCGGCAGGTTGTTACCGGGCTTGATGTCGGCATTGGCGCCGGCTTCGACGGTGGCACCCTGACGCAGGTTGCGAGGGGCGATGATGTAGCGCTTCTCGCCGTCGACGTAGTGCAGCAGCGCGATGTTGGCGGTGCGGTTCGGGTCGTACTCGATGTGAGCGACCTTCGCCTCGATGCCGTCCTTGTCGTGCCGCCGGAAGTCGATCAGGCGGTACTGGCGCTTGTGTCCGCCACCCTTGTGGCGGGTGGTGATGTGGCCGTGAACGTTACGGCCGCCGGTCTTGTGCAGGGGACGCAGCAGTGACTTCTCCGGCGTCGAACGAGTGATTTCCTCGAACATCGACACGGAGCTTGCGCGCCGGCCCGGCGTAGTCGGCTTGTACTTGCGAATAGCCATGGGTTTTCTAAGTCCTTACCTTCGGCGCGCTTACGCGGCCGAACCGCCGAAGATGTCGATGGAATCGCTGCCTTCAGCGAGCGTCACGAAGGCGCGCTTGGTGGCCTTGCGCTGACCGAAACCGGAACGGGAGCGCTTGCGCTTGCCCTCACGGTTGGCGGTGTTCACGCTGGCGACCTTCACACCGAAGATCTGCTCGACAGCGATCTTGATCTGGGTCTTGTGGGCGTCCGGGGAGACGAAGAACACATACGTGCCCTGCTCCATGAGTCCGTAGGACTTCTCGGACACCACCGGGGCGATGATGATGTCACGCGGGTTGGCGATCGTGCTCATTAGTTCTCCTCCTCCTTGACCGCGCCGGTGGCCCGGTTGATGAAGGTGGTCAGAGCCTCAACGGAGAACACGATGTCGTCCGACTTGAGGACGTCGTAGGTGTTCAGCTGGTCCTCGGTGAGGATGTGCACGCCCGGCAGGTTGCGGACAGACTTCCAGGAGGTGACATCCTCACGGGTGAGGATGACCAGCACGTTGCGGCGTTCGGTCAGACGCTCGATGAAGGCGCGCGCCGACTTGGTCGACGGCGTCTGGCCCTCGACCAGTTCACTGACGACGTGGATACGCTCATGGCGGACCCGGTCGGTCAGGGCACCGCGAAGTGCAGCGGCCTTCATCTTCTTGGGGGTGCGCTGGGAGTAGTCGCGCGGCACGGGGCCGTGCGAGATACCGCCGCCGGTGAAGTGCGGAGCGCGGATCGAGCCCTGACGGGCCCGACCGGTTCCCTTCTGGCGGAACGGCTTACGACCGCCACCGGACACCTGTGCGCGGGTCTTGGTGGAGTGCGTGCCCTGGCGCTTGGCCGCGAGCTGTCCGAGGACGACCTGGTGCATCAGTGCAACTGATGCCTCGCGGTCGAAGATCTCGGCAGGCAGCTCGACCTGGCCGGCGGTTGCGCCGTCGGCCTTCTGGACGTCAAGCTTGAGGTTGGTCATGCGTGTGCACCGCCCTTCACTGCGGTTTTAACGGTTACGACGCCGCCACGCACACCCGGGATCGCGCCCTTGATGAGCAGCAGGTTGGCGTCGGCATCAATCTTCTGAACCTTGAGGTTCTGGGTGGTGACGCGCTCATTACCCATGCGTCCGGCCATCCGGGTGCCCTTGAAGACACGACCGGGTGTGGCGCAGGCACCGATACCGCCGACGCGGCGGTGTGCTGCCTGGTTACCGTGGGACGCACCCTGACCGGCGAAACCGTGGCGCTTCATGGCGCCGGCGTAGCCCTTGCCTTTGGACGTACCGGTGACGTCGACGAAGGTGATGCCCTCGAAGATATCGACGGTAACGTCCTGTCCCAGCTCGTAACCGGAGACATCGTCCATGCGGATCTCCGCCACGTGCCGGCGGGGGGTAACGCCAGCCTTCTTGAAATGACCACCGGCAGGCTTGTTCGCCTTGCGCGGGTCAATGTCGCCGTAGGCGATCTGGATGGCGTTGTAGCCATCGTTGTCGATGGTGCGAATCTGGGTGACCACGCATGGCCCAGCTTCGACAACGGTGACCGGGATGACCCGGTTGTCGTCATCGAAGACCTGGGTCATACCGAGCTTGGTGCCCAGAATGCCCTTGATCTCTGTTTCACTCATTACTTATTCTCCACTGGCTGAAAGACTGTTGTACGCGATCACTGGATGTTGACGTCGACACTTGCGGGAAGGTCGATGCGCATGAGCGCGTCGACCGTCTTCGGCGTCGGGTCAAGGATGTCGATGAGGCGCTTATGCGTGCGCATCTCGAAGTGCTCGCGCGAGTCCTTGTACTTGTGGGGAGAACGAATAACGGCGTACACGTTCTTTTCAGTGGGCAGCGGCACCGGGCCGACGACGCGTGCACCCGTCCGGGTGACGGTCTCGACGATCTTCCGCGCGGACGCGTCAATCGCTTCGTGGTCGTAGGCCTTCAGCCTGATGCGGATCTTTTGTCCCGCCACGTTTGTCCTCTTCCTTCGCTTCCCCACATCGCAATGATTGGTGGGGGATCGCTGTTGTCATCTCTATAACGTTGTCCGGCCGTGAACCACGGAAACTCGGGCGCAACGCCAGTTGTCCTGACCTGAACCTGTCTGAAAATCTGACCGGGAAAATCACCGGGTCACATGAACCACAAACAACCACCCGTTCTTCCACGCAGAGACCGGTTCTCAGATGATCCCGGATACGGAAATCATGATCGAACTAGTTACTGTGGGCGTATGAGGTGTGTCAGGTCGTCGGGATACGGACCACTCGACGCCAGAACCCCAGATGACTGAAATATATTCAGCTACCTGATTTCCGGCGTGGGCGGGCATCCTGCCTACTGCCGCTGTTTATTTGCCATGCTCCCTTGATGGTTCCCGGTCTCCGCAAGAGGAGGAAGCTAGAGCTTCCGCCATCTGCGGAGACACCGAGATTTCAGCAGTACCCTGATCAGATCGGGGAACCACAGACATCAGGTGCCATGTTTGCTCCACCAGCGCCATCGCCCGAACCGCGCAACCGCAACTGCAGGAGCTACGTGGTCAGCGCATACGGGTATGCCGTGTTGGAGCAACCTGAGTATTGAAACACACCCCTCGCCGAGTGGCAAGCGAACCCCCAAAAAGCGTCAAACATGTAACGTATTACGTACAGGGCAGCGCGATACCCACGCCCTCACCTAGGATCAACCTAGTGCACCGCCGACATGGTGCATCCACTACCGCTTGATTACACGAGGAGCATCTCAATGAGCGAAAACAAGTCCGACAGCAAGTCCCCCGCCACCGTCGAAGACAACAGCATCGAGCGCAACTCCGCCCTCGAGACCGACCACGGCCGCACCCACATCGATGACGTCGTCGTCGCGAAGATCGCAGGCATGGCCGCACGTGAGGTTTCCGGCGTTCACGCCCTCGGCGGCGGCGCCGCCCGCGCCCTGGGCGCACTGCGCGACATGGCTGGCTCCCGTGTTGACGTCCGCCAGGGTGTCTCCGTCGAGGTAGGCGAGACTCAGGCCGCAGCCGATGTTGCAATCGTCGCCGAGTACGGTGTCGCGATCCACGAGCTGGCCGACGCGATCCGCCGCAACATCATCAACGCTATCGAGCGGATGACCGGTCTCGAGGTGACCGAGGTCAACGTGACCGTCCACGACGTGCACCTCGATCTGGATGACGACAACCAGGAGTCCGCGGAGGATGAGGTCAAGGAACTCGAGGCGGCCGAGGTTGAGGTCGACCGCGAGCCCCGCGTCAAGTAGGACCTGACTCCGTGCAACCTGATCCCATCTCCTTCGAGCAGGCCGAAGCACTCCGGGATGAGATTCTCTCCCTCCCGGGGGTTGCCGGCATGCACGGTGGACAGTTCGGTGAGGTTGCGATGCTCTACCCCGGCGCCCGGGTGCGTGGACTCCACCTCTTCACGCCCCGCGGCCGTCCGGCCGAGACCCGGATGGAAATCCATCTCATCGCAGATCTGTCTCAGCTACCCGACCTCGGCGCACTAGCCGATAAGGTTCGCACCACCGCGGGAAGGTATGTCTCCGAACCCGTTGACGTCTTCTTCAGCGACGCTAGCTGACTGACGGTCCCCCACCCGTTCTGCCCGCCCGTCCCCATCACACTTCTACTCTGAAAGAGTGTCATGAAATCTCTTACCGTGATCGGCCTCATTCTCGGCTTCGCATTCGCTTTTGCCGTGATCGTCGGTGGTCTGGTCGGCTTCCTCTGGGCCCTCCTCTTCGTCACCGTCGGAGGCGTCATTGGCGCCCACTTCGACGGCAAAATTGACCTCCGCGCCATCATCAACGGCTCCAGCAACAGGGGGTAATCTCGTTGACGAAACGTTCTGGAAGATCCCGCAAATCCACGCGGCGCTCCAGCACCGATCCCTCAGCCACGACCGGCGCCCCCCAGAACGGAAATGGGGGAACCACCACCGGATCTGCTGAGTCTCGCCTGCGCGCGGAAGCTGAGCGTCGCGCGGATCAGGCGCTCGCCGAGATCGCCGATGCCGACGACAAGGCTGACGAGGATCGGCGCATCCTCCGAGGCAACGGGGTCTCCGTCCACCCCGGCGATGCCGACTGTGGAGATGCCGTCACCGATGTTCCTCAACCCGAGGAGTCAACGGAATCTCCGGATGCGCTTTCGTCAGAGTTCCCCGGACCGAATGATGGTCATGAAGGCGAGGAAGCCTCCGCTCGATCGGCCTCCGTCGAGCCCATGCCCGCCCCTGAACCCGACCCCGGGACCCCGGCCCGGAGCCGGGAGCCCGCGCCTGGACCCGCTACCGACGTACAGCCGGACTTGGTCGACCCCTCCGCAAACGACGAGGCCACCATCACAACCCCCGATCGCGACAACGAGCAGGCCGTTTCAGCGCGCGCCGAAACACCCGTCGAGGAAGTATCCGACGGAACGCTCAGCTCTGGGACCGGGGCAACGCAGAAACTTTCAGAGGCCCCAGATTCCGATGTCCCCGGGTCTACCGGAAACACGGTTCCGGACTACCTCCGGACTCCCAGGGGATCGGAGTACCACAGCCCAAGCCGCGGGCGGGTGAAGATCTCCGAAAAAACCGTTACTAAGATCGTCCGTCAGGCGGCAGCGAGTGTCCCCGGCACCACGGGTCAGGCCGGAGGCCTGGATGTACTCGGACGCAACTACCCGCGCTTCGACGTGGAGCTCGACCGCAACGCCGATGCCGTGGCCATCGATGCCTACATCGCCGTCAGCTGGCCTTCCCCCGTGACCCGAGTCGCCGAAACCGTCCGTACGACCATCTTCGACTGGGTGCGCGACATGACGAATATCCCGGTCGTCCGCGTCAACGTCACCGTCGGCCCCATCGTCCCCGGCGCAGACCGCGTGACCGAGGCCGAGCTCAGTGCCTTCGACACGACGCCGCGCCTGAGATCCGTCGTCGTCACCGCGACGAACGCGGCGCTCAACGAAATCACCTGCAGCTCCCGCGGTTCTGAACTAAAACCGGTGTCGGTCACATCCGGAAGCGACACGCTCCGACCGGTCACTGTCTCCGGACCGGACAACGCCGCACTCCGGGAGATCTCGACCGGAGTGCCCGAGGATCTGAGGCCGATCACGGTTTCCGAGCCCGGAGAACTCCATACCGTCTCCGTCACCGGAAAAGCAGCCGCACAGGTGTTCTCACCCCAGGTCTCCGCTAGCGCTCCATTACAGGAAATCTCCGTAGCGGATCCGCGGCCGCTCGCCGACATCACCGTCTCCGAGTCCCAGCCGCTCGCCGACATCACCGTGCCTGATCCCGCACCCTTGAAACCCGTGACTGCCCGAGAGCTCCCCTCGGTCGCGGTCTCCGTACCGGAGGCCCCCCAGCCCCGGTCCGTGATGGTCCCGCATCCGCAGGCACTCCGTAAGGTCGAGACCCCTGAGCCGACCCGGTTGGTCAGCGTCCATGCTCCGGACAGTCACCGCCTGGCCCAGATCCATGCCGAGACCCTACGGGTGAGTTCCATCAGAGAACCACGTCCGGTCCGGCTGACACCGGTCAAGCGTAATCCGATTGGTGTCACACGAAAGCCGCGGGTAGACGCACGACCGGTTTCCGAGGGGCGTCCGGTCAGTCGACGTAGGGTCAATGTCACTCCGACAGAACTCCGACCGATCACCATCAAACCCAGTACTATCGTTCCGGTCCGCGTCGACCCTGCCAATGTGAAGGCGGTTTTCAGAGATGAGTGAAGTCCAGACGGTCCGAGGGCACCGGCCAGCCGCCAGTCCCGTCGCTCGCTATCTGGCGATCTTGCTCGGCCTGCTGCTGCTTGCGGCAGCGGGCGTCGCCGGACGGGATCTCTACATTCGCTATGCCGACGTTGAGTGGCAGCCATGGGTTTCCACCGCAACCAACTGGATCAGCGCTCTCAGCTACCGGAACTGGATGCTGCCGGCAGGTATCGCTGCTCTCATCATCGGTCTTCTGCTGCTCTGGGCGTCAGTCCGCCCGAGAACGAAGACGCACCGGGAGATCAACTCCGAGGTCGCCGTCTGGATGCGACCCGTCGATATCGCCCGGATGTGCACCGCAAGTGCTCAGCGGGTCCCGGGTGTCATGGGAGCGCACACCGTCGCCCGCAAGCGCTCCATTGACGTCACCGTGATCGGCAACCCCCAGGACCAGAAGTTGCGGGACGAACTGCAGCAGTCCCTCCGGCCCCTGGCCGACCTGGTCGCGGGCGCGCCTGCGCTGAACGTTCAGGTCCAAAAAAAGGAGGCCTCCAAGTGAGCCACGGACTAGCTTTTGTCGACCGTCTGCTTGTCTTCGTCGTGGGTCTCGCATTGACCTTCCTCGGGGTTTGGTCCATCGGATTGTTCTTCGATGTCCCCGAGGCGCACCGCGTCACCGAGTATGCGGATCAGCAGATGTGGGCGAACGCTCCCGAACTCGGGTGGTACGACTGGGCGCTCGTTGGGGTCCTCGTCGGCGGTATCATCATCGGGCTCTGGTTGATCGTCGCAAATGTCCTACGCCGTTCTGTCACCGTGGTCACCAGCAGTGCATCCACCGACATGGGCGACATCAACTTCAACCTCAGCTCCCTCGCGGACGCCGTCGCTGACTCCCTCGAAGACACACACGGGATTTCGAAGGTCCGGAAGCGCGTCGTCATTGACCGAGGACTGACCACCATCGAATTCACCGTTGATGCCGCCTCCGACTGCAGCGTTCAGGGAATACAGACCGCAATCGAACAGGCCGATCGGGACCTCCGGGACGCCATCGGTCCGAGCGATGCCGCGACGTCCTACCGGATACACATGGACAGGGTCCCACAGAACCATGAACTCTGATTAACCTGAGGCGCTCCGTAACCTACGGTATCCGGTAGACCCCGCAGCGATCTCCCCTTCGGGGGCAGCTGCGGGGTCTCATCGTTGTTCGATGAACCAGACCCGGTACCGGCTCCTAAGCACTCGAACGGTCGACGCCCATGGCTAACCATCCGGGATGAGGTTCTCGGTCTCCCCGCGTTGAAAACCAGGGAGGCTATCCGGCATGCCCCGACCGATACAGCAACTCAGGGCACGGTCTCCGGTCACAGGAGTACACGTTAGGGCTGCAGTTCCCGCCCATCATCACCACTCCACAGATGAGCCCAGGACCCGGGCCCCGCATCCCCTCCCGTCGTGGAACTGTTCCTCAGCGGGCCTGTGAAAGAGCCCCATCTGAAAAGCGCAGGCACCCTCGATCGGGTGCTTACTGCCAGGCCTACCGGGGGACCGTATCCGACAGCCCGTATACAGAAACACACGCACCGCGCCTCCGATCACCGTAGCGACCCTGTTCGGAAACCTGTGTGCGCCCGAGACTGCTCTCAGAAATTCCGAAACCCCGGCCCACGCTGTACGTGGAACGGGGTTTCGGGTGCTAGGTTCCCGGGCGTCAGCCCTAGGACCTAGTCAAGATCATCGGTATTACTTGATGATCTTGGTGACGCGACCGGCGCCGACGGTGCGGCCGCCCTCGCGGATAGCGAAGCGCAGGCCTTCGTCCATGGCGACCGGCTGGATCAGGGTGACGGACATGTCGACGTTGTCGCCGGGCATGACCATCTCCGTGCCCTCCGGCAGCTTCACGACGCCGGTGACGTCGGTGGTGCGGAAGTAGAACTGCGGACGGTAGTTGTCGAAGAACGGGGTGTGGCGACCACCCTCATCCTTGGACAGGATGTAGACGGAGCCCTCGAACTCGGTGTGCGGAGTGTAGGCACCCGGCTTGGCCACGATCTGGCCACGCTCGACGTCCTCGCGCTTGATGCCACGGAGGAGCAGACCACAGTTGTCGCCGGCTTCGGTGTAGTCGAGCAGCTTCCGGAACATCTCGATGCCGGTGACCGTGGTAGTCTGGCTCTTCTCGCGGATGCCGAGGATCTCGACCTCCTCGTTGACCTTCAGCTGGCCACGCTCGACACGACCGGTGACGACGGTGCCACGACCGGTGATCGTGAAGATGTCCTCGATGGGCATCAGGAAGGGCTTGTCGGTCTCGCGCTCGGGGTCCGGGATGGACTCGTCGCAGGCCTTCATGAGCTCAACGATCTTCTCGGACCACTCGGGGTCGCCCTCGAGAGCCTTCAGCGCGGAGATGTGGATGATCGGAGCTTCCTCATCGTACTCCTGCTCACCGAGGAGCTCACGGACCTCCATTTCGACGAGCTCGAGGATTTCCTCGTCGTCGACCATGTCGCACTTGTTGAGCGCAACGAGGATGTAGGGGACGCCAACCTGGCGCGCGAGCAGAACGTGCTCACGGGTCTGGGGCATCGGGCCGTCGGTGGCGGCGACAACGAGGATGGCACCGTCCATCTGAGCCGCACCGGTGATCATGTTCTTGATGTAGTCGGCGTGACCGGGGGCGTCGACGTGCGCGTAGTGGCGCTTCTCGGTCTGGTACTCCACGTGGGAGATGTTGATCGTGATACCACGCTCCTTCTCCTCCGGCGCCTTGTCGATGGCGTCGAAGGCGAAGGCCTGGTTCAGATCCGGGTAAGCCTCAGCCAGAACCTTGGTGATGGCTGCGGTGGTGGTGGTCTTACCATGGTCGACGTGACCGATGGTACCGATGTTGACGTGCGGCTTCGTACGCTCGAACTTCGCCTTTGCCACTGTATGTCCTCCTGGACTTCGCGGTGGCTACGACTCTCGCAGCCACATAGGTGGTAGTGCCATACTGCCGACAGCCCCACGTCTTTCGAAAGGGGGCATACGGGTATGACTGGTTCATTTTTGTGCCAGTTACCTGATACTAGGTGCTCACGCCACGTTTTTCAAACCACGTGCGCGAGCCCCGTAACTCGGGTAACGGCCGGCTCAACATCCGGTGTGCGGAGGTTCAGCGGACCGTTACCCGAAACTGGGAAATATCCTCGGGGACGTGTCACCGAAACTCTCTGAGTAGCGGTGCCGCTCCTTCGGTCTCCGGATTGTTCCGGCCCCGTCCGCCCCGCGGTCGCGGGAACACCGACTGCGGGGGCGTGGGGAGGTGCCCGGGGATGAGGAACCAGTCATGGCGTTCTTCATCCCCGACCGGCGACCTCCTAGTTGGAGGTGCCGTTACGCTCGGCAATGATCTCGGCCGCCACGTTCGTGGGAACCTCCGCGTAGGAGTCGAAGATCATCGAGTAATTGGCACGGCCCTGCGTCTTGGAACGCAGGTCGCCGACGTAGCCGAACATCTGGGAGAGCGGGACCTTGGCCTTGACGACCTTGGCGCCCGCGCGGTCCTCCATGGCCTGGACCTGGCCACGACGGGAGTTGACGTCACCGATGACCTCACCCATGTATTCCTCGGGGGTGGTGACCTCGACGGCCATGACGGGCTCAAGCAGGACCGGCTTGGCCTTTGCTACCGCTTCCTTCAGTGCCTGTGAACCGGCGACCTTGAAGGCCATTTCGGAAGAGTCGACCTCATGGTACTGGCCGTCAAGCAGGGATGCCTTGATATTGACCAACGGGAACCCTGCGAGGTAACCGTACTGCATGGCGTCCCGGATACCGGCGTCGACGGAGGGAATGTACTCGCGCGGGACGCGACCACCGGTAACGGCGTTCTCGAACTTGTAGATCGCGGACTCGCCCTCTTCAAGGTCCTCGGGATTCGGCGAGTAGGGCTCCAGGGCGATGACGACCTTCGCGAACTGACCCGAACCACCGGTCTGCTTCTTGTGGGTGTACTCGAGCTTCTCGACGGGCTTACGGATCGTCTCGCGGTAGGCGACCTGCGGAGCACCAACGTTGGCCTCGACCTTGAATTCGCGGCGCATACGATCGACGAGGACGTCGAGGTGGAGCTCGCCCATGCCGCCGATGACGGTCTGACCGGTCTCATCGTCGAGCTTGACGGTGAAGGTGGGATCCTCTTCCGCGAGCTTTTGGATGGCGGTACCGAGCTTCTCCTGGTCAGCCTTCGATTTCGGCTCGATGGCGACCTGCAGAACCGGGTCCGGGAAGTCCATGGACTCCAGGATGATCTGGTCGTTGAGGTCGCAGAGGGTGTCACCGGTAGTGGTGTCCTTCAGACCGATGAACGCGTAGATGTTACCTGCGCGGGCCTCCTCTACCGGGTTCTCCTTGTTGGCGTGCATCTGGAAGAGCTTGCCGATGCGCTCCTTGTTGCCCTTGGTCGAGTTCATGACCTGGGCGCCCGGGTCAACACGGCCAGAGTAGACGCGAACGAAGGTGAGCTTGCCGAAGAACGGGTGTGCGGCGATCTTGAAGGCAAGAGCAGAGAAGGGCTCGTCGACGCTGGGCTTGCGGGACATCTCGACGGCTTCGTCGCCGACCTTGTGCCCGTGCACCTCACCGATATCCAGCGGGGTCGGGAGGTAGTCGATGACGGCGTCGAGCAGGGGCTGGATGCCCTTGTTCTTGTAGGCGGAGCCACAGAGAACCGGGAAGACCTCGGAGTTGACCGTCATCTTCCGGATGGCGCCCTTGATCTCCTCGATCGACAGGCCGTCACCACCGAAGTACTTCTCCATGAGCTCTTCGTCGGACTCCGCGACAGCCTCGAGCAGCTTCTCGCGGTACTCCTCGGCGATCTCCTTGAGATCCTCGGGGATCTCCTCGTAGGTCGGCTCGGTTCCGATATCGACCTTGCCGCGCCAGGTGATCGCGCGCATGTTCAGCAGGTCGACGACACCGTCGAAGTCGTCCTCCGCACCGATGGGCAGCTGGAGAACCAGCGGCTTGGCGCCGAGGCGCTCGATGATCGTCTTGACGGTGAAGTAGAAGTCGGCGCCCAGCTTGTCCATCTTGTTGACGAAGCAGATACGCGGGACCTCGTACTTCGCGGCCTGACGCCACACCTGCTCCGACTGGGGCTCGACGCCCTCCTTACCGTCGAAGACGGCGACCGCGCCATCGAGGACGCGCAGGGAGCGCTCGACCTCGACGGTGAAGTCGACGTGACCGGGGGTGTCGATGATGTTGATCTGGTTGTTGTTCCAGAAACAGGTGACCGCGGCGGAGGTGATGGTGATGCCGCGCTCCTTCTCCTGCTCCATCCAGTCGGTGGTCGAAGCACCGTCGTGGGTCTCGCCGACCTTCCGGTTGATACCGGTGTAGAAGAGAATTCGCTCGGTAGCGGTGGTCTTGCCGGCATCGATGTGGGCCATGATGCCGATGTTGCGGACCTTATTCAGGTCAGTAAGCACTTCTTGTGCCACAGTGTTCCCCAAACTCGTTGGTTCTTGGTGATTGCCCGGACGTCTGCCCGGACGGTGTTGTCACCGGTGGATATGAATTCTTTGCCGTACCGCGCCACGGCCCGTACCCGGGCCAGCCGCTCGTAGAGAGCTTAGGCCCTCCGGGTGAACCGGAGGTGAACGGCGCCGGCTGTCCCGCAACCCGCATCGTCGTGGACACGGGCCGGAAACGACCGACCGTCGATGAGCACGATGACCCCGACACCGGACCACGTCGTCCCGACCGCGCCGAATACGAGAGGCATCCGGGACGGCGGGTGTGACACGGTGTGAACGGCGAGGGGGCCATCAGCTGATCTACTGCTCTTACCAGCGGTAGTGGGCGAAGGCGCGGTTGGCCTCAGCCATCTTGTGGGTGTCCTCGCGACGCTTCACCGAGGCACCGAGGCCGTTGGCGGCATCCAGGATCTCGTTGGCGAGACGCTCGGTCATCGTCTTCTCACGGCGCTGGCGGGTGAAGTTCACGAGCCACCGCAGGGCGAGGGTGTTGGCGCGGCCCGGGCGGACCTCGACGGGCACCTGGTAGGTGGCGCCACCGACGCGACGGGAACGGACCTCGAGATCGGGCTTGACGTTGCCGAGGGCCTTCTCAAGGGTGCCGACGGGATCGGTTCCGGTCTTCTCGCGGCAGGTCTCGAGCGCGCCGTAGACGATGCGCTGAGCGGTGGACTTCTTGCCGTCCAGGAGCACTTTGTTGACCAGCTGGGTCACGAGCTCGGAGTTGTAGACCGGATCCTTGACTACTTCGCGCTTCGGCGCTGCAGACTTACGCATGTCTTACTTCTCCTTCTTCGCACCGTAGCGGGAACGGGCCTGCTTGCGGTCCTTGACACCCTGGGTGTCGAGGGAACCACGAACGATCTTGTAACGGACACCGGGAAGGTCCTTCACACGGCCGCCGCGCACGAGCACCATGGAGTGCTCCTGCAGGTTGTGGCCCTCACCGGGGATGTAGGCGGAAACCTCGATGCCGGAGGTCAGGCGGACACGCGCGACCTTTCGGAGCGCCGAGTTCGGCTTCTTCGGGGTGGTGGTGTACACGCGGGTGCACACGCCACGGCGCTGGGGCGAACCCTTGAGCGCCGCAGTCTTCACCTTGGTGGTCTTGTCGTGGCGGCCCTTACGGACCAGCTGCTGAATAGTGGGCATGAACCGTCTTTCTTGTCTGATCGGCTTCCTCGGTTCGATGTAGCCGACCGAGTACTGTACGTTCCTTGCTTGTCGCCTGAAAGCGCAAATCTAATGAAAACACGCGAAACCCAGTCAGCCGCTCTCGCTGGCCTACCGGGGAATTCAGGCTCCCACCATGGAGACGTGGGACTGTTGGATCAGACTACCCCATCAGTCACAGAAAAACCAACTCTCGGCCGCGGAGATCGTATGCAGGCTCGAACTTACTCCCCTCGCGTTTTATCACCGACACTGTCCATACCGTCGTGACAGCACCCGCAGCGATCCCCGGACGGTGGAACAGGGAAAGCCCCCGGTGAGATGGAGGTCATCTCACCGGGGGCTTCAGGGTAACGGGGGAATCAGGTTCCCCAGTTTTCCACCGCTGACTAGCTGTAGTCGTCCAGCGGGACGGAGGCGCCGGTGAACTCACCGTAGCCGTCGTCGCCGTAGATCGAGTCGCCGTAGGTCGGGATGGCGTACGCCGCGTTCCGCGCCGCCTCGGTCGGCTTGACCGAGATGTTGCGGTAGCGGGAGATGCCGGTACCGGCCGGGATGAGCTTACCGATGATCACGTTCTCCTTGAGCCCGATGAGCTTGTCGGAGCGCTTGTTGATCGCCGCGTCGGTGAGCACCCGGGTGGTCTCCTGGAAGGAGGCCGCCGACAGCCAGGACTCGGTCGCGAGCGAGGCCTTGGTGATACCCATGATCTCGCTGCGCAGGGCAGCCACCTCGCCGCCGACCGCACGGGCCTCGGCGTTGGCCAGCTTCGCTTCGGCGAGGTCCACGAGCGTTCCGGGGAGGAACTCGGTGGAGCCGGACTCGATGACGGTGCCGCGACGCAGCATCTGGCGGATGATGATCTCGATGTGCTTGTCGTGAATCGCCACACCCTGCGCACGATAGACGGCCTGCACCTCATCGATGAGGTGCTGCTCCACACCGCGGCGCCCGAGAACCTCGAGCACGTCGTGCGGATCGGCCGGTCCGCGGAGCAGTCGGTCGCCCACGTCAACGTGGTCGCCTTCCTGCAGAGTGCGGTCAATGTGCGAGCCCGGGGAGTACTCCATCGGGGCGTTGATCATCGCGAGACCCTGCCGCTTGGACAGTTTCTCGTAGACGACCTCATCCGAACCGTCATCCGGGGTGATGGTCAGGGTCCAGAAGTTGCCCTCATCCTCGAGGTGCACAGTTCCGGCAACCGACGCGATCGGGGCCTTGTTCTTCGGGACGCGGGCCTCGAAGAGCTCCTGAACACGGGGCAGGCCACCGGTGATGTCGCCACCGACACCACCCTGGTGGAACGTACGCATGGTCAGCTGGGTACCGGGTTCGCCGATCGACTGGGCGGCGACGATGCCGACGGCCTCGCCGATGTCGACCTGCTTACCGGACGCCATCGAGCGGCCGTAGCACTTCGCACAGACACCAGTGGGCGTCTGGCAGGTGAGAACGCTGCGGAGTTTGACCTCCGCGACACCGGCCTCGACGAGAGCGTCGATCTCCAGTTCACCCAGGTCGGAACCAGCGGCGAGAATGACCTCGCCCGCCGGATTCGTGGCATCAGCCGCGAGCACGCGACCAGTGACGGAGGTCTCGATGAGCTGGTGGCGACGGTAGCCGGTGACGTTGCCCAGTGCGTCGGTGACCTCGACCGCGACGGGGGCCTTGACACCCTGACGGGTGGCGCAGTCCTCCTCGCGGACAATGACGTCCTGCGCGACGTCGACGAGGCGACGGGTCAGGTAGCCGGAGTCGGCGGTACGCAGCGCGGTGTCGGCCAAGCCCTTACGCGAACCATGGGAGTTGTTGAAGTACTCCAGAACGGACAGGCCCTCGCGGAAGGAGGTCTTGATCGGACGGGTGATGTAGTCACCCTTCGAGTTCACGACCATGCCCTTCATGCCCGCCAGCGTCCAGATCTGGCGCATGTTACCGGCGGCGCCGGACTTCACGATCATGGGGATCGGGTTGTCGTCGGGGTACATGTCCTCAACGGCCTTACCCACGGTGTCCGTGGCATCCTTCCAGAGCTCGACCAGACGGTCGTAGCGCTCACGCTCGGTGAGTGCACCCTGGACCCAGTACTTCCGCTCGACCTCGCGGGCCTCGGCCTCGTACCGGTCGAGGATCTCGGCCTTGTTGGGGAGCACGAGCACGTCAGACATGGTGATGGTGACGCCGGACCGGGTGGCCCAGTAGAAGCCGGCGTCCTTCATCTTGTCCATCGTTTGCGCGACGGTGATCATCGGGTACCGCGAGGCGAGATCGTTGATGACGTCACCGAGCATGATCTTGTCGGTGCCGCCGCCCTTACGGACCATGACGCCTTCAAGGTAGGGGTAGTTCCACGGCAGCAGATCGTTGAACATGATGCGGCCGAGAGTGGTGTGCGCCATCCAGACGTCGCCGCGCTTCCAGCCATCGGGGAACTGCTCCGCCTCGATGTCCGCCGGTGGACGCAGGTGCGAGATACGGACCTTGATCGGGGCCTGCAGGCCCAGCACACCTCGGTCGTAGGCCATGATCGCCTCGGCGAAGGAGCTGTAGATACCACGTTCGGGGCCGTTCTCGGTCGCGGGCTCGTACGCGCCCTGACCACCCAGCTCGTCAGGGTTCTTGTCCAGCGTGAGGAAGTACAGACCCGTGACCATGTCCAGTCGGGGCATGGCCAGCGGCTTACCGGACGCCGGGGAAAGGATGTTGTTCGAGGCGAGCATCAGGATGCGGGCCTCGGCCTGGGCCTCCGCGGACAGCGGCAGGTGGACGGCCATCTGGTCACCGTCGAAGTCGGCGTTGAAGGCCTCACAGGCGAGCGGGTGCAGCTGGATGGCCTTACCCTCGACGAGCACGGGCTCGAAGGCCTGGATACCCAGGCGGTGCAGGGTGGGGGCGCGGTTCAGCATCACGGGATGCTCGGAGATGGCCTCCTCAAGCACATCCCAGACCTCGGGGCGCTGGCGCTCGACCATGCGCTTCGCGGACTTGATGTTCTGCGCGTACTCGCGCTCGACCAGGCGCTTCATGACGAAAGGCTTGAACAGCTCCAGCGCCATCAGTTTCGGCAGGCCGCACTCGTGCAGACGGAGCTGCGGGCCGACGATGATCACGGAACGACCGGAGTAGTCGACGCGCTTACCGAGCAGGTTCTGACGGAAGCGACCCTGCTTGCCCTTGAGGAGATCGGACAGCGACTTCAGCGGGCGGTTGCCCGGGCCGGTGACCGGACGGCCGCGGCGACCGTTGTCGAACAGGGCGTCAACGGACTCCTGCAGCATCCGCTTCTCGTTGTTGACGATGATCTCGGGGGCGCCAAGATCGATCATGCGCTTGAGGCGGTTGTTGCGGTTGATCACGCGACGGTAGAGGTCGTTCAGGTCGGAGGTGGCGAACCGGCCACCGTCGAGCTGGACCATCGGGCGCAGCTCCGGCGGGATCACCGGGATGCTGTCCAGGACCATGCCCGCCGGGTCGTTGCCCGAGCGCTGGAACGCGGCGACGACCTTGAGGCGCTTCAGGGCGCGGGCCTTCTTCTGGCCCTTGCCCTCGTTGATGATGGTGCGCAGTTCCTCGGCCTCGGCGTCGAGATCGAAGTTGCGGATGAGCGTCTGGATGGCCTCCGCGCCCATGCCGCCGGTGAAGTAGTCCTCGTAGCGGTCGACGAGCTCCGAGTAGATCGTCTCGTCGACGATCATCTGCTTCGGGGCGAGCTTAACGAAGGTGTTCCAGATCTCGTCGAGTCGCGCGACCTCGCGCTCCGCACGCTCGCGGATGTGCTGCATCTCCTTGTCCGCGGCGTTCTGCACCTTGCGGCGAGCATCGGCCTTCGCACCGGCGGCCTCGAGTTCGGCGAGGTCCTCCTCAAGCTTCTGGGCCCGGTCGGCGATGTCGGACTCGGCGTCGGCCTCGACGTCCTTCTTCTCCAGGAGCATCTCGGCTTCGAGAGTGGACAGGTCGTTGTGGCGGGCTTCATCATCGACGGAGGTGATGATGTTCGCCGCGAAGTAGATGATGCGCTCAAGGTTCTTGGGCGCGAGATCCAGCAGGTAGCCGAGACGCGACGGGACTCCCTTGAAGTACCAGATGTGGGTGACCGGAGCGGCGAGCTCGATGTGTCCCATGCGCTCACGGCGCACCTTGGACTTGGTCACCTCGACGCCGCAGCGCTCACAGATGATGCCCTTGTAGCGGACGCGCTTGTACTTGCCGCAGGCGCACTCCCAGTCTCGGGTGGGTCCGAAGATCCGCTCGCAGAACAGGCCGTCCTTCTCGGGCTTGAGGGTTCGGTAGTTGATGGTCTCCGGCTTTTTGACCTCGCCCTTGGACCAGCGGCGAATGTCGTCGGCCGTAGCCAGGCCGATGCGGAGTTCGTCGAAGAAGTTGACGTCGAGCACGTAACTCCCTTTCCCCCCGTCTCTCCGGGGGTGTTGTGTGAAGAAAAAGAATATCGGTGATTAGTTGCCCGCCCCGGTGGGGCGGGCGGCCGCGGTCAGACCGTCGTGCGGACCCGGGTGACCGTCAGGCCACGTCGTCGGTTCGCTCGTCGCGGGACAGGTTGATGCCCAGTGAGGCCCCCGCCTGGTCGAACTCGTCGTCGTCGGTGGTCCCGAGTTCCATCGGGGTGCCGTCGGCCGAGAGGACCTCGACATTCAGGCACAGCGACTGCAGCTCCTTGAGCAGAACCTTGAACGACTCCGGGATACCCGGGTCCGGGATGTTCTCACCCTTGACGATGGCCTCGTAGACCTTGACCCGGCCAACGACGTCGTCGGACTTGATGGTCAGGAGTTCCTGCAGGGTGTAGGCGGCACCGTATGCCTGCATCGCCCACACCTCCATCTCACCGAAGCGCTGTCCACCGAACTGGGCCTTACCACCGAGCGGCTGCTGGGTGATCATGGAATACGGGCCGGTGGAGCGGGCGTGGATCTTCTCGTCGACCAGGTGGTGCAGCTTCAGCATGTACATGTAGCCGACCGACACCGGGTACGGGAAGGGCTCACCGGAGCGACCGTCGAACAGTTGCGCCTTGCCGTTGCCGTCGACCAGCGTCTGGCCGTCGCGGTTCGGTCGGGAGTTCGCGAGCAGGCCCGCGAGCTCCTCGTTGGAGGCACCGTCGAACACCGGGGTGGCGGTGAGGGACTCCGGCGGGACGTCGTAGAGCGACTCGGGCAGGGTCTTGATGAGCTCGGCGTTCTTGACGTCTTCCGGATCGACGTGCCAACCGGCGGCGGCGAGCCAACCGAGGTGGACCTCGAGGACCTGGCCGATGTTCATACGACGCGGAACGCCGTGGGTGTTCAGGATGATGTCGACCGGAGTGCCGTCGGGTAGGAAGGGCATGTCCTCGGCGGGGAGGATCTTGCCGACGACACCCTTGTTGCCGTGGCGGCCGGCGAGCTTGTCACCGTCCTGGATCTTGCGCTTCTGGGCGACGTAGACGCGAATCATCTCGTTGACGCCGGCCGCGAGGTCGTCATCATCCTCACGGGAGAAACGGCGCACACCGATGACCTTGCCGGTCTCACCGTGCGGAACCTTCATGGAGGTGTCGCGGACCTCGCGGGCCTTCTCACCGAAGATGGCACGCAGGAGGCGCTCCTCGGGGGTCAGCTCGGTCTCGCCCTTCGGCGTGACCTTACCGACCAGGATGTCACCGTCGCGGACGTCGGCGCCGATGCGCACGATGCCACGATCGTCGAGGTCCTTGAGGACCTCCTCGGAGACGTTCGGGATCTCACGGGTGATCTCCTCGGCACCGAGCTTGGTGTCGCGGGCGTCGATCTCGTGTTCCTCGATGTGGATCGAGGTGAGGACGTCCTCCTCCACCAGGCGCTGGTTGAGGATAATCGCATCCTCGTAGTTGTGGCCTTCCCAGGGCATGAAGGCGACGAGCAAGTTCCGCCCGAGCGCCATCTCGCCCTTGTGGGTGCCGGGGCCGTCGGCGAGAACCTGGCCTTCCTCGACACGGTCGCCCATATTCACGATGGGCTTCTGGTTGTAGCAGGTGCCCTGGTTCGTCCGCTGGAACTTACGCAGCATGTAGGTGTCGCGGATACCGTCGTCACCCATCACGGTGATGAAGTCGGCGGCGATGTTCTCGACGACACCCGACTTGGTGGAGATGATGATGTCACCGGCGTCATAGGCGGCGCGCAGCTCCATGCCGGTGCCGACGTACGGCGACTCGGCACGGACCAGCGGCACAGCCTGCTTCTGCATGTTCGCACCCATCAGGGCACGGTTGGCGTCATCATGCTCAAGGAACGGGATCATCGCAGTGCCGACGGAGACCATCTGGCGCGGCGAAACGTCCATGTAGTCGATGCGCTCCCGGTCGACGACCTCGTTGTCTCCACCCTTCATGCGCACGACGACCTGCTCCTCGGAGATCAGACCGTCCTCGTTGTAGGGAGTGTTCGCCTGTGCGACGACGTGGCGGTCTTCCTCGTCCGCGGTGAGGTAGTCAATCTCGTCGGTGAGACGGCCGTCGACGACCTTGCGGTACGGGGTCTCGATGAAGCCGAAGGGATTGACCCGGGCATACGAGGACAGCGAGCCAATCAGGCCGATGTTCGGGCCCTCCGGGGTCTCGATGGGGCACATGCGGCCGTAGTGCGACGGGTGCACGTCGCGGACCTCGATGCCCGCGCGCTCCCGGGAAAGACCGCCGGGGCCCAGTGCGGAGAGACGCCGCTTGTGAGTCAGCCCGGACAATGAGTTGTTCTGGTCCATGAACTGCGACAGCTGCGAGGTTCCGAAGAACTCGCGGATCGCCGCGGAGACCGGACGCACGTTGATCAGCGAGGTCGGGGTGATCGACTCAGCGTCCTGGGTGGTCATCCGCTCCCGAACAACACGCTCCATCCGGGACAGACCGACGCGGACCTGGTTCTGGATCAGCTCGCCGACGGTGCGCAGTCGGCGGTTGCCGAAGTGGTCGATGTCGTCGGTCTCGACCGGGATGGTCCGGCCGCTCGGGGACTCCATGGAGTTCTCCCCCGCATGCAAGCGGACGAGGTACTCGATGGTAGTCGCGATGTCGTCCTCGGTCAGCGTGAGGTTACCCTCGTTGTCGCCGCCGAGACCCAGCTTGCGGTTGACCTTGTAGCGGCCGACCTTCGCCAGATCGTACCGCTTGGCGTTAAAGAAGGAGTTCTCCAGAAGCGACTGCGCGAGATCGCGCGTGGGCTGCTCGCCGGGACGCTGCTTGCGGTAGATCTCCAGCAGGGCCTCGTCGGTGTTGGAGACACCGTCGGCCTCGAGGGTCGACATCATGATCTCGGAGAAACCGAAACGCTCCACGATCTGCTCGGTCGTCCAGCCGAGCGCCTTCAGCAGCACGGTGACGGGCTGACGGCGCTTCCGGTCGATGCGGACACCGACGGTGTCGCGCTTATCCACGTCGAACTCGAGCCAGGCACCGCGGGAGGGAATCACCTTCACGGCGTGCAGGGGCCGCTCGGTGGACTTGTCGATGGTCTGGTCGAAATAGACTCCGGGAGAACGCACCAGCTGGCTGACAACAACGCGTTCGGTTCCGTTGACGATGAAGGTGCCCTTGTCGGTCATCATCGGGAAATCGCCGATGAAGACGGTCTGGGACTTAATTTCTCCGGTTTCGTTGTTGACGAAGTCCGCTGTCACGTACAGCGGAGCGGAGTAGTTGATGTCCTTGTCCTTGCATTCATCGATAGAGTTCTTGACCTCTTCGAAGCGTGGCGTGGACAGGGAAAGGGACATGTTTCCGGAGTAGTCCTGGATCGGGGACAGTTCCTCGAGGATGTCCTCCAGTCCACTGGTCACTCGGGCACCCTCAGGCGCTTCGGCCTGGGTGCGTTCACGCCACTCGGGCGTGCCGACGAGCCATGCGAACGACTCGAGCTGCAGGTCGAGAAGACCGGGCACCTCGATGGGCTCGGTGATCTTCGCGAACGAATAACGCTGCGGAGCTCCGGGGATTTCGGTCACTGACTTGGTCTGGCGGGAGACTGCCAAGATGCGTCCTTCCAGCACCTCACGCGGTGGGCACACCCACGACGATGGTGGGCCCGTTCCGCTAGAATTTTTAGCATGTGGTCTGCTGTGGAACCATTCATCTCCGGATAGCACTGAATGACCTTGTCAAACCGGTTTTTTGAACCAGGTTGGTCAAGGTCAGACAGGATAACCGGAAAGAGATTCCAGCGCAACGAGCTAGCTTATACTATTTTCTTCCGCCTGTAAAGCATCGGTTTCCGGTGGCTACCGTGGTCGATGTGGCAGTTCCGGGTGGGAACCAGGTCACCGACCGGCACCCGCCACGGTCCACACCGGGGAGCGGGAAACCGTACCTTTGGCGCCACCATAACAGATCAGCGGGCACACCGGATCCCAAATTCCCGCGACCGCACCGCATCACGTGTTGCGGACCGGCCCCGTAGTCCCTCGTCGGCGCCGCCGCCCGCCGAACAGAGCCCCGATCAACCCGATGATCATGAGGACGGCACCGGTGATGAGCAGCACGGTGATGACGGCGCGTTGCTCCGATCCGTCGGGGATCCGCTCGGCCTGTGTGATGAGACGGTCGACGGATTCCTCCGTCCCCTCGCCGGTGAAGACGAGGACCTGCTCACGCGGTTCACCGGTCCGGGTTCCGTAGTACGTCTCGAGGTTCTCGTGGATGTCCACGACCAGACCTGTCTCCGTGTCCACGTACCAGTCACGGTCAGCCGAGTAGAACAGGTACCCGGGCTCTGTTCCGCCATCCCCGGTCTCGAACGTCGTGGTGTTGAACATGTCGGCGTACCGCGTTGCCAGGTTCGTGGGCTCGATCGTCTGGCGGTAGATGTTGAGTTGCCGTCCGCCGCGCTCGACGGTGTCGGTGTACACCGCGGGTGCGCTCCCCCGCAGTGTCCCGTCAAACACCTCGTAGGTCGTCTTCCCCGGATCGGTGGGAAACTTCGCCCAGAGACCTGTCATGGGCACCTCCACCGGCGGAAGCCCGAGCTGGGATGTCATCGTCGCCGGCCCCACAGCCTCACCGGTGGTGCGATCCATGACGAAGCTCCACACCGACGCCTCGACAAGGCGCTCAATGTCCTCCTCGTTGGCTTCACGCATCATCGTCGATCCGATCCGAACGGTGACGGTCTCCGCGTCGGCCGGATCGAGCAGTTCAACGTGATGCTGGCGGATCACCGCTGCCGGAAGAATCTCCCCCGGCCCCGGGTTCAGCGTGGTCCGCGCGTTCTCGTCGCGCACGGTCAGCGTCGTGTCCTCCAACGACAGCGGCAGCCTCCCGTCGTCGTGGAAGAAGTGCGGCGACACCAGCCCCCAGGTGACGAGGGCGGCCCCCAATCCGAGGAGCAGCACCGAGAAAATACGCGACTTCGCAAGCATGACCCGATGCTACCCCGTGCGCCGCCTCGTAATGAAGCGTGGTTTTTGCCCCCTACGGGGTCCTGGCAGGGAACGGGAGGACGACAAGGGCCCGCACGGACCCCAGTTTTCAGGGGTAACCGAGCGGGCCATTGTCGTGGGCCACCGACCAGGCCGGTGGCGGAAGTGGATCCCGGGGGATTACTTCAGGGAAACCTTGGCGCCAGCCTCTTCGAGCTTGGTCTTGGCAGCCTCGGCGTCGTCCTTGGACGCAGCCTCGAGGATCGCCTTCGGAGCGGACTCGACGAGCTCCTTGGCTTCCTTCAGGCCCAGGCCGGAGACGATCTCGCGGACAGCCTTGATCACGCCGATCTTCTTTGCGCCGGCATCCTCGAGAACGACGTCGAACTCGTCCTTCTCTTCCTCAGCTGCGGCAGCGGCACCGGGGGCGCCGGCGGCGACGGCGGCGACCGGAGCGGCGGCGGTGACGTCGAAGGTGTCCTCGAAGAGCTTCACGAACTCGGAGAGCTCGATGAGGGTCATTTCCTTGAAGGCCTCGATGAGCTCGTCATTGGTGAACTTAGCCATGGTGGCAGTCCTTTCAGTTGGTGGCCCGGGTGCACCGGGCCGAAAAGTTTGTGCTGTGGTCTAACTCTGTGCATCTCCTGCCGTGTGACAGGAGATGACTTATTCTTCGCCCTGCTTCTTTTCCTGGAGCGCAGCGCTGAGGCGTGCGATCTGGGAAGCGGGTGCGTTGAACAGGCCTGCGGCCTTTGCCAAGCTGCCCTGCATGGCGCCCGCCAGTTTCGCGAGAGTGGTCTCGCGGTTGTCCAGCTCGGCGATGGCTTCAACCTGAGCTGCGCTCAGGAATTCGCCGTCCATGTAGCCACCCTTGACCACGAATGCCTTGTTGTCCTTACCGAAGTCCTTCATCGCCTTGGCTGCATCAACAGCCTCGCCCTTGATGAAGGCGATGGCGGTGGGACCTGTCAGGATGTCGTCAAGACCTTCGACGCCGGCTTCTTTCGCAGCCAGCTTGATCATGGTGTTCTTGGCGACGGAGTAGGTGACATCCGAGCCGAGAGCCCGACGCAGTTCAGTGGTCTGAGCCACGGAGAGGCCGCGGTACTCGGTGAGCACGACGGCGTTGGTGGACTCAAAGCGCTGCTTGAGTTCAGCCACTGCGGCGACGTTCTTTGCGTTAGCCATTACTTCGCCTCCTTCCTCATGTGTGTAGGTCGTCTGATCCGCCGGGGCACTGCCGCGTCACCGACCGTGTGAACGGTGGGAACATGACAAAGCCCCGTGCAAGAGCACGGGGGGCACACCTCGGAAAGAGGGAGGCTCCAAGTGTCTCCTGCGTGGGCCGTTCCGCGGTGCGGAAACCTTCGATCCCGGGGAACCGGGATGACCGACGGTCTTCGGTGAAACTTGAGCTCGTCGCGTTGAAAACGCGCCGTTCAAACTTCGGTGGCTCAGTGTATGCACGCGGACCCGGTAGGTCAAATCACTGGCGCCACCCATTCGTCGACGCATTCCCGGCCCCCTCCCCGATCGCCAGGAAGGACACGGCCCCCGGAGACGCAGAGAGCCCCGCGTCGTTCCATCACGATGGACGAACGCGGAGCTCTCCGGTCAAGCCGGGGATCAAGCCAGAGGTGCGCTGATTTAGACCTGAGGCTCGTCGAGGTAGTTCTTCACCACGGTGTTGTCCACGGGGATGCCGGGACCGTTGGTGGAGGAGATGGTGACCTTCTTCAGGTAGGCACCCTTGGAAGAGGAGGGCTTGAGACGCAGCAGCTCGTCGATGAGAGCGCCGTAGTTCTCGGCCAGCTTCTCGGCCTCGAAGGAAGCCTTACCCAGCACGGCGTGCAGGTTGGAGGCCTTGTCGACGCGGAAGGAGATCTTGCCGCCCTTGATCTCGGTGACGGCCTTCGCGACGTCCATGGTCACGGTGCCGGTCTTCGGGTTGGGCATGAGGCCACGTGGGCCGAGGACGCGGGCAACGCGACCGACCTTGGCCATCTGGTCCGGGGTGGCGATCGCGGCGTCGAAGTCGGTCCAGCCGCCCTGGATCTTCTCGATCAGTTCATCGGTTCCGACCATGTCGGCGCCGGCTTCTTCAGCCTGTGTCGCCTTTTCGCCTGCGGCGAAGACGACGACGCGGACGGTCTTACCGGTGCCGTTCGGCAGGGAGACGGTGCCGCGGACGAGCTGGTCGGCCTTGCGGGGGTCGACGCCCAGACGGATGGCGACGTCGACCGTTGCGTCGAAGTTGTCGGAGGAGGTCTCCTTGACGAGGCGGGCGGCCTCGATCGGGGCGTAGATGCGTCCCGCGTCGATCTTCTCTGCCTTTGCGCGATATGCCTTGGACTGCTTGCTCATTGTGATTCCTTAGTTTTCAGGGGTGAAAAGCGGTTGGGAATGTGTGGTGCGGGCCGAAGCGGGCCCTCCCACATACTCCGCTCCCGGTGTCCGGGGGCGGAGCCGCGAGGTGACTAACCCTCGACCTCGATGCCCATGGACCGGGCTGTTCCCGCGATGATCTTCGCCGCAGCGTCGATGTCGTTCGCGTTGAGGTCTTCCTTCTTGGTCTCCGCGATCTCCTTGACCTGGGCCATGGTGACCTTGCCCACCTTCTGGGTGTGCGGCACGCCGGAGCCCTTCTGCAGGCCTGCGGCCTTCAGCAGCAGCTTGGCTGCCGGCGGGGTCTTCAGCTTGAACTCGAAGGAGCGGTCCTCGAAGACGGTGATCTCGACGGGGACGACGTTGCCGCGCTGCTGCTCGGTGGCGGCGTTGTAGGCCTTGCAGAATTCCATGATGTTGACACCATGGGCACCCAGGGCGGGGCCGACCGGCGGGGCCGGGTTGGCCTGTCCCGCCTGGATCTGCAGCTTGATCAGTCCGGTGACCTTTTTCTTCTTCTTCGGGGGCATCGTAGTACCTCTTCCTTGTTACCGACGGCGGCGGCCGATGTCCGTGTGTGGGCGGGACCCGGGCTGTCCGCCCCGGTCCCGCACAACCACCGTCGTCGTCCGGATGCCGGGCCCCACCCGCAGTTCCGACTGCGTTGAAGGCGTAACCCGGCCACCGGGGATTGATGTGTGTGGTGTTCCCGGATCCCTGTACACGGGTGCACATCGTTATCCGGGGTGGCGCATCGCCCTTCTTCAGCTCCTCTGCCATTTCCGACTTCTCGGAGCTGTGATCCGGGCACACGCGAAAAGTCAGAATACCTGACCCGGTGAAAGTACACAAAACCCGTCCGGCGGACTGACCGCAGTGACGGACGGGTTGTGCGTCGTGGAAATGAAACGCCCTAGGTGAGCTTCTCGACCTGGTCGAAGGTGAGATCGACCGGGGTCTCACGTCCGAAGATGGAGACCAGGGCCTTGAGTTTGCCGCCTTCAGCGTCAATCTCGGAGATGGTCGCGGACACCGAAGCCAGTGCACCGGTGAGGATGGTGACGGCTTCACCGACCTGGAAGTCCACCTCGACATGCTTGCCCGCCGACGGGGAGGGCTGCGCGACGAGTTTCTCTCCGGAGGCATCGATCGTGCCGTCTTCGCCCTCTACCGGGGTGGTCTCTTGGGGCATCAGGAACTTCGCGACATCGCGGTGCTTGACCGGGGTGGCGTTGCCTTCGTTGCCGACGAAGCTGGTGACACCCGGGGTGTCCCGGACGACGGACCAGGAGCGGTCGTTGATGTCCATGCGGACGAGTACGTATCCGGGCAGGAGCTTGCGCTTGACGGGCTTCCGCTTACCGTCGCGGATCTCGATAACCTCTTCGATCGGGACGACGACATCGTAGATGGAGTCCTCGACTTCAAGGGTCTGGGCACGCATGTCCAGATTGGTCTTTACCTTATTCTCGTAGCCCGAGTAGCACTGGATGATGTACCACTGGCCCGGGAGCTTCTTCAGCTCTCGGAGGAATTTCCGGAGACGTGCCTTGTACTCGGCGAGCGCTGCCTCCTCCTCGGTTTTTTCCGCGCCTTCCCCGCTGTCATCGCCGAGTGCCGCCGCTGCGGAGGCCACGTCGGTAGGTTCAGCTGCGTTCCCGGTCGACTCCGCGGTGGCGTCCTCGGCGGTGACATCACCCAGATCCGGTTCACCGGAGGCCTCCGTCATCTGCAGATCCGCCTCCTGCACCGGCTGCTCGGGAATGGTGGCCTCGCCGGTGTTCTCGGGGGTGGTGTTGTCGTCGCTCATCTAGGTGTACTCCATTAGGTTTTCGATCGGGTGGGACGGCGGTGTGGACCGGTCCCGACAGGGTCTTTTCACCACATTCTACGCCGACCACCTCATGAAATATCCCGCCGGACCTCGTGGGTCGGGCGGGATACTGCGGGAAAAGTGTTCGTGGACGGGATTCTAGTTGGCTGTGAGCACCTTCTCAACTCCGAGACCGGCGAGGAAGTCAACGCCGGACACCAGAGCGGTCAGCACAATCAGGAATATGAGCACGATGATCGTGTAGATGAACATCTGCTTGGCGGTGGGCCAAATGACCTTCCGCATTTCCTGCACGACCTCGGGGAGGAAGCTGCCGGCGCGGGACACGAGTCCGGACTTCTCATCCTTGTCCCCGGAGACGGCAACAGATTCGCGGGCCTTCTTCGCGGCGTAGGAGTCACTGCTGGTGGTAGAGACTCCCACGACCTGCCGCTTACCGGCCGGACGCGCCGAACCTGTCGGCTTCGGCTTATTTTCGTCGGTCACGGTGCGGTGCTCCTCGGATCAGCGTGTGCATAAAGTGTGTTGCAGGGGCGACAGGACTTGAACCTGCAACCTGCGGTTTTGGAGACCGCTGCTCTGCCAGTTGAGCTACGCCCCTTCATGCACTGCGTTCTGCAGTACGCGACTACCCTACCAGATGCGTGAAGAGCCAGATGAAAGCACCTTCGACATCGTGGGCATCCGCAGGAATACCAGAGAAAACACCGCCCCGACACCTTGACGGTATCCGGACGGTGGAACGATATCCCGGTAGCGATGGCGAGAATTGAACTCGCGACACAACGATTATGAGTCGTTTGCTCTACCACTGAGCTACACCGCCATGTGGCCATTTCTCCACGACCGCGACCGTAGAAGACCCCGGCGGGAAAAACAACAGAGCCCCCTGACAGAATCGAACTGTCGACCTTTTCCTTACCATGGAAACGCTCTGCCGACTGAGCTAAGGGGGCACAGCCTCGTTGAACCGTACGACATGCGCCCGCTCCGTTGAAGCCTCACAAAGATTAACCCGATCCCACCGAACTACACAAATCAGCTGTTCAGACACATTTTCAGGCCACCTTCAACCCGGCAAGAGTGACGGGTTGGACGAATGACTCCCCTGTTTTCAACCCCAAAAAAGAGAGGAGCCCGCCCCGGTGGATCTTCGTGGAAGATACTGACCAGAACGGGCCTCTCTTTTGTGCCAGGTGATGGATTCGAACCAACGTAGGCTAAGCCGACGGATTTACAGTCCGCTCCCTTTGGCCGCTCGGGCAACCTGGCGTGCGCCGCTCACGCGGTGCATTGAACACTCTACTACGGCCTACGCGACCTTGCGCAAGTCTGCATGTCAGCCCCCATTTTCTGGACACTGGATCGGTTAGCCGACGCGACTCACCGTGAAGTGGGTGAGACGACGGAGAGCTGCCGTGGTGCGGTTCTGGGGGAGTTTCGCCAGCTCGGCGTCGGCAAGTTCCACGTAGTGGTGGACATCGGCCAACGCCTTCTCCCGGCCGGTCGACCGGTGCAGAAGATTGAGGGCCGCGGCCACCTCGTCGTCATCGGTGATCGGCCCGGTGAGCCTCGCCCGCAGTTCATCCCCCACGGGCCCCTCCTCCTCCAGTGCGTAAAGAACGGGCAGCGTGAAAACGCCTTCTTTGAGGTCGGTACCCGGCGTCTTCCCGGACTGGTCGGTGTCGGAGTAGATGTCGATGATGTCGTCGACGATCTGGAACACCGTGCCGATGGCGTATCCGAAGCGGTGCAGAGCATCGATCTGTTCGGGGGTCGCCCCACCGTGAAGTCCGCCAAGGAAGCCCGCGGACGCGATGAGGACACCGGTCTTCTCCCTGACGACCGCCCGGTAGTGATCGATGGGGTCACCGTCACCGGGGCCGACTGTCTCCCGCATCTGGCCGGTGACCAGTTCTCCAAAGGTTGCCGCGAAGTGCGCGACGGTGTCGACCCCGAGCTGCGCCATGATCCGGGAGGCCCGGGCCAGGAGGTAGTCACCTGCGAGGATGGCCATGGAGTTTCCCCACCGCGAGTTCGCGGAATCCACTCCCCGGCGCTTGTCCGCCTCGTCCATCACATCATCGTGGTAGAGCGTGGCCAGGTGGGTCATTTCCACTACTACCGCGGCCTTGACGACCTCGCGGCTGCCCGGGTTCGCCCCGTACTGGGAAGCGAGGAGCGCGAACATAGGACGGAAACGTTTCCCCCCTGCCGCGGCGAGATAGCAGACCTTCTCGGTGACGAACTGCTCACCGACGGTGAGTTCAGAGGCGAGGAGTTCCTCGACCTCACGCATGCCGACGGAGATCGCCTCGTTGAGTTGCTCGTCTCCCAGGTTGACGGACGTCCCCGGGGAGAACGTCTTGTCGCGGTCGCCTGGACCGTGCGACACGGTACGGCCGTTACTCATGCGTCGTTGCCCTCGTTGTTTTTTCGCGGCGGGCTGGACCGGCCGCCGGATTGGAGTGGTGTGCTGGAGCTGTTTCCGGTTCCCGGACATCGACGCCGTCCAACGTCGATGTCGCAGGTGATGCCAGGGTGATATCACGTTCCCGCGCGACGACCACCGCGGGCCCGGAACAGACTCGGGATCAACCGTAGCCGACGCGAACGGTTGCCGAACACTCCGGGGTGAAAACGCGGGAACTTCCGGAGGTGCGACAATGGGATGGTGAGTATCTCCCGCCCCTGGATCGAAACAGTCGACGTCCTCGTCGTGGGGGGTGGCCCCGCTGGGGCCGCCGCCGCGATCCACGCAGCGCACCGAGGATTCAGTGTCCTCCTCGTCGATGCAGCCCGCTTCCCACGCGACAAGACGTGCGGTGACGGCCTCACCCCACGGGCCATGCACCAGTTACGACTTCTGGGATTCGGTCCGGAGATCGCCGGTGGATACCGCTCCCGCGGGTTGAAGTTGCACGGGTTCGGCGGCGACGTGACGGCGCCGTGGCCGAACTCCGCTTTCGGGTCCGAGGGCTCCGCGATGCGCCGGACGCGCCTCGACGGGCTGCTGTTTGACACCGCTCGGGCAACGGAGGGAGTGACTGCGTGGGTGAACTCCCCGGCGGTGGATGTGTCGATCCGTGCGGGGCGGGCAGAGTCGGTGACGCTCTCCACCCCGGACGGTGAGCGCGTCGTGCGATGCAGTGCGGTACTCGTCGCGGACGGCGTGCGCTCCACCTTCGGCAAGCTACTCGGACGGGTCTGGCACCGGGGTGAGGTGTACGGGATCGCCGCCCGTGCCTACTGCAGCACCCCATTCTCCGACGAGGAGTGGATCCACTCCCACCTGGAGCTCCGCGACCAGGCGGGCGTGGCACAGCCCGGCTACGGGTGGATCTTCCCGTTGGCCGATGGACACGTGAACATCGGCTGCGGGGCACTGTCAACGACAGCGCGTCCCGCAAAGGTGAATACGAAAAAGCTCCTCTCCCACTATGCGGGGCTCCAAAGGGATGAGTGGCGCCTCGGGCCGGTGACCGATGTCGCGGGAGCACTGTTGCCGATGGGTGGCGCGGTGAGCGGGGTTGCAGGCCCCAACTGGATGCTCATCGGTGATGCCGCGGCCTGCGTCAATCCGCTGAACGGGGAAGGCATCGACTACGGTCTGGAGACCGCGCGCCTCGCGGTCGATCTGATCAACCCGCGGCGGGATCTGACGGTGGTGTGGCCCCGGGTGCTGCGGGAGAATTACGGGGAGGCATTCCTGCTCGCCCGGACCGCGGCCCGGCTGCTCACCTACCCGCGGTTGCTCCCGATGGTCGGCCCCTTCGGTTTCCGGGGGCCGCAGGCGGGTCCGCTGATGCGCGCCACGGCTCGACTGATGGGCAACCTCGTCACCGACGAGGACCGCGATGTGGTGGCCCGGGCGTGGCGTCTCGCCACGGGCGGCCTGTACCGGTTCCGGGGCGCGGACGCGGTGCTCTGGAGCTGATTCCCCTAGCTGGGCTTCACGGCGGAGTGGAGGGCGGTGATGCCCCCGGTCAGGTTCTGCCAACCGACCTCGGCCCACCCGGCTGCGGCGATCTCACGGGCCAGCTGTTCCTGGTCCGGCCAAGCGCGGATGGATTCCGCCAGGTACTCGTAGGCCGACGGGTCCGAGGAGATGAGACGGGCAAGAGCCGGCAGGGCCCGCATCAGGTATTCCTTGTAGACCTGCGCGAACACGGGAACAACGGGAGTAGAGAACTCGGCGACGGTGAGCCGACCCCCGGGCCGGGTCACGCGAGCCATCTCCCGGAGGCCGGCGCGGGTGTCGGCGAAGTTGCGGAGACCGAAACTGATGGTCACCGCGTCGAAGGACGCGTCGGCGAAAGGCAGTGCGAGGCCGTCCCCGGCGACCTTGGACACGGCACGGTGCGCACCGGCGGCAAGCATCCCGGTGGAAAAGTCACAGGCCACGCACCAAGCCCCGGAGCGGGCGAGTTCGACGGTGGACACGGCGGTACCTGCGGCGAGGTCCAGGACCCGTTCACCGGGGCGCAGATCGAGGCGCTGCCGGGTCCGGCGCCGCCAGTGGCGGTCACGTCCGAGGGAAAGCACCGTGTTCGTGATGTCGTACTTGGCGCCGACAGCGTCGAACATCCGCGCGACCTCGTCGGGATTCTTGTCCAGGGATGCCTTAACCACGCGATCAAGGCTACGCGACGACTAACGCCACCGTGCCCACGCCCCGGGCCGTACTCCACCGGAGCGTTCCGTCCGACGCTGGTCGGCGAGAACCGCCGAATAGTGTCCGCGCAGTTCACCGCAGACGCCTTCCCAGGTCCGGCCAGCGACCCGGTCGAGCGCCGCTGCGGACATCTTCTGCCGCCCCGCCAGGACGCGGTCCACCGCCGCGGGCAGGTCCGAGCTGAACGTGGCGACATCGAGGAGATCGCCGTTCTCCCCCGGGGTGATGAGGTCCACCGGCCCCCCGGCGCGGGGCCCGATCGTCGGCACGCCCGAGGCCTGCGCCTCCTGGATCGTCTGGCAGAACGTCTCGAATTCCCCGGGGTGGACGAACACATCGAAGCTGGCGTACGCCCTTCCCAGGTCCTCTCCCCCGAGGGCCCCGGTGAACACGGCACCCGGTAATGCATCCCGCAGGGCGCCGTACTCGGGGCCGTCGCCGACGATCACGAGCTGAAGGTCATCCCTACCGACCAGGGAGGCGAGCCGCTCCACGCCCTTCTCTGCGGCGAGCCGGCCGACGTAGCCGACGACGCGCCGTTTACCCGTCGGGTCCCAGGAGCGGCGCAGCTCCACACTGCGGTGGGCCGGATTGAACCGCACGGTGTCCACACCCCGCGCCCACCGGTGGACATCAGTGATCCCGTGGGCCGTCAACGCCTCCATCGCGGGGGTCGCGGGGGCGAGGGTGCGGGCGCAGGAGTTGTGGATCAGTCGGGTCCATTCCCACGCGGCGGTCGACAGTGCCGCCAGGTGGTACTTCTCCGCGAACCCGACCACGTCGGTCTGGTAGACCGCGACCGCCGGGACCTTGAGCTGTCGGGCGACGAACGCCCCCGCCGCCCCGAGGACGAATGGGCTGGCGAGGTGCACGACATCCGGCCGGAATGAGCGCAGGGCATGGTTGACGGCTGGTACGGGGACTCCGACGGGCAGAGAGTTGATGAGCGGGACCATCACGGTGGGCACCCGCACCACGGGGAAACCCGCGTAGGAGACCACCTCCTCCTCGAAATCACGTGCTCCCGGCGCGATGACGAGGGCATCGTCCCCGTGGCGACGCAGGTGCTCGAGGATCCGGAGGACAGAGTTGCTGACACCGTTGACGTTGGGAAGGAAGGACTCGGCGACGATCGCTACACGCATGTCCTCGATAATGGGCCTGTAGATGGACGCTGGGGTCACGGGCGGGTGACGGGAGGATGACAATGTCCGGAACTATGCGTGCCGCAGGATCCGCCGGTAGTGATCCATGAGTTCCGCGCAGAGAACAGGCCAGGTCCGGCCCTCGACAGAGTGGCGGGCGGTGGCCTGCATGGTGCTCCGCCCCGCCAGGACGCGGTCCACCGCCGCGGGCAGGTCCGAGCTGAACGTGGCGACATCGAGGAGATCGCCGTTCTCCCCCGGGGTGATGAGGTCCACCGGCCCCCCGGCGCGGGGCCCGATCGTCGGCACGCCCGAGGCCTGCGCCTCCTGGATCGTCTGGCAGAACGTCTCGAATTCCCCGGGGTGGACGAACACATCGAAGCTGGCGTACGCCCTTCCCAGGTCCTCTCCCCCGAGGGCCCCGGTGAACACGGCACCCGGTAATGCATCCCGCAGGGCGCTGTACTCGGGGCCGTCGCCGACGATCACGAGCTGAAGGTCATCCCTACCGACCAGGGAGGCGAGCCGCTCCACGCCCTTCTCTGCGGCGAGCCGGCCGACGTAGCCGACGACGCGCCGTTTACCCGTCGGGTCCCAGGAGCGGCGCAGCTCCACACTGCGGTGGGCCGGATTGAACCGCACGGTGTCCACACCCCGCGCCCACCGGTGAACGTTCCGGACTCCGTGTCCGGTGAGCTCGGCGATCGCTGCTGTGGACGGTGCGAGAGTACACGCGCAGGAGTTGTGTATCATCCGGGTGACCCGCCAGGAGGCGGAGATCAGCAACCGGAGGTGGTAGCGGAGAGCAAAGCCCGCGACATCGGTCTGGTAGACGGCGAGTGCCGGGACGCCGAGCCTGCGGGCGGCCGATGCACCGGCGGCCCCGAGGACGTACGGGCTGGCGAGGTGTACCACATCGGGGCGAAAGTCCCGCAGGGTCCGAACGAGTGGCACGGGGACTCCGACGGGCAGAGAGTTGATGAGCGGGACCATCACGGTGGGCACCCGCACCACGGGGAAACCCGCGTAGGAGACCACCTCCTCCTCGAAATCACGTGCTCCCGGCGCGATCACCAGAGCCTCGTGGCCGTGGTCCGCAAGGTGTTCGAGGATCCGGAGGACAGAGTTGCTGACACCGTTGACGTTGGGGAGGAAGGACTCGGCGACGACGGCGATCCGGAGCCGCTGTTCAGTCACCGGTGGGTGCCTCCCCTACGACGGCTGCGCCGGCGGTCCATCACGGCGATGAGCCACCAGGCCGCCGCGGCGAGGAGACTGGCAGTGACGGCGGTGATCAACGCGGGAAAAGCCGCCCACCGGAAGTCCCTGCCGGAGACCTTCACGAGGTCGGTGTTCGAACGGTCGTAATCCACCCAGACTCCGCTGCCGGCGGCCAGGTTACCGGGATAGAGCACGCCTCCCTTGGGGGCCCGGAGGCGTCCGTTCTCGTCGCGATACTCAACGGTGGTCCGCCACCAACCGGCATCGGTGACCACCGCATACGCCTGCGCCCGGTCGGCAGCGATCGTCCGGTCATTCAGCCAGGGGCCGATGACCATGGCGAGGGCCATCAGCAAGGCGGACACCCAGAATAGAATCACCAGCTGATGCTGCCTACGGCGCATCCGGTCGCGGGGTATCCGGGCGAGTGCCGCGCGTAACGGGACCCGGGTCACCTGCCGACCACCTTGCCCGAGAGTGCGGCGTGCAGATCTCTGCGGGTGGTTCGGGTGGTGCGCGCCTCGATGATGAGTGGCGGGTGGGGTAGTTCGATGGATTCCTCGAGTTCCCGGATGAGGTCAGCGGTGTTCTCCACCCTGCGGTGCTCCCAGCCGTAGGCTGCGGCGAGGTCGGAGATTCCCACCCCATGCGGGGTGCCGAACACGCGCTCGAAGCTGCCCCGCAGTCCGGGTTCCCCGGATTCGAGGGTCTCGAAGATTCCACAGCCGTCGTCGTTGGCGACGACGATCGTGAGGTTGTTGGGCAGCGGGTCACCGTCGCTGATGAACAGGCCTCCGGCATCGTGCAGAAAAGTCACGTCCCCGAGCAGGGCGACGGTGCGCGGGGCACGCGGCGAGATTCTGTCACGGGCCTGCGCGGCCAGGGCGACGCCGACCGCCTGGGAAACACTGCCGTCGATGCCGGCGGTTCCGCGCGGGGCGTGGGTGGCGACACCGTCGAACGGCAACCCCACGAGCGCGATGTCGCGGACGGGGTTCGACGACCCGACGAACAGGGTGTCACCAACCGCGAGGCCGTCGGCGACCGCCGCAGCGACGTGCAATCCGGTGAAACCAAATTCCTCACCGTCAAGAATCTCGCGGACCGCGTCCGCGGCCTGTTCCCCCGCGACCTCACAGAGCTTCAACCACTGCTTCGTCGGGTCCCCGTCGACACGCACCCGACTGGCGACCCGCGTCGCGGTGCCCGCGGGATCGGTGTACCCGTCGGACCGGGTGAGCACGGTGACCTCGATACCGGGATCCGATATCAACGCCAGGACATCGCGGTGGAGTGTGGGATGCCCGATGACGACGATCTGTTCCGGTCGGGTGTGCAGAACGTGCCCTTCTGCGGAGACTTGTTCCCTGGTGAAGACACCGGCGGCCGCAGGATGCACGGGCCGCTCGGGGGCTGGGGCGGTCGGTTCAGCGATGGTGGGGACGCCGGCGAGTTCCTCCACCGGCCAGGCTCCGTCACCGGCGATCACGAGGGTGGGGCGGGTCAGGTCGAGGTGCGCGGTGCCCCAGTCCCGGTGAGGTCGACGTCGCGGGGGCACACCGACCGGAAGCTCCGCCGGAGCGGGAAGCTCATCATCCACGAGCGGCACATCGAACGCGACATTCAGGTGCACCCGGCCATAAGCGAGAGCACGACGGGTGACGGCCGCGGCCTGCCCTGCATCGGATCCCGCCTCCACGAAAGCACAGTCTGCGAAACGACCGAAGATTCCCTGTTGATCGATGGTCTGCGACGCGCCGGTGCCGACGAGCCGGGAAGGCCGGTCAGCGGCCAGGATGACGAGCGGTAGATCACTGTGGTGTGCCTCCACCATCGCGGGCAGACAGTTGGCGACGGCAGTACCGGAGGTCACGATCACGGCGGCGGGCCGATGGTCCACCCGTGCCATGCCGAGAGCGAGAAACGCCGCGGAACGCTCATCAAGCCGCACATGGAGCGTCAGCTCCGGGCGGGCCGCCGCAGCCAGGGCCAGCGGAGCACTGCGTGACCCGGGGCAGACGACGACGTTCCGGATTCCTGCGGCGACGAGTTCCGCAATGATCGCGGCGGCGGTTGCGGTGGCGGGGACAGTCATGTTCTGCAGAGTCTAACCGGGTCACCCGGGATGACCTTTCACACACCGACCTGTCGCTTCAGACACTCCAGGGACTCCCGCAGATGGGCATGCCAGAAGTCGACGGTGGCGGTGTCCGCCTCGAGACCCGCGAGCCGGTCCAGGTCCGGTTGAACGGCGGCGCAGGAGATGTGACCACCCACGATGCTCCGCCCCGCCGCAGCAACGTCGGCAACGTCTTCAATGAAGAATCCACCGGTTCCCAGCCCAGCCGGGGCGGGTGGGACGTCGATCTCGTCGTCATCCGTGTGTCCGGGCAGGGCGGCCACCGCGGCGAGACCGGCATTCACCCCCACCGCAGTGTCCAGGGCGCTGGCGACGGTGACCGAGACCCCGTGGTCGGCGATCTTCTCCGCGATGTCGAGCAGCCGACGCACTCCGCCGAGGGGGGCGACCTTCACCACCGCGACATCCAGTGCCCGGGCCTCCAGAACGGCGAACGGGTCGCCTGCACGCCGGATCGATTCATCGGCCGCGACCCGGCAGAAGATCCCGGAGCGGACCAGGCGCCGACGCAGTTCCGCCAGTTCGGCGGTGGTGGAACAGGGCTGCTCGAAGTAGTCCAGTGGACCGAAGGCACGGGCCGCGTCGAGCGCACGGTCCACGGTGAAGCCACGGTTCGCATCGACCCTGACCAGTGCATGCGGGACCGTTTCCCGGACGGCGGCGATGCGGGCGACATCGTCATCGAGGGTCTGTCCCGGCTCCGCGACCTTCACCTTGACTGTGCGGCAGCCCGGGAATCGGGCGAGAATCTCCGGGACCTCCCCCGGTTCCACGGCGGGGACCGTCGCATTGATCTCGATGCTGTCCCGTTGCGGGGCCGGCGCCCCGAGGTACGCCATCTCGAGGGCGGCGGCCAGCCAGGCTGCGGCCTCGTCCGGTTGGTAGTCCCGGAACGGGGCGAACTCACCCCAGCCGATGGGGCCGTCGATCAGCAGCGCTTCCCGGCTCGTTATGCCCCGGAACCTCACCCGCATCGGCAGTGCGACGGTGTGTGACCGGCCGATGAGTTCATCGGCGTCGAGGATCGCGATCAGTTCGACGAGGTGGGGGTCCAGGGGGGCGTGGGTGAACGGCATGGTCCCCAGGATACGAAACGCTACCGTTGTCCCCATGGACACACCGGACTACAGCACCGACAACCCCTTCGACCCGACGCAGTGGCGCGAGGTCCCGGGATTCGATCTCACCGACATCACCTACCACCGGCATATCGGCGAAGGTCGGGCGAACGGCATCGTGCGCATCGCCTTCGACCGGCCCGAGGTCCGCAACGCGTTTCGGCCGCACACCGTCGATGAGCTCTACCGGGCGCTCGATCACGCCCGCCGCACCCCCGATGTGGGGTGCATCCTGCTGACGGGCAACGGCCCCAGCGTGAAGGACGGTGGCTGGGCGTTCTGTTCAGGTGGGGACCAACGCATCCGTGGCCGCTCCGGATACCGGTACGCCGACGGTGAAACCGCCGACACCGTCGACACGGAGCGGGAGAAGGTCGAGGGCGGGCGCCTGCACATCTTGGAGGTCCAGCGCCTGATCCGCACCATGCCCAAGGTGGTCATCGCCGTGGTCAACGGGTGGGCCGCAGGAGGCGGCCATTCGCTGCACGTCGTCTGCGACCTGACCATCGCCTCGCGTCAGGAGGCACGGTTCAAGCAGACCGACGCGGACGTCGGGTCCTTCGACGCCGGCTACGGCTCGGCGTACCTGGCGAAGCAGGTGGGCCAGAAGTACGCGCGCGAGATCTTCTTCCTCGGGCGGACGTACGACGCGGAACGCATGCAGCAGATGGGGGCGGTGAATGAGGTTGCGGACCACGGGAAGCTGGAGAACGTTGCCGTGGAGTGGGCTCGGGCCATCAACGGCAAGTCACCCACGGCGCAGCGGATGCTGAAGTTCGCGTTCAACCTCACCGACGACGGGTTGATGGGACAGCAGGTGTTCGCCGGTGAGGCGACACGCCTGGCGTACATGACCGATGAGGCTGTCGAGGGCCGGGACAGTTTCCTGGAAAAGCGGGAACCGGACTGGTCGGCGTTCCCGTACTACTACTAACCGGCAGCACGGAGCCGAGACGGTTGAAGGGGTGTGCGCGCGTCCGACGAGACGCCTGCGGATCGGCAGAATTCACCTAAAGTTCATCTTTCCATTTCCGGCCCGTCGCAATGACCGGCCACGAACCTTTTGGCCACACCTGCCACACCCCACAGTCCGGTAAACGCAGGTGAAACAATGGCAGAACGGTATCCGTCGGACAAGAAAACTACAGTTTAATACCCCTGTTTGGTCAAAACGGTCAGATCAGCGCCCACCAGACCTTCCGAATGCCTGTTTTTTCCTTCCAGATAGGGGCAACCCTGCGGCATACTTCTATGGTGTGACCGAATTGATCATCCTGCTCATCGTGGTTGCCACGGCCTTGGCGTTCGACTTCACCAACGGCTTCCACGACACCGGCAACGCCATGGCCACATCGATCGCCACCAGGGCGCTCCGCCCAAAGATAGCGGTGACACTTTCGGCCGTTCTGAATCTGGTCGGCGCATTCCTTTCCATGGAGGTCGCCACAACGGTGGCGAAGGGGATCGTCGATCTCGACCAGTTCAACCTCACAGACCCGGACCAGGCACACCAGTTGCTCCTCGTCGTCTTCGCGGGCCTGATAGGCGGCATCGTCTGGAATTTGCTGACCTGGCTGCTCGGTATCCCGTCCTCATCCTCCCACGCCCTCATCGGTGGCCTCATCGGTGCTGCGGTCGCTTCTCTTGGCATACAGGGCGTCGCCTGGAACGGCGTTCTCGCGAAAGTCATCGTCCCCGCGATCTGCGCCCCCGTCGTCGCCGGACTGGTCGCCACGGTCGGTACCTCGCTGGTTTACCGCTTCACCCGCCCGGTCGCCGAGAGCGACAGGAACCGGTACTTCCGCTGGGGACAAATCGGATCCGCGTCCCTCGTCTCCCTCGCACACGGCACCAATGACGCTCAAAAGACCATGGGGGTCATCTTCCTCGCTCTTGTCGCGACCGGTGGCCTCGGGGCGGACTCAGGCATCCCGTTCTGGGTCAAATTCTCCTGCGCAATCGCCATCGCACTGGGCACCTACGTCGGCGGCTGGCGGGTCATCCGCACCCTCGGCAAGGGTCTTGTAGAGATCGACTCTCCGCAGGGTATGGCCGCCGAAACCTCCTCAGCCGCGATCATCCTCACGTCCTCCCACTTCGGCATGGCGCTGTCCACCACTCATGTCGCCACCGGGTCGATCATGGGATCCGGGTTCGGTAGAAAGGGCGCAAAGGTCCGCTGGAGCGTCGCAGGACGCATGGCCGTCGCTTGGATGATCACGCTGCCAGCCGCGGCACTCGTCGGCGGACTGACGTGGCTGCTCGCCCACACGGTGGGTAGTGTCACGGACGACCTCGTGGGGGTCATCCTCGCCTTCGCCATCCTGGTTACGCTCGCCGGTCTGATCTGGGTCCGCTCCCGCCGCGCCCCGGTCAACTCCGGAAACGTCAACGCCGACTGGGACGCCGCGTCTAACCATGTCACCCCACCGATCGAGATCATCACCGACCACGAGGATCCGTTGATCCCGGCCGACACCGTCGGCACCCGAATCAGTGACACCGCCGAGAGGACCGTCCGATGAGCGCCGCCACCCTGATCTCCGATCTGCTGCAGGTACTCCTGGCCGGACTCGTCCTCGGTGCCGGGCTGCCCGCACTGTTCGCGGTCGGCATCCGCCTGGCCACCCCGGCCACCAATAGCACGACGCAGACCATTCCCACGTGGCGCCGGGGGCTCGCGAGCCTGTGTTTCGCGGTGATCATCGGCGCGATCATTCTCGGCATCATGTGGATCACCAAAGGGGTCCTCCACGACACCTTCGGTCTAGACATATTCGGCACCGAGGCACACTGATCCCCTCCACTCCCCTGGCCCCGGCACGCACGAGCAGCTGCGTGCCGGGGCCAGACCTTTTTCATCGGGTTTCCGACGTGTCCGGCTTGCACCTGAACCTCGATATAGCTAGGCTGATCAATCATTGATAATTACCAACTAATTTAGTGCCCCATCATCGTTGGTCAACCACTACCTGATCTGACGGCACACGAACCACGCTCCACGCACCACGAAAGAAAGGAGGCCGACACCATGTCCCTGCTTCACATGTCCGCCGCGAGTCCGCTCCGGCGCACCGTCGACCGGATCCTCAACTGGCTGCGCCCGGCCCCCACCCCGACTCCCACACCCTTAACTATCCTCGCCGAACCCCTCCGGGTCAGGGAACTACTCCACGAAGATGACGACATCTTCGTCTGGTACCTCATCGACGCCGGCATGACCCCGGCTACCAGGGAAGACATCGAACTCGCCTGGGTGATCCTCCATGGATTGCGGCCCAGCGAAGAAACCGTCTCCCACCTCCGCGACTCCGTCCTCGAACCGCTCGGCCTCAACGCCGGTTAAGCAGGGCCCCACCGGTACGTAGACTTTGCTCCCATGAGCACCCGAATCCTACGTCCGCTCCCTGTTCCACCGGACAATCCCGCGGCGATACTCCCGGATCTCGCCGAGGCGATCTCCGGGAATGTCACATGGCTCCCGGTACCCGCAGGGCGGAGGCGCGAGGACCGGGACCGGGCGGACCTACTGATTCGCTCCCAACGCTGCGGGGAACCCGTAAACCCGGAGATCGCGGTCGTGGTCTGCACCTCCGGATCGACGGGCACACCGAAGGGCGCGCTCCTCACCCCGGGCAATCTCGTCTCCGCAGCAGACTCCACGCATTCGGCGCTGTCCGGCGAAGGCCATTGGCTTCTCGCCATGCCCGGCCATCACATCGCGGGCCTCCAAGTTCTAGTCCGCGCACTCGTCGCCGGAACCGAACCGGCCTGCCTCGATGTCTCCGCAGGTTTCCGGACGGACGACTTCACGAAACTCTCCCACCAGCTGACCGACGCCGCCACCGCTGACGGACTTCCCGTCTACACCGCGCTCGTCCCACTGCAGCTGGCCAAGGCACTGGACACACTCGCCGGGATCGAAGCCCTGCGCAGATTCAACGCGATCCTCATCGGTGGCGGGCACCTGCCCCGCCACCTCAGGGAGTCCTGCGACCGACTGGGGATCCGAATCGTCGCGACCTACGGGTCCTCCGAGACCACCGGCGGCTGTGTATACGACGGACAGCCAGTACCGGGCACCCGGATGCGGATCCGCGACGGCCGAATCCATCTCGGCGGGCCGATGATCGCGGCCGGCTACCGGACCTCACCCCCGGGCGACGATTCCTTCGCCGAACCCGGATGGTTCGCAACACGGGACCGGGGCGAGATCACCGGCGGTGTCCTCACCGTCACCGGACGTCTCGATGATCTCATCGATTCCGGCGGCCTGAAACTGCACCCAGGGATCATCGAAAACGCGATGCTCGACATCAACGGAATCGACTCGGCCTGCGTCGTCGGGATCCCGCATCCCAGACTCGGGCAGGCCGTAGTCGCCGCCTACACCGGCACAATCGAGCCGTGGGAGGTCATCGAAGGGCTGGACGATCTGCCCAGGTGGCAACTACCGAAGGACGTCCGGCACCTGACCACCATGCCACTCACCGGACCCGGAAAACCCGACCGCGACGCGGTGAGAAGACTGTTCACTGCCCCCATCCGCTGAACCGAGGCCTCAATTGCACCCGCACCGCGGTGGTCGGCCAAGATGGTGGCATGGCTGAATCAACCACCACCCCGCGCCCCAGACCCACGGACTGGCTCGAAGGCGCCCGCCCGCACACCTGGCCGAACGCTTTCGCACCCGTCATCGCGGGGACAGGGGCCGCGGCCGCGACGGAAGGACTCGTCGCATGGAAGGCAATCGTCGCGGTGGTGGTCGCCCTCGCGCTCATCATCGGTGTCAACTACGCCAATGACTACTCGGACGGCATCCGCGGCACCGACGACGACCGCTCGGGGCCGCTCCGATTGACCGGCTCCGGACTCGCCCGCCCCAAACACGTCCGGTCGGCCGCGTTCGCCGCGTTCGGTGTCGCCGGCATATCCGGTCTCGTCCTCGCCGCGACGAGCGCGTGGTGGCTGATCTTCCTGGGGGCGGCATGCATCGCGGGGGCGTGGTTCTACACCGGCGGGAAGAATCCCTACGGGTACCGGGGTCTCGGCGAGGTCGCGGTGTTCGTGTTCTTCGGTCTTGTTGCGGTGCTGGGCACTGAGTTTACGCAGGCTGGCCGGATCACCTGGACCGGGCTGGCCGCTGCAGTTGCGGTGGGCTGTTTCTCCTCTGCAGTGAACCTGGCCAACAACCTCCGGGACATCCCCACCGACAGGCGGAGCGGAAAGGTCACGCTCGCAGTCCGGCTCGGTGACCGGGGCACGCGCCGGTTGTGGGTCGTTCTCGCCGGAGCCCCCTACCTGCTGAGCCTGGCCATCGCCGCAGCCCACCTCCCGGCGCTCGCCGCATTCATTGCGCTACCAGTGTCGATCGCCGCTGCAGAACCGGTGGTTCAGGGACGGACGGGACGGGATCTCATCCAGGTACTCGGTGCAACCGGAAAGGCGATGTTGCTGTGGTCCATTGTCACAGCTAGTGCATTGATATTCAGCTGAGCGTGGAAGCCGCCATTCAGCGGTCCGCCAACTGGCTCTTGACCCATTCTTTGTGAGCATGCCGCTGCGCGTTCCACACCGCGAGATTCCGGGTCACCCTGAGCCGCAGAGAACGGAACACGAACATCGACAACGGGAAGGCGACCAACAGTGCCAGCAGCGAGGAGATAATCAGGGGCACCGGTGCACCGATGAGAATGGCCAGACCCTGGATCACCACAGTCAGCAGAAGAAACAGTCCCAGCCTCGCGAGACCGTAGAGCACCATGTCCCGACGAACACGACCACGTAGTTCCTGATCGAGTTCCGGGGCGTCATTGACGGGGTTTTCACTCACACCAACCGACACTACTAAACCGTTCCCGAGGACCCGTATTGTTGTTGGGGTAACCCCCGTCGGAAGGAATCCCTGTGGGACGTCTCATACTGCTGCTCCTGATCATCGTCGTCATCGTTCTGGTGTGGAAGGCCTTCGGCCCGGGAAGTCGTCGCCGATATGGCGCAATGTCCGCGCAGCCGCAGATCAAGGGGCCGGACGACGACGATGAGTTCCTCTGGAGCATCAAGAAGCAACGGTTCAAAGAGCGGCGAGCCGCGGAGCAAGCAGCACTGGAGGAAGAAGAACGCATGCGGCGAGCGCGGGAAAAGTACCGGGAACAGCCGGAGAAACCAGCAGACAGTGACGAACGTGGGGATTCCGACACCACTGGAGAGTGACTTTTCTCACCTTACGACCCCGCACACAATTTCCTCCGTAAAGCCGTCCCCCATCCCGCCGCCTAATCGGGAAGTGCTGGGGATCAAAGGTATACACCCAGCACACCCCCGGTTTCGGGCACCACATCGACGCCAGCCATACCCCGCCCCCAACCAAATAGGTACCGCCATTCGGGGGCGGATACTCCCCCGTCAGCTGACATGGCAGGAACAAAACCGCGGAGACCTGCGGTTATTAGGCTACCCACAGTTGCGCTATATTGGGCAGCATGCCCTTCCTGAACGAGATGGCCGATCCCACGGACGGAGCACCGGGCCACCACCACGATGCCCCCGTCCCAGGCGGCATTGCTGTTGATGAACGCCTGAATTCATCAGGTAACGCCATCGTCCGGGCACTGCCCCCGGAACTCAGTGAACGCGCCAGCGAGCTATTCAAGGCACTGGGCGATCCGACGAGACTGAAACTTCTTTATCTCATCGCCGAGAGCAACACCAGCGAGATCTGTTCGCACGAACTGTCCGTCGCTCTCCGGGTCTCTGCGCCGACGATCACGCATCACATGAAAAAACTGGCGGCGGCCAAACTGGTCAATAGGGAACAGCGGGGGAAATGGGCGTACTACACCGTCAATTCCGATGAGTTCAACCGGGTCCACGCCCTGATCCACGAGCTCTGAGCACTGGTCACTCCGCACACTAGACGCCATCGACGGCGTCGGCGATGAATCACCGTCCCCGCTGCAACGTCTGCAGCAGATAGTCGCCGTACCCGGACTTCCGCAGCTTTTCCGCCCGATCCGCGAGTTCCGCGTCACTCAGATACCCCATCCGCCAGGCGATCTCCTCCGGGCACCCGATCTTCAGCCCCTGACGCTGTTCGATGGTGCGCACGAAATCACCGGCAGCCATGAGTAGGTCGATGGTCCCGGTGTCGAGCCACGCCGTGCCCCGGGGCAGCACCTGAACCTGCAGACGTCCCCGTTCCAGATACGCGGAGTTGATGTCGGTGATCTCCAACTCACCCCGCGCACTCGGTGTCAGGCCACGGGCGATGTCGACCACCTCGTTGTCGTAGAAGTAGAGTCCCGGTACCGCGAAGTGCGACTTCGGTTCGGCGGGTTTCTCCTCCAACGCGAGCGCCCGGCCCGATTCATCGAACTCGACCACCCCGTAGGCGGAGGGATCCGCTACCCAGTACGCGAAGATCGCGCCGCCCTTCGGCTCCGTGAACCGCCGGAGCTGGGTTCCCAGCCCCGCGCCGTAGAAGATGTTGTCCCCGAGGATCAGCGCGACCGAGTCATCACCGATGTGCTCCGCCCCGAGGATGAACGCTTCAGCCAGTCCATTCGGTTCGGACTGCGTGACAAAGCTCAACCGAATCCCGAACTGGCTACCGTCGCCGAGCAGCCGCTCGAACTGGGGCAGGTCGGCGGGCGTCGTGATGATCAGGATGTCGTCGATACCCGCGAGCATCAGCGTCGACAGCGGGTAGTAGATCATCGGCTTGTCATAGACCGGGACGAGCTGCTTACTCACCCCGAGTGTGATCGGATGCAGGCGTGAACCGGTCCCACCGGCGAGGATGATGCCTTTCACAGTCCGGCGTCCTCATTGGCCAGCGCCCAGCCGTTCTTCAGCTCCGACTCGTAGGCGAGACAGGCACCGATATCAGGGAGGATCCCAGCCGCACGCGCCGAAGCCAGCGAGGGGGCGTCCGCATCCTTGTCGGACACGATCCGATCCCCTTCAGCCACCGGCCACTCGATGCCCAGCTCCGGATCGAAGGGATCGATACCGTGCTCGGCATCCGGGTTGTATCCGGAGGAGGTCAGGTACACGACGGTTGCATCGGTGACGGCGGCGAACCCGTGGGCGAACCCCACGGGGATATAGAGGCAGCGCCGATTCTCGTCGTCGAGTTCGACGGCGACGTGTCGACCGAAGGTGTCCGACCCGACCCGGGTATCCACCACCACGTCGAGTATCCGTCCGTGCACGCAGGTCACCCACTTCGCCTGCCCTGGCGGAACATCGGCGAAATGCAGCCCACGCACCACCCCGGGCCGGGAGACACTGAGATTCGCCTGCTGCAGATCGAGCGGATAACCGGTGTGCTCCTCAAAACGGGCGGCGGAAAACCACTCATGGAAACTCCCCCGAGCATCGGGGAAAACTCGGGGATCATCGATGAGGATCTCGGGCAGGTCCGGGTGCGGTTCAGGCATGCCACCAGTCTATCCGCGCGCACGGGGCACTAGCCGATGACCGCCTCGGTTTCCGCGTAGTTCGCCTCCGCGACGGCGCGCGCCTCCCGCCACCATCCCGGATTGTCGCGGTACCAGTCGACGGTCTGCTCCAGTCCGGCCCGGAAATCGGTGTAACGGGGTTTCCACCCCAGAGCAGTCGTCGAGGCAGCGTCGATCGCGTAACGACGATCATGCCCCGGGCGGTCGGTGACATGCACGAAGTCATCGCGGTCCCGGCCGAAGATCTCCAGCAGATCGCCCACCACCTCACGGTTCGACCGCTCTCCGTCAGCACCGATGAGATAGGTCCGCCCGATCTCCCCACGCTCGATGACCGCCCAGACAGCATCATTGTGATCGTCGACGTGGATCCAGTCCCGGACATTGTCACCCGTACCGTAGAGCCGAGGCGTTCCGCCCTCCAGCAGTGTGGTGATCTGCCGCGGAATGAACTTCTCCGGGTGCTGCCTAGGCCCGTAGTTGTTGGAGCAGTTGCTGATCGTCGCCCTGAGACCCGCCGAACGGACATAGGCACGCACGAAGTGATCACTCGCCGCCTTCGACGCCGAGTACGGGCTCGACGGATTGTAGGGGGTTTCCGGGGTAAACCGGGCCGGGTCATCCAGTGCCAGATCCCCGAACACCTCGTCGGTGGAGATGTGGTGGAACCGTACCCCGTGTCGGGCCGCCGCCTCCACGAGCGTGACGGTGCCCTCCACATTGGTACGGACGAAGGCGAAGGGGTCACGCAGCGAGTTGTCGTTGTGGCTTTCGGCGGCGAAATGCACCACCAGATCCGCTTCCGCGACGAGATCATCGACGAGGTCCGCCGCGCGGATGTCCTCCTTCAACAGCGCGAACCGCGCGGGATCCAGTCCGGTGAGATTCGCGGGATTGGCGGCATAGGTCATCGCGTCCAGGACAGTGACACTGGCATCGGGGCGCTTGTCCAGGGTACGGCGAACAAAGTTGGAGCCGATGAAACCGGCACCACCGGTGACGAGGATTCTCATGCAGCCGATTCTACGGGGCGGATTCCCCCGCACGACCTGTTCAGTGTCCTGCCGCCACCAGCCCCGCCATGATGAGAAGCAGGAATCCACCGGCCGCCTGGATCCACATCATTCCACTGTTGGATCCGGTCAGCCAACCACGGACCCGGGCCGCGGCCTCGACCCACGCAGCGTCGATGAACAGTCCCGTGATGATGGGAACCAGGCTGAGGATCACCAACCCCGGCAGGGGGTCGGTGTCGGCGGGCAGGTATCCGGGGATGACCGTGCCAAACATGACGATTACTTTGGGATTCGAGGCACCGACGAGCAGACCGGACATGAACGCCGGTTTCGCACCACTGTTCTCCGGTTGAATCTCGGGGATCTCGAGGCCCTTAGGCTTCCGGTGCACATGCCATGCGGCACGCAGGTAGACGACGCCCAGGGCGATCAGCACCACCACCCCCACCCAACGAAGGACGGTGAGAAAACTCATGGTTCTCGCTGCGATGGTTCCCACCGCGGTGAGGATGAGAACTCCCGTGAACGCGATACCGAGGGTATTCCCCACGACACCAGCCATCGCCGGGCGGCGCCCCAAAGCGAGTGCCTGCCCCACGAGGAACACGATGCTCGGTCCCGGAACGGCAATGAGGACACCGGACACCACGGTCAGCGCGAGGACAGCAGACAGCACAGAGCGTTTACTCCTGATTCAGAGTGGTTGTCGAGTTACCCGGGACACCCTACGGCACCCGCGACATCCCGCTTGATCTGAGACACCACATAGCTTCTTGCAGCCTGTAGGAACGAGGAAACCCCCAGGGTGTGGCGAGACGACACCCTGGGGGTTTCCGCATCCATGAGGAAGCTACCCGACGATCACCGGCACATTCTCATCGTCTGATCCCAAGTGCGTGGAATAAGGCATTCAGTTGTCCGGTGGTTGTCAGCCACCCGATCAACGGAACTGCGAGCAGGAACAGTACTGAGAGGACTCGGGTGACCTGGATGATGGTGCTACTTGACGCACTCCCCTCCGAATCCACATCCGGGGTCGGTTCCGTGGTCGGCTCACTGGTCGGCTCGGGGGTCGGTTCCGGAGTGGGCTCCGTCGTCGGCTCCGTCGTCGGCTCCGGCGACGGTTCACTGGTCGGTTCCGGGGTGGGCTCCGGCGTGGGCTCACTGGTCGGTTCCGGGGTGGGCTCCGGCGTCGGTTCCGTGGTCGGTTCCGGCGTGGGCTCGGGGGTCGGTTCCGGCGTGGGCTCCGGGGTGGGTTCCGGTGTCGGTTCCGGTGTCGGCTCGGGGGTCGGTTCCGGGGTGGGCTCCGGTGTCGGCTCGGGGGTCGGTTCCGGGGTGGGCTCCGGCGTGGGCTCCGGGGTGGGCTCCGGCGTGGGCTCCGGTGTCGGTTCCGGTGTCGGTTCCGGTGTCGGCTCGGGGGTCGGTTCCGGCGTGGGCTCCGGGCTCGGTTCCGTCGTCGGTTCCGGCGTGGGCTCCGGGGTGGGCTCCGGCGTCGGTTCCGGTGTCGGCTCGGGGGTCGGTTCCGGCGTGGGCTCCGGGGTGGGCTCCGGCGTCGGTTCCGGTGTCGGCTCGGGGGTCGGTTCCGGCGTGGGCTCCGGGCTCGGTTCCGTCGTCGGTTCCGGCGTGGGCTCCGGTGTCGGCTCGGGGGTCGGTTCCGGCGTGGGCTCCGGGCTCGGTTCCGTCGTCGGTTCCGGCGTGGGCTCTGCAGCTGAGAACTCGATCTCGATCTCCACAACCTGCGGATCCGCACCATCACCGATACTGACTAGAACAGGAATTTTTACCGTCGTACCCGCGTTACTCTCAGTCGGCGTGTAGGTGACCAAACCATCCTGATCAACGACGACACCGCCAGGCGCGGAATCACCGACGGTGAAAGTAGCCCCGTCCGGCACATCAACCGACTCACCGGAATCAGGATCAGTGAACATGATCTGGACCCGTACCGGACCATCGACATCCGCGTTCTCAACAACCGGCGCACCGGGGACGGGCTGGCTGGGCTCGGGTTCGGGCGTGAAACCGACGTGGAACACTGCGCTGAGTTCCTCTGATGTCCCATCTGCATAGGTGATGACTAGCGGAACCGTTATGGTCTGGCCGTCATCGGCGAGCCGAGGGGTGAAAATCACCCGTAGGCCGTCTTCAACTTCAGCTCCGAGCGGAGCACCATTTCCGAGTCGAACCACATAGCCGATAGTGGCAACGTCACCACGGAACTCAATCGTCGCGATGGCGGGTTCTCCGGCAACAGCTGTAACGGGTGCGTATACCGGGTCAAAGATATCCGCGTCTGCCAACACAGCCTGGTCGGTGATCTTGAAAGTCGCCGTCACATCATCGTAGCTACCATCAGCAAAGTTGATTCTGACCGGGATCTCCATGACAGTACCGACCTTAGAAGAATCCGGCCGGACAGTTATCGCTCCGGTGGTTCCATTTACCCTTACATTCTTATCTGTGCCCGAATACGCGAACCGGGTGCCTGCAGGAATCCGCCCTATAGACTCACCATTCTTTTCGAATCTCGGCCGACCAATCCGGATCACCCCTCCGCCAAGGTACTGTATCTCTTCGAGAGAATACTGGACAACATAGTCTTCAGCGGTGGGAACTTCTCCAGGCAGCGCCGAACCAATTCGGAACTCGACATAGGCCAAATCCTCGGACCCGTCAGGGTAGAAGACCATCACGGGAACCTTGACCACACTATCGGCGTCGTCGCCTCCCGGTTGGAATGTTACCTTTCCGGTGTCGGGATCGATCTCGACACCGCTAGGTGCCCCCTCCCCTACCACAAACCTCACTGCATCCGCCGAAGAAATCTGGATTCTCTCACGCTCTAAAGTGGCCGTCTTATCCGCCATCGGAACTCCGGACACAACATCTGATTCTGTATCTCCAGCGAAAACGGAATCGTAGTAGACATCGTACTCATCAGAAAGTGTTGAGATCTCTCGGTCCGGATCCGGAACCTCACGTTCCAAAATCCTGTAGTTGACAGCTCCCCGAGTCTCAGCACCGGACGGATATTCAGCGCGCACCAAGAGTGTGTAGCTGCCGGTTGCAACGTCTTCACCCGGCAAAACAGTCACCTCCCCAGTATCTGTGTCCAGCTCCGCATAGGAAGGCCAATTACCCATTTTATGGAAAACAGTACCTGAAGGAACATCGACAAAGTAGGACCTACCGCTGAAAAATAGGGAGGGAGACCCGCTGCGGAAGATTTCACCCCTTCTAATTTCCGCTCCAAAAATCCGGTAAAACAGAGTCGCAAATTTGTGCGCTTCTGCCCGGGAGAAACGAGCATTGCTCCAACCGACACTGCCATCCTCGTAAATAATCTTTACATCGACGACAACGAACTGCGGAGTATCTTCTCCAACCTCTAGACTAACAACACCAGTCAAAGAATCGATGGAAACTCCATCGGGAACCCTGCCAGCTAGTTCGAATCGTCGGGTGCCCGAATATTCTCCGATGGTTATCGGTAGCTCGGTGGTTACAGTGGTTCCCGACTCAATATCGTACACAGAGTCATATGTCACGTAGGGACCACCGGGGGAGAAAACTGAAATCCGCAGCTGAGTATCTATCTCCCTACCTTCAGGGAGTGTTACCACTACAGGGATGACAATCTCACTACCCCAGTTGGAATCAGCCGGTACGGCGAATTCAACGTCTCCGTCCTCATTGACAGTAGCACCTTCGGGGGCGCTGCCGCCCAGTCTGTAGCTCGTTCCGTCGGGAGCATCTATGTAGCTATCATAGTCCAATTTGAAAGAGGCGCTGGAACGAACAGATTCCCCAGGCTTCGCGGATTTGCTAGGGTACCTAACGCTGATCCTTGATTCGTCCGGCACTTCGCGGAATCGAACGGGAACTGTCGTGGTGCTACCGTCTGGGAATGTCGCCGTGACAATCGTACCGATGAGCCCGCCGGTATAGTCCTCCGGAACGGGCATCGAAACCCGACCGTCGGAATCTACCGTGGTACCAGGTAGGGCGAAATCTGGGACAGAGAACACTGGGCCTTCAGAGCCCTCTACCAGTGTGTACGACGGCAAGAAGGATACTGCGACTTTTCCGGCAACTGCGGTTTCTCGGGTGAAATAACTCAAACCTGAGTAATCCGCTTCGCTTACCGATTTGAATGTAATTACCGCTCGATTAACGGATCCATCAGCATAGACAACCTCAACAGGTACCGCTGTCGAGGCCCCGGGTTCCATACCAGAGGGATCGAATGTCACCTCGCCGCTTTCAGAATCGATGGTCGCGTTTTCCGGAGCGTTCTCAGAAAGAATAAACTCCCGAATCATCGAATCGGAATCTGTCGGTAGCCCATAGAACTTTGGCTCAACCTTGTATTTTGCCGGAACTCCGGGAATCACTGAAATACTCTTGTCGTCAACCCAAGAGAGTTTAGAAATTTTCGTTACGGTAAATTTAAAGGATGCAACCTTTGACTCTCCACCCGGCATCGAGAGGATGACGTTCCCTTCCACAATTGAACCAAATTCAACATCATTGCTTGGCGTATAGGAAACAATGCCCGTCCTGGGGTCTATACTCATTCCCGATGGGTAACCCGGCTCGAGCGAAAATTCGGATCCCTCAGGAGCTACCTTCAGGTCAACCAATTCGTAGCCACTGTAGAATCGTGGCGAGATATTTGCTTCCGATCCCTTATAAGAATTTTCCTCCCCGTAGTTCATCCTAAGATCGTCCAGGTCCGCTGCACCAATGACGTGGACTCGGAAGGAAATCTCCTCGCTCGAACCGTCGGCGTAGATGACGTTGACCGGGATGTCGATGTCAGAGCCTGCTTCCGACTGCTTCGGAGTATAGGAAATCGAATTCAGTCCGCTGATTCCATAGCTCACACCATCCGCTACCGGTTCCTTCAGCTCTATAATATAGCGATCTGAACTGGGCACATTCAGGTAATGATCGGCAAAGTTTATGTACTCTGTGTACGTCACTCCGGCGCTGGCGAATTGAACTTCATTTATGTACGGATGAAGAGCCTCCTTCATTGAGACCAACTTAACGGATTGATTAAATTCGATACTTGAGCCATCTTTGAACGTCAAAGTCACCGGAATGGCCAAGTCTTTCTCCGCACTTCCGAGAATCCTGATCGCGCCATCCTTGCAACTTTTGCTGGGCTGTTTGACTATCTCCCATTCAGCGCCCTCCTCAAACTGACATCCTTCAAGATTCTCGGGCTGCTGCCATGATTTAAGCTCTTGACCGTAACGTTTTTTGAAATCAATACCATAGATGTGAAAAACGCTACCTATGTACCCAAGCGCCTCTTTGGTGATAACATGGTATTTATCAGCTTCCTGTGGAGGACCTCCTACGACGAAGGCCGCTGCGGCCCGCTCTTTTGTTCCATCTACATAGGAAACTTCAACGTTCGCAAGAACGAATCCCTCGTCGTCACTAGTCGAGGAATCCAGCGTGACTACCCCTGTGGACTCATTAATTGATAGCCTCTCGTCCGGAGAATCAACCAAGCTGTAGCTCGCCACGATCTTCTCGGGTTTGACCCCTGTCCAGGAACCGCGCGATTCCTCAATTGGTTCGAGATTTCCAGACGTTCCCGGGTCTAGCTGAAGCGCTTCATCCGGATACCGGATGTCGATCCCTTCAGCAATCGACAAAATAGTCAACGGTTTGACTTCCGAGCGGACCTCCTCACCATTCGGAAGCGTTGCAACAACAGCAAAAGCGGCTTCATTCATCTTTTCTGTAGTTTTCGGACCCACCGTCACTTTCCCACTTTCGGCATCAATTGAGATACCCTCCGTGGTTTTTTCAGGATCCAGACTATAGGTAATACTTGCCTTATCTAAGCCGGTGTAGCTGTACTCGGAAGACCATGTGGGCCAGAAATCGTCAGCACCGCCATAAATCAATTTTTCGACCCGGTAATAGGTGAGCGACAATATTTCATTTGCCGGACGGACTTCAAAAACGGCATCAATGACGCGGATTATTTTCCCATCGACCGAGAAGGTAACCGGAACGGTTCTGGTTTTACCTAGGTCATCCTCGGTAGGAGTCCACGTGAGTGCCGCAGCCCCTTCTTCGACACTCATTGTAATGTCCGAGTCTTCCTCGGAGATCGAAACGGTTACCACTTCCGGATGGTATTTCGGCCTCCCATAAAGTCCGGTTCCGACAAGTTGAATAGTTACCGGCACCCCTACAAGTGCTCGGTTTTCTTTAGGGTAACTGAGTATAACGTCTTCCACACTTGCAATTGTTAGTGAGACGCTGATTCTCTCAGCAGACTTATCAACATAAGTAACGTTGAGGGGAACTTCGATTGTTTTCCCGTACTGGTCGGCGTTTGCTTGGACCACTATTCTTCCATTTGAGTTCACAACTATTCCGTCTATTGGCTCAACCAGTTCGACGGACTCCAGTGCCGCTATACCGTAGGTGGGTTCTCCATCATGCGTCAGGGCACTCAGTGGCACATCGCTGGGAAGCAACGGATTCTCGATGTTTGTATTGTTGTACCGGAGATCGTAATATTCACTGAATTTGGTGACGGTGAAACTTGCCGCCACTTCCCCCGTCGAACCATCGTCATATGTTATAATTACCGGAACGTCGACGAGGGTTCCCAATTGATCAGATGTTGCGGTAAGTCTAACCGTCCCATAATCGTCAATCTCCGCGCCCTCAGGTGCTCCATCACCGAGTTCAAAAGACACGACACCATAGTCGTTATTTGAATAGGTCTCTTGATATTCAGGTGTCAGTGGATCATCCATCCCAATGAACGATGTTGCGACAACCCCGACGCCTGCCACAGTCTGCTTGTACCACGGGATGACCCGATCTGCCCGCTTGCCACTTCCCCCAACCTCGTCAGCGCTCGCGATTGCACCGACCAACGGTGGTTGAACCACGACAACGGTAGGGGCGAGCAGCGCCACCGACGCGACTGCCGCGATGTATCGAACACGGCTTGCCCGGGAGAATCCCAATTTCCCGAATGCTGAGTACGATCTTTTCATGTTTTTCTCCTGGAGGTATCAAGTTGCACGGGTCGAGCCGGATCATCACGACCGACCCACGGCACTGAGATAGTTGTCATCTTCAAAGTAGCCGGATTAGACGCCCCTGGAGACGCAGATAAGATGACTTGATATGACCTATCATCAGGTAAAACTACCTCCCCACATTCCGTTTAAAGTAGGAATCTACATAAGTCTGTTTTCGTGCTAAATGGGGATTATGTGAGAAAACTGAGAACTTCCCCCCAATAGATTTGACGGTCAAAGTACTACATTTCACCCGCCCAAAAATCACCCCTTTACACAACGCCTCATTCGAACATGCCTGACACCCACCCCCATTCAGGTGAGTCAACACACCTCCGCCTTCCAGCCAGACAGAAAAACCCTCCCACGTCGGGGAGGGTTCATGCGCGCGGTAGGAAGGTCAATTCGCGAGGCCCGCGTACGAGTGCAGGCCGGCGGTCACAAGGTTGATGAAGAAGAGATTGAACACCATCGCCGAAAGACCTGCAATGTTGATCCAGGGGGCCGCCTTTCGCCAGCTCGGTGTCGAACGGGCGTGGAGGTACGCGGCGTAGAGGATCCAGGTGACGAAGGACATCGTCTCCTTGGGGTCCCAACCCCAGAAGCGCCCCCAGGCGGATTCCGCCCAGAGGGCACCGAGGATGACCCCGAGACCGAATACCGGGACCGCCCAGGTGGCCGCGCGGTAGGCGATCCGGTCGAGGGTGTCGGCACCGGGAAGCGGTCGGAGAATCTCACCGATCTTTCCGCGTTCCTCCCCCTTGGGTTGTGCCTGACGGAACAGGTAGAGCATCGACGCGACACCGGAAAGCATGCAGATTCCGGCACCGAACGACACGATCGACACGTGGATCGGCAGCCAGAACGACCGGAGCGCGGGAACCACCGGACCAGAGGCGACGTGCAGTTTCGTTCCGCCGTAGAACATCAGGATGAGCACGGGTACCAGTAGCCAGGGCCACATGGCCCGCAGGTCCTTCCGCTGGATCACGAGGGCGGCGATCGCCATGGTGAGGAAAGTGACGAGCGAGATGTACTCGTAGAGGTTGCCCCAGGGGAAGCGACCCGCGGACAGACCGCGCAGCACGATGGACGCCCCCTGGAGGATGAGTCCGAGCCACAGCATGGATTGGACCATCCCACCGAGCTTGTCGACGCCGCGCACCGGCTCCGTATTCTCCCCAGGTGACGGCGGGGGATCCCCGGCGACCGTCCCGGTTCCGGCGGCACCGACCAGTTCACGCTCACGCACTCTGGTGGTCTCTGCGGCGACCTGGCTGGAACGACGGATGTAGTAGACGAGCGCGATGACGAGGCCGATGACGTAGATAACGAAAGCGGTCCGGTAGGACAGATCGGAGAAATACGCCAGGTTGCTGTTGACGGGCATCAGATCCAACTCTCGGTGTCACATGTTTCTGACCGTGAACGAGAAGCCACGGTTGTTCAAAAGTCCAGCTTACGCTACCTCAACGAGGCGATTCCACCCGGGAAGTCACGCGTCGTCGTCGTCTTCATCATCAGGGAGACCGAGGAGTCTACGGTGGAATCGACCGTGTTCCTCGCCCCATCCGGCGCTGTCGGTACGGGAGAGCCCGGCGGTCTCAACATGTGTCACACCGTCTTCTGCTGTCCGCACACGGACCCAGACGCGTCGGCGTTTCACTGCGAGGGAAAGCACGAGGCCCCCGAGCATCGCGATGGCGCTGATAAGAACCCACCGCTGGGTGGGGTCATGGCTGATCTGGAGATTGACGAATTCGCTGGCGCCATCGAACGTGACGCGCGTACCGTCATCCAGGGTCACGGAATCCCCGCGGAGAAGATTCACGCGTTCGATCTTCTGCAGGGCACCGCTGTGTATCTGCCCCGAATCGAGGCTGAAGATACTCTGCCCCCTGCCCGCGTCGAGGCCCGTATCCCCGCGGTAGATGTCGATGGCGAGTGCGGGATCACGCATCGCCGGGAAGGCTGAACTCAACAGTTCATTGTTCTCCCCGGTGAACTGGGCGGTGGGGGCGAACAGCCCCTGGATTCCGAGCTGGTTCTGGCGCCGCTCGAACAGGTCGGGGTACATGCCTGCGGGGGGATCGAAACGCATCGCCCCGGAGGAGAGGAAGTAGGTGAGGTCATCGGGACGGAACTGCACCATCTGGGTACGGGACTCACCGTTGGGCCAGGTGACCGTGATCTGTGGGGCGAACCCGTGTCCCTGGAGATAGATCCGGTCACCCTCGATCCGCAGGGGATGGTTCACCTCAAGGGTGTAAGGATTCCACTCTGAGGAATCGGTGAAGATGTCGTCGCCCTTCGCCCACCGGATATTCGACGTGAACATCTCGGCCTGGCCGTTGGCGAGGTAATCGGCGTTGAAATCCTCAACCTCGACGCAGAACGGAGAAAGATCAGTGCCGTCGACCAGGGTTCCCCACCTGTAGGAGTCGTAGTTGGCGAATGCTGTGTTGCAGAACTGAGAGTTATCCGCTCCCGCGACGACGATCACCTGTCCCTCGTAGTACACGAGTCGGCCGAGGGCGATGGTGAAGAGGATGCCGACCAGCCCGAGGTGGAACACGAGGTTGCCGAATTCGCGCGCGTATCCGCGCTCAGCGGACAAGGATCGCGCCCCGGAACGGTCCTCCGCCGCGGAATACTCCTCGACGCGCCATCCTCTCAGCAGATCGTGGGCCTCCGCGAAAACCTCATCGGGAGTTTTTGCGACAGCCCCGGTTCCGTGGTGCGGTAGCCGTGAAAGGTTACGTGGGGTGCGTACCGGGCGGCTGCGCATGGAGCGATAGTGCTCGATCGAACGCGGGAGAATGCAGCCAATCAGGGAGATGAACAGCAGTACGTAGATCGCTGTGTACCAGCTGGAACTGAACACATCGAACAGTTCGAGGCGATCATAGATCTCGGCGACCCGCCCGTTGGCCTCGATGTAGTCAGAGACCGATCCCTTGTTGAGCTGTCGCTGCGGCAGCAGGGCACCGGGGATCGCCCCGAATGCGAGGAGGAAAAGCAACGCGAGGGCTGTGCGCATGCTGGTGAGCCAGCGCCATGCCTTCAGCGGATACCGGGAGAGGGTGGTCAGCATCGTTGGGGTCTTCGTCCTCCGGCAGGAAACGGGTCCCGGGGCGACTGGACCCCGGGTGGGTCATCGACGTGTCAATCTACCAGTCACGACGCCTCTGGCCTGATTCGTAGATCTGAAGGCGTACACCATCCGGGTGGGTGTTTCGGCACCGGAGAATAAACCCGGCGATCCCGGAGGAGACGGCTACCCCGTCTAGATCAGTGTTCCGCCATAGTCGACCGTCCACTGACGGACCCAATTAATGAAGTGGGCCCACTGGCCGCTGACGAGCGCGAGCCCAACGAGTATGAGCGTGATTCCGCCGATAATCTGGATGGTGCGGGAATATCTCCGCAGCCAGCTGACACCACGCATGGCGGAGGCGGATCCGAGTGCGACGATGATGAATGGAAGTCCAAGTCCGAGACAGTAGGCGACGATGAGTGCGACGCCGCGGGCGGCGGTCATGCCCTCTGTTCCCGCGGAGACGGAGATGATCGCGGCGAGGGTAGGGCCCAGGCATGGGGTCCAGCCGAGTGCGAAGACCCCACCGAGGAGGGGTGCCCCCACCCAGGTTGACCACTGCCGCGGATGAATCCGCCGTTCGGTCTGAAGGGGCCGGATGAATCCGAGGAACGCGATGCCCATGATAACGGTGACCACCCCGCCGATGCGTTGGAGCAGGTCGGCGTTGAGGGTAAGTACGCTGATCGCACCGAAGACGGTAGCGGTGGCGAGGACGAAGACAACGGTGAACCCGAGGACAAACAGGAGTGCTGCACCCGCGACACGCCACCGTCCGCGTTTGGCGACGCGCGGGCCGCTGTCGGATGAATACTCCATCTCCCCGCCGACAACACCGGCGAGGTAGGACATGTATCCGGGAACCAGCGGCACGACGCAGGGACTGGCGAAGGACACCAGCCCGGCGAGTGCCGCCGCGAGCAGCCCGAGCAGAAGGGGACCGGACACCGCCGCATCGGCCACGCGGGAGCCGAACCCGGCGTCGGCGAGGAGAATGAGACCGTCGGTCACGGAGCTTCCTCCAGAAGCGGCCCGGTCACCGCGAGGATGTCGTCGGCGGTGATCTCCCGGAGGAACACGGCCGCAGGCCGATGCTTCCTGTCGAGGACAATCGTCGTGGGGATCACGGAGGCGGGGATGCCACCGAGGGCCGCCGCAGTCTTGAAGGGCGGATCGTAGAGGGAGGGGTACGTCAGTCCGTTGTCCTCCATGAAGTCCCGAGAGATCTCCGGGGCATAGTCCCGGACGTTGATACCGAGAACCGTCCCTCCTCGTCCCTCGAGCTCCTCCTGCACGACCTGGAGGTCGTCGGATTCCGTGCGGCACGGTCCACACCACTGGCCCCAGGCGTTCAGGACAACGACCTGGCCCTCGTAGTCAGACAGGCTGATGGTCTCCCCGGGATTCTTCAGGGATTCCCCGGAGAACGGGGTGACCGGGCGGCGTTCTTCCTCGGGATAGGTGATCTCGAGGGCGCCGCCGGGCGAGGCGAACTGGAAGGTCTCCACCGTGGCATCCGGGGTGTCCCCATCACCATCCAGAGAGCAGCCGGCGATCAGGATCGACGTGCTCACCAGGACGGCGGTGAGGGTACGGCTGGTGCGGGACAGCATCGTCAGATCTCCTGCGCGGGTTCCGTGTAATAGATGTCGCTGATCTCTCTGCCCTGGAACACCAGGGAAGTGACGGAAGCGAGGTTGCACTGACGGGAGAGATGCGCGAGCGGCAGCCCCTGCACGGTGCGCTGGACGCAGACGACGGGCAGTTGATGGCTGACCAGAATCGCCTCGTGCCCCTCCGCGTCACGACGGGCCCGCTCAACAGCCTCCATCATGCGTTCGGCGATCTCCGTGTAGGGCTCACCCCAGCTCGGCACCCAGGGACGAGTCAGCAGCGGCCAACGGGTCGGATTCCAGAGTTGGGAACGCCACCCCTTCGTACGGAGTCCCTCGAACCGGTTCCCCGCTTCGAGCAGGTTCTCGTCGGTGTCAATGTCGCAGCCGGTGATCCGGGCGAAGGGTTCCGCGGTCTCCTGAGCCCGTTGCAGGGGCGAGGCACGCAGCACGGTGACATCGTGCCCCGTGAAACTCGCCGCCGTGCAGGCGGCCTGGCTCCGACCTCGGCTGGAGAGCCGGTAGCCGGGGATCCTTCCGTAGAGGATGCGTTCGGGATTGAATACTTCGCCGTGCCGGACAAGATGGACGATCGTGGTGCTCATGGGGCGCTTTCGGTCGTGGTGTGGGACGTGGACTGGGTCAGGCGGCGGCCGCAGCCGCAGCCTTCGCCGCTGGGACGAGGGCAGCCTCGATACGTGCGAAGTCATCGTCGGTGAGCGCGGAGGAGACGAACCAGGTCTCGAACACCGACGGGGAGACGAAGACCCCGTTGTCCAGCAGTGCGTGGAAGAACGGCGGGAAGCGGAAGGTGTCGGCGGCCTGCATGTCCGCGAAAGTCCGGCCCTCACCGTCGGCGAAACGGACGGACAGCATGTTTGAGGCACGCTGGATGTGATGGACCACTCCCTCGCGGGTCAGTGCCTCGGACACGAGAGCGTCGAGCCGGTCTGCGTTGGCGTTCACCGTGTCATAGACCTCCGGGGTCGCCAGCCGCAGTGACGCCATCCCCGCGGCCACGGCGACGGGGTTCCCGGAGAGTGTGCCCGCCTGGTAGACGGGCCCACCGGGAGCGAGATGTTCCATGATGTCGCTCCGCCCACCGAAAGCAGCCGCGGGCAGGCCTCCGGAGATGACCTTGCCGAAGGTCGTGAGATCCCCGGCGACCCCGTCGACGCCGTACCAGCCGGAGTAGGAGGTACGGAACCCGGTCATCACTTCATCGATGATCAGGAGCGCACCATTGTCGTGGGCGATCTTCTTCAGCGCGGCGTTGAAGCCGGGCACCGGGGCGACGGTACCCATGTTTCCGGCTGCGGCCTCGGTGATGATGCAGGCGATCTCACCGGTGTTCTCGACGAAGGCGGCGTGCACGGCGTCCAGGTCGTTGTAGGGCACGACGATCGTGTCCTGAGCGGTCGCCCCGGTGACCCCGGGCGAGTCCGGGAGGGAGTACGTCGCGACACCGGAGCCTGCGGAGACCAGCAGCGAGTCGACGTGCCCGTGGTAGCAGCCGGCGAACTTCAGGACCTTCGGCCGCCCGGTGTATCCGCGCGCCAGACGGACAGCCGACATGGTGGCCTCGGTGCCGGAGTTGACCAGCCGGACCTCATCGACGCTGGTGCGCTCGACGACGAGCTCGGCGAGTTCAACCTCGGTGGTGGTGGGGGCGCCGTAGCTCAGGCCCCGCGTGGCGGCGTCCTGCACGGCGGCGACGATCTCCGGGTGCGCGTGCCCCATGAGCATCGGACCCCAGGAACAGAACAGGTCGACGTAGTCGTTACCGTCAACGTCCGTGAGATGACTGCCCTTCGCCGAAGCAATGAAACGGCTCTGCCCGCCGACCGAACCGAAGGCCCGGACCGGCGAGTTTACTCCACCCGGGGTGAGTGCACGGGCGCGCTCGAACCAGCGTGCAGAGCCGTCGGTGTTCTGGGACGTCGGAAAGCGTGAAGTCATGGGGCCATTGTAGGCGGTGCCGACGCGGGTTCCACGTCCTGTGCGGCACCTCGGGCGGCAGCACGCCATTCCGTACCGGAGAACTTGGTTCTTGGTGCCCAACGCCCTGAGCGGTAGCATAATCGGTAACATGACCGGTTCCGCGGCCCACCTTCGTGTGGGAGCCCAGGGCCGGTCCTTGTTTTCACCGATCACGGTGACGATGTGCCCGTGAGCGCACGAGCTAACTGGCTTCGACGAGTCTCCGCACCGCCGCCCGGGCTCCGGCGATGATCGCCGGGACACCCACACCGTCAACCCAGGCCCCGGACACCGCAACGGTCGGAATTTCGTCGAGCTCCGCTCGCACGGTGGCGACGGTGGCGAGATGGGTATCGGAGAACCGGGGTAGCCCACCCCACCAGTACTGGGTGTAGATCTCGGAGAGACTGGCGGCGCGCCCGTCGAATCCGGTGATGGTCTGCAGGTCGTCGAGGGCGTGATCGACGAGTTCATCCTCCTCGATCTTCAGCATGGAATCGTCACCAAAGGTGCCGAAGGAGGCGCGCACGAAGGCCCCTCCCCGTTCACCGATGTGCGGCCACTTCTTCGATGAGAAGGTGAACGCCTTGGCGTGCATTCCGGGTTCGTCCGCGGCGATGAGCACCCCGGAATGGTCCGGCAGCCCGTCTGCGGAATCGAAACGCATGCCGACGACGACGGAAGACGACAGTTTCACATCCCGGGCAGCGGCCGCAGCGGCCGGGGCGACCTCACGCAGGAGGACGGCGGCGGTGGGGGCGGGCACGGTGATGAGAACCCGGTCGTAGGCGGTGTCACCGGCGCCGGCGACACGGTACTTTCCCGCGTCGGGCACAACCCCGGAGATGAAGGTATCCAGGTGGATGTCCGCCCCGGACTGTTCCGCGAGTTCCTCGTAGAGTTCCGCGTACCCGCCACGGAACGCACCGAACACCGGCGTCTTTTCCGGGGTGAGTTTCTCCTTCGGGGTGAGGGTCTTGCGGGCCTGTTTCTTCTCGTCGAGATTCTTCAAGGCCCGGCTCAGGGTGACGGACTCCCCTGCCTCGGCGAGGGCGTCGAGCTCCGCGGCGAGCTGCGGCACGGTGGCGCGCAGGCCGAGTTCATCCGCGGGGCAGGAGTACACGCCGCCGAGCAGTGCCGAAACAACGTGATCGACGACATCATCACCGAAGCGCTCGCGCACCAACCTGCCGACGCTGGTATCTCCCCCGACCGTCCAGTCGATGCCCGGCGCGTCCCCCTCGGCGTCGATACGTGCCCGGGTGTCTTCCCCGACGAGGTCCCCGAGGGATGCCGAGGCGGAGGGGATTCCCATCACGGTGTCGTGCGGCAGGGGGTGGAGCCGCCCACCGGAGTAGATCATCGACGTGTGCGGCCCGGGGTGCACGATGCGGTCGGCGAGTCCGAGGTCCGTGAAGAAGTCGGTGGCGTCCGCGCGGAACGCGAGGTATGCCTCTGCACCCATGTCCGTCGGCCCGGCGTCGAAAGCGACGGTGCGCAGTTTGCCGCCGATGCGGTCGGTGGCCTCGAACACGTCGATGTGTGCGTCCGGGGCGAGGGTACGGATCTCGCGGGCGGCGGTGAGGCCGGCGAGACCGGCCCCGATGATGGCGTACGAGGTGCTCACGGGTTAAACAGTGCTCCTGTGGGAAGGGTGCGTGATTGCGGACGGGCGTGGTCCCCGCCCAAGCCTAGTACCCCGGCGCGCACCGGTTCCCGCGGGTCCGGGCAGGTGGGGAATGTAAGTTCTACCCGGCGTGGATCGCGGCGACGGCGGCAGTGATCGCGTCGGGATCGGTGTCGGGGAGCACACCGTGGCCGAGGTTGAAGATGTGGCCGGTGGCGTCGCCCGCGGCGATCGCGGCGGCGGCCTCCCCGCGGATGCGGGCGATCTCCTGTTCGACGACCGTCTCTCCGGCGAACAGGAGTGCGGGGTCGAGGTTGCCCTGGAGGACCTTCGTTCCGCTGGTGGCACGGACCCGGCGGGCCGCCTTGTCGAGGGGCACGCGCCAGTCCACGCCCATGACCTCACTGCCGGCCTCCGCCATGGAGCCGAGAAGCTCGCCGGTGGTCACACCAAAGTGGATGCGCGGGATCTCGCCAGCGATGCTCGCCAGTATTTCGGTGGAGTACGGCAGAACGTGCTCGCGGTAGTCGCGTTCGGTGAGGAATCCTGCCCAGGAGTCGAACAACTGCATGGCGTCGATTCCCGCGGTGACCTGGGTGCGGAGGAAGGCGGTGACGGTGGGGACGATGCGGCGCATGAGCGCGTGCCAGGTGTCAGGGTCGGCGTGCATCATCGACTTGGTCACCTGGTGGTTTTTGCTGGGCCCGCCCTCGACGAGATAGCTGGCCAGGGTGAACGGGGCGCCGACGAACCCGATCAGTGCCTGGGTGTCGGTCAGCTCATCAAGAATGAGATCGATGCCTGCGGCGACGGGTTCGATCTCGTGATCGAGGATCGGGAGGGCGTCAACGTCGGCTCGGCTGCGGATCGGGGAGGCAACCACGGGGCCACGACCGGGGACGATCTCGACGTCGACACCGGCCGCTTTGAGAGGGACGACGATATCGGAGAAGAGGATCGCCGCATCCACGTCGTGCCTGCGGACGGGTTGCATGGTGATCTCGGCGAGCAAGTCAGGCATGAAACAGGAATCCAGCATCGCGATACCCTCGCGGACCTTCCGGTACTCCGGGAGGGAGCGCCCGGCCTGCCGCATGAACCACACCGGCGGGCGGGAAGGGGTCCGGCCTGCTGCGGCATCAAGGAGGGGAGCGTTGTCGAGCGAGCGGCGGGCCGCCGGTGTAGATGCTGTCATGCGTCCCATCCTGCCTGACCCTCTCGCTCGAAGGCCAGACGGGCCGGGACCGAAGGCCAGATGAAGGGTCCGGCGCCGGGGCGGAGGTATGAATGCGCTCACACTCCACCCGCGAAATACCCCCCTCCACGCCACCGGGGGTTTAAATGGTGACGTCACGTTTATTTCCCCCGGCAGAGGATCGTAGAGGACCCAACCAATGAGCGACCATCATCCAGCGACACTGACCGACGCCGAGATCTTCGCGGCGCACGAGGGCGGCAAGATCGGCACGATGTCCCGTCGGCCCCTGGACAGCGTGCACGACCTGTCCATCGCCTACACCCCCGGCGTGGCCCGGGTGTGCGAGGCCATCCGGGAGGACCCCGCGCTCTCCCACGACTACACGTGGGCGGGCCGCAACGTGGCGGTGATCTCCGATGGCAGTGCTGTCCTGGGGCTGGGCGACATCGGCGCGCGGGCAGCGTTACCCGTCATGGAGGGCAAGGCGCAGCTGTTCGGCCGGTTCGCCGGACTCAACGCGGTGCCCATCGTGTTGGACACCACGGACGTGGACGAGCTGTTCGCCACGATCGTGGCCCTCGCCCCGTCGTTCGGTGCGATCAACCTCGAGGACATCTCAGCACCCCGCTGCTTCGAGCTGGAGCGTCGGCTGATCGAGGCGCTCGACATCCCGATCATGCACGATGATCAGCACGGTACGGCGATCGTGATCACGGCGGCGCTGCGGAACGCCTGCGTCCTCCTCGACAGGAAACTCAGCGATCTGAAGGTGGTGGTCTCAGGAGCCGGCGCCGCCGGAGTCGCCTGCGCGAAGATGCTCATCCACGCCGGCGTCCGCGATGTGGTCATGCTGGATTCCCGCGGGATCATCCACCCGAACCGCACTCCCCTGAACTCCGTGAAGCAGGAACTCGCGCGTATCACCAATCCGCGTCGTATCTCGGGTGGTGTGGCCGAGGCACTCACCGGAGCGGACACCTTTATCGGCTTGTCCCGTGGACACGTCGGCGAGGATGCGCTCAAGCTCATGGCCCCGGACCCCATCCTGTTCTCCCTGGCGAACCCCGATCCGGAGATCACCCCGGATCTCGCATACCGCTACGGGGCGATCGTCGCGACCGGGCGCAGCGATCTACCGAACCAGATCAACAACGTGCTCGCGTTCCCGGGGATCTTCCAGGGGGCGCTGGCCGCCCGAGCCACGGGGATTACCCCGGCGATGAAACTCGCGGCATCAAGGGCGATCGCGAACATCGCGGCGGAGCATCTCGACCCGGAGTACATCGTCCCCTCGCCGCTCGATGCGCGGGTCGCTCCCGCGGTGAGCACTGCGGTGCAGTCGGCGGCACTGGCAGAGGGCTAATCCTCCCTCGGTGCCGGGGTGCTGCGGCGCTCCTCGCGCTAGAATTTCCGGACCCGCTGCGAGCGATACTCGATGATGAGCGATGAGGCGACCATGAGGACGGTCGCCGCCATCGGGTGCAGGACGCCTGCGGCGGCGGCAGCCATCGCGACCCCGTTGTAGGTCCAGGCGAGAATGATGTTGCGGTCCGCGAGCGCCGATACCCGGCGAGACAGGACGATCATCTCGGGCACGGTCTCGACGTCGTCCCGCAGCAGCACGACGTCGGCCTCGTCATGGTCGAGGTCGTCGGCGGACCCCATCAATACGCCGATGTCCGCGACCCGGAGGCAGCCGAGCACGGAGGTGTCGCCGACCATCACGACGGTCTCGCCACGGGCGTGCACGCTGCGCACCGCGATGTCCTTCTTGCCCGGCGCGATACCCGCCAGCACCTTCGAGATTCCGAGGTTGTCGGCGAAACGACGCGCGACGGGATAGGTGTCCCGGGTCAGCATCATCGTCTCCAGGCCGAGGTTCTCCAGCTCCGCGACGGCGTCGATCGCATCGTCCTTGACCTTGTCGTAAAGCGTGATGACGCCACGTGCCTTCCCCTTCCAGCTGACGACCAGCGGGGTGCCACCTGCGACGGAGGCGGTCGCGAGGCGACCGTCGAGTTCCGACAGGTCCCGCGGACGCCACAGCATGGCGTCGACGGTCCGGAGCTCGAGATTGCCGGCGGAATCGGGCATCGGGATCTCGACCTGGCCGGAGAAGTTTCCGCCGTCGGTGATTCGGACGTGGTTGACCTCAATCCAGTGCGGGACCTCCTCGCCACCGGCGCCTGCGTCCCGGGCCTCACGGGCGGCGCGGACGAGCGCCTTGGACACCGGGTGGTCGCTCTCCATCGCGAGAGCACCAGCGACCCGGAGCACCAGTTCGGGATTCTCGCCCATCTCGGTGGTGATGGTCTCCAGCGCCATTTCACCCTTCGCGAGGGTTCCCACCCGGTTGAAGATGACCGTGGTGACCTCGTCGAGTTCCCGTATGGTCTCGGCGTTGCGCATGAGGACACCGCGACGGGCGGAGGTCTCGATGCCCAGCCGCATGGCGATCGGTGTGGATAGGGCCAGTCCGACTGGGCCGACGCAGGCGAGCATGGCGAGACCAGTGGCGAACGCGGCATTGAGGTTGCCGCTGATTAACCACCAGAGGAAGAAGTCGAGGGTCGCGAGGCTGAGTGCCCACGGCACGAGCAGCGACGCGGAGCGGGTGGCCAGCTGCGCGGAGCGGTTCTGGTACTGGGAGGCCTCCGCGATCCACCGGTGCATGCTCGCCAGGCGGGTCCGTGATCCGGTGCGCTGGACGCGGATCTTCAGCGGCCCGCCGAGGTTCATTCCTCCGGCGTGGACGTCACTGTTGACCTTGACGTCGAGGGTTTCCCGGCCGCCGCCGATCAGACCGGGGACGATGGTAGAGGCGCCGCCGATGACCCGCCCGTCGGCGGGGATGACCTTGCCGGTGGGAACGATGATGTCATCGCCGACGCGGATCTCCTGCAGCGGGATCGTCTTCTTCACCGGTTTGCCGCTGCGCGCGTTCTTCCGCACCACGGTCACCTCGGACACCGTGGACTCGATGTTCTGTCCCTCCTCGTCGAGGAGGGAGTTCCTGCCGGAGCGGGTGGCCAGCCGCCCCGCTAGGAGCAACACTGTCGATCCGCAGGCAACGTCGAGGAAAAGCTCGCCGGAGGAGAAGATCGAGTGGTTGACGGCGAGCCATTCGGGGGATGATGTCCACCCGACATCGCCTGCCTTCGTGAACGTCAGCATCATGATCGACCACAGGTAGGCGGAGATGATCGCCACCGAGCTGGCGGCGTCCAGGGCTGACATACCCCGACGCAGGCCTGCGGCCGTCGCCCGGTGGAAAGGCCACGCACCCCAGAGGACCACCGGGGTCGCGAGGGCGAGACACACCCACTGCCAGTAGTCGAACTGAAGGTCGCGGAAGTAGTTCATCACCAGGACGGGAATGGTCAGCGCGAGGCTGACGAGGAACCGGAGCGGCGTGAGTAGTGCCCGGGCGGTGAAGAGCACGTCGGTGGGCTCCGCTTCCCGCGGCAGGGTCCGGACATCCGATCGTAGGCGTCCCTTGTCCCGGGAATCCTGTTCCACCTCACGGAGGCTCCGTGGACTGGGGCGGCGACCGAGACCCCGGATGGACAACCCCGACCGGGAGTGCCGGTGCTGGGCGAGGCGTTTCCGCCGGTTCGCTATCTCAAGGCGTTCCGCACGCCGACGGAGCGAGGATCGGGTCAGATACGCCTTGACCCCCACTTCCGAGAGCCTGCGGATCAGATCCTCTGGGTTGACGTCGTCCGGTACGGTCACCCACGCCGTCGACGTCGGATAGATCACGCTCGCGCGGACACCTTCAACATCGTTGAGGGCACGCTGGATCTCGGTGACGTGCACCGCGGACTTCACGCCATCGAGTTCGAGGGCGAAGGAGGTCCACCCACCGCCGGACCGACGTGCGAGCCGTAGCTGGAGCGACTCATCCCCGTTACGGGTACCCAGGCCGGCCTTGCGGGCGGCTTCCTTCGCGTCGGCGATCGCCTCGGCGACCTGACGCTCCGATTCCCTCAGTTCCTCCGGGGTGCTGTCCTGGACGAAGACCTCAGGAATCGGGTTGTCGGTGTTCGTGCGGTCATCCTTTTTCGGCGTCACGGTTTTTCCTGGTGTCGGTCGGAAGATGGACACACCCGGCGCACCGGGTGGAACGGTCCTCGGTTCTCGAATCTACCCGGATCAGAGCACCGATCACGGGTTTTCCGGTCACTTCCCCGGGGTGCCCGCGGCCTTCCCGCCACCGGTGTCCTTCTCCTGCCACTCGACGGCATCGGGGCGGCGGCTGAGGATCAGCCCGAGGACACCGGCGATGGCGGCGAGGATCTGCAGGCTTCCGTCGATGAGGTAGAGTGCCGTCGGCACGGCGGTACCGGCGGGGGTCGCGGTGAATACGACCACGGCACGGATAGCGAAGTAAACGCTGAAGAACACCAGCAGGGTCCGCAACCACCTCCAGCCACTGTTCCGGGCGTAGCCGTACACAGCAAATCCGAGGAAGACCATGATGCCGATCCCCAGCACGCCGGCCATGATGATCGCGACGGTGATCACCGCGTCGACGGGGACCGCACCGGTATCACCGAAGTCCGCGTTGGCCTTGACCTCGGAGGGATCGATAAGGCTGATCGCCACGTTGAATACCTGGTGGATGATTTCGAGGACCACCATCGCCCACCACAGTTGGACCGCGAGTCGGGCGGATTCCGGGATGGTGGGGGCCGGTTTCTCCTGGGGCCGCCCGGGTTGCTGCGTCATACGGGTGTCCTGTCGTCGGGAATGTGTGTCCAGCGGATCGCGGTGGATACCGGTGTATCCGTGACTGTCGGTGTCTTCCAGATCTTCCGAAGGTCCGGATTCCCCGGTGTCCCTGGAAAGTGCTGCTCCCCACGGTAGCTGTGGGCGGAAAGGAGCCGGACGTCGGGGGACGGAGTCCCCGGCTAGTTCCGGTGGTCCTGCAGCCTGCGGGCCGCGGCCACCGCGAAATAGGTGAGGATCTGGTCGGCGCCCGCACGCTTGATGGATGTCAATGACTCCATCATGACGGCATCGGCGTCGACCCAGCCGTTCGCGCCCGCCGCGGCGATCATCGCGTACTCACCGGACACCTGGTAGGCGGCGACGGGCACCGGTGAGGTGTCGGCCACCGCGCGCAGCACGTCGAGGTATGGCAGTGCCGGCTTCACCATGACGAAGTCGGCGCCCTCGTCGATGTCGAGCTCGACCTCCAGGAGGGACTCTCGGAAGTTGGCGGGATCCTGCTGGTAGGCGCGTCGGTCACCGTCGAGGGATGAGCCGACGGCTTCGCGGAACGGGCCGAAGAACGCGGAGGCATACTTCGCCGAATAGGCCATGATGGCGACATCCCCGTGCCCCGCGTCATCGAGGGCCTCACGGATCGCGGCGACCTGGCCGTCCATCATCCCGGACGGGCTGACTATGTGGGCACCGGCCTCGGCCTGGGAGACCGCCATCTTCCGGTAGAGGTCCACGGTGGCGTCGTTGTCAACGATCGTGTGCCCCGACCGGTCCTCGGCCAGAACTCCGCAGTGACCGTGGTCGGTGAATTCGTCGAGGCAGGTATCGGCCATCACGAGAATGTCGTCGCCGAAGCGCTCGCGGACCGCGGTAACCCCCCGGTTCAGGATGCCGTCGGCATGCCACGCGACGGAGCCGGTGGCGTCCTTGTCGCCCGGTCGGGGAACGCCGAACAGGTCGATGCAGCGGATGCCCGCGGAGCGGGCCTCCTCGACCGCGGCAAGGAGTGAGCTGGTGGTGTGTTGCACGACCCCCGGCATGGAGCCGATGGGGTTGGGTTCGTCGATGCCGTCGGCGATGAACATCGGGAGAATGAAGTCCGCCGGTCGGAGTGTGTTCTCTGCGACCAGCTCACGCATCGCCAGGCTGGTGCGCAGACGACGCGGGCGACGGACCGGACGGGAAGAAGCAGTCACGGGAAATAGACCTCTCGGAAGGGTTGCTGGTGTCGGAAGGGACGCACTTACCGTCCTACTCCCCACGCGCGGGTCGTGCACGGCGTGCGCGCGGACGTCAGGAGTTCGTCCGACGTGAGCGGCGCTTCTTGCGCGGGGGCGGCAGTTGCCCGGCGGCACGCAGGGCCGCGACATGGGCGGCCAGCGCATCGACGAGCTCAGCGACACCGGCGACCGAGGGCTGAACATCGACCCGCAGTCCCATCTCCGCAGCGGTGGCCGCAGCCATCGGACCGATACAGGCGATGATGGTCCGCTGGTGCGGTTTGCCCGCGATACCGACGAGGTTGCGCACGGTGGACGAGGACGTGAAGCAGACGGCGTCGAAGCCCCCGGACTTGATCATCTCGCGGATCTCGGCGCTGGGCGGGGCAGCTCGTACAGTGCGGTAGGCGACGATGTCGTCGACCTCCCACCCGAGGTCAACAAGACCCTCGACGAGTGTCTCGGTCGCGATATCGGCGCGGGGCAATAGAACCCGGCCGACGGGGTCGAGATCGGAGTCGTACTCGGGGAACGCGTCGACCAGGCCGACGGCGTTCTGGTTGTTCGACCGCGGGGTGAGTTCCGGGGTGATCCCGAGGTCACGGATCGCGGCTGCGGTCTTGTGTCCGACGGCGGCAATCCGGACGCCGGCGAAGGAGCGGGCGTCGAGACCGAAATCGGACATCTTCGACCACAGTGCCTTCACAGCGTTGACGGAGGTCAGTACAACCCACTGGTAGCGACCCTCGACGATGCCCTTGACGGCGCGTTCCATCTGCGCGGGATTCCGCGGCGGTTCCACTGAGATCGTGGGCACCTCCTGCGGGATGGCGCCGTGGCTAGCGAGCCGGGTCGACATCGGCGCGGCCTGTTCCTTGGCGCGCGGCACGAGGACCCGCCATCCGTACAGCGGTCGGTTCTCCCACCAGGAGTACTTCGAGCGGTCATCCACCGACGTGCCGAGGGAGACGACGAGCTGGCCGGGAAGCTCCCCGTCGAGCTTGCCCAGGGTGGACAGGGTGGTGTCGTGGGTGCGCTGAAGTCGGGTCGTTCCATGCACGGTGACGGAAACGGGGGTCTGCGGAGACATGCCGCGTTCAAGAAGTTCCTCCGCGATAGTCACCAGCTGGTCCCGGGTGGCTTGCAACACGAGCGGCTGCGGTGCGGTGGCGAGCTGGGACCAGTCGACGTCGCCGCTGGTGATGTCGGTTTCCGTGTAGGTAGAGCCCAAGGCGATGCCCGCGAAGGCGGGAACGGTAGAGGGCACAGACATGCCGGGGACTACCTGGAACTCGAGGCCCGCGGCTGCGACGGCGTTGATCTCGGCGAGGACGGAGTCACTGGTCAACGGGTTTCCGGCGACGAGTCGGATGACATCGGAACCGTCAGCGACACCTTCCGCGAGGAGCTTGGCGATGTCCTCCGGGCCGAGGTCGGAGATCTCCGTGATCTCCGCGGCGGTGGGTGCGGGCGGCCGCGGCGGCTTGCGGCGAGCACCGGCGGCCTTGGCCTCCGCGCACTGACGGGCGTAGGCCTCATCCGCAGCGTCGAGTTTCGCTTGCGGGACCGCCAGCTCGCTGGCCACGATCTCGCGGACACCTCCAAGGACCCCTGGATCGGTCACTGCAATGGCCGTGTGGCTGAGCACCTCACGGGCACGGACGGTCAGGAGATCGGGGTTACCCGGACCCGCTCCGACGAAGATGACGTTCCCCGTCGCGGGTTCCTGGGCCTCGGGGGCCGGATGGGCCATACTCATGTGTGTCTTTTCTTCAAGGCTTGGGTTCTCGGGCGCGGCCCGGCTGGACGCCGCACGTGGCGGACAGGAGTTATGGGTCCGGGGTCGGTGCCAGATACCCCGGTACGACAGCAGCGCCCGGACGGGGCACGGCAACGAGTGGACTGGATGATCACCCGGTCACGTTGTCCGCGGGCGTTGAGCACATACCAGGACAACGATAAAGCATCGGCGGCAGGGTTGAAAACCAGCGAGGCTTTCAGGGGCACTGCGTACCGTACCGGTCAGGCGCCGGGGCTTGCCCGACGTCGAGTCGGTCGAGAAGTTCTCCGGCGTCCGGGGTGGCGACGATGATCCGCTGCACCGTCGGGTGGTCGAGCAGGATTTCTATCCCCGGTTCGGTACCGTGACAGATCGCGAAGGTGGAGGTGATGCCCGAACTCCCGGGAGCCACCGGCCCCGTGAGCGTCCCGGACCGGGTCACGCCGTTGATGGCGGTGCCGGACAGGTGTGCCCCCGCGACCTTCTCCACCGCAGCGGCTGCATTGTCCAGGGGACGGGCCGCACGGATCGCGCGCCGCGGAACGGTGAGATGACTGCGCCTGGCGACCGCCTTCTCCCACCAGCTCAGCTGCACGGTGAGCGCCGTGTCGGTCAGTTTCACCCGAACCATGATCAATGGTCCCCGGTCGCCGCCATGATGTCGGCAGCGCCCCGATCGAGGAGCTGCCGGGCGAGATCGTCACCGAGGTCGAGGTGGCGGCCCAGGTCGGTGGTCCCGGACACGACGAGTCGCGTGGATCCGTCCAGCGCGAAGACGCCGGCGGTGAGGGTGATCCGGTCACCGACGATCGTCGCGTGGCTGGCGACGGGGGCGGTACATCCGGCCTCCAGGCGAGCGAGGATACGGCGTTCCGCTGCGGCACACGCGGTGGCCGAGGGGTCGGTGAGGGTCTCGATCGCGGAGACCGCCCCGGGGTCCGACTGCCTGCACTCCACAGCGAGGGCGCCCTGGGCCGGGGCGGGAACGAGGACGTCCGGGGCAAAGATCTCGGTGGCGCGCTCCCCCATACCGGTACGGTGAAGACCCGCATAGGCAAGGACGACGGCGTCGAGACGACCATCGGTGACGTGCCCCATGCGGGTGTCGATATTGCCGCGCAGGGGGCGGATGTCGAGGTCGGGGCGCAGGGCGCGAAGCTGGCTCACCCGGCGCGGTGCGGAGGTCCCCACCCGGGCTCCCTCGGGGAGACCCTCCAGGGTCAGGCCGTCGCGGGCGATGAGCGCCTCGCGGGCGTCCGCTCGCGGGGGGACAACGAGCCGGAATCGGCTGTCCGGGGCGGTGGGCAGGTCTTTGAAGGAATGGACCGCCATGTCGCAGTCGCCGGCGGCCATGGCATCCCGCAGTGCCTGGGTGAACACGCCGACACCGATACGTTCGACGGGCGCCTGGGAACGGTCGCCCGGGGTGGTGATGATGGTGAGTTCGGCGTCGAAGCCCGCTGCGATGAGCGCGTCGCGGACGGTCCCAGCCTGGGTGGTCGCCAACTGGGAACCGCGGGTGCCGATGCGGAAGGTCATGACTGCCGCTACCTTTCTGCGGCGCCGCCTGGCGCCACCGTGTCGTCATGGGCGCCTGCGGGGCGGCGCCGTCGGTTCGAACTCTAGCGTTCCACGGCGTCGGACGTGAACCGGGATCCGGTCAGGATCCCGCTACGGTATCCGCGACGGTGGCGCGGATCGAGGTGATCATCTCCGTGTCACCCACGGGCAGGTCAACGGCGGCGACTGCGACGGGGCGTGCCGGCTGGGGCGGGGTGAGCCCGAAGAGTTCCTGCAGCGCGGACTCGTAGGAAACGGTCCCCGAGTGGGCCGCGAGTTCCTTTACTCGGACGGTCGGCTGATGCAGGAGCTTGTCGACGACCCGACGAACCGTGCGCGAGACCTCCTCACGGTCGGAGACCGACATCGTCGGGGTCCGCTGCGCGAGGCGTTCCATCTCCGCCTCCACGAGGTCGGAGGCGTGTCGGCGCAGGGCCGCGACGGCCGGAACGACGTCGCGGATCCGCTGCGCGGAGGAGTAGGAATCGAGCTCCTCCGAGACGATGCGCATCGCCTGAGCCTGACTGTCATCGTCGGTGTCGCGGCGGGCCTCGTGCAGTCGCTCGATGTTCACGAGACGGACACCGGGCAGGTCGGCGACGGCGTCGTCGATGTCCCTCGGGAGGGAGAGGTCGATGAAGGTCAGCGAACAGCCAGCGGGAACGTCGTCCGCCGTCACGGTGAAGTTGTCCGCGCCAGTGGCGGAGATGACGATATCGACCTCGGAGAGGGCCGCGGCGCGCTCGTCGAAGTCCACGACCCGAGCGGGAACCCCGGCCTCGCGGGAGTGTTCGGCGAGGATCTCGGCGCGGCTGCGGGTGCGGTTCGTCAGTACGAGACCGTCAACGCCCATGCGACCGAGGTGGGTTGCGGCCAGCGAAGCCATGACGCCGGCGCCGAGGACCATGGCGGTGGTTCCAGAGAACGGACGGTCACGGCCGTCGCTCCCGAGCTGCCGAAGCGCCTCCGAACAGGCGAAGGAGACCATGGAGGCACCGGCGTCGTCGATGTCGGTCTCGGTGTGGACCCGCTTGCCGGTATGCAGTGCGCACTGGGCGAGGGCGTGGAGCGTAGGGCCTGCGGTTCCGAGTTCCCGGGCCTGGGAGTACGCGGCACGGACCTGCCCGATGATCTGCTGTTCGCCGATGACCATTGAGTCCAGGCCGGAGGTGACAACGAGCATGTGCTCGGCCGCGGCATCGGCGTAACGGACGTAGAGGGAGCGGCGCAGGAGGGCGGTGTCGACACCTGAGATGGCGTGCAGGACCTCGACGACATCGTTGACACCGGTGTGGAAGCTGTTGGTGACGCAGTAGATCTCGACCCGGTTGCAGGTGGAGACGATCATCGCCTCGGAAAGCGACGACCGCCGGATCAGTGCCCTCGACGCCTGCTCACGCGCGACGTCGTCGTTCATGCTGACCTGTTCGAGGACAGCCACGGGGGCCGACCGGTGCGACATGCCGACCACGAGGACGCTCATGCTGTACACCTCACTGCTTTCGCTACTCTTTTTCCACTGGTGGGACACCACCGTTTGATTAGGCATCAATCAAAAGGTTGACCCCGCGGTACACCCCGCGTCATCTTTGCTCAAAAGTAGCCCGCCTGCCCCGTTACTACAACAAAGCCTGCGCTAACTCGTCATCGTCGACCTCCCAGCACGCAAACTCCTCACCGTCGATGACCACGACGGGAACCCGGTCACCGTACTCCATCGCCAGTTCCGGGTCCGTGTCCACGTCCCGCAGTTCGAGTACCCCCCCTGCCGCCCCCACAACGGGCTCTATCTGTGTCGCGACACGCACACATGACCCACATCCTTCACGCACCATCAACTCGACAGTGTGCCCACTCACGGCGCCTCCATCCCCGGAACCATTCGTCAATCGTTGTCACCGTGCACCCGGTTGCCCCGACGGGTGCCCTACGATTGGAGACGTTACTGCACGTTCCACTGACGAAAAGGCACCCGACGCGCGTGAGCACTTCCACCCCCGATGACGGTATCCTCGGCAGCCCCGAGGATTTTCTCGCCACCTGGTCTGCCTCCCGAGGCAATCTGCGACGCTTCCTGGAGGACACCGCACTCCCCCCGGTCGACGAGTCGACTCAGCGGGCAGCCGGTGAGGCCGCTGCCGCGGCGGCCATCGCCCAGGCCTTCGACCTTGAGCTGGAGGACTTCACCTCCGGAATAGCCTCGGTGTCCGGCGCCTTCGAGGCCGCCGGATCCAACCACGTCAACGCCCCCGACCCGGCCATCCAGCAGGATGTCGGGACTGCGGCGTTCTTCGACGTCGACAACACCCTGATTCAGGGAGCGTCGATCCTCGTTTTCGCCCTCGGCCTGGCCCGGAAGCGCTATTTCCGGGTCGGCGAGGTCCTGCCCGTGATCTGGAAGCAGATCAAGTTCCGAGTGACGGGTTCGGAGAACGCAGAGGACGTCGCCGAGGGCCGTCAGCAGGCTCTGGAGTTCATCAAGGGCCGTGATGTGGCCGAGCTCGTGGAGCTGTGCGAGGAGATCGTGGACACCCACATGTCCGAGAAGATCTGGCCCGGTACCCGGGAACTCGCGGAGACACACCTGGCCGCGGGACACCAGGTGTGGCTGGTCTCCGCCACACCGGTGCAGCTGGCCCAGATCCTGGCCCGACGGTACGGCTTCACCGGCGCATTGGGCACCGTCGCGGAGGTGAAGGACGGCAAGTTCACCGGCCGTCTCGTCGGCGACATCCTGCACGGCCCCGGCAAGAGGCACGCCGTCGCCGCGCTCGCCGCGGTGGAGGGCCTTGAACTGGAACGTTGCGCTGCATACTCGGACAGCATCAACGATGTCCCGATGCTGTCAATGGTGGGCACCGCCGTCGCCATCAACCCGGATTCAGCACTCCGCAAGGAAGCAGAGAAACGCGGGTGGGAGATCCGCGACTACCGCAGCCTGCGTAAGGCCATCCGGGCCTTCGGTGTCCCCGCCCTGGTGGGCGCCGGGTTCAGCGTCCTCGGCTGGACGTGGGTCAAGCGGAACTGATCACCCCTAGGCCAGTTCCGGGACGATCATCGGTCCACCGGTGACCGGGTCCGGGACGACGCGGGCCTCAAGCCCGAACACGTTCCGCAGCAGGTCGGCGTCCATCACCTCGTCCGGGGTACCCGTCGCCGCGATCCGCCCCTCCCCCATCACAAGCAGGTGGTCGGCGTACCGGACCGCCAGGTTCAGGTCGTGCAGGACCATGATGATCGTCTTACCCTCCTCGTCGCAGAGCCGCCGCACCAGGGAGAGCACGTCGATGCTGTGCGCGAGATCGAGGTAGGTCGTCGGCTCGTCGAGCAGGAGCGTGGGGGTGTCCTGCGCGAGGGTCATCGCGATCCACACCCGCTGCCGCTGGCCGCCGGACAACTGGTCGAGGGTCCGCTCCGCGAGGTCGGGTACGCCGGTGGTCTCCAGCGCACGGCCAACCTCGGCCTCGTCCCGGGTCGACCACTGGCTCCACCACGTCTGGTGCGGGTGCCTGCCTCGGGCGACGAGCTGTGCGACGGTGAGCCCGTCCGGGGCGACTGGTTGTTGCGGCAGCAGGGCGAGCAGTCTCGCCCTCTCCCGCCGGGGTACCGAGCGCAGATCACGGTCATCGAGCAACACGCTGCCCTTATAGGACAGCAGCGTGGAGAAGCAGGACAGCAGCGTCGACTTCCCGCACCCGTTCGGCCCGATCAACGCGGTAATCCGCCCCGCGGGGATATCGGTGTCGATGCCGTGCAAGATCTCCGTGTCGCCGTAGCCTGCGGTCAGCCCGCAGGCACGGAGCCGGGATTCGCCGTTCGGGGACATCAGTGTCCTTTCCGGTTGAGGGAGACGATCATCCAGAGCAGCACCGGAGCACCGGCCAACGCAGTCACGATACCGACGGGGACCTCCCACGGGAGGAGCGCCCGCGCAGCCAGGTCTGCGGCGGCGACCGTGACGGCCCCGGTCAGCGCGGAGAGCATGAGTGGCGGGGTCGCCGCTCCGGCGGCGATCCGGGCGATCTGGGGCGTGACGAAGGCAACGAATCCAATGGGTCCGGCGGCACTGACCGCGACGGCCGCGAGAACGACCGCCGTGAGCAGCTGCGCGGCTTGCGCCGCGGTGACGTGGTGCCCGAGGGTATGGGCCGTCGCGGGCCCCAACGCCAGCGCCCCGAGGACGAAGGCAAGCCACCCGGCGGCGAGCGTCGCCGTAAGGAGGACCGCGGCCGGGGCCCAGGCGTGGGCAAAGTCCCGTCCATTGAGGGAGCCGGTGAGCCAGAGCTGCGCGGCGGCCGCCCGTTCCAGGGTGGTGCGGGCGATGATCCAGGTGTTCACGGCTCCCAGAAACATGGAGACGGCGACACCGATCAGCACGAGGCTCAACATGTTGTTGCGCTCTCGTCCGACGAGGAACCACACCACCACAGCGGTACCGAGTGCCCCGACCACCGCGGTGAGTGTCAGCCCGATGGATCCGAGGAGCAGACTGGTCCCCTGCCCGAGGACACCGCCGGTGCCGGCGAAGGCGATGACGCTGACGGCAGCGAAACTCGCGCCGTGGGTGACACCGAGGATGTCGGGGCTGGCCAGTGGATTCCGGGCGAGGGTCTGGGTCAGTGCCCCCGAGAATCCCAGGCACGCCCCAACGAGCAGGGCGACGACGGCTCTGCCGAGCCGCAGGTCCCAGACGATGGTGCGTTCGATCTCCGTTCCGCGTCCGAGGAGAATGCGCCACACATCCGTCGGGGCCAAAGGATAGCTACCGAGACCGAGGCCGACGGTGAACACCGCCGCCCCGAGACCGATGAGCAGGAACCCGACGAGCAGAGTACGGGGCCGCCAGACGACGGAGATCCCCGCGGTTCGGAAAGCCCTGATTCCGGTCACAGTCCCACCACCGTCCGCCTGCGCACGAGCAGGATGAACACCGGGACGCCGACGAGCGCGAGGACGATGCCCATCGCCATCTCGTCCGGTCGGGCCATCACGCGGCCTGCCATGTCGGCCCAGAGCGTCAGGATCGCGCCCGCCACCGCCGCACCGGGGATGATCCTCCGGTAGTCCGGCCCGGCGAGGGTACGCATGATGTGCGGCGCGGCGAGGCCGACGAAGGACAGAGGGCCGGCGGCGGCGGTCGCCGCACCACCGAGCATCGCGACGGTGATCAACCCGAGGACCCGGACCCGCGTCACCGGCAGGCCGAGGCTCGCGGCCGTTGTCGTACCGAGGGCGATGAGATTCAGGCCCGGGGCCTGGGTGAGTGCCACCACGAGCCCCACACAGATCACCGGAGCCGTGGCGGTGACCACGTCCATCCGACGGCCGGCGAGGGAACCCGTCGCCCAGAGCCGCATCTGGTCGAGGACGATGTCACTGGACAACACCATGAGATGCACATACGCCATGAGAAGCGCACTGACCGCCACGCCGGCGAGAATGACCGTCACCGGGTTCGCCGCGGTCGGACCGCCGGAGGAGAGGACGAAGATAAGGATCGTGACCACAGCGCACCCAGCCATCGCCGGATAGACGTATCCGGAGGCGGTCGTTGCGACACCGGAGCCGATCACCGTGACCACGGCGGCCGCGGCTCCCGCGTTGATCCCGAGGATTCCGGGGTCAGCGAGCGGATTCCTGGTGTGCCCCTGGATGATGGCACCCGCGGCGCCCAGTCCAGCACCGCACAGGACCGCGAGAATCGTCCTTGGCAGCCGGTACGTGCCGATCAGCACCGTGAGCTCATCGACATCGCCGGGGGTGACGAGGGGATCACGGAGATAGTCGAGCGCGCCGGGCACCCGGTGGAGGGCTTCCCCAACAGCGTTCACCCGGGAGCCGACCGTGAGACTCATCAGGGCGCTGCCCACCAGCACACCGATGAGTAGGAGTATCACCAGCACGAACCGCCCGCTGCCGGGTTGGGCCGGGCGTGCGGGCGGAGCGTGGGATGTGGTGGAGTGGGTCATTCCGGGGATCAGGAAGCGAAGAGCTCCCGGATCCGCTCGACCATGTCCGTGGCCGAGAAGTAGTCCAGTCGGAAGGTGTCGGCACCGAGAGCGTAGACGCGCTTGTTCTGGACGGCTGCGGTCCCGGCGAGCGCCGGATCCGCAAGCACGGTGGGTACGAGCTTGTCGGCCGCGGCGGCCAGCAGAACTGTTTCACCGTTCATGGCGACGGGGAGATTCTCCCCGGAGACCTTCACGATGTCACTGCGCTTGCCCTTGGATTCGTTGCCCTTGACCGAGTCGGGGATCGGTGCGATCTCGAAGCCGAGGGAGGCCAGTAGGCGATTCTGTGCGGCCTCGTCGGTGAATACGTTCGCGCCCTTACCGTCCGGCAGGTAGACCATGGTGTTCACGGGCTGCTCGGGCAGGGTGATGGCGTCGGCAACCTCAGAGACGAGGGCGTCGAAGTCGTCGAGGGCCTTGTTGGCTTCCTTCTCGTGGCCGGTGATCTCGCCGAGCTGACGGGTGACGTCCTCCCAGGTCTTGTCACCGTAGTCGATCACGACTGTCGGTACGACGGGGGACAGCTGATCGACGAGATCAACCGCGGAATCGCGGCCCGTGGCAGCAACGAGGACCAGATCGGGCTTCTCGGCGAGGATCGCTTCGAGATCGGGTTCCTTGGTGTAGAGCGGGTTGACACCACGTTCCTCGGCAACATTGGCCCACTGCTTGAAGAAGCCCTGACTGTTCGAGAAGGGGGTGTCCGGTTGGCCGGCACCGGACGCCACGACGGGAGCGTCGATGGCCAACAGGCTACCGGTGAGCGTGACGGAGGTGGAGACGATACGCTCGGGCTCAGCCGGGATCTCCACCTCACCGTTCACGGCATCGATCGTGCGGGGCCAAGACGCCTCGGTGGCGGCGTCCCCGGTCGAGGAGGTCGCCGCAGCAGTCGTCCCTGAGGTGCCTTCCCCGGTACTGCCGGGCTCCTCAACGGATGAGTTGCACGCGGTCAGCCCCAGCGCGAGCACCACGGTGGTGGCTCCTGCCTGCAGCATCCGCCGCAATGTCCGGGGGGCACGCTTCAGTGTCGATGTCATACGGTCGAATCTCCCATTCACTCGGTTGTCCTCCCGGCACGGAGAGGGTTTCGAATTCGAGTGCAACCCTACCCTTAAACGGATGACAATGTTAGGCATGGTAACCCTGCCACACGGTTCCGCGCACAAAGGTCCGGCCCCACCCCCATACCGATACGGGGCGGGGCCGGACCTGAAAGCGGACCTGAGGGCTTACTTGCCGAGTTTCCTACGCTGGACGCGGGTACGACGGAGCATCTTGCGGTGCTTCTTCTTCGACATGCGCTTGCGGCGCTTCTTGATCACTGAACCCATGGGGTTTCCTCGCTTTTGCTCGTAGGTGTATGTACATACCCTGCCCACTGTCTCCGGCGTGCGGTCGCGGGGCCGAGTGCACTTTCAGTCCACCGGACACCGCCGTCACACCCGAGGTGACCATGTCAACCGGGAGACCGGAAAACCGGTGTCCCGGATAACGGCCAACCGACGTCAGAACGACGGTCGCCGAAAACGTTCGCAGGCACGAATGGCCTCATCATACCGGGGCGAAGGGCCAGCACAAAAAAACTCCGGCCCCGTCAACCCAGATAACCGGGAGGCGCGGGGCCGGAGTTTCCTCCGGTAACGGGAATCGACGGTAAACCGTCAGCCCACGTTGTAATAGGAGGAGTCAAGGTAGTCGTTGACTGCCTTCTCGTGGACGCGGAACGAACGTCCGACCCGGACCGCCGGCAATTCACCGGAGTGGACCAGGCGGTAGACCGTCATCTTGGAAACGCGCATGATCTCCGCGACCTCGGCGACGGTCAAAAAGGTTCCGTTTTCTTCATGTGCCATATTTATTCAACCCTTCAGCCCGTGGCGCGCTGCAGGCTTCCCCTCCTGCAGATCGGTCACGCACGTGCTTTAACAAGCCTACCGTGAACCTTGTGACTGTTGCGACATAAGTGGCCGATTATTTCGGCGCACACGGCGCCGGGACCAACGCCCCCGTTGTCACCACTGGTCACAGGGGAAACGAGGGGAAAAGAAACACCCCGGCGGACACACCCGCGACCGCGGATTAGTCCTCGTCGTCGTCGGAGACCGACGCTGTGCCGGAACTCATGCGGCCGATTTCCGCCGACCGCTGCGCACAGGCCTGGGTCGCACGGTAGAAGGCGGCACGGATCCCATTCTCCTCCAGTGCCCTGACGGCCGCGATCGTGGTACCTCCGGGTGAGCAGACGTTGGCGCGCAGCTCCGAAGGGCCGAGATCACCCTCGAGCATCATGTGCGCCGCACCGGTCAACGTGGACACGGCGAGCTGGGAGGCAAGCTCCCTGGGTAGCCCCAGGTTCACGCCCCCGTCGATCATCGCCTCGGCGACGAGGAACAGGTAGGCCGGAGACGAACCCGACATGGCGGTCACCGCATCCATCTGATTCTCCTCAACGACGACGACATCACCGACGGTGCCGAGAAGTTCACGGACCTGGTCGAGCTGGTCGCCACTGACGAAGCGACCACCGGCCACCGCGCACATGCCGCGACCGACGAGCATCGGAGTGTTCGGCATGACCCGCACGACCGGGGTGCCCGCGGACACCACGTCCTCGAGGCTCCGCAGAGAGACACCGGCTGCCATGGAGATCACCGTGGTGTCCTCCGCGTTATTGTCGATGGTGTCTGAGAGCTCTGCGAGCACCGCCACGGTGTCCTTTGGTTTCACGCAGAGGAACACGACATCGACGCCGTCGGTGGCCTGACGGTTGTCCGTGAAATCGATGATCCCGTATCCGTCGGTCAATTCCTTGCCGCGTTCCGGCCGCCGATTCGACACGTGGACGTCCTTGGCGGACACACCACCGTGCACGAGACCCGAGATCAGCGCCTCGCCGATCTTTCCTCCACCGATTACAGCAATTTTCGTCATGGCCTACACCCTGCCATGAACGTCCCCCGTCCGCAGAAGCCACCCCGGCGGGGCGGTTCCGGCTGCATCTCAGGCGGTGAGCAGCGGGCCAAAGGTGACGGCCAGGCCCGCCAGGCCCGCGAGGAACATCGACAGCCCGTCCCGCTCGGTACGGAGCGCATGGACGACCCCGATGATGCCGCAGGTGACCGCGATGGCCAGGACCGCGGTGATCGCGGTGTCGAAGTGACCCCAGAGTTTCTCAAAACCGAAGAACAGCGCGACACCGACGATGAGTCCCAGCAGGATCATGCCGATCACCGCCACCACGGACACCTTCTCCTGCCCTGCGACGGCATCTTCGCCCTCGGGAGTGGTGTCGGAAGGGGCGATGCCGTCCGCTGACGGCATCCCCGCATCCCCGGCGGTGATGGTGTCCATCGATGTCGTGGGCGGAGCCTCATCGACGGCGATCGCGGGGGTGGGGACCCCGCTGGCCGCGTCCGGGGTCTCCTCCGGCGCCTCGGGGGTGCCCACCGGTGACGGGGCGCTGGCGCGTTCTTGCTGGATCTGGCGTGGGGTGATGCTCGGGAATTCACCGGTGGTCAGTCGGATCGGGTCGTCATCTGTGACGACCGACAGGACGACCGTCTCGTCTGAGCTGGGCCGTGTACTTTCCGGAGCGGAACCGGACTCGGCGGGCTTCCCGGGAGCGTCCGTGGGCGTGGTCTCCGCGGTCGTGGGGGCCTTATCGGCGTCGCTGCCAGCGGATCCGCCGGCATTCTCTTCCGGGGTCTCCGCACCCTCACCGCCGACAACGGCCGGTGGTGCGGGAACCGTGACGGAGGTCGCCGCCTCATCAGCGACGGACGCGCTGTGCCGGGAGCCAGCATCCGGTACCGGGGTTTCCTCCGAATCCCGATCAGCCGTATCCAGCGGGACACTGGAATGGCGGCTCTCCGCAGGTTTGGATTCGACAGCGGGAATGGATCCCGTCAGTTCAGCGACGGAAACCCCACCCTCGTCCAGGCTGCGGCGGCGGCGACGGCGACGGGGGGCGCAGTCCTCACCCTTTCCTTCTTCGGCTGCGGCGCGCGCCATCAGCTCCGCCACGGTGAGTTTCTTCTCGCTCATGTGCGCGTCCTTTCGTAGTCCATTCCCTGTTCCGTCCGGCGCAGGATCACTCCTTCACGGAGCGCCCAGGGGCAGATCTCCAGTTGTTCCAAGCCAAGCGCACGCATGGCCGCTTCCGCAACCAACGCCCCCGCCACGATCTGGTGGGAGCGGTCGGAACTGACGCCCTCCAACTCCGCGCGGTCCGCAGCTGTCATCCGGGAGATGAAGGCGATGAGCTGGCGAAGGCCCGGGGCCGTCAGCGTACGCTTCACTCGCGGACCGGCCGAGGACGGGGCGGCGCCGGTGAGCCGCGCGAGTGTCCGAAACGTCTTGGAGGTACCCACCGCGAGTTCCGCTGGTCCGCAACGCTTCATGATCTTCGCCGGTTCCACCAGCTCCGCGTCGATGTAGTCACGCAGAATGTTGATCTTCTTCCGACTCGGCGGATCAGTGTCGAACCACTGGTGGGTCAGTCGACCGGCGCCTAGATCGAGAGAGAACGCGGCATCCGGAGTTTCATCCGTCCCTGTGGACAGTTCCAGGGATCCGCCCCCGATGTCGAGGTTGGTGATCCGCCCCGTCGACCAGCCGTACCAGCGGCGCACCGCAAGGAACGTCAGCTTCGCCTCATCCTCACCGGAGAGGACCTCCAGCCGAACGCCGGTCTCACGCTCGACGGTGTCGATCACATCCTGTCCGTTGGTCGCAGATCGGATTGCGGACGTGGCGAAGGGCAGAATGTCCGCGCAGTTGAGCTGCTTAGTCAGCTCTGAGGCCTCAGCGACCCCCTTTACCAGGCGTTTAATGCCTTTCTCATTGATGGCACCAGCGCCGTCGAGGTACTCGACGAGCCGCATGGTGGTCTTCCAGTCGCTCATTGCGGTGGGACGACCGCCCGCACGGGCATCGACCACCACAAGATGGACCGTGTTGCTTCCCACGTCCAATACACCTAATCGCACATTCCCAGGGTAGACGGTCTAGCGTAGGCAGGTGTGAATTGCCCGCAGACCGAACTCGTGTCACGGCCGGTGCAGTTGGGTTTCCCGGCCAGCTCACCGGCCGCGGCGTCGATCCGTTCAGGCGCGGAGCTGCCCCCGGACTTCCCCCGCGAATGGTACGAGTTCACCGATCCCAACGATCCCGAACACGTCTTCTCCATCGACCTGACCTGGCTCGAGTCCCACTACAGCTGCCAGTTCGGTACCGGCACGTGCCGGGGCATCGACGCGGCCCAGTCAGATGTCGGCTGTTGCGTACACGGCGCTTTCCTGTGTGATGAGGAGGACCGAGAACAGCTTGTCGACGCGGTGTCCCGGATGCCCGCGCACTTCTGGCAGCTCCGCCCCACCGGAGCCGACGCATGGCTCGCGGAGCGCGCGGAAGATCGGGAACCTGACGCTCTCGAACCCTGGTTGGAGTGGGATGAACTCGACGGGGACGACGGGGAGCCCGAACCTGCTCTGAAGACGGTTGTCACCGACGGCGCCTGCATCTTCGCGAATCGGGCGGGGTGGTCCACCGGGGCCGGTTGCGCCCTGCACCAGTGGGGTTCAGCGACCGGCGAGGACCTCACGGTGGTCAAGCCGGAGGTGTGCTGGCAGCTACCTCTCCGTCGTCTGGAGGACTGGGAGGACCGGGGGGACGGCTCCGAGATCCTGCGCACCACGATCACCGAGTACACGCGCCGCGGCTGGGGCGAGGGCGGGGAGGACTTCGACTGGTACTGCACCACCTCACCGGCATGCCACGCCTCACCGCACCCCGTGTGGCTGAGCCACCGGCAGGAGCTGATCGCGTTGATGGGGGCGGACGCCTACGCCGTCCTTGCCGAGCACTGTGGCCGACGGAGGGCCGCCGCCGATGCCCTCCGTGACTCAGGCGTCACCCGGGATGTAATGCTCGGCTCCCCCCATCCGGCGACGGTGGCCGCCCGGCGGTCGTCCCCGCCGGCCGGGCCGGATCAGTCCTCGAACTTGTAGCCCAGGCCCCGGACCGTGACCAGGTACTGCGGCCGGGAGGGCTCCTCCTCGATTTTGGCGCGCAGACGCTTCACGTGCACGTCGAGGGTCTTGGTGTCGCCGACGTAGTCCGCACCCCAGACCCGGTCGATGAGCTGGCTCCGGGTGAGCACCCTGCCGGTGTTCCGGAGGAGATACTCGAGAAGATCGAATTCTTTCAGTGGCATGGCCACCTCTACGCCGTCGACAGACACGGTGTGCCGTTCCACGTCCATCCGGACCCGACCGGCTGATAGGACCTGGGTATCGCCGCCATCATCGTCGACGTCGCCCCCTCGCCTCAGCACCGCCCGGATCCGGGCGATGAGTTCCCGGGACGAATACGGTTTCGTCACGTAGTCATCGGCACCGAGCTCAAGTCCCACCACCTTGTCGATTTCCGAGTCACGGGCAGTCACCATGATGACCGGAACGGACGACATCGACCGCAGCCGCCTGCACACGTCGGTACCGGACATCCCGGGCAGCATGAGATCGAGCAACACGATGTCGATCTCGTTCCGATCGAACTCCACCAGGGCGGTGGGCCCATCCGGGGCGATGACGACTTCGAAGCCCTCCTTCCTCAAAAGGAAGGCCAACGGGTCGGCCAACGACTCCTCGTCCTCGACGAGCAGGATGCGGGTCATGTTGCACGGTCCTTTCTGCGGGCGCGCAGTGGCGCCGGTTTCTTCTTCAAATCAATGGAGTGGGTGAGGTCCACTTCGTCGGGAGGCTCATCGCCCCGGTCCCGGTGGACCGGCAGTATGAGCGTGAACGTTGACCCGGTTCCTGGCCTGGACCAGAGGGTGATCGAACCTCCGTGGTTCGCAGCGACGTGTTTGACTATCGCCAAACCGAGCCCGGTCCCGCCTGTCGACCGAGACCGGGCCTTGTCGACACGGAAAAACCGCTCGAAGACCCGTTTCTGATCCTCCGGGGCGATGCCGATGCCCCGGTCGGTCACGCGGATGTGCACCTCCGAACCATCGTCGGTGATCTTCTGGGAGACCGAGACCGTGGTTTCGGAGGGCGAATAGTTGATGGCGTTACCGATCAGGTTGGACACCGCGGTTGTGAGCAAACTCACGTCTCCATCGACCTCTACACCGGTATCTGCCCCCCGAATCAGGGTAATATTCGCGTTCTCCGCAGCGAGTTCATTGCGCGCAAGTGCCTCCCCGATGACCGCATCAACGGAGACGGGTTCCATGCCGGGGAGCTTCTCAGCGCCCTGGAGCTTAGACAGGGAGATCAGCTCATTGATCATGTCCGCGAGCCTGTGCGCCTCCTTGGTCAGGCGGCCACCGAAATAGCTAACCGACTCCGGGTCATCCGCGGATTCGATGAGTGCCTCGGCGAGCAGTGCCATCCCACCCACCGGGGTCTTGAGTTCATGCGAGACGTTGGCGACGAAGTCCCGGCGCGCGGACTCCATCCGAACATTCTCCGATTCGTCCGTGCCGTAGACGATGACAAACCGGGAGTCGACCCGGGTGAGGGGTTTGACGACAGCCTGAACAGCCATCACCCGGCTACCGGCGCGTTTCTGTGGCCCGGCGAGATCTATCGACCGGGGCTCACGGTCCTTGAAGACCTCACCGGCGCACGCCCAGACCTTCTCGTTGAGGGACCGCTCGTGCACGATCCCCATCTCATGGGCCCGGGAATTAGAGAGGACCACGTCTCCCCCACGCCCAACGACGGTCACCGCCGTTGGGGCGCCCTGCACCGCGAGGTGCAGAACCTGGGAGACCGTGGTCACCTGGTGCTCCGCGAGGGTCGCCGCAGAGCGTTTCGTCCGGAGCCGCTGCCGGAGGAACTCAACGGCGGGTGTCGCCCATAGCGTGAGGATCACGCCACCGGCGAACCCCGCCCATACAGACAGAGACACCTGCCGCCTACCTCCGGATCGTCAGCTCTCAGGACCAGATCCGTCGGGCTACTTGCCGCCCTGGGCGGCGACGGCTGCGGCACCGGCCGCTGCCGCCTCGGGATCGAGGTAGGTTCCGCCCGGGTTGAGGACGTTGCCCTTCTCATCAAGCTCGAAGATGAGCGGGATTCCGGTGGGGATGTTCAGACCCGCGATGTCTTCGTCGGAGATGCCGTCGAGGTGCTTGACCAGGGCCCGGAGGGAGTTTCCGTGTGCCGCCAGCAGGACGGTTTCACCCGCCAGTACGCGGGGCAGGATCTCCTCGGTGAAGTACGGCACGAAACGTGCGACGACGTCCTTGAGGCACTCGGTGTCCGGCACCGTGTCGAGGTCGGCGTAGCGGGGATCGTGTGCCTGCGAGAACTCGGAGTCCGGGTCCAGTGCCGGCGGCGGAGTGTCGTAGGAACGGCGCCATGCCATGAACTGTTCCTCGCCGTACTTGTCCTTCGTCTCGGCTTTGTTCAAGCCCTGGAGGGCGCCGTAATGACGCTCGTTGAGGCGCCAGTCACGGACGACGGGGATCCAGTGCCGGTCAGCGGCATCGAGGGCGATGTTGGCCGTGTTGATGGCGCGACGCTGCAGGGAGGTGTAGACCACGTCCGGCAGGATGTCGTTCTCGCGCAGCAGCTCACCACCGCGGCGGGCTTCAGCGCGACCCTTGTCGGTCAGGTCGACGTCCACCCACCCGGTGAACTGGTTCGAGGCGTTCCACTGGCTCTGGCCGTGGCGGAGCAGAATTAACTTTCCAGTACTCATACCCACCATTGTTCCACGCGCCGCGTCATCGTGCCCACGGTGGACGGGAAGCCCTGGCAGGATTCACCGGATATTCACGCGAGGGCCATCGGTTGACGTGGTCACCCGGACGCCCTGCGTGAATAGCACCGTTCCGGGGCGTGCTCAATGATCCCGCGGTAGAGTTCCGCGAGATTCGCGGCGGTCCGCGGCCAGCTGAATTCCGCGGCGTGCCCCACCGCGGACTCACCCATCGCGATCCGCGCAGCATCGTCGTCGAGTAGGACGGCGAGGGCATCCGCCCATGCCGTCGCCTCGTGCGAATCGACCAGCACACCACTCTTCCCGTCGGCGACGGCGATCGGGAGCCCCCCGACGCGCGCTGCGACGACAGGGGTGCCCGCCGCCTGCGCCTCGACTGCGACCAGACCGAAGGACTCGTTGTAACTGGGGACCGCGACGATGTCCGCAGCCCGGTAGACGGTGACCAGTTCCTCCGGGGGTCGGGGGTCGAGGAATCTGATCCGGCGTGCGACACCGAGTTCCTTCGCGAGGTCGCGGTACTGCTCGGGGGTCGCCGCAGGCCCGGACGGACCACCGCAGATGATGACCCGGAGATTGCGGTGAGGGTCCCTCCGGAGCAGTTCCGCCACGGCCCGGACCAGAACCTGTGGCCCCTTGAACTCCTGCAACCGGCCAACGAAGGCGACGACCTTCGCGTGTAACGGGATCCCGAGTTCACGGCGACAGCGTTCGGTCGCGCGTTCTGTACCCGGGGTGAAGAGTTCAGTGTCGGCGCCCGGCGGGATGACGGTGATCGAGTCCGGTACCGCGTCATAGTGGCGCTCCAGGTTCAGCGCCTCTTCACGGGTGTTGACGACCAACTGATCCGCGTTATCCACTATCTGCTGCTCACAGATGCGGCGGGCCTCCGATTCCGGCGAGTCCTCCGCGCTGATGTGTTCGTTCTTCACCGCCGCGAGCGTGTGGGCGGTGTGCACCAGCGGGACCTGCCAGACGTCCCGGAGCAGCCATCCGACCTGCCCGGAAAGCCAGTAGTGGGAATGGATCACGTCGTAGCTGAGTGCTGCACAGCGGGCGAACAACAGGATTCCTCCGGCGAACGCGGCCAGCTGCGTCGGTAGCGCTTCCTTGTCTAGCCCCTCGTAAGGGCCGGCAACGATGTTGATGACCCTGAGGTTGGGTTCCACCTCGACTACCTCCCCCTGGCTGGGCCGGGTGGCGCGGGTGAACACATCCACCGAGATCCCGTTTCTGGCGAGCTGCCGGGCGGTGGAGGCGATGTAGACGTTCATTCCCCCTGCGTCCCCGCGACCGGGCTGCTGCAGCGGGGACGTGTGCATGGAGATCATCGCGACGCGCATGACGGCCATCATAATCTTCGCCCCCCACCGGTACCCGGTCCGACCGGGAACACGAGTGAACACTCATCTTTCGAGGCTATACTCGAATAGTACTGACGTTCTCCCCACCGGCCGAGGGGGATACCCACGCGAGGCTGGATCATCATGCTCCACGCCTGCTCCTGCCATCACCCACAGCGTCGGCACCACTTCGGGCGATGCACACGATCCCCCGCCGGTGCGCACATATTCCTACGAAGGGACACCATGTCGGCACTTGAATCAAAAGCCTGGCTCGAACACTACGCGGACTGGACACCGCACAGCCTCGAGTACGGCGACACGACGCTGATCGACCACTACAACAACAACCTGGCGGTCAACGGCGACAAGAACGCCACCCGATTCTTCGGCCGGACCCAGTCCTACAACGATCTCGACCGCCAGGTGCGGCGGGCGGCCGCCGGGCTCCGGGCTTTCGGTGTCCGCCCGGGCGACCGCGTCGCCCTCCTGATGCCGAACTGCCCGCAGCACATCATCGCCTTCTACGCGGTGCTGAAGCTCGGCGCCACCGTCGTGGAACACAATCCTCTCTACACCGCCCACGAGCTGGAGCATCCGTTCAACGACCACGGCGCCCGGGTCGCCATCTGCTGGGACAAAACCTCCGGAACCCTGGAGAAACTGCGGGGCCGCACCCAGCTCGAGACGATCATCAGCGTCAACATGACCGAGGCGATGCCCCGCAGTCAGCAGCTCCTACTGAAGCTGCCACTCCCGATGATCCACAAGATGCGCGACCGTCTGACCGGAGATGCACCGAACACGGTCCCCTGGGAGGCACTCATCGGCCAGGCCATCGGGGGCGACGGCCGCAATCTCGAGGACCCGGAGATCACGAAGGACGACATTGCCCTCATCCTCTACACCTCCGGCACCACCGGCGCCCCCAAGGGTGCGCAACTGAGCCACGCGAACCTCGTCGCCAACATCATCCAGGGCAAACACTGGGTGCCCGGGCTGGGCGAAAAGGACGAGGTTATGCTCGCTGCATTGCCGATGTTCCACGCGTACGGCCTGACCATGAACGTCACCCTCGGTGTATTCATCGGCGGCGAGATCATCCTGCTGCCGGCCCCGGATCTGAAGCTCATCATGAAGGTGATGAAGAAAAACACCCCAACCTGGCTGCCCGGTGTCCCGGCACTCTACGAGCGCATCGTCGAGGCCGCGGAAACCGCCGGGATCGATATCTCCGGCGTGCGGAACAGCTTCTGCGGCGCCTCGACCCTGCCCACCCGCACCGTCGAGCGGTGGGAGCGCTACACCGGTGGTCTGCTCGTCGAGGGCTACGGCCTGACAGAGACGTCGCCGATCATCGTCGGCAACCCGATGACCCCGAAACGGCGCCCCGGCTACGTCGGGGTTCCCTTCCCGGACACCGAGGTCCGCATCGCTGACCCGGACAACCTCGACGTCACGGTTCCCGACGGCCAGGAGGGCGAGGTTCTCGTCCGTGGCCCCCAGGTGTTCCACGGCTACCTGAACCAGCCGGAGGCTACCGAGAAGTCCTTCCACGACGGCTGGTACTGCACCGGCGACGTCGGGGTCATGGAACCGGACGGGTTCATCCGCCTGGTGGCACGCATCAAGGAGGTCATCATCACGGGTGGATTCAACGTGTACCCGGGCGAGGTGGAGGAGGCACTGATGGCGCATCCCGATGTCGCCGACGCCACCGTGGTGGGGATGCCCCGCTCCGACGGCTCCGAGTCCGTGGTCGCCGCGATCACCCTCACTGAAGGGGCCGCCCTCGATCCGGAGGGGCTGAAGGAACACTGCCGTGAACTGTTGACCAGGTACAAGGTACCCCGGCGGTTCTACCACTTCGATGAGATGCCGCGGGACCAGATCGGCAAGATCCGCCGCCGGGAGGTCCGGGACCAGCTCGTCGAGCGCTACGGCAGCGAGGCGGAGAAGAAGGCGCTGAGAAAGGCCGAGGAGAACCGGGGGAAGTAGCCCTCCCCAACGTGAATGGCCCACCCGAGGTGGGCCGTTCATGTGTCCGCTGCCGTTGTCCGGGGCACGGAGACGGTCACCCGTCGATGTCGACACCGACCCAGACGGGTTCCGGGTGCAGGGTGACCCCGAAGGCGTCCCGAACCCCGGCGCGCACCTCACGGGCGAGTGCCACGAGATCTGCGGTCGTGGCCGCTCCCCGGTTCGTCAGCGCGAGGGTGTGCCGGGTGGACAGTCGCACCGGAGCCTCCGGGCCCGGATGCCCCTTACCGAACCCGGCGCGCTCGATGAGCCACGCCGCCGAGAGTTTCAACAGCCCTTCACCCGCGGGATAACAGGGCATCGCGTCCGCGACCGTGCCGCCGTACAGACCGGCGACGGCGACCCGCACGTCCGCGACGTCACTGTCGGCGATGACGGGATTGGTGAAGAAGGATCCGGCGGACCAGGTGTCATGGTCCGCCGGATCATGGACCATCCCTTTTCCGCGTCGCAGTTCAAGGACGGCGTCCCGGACCAGGGCCGCTGGTCGACGCACACCGTCCGCGGTCCCGGTATCGGCGGCGGTCACACCCAATCGCCGGGCGAGTTCCCCGAACCGGAGTGGTGCGCTCAATCCATCGGTGCGAAGCTGGAGTTCGATCGCCAGCACGACACCTCTACCGGTGTGTTTCAGGTTCGAGGTCCGGTACCCCAGGTCGAGTGCCTCAGTCGGCACCCACTCCACAGTGCCGGTCGCCCGTTCCAGGAGGAGCACCCGAGTGAGCACATCGGCGATCTCCGCCCCGTAGGCCCCGACATTCTGCACCGGTGTGGCCCCGGCGCTCCCGGGGATACCGGAGAGACACTCGATCCCGCCCAGCCCCGCGTCGATGGCGGCGGCAACGACGTCGTCCCACACGGCTCCCGCTTCCGCGCGCAGCACACCCCGCTCCGCATCGATGTGAACGTCTGTGCAATCCGCGACGACAGCGATCAGGGGCAGGTCCCCATCAGCGACGACGAGGTTCGAGCCGCCGCCGACAACCAGTAGCGGAATCTCCAGGGAGTCCGCCCGGGTGACCGCGGTGCCGAGCGCAGCCGTCGTCGCGCAGTACATGGCACCCACCGGGCGGCCACCGAGATGGAGGGTTGTGGCATCGGCGAAGCGGAAGTCGTCGGCGAAGCGGATCCCGTCAACCCCCTGGAGAGCGTCATGGAGTTCGTTAAATCTGTGGGTCAGCGATGAAGGGGACACCCTCTTAACGGTAGTCTTAACCCATGACCACGCGTAAAGAGAACACTGCAACCGTCAATTTCCCGCCGGCAGCGGTCCACGCTGCACTGACCAACCGCGAGTACTGGGAGTACAACGTAGCCCACCTCTCCTCCGAAGCCGGCGAGGTGCACTCCTTCGAGGCCGTCGACGGTGGCGCCGAGATCGTGCTCTACGAGGTTATGCCCACCGACCTCCTGCCCGAGGCCGTCCGCGCGATGATCAGCCAGGCGCTGAAGATCAAGCGCACCGTGAAGATCGGCCCGCTGAACGGCTCCGACGCCGAGGGCCGCTACGTCGCGGACGTCAAGGGCGCACCCGTCGACTTCGCCGGCGACTTGAAGCTGACCGGTGATGAGTCCACCGCCACGATGCACTACAACCACGAGATCAACGTCACGGTCCCGTTCATGGGTCCCGCCATCGAGCCGAAGGTTGCTGACGCCGTCGCCGAGCTCACGGTCACCGAGGCTGAGCTGACCGAGAAGTGGATCTCCGAGAACAACTGAGCCATCCGTACGTCCCCTGATGGCCGATCACGCGCACAATCTGGCTGCGGATTTCTCCGCCGGTCGTGGTCGGCCCATCGGTGTGTCCACCCGCGGGACCACCAACCAGAACCGGCTCCGCCGGTGCGACCGGTGGATGCTCCATGAGCCACGTATCGGCGGGGTGCTGCGGCGAGCTGACGCTCCGCTGGCGCTCGATGTCGGATACGGCGCCTCGGACACCACGACCGTCGAGTGGGCGCAGCGCCTGCGCACGCTCCGACCGGACATCGCGGTCTCCGGTCTGGAGATCACCCCGGAGCGGGTTCTTCCCCCCAGGGACGGCGTCACCTTCGAGCTCGGCGGATTTGAGCTCGCAGGGCACACCCCCCACCTGGTCCGTGCCTTCAATGTGCTCCGCCAATACGACGTCGAGCAGGTCCGTCCGGCATGGGAAACCGTGACCTCGCGGCTCGCCCCAGACGGGGTCTTCGTCGAGGGAACCTGTGACGAGCTGGGACGCCGATGCAGTTGGGTACTTCTCGACGCACGCGGCCCTGTCTCGCTCACCCTCGCGTGGGATCCGTTCGACGTCGAACGTCCCTCCGATGTCGCAGCGAGGCTCCCGAAGATCCTCATCCACCGGAACATTCCGGGTGAACCCATCCACGCGCTTCTGACCGCAGCCGATCGTGCCTGGGAGCATGCCGCCGGTTGGGCGCCTCACGGGCCACGGGTCCGGTGGCGGGAGGCCCGCCGTCTCCTCGCCAGATCGGGGGTCCCGCTCACTCCCATCCGTCGCCCGGTCCGGGACTGTCTGCTCTCGGTTCCGTGGTCGGCGGTGGCGCCGGCTTAGGCGGTTCCCGCAGCAGGCGACGGACGGTCGCATCCCGGGACACACACCTGGATGTCCCCGCCCGCCGTACCGTCACCCCGCCGCTGCCGCCCGCCGTGTTCAACCAACCGTGGGAAGGACTCCGGTTGATGCACCGGACGGGCCGCCCGGGCGTGTGGACCGGGACCGGACGTCATCTCCTTTCCCACGGTTCGGCGGAGCTCCACCGCTCGTTCCCTCCGTACAGCTACCGTTCAGGCAGGTCAGAGAACACTGTTACCGAAAGTTACGGGGACGGCAGGGGACGATCACGGTACCCCCACGATGTGGCCCGCCGGTGTGGCGCAGGGGACGAAGATCAGGAACACTGGGAAAAATGAGTAGACCTGTGAGCAAGAAACGCGGTTCAGTCTGGTGGAAGATCCTGTTGGGTGTCATCGTCGTCCTCTTCATCATCCTCCTGGTCGCGGAGGTGGCACTCAGAATGTTCATCACCAAGGAGCTGGAGGACGATTTCACGAAGCAGGCCGCGATGACGGGTGTAGTGACCGAGGAGAAGCCCGAGATCGGATTCGGACCGGCGCCCCTCCTGCTGTCGATCGCCACCGGTACGATTCCCACGGTGAACATCTCGACACCCTCCACCCTGCAGATAGTTCCCCCGGTCGGCGGCGAGTCCGGCCTGACTGTCAAGGGCACGCCGGCCGCAGACCTCCGCATCACGGATCTCGCACTGCGCGGATCAGAGGGACTCGTCGCCGGGCACATCGTCGTGGAGACGGACATCTCCGATGACATGATGCTCGCCCAAGTTCAGACAGCGATGCTGGAGCAGACCAGCATGGCCGGCGACGGTCTCACGGGTGCGCTCCTGCAGAACCTGGTGAAGGTCACCGACATCACGACCGATCCCGGGACAGGCACCCTGGACATCGAGTTCACCGACGGCGCCGCGCACATCGTGATCAGACCGAGTGCCGTCGACGGGCAACTGCAGATGGAGGCCACGGAGGCCCGTCTGTTCGGTTTCGCACTGCCCGATGAGGTCGCGGATACGATCAGCAGGGCCCTGAAGTCAGGTGCCGCGGACATGGGCGAAGGAATGGCCGTCGATGATGTCTCCGTCCGCCGGGGGGGCATGCACCTGCAGATGAGCGGGGAGAACATCAACCTCAACGAGATGGGGTGACGGGAAGGGTCACTCCCCGGAATCGGTGGTGGGGGCGGCGTCGAGGATCGCGGACACCCCATCACCCACGGACAGCCGGGTCGCCCCCGCCGCGATGAGCTCCCTGGCCTGATCGAAAGCCGTGATTCCACCGGCGGCTTCGATCCCGAGTTCCCGCCCCACTTCGTCCGCGATGATCCGGACCGCCTCCGGGGTGGCCCCGGGACAGTCGAACCAGCCGGTCGAGGTACGGACATAGTTCGCCCCCGCCGTCCGGGCGGCCCGCGCAGCCGTTCGGATCGCCGCGTCGTCCAGGAGACCGGTCTCGATGATCACCTTGAGGGTGACCGGTGCGGGTACGGCCTCCCGGACCGCGACGATCTCCCCAATCATGCGGTTGGTGTCCCCGGCGCGGGCCGCGGCAAGGTCGATCACCACATCCACCTCATCGGCGCCGGATTCCACCGCCAGACGGGCCTCCGCCGCCTTGATTAGCTGATGGTGCTTCCCCGAGGGGAACCCGCAGACGGAGACGACCCGTAGCCCGTAGCCGTCCGCGGCGCTCGTCGCGTGCAGCATGGACGGTGTGACACACACGTGACCGACCCCGAGTTCGAGGGCCTTCGCAACGTGCTCCCGGACCTCCGCGACACTCGCCCACGGGGCATCGAGTGTGTAGTCGATCATGGCGGCCAGGCGGTCACGGGTGATGGTGTCGTTCATAGCTAAAGAGCCTAGCTTGTTCACGGCGGGACCGGCGGTGAGCGGTACTTGACCTCCGGAGTAGAATCCCTGGAATGAGTAACACCCCGAACTCCCACACCTCACCTGTCGCGGAACGTCAGCTGGTCCTCACCCTCGGGTGCCCGGACACCACAGGAATCGTCGCCCGTCTCTCCACATTCATCGCTCAGCACGGCGGATGGATCACCGAGGCGGACTACTTCACGGATCCTGACTCCGGATGGTTCTTCACCCGGCAAGCCGTCCGGGCGGAATCTCTCGACACACCGGTGGAGGAATTCCGGGCGGAGTTCGACGAGATCGCCGCCGGGTTCGGCGCCGGCGCCCGCTGGCGGATCTGGGACACAGCACGCCCGAAGCGCGCGGTCATCCTGGTCAGCAAAGAGGGTCACTGTCTCCACGATCTCCTGGGCCGGGTCGACCAGAACGACTACCCGATGGAGGTCGCCGCGGTCATCGGCAACCACGAGGATCTTCGGGGCATCGCGGAGAACCACGGCGTGCCCTTCCACCATGTGCCGTTCCCGAAGGACGCCGTCGGGAAGCGTGCCTCGTTCGACCGGGTCGCGGAGCTGGTCAACGAGCACGAGCCGGACGCCGTCGTCCTCGCCCGCTTCATGCAGATCCTGCCACCGGATCTCTGCGAGATGTGGGAGGGCCGCGCGATCAATATCCACCACAGCTTCCTGCCGTCGTTCATGGGCGCCCGCCCCTACCACCAGGCGTACAAGCGCGGTGTGAAGCTCATCGGAGCCACCTGCCACTACGCGACCTCGGCGCTGGACGACGGCCCGATCATTGAGCAGGACGTCATCCGGATCACACACAAGGACACCCCCGCCGACATGCAGCGTCTCGGACGCGACGCCGAGAAGATCGTCCTGGCCCGGGGCCTGCGGTTCCATCTCGAGGACCGGGTGCAGGTCTACGGGAACCGCACGGTCGTCTTCGACTGATCCGACGTCCACCGGAGTCCGTCCGGCGGACATGGAGGTGCCCCGGGCGGTCTCACACAGAGCCGACCCGGGGCACCTTCGTCTTCATCCCTGTTTCACCAGGTGTTCTCCCCATCCACGATGTCCTTCAGCTGAGGTCTGACGTCGAACCAGTAGAGACCGATGACGACCATGCCGACCCAATGGAGGAGTTGCACGTCGATGAACATCGCGACGGCTGAGGCGACGAGTATTCCCGTCCACACCAACTTCTGCTGCCGGTCGGCAGCGGTGAAGGCGTCGTCGCGGGTGACCGCGCACAGAGCCGCTCCGACGAGGCCCACGATGCCGATGATTGCCATCATCAGGCGCACTACCTGTCCGAGGACGCGCGCGGCCTCGTATAAGAACATATCCATCGGCGAACCGGAGACCTTTCGAGTCGGGGACGGGAACGGGCAGGGCGACACACCGGCTACCCCGGAGGTGGCTACTTACCGGAGTCGGTGTCGTCGCCCTCGGTGATCACTTCACCATCGATGATATCTGTCGTGTCCGACTTGTCCGAACCGGATGCTTGGACCCGGGTGCGGAGATCATCGATTCGTTCTCCACCGGTGTTCTTCAGGTCGCGGACGACTTCACCGGCACGGGCGACGAGGTTATCGACCGCGTTCCTGACCTCGTCGACGGTGGAGGTGTTCTTCGCCGCATCGTCGTGGTCATCACCGCGACTGCGGTCACGCAGTGCCTCGACTGCTTCGTCGAAGGCACGACGGGTGGAATCGACGGCCTCCTGAAACGCGGTGCGCGCCTGCTCGGCGGCCTCGGTCTCCCGGGTATTCCCGGCGGCGTTGCGCACGGATCCCGACAGATCGCGGATGGTGCTTTCCGCGGTGGCGGCGAATCCGGACACGACTTTCTTCGCCTCATCCAGGGAATCGGCGTCGACGAGATCCTCAGCAGCTTTCTTCGCCTCTTCCGCGGTGTCCTCGACGCGGTCGGCGGACGACTTCTTCTCGTCCCGGTCGCCGACGTTGCGGAGGTCCTCACGGAGCCTGTCACCGAGTTCCCCGACGAGGGGGCCCAGTGCGGCGCCCGCACTGACCCAGGCGTTGAAGGGTTCGCGGAGCTTCTCAAGTGCGTCGGCGAGAACACTGCTGCCGTTACCGCGCTGTCCCGCGTCCGCGGCGCCGTCCGCTGCGGTGGTGGTGTCCTCGGGGCCCTTGTCGTTCGGTGTCGGGTTGGTCATGGTAGCTCCTTCATTCGTGGGGAAACAGTTCGGTGCCTGCGGATGTCCGTGTCAGGCACCGAAGATGATGTGGGAGACAGTGTAGATGCCGAGACCCGCCAGGGCACCGACGATGGTGCCGTTAAGTCGAATGTACTGGAGATCCTTGCCCACCATCAGTTCAATCTTCTCCCCGGCTTCATCCGCGTCCCAGCGCTGGACCGTCTCGCTGATGATCGAGGTGATCTCCTCGGCGTAATTGTCCGCGAGAAATGCCGCGGCCCCGGTGACCCTGCGATCAAGGGATTCCCGGAGTTCCGCGTCGTCCAGGAGATTATTTCCCCAGGTCATGGCGAGCTCGGTGATCTTGGTCCGGAGCAGCGAATCGGGGTCCGAGGTCGCGGCGAGAAGGGATGTCGACGCGCTCCTCCAGATCGTCGCGGCAGCGCCACGCACCGGGGTCGATCCCATGACGTCCCGTTTGATCGACTCCACCCGTTCGATCATCTCCGGGTCATTCTGCAGGTCGTCGGAAAGCTGTCGGATGAAGCGGCGCACGGCCTGGCGTGCCTCGTGATCCGGGTCCGCGGCGACAGCTGCCGTCCACTGGACCAGCTCGCGGTGCACCTTCTCGCCGATGACGTCGTTGAGGATCTGCGGTGCCCAGGCGGGACGCCGCTCATCGAGCATCCGAATGATGAACGGTCCGGCGTCCTCGGCCTTGACATGAAGCCAGTGGACGAGCTCGTCGACGACCGGCTCCGCCTTCCCCTCATCAATCAACTGCGCCATGAGGCGTCCGGCGGGCGGCCCCCATTCAGGCTCCGCGACTCTGTCGATCAGGGTCGAGTTGATCACCGCCTCCGCATCAGCGGGGTCCAGGGCACTGACGATCCTCCCGGTGAGTCGACCGACCTCCTTCGAGACGGTGCGCGCATTGACCGGGTCAGACAACCATCCGCCGAGCCGGTTGGGGATGCCCGCAGCCCGGACCTTGGCGGTGATCAGTTCCGCGTTGAGGAAATTCTCGCCGACGAAGCCACCGAGGGATTCGCCGATTTGGTCCTTCTTGTTGCGGACGATCGCGGTGTGCGGGATGGGAAGGCCCATCGGCCTGCGGAACAGAGCGGTCACCGCGAACCAGTCCGCCAGCCCGCCGATCATGCCTGCCTCGCTGGCGGCACGGACGAACCCGACCCAGGTTTCGGTCTCTCCCGGTCGGGTCTCCAACCATCGGCAGAACAAGTAGATCGCTGCTGCGACGATCAGGAGACCGGTGGCAAACGTCTTGTACCGTCGCAGTTGTCGGCGGCGCTCCGCCTCCACCTCGGGGGACGGCCCGGGAACTGCGAGGGGGCCGGCGCCCCTGTGTGCGGTGAATTCATCTGTGCCCATCGCACCATTATGACGGGTGGCGGCGGAGGATCGAGTATTCGCGGTGTCCGACTCAGAGCTGTACGACGATCGCGGCGGCACGCCACGGTGGTTCCGCGTCCCAGAGCTCGATGGCTCGGGGGATGAGGTTCAGCACGACGAGGACAGTCATCAGGGCGATCAGCATCCAGAGGATCTTACGGCGCATCCCATGAAGTGTAGCGGCGGATACGATGAAACCCCACAGCCCCCGTTTCCGGGGTGCTGTGGGGTGGGATCGGTAACTGGGGACGGGAAGGCTAGTGGCGCCCGGTGCGGGCCGCGTACTCGCGGTAGTAGCGGCGTCCGTGGTGGATCATCCAGAAACCACCGACGAGGAAGACAACTGCCAGAATTGCTCCGACGACGGCCATCATGGCCCAGTTCTGTTGAGTGCCAACCGACCACGTGCCCAGACCGAAGAGCAGGACACCGAATCCGGCGAGGGAGCTCAGCAGAAGCCCCATCCCGATCCAGGTGGATGATCGGATGAGTGAGGAGTGCTGTGCGTCGAGGCTGGAGGGATGGTAGCCCTCGACGTAGTGCGGTTCACCCTCGAACAGGGGGAATGACCGCTCGGCGTTCGCCGGAACGGGGGAGTGGCTGCCTGACATAACGGATGCTGCCTTTCGTGGTCGTACCGTCGGCCCGGGGTCGTCGTCGCGACGAGCCTAGGCGTCCTTTGCGGTGAAGGCCGCGCGGGCCCTCTCTTTGTTGATGGCCGCAACCGCAGTCAGCGGGATACCGGCCGGACATACGTCCGCGCATTCGCCGAAGAGCGAGCACGGGCCGAAGTTGGTCTCTACCTCGTCGACCATATTACGCGCCCGGCGACCACGTTCGTTCTTGCCGAGGGGCATGAGCGAGAGGTGCACTAGCTTGGCACCGGTGAACAGGTGGGCTGCGCCGTTCGGGCACGCTGCGACGCAGGCACCGCAGCCGATGCAGGCCGCATGGTCGAGAGCGAGCTCCGCGGTCTGGTGATTCATGTGCAGGGTGTCGGCGTCCGGAGCGGTACCCGCGTTGACCGATACGTAGCCACCTTGCTGCATGACGCGGTCAAGCGCGGAGCGGTCGACGATCATATCCTTGATCACCGGGTATGCAGCGGACCGCAGCGGCTCCAGCTTGATGGTGTCTCCGTCGGAGAAGTTGAACAACCGTTGCTGACAGGACGGCTTGTTTTGTTCGGGTCCGTGCGGGCGACCGTTGACGGTCAGACCGCAGGTACCGCAGATACCCTCCCGACAGTCGGAGGCGAAGGCGAACGGTTCCTTGCCGGATTCGATCAGCGTTTCGTTGACGTGGTCCAGAAGCTCCAGGATGGACATCTGCTCCACGGCGTCGGGGACATCGATGGACTCGTAGTGACCCTCGGTCGTGGGTCCGGCCTGGCGCCAGATCTCGAGATGCAGTTTCATTACTTGTAGTTCCTTGTCTGCAGAGGGATCGCATCGAAGTACAGCGGCTCCGCGTGGCGGATGAACTTGTTCTCGCCGTTGGGCTCCCAGGCGGAGACGAAGCACCAGTTGAGGTCGTCACGTTCTGCCTCGCCCTCGTCGGAGAGGTGATCCTCGCGGAAGTGGGCGCCACAGGACTCGTCACGGTCCAGGGCGTCGACGCACATGAGCTCTCCGAGATCGATGTAGTCGGCGACCCGGTTGGCGTACTCGAGAACCTGGTTCATCTCCTCCGCGTTGCCGGTGATGTTCAGACCGCTCCAGAACTCCTTGCGCAGTTCGCGGATCTGCTCGATGCCCTTGGCGAGATCATCGATGTTCCGCGAGACACCGCAGCAGTAGTAGAGGATGTCGCCGAGCTTGCGGTGGAAGAACTCCGGACCGTGCTCGCCCTTGATGTTCATGAGCTTGTCCAGACGGGACTGGGCGCGCTCGACCGCAGCGACCGCGTCGGGATCGTCCTCGGACATCCGCTCGGAACCGAGCAGGGGGCCGAGGTAATTCGGCACGGAGAACGGCAGGGTGAACCAGCCGTCGACCGACGCCGAGAGCAGTGAGTTGGCGCCCAGGCGGTTGGCTCCGTGATAGGTCCAGCCCGCCTCGCCGCCGGCGAAGAGACCCTCGATGGACGTCATCATATTGAAGTCGGTCCACAGGCCACCCATGGTGAAGTGGCAGGTCGGGGCGATGCGCATCGGTGTGACGTAGGGGTCCTCGCCGATGGTCTCCTCGTACATCTGGAAGAGGTTGGAGTACCGCTCCCGGATGGTGTCCTTGCCAAGACGTTCGATGGAGTCACGGAAGTCGAGGTAGGCGGAGTTGTGCATTGGGCCGCAACCGAGTCCGGCGATGATCTGCTGCGATATCGCGCGGGAGGCGACGTCACGGGGGACGAGGTTACCGAAGGCCGGGTACCGGCGCTCCAGGAAGTAGTCGCGCTCGTCTTCGGGGATCGAGTTCGGGTCGCGGTCGTCCTTGGGTTCCTTCGGCGACCAGATGCGGCCGTCGTTGCGGAGGGACTCCGACATAAGGATCGTCTTGGACTGCCACTCCGAGTTGACCGGCAGGCCGGTCGGGTGGAACTGGATGAAGGAGGGGCTGGCCATGTAGGCTCCGTGCTCGTACGCACGCATGATCGCGGATGCGTTCGAGTTCTTTGCCAGCGTCGACATGTAGTAGACGTTGCCGTATCCGCCGGTGCACAGGATCACGGCGTGACCCGTGTGGGCGCTGAGCTCGCCGGTGATGAGGTTACGCATGACAGCACCGTGGCAGCGCTTCGTGCCGTCTTCCTCCTCCTTGACGATCAGGTCGACCATCTCGTTGTGCGTGAAGATCTCCACCGACCCGAGGTGAATCTGGCGCTGCAGGGCGGCAGCGGCGGAAAGCTGGAGCTGCTGACCGGTCTGGCCACGGGTGTAGTAGGTGCGGGAGACCTGGACACCACCGAATGACCGGGTGGCGAGGGTGCCGCCGTATTCACGGGCGAAGGGGGCGCCGATGGCGTTCATGTGGTCGATGACACGCACGGATTCGTAGGCGAGACGCCAGCAGTCGGTCTCACGGCAGCGGTAGTCGCCGCCCTTGACCGTGTCCTTCACGTGGCGGTAGGCGCCGTCGTTGTCGACCTTCTTACCCCGGGCGGAGTTGACGCCACCCTGGGCGGCGATCGAGTGGGCGCGGCGGGGGGCGTCATGGTAGGTGAAGGCCTTGACGTCATAGCCAAGCTCACCGAGAGCTGCCGCCGCACCGCCGCCGGAGAGGCCGGTGCCGATGACGATGATGCGGAACTTGCGGCGGTTCAGGGGGGAGACCAGGTTGTAGTGATCCTTCTGCCATTCCCAGGCGTCCTTCATCGGAACGCCCTTGGGCGCGTGATCTTCGAGGATCCGGCCCGGGGTGACACCGTCGACACAGGAAGCCGGCTGGATGAAGTCGGGCTTGGTGTCAGTTTCAGAGTGAGTGCTCATAGTGTGATTACCTTCCGGGACCTAGTGGATCCAGCCGAGGGCGATGGCCAGCGGGATGGAGATATTGCCCACCATGACCGCAGCAGGAACCAGGTAGGAGACGAACAGCAGGACGGCGCGGGTACGGTGTCCGGTGATACCCAGGTCACTGACGGCGGTGAACAGTCCGTGGGACAGGTGCACGAACAGCACGATCATCGCGGCGATATAGAAGATCGCGACAGGCCAGCGGCTGAAGCTGGCGACCATGTTCGCGTAGACCGCCCCATGCTCGAAGACCTCGGAGGCGGCGGGCTGGACACCAAGGGTCAGGTCGAGGATGTGGAAGACGATGAACAGCAGGAGCACCAGTCCCGACACGATCATCGTGCGGGTCGCGAATGAGCTCAGGCCACCCATCAGGTTGGTCCGACGGAACTTACCCCGCGACTGGTGCGCACGCCCGGTCAGGGCGAATGCACCGTAGACGTGCAGGATCAGTGCGGTCAGCAGGACGATCCGGAAGATCCAGAGCACGCCTTCCCGGGGAACAAGCGGCTCACCGACGGTTCGGAGGAATTCTCCGTAGACGTCGATGGCGGGCTCGCCGTCGTGGGCGGGCAGGAATATCTTCAAGTTTCCGATCATGTGGATCAGAACGAAGCCGCCGAAGATGAGGCCGGTGATGGCCATCGTTAACTTCAGCGCCCAGCTCGGAACCTTCGGCCGCTCACGCAGCGGCTTCTCAGTAATTTTGCCGTGACGGATTGCGTCACGGTCCATATCTTTGACAGTCATGGCACCTCCAGTGTTGACCTAACCTTACGGCGCGTTCAGCCCGCCAAACCAGCAGTTAACAATGTGGGTGACATAGCTCACGCCAGTCAACCCTGCCGTCGCGGCGCGGTTTAGGGTAGCGTTACCTGGTTCGACCATTGGCCCGAGTGGTTGACACCACCCCCACCTGCCGAAACAGTGTCTAATTTAGAGAAACATCTTAGGGTGTGATCTGCGACACTAGACACACTGGTGTCGCATCCCGCCTACCCCATTCGGGATCAAACTTTAGTTGAACCTACCCCCGACTCCCCTGAAATACCGCACTCCACCGCTCCCGCCACCCCCCTTCAAGGGTTCAGTATCCCGCACACTGACCAACCACCTCGCTGCACATCCGGACCACCTGGTGGAGAGCTGCCCCCTAACTCACGACCCACCGCGACGGAGAAGCACTGTTCACCCTGGTTTTCGGGCCGCGACAAGGACCTTCTCCGGCACCCTCCCGGAACCGGCCGTACCGCCAGGAGAGAGACTCCAGGCATTCCGGACACCCTGCGTCGGCGGACGACGCCACCTCCCCTGCCTCCACCCGAACCGCCGACACCGGTCAACCCCCGATTCGAGGGATGTTGCTAACGTGCATCGTCCACAAGCAAATCCCTGTAAAGGTCAGGCGCCGTCGCTTAGACTCCCACCCATGGGTAAGACGTATGTGGGATCCCGGCTACGCCAGCTCCGGCGCGAACGCGACCTGAGCCAGGCCGCCCTGGCCTCGACACTCGGGCTCTCCGCGTCCTACGTCAACCAGATCGAACACGACGTCCGCCCGCTCACAGTCCCGGTCCTCCTCCGGATCACCGAGGCCTTTGGGGTCGACGCGACTTTCTTCTCCCGGGACGATGACTCCCGGCTGCTGGCGGAAGTCCAGGACGTCGTCCTCGACCGGGAGATCTGCCCAGACCCGGTCGAACTCCAGGAGCTGTCCGAGATGGTCTACAACCACCCCGCTCTCGCCAAGGCGATGGTGGACATGCACCGCCGCTACCGGAACGTCCGCGACAAACTCTCCCTGGCCACGGATGTGCGACATTTTCCGACCGCTGTGGAATCCGGTTTCCGGGCTGTCGACAGCCCCCTCGGCATGCCCCATGAGGAGGTCCGCGACTTCTTCTACGCCCGACAGAACTACCTCGACGAGCTGGACACATCGGCGGAAGTCCTCTCGGAGGAACTCGATGTAGATCCCACCGATCCAGCACGGACAGAGGTAGCGATCACCCGACGTCTCGGACTGCACGGGATAACGGTGTGCAGAGGGACGGCCTCGGAAGACACGCTGCACCACCTCGACCGGGAGAACGGCATCCTGTCTCTCTCCCCCAGACTGAACAGCGGCCAACGGGCTTTCCGGATGGCAGCCGAACTGGCACACCTCGAAGCTGCCGACATCCTCAGTGCCGCGGTCGATTCCGGCCACTTCACCTCGGAGGAATCCCGGATTCTCGCAACCCGGGGTGTCGGAAGCTACTATGCAGCGGCACTCCTCATGCCCTACCGCCGCTTCCATGCGGAAGCCGAGCAGTCCAAGTACGACATCGATCACCTCGCCCAGATCTTCGGTACCGGATACGAAACCGTCTGTCACCGGCTATCCACCCTCCAACGGCCGCAACTGCGGGGTATCCCGTTCACATTCGTCCGGGTCGACCGGGCGGGGAACATGAGCAAGCGCCAGTCCGCGACGGGCTTCCACTTCACCCACTCGGGCGGCACCTGCCCCCTGTGGAACGTCTACGAGACGTTCACCAACCCGGGAACGATCATGCGTCAGCTCGCCCAGATGCCCGACGGCCGGAACTACCTGTGGATCGCCCGGACGGTACGCCACCACCGCAGCCGTTTCACCGAACCCGGGAAGATCTTCGCCATCGGTCTGGGCTGCGAGGCCCGGCACGCCGAGCGGACCGTCTACGCGGAAGGGCTGGATCTGGCGAACCTCGACGCCGCGACACCAATCGGGGCGGGCTGCCGCGTCTGTTCCAGGTCGAACTGCGCACAACGCGCATTCCCCCCAGTCCACCGGCCGTTGAAGATAGACGCACACACCTCGACGGTCGCCCCATACTGAGCCTGTCCGCAACCACCCGGCAGTGCCGGGTCCGCCGGTGAACGCGACAGAGGGGCCGCACCGATGTTCCCGGTGCGGCCCCTCAGAGATACGTGGATCAGAGGTTGATCATGTGTCCGGAGATACCCTCGACCGCTTCCTTCATCGCCTCGGAGAGCGTCGGGTGGGTGTGCACGTTGCGCCCGACCTCCTCAGCGGTGAGGTCGAAGCGCTGCGCCAGGGTCAACTCGGGAAGCAGCTCGGACACGTTCGATCCGACCATGTGCGCACCGAGCAGCTCACCGAACTCGGCATCGGCGATGACCTTGACGAAACCGGCCGGCTCGCCGAGGCCCTGCGCCTTGCCGTTCGCCGAGAACGGGAATGTCGCGGTCTTGATCTCCCAGCCACGCTCCTCCGCGAGCTCGCGGGCCCGCTCCTCGGTGTATCCGAAGGACGCGACCTGCGGGTTACAGAAGGTGGCCCGGGGCATCATCATGTAGTCGCCCAGTTCCATCGTCTCGGCACCCGCGATGGTCTCTGCGGCGACGACACCCTGCGCCTCGGCGACATGCGCCAGCTGGAGCTTCGCGGTGACGTCACCGATGGCGTAGATGTGTTCGACATTGGTGCGCATGCGCTCGTCAATGTCGATCGCGCCACGCTCAGTGAGCTTGACGCCGACCTTGTCCAGACCGAAGCCTTCGACGCGGGGCGCGAAACCGATGGAGACCATGACCCGGTCAACGGTGAGGGTGTCGGTCTTCTTGCCGTCCTTGGACTCGACGTCGACCTCGACGCTGTCGCCATTGTCGCGGACCGCGGTGGTCTTGTGACCGGTCAGGATCTTCACCCCAAGTTTTTTGTATTCCTTGGCGATGGCCTTGGAGACGTCCGCGTCCTCGTTGGGCAGGACCCGGTCCATGAACTCCACGATGGTGACATCAACGCCGTAGTTGGAGAGCACGTAGGCAAACTCCATGCCAATCGCCCCGGCACCGACGATGACCATCGACTCGGGCAAATCCTTGTCCAGGATCTGCTCCTCGTAGGAGACGATGTTGCCGCCGATCTCGATACCGGGGAGTGAACGCACGACGGAACCGGTCGCGATGATGCAGTTGTCGAAGGTGACCTTCTTCCCCGCGTCATCGCCCTCGGTGACCTCGATCGTGTGCTCGTCGACGAAGGAGCCGAGGCCGTTGATCTCGGTGATCTTGTTCTTCTTCATCAGGTAGTGGACGCCCTTGACGATGCCCGCAGAGACCTTCCGCGAGCGGTCGTGCGCCACACCGAAATCGAAGGACACGTCACCGGATATGCCGAAGAGCTTCGCCTCATGGTTGAAGGTGTGCGCCACCTCCGCGTTCTTCAGCAGCGCCTTTGAGGGGATACACCCCACGTTCAGGCAGACACCACCCCAGTACTGCTTCTCGATGACGGCAACCTTCTTGCCGAGCTGGGAAGCACGGATGGCGGCAACGTAGCCACCGGGACCCGCGCCGAGTACAACAACGTCATAATGTTCAGTCACACGTACAAGGATACGTGCCCGTGCTCTGAATGTCGTGCAAACGGTCCATCAATTCCGGTGCGGGCCGGGCAATGGGATGAGCCCGCGGGCCCGCCTGCGACCGCTGCGCAAGCACCTGTCGCCCCGCGACCGGGGGCCAACGACTGCGATCCCCACCGGAATGAATGCAGGGCACCTCACCGCACACGAAACGCGCGCCGTGAGGTGCCCTGCACCGCGACCACAGACACAACTGGGTCACGGAAACCTCAGGGACTGAGGTCCGGAGACGTCTCAGAAGCGGCCCACTCCGTGGGAAAGTGCACTGGTGACGGAGGAGCCAGCGTGGGCGAGGAAGCCGAGTGCGTTGTTGATCATGAGGATGATGGGTTCGAGTGCCTGCATGGGTTTCTGCCTTTTCGATCGGAGTTGTCTGTGTCCGGACACGGGGACCGGGAACTGGTGGGGTTTCCCACCTCGAGGGTTCCGGACCGGTCGCACCGGCGGAAGCACCACTGCCCGGTGTATACGGGCGGGGTGGCTCGGGCGTTACGCGCCGCAGCTTCCGGTTCATCGTAAGCGCTGCCGGTCCGCCCCGGAAGTCCACGGGGGAACACGGCGCCCCTGCGGCGACAAAGCTCCGGGCTATCCCGACAAAACCGCAACCGCACCCGCCTCTTGTGTCATTTCATTGGCATCAGCAACTCTGGACTTAGCTCGTGAATCCGGGAACCCCGCTCAGCCGAGCAGACCGAGCGGACTCTGTGCAGTCGCAACCCAGCGACGGGGCAGCGCCCAGACCGGAGGGACTCCCGGCGTTCCGGGACAACACCGTTCAGACACGGAGTGCTAACGTTTGGGTGACGCTCCACGACATACATGTTGGATCCGATCAGCCGACAGCGAACGACGTTTCCCGACGACAGCGGGGTCGCGCCGGCCGATCGGTTCGGACGGTCAAGACGGAACCGCGGTCCGCACCATAGGACGGGGCGGGCCGCCACGGCCGGGAACAGCTTTCCGAAACCGACGCGAACAACTACACCAAGGACAATTCATGAGGAACCTCCGACGCATCGCGGCACCTGTCGCAGCTCTGGCCCTATCCGCTGCAGCCGTGACTGGCACGGTGCTCACCGCGCCCGCCGCACTGGCTTCCGATCTGACCCCGGCTCAGGTCGCGGGCGATACGCCCCGTGCCACCGTCACGGTGGGGCCCCGTGATGTCCAGGGCGGGACCGCATACGACGGAAGCGACTCCCTGATCTGGCGTGAGAAGATCAACAGCTACAACAATGACCGCGTCGTCGAGATGTGGGCCCACTCCCCCTCGATGAACCGCGACGTCCCGCTCGTCGTCATCAAGGCAGACCAGAGCACGGGGCCCCGCCCTGTCATCTACCTCCTCAACGGCGGCGACGGCGGCGAGGGCAGGGCAAACTGGATCATGCAGACCGACGTCATCGACTACTACCTGACGAAAAACGTCAACGTCGTCATCCCGATGCAGGGCAAGTTCTCCTACTACACCGACTGGGTGGAGGACGTCCCCGCACTCGGGGGCAAGCAGATGTGGGAGACCTTCCTGACGAAGGAACTCCCGGAACCCCTCGAGTCAACCCTCGGTGCCGCCAACAAGCGCGCGATCGCCGGCATGTCCATGTCCGCGACCACCTCACTCCTCCTCGCCCAGCACAACCCGGGCCTCTACGACGCCGTCGGCTCCTTCTCCGGCTGCGCGGAGACCTCCCGTGGACTCGCCCCCGAGTACATCCGCCTGACGCTGGCCCGTGGTGGCGCCACCCCGGAGCAGATGTGGGGCCCGCTCGGTACCCCGAACTGGCACTACAACGACGCCCTCATCAACGCTGACAAGCTCCGCGGCACCGAGGTCTACGTCTCCAACGCCTCCGGCTACGCCGGCACCGAGGATCTGTGGACCTCACCGTGGACCGGCGGACAACCGATGAACGTCTTCGTGCACGTGGTGAACGGCGGCATCATCGAAGGCGTGACCAACGTGTGCACCCACGACCTGAAGGTGAAAATGGATTCCCAGGGCGTGCCCGGTAACTTCAACTTCCGCCCGACCGGAACCCACTCATGGGGCTACTGGCAGCAGGATCTCCGTGATTCCTGGCCCGTCTTCGCTCGGGCCTTCGGCATCGGGGAATAGCACCCCCTCCGGCCATCGGGGCCTTGTCTGCCCCGGTGGCCGGCTATAGCATTCTCACTGTCCCACACTGAATTCTCCCGCCCCGACGTTCGATTGGTCCCCACCGTGAATTTGTACCGACGCTTCGCCTCCCCGATCACCGCCTCTGCACTCGCCGCTTCACTGCTCGTCGCACCCACGGTGACGGTCCTCACCGCGCCCGCGGCGCTGGCGGCCCGGTTGACCCCGCAGGACGTCAATGCCGACCTACCGCCCGCTGTGATCACCCAGGGGCCCCTGGACATTGAAAACCCAGGCACGGCCTACGACGGCAACGAGGCACTCGCATGGCGCGAGCTCGTCGGCAAGTACACCGAGGCATCAAAGGGACGCGTCGCAGAGTGGTGGGCCTACTCCCCGTCCATGGACCGCCAGGTTCCCCTCGTCGTGATCAAGGCGGATGAGTCCGCGGGCCCGCGGCCGATCATCTACCTCCTCAACGGTGGCGACGGCGGCGAGGGCAGGGCGAACTGGGTCATGCAGTCCGACGTCATCGACTTCTACCTGACGAAAAACGTCAACGTCGTCATCCCGATGCAGGGCAAGTTCTCCTACTACACCGACTGGGTGGAGGACGTCCCCGCACTCGGGGGCAAGCAGATGTGGGAGACCTTCCTGACGAAGGAACTCCCCGGCCCCCTGGAGAGCGCCCTGAAGACCACCAACCAGCGCGCGGTGGCAGGCATGTCGATGACCGCGACCACCTCACTGCTCCTCGCCGAGCACAACAAGGGATTCTACGACGCTGTGGGATCCTTCTCCGGATGTGCGGAGACCGCCAACGGATTCGGTCCGGCGTTCATCGACGTCACCCTGGGCCGCGGTGGCGCCTCCAAGGAACAGATGTGGGGCCCGCTCGGCAGCGACCTGTGGACCTACAATGACGCACTCATCAACGCGGCCGACCTCGAGGGCACCGCGATCTACGTGTCCAACGCCTCAGGTTTCGTCGGCCAGAATGACCTGTGGAGCGCCGGCCGGGGTTCCGCGGCCATCATGACCCTCACGATCGAAGGGGGCCTGATCGAGGCAGCAACGAACAAGTGCACCCACGATCTGAAAGCCAAGCTGGATGCCGAAGGTATCCCGGCCGACTTCAACTTCCGGCCCACCGGAACCCACTCCTGGCCGTACTGGCAGCAGGATCTCCGTGGTTCCTGGGTAACGTTCTCCAAGGCGTTCGGCCTTGATAACGAGATCACCAAGGAAGACGAGCGGGCCGCGAACGCAGAGTTCATGACCCCGGAAGACGTCGAGAAGGCGGCCAACGCAGGCAACATCGACGTCGACAAGATCATTGAGGAACTCCGCAACCCCGTCCCCCTCAACGTCACCGATCTCCCCGGCACGAGCCCCGCAGCCGGCTAGATCCCGCTAACCCGGAACCGAACCCGTCGTCCCCTCCGGACGGCGGGTTCGGTCTTTCCGGGGCCTCGGTACGATGACGGGCATGACCATTCCAGCCACCGGCCCGTCCCCCAAACCGGAAACCTTCGGTGAACCGGACTCCGCGCACCCCGAACTGGAGACGATTCTCTCCCCGGAGGCGCTCGCCTGGGCAGCGGAACACACCGCGACCACCGTGGCACTTCTCGACGCCCCGGGGTCCCGGTTGGACCGTAGGGAGCTCGAGTCCCGGATCCGCGAGGTGCTGGACACGGACGACCGGATCGCGTTCCCGAACCGTCGTGGCGAGCAGGTGTACAACTTCTGGCGCGACGCGGAGCACACCCGTGGCCTGTGGCGGCGGGCACGGTTGGCGGACTATCGTTCCGGGTCGCCGGACTGGGAGATCCTGCTGGATCTCGATGCCCTGGCTGACGCCGAAGACGAGAACTGGGTGTGGCGGGGCGCGCACGTCCGATCCCCCGAGCATGACCGGGCGCTGATCCGACTGTCCCGGGGCGGGGCGGATGCCGTGGTGATCCGGGAGTTCGATCTCGTGTCCGGCGGCTTCGTCACCGACCGTCCCTTCACCGTCCCAGAGGCGAAGACGACGGTGAGCTGGATCGACCGGGACACGCTCTTCATCGGTACGGACACAGGCGACGGTTCACTGACCACCTCCGGCTATCCGGCACGCGTCCTGAGGTGGCATCGCGGTGAGCCGCTCACCAGCGCCGAACTGTACTTCTCCGGCCCGGAGTCGGACATCACCAGCACGGGATGGGCGGACACGACACCTGGACATGAGCGTCTGTTCGTCCGCCGGACACTCGACTTCTACCGGCACCGAACATTCGTGGAGACGGATGCCGGCCTGCAGATCCTCGAGGTCCCCGAGGACTGCGAGGTGTCGGTCCACCGCGGCCAGTTGTTCGTGCTGCCGCGTACCGGATTCGGGGGCGTCCCGGACGGCGGCCTGGGGGTCACGGACCTTGTCTCCTACCTCGCCGGTGATCACACGCTGGAGTGCGTGTTCGCCCCCGGTCCGACGACCGCGTTGGTGGGTTTGTCGGTCACCCGCAACCATCTGATCCTTACCGTGACCGATACCGTGGCGACGGTGCTCTTCGCGGCTCCATTGGATGCTCCGGTCACGAGACTCACCCGGCTCAATCTCCCGGGACTCTCAACCGTCAGCGTGGTGGACACCGCGCCGTTGGATGACGATCAGATCTGGCTGGCCGCCCGCTCCTTCACGGAGCCTGTGGAACTGTTGTGGGGTGATCTCTCGGACGGCCCCGGAGCGCTGGAGTTGCACACGGTATATCGCGCACCGGAGGCGTTCGACGCCGACGGTCTCAGTACCCGGCAGCACCATGCCCGGTCCGCCGACGGCACGCTGATCCCCTACTTCATCACGGGACGTTTCGGTGGCGGCGCGGACGGGAGCGACATTCAACCACGCCCGTGTCTGGTCTACGCCTATGGCGGTTTCGAGGTCTCTCTCCTACCTGGTTATCTCGGTTCGACGGGGATCGGCTGGTTGGAGCGGGACAGATTGTTCGTGCAGGCGAATCTGCGCGGTGGTGGGGAGTTCGGCCCTGCCTGGCACAGCGGCGCGACGGGAACCGACCGGCTGCGGGTCCACGAGGATCACGAGGCCGTGCTGATGGATCTGGTCGAGCGCGGTTACACCACCCCGGAGCAGCTGGCCGTGTGGGGCGGTTCCAACGGTGGTCTGGTGACGGCGGTGGCCCTGACCCGGTATCCGGAGCGCTTCGGGGCAGCGGTGGTGCAGGTACCACTCACGGACATGCTCCGCTATCACCGCATGTCGGCCGGCGCGAGCTGGACCGCCGAGTACGGGGACCCGGATGATCCGGAGTTCCGCGAGGTGCTGAAGCAGTATTCCCCACTGCACAATGTCACGCCACGGGCGCAGCGGACCTATCCACCGGCGTTGGTCACGACGTCGACACGCGATGACCGCGTGCACCCCGCCCACGCGCGACTGTTCGCAGCGGCACTCACGGATGCGGGGCAGCCCGTGGACTACTACGAGAACACCGAGGGCGGGCACGGCGGTGCGGCAGACAGCGCCCAGCGGGCCCGATTGTCGTCGGTGATCTTCGCCTGGCTGGATCGTCAGGTCGGACACGTGCCTCCCGGCGCGGTATCATCCGCTCACGATGACTAGCCAACGCCTGCGCAATTCCCCGATCCCGGGGACCCGCGATTCCTACACCGGGGTCGACTTCAATCTGGGGTTCCATATCCGGCATTACCGTCTTGACCTGGACTATCGGGTCGAGCCGAACCGTCTCGCGGGTTCCGCGACGCTGGACATGGTGAACTATCTGCCGTTGAAACGACTGACCCTCGATCTGGGGCCGTCACTGAAGGTGTCCAAGATCACCACGAGTGGATCGGGTGCGGTGCGCGTCGAGGTGGCCCGGTGGCGGCACGCGCGTGGCAAGCTGCTGCTGACCTTCGACGCGGAGATCCCGGTGGACAGTGAATTCACACTGTCGATCACGTATTCCGGTTCGCCACGCCCGGTGCGCAGCCCCTGGGGGACGCTCGGCTGGGAGGAGCTGGAGAACGGTTCCCTGGTGGCGTCGCAGCCGTGTGGCGCGCCGAGCTGGTTCCCCTGTGATGACACCCCGGACGAGAAGGCCCGCTACGACATCATCGTCTCAGCGGACAATCCCTACGTGGTGGTGTGCAACGGGGAGCTCGTGGAGCGGCGCCGGTCGGGGTCACGGACGTCGTGGCACTACCGGACGGAGCACGTGATGGCGACCTACCTGGCGACCGTCCAGGTCGGTCAGTACACGGAGTTCGATGCCGCCGACTTCGATCCTCGCTTGTCGACGCCCGCCCCTTCCGCAGCTCCTGCGCCCGTTCCGGTGTCGGTTTTCCTCCCGGCCGGGAAAGCTCCGGCGGCCCGGGTGGAGTTCGCGGATCAGGTCGAGATGATGCGCCTGTACACCCGATTATTCGGCCCGTACCCGTTCGCCAGGTACCGGGTCGTGGTGACCGAGGATGACCTCGAGATTCCACTGGAGGCCCAGGGCCTGAGCATCTTCGGTTCGAATCATGTCGACGGCCGGAAGGAACAGGAGCGACTCATCGCGCATGAGTTGTCGCACCAGTGGTTCGGTAATTCCCTGGGTCTGGCGCAGTGGAACGACATCTGGCTGAACGAGGGCTTCGCGTGCTATGCGGAGTGGCTGTGGTTCGAGCATTCGACCCGGGTGCCTGCTGCGGAGCCGGCCCGTCGGCATTACCGGGTGTTGTCCCGGCTGCCGAAGGATCTTTTGCTCGCGGATCCGGGGCCGACGCTGATGTTCGATGACCGGGTGTATAAGCGTGGTGCGCTAGTCGTGCACGCCCTGCGGTGTCTGATCGACGATGACGCCGTCTTCTTCGCCGCGATCCGCCGGTACACGGCGGCGAACCGGCATTCTGTGGTGGAACCGATCGATCTACGGACGGTGATGTCGGCCGCCTGCACGGAGGTCGGGGTGCCCGTCGACACGCTGACTGGGTTGTGGAATTCGTGGTTACATAACGTGGCACTGCCACCATTCCCGGAGCCGCGGTCACGGACCCGGAGCGCGGGCTGATGCGCGCGCTGAGCCTGGCGACGGTGTTCGCCGCGGCCAGTGGCTTCATCATCCTGACCGTCGCATCCTGGGCACTGGGAGTGCAGCGTTTCGGTCAGTTTATGGCGTTCTGGAGCCTGTTCTTCGCGCTCGCCGGGGTCGTTGACGGTCTGATGCAGGAAACGACCCGGGCGGTCGCCGGTGCCCGCACCGCGGACCGGACCGGCGCGGTGGTGACGTCGCGAGGCGCACGACCGTTCCGGGTTGCCGGGATGGTGGGTGCCACCGTCGCGGCCGTCCTCGTCGTTACCGGCCCGTTGTGGTCTCCACGGCTCCTGGAGCAGGACCACGGGCTGGCGGTGGTGCTGCTGGCCGTGGGGTTGATCAGCTACACCTACCAGGCTGTGCTGTCGGGTGTGTTGTCCGGCTGTGGACTGTGGGCGCAGTACGCCTGGCTGATGGCGGTCGATTCGGGGGTTCGGCTCGTCCTCGTGCTGGTCGCCTGGCCACTGGGCTGGGGCCTGCCGGTATTCCTCGTGGTCACCGTGCTCGGGGCAGCGACGTGGCTGGTCATTCTGGGGATGTCTGCCGATGCCCGGGCTGCCCTGCGTTCGGACACGGACGTGCGTACCGGGCGGTTCGTCCGTAATGCCGTCTCGGCAATGCTCGCCACTGGGGCAACGGCGCTGCTCATCGTGGGGTTTCCGACCTTCGTCAAGGCCGTCGCCGGGGATTCCGTGGACGCGGGCCTGGACACCACGGTCGACGGGATCATGCTCGCGGTGATGCTCACCCGAGCCCCCATCCTCGTACCGTTGCAACGGTTCCAGTCAGCCCTGATCGTGCATTTCGTGGAGAACTCCGCTGATCTGCTCGGTGCGCTGCGTAAGCCGCTGAGTGCGGTGTTCGGTGTCGGGGTGCTCGGTGCAGTGGCTGCCTGGCTGCTCGGCCCGTGGATCATGGGGGTGTTCTTCAGCGCCGGGTTCGTCGTGCCGGGTCCGGTCCTCGCCGCGCTCACGTTCGGCGCTGCCTGCACGGGGGTGCTCATGATCACCGGGACAGCGACGCTCGCAGTCAACCGGCACAACCGATATGTGGCGGGATGGGTGACCGGAAGCATGGTCGCCTTCGGTGTCTTCCTGGCCCCGTTCCCCCTGGCGATGAATGTCTGTCTCGCACTGGTCATCGGCCCTGTCGCCGGTGCCCTGGTGCACGTCACGGGCCTGCGTCAGGGTGCCGCGCCACTGGTACGCTGACCACATGCCGACGCTCACCGCCCTCGTCACCGTCTACCACGGAAACAACCCGGACCATCTGAGGCAGGCCCTCAATTCGGTGGCGGGACAGACCCGCCCGGCGGAGGAGATCCTCATCGTCCGGGACGGTCCCGTCCCGGACGACGTCGCAACGGTGGTGGCGGATTTCCTCGCGGAGAATCCGTCCGCCCGGCAACTTGAGTTGCCGGTGAACCGGGGGCTGGGTCCGGCGTCCCAGTCCGCACTGGATGAGATCGACACGGACTACTTCGCTCGCCTCGACGCGGACGACATCGCGGAACCTGAGCGGTTCGCCGTACAACTCACTTACCTCGCGGAGCACCCGGAGATCGATGTCCTGGGTACCGCGATGTCCGAGTTCACCGATGATGATCCGGACACGGTCACCGGGGTACGCACCCTGCCGGAGGATCACGACGCGATCGCCCGGTACGCACGCATCAACACACCTGTCAACCATCCGAGTGTGATGCTGCGGACCAGTGCCGTCCGCCGGGCGGGGGGTTACCGGGACGTCCACTTCATGGAGGACTACGACCTGTGGGCGCGGATGCTCACCGGAGGGGCGCGCTTCCACAACCTTCCTGAGCCCTTGACCAGGTTTCGGACGGGTGATGAGATGTTCGCCCGACGCACAGGACGGGGAATGTTCACCGCCGAGCGCCAGATGCAGCGCAACCTCGTCGATTATGGCCTGGTGGGGCCCGGGCGGGCGCTACTCAATCTCGGGGTGCGGACCCTCTACCGCGCATTGCCGCCGCGGCTCCTGAAATCGGTGTACCGGACACTCTTCCACAGAGGAGACTGAGCGGACGCCGCGAGCGGGGGCATTCCCCTGCATCTCCTCTCCCCCATGCACCGGCGCTCACCTGTACCTCTCCCACCGTCGGCTAGCATGTTCACCATCATGGAATCTCCCGACACAGTTTCACCGGATACCGCAGGCGTCGGCGGTGCCACGACCCCGGATTACCGGGACACCTGGCTCGTCATGCCCTGCTACAACGAAGCAACCGTCATCGGGGATGTCATCCGCGCCGCCCGCGAGACGTTCCCCAACATCGTCGCGATCAACGACGGCTCCGCCGATGATTCCGACATCGCCATCCACGCCGCCGGTGCACACCTGATCAATCATCCGGTGAATCTCGGCCAGGGTGCAGCGATCCAGACGGGTGTCGAATATGCCCGAGCTCAGCCCGGCTCCCGCTACTTCGTCACCTTCGACGCCGACGGGCAGCACCAGGTGAAGGATGTCGTGGCCATGCTCCAACGGCTGCGCACCGAGCCGTTGGACATCGTCGTCGGCACTCGCTTCGGCAGGCCACGCAGCGAGGGGGATCAGGTTCCGCTGCTCAAACGCGTCGTCCTGCGAACGGTGGTGATGCTGTCCCCCCGGGCGAAACGGATGGGACTCACCGACGCCCACAACGGATTGCGCGTATTCAACCGTCGGGTCGCAGAGGAACTGAACATCCGGATGAACGGAATGAGCCACGCCAGCGAGTTCGTCACGCAGATCGACGAACGCGGTTGGCGTGTCGCCGAACAGCCCGTGGACATCCTCTACACCGAATACTCGATGAGCAAGGGCCAGTCGCTGATCAACGGTGTCAACATCCTGGCCGACGGACTGCTCGCCAGGAGGCTCCCGTGATCACCGGACAACTGCTCATCCAGATCCTCCTTCTCGTCTGCACGACCGCACTCGTCGTGTACTTCCTGTCCAACCGCCGGAAGGCCCGCGCCAAGGCTGGGGTGAAGATCGGGTTCATCCTGTTCATTTTCGCAGCGATCTGGGCGGTCCTCCGCCCGGATGATCTGACGGTGGTGGCGAACTGGGTCGGTGTCGACCGGGGCACGGATCTGCTGCTCTATGCGCTGACCGTGGCTTTCATGTTCACCACCTTGAGTTCCTGGGTCCGGTTCCGTGAGCAGGACCTGCGGTATGCGCGTCTCGCCCGCGCCATCGCCCTGCGCAACGCCGTCCGCCCCGAGGACGAGTATCCGACCGTGTAGCGGACCCGCCGGTTGGTTTTCCCCGGTCTTCGTGGACAATGGAGAATTGATCGATTCACCCACCATGCCCCTTAGAAGGAGCTTTCCCGTGTCCGACACGACCGCGGATGACACCGCGTCAACCGAACCTTCCGCTCCGGCAGCAGGAGAGACCCCCACCACCCGGATCCCGACGACAATGTGGGTATTCACCGTTCTCCTCGTCATCATCGCGGGCCTCGTCGGGTACGTGATAGGCGACCGCACCGCGGACCGCCCCGATGAATCATCCACCACCGCATCCGGCGGAACCGTGGCGACCGCGACCGGCGCACCGTCCTACGAGGATGTGCTCGCTTCCGTGACCCCCGGTGCCGACGGCAGTCGTGGCGACGGCGCGAAGGAAACGGAGGACGGCGGTTACGACGCGATGTTCTGGGGTCCGCGCGGCCCGCTGCAGAGCCAGGCGGACATGCCCAACATCCACCGCCGCAACGTCTACGACCCGTTCGCCGTCGGTGCGATCGACGCGCCCGTCGTCATCTCCGAGTTCTCCGATTTCGAGTGCCCGTTCTGCTCACTCTTCGCGAACGACACGGAACCGACGATCCTGAGCAAGTACGTCGACACGGGACTGGTCCGCATGGAGTGGAACGATCTGCCGATCAACGGCCCCAACGCCGAAGCCGCGGCGCGGGCCGGCCGGGCCGCCGCGGAACAGGGTCGGTTCGTCGAATTCAAGCACGCCCTCTACAACTCGTCGAAGAACGTGTCCGGACACCCGAACTACGGGATCGAGGATTTCGTCCGCTTCGCCGAGGAGGCCGGGGTACCGGACATGGAGAAGTTCCGTACGGACGCGACCAGCGACAAGTACGACGAGGTGATCGCCAACGCCCGCGCCTACGCCAGCAGCATCGGTGTGAGCGGGACACCCGGATTCGTCATCGGCGAGACCTTCATCGGCGGCGCCCAGCCCCTCGAGGTGTTCGAGGAAGTCATCAACACCGAACTGAAGCGGGTCGCCGACGGGGAGGCCGAGGTCACCGAGCCGGACACCCGGTCCGCCGCCGAACTCACCGCAGCCGGGGCGCGGTAGGACGTTGCTCTCCATCGGTGTCATCGGGGCCTTCCTCGGCGGAGTCCTCTCCATCCTGAGTCCCTGCTCCGCGCTGCTGCTTCCCGCGTTCTTCGCCTACGCGTTCACGTCGAAACGCCAGCTCGTGGGACGCACCGCCGTGTTCTTCGCGGGTCTCGCCAGCGTGCTCGTCCCGGTCGGCGCGGGGATCGGCGGGTTCAGTTCCCTGTTCACCCAGCACCGCGACACGGTGATCTCCGTGGCCGGCTGGGTGATGGTCGCCCTCGGTGTCTGGTCGCTTCTCGGCCTGGGTTTCCGCATCCCCGGACTGTCCACCATGAACAACCGCATCCGGGGCACCGGGTGGCTGCCCGTTTTCGCTCTCGGCGCGGTCTACGGCTTCGCCGGTTTCTGCGCCGGCCCTCTCCTCGGGGCGGTGCTCGCGACCTCCGCGCTCGGTGGGTCCGCGGCCTACGGCGCGCTCGTCATGGCCTGCTACGCCCTCGGGATGACCGTCCCGCTGTTCCTCCTCGCCCTGCTGTGGGACCGGTTCGACCTCGGCCACGCGCACTGGCTCCGAGGCCGGGAAGTCCACGTCGGTCCGGTGCGCACCAACACGCTCAGCGTCGCCGCCGGCGTGCTGTTCATCCTCATCGGGTTCACGTTCATCGCGAGCAACGGAACCTCCGCTCTGCCGACCCTGTTGGACACCGAAACCCAGTTCCGGCTACAGAACCGGGTTGCGCAGTTCGCGGCCGGTATCGACAACGTCGTCGCCCTGATCGTCGTCCTCAGCATCATCGCCGTGGGAATCGGTGTGAAGCTCCTGCGGCGCCGCTAGGCGAGCGCCACCGGGGATACCGCCATCAGAACCGGCGCCCCGTCACGCTCACCACGGCCAGCACGATCGTCGCCACGATCGCACCGAAACCGAGCATCAGCGGGTAGCTGAACCAGTCACTGAGTCTGGTCAGCAGAGCCGGGAACGCCATCCCGGTGTACGTGAAGCAGTAGAAGATCCCGGTCAGGGCGCCGAGTTCGTTCGGGGCGGCCATCCGCTGCACCTCCGACAGGCCCGTGTAGACACACAGTCCGTAGGAGAGCCCGAGGAATACGCACGCCACGAGCATCACCGGCACAGACGGATTGAGTACCACCGCGACGGCGCCCACGAATCCCGCGATGGTCGCCACCATCGCGACAACCGGGCCGCGGGGGCCTCCGGTTCCGGCTATCGCGGGGGCCGCCTGCTGGATGGCGAACCCGACCCCCAGGGTCAGCAGGGTGATCGCCCCGGAGAACGCCAACGGGTGCGCGACGTGGTCCTGCATGCGTGCCGACAGCGTCGCATAGGCGGTAAAACCCGAGCCGAACACCCAGGGAGCGATGGGTAGAACCACCGCGTAGAACCGGGGATTCCGCAACGATGGGACCCGCAAGCTATCCAGCACCGACCGGCGCTTCGCGTGGATCGCCGGTTGCCGGGTCTCCGGGATCGTCAGGAGCAGGGGAATCAGGACAAAGGACAGCACCACATGCACACCGAACGAGAGCTGGCCGGGCCAGGGCAGCCACTGCGCGAGAACACCGGCGACCGCCGGGCCGACGGCGAACCCGGCGGTCAATGCCATCGACGCCCGTTTCGCGCCCGACGAGGGCCGGGCTCCCGGGTCAAACAGCGGTGCGGAGAGTTCCTTCACCCACGAGCCGCCACCCGTCATCGCCATGCCGACCGCGAGCCCGGACAGGAACCGTCCGATGGTCATCCACCCTGCCGTGTGCTCCGCGAGGGCAATGATCACCGATGCGAGCACCGCGAGGATCGGGGCCGGCAGCATGATCGGGCGTCGCCCGTACCGGTCGGTCAACGGGCCGGTGACCAGCAGCCCCACCGCGACGCCGATGGCGTAGGCGACGAGCATGAGATCGACGAACACCGGGGAGAATTCCCCAGCCTGGCGGTACAGCACGAGCAGCGGCGTGAACTCGTTACCGCCCCAGGCGACCGTGAACATGCTGAGCGCCACGGGGAGCCAGGCCCGGCGTTCCCCGGCGACGCGTCTGAACGCGTGCCCCGGTCGGACGTATCCGGGCACGTGCGATTCGGGTCTCTCCTCCACCATGCGGGAGATGTTAGACCTTCGTCCGGCTTTCAGGGGCACGGGGCGCTCGGGCGGGGTCGGCCACGCCGCTCCAGGTACCCCCTGGCCACGACCCATACTTTTAGGTTAGCCTCCACTTATCTTCAATTCAGGGTCGTCACAGCGCAGTTGGGAAAGAGGAGCACACCATGGGTAGACCACAGCTTCGGGCCGGGCGGCGGGCTCTCACCGGGATCGTCACCGTCTCCCTCATCACCGGGGGAATCGGCGTCATCGGTAACGCCACCGCCATGCCTGCCCCGGCACCGGAGTCAACCAGCACCGCGGGCACCGCATCCATCGTCGTCACCGATGCGTTCACGTGGTCCTCCGGTGGCACGGTCCTCCGCACGGAGGTCACAGGTTTTCCGGCTGGGGCGGTGCTCTCCGCGCAGGTCGACGGCACAGCCCAGAAGTGGGACATCGGGGGCGGAAACCTGGTGGACACCGTCACCGCGGAGAACGGCACGTTCAAAGGAACCGTTTACACCTTGAGCACCAGTCGCCTCACCGCGGGACAGGAGCACACCCTGCTCATCAGCGACGGGGACAACAGCGTGACCACGGCCTACCGGTCCCACCCGCGGATCACCGTGCACGACCCCGATTCTGGTTCCGAGACCGCGCCCCGCCCCGGGGCTGCGGTGGCCGTCGAGGTGTTCAACCTCCCGGAAGGCGCCGTCATCGATCACGTCGGCATCGAGGGGCACTCCGCCAACCTCCTGCTCGCACCGGTGACCGTCCCGGAGAACCGACGCGCCCGAACCACGGCGGTGTCCCTTCCCGCGGACCCGGCGATCATAGGTGAGCCGATCACCGTCGGATACACCGTTGACGGTGGGCCTCCGCTGCGTACGAACGGCCCGGTCGTGGCCCCCCTTAACGACACCTACGGCGGAGAGGGGTTCGACGTCACCGTCGGAGAACTCCCCCGCGGTCTCTACCAGTCGGTGTATTCCGCACGCCAGGGAGCGCTGTTCGTCACCCGGACCCACTTCGATCGGGAGACCCGCAGTCCCTCCGCGATCATGAAGGTCGATCCGGCGACGATGGAGGTCCTCGGTGAAGTTGAACCCGCTGAACCCGCCGAGGGCGACTACAAGGCGTACAAGGCGTTCGGGATCGGTATCGACGACACCAATGACCTTCTCTGGGTGACGAACACGATGGGCGGCACCGTCGCGGTCTACGACGCCAACGACCTGAGCCTCATCCACCAGTTCCCGGTAGTCGAGGGTGGCCACCCACGCAGCGTGGTCGTGGACTCCGCGACCCACCGCGTATACGTCACCAGTCCGTACAACCGGGATGATAGTTGGATCACCGTCTACGACGGCTCCGATCCCACCGCTCCCACGAAGATTGGCACGATTCCGCTCCCCGAGGGCTTCACCCGGCCCATGGACGCGGCCTACGACCAGTCCACGCACACCCTCTACACCGTGAGCCTCGACAAACCGGCGACACTCCGGATCAACGTCGAGGATCCCTCCGATGCGAAGGTATACCAACTGGACCCGCAGGTGATGCGTCGTGGCTCCGGCGTGGCGCTCGACATCGGACGAGAACACCTCGCGGTGGCGAATCAGGACACCGGAAACGTCCTCATCATCGACCTGGAGTCAGGAGATGTACTGGCAGACATCGCGACCGGTGACAAAGCCGTGGCCGCGGTCTACGAGCCTGTCACCGATCTGTTCTACGTGAGTAACCGTGACGGTGGCACAGTTACCGCGATCGATGCGGACACCCTCATTCCGGTGGCCAACCTCGATGCCGGCGCGAAGCCGAACCACATCTCCTTCGATGGGGACGGCACCATCTACGTCACAAATAAACGCAGTTGGGGAAATGGAGACGTTGGGACCGACCAGTTGCACAGCTACCGGGCGAACCGGCTCGCACAGGTCCGGCTGGCGGGGCTGCGGCAGGCTTTCCACGACATCCGGGACGACCGCGATGCGGCCCGGGATGCACTGGCTGAGACTCACCGGGAACTCGCGACGGTACGTGAACAGCTGGCTGCAGCCGAGAATACGGCCGCGCTGGAGAAAACTCGCGCGGAAGCAGCTGAGGAGGCCCTCGCCGAGGCGGCAGCCGAGCATGCGTCCGACACTGCCGAACTCGAACAGCGACTCACCGTCGCGCGGGAGGCACTGGCCGCAGCCGAAGAAAAGGTGACCTCACTCACCGCAACACTGGCGGCAATCGAATCCCGGCTGGCCGCAGCAGAGCAGACGCACGCCGCCCTCGAGGCCGCACTCACCACGGCCGAGCGGGCGCGCACGGAAGCGGAGAAAACAGCTACAGACGCCACCGCACGGGCAGAGCGGGCCGAAGCAGCACGGATCGAAGCAGAAGCCGCCGCGGAACTCGCGGAGCAGGCCCGTATCAAGGCTGAATCCGCACGTGACGCCGCGCTCGCGGACCGGGATTCCGCACGCGCCGACGGATCAAGCACCGGGGCGTTTACCGGGATCATGGCCGTACTCGCAGTACTCGCCGCGCTCGGGGGACTGCTGCATCAGGTGTTCCTCGGGATCTTCCAGATCCCGGGCAGGTGAGTCCAGCCGTACCGGCCCGCGAAAACCGGCCACCCACTGCTGGTGCATCCACCGGAAGACGAGGTCAGTGCCTACGACAGTCGACTGCGATCAGACCAAGTCGAGCAGGGCATCCAGTTCGCGGGATTCGTGAATATCGTCGTAGTCCCAACGCTTGCCCGGGGCGAGCGTGTCCATCAACTCCCCCATGGTGACATGCGGAGCCATGTCCTGGATGTTTTCCACCACGTCACAGGCAACGGGATCACGACTCAAGAAAGCAACACGAATCGTCCAGCTCCCATCAGTCCCTTTCATCAACACTGGTACAAAAACAGTGTCGGCCCCCGCGTCAAAGCACTTATCTGCTTCATCACGGACCTCCCCGACCGTGCGAGACCATTCGGAAGGAATCATCGGCATAGTCGGCCGCCACAGAGTTCGTTCCCGGAATTCAGGCCGAACAGTGGGATTCAGAACGGTGATCTGGGTAAGCCGGGCAATGAGCAGGCGAATCTTGGTGAGAATCTTGAGTTCAGTTGTTCTTCCCGCCGTGTGCATCTCCGTCATCCCACCTTTCGAGGTACAGTTCCCAGTTATCAACCATTGTGCTGTAACAGGGATCATAGCTATCAGAAACCAGATTTTCGGCATCTTTGTGACTTGAAACACACTTTAGATCTTTGATGATATACCTCTTTTGGGGTCGATTATCACGATAGAACTGGTGTCTGTGAACCTCACTGTGACAGCAGTCAATTCGGGCGACATCCACATTCCCCTGCGTGACATTCCCCTGATATCCTGGTTCCACGTACTGGTTCAAAGAGAAATCGACGATCAGTTTTCCACGCTCCATGGTCCGGACCTGCAGGACGGTACCTCCCCCCAGATGAACGGGAAAGTTCATACCCTCGGCAGCATCCCCGGACACGACGTATTCAAACCCTTCGGGATCGACCGTCATATCCACCAAATTTCTATGTCTCTTCCCTGGATTCAGTCCCATGCAGACATGCTACCCAACCACCCACCCCGCAAAGCTGTTGACTGTGACTCCGCGCGGATGAACGTCAAGAAACCCCCGTACGGAACAGTGTTCTGTACGGGGGTTTGGTGGAGCCGCCTGCGAGAATCGAACTCGCGACCTTTTCATTACGAGTGAAATGCTCTACCGACTGAGCTAAGGCGGCATGGTACTGGTACCGGTTACCTACTTTAGCGTATGAACGGTGCCGACACGAAAGCCCAGCGCAAAGACTCTTTTCAGGACACTCCGCACGCCTTCCGGAGCCGCCCGACGAGAGCATCCATGGCCACGATGGGGCGCACGCTCTGGCCGAGAGATTCACGGCAGAGCGTCACGGCATCGAGGCACGCCACCAGAGCTTCAGCGGTGTTGCGCTCTGCGAGTTTATCGACGATCTCCGCCATGTCCGGATGAATGCGTTGCACCTCCTGCGCCCCGGAAGAGGTGAGCAGGGCGTCCCGGTACAGTCCCGCGAGATCCACTAGGGAGAGATCGAGGGCGTCCCGCAGATACCGGGTCCGACGCCGTTTCTGCCTCTCCTCCAACTCCCTGATCTCGGTGCGGGTGCCGCGGAGCGCCTTGACGGTACCCTTACCTTTCGCTCCGAGGCCCAGGGCCACGGCGAGTTTCTCGGTTTCCTGCTCGTCGAGGGCATCGAGGGTTTCCCCGGCTTCCGTCTCGATGGTGCGGATCAGGTTGGTCACCTCCCGGAATGCGAGGTCACCCTCGTACACCAGTCTGGCGAGCCCCAGCACTTGTGCACGTCGTTGTTGTGCCGCGGTACTGCGCACCAGGTTCCGCGCCCGCCCGATGTGTCCGGCGGATGCCGCCGCAGCGAGTTTCGCGTCCCCTTCCGCGACCCCCAGCTCACGAACGAGGAGGCGCGCAACATCGGTGATCGCCGGCGTCGGGATGTAGACGTGCCGACAGCGTGAGCGCAACGTGATGGCGATGTCCCGGGGGTCTGTCGACGGGGCGCACAGAATGATCACTGTCCGCTCCGGGGGCTCCTCCACGGTTTTCAGTAGTGCGTTGGCCGCAGCATCGCTCAACCTGTCGGCATCCTCAATGACCACCACCCTCCAGTCGGCGGTTGTGGGGCGCTTCGATGCGTCCCGGATCACGTCCCGCATCAGCTTGACGCTGATACTCAGCTCGTGTGGCACCACGTGGATGACGTCGGCGTGGGTCCCGGCTAGCGCGGTCCGGCACCCGGTGCACCGCCCGCAACCGGTGACCCCGGGGTCGTTGCACACCAGGGCCGCGGCGAATGCGAGAGCGGCGACCGAGCGCCCGGAACCGGGCGGTCCGGTGAACAACCACGAGTGGGTCATCCCCGCCCCGGCGACCCCGGCGGGTGCCGCACCACCGCTCCCCCTCCCGGCGGTGAGCGCCCGTGCCGCCGCAGCTGCTCCCGTCAGGGTTTGACGCACGGCTCCGAACCCGGCGATCCTGTCGAAGACATCTGTTCCGGTGTGCTGCGGTCCAGATGCCGGGACGTCGGTGGGGTTATGGGGGGCGTTCGGCGTGCTCACTCCCCCAGCCTAAAGCAACGTCGCGCACATGTCCGACCGTCCGGGTTAAGGTGATGGGCATGAGTCGTGTCGCACAGATCATCCGGTGGCTGTGGGGGACCTCGTGGCCGCTGTATTCCGCGACGGTGCTCGGCTCGAACGTCCTCGGAGCCGTGGGCGTCATGCTGTTTTTGAAGTTCCTGGTCCCCTTACCCGATGCCCCCGCCGGACCCCACGAGGCAGGCTATCTTCCGGCACTGGCGGTCGGTTACCTGATCTTCGCCATCATCGTCGGTGTCATCGCCACAGCCGCCCTGTTTCTTCCCGTGCTCCGCTGGCAACGGCACCCGGAGGCCCATGACCCCAACATGGTGCGGAACCTGGTCATGCGGATCCCCGTGTATCAGTCTGCGCTGGCCGGCACCGTGTGGCTGATCGGCATCGGTATCATCACCGCCGTCGCCGGGATCGAGGAAACCCCCCGGCACGCCCTCGTCGTCGGACTGACTAGTCTCCTGGGTGGCTCCGTCGTCGTTCTGATGACCTACCTTGAGGCCGAGCGCCTCGTCCGCCCGGTGGCGGTCGTCGCCCTCGCCCGCCGCTTCGAGGACTCCACCCTGGAGCCGCCGGTGCAGCGGAGACTCCAGCTCACCTGGCTGTCCACGACGGGTGTCCCAGCCGTGGGGATACTGCTGCTCATCGCCGGGCAGAAGACGGGTTATCTGTCCGCCGATCCGGCGGAAATACTGCCTGCGATTCTCGCGCTCACGGTGGCGGCCCTGGTCACCGGTTTCGCCGCCACCGCACTGGTGATCATGAGCGTCGTGGACCCGATCAGGGAACTGCAGGACGCGATCAACAGGGTCCGCCGCGGGGAGACCTCCACCCAGGTGGACATCTACGACGGCTCCGAGATCGGTGTCCTCCAGGCCGGGTTCAACGAGATGATGCGCGGACTGAGGGAACGTCAACGGGTCCGTGAGCTCTTTGGCCGATACGTCGGCACCGAGGTCGCCCACCGCGCCATGGAGGAGCGCCCCACCCTCGGAGGCGAAGACCGCAAGGTCGCCGTCCTGTTCGTCGATGTGATCGGGTCGACCGGATTCGCCGTGAACCACACCCCCGAGGAGGTCGTGGCGGCACTGAACCAGTTCTTCGAGCATGTGGTCGAGGTGGTGCACAGGCACAAGGGGATCATCAACAAGTTCCAGGGTGACGCCGCCCTCGCCGTCTTCGGGGCGCCTCTGCAGCTTGCCGACGCCACGGGGCATGCGCTCGCCGCAGCCCGGGAACTACGCCAGGAGCTCAAGGGGATGGAACTGTCCTGCGGTATCGGCGTCTCCGCGGGCCATGTCGTCGCCGGGCACATCGGCGGCCATGATCGCTTCGAGTACACGGTGATCGGCGACGCCGTAAACCAGGCGGCCAGGCTGACCGAACTCGCGAAGGACACACCCGGTCAGGTGCTGACCTCGGCCGCGACACTGCGTGACGCGAATGAAGCGGAACGTGCACGGTGGACTCTCCTCAAGTCCGTGGAACTGCGGGGGCGCCACGAACTCACCCAGCTGGCCCGGCCCATCCGTCCTACCCTCGCCGAGCGGGCGTAGCCCCGATCCTTCTCCCCCGGGAAACAGAAACGACCGGCTCCCCACCGCCGCATGGCGGCCGGGGCCGGTCGATCATCATGACCGTTTAGTTCCAGTCACTCAGCTGGACAGGCCAAACAGGGGCGCGAGGAACGCGGGAACCACAACCTCGAAGGGGCGTGCCGGGTCGAAGGGGTTGGGAACGTGGATCACGGTGCCGCGCAGGGCATCCTGAACCGGGGCCGGTACTGGGAAAGGCAGTGCGGGGGCCGGGGCCGGAGCCGGGGCGTTGTTCACTGCCGGTCCGGGAGCCGGTGCCGGGTTCCCGTGGTTCACCGGGGCACCGCCGTTGCCCGCCGGAGTACCCGATGCCGGGCCTTCGGTCACGATTCCGCAGGAGCGCGCCCTGGCGATGCCTGCATTCGCTCCAGCCCAGTACGCGTCACTGAGGCGCTGGCGCTGCGCGGCATTCAGCCCGCCGGCCCGACGCTCGACGCGGGCGATCTGGCCGGCGACCTCACCTGCGGCACGGTCCCGGAGATCGCCGGTAGTGCGGTAACCGCCGCCACCACGGGAATCCAGCTCACTGCGGACCCGGCTGCAGGGTGCGAACTGGACGAAGCCGGTGATGCTGTTGACTTTGTTGACCGCATTGTTGACCTCGGTCTCCGCATCGGCTGCGAACGCGGGGGCGGCAAGGCCGGTAACGGCGATGAGGGACGCGGCCGAGACGGCCGTGAGACGACGAATGATCACGGTGGTACTTCCTTCAAGTAGTTACAAGTGCTACTGATGTTACGCGTGAGATGGGGCTTGTCCAGTACGGGCTACCCCAGCACCTCCGGTGAAAACCGGACGTGCCGACCCCGAGCATACGGAGGTCGGCACGCAATTGGCTGAGAGAACACTGACGGAACGTGGCTACTTCTTCCGCAAGCCGGCTTTAACCACGCGCTTCGTCGTCTTTTTCACCGTTTTCTTCGCGGCCTTCTTGGTTGACTTCTTCCGGGTCTTCTTCGCCGGGGACGGACTCGCTGCCTCCTTGGCACGCCGCTCGGACAGGAGTTCACATGCCCGGATGTCGGTCATCGTCTCCGGGGTATCCCCCTTCCGCAGCGACGCATTGGTTTCGCCATCCGTAACATAGGGGCCGAAACGACCGTCCTTCACCACCATCGGCTTGCCTGACACGTCGTTGTCGCCCAACGTCTTCAGCGGTGGCGCCGCCTGCGCGCGACCACGACGCTTCGGTTCCGCGTAGATCCGGCGTGCCTCGTCGAGGGTGACGGTGAAGATCTGCTCCTCACTAGCGAGCGAACGGGAGTCGTTTCCCTTCTTCAGATACGGGCCGTAACGGCCGTTCTGGGCGGTGATCAGCTCACCGTCGGAAGGATCCGTGCCGACCTCACGCGGCAGAGACAGCAGCCGCAGGGCGTCCTCCAGGGTGACCGTCGCCGGCTCCATGGAGGAGAACAAGGATGCGGTACCGGGTTTGAGGGTCTCCTCGATGATCTGATTGAGCCGCTTCTCCTTCTGGTTCGCCGCGGTCTTGGTCTCCCAGTTCTTCGCCCGCTTACCCTCGGCCGCCCGCTGGGCGTCCTCGGCGGCGCGCTCCTCGGCGACGACCTTCTCCGCGATCTCGAGAGCTCCCTCGCGCTCCGCGTCGGTGACCAGCTCGGTGACGTACGGACCGTAGCGGCCCTCCTTGGCGACCACGGTGCGACCATTCGCCGGATTCACACCCAGCTCCCGACCCCCCTGCGGGGTAGCGAAGAGTTTCTCCGCCGCCTCAAGGTTGAGTTCATCCGGGGTCATCGCATCCGGGAGGTTCGCGCGCTGGTGCTCCGGTGTGCCGTCCTCGGCGGTGCCGACCTGGCGTTCCAAGTACGGCCCGTATCGCCCGACGCGCACGAAGATGGCGCGCCCTTGATCATCGTCGAACAGGTGCAGCGAATTTACGCTACGGGCGTCGATCTGTTCCAAATTGTCGCCGACCAAGGCCTTCAGGCCACCGAGCCGGGCGACGGTCTCCGCCATCGCTTCGGAGGCCTCGGAGTTGCCGAAGTAGAAGCCGGTGAGCCAGTGCGTCCGGTCCTCGGTCCCGGCCGCGATCTCATCAAGCTCATCCTCCATGGAGGAGGTGAAGTCGTAGTCCACGAGTGAGGAGAACGACGCCTCGAGCAGTCCGACGACGGCGAAGGCGACCCAACTGGGTACGAGGGCACTGCCGCGCGGGTAGACATACCCGCGGTCCTGGATGGTCTTGATGATCGACGCGTACGTCGACGGACGCCCGATACCGAGATCCTCCATCTTCTTCACCAGCGACGCCTCGGTGTAGCGGGCGGGCGGGTTCGTGGAGTGCCCTTCGGCGGTGACATCGGAGATCGACAGGTCGTCGCCCTCGACCAGCCGGGGGAGCTGCTTCTCGGCGTTGTCCGCCATGTCACGTCCGTCCGCCTGCCGGGACACCTCGACGTAGGCCTTGAGGAAACCGGGGAACGTGATGGTGCGGCCGGTGGCGGCGAACTCACAGGCCGAGCCATCGTCGGCGGTACCGGCGATGGTCACCTTCATCGAGGTTCCCCGCGCGTCCGCCATCTGCGAGGCGACGGTGCGCTGCCAGATCAGTTCGTAGAGCTTGAACTCCTCGGCGTCCAGCTGACCGTGCAGCTGCCCCGGGGTGGCGAACGTTTCGCCTGCGGGGCGGATGGCCTCGTGCGCCTCCTGCGAGTTCTTGGCCTTGCGGGTGTACTGGCGCGGCGAATCAGAGACGTAGTCCCGGCCGTAGAGCTCGACGGCCTGCGCGCGGGCGGCCTCGATGCCCGATGCGGACAGCGTGGTCGAGTCGGTACGCATGTAGGTGATGTGGCCGTTCTCGTACAGGCGCTGCGCGATGCGCATAGTGCGGTCCGAAGTGTAGTGCAGCTTGCGGCCCGCCTCCTGCTGGAGGGTCGACGTCATGAACGGCGGGTAGGGACGGCGGGTGTAGGGCTTCTCCTCGACGTCGGCGACCGCCATCGCGGACTCGGCCAATCCGTCGGCGAGTTGCCGGGCACGGTCCTCATCGATGACGACGACGGAGTCGCTCTTCAGCGCGCCGCGGTCGTTGAAATCCCGTCCGGAAGCCACCCGGGATCCATCGACCCTGGTCAACCTCGCGGAGAACACCCGCGGGTTGGTGTGGTCGGCGTTCGGATTGCCGGTGTCGAACTCCGCGGCGATGTCCCAGTAGTTCGCCGAGATGAACGCCATACGCTCACGCTCGCGCTCGACGATGACCCGGGTGGCAACCGACTGCACACGCCCGGCGGACAGCCGCGGCATGACCTTCTTCCACAGCACGGGCGAGATCTCGTAGCCGTAGAGGCGGTCGAGAATGCGGCGGGTCTCCTGGGCATCGACGAGGTTGTCGTCCAGCTCGCGGGTGTTCTCCGCGGCAGCGAGGATGGCGGGCTTCGTGATCTCGTTGAACACCATACGGCGGACGGGCACCTTGGGCTTGAGCACCTCGAGGAGGTGCCAGGCGATGGCTTCACCCTCACGGTCGGGGTCTGTCGCGAGATAGAGCTCGTCGACCTCCTTGAGCTTGGCCCTGAGGTCCGCGACCTTCTTCTTCTTGTCCGTACTGACAACATAGAGCGGGGCAAAACCATGCTCGACGTCGACACCGAGACGCGCCCACGACTCTTTCTTGTACTTCGCGGGCACATCGGCGGCACCGCGCGGGAGGTCACGGATGTGACCGACAGACGCCTCGACGATGTAGTCGTCACCCAGATAAGGCGCAATTTTCTTCGCCTTCGTCTGCGACTCGACAATGACCAGTCGTTTCGTACCTGACCGCTTAGCTGGTGCCACTTGGGTTACGTCCCTCTCGCACAGTGGGTGTTCTTCATCTCCGACTACCGTACACAGTTGTATATGTCTCCACTGCACAGCACCGCCCGGGCCCGTTCCCGCGCGGGTGTGCCCGGGGTTGAGCATTACTGCCGTATACGACCGATTTCCCGAGGTGGATCGCAGACAGAGGGGTCACCCCCACCGGGGTTGGCTCGTTCCACCGCACCATCCCCAGCCCCCGGGTGATCCACACACCCCGGAACAGTGCACGGTGGCATCCATCCGGCATACCGTGTCGCCCGCCGCGAGATCCGACGAGGCAGAATCCGCACCGTGCGACGGACCCCGGGGACAGCGAAAACCCGGCTTCACCGCATTACAGCGGAAAAGCCGGGCGATCGTATCAGGTGGTGAGACCTAGATGGCGTGGACCTGCTGGGCCTGCGGGCCCTTGGCGCCTTCACCGATCTCGAACTCGACCTGCTGGTTCTCCTCGAGGGTACGGAAACCGTTGCCCTGGATCTCGGAGTAGTGAACGAAGACATCATCGGATCCATCGGCCGGGGCAATGAAACCAAAGCCCTTTTCAGCGTTGAACCACTTCACAGTTCCCTGTGCCATACTTTTAACCTTTTTCTTAACTTTAGGATGCGGTTGAACTTCACCTGACGAAGAACACCGGGCCGTCACGGAAACCTCCTGACAGGCTTGCAACAAGTTTCGGAGAAACTTATGGCCATAACCTGGGTTCCGTGACATTATCCTCTGCGTGTACCGAAGTACTCCGCATGAAAATCTGCGACCGAGTACCAGTGTGTCACGTTTGAGCGCTGAGCGATAGTCTGAATCGCGAATTACTTTATCTCCGCAGGTCAGAAGCAGGAAAAAGGAGTGCGATGTCGACTTCCGCGTCATTCGGCGACGAAATCGCGGCGATTCTGGCCACTCGGCTACCCGAATCGACGTGCACGTCCACCACCACTTCAGCGCCCCGTGCTGCCCGATACGGTGCCTGGCCTGACTGGGTGCATCCACCACTGCGGCAACACCTGTCGGAGGAGAACGACCTCCGGCAGCTGTTCATCCACCAGGAACGGTGCGCCCGAATCGCCTGGGAAGGTGGACACGTCGTCGTCTCCACCGGCACCTCATCGGGAAAGTCCCTCGGCTATCTCCTCCCGGTGTTGTCCGATCTCGCCGCCGACGATCAGACCTGCGTCCTCTACATCACGCCCACCAAGGCCCTCGGAAGCGACCAGCTCGCTACCGTGAGCCGGTTGACCCGCGCCGTCGAGGGACTCGGGTCGGTTCACCCGGCGCCTTATGACGGGGACACCCCGACCGAGGTACGACACCACATCAGGGACACGAGCCGGATGGTGTTCACCAACCCGGACATGTGCCACGCCTCGATCTTGGCGAATCACGCCCGTTGGGCACGCGTATTGCGGAACCTGAGGTACGTGGTCATCGACGAGTGCCACTCCTACCGGGGCATCTTCGGGGCGAACGTCGCCCTGGTCCTCCGCCGACTGCGCAGGATCTGCGCCAGATACGGCAGTTCGCCGGTGTTCATCCTCGCGTCCGCGACCATCGCGGATCCCGCCGGTCACGCCAGTCGGCTGACCGGGCTCCCCGTCGAGGCCGTCACCGACGACGGCGCCCCGACCGGCGAACGGACGGTGGTGCTCTGGGAACCGGGTTTCATCGATCCCCCGGAGAACGCACCGACAACCCCGGTACGCCGGGCCGCATCCACGGAAGCCGCGCTCATCATGGCCCGCGTCGTCGCAGCAGGAGCGCGGACACTCACGTTCGTCCGCTCCCGTCGAGGTGCGGAGGCCGTGGCACTGCGGTGCGCCGAGGAGTTGTCGCGGATGGGCCGCAGTGATCTGGCCCAGCGCATCGCGGCCTACCGGGCCGGGTACCTGGCCGCCGACCGCCGACGTCTGGAGCAGCAGCTGGACGACGGGACCCTGGTGGGGGTCGCCTCCACAAATGCCCTGGAACTGGGGATCGACGTCGGGGGTCTCGATGCGGTGGTCACCGCCGGTTTCCCCGGAACGGTAACGTCGTTCTGGCAGCAGGCGGGGCGCGCCGGCCGACGCGGTCAGGGTTCGATCGTGGTGCTCGTCGCCCGGGACGACCCCATGGACACCTATCTGGTACATCATCCGGAGGCACTCCTCGGTTCACCCATCGAGCGCAGCATCTTCGACCCGACGAACCCCTATGTCCTCCGGGGGCACCTGTACTGCGCGGCAGTGGAGTTTCCCCTCACCGACGGGGATCTCGCTCTCTTCGGCCCACGAGACGACATCCACGGCATACTCACTGAGCTGGCCGACACCGGTTTGTTGCGGAAACGATCCCGGGGCTGGTTCGCCGTGGACCGACACATCGATGACCGGCCGGACCTGCCACGACCACACACGGCACACGGATCGGTGTCACTCCGGGGTGGCGCCGGCGGGGACATCACCATCGTCGATTCCGGGGACGGCAGGCTGCTGGGCACGATCGACGCCGTGCGCGCGGTCTCCCAGGTGCACCCCGGCGCGGTGTACCTCCACCAGGGCGAGTCATTTGTGGTCGACGACCTGCTCCTGGACGATCACCTCGCCCTCGCCCACGCGGAGATCCCCGACTACACCACCTTCGCCCGGAGCACGACGACCATCCAGATCATCGAGGATCCGGGCGACGGGGAACTGCGGAACCCATCCCCTGGACTGTGGGTCGCGAACGTCGGTGTCGAGGTGACCGAGCAGGTGACCGGATACGTCATGCGGATGGCCGACGGGACAGTACTGGATCAGGTTCCCCTGGACTTCCCTCCGCAGCAGCTACGGACCCGGGCGGTGGCGTACACGATCGATCCGAACGCGTTGGCAGCTATGGGTATAACGGCCGCTGACTTGCCCGGGACGCTACATGCCGCCGAACACGCGGCGATCGGCATGCTCCCGCTGATCGCCACCTGCGACCGGTGGGACATCGGGGGCGTGTCCACGGCGCTGCACACCGACACCGGGCTTCCCACGGTGTTCGTCTATGACGGGCATCCGGGAGGGGCCGGGTTCGCCGACTGTGGTTTCGCCCGTTTCAGAGAGTGGATCACCGCCACGTTCGAGGCGATCCGTGCGTGCTCCTGCACGGACGGTTGCCCCTCCTGCGTACAGTCCCCGAAGTGCGGAAACGGCAACTCACCCCTGGACAAGCACGGTGCGCTCACGCTTCTCGGTGCGATGGTGACGATGCTCGCCGATACCTGATCTCACAGGGGGCCGGCCCGAGCCCTGGCGATGGCGTCGCCGACCGCGACGTCCACGATGACGTCCGCGCCGGCGATCCGGCAGTTCCGGAGCTCTCCCCCGACGTTCCGGGCCACCGTCCGGGAAGCCACGGGGCAGGCGTCATCCCCGAACCACAACGCGGTGGCCGCGGCGACGGCCGCCAGATCGGCGGAGACCTGCGCCCGATGCCGGTCCAGGACATCACCCGTGACGTCGAACACGATGAGGGTGAGCGCCACGAGCGCAGCAGCGACGCTCGCCGCGATGAGGGTGGTCGAGCCTCTTTCACCGGGGTTCACCGGGATACTCCACGGGATAGAACGCCCGAGCCGTCACCGCCCCGAGCGGGGCGGGAACAGTGACAGCGGCAGTCACGATCCCCGCGTTTTCGGTGACGGTGACCCGCACTTCGGGGCCGGGTGTGAGCTCCCGCCCGATGGCGTGCCCACGGGCAGCGGCTCCCGCCAGATCGATCGCCGCGACGTGCGCTGCAAGCGTCACCACGCCAGCCACGATGAGAGCGCACAGCACGATCAGCGCGGAGATGGAGATCGCCGCTTCAATCGTGACCGATCCTCGATCATCCCCGGGGGCCGTCGGTATCCGTGGTGGTTTCATGCGCTGGGACCGCTGGTGAGTGCATCGACGATGATCCCACGGATCGCGTCGACGACATCACTGCCGGTGATCACGGTGTAGAGCACCGCGGCGAGGGCCGCAGCTGCGATGCTGCCCATGGCGTATTCGATGGTGCTCATGCCCAGTTCATCGGCCAGGATGCCGGCTACCGTCGGGTCTCCTGCGATCCCGACAGGACCGGTGTCGTCCGACTGCCTGCGATCAGTGGGCTGCGATTCACCGGACTGGTTGGTGGGGCTGGGGGTGGTGTTCATGGTTCTTCCTCATTTCTGTGTTCGTGGTGGGGTGATCGTGGGTCATCCGAGCAGCGGGGTCCCGAGGCTCAGCACCATCGGCGCCAGTCCAAGGAGGATGAACGCCGGCAGGAAGCAGAGCGTTAACGGCAGGGCGATGAGTACGCCGGCCCGTTCGGCGGCTCCCACCGCCTGATCCGTGGCCTCCGCACGCAGCCGGGCGGCCATGCGTTCACAACCTGTGGCGATGCCTGCGCCGGAGTCCCCGCTGTGCCGGGCCGCGCGGGCGAGCTCGTCGAGACCGCGGAGCTGCGCAAGGACCTGCCAGACATCGGTGACCGGCGCACCGACCGCGAGCAGCGCACCGGCTCTGCGCCAGTCGTCTGCGGTCGTCGACCCCGCCGCTTCCGCGACGGCGGCGATGGCGATCCTGGTGGAAAGCCCCGCTGTGGTGCATGCGGCGAACAGTTCGATGTCCGCGGCGATATTGAGCGGGGATGCGTCAACGGGACGGTCGCGCGGTTGCTTCGGGCCGTGCCCTGTCCCGGGGTGGAGACGCTGGACCGGGTCCGGACCGGAGCAGAGCGCCGCGGCGGCAAGGAGAAGGAGCGTCACGGCCGCCCAGATCATCGGGGGCATCATGCCGCGTCTCCTGCCGCGCGGAGCACGATGATCCTCGAGATGACGAGTCCCGCGCAGGTCAGCAGGACACCTCCGAGCAACAGCAGTCCCCCGACACCGCCTCCGGTGAGGACGGCGAGTGGTTCCGCGCCCAACAGGGCTCCCATCAGCATCCCGACCGGAGGTAGAAGCGTGAGGATGACGGCACTCGCCTGGGGCCCCTGGAGGGCGGCCCGGGTGCGATTACGGTGTCGGATCCGCGCATCAATCCGCCGCTGAGCCTGCTCGAGAACCGTCGCCAGCGGAATACCGTGCCGTTCCGACAGGTGCCATAGTCTGCCCATCGCTGCGAGGTCGGGTAGGCCGTGCGCCTCCGCGAGGATCAGCGCCGCGCCGGGGCCGTCCGCCGCGCGGCGGGCGGCAGTCTGCAGTGTGTCGATGACGCTCACGGGGGTGGCGGCGTTCTCCCGCTGGCTGGCGACGGCTGACTGTACGGCGCCCGCCATGCTTGCTCCCGCGTGAAGATCGGCGACGATGCGGCCGAGGATGTCCGCCGTGGCATCTGCGACACATGCGGCGTGGCGGTGCCGTCGGGCGTCGCGGATCCACCATGCGCACGTTCCGGCCACGGCGACCCCGGAGAGGAGGACGGTCGGGGGAACGAGGAACACCAGGGGAATTCCGGTCAGCGGGAACACGATCCGGGGAAGGCGCCGGTTCGGCCGCCCCGGCACCGCTGGGTGAATCCGGGACCCCGGTGCCGGAGGCCCGAGCAGACAGGCCGCGGCGAGGAGGATAAGCGGGATCATTCGTCGAGCACCTCCGTCAGTGCCCCGAAGCCGCCGAGCTTCCCCGCCCCGGAGTCCCAGACGGGCACGACCGTCACCGGGTTCCCCTCCAGGAGGCCGATCTGGTGGATGCGCCGTCCGCCGTCCGAAGATCGACGCATGGACACCACCACCCGGATCGCGGCGGCGACTTGGGAGTGCAGCGCCGTGCGGTGCAGCCCGCCGAGGGCACCGAGGGCCTCCAGCCGGGCGGGGACCTCCGACAGGCTGTTCGCGTGCACCGTGCCTGCACCGCCGTCGTGACCTGTGTTCAGCGCCGTCAGGAGATCGACGACCTCGGCACCACGGATCTCCCCGACGACGATCCGGTCGGGACGCATCCGGAGCGCCTGCCGGAGCAGATCTGACATGGTGATCTCACCGGCCCCCTCGGCATTGGCCCGACGAGCGACGAGAGTGACCACGTGCGGGTGTGCCGGATGTAGTTCAGCCGTGTCCTCGATGCACACGATGCGCTCCCGGTGGGAGATCTCGGCGAGCAGCGCGGCCAACAAGGTGGTTTTCCCGGAACCCGTGCCACCGACCACCAGCAGTGACCGGCGCGAGCGGATGATGTGCCGCAGGAGGTCGGTGATCTCCTGTGGCATCGTTCCGCGTGCAGCGAGTGCATCGAGTCCCAGCGTCGCCTGCCGTAGCACCCGGAGACTGATGCAGGTGCCATTCTCCGCCGGCGGCGACAGCAGGGCGTGAACCCGGACCACGGTGCCATCGGCGCGACACATCCGTCCGTCGACAAACGGGTGCGCGTCATCGAGGCGCCCGCCACAGAGCGCGGCGAGCCGTGTCGCGAGGCGCCGGACATCGCCGTCGGAGGCGAAGGCGGCGGCGTCGGCCCGGTGCAGCCCGTCCCCCGTGTCAAACCAGACGGCATCCGGGCCGTTGACGACGACATCGGTGACGCCGTCAAGGGCCAGGAGGTGCTCGAGCGGCCCGGCCCCCGTGGACTCATGCCGCAGTTGCCGGAGCACCTCGAGTACCTGGACGTCACTGATGACACCGGCCTCCTGCCGGATGATCCGGGCCGTGTCGGACTCGACTGGCCCGGCGATCGTGTATTCCGGAATCTCCGCCAATCGGCGCCGGACCCGCTCAACGAGATCGTCCCGGCCAGTCACGGGAGCTCTCCAAGTTCCGCAGCGATCGCCCGGGCAGTGGACGCGAGTACCCGGGGCAGCCTGGCCGGAAGACCGTGCAGCTCACACGACTTCGGAAGGTTCGCCACCTGGCCAAGTTCGGCGAGGCAATCCGTCGAGGTCAGGCGTTCCATTTCAGTGGCGTCTATCCCCGACCAGCTCCGGTGCCGGAGAACCGTGAAACAGGGTGTCCGGTGCCCGGCGAGTTCTGCGGTGAGCGCCGCGGCGGCGGCCACCGCCCGCACCTCGGCGGGAACCACGAGCACCACCAGATCACAGAGAGTCACCGCCCACCGGGCGCCTGCGTGCCCTGACGGCAGGTCTACGATAGCGGTACCCGCCCCGGCCCGGATGCAGTCGAGGACCGCCATCAACCGCCCGGTCTCCAGGACGAAGGGATCTCTGATCCGGCTCCGTGTGGTGGAGAGAACCGTGACCCCGTCGGGGGTTCGGGGAAGGGCTTTCATCAGGTCGGTGAGTTCCACGTGACCACGGTCGAAGGCCAACTCCGGCCATCTCGCGCCGGGTGCGTCCTCCAGACAGAGCAACAGGTCCAGGCCACCGGATCCGTTGACGGCATCGACGAGGATCGGTGTGTCATCGACGAGTACCCGCGCCACGGCCGCAGCTAGTGTGCTCGCCCCGGAACCGCCGACCGCGCCGAGGACGCCGAGCACCCGCCCACCGGACGGGGTCACATCCCCCTGACCGAATGCGGCGAGAAGTTCGGGCGATTGCGCGGGGAGAAGAAAGGCGGATTCCGCATGGCAGGTCATCGCCGCCCGCCAGTCGACGGGGCCGGGATCTGGGGCGACGAGAAAGAGACGCGGATGCCGGGTCCCGGTACGGAACTGGGCGGAGCCATCGGCGTCCGCGAGTACCGCGTGCGCGCGCGGTGCGTATCTGGCGATCTCCTCCGGGTCGACCGTGTCGATCACGGTTCGGCCGGTGACGGTGGCGACGTGGATGGCCTCCGGATGGAGGACAGGATCAACGACCACCACGAGGATCGGACTGTCGGTTGCACTCATACCGGTGAGCCTCGTCCTCCCGTGCACCGGACCTGCCGGATGCACCGGAATGCTGTGGACAACGACCCCGGGACGAGGGGAATTCAACAGTGGTGGAGGGCCCATACGGAGACATGGGGACGGCCCGCGTATCGGGGGGGTGTTACGCGGGCCGTCGTAACCCGGTCTCGGGGGGGTGTGACCGGGGCGGGCCGCACAGTATATCGGGGCCCAGCAAAGGCAAGTATGGCACAGAGATTCACCGGGTTCAACAACGCCCGTTCCCCCACCGGGCGAATGTAACCGGATCACGCCCCCGGACGATGTACCCCACAGCACACGCGGCATTCGAACCGCGCAGGGACGGGCCGCGGAAGGAGAATCACATTCACCCCCTTGATTTACATCAGCCTCAAGAGCCACATCTCAACTGTGGTTCCTCTCCGGAGAATGAAGCTAGACTAGTTCCCGTGTCTGAGCAGAGTCCGACCCCGAAAGCCACCACGTCCCCCGTGGCGGCCTTCTTCGATCTCGACAAGACGGTCATCGCCACCTCCTCCGCGTACGCGTACGGTCGCGAGTTCATGAACAACGGCCTGATCACCCCGGCGGAGGCCCTCCGGATGACCCTCGCTCAGTCCACCTACATGGTCGCCGGTCATTCCTCCGAGCAGATGGACTCAACCCGGGATCACCTCGCCGCAATGGTCGCGGGGTGGGATGTCGAGCAGGTCCGCACCATCGTCGAGGACACTCTGCACTCGGTGGTCACCCCGGCTATCTACGCCGAGGCCCGGGAGCTCATCGACCATCACCGATCCCTCGGACATGATGTCATCATCATCTCCGCCTCTGCGGCGGAGCTCGTCGAACCCATAGCCCGCGAACTGGGTGTTCAGAAGATCGTCACCACCCGGCTAGGAACGAAGAACGGCAAGTTCACCGGCGAAGTCCTGTTCTACTGCAAGGGCGACGCGAAGCGCCGAGCCCTCCAGGATCTCGCCCGCGAACACGCCTACGACCTGGACCGGAGTTTCGCCTACTCCGACTCAGCCACGGACATTCCGATGCTCGAGTCGGTCGGCAACGCCGTCGCGGTCAACCCTGATCGACCGCTGAAGAAAGCGGCACTGCAGCGCGGCTGGGAAATCCGCAGCTTCAAGAACCCGGAGCCTCTGTTCCAGATGCCCAGCAGCCGCGATGTGGGGATCGGGACCGGCATCGCCGCTGGAATCGCCGCAGTGACGGTGGGCGGTTTCTGGCTCGCCCGACGCGCCCGTGCCTGACCGCACCCGATCCACTGACGGCCCCACCGTCGAAGTGCGACAACATCCGACGGGCTCAGCACGCGCACACCCCGTTCACAACGCCGCGGCGATCCCCTGCGCCTCCTCGGCCCCCGCGATGTAGGACCGCATGTGCAAAACTAGGAATCGCTCCACCCCGTGCGACCCAGTACCGAATGCTTCCCCGGCCGCCAGATACTCCGCCCGGTGCCGGTTGAGCCACGGCTCGGGTACGGCCAGGCCGCGGGGATCGAATCCCCCGGCGACCGCGGCCAGCCGTGATGCGGCCCTCGCGATGACACCGGTGCGCTGACCGAACGGTGAGACGGACAGCAGTTGACCGTGGATAACCCCCGGTAGAAGGTCCGGGTCAGCCCCGGAAGTCACGGTGGCGGCCAGAACCGACAGCTCACCGGCTGCACGGTCGGGGCGTCCAGTCCCCCCGGCAAGGACATCCATCCGCGCCAGCACCTGCAACGGGGAGCGGAGGAACACGCGGGCGGTGTCCTGGACGACCTCCGGGGCGAGGAGGCTGTAGACATCGATGTGCCGCGCGAGGACCGACGATTCCTCCATCGTCTCTCCGAGGGTGACATCGGCGCCGTCGATCAGCGCCCCGGCGCGGGCCCCCCGGAGAACTGCCTCCGCCCCGGTGATCTCCGGCCGACGCAGATTGACGGGCCTCCGGTGCACGGCAGCCAGTGCCTCCCTGGCACGCATCGTGGACTCCGCGACTCCGGGAAGCCGTCGGAGCGGAGCCAGCGGATCAGGTCTGTCACTCACGGCTCCAGGGTAGCCGCCGGGTTCCCTGGTGTCCGACCTCGTCCGCCGCAAACCCGCGACAGGTCCGGAGTTCGCACAAAGTCCGTGTTCGTGGCACGATTGGCAGTAATTGAACTGACAGTGCCAGCAGTGTTCGTCCCGTGCTCTCGTCCGGCGCTATCACACATCCGATATTTCACCCACGTGGAGGACTACCTACCGTGAGCAACTCTGACGGCCTTTTCACAGACGGAAACGACGCATTCACCCCCAAGGTGAGCAGCATCCCTCTGTCCGATGTCGATACCCGCGCAGCCGGCCAGGGTTCCATCGGCGACCTTGTCTCCGATGCCACCGCCCAGATGTCCACCCTGATCCGTGGTGAAATCGAGCTCGCCAAAACCGAACTCGCGCAGGAAGCGAAGAAGGGCGCAATCGGCGGCGGCATGTTCGCGGTGGCCGGTGTCGTCGCGCTTTACAGCTCCTTCTTCTTTTTCTTCTTCCTCGCGGAAGTGCTCAACATCTGGTTGGATCGCTGGGCCGCCTACCTCATCGTGTTCCTGTTCATGCTCGTCATCGCCGCTGTGGTCGCGTTCATCGGGTACAAGAAGGTGAAGAAGATCGGCGCTCCGAAGCAGACGATTGACTCAGTGCAGAAACTCAAGACCCTCGTACCGGGCCAGGCGGAGAGGAATCTCCAGGCTTCCTCACGCCAGGGTCTGCTTACCTAGTCAGGGCCCCGTCCGATCCCCACAGTCTCTCTCCTGAGGCTGACCATCCCCGCCCCGCCGCATTCCGCCGGGGCGGGCTCGTTTTTCAACCCCACCCCGGCTCTCCGCCGGTCGCCGCCGATAAGGACGTGAAACGCTTGTTCCGGAAGAAGGGAAAGCCCAACCCACCGTCCGTCGTCGCACTCGACGGACCATGGAGCCATGAGCGGGTCTATGCCCGTGGCATGCGTTTCCACGTGGCGACGGTCGGTGAACCAACCGCCCCACTGATCGTTCTACTGCACGGAGCTTTCGGTGGCTGGTTCGACTGGCGAGAAGTGATGGGGCCACTCGCGGAAGCCGGATACCGGGTCGCGGCCGTCGACATGCGCGGGTACGGCATGTCCGATAAACCGCCCCGGGAATACGAACTCCGCTACGCCGTGGGGGACATCTCCGATGTCATCGATTCACTCAGCGACTCCGGTGCGATCGTCATCGGTTCCGGTACCGGCGGGGCCGTCGCCTGGACCCTGGCCGCCAACTATCCACAGTGTGTCAAGGCGCTCGTGTCGGTCTCTGCGTCGCACCCCATCGAGATGAACCGCGTCATCGCCGCCCGATTCTGGCAGCACACGGTCCCACTGACCCGGGGCATCACTGCCCGTCTCCCGTCCCGGCTGGCGCCCGACCCCGTGGATCTGGCGCGTTTCGATCTGTCCACGAACACGGCTGCCCCCTTCCACCGCACGGGCCGTTTCTCCGAGTACCTCGAACTGCGAACCCAGGCCGCGCGCATCGACAACACGGGGCCCGCGATGATGCGCAACGCCCGCCTGGAGATGGCGCAACTTCCCCCGAAGTGGGTGTTCACCAGGGTCGAGGCACCCGTGCTGTGGATCAGCGCAGACAACGGGACCTGGCGTGCGCTCGCCATCCGGAACTCACGCCGGACGGACGGACCGTGGACACAGGTGACTGTCCCGGGGACGAAGAACCTCCCGCACATCGAGGACCCGGAGACCTTCACCCGCCGTGTCGTCGATTTCCTCGACAGGCTGGCATCCGGCCGGTAGCCGACCCGTACCCCGGAGGGACGGCCCCGGACCAGGATCAGCGGACCACACATTCGCGAGTGTCCACCGGCTCAGTGAGTCGGGTGATGTCACCGATCCGGCCACGGACCTCATCGGCGGTGAGAGCGTAGCCAACGTCGGTGTCCTCCGTGGCGGCACCGAACACGACACCGAGCACCTCCCCGCGGTTGTTCACCATGGGGCCGCCGGAGTTGCCCTGCCGGATCGTGCCACGGACCGTGTACGCCTCCCGTTCGACGCGCCCGGTGGCGTAGATGTCCGGGCCGTTGATGGTGAGACGTTCCCGGATTCGGGCGGGAGCAGCCTCAAAGGGACCCGACTCCGGGTATCCCATGACGATCGTTTCTTCGCCACTCACAGCGGGTTCGGACGCCCATCGGAGTGGCGGGAGGTCGAGATTCTCGGCGCGCAGGACCGCGATGTCCTCAGCCGGGTCGTAGAAGACGACGCGGGCCTCCTTGACGCCGAGTGCGGTGTCGAGAAGCACCGCATCGGTTCCCGCGACCACGTGCGCGTTGGTGATGACGAGGTCGGGGGCCGCCACGAATCCCGAACCCATGAGGCGGCGGCGGCACTGGTGGGCGTCACCCAACACGTGGATGACGCTGGGTTGCAGATCCGCCACGAGCGCGGGATCGCTGACCGCGGGGGCCGGCGCATCGACGTGTTTCACCCGTCCCTCGAACGGGGAGATCATCGGCGGAAGTCCCGTGTCGTTGAGCATCGCCGAGATCTTGTCCGGCAAGGTGTCCAGGGTGTCCGGAGTGGACCGGTCGATGATATTGAGGACGATCGAGTTCCGGATGCCCTTAGCGATGGGCCCCGTGATTCCGGTCGCCAGGGTGCTGGCGACGAGCCAGGTCACGATGAGCGTGGCGATGGCCTGGAAGATCGCACCGATGATCGAATCGATGACCAGGGTGTGCCGGAAGCGGGCAGACTCGCGGAGCGCCGACCCGGTGACGCCACCGACGAGATTACCGAGGGCGACGAGGGCGAGAACGGTGCCGAGGGCGTAGAGATAGCGGAGCGCCGTGGAGTCGGTGTAGCCCATCACGACGGGAGCCAGGGCCGCACCACAGATGAGGCCGGCGAGCACACCGACGGTGGAGAGCACCGACGCGAACGCGCCCTGGCGCCATCCGCCCCAGAGGGAGAGAAGTACGGCAATGACGAGTATGCCGTCAACGACAAGCTGCGGGGACTCTGTCACTTCGCGGGTTCTTCCTTGGTTGGGTTGTGCCCCGTGTGGGGGTCTGCGGATGGATCGGGACTGGCTGCCGGAGGACTCCTGGAACGGGCCTGTCCTACAGCAGCCTCTCATTATTACGCGAGCGTGCGAGTGTGTCATGGAGGTTGTGGACCGTGTCGTGGTCCCAGGGGCTGTCCCAACCCGCCTGGTGGAGCGCGGCGTTGAGCAGCCCCGCGGTGAATCCCCAGACCAGGAATCCATCGACGGTGAACGCGGGGCCACGCCAGTCGTTCCATCCAACGGTCAGCCGATTCACCGGATCGGTGAGGTGCATGAGGGGCACCTCGAATACTTCGTCGGCTTCATCGGGGCTGACCACCCCGACGGGTGTCCGGGTGTGCCAGTGGGCGACGATCGGGTGGACGGGGTATCCGGACGCCCGGATGTGGACATCGTCGAGCTGGGCGAGGGGCGTTATGCTCGTGCGGTCGAGTCCGGTCTCCTCCCACGCCTCCCGGAGAGCACAGTCGACGGCGTTGACATCTTCGGGATCGACGCGGCCTCCGGGGAAGGCTATCTGCCCCGAGTGGGAGCGCATGGTCGGGGAACGGTGGGTCAGCAGTATCGCCGCGTCATTCGGGAGTTCAGCCGAGGTCTCCGCTCCGGAGAAGAGCATGAGGACGGCGGCACGGCGGTTGTGGTCGCCCCCGGAACGGGAATCCTTCGGCAGCCCTCGGTGAAGCTCGCCGGAGGTGACGCTGTCCACCAGTTTGCGCATCCAGACGGGTGCGGCGTGGGGCATCAGTTCGGTGTTTGTTCCGGGACGGTCGGGGGTGGGGGGCGTCTGACGGTGCCCACCCACGCGGTCGGCGCTGGTGCGATCGCTCAAGACAACGCCTCTTCCACTGCATCGACGATCTGCTCGACGCTGGTGAACGTCCGGGGGAACGTGCCCCGAATCTCTCCCGCGGCATCGGTCACCACGGTCACCGGAACGACCCCCGGCAGTCCCAGGGCGCCGGCGAAGGCCCCGCGCGGGTCAGCGTAGCTGGGCACCTCGATTCCCCACTCATCCAGCTTGCCGACGCCGGCGGCGGTCGCGGTGTCCGCATGCACACCTACGACGGTGTAGTCGGGATGCTGGTCCGCGAAGGTCTCAAACAGCGGCATCTCTTCCCTGCAGGGGGCACACCACCAGGCCCAGACGACGGCGACCGTGGGCCGGGCTTCGGGAGGTGCGGGGCCGGTGTCACCGAGGCAGTCGAGTTCGACTCCGGCGACGGTGGGACCGGGGCAGGCAGGTCTTCCGGCGAGTGCGTCCGGTTCGACGGATGTCTCCGTCGGCGCCTCCCGGGGGGCGGGGTCCTGGGTCTCCGGTGCGGTGCCGTTGACGGAGCGGAGCATCACGGGCACCGCGAGAATGACGAGTGCGGTGAGGATGACGGCGGCCGCGACAGCCCCTGCCGTGCGTCGACTCATTCGTCAACTCCTGCGAGGTCGAGCAGGTGGGCCCGATCGTCACTGGTGATCAGGCGGGCGGCTGCGGCGGGTTCCGTCGGGCCGGCAGCCCCGAAGGAGGGGCAATCGGCGGCGAGGAAGCAGGCTCCGCAAGCCGGCTTTCGGGAGTGGCAGACCCGGCGTCCGTGCCAGATCATACGGTGGGAGAACATCGTCCACTCACGTCGTTCGATGAGTCCGGCGATGTCCCGTTCGACCTTGACGGGATCGTCGTGGGTGGTCATGGCCATTCTGCGGGACAGTCGTCCGAGGTGGGTGTCCACCGTGATCCCGGGGATATCGAAGGCGTCACCGAGCACCACGTTAGCTGTCTTCCTCCCGACCCCGGGGAGTTTCACGAGTTCTTCCAGTGTGCCGGGAACCTCTCCGTCGTGTTCGTCGACCAGTGCCCGGCCGAGTCCGATGAGGCTCCGCGTCTTAGCTCGGAAGAACCCGGTGGGCCGGATGATCTCCGCTATCCTCTCCGGGTCCGCGTGGGCGTAGTCGGCGGCCGTCGGAAAGGCGTCGAACAGGGCCGGGGTGACCTGGTTGACGCGGACATCGGTGGTTTGGGCACTGAGCACGGTGGCGACGAGAAGTTCGAGTGGCGATGAGAAGTCCAGGTCACAGCGGGCATCGGGATATCCGACGGCGAGAGTCCGGTTGATTCTCCGGGCCCGGCGCTTCCGCCCCAGGGCCGTCTCCCGTCCGGATGCAGCAGGGTGAGCCCCGACCCGGGGGCGGGCCGGGTTGGTGAGGGTGACGGGTGGTGCGGACATGGGTCCCACTCTAGTCGGCGGGGACTGGGTCGTCGGGACGCGGTACTTTGCCGCTGATTTCACACCGGAGGGGAAGATTGTGCGCCACGGAACACCGAAGGGGGCTAGACTTTAGAACCATGACCGTAGCTGCCGTTCTCTTCGTCCCGGTGTTCCTGGCTGTTTTCGCCATGCAGATGGAGCGGTTCGAGACCTACTGCACGCGATGCACCACCCAGACCCCTGTTGTGGAGCCCGCGAACTAGCGTCGCGGGTCCCCGGCAGACCACGGTTGCGGTTGGCGACACCGGTTTTCACATTCTCGCTGTATAGGAATGTGAGTGTCATCAACACACGAACGCAGATGAGACCACCCCCGAGGTGACCCCGCAAACTTCAAAACGGTCACAATCAGGGTGCGTTCGTGACACATAACATAGTAGAGTGTTGGGGAACAACGTTTTTTGACCGCACACGTTTTTCCGTCACAGGATGCCCCCGCAGGGGCGGAGTAGTGAGCTGGAGAATCTGCGGACCAGCCTGTCCCCTACATGCGGACCTGCTTCATCTGATTAGGAGAAACGAGTGGAAGCCGTACAGGAGATTCTGTCCCGCGCAGGTATCTTTCAGGGCGTCGATCCCGTCGCCGTCAACAACCTCATCCAGGAACTCGAGACCGTGCGTTACCCGCGCGGCACGACCATCTTCGACGAGGGTGAGCCCGGCGACCGGCTCTACATCATCACCTCCGGGAAGGTGAAGCTCGCCCGGCACGCCGCGGATGGGCGCGAGAACCTACTCACCGTCATGGGCCCCTCGGACATGTTCGGCGAACTCTCCATCTTCGATCCGGGTCCGCGCACCTCGTCGGCGGTGTGCGTGACCGAGGTTCAGGCTGCGACGATGAACTCCGAGATGCTCCACAAGTGGATCAACGACCACCCCGAAATCTCCGAACAACTCCTCCGCGTCCTCGCCCGCCGCCTCCGCCGGACCAACGCCTCCCTGGCCGACCTCATCTTCACCGACGTCCCCGGACGCGTCGCCAAAACCCTGCTGCAGCTCGCCAACCGCTTCGGCACCCAGGAAGGCGGCGCACTACGCGTTAACCACGACCTCACCCAGGAAGAAATCGCCCAACTCGTCGGCGCCTCCCGCGAAACCGTAAACAAGGCACTCGCCACGTTCGCCCACCGCGGCTGGATCCGCCTCGAAGGCAAAAGCGTGCTGATCTGCGACACCGAACACCTCGCCAAACGCGCACGCTAACACCAGCACCCCAGAACCCGCCCACACACAGCCGTGGGCGGGTTTTTCACGTCCGGTGCCGCCGCCATCCGACCAGAAGCACGGATAGACGCGGATGATCCCGATCTCCACGCGGACGCAGTTTTCCAAAGTGGGTATCCAAATATTCATCTATTTTTCATTTGGAAACATATCTATGCCTAGCAACCCCTGGATAATGTCCGAAAGGTCAGCACATCCGACTGCACACCCCCCGTACAGCACCACATCTGCGGACACCCCTTTCTCCATCGACCATAGGAACGGCCCATCGTGCGTCCCCATTCACCCAGAAGAACTCTCCTCGCAGCCTTTTTGTGCACTGCACTAACCACTTCGTTCACACCCCACGCCACTGCGGATCCCCACACTTTCGATGGGCCGTATGCGACCAATCTCGATACGACCATCGCGGACACCAACGCCGAGCAGTCCGATATCGCTCCGGTAGCCGCGCCTGTGGCCGCCCCGAACTTCGTGTTGCCCCATGTACCACCCCAACAGATGCAGTTCCTCGCAGGCATCTTCGGCATCATTGCCGCTCTCGGGGTTGTTCTCATAGGGATCTTCTCCCGGAGCTTCAACTCCGGTAGTAGTGGCGGACAAGGATCCAACCCGAGCACCACGCCGAGTACGACGCCGACCACCACCCAGTCGACCAGCCCGGCACCAAGCACCACCAAGTCAAGCACCACCAGCACCAAGCCGAGCACCACCAGCACCAAGCCGACCACCACCAAGTCGACCAGCCCGGCACCCACCACCGTGCCAAGCACCACCAAGTCGACCACCACCAAGCCGAGCACCACCAGCACCACACCGAGCACTACCAAGTCGACCAGCCCGGCACCCACCACCGTGCCAAGCACCACCACCAAGCCCACCACGACGGCACCAAGCACCACCACGTCAAGCACCACCAGCACCAAGTCGAGCACCACCAAGCCGACCACCACCACCAAGCCGACCACCACCAAGTCGACCAGCCCGGCACCCACCACCGTGCCAAGCACCACCAAGTCGACCAGCCCGGCACCCACCACCACCAAGCCCACCACCAGCACCACCACCAAGTCGACAACGTCGACCAGCCCGGCACCCACCACCGTGCCAAGCACCACATCACAGCCGACGACCACCACACCGCAGCCGCCTGCAGAAACCGACAATGTCATTCCTGACGACGGCCTTCGGGTTGCGATCAATCAGGCGATGGGGCGCACCGATGACCCCCTGATCGATGTGACCCTGCGTGACATCGACGAGCATCCGGTACAGGACCTCACTGTCAGCACGTGGTCATTCGTCGGCGAAGAGTACTACCTTGTCGAGAGCCTGCGTGGCCTCGAGCATCTGAAGGACCTGAAAACACTCGACGTCTACGAGCCGTGGCCCATCAATCTTCCTGATCTGTCGAACCTCCCCCACCTGGAGAGCCTGCATCTGACGAAATACAACGGGGCGCACCTTCCGGAGCCCACCGGCTATTTCCCTGCTCTGCACTCGGTCGTCATCGAAGGTGGTAGGCTCGTTGACCTTCCGGCGGCGATGTTCTCCCCGATCGACAAGGCCCCGGGCAGCGACACACCGACGCAGCTGACAATCCTGAACGCTGAGCATTTCACCACGCTGCCTGCGAATCTCGGGGAGCGCCCGGTCTTCCGCAGCGTCACCATCTCCGGCACCGGCATCACAGAGCTGCCGGGCAGCCTCGGCGGTATGACATCCGTCGAGTCGATCACGTTGAAGGAGAACCCTCAGCTGTCCCGCATTCCCGAGGGACTAGCGACCCTATCCAACCTCACGCAGGTGGATATTTCCTGGTCACCGGAGCTTTCGTCGCTGCCTTCCTCACTGTTCGAGGCGCCGGCGCTGGACACCCTCACTGTGGTCCGCACCGGTCTCACCGGACTGCCCTCGACACTCGGGAATGCGTCCTCGTTGAGGCTCGTCGACGTCTCCCACAACGCGATAGCCACGCTTCCCGATTCCATCGGACAGCTGGGCAATCTGGAGAGCTTCGTCGCTTCGGGCAACAGGATCTCGGGGCTTCCCTCGAGCATCACGACACTACCGTCGCTGTACTACCTGGATTTGAGCGAAAACCAACTGACCGCTCTGCCGTCCGGTTGGGGCGGGGCGGTGGGTCTCCGTTTCCTTCTCCTCTCCGACAACCAGCTGACCGATGGTCTTCCCGAGGGCATCAGTCAGATTCGGCTCCTCGACGCGATCTCCCTGGGGAACAACAATCTCACCCAGGTTCCCGCTTTCCTCAATCATCGGCTCGGGCAAGGCAGGGAGAACGACGATTCCCGGGTGAATGTCCATCTCAACGGCAACCCGATCGCGACTGTTCCGGAATCGGTGCTCACGTCGCACGCAACGATCGATTTGGAGGGCACGAACGTGTCTCCGGAGGACCCCGTGATCAGGCGTGCATACGAGGATGGTTCCGACGTCGCGTTCATCTTCTCCTGAGGGGCTCTATCCTCTAGATCGGGGATGAACGCCTCAATCCAGCGTTTGTTTCCATGACGAAGCCCCTTCCCTCACTCCGCAGGGAAGGGGCTTCGTCATGCGTTTGACCGCCCGGAGTTGCTCTTACTCGCCGTTGGCCTCCAGGTACCGGAGGGTGACGCGGGTCGACTGCTCAGCCGCGCCCCGGAGCACCGGGTCTACGTCGGTGTAGATCTCGTCGACGATGGTCTTCAGCGGAATGTCCTTGCCGAGGCGGGCGCGCACCTCGCGGACCTGGCGGAGGCGCTGCTCGCGGCGGTCGATGTACTTGCGGGCCATCTGCGCGGTGCTCGGCAGATCGGGGCCGTGGGCGGGGAGCAGGCGGATGCCGTCGCCCTCTTTCTCCAGCATGTGGAGGGTGTCGAGGTAGAGGCCCAGGTCGCCATCGGTCTCGGAGATCATGGTGGTGTGCCGACCGGCGATGGTGTCACCGGTGACGATGCCCTCGAGAGTGGACTCGTGGGGGACGCCGCTCCAGATGAAGAAGCAGGCGGAATCGGAAGTGTGCCCCGGGGTGTGGCGGACCTCGATCTGCGGGGTGACGCCCTCGAGTGAGATGATCTCCCGATCCTCCAGCGGGTCGCCCTCGCGGCAGTAGGTCTTGTCGAAGGCCCGGACGGGCGCACCGGTGAGCTGGCGGAACCGGCCGGTGGAGTCGGCGTGGTCGTGGTGCCGGTGGGTGATCAGGATCAGCGCGACCTCGCTGGCCTTGCTGTTGAGGACGTTGAGGTGGCCCTCGTCCTCCGGTCCCGGGTCGATGACGATGCTCCGTGGATCACCCTCCGCACGGATCACCCAAGAGTTGGTTCCCTCCAGGGACGCGTAGGACGGGTTCGGACTGAGGACAACTGCAGCTGACGGTGTGACCGGACGCAGCTGGCTGTAGGCGGGGTGCTCCATGCCCACTAGCTTAACCGCCAGTCGCGCCCACGTACGGTGTTACTCCTTGATTTCCACCACAATCTCCACCTCAACGGGTGAACCGAGCGGTAGTTCGTACACCCCGACGGCGGATCGCGCATGCCGTCCCGCGTTCCCGAAAATCTCGGCGAGGGTGTCGGAGGCACCGTTGAGTACTGCGGCCTGGGCGTTGAACCCTTCGGCGGAGGCGACGAAACCGGTCACCTTGAGCACCCGGGAGACGTTGTCGATGCCGACGAGCGAATCTACTGCGGCGAGTGCGTTGAGCGCGCAGGTGCGTGCCAGGTGCGCGGCATCGTCGACGCTGACGTCCGCACCGACCTTGCCGGTCGCGGCGAGCGTACCGTCGATGATCGGGAGCTGTCCGGATGTCCACACTTGATCACCGACGCGGATGGCGGGCTGGTAAGACCCGGCGGGGGCTGCGACTGCGGGAAGCGTGATCCCGAGTTCACGGAGGCGTTCCGAGTGGCCCATGTCAGTCCTTCGGGCGCTTCATGTAGGCGACGACGTTCTCGGGATTCGGCCCCGGCACGACGGTAACGAGTTCCCAGCCGTCCTCGCCCCAGGTGTCGAGGATCTGCTTGGTCGCGTGTGTGAGCAGCGGAACGGTGGCGTATTCCCACGTGGTAGTAGTCATGCCTCACACTTTATGCGAGTCTCGGCGGACCGGCAGAAACGAACCGGGCACGGTAGCCACGAGCCACTGCCCGGCCGCACCGTGCCCCGGGGCGACGCTGCGCAACCTGACCGGCGGTGTTTTGTCGTGGGTTGTCCACTCCTGTGTTCCTTACACGGCGAGCTGCAGCTGCGAGCCGAGTTCATTCAGCGCATGGGCCGGGGAGGGCGCGGAAGGCTGATTGATGGGTGCTCAGCGATGCGGTGGGTGCCGGATGTGGCTTGGGGCAGATCGGGGAAACCGGGGTTCGGTGTGACGTCTTTAACGGTGGCCTGATGCGGCCCGATGTCCATGCAGTCGGTGGCGAGTATCGAGATGTTCTCAGGATGCTCCCGCTCACCGGCGCAGGCCAGGTCCCCCGCACACTGCTTTCGGTAAGCCGTCCCGTGGGGTTTCTGTCCTCCGAGGTGGGGGAATGTTCCTCCGCTGTCTCCCCGTGATCATCACCAGAAAGGGTTCCGCAGGAGTCATCGACGACTCTGGCTGCGGGTCCGTGGAGCGGTCGCAGGCTACGGTGGCGCCTCAGCGTGGAGGATGTGGTTGATCTTGAGGCGGCCGTCGTGGACGATCCGGTCACGGGAGGTCCCCCGATCGTCCCCCGTGCGCCCCGGGATCCGGGGCCTGTGGTGACCTGGGGAACCGAGTCTAGATACCGGTCAGCTCACCACCGGCGGCGAGGTACTCCGCCCAGTTACTGATGTGGGGGTTCTTGCGCAGCAGTGCGCGGCGCTGGCGTTCGGTCAGCCCACCCCAGACGCCGAATTCGACCCGGTTGTCCAGGGCGTCGGCGCGGCATTCGGTGAGCACCGGGCAACGGCGGCAGATCGCGGCCGCCTTGCGCTGGGCGGCCCCACGGACGAAGAGCGCGTCGGGGTCCCCCTCCCGGCACTTGGCTCGGGTGACCCATTCCCCGCGGCCCGGATGGGTTACGGCGGTGGAGGTGGTGCGTGCGGTGCGGGCGAAGTAGGGGTTCTTACGTGGATCCTGGATAAGTGACGCGGTCATCGCTGATCTCTCCTACTGCATGCCTTCATTGACGAATGTAAGTGTATTCACACTATGCACCATATGTCGAATGCGTCACACCTACGGGTGGGGCCAACTGTTTCCGGGGCGCGGATTTGTTACGTAGGGTAAAGGGGTGTCTCTCGTAGAATCCCTGTCCAAGACCGCCGGCGCCATCGTCGCCGTCGGAGTCCTCGGCGCGGCGGTCGTCGCCCCGGTGGCCGGAATCTCCGGGCTCGCCGTCGCACGGACTCAGGAAGCGATGGAATCCAACCTCGCCGACCTCACCGACGGTGAGGCACCCGGGGTGACCACGATCCTCGACGCCCACGGTAACCCGATGGCCTGGTTGTACAAGCAGCGCAGGTTTGAGGTCACCGGTGACCAGATCTCCCCCGCGATGAAGCAGGCCATCGTCAGCGTGGAGGACCGGCGCTTCTATGAACATGACGGCGTCGACTGGCAGGGCACGATCCGCGCCATGGCGACGAACATTTTCTCCGGGTCGGTGCAGCAGGGTGCATCCACCCTCGACCAGCAGTATGTGAAGAACTATCTCCTCCTGGTCGACGCCGAGGATGAAACGGAACAGGCCGCGGCCACCGAGACCAGCTACGCCCGCAAGCTCCGTGAGATGCGGATGGCCTCGGATCTGGAGCAACTACTGACCAAGGACGAGATCCTCACCCGCTACCTCAACATAGTCCCGTTCGGCAACGGGGCGTACGGTGTCGAGGCCGCGTCGCGGACGTATTTCGGTATCCCGGCGGTCGAGCTGAGTGTGGCGCAGTCCGCGATGCTCGCCGGGATCGTCCAGTCATCGTCTGTACTGAACCCGTACACCAATGAGGTGGGGGTCACCCAGCGCCGGAACACGGTGCTGGACACGATGGTCGCCACCGGATCGATCACCCCGGAGGAGGCCGCGGCCATCAAGCAGCAGCCCCTCGGTGTGCTCCCGGCCCCCGATGAGCTGCCGCGCGGCTGCATCGCCGCGGGCAACCGCGGTTTCTTCTGCGATCACGTCCTGCGCTACCTGGGCGACAAGGGCATCAGTCTCGACGAGCTCGAGACGGGTGCCTACACGGTGGAGACGACCCTCGATCCGGTGATCCAGGACATCGCGCACGATTCGGTCACCGCACAGGTCGGCCCCATGACACCGGGTGTCGCCGGAGTCATGGACGTCATCGAGCCCGGCAATGAGGATCGCCCCATCCGGGCGATGGTGTCCTCGCGCAACTACGGTCTGAATCTCGAGGCAGGTGAGACGGTTCTACCCCAGACCTCGACGAGGGTCGGCAGCGGCGCCGGCTCGGTGTTCAAGATCTTCACCGCAGCCGCGGCCCTCGAGAAGGGTATGGGTGTGGACACGGTGCTCGACGTACCGGCCCGGTACGAGGCGAAGAACCTCGGCACCGGTGGGGCGCAGAACTGCCCGCCGAACACCTACTGCGTCGAGAACGCCGGGGTCTACAAGCCGACGATGACGCTCAAAGACGCGCTCGCGCACTCCCCGAACACGACCTTCGTCAAACTCATCGAGACCGTGGGCGTGACACCGACCGTCGACATGGCCGTGAAGCTCGGACTGCGGGACTACGCCGAACCCGGCAGCTTCGACGGTGATTCCTCTATCGCGGACTACATGAAGGCCCACAACCTCGGTTCTTTCACCCTCGGACCGACGGCGGTCAACCCCCTGGAACTAGCGAACGTCGCGGCGACGGTCGCCTCCGGAGGTGTCTGGTGTGAGCCGAACCCGATCGTCCGGGTGACCGACCGCCACGGTCGGGAGGTGTCGCTGGATCAGCCCGACTGCGAGCGGGTCCTCGACGAGGGGGTCGCCTACGCACTCGAGAACGGCCTGTCCCAGGACGTGGTGTCCGGCACCGCCGCCGACGCGGCCCGTGCCGCGGGTTGGTCCGCACCCACGGCTGCCAAGACCGGGACGACGGAGTCCCACCAGTCCGCCGCATTCATGGGCTTCAACAGTGGTTTCGCCGCCGCCCCGTACATCTACAACGACGGCACCACGGTGTCCCCGCTGTGCACCAGCCCGCTGCGGCAGTGCCCCGCAGGAGACCTCTACGGTGGTATGGAGGCTGCCCGCGCCTGGTTCGGTGCGGCGAATCGGATTCCGGCGGCGACCGGTGGCAGGCTAGGCCCGTTCGATGACCGTTTCAAACAGGGCACCGCCGTGTCCGGCCTGCCGAAGGTGTCCGGCTTGAGCGAGGACGACGCCCGGAAGAAGATCACCGACGCGGGCTACACGGTGCGCACCCAGTATGTACCCGGAAACGGAATGCCACTCGGACGTGCCGTCAACGTGATCCCCGCGAAACAGCCGCTACTCAAGGGCGAGGAGGTCATCCTCCAACTCTCCGACGGTTCCCGCCCAGTCCCCGTACCGCCGGTCCCGGGTCCGGAATCCCCTCCGGACCGCGCCCGCAGGCAGGCACCCGACCCCGATGAGACCGTGGAGAACCTGCAGAACGCGCTCAACGACATTCTGCGGCAGAACGGGTTCTAACCAACCCTCCGACCAGCCCGAACGAGCGTAGTCGGGCACCGGTCAGGCGCGCTGCAGCCGCTCCCTGACGGCCGCGGAGATCCGCTTTCCGTCGGCACGGCCCGCCGTGGCGGCCTGGGCGACCTTCATGACCTGCCCCATCTGTTTCATGGTCACCGGGGCTCCTGTCTCCTGCGCGACCTCGGCCACCACTTTGTCGACGACCGCCGCGAGGTCGGCATCATCCAGCTGGGCTGGCTGGTAGCGCGCGAGGATGTCGGCCTCGGTTTCTTCGGCGTCAGCGAGTTCCGTGCGCCCCGCTTCCCGGTAAATCGACGCTGACTCGCGGCGTTTCTTGATCTCCCTGGCGATCAACCGGAGAACATCCTCGTCCCCCACCTCGTGTTTGGCCCCGGAGACGGCCTCGTTCTGGATGGCGGCGAGAAGACTGCGCAGCGTGCGCTTCACGTCTTCGTCTCGGGCCTTCATGGCGGCGGTCAGATCCGCGCGGATAGCGTCAGTCAACGTACTCATGCCGTCCACGATACGCTGGACAGGTGCGACTGAACCCGAACCTCATCCTCCGATCCGCCCTGACCGTGACCGGTGCCGCCCTCGCCGGCGGAACTGCCCTCACGGCATGGGGAAACCGCGAGCTCGAGAACTTCCGGCTCCACGAGGTCACGATGCCGCTGCTGCCCGCGGGGACCCTGCGCGGCGAGAGCACCGAGTTCCGGGTCCTGCACCTCAGCGACCTGCACATGCTCCCCGGGCAGGACGCGAAGTGCGAGTGGGTCGCTTCGCTCATCGACACAGATCCTGACCTCGTCGTCAACACGGGCGACAATCTCGGGGACGCGAAAACCGTCCCCGATGTGCTCCGCGCCCTCGGGCCGCTGCTCGGTCGCCCCGGGCTTTTCGTCTTCGGCAGCAACGACTACTGGGCTCCCCGCCCTGTCAACCCCTTCGGCTACCTCGCGAATCGGAAGCGCCCGGTGAGCGACGTGGAGTTGCCGTGGCGGGACCTGCGCGCCGCCTTCGTGGAACACGGCTGGCAGGACGCAACCCACGCCCGGTGCGAGTTCAAGGCCGGACATGTCCGGATCGCCGCGGCCGGGGTCGATGATCCACACCATGATCTGGACGACTACGACACCATTGCCGGGCCACCGCACCGGGACTGCGATCTCGCGATCGCGCTCTCGCACGCCCCGGAGCCACGCATCCTGCAGCGGTTCGTCAACGACGGTTATCAGCTGGCCTTGTGCGGTCACACGCACGGCGGGCAGATCTGTCTCCCCGGAGGGCATGCCCTCGTGACCAACTGCGGCATCAGCGCGCGGAAGGCCAAGGGGCTGAGCCGCATCGGGCCGATGTACCTCCACGTGTCGGAGGGACTGGGTACCTCGCGCTACGCTCCGGTCCGGTTGTTCTGTCCCCCGGCCGCGACGCTCCTGCGGATTACCGAGCTGCCCTGACACCACGGAGAGACGCGGTTCCAGCTGCGGTTTTGCCCGGTACGATCCCGTAGGCTAAAGTATTCCCGGTAGCAGGCAGTGTCTGCACACCGGGATATGGCGCAGCTTGGTAGCGTGCCTCGTTCGGGACGAGGAGGTCGCAGGTTCAAATCCTGTTATCCCGACCACCATCCGGGGGTGGCGAACTTTAATCGGTTCGCTGCCCCCGGTTTTGTCGTTTGTTCCCGGACCATTTCCGACGGGATCGTCTAGCGGACCGCGGGGGTTGTGGCCGTGGGTTCGCCAGCGGGCCGCGGGCCGATGCTGGTCACCGGCTCCCCGTCGGTATCGCTCCCGGGGGCTTGCTCCGGGTTCGCCCCGGTGTCCGGGGCGAACCGGCTGATGACCGTCCCCAGGATGGCCAGTGCGCCGAGCACGGCGACGGCCACCCACAAGACTGGGCCGTGTGTCCCGGAGCCGTGTGTACCGGAGTCGAGTGCGGCCAGCGCCCCGGTCGGGTACGCCACCGGGGTCAACGCGGTGGCCAGCCGCCAGAACGCCGTCGGAGTCTCCCCGACGGATGCGTCGGAGAGCACGTGACCGAGTATCCCGGCCTGCGCCGCCAGACCCACAGCGAGTACGGCCCGCCCGACGGCCCCGCCGAACAAGGCAATCACCGCCCGGCCGAGCACGGAGGCCGTGATCGCGGTCAAGGCCACCACGAGGATCGCTCCCGTGAGTGCGATGGAACCCGGGGAGCGGATGACGGTGGCCGCGAAGACCGCACCGATGACGGCGATCCCGGCGACAGCGAGACCTGATTCCGCAACCGACCGGGACGATCCCTCGGAGCGGGCGCCCGTCGGCGCCGGGGACGGCCGGGCGATCAGCCACAGAGACGTCGCCGCGAGCCAGACGAGAAATGCTATGAACAGGGCGTTCATCAGGCCCGGTCCGGTTCCGGTGTCCGATCCCGGTGCCGTTTCTCCCGCAGGTATCTGCGCGGCACCGGCAGCTCCCCTGGCGGGGAGCCCGGCCTGGATAGCTTCGACCTTGTTCTCGTTGGCCTCGGCCATCACCCGAATCCGCTCTGCACCATCGCGGAGTTCGTCGGCACCGCTCCGCAGCGTCTGTGTGCCCTCATTCAGTTCGCGGAGACCACTGGTCAGGGAGCGGGAGCCGGTGACGGCGCTGTAGATGCCGTCACGGAAGGGCTGTCCCGGTGTGGAGAGCTGGTTCGCGACCTCGCGGGAACCGTCCCGCAGTTCATGGAGTTGACTGATCATCTCGGGGGCGATGCGGAAGTTAACCACTTCGACCCGAAGCTTGACCAGGTCCATCCGGAGTTGAGGTGCCTCGGGGTGGTCCGATTTCGCGAGGGTAGCGTCGACGTCATCGAGGACCTTGAGGAGCTCGTCCCGTGTTCCCGGCATGGCCTCGATCTGTTCCACCGCCCGGGAGACCCCATCTGCGACCCGGGTAGCGCCATCCCCCAGCTGGCCGGTCCCCGCCTGGAGTTTGATCAGACCGTCGGTGAGTTGCTGAGACCCGTTGGCCGCTTCCGTGGCCCCTTCGGAGAGCCGTCGGCTCCCGTCGGCGAGTTCAGCGGCACCGTCGTGGAGCTCACCGGTGCCGGTGACGAGGAATCCTGCCTGAGTGTCGGCTTCCCCCGCGGCACGCCGCGCCGCGACGAGATCGGCGCCATCGCGGGTTCCCCGGGCCACGGCGCCGACTGTTGCGGGATCGTCGCCGGCACCCGCCGCCTGTGCTGATATGAGATCGGTACCAGCGGCGACAGTGTAGACCGCACCCGCTACCACCGGCAGAAGCAGCAGCAGGGCCAGCAGGACACGGGTGACGGTTGCTCCGGTTCGGCTCATACAGTGAAATCTAGCGTCGATATGGGGGAAGGTGATGCGCCACACCGAATAAGCTCCGGGGGAAGGTGTCCGAATCCGGTACCCCGCATGACTAGAAGACGTGGTCCACATCAGCCACTCTTTGGCCACCGGCCACATCTACGGGCTATGACCGGCTGGTATCGTTTAAAAAGGTATGTCGGACTCCGGCACGACACGAATCTCCTCACAACCCTCATCAAGGAACGCAGGTGTGATGCCCAAGTGACGCTGTTCATCGTCCTCGCGTTGGCGGCGCTCGCCCTCGGGCTCGCCCCCTTCACGGTCCGTCTGTTCGACCGCCGCGCCGGCTGGCCGCTGGCGGCGATCTTCCTGATCGCCGCGGGGCTCCTGGCGCGCCACATTCCCCGACTGTTGGACGGGGAGGTGATCACTTACCGGCACGTCTGGGCCCGGGATTTCCTCTCTCCGGGGCACGATGCGGACTTCGCTCTGCGCGGCGACCCGTTGAGTGTGTTTTTCGCGTTGCTCGCCCTCGTCATCGGCGCGGTCGTCTTCATCTATTCGGCGTCCTATCTGCACAACAAGCAATCCAACGGTAGCTTTTACGTCATCATGTCCGCATTCATGCTTGCGGTCCTGTTGCTTGTACTGTCGGACGACGTCGTACTGATGTTCATCGCGTGGGAACTGGTGTCCATCGGATCCTTCCTGCTCATCGCGCGTGCGGGCTCAGGCGGCGAGGCCGGGTCTGTCCGGACCCTGATCCTGACGTTCACCGGCGGCCTGACGCTGCTCGCCGCACTGACCATCGCTGCGACGCAGGCCGGCACGACGGACCTCACCGACATCCTGGCCTCAGATTTCTGGACCGATGATCCCCGGTTGGGCACCGCGGTGGGTGTCCTCATCGCGATCTCCGCATTCACGAAGTCCGCGCAGTTCCCCTTCCACTTCTGGCTTCCGGAGGCGATGGCCGCTGCGACGCCGGTGTCCGCGTTCCTGCACGCCGCTGCCGTGGTCAAGGCCGGTATCTACCTGCTGCTGCGCTTCTCCACCGTGATGCACGACAACCACGTGTGGAACCTCCTGCTCATCACCGTCGGCATGTTCACCGCCGTGATGGCGTCCCTGTTCGCGATCCAAAAGACCGATCTGAAGCGTCTGACGGCGTATTCGACGGTGTCCCACCTGGGTTGGATCGTCGCAACCATCGGCATCGGCACGCCCTTTGCGTTGGCCGCCGCTGTCCTCCACACACTGACCCACGCCCTGTTCAAGTCCTCACTGTTCATGCTCATCGGGGTGGTGGACCACGAGGCGGGTTCCCGTGATGTGCGTCGTCTCGGACCGCTGTGGAACCGGATGCCGTTCACCTTCACCGGTGTCCTCGTCGGGTCGCTGTCCATGGCGGCCGTTCCTCCGTTGATGGGCTTCATCTCCAAAGAGAGCATGCTCGAAGCATTCACCGAGGCACCGCTGGACACCGCCGGTGTCTGGCTGCTGCTCGGTGCCGCCGGCGTGGGGGCGGTGTTCACCTTTACCTATTCGGCCCGCCTGGTACTCGGCGCCTTCGTCGACGGTCCGCGCGACATGTCGGAGGTCCACGAGGCCCCCGTCCAGCTGTGGCTGCCCGCAGCGCTGCCCGGCCTGGTCTCGCTGCCGCTGGCGTTCGTCGCCGCGTCCCTCGACGAACCGCTCGACGCCGTCGTCGGTTCAATCACCACCGCCCCGCACCTGCACCTGGGCCTCTGGCACGGTGTCACCGTTCCGCTGGGGATCTCCGTCGTGGTTCTGATCGTTGGTGTGCTCGGTGTGCTCGCACGGAAGCGGATCCTGCCGGCCTTCGACGGTCGCTCTCTGCTGCCATTCACGGGCAACATCGCGCTGCGCCGCTTCATCGAGTTGTGCGGCCGCTGGGGCCGGACGGCCGGCCGGATGGCGGACTCCTACTCGCCCTCCCGGCACCTGCTGTACCCGCTGCTCGTACTGATCGTCTTCGCCACGGTCGTCCTCTTCATGCCGGGGATCGACGGCGTGACCCCCGAGCCCCGGATCGAGGGCATCGACGACCCGATCGACCTCATTCCGCTGCTCATCATCGTGGTGTCCGTCTTCGGTCTCGCCCGGGCGCGCACCCGGCTGTCGGGTGCGGTCCTGCTCGGCACCACGGGTGTGGGCGTCACCCTGCAGATCCTGGCGCTCGGGGCACCGGACGTGGCGTTGACGCAGTTCCTCGTCGAGACCCTCGTCGTCGTCATCATCATGATGGTGATCCGGCAGCAGCCGGAGGAGTTCCACAAGACCTCCGCACGCCGACGCACCTCCTCCGCAATCCTCGGCGTCGCGACCGGCACCGCCGCGTTCGCCGCCGTCATGGGTCTGCTCGGCCGGCACGAGCGCTCAGACATCGCCCTGTACTACCTCAACAATGGCCCGGAGATCACCGGCGGCGACAACATCGTCAACACGATCCTCGTCGAGTTCCGTGCCTTCGATACCCTGGGCGAGCTCGCCGTCCTCGGCATGGCGGGCGTCGTCATCTCCGCGGTCGTCGGTTCCGTCCCGAGGCACCCGTTCCGGCGCGGTACCCGCCCGCTGTTCCTCCCGGAATCGATCCGCAACGCGCTCCCTCTGGAGCAGCTGCAGAGATATCTCGTGCCGGTCCTTGGTGTCCTGTCGTTCCTCATCTTCATGCGCGGCCACAACTCCCCCGGTGGCGGCTTCATCGCGGCACTCGTGGCCGGTGGGGCGATCATGAGCGTCTATCTCGCTTGCGGCACCGACAAGCCCGTCGTCCGCCCGAACACGCCCTTCCTGCTCACCGGCATCGGTGTGCTCACCGCGATCGGATCAGGGTTCCTCGGTTTCTTGGAGGGGTCCTTTCTTTACCCGCTGCACGGCCACATCGGCCCGGAGCACGTCAGTACGTCGATGATCTTCGATGTCGGTGTGTTCCTCGCGGTGCTCGGCATGCTCACCCTCGCGATCAACGCGCTCGGCGGGTACCTGCGGCCCGGCGCGGACAAGAAACTGCTGCCGTTCCACCGCGGTGGCGAGCACCCGCTACCCACCACGCCCGATGTGCGGTCTGATCCGAAACTCGACGATCCACGGCAACCGGAAACGTCAGCCACTGCCGCGTCCGCCGCATTCAGCGCGGCCCGCGCCACCGATCGCGACCCGGCCCCCGCCGGCGACACCGGTGGGGGCACCGACGGACAGAAGGGAGAGAAGCAGTGATTCTCGCACTGACCATCGCATTCCTGCTGGGCGGCGGCGTCTACCTGATCATGCAGCGGGGGATGGTGCGCATCGTGTTCGGTATGGGGCTGGTGAGCCATGCCGCAAACCTCATCATTCTCGCGACCGGTGTCGGCGCCTGGCGCGGTGAGCCCTTCGGTGGGCGCACCCCCCTCGACGAGGCCGCAGACCCCCTGCCGCAGGCATTCGTCCTGACTGCCATCGTCATCACCATGGCGACCACCGCCTTCATGCTGGCGCTCGCCGCCCTGGGCCGCTCCGACGACACCCGCTCCGCGGAGGACCCCGACGAGGAGTCCCCGCTGGAGACCCGCGGCCGAACGGCCGCCCCGGTCCGCCCCGGCTCCCACCGCGCGGCCCGCGTCGCCCAACGGCTGGCCAAGGAGGAGAAGTAGACAGTGAACAACGATCTTTCCTGGGTTCTTCCCCTCTTCGTCGCCGTGCCGCTGGCGGCCGCGGCCATCGCGGTGATCGTGCCGTGGCGCATCGTCCGAGACCTGCTCATGGTTCTGGTCCCCGGTGTCGGCATCATCGCGGGTGGCTGGCTGTTCGCCCACACTGCGGAGGCCGGCACCGTGGCGCACTCGGTCGGACTCTACGACGGCGGTATCGCGATCCCGTTTGCTGCGGATCCGTTCTCGGCGGTGATGATCCTGACCACCTGCGTCGTTGCCTTCGCCTCGAACATGTTCGCTCTCGTCGCCGGCGAGACCCGCGCCCGGTTCTACCCGGCGCTGACCCTGATGCTCACCGCCGGTGTCAACGGTGCCCTGCTCACCGCCGACTTGTTCAACCTCTTCGTATTCATCGAGGTCATGCTCCTGCCGTCCTACGGACTGATCGCCATGACCGGAACCTGGTCCCGCCTCGCGGGTGGGCGGATGTTCGTTCTGGTGAACTTGACCACCTCCACGGTCCTGCTCATCGGTGTGGCGCTCGTCTACGGCGTAGCGGGCACGGTGAACATGGCTGCTCTGGCTGGAGCAGCGGCGGGCAACGGCCCGCTCACCGTGGCGATGGGCGTGGTGGTCATCGCCCTGTGTGTGAAGGCCGGTGTCTTCCCGGTGCACACCTGGCTACCCCGCACCTACCCGGGTACGTCACCGTCTGTGATGGGATTGTTCTCGGGCCTGCATACGAAAGTTGCGGTGTACGCACTGTTCCGCATCTACACCGTCGTCTTCGCCCTGGACGAACGCTGGTCCTGGCTCATCGCCGTTGTCTGCGTGGTCTCCATGCTGGTCGGTGGCTTCGCGGGCCTCGCCGAACACACCATGCGCCGCGTCATCGCCTACCAGATGGTCAACGGCATGCCATTCATCCTGGTCGTGCTCGCATTTGCGACGCTCGACCCGGTCCGTGCTCTCGCGGCCGGCATCCTCTACGCCCTGCATCACATGATCACCGTCGGTTCCCTCGTTCTCACCGTCGGCGCCGTGGAGGAAACCTACGGCACCGGCATGCTGACGCGGTTGTCCGGTCTGATGCGTCGGGAGCCGCTCGTGTCTGCGGTGTTCGTGATGGGCGCGTTCTCGGTCGTCGGCTTCCCCCCGTTCTCCGGCGTGTGGGGCAAGCTGTACGTCACCCTCGCCGTCGCCCGGGAGGGAGACCTGAAGGCATGGCTGGTCATCGCCGCGATCATCGTCGCGAGCTTCGGGGCGTTGCTGTCCATGCTGCGGCTGTGGCGGGCGGTGTTCTGGGGCAAGGACATGAGGGAGAAGGAATTCCCGGCGACGTTGCTGGTCTCCGGATCCAAGCTCGCACCGGGTGCGGCACTCGCGGTGCTCAGCGTTGCGATGTTCTTCGGTGCCGGGATTCTCACATCCGTGACCACCACCGCCGCGGAGGGACTGCTCGACATAGACGGCTACCAGCAGGCAATCCTCGGAGATCTCTCCACCGCGGTGGGTGTCGTCGACACCGGGGGCACGCCCCTGCAGGGCATTGACATCCCAGAGGAGGTCCGCTGATGTTCCACGTGATCCGATTCGGGATCTGGCTGATCGGCCAGGTGTTCGCGGGAGCGCTCACCGTGGCCCGCGACGTGGTGCGCCACCGCACGCACATGCACCCCATCGTGGTGGCCTATCCACTGCGGGTGACCAAGGACTGGCAAATAGTGGCCCTGGCGACCTCCATCACCATGACCCCCGGCACGCTCTCCGTCGGGCTGCGGCCCAACCCAGACGGAGACGGCCCGGAGCTCCTCCTCGTGCAGGCGGTCTACGGTGCGAACCCGACCGAGGTGTTCGAGGGACTGGCTGACATGGAGGAACGGATGGTTCCCTCGGTCAGAGGAATCGACCATGGGGCGCCCGGTCAGGGTGCCGGAGAGGAGACCCGATGAGTGCGCTGACCATTATTGTGGCGGTGTCCGTCGTGATGATGACCCTGGCGCTACTGGCAAGCCTTGCACTGTTGCTGAAAACCCGTGAAGACACCACCCGGGCGGTGCTCGCGGACAAGGTTTTCTACACCATGATCGCGATCTTCGTGACGTGGACGATCATCACCCCGACGTCGATCTCCTACGAAATCCCGCTGCTCGCCGGCCTACTCGGAATACTGACAACCGTTTCCTTTTCTCGTGTCCTGTCGAAGGGACGTCGCTAATGACTGTCGTGGAGATCATCATCAGCCTGACCCTCCTGTTCGCCGCGGCGATGACTCTGGTCACCGCAGCCGCGATGTGGCGGGCCCCGGACGCCATGACGCGGGCGAACCTGTTGGGGCCGACCATCGGTGTCGCATTGCCGCTGATCATCGCCGCCCACCTCCTGTACGACTGGTCGACGACGGGTTTCGTCGCCACCGATCTACTGCGGGCGTGCATCGCGATCACCGGCCTGCTCGCCATCGGTAGCCTGTCCACCTTCTATCTCGGTCGTTCCATCTTCGCCCTGGAGAAACCGGAGGTGATCACCGCCGAGGCACTGCGTACGGGCTGCCACGGTAGACAGGGGCCGGAGCCCTCCGGAGTCGACGACGAATCCCAGTCCACATCAACCTAAGACGACAAAAACGAATGAGCCCCCACCGGAAAAACCGGTGGGGGCTTCTTCTTGTGTGGACGGGGTCGGGTCAGATCACGGTGAGCTCTGCGGCGCCGAACGCCGAGCTGAAGCGCTCACACCAGATCACCACGCTGTTCGCCGTGTTCAGATCGAGATCTGCGGGGATGGTGTAATTCTGGTTGCCGTGGGTGGCTTTGAGCTCCCCGAGGGTCACATATCCCGTGTCTCCCAGTGTCGAGTAGTCGCCGACCGCCGGGGTGAGGACGACCTTGAGATCCGGTCCATCGAGACTAGCCAGATCCTCCAGGCGTAAGACCCTCGAGCCGTCCGGGAGTTCCGCGATGAACGCGGTGCCGGAGGTGTCGTGATCCAGGGAGATGACCTGCCCTCTCTTGACCTTCACCGGCTTCACTGGTTTTACCGTGTCCACGGCGGCTAGGTCCGTGCTTTCCCCGACGGTGACCGTTTCATCACCTGGGGCGGTGGCGACGGCGTCGCCGGTGGAGGGAAATGCTTCGTCGACGCTGGACGAGGTGAAGGCGCGCCAGGGCTGGGTGAGCGCCAGGGCGATCCCAATGGCGATCACCATGATCAGGGCAATCAGCGCGATGTAGAGCGGTTTTCTGGCGGCGTTCTGTGTGAGGGGCATATCTGCTACAACCATGGATGACGTGTCTACATTCCCTGGTGGGCGATTTTCCTTCCCACGGCACAGAAAACGGCCCCGTGACCGAAGTCCCGGGGCCGTCCAGCTCACACCAGGTGACTAGCTGGCGGCGTCAGAACGGAGTTCGCGAACGCGGTTGCCGAGCCATTCGTCGACATTGGTCCAGTACTGGTAGACGTTCTTCTCCACCTCGCTGGTCAGGCCATCCATGGTGCGCGCGATGTTGCCTGCGAGACGCTCGCGGGCGGCATCGTCGAGAACCTCGCGGACGAGGATTCCGGCCTGCACGAAGTCGCCGTCCTCGGCATGCTGCACGTAGGCGCCGCGGGTGAAGTCCGTGCCGTGGGTGTCCCACAGGCCGAGGTCACCGGCGATACCGACGGTGACACCGGAACCGGAGGTCTCGCCGTCGTCCAGGTAGCCACCCTCACGCTGGGTTTGGTTCGGGGTGTAGACGGGCTGCTCGGGGGCGGCGAACTCGTAGGTCATCGAGCCGTCCTGCGAGTAGCTGTTGACCGGGCAGACGGGGCGGTTGACCGGAAGCTGCTCGCTATTCGCCCCAACGCGGTAGCGGTGGGCGTCGGCGTAGGCGAAACCACGGGCGATGAGCATCTTGTCCGGCGAGAAGCCGATGCCGCGCACCAGGTTCGACGGCGCGAAAGTGGCCTGTTCGATCTGTGCGAAGAAGTTGCGTGGGTTGCGGTTCAGGGTGAAGTGACCCACATGGATCAGCGGGTAGTCCTTCTGGGACCAGGTCTTGGTGAGGTCGAAGGGGTTGAAGCGGTAGCTCTCCGCCTCGCCGACCGGCATGATCTGCACCTTGACGTCCCATGTCGGGTAGTCACCGTTCTCGATAGCGGTGTAAAGGTCCTCGCGGGCGGAGTCCGGATTGGCGGCGACGGTTTCCGCGGCCTCGGCGTCGGTGAGGGTCTCCCAACCCTGACGGGTCTTGAAGTGGTACTTCACCCAGAAGCGTTCACCGTCCTCGTTGACCCACTGGTACGTGTGGGAACCGAATCCGTCCATGTGCCGGAAGTCCTTCGGGATACCACGGTCCCCCATGAGGTAGGTGACCTGGTGAGAGGACTCGGGCGTACGGGTCCAGAAATCCCACCGCATGTTCCAGTCCTGCAGGCCACTGCCGGGCATGCGCTTCTGGGAGTGGATGAAGTCGGGGAACTTGATTCCGTCACGGATGAAGAAGACGGGGGTGTTGTTGCCGACGAGGTCGTAGTTGCCCTCGGTGGTGTAGAACTTCAGCGAGAATCCGCGGACGTCGCGCAGTGCGTCGGCGGAACCCTGCTCGCCGGCGACAGTGGAGAAGCGGGCCAGCATAGGAGTGACGGTACCGGGCTGGAAGAGGGCGGCGCAGGTGTACTTCGAGACGTCCTCGGTGACGGTCAGCTCGCCGAAGGCACCGGAGCCCTTGGCATGGACGACACGCTCTGGGACGCGCTCGCGGTTGAAGTGGGCGAGCTTCTCGATGAGGTGGAAGTCGCGCAGGTCGACGCTTCCCTGCTGCCCCTGGGTGACCGAGTGGTTCTCGCTCGGGACCGGTGCTCCGGCGAGGCTGGTGGTGGAACCGTGGGCGACCGGGCACTGGCCGGCGGCGACGATGTCGTCGACGCTCGGGGTGCCGGTATTTTCGTTGTGATTGGTCATGCGGGTGAGTCTCCTCGACTGGGCTGGTGTGAGGTGTAGGTGAAGCAACCCTTAGGTTTACTTATCGGTTGCTGGTGACTCAAAGTCTATGCCATTTAATCGCGACATGCCAGCGATCCGACCAAGTACCAACTTTCGACGGATGCACGCGGCCGACACCCCTGACCGACGGACATGCGGGCGCGGCGGCTCACCTGTGCGCTGGTATATTCCAGGATGTGAAGTCTTCAGGTGAGAGCGATCGGGCGCAGCGGGACGCGCAGGTCACCGAGCTGGCACTCAAGGCCGGCCGCGGGGACCGCGCCGCCCTGGCGGATTTCGTCTCCGCCACCCAGGGGGATGTGTGGCGCCTGCTCGCGCACCTCGGGGGTCCCGACATCGCTGATGATCTCACCCAGGAGACCTATCTCCGGGTGATGGGCGCGCTGCCCCGGTTCGCCGCGAGGTCATCTGCGCGCACCTGGATTCTCTCCCTCGCGCGTCGCGTCTGGGTGGATAACATCCGCCACGACATGGCCCGCCCCCGGAAATCTACCGTCGAGTACCAGGACGCGGCCGCCGGTTCAGCAACCTCTGACTCGTGGACCGAATGGGTCGATGCCCGTATGTTGATTGACGCGCTCCCGGAGGATCGCCGTGAGGCGTTGATCCTCACCCAGGTGCTCGGCTACACCTATGACGAAGCGGCGAGGATCGCCGGGGTCCGCACGGGTACGATCCGTTCTCGGGTCGCTCGGGCGCGGGCCGATATTACGGCTGCCGTCGAGCCGGGTACCGGCGCCGGCCCTGGGGAGAACCGGCGCGGGGTACTGTAGCGGCGCGATCGCGATCCGATCGCTGGCAACGATACCGCTGCGCTATCGGCTTCTAATCTGACCGGCGGCGCCGGACGAGGAACATTCCAAGTAGCACGAGACACAGACCGATCACGGACAGGCTGACGACATTCGCACCGGTCTCGGGCAGATACCTGGCGATTCCCTTCGTCGGCCCTTTTTCGGGGTCCGGAGTGGGAACCTGTGGTGATTCCGGAACTGTGGATTCCTTCACCGTTGGTGCCGGGGACGACGATCCCGAGCCTCCAGGGATGGGAATCGGAATGGGCATCGGAATGATAATTCCGTCCGAGGAACCGGTGGAACCGGGTGGAATGACCGTGGGTTTGTTCTTCGGAACAACCCGCACGTCATAGGACCAGGTGGTTCCGTCAACGTCCGCTAGTGGTAACACAATGAGGAAGGGCGCGGAGACTTTGAAATCCTTTGACGGATCTGGTGGGGGAGTTTCCCGCACCCGGTAGAGCCCCTGAGGTAGCGTCTCGAACACCGCGTCACCGTCGCTGTTCGTTACGGCCGTATATTCTTCGATGACGGGGGCAGACAGGGTGTCTTCGACGGTAAGAGCCGGAAATGAATCCCACACCGATTGGTCTTTGAGGTCGTATCCGCCGAGCCTGTCGACCGTGAAGGTAGCCCCTGCCACCCCTCCCGGCGGTGGGGTGTCTTCCGGGACCTCGTCGAACGGGTTGCCGGCGTTCTTGTGAAGTACAAGGCGGACTGTACGATCAGCCTGAATAGCGGCGATGCTCAGTTTCCCGACGTTTCCGGTAACAACCTCAGCCGTTGCGAGCGGCGAGACTGCAACCGACAACAGGGCTCCAATCAGCGCAACGGTGGCTGCTCGTCTTTTCAGATCGTGTGTGTGCGTCAAAGCGTCCACCTGTCCTTGTCATCGTTTCCGGACATTGAGTGCCGTCCACGGGGTTCGTTTCTTCTCCCGGCTCCGAACAAAGCACGCCACAGCCATAGGAGCAGCAAGAGCAGTGCGAGCGCCGCGGCGGTGAGGGCGGCGATCATCCACCATTGCCAGACAATGCCGCCGGTCTCCTTGAAGGCTTCCCGTTCCTCGACCGGATCAAGAGGCACCCGCGTTCCGCGCACCAGGAGACGGTGGGAGTTGATGCCGTAGGGAGTGCAGGTCACCAAAGTCACCAGATCGCGGCCGGGAACAGCACGAAGATCGTCGGTTTCTTCCGGTAAGACCACCTTGATCTGGTCAACCTGATACTTCATGCGCTCGCCGAAGGTGTTGAGATAGAAGGCGTCGCCTTCCTTCAATTTGGTGAGGTTGTCGAATAGCGTGGCGTTGGTCAGTCCGGTGTGCCCGGTGAGAACGGCATGGGTTCCCTCGCCACCGACGGGGAGTGCTGAACCGAAGAGATGACCGACGCCTTTCTGCAGGGTCCGGTCGTCGGACCCGTGATAGATGGGCAGATTGACCTCCGCTTTGGGGATGACGATCTGCGACATCGCGTAGTCCGTGTTGAGTTGGCCAAGATACTCCTGGTACGCCAGATTGTCCTTACTGACTCGTGACAGCCAGGGGTCGAGGATCGGACCGTCGATATGCTCACTGTTGTACTGCCGTGCACGCTCTACTTGTTCGCTGAGCTTCTCGGGGGCCTGCTCCTGGATGACCTCGGAGTAGCGCTTCGCCACTTCGGTCTGACGGTAGTTGTTCCATTGTGTGGATACAACGGGATAGACCAAGACGGCGACGCCCACGATGATCAGGAGTGCCGGAAGAAGGATCGCCGAAGCTTTTCGCTTCCGCTCGCCCGTAGTACCCGCTCCAGGCGAGACTTCGGTTAGTACTTCGTGCGACATCCAATACTCCAGATCAAAGAAATCTAACTAAAAATGGTGGGGATCGAAGGCTCCCCACGGGCCTATTCTGGTGAGTATCGCACAAGGCTGATACCCACCGGATCTTCGATTACTCCAAAACTGGAGAAAACCGCAGAGTTACTGCCGGAGAGTCCCTAGGACTTCCGTGAGGAACGCTTCGCAGCGAAAGCGCCGAGTCCGAGAATCGAAGCACCGAGTGCCATCAGCAGACCCACACCGGCGCCACCTGTCGCCGGCAGCTTCGACGAGGTGCTCTTGAGGTTGGTGATGCTCTTCTCAATCGTCTTCTGTTCCGTTCCGCTATCCACGGTGGTGTCCGTCACCTCGACGACGATCGGCTCAACGAGCAGTTCATGCCCCTCCGGAGCCTTGACCTCCTCGAGGCAGTACTTGTACGAGCCGGACTCGGGAACGCGGACAGATTCGATCAGGATCGAACCTTCACTACCTTCGGTGGTCCAGGAGGACTGTCCGCCGACGGTCAGCGCAGTAGACATAAAGGTGCTGGCATCCGTACAACGGTAGAGCTTGAACTCCGCACCGGCGAGCTTGGTGGCGTCTTCGGAGACCTTGTTGATCTTGATGTTCGCCCAGCGGGCCGGCACCTTGGGGCTCGTGCCACCCGCGGGGTCGGTGGGCTTGTTCGGGACGATCGACCCAGGATTGGTCGGGTTTGCCGGGTCGTCGGAATCGCCGCCCGGGTTGGACGGATCACTGATGGGCTTCACCTTGTACGAGACGGTACCTTCGTTGGCAGTTTTGCCGTCGAACGTTCCGATCTTTTGGACCGTCGCAGGCAGCAAAACGCTCACCTCGTCGTCGTCGCCAGCGTCGCGCAGCTTGATAAGGCCCGCGTTGGTGAACTCGACTGCCACGTCTTGGCTCTTACCGGCGGTCGAGGAGACCGGGCTTTTGACTACGTAGTCATCACTTTCGGTCAGAGTCGTCGTGCCAATCTTGACGACCACCTTGTTCGCATCGGTATTGGTCAATTTCAACTCATCCGGAAGCTGGTCCTCGAAAGCGAAGTAGCTGAGGTATGAGCGGTTCTTGTCGAAGGGCGGGCGAGCCGTGGTGATTTTGTATTTGATGATGTCACCGGCGTTGGCATCCTGGCCGTCAACGATCTCCTTGGTGACTGTCGTACGGGTGTTCTTCGGGTATGCGACGACGTCGTAGTTCCAGCTGTTGAGGTTCGCCGGATCGGTCATCGGAAGGAACACGATGAAGGGATCTGTCTTGACGACGCCCTCGGGTGCATCGGTCTCCGTGACGACGTAGGCACCCACGCCACTGAGATCAGTGTTGCTGAATACTACGGTTCCGTCGGAACCCGTCGTCTTCGTAATCGGAGTGCTTCCCGTGGTGTCAGCGCTTTCGGGAGTCAGGGCGGCTGCCGCCTTGAACCCGGCTGCCGTGTTGATATCGGCGCGGATCTTCCTGAGTTCGAAAGTCACGCCAGCGAGCGGGGTTCCGCCAACGTTGGTGTCTTCCTTGCCCGTTGGATCATTCTTCGTGTAGGCGTTGACGCGCTTTTTGATCGTCAGAGACACGTCGTGGGTGGCGTCGATCTGTGCCTGCGCGGTGCGGACCGCGAGCGCTGCGGGAGCACCGATTGACGCCGTCGTGACGGCCATCGCGACGACGATGGCTTGTGTGGCGGCGCGCAGCGCGCGCTTGTTGTTCTGCATGGTAAAACCTTTCTTTTCCTTTTCAGGATGCGCCCAGTTGGGCGCGTTTGTGCGTAATATGCTGATCGTTGTCGGCCTAGCCGGAATAGCGCGACCGGTTGAATCTACTCGAGTTTCCACGAGGTACCGACACCGGCAGGACCTGCGCGCTGTCTTATCGACGACGATTTGTTCATCTTTTCTACACCTTACGTCCCCGACGGTTAATAAAGAACGCACCGGCAAAGAGAATCAGCGCACCGAGCCCATAGGGGGCAACGCCGAAGCCGCCTGACTTCGGAAGAAGCCCATCTAGTGCGGGTAGTTGAACAGCCCAGGCCCTGTCACTACTGATTATGTCCGGGTTAGTGGACTGACTATTACTCTGCATGAAACTTGCGTTAACCGTAGCGGTGTTGACGTGGTAGCCGTCGGAGTTGTACCTCATACGTTCGCCGTTTTCAATTCGCCATGAGCAGGTAATAGTTTGTCCCTGTGTTAGTGGCGCAGCCGGAGTGACCTTCACAGACGAGGAACCACTAGTGGCGATGTCCACATTCCGGTCACACTGGAGGCCCCTGATCGACAAACTCCGACCACTCTGTGCCTCCTCGCCGTAGCGGTCTCCGATGGTGAACCACTCGATGTCTGGTTTACCGAGGTTGGTCACCGCATAAGCAATCTCTACGTCCTTAGCTCCGGGGAGGATCGCGGTAGCGTGATCTCTATCATCTGCTTTTTCACCATTAATCAATTTTTCGAGTTCGATCCGCGGAATAGCAAGAGAGATACAAGCGTCAGCGTCGTTATCCGGTTCACTTAGGAAGTAGACGCGATTCCGAAGTCCACGTCCGTTATCGGAAGCCCTACATTCAAGGTACTCAGAGGTAGCGGATAAACCATCTTCTGAGGTGATCTGATACGTCACAAGCACGTCGATTGTGGCCTGGGAGTCTCCGTTAGCATTGGAGTTTCCCGGGATAGCAGCGAGTTCCGACTTGTTGAGTGTGAACGTCCCATCCGAGTTGTCTTGGAGCGTCACATCGCTCGAGCTGCTAAGAAGCCGCGTGTTCGAGCCGTCGGTGTTCCGTGCTACAACTTTGATCGCTTTAACCCCCGAGATTGGGGCAGGAGATTCAATAATCGATTCGGGTGTGCCCGCGACCACAGAGGTGTTTTTAACCGTCACGTTATAAGCGGCGGTGAATGTATCACCTTTCCTTCCTCTCGCGACAACGGTATCCGACACTGCGTTCTTCGACATAGTGAACGTCGCGGGGAGTTTCAACCAGGCTTTGTCACTGATCGGAGAGCCGACTGCCTCACTGCTTCCATTGAGTTCCTGATCACTGTCAACCTCGTAGGACGGGACGACGACTACCTCGTCACCGTGAATCCCGTCAACTATGTCGTCGGCATCAAGCTCCGCGGTACTTACGGTCCCACTACAGGTCACTTCCTCCTCTTTTGCGAGGGGCGGATTGAAAGTTACGACTCCACTTGCGGCGTCATATGTCCCGATGGTTTGAGTATTTTCACCCGAACAGGAGAGATTCTTAACTGGCACCTTCTTGGTAGTTCGGTTACCGGCACTGTCCAAGACATAATCGGTCACCTTGGCGGAGACGATAGCGCCCCTGGGAAGTTCAGACGTTGGATCATTGAGGTACTTCGGGCCGCGCACGCTGTTGTTGCGGATCACGTAAGAAACTTTAAATTCTGATGCGCCCGGGGGAATTGAAATGGTTTTGGCGCTTTTCTGATCATCCACAGACTGGCTGGGGTTAACGGGTGTTCCTTGATCATTGATCTTTTTCGTCACCGCCGCGTCGGCGCGTTGAATCGAAATACACACGTGTGCGTTGTTCGCGTTACGCACCTCAGCGATACCGTTTCCCTGCTTCGCGGAAATCGTATTATTCACACCTCGGCCGACGTTGTTTTTCGAGCGCGATTTTTCGCAGATGTAGGAATCTGCGTCGGCTCCTTGGAGAGCCTCGGTGACCTCATAGGTGACCTTGATCTGGAAGTTGCCTTTGTGGCGGGCCTTCAGTACCCGGAGTTTATCGTCAGCCAAGCGCCAGTTCAGCCCATCACCGTCGATGTCGACCAAGGAAACAGGCTGGTCTCCAACGATCAACTCATTCTGCGCGTCCAGATTGCCGGTATTACTTATCGGCGAATTGAACGCGGTCATCTCAATGACTTTTAGGCCGCGTGCGGTCCTGGGTGTGTCCGTGAGTTCAGGGACTTTGCCGTCGACATAGCCGGAATTTGTCAGCACTACAGTGTATTCGGTGTTGAACCGTTGGCCGACGGGACCGGTTACGACGCGGGTAGGACCGCCCTGGAAGGTCTTGAATAGAGTCAGGTTCGGTGACGCTTTAACCCAAGCGTTGTCCGAGACCGTCGCAGCACCACTGTCACCCGCATTCTTCTTGGCCGTTACGGTGGCCTCATTTCCGAAATATTTGATCGGAGCATCTGGGTTATCCGTATTCTGGAACTTTAGGTCAACAATGTTCTTCGTCTGCGTACAGATGAGACTCCGACCACGGACCAACGGATTCCTGAGCGTCACTCGAGCAGTCTTCTTGTCACTACTCAGGGCGACATCATTATTCTCGCCGCAATTCAGACCATCAAGCGTAAGGCCAGATTCACCAGAGGAAACCTCGAGCTGATTGTCAACCAACTCGAAATATCCAACCGGGATATCGCCAGTATTTGTTAGCTTGTAATCAACAAGAAAAGTTGGATAGTCGTTGTCGTTACCTAGATCGTATGCATCACTCTTATTATTAGCTTCGACGGCGGCGGCGGACTGAGACCGAACCAACTTGGAGAAGGTTATTTCGGGATCTACTTGCGGCGGATTGACGATGCAACCCTGTGTTTGTTTGAGAAGCTCCTCTCCTAATTTGGAAAAATCGGAAAGAGCTACTGCCTCACCATCATGAGCAAGACTTCCGGTAACGCGTTTCGGGGTTGAAACAGCATGAGTCGTTACATAATTATTTGATGCCCCATACGTACACGCATTCGGCTTGTAGACCAGACCGTATGGGTTACTTATAGCCGCCCATTTATTACTTGTCTGACAGGAGACCTTATTTAGTTCACTCTCCGGAACCACTCCGCCCCCTGCCAACCTATCACTATAGGTAACGCCCCTGGGCCGCAGAGACGGCAAATAAAATGACTGAGATGCGTTTTCACTCGCCCAATGCACGGTCGTACACTCGCCCTGTAAGATTTTCTTGCAGTTGGGCACGACGACGGAAACTTGCTTTTCCTCCCCAACATAGATCGGAATGATCTTGGTGTTTTCCTCAATCAGCCTGTCTGCAACTAGCTGAGCTTGCTTGAGAGAGTAACTTACGGCGTTGTCGCCGGGAGCATTACCTGGTCTGTTCGGGAGCCCATCCGTGACGAATAGGACCGAGTCATAGCCTTGACCTCTCACCTGTTCGAGACCTGCTGCCCAGTCAGTTGACCGGAAGCTGGGTTTACTTGTTAGTTGAGCTACTTTATCCTTCGCTTCTTTCGCATTCGATTCCGTAAGTATCTTGGGACCGAACTTTGCCTCAGGCACAACATTCGCTTGCTGAGCAAAGTTGTAAAGACCCAGTGTGGTTGACGTGCCAGCCAACTGATCGATCACGCTATCTGCCGCTTTTTTTATCTTCTGTATTCCGTTCGGATCAGCATCGGGAATACTTGACGAAACATCAAAGACAATGGCGATCTTGAGACCACATTGAAGTGAGGGATCAGCTCTGGGAGCGTTCTTGGCAACTCTCACATCAAAGGTTCCTACTGGCTCCGCAGTGCGAATAAGCCGGTGAACGTCGATATGGACAAGTTCATCCGGATTCTCTAAGTAGTACTCACGGAAGCCATTAGCCTCGTCCTCGGGCCAGTTCGCCAGGGCATCCTCGTATTCCTGAGGTAGCCGACCGGCCTGCTGCGCCGAGGTCTGAAGCTCCGGTGTATTGAGTCCGCTCGTCGAATCAATGATCCTCGATTCCGCGGCCGGTGCTTCCGAGAGAGTATCCGCCCCATCGACCGGTACCCACGGAGAAGTCGCACGATTCGGAAGACCTGCAGATGCGCGTTCCGGGGTCTCCACAGGGGTGCGCCGCTGCGATTCCTGGACCTCATCTGCGGAAGCATCTCTCGGCGACACCTGCACAGCCACAATGGCGATCAGGAGAGCCACGGTCGCGATCAACGCGAAAACTCGCTTTATGGTGAAGGTGACTCCACCCGCAGGGATGGTGCAGTTCTGTTGCTCACTCAAAACTCTGGTGCCTCTCGACGTACCCACCGTCAGGGACGATGGAACGGTTGTTTTCTCGCTTCAGGGGAATCAGCTCCGCGACAGAACCAAGACCCTTTGGTTGTTCTCCAGCAAACTCGTTTACTTGGCAGGCACTGATACTGCGCCTTCAGTGCGCACTCTGTGTCTGATCTGCCTTATACCGTTCGATGGTGGTCGCTCCGGCTGGGCACTGCGCATAAAAAAGGATACTCTCAGAAGATGGTAACATTTATCTTCACATATGCCAAGGCGGCATCTACAATATCTCCGGCTATACACCCTCGGCAGGACCAGTTAGTGAAATGACACAGACCCTACCCCTCTAGGGCAGATATTTCGCATCCTCCATAAAGCTATCCTTCATATTCCCCACAGCCGACCGGAAAAAAGACCGTGAGCAGGTATTTCGGCGTTTCCTCTGGATATATCGGAGATGGGGATTCAGTGCGTTACATCTACGACATACGGCAGAGCGGGACGTTTGGGTTGTCATGACCTGGGGCCCGTCCCGACATCCGGAAACGAAAACGCCGCCCCTGAAAGAGGAGCGGCGTTTCTTCGGTTTAAGGTTGCGTTCAGACCAGCAGTTCAGCTATCTGGACGGTGTTCAGAGCGGCACCCTTGCGCAGGTTGTCGCCGGAAACGACGAGCACCAACCCCTTCCCATCATCAATGGACTGGTCCTGACGGATCCGGCCGACGAGGGAGTCGTCACCGCCGGTAGCGGCGAGCGGCGAGGGCACGTCTACGACGGTCACACCCGGCGCGCCGTCAAGGATCCGGGTGGCCTCCTCAGGAGTGATGGGCCGGTCGAACTCTGCGTGGATCGTCAGGGTGTGCCCGGTGAAGACTGGGACGCGGATGCACGTCCCGGAGACCTTCAGGCCTGGGATACCCAGGATCTTGCGGGATTCGTTGCGTAGCTTCTGTTCCTCGTCGGTCTCGCCGCTTCCGTCATCGACGTAGTTACCGGCGAGGGCCACTACATTGAATGCGATCGGGGCGACGTAGGGGGAGGTGTCCTCCGGCGCGACAGCCGAGGAGTCGAGCGCCAACGAGGTGGAGCGGGAACCGACCTCTGCGATCTGGTTCGCCAATGCCTCCACACCGGCGATTCCGGAGCCCGAGACAGCCTGGTATGAGGAGACATGGAGTCGGTTGAGGCCGGCAGCGTCGTGTAGCGGCTTGAGCACCGGCATGGCGGCCATGGTGGTGCAGTTCGGGTTCGCGATGATGCCCTTGACCACGTTTTCCTTCGCCTCCGGGTTGACTTCGGAGACGATCAACGGAACTTCGTCGTCCTTGCGCCACGCGGAGGAGTTGTCCACCACGGTGGCACCCGCCGCGGCGAAAACCGGAGCGTACTTCTTCGAGGTGGAGCCACCCGCGGAGAACAGGGCGATGTCGATGCCCTTCAGTGACTCCTCGGTCGCTTCCGCGAGGTCCTCGACCTCGATCTCCTCGCCACGGAACGGCAACATGGTTCCGGCGGACCGGGCGGATGCGAAGAAACGGATCGTTTCCAGCGGGAAGTTGCGCTCCTCAAGGATGGCGCGCATAACGCGACCGACCTGTCCGGTTGCACCAACGACGGCGACAGTGGTCATGGAATCAGAACTCCTTTGTACTACGTGCGGACGGTCACCCCCGGAAATCTGGGATGACCGACAAAGCGGGAATGTGGTTAGCGTCCGGTACCGGCATAGACGGTGGCTTCGGAATCGCCGCCCAGCTCGAACGCATCGTGGAGCGCGCGTGCGGCGACCTCGACGTCAGTCTCACGAATGAGCACCGAGATGCGGATCTCCGAGGTGGAGATCAGCTCCAGGTTAACGCCGGCGTCGCGCAGGGCCTCACAGAACACGGCGGTGACGCCGGGATGAGACTTCATGCCTGCGCCGACGAGAGAGACTTTGCCGATCTGGTCGTCGTACAGGACGTTCTCGCAGGCGCCCTCGGCCTGCAGCTTCTTCAGCAACTCCACCGCACGCGGCCCGTCAGCTCGCGGGCAGGTGAAGGTGATATCAGTACGGTTGTCCTCCAGGGAGGAGATGTTCTGCAACACCATGTCGATGTTGATCTCGGCGTCCGCCAGTACCCGGAACACGCGGGCGGCCTCGCCCGGGGAATCCGGGATGCCGAGGACAGTGACCTTTGCCTCGGAGCGATCGGTTGCGACGCCGGTGAGAACTGCTTCTTCCACGGGAATATCCTCCATTGAGCCGGTCACGAGGGTGCCGGGGTCGTTGCTGTAGGACGAGCGTACCCGGATCGGGACGCCGAATGCACGGGCATACTCGACACTGCGCAGCACCAGGATCTTGGATCCCACCGCCGCGAGTTCGAGCATCTCCTCGAAGCACAGCTGATCGAGTTTGCGGGCGTTCTTCACGATGCGGGGATCCGCCGTGTAAACACCATCTACATCTGAATAGATCTCACAGACATCGGCGCCCAGGGCCGCGGCGAGGGCAACTGCGGTCGTATCCGAACCGCCCCGCCCGAGCGTGGTCACGTCACGGGTGTCCTTGTTCACGCCCTGGAAACCGGCGACGAGACAAATCCAGCCCTCGTCGAGGGCCTCGCGGACGCGGCCAGGGGTGACGTCAACGATTCGGGCGTTACCGTGACGCTCCGTAGTGAGCACTCCGGCCTGCGATCCGGTGAAGGACTGAGCTTTCGCACCGAAGGATTCGATGGCCATGGCCACCAGCGCATTCGAGATGCGTTCGCCTGCAGTGAGGAGCATGTCCATCTCCCGCGCGGGAGGGACCGGATTGACCTGTGCGGCCAGATCCAGGAACTCATCCGTGGTGTCGCCCATCGCGGAGCAGACCACGACGACGTCGTTGCCCTGCTTCTTCGTGGCGACGATCCGTTCAGCCACACGCCGGATGCGCTCAGCGCTCTCCAACGAGGACCCACCATATTTCTGGACGACCAGTGCCACGCGTCACCTCTCGGGTTTGATGTCTGTTACGAAATAGTCAACACCATCGTACAAGGCGCTACCACACCAGCCCGCCACCGGAGCACCGCCGCCGCACAGAGACCACCGACGCGAGCAGTGTAAGTCAGGCGGAATATGGGTGCCAGCAAGCGTATCCGCTAGCGTGGAGCGGGTGCAGAGCAACGTCATCGCCGTGGTGTTCGCCCTCGCCTCCGCCCTAACCATCGCCTGGGGAACCGTCATCCGGCACCGGATCGCCGAGGAGGCCCCGGGCGACGGTACGAGCCTCCGGAGTGCCCCGATCGTCGCGGTGATCGGGCGCCCCCTGTGGTGGGTCGGCACGTTCGCAGCGTTGCTCGGCTACGCGTTGCAGATCGCGGCACTCGGATTCGGCACGTTGCTCGTCGTGCAACCGGTCCTCGTCCTCTCCCTCATGTTCACGTTCCCGATGTCCGCAGTGTATGACGGTCGCCGGATAAGCAAGGCCGAGACATTCTGGTCGTTGATCCTGACCGCCGCTGTGGCGGTGCTGGTCATCCTCGGCCGGCCAAGTCCGGGCCTGCTCGAGCCGCCCCTCAACCGGTGGCTCCCGGCGCTCGCCGTAGGTGGTGCGCTGTTGTTCTGCCTCGACAGGCTCGCCTACACGCGGATCCGGCGGCAGAAGGCGCTCCTACTCGGAATGGTCACCGGCGGTGTGATGGGTTATGTGGCGGTGCTGTCCAAAGCATTCGTCGACATCTTGGTCCACCAGGGCTTCACCGGGATTCTCTTGAGCTGGGAGTCCTACGCGCTGCTCGGGGGAGCCGTGCTCGGGACCGCGGTCCAGCAGTCCTCGTTCAATGCCGGGGCCTTGCGCCAGTCGCTCCCCGCGATGACGGTCACCGAACCGATCTTCGCTTTTGTCCTGGGCTACGCGGTCCTCGGGGAGAAGTTCTCGGTGAGCGGGTTGAGCTGGACGTGGATGGCGCTGGCTCTGCTCGCGATGATCATCTCGACATTCCTGCTCTCCCGCCGGGGTGTCGGCTAGGGGACTGCCGTCTGACGGCCCACGGAGCTGCACGAGAGCGTTAGGATCGTCAACGGTGGGCACCGGCCCAGGTCTGTGCGCCACAACTGATCCCGCGACCCCCAGGAGAACCATGACCTTCATCCCGATTCCCGTCCCCGTCGTCGTCGAGGGCCTTCGCGACACCGGCTCCGCCGCCATCGACGCCTACGTCGCGTTCATCGACTGGGTTCGAGCGGCAACCGGCTCCGCATAAACAACGCACCAGACGATTGAACCCCACCCCCAGCGTTCCGGGGTGGGGTTCAATCGTCTGAGTCTCTCACACCTGCGGATGCGACTCCTGCGGTTGAGTTCGCGGACGCCGAGTCTCCTGAAAACCGAACGGCACGCGCGGGAACTCTCGGTAGTACCGCTCCGGATCACACTCCAGCAGACGCATCCTGCTCAGCAGCATCTCATCGGTAGGTCGTGACCTGTTGTTCACTGTGCACTTCCTCAAAAAGTAGACTCTGCCTCCGATTATCCCATGCCACACACCAATCGTCCGTCAAGCGGCACCGTCTGTGTCGGCCCGGATACCGGGGGCACTCTTCTCCACGGCGAACGTCAATGACATCACCGCAGCGAAGGTGCGGAACATATCCACATCATGGTCGGTTATATCACCAGCAGCGGGCGCATCAATGGTGAGTATCCCGTAGAGGGTACCGCTGATCAGCAACGGCCACGTGGCGAAAGTCTGATAGCCGCTACCATACTCTTCATGCACACGGGTGTTAAGAGTATCTCTCTCAAACCTATTGATACCTTTGAGGGAGTCCTCGAAAGTCTTATCCCCCCTTCGAAATACACGGTCCGACAGTTTTCCGCGGGTCCGGCCATCCTCCTGCCAGGCGGACAACGATGACTGATCACGATTAACCGTAAACAGACAGGCACGGACCCCGTCAGTCGGCCCCAGGTCCTGGCGAATCATGTTCAGGATGATCTTCCGCACAGATTCCATCTGGAGGCGAAGCGGTTCCTCACTCATATCGCTCATCCCATCCGCAGTCTTCAGGATCGCGCCCGACAACTCGTTCATCGCCCAGCGGAATGCCTTGTCGTCCTGTTCAATCTGCTTCGCAACCTCCGACTGCATCTCCTCCCGTAGAGCCTCCTCCCAGTCACTGCGACTCCGATCCTCCGCCTTCTGCTGCTTGGAGCGGAGGCCGATGAGCCCCAAGCCGACGATCAGAGACAAGGCACCGGAAATGACCATCCATGCCAGGCCGCCCTTTCCGAAAGCGTAGAAAGTAGCCGAAGACCCGATCGTCACACACGCTGTGGTCAACCACTCAGGTGCATCAGTAAGAAACCGGGATATCCGTTCCTCCGGGGTTTTCTTCTCGCCGCCCACCACTCACCTCCATGTGCTTTTCATAACAACCGCCGCCCTGGCCAATTCATCCCCTTAGCAAGTCTGCATCCTTGAGGTATTGCAGTCCATTCCCTTTCATCGAACGAACCATCCGCCACCCCCGCACCACACCCGTGCACAGATTTTATGGCGACGACATGTTCAGAACACAGCGGTGAGCAAATACGTTTAGATGCCGTAAAAAAAGGCGTGAACAGGAAAAATGGTGACCGCACGGCGAGGCCCCCCCGCACTCCGAATGTGCCGCAATGTCCATATAGTGGAATTGCTCTCCCAAAATCGAGGTTCTGTTGTACCGTATGCCCCATGCAGCGAGCGCTTCTCCTTAGCCGCCGCGGCGGGTGGAACAAGGTCTGACACGACCGGCACCCCGTCGCGGAGTAGAGTTCTGCCGCCGGTCGTGACTTCACCACCACAACCGACCGGCCCTCATATAAGGGTCCAACAAAGGATTGAACTCTCATGGCTCCCTCTGACGCATTCATCTCAGCGCCCGCAACCATCAACACCCCCTCCGGCCCGCGTGCCGAAGATCAGGCCTCCTGGAACATGCAGCGCGGATCCGATATGCCGATCCACCGCTACCAGCCCTTCCACGAGGAAGTGGAGCCGATCAGCCTGCCGGACCGCACCTGGCCTGACCAGCGCATCACCCGCGCCCCGCAGTGGTGTGCGGTGGATCTGCGTGACGGCAACCAGGCACTGATTGACCCGATGAGCCCGGAACGCAAGCGCCGCATGTTCGAACTGCTCGTAGAGATGGGGTTCAAAGAGATCGAGGTCGGTTTTCCCTCCGCATCCCAGACGGATTTCGATTTCGTCCGCGACATCATCGAGAACAACCGCATCCCGGATGACGTGACGATCCAGGTACTGGTGCAGGCCCGCGAGCACCTGATTCGGCGCACGTTCGAGGCGTGCGAGGGCGCGAAGAACGTCATCGTGCACTTCTACAACTCCACCTCCAAGCTGCAGCGCCGCGTAGTGTTCCGCAAGGATAAGGAGCAGATCAAGAAGCTGGCGACGGATGCTGCGGAACTGGTCAAGTCCCTGGCCGCCGACTACCCGGGCACCAACTGGCGGTGGGAGTACTCCCCCGAGTCCTTCTCCGGCACCGAGGTCGCCTACGCCAAGGAGGTGTGCGACGCCGTCGTCGATGTCCTGGAGGGGACCCCAGAGAACCCGGTGATCCTGAACCTGCCCTCCACAGTGGAGATGATCACCCCGAACGTCTACGCCGACTCCATCGAGTGGATGCACCGCAACCTGGCTAAGCGCGATTCCGTCATCCTCTCCCTGCACCCCCACAACGACCGGGGTACGGGTGTCGCAGCAGCCGAGTTGGGGTACATGGCCGGCGCCGACCGCATCGAGGGCTGTCTGTTCGGCAACGGTGAGCGCACCGGCAACGTCTGCCTGGTCACCCTGGGCCTGAACATGTTCACCCAGGGCGTCGACCCGCAGATCGACTTCTCGGACATCGACCGGATTCGCCGCACGGTGGAGTACTGCAACCAACTCCGCGTGCCCGAGCGTCACCCCTATGGCGGTGACCTGGTGTTCACCGCGTTCTCCGGTTCTCACCAGGACGCCATCAACAAGGGCCTGGACGCGATGGCCGCCGGTGTCCGCGCGGGTGCCACGCACACCGACGTCTCTCCCGAGGAACTGCGCGGATCCGTCTGGGAGGTTCCCTACCTGCCCATCGATCCGCGCGATGTGGGCCGTACCTACGAGGCCGTGATCCGCGTCAACAGCCAGTCGGGCAAGGGCGGCGTCGCCTACATCATGAAGACCGATCACGGTATCGCACTGCCCCGCCCGATGCAGGTGGAGTTCTCCGCCGCAGTGCAGGCCGTCACCGATGCCGAGGGCGGCGAGGTGAACTCGAAGAGCATGTGGGACATCTTCGCCGGTGAGTACCTGGATCAGCGGGCCCCGCTGGAGCAGGTATCCGTGCGCGTCGACGCCGCCGAGACCGAAAATGACCAGGCCTCCGTCACCGCGCACGTCATCCACAACGGCGAGGAGAAGACGGTCACTGGCCACGGCAACGGTCCCGTCGCGGCGTACGCCAACGCCCTCGAAGCACTGGGCATTGATGTTGAGGTGCAGGACTACAGCCAGCACGCCCGCACCGCCGGTGATGACGCCGAGGCCGCAGCCTACATCTACGCGGACGTCAACGGCACCCGTGTCTGGGGCGTCGGCATCGCGGGCTCCATCACCTACGCATCACTGAAGGCCATCACCTCGGCCGTCAACCGGGCGAACGTGAAGAACCTCGCTTTCACCGGAGCGTAACCGCACCCTACAGAACCAAACGGCGTCACCCACACGCCTCGACTTGACCGCGAACGCGGGGATCATCAAGGCCGACTACTTCACACAGCAGACCCAACACCACGTGTTGAGTCTGCTTTTCTTTTTGTACGGGTGCTTGGGGTGTGGGATGAACTCAATCCTCCAACCGCTCTCGCTCACGCTCTTCGAGTGAGACGGTCGCACGCTCCCGGCGACGCGCGGCTTCATGCTCGGCACGCACCGAGTAGACATGCTCCAACTCGTCAAGGGGTACTTACCCAACGCTTCACGGATGTAGAACGCGCGCGGGCGTCCTGTTTTTTCCGCCAGTGCATCCAACCGGTTTTTCTCATCATCCGTAAGCCGAAGACTCACAACACCACTTATGTAAACATGTTTACACTTCCCCGGTATCTCCACAAGGATCTCAGCGGGCAGTGCAGGGCAGGCACGCAGCAGGCGAAGGGGCGCGGGATCAGACCATTCGCACGCGCACACCTGGCACGCCAGAGGAACGCGCACACCGCATGAAAAAACGCGCACCGGGCGAGCACACCAAACCCACGGAAAACCCCACCGAAAAACCCCAAAATGCAATACACAGTATGACCTCCAAGTGAAGGGCACGAAAACTCCTTTGACCAGCGGCGACTTACTGGCGAGTAACCGTTCACGAAAGGCAGAATTTTTAACGCACGTGCGCGTAGATTCATCTACGCAGAGCGCCGAAAGGTGACCGGAGATCAGGAAGTGGAAGGGGCGGTGAGCGAGAGTGAGTGAGCAAGATCGCGCGATGTGTGCGCAATGTGGCGGGCCGATACCTCCGTGTCCAGACCCGCGCGGCCAACGCGCGCGGTACTGTTCGGGGGCGTGCAGGGCGCGAGCTTCTCGTGAGCGAGCGGCCGCAAAGTGGCGTGCTGAAGTGGAAGCGGAAGCCGAAAAGGCACGGCTTGCCGCGTCACGTTCCGCGCGAATCTCGACACTGGAAGTGTCCGCGATGATCGAACGGAACCCGAAGTGGCTTGCTGAAGTCGCGCTTAGTGTGCGCGCGGATCGGCTAAGAGCCGCGCTCCGGGAGGGGGACTCCGTGCTCGCATGGAAGTATGAAGAACCCACCCCACCGGTGGAGAACTCGCCCCGCCCCGCCGGTGTAGGAATCATCAGACCTCAGAAGAAAAATAAAAAGAAGAAGCGACGGAAGTAGCAAGCAACCCCCAGTCGGACACCTACAACTGGTTCCGTCACGGTTGACAAAGACCGTAAGTGAAGCCCCGACTGTTGCCGAAAAAGGCGAGAAAACGCACGCCGCTACGACACTACGAAGCACTTCACGCACAGATAACTGGCACACTTCGAAGCAAAAGTTACCCACTTTTTCCGCCGCAGACGGTCGCCTCCGGCGAGCACAACAAGACCGATCCGTGCCACAAAAAGTCGCGACACCGGACCACCTACGGACACAAAACCGGCCACACTATCGGCAGAACACTCACCCACAAACCGGCAACAAGTAGCGACTCCCCCACGCCTTTAACGCGCGCTCCCGTCCTCCGCTTCGCTCCGGTTGGGCCGTGACAATGGTGGAGACACAGCACAGAACAACGCACCAGAACGTGACACAACAGAGAGAAAGAAGCGCCCCTTTCTTCTTTCACTGGCGTTAAACCCATCGTTTTAGAGCTACTTGGAGACGCGCGTAAACCGGCTACTGTTTTACCTGCTGGGTGGTCTGTTAAACCCCGCCTGTTAACCGGTAGGGTCGGGGTGTGAGTGTTTACGGGTATGCGAGGGTATCGACCAGGACGCAGAAAACCGACCGGCAAAACAGACGAACTAACAGCCGCTGGTGTCGAGCACATCTACACCGACCACTACACCGGGCGCACGATGCAGCGCCCGAACTTTCAGGCATGTCTTGAAGTGCTTAGCGAGGGCGACACCCTTGTGGTGTGCGATCTAGACCGGCTAGGGCGCACCACCGTAGAGGTCATTCACACCGCCGAGGAACTTCAACAGCGTGGAGTGCGGTTGAAAATTCTTCGACTCGGGGTGGACACATCAACCAGTGAAGGAAAATTTTTCTACCGGCTAGCCGCATCCCTTGCCGAGCTAGAAGCCGACCGGCTCAGAGACCGCACCATGCAAGGACTAGAAGCCGCACGCAAACGCGGCCGGATCGGTGGCCGCCCCAAGGCCTTAACCCCCGCCCAGGCCGACCGCGCCCGCGAGCTACACGCAGCCGGGGAATCCCAACGGCGTTTAGCTGAACTGTGTGGAGTCAGCCGCACCGCCATCATCACCGCCCTTAACCAGCACGGTTCAACTAGGCCATTCCCGCGCAATACTGGCAACTACGGTTTACGAACGGCGGTGTTTCCACGCTACGTTTGAAGCTGCCAGCACACTGGCCGCCACACCAATCGAAAAGAACGTGACCATCCCTTTTGACTGGAGATCCAGCACAGCGGTCACCACGCAACCAATCGCGAAGAGACCACAGATCGCTGCGATGACTACCGGCTCTCCCCGGCCATCACCGTCAGGGAGAAGCCACTTCCAGTACTGGTAGGCAAGTACAGCACCCGCCGCCACCGTGGCCGACGCCGAGAAGTACCAATACTCGAAGGACGAGGCACCAGAGCCGCCGCCAAAGTAGGCCAGAGCCAGCGACAATGAACCAATGGCGGCCAGTATTACAGTGGCCACCGCAACAGACCCGGACCGCATCACTCCGGCTCAGGTGCATTCAAGAACGGAGCAAGCTGGGCTGCTGTGATGCCGACAACACCCAGCGCGGCTGCGATCCGTTGACGGTTCTTCCAAATCAGCTTCGCGACTTTCGTAGTCAAACCGGAAGCGAATGGGATGCCAGCACATCCCATAACAAGGTCCGCTAATTGATAGTAGATTCGATCCGCATCGTAGCCGTCACGGAACACCCACGCGGCATTGAGAACACATCCGACAATCGCTGTAGGGCCAGGGAGTAGGACTCCACGATCTTCCCCGAAAGCATTCCTATTTTCAAAAGCCCTACGTATCTCTTCCGGACTCGCATCACCAAGCCAAGTAAGAGCTTCTTCTATAGTGTCCAAATTTGCATCTTCGGAACGGTCCCCGGCCGCCGTCGTATTACCTGCACGGCCAGTCATCAAAACGCCTGCGTTGGCTGGCACGATGAATCCACTTGCGAGAGAGATGGCCGTAATTGCCGCCACCACACAACGTCTCGTCTTCACCGTATGCCGACACGGTCGGACATACCCAAATTGCATCACGATCACGCCTTTCCGGTCGAGAATACTTGTCGTCCCCGGCAGTCGAGAACCTATCGCGTTTGGAAACAGATTTCCAATAGATGCGTGTATAAAATCACCCCGCACCACCCCCTATCCGGGCTATTCTACCCCCGAATAGAACTGGTAACGGGGGCTTTCTCCACATCTTGAAAATGGTCCACACTCGACCAGCTATCAGGCCAGGACACGACTGCCAAAATGGCATAGTTGACCGAACAGCGCTTTTCCATTCGCCACCATCGACCGGTCAGGCCAGACCGGCGTTATTACTCTCACCAGCCGGGAAAGAAGCCGCCGCACCCGCCCACAAAACGGGCTTCACATTGGCGAAATGCCGTCCGCCGGCAATCGCCCCACCTATGCAGCTCAGAGGCTGACTGCCAACTTGTCACAGTGGGACGAACAGTGAAAACAGGATCACCGGAAAACCCGGCTTCAGGCAGCCACACATGACCACAGCTAGAGGGCTGTGCGCCAATCTGACACGGGGCTGAACAGTGGTTTCTAGTGCGACCACCACGACCGGGACAGCCACCACACGACAACCAGCACCAACCACCCGAAAACACCCCAACACAACCATAACACCATAATAATACGGCTCGTATCGGCTTATTATTATTCTGGTGGTATGATGGTTAGTATCCCTTTTCCGCGCCGTTTTCCCTAGGAGTCCCCTCCTGTCCGACCGCTACGCCCCGACCATGACCGACAGCCCCCGCCAGCGGCTCAACGCCGCTATCGCGCATCTGGTCAACACGGAAGGCCCCGGTGCTGTGACCGTGGCGAAGGTGCGGAAAATGGCGCGCACCGACAACGGGATCGCCGCCGAGGTGGTCAAGCAGTGGAGGGAGACGGCGAACGCGACAGCAGCCGCAGGGCCGGTCACCGACACCAGCGACCAAGAAGCCATGATCGTGGCGACCATGCGGGCCATGATCGAACAAGCATGTGCCGAGGCCCGCGCCGATCAGGCAGAGCGTGAAGCCATGCGGGTGGAAGAAGCCCAAAAAGCCGCCCGCCAGGCCGAGGACGAACGCACAGCCGCCAACGAGGAGTTGGAAGAGCTACGGGCGGAGTTGGCCGCCGCCCGCGCTGAAATCGCCCGCCTGACTACCGAGATAACCCGCGTCCAGGAGCGCGGCGAGACCAAAGCCGAGATGCTGGAAACCGAACGGCAGCGTGACGAGGAAAGGCACCAGGCCGAGCTGTCGCGGATGCAAGCCACCATCGACACCATCTTGGCCAGCACCAAAGCCGCCGCCGCGGCCAGCAAGACCACCAGGAAAACCACCCGGCCGACTGCAACCAAGAAAACCACCGCAGACAGGTAACCCTCCCTCCAAAAAGCCGCCAGCAACGCCGCTGGGGGCTTTTCACGTCCCAAGAAACGCCTCATCCCGGTCACGAACCGGGGTGGGGTGTCGTTCTTCTTGCTGGCACAGGTAAACCCGGTTACACCTCCGGCCGCCGACCCTCCAGACCCGCGATGATGAAATCGAGCTTCGAGTCCAGGAATCCCCTCCCGATCCAGGACTCCTGTGGCTTGAACGCATCATCCTTCTGCGCCACCTCGACCAACTTCTCAAACCCTGTCCGGCCGTCCTCCCCCGTGCCTCGCATCGTAGAAATGCTGATGTGCGTGGATATCACCGTGTCCCCGATGAAATCCAGTGCGAACAGAGCCTGGGATTCAGTGAACCCAAATTCATGAAGCGCATCGACGAGCGTCCTGGCGATTCCCTGGATGTGACGAAACGCCCCGGGGAACGTGAACAGAACCTGATCCAGACCCTGATACCGTTCACACACCATCCACGTCGTCTCCGCCCACTGTCTCAGCAGCTCCTGCCACGATCCAGCGGCGGCGTCCGGCCACTCCACTGACGCCGCTCCACGCGCCAGACACGCATCAACGAGATCATCTCTGCTATCGAACACGCGATACACCGCCGACGTCGATACCCCGATCTGCTTCGCCACCTCAGCCAGGGTGAAACGCGCAATACCGATCTCCAACGCAGCATCCACAACATCCTCGACCGAAAAACTGGGCTTCGGGCCCGTCTTACGTCCGACCCGGCGCACCGGGTGGTGGGGAGAACTCATCGGGATCATGCCGTCCAGATTAGTCATGAATCCCCGATACCTGCGCACCGACCTCACCACCATTGAGCCTATGATGGAGGTGATGACAACGACGATGCCCGGCACCACAGACAGCGCGAACGAGCGCTCCGGAGACAACCGGGACCGCGCACAACGCCAGCGCGATCGCGCGGCGGAGATCGCCGCCGCGCCATATGTCGTTGCGGCGATCCAGTCCACGGGCATCCATCCCAGCACCGCACGCCTCGTCGCCATCGACCTTGTCACCTACTCCACCACCGGCGAGGAGGTCGACTCCTACCACGCGGTCCTCAACCCGGGTACGGATCCCGGCCCTCCCCACCTCCATGGCCTGAGTTCCGCGGAGATCCGTTCCGGACAGCGATTCGACAACGTTCTGCGCTCGGTGACCAGGCTCATCGACGGCCGTACCCTCCTGGTCCACAACGCGCCCCGGGTCTGGGGATTCATCGTCTCCGAGTCCCGACGCGCCATCCGGAGCAACACCAACCGGACAAACCGCGGCCGGCGGGCCCGGGGCCGTAAGCGCAGACCCGGGCATGTGCCCAGACCCGTGGCGATCATCGACACACTCGCGACCGCCCGCCGGCGATCGGTCCAACTCGATGACACCCGGATCCGGGGTGTCGCCCGTGCCCTCGGACTTGATGCGCCGACGCCAGTGGCCTCCGTGGAACGAGCGGATATCCGCGAATCCGAACACACCCGCACCGACAACCGGCTCATCGCGCAGCTCTTCTTCGACGCCTACGGTGGCCCAGCGGCCCTCGATGAGCAGCGCCCCTTCGCGCGCCTGGACCCCGGCAACCTCCACGGCGACCGCTTCGGCCTGCAACGTAGCCACCTCCGCGTCGATGCCGCCGATGCGGAACGCCGCTTCATCAACCCCGGCCCCTGGCAGCGCGGCACACCGCTGACCGAGGGCATGGAAATTGTCGTCTCCCCGGAGATAGCGGCCGATCCGGACGAGATCATCGCTGCAGCGGTCGGCGCGAACCTCAACTACTCCGAGAAGCTGACCCGCGCCACGAGTCTCGTCGTGTGCAACCAGACCACCGACCTGTCCGGGAAGGCGATGCACGCCGCGCGCAAGGGCATCCCACTGATCAGCGATTCCGCTTTCCTTGAGATCGTCGGCGGCGACATCGTACCGGGCACCCGGGAGTGACCACGGTGGACCGGCAACCACAGATCCCGAAACCCACCCCGTTGCAGATATATCTGAAACCTGTTACCGCGTGAACGTAGACCGCGGCTACTGAGCCGCTCCACACAAACAGGCAGCATCTTCAGCAAAGAAAAGAATGGAGGAGAATGTCATGCCTACCGCAGCCGGTCACAAACTCACGTTTACCGAGACCCAGATCGAACAGGCCCGCGCAATCTCCGAACAGAACCCCACCTACACCTTCCACAGTCAGCAACTCAGCAACCAAGCAGTTCCCCGGGAAATTTCAACCATCCTTTCCACTGTCATTCACGCGGTGGCTCAAGGAGAGACCCTGGTGATCGGAAAGCTCCCGAAGGAACTGACCACCACCGAGGCCGCACGTCAACTCGGCATATCACGCCCCACGTTGATGAAGCTCATCGCCTCCGGTAAAATTCCTGCGCATAAAGTCGGATCGCATTCTCGACTCAAGACGACTGATGTTCTGGACTACCTGAAGGCAGAACACGAACAGGCGTGCACGTCCTTCGAAGAACTTCGTGAGCTGGACGAGTCGATCACCTTTGAGCCCTAAAAACCAGGCAGGAGGGTCAAACGGCGGACGCCCACAACAGAGTTTTACTGGATGCCAATATATGGCTTTCAAGGACCTTGACCGACTGGTTCTTTCTCATCTATCTGAGCGCTGAGCGCCCACCGTTTTTGATCCTCTAGTCGGAGGATATCCTCGCCGAAGCCCACTATCATCTGAGAAAAAACAATCCCAGCCTTCCGAGCGGGACCATCGACAAGCGTTTTGAGAGAATCCGAGGAATTCTCAAAAATGGCCGGATCAAAGACTACGAAATTGACGATAAGACCCACCCGGACGAAAACGACTGGCACGTCATCAATGCAGCGCTAGCGGGGCAGGCCGGGTACCTGATCACAACCGACAAGAAATTTAACGGGCTCGATCCCGACACCCTCCCTTTTGAAATTCATAATGCAGACTCTTTTCTCACAATGCTCGCCGATTCGAATCAGCACCTGATCGAATCGGTTGCAAGAAAACAGTGGGATTATTGGAACAGAAAGCAAAGCGCGGCATGGAGAAACGGCTGCGCGGTACCAAATTTTAATTTGGTCAAACAACTGGAAAAAGCAAGCTGTCCGCATTTTGCGGACCACATTCGTAATTTCCTCACCGGCTTAGACGTCGAAGAAATTCACCACTCTCCGAGTACTCAACTTCCCTTTCGGACGGTAGACTCGGCAGAATGAAACTCAACCTCCCAGCACCCGTGAAGCGGTTGCGCACCGCTGTGGCCACGCTTGCGGCAACAGCGGCAACGGCGGCATCACGGGCCACCGGGCGCGGCGCGGGCGGCATGATCGGCGGCCTCGTCGCCGGTGCCATTGATCCCGCGATCATGGAGGGGCTCGGCAAAGGCCGCCCCGTCGCCCTGATCACCGGCACCAACGGTAAGTCCACCACCACCCGCATGCTCGTCGCCGCGCTCCGTACCCGGTTCGACGTGGTGACCAATGAGGGCGGCGACAACATGGACGCCGGCATCATCTCCGCGCTGCTCGGCGGGCGCGACGCCAGCCACATCGTCCTTGAATGCGATGAACTGCACGTGCCCGGTGTGACGCGTCGGCTCCGCACGGACTGCCTGGTGCTGCTCAATCTGACCCGTGACCAGCTCGACCGCGTCGGGGAGATCAACTCCATCGAACGCGCGCTGCGGCAGTGCGTCACCGACAATCCGGACATGACCGTCATCGCGAACTGTGATGACGTGCTGATGACGTCTGTCGCCTACGACGCAGCGAACGTCGTGTGGGTCGCCGCCGGTAACGGCTGGCACGGGGACTCGGTCTCCTGTCCCCGCACCGGTGGGCACATCGTTCGGGACGGCGCGGACTGGTACGCGGTCAAGCCTCTGTCCGACGGACGTGAGTTCCGCCGCCCCACACCGGCGTGGACGATCACCGATGACGGCCTCACGGGTCCGGACGGTGAGACCCATCCCGTGAATCTCACCCTGCCCGGTACCGCGAACCGGGGTAACGCCGCCCAGGCCATCGCTGCCGCCGCAGAGCGATACGGTGTGCCCGTCGACGAAGCACTGCCTGCGGTGGAGGCGGTGGACAATGTCGCCGGCCGGTATTCCACGATCCGGTTCGAGGGCCATGACGTGCACATGCTGCTGGCGAAGAACCCCGCCGGCTGGCAGGAGGCGCTGAGCATGGTCGACCGCACCGCCGACGGGCTCGTCATCGCGGTCAACGGCCAGGTCGCCGACGGTGAGGACCTGTCCTGGATCTGGGATGTCCGTTTCGAGGACTTCGGGGAACTCTCCGTCGTCGCCGCCGGTGAGCGCGGCACCGATCTGGCGGTCCGGCTCACCTACGCTGACATCGACCACACCCTGGTCAAGAACACCGTCGACGCGATCCGCGCCTGTCCCGAGGGGCGCGTCGAGGTGCTCGCGAACTACACGGCCTTCCGCGATCTGCGCCGCGCACTGACTAAATTCACGGAGGACAAGCAATGACCCAGCTGACCATCGGCCTCATCCTCCCGGAGGTTCTGGGCACCTACGGTGACGACGGCAACGCCCTGGTCCTCCGCCAGCGTGCCCGCATGCGCGGCATTCCGGCGGAGATCCACACCGTGTCACTCGGCACGCCCGTACCCGAGGGCCTCGACGCCTACTGCCTCGGCGGCGGTGAGGACACCGCCCAGATCCTCGCGGCGGAGCACCTCATCAGTGACGGTGGCCTGCGCCGGGCAGCGGACGCCGGGCGGCCGATCCTCGCGATCTGCGCGGGTCTGCAGGTGCTGGGTACGTCCTTCCGGGCGGCAGGTCGCACGGTCGACGGTGTCGGACTACTCGACGCCACCACCTCCGCACTGGCGAAACGCACCATCGGTGAGGTCGCGTCCACCCCCACCGGCGCCGGGATCACTGCGGTGCTGGACCAGCCGCTCACCGGCTTCGAGAACCACATGGGTGCCACGATCCTCGGCCCCGACGCCGAGCCCCTCGGCACCGTCACCCGGGGTATCGGCAACTGCGACACACATGGCGCCGCCGGAACTGACGATCCCGGCGCGCAGACCACCGCAGAAGGAGCCGTCCAGGGCAGCGTCATCGCCACCTACATGCACGGCCCGGCACTCGCCCGCAACCCGCAACTCGCTGACCTCATCCTCGCCCGGGCGCTCGGTACCGAGCTCGCGGATCTCGCGCCGCTGGACCTCGACGTCGTCGATAAGCTGCGCGCGGAACGACTGCGCTAGAGCGTCAACCGACCGCTGAGCGCCCTGGACAACGTCAACTCGTCGACGAACTCCAGATCCCCGCCCAGCGGCATTCCCGAAGCCAGCCGGGAGACCGTCAGGCCCGGGAAGTCCCGCAGCAAACGCGCCAGATACGACGCCGTCGCCTCCCCCTCCGTGTTCGGATCGGTGGCGAGGATCACCTCGGTGATCTCCGGCGCGTCGTCGAACTGCGGTTCCTCCGGCGTCGAATCCGCCAGCTCACGATCCGGCAACACCCCGCCGATGCGCTGCAGCAGCGGGGAGATGTTCAGGTTCTTCGGCCCGATGTTCGCCAGCGGATCCAGTGCGCCCCCGAGGACGTGGTAGCGCCCGTTGTACTCGCCGGTGCGCTCGATGACCTGGATGTCCTTCGGTTCCTCCACCACGCAGATCAGGCCCTTGTCGCGGCCTGAATCAGCGCAGATCCGGCACACCGACTCCCGCGAGATGTTGCAGCAGATCCGGCAGAATGCGACCCCATCGCGGACCGCTCCGAGGGCGTTCTGTAGCCGGGTGACGTCCTCCGGGTCGACGGTCAGGAGGTGGAACGCGATCCGCTGCGCCGACTTTGGCCCCACGCCAGGCAGCCGGGACAACTCATCGATGAGGTCCTGGAGTGGTCCTTCAAACACCGGCGCGTCTCTTTCCTACTCGGAGGCCATGGACAGGGATAGACCCGGTTGCGGGTCAGACACCCCGATCAGACTACGGCCGCCACGGGTGACGACCAAAGCGCACGGTCCCCGTCGTGGTGCCCGGGGCCCGGAAGAAACGACACCCGCGCCCCGGCTGCGGCTGGGTACGCGGGTGTCGAGTGAAGCGGGCCGTTAGCCCATCAGGCCGCCGAAGTCGCCGCCCCCGAGGCCCTGCGACAGCGGGCCCATCTTCTCCTCGGCGATCTGCGCGACCTTGCGGTGCGCGTCATCGTAGGCGCCGACGATGAGGTCCTGGAGAGTCTCGATGTCCTCGGGGTCGACAACCTTCGGGTCGATGGTGACGGCGGTGACCTGACCGTTACCGGTCATAGTGGCCTTGACCAGGCCGTTGCCGGCCTCGCCGACGACGCTGGCTGCGAGGATTTCCTGCTGAGCGGCTTCGAGCTTGGCCTGCATCTCCTGCGCCTGCTGGAGAATCTGGTTCATGTCGGGCTGAGTCATTGGCTGACCTTCCTGATGTGTTCGTCGGTGTTCATCGGTGTGCGGCGCTGCGCGCGCTTGCACGGGCCCCGGTAAGATCCGGTGGCCGTCCGTGCGCAGTCTACCTGCCGATCGTCCGCTCTAGAGTTGGCGCGCACCGAGTTCCTCGGTCAGCAGCTCCATCGCAACATCCCGTGCGGTCCGGCGGTCGAGGGTTCCGGGCCCGGCGGCCGCCTCGCGGAGCATGTCCTCTTCTTCCTCCTCGGTTCCCGCCCCCGACGGGTCGGGCGGGGTGGCCGTCGGGGCATCCGGTTCGGCCTCGGGAACACGCGCCGGAACGGGCTCCTGTGGGGCTAAGGTCCCGGGGCCTGGGACCCCCTCATCCCGCGGATAGCCGTAGGGATCATCGGGCATCGGCGGATCATCGTCGAAGGGCTCCGGGGGCAGAGGCACGCCACCAGTGAAGCTGCTTGTGTCCTCCCGCAGGGCGGAGTGCTGTTCCTGTCGCTGACTGACCCGGTTGAGCACCTGCTCCCAGGGCCGTTCATCGGCGCTTTTCTGCCGTTGCTGGGCGGGGCGCGCGGGTGCAGGCCCCTGATCCCCGACGGCGTCGGGGTCCCCGGGAGTCTCAGGTTCCGCTCCGCCGAGCGGTGCCGGAGTCCCCCAGCCGCCGGTACCGGAGGCCGCACCCCAGCCCGGTCGCCCCGCAGACGGTTCTCCCTCGGACGGCCGAGGTACAGGTTCGGGAGCAGGATCAGGCGCCGCGTCCGTGTGCGGCCCGGGGGTCGGCTCCGACCGGTGATCCGTTCTGGGTCGTGGCGTGGTCGGGGCAGGGGCGTCCCGTGGGGCCCGGGGCGCCGGATCAAAAGGGGCGGTGCCCACCTCGCACTCAACCTCAAGATCGAGCTGGAGCTCGTTCCTCAGCGCCGCGACGATGGCTCCGTTGTTGCTCGGTGCGTTGAGGCGTGTCGCGAGCGCCCCCGTGTTGTGGCCGATGACGAGGGTCCTCCCGCGGACACCGAGAACCGTGGCCTCGGTGAGCATGATCTCGGCGACCTTGTTGCTTGCGCCGATGGCCGTGCGGAGCTGTGCCCAGTTGCGGCGCACGAGGTCCGCCGGATCCTCCGCCGAGGCGGCGTCCGGGGTGTCCTCCCCACTGTCGGCCTCCGTTCCCCCGATGTCGTCGACGGGCGCGTGCTCTGCGGGGGCCTCGGAGTGATCGTGCGGTGCGGGCGGTGCGACCTGCTGCGTGTCCTGCCGGGGCTCGGGGTCGGGTGAAGGCGACAGCTCCGGACGCTGTCCAGGTGCCTCCTGCGCGGATTCGGGGCCGGATGCAGGCTGTGGCGCCACCTGCTGGGGCCGGCCCCCCGAAGCGGAACCGGGGGCAGAAGCCCGCCGTCGGTCCTGCAGGGTGCCTGCGTCGGGTTCGGGCTGGACTTCTGGCTGCGGTGCCGCTGCGGCCAGGGCACCGGGCTGGGGGGTCTGTTCCGCCCCGGGGGACTCCCGCCTAGTCTCCTGCTCCGCCTCGGGGGCGGTCGGCCGAGCCGGGGCCGGTTGTCCGGGCCGCTGCTGGCGTTCGACGCCGCGCCGGGCCAACCGCTCCGCAGCTTCGCGGGCGCGACGGGCACCTTCGCTGGCCGATGCCCGGACCGGATTCTGCGGGGGTGCTTCGGCGGAGCCCGGGGCCTCGGACTGCTGCCGGCTCTGTTCCTGGTTGGTGGCGGCGAGCGCCGCTGCCCGGGTCGCAGGCGGGGCGTCGGGGAGTTGGTTGAGTCCCTGCTCGACAAGGTCGAGCCGTTGGCTGACTCCGGCGATGCTGTCGGTGCCCGCCGGCAGTAGCATGCGGGCGCAAAGGATCTCCAGGAGAAGCCGGGGCGCGGTGGCTCCCCGCATCTCGTCGAGCCCGTCATTCGCGAGGGCGGCCAGACGCGCGAGCGCCGAACCGCCGAAGGCTGCGGCCTGTTCTGTGATGACAGGTACCTGTGCGGCGGGAACGTCGACGAGCCCCATGTCGATGGCGTCCGGTACGGCCTGCAGGACCATGAGGTCGCGGAGCCGGTCGAGGAGGTCGGAGGTGAAGCGGCGGGGATCGTGCCCGGCCTCGATGACGTCGGCGACGGTCCGGAACATCGTCGCCCGGTCGCCCTCAGCCAGGGCGTTAACAGCGGCGTCGATGAGTGAGGAGTCGGTGACCCCGAGCAGCGGGACAGCCATGTCATAGGTGAGGCCGTCGGGCCCGGCACCGGCGAGAAGTTGGTCCATCACCGACAGGGAGTCACGCGGGGAACCACCGCCGGCCCGGATGACGAGCGGGTAGACGGCATCCTCGACCTCGACGCCTTCCGCGGTGCAGGTGCGTTCGAGCAGGCTACGCATGGCCGGCGGGGTGAGGAGCCGGAACGGGTAGTGGTGGGTCCGGGACCGGATGGTCCCGAGGACCTTCTCAGGCTCCGTGGTGGCGAAGATGAACACGAGATGCGCTGGGGGTTCCTCGACGATCTTCAGCAGGGCGTTGGCACCCGCGGTGGTGATCATGTGCGCCTCGTCGATGATGAACACCCGGTAGCGGGATTCGGCCGGGGCGTAGAGCGCCCGATCCCGCAGTTCCCGCATATCGTCGACGCCGTTGTGGCTGGCGGCGTCGAGCTCGGTGACGTCGAGATTACCGGGGCCGCCCGGCGCGAGGGACACACACGAGTTGCAGGTACCACACGGTGTGGAAGTCGGCCCCTCAGCGCAGTTCAACGACCGCGCCATGATCCGTGCAGAGGACGTCTTGCCGCAGCCCCGCGGGCCGGAGAAAAGGTAGGCGTGGTTGATCCGGCCGGAGTCGAGCGCCACACTCAGTGGGTCTGTGACGTGCTCCTGCCCGATGACCTCGGAGAACGTTGCGGGACGGTACTTGCGATAAAGAGCCACTCCCCCAGCCTACCGGGGTCGGGGTGGCACAGCTCAGCGCCCCAGATCGAGGAGGTTGACGTTCTGCTCCACCATCGCCTGCTGCAGGGCCGGAACGCCGTAGGTTCGGGCGTAGGAGAATTCGTCGTCGGTGAGCAGGACGAGCTGCAGCAGGACGGTGAGCCGGGCGTTCACCGACTTTGCCCCAGGGTCGTTGGTGCTGACGTGCCCGGCTTCCTCCATCATGCGGGGCACTCCCCTGGCCCACACGTAGGGGACGACGAGGAGCCCGTGACGGACGGTGATGTCAGGTTCCGCAACGAGCCCACCGAGCACCCCAACGCCGGGCAGCAGCTGCCCGGGTGATGCGGGGATCCTGCCCGCGGAGTCCCGGAGGAACGTGGCGGTCGCCGCGACGACGCGGTCGAGACAGTCATGGGCGCCTGCGGCGACGGCGAACACCTCACTGCGCACGTCGACGGGGCGGGCGTCCAGATCCGTGGGCTCGGTGGGAACATCATCGACCGCCGATTCGGCGATACGGCCCGTATCGGTGATCAGCCCGGTGTCAACCCTCCCAAAATCAAGGGTGGTGGCCAGGCGTTCGCCGGAATCGAGGACACCGGAACCGATGTGGAAATCTCCTATCCGGTGCACCTCGAGGGACCCCGGAATGAGGTCGTTGATCCAGTAGGTCGTTTCCCTGAGGTCCACCGGTCCTCCCCCTTCTCGTCGCGCCGACAGATACCGGTGAGACGAGTATAGGGGCGCCAGGTCAGCCGGCGAACTTCTCGGCCGCCGCAAGCAGCACGCAGGTGGCGACGCCATCCATGGCGACCTCGAGTTCCTCGACGGGCGGGAGCGAGGGCGCGAGCCGGATGTTGCGGTTGTCGGGGTCCTTGTGCAACGGGTACGAGGACCCCGCGCCGGTCAGCGCGATTCCGGCCTCTTTCGCGAGCTGAACCACACGCGATGCGGTGCCGTCGACGACGTCGAGGGAGATGAAGTAGCCGCCCTCGGGTTTCGTCCAGGTGGCGACGCCGTGTTCACTGAGGCGGGTGTCGAGGATGTCCAGGACGGCGGCGAACTTCGGCGCCAATGAGGCCGCGTGCTTCCGCATGAGGGCACGGACGCCCTCGGCGTCACCGAAGTAGCGGGCGTGGGCGAGCTGGTTGACCTTGTTCGGCCCGATGCCCCGGACACCAGCGTGCATGCCGTACCAGGCCAGGTTCTCCTTCGAGGACGCGAAGATCGCAATACCCGCACCCGCGAACGTGATCTTGGAGGTCGATGTCATGAACCAGAAACGGTTCGGATGACCGGCCTTCTCCGCGAAGTCGATGACATTGTGAATGACCGGGAACTCGTCGGTGAGGGTGTGCACCGCGTAAGCGTTGTCCCACACGATGCGGAAGTCCTTCGCGGCGGTCTCCATCTCGGCGAGTTCACGGCAGACCTTCCCGGAGAAGGTGATGCCGGTCGGGTTTCCGAACACCGGCACGGTCCACATGCCCTTGACCGACGGGTCCTTGACCAGTTCGCGGACGGCGTCCATATCGGGGCCCTCGTCGGTCATAGCGACGGTGACCATCTCGAAGCCGAGGTGCTCGGTGATGGTGAAGTGACGGTCGTAGCCGGGTACCGGGCAGATCCAGCGAACCTTGTCGAGATCCTTCCACGGGGTGTCCGAGTCATTGTTGCCCCAGACATAGGACGCGAGGATCAGATCGAACATGATGTTGAGCGAGGACGCGTCACCGGCCCAGATCTGGTCCACCGGGACACCCAGGAGATCGGAGTAGATCGAACGGATATCGGTGATTCCGGTCAGCCCGCCGTAGTTGCGGACGTCAATGCCGTCGGCGGTGATGTGCTCGCCTGCACCCGGCTGGGCGAGGAGGTCCTCGGAGAAGTCGAGCTGCTCCGCCGACGGCTTACCGCGGGTCAGATCCAGCTTCAGGTTCCGGGCCTTGAGCTCCTCATACTTCGCCGAGATCTCCTCGGTGAAATTGGCGAGTTCCTTCGCATCGAGATCCTGCAACGGCATGGGTGCCACCTTCCGCGGTGAATGGTTGTGAAACGTTCCTGACACCGGCCCCAGGGTTTCTCCCCCGGCGAGCGGTGTCTCCGGGGTCCACTGTAGCCGCCGCCGTCGACGGGCACCACGGCTGGAGCACGCTCCGGGAAAGAGACGGAATACACAAAGATGCACCGCCCCTACCCGGGGCGGTGCATCTTAACGTGCACGTTTAAGGGGACCCCGCGCACCCGTCAGAGCTCGCTGACCCTTGCTGCATTCCTGCCCTGGGGGAGTTCACAAGATGTACGCCGCACGGGGTCCTGTTGACAGGGTAGCCCACAAATGACCGGAGACCCAAGCCGAGGTCGGGTTTTGATCGAGGCGGAGGTTTAGGTATAGTACACCGCAGACGTGACGGGGAAACCTGTCATGCTCTTTCTGGAGGATTCGACTAGCGGCCTATGTCGCACGCCTGGAACGCGTGTTGGGAGCAATCCCTCAGGGGTTCAAATCCCCTATCCTCCGCAGCAGTAAAGCCCGTACCGTGAGGCAATTCTCGTGGTACGGGCTTTTCGCATACCCAGAAACACGGTTTACCGGGCTTCACCCCGACGTTGTTTCCCGACACGGCGACCACCATCATTCCGCGGAGTGCAGATTCCCGCCCTGTCGGCGAAAGGACCCCATGACCACGTTCCCGCCCGCTTCCCCCACAGGCGTTGACCGGATCGATCCGACACTCAGGGAATTGCGGCACCGTAGGGAATGGCCCCTGGTCATCCTCGGTCTCGTTCTGACCGCGATCGCGGCGACCGCCGCCATCGGGCTGCTCATCAGTGGCTACAGCCTCAACGACTGGGCGACGGGGGTCCTCCTGGGACTGATCACGCCCATCGCCGCTCTGGTGTTCATCCGCATGATGTACTGGAAAACAGCGGCCAACAGCATCCAGATCACGGAGAACCAGCTCCCGGAACTCCACGCCCTCTACACCGAACTCGGCGAGCGGATGGGGTTCAACCGGCCCGGCGGCCCGGAACTACCGAACCTCTACCTCCACAACGGAAACGGCACGATGAACGCCTACGCCAGCAAGTGCAGGATGCGGGCCGCCTACATCGTGTTGTACTCCGGCATCGTCGATCTGGCGTACACCCACGGCGATTTCGGTGCCCTCCGATTCATCCCCGCCCATGAACTCGGCCACGTGAAATGCCGGCACGTCTCGCTGTGGCGGCTCATCTACGCACCCATCATGACGCTGCTGTTCCTGAACAAATCAACCACAAGAGCCCAGGAATACACCGCCGACCAGGTCGCGGCGTCCTACGCACCCGATGATGTACTCACCATGATCCACCTGTTCGCCGGGAAAAACCTGGGCCACCGCATCGACCTCGACGAGTATTTCCGCACGGTCGACGGACACAAGGAGGGATTCTGGCTCCGCTTCGCCAACTTCAGGTCCGACCACGCCATCGGATTCCGCCGCATGACCACCCTTCGCCGCACCCTCACGAAGGGATGGAACGTCCACGGGAAGATGATCTGACCTCCGGAACAAAACGTCAGCCGCACGCCCCGATCCCGACCGCCGGTTCACTCCCGGCGCGGCTCCTCCCGCCACACCACGTCCCCGGTGGGGAGCCGATCCGGATCGAACCGCCCTAGCAGCTCGGCCATGTCCGATACCCCGGGCATCCCCACGGAATCCGCGATCCGCCCCCGGATTTGCTCGATCGACTCATGTTCGAGCATCTGCCGCAACGTCACCGCCCCATCTCGCTTCGCCAGGCGCTTACCCTCCGGGCCGAGCACCAACGGCACGTGCACGTACCCCACCTCCGGATAACCGAGCAGGTGCGCCAGGTACGCCTGGCGGGGCGCCGACGACAACAGATCCCGCCCCCGCACAACCTGATCCACCCCCTGCGCCGCATCATCCACCGTGACCGCCAGGTTGTACGCCCAGTCCGGGCACTGCCCACCACGGCGCAGCACCAGATCATCGACCTCCCCGGTGTACTCCCCGGCGTAAAAGTCACGGACCGTCCACTCCCCCACCCCGGAACGCAGCCGGAGCGCCGGAACCCGATTATCGGCGGCGAGTGCCGCCCGCCGTCGCTCCCGCGTCACATCATCCAGATCACGGCACGTCCCCGGATAACAGCCCGGGAGCACATGCGGCGCACCGGACGCCTCCCGAATCTCCCGGCGCGAGCAATAGCATTCATAAACCAGCCCACGGGCACGCAATTCGTCCACAGCAGCCGCGTACGCCGGATACCGGTCCTGCTGCACCCACACCTCACCATCGAAATCAAGCCCCAGCAGAGTCAGATCCTCGATCTGCCGCCCCGCGGACTCCGCCGAGGACCGCTGCGTATCGATGTCCTCCACCCGCAGCAGAAAACGCCGCCCCGACCGCCGAGCAAACAGCCAGGCGAGCACTGCCGTCCGCAGATTGCCGAAGTGCAGGTCACCGCTGGGTGAGGGCGCATAGCGACCGGCGCCGGGCGAGGAAACGGACATGGGCCCATGCTAACGGTGCCAAAGAGTCGGGCGTCGATAAGCAGCCACGCACCCCCGGTGTGGCACGATGTTCGCCATGACAAAACCCACGAAGTCCCTGCCTGGGCAGGGCGCTGCCGACACGTCCGCAGCGTCCGCAAACGCCCGCTTCATCCCTGTCCAGCGCTCCTACTACCCCGTACTGCTCGCCCTGTTCGTCTCCGTGTTCGTGATCTCGAACATCACCGCCACCAAAGGCGTGACACTCGGCCCCATCATCACCGACGGCGCCTTCTTCCTCTTCCCTCTCGCCTACATCATCGGTGACGTCCTCGCCGAATGCTACGGTTTCCGCGCCACCCGGCGCGCCATCTGGACCGGCTTCGCCGTGATGCTCCTCGCCGTCGCCGCCTTCACCATTGCCATCGCGCTCCCAGCCGCCGACTTCTACGACGGCCAGGAATCCTTCGCCAGCGTCCTCGGCGTGGTCCCCCGCATCGTCATCGCCTCACTCGTCGGCTACCTCGCCGGGCAACTGCTCAACTCCTACGTCCTCGTCGCCATCAAGAAACGCACCGGCGAGAAAACCCTCTGGGCCCGCCTCATCGGATCCACCATCGTCGGCGAATTCGGTGACACCCTGCTGTTCTGCCTCATCGCCGCCCCCGTCATCGGCATCGCCACCATCGGCGACACCGTCAACTACACCCTCGTCGGCTTCCTCTGGAAAACAGGCATCGAGGTCATCATGATGCCGCTGACCTACGCCGCGATCGCCTGGGTGAAGAAACGCGAGAACTACTGACCCCGCCTCCCGCGGGACTGTCACCGACGACGGCCCCAGCCCGGTCCGGGCCAGCCGAAACCAGTACCGCCCGGGGATTCGATCCGCCTACCGCTTCGACGCGTAGTAGCGGCCCATGAACTCGTCGCGGAACGCCTCATAGTCACCGTTGTCGATCGCGGCCCGGATGCCGTCGACGAGGCGGATCATGAAATAGAGATTGTGCATCGTGCACAGCGTGCCCGCCAGGAACTCCTTCGCCTTGAGCAGGTGGTGGAGGTAGGCGCGGGAGTAGTTCTCACTGACGTAGCCGCCGAGTTCCTCGTCGATACCCGTGAAATCCCGCTTGAAGCGCGCTCCGGTCAGTGTCATGCGCCCATCGAGGGTGTACACGCCACCGCGTCGCCCAAGCCGCGTCGGCGCGACACAATCAAAGGTGTCGGCACCGGATTCAATCGCGGTGAACAAGTCATCCGGCTCGGAGATGCCCAACAGGTGCCGGGGCACCTCGACGGGCAGTTCATCACACACCCAGCCGACGATGGTGCCCAGCCGTTCCTTCTCCAGGGCGCCACCGATGCCGTAGCCGCCGAAACCGCGTTTCCCCTCCGCGCGGAACTCCTCCGAGAGGGACACCAGACCGCGCGTCGCCTGCCTGCGGAGATCCTCGTACTGGGCACCCTGTACCACTCCCCACAGGGACTGCAACGGCTTGCCGACGCGCTCCTCGGTCAACCGGTTGTGCTCCTCCAGGCAGCGGCGCGCCCACCGGTGGGTGCGTTCGACGGAGGCATCCTGGTACTCGCGGGTGTCCATGAGCGTGGTCAGCTCGTCGAAGGCGAACATGATGTCCGCGCCGAGCTGGTGCTGGATCTGCATGGACACCTCCGGGGTGAAGCGGTGCCTCGACCCGTCGATCACGCTGCGGAAATCAACACCGTCCTCGTCGACGTGCGCGAAACGGTCCTTGCTCCGGGCCTTCACGTCGGCGGCGGTGAGATTGGTGGTGTCCATCGCCAGAACTTTCTTGAAACCGACACCGAGGCTCATCACCTGAAATCCACCGGAGTCGGTGTAGGTGGGGCCGTGCCAGTTCTCGAACGCGGCGACCCCACCGGCAGTATCGACGATGTCGGGGCCGGGCTGGAGGTAGAGGTGGTAGGCGTTGGAGAGGATCGCCTGCGCGCCGGTTTCCCGGATCTGTTCCGGGGTCAGGGTCTTCACCGTGGCCTTGGTCGCCACCGGAATGAACGCCGGAGTGGCTATGTCGCCGTGCGGAGTGTGGATCACCCCGGTGCGCCCGTGGGGGCTGGATTCCAGGCGGGTGCCGAGGGTGAAGGTGGTGTCAGTCATGTCAGACACTGTAGTGCCGGTGCCGACGTGTGGCGGTCAGCGGCGTGCACCGGCACCCGCCGGGGTCCGATCCTCCGTGGTATTGCCGGATTCGTTGAACTGTTCCTCCAGCACGGCGCCCTCGATGTCGAGGGTCGGGAGGATGCGGTCCAGCCAGCGTGGCATCCACCAGGTCGCGCGGCCCAGGAGGAACATCGCGGCGGGAACGAGGCCCATGCGGATGAAGAAGGCGTCGAAGAGGACACCTGCACCGAGGGCGAAGCCGAAGATCTTGATGAACGGCAGGGGCTGGTCGATGAACGCGGCGAACACCGCGATCATGATGAGCGCGGCGGAGGTGACCACGCGGGCCCCCATGGTGAAGCCCTCGATGATGGATTCCTCGACGGCGTTGTAGCGGGAGCCTTCGGTGCGTTTCCCTCCGGTGGCTATCCAGTGTTCGCGCATGCGGGTGACCAGGAACATCTGGTAGTCCATCGCGAGACCGAAGGTGACGCCGATGAGGAAGATCGGCATGAAGGAGATGATCGGGGCCGGCGTGTCGACGATGCCCCACAGTCCCTCCTGCCAGAACAGGACGGTGACGCCGAATGCGGCACCGACCGAGAGCAGGAACCCGAGGCCCGCGATGACGGGCACCATGATGGAGCGGAATACCACGAGCAGGAGCACGATGGCGAGTCCAACGACGACGGCGAGGTAGATGGGCATCGCCTCGGCGAGTTTCTTCGTCACATCACGCTGGATCGGGGTGAGCCCGGTGACCCCGATGTCAACGCCGGTGGCGTCCTCGATCTCAAGGTCGCTGGCGCGCAGTGAGCCGAGGAGTTTCGAGGTGACCGGGTCGGCGGGGCCACTGCGTGGGGTGATCAGGAGCTGGGCGGCCCGGGTGTCGTCGGAGAGCCCGATGATCTGGACGTGCTTGATGTCCGGGTTCGTGCTGTAGCGCTGCGCGACATAGGCGTAGGACGCCATCGCCGCCGCGTTCCCGGGGTTGAATTCGTCGGGGTTGCCCGCGCGTTGGGCGTCGACGAGGGGGCGGAGGATCTGGGCATCGGGGTTGACGTCGTGGGCGTCGATGATCATGAGGAACGGGGAGTTGATGCCCTCCCCGAATCCTTCCGCCAGGAGATCAGCGGATTTGCGGTGGGTGGAGTTCTTGCTGAAGGTGCTGTCGGAGGGCAACGCCATCTGCAGGTCGAGGACGGGATAGGACAGGGCGGATAGCCCGAGGACCACGACGGTGAGTACGAGGGCGGGTACCCGGTGCACGAAGGTGACCCAGGCTCGGCCCATGGTTCGCTTCTCGACGTCCGTCCCTTCCGCTGCGCCGGGGGTTTTCCTACGGCGACGCCCGAAGCCGGGGACGCGACCCGCGAACGCGAACCGGCCGAACAGTCCGAGGAGCGCCGGGAGGAGGGTGAGGGCGACGGCGACGGCGACGGCGACGGTGAACGCAGCGGACACGCCCATCCAGGAGAGGAAGGGGATGCGGACCATCGTCAGGGCGACGAGCGCGATGATGACGGTAAGGCCTGCGAACACGACGGCGGAGCCCGCTGTACCGACGGCCATGCCCGCGGCGTGCTCGGCGGAGTCCCGCCCGTGCCCGTGGTTCCGCTCGGCGCGGTAGCGGGAGAGGATGAACAGGGTGTAGTCCACGCCGACCGCGAGGCCGAGCATCACGGCGAGGACCGGGGTGACGTTGTTCAGCGGGGCGAAGTGGGTGGCGATGAGGATCGCGGACGATCCGACGGAGATACCGGCGACGGCGGTGATCAGTGGCAGGCCCGCTGCGACGAAGGAGCCGAAAGTGAACAGCAGGACGAGGAAGGCGACACCGAGGCCGATGATCTCGCTCGTCGATTTGATGACCAGGGGGTCACCGAATGCGGGTCCGCCGGCTTCAACCTGCAGTCCGGCCTCGCGTCCGACATCCATCGCCTGCCGGATCGTGGCTCGCTGTTCATCGGTGACATCGGCGGGCAGGGGGACGTCGAGGCTGAAGCTGGTGTAGCCGATCCGCCCGTCCTCACTGACCAGCGCGAGGTTGTTCGCGTCCGCCTTCGCGGTCTCCTCCGGGAGGCCCGACCCGACAGACTGGTCGATGACCGCCTTCTGCAACTTCGGATTGAGGGTGACGGGATTACCGAAGCGGTCCCGGTCGATCACTCCGGGTACGTGTGCGTCGATGTCCGCGATGACCCGGTCAATGGCCTCGGTGTAGCGCGGTTCGTCGAGACGCTGCCCCTCCGGCGCGGCGAACACAACGGTCACACCGGTGGAGGTCAGTGGGTTGCGCTGGTCAGGGAAGTTCCGGACGAGGGAATCGGCGGCCGCCTCGGAGGCGGTACCGGGAATGTTGAAGATGTCGTTGAACCCGCGTTGAAGGGCGCCCGCGCTACCACCGACGCCCGCGACGATGATCACCCACGCTACGAGAACAACCCATTTCCGCCGGAAAGACCAGCGTCCGATTTTATACAGCAGCTTGGCCACAGGTGTTTCTCCTCTGTCACGGCGGGATTCGTCGGCGTATGTCAGGATACGTAACCCGCGTGGTCCGTCGCGCCACCGCGGCGCGATACCGGTGCCACTGTAATACGGGACGCCCTCTCGGCGCGCGGATCGCGGAACCTGATGAACAGAAAAAGACCCCCGGCATCCCGGGGGTCTTTCCCATTGGCGGTGGCGGGGGGATTTGAACCCCCGGTTGGGGATTACCCAACACTCGCTTTCGAGGCGAGCACCTTCGGCCGCTCGGACACGCCACCGCCGACCAGCCTAACCGCACGGGGCGTCAGGCAACAAATTGCCACGCCAGCCGTGCCGTTTCCGGTTTACTTCTTGTCGAAAATGTCTTTGACCTTGCCGGCAGCGTCGCGGACGACCTCTTCAGCCTTCTCGACGCCTTCCTTGATGTCGGACTTCACCTGATCGGCACGACCTTCGTTGGCCAGGTTCTCGTTGTCGGTGGCCTCACCGACGCCTTCCTTGATCTTGCCGCCGAGGTCGTTGGCCTTGCTTTCAAAACCCATGATGAGAGCTCCTTCGTTGGTTGGTGAATCGGATGGCCCCATATTAGGTGTGTTCTGGGGAACAGGCATCTTCGAGCGCCAACTTTATCCGGAACGTTATCTGACACAGCCACCGAAAGATATTACTTTAATGTTCGTTCAGGTAATGCACAGGCTTTCCATAAACATGTGTACTGAAGTGGGATAACAGCTTCGCAGGCGGGACCCCGGGAATACCCTAGGAGCTACGAGGGATCATCATGTGACCAATCACTGCGGTTGACGAAACCCCCGGATATCACCGGACCCGGTCGAAGAAATTGGTCATCAGTTCGGCACATTCCCCACCCAGAACACCCCCACGAACGTCCGGCCAACGGCTCACGCCCGGAGGCCGGAGCACATCAAGGACGCTGCCACATGCCCCGGTCTTCGGCTCGAAGGCACCGAAGATGACCTCCCCAACCCGGGCATCCAGGAGCGCACCAGCACACATGGTGCACGGCTCCAGGGTCACAACCAGGGAACAGTGGCTCAGACGCCACCCGTCGCCGTGGAGCCGTGCCGCCCGCCGAATGGCGAGCAGCTCCGCGTGCGCGGTGGGATCCCCGTCCGCCTCACGGCGGTTCGTCGCCGCGGCCAACTCCCGGCCAGAAGGGTCGATGATGATGGCCCCGACGGGGACATCTCCGGGCGGGGTCGTCCGAGCCACCTCGATGGCGCGACGCATGAGGGTCTCAGCCCGGATCAGCCCCACCGGGTCGGGGAGCACCGGCATGACGGGGCGCCTCCCGTCAATCGATGTCGAGGTCGACGGCGTCCGCGAGTTCGGCCTCGAAGCCGAGTTCAGCCGCGATCCGGAGCAGCTGCTCGGAGGCCCAAAGTTCGGAGTCGTCGCAGATGACCGTCATCACCTGTTCACTAACACCGAGGTCAGCGAGGATCGCGATGTCACCCTCGGCCCAGGGATCAACCTTGTCCAGTTCGTCGGCGTCCAGTTCCGGGATGTCCGCGCCAATCTCGTCCAGCGCACCGGCCGCGAGATCGTCACCGATCGCCATCGTCGCATCCGACAGCAGCAGCCGGACACCGCCGGGCGCGGGCCGGAGAATGAGGAAGTACTCATCATCCACGCAGAGCATCGCGAACGCGGCGCTCTCGCTCCGCAGGCGCCCGACCGCCGCCACGGCGTCATCGATCGAATCGAAGCAGTCGTCTATCTCGCGGACGTCCCACTCCCCAGCCGACCGGGAGACGGTCACGGCGAAGCAGAGATCATCGTCATGTTCGCCGGTGTCACCGTCGAAACCGTCAAAGCCATTGGAATCCATACCGGTAACCGTAGTCGCGGTATGGGAGAATTGTCAGATGACCACTACCGTAATCTCCCGTCCCGTCTGTGTCCTCGGTCTCGGACTGATCGGCGGCTCGCTGCTCCGCGATCTGACCGCATCCGGACACCCCGCATTCGGCTACAACCGTTCCCCCTCCGCCGCCCACGCCGCGACCGATGAGGGCTACGACGTCACCGATACCCTCACCGATGTCCTGGAGAGAGCTCAGGAGTGTGGCGCCCTGATCGTGATGGCGACCCCGATGCCCGCCATCCCTACACTCCTCGACGCCATCGACACCCACGCGCCCGACTGCGGATTCACTGATGTGGTGAGCGTGAAGGCAAAAGTACTGGAGCTCGTTCGTGAGCGCGGCATGGCCGACCGCTACGTCGGTGGGCACCCCATGGCGGGAACCGCAGACAGTGGCTGGACCGCCAGCCAGCTCGACCTCTTCAAAGGAGCCGCCTGGGTGGTCACCTTTGACCGCGCCCTCGACGACACACCCCCACCGACAGAGTGGGTGTCCCTCTGGATCGACGTGGTGCACATGGCCACCCGTGTCGGCGCCGAGGTCATCCCGGCGCAGGTCGGCAACCACGATGCGGCGGTCGCACGGATCTCCCATCTGCCCCACCTGCTCGCGGAGTCGCTCGCGATCGTCGGCGATAACGGCGGGGCACTCGCCCTGTCCCTCGCGGCGGGCAGCTTCCGCGACGGCACCCGCGTCGCGGGCAGCGCTCCCTCGTTGGTGCGCGCCATGTGCGAGACCAACAATGAGGCCCTTCTCGACGCCCTGGACGAGACCCTCGCGCTACTCAACGACGCCCGCGCGAATCTCGCCGACGACCGGCCCAGCATCGAGGAACTCGTCGATTCCGGGTACCGCTCCAGGATCCGATACGAGGCACGCTCCGGAATGCACACCGACAACGGTGGTCTCCTCGCTTCCCCGCGCCCGGTGATCCGGTTCCAGCCCGGTGCACCGGGGTGGATCAATCAGCTCGCCCACGCGGAGATGCTCGGTGCCCGCATCGAGGTGTACTGACCCGAGCGCAGAAGACCCGGCACCGCGTGGTCACGGTGCCGGGTCTCTATTCTTGGTGCGCCCGGAGGGATTCGAACCCCCAACCTTCTGATCCGTAGTCAGATGCTCTATCCGTTGAGCTACGGGCGCATGCCATCCCGGATCATCTCAGTTCCGGCAACGAGAAACCATGTTACACCCACCGCCGAAAGGTCGACAAATACGCAGGCGGGACCAGCTTTCCGGACATAAAGAACGACCCCGTGCCGGATGCCCGGCACGGGGTCGAATCTATTCCTGTCTCAACACAGAGTGCGCCCGGAGGGATTCGAACCCCCAACCTTCTGATCCGTAGTCAGATGCTCTATCCGTTGAGCTACGGGCGCATATTCAGTTAACCCTTGCGGGTGGCGGAGGCGAGAGGATTTGAACCTCCGGTCCTCTGTTAGGAAGACAACTCATTAGCAGTGAGTCCCATTCGGCCGCTCTGGCACGCCTCCATCGACTCCACGACTACCGCACGAATGCAGACGACGTGAAACCAGGCATGATGTTACCCCGGGCCGGGCCACCACGGCAAAACCACAGGCCATGCACCCCACACCGCCGAGTTGTAGTGTGGGGCACATGATCCGCGATGATGTGTCCGCCATTCCCGCCTACATCCCGGGACGCGCCGTGCCCGACGCCCTGAAGCTCTCCAGCAACGAGGCCGCACACCCACCACTCCCCGGCGCCGTGGAAGCGATGACCGCCGCAGCACGTACCGCGAACCGCTACCCGGACATGGGCGTCGTCACGCTGAAAGCGGAACTCGCCGAAACCCTCGGACTCTCCCCGGAACAGATCGCCGTGGGGTGCGGTTCCTCCGCACTCTGCCAGCAGCTCATCCAAGCCACCTGCCGAGCCGACGACGAAGTCATCTTCGCCTGGCGTAGCTTCGAGGCATACCCGATCTTCTGCATGGTCGTCGGCGCGAAACCCGTCATGATCCCCCTCGACGACAACCACCGGCACGATCTCGACGCGATGGCCGCCGCCATCACCGAGCACACCCGGCTCATCTTCGTCTGCAACCCGAACAACCCCACCGGCACCACTATCTCTGACGCCGAGTTCACCGCCTTCATGGACCGCGTCCCGAACGACGTCATCGTCGTCCTCGACGAGGCCTACTTCGAATACGCCCGAGACGAGAACAACCCGGTATCCACCGAACTGATCCACCGCTACCCGAATCTCATCGGCATGCGCACCTTCTCCAAGGCCTACGGCCTCGCCGGGGTCCGCGTCGGCTACGCCTTCGGCAACCCCCTGGTCATCGACGCCGTCAACCGCGTCGCACTCCCGTTCAGCGTCAACGCCGTCGGCCAGGCCGGGGCACTCGCATCCCTGGCGGCAGCCGATGAACTGCTGAGCCGCACCGACGAAGCGGTCACCCAACGGAACATCGTCACCGCCGAGATCCCCGGCGCGGTGGAATCTCAGGCCAACTTCGTCTGGATCCCCACCGACGACGCCCACCGCATCGCCACCGAACTCGCCGATCACGGCGTACTCGTCAGGGCATTCGACGAAGGAATCCGGGTCACCGTCACCACAGACGACGAGACCCGGACATTCCTCGACGCCTGGCGGCAACTCATCTAGCGGAGCCCCTAATCTGCACGGTTTCACCACACATGGCCCAAACCGTGCAGAATAGCGCCCCCCTAATCTGCACGGTTTCAACGCGCCGGACCCAAACCGTGCAGAATAGCCACCCCCTAATCTGTTGATACGGTGGAGGCGGCGGCGTAGCCCCCAACCACCGTAGGTCGCATCAAGGCAAGGGTCCCCATGGAGAACTTCAACCCCACCCGCAGGTCAGAGCTTGAGAATCTGGTGGAGTCAGTGTTGTCCGCCGAGCGGGACGGGCGCCTGCTCAAGACAGACGAGTCCGAGGCCCTCGATTTCAAAGAAGAAGCCGGGCGCCGACGCGGTCGCGAGCTCGAACCAGGGCAACCGACCAATCCTGAAGCAGCGCAGAAGCTCGCCGACGAAGTAGCGTGCATGGCCAACTCTCCCGGGGGCGGGGTGCTCATCGTCGGTGTCGAGGACCGCAGCGGTCGGCTCATCGGTACCGAGCTGGACAGCGAATGGCTTCGACAGAAAATTCACCATGCAGTCGACGTGGCCCCCCGCATCGATGTCCGGTACGTTGCCGGCTTTCGACTCCTGGTGATCTATGTCGCCGAGGCACGCGAACCCGTTCCCGACACGGGAAACAATTTACGCTGGCGCGTCGGTGATTCCTGCACGAAAGTTGACCGCGCCGAGTGGTGGGCCCACCGCGATCGAGCCCGGGGGCTCGATCCCCTCGCTGCCCGAAGCGACAAGAATCTGGATGCTGTTCGACCTCATGCGCTGGAACTCGCACAGAGTTGGTCCCGCGATCACTCCTCCACCCCGGAGGAATACCTCCGAAAAATCGGTGCGCTCAGCGCCGACGGATACCTGACAGTGGCAGCAGAAATACTCTTCACCGACACCGGCAGAACGTGGCTTTCCTTCGCCGCCATCGACGTGGAGGGCGGTCACGTCCTTGACCAGTACGACGCGAACCCGAGGCACAGCCTCCTCGAACAGATCGCCGCCATTGAACAACGGGTAGACGCCCACAACACCACCTTCACGCAGAAAGCGGGGCTGTCACACCGTCGAATCCTGGCTGTCCCGCAGGAAGCGGCGCGCGAAGCGATGCTCAACGGACTCATCCACCGCGACCTCGAACGACGGGAACCAACCGAGATCAGGTGGATGACCCTCGACAGCACCCATATCGTACGGAGCCCCGGCGCCTTTCCCGACGCGATCAGCACCGACAACATCCTGAGCAATAGAAACGCCCGTTATCCCGCCCTCGCCGACTTGTTCCGGGCGATTTCCCTCGTTGAAAAGCAGGGGCTGGGGGTTGACCGAATGTACCTGTCGATGATGGCTCTCGGCCACCGGCCGCCCCTCATCACCGAGGTCGCCGGGCCCTTCGTCGAGTGCATTCTGCAGGGTGGGAAACCCCTGTACCCGGCAATCTCACTCGTCGATCATCTGCGCCCGCAGGAGCGTGCCTCAGACCTACGTATCATCGCAATTCTCTACCGGCTACTAACCCACGCCTTTATCACCACCGGCGAAATCGCGAGCATTCTCCAAAATTCCTCACAAGCCGCAGAAATCGCCATCTCCGCGGCTCGGCAGACCACCATTGTCGGCCATCCGCTCATTGAATCGATCCAACCGAGCGCCTGGGTACTGGGGAAAGGCGCCCGAAGCGTGGCTCTCGAAGAAGGCGACGCATGCAGTGCAGACGATGTCGTCGGATACCTCAACCCCGCTACGGAAGGGCCACTCACCGAAACCGCCCGTCAGTGGCTCCATCAGTTCGAGGAGATAACGACCGGTCAGCTCATGTCGCTGTGCGACATCGGCAGAACCAAAGCGAGACGCATTCTCGACGGTCTCGTATCCTCCGGGGAGGCCACGTTCATCAAGGCTGGGCGAAGCAGCCGCTACCGGGCCATCGTCGCCACAGATACCCCGGGACGTTGACCGACCGGTCCATCGCCGTCTTCATCCCCCTAATCTGCATGGTTTCACCACACCCGGCCCAAACCGTGCAGAATAGCGCTCCACCACTAAACGACGTCCGTACGTGATCCCCGAAGATCCAGAAAACCCCCTGCTGCACAGGGGGTTTCTCTGGCGGAAGTAGAGGGATTTGAACCCCCGGTCCGTTTCAAGGGACGCTCGCTTTCAAGGCGAGTGCATTCGGCCGCTCTGCCATACTTCCAGAACCACCGTAGTGATCAGAGCCATCAACGGAGCCGACGGAACCGAGTGAAAACAACGGTGCCTTCCGATGATAATCAATCTGGTATGGGTTATGCACATCGAGGTGGTGTGACGCCCCGGGCGATCCGCCGGACACGGGTACGGGTTGATCTAGCAGCCCGCGCTCCCCGTTGCCTGCCGGAGATGGTCGGTCACGGCGGGCAGGACTTCCTCCAGGTTTTCCTCGACAACGAAGTGCCCGGCGTTGACGGCCCCACCTCGGACGCGGGGGAACCACGCCCGCCACGCATCAAGCGGATCCACCTGCCGGCCCACCACCCCCTGGTCTCCCCAGAGTACGAGCGCCGGGATATCGGAGATTTTGTCGAGGTCTGCGCGGTCGTGTTCAACATCGATCGTCGCTCCTGCGGCATAGTCACCGCACCATGCAGCGATGACCTCGGGGCGGAGGGCGGCATTCTCGTAGTCCTGCAGGGCTTCCGGGTCAAAGGAATGGAACGTGCCGGCCATTCCCGCGAGCTGCGCCCGGACAAATGCCAGGGGATCCCCACCGATCAGGCGCTGGGGCAGCGGCTCGGGCTGTGAGAGGAACACCCAGTGGAAGTAGCGTTTGGCCAGGTCCGCGTTCATGAGGTCCCAGACCAGGTAGGTGGGGAGGATATCCAGGAGAGCCACGGAGAGCACCGCATCCGGATGGTCGAGGGCCATGCGGTAGGCGGCGCGGGCGCCTCGATCATGGGCCACGACGTGGAACTGCTCTTTTCCGAGGTGCGCCATGAGTGCGATGAAGTCGGCGGCCATCGTGCGGAAACTGAAGTCTCCGTCATGGGCCGCGGATTGACCATATCCGCGAAGGTCCGGGATGACGACGAAGTGGTCCTCCGCGAGGTATGGTGCCATCCGATGCCACATCGCGTGTGTCTGTGGGTACCCGTGCAGCAGCAGAACCGCTGGCCCAGCACCCCCGGTTCGGGCATGGATGGTGGCGCCCGGAACTGGAACCCTGATGGTGTCGAATCCCTCGTACACGGCGGAGACCTCCCGTTTGACCGCCTGAACAGCGCCATTTTCCGGCACCCTGTGCCCCGACACTACCAATAGCCGCCCTCTCAGCTCCACCTTCGGCGTACCATCCCCACATTTCCACGCATCCAGAAGGGGTGACGGCCAGCGCGGAGCCGAACGCCTCTGCACAGTTCGGTCGGCCTCCCCTACGCTGGTTCATATGAAGGCAATCACACTGGCAAATCCAGACGACAAGACATCACTCACGTGGAGTGCGGCCCCAACCCCCAACATCAGACCCGGTGAGGTGCTGGTTGAGGTGAAGGCCGTGGGTGTCAACCGCGCTGATCTGTTGCAGGCCGCGGGCCATTATCCGCCGCCGCCCGGGGTGTCCGAGATCATCGGTCTCGAGTGCGCGGGAGTGATCGCGGATCCGGGTGACTCCGGCCGGGAGAAGGGGGAACGGGTGGCATGTCTGCTGGCGGGTGGCGCATACGCGGAGTATGTCGCGGTTCCGGCCGGTCAGCTCCTGCCGATACCGGAGGGGTACTCTTTCGCGGAGGCCGCATCCGTCGTGGAGGTGGCGTGCACTCTGTGGTCAAACCTGGTGATGGTCGCGGGGCTGCACGAGGGGCAAACGGTGCTCCTGCACGGTGGCGCAGGCGGGATCGGCACGTTCGGCATCCAGTTGGCGAAGCAACTGGGCTGCACCGTCGCGGTCACGGCCGGGTCTGCGGAGAAACTCGCGACCTGTCGTGAGCTGGGGGCGGACATCCTGGTGAACTACCGGGAGGAGGATTTCGCGGAGGTGCTGAAGAACCGCGCCGACGTGATCCTGGACATCATGGGCGCCAAGTATCTCGACCCGAATCTCCGGGCGTTGGCGATGGACGGGCACATCGTGATCATCGGCATGCAGGGTGGTGTGAAGGGGGAGTTGAACATCGGGCGCCTGCTGTCCAAGCGGGGTTCGATCTCCGCGACGGGCCTGCGTGGCCGCGACCTGGAGGACAAGGCGCGGATCGTGGCGGAGGTCGTCGAACACGTATGGCCGATGCTCGACGAACGGCGTATCCGCGTGAACATCCACCGCACCCTGCCGATTGCTCGGGCCGCGGAGGCACACCGACTGCTGGATTCCGGTGAGGTCACCGGCAAACTGGTGCTCACCGTCGACTGACTGGGACAGGGAGCCCGTGCCGTCAGCCGAAAGAAGCGACGGCGCGGGTCAGTTGGTCGATGTCGGCGGCGGTGTTGAACGGGCCGAGGGACACGGTGACGGAACCGCCTGCCTCCCCTGCTCCCATCTGCTCCAGGAGCGGATCGGGTGGGCTGACCGTAGTAACAAGCCGGTTGTCCAGCAGTCGCCGGTGGACGGCCTGCGCGTCGACTCCGGGGACGACGAGGCTCACCCGTGGGATGCGGTCCTGACGGTAGACGTCACCGGCGGTTTCCCCGGTGATACCGAGCAGGTGGAGACCTCCGAGCCACTGCAGGGAATCGATCAGGTGGAGCGAGAGGAAGTGCATGTAGTCCTCCAGTTCCCCGGCCGATTCGATGAGTCGGTTCCGGCGGCTCCCGCGGGCATCCTCCTTCAGTCCCGCCAGATGATCCACGGCGGGCGCTACGCCACCGAGCAGGCCGGAGGGTAGGGGTCCGAACTCCAGCTTCGTCGCACTGGCGTCAGGCGCTCCCTCCCAGGCGGCATCCAACCTCGGGAACATCGTCGTGTCCCGGAACACCAGTGCAGAGACCTGCGGACCGCCGAACGAGGCGCAGTCGACGACGACGATGTCCGCACCCCACTCATCCATGTCGATGCCACGGTACGCAGCGACGGTGGAGGCGTCGACGAGGACCCAGGCGCGTGACCGCGCGTGCACGGTGTCCGCGATATCCCGGACCGGAGCGACGGTACCCAGGAGCCGGTGCGCTGCGTTGACAACGACGAGCCTGGTCGAACCGTCGACAAGTTCCCGGTACTGCCAGGCCGGCCACTCCCCGGTCCCGAGATCGGGTTCAGCCCACCGAAGGGTGACCCCGTCAAGCGCGCCCAGTGCGGTGAACGAACCGTTCAGCGAGGGGTCTGCACACCTGCCCAGGATCACCGAACCTCCTCGGCGCAGCCGCGGCCGGAGAGCGTCCGCCAGGGTGCGCAGCAGTACCTCCCGGTTGGGGCCGAGTACCACCCGGTCGGCGGACGCGCCGACGAGATCCGCGATGGCATGACGGGCGGCGGCGGTGTGTGCTCCACCGAGGAGCTCGCCCCCGGGGGCGGTCAGGCCGTGGGTGCCGGTGGCGACCTGACTCGACGTGGCCGATGCGGAGGTCCGGAACGCCGTGGCGACGCCCGAGGCGACCCGCTCAGGGATCTGTGGCACCTCATGTGCATTGAGATAGGTCCAGCCGTCACTCAACGACACATAGAGTCCGCGCACGCGGGCCACATCAAGGGCCATGTCGCCTCCTCTTTCCGTCCAGTGGTCACCCGCCAGTATGCCCGCCTGCCGCGCACGGCGCACCTGGGCCGCTAGGGTGTTCATTGTGTCAGATAGCCATTCAACCAAAGACCTGTCCGGGGACATAGCGCGGCTGGTCCGCGCCGAGGATCCCGGCGAGAGCCGCTCCCGGTCGACCACCTTCGCCGCGGCGTGGTCCGATCTCGTGCGCGGATTCTTCCAGCATGAGCTGTGGCTTCAACTTGGCTGGCAGGACATCAAGCAGCGGTATCGCCGCTCGGTCCTCGGCCCGTTGTGGATCACCATCGCTACCGGCGTCATGGCGGTCGCCCTCGGCCTGCTGTACTCCGTACTCTTCCGCATTCCGGTCGCCGAGTTCCTGCCGCACGTCACCGTCGGGCTCATCATGTGGAACTTCATCTCGGGCGCGATCAAGGACGGCTCGGACATCTTCATCGAGAACGAGGGGCTGATCAAGCAGCTGCCGAGCGCCCTGTCGGTGCACGTATACCGGCTGGTGTGGCGGCAACTGCTCTTCCTCGCGCACAACATGGTGATCTGGCTCGTGCTGATGATGGTCTTCCCCAGGCCACTCGGCATGGAGGGTTTCCTCGCGATCCCGGCGCTGTTCCTACTGGTGCTCAACGGTGTCTGGGTGTCGATGTTCTTCGGTATCATCGCCACCCGCTACCGCGATGTCTCCCCGCTGCTTGAGGCACTGGTACAGCTGCTGTTCTACATCACGCCCATCGTGTGGACCACCACCACCCTGAAGGACCAGGGTGGGGAGATCTCGGAGCGGGCGAAACTCGCCCAACTCAATCCGCTGTACCACTACATGGAGGTACTCCGCGCCCCGCTCATCGGCGCGGATCTGCCCGTTTACCACTGGTGGATCGTCATCGGCTGCACCGTCGTCGGCCTGTGTCTGGCGCTGCTGGCGATGAAGCAATGGCGATTCCGCGTCAGCTACTGGGTGTAAGGAGAACACACCACATGGTTTCCATCGACACCTATAACGCCTGCGTTGATTTCCCAATCTTCGACGCCAAATCCCGCTCCATGAAAAAGGCCTTCCTGGGGGCCGCCGGCGGTGCCATCGGCCGCAACTCCAACAATGTCGTCGTCGTCGAGGCACTGAAGGACATCAACCTGCACCTCCGGGAGGGTGACCGCGTCGGTCTGGTCGGGCACAACGGTGCCGGCAAGTCGACGCTGCTGCGTCTGCTGTCCGGGATCTACGAGCCGACCCGGGGCAGCGCTCACATCCGGGGCCGCGTCGCCCCGGTCTTCGATCTGGGAGTCGGGATGGACCCGGAAATCTCCGGGTACGAGAACATCATCATCCGCGGGCTGTTCCTCGGCCAGACCCGGAAGCAGATGAAGGACAAGATGGAGGAGATCGCGGATTTCTCCGAACTCGGCGAATATCTGGCGATGCCACTGCGCACCTACTCCACCGGTATGCGGATCCGTCTCGCACTCGGGGTCGTCACGTCGATCGAACCGGAGATCCTGCTTCTCGACGAGGGAATCGGCGCGGTCGATGCGGCGTTCATGGCGAAGGCACGTGCGCGGTTGGAGGAACTGGTCGCCCGTTCGGGCATCCTCGTGTTCGCGTCGCACTCCAACGACTTCCTCGCCCAGCTCTGTGACACGGCCCTGTGGGTCGATCATGGCCAGATCCGGCAGGCGGGTAGCGTCGATGACGTAGTCGAGGCCTACGAGGGCAAGGGGGCCGCGGATCATGTCCGGAACCTGATTCGGCGCATGCAGGAGGAGAACACGGGCATCCACGGTCGAGGCCCCGTCGGACACTGAGCACCCCCGTGGATGCTTCACCGGTTGTCGAGGATGGTCTCCAGCGGAAGGTAGTGGTCGCAGACGGCCCGCTCATAGGCGCGTACATCGCCCGCTATCGCGGCATTCAGCATGTCCCCGTGGGCGTGCGCGGTCTGCACCAGCCCCTCGTGCACCGCGAGTCCGAGGGTCGGCACGACCGACTGGTGGATCTGCCAGAATGAGTTGACGAGTTGTCGGACGACCTCGTTCCCCGCGAGCGCCAGCAGCCCGTCGTGGAACGCCAGATCGGCGTCCGTGAATGTCTCCCGCTTCTCCGCACTGTCCACCATCGAGTGCACCAGGGCCGTCAGTCCGGGTTGGCTCGTGCCGCGCAGTCGGCCGCAGATCGCCTCCGACATACCGAGGTCGAGGAAACGGCGAACCTGGATGACCTCCCGCAATGTGGCGAGGTCACCCCCCGCTGACAGCGTCGTCTTGAAGATGAGTGCCTCAACCAGCGGGGACATCGACAACGCCCCGACAAAGGAACCCGATCCCCGTCGCACGACGACGATATCGAGCGCCTCCAACCTGCGCAGCGCCTCCCGGACGGACGAACGGGAGACATCCAGCGCCTCGGCGAGACTCGTTTCCCCGGGAAGCGGGTCGCCCGGTCCCAGCTTGTTGTCCAGGATGAACTGTTTGATCGCTTCGCTGGTCACGTCCTTCCGGTTGCGGGTGGACTGCGTCCGGGGCACGGCATGCCCCACCGGCGGGTCCACCACCGAATCTGTTTCCGGTTCGCCGGCACGCATCGTACTCATGCAGCCAAATTTATCACGGTTGTCGGACAGGGCCCCGCCAGATGGCGCCTCTGTGACCCTGGGCAGACGGCGACATTTTTTATGATTCAGAAGATATTTAGAGGTCCGCCACGATCCAGCTCACTTCGTCGAGTTTTCACTAAACTCCAATTTAGCACCCCTTTTAAGGGGTGCTATCGCGGACTAAAAGCACATGTCACGCTTATACCGTGCACGTTTCGTTATCTTCCGTTTCCGATTTCATTGAGCGGAGTTCATGTACCCCGTATCATCAAGGTCGTAAGATGTCTGACAACTTTCCGTGTCCCCCACTGAGGAGCCCCTAATGCGAGCACCCACTTCACAGCGCACCCTCGCCCGTATGGCCGGCCTGGCCGCTGTCGCCGCTCTCGGTCTGACCGCCTGCGGCGGCGGAACCACCACCGGCGACAAGTCCGCTGACGGTTCGACCAGCTCGGCCGACGGCACCAGCATCATCACCGCCGCCGTCGGTTACGACACCGACAACTACGACCCAGGAACGACCACCTCCGCCCTCGCGCTCGCCGCGAACTGGCACACCATGGAGGGACTCACCGAGCTCGACCCCGCAACCCGCGAGGTCTACCCGGCCCTCGCTGCGGAACTGCCCACCAAGGTGGATGACACCACTTACGAGGTCACCCTGCGCGACGGCGCGAAGTTCTCCGACGGCACCGAGGTAACCCCGGCCGACGTCGTCGCCGCGTTCAACCGCACCATGGACGGCTTCTACGCCCCCATGCTCGGCTTCATCGACTCCGTCGAGGCCACCGGCGACAACGCCGTGACCATCAAGACGAAGTACCCCTTCTCCCTGGTCAACGAACGCATCTCCCTGGTCAAGGTCGTCCCCGCAGGACAGACCGACGATGAGCTGAAGTCCGCGCCGATCGGCACCGGCCCCTACAAGATGACCGAGGCCATCAAGTCCAAGCACGTCAAGTTCGCCAAGAACGAGAACTACAACGGCAACCGCCCCGCCGGCGCCGATGAGATGCGCTGGGACATCCTGGTTGACGACACCGCGCGCGTGACCGCCATGAGCGAGGGCTCCGTCGTCGCCATGGAGAATGTCCCCTCGGTGAGCAAGAGCCTGCTCGAGGGCAAGGTCGAGATGGAGTCCAAGCAGGGCTTCAACCTTCCCTTCGTCATGTTCAACACCAAGAAGGCCCCCTTCAATGACGCGAAGGTCCGCCAGGCCGTGCTCTACGGCATCAACGCCCAGGAGCTGATCGACAACACCCTCGACGGCAACGCGAAGGCGGCTACCTCTTTCCTCCCGGAGTCGCACCCGAACTACCACAAGGCCTCCCAGGTCTACACCTACGACCCCGAGAAGTCGAAGGAACTGCTGAAGGAGGCCGGTGTCGAGGACCTGCACTTCACCCTCAACACCACCGACCACGGCTGGATCGCCAACATGGCGCCGCTGATCCAGCAGCAGCTGGGTGAAGCCGGCATCACCGTCGACACCATCGACACGCAGGCGTCCGGCGCGATGTACTCGAACGTCACCGACGTCGACGACCCGCAGTTCGACGTGGTCCTCGCCCCCGGCGACCCCTCGGTATTCGGAAACGACCCTGACCTGCTGATGAACTGGTGGTACGGCGACAACGCCTGGACCCAGAAGCGCTCCGGTTGGAAGGGCTCCGAGGGCTACACCAAGCTCCACGAGCTCATGGACAAGGCCGTCCGCGCGACCGGCGACGAGCAGCAGGACCTGTGGAACCAGTCCTACGACGTCATCGCCGAAGAGGTCCCGATCTACCCGCTGTTCCACCGCAGCGTCACCTCCGCGTGGAACGCCGACAAGGTTGAGGGCTTCCAGCCGATCGCCCTGACCGGTATCTCCTTCCTCGACGTCAACGTCAAGTAATCCCCTAACCGGACCATCCTGTGGCCCCTGCCCCGCACGGTGCGGGGGCCACAGGGATACCGGATGGCACCGCACACCGGAGCGCCGTCCGTGAAAACTATCTGAGGTACTCACGTGTCCAACCTGATCAGGCTCATCGGGCGCCGACTCCTGGCACTCCCCGTCATGATTCTGGGCATCACATTCCTCGTCTTCTTCGTGATGTCCTTCAACCCGGTCGACCCGGCGTACGGAGCCCTCGGTGAGGGCGCTTCCGCCGCGCAGATTGAGGCGTACCACGAGGAATACGGCCTGAATGATCCACTCTTCGTCCGCTACTTCGCTTTCCTCGGCGGCCTCCTCCACGGTGACCTCGGAAGCTACACCTCCCAGCGGCTGCCCGTCTCCGGGCGTATCGCGGAGGCCTTCCCCGTCACCATCTCCCTGACCTTCTACGGCCTGATCATCGCCGTGGTCATGGCCCTCATCTTCGGTGTTCTCGCCGCCCTCTACCGCGACTCCTGGATCGACCAGATCATCCGCGTGTTCTCCATCATCTTCGTCGCGACGCCGTCTTTCTGGCTCGCGGTCCTGCTGATCCAGGCGTTCACCATCAACAACGACATCCTCCCAGCCTCGGGCCCACTCATCGCCTTCGAGTCCGATCCCAAGGCCTACATGATGCGAATGCTCATGCCCGCTTTCGCACTGGGCATCCCGGTGGCCGGCTCACTGATCCGCGTGGTGCGCACGTCCATGGTGGAGGAACTCGACAAGGACTACGTGCGCACCGCACTCGGTGCCGGCATCCCCAAGCACATCGTCGTGGCCCGCAACGTCCTGCGCAACGCGCTGATCACACCGGTGACCGTCCTCGGTCTCCGCATCGGCTACCTCATGGGTGGCGCCGTGATCATCGAGGTCATCTTCGCCCTCCCCGGCATGGGGCAGGCGATCCTCGAGGGCATCCAGTCGAACTACGCCGACCTCGTCCAGGGTGTGACGCTGACGGTGGCGCTCGCCTTCGTCGTCGTCAACATCGTCGTCGACATGCTCTACATCCTCATCAACCCGCGTATCAGGACGGTGTGACATGCGCAGAGAACTCACCACCAAACTGTCCAAGCCCGGACTGAGGTTCGGCCGCTGGCGGGCGATGTCGGTTCCGTCGCGCATCAGCGTCATCCTCCTCGCCGCGATCATCATCATCGCCGTGTTCGCGCCGGTGTTCGCGACCCACGATCCACTCCTGATCACCAGGCCGAACGCGGCACCGGACTCCGAGTACTGGTTCGGCACCGATTACCTCGGCCGTGACGTCTACTCGCGCATGGTCTACGGCGCCCGGATCTCCCTAACCATCGGCATCTGCGCGACCCTGTTCGCACTCGCGTGCGCCGCCGTTCTGGGGTCCATCGCCGCGGTCAGCTCGCGCTGGGTCTCCGAGACCCTGATGCGCGTGCTCGACATCATCATGTCTTTCCCCGGGATCGCCCTCGCGGCGGTGTTCATCGCGGTGTTCGGCAACTCGATCCCGATCCTGATCTTCTCCATCGGCTTCCTCTACATCCCCCAGCTGACCCGCGTCGTGCGCGCCAACGTGCTCGACCAGTGGGGCGAGGACTACGTCAACGCGGTCGTGGTCTCCGGTGCGGCCCGCACCTGGATCCTGATCAAGCACGTCGCCCGTAACTGCGTCGCGCCGATCCTCGTGTTCGCCACGGTGCTCGTCGCCGACGCGATCGTGTTCGAGGCGTCCCTGTCGTTCATCAACGCCGGCGTCCCGGAACCCGACCCCTCCTGGGGTTCGATCATCGCCTCCGCCCGCCAGGGTGTGCTCACCGGCTTCTGGTGGGCCGCGATGTTCCCCGGTCTCGCCATCATGATCACGGTCCTCGCGCTGAACGTCCTCGCCGAGGGCATCACCGACGCTCTCGTCGCCGCACCGGGTGCGACCAAAGTCGATCCGGCGGGCACCGACGGCAAGCGGGAGGCCGACCGCCTGGCGTCCGACCCGGTCGCCGCCTACAAGGTCCAGGAGGAGGACCTGAACAAGCGGCTCGCCGAGCTGCGGGAGGTGGAGTCCCGCCGGACGGACCGCTTCGTCCCCGACTACTCCGTACCCCCACTGCTGGAGGTCAAGGACCTCTGCCTCCGGTTCCCACGCCACGGCGACGTCGACGTCGTCGATCACGTCAGCTTCGAGGTACGGCCCGGGCAGACGATGGCGCTCGTCGGCGAATCCGGTTGCGGCAAATCGATCACGGCCCTCACGATCATGGGTCTGCTCGACAGCAAGGCGACGATCAACGGCGAGATCATCTACGACGGCACCGATCTGCTGAAGCTCTCGACGAAGCAGCACGCGGCGCTCCGCGGCCACGAGATCGCGATGATCTACCAGGACGCACTCTCCTCCCTGAACCCGTCCATGCTCATCAAGGCCCAGCTGAAGCAGCTGACCAAGCGTGGCGGGACCCGAAGCGCAGAGGAACTCCTCGAGCTGGTGGGTCTCGATCCGAAGCGCACCCTGGAGTCCTACCCGCACGAGCTGTCCGGCGGCCAGCGCCAGCGTGTCCTCATCGCCATGGCCCTGACCCGCGACCCGAAGCTGATCATCGCCGACGAGCCGACCACCGCGCTCGACGTGACGGTGCAGAAGCAGGTCATCGAACTGCTCAACGATCTGCAGGACAAGCTCGGTTTCGCGATGATCTTCGTCTCGCACGATCTCGCGCTCGTCGCGGAGGTCGCGCACTCCATCACCGTGATGTACGCAGGCCAGGTCGTCGAGCAGGCACCCACCGTCGAGCTGATGACCGATCCCCGGCACGAGTACACCCGCGGTCTCCTCGGCTCGGTGCTGTCCATCGAGGCCGGTTCCGGCCGACTGCACCAGGTGCCCGGCGTCGTTCCCAGCCCGCGGGACTTCCCCCGCGGTGACCGTTTCGCGCCTCGATCCTCGCATCCGACCGTCGGACTCGATACCCGCCCGGTACTCACCCGCGCCGGAGGCGAACACCACTTCTACGCCGTGCAACCTGAACTCGCCGAGAGCGGAAAGTGAGCAACCCGATGTCCAAGCACAATGAGCGGGATACCAACGAGGTCGCCCGCACCGAGACAGAATCCGCCCTCGACTCCTTCCAGCAGGACACCGTCGAGTCCGCGGCGGAGCACCCGGACGAGACGGTGCGCGCCCGCCAGGTGGACTCCACCGGGCGCGCGGCGTCGAACGACGACGGCTCGACGCCCATCATCGAGCTTCGGGACGTGTCCGTGACGTTCCGGTCCCGGTCGGGCGGGATCTTCAAACCCCACCTGGTGCACGCCGTACGCGGCGTCACCATGAAGCTGAACGCCGGTGAGACCCTCGGCCTCGTCGGGGAATCCGGCTGCGGCAAGTCGACAACTGCCCGCGTGATGTGCGGCCTGCAGGACCCCACCGAGGGCGAGGTGTACTTCCAGGGAAGGAAGGTGACCAAGCGCTCCGCGAAGGACCGTAAGCAGATCGGCCGCGTGGTCTCCGTTGTATTCCAGGACCCGGCGACCGCCCTGAACGCGCGCATGATCGTCGCCGAGCAGCTGCTCGACCCGATGGTTGTGCACAAGATCAACAACAAGAGCTACCGGGAGGAGCGTATCCGCGAGCTCATCCACCTGGTGGGCCTCCCGGAGAGCGTACTTCAGGCACTCCCCGGCCAGTTGTCGGGTGGACAGCGGCAGCGCGTCGCCATCGCCCGCGCGCTGTCTCTGAATCCGGACGCGATCATCGCCGACGAGCCGACCTCGGCGCTCGACGTGTCGGTCCGCGCCCAGATCCTCAACCTCCTTTCGGATCTGAAGGACGATCTCAACCTCGGCATGGTGTTCATCTCCCACGACATCCAGACCGTGCGGTACGTGTCCGACCGGATCGCCGTGATGAACGCCGGCACCGTTGTCGAGGAGGGGCCCGCGCAACAGATCCTGGATAATCCCCGGGACGAGTACACGCGTACCCTGCTCGGTGCGGCACCGTCTCTGCTGCACCCCGCGAAATCCGCCTTCTCCAACTGACGGCCAGTCCGCCGTATCACCCATCTGAAAATCAACTAGGAGCCCCACAGTGGAATCCCCCTTCACCGGTGTCATCCCGCCGGTAGTCACCCCTCTCGACGACGCCGGAAACTTCGACCGTGCCAGTTTCGACCGGGTGGTCAACCGCATGATCGACGCCGGGGTGCACGGCCTGTTCTTCCTCGGTTCATCGGGAGAGGTCGTCTTCTCCACCGATGAGCGCCGCCGGGAGATCATCGCCGCAGCGGTAGAGACCGTCGCCGGGCGTGTGCCCGTCCTGGTCGGCTGCATCGACACGGAGACCAACCGGGTGATCGAACACGCCCGCGCCGCCGCCGAACTCGGCGCCGACGCGATCGTCGCCACCGCGCCGTTCTACGCCCTCGGCGGGGTCAACGAGATCGAACGGCACTTCCGGAAGATCCACGAGGCCGTCGCCCTGCCCCTGTTCGCCTATGACATCCCCGTCTGCGTGCACGTGAAGCTGCCCGGTGATCTGCTGCTCAAACTGGGTCTGGACGGGGTTCTGGCGGGTGTCAAGGATTCCTCCGGTGATGACGTTTCCTTCCGTTTCCTCGCTCGCGACAACGCTGCCGCCGGGCATCCCCTCACCCTGCTCACCGGCCACGAGGTCGTCGTCGACGGTGCGTACATGTCGGGCGCCGACGGGTGTGTGCCCGGTCTCGGCAACGTCGACCCGTACGCCTACGTCCGACAATGGAACGCCTACCGTGCCGGTGACTGGGCCACGGTCCGCGCCGAGCAGGACCACCTCACCGACCTCATGCGCATCGTGCTCGTCACGATCGGGGCCGTCGGCTTCGGCGCCGGTGTCGGCGCCTTCAAAACCGCCCTGATGCTCCTCGGGGTGTTCTCCACGAACCGCATGCCGGAACCCGTCGCCGCCCTGACCGGTGAGAACCTCACCGCCATCGCTGAGGTGCTGAGGTCCTGCGGCCTGGAGCCGGCGGTCGATCCGGAGTCCGCCGGAATCGCCCCCTTCGCCTCCTGATCCGCCGGATCTCACCGCACCAACCGAGAGGACGGTCCCCCGTGAACAGTGACAGTGACGCCGGCCGCGTTCTCGCGGTCGACATCGGCGGCACGAAGATCAACGTGGCCCTCGTTGACGCGGACAACACCGTCTCAGGACTGTCCACCGCGGCGACCCCGAGCCGCGAGGACGGTGCCGCTGTCGTCCGCCAGGTGCTGCGGGTCGCGCGCCGCGTCATCGACTCCGCGCGCGGCCCGGCACCCACGCTGGTGGGCATCGGCAGCGCGGGTGTCGTCAGCCCGGACGGGCGGCGCATCACCTCCGCGACGGACGCCATCCGTGGCTGGGCCGGCACCGAGCTCGCCGCCGGGGTCGAGGAAGCACTCGGTATCCCCTGTTCAGTCATCAACGACGTCCACGCCCACGCCCTCGGCGAACTCGCCGGCGGTGCCGGTCGGGGACATGATTCGATGCTGATGGTCGCGGTCGGCACCGGAATCGGCGGGGCGGTGATCGTCAACGGCGGGCTCGTGCCCGGCGCGCACGGCGTTGCCGGCCACGTCGGGCAGATCAGGGTCACCACCACCGATCCGGAGAACTGTGCAGGCTACACGGACACCCTGGAAAACCTCGCCTCGGGGCCGGGCATGACCCGTTTCTACGCGCAGCTCGGCGGTCGGGGAGTGGGCAACGGTCATCAGCTCCAGGCGGCCGCCCGAACCGATGCCCTCGCCGCGGACGTGATCATGTCCGCGGGAACGGTCACCGGCCACACGGTAGCCTCCCTCGTCAACGCACTCGATCCCGAACTGGTCGTCATCGGCGGAGGTGTCACCCGGATGGGCGAACTCTGGTGGCGGCCGCTCGAGGAGGCCTACGCTGAAACCCTGATGGCGCCACTGCGGGGTACTCCCCTGGTCGCCGCCGAGCTCGGCGATGACGCCGCCCTCGTCGGAGCGGCACACCACGCCCGCGCACACCTCAATCCCTGAAGAAGAAGGAGCCCCACCCATGAGTGACATGAGCATCGACGCCCTCCTCGACCGCCTCCGCGGCGGACTGGTGGTGTCCTGCCAGGCCTATCCCGGCGAACCGCTACGGCGCGCGGAGATCACCGCCGCCATGGCCAAGGCCGTCGTCGAGGGGGGCGCGCGCGCCGTCCGTGTCCAGGGCGTCGCCGACATCGCCGCCGCACGGCAGGCCGTCGAGGTTCCCGTCATCGGGCTGATCAAGCACGGCCACGACGGCGTGTACATCACCCCGTCCGTGGCGCACGCCCGGGCGTGCGCGCTGGCGGGCGCGGATGTCGTCGCCATCGACGCCACCCTCCGCGAGCGGGGCAACGGTGAATCCTTCGCCGACGCCGTGGCCGCGATCCACGCCGAGTTCCCCGGTGTCGCGGTCATGGCGGACTGCGCCTCCGTCCCCGATGCGGTGGCCGCCGCTGAGGCGGGTGCGGACATCATCGGCACGACGCTGGCGGGCTACACCCCCGGCTACGAGCACGCCCGGGAGAAGACCCCCGGCCCGGACCACGCGTTCATCGACGAGGTGCTCGCCGTCGTGGACCGGCCCGTTCTCGTGGAAGGACGTCTGCACCGACCAGAGGATGTCGCCGACGTCTTCGAGCGCGGTGCGTTCGCCGCGTGCGTCGGCACCGCCATCACGCATCCGACGACGATCACCAGTTGGTTCGTGCCGCAAGCCCCAAAACACCAAGCATTATAGTGGCCATAACCAGATCTTCCCGCTACTGGGACTTCTAGATTTAAAGGTAGCTAATTTTTAAGATTTTTTATCAACTACAAATCTATGTTACCAACATGAAGAGGATCATTCTCTGAACGTCGCGCAACACATTCCCGTACGCCATCTACATGCTCATTCAAGCTATCTGCCGCCCTTGCCCACATAGGATCAAGAATAAAATCAATACCAGACCTTCTGGCATGCTTTGCCGCCGGGACGAAATCAGAATCACCGGAGATCATGATAATTTGATTAACAAGACCAGCTTCTGACAGTGCAGCAATATCGAGACCAATCCTCATATCCACCCTTTCTGGGTGATATCGAGATAGAAGTCTCTCTCGGTCAAGTCCTGCACAGTTATAGACCCTGCACACAATTTCTTAAGCGCCTTGTGCCTCAAGTTGTACCCGTTCTGTGTCTCCAACTCCTCCCCACGGCGCAATGCCACCTTACGCCTTTTCACTAGCTCTTTAAGAAATTGGGCCATCCATTCATACTCTTCAGTCTGCGCCAAGTGTACCTGTTGACGTGTAAGTGGGTGAAATAAGACTTTTTGAGACGGTTCACAATCGTAGTAAAATATACGATACAGATCCCCACAAGATTCCCTAATATGTCATTCCGAAAGCCCATCTGCCCGCTGCCGCGGATCTTTCTCGCCAAATAAAGCCTTAGCACGATGTCGATAGAAACCCCCATCAACAATTATAGCTACTTTCAATGGGCTCCGAATGGAAACTAAGCCCGAGACAGAAACGATACTCGCTTCTTCCTTATTGACCTTCCGGGCCCTACGCGCCATGAATCACTCTCTAATTATTATCCTTTGAATATGGAAAATGGCACTGTCATCGGCGACCTTCTTATAGCGAAGCGTCAACGGCAGCACCACTGTGTTGCACAGTGTAACAACAGCTTGCGGCGTAGACACCCCTCTGGATGAACACGGTAGACCAGTTTTCACTATGTGGTTCACCAACCTATGAGCCCGAACCCGTAGGCTCCACTATTATCTACCAGCCAAGGGCACTCGGCTCACTTCTTAAGAACACCCTCTACATGAGAAATCCGGTCGTGTGTCAGGAACCCTGTGCGACAATGGGCGCATGGCTCTCACCACCTCGGACCGCGTCGCAGCGGTCATCGTCACCCACCGTCGCGCCGATCTCCTACGTGCCTCCCTGGAGGTCGTCGCCACCCAGTCGGCGCCCGTGGAGTGGATCATCGTGGTGGACAACGGCTGCGAGCGGGCCGTGGCGGACGCGGTGGCGGAGATCGCCGGGGACCGGGGCGTCTACCTGCCCTCGCACACGAATCTCGGCGGCGCGGGCGGTTTCGCCTACGGGTTCCTCACCGCACTCGCCCTGGGCGCGGACGCTGTCTGGTGCGCCGACGATGACGGCCGACCCGAGGGGCCGGACGTGCTCGCCACTCTGCAGGAGTGCGCGCAGCGGCACGGCCTGGACGAGGTCTCCCCCGTGGTGTGCAACCTCGATGACCCGGATCTCCTCGCCTTCCCGCTCCGGCGAGGGCTGGAGTGGCGGCGCAGGCGCGGTGAGCTCATCGACCCGGCGAATCCGGACGATGATCTCCTGCCCGCTATCGCCTCCCTGTTCAATGGCGCGCTGATCTCCGCGGCAGCCATGGAACGTATCGGTGTCCCGGATCTCCGGTTGTTCATCCGGGGCGACGAGGTCGAGTACCACCGTCGGCTGATCCGCTCCGGGTTGAAGTTCGGTACCTGCCTGCGCTGCGCCTACCTGCACCCGGACGGCTCGGACGAGTTCAAGCCGATCCTGGGCGGGCGGATGCACACCCAGTACCCGGACAACGAGAGCAAGCGTTTCTTTACCTACCGCAACCGCGGCTACCTGATGAACCAACCCGGCATGCGCCACCTTCTCCCCCAGGAGTACGCCCGTTTCGGCTGGTTCTTTCTGGTCAAGCAACGTGACCCGGCGGGGTTCCGGGACTGGCTTCGGCTGCATCGCATGGGGCGTCGGGAGCGCTTCGAGCGCCCCTGACCGCGGACGCGCTGCATCACACAACGAGCCATGCCCGGCGCGGCGTCGACAGGCGGCAGTCCGTGTCCCGGGGTCAGCGGACCTTGAAGATCACGGTGCGCTGGACGACGAAGTTCACCACGGTGGCTATGCCCTGCGCGATGACGAAAGCGACCACCAGGGAGAACAGGTCGGGGATGTCGCGCTCCACGAGGAACCCGAACAGGTACTTGTACAACTGGGTGTTCAGGACCCAGGTCAGCGCGTAGAGCACGGCCACGGCGATGAACCGGGCCCGGGAGGGGGCAGCCTGGAACGTCCAGCGCCGGTTGATGGCGTAGGCGGTGATCGTGCCAAAGATGAAGCCGATGTTGCGGGACGCGAACGGGCTCAGGCCGAAGATCATCTGGAACAGCCATGTCAGGCCGATGTCCACCACGGCGGAGATCCCACCGGAGATGATGAACCGGACGCCTTGCGTCTTCACGTCACGCCCGTCGCCGGATTCGGCGGGCGGCAGTGGACCGGTGAACTCGTCCGCGCCGGCGGCGATCTGCGCCGCCATCTCCTCGGCGGAGACGAAGATGCCGTCATCGGCACTCCCACCATCGGGCGCGGCGGAGGGGTCGGGATGCCGCGGATCGCGGGCGTCGGGGGCGGTGTTGTCGTCGTAGTCGGCCACGCCAGGTGATGCTACCCGTTCGCCGACGCCGGGTCAGCGGCGCAGCAGATAGCGGTACAGGTCCAGCCGTTCGACGGGCGGCAGGGCGCCGGTGCCGCACCCGCCGGCACCGGCGAGCGCGTGCAGGGACTCTGCGCACAGGCCGCGGATACGCTCGGCGGTGAGCGCTCCGTCGTTATCGTCGACCCACCCGATCTCAGCCATGGCGGCTTCGATGACGTTGTCCCCCAGCTCGGCGTCGACGAGGGAGGACAGGGTGAGCACAGTGACCAGGAACGCATCGCGGGCCTCGGGCTCGCGTTCCAGGGGTAACCCGTCCAGGATGGTGCGTGTCCGTTCGTTGAGCTGCACCGGGCGGGCGAGATCCAGCGCCTGGAGCAGCGGGATGAAGTCGAAGATACGGGACCGGTTGATCAGGTCCGCGACCCCGCCGTCAACCAGGGCGAGGGTGGAGGCGATGGTCTCCGTGCCGGTGAGTTCGGCGTTGATGTCCGCAGGGTCGAAGTCGACGGAGCCCGACGTGCCCGGTCGCAAGCTCCCGGAGCCACCGATGCAGAGCGCCCGCGGGGTTCCGCGGTCCCGCGGATAGGACTCAATGACCTCGATGAACATGCGCCACAGTCCCCAGGTGTAGACGGCGATGTCTCCCGGTCGGGCGAAAACGTCGTGGACGCATCCGTCCGTCCGGAAGGTCCGGGTACCCGCGGTGAAGGACCAGGGGGCATCGGCACCGTGGCCGTGGAACCCGAAACAGATGCTCAGGACTCGATGGAGCTCCGTGAGTGGCATCGCGTCGTTGAGGCCGACCTGCCGGTGGATCTCCCGGTCCGCGCCCCAGAGAGTCACCCGGATGATGAGTGTGCGTGGTTCACGGTCGGGTACCGCTCCGCCCACGGCGGCACGGGCGTCGCGGCGGGGCGCGAGCTCGATGACGTTTCCGCGGACCGGATCGGTGGACATGGCCCCCAGCGTAGCCAGCCGGCGCGGTCCGCGCCGCCTGGTTATCGGTTCATCTACACCGATGGCCGGGCGCAGCCCGGGGAGTTCAGCTGAGTGGCAGTGGTCGGACGTCCGGTCCGAAGGTCTCCTTGAGCTGGGCGCGGCTCCGGCGCTGAGATTCGACCGCGAACCACTGCTCCACCAGGTCACCCGCAGCCTGGGCCGTGCACCAGGCCGCTCGGGCGACGACCTCGCCATGGAACGCGGCACCGCTGCCGGGCCCATCGTCGGGCAGGGTGACGGCGGGTAGTCGGGGCACCGTGAGGTGTGGATTCTCCTCGTGCGCCTTCTTCGCGGCGGCGCGAATCTCGTCCGTGGCGCGGGCGAGGGCGGCGTGAATCGCGGCGAGTGTGGTCCTTCCGGCGCGACTGTCGGCACCGGCCACGGCATCCGGGTCGGTGGTCCCGACGGGCAGAACGACGGTATGGCGCAGGAGGGACTCGAGGACAGTGACGGGATCGCCGGGCTCGATCTCCGGCACTTCGGCGAACGTGGTTCCGGCTGCGCCGGGGTCGTGACCGCCGACGTCAGCGGGGGGTTCCCCGATGATCCAGGCTCCGCTGTAACGCCCGGTCGCCGAGTTGGGGTCGGTCTGGACGTGCCAGACGATGCGGAGAGTCGGGTCGGTGGCGTCGAGCACCGCGATGGTGGGGTGGTGCGCGGGGTCCGCGGTACCGCCGGTGGGTGTGGTGTTCTGCGTGTCGGTCACCGCTTCATTGTCCCATCCCGAGGTTCTGTGGTGTTTTCCAGTGCGCGGACCCCAAGCAGGATCGGCACGGTGCAGACCCCGAGCACAGTGTGTGGTCGGGTGACTCCCCGGGAACGGAGCCAGCCGACGAGTGCGCGTGTGATGCGGGCATCCGCGTAGATACTCAAGCAGAGGAGTGCGGATCCGCCGACGAGCACCGGCCAGAACGCCGGGTTATCCCGGCGTGGGGTGTCGTCCCGCAGTTCGACGGGTGCGGTTCCGACACCGTCGGGTTCCTTATCCGGTTCGGAGATCGCAGTATCGGTGAAGGCTGCGGTGGCTGCGGCAAGGACCGCAGCATCGACGCCCCAGCGGATCAGTCGGTGGTGGATGTAGTCAGGCATCGCGGTGACGACGCCACCTGCGACTGCGAGTGGAAGATCGGCGACGATCCCGGCTCGTGGTCCTGTACGTGGTGCGGCCATGTCCGACAGCCTACCGAGGTGGCCGGGGTACGGGCGCCGGCCCGCGTTGGCTAGACTCGGACACATGTTCGGACTGTTCAAGGGCCAGGATCGCAACTCCGGGGAAGCACCGGGGCATATCGCGGCGGAGCGCACCCAGTTACCGTTGAATCAGCACATGACGATGCTCATGGCGCAGGAACTTCCGCTGCTGGACAGTGTCGACAGGGTGCGGGTCTACGAGATCCTACGGGAGTATGACGGCCCGGAGATCACCTCCCAGGAGGAGCTGCCCGGGGAAATCCGTCGGATGATGGACCTGTAGCTCCCCGGGCCTGGTCATGGTGCCGGTTGTGCCACCCGCCACGAGCCACGACTGGCTTTCGTTGTTCCGCTGCGGTGTACCGCAAAGGTTGGCCCGCCCGCATGTGGGATTGTGGGAAATGACACGCTGATTTCTTCCTGGGAAACTGCCCGATCGGGCCCGATTGACCCCCACTCAGCTGGTTCTGGGAGTAGCGTGGACAATCGATGACGAGCGATAAGGGCGCGTCCAGCACCGTTGCTTCGAGCGGTGCCTCCGGGGCCCTGAACACAGAAGCCAAGAAACTGACCGGCTGGGGCCGCACGGCCCCCACGACCGCCGAGGTCCTGTCCACGGAAGACCTCGACACGATCGTCAAGGCAGTGCAGCTGGTCGCCGAACAGAACGAGAACAAGCCCGCCCACCTGCGGCGCGGCGTGATCGCCCGCGGCCTGGGCCGCTCCTACGGCGATCCGGCGCAGAACGCCGGCGGCATGGTCGTCGACATGACCCCGCTGAACCGGATCCACTCCATTGATTCAGCCTCCGCCGTCGTCGACGTTGACGGCGGTGTCACCCTCGACCAGCTGATGAAGGCCGCGCTGCCCTACGGCCTGTGGGTTCCCGTCCTCCCGGGCACCAGGCAGGTCACCATCGGCGGTGCGATCGGTCCGGACATCCACGGCAAGAACCACCACTCGGCCGGATCCTTCGGCGATCACGTCGTCTCCATGGAGCTGCTCGTGGCCGACGGCCGGATCCTCCACCTTGAACCCGAGGGTTCCGCCGACGATCCGGACGGTTCCCTGTTCTGGGCGACGGTCGGCGGCATGGGACTGACCGGCATCATCGTCCGCGCGCGGATCAAGATGACCCGGACCGAGACCGCGTACTTCATCGCCGACGGCGACATGACCCACAGCCTCGACGAGACGATCGAGTTCCACTCGGACGGCTCGGAGAAGAACTACACCTACTCCTCCGCCTGGTTCGACGCGATCTCCGCGCCACCGAAGCTCGGCCGCGCCGCGATTTCGCGCGGCTCCCTGGCCACGCTCGCGCAGCTCGAGGAACTCGCTCCTAAGCTGGCGAAGGACCCGCTGAAGTTCAACGCCCCGCAGCTGGTAACGGTCCCGGACATCTTCCCGTCATTCACGATGAACAAACTGTCCATGATCGCCGTCGGCGAGCTGTGGTGGCTGAAGTCGGGTACCTACCGCAACCAGGTGCAGAACCTGACGCAGTTCTACCAGCCGCTCGACCTGATCGGCGAGTGGAACCGCGGCTACGGCCCCAAGGGTTTCCTCCAGTACCAGTTCGTCGTACCACGCGAGGCCGTCGAACCATTCAAGGACATCATTCGGGACATCCAGTCCTCGGGCCACTACTCCGCACTGAACGTGTTCAAGCTGTTCGGTGAGGGCAACCGTGCCCCGCTGTCCTACCCGATGCCCGGCTGGAACGTGTGCGTGGACTTCCCCATCAAGGCGGGTCTGGGCCAGTTCCTCGACGAACTGGACCGCCGCGTGATGGAGTTCGGTGGCCGTCTCTACCTGGCCAAGGAGTCACGGACCTCAGCGGAGAACTTCCACAGTATGTATCCGCAGATGCAGTCCTGGCTGGACACCCGCAACACGATCGATCCGAACGGGGTCTTCGCATCGGATCTGTCACGCCGTCTCGAACTGCACTAGACCGATCACCCACACGAGAACGATCAGGAAGTAGAACACGACATGCTCAATGCTGTGGGCAAGGCCCAGAACATCCTGCTGCTCGGCGGCACCTCGGAGATTGGCGTCGCCATCGCCTCCGAGTTCCTCGCCGCTGGCCCGGCCGCGGTCACCCTCGCCGCACGGGAGAACTCCCCGCATCTCGAGGAGGCGAAGGCGCAGCTCGAGCGCGCCGGAGCCAGCGAGATCCGCGTCATCAACTTCGACGCGACGGACTTCGACAGCCATCCGGCCGTGATCGAGGAAGCGTTCTCCGAAGGTGACGTCGATATCGCGATCGTCGCCTTCGGCACCCTCGGTGACAACGAGGAACTGTGGCGCAACCAGGCCAAGGCCGTCGCTGCCGCGCAGGTCAACTACACCGGTGCGGTCTCCGTCGGTGTGCTGCTCGGCCAGCGCTTCGAGGCGCAGGGCCACGGCACGATCGTTGCCTTGAGTTCTGTCGCCGGCATGAAGGTACGCCGCTCCAACTTCGTTTACGGATCCACCAAGGCCGGTTTCGACGGCTTCTACAGTCAGCTCGGCGAGGCCCTGCGTGACTCCGGGGCGAACGTCCTCGTGGTCCGTCCGGGTCAGGTCCGCACCCGGATGAGTGCGGACGTCGAGGAGGCGCCACTGACGGTGGACCGCTCGCAGGTCGCCGAAGCGGTCGTGGCGGCTGTCAGCGACGGCAAGGACACCGTCTGGGTCCACCCGTTGTTCCGGTACGTGATGATGGTGTTCAACCACATCCCGCGGGCGATCTTCCGCAAGCTCCCGTTCTGACCGGATGACGCCTCCTGCACCGGGTCCGTGACCGGCGTGTCCGGGCCCGGTGTGGGAGACTTGAACTCATGACACACGCGACGGATGGCTTCACTGCCGCACCAGCCAGGACGACCCGCAACAGGGTGTTCTTCGGTCCGACCGCCCCGGCGGGGGGCGCAGACTTCACCTCGGACGCGCTCGGGGGCCGGGCCACCGTCCTCGCGATCGGTGCGGCCGGCATCGGCGGCGGCACACTGACGTTGATCTGCTGGTTCATCCTGAAGATGACCAACCTCCCCGCGTTCGGAGGTTCCCTGGTCTCCAGGGCGCTGTCCACCGCGGGCACCGTCGCGGTTCTCCTGCTCGTGGTTAGTCTTGTCTTCCTGTGGCTGCGCGACGAGCACCACGACCGCAGGCGCCGCGAATCGAAGACCGACGAGGTCAGGTCACTCGCGCGGGGGCCGGGCGCGGCAATCTCCCCGCACACCGTCCCTGACGACATGGACGAAGCCGATGCCCCCGTGATCGAGGTCGAGTTCCCCGACAGTGAACGGGTGACTCCCACGCGGCCCCGGTGGCGCGTGTGGCTGACCTACCTGGCCTGCTACCTGTCGCCCGCCGCACTCGTCGTCACCGCACTCGCACTGCCGCTGTCCGCTACCCGCCTGTACCTCGACGGTATCACCGTCGACCAGGGATTCCGCACCCAGTTCCTCACCCGATTGAGTGACTCCGCCGCGCTCAGTGACATGAACTACATCGACATGCCCTCCTACTATCCTGGGGCCTGGTTCTGGTTCGGCGGTCGCTTCGCGAATCTCCTCGGTCTCGACGGCTGGGCAGCGTTCCAGCCGTGGGCCCTGGTATCACTCGCCGCCGCCGCATCGATGGTGGTGCCCACCTGGCAGCGGCTCAGCGGATCACTCACCGTCGCCACGGGCGTCGGATTGACCAGCATCTGCCTCATTCTCGTGATCTCCTCCGAGGAGCCGTACGCGGCGATCGTTGCGCTCGGGGTCCCCGCCGCCACTGTCCTCGTGCGCCGCGCCCTCGACGGCAGTCGACTCGCCATGGCAGGCATGATCATCTACCTCGGCGCCTCGGCATCGATCTACACCCTCTACACGGCGGTGATCGCCCTATCAGTGGTGACGGTCGCGGGAGTGTTCGCCGCGGTCGTCGACCGGTCCTGGCTCCCGCTGCTGCGGATGATGCTGATCGGCGTGTGTTCCATGGCCATCGCGTCAGTGGTCTGGGGCCCCTACCTGCTGGCCATAGTCAGCGGAAAGCCGCACTCCGGTGCGACGGCAATGCACTACCTGCCACACAACGGCACCCAGGTCCCGATGCCGATGCTCTCCTTCTCCGCAGTCGGAGTGCTCTGCCTGCTGGGCACGATCTTCCTCGTCGTCCGGGCCGTGGACCGGGATGTCCGTGCGATGGGCATCGCCCTGGTCGTGTTCTACGGCTGGATCGTGGCATCGATGATCGCAACCCTCGCAGGGAACACCCTGCTCGGGTTCCGGATGGATGCCGTCGTCACCCTGCAACTCGCCACCGCTGGCGTCTTCGCGATCGCGGAGATCCGCCTGCTGGGGCCGGATGCCCTGTACCCCCACCAGATCTCGGCCAGCACGGGACGCAACGTCACACTCGTCATGGTGACACTACTACTCATCTCAGGGGTCGCCTACGCGCAGACGATCCCGCAACGCAACCACAACGCCATCGACCTTGCGTACACCGACACTGACGGCGACGGGGTCCGCGCGGACCTCTATCCACCGGATTCGGGTACCTGGTACAGCGAGATCGACGAGCTGATCCGCGACAAGGGTCACGTCCCGCGGGACACGGTCGTGCTCACCGACGAACACAATTTCATGTCCTACCACCCCTATCGGGGTTTCCAGGCGTTCACCAGCCACTACGCCAACCCACTGGGTGAGTTCGACCTCCGCAACCGGGAGATCGAGCAGTGGGCCACCGCCTCGTGGAACGTTCTCACCGATCCTCGGGCGTTCGTCGCCGCACTTGAGGAGTCCCCTTTCACCCCACCCGACGTATTCATCCTGCGGGGTGACGCCGACGACAAGGCAGAGGGCTGGAAGTACGACATCGCGGAAGACATCTACCCGAATAACCCGAACGTCCGGTTCCGCGGCGTCTGGTTCAACCCAGCCTCGTTCACCGGTGACGGCTCCCCCTGGGACATCGAGCAGATCGGCCCCTTCGTGGTGGTGACCCGCAGCCGATGAAGCGCTCAGGAAGCTCTGACGTAGACTTGTCTGCTGTGTCAGCCACAGCCGTTAATCCCCCGCCCACCGCGTCGAGACGGTTGCTCAACCTCGCCATAGTCAGTGGTGTCCTGGGTTTCCTCATGTTCGTGATCACGCCGTTCATGCCGGTCTCCCAGACCCAGTCCTCCTTCGACTGGCCGCAGAACGACACCCTGAACAGCGTCAACGCGCCGTTGCTCAGCTACGTACCGCAATCCGTCGAGGTCGATATCCCGGTATCCGCGCTCACCGAACTGCGGGAGGACCAGTCGACCGTCCTGGGTACCCTGCCCGCCGACAGCGAAGACGCGACCACGCGCGGACTGTTCGTCCGACTCACGCCCACGGGGCTCGACGTCATCGTCCGCAACCAGGTTCCCTTCGAACTGGGCACCGAACAGCTCGAGACGCTTCCGCCGGACGCCGTACTCCATGTCTCCTCCACCGAGGACGAAACCACCGCCCGTATCAACGGCGCCCGTGGCCCGGACGGCGAGGAGTACAGCGGAACCATCACCGGTGACCAACGACCGCAGCTGACCGGTATCTACACGGAGCTGAACGGGGACAGCACCACCGCCCGCGAACTCATCGACGAGGGCCTTTCGGCCCACATCGAGATCAACTCACGCTTCACCTCCACACCGAGCGCCCTGAAGTACATCACGATGTTCTCGGGCCTGGTGCTACTGCTCATCGCACTGTGGACGCTGCACCGGATGGACATCCTCGACGGCCGCCGGACCCGACGTTTCCTGCCGGTCAGGTGGTTCCGGCCCCGGCTGCTCGACGGCATCGTCGGCGGTGTCCTCGTCTGGTGGTACATCTTCGGCGCCAACACGTCCGATGACGGCTACCTGCTCACCATGGCGCGGGTGTCGGACCACTCCGGCTACATGGCCAACTACTACCGCTGGTTCGGCGTCCCCGAATCCCCGTTCGGTGCCCCCTACTACGACCTGCTCGGCCTCATGGCGCAGGTCTCCACCGCATCGGTGTGGATGCGCCTGCCGGAGCTCATCGCCGGTCTGCTGACCTGGATGATCATCACCCGCGAGGTGCTGCCGCGCCTGGGCTCGAAGATCAACAACCGACGGGTCGCGCACTGGACCGCGGCATTCTCCTTCCTGGGCTTCTGGATGGTCTACAACAACGGCCTGCGTCCCGAGCCGGTCATCGCCGTCGGCGCCCTGCTGACGTGGGTGTCCATCGAACGAGCCATCGCCACGTCCCGACTCCTGCCCGCCGCCGTCGGCGTGATCATCGCAACGGTGTGCCTCGGTGCCGGCCCCACCGGGCTCATGGCGGTCGCCGCCCTCCTCGCCGGACTGTCGGGACTCATCCGCATCGGGCTGCGCCGGATGCCGCTGCTCGGCGCGGAGCGGGATGCCCCGAAGAGTGCGGCGATCAGGGCAGCCGCCGCAATGATGGCTCCCTTCCTCGCCTCCGGTACCGCAATCCTGCTCGCCGTGTTCGGTGACCAGACCCTCGGAACCGTCCTCGAGTCCATCCGGGTCCGCTCCGCGAAGGGCCCGTCGCTGAACTGGTATGACGAGTGGGTCCGCTACGAGACACTGATGCAGCAGACCGTCGACGGTTCCTTCGCCCGCCGCTTCGCCGTGCTGATGCTCTTCGTCTGCCTCGCGCTAGTGCTGGCCAGCGTGCTCCGCAACGGTCGTGTCCCCGGATCCGCCAAGGGACCGTCGATGCGGCTGATGCTCGTGTTCTTCGGGACCATGTTCTTCATGATGTTCACGCCCACGAAGTGGACGCATCACTTCGGCGTGTACGCCGGTATCGGGGCGGCGCTCGCCGCGCTCGCGGCGATCGCCGTATCGAACATGGCGCTGAAGAGCGTCCGGTCGCGCACCCTGTTCATCGGCGCGATCCTCTTCGTCCTCGCCTTCGCGCTGTCGGGCACCAACGGCTGGTGGTACGTCTCCAGCTACGGTGTCCCGTGGTTCGACAAGACCATCCAGTACCGCCACATCGAGGCATCCACCGTGATGCTGTTCATCGCGCTCGCCGTGCTCGCCCTCGGAGCGATCCAGTCCTTCGTAGCAGACGTCGCCACGGCGCGTGCCGCCGCCGAGGGTCGGGCCGAGGAGTACGCCGCGGAAACGCAGCGACGCCTGCGCCGCTTCGACGGCGTGGCGGCCTCACCGCTCGCGGTCGTCTCCGCGCTCGTCGTCATCTTCTCGATGCTGTCCCTCGGTAAGGGCTTCGTCGACCAGTATCCGGCCTATTCGATCGGACTCGGTAACGTCCGCTCCTTCGCAGGCAACAGCTGTGCACTCGCCAACGACGCACTGATTGAGTCCAACACCAACGACAGTTTCCTCACGCCCGTTGACGGCACCCCGCTCGGCGAATCCCTGGAGAGCGAGGACAACCGAGGTTTCGACGCGAACAACGTCCCACCGTCGATCAACTCCGCAGGCGTGGACACCACCACGACGGGAGCCGGCTCCATTGCGGGTGCAACCGACGATGACACCGTCTCCGGTGACTCGGGTGGCCAGGATTCCGGTTCCGGTGGCGGTATCCGAGGCGACGTGGGGGTCAATGGATCAGTCGCGCAGCTCCCGTTCGGGATCGACTACCGCAAGGTGCCGGTCCTCGGGTCCTACACCGCCGGTCCGCAGTTCCCCGCCGAGGTCACCACGTCCTGGTATGAGCTGCCGGAGCGTCATCCAGACGCACCGCTCCTCGTCGTGTCCGCAGCCGGACGGATCGAGCACAACGACATCAACGGCGTCCGTCAGGACGGGCAACAACTCGTCATCGAGTACGGCACCCGCGAGGCCGACGGCCGGGTCACGGGCCTCAACGAGATCGAGCCCCTCGACATCGGACCGGCGCCGGGCTGGCGGAACCTGCGCGTTCCGCTCGACCAACTCCCGCCGGAAGCGAACGTCGTCCGTATCGCCGCCGCAGACACGAGTCTCGACCCCGAGCAGTGGCTCGCCATCACCCCACCCAGAGTGCCGACGCTGACGTCGCTAAACGAGGTCGTTGGCTCCGAGGACCCCGCCCTGCTGGACTGGTCGGTGTCGCTGCAGTTCCCCTGCCAGCGTCCGTTCGACCACTGGGCCGGCGTCGCCGAAACCCCGCTCTGGCGGATCTCACCCGACCACGGCGGCAAGGTGACGCTCTCCCCGTGGCAGGACTACAACGGTGGCGGTGTCATGGGTGTCGCGGAAGCCATCAACAAGGCCACCGAGCTGCCGAGTTACCTGAAGGATGACTGGCACCGCGACTGGGGCTCCCTGGAATCCTACGAGCTGCGCACCGATTCCCGCGGTGAGGCACCCGTCGATGCGGTGATCGACTACCGCACCGTGCAGCGTTCCGGTTTCTGGAACCCGGGCAAGATGAAGATCGAGGACTGACCACAGGTCCGGGAAAGCTCCCACCCGTTGCGCCATGAGCGACGGATGGGAGCTTTGACCGTTGTCTTACAGAACGAGGCGGGTAGCGTTTCCGGCGTGCTATCGGTCGCCTACGGGGACGGTCCCGTCGCCGAGGAATGGTCGAGCTCGTATGGGCCTGCCCCGAGGACACCGCACGCAACTGCTCAGTTGACTGACGGGGCATCGCCCCCTCGCGTTATCCGCCGGGTGGCCCACAGGAGAAGCGGAGTCCTTAGTTTTTCCGTCCTCGTACAGCGGACTGCGGAAGGAGCACCGGGGCCAACGGATGACGGGCTGTCGCGCATGGTGCCCCCGAGCCGTCCGAGTCGGTGGGTTTCCGGATTGACCCCATCACCGACGGCACCCAGGGAGTCCGCACCACCGACGCAGTTGTCGGCGGCGACGGGGAACCCACCCTCTCCGGCTTCGGCAGGGGCCGAGTTCGGAGTACTGGCTGTTCTTCTCCGAACAGTCCCGGGGCGCACCAATAAGTGAGACACCTGCGCCGTCGGTGGCTCCGGCCCCTGACACTCTGCGTATCTCCATCCCGAACCCGGATCGCGTCAAGGGGTCCGGAAGAACGCCCGGGTAGCGGGGGTCCCGTGAATCCGGCGATCATGGGCCGACGCCCCCGGATACGCGGTCGAACCCCTGCGCATCATCCGTGCCGTACATGGCGATGTCCAGAATGGCGAACAGCGTGGTCGGGGCCAGGCCTGCACCCTCCACGATGCGGTATCACGGTGTCTCAGAGACTCCTACCACGACCCACCCACGCACCACCCCGAGACGGCGATACCTGTGGTGCTCGTGACGACGCTGCATCAGAGTTGACGGGAATGCAAGGACTCCTCACCGCCATCAGTACGGCACGAATGCAGCGCACTCGTACTCTGACCGGCCGCCGACCGCGAAGTCCGCTCTCCGGATCAGGTACGGGCCCGCCGCAGCTCACCTACTCCCGTGCCCGCCGGGGTTCCCGCGCGGGCACGCTGAGGAGTCAGCCGATCTGCTCGGCGAAGTGCTGCACGTTCTTCAGCAGAATGAGGAGATCGCCGATGGTGTAGTCACCGGTCTGGAACATCACCTGCAGGTCGGGGACGGGCAGATCGCCGTGGGCGATCAGTTCGCGGACACGCTCGACGATCTCGGTGGCGGGGCCGATGTCGATTCCCTGGCTCTGGGCGACGACTACAAGGGCACCGATCGCGAGAGCACCTGCCGCGACGGCGAGGATGGCCCCGACGAGTTCCCGGTTATTGCTACCCAGTGCTTCGAGTTCGGTGACCCGGCCGCCGATGGCATCGAGGTCAATGCCTGCGGTGAGCACCTCACCGAGGTGGACATCGATATCGGCACTGAAGTCGTCGAGCTGCTGCTCGCTACCGTTGAACAGATTCACGTCGGCGACGGTGACCATGCCGGGCACGACAGCGTTATCGGCACGCTGCCAGAAGGTCATGTGGTTCCAGCCACCCGGGATATCCCTCGGGGGACGGTTCTCGTACGCGGCGAGCCACAACGGGTAGTCGCTGAACTCGCTGGTATTGGCCATGTTCTTCTGCCAGAAGTACCGGTAGGTGTAGATGATCGGTGTGCGCCCGGTGAGTCGCTCGATCTCGGTGACGAACTCCCGTACCCAGGCGCTGAGCTCGACCGGCCCGAGATCTTCCGCGTACTCGATGTCGAGTACCGGAGGCAGAGAGGGTTGCGGCTGCGTCGCAAGCACCGCGGCGTATTCGGCGGCCTGTGCCGTGGCGGAGTAGTTGGGGCGGGCCATGTGGTAGCTGCCGATCAGCATGCCCGCGTTCCGGGCCTGCTGGGAGTCGGCGGCGAAATACGGGTTGATATATCCGATGCCCTCCGTGGCCTTTACGAAGGCGAACCGGTGACCGGCTGCGGAGACTTCGCGCCAGTTGATCGCGGCACCTTCGGGGTGCTGCCAGCTGGCGACGTCGACGCCTTGGGGTGAGGCGATGCTGAACGCAGCGGCTTTCGGAGCGCCCAGCAGAGCGGCGACCAACGCGAGCGCAGTCATGAGTGCGGTGACAGGAATGGTGACGGCGCGGTGGTGCGTCGCGCGCACAGCAGCGCGATCGTGCGTGAAAAAGTCCATGGACAAAAATCTACCCCAAATTCACACAAGTCACATCTTTAACATCAGTAACGTGCACAACGGGGCTGCGATTCCGTCACTCCCGGGGTCAACCCTTGTACACGACCCGTGCTCCACCCGCCCCGAGCGCTGTGAAACCACCCTGCTCGAGCTGGTGCACCGACATCACCGGACGATCGAGCAGCACATATCCGGAATCCGCCCGGGCAAACCGCCACGCACGCATCGACACCCAGATAAACAAGGGGTAGACAACGAGTGCGACCATCGCCATGGAGACCATGCTCATCCTCAGGTTGACGTACATGATGTTCCAGCAGAAGTGTGCGGTGAATGCCACACCTACCCACACCAACCCGGTACCGAGCCGCCATAGACGACTGCGTCCCGCAGTGAACACCGCGACGCCGATACCCCAACCGACCATCCCAGTGAACAGTACGTGCAGGAAGGGGCCTCCGATCATGCGCAGCCCCCACATCCCCAGCATCCCGTCCATGTCACTGACCGGGTCATACAAAGAATCCACCACCGCGTAAAGCGCGTTCTCGACGACCTCGAATCCGATTCCAACGAGAACACCGGTGACGAAGCCGTGCCAGGGCCGCACCAACGGACGGAAACTGAAAAGGATGATCAACACACCCAAGGACTTGACGGTCTCCTCCGGGTAGGCACCACCCCAGGACGCCTCGAAAAGATCCAGCCCGAGCCGCGCGGGAAGATCCGTCGACGCCGTCGCCAACGGGAACACCAGCAGCGGCGACACCGTGGCACCCCACAACACTGCGGCCAGCACGTACCCCGCCCCGGCACGCGGCCACAGCGGGGTAAACCGGACGGCCAGCAGAACGACAGTGAGCTCCACCACAGCAAACAGCACACTGATCCCGACGACCCCGAACGACGGCAGCGCACCGTCAGAGGCCCATCCTGCGAACAGTGACACCATCAGAAACAGCAAACCCCCAACGAGCCCGATACCGTTGAGGATCCACAGCACGATCTGCAGAAACCTGTTCATACCCGCGCCTCCGACGTCAGTGCTGACGGTAGCTCCAACTGGGTGACATCGCGCTCACCGTTGTTCCGAACCTGCGGCGAAATGAGGCCGGTGTAATCGTCGCCCCGCTCACCGAAGACAGCAACAACCAGCAGCTCGCCCTCGTGATCACCGGTACCCGGCAGCGCCAGACCCGTGAACTGTTCCTCCGGTTCCTCACCCGAGAACATCACCATTCTCGGCCCGTCTTCTTCCGGGTGATGCAGTTCCAAGAGGTCGCCGTCCCGCATCACCTCAAGTTTCTTCGCCTCAAAGATCCCCATCGCGCGCATCATTCGGCGCGCAGCGAGTTCCGGGTCCGGGACGTCCTTGACAACCAGAGACTTGATCTGGGTTCCACCACAGTCCCATCCCCCTTCCATGACGACGTCCTGGAGTTTGTCACATATCACCGGCTCCCCGCCCGCGTACCGCAACGGAATCTGCCATCCACCGCCGACGGAATCCCCGAGGATCACCTCACCGACGGGCCGCCCGCTCCCGGGCAGCTGATCCATGATGAGCAGCGGAACCGACACCACCAGCATCAGCACCCCGATCAACTGTGCGACATGTGCAGGCCGGAACTGCGGTTTCAGACGGTATTGTTGCATGCCCCTGAAGATACCGACATGTACCGATGGGAGCATCGATACGTACAGGGCACCGGAGTAGGGGCCCGAGGTAGTGGATCCACGGTCCAGCAAACCCGTAGAGTTGGACCCATGAAGGATCTCTACCGCTATGTCAACGGCCCCTGGCTCGACTCCCACGTCATTCCGGATGACCGCGGCGCCGACGGCAACTTCCACAAGCTCCGGGACCGCTCGGAGGAGGATGTCCACACCATCGTGGAGGCCGACGATGGCCGTGCCGGAATCCTCTACAACTGCTTCATGGACATTGAGGCGATAGAAGCCGCCGGAGTCGCGGTCCTGGGCGCCGATCTAGACCAGCTCGACGTCGACACGCCCGAAGAACTCGCCGCCGCCCTGGGGCACCTCGACCGGGAGGGGGTCGGCGCCCCCGCTGGCTTCTGGGTGGAGAAGGACTCCGCCGGCGAGGAGGCACTGGCTTACCTGGTCCAGTCGGGTCTCGGGCTGCCCGATGAGGCGTACTACCGCGATCCCGCCCACGCGGAGACACTGGCCGCCTACCGCGCGCACGTCGCCACCATGCTCGATTTCCTCCCTGCAGACCGCCTCGGCGGGCTCTCCGCCGACGCCGCCGCCGAGCGCATCGTCGAGCTGGAGAAGCGCATCGCCGCCGGACACTGGGATGTCGTCGCAGCCCGGGACGCGGTGAAGACGTTCAATCCGACGGAATTCGCCGATCTTCCAGCGCTCGTCCGCACCCTCTGCACGGCATCGGGCCTTCCGGAACACCGGCTCATCGTGATGATGCCGTCCTACCTCGGACACCTGGACGAGCTGCTGCGCGAAGCGGATCTCGCGGACTGGAAGCTCTGGGCCACATGGCACATCCTCAACGCCCGGGCGGGTCTGCTCACGGACGAGATCAGCAGGACCAACTTCAACTTCTACGGAACAGTCCTCCAGGGTGCCACCGAACAGCGCGACCGCTGGAAGCGCGGAATCGGTCTGGCCGAGCGCTTCGTCGGTGAAGAGATCGGCAGACTCTTCGTCGCCGAGCACTTCCCGCCCGAGCACAAGAAGCAGATGCTCACCCTCGTCGACCACCTGATCGGGGCCTACCGTGAGCGGATCACGAACCTCGTCTGGATGACCGAGCAAACCAGGAGAAAGGCCCTGGTCAAGCTCGACAAATTCAACGCCAAGATCGGCTACCCCGACAACTGGCGCAGCTACGAGGGGCTGGTCTTCGAGCCCGGGGGCGCCAATCTCGTGGCGAACGTCCGCCGCGGCAACGCCTTCCTCCACGACTATGAACTGAACAAGATCGGAAAGCCCGCCGACCGCGCGGAATGGGTGACCACCCCGCAGACGGTTAACGCCTTCTACAACCCCGTCGTCAACGACATCACCTTCCCCGCAGCAATCCTCCGACCGCCCTTCTTCGATCCCGACGCGGACGCAGCGACGAACTTCGGCGCGATCGGGGCCGTCATCGGACACGAGATCGGGCACGGTTTCGATGACCAGGGCAGCCAGTACGACGGCGACGGCAACCTCAATTCCTGGTGGACCGACGAGGACCGTACCGCTTTCGAGGAACTGACCGCACGACTGGTCGGCCAGTTCAACGGGCGGGTCCCCAGTGTGCTGGAGGGCACCGAATCCACAGGTGTGAACGGGGAGTTCACACTCGGTGAGAACATCGGTGACCTCGGAGGCCTCGGCATCGCCGTCGTCGCCTACGGCCGCTACCTGGCAGATCAAGGCCTCGACTTCGACTCCGCCCCCACCGAAACCGTCGACCACGAGGGCGGCGACCCGAACATGGAGGGCCGCGAGTTCACCGGCCTGCAGCGCCTTTTCATCTCCTGGGCGCGGGTCTGGCGGACGGCCATCAGGCCGGAGTTGGCCACCCAGTACCTCGCCGTCGACCCTCATTCGCCCGCCGAGTTCCGCTGCAACATCATCGCGGCCAACGTGGACGAGTTCTACCGCGCCTTCGACGTGCATCCCGAGGGCATGATGTACCTGGAACCCACCCGGCGCGTCACCATCTGGTGACACCGGCCACGAGAGGATGAGACCCGGATGACACACTATCCGCCACCCTATGCACAGCCCCCGACACCGGCGGCGACACACCAGCGGAACTGGCCGAACATCATTCTGGTAATTTTCATTCTCCTCCTCTACGCATCCATCACCGCGCAGGCGGTGACGAGCCGCTCCCTCCTGTCCAGCGCCGCCCGGGATGTCCCCGCGTCCCCGTTGTACGGCTACTCCGCCGTCCGTGACGCGCCGGAGGGATGCCCGGGTGACACGCCGTGTCCACCCATCACGGAACGCATTATCAACATCGTCGGCCCGGATGCGGACCCCGTTCCCGTGATCGAGGCGAGCGCCACCCTGGGTACCGGAGAAGGATCACAACGGACCCTGGCATATCTGCTTGAGGACCAGATTCCGGAAGGTCCGGGGCCGGGCGAGTTACTCCTCGACGATCTCACCGCCCGGAGGCTGGGACTGTCCGCGGGGAGCGAGGTCGATCTCCGCATCACCGCGGATACCGGCACTGAGGCCGGAGTCAGGCTCCAGTTGGCCGGAACCTTCCGCCCGGCGGTGGATGAGCGGGCCGAGGAAGCCGGCGATCCGGACGCCGCACGTCAGGCGATTCTCTCCGCCACCGACATCCCGGCACTGGACGGAACACCTCCCACCGGCTGGTGGACGGCCCAGACGATCCCCGGTGGGTTCGGGGCCCTGTCAGTGGCGGGGCTTGAGGGCACACGCCAGCTGCAGGACAGCTGCGACTTCGCCCCCGAGTACGCACGGGGCCCCGGCTTCGCCTCATGGTGCGAAGCCGGGGCCCCCGGTCCCTCGGGTGGACTGGAGGGCCTGGATGCCCCCTACAACAGGTGGGTCATCCAGAGCACACTGGCGTTGATCGCCGCCATTTTCTGGGGGTTGACAGTCCGCCGCAAGATCGCCCTGGTACTGGTTCTTATGCCCTTCTCCGCGATGGGAGGGATTATCCTCGGGTGGCTCGCCGCCTACCCCATCTCCAGGGTCCTCGCCCCGGTGATCTGGCCGGAAGGCGGATTCGTCTTCGATCGCGTGGGGCCACTCGGATTCTTCGCTCTGCTCGGCGCCGCCGGCGGAGCCGGGTGCGCCGCACTCGTCGGACTGCTGATCGCGGCCATAGCTGAATCGGTACGCGCGAAGAACCAGCGGTAGGGACAAATCGCCACTGGCGCTCTCTGACGGGGCCACCATATTGATTACCCAGTAAGTTACTGGGTAACATACTGGGTGACCACCCCGCCCGATTACCTAAGGATCCGACGATGTCAATAAAGTTCGCGCTACTCGGACTCCTCGATGACGAACCCTGCGGTGCAGGGAAACTCCGGCAGCGCTTCGAAGACCGCACACAGGGGATCTGGCCGATGAACATCGGGCAGGTCTACCAGACGATCCAACGACTCGACCGCGACGGACTCATCGAGAAAACCGGAACCGACACCACCTCCACCCGCCCCGCCGACATCTACACCACTACCGGGGCCGGACGTGCGGCCCTGGAGCAGTGGTGGAACGAGCCGACCCTCCGACCCCGCAACGACCGCGATGACCTGGTCATCAAGATCGCTGTCGCGACCGTCATCCGGGGGGTGGACAGCCGGGAGCTCATCCAGCGGCAACGCGAGGCCACGATGCAGGAGCTCCGCGAGATCACCCTCACCAAGGCCTCGATCCCCCCGGCCCGCACCGCGGAACGTCTCCTGCTCGAACGCCGCATCTTCGACCTCGAGGCCGAGGCACGCTGGCTCGACCACATTGAAACCCTCGCCGACCCGGAAGGCCTCCGATCATGACCACCTCCCCCATCCTCACGCTGGAGAACGTCACCCGACTGCACTCCGACGGCCCCAACACCATCGCCGCCCTCGAGAACGTCAGCCTCTCCGTGGCTCCCGGCGAACTGGTCGCCGTCATGGGACCGTCGGGCTCCGGGAAGTCGACCCTCCTCAACGTCGCCGGGACCCTGGACGCCCCGGACCACGGCCGCGTCATCATCAACGGGCGGGATACCGCAGGCCTCTCCCCCACGGAGCACGCCGCGATCCGCCGCCGTGACGTCGGATTCGTCTTCCAGTACTACAACCTGGTCCCCACGCTCACCGTCGCGGAGAACGTCGCACTCCCCCTCGAGCTCGACAACGTATCCCGCCGCGAGGCACGCGCCGCCGCGGTCGCTGCGCTGGCGGACATCGGCCAGGCCGAACTCGCCGACCGCTTCCCCGCCGAGGTCTCCGGCGGCCAGGCGCAACGCGTCGCCATAGCCCGCGCCCTCGTCGGTCAGCGTTCCCTGCTGCTCGCCGACGAACCCACCGGCGCTCTCGACACCACCACGGCGGAATCGGTGATGGCACTCCTGCGCTCACGTATCGACGCCGGCGCAGCAGGCCTGCTAGTCACCCACGAACCACGCTTCGCCGCCTACGCCGACCGCACCATCTGGCTCCGCGACGGGCAGCTCGTCCAGCCCCGCACCGGGAGGGACGCCCGATGAACGCCTGGCTCACCTCCGCCCGGATCGCCCGGCGCGACCTGACCCGCCACCGGTGGCGTTCCCTCGCCGCCGTCCTCCTGTTCGCCCTGCCCGTCATGGCGGTCCTCGTATTCACGGGAGCCGTGCTCAGCGAGAGAACCAACCAGGGGACCGATCCCACCGGCGGCTACGACAGCGTGTGGCTCGATCACACGCCCTGCACCGCCGGGGACGACCTCTGCGAAGGGCCCGATGCCGCCACCGTCGCGAAGACCGACCGTCAGCGGATGTCCGAGAACCTCGGAATGGACCCCGGCACCCCAATCGCCACCTTGGACACCGAGGTCCGGATATCCACGCCCGAAGGCACCAGCTTCAACCGTACCGCGACCGCGCTACCGGACACCGTCACCGGAGCACCGCAACCCGGTTCCTTCATGACCTGGGGACACACCGCGAGAGGCCTCGGTCTGGAACCCGGTGACACAGCGACCGTCACGGTTCTGGACATGTCCGGAGACGCACACACCCGTGAACTCACCTACGTCGGCCCCACCCCCGGCAGCACCTTCCTCTCCCTCGCCGACGTCCCGGGGGCACGGATCATCGACGATCCCGCCTTCACCGGTGCCCCCGAGACGTCCCCGTGGCAGGTCAACTATCTGATCCCCCCGGGACTCACCGACCGGACCGCTGATGGTGAGGTCTTAGAACGGGCCGGCCGCACCGGTGTCGACATCAGTTTCCGAGCGGCGCAGGGTGAAAAAACGGCCCCCATTGCCCGGGACATCCTCCGGGGACTGACCAGTGACAGTGCCCTCCTGAACTGGATACTGCTCACCTTCGCACTCCTGATCGTCATAGCCGTCGTCACGCCAATCTTCGCGGTCGCTGCCAGACGTCAGACTAGGCTCATGGGTCTGCTGTCGGCCACCGGCGCAGCGCCGACGCATCTGCGCCACGTGCTGCTCATCCAAGGGCTGATGGTCGGCGCCGTGGGTGCGGTCCTCGGCAGCGTGCTCTCCCTCCCCGTCGAACGGGTGCTGATCGGGCTTACCGATCCCGGGTCCGCGGTCTACTGGCCCTGGGACCTCGCACTCCTGGTCATCATCACCTCACTGATCGTCGGTGTCGGAGCCTCCCTGCTCCCCGCACTACAGATGGGGCGGCAGGATCCGGTTGTCGCACTCCGTGGCGGACGCAGCACCAGGATCCGCCGGTTCTCCCGGCCCATGATCATCGGACCAGTGATCATGCTCATCGCCGCATGGTGGGGCGTCACGGCCGACTCACCGTTCATCCACGCCCTCACCCAACCTCTGCTCGGATTGGGGCTAGTCCTGTCTGCCCCTGTCCTACTCTGGGGGACAGCCGCCGTCGCCGCACGATTCCCCCTCCCCGGGAGACTCGCCTCACGCGACGCACTACGTTCCATGACGAGGACCGCTCCCGCAGTCGGAGCGATCGCCGGCATCACCTTCGTCTCCACCACGTTCCTCAGCATCCTGTGGCTCCCGTCGACCGTGTACGAGGGCGAGAACAGACTCCCGGACGACGCCGCACTGTTCACCACGACAGGCGCGATCCAGCTCACCCCCGATGCCGCACACCGACGCATCGACGGGATCCTCGATGCGCCCCGCACCGCACAAAGCGACATCCTCACCCCCGAACCAGGACTGTGGAACACCACTGACTGGGAGGGGCTCGCCGCCGCCGGCAGCGCGACCGCCGACGACGAGTTCTACCTCGACCCCCCACTGTTCCAAGACTGGAACGCCCATGGTCTCCCCGGCATCCACACCAACGTACTCATTAACGACGGCTCAGCGGTCACCGCACTGGAGGGACTCACGGACAGACAACGCGCCGCGATCCGCACGGCGCTGGACAAGGGCGAGATCGTCGTCACCGATCCGGACCTCACCGTCGACGGTCAGGCGGCATTCGGCAGAGAGAAGCGACGGAACCACGAATCCCCGTCACCCCGGGAAAACGAACACGCCACGCAGACCGTGAACACAGGTGGATTCGCCCACCGCGGCGTCACAGCGACGGAGGAACCGCGGAACCACGAGGTTCTCACCCACCCGGCGACGGTCATCCCCCTCGACGGCCCCGGTGTCTGGCTACTCACCCCGGAGACCGCCACCGAGATCGGCATGAGAACCACCTACGCGGGCACCCTGGTGCGTACGTTCGACCCGATCAGCACCCTCGACTCCTTCCGGATGAGCACGGAAGTGAACAGGGACCAGCCGCTCCGGGTGGAAACGGCCAACGAACCGCCCTACCAACAGTTGACCTGGATGATCCCACTACTGATCACCTGCCTGATCAGCTACGGCATCGTGGTACTGCTCATGCTGCTCACCGCCGCGGAATCCCGCAGGGACACCGATGTCCTCACGGCGGTCGGTGGATCACCCCGGGTCCTCGCCCGGTACGTCGGCGCACAGGGCCTGATCATCGGACTCGGCGGAACGATCTCGGGAACCCTGGCCGCCTTCATCCCCGTCCTGGGCGAGATGCTCGACGGGGGTGGGAACGGTTTCCTGGAGGGGGTCTTCCACCAGGTCAACGCCGTTCAACGGTGGACCGACCTCCTGGCCACCCTCATCGGCATCCCGCTCCTCGCCTGGGTCACCGGCCTGGCCATCGGTACCTGGATCGCCAGGCACCGACGTCCGTTAAGCGAGCGGCGGGACTAGGGCAGCGCCGTGAACCGGACGACCACATGCACAACACTGCCCCGGAACGCTGATGAGCGTTCCGGGGCAGTGTTGTGCAGATCAGCGGAAACCGGGACGCCCACTGTCCAACAGCAGCTCAGTGGTTTCGAGAACCCGTGAGCTCGTTCCACCACTTGACAATAGGCAGATCATGCAGCCATGCCAGAGCTGAATTTAATCCGACGAGTACCGTGGACATGCGGAAACCCCATCGGAATACTGACCCCAGATCAAAGACTCCGTCGTGCACACTCGACCCCACACTCGATCCGGCATAAAACTCTGAACTCCCGACCGGCTTTTCCTCCCCCGCCGACACCGTGAAACTGGTTGTGTTCTGAACTCCCGGATAATCGGTCGTTTCGTCGGAAGTCTCCGGGATCTCGGCGTTGACAATAACCGTCACGGGGGACGCTCCCGCAGGCAGTGGCTCCACCACATACCGCGCAAAAGCGTACCCATCCTTGTCGGTCAACACAGGATCGAGATCTTTATTCGCGACCCTGAAGGTCACCGGTACTCCGCTCACCGGTCCTTCCGGACCAGAGACCAGAGCAACAAGTTGGATGCTCCGTGGTGTTCCATTTGAAATGAGATCTGCTTGCTCACCCACAGTGAGCGTACGCTGCACATTATTTCTACCTTGCGGCAGAACTCTCAGCACACCCGTCGCATCGGGCCCCACCAGGACATGGCCGGACTCTTTCCCGCTCGTCAGGCGCGCCCGCAGACGATGATCAACCGGCTCACCGTTAATTGCCACGCTATCCACGCTCACGGGTATTACTGCTAGACCTTCCGGATTCACCGGAACCTCTGCCTTCTTCACGAGATCCAGGTACAACGCAACATTGGTACCGTCAGGGATCTCATCCTGTCCTTCGGGGAGAGCGACCTGAACAACAATGTCCTTCTCCAACGTCGAACCGTTCGACTCCAACGGAGCGACAGGCAATATGGATAGCTCCGCCCCAACCTTCGTAATACCTTCTCGGAGATCAACCTTCGGAAGAACCTGCTCAAAGGTTCTGTGCACCGTGACAGCATCGTTTTCCGGCCCAATTCTCCAGGTCACCGTCGGCTGATAGTAGCCTCTTTCACTATCTTCAGCAGTGACCGTATGCCGGGCATAACCGCAATTCTGAACGGAGTTCGCCGGGAAGGTCTTCCAGCGGCAGTTTTGCGGCGCATTATCTGGATCGAAGAATTCAAGCTCACCATCGGGAATTATCCCGATCGGGTGATCAAACGGGTTCGTAGCCCGAAAATTGTATCGGATAACATCTCCCGCCTTTTTCACATCAGCAGCATTCAGTACTGAAGGATCGATGGTCACCTGTTTCTCGGAAGATTCAACTCCATCCACGACATGGACCCGGAAGTGACCCTGCTTGAACAAGCCATAATCTTCAATACGGAGAAGCCCATCTACCTGTCCAGTGGACACATTCTCAGGAGCGGTGACAGTAAACTCCACCGGAACTGAAGAACCAGCAGGAATAGTCACGGAAGAGGTCTCGGTCACCCATCCGACAGGAAGATCGATCTCAAGTTTTCGATCAACAATATCGTCATCAAAAGGGTTAGTCAGCAGCGCAGAAACCGAGATTGTTTCCCCAGGCCGAACAATGGGTGACTCCACCTCGGACCCCAGACACGATGCCCCCAACCACGGCAGATTGAAACGGGCAAAGTGAATACTGTTACTGTTCCCCCTGTTACTTCCCTCAAAAAGAAGACCGACAGAGCCATCCGGGAGCGTCGCCATCGACGTGTACTGAACATCATTCGGCCGAAATTCCTTCGCCACCGGCCACGTCTGTCCATCATCACAACTCATCCTGACGGTACCGGCCTCACGTGCACTGGGTCGACGCCGTATTACTAAACAACAACACCTTCGCCTTTGCGGAACCCTCCGGGGCATTAGGGAACGCACGAATGATGGAGGCATTGTTCCGTGGATCCGGAAGTGAATAGTCCAACGTGGGCTCCGACCATGTCACACCACCATCACGGCTGTAACTGATCTTGCGATAAGTCTCGTTGCCCGCAGATGAACGAGAATTATTCATCAGCGTTCCGTCGGAGAGTTCAACAATCTTGTTCTCATCCATCGACACGCCCCACGGGGTTCCCGCACACCAGGTCTCCCCATAATCATCGGACAACCATGCCACCGCCTCATAGTCACCGGATTCGGTGACAACCATCGCTGGCTGAACCAATCGGCCCGCATGCTCCCCATACTGCAGCTGAATACCGTTACCCGACGTCGCAAAGCGTGACCGCCACGGGTTCTCCCCTGTCACTTCTGCGGTAGTCACATTATCTGCATTCCATGTGATCCCACCATCCCCACTCCGCGCGTACGCGGCATGCAGAACTGATCGATTATCCGGATCCGTACCCGGTATTGATCCCTGAAGCCCCTGCTCAAAGCTCTTCACATGAAAATTGAAGACACGTCCAGTTACCCAGTCCACAACCACCGAAGGATCTGAGAATCCCTGGGGCACAATCGGATCACCAGCAGCGACTGTTTGCTGATCCCCCCAGGATAGTCCACTGTCTCCAGATATTCTCTGGACAACGCTATTCGGCTGTGGCGCATCCGCACAATTATCCGGACGGCCATCCCATGAAGCCAGGACATTTCCGTTAGGCGCCACTCCGAGCGAGGGAATGCGGTAGCAATTGAATCCATCATTGCCCCCCTCCGCTAGAGTTTTCTCCTCATAAAAAGGCTTAACAGCGAGATCGGCATCACTGTCAAATCCACGAACACTCTGGTGTCCCTCCCCAACCTCAACCGCAAACGTCGGAATCGCAGCAGAGGTGACCACCACGGCAACAGCACAGGCCATACCCACAAACCTGGCTGATGTTCTTCTTTTTTCCATGCACTGCTCCTATTGCAGAAATTAAACATCATTCCTGTGCTACCCCTTGAGGAAATACCACACAGGCACCACAACGGTGATCCCAATTGGGCCGTCACAGCTAAATGAAATCCTAGCGCATAGATAATATCATCAATTCCGCAGCTCAACCGCCCAAATAAAGAGAACTGAATAGCAACACCAGTTCCGTAATTATCAGGAATTGACCCCGCAAAAAATAGCCCAATTGAAGCAGTTCATACGCACACCAAAAATCCCACAACCACAGGACAGAAAGCCTAGAAACGCATACCCTCTAACTCCAAAAGCCCACGCTTAAACGTCAAACCCCCGGCAAAACCGCCGATGCCCCCACCCGACGCCAACACTCTGTGACAAGGCACCAACACCGGCAGCGGATTCGAGGCACACGCCGACCCCGCCGCACGAAACGCCCGCGCATTACCCGCCAACTCCGCAAGCTCCGCGTAACTCACCGTCTCCCCGAACGGAATCCCCCGCAACGCCGCCTGCGCCCGCTGCGTGAACGTCACCGGCTCCGGCACATCCAACAACACCTCAAACACCTGACGTTCCCCCGCCAGATACTCCCCGATCTCCCCGACCGCCTGTGTAGCGTGACGCGCCGCCACACCGGAACCAGGACGGTCGTCGATAAGCGCCCCGCGGAACAGCACCCGGCGCACACCCGCATCACCGGCAACCACCGTCAACGGGCCGAACGGAGTGTCAAGCGTGCGCAACGCGAACATATCCATTGGCCAGACACTACCCGCCGGTAGCATGGCCACCATGAGCGAGACACCCGACGAACCCCAGGTCATCCACGACGACGCAACCGGACGTGACTTCGTCGTCGGCGGCACCGAAGGCGGCCTCGACGAAGAGGGACAGCTCGAACAACTCACCTGGTACATCAACCAACACCACCCTGCACCCGACTGCACCCCGCCCTGGGCCGGCGGTATCAGCGACCGGCCGACCTGCGATGACTGGGCCGCACGCCTACCTGACCGGCTCACTCACGCCGCCATGCTCATGCTCGGCACCGCCGCCGGACACCGCATGCCCGGTGTCGACTACCTCGGCGGGGTCACCGCCGAGGATCTTCCCGGGATCGGTGTCATGTTCACCCCCTCCGAACCCACGGGAGACTGGGCAGTCAGCCTCCACGGGGGCGGGTGGTGGCGCGGCGCCGGAACCTGTCTCGACAACGCCTGGCGGCCCGGAGTCGCCGCCGTGGCGGAACTGTCCGGAACAACCATCATCGACGTCGACTACCCCCTCGCACCCGAACACTCCGTCACCGCGATGTGCGCCGTGACCCGCGCCGCCATCGCCCACGCCCGCCAACAAGGTGCACGGCACGTCGCCGCCTGGGGTGAATCCTCCGGTGCAGCGCTGGCCACCCTCGTCGCGGACGACGTCGACAAGCTCCTACTCACGCGCCCCAGCCTGCACCTCGGCGGACTACCCGACACCGTGCGCGGCGACGCCGAGATCCCCGACCCCGCCACCTGGCCGCGCACCCTGATCCAGGTCGGTGAACAGGACACCACCGTGCCGCGCTTCCGGTGGGCGGAACACGTCGCCGAGGTACTGACCTATACGGCACAACACACCATCGTCACACCCACCGTCGCCCGGAAGATGGCGAAGGACGCCGCGAACTTCCTCCGGAGATAGGACAGGGCCGCTCGGGGGCGGTCGATGTCCGGCGGGCAAGCTCCGGGATGGTCCCGGCAGACACATCCACGGCACGGGTCGCCGCCCGCACCAATCCGCCGGGACACCAGGTGCCGAAGGCGGGTCGCCGGTTCCCCATCACACCGTCTTCGGACCCGGCTTCGCCTCTACAGCCATTCACCGGGGCGTCGTCAATGCGTGCCAACACCCCACCTGACAAACGGAATCCTGGGAAAACACACCTCACCAATACGTGTTAGCACGCAATAACGAGAACCCGGGGCAGATTGCTCCCCACAACAGCCGGGGACCAACCGGCATCGCCAGTACGTGCAAACACCACAGAACCCGGAACTCCTCCTGGGGAAACAGCTCTCACTAGTGCGTGTTAGCACGTAACAACGAGAACCGAGGCAGCAGAAAACCCGGGCGGCCCAAGGGGTGCCGCCCGGGTCCCGGGGTATCGGTCAGCTGTCGAACTGGCTGAGGTCGATGCCCTGTAACGGGTCTGCCTCGTTGCCCTCTTCCACGAGCTCATCGGCCTCGCACAGGGTGAGCGTTGCGCCGGTGGAATCGGCGATGATCAGCATGGTGCCGAACTCGGCGTCGAAGGGGCCGCGGATGATCTCCCCGCCAAGTTCGGTCACCTTCTCCGCCGTCGCGGCGATGTCCTTGACACCGAGGTACGTCTGCCAGAAGCCGGGAACCTGCGGCGGGAACGTGCCCTCCGCGTCCCAGACTCCCGCGAACGGGGAACCATCGACATCAATGAGGGTGTAGCGGGCGCCGTCCTCGTCGAGCCTGCGGACGGTCCAGCCGAACAGTTCGGTGTAGAAGTCGACGGCGCGGTCGTAGCCGCTGGTAGCGGTGAGTTCGTGCCACACGGAGGTGCCGGGTTCCCCACCGGAGACGAAGCGTTCCTCTCCGGAAGGCTCGATCACACCGAACATCGCACCCGCGGAGTCCACGAGAATAGCCACCTGCCCGAGATGGACCTCGAAGGGCTCGGTGAGAACGGTGCCGCCGAGTTCCCGGGTGCGGGCAACGGTGGAGCTAATGTCGCCGGTGAGGAAATACGTGATCCACGTGTCGGGCTGCGTCGCCTCCTGCGGCTGTTCGATGAAACCTGCGACGGGCAGGCCCTGGGCGCGGGCGAGCCGGTAACCGGGGGCGGCCTCCTCAACGTCCCATCCGAGGATCTCAGCGTAGAAGTGCGCGGTTTTCCGCATCTCGGAGGTCGTGAGGTCGATCCAGAACGGCATACCGTCCTGCGCCATGAACGCGGGCATTACATGTTCCTCCACTTTTCGGGGTCGAAGTCATCGTTGGCGGTGGCTTCGTCGAAGAAGTCATCGTCATCGTCGCTGGGCGCGGCGACGCGTGCCGACGCTCCACCCACTGTCACAATGTCCCCGACCCGAAGGGTACGACCCCGCCGGGTGTCGGCCTCACCGTTAACCGTGACCTCACCGGCGGCGATCGCTTCCTTTGCCGCACCCCCGGTGTCCACGAGGTTGGCGAGCTTGATGAACTGCCCGAGTTTGATTGTGTCGTCCCGGATCGCGACGTCGACTGCTTCCATACGTCCCAGTGTACGGGCGTGGTCAGTGGTACCTGGCACTGTCCGCCCGGTTGCTGTCCTAGGTGAATCGCACCGCAGTTCCCGTGGCGGCGACGAGCAGCATGTTGCCTTGTCCTAGGACGGCATACTCGATGGACACGCCGACGACACCGTCGGCGCCGAGGTCGATAGCCCGCTGCACCATTTCCCCGAGAGCGGATTCGCGGGCAGCCGCTGCTTCCTGCTCATATCCCTGGCTACGCCCACCGACGATGTTTCGGAATCCGGCGGCAAAGTCCTTCAGCGCGTTGATACCGACGATGGTTTCACCGGCGACGACACGGATGTAGTCACCGATCTCGCGTCCCTCAATGGTCGGGGTGGTGGAAACGATCATGGCCTGTTCTCCTTGTGATGGTGGTGTGACTCATCACCGAGTGTAGGGATATCGACGTGACAGCGTCCGGTATCAGATGAGGCGCACAGCGGTACCGGTCAACATGATCTCGACGTTCCCGATACCTCCGGAATACGGGTGACTGACCTGGAGTCCGAGAATCGCGTCAGCACGCAGCTCAGCGGCTTCCTCACGGAGCATGTGGAGTGCCTTGTCCCGCGCTTTGAGTGCGGTCTCGGTCTTCTTCGCCTCGCTGCCACGCAGAGTGTAGGCGGCACCGGTACCGGTGACGACGCCGAGATACTCGTAGACCTCTCGCCCGGCGACAGAGTCCGTGGTGGTGATGATCATGGTGTGAGCCTCTCGGAAGGATACGGGTTCAGTGCGCGAGTCTAGACCGCTGTGGCGACCCCGTGCAGGCCTTCGAGGAGCATGTAGGCAGCAATCAACGCGAAGACCACACCGCTGACCAGATCGATCAGGGGGGCGTTGCGGATGATCCGTACGGCGAGGGTTCGGACTGCGAGGGCGAACCCGACGAACCAGGCGACCCCTGTGACGGTCAGGATGAGCAGGATCGTGACCCCCGCGATGAGACCGCCCTCCGGGTCGACGAACTGGGCGAAGATCGCGGCGAAGAAGAGCACCGCTTTGGGGTTGGACAGATTGGTCGCGAGACCGGTGCGGAAAGATGCAGCCGGTGCCGTGGCACGTTCGACGGTGGTGGTGCCCGCACGGTTCGCCCACACCCGGGCACGCTCCTTTCTGCCCGTAATTCCTACCCGGATGGATTTGACCGCGATCCACGTGAGATAGCTGCCGCCGATGATCTGCAGGATGTGTAGCAGGCCCGGGTGAGTGGTCATCAGAGCGGACAGACCGATGAGGCTGGCGACGATCCACAGGGTGTTGCCGACGCAGATACCGAGTGCGCACCACACCCCGTCCGCCCGGCTGCGGGCACCCAGCCGGATGATCTGGAGGGTGTCTGGGCCGGGGCTGACGATCGCCGCGATCCAGACAACGAGCAGGGTGGAGAGGGCGGCAACAGTCATGTGCCAGATGTTACCGCCCGGGATGGGCCGTAAAGACGGGGATCACACCTGGTCGGTCGGCATGATGAGCATCGTGTCGATGTTGACGTGCGCCGGCATGGACGCGACCCAGCGGACGGCTTCGGCGATGTCGGCGGCGGTGAGGTTGATTTTCCCGTCGTAGACGCTGGCCGCACGCTCGGTGTCGCCCTTGAAGCGGTTGAGGGAGAAGTCGGTCTCGACGCGCCCGGGATCGATTTCGCAGACCCGCAGTGGGGTGTCGGCGGTCTCGATACGCAGAACCCGGGTCAGCGCGGCGACGCCGTGCTTCGCGGCGTTGTATCCGCTGCCGCCCGCGTAGGGGACACGGGCGGCGATCGACCCGATGTTGATGACCTGCCCGTGTGACCGCGTGAGACGTTCCAGCAGGGCCTTGGTCACGCGCAGGGTACCGAGCACGTTGACCTCATACATCCAGGTCCAGTCCTCGATCTCGGTTTCAGAGACGGGGTCAAGGCCCAACGCACCACCAGCATTGTTGACCAGGAGGTCACAGCGTTCAATGTCGGCGGTGAACTCCTGCACACTCGCATCATCGGTAACGTCCAGGTGGCGGGCGATGCAGCCGGTCCGCTCGGCGAGCGCCTCAAGCTTCTCCATACGTCGCGCCCCGGCAATGACCGTCCACCCGTCGGCAATCAGCGCCTCAACGCAGGCTTCTCCGATACCTGCGGATGCGCCGGTTACGACGGCGATCCGGCCCGTGTTTCTTGATGTGCTCATGGGTTCATTCTGCCAGCGTCTCGATCGAGTGGACCCCACCATCATGGAAAAGCCCCCAGACATGGGGATACTCTTCACCCCACCATATCCACATCAGTCACTGTCAATCGCTGGCCCCGGTATCCGTGGATCTGACGTGGGCAGGATGATCAACACTGGAACCCTGGATAACTGGCCGGGGTTCCCTCCATGTATTCCTCGCCCGCAGTGATCCAGCAGGTGTCAGGCACACAACCACGTGACGAGGCTTCCGCATCATTCTTCGATGAGGCCGGATGCTCCCCTGATTCGGTTGTCCACCATGCCGACGGCCTCCATGAGCGCGAAGCAGGTGGTCGGACCGACGAAGGAGAATCCAGCCTTTTTCAGCGCCTTGGCGAGAGCAAACGACTCCGGGCTGGTGGTGAGCTGTTCAGCGGCCGAGTCGGGTGGCGTCCATGCCAACGGGGTGAAGGACAGCACCAGCCGGGGTAGCCCGCCGCTCTCCCGGAGGACTAGCGTGGCGCGGGCGTTGGTGAATACAGCGCGGATCTTTGCGCGGTTCCGAATGATCCCGGAGCCAGCCAGAAGTCTGTCGGCGTCCGCGTCACCCCAGGTGGCGAGCACCTCCGGGTCGAATCCCGCGAACACCTCCCGGAAGGCGGGACGCTTGCGCAGGATGGTCTCCCACGACAGTCCCGCCTGGAACCCCTCGAGACAGATGCGCTCGAACAGTCCCTGTTCATCAGTGACGGGGCGGCCCCATTCGTGATCGTAATAGTCACGGAGGAGATCGGAGGTGCAGGCCCATTTCGGCCGGATCCTGTCATCCGCCCCGAGGACAAGACCCCGGGCGGCGAGATCGTCGGTGTCATTCATGGCTTCACCCTAGGACACCGGTTTTCCCGCAATCGACGGCCGACACCGCCCCCTGTGGACAGACACCTCGACAACCCGGTTCATCCACAGCCCGGTCAAGCGGTGACCTGGCGGATCGTGATGTTGATGCGACCCTCGGTGAGCCCGCAGTTGTCCGGCGTGGTGTCCGCGATCAGGCGGGGCACCCCGTGGAACGCCAGGCGCGCGGGCCCACCGAAGATCAGAGCGTCGCCGGATTCCAGCGGGATGTCCCGCCAGGGGCGGGTCCGTCCATCCACGGTGGCGATGCGGAAGATCGCGGCAGCTCCGATGGAGAAACTCACCACCGGGGCATCACTCAGTTCGGTGTCGTCACGGTGCATCCCCATCCTTGCGCCAGGTGGGTAGTAATTGATCAGTACGGCGTCGGCGCGGTAGTTCTCCACCCAGGGATCGAGTTCCGGTGCGTGGCGGGCGGCGGCGGAGAGCGCACCACGAGCGAGATCAGAGAGGAGGTCCGGAACCGGTGGAACAGGCGTTCCGTCCGGGGTGCGGGAGCTGTAGCGGTACGGGTTGGTGTGGAACCAGAGCCCGAGCGTGGTCATCCAGACACTCATCTGCCCGCTGCGCAGGACGGGTCGGCGCATGGCGGCCGGTCCGCGGGCGTGGGCACGGGCGCCGGTGACCAGACGGGACTGCGTGTCGGGAGCGAGCCAGGAGGGCAGGTGGACGACTCCGGGGATGATGCGGGTAGGTTCGCGGGGCAGCGCACCTGGTTCGAACAGTTGTGCCATGAGATCACCGTAGCAGCGCCCGGTGGATACACTTCCCCCGTGTCCACCTTCGATCTGACCCGCATCGGTGCCAGGCTTGCGGCGGCGCGAGCCGTCGGTACGCTCGGTGACGCCCTGGCTGGCACCGGGGCTTGTGTCGTGCAGGCCCCGCCCGGCACCGGTAAGACCACTCTGGTGCCGCCGGCCCTGGCGAACATCACCGGAGGGACGGTGGTGGTCACCGCACCCAGGCGGGTGGCTGTCCGCGCGGCGGCGAGGCGGCTCGCCCACCTGGACGGCTCGCGGCTGGGTGACCGGGTGGGTTTCACGGTGCGCGGTGAGCATCATGCGGGGTCGCGGGTGCAGTTCGTGACGCCGGGCGTTCTGCTGCGCCGACTCCTGGCGGATCCGGAACTGGCAGGTGTGGATGCCGTCGCCCTCGATGAGGTGCACGAACGCCAACTGGACACCGATCTGCTGGTGGGCATGCTCACCGAGCTGCACCAGTTGCGTGACGATCTGGTGCTGACCGCGATGTCGGCGACCATCGACGCCGACACGTTCGCTGGTCTGATCGGTGGCCCGGTGGTGTCCACCGAGGCAGTGACGCACCCGCTCGACGTCCGGTACATTCCCGGCGGTACGCGGCTGGGTGCACGGGGTGTGGAGTGGGCGTTCCTCGACCACATGGCCCGGGTGGCCGTGGACGCCGTCGCGGAACTCGAGCATTCGGCGCTGGTGTTCGTGCCCGGCGCGCGGGAGGTCGACCGGGTCGTGTCGACGATCCAGGGACTCGCCCCTGGCGTGCCGGTGCTGCCGCTGCACGGACAGCTCGCCGCTGCGGTGCAGGATGCTGCCCTGACGCCTGCGGACCGGCCGCGGATCGTCGTCGCAACGTCGATAGCCGAGTCCTCGCTCACGGTGCCGGGGGTGCGCACCGTCGTTGATTCGGGGCTCGCGCGGGTCCCGCGGCGGGACACTTCACGCGGCATGACGGGCCTGGTGACCACGACGTGTGCCGCATCCTCGGCGGACCAGCGGGCCGGTCGCGCCGGTCGTGAGGGCCCAGGAACGGTACTGCGCTGCTACGAGCCCCGCGTGTACTCGACGATGCAGCCACACATCACACCGGAGATCGCGACGTCGGATCTGACGCAGGCCGCACTCCAGTTGGCGTGCTGGGGCACACCCCGCGGTGTGGGGCTGCCGCTTGTCGACGCCCCGCCCGCCGCAGCTATCACGGAGGCCGAGCAGGTGCTCCGACGCCTGGGGGCGGTCAACGCTGATGGGGCTGTGACGCCGTTCGGGCGGAGGCTGGCGGGTATTCCCGCCAGTCCCCGGTTGGCACGGGCGCTGCTGTTGACCGTTCCGCTGCTCGGCGAGCGGGCGGCGCGCACGGTCGCACTGCTCGCCGATCAACCCCGTGGGGACGTCGCGGCTCAGGCCCGTGCGGAGCGGGGGCGGCTCGGCCGGGAGGCCGCTCGGTTGATGCGGCTGGCCCGCGGCGCGGAGGCCGAGTCGGATTATCCGACCACGCATCCCGAGGGCCTGGTCACCGCGCTGGCGTACCCGGAGCAGGTGGCCCGGAGAACCGGCGGCGACTGGTTGCTGGCCAGCGGTACCCGGGCGACCCTCCCCGGCGGTACGGGTCTGGATGACGCGGAGTGGCTGGCCGTCGCGGAGGTCACCCGCACCACGGCGCGGGAGGGGCGGACCGGTGCGGTGATCCGGGCGGCCGCCCGGCTGGACGAGGAGACCGCCTTGGCCGTGGTCGGCGTGTCGGAGACCGTGACCGCGACTCTCGAGGGTGGGCGGATCCGGGCCCGGAAGGTCCGCAGCGCCGGGGCCATCGAGCTGAGTTCGACCCCGACGAGCGTCGACAAGCGGCACGCCTCGGAGGCGATCGCGGAGGGGCTACGGACCGATGGCCTGGGGGTGTTCACCTTCTCGGCGGCGGCGAACGACCTGCGCCACCGGCTCGCCTGGTTGCACACCCACGTCGGCGATCCGTGGCCGTCGGTGGCGGAGGGGGAGCTGCTGGCGAATCTGGATGCCTGGCTGGCTCCCGATCTGGAGCGTATCGCCCGGGGCACCCCTCCGGGGACGATCGACATGCACGCCGCACTGCGCCGACTGCTCCCCTGGCCGGAGGCGGCGCAGATGAACGAACTCGTGCCCCAGCGCCTCACCGTACCGAGCGGGAACAGTCACGCCATCGACTATTCGGGGGAGAAACCCGTCGTGGCCTGCAAGCTCCAGGAGTGTTTCGGCCTCGCGGAGTCACCCAGGATCACCGGGGTCCCGGTGCTGTTCCATCTCCTGTCACCGGCGGGACGGCCGCTGGCGGTGACCGATGATCTGGCGAGCTTCTGGTCCGGGCCCTACAGCGGGGTGCGCGCGGACATGCGCGGCCGCTACCCGAAGCACCCGTGGCCGGAGGATCCGTGGACCGCGACCGCGACGGCGCGGACGAAGCGCCGGATGTGATACCGACACCTAAGCTATCTACGAGACGAACTCAGGAAGGAAAAGATCGCCGAGATCACACCACCGAAGATACTGAGAACCGCTAAAACCTTCATCAAACTTGAGAAAATATTCTCCGATTTTAGAGAACTCGTACCGTGGAAAGAACTCGTATCGTCTGACTGGACCGGTGGCTCCGCATCAGTCCGGTACGAACTCAAAGACCATTCACCTAGCGCGTAGTCGAAAACTCTCGCTCCATCTTCAGACATCACCTCAATATCAACACGATCGATTCCAACGTTTCCAGCCGAATCAAATACCCGAAGTTCAACCGTGTAAGAACCAGGCGTGGAATAGACATGGCTAATGTCAAAAAGATCGTCCCAGCTTTCGAATTTTTCAACTGTGCCGTCGCCAAAATCAATTGTAGCTGACATTCCGCCCGTCACGAAGACTTTACTTAACGCACCACTCATCGGTACCGTTTCCCCGACAGCCATAAAACCTGGAATGGAAAGAATCGCTTCCGGGCTAGATTCCAAATTCGCTGTAGCCGTAATGATCGCGTCCGCCGACTGCGCATCCTGGTATGACACGACTACACCACCAGTGAAATCAATGAGATCCTTAATCGAATTCGCCATATCAGGATTATTTGTTACAGCACTAATCCGAATAGGTTGCGAATTATCACTTGCCAAATCCTCAGACCCAACCTGGATCGCTCTACTCATGCGATTTTCACCGTTGGCCGACCTATTGATTCCCAGAATTGGCGTCAAACAACTCGAATCCTTCGAATAACCACCTGGATTTCTCGGCCACTGTTCAGCGCCAAACGTGAAACTGTTTGCCGAACTGCGCGCTTTTAACGCCTCCAGAGTCAAACCGGTACGACATTCCGGATCGTGAGCTGGTTGATCGCCTATGACCAATATGTCTCGAGTCCTCGGCACGGACCAATTCGCTTCTTGAGCCAATGCTATACCAGATAGCATATCTTCAGGAAGCTCTTCGTCACCACCATCCGCTGACAGCGCCTGGAGTCGCTCGTTGAAGATTGAAAAATCTTTAGTCAAGGGGACCACTACTCGCGCCGCTGTGCTTTCCCCATTAACATACATGGGGCTATCCCAGTCTTTATACTCAACTAATCCGATACGTGAATCGGGATTAGTCGAGAGGACTTTCTGACCAATTTCAGCAGCATTTGCCTTAGCTTCTGCGATGTCATCCCACATGGACCCAGTCGTATCAATGACAAACATGACTTCGCGCGGTGGCCCAACCTCGACGCTTCCTCCCGGGGTGCCACTGTTTTCATCCGATTCATCGTCTTCCCTGTAGAGCGCAGAATGAAGGGCTTCTAAAAAGCGCTTTTCGTAAGGTGCTTTGGCGGCATCTTCTTTAAAGTAATCACCATGAGCCCCGCCATTCGTCTCGACCAGATCGCGGATTCTTGGCACCGTGAAATCGCAGATTAGATCATTATCAATACAATAATCAACGACGTTTTCATTCTTGATATTCCGAAGAAGATCTGAGCGCACTTTACTTCTTCCACGGAAGCTGTCAGCCGCCTTTTGTGCGCTTTCTCCAGCACCCTTAGATAAACCAAGCCGGTCAGCACCTTTAGCAAGTAGTACAGCCATATCTATATATTCATTGGTTTTTCTTAAAAGCGGAATTAGATCTTGAAGCATGCGAGAGCCATCATTGCGAACTACAAAGACCCCTTCGCCTGTATGCGCATCTCCAATATTATATTGGTCGTTTTTTACACGGAATGGATTGCCCATATAAGCGGATCCGTCAACATATCCAGCTTGAGTGAGACCTTTTTCTGCAGAAAGCAGCGCTATGGTGCCCTGCGAGTATCCAAGGGTTGTTACCGTCGGCTCGCAATTGTTATCTCTTTTATAGCGTGCGATTTTGTTGACCGCCGCAATCGTCCCCTTGCTGGCTGAGCTGCGGACCGTTTCACCGAAAAGTGCAGTTTCCCCAGGAACAAGTGCGCTTTTCAAATTGACCGCAATAGCAGGGTACTCATTGTCGTCAAGGGCCATAATCTCAACACCCTCTAGGTCTCCAGAATTATCGAGTTTTTTGATAACCCTGTCAATCATGTTCCCTTGCCAGCCGCTCAGATATTCTCCGGTAGATGCTGTTCGATCATCGATTCTTCCTTCCCCACTGCCACGAGCGATGAGCAGTATGGGCTTACTGCAGATTTGGTCAAATCGACCATCTGCCGCTTGGGCGCCGACCGTTTCCGGCGTAGCCACTACCATCGTTGAAATGATCGCACATGACCCGAAAATTGAGAGTATTTTTCGGTAGTTTCGTGTGAGCACGGCTTCTCCTAACAGAAGTTAATTTTATTTCTCGCAAATACGACACTTGTTTGTCTAACGGTAGTGGCGGATTTTCTTTTTTGCAAGTGATACTTTTTCTTCCAAGAAACCACCAATTTAGATGGTATCTAAAATAATGGCTATTCAACACAAAGAATTCGCCCACTCGCCCATAGTTCACAATCTATGCATGGAATCCGCGCGGACATGCGCGGCCGCTATCCGAAACACCCGTGGCCGGAGGATCCGTGGACCGCGACCGCGACGGCGCGGACGAAGCGCCGGATGTGACGGTACGAATGGTACAGCGCCCGGGAAGCCCATCCGGGGGTGCGTACTGGTAATAACCGGATGGGGCTGATAGACCTGAAGGTGCGCCATCACCGCTGAGCTGGTGAGAGACCGCGATCCCGCAGGAGCACCCACCAGCCCGCACGATCGGAGGTACCTCCCATGCAGAAGCCGACCACCCAGCTCTACATCCTGTGGGCGATCACCGTTGTGGCCGCGGTTCTCCTCGCCCTCCAATCCTTCATCTTCTTCCCGATCCCGCTCGTCGCGGCGATCGTGGCCTACCGGAAGATGCGGCGCGTCCCGGAACTCCGCACACAGTTCCTCATCGTGCTGTGGGTGAACATCGTGGTGCTCATCGCCCTCGGCGCCTACGTCGTCATCACCTTCCCGATGGGCAACCCCGCCGCCGCCTGATCACGTCCACTCCCCCGACCACACCGAGCGACACCACCGCCACGGCGACACCGGCGGTGGTGTCGCTCAACCAGTGCACCCCCAGAATCAGCCGACTCGCCGCCACGACCACGGTCACGGTGACCGCGACGAACACAGCGGCCCACCGCCCGACACGGCGCAGCACCGGCCAGAACACCAGCACGAGGGCTCCGGTGAGGACCGCCGCACCCGTCACGTGTCCCGACGGGAACGCCGCCGTGGGCTCCACCGCGAGCCGCCACTCCACCGGCGGCCGGGCCCTCCCCACCACGGGTTTGAGCAGATGGGTCACCACCTGGGCGAGGACGACCGCGCACCAGAACCGCACGGCGGTGGCCCGCCCGAACCGGCGAAGGAACAGCACCGCGAGGACCGTAGCGAACACCAGGACATGCCAGGGCCGGAACGCCTCCGCAAGAACCTCACTAACCGCCACCATCCACGGTGCGCGGTGGGCGACGAGCCACTCCCCGAACGCGACGTCGGGAACCATCAGCCACCGAGGATCTGGGTGTACGTCAGATAGCTCGACATCACGATGACCATGCACAGCAGCGCCGCACGGATGAACCCCGTACCACCGCGCACCACCGTGCGGGCACCGATCTGCGCACCCGCGATGTTCGCCACCGCGAGCACCAGGCCGAGGATCCACCAGATGTGACCGCCCACAGCGAACACGACGAGCGCCCCGACGTTCGTCGCCGTGTTGACGACCTTCGCCAGGGCGGCGGACGTGAGGAAGTTCTGGCTCAGCACACCCGTGAACACCATGATGAGGAACATGCCGGTGCCCGGCCCGAAGATGCCGTCGTAGCCGGCGATCAGCGCCACGGCACCGACCGCGATCAGACGCCGTACGCCTTTCGGCGCCTCGCGTGCGATACCGGTGCCGAAGCTCGGGCGGAGCACCACGAACACACCCGCCGCGACCATCAGCACGATCACGATCGGCCGCATGAGGGACTTGTCGATCGCACTCGCCGCGAGCGCACCGCCCGCGGAGCACACGGCGGCCACCGGCACGAACCGGATCACCAGGGACCGGTCCACACCGACCTTCCGGCACAGTGCGAACGCCGCCGACGCCGTCCCCGACACCGCCGCCAACTTGTTCGACGCCAGCGCCGTCACCGGGGCCAGCCCGGGGGCCACGGCGAGGATCAGCGGTATCAGGATCAACCCGCCACCACCGATCACCGCGTCGATCCAGCCGGCGACACCCGCGCCCGCGATCAGGATGAGCCACGCGGGCAGGGCGAGATCCATGGTCACCAGCTTTCTCAAGGGATCCGGAAAGGTGACTGCGGTCACCCATCAGGGCTGGATGTCAAATGTACCCGGATCCAATCCGTACGGTTCAACGATGGGCACAATGGACGGTGGAAACCCGATGACCGGCGGAGAGGAGAGCCCGTGCACGCCCCGCGCATCGACCGCCGGTGGCTTGCCGTCGTACCGTCGACGCTGATCCTCGGGTGGGTGTTCACCCGCATCGGGCTGCCCGCGGGCTGGGTGATCGCCTCGATCCTCGTCGCCGCCACAGCAGCCGTCGCCACCGGCCGCAGCATCACTCTCTCCGGCCGCGCGTCCCGGGCAGCCCGCGCGGTGATCGCCATCCTCGCCGCGGCACCGCTCACGGCCACGCCCGCTACCCAACTGGTGAATTATCTCATCCCCGGGCTCGTCGTGTCCGCCGCGACCATCGGGATCGGTGTCACCGGCGGTCTGCTCCTGCACCACGCGCACCGGGAGATCAGCCGCTCGACGGGTGTGCTCTCCATGCTCGCCGGTGGCGCCTCCGTCATGCCGTTCCTCGCCCGGGACATGGGCGCCGACTACCGCTACGTCACCCTCACCCAGTACCTCCGACTGCTGGCCGTGATGCTCTCCCTGCCGCTCGCGGCGATGCTCATCGGCTTCGACACCCACCCCACCGCCGACACGGCCACAGACTTCTCCTGGATCGGCCTGCTCGTCCTCCTCATCATCATGGCTGTGGGGCAGCCCGTGGGGACCCGGCTGCACATACCCGCACCATCGATACTCGGGCCGATGCTGCTCACCGTCCTCGCCCACACGCTTCTCGACGACCGGCTCACCCTCACCCTCCCCGGAGCCGTCACCGCAGTCGCGTTCATGGCAATCGGCTGGATGGCCGGCGGGGCACTATCCGTCCCAGCGCTGAAATCCTTCGCCCGGACCCTGCCCGCCACACTGCTGTTCATCACCGCCCTCATCGCCGGCTGCGCCGCCACCGCTCTACTGCTGACCTGGTGGCTCGACATCCCCTACCTCGACGCGTACCTCGCGACCAGCCCCGGCGGACTCGAGACCGTCCTCATCATCGCCGACGAGGCCGACTCCGGGCCCGTCGTCGCCGCGGTCCAGATCATCCGACTGATCGGCGTACTGATCCTCGCAAGCTGGATGCCACAGGTACTACACCGGATCGCACGCGTCCGCCACCGGGACTGAACAGGCTGGACGATAGGCCAGCACCGTATGACCGCCACTGGCCGAAACAACAGCCTGGCAGTTCTGCCGGACGAACCGGTGGTGGTCGGTGTTCGCGAAACTCTGCCGTGGGAAGCACAAATCTCCTCGGGCTGCCGGTCCATGATGATTTCATTCGGTGTCGTTCACCGCCGACGTGCCGAACCGGGTGTTGCTCAGGGACGTCTTCGGCCACCGGACTGCTTGAGGCACGACTCATCTTTATGCGGTCAAGGACGTATTCTCGGGGTTGGATCGTGGACTACCGGATGACTCGCGGGTGGAAGACCTGGCTCGCAGCCGCCGCCTTCGACAAAGCCATCACCAGGCATCGTGTCGAGGGGCATGGTCGGCGCCACCGAGGACAACGCCGCCATGGAGCGCTTGTTCGGACTGTTGCAGAACACCGTCTTCAACTGGTGCCGGTGTGCCACCCGTGATGAGTTGCGGATCCCAGTTGTCGCATGGATTGAACAGACCTACCACCGCGGAGCAGAGACAGAAACGGCTCAGACAGTTGACCCCATCCAGTGAGACAATCATGGCGACCGCAGCCAACCAGGCTGGACAACCACTGTCACCCGTTTCTGCGGCAGACACCCTCACTAATTGTCGTCAACGAACCTTGAAAATGGTCACCTTTCGAAGGGAGAAATGATGGGGTTAAAGGTGCGGGCAGGTGAAAAGAATCGTGTTACATTCGCTCCAGGAGGAGGAAAAGCATGATTAGCTCTAAAGTTTCAAAAATTATCGTTTTTCTGGCCACTTGTGTGCCTGGGCGCATGTAGCGCTTCCCATAATCGAGAGCCTTCTTCGGAGTCTTCTTCTGGAACACCGCTTCCCCCTAGTCCATCTGTAGGGAGGGAATCGTCCGCTTTGAGTCAAGAAAGCGCTTCTCAAGTTCCCCCAGAGGAGGCCGTGGGGTCAGGAATAACGGTTGTCGATCCATCTTCCGGAAGAAGTTGTGATTCCACTGCTCAAAACCCACTTTCTGAAGTGGATTCTTTGCCGATTGTTTCTTCCGGCGGGCAGCAATTTTCCTTCACCATCACCGAGGATCACTTCGATCCGTGCGCACCTCTAAGTTGGGCCGTTCTTGCAGGTGGTGTTGGGACAGGTAATTCTCAGCGTCAAGGAGTGGTATTTTTCCGGGCGGGGAGAACAATCGCCGACCCAGCTCCCTTGATGGAAGAGAAAGTTATTGGAGTAACCCCACTCGGCACCGACTCGGTCAAGGTTTCTTATGGGGTTCTTGATGGTCCACGAGCCGCCGGACACTCTCTTCCCGGGTCTGCAGTGTTCACCCTAACCCCGGAGGGCTCTCTATTGATTTCCGAAAACACGCTTCCTTCCACTGCCGATGAAGCTGGACTCCAGTTGGACGTCCGTAATCTAAATCTATAGGACTCACGCGGCGAGGCCCGGTCGACACAAGTAAAGGTTGTATCAACCGAGCCTCCTTCAGGATGACCTGCTATCGACGGAATTTGAGCACCCCACGATCCGACCCGAGTAGACATCCCTTGATTACACAGAGGCAGAGCTTGAGCACCCGAGACCTCCACCGCCACAAGTAACCTTGCAGCGGCCAGCTCAATAACCTGTGACAGATATCCCGCCGACCCGACACTAAACCTCGTCGCCTTACTCAAGCAGCCGGATCCACTTGCGCGCTTCGCACAACCAGACCACTTCGGCAAACCTGTCCGGACTTAGCGCCCCTCGCCGAGGTCGGCACGACGCATCCATCTCCACGGCATCATCAGGTGAACACCAAAGTCTTTTGCACTCTGCTCGATCACCACTCCCGGCTCGCGGTTCCTCGTCACGCGCACAACATCGCCACAGAAACTCACTCGGGGAGGACTGAGACCCAGCAACATCCTCCCAGTCTCACCCCACGAGCAAGCCAGACCAGATGCCACCTACCCGAGCAGCAAACCCACCCATGGGGTACACAGACAAACAACTCGAAGCACTCGCAGCCACCTACAACAACGGCGATCCCGTGGAAAACCTCGACCCCACAAGCGGCACCCCAGGCGCATACGCATGGGCCCTCGACATCATCGACAACCCAGAAGCCCAAGCACGCCGCGAAAACCACACCATCCTCGAAATCATCCGCGAAGCACGCAACCGCTACCTCGAAGAAGAACAAGACGCCTAACAGCAAAATTAGGCACACCTACCCACCACAAAGGGGCGAAATGGATTTTCTTTCATCATCCTTGACGATGTGGCGTAGCACACTCACAGTAGTGGCAAGTCACGGACATTGTCCACCACCTCTGGAAACCAAGCGCCACACGGCAGATCGGTTCACCGACCGGGACAGAAACAGTCCCCCAAGCACCATCAGGAGAATAAATGAAGAAAACAGCCATCATATCTGCAGCAGCCATCATCGTAACCACAATGACTGCTCCCCTGGCAAGCTCCTCTACGGCTGTAGTGCACGAAAATCAGACAACTAACTTCATTGAAGACAGTAGGGGTGCCAACAAGGACAAGTTTGACGGAAATACCTTCACCTTCACTTTCGATGAACCAGTAAAGGATGAAAACGGATTTTCCGAAAGATATTTCAATTCGGGTTCCTGTTCAGGAACCTTTGCAGACCCCCGTCTGGAAGCCGATGGGCTCATCGGATATGGACTCAGTGTGTCATGCTCTGGCACCGGATTTCTTCCACTAAGTGCACAGATCACACTCCAAGAAGAGCATTTAGGCACTTGGTATGAAGATGTTGATTCCCCAGGAATCGTTCCCCTTACAGAAGGTGGCTACGGCTTCGTCAGAGGTGAAGCCTACTGTAACCATGACAATTCAGGACATGACTACAGGGTCAAGGCCGTCATTTATGCGGGCAATCACACCGGTCGCGGACGCTCAAGGGAAGTTCACTTGCCGTGCAATCTATAACCCCCGCGTGGGGCTCAAGATCCACTCACAGAGGTCAGCACACGCTCTTTCATATCCCCCGGAATAGCTCTCATCTAGCTGAGACTTCACTTTCCTAAAGAGGGCTTGAACCATTTTCTCCAATTTTTCCTCCGGATAAGCATTAGGAAGCTCATGGAGTGGGACGTTGAGAGAAACCGGAGGATCAGCATGAGTCCAGTAAGACCTCATATCATCAGAAAAGATAAGCAAATCAGTGCCCATAAGGTGAGACTGCAAAACAACATTACCAAAAATAAGTGTTGGCATATTCTTTTGAATCATTAAGAGTCCTTTACCTATGAGTATCGATGAGGTTACGCCCCAAGCCTACAGCTCACCCACCATCCCAATAGGTCACAGACGAAGTTGTGTGTGCTTGCACTGTCCGCCACCGAACAACCCACGCCCAACCCCGGGGTCTGCTGCGCGAATAGGTGACAACTAGTTTGGCTGGTCTTGGTGCTAGCTGGAAGGGAGTTGTTGGGCCTAAGCGATATCCGAAAGAGTTCCGCGATGACGTGGTGCGTGTTGCTGTGGCGCGTGATCCGGGTGTGACGTTGGTTCAGGTGGCCACGGATTTCGGGATTCATGTAGCCACGTTGGATACGTGGCTACATCAAGAACGCCAAGGGGCCGGGGAACAAGAAGGTGTGTGCCGCTCAGAGTCACAGGAATTACGTGATTTGCGGCGTCGGAACCGGCCGCTGGAGCAAGAAAACGAGGTGTTGCGGCGGGCGGCAGCGTATTTGTCGCAGGTAAATCTACCGGGAAAAGGTACTTCCCGCTCGTGAAACAGCTGGCGTTAGAAGGGATTCCTGTGACGTTGACGTGTCGGGCGTTGAAGCTGTGTTGAAGCTGTGCCGGGCCGAGTATTACCGGTGGTTGGCTCAGCCGGTCACCGCATCTGACAGGGGGGCGTGCAGGGCCGTGTGGCAGCTGTGCGTGCAGCTCACGCAAACGACCCGCAGGCCGGCTGCCGGTATCTGCGTGATGAGGTTGAAGTATCTGGGGTGGTGATGTGTGGGCGCGCTGCCTGGCAGTTGTGTTCGGCTCATCAGCCGTGGTCTTCCTGTGGCAGGAAGCGGGGGAAGAACGGGAAGCGTTCCGGCCTGGCGGTCCCTGATGATCTCCGTGCTCATAGTGACGATCACGGCAGGACTCGCCACGATTTCATCGGTGCTGCTCGTTGGGTGAACCAGGTGTGAGTCACCGATATCACCGAACACCCCACCAGGGAAGGGAAACTGTATTGTTGTGGGGTCAAGGACAGGTTGTCGAGCCGGGTCGTCGGCTACTCGGCTGCACCTCATATGAGCTCTGGACTGGTGGTCATCACTCCAAATACAGCGGTTGCTCGCCGTGAGATCAACAGGCACAGTGTCACCGGTTGGGTTGTCCATTTTTGATGGTGGGTCGCAGTTGAGGTCTTGTAGATACCGTTAGATGTTTGGTCGTCGCGGTCTGAAGGGTTCAATGGGTAGAGCCACTGCGGGTGATAACGCAGTGATGGAGTTGTTTTTCTCGTTGCTGCAACGCAAGTGTCTTGAGCCTCAAGATATGGGCCAGCCACGAAGAGCGGACCGTTGCGGTCATGGCCTGGATCGAACACCGCTACCACCGGTGTGTCCGACAAAAACGCCTTGACCGGGTCACACCGATCGAGTGTGAAACGATCAACAGTAAATGCAGCCTTCCAGGCTGCATAGAACTGTCACCTAAACCTGCAGCAGACCCTTACGTCCGGCGCTGGTTTGCCGTTCTATGGTGCGTTGGGGGCGGCTGGGCCTGCCGTTAACGACGTAGCCGCGCACACGGCGGGCCATTGTCAGACGATCACTCATGGGCGGTATCTCTGGTTCACGACCGTCAGCCCCTACGGTCTGGGCCACCATGTACGCGCGTTCGTAAGCGTCGATCAGCAGGTTGTCCTTCATGGGGCTACCCGCACCATGCAGCCGGTGGCCTTCAGCAAGAGCGTGTCTAAACGCTGTTTCATCACGGGCGGCACGTCCAGGAGCTATCCACCGCACCCGTGCCCCGTCGATCAGGTCACTTGCCGCGTCGTCAGCGCTGAGTAGCTCCCGATCTAGGTCCGCCAGCATTCGGCCCTGTGCCGCCGATGCGCGCCCGGCTTCGATACGTTCCCAGCCCGAGCTGTACTGCTTTTCGCCTACGTTTTCGGTGGGTGCTGTGGCCGGTTTCCCGATGATGGTGCGTACCCTTCTGACCATGCTGCCCATGGTGACGACCGTGTGGTGCTGATTGTGCCCACGGTAGGCGGTCATATCGTCGCCTCTGTAGAACGGCCACCGTGATATGCCGTGGGAAACGTGCCGGTCAGCACCAAGGTACTGCGTGAGTTCGGTATGCGGCACGGTGAGAAGACGGCTATTAGGGCTGGTGCGGTTTTTCGAGGTGTAGACCTTCTCGATGTACCAAATCAGCTGGCACTTTCCCGACAACGGGTTAACACCGATCCACGCAGGAGTGAGGCCATAGTAGACAAGCGTTCGCAGCCGGTCAACGACGGTGGGGGCCAGCCTTCTGCTCGATAGGCTGCTCCGTGCAGCGGATGCAGCTCCCAGGTGTCATCTTTTCCCCTGCATAATATTGAAGTGTGTGGCGCCATTCTTGATCGCTACGAGCAGCCCGGTGGCCCAGCATCACCATTTTGTGGCCGGTTGAGTCAATTCGGCTCAATCCGGATGGGCGGGGCTACCGGTTCACTCTGACCAAAGGCATTATTTACTGCTCCCCGGAGACCGGAGCGCATATTATTCCCATCCAAGTTTTCGAGGTTTGGAAAGACCTCAGGTGGGAGGCGGGACCAATGGGGTATCCGATTACGGACCAAGACGGACTCTCTTCCAACCCGATCGAGCGTATGCAGAAGTTCCAGCATGGCGCTACCGTGCAGAAAGCTGTGGGACTGAACGCGGCGGTGTACGGCCGCATCTACGATCGTTGGATCAAGACAGATGGGGTTAACAGTCGCCTCGGCTATCCGATTACAAATGAGTTCGATTGGAGGTCCGATCGGGGACGGATAAACGTCTTCGCCCGGGGAGTGATCGTCTGGTCATCGCCCACGGATGCCCCCGTAATTGATGGTTTTCCGCTGACAGAGTGGATTACTGCCCCCCTCGAGGACGGTAGATTCGGTTTCCCGATCGATGAACCATACGCGGATGGAATCGGCGAGGTTCAGAAGTTTTGAACGCGGTACCGTCAGCATCGCCACTGACGGCAAAAAGTGCACCGAGGCTTTTTGACCTATGAAAACGATATAGAAAAGTTGACAACAGTGTTTCCTGAGGTACTCTTTACGGGAAGCAGTCGGAGAGTAGCTCATCCCGGACCTTCAAAGGGAACCTCGAAGGACATTTTCGCTAGCTCAATAAACATTACAAGCAATTATAGATGGCACGACACAGAAGCGGCGGCGCTCTCCATGATTATTGCACTAAGAGTCCCGATATGCCGCCTGTCGGAAATTTTAATAGCTACAAATCCCTATATCATCAGGATACTTTTGCAATTAATGAGCTATGCCACACACCCCCCTGGCCGTAACTCAGCGGCTATATTGCCCTTGCAAAAACGGGCTGATTGTGACGATGAACTTTATTCAAATCTGAAGAATATTGCCGAAAAGTTTTCCCGTCAATCTTCTGCGTATCCAACACAAAAATTTACTGCGCGTCAATTAGCCACTCAGTATCACGCCGGAGTTGTTTTGTTTCACAAAAAAGCCTATTATCCGGACAGTAACTCGCTCATTAGCCCAGGATTAATTGAGCCCGTATTTTGGCATCACAATCCCAATCATTGGCATTTCTGGAATTACTCGGCAAAAACTTACCCTTGGTAGATGGCAGTTGTGCCGTTGCATGGACTTTCGCATGATTAAGACTTGATTCAGTTTGAAGGAAAGTAATGGCAACTGTGACATGTAGCGGTGTTTCATCGTCCGCGGGCTTCAAGCACTCTGTGCGCGTGCTGGCCGTTGCGCTGGTGTTGGGTGCGTGGCAGATGCTGCTGTTTACGGGATCAACCCCAGAAAAGCGGCGGGCAATCAACGTCGACGACACTTGGTATCGGTACCCGGTTGACGACGTGCACATCACCGCCGGTATGCCGCAGGTTGTTTTCTGTGCTGTTTTCTGTCTCGTGACCTGGCTTGCCGCCACCGGGTTTTCCGTCGTGAAAAACCGGTTCGTCGCCCCTGCTGTGGTTGCGGGTTTCTGGATTGGCCTGTTTGTTGTGCCGTTTATGCTCCTGCAACAAAAAGGAGAGTCGCTGGGGGGACCTTTTGATGGCCTGATCGCCGGCATGTTGTGGCTTGTGCTGCTCGGAGTTACCTCTGGATGGCTGCTTTCCTGGTGGCTGACAATACTGAACGTGGCTGAATCGGCGCTTGTGTTTGCACCAGTTGCGGGATGTGCTTTTGCCTGCAGCCCAGGGCTTGCGGCGAGCGGTACCAACAGCTTGTTCGCGATAGCTGCAGGCCTGTGCGCGATGCTCGGCGCGGGGGCTCGGCACTCAGCACGCTATCCGGTGCTCATCGGCCCGGTGGCATGTGTCGGTTTATGGATGATGTGGCCGGAAACAGTGCTGGCCGGTGCGCCGGAATACACGGCACGGGCTGTGCTGTCGGCGGCTTTTGTGCCGATTGTGTGCGAAGCGGTGTACCGCCGCGAACTGGTGTTGCCGCGTGGATCTTCCCCACAGGTAGGAGACGGCACACATGTGCCGCTGGATAGGGCGGAACTGGATTGGCTGAGTCCACCTCCTAATGCAAGTCGCCGGGAACCGACCAACGGACTCGACCCCCGCGAAGCGGAATTTCGACACGCGAAAGAACGGGGCCTGGCAACAGGATTGGCCGCATACTGGTGGACCGTTATCGCCCTTGCCGCTGTCACTGCCGCAGTTCCGGCAATCCTGATGAGGACACTGTTTGTCCGGGAGAACGAATTCATCGGTGTTGCGCCGACACCGGACGGGGTTCCTTTCTGGTCGGGCACACTGTTTCCGATGGGCGTGCATCAGTCGATCGCTGGCGGAATCGCTGTAGGCGCGCCCATGTCCGACAACAGCGACTGGTTTTTCATTGATCCTGCCGCCCAGGATCCGCTCACGGTTGTCTGCGTGCTGGCGGGACTGACCGGACTTGCTGTCATGATGCGGAAACTCAAGCTCATGAACTTCTTGATGGCCGCCTACAGTGTGACCGTGGCCGGTGGCGCATACATCGGATATGCCACGATTGAGGGCATGGAGAGCGATTTCAGGGTTGAACTGATGCTCGTTGCAAGTCTTGTCATGGGGCTGCTTGTCGTCATCCTCCCAGCGGCTGCAAGCGTCGTTTCCCGTAGCAGCGCGGCACACACGGAAAGCTATGCGCCGAGCAAAAGCCTGGTAGCCTTTGTCGTCTGTCTGGCGGCGGTGCTTGTCGCCGGTACTTCCTCCTGGCTGAGGGCCGGTGTCTTTGACCCGGTGCTCACGGCGTCCGACAAACCGACCGACCTCATCCTCGGGCAGATGTTCACACCGAATCTTGCGTTGGTGATCACCGTGGTTGCGGTGACGGTTGCGGCATCGCTTGGCTGCTGGTGGCTTCTGGGAAGTGTGCGGTGGCAGTGGTGTGTGCTTGTGGCTGTCGCCGGGTTGCTGGCGCTGCAAACCGCCGGGCTATTTACCAGCGGGATACCCGGGTGCGCTGTTGTTGGTGCCGGGGTTGCCGCCTGGGTTGGCGGGGTGATGAACGTAATAAAAATCCCGCGGCAGATCCCCAGGGATCTTGTATCCCGGAAAGCACGCGCACTGTAAGTGCCGTCCGGTCCTACGTCAGCTTTCTGTTTCCACCAAAAACTCTGCCGTCCCGAGCCGATATGATGCTTTCAGAACGGCAGGTGTGCTCATGGTGTTTCTATGCGGACCCACAAGTAGATTTAAAAACAGCCACATCCCCGCAAGGAGCCATTGACTTACGACCCACTACGCCCCCGTTATTAAATGGGACCAAGGACGAGTGTTCATTGCAGACCACAAGCCTTATCTCGCGCCCGATAGTCTCGACGATCTGAAAGGCCCCTACGAGGGAATCTTCATCCTTCCCCATTCAGTCTGTTGGCGAAACGAAGAGGTACGCACCTTTGATGAGACAGTAGACGTAGAACACCGCTGCGCCTCCCGTGACCTGATCTCCGAAGGCACGGACGAACAGTGGCGAGATTTCATCGACAAAGAACTACTGATCCAGGACTTCCCACATTTCTACCTACCCGAGAAAATAGGTCATGCAAAAACTGCACACAATCCGTTTGGCGTGCTTCACATCAAGTGCTGTTTTACTGTCATGTAGCCATAAAACTTAGTGCCACTCCCCAACAATGCTAGTCTAACAGCGAAAATAGGCACTAACCGCCAAAAGCACCACCGCTACATATGCGGTGGTGCTTTTTCCTTAAGGTGGTTAGTCGCTTGTCGGATCGGCGTAGTTTTTGAACAGTATTTCTAGCCGCCGTTCCTCGGTGGTGAACTCGCATGAATCCCCCAGCGCCTTATCCACCACCGCACCACCCCGCCAGACGCTCCCCTCACCACGCTAAAATCAGTCCCCACCGGCCACATATAACCCGTTTTCTCTAGTGCGATGGGACACGGGCGCCGACTGCCGCTACGTCACCCTCACCCAGTACCTCCGACTGCTGGCTGTGGGGCAGCCCGTGGGGACCCGGCTGCACATACCCGCACCATCGATACTCGGGCCGATGCTGCTCACCGTCCTCGCCCACACGCTTCTCGACGACCGGCTCACCCTCACCCTCCCCGGAGCCGTCACCGCAGTCGCGTTCATGGCAATCGGCTGGATGGCCGGCGGGGCACTATCCGTCCCAGCGCTGAAATCCTTCGCCCGGACCCTGCCCGCCACACTGCTGTTCATCACCGCCCTCATCGCCGGCTGCGCCGCCACCGCTCTACTGCTGACCTGGTGGCTCGACATCCCCTACCTCGACGCGTACCTCGCGACCAGCCCCGGCGGACTCGAGACCGTCCTCATCATCGCCGACGAGGCCGACTCCGGGCCCGTCGTCGCCGCGGTCCAGATCATCCGACTGATCGGCGTACTGATCCTCGCAAGCTGGATGCCACAGGTACTACACCGGATCGCACGCGTCCGCCACCGGGACTGAACAGGCTGGACGATAGGCCAGCACCGTATGACCGCCACTGGCCGGGGCGGTTTGCCCACGGGACTCTCGAGACCCACTTCCGCGCCGCAGATCTGCACCCAGCGCGGCGGGCCATCGCCGGACGGTCACGCACCGGAGGCATATCCCCCTAGCGGCCGCGATCCGCTCCCACCCGGATGAGAACTGCGTTTTCGCCAGCTTTGTCGACGGAGCCGGTTTCGTCCGTCCGGGCATCGCCCGTACCTCCTGAATCAGCATTCCCAACCGGTCTATACGCCAATGTTGAGCGTGCCACCGGTAAGCCAGAGCGTCTGGTCCAGTGTAGAGCGGCCAGCGGGACCACCCGTGGGAAAAGTGAACGTCGCCCCGCAGCGCGATCTCCAGTTCCCGCATCGTCTGTTCCAGCAACTTCCAGTTGGAGCTGCTGTGCCCATCGGCCCGGTAGACCGGATCAATCAGCCAGATCGCTTGACTCTTCCCCGATGAGGGGTTGACGCCGATCCACGCCGGGCCTGCCCCGCGCGCGGCGAGCTGTTCGAGTGATCTGCGTGTCACCGTCGCCAGCGCATCGAGGCTTTCCCCGGGACGGCCCGGAGTATCGACATCCATCACGATCACCGCCGCGCGCTGCTTGTGTGTGAGCATCGCGTACTGGCACGCGGCCAGCCCAGCGGAGTCCACGCGGTACGCGCGGGGTGCTTTGCTGCCGTCTTTCTTGGTGACGAATGCCCGGGAGAAATCGCGGCCGCGGCTACCTGGGATCGTGTGGCGGCCGAGATGCCCGATCAGGTGGGTAGCGTCCTCGCGGGTCCATCCAGCCGACCGCAGCGCCGGGGCCGCGCCCAGGTGCTCGGTGACCAGATCGACGGCTGCAGCCAGTGCAGCACTGTGACCAGTGGGGCGGGTGTGGACACCACCCGTGGTTGTGCGCAGGTTACCGTCTGCTGCTAGAGTCATGGGCAAGCTTTCTCCCGACCGCGAATCGGGGGGTAAGCGAGCGTCACACTGGCTGGAACCGGTGTGGCGCTCTTTCATTTGTATGGGTAAGCATACCCGATGATCACCTGCTAACGCGCCTTACCGCCCGCCCCCACAGGTTTGTCACCGTTTGCAGTGACCCGTGCGCTTGGTACGCTGACGGCAGCATTAGATAGCCACCACGGAGCTAGTGCGAGAGATCGAAATAGAAAAGCCCCAGGAGGCTGCCACCTCCTGGAGCTTTTGGGACTAGGTCCCTTGGGTGAATAATTCACCCAATGCGGCCGCTAGTTTTACCAGCCCGGTCAGCAGGTCGATGGTTGCATTCCATCTGCTTTCCGGGCTTTCTTTTTTGCCACCGGGCGTGCCATCGTTTGGCGGTGTATCTTTTGCCATCGTCTGACCACCCTCCCTTGTCTTAGGTACGTTCCCCCGCTGAACCAGCGTGGCCACGCCCCTCGCAAGCGTGCGGGTGTGGCCACGCTGCAACAGGGAAGTTCCGCAATAAGCGGACACCGATAATGATTATTTAGTCAACACCGCAATTATGGCAACCAATACAAGATGCAGAACATAACAGCATTGTTATGTTCTGCATAAAGCGCTGGTGGAACCATTTTCACAGCCCTATCGTGGCTACCGTCCCTGAGGTCATGGACACAACATGTGGGGATGCTCCAACGCTGGGACCACTTAGGTACTCGGCTGCAGTCACACCGAATACGCTGAACGCGCTGGCTGCAGAGATAGACCGAGCAGAACCAGACCCCCAGTTCGGAATGCTTCGCACTGCAATGTCGCCGCGCGAAACACTCGAAGACCTCCGCGCCGTCGACGCCGACCCCGCTGCGATCGAGGCGTTCGAGGCAGGTATTGGACAATCACCCGAATCACCGTCCGCAGCGCTTTCAGAGCAGCACATCGAAAACGGACACGCACACGCCTCCGAAAGCTCCACCACCCAGGAAGCCGCCCCGGCGAATGAACTCTAGGAAGCTACCTAGCCCCGGTCCCGCAGCCTGCCCCGGCTCCCCCTGATTGCAGCAAAATGTATCCTTGTTTATGATGAGGGCAGCACAACGGTATTTCGACAACGAAGTTACTCTTGCCGAGGCACAGGAACAATCAGAGGAAAACAGCGTATCCGCACGTTCGTTAAAGAAGGAATACGGTCCTTGCGTGCTAAACCCCTCTGCCTTGCACATCCGAACAGACCCGAGGCCCGACGGAGATACTGGACCTTATGTCGCCTTCAAACCACAAACTCAGTGCGGAACAAAGAAAGCCCCAATCCGAGTCAGTAGCATCCATCATCATGGAAGAATCATGTATAAGTACTATACTAAGTGGAATCAAGCAGCCGAAAATGATGTAAGCAACACCAACTCTTCCAGCCTCTTACAGAAAAAGCTCGAGGAAAAGTGTGATGGCACGGCGGTAAACACTCTTCTGTGGGGCTCAGTTCAAGGGACAATCGTTTATAATGGGAAGACCTACTACGCCACTGTGAAGCCACCGCAGAAAAAACTTGACTGCCGTGTCCACTAGGAAGAGATCAAACAATGTCAGAAAACCTCGAATAAAAAGGTCTTCAGATGTAGCCCACGTCTTTTATTCCACGTATTATGATGATCCCGAGAATCGTTTCTCCGGATATGTTCTGTGTGTTACAACTGATAGTAACATATCAGAAAAATCTACTTCACACCCCGACCGTTGGATAAAATATCACCATCTACAGAGCGAGCCAATCTACACTTCTTTGCATACTGCAAACAGTGACGGCGAGTCAAGGAAAGTGATTTGGCTGGTCTTGATGGGCCTGCTGTGGCCCATAGAAGAAGATTGGGAGTCCTTTGAACCTACTTGCGTAGGGGCCGCTTGGGATATTGCGACCGCAAAGAGGCTTCAGAACGACGTCGACCAAGGTGGAAATACTGTGGTGATGGGTTTTCCTGACGGTTGGCTCTATGGTCGTGACAAGATTCCACCCGTCGCCTGATCTGATATGACTTAGAAGGTGCGGAACAACCTCAGCTTCAGTCCGCCACGTTATTGCTCTCAAGTGCCCGGTAGATCGTCGAGCGACTGACCCCGAGCACTCTCCCGATCTCTGTCACCGTCATCGTCTTCGCCTCATACAGTGAGCGGGCGGTGGCGGTCTGCTGTGCGGTGAGCTTTCGTGGGCGGCCCCCAACCCGCCCCCGTGCCCTGGCAGCAGCTAAGCCGGCAGTGGTGCGCTCTATCACCAGGTCACGCTCGAACTGCGCCAACGCCGAGAACACATGGAACACCAACCGGCCGCCCGGCGTCGTCGTATCAATCGTCTCCTGCAACGAGACAAACCCAACCCCGCGGGTCTGTAGATCCTCCAACTGATCAATCAGGTGCGGGACTGACCGACCCAGCCGGTCCAATCGCCACACCACCACCGTGTCCCCGGAACGTAGCTTGCCCCATAACCGGTCCAGCTCTGGGCGATGCGCCCGGGACCCGGACCCGACATCGGTGAAGATCTCGCTACAGCCGTGCCGGCTCAGCGCATCGCGTTGCAGACTCGCATCCTGATCCGCTGTTGATACTCGGGCATACCCGAATACTTCACCCATAGAACCCGCTTTCGTGTGCCCAGGTGTCCGAAACTCGTCGCGGACAAGTCTAGTGACACCTTGATTCTGACACAGTGTTCTGAGACAACGCGACCTGCAATGGCACGCTCCGGTACCGATGTGCAACCTGGTGTGTCATAAACGATCGTCTAATGCAACAACCACCAGGCGGGCTTAGTAGTTGCACAAAGTACGGAATAATACCCCCCCCATAACCCCCCCCCCGGAAACCATGCCTACGCGGAATGAGTAAGGCCCCCAGGAAAATCAAAACCTGGGGGCCTTTACCTTTTTACGACGGTTTTTGTTCCTTACCGACATTCCACAGCAAATACGTGACCATTGCTGCGCCGACACTACCGGCAACGAGTCGGTATCCGGAAAACCATAATACTCCTTCAATTACGGCTACAACAAGCATGAATGTCAGAAACAGAAACAACTTCTGATTTTTAGAAAGACGGTCCACAGTTCTCCTTTCTGAATTCCGTTCCACTCAAGACCACAGGGACTGACGTCACCATGCACAAGGGAAACATGTGCATGACCTAACCAAACTGTCCGGTTAGACAGTTCATCCCCTAATAGAAATATATTCCGGGGAAACATTTTGCGTCGGCAAGAGTCCCCACATGGGGGTATTTAGAGATAGGCCCCCAGTCTGCTACACCCACCAAGTACACAGTCACGACAGCAACGCCGACACGGCGATAACCTGCACGTTTTACGGTAGAATCAGCCGCCTACCGGAGTTTTACGTTCAAGGAGCCCCGCACCATGCCCCGATTCGCACCGGTCACCGTCCGGCCGGACGGCAGGGTCTTCATCGGCGACCACAAGCCCTACGTCGCCCCCGACAGCCTCGATGAGCTGCGCGGCCCATCGGAGGGCATCTTCGTGCTCCCCCACTCGGTCCGCTGGCTCAACGAGAAAGCACGCACCACCGACGTCACGAACAAGATCCGTCGGCGCTGCGCGTACCGTGATCTGCTCGCGGAGGGAACCTACGAGCAACAGTGCGAGTTCATCAACCGCGACCTGCTCATCCGCGACTTCCCCCACCTTCCGCTCCCCCGGAGAGTGACCAAGCTCTGGACAGACGCCTTCCCCGAGCTGGTATCTGGTGGATAGGCTTCTCGCAGAACAGCGAACAATCACCCGGCTCTGCCTGGAGGTCGCCGCCGACAATGGCTTCGTTCTCGCTGGTGCGGGCGCGCTCCGGGAGCACGGCATCACCAACCGACCGACCGAAGACGTTGACCTTTTCAGTGTCATGGACAAGATCGACTCTTTCGGTGAATCCATCGCGGCGATCGAACAGCAGCTAACCAAGCACGGCTACACCGTCGAACACGGACGCACCACCCCGACGTTCGCTCACATGGATATAGCTACCCCCTACGGGAGAATCGGCCTCGATGCGGGGCTAGATTGGCGGGCCAACGACCCGGTACATCTCCAACTCGGCCCGGTCCTCGACATCGAGGACGTGGTGGCCAGCAAGCTCATCGCTCTGGAAGGTCGCAGGACCAGCAGGGATTATCTGGACGTCGATGCCATCCTGCGCTCCGGGCGGTTCACCGGGGAACAGCTTCTCACGATGGCTGAGAACAGAGACTCCGGATTCAACAGGGAGTTCTTCTCCCAAGCACTCCGCGATACAACATGGCAGGAACTCTCCACAGAAGAAATCGAGATGTACGAACTAGATGGAGCGTATCTTGACGCTGTCACCCACAACCTGACGGCCTGGGCTGACCAGATCGACAACCCCCACCAAGGGAACACCTCTCTACTAACCGTCTTGTACGACGATCACACGACCTGGACCCCGAACAAAACCACCAGCGCCACACGCGACACCACCAGCACCCAGCCCTCCGCCCCGGTCAACGAAGACTCCTCCGAACAGCAGCTATAGCCCGCTGTCTCACAACTCGGGACCGGTGTCCTGGTCTAGGTGGCGTACCGGGTTACTTATCCCAGGCCCGATTCGGGTTACTCGCCGTGTTGATTCCTCGGCCGACCTGGTCTTCGCCGCGGCATCGGTGTTCGCCTTCGCCACCAGCGCCACCGCATCCGGGTCCCCAGTGAGATTCACAACGTGCGTATCACCAGGTACATGCAGCCGCTCATCCCACCGCGTATCGGTGAGATCCATCGCCCTCCACACTGTCTTGTTCAGCGTGGCCCCCACGAAGCTCGCGCCTGTGGCGTCGATGTTTCGGAACGTCGCCCGCACAATATCAGTGCCCTCCATCGTGGCCCCGCGCATCGGACAACCAACAATATCGACCGGGAACGGTGACGTGTAGGACCCGAGTGTCGCGCCGGTGAAGTCAGAACCATCGAGTGTGCAGTTGATAAACCGCACGCGGTCGAACGACGCGCGACTGAAGTCCACGCCGGTGAGATCGCAGTCGCGGAACACCACATTGGAAAACGAACAGTCGGCAAACGACGTGGCGGTGAGATCGCAGTCGGTGAACCGCGCCCCGGAATACTGCCGGGTTGTTGCTTGCATCCCGGACCACGCAGCGCCGGTGATCTCCTGGCCGTCGCCCACAACCGGCATCGGTTCGCGCACCGTTGCCGACTGTTCACCCAACTGCGCGTAGGTGGCTTCCACCCACTGTGCCAGTTCGTTGTCCTGCCCGACGAACCTCACCGGCGGGGCCTGGAGTGGGTGTTCATCGGTGCTAGTTTCGCGCTTTGTGCTGTGGCCGTAGGCAGTGGAAAACAGTCGAGTGAGATCATCCGAGGCAAGTACACCAGCGACCGGGATTGACACCTCGCGGGGGTCTTTTCCAGCTTTCAGTGCGTTCTTCCAGATCGCCCGCAGCACGCCTTCAGCGTCCTGGTCGATGATCTTTTCCACCGCTTCGGTGGGCAGATTGTCGATGGTTTCGGGCAGATAGGTATCGATGAACTGATCCATCAGTAGATCAACACCGTGGTCGTAAAGCTCGCGGAGTCGGGCAGGTGAGTGCCCGATAGTGACCTGCTTTCTATGCTCATCAATCGCGGTCGTTGCATCAGCAGAGGTACCGACCGCACGCTCAAGAACCGCCAGTGCAGTTGGTGCTTGATCGTTGCCAGCCATGTGGAAGTGGGGGTCTTCGGCGTCGAGATCGAACTGCAGATCGGTAACAACGTAGGACCGGTTTTCCATCTTCCCGCGCGTCAACGCGACGTAGAGCGCTTCGCGGCGGACGGTCATATCGACCAGACTGTGGCACACATCAACGCTCGCGCCCTGGGCGCGATGCACGGTTGAGGCGTAGCCGAGATGAACGTTATCGGCGGCGTAGTCGGCAGGAATACGTACCCGCGCGTTGGTTTTCAGGTCACGAACGTCGAGTTGTCCATCAGCAGACGGTCCGATCACAGTAAACATCTGGCCGTTGATCACCCGCCCACCGCCGGGAAGGTAGGCGTTTTTCCGGGTGATAACGATGTCGCCGGGTGAGACACGATCGCCTCGTGCGACCTCCATTTCGACGGAGGTATCGACCAGTCCTTGTTCGATGCGTACCGCGCGGATCATCTCGTTTGCGGCGTCAACATCAGCGTTCGACGGTGCGATCACCAGTGAGGTTCGACCCGCATCAATGTCGGTCAGATAGCTGTCAACGGCTGTGGTCAGCATCGTCTCGCGTGTGCCATCTTTGACCCATCCGCGCTCGAAGTAGAGTCCGAGTCCAGTGGTGTCCCCGGCTCGAATCTTCATCGAGGCTTCACCTTGTGCGGTGTCAGCTCCCCGCGAAAACCGCATGATTTCGGTCAACGATGCCGCCCCGGCCCGCTGGCACAGCGTCTTAAACAGCCCACCGGAACCAATCGCCGAGAGCTGGTAAGGATCGCCGATCAAGCGCACGACAGCTCCTGCTTCACGCGCTATATCGACCAACGCACCGAGGTTGGTTGTCGAGGCCATACCGGCCTCATCGACCAGCAACATATCACCGGGATTGATCTCTACCGGTAGCTCACCTAGATCACCTCCGCGACGATCCGGGTGCTTACCAAGCCAGGTAAACACCAGCTTGTCGATCGTCATTGCTTCGGCCCCGATTTCTTCTTCGAGCACCTGCGCGGCCGCGGCAGACGGTGCAAGGCCAATGACTTTCCGCCCCTCGGCGGCCCACACATCAGCAACGATCTGCATGGACGTGGTCTTACCGGTACCTGCCGGACCAACACCAGATGCCACCAGCGTTCCGGCGTTGAGCAGATGCTCCGCTAGTTCCTTCTGCCCGGCGTTGAGGGCGAAACCACTGGCTCGCTCGTGGTCATTAAGCGCCTGGGCGAGAGTGGCGTTCCGGGCGAAAACCGCGACCGGTTCAGCACAGGCGTTGAGTACCTTGCGCTCGGTTTCGATGACCTCCTCAGTGGTGAACCGCTCGGCACCCAGCAACCGATCGACACCATAATCACGGGCGTTGACAAGCACGAACGGCAGGGTCAACTGCTCGTCCGGGGTCAGTGAAACCGCCTTGTCCAACGCCACAGTGATGATCTGCTCCCGGGCACGATCAAGCTCATCAACGCTTGAAAACCGCCAGCCTTTCAACGCCGTCGAGCACGCGGTACGCACATGATGCTCACCGAAGTTCGCGCGCTTTTCCGAGACCGCTTCAATGATCTCCCCGGCGATCGTCTCCACGTTCTCGCGCCAGTTCTCCGCGTCGAAGATGCGCCCCTGAACACCCGGTTTTTCGTCACCGACGATACTTCGCACGGCTGCAAGGTAGTCGGTTCCACCGTCCATCTCGGACACCACCTGCGCCCATTCGCGGCGCAAGGTATCCAACGATTCCGCAGGTTTCTTCGCGTCCCGTGTAGTCAGGATCGCTTCTTGCCAGAACCGTTTCTTGGTCAGTTTGTCCGGCTGGCGACCGTGGTTCCGTATGTAGTCAGCGACGAGTTGATCGAACACCGGCTCGGCGTTGGTGCGCCGCTGCGAGAACTGTTCGACCACCTCCTGCGGCACTCCCTTGACCTCCCACACGCCCTGGGTGTTGCCCTTGCGGGGGCGTTCCTCGAACTCAATTCCGAGTTCTTCGCTAAGAATCTGGTTGAGCACCGCGTCGTAGTGCGCGCTGATTGCCTGGTGATGGGTAAACAGTGTCCGGCCGTCAAGGGTGCGCCACTTGCCGTCTTTTCCCTGAACCTTGTTCGAGATAAGGACATGCGAGTGCAGGTCTGGATCACCGGCGCGGGTATCGAAATGAGTGAACTCCGATGCCACAAGCCCTTGGGTTTCCACCTGCGCTATACCTGCTTTTCCCATGCGGGTACGAACGATGTTGGCCTCGGCCCACGCGAGCGCTTCGGCCACCGCACGGTGGTGACAGCGGGCGATCTTCGTGGCTGTTTCTTCATCCGCCAGCGCCCACACCACGGAGATGCTTTTCACCGGGGAGAACGTGAAATCGTAGGCAGATACCGCCTGTTTGACCTGTTCCTGCTGCTTGTTCACCCACGCAATGACGTCCTTGTCGGCGGCGTTGTCGTAGCCGGTTTCCTGGACGTAAAAGGGCCGTCCGATCGTTGCCGCCATCTCGGAGCGCTCGACGGTACTTGGCAGTCTCTTGGTGTTTTTGGTGAACTCCTGCTCGGCGTCCCGGAGCGCGTCGAGCACGGGAATGGCGTTGGTGTAGACGGGGAACTTGCCTCCGAGTTTGCACTCCGCAAGCGGTGTTCCAGCGGCGATCTTCGCGTCGGTATCGGGGTGCATTCCGACCCCGTAGAGCGAGGCCATCTGATCGGCTTCGATCGTCGCCCCGGCCACGATCGTCTCGGTGTTGAACCCTGCCAGCCCGGACCCGAACCACCGGCCGGGCGGGGTGCCTTTGGCTTGGTAGTAGTTCGCCAGCGACCCGGTGTCGGTGGTCTTGTCGTGTGCGTCGTTGGTCGCAACAGAGCGGAGCAGGTACTGGTATCCAGCACCTGCGTGGACCGCTCGGAGACTCATCACGGGGTGAGTCTACCGCGTTTTTCTACCCGACCACTAAAAGTGCATACTGTGTATTGATTCTTTACTGTTAAACGTAGTCAGGTGTCGCAGAAAAGCTATCGACGTGATGGTTGGGAGGATATGGATAAGGCCCATTGCTTGGAGCAATGGGCCTTATGTGAATCTGGTTGGTTTATCTGTGGATTTGTCCGGGGTATCCGAGTGATCCCTCGAAGTTGCGGCCGAGATGATCGGCGGCACGGCCAGCGGTGTTCGCTGCTCCAGGAACCGCGCGCCCCGCAGCCCCCACGCCGCTGGCGGCACCGCGCACCGCGCCCCCGGCCATCGCCTTGGCACCCATTGCGGTGAGCTGTGCCGCGGTCAGAATCCGCGGCCGTCCGCCTCCTCCCTGCGGAGCAGCCCCCACATTGCCGCCGCCACCTCCACTACCGGAGGGGATCGCTCCCTGCCCACGGCGCGCGCCACCACCACCGGCACCGCTCGCGCCACCGCCGCCACCACCCGAGGCAGACAGTGGTGCGCCCGCCGCTCCACCAGCTCCACCCCCGAGTGCGGCCGCCGCCTGGCCCGGGGCACCACCAGCGGCCCCGCCTATCTTCGATCCCATCGCCGCGCCAGCCATACCGCCAGCCATACCGCCGAGCGCAACTCCGGTCGCCCTGGCACCCATACCGACCATGCTCGCCGCACCGGTCAACGCACCGGAGGCGTTACCGCCACCGGCCTGCGCCACTGCAGGCACGATCGAGCGCACCAGCGCCGGGGCAACGAACCCGGCAAGACCAATCATCAGCGCGTTAATCACCGCCGTGTCGATCCCCCCCGAGAGAGCCGTCGGTGCCCGTTCGACTGACGTTCCACAGCACCACCGCGTACAGCAACGCCGAGACCGGCTTGAACGCGATCGCCGCGATCATGTACGCCACCAGATGGTTCAGGCCGTTGCGTCCGGTGTCGGTGAAGCTCAACGCCGCGAACAGCGGCGCAAGACCAACCGCCAGCGGCAGGACCAGGACACGAATAACGAGGGCGACAAGCTGCATCACGGACCCGGCGAGACTGATACCGGCCAGCAGCAGCATCACCACAGGTCCATAGGGCGTGCCTTCCAGGCTCGTCAGGTTGACGAACGTCTCTGGACTCGTCGCCCCGAACTGCTTCATGATCTCATCGGCGACGATGTCACTGGCCATCAGCGCCCCGGGCACGATCACCGGGATACACGCGGAGAAAATCAGCCAGCGGCCGATCACCTCGCCCATGTCCTCCAGGCCGTCCTGGAGTCCAGACCGGCGCGAAGCCGCAAGCCGCGCGCCGCCGACGATGAACGACGCGATCAGCGCGAACCCGGCGACCGCGAGGACGATGTTGCGCACACCTTCGATGTTCTCGCCGAGATCTGCGCCTCCGAGACTCGTTGATGAGTACGACATCCAGAACGTCATCACCGACTGCATGGTCTCGGTGTTGCCCTCCATCAGGGCGCGGGTGAACTTACCGATCGGGTCATTCCAGAATCCCGATACCTTGTCCTTCGCACCCTTCACGGCATCCACCGGATGCGCAGCAGCAGCAAGTGCACCGCATTCAACGTAACGGAGCCCTTTGGTTATATTCCCTGCTAATCCACCCTTGTTAGCAATATCTTCGCCTTGGATGAACGTGTCTGCTTTCCCCATGAACTCCTCGCAGCTCTCCATCGTTGCTGCGAACTTCTCCCCGTTCTTGACTGGAGCGGCGTCCTGGGCGAGCGCGGGTGAGACGGCGATCAGCAGGGCCATGACTACAGCGGCAACCGCCGCCAGTGACCGATTGATAGTGCTCACTGGGCATTCACCTTGACCCACCCGTCGAGACTGTAGATCGTCGGCTGCTCAGTGCGCTCTCCGTCGAGATCATCACCGATTACTTCCCACATGCCGTTGGCCCACCTCATCGGCAGTCGGAAAACGATCCAGCTTTCGCTGCCGACATTCTTATATGCCAGGTGAGCAACGACGATATTGCTGCTGCACGTCTCAATCTTGAACCCGTTCATACCGGGCAGTGGAGCGTGATGAGGGCCTGCTGTCTTTGCTCCGAGTTCAACGCGCTCGGCGGCATCGGGCGTATGGATGTGATCCCGCCAGTATTCAAACGCGAGCTGGTCATAATAGGTAGTAGCCATTGTCGCGGTGTTGCTGGCTGCGACGGCTGCGCCGACCGCGGAGTGCGCGTAGCCGGTTGGTACGAGGTGATCGAAGTTCGTCGGCCCGTCGTGTTCAGAGACCAGCATGAACCGGCCGTGCACGTACTGCTGCTGCGCGTTCACGACGCCCGGGAGGGAACAGTCCATCTCCTCGCGTGGCTCAAACTCGCCGAACGGTTCACCGTTGACAGCGTGCGGTGTGTAGACGGGATTACCGTTCCAATCAACGACGTACTCACCGACCTGGTACTGACTATCGTCAAAGAACTCGCGGGGGAAGTGCCGCTGCTCCGGATCAAACTCATCAGGTCCGGGGATAGCCAAAGTTGAACTCTCGACACTCCCTGTTTCTTTCCCATCACCGTTTTCGCCCCTACTGACAAAGTAGACAGCGATGATTATCGCAATCACCAGCACCACCAACACGATTGCTACCCTATTTACTTTCATGGTTACAGCACCTTTCCAGAGCTCACAGCCAATATTTCCCAAAATAAAACCAGATAACATAATCATGTTACCGCACTTGAACAGGATCACGCTTTTGCGTTATACCGCTATACCATAAGTGGTAATAGTGTTTTTATTTTCTAACGTTGTTATGTTGTTATGTAACAACGTTCCAAAGTGGACAGAGAGCATAATGGGCACGGAGCAGATCCAATTAGCATCGCAATATAAAGACCCCTAGACGCATTAGATGCCTAGGGGTCTTTATGTTGTAGCGCTGTTAAGTTATACCATTATCGCTTCTCTATGGCCTATCTCCAATAGCGACGCCCTCAGACTCAAGATGCTCGACCAGCAGGCGTTCAACCAGTCCGCTAAGACTCATGCCGTTGCCAACCGTGTATAACCGGGCAGCGCGGTGAACGTCGACCGGAAGGTATACCGTTGTACGCTTTCCCGGTTCAGGTTTTTCAGGAGCCACAAAGGTATCGGCGACCGCCGCTTTTTTCTCACCTTTTTTCGTCCTCATCGTGTCTTTCAGTGCCATTTCAGTGCCTCACTTATCTCGTCATAAACCTCGCCATAGCCTGCAAGATCAGCAGGAGTAGTACCCCAAGCCTGTTTGAACGCCTCTTTGTGTCGAATGAAATTCTCCGCGACCGGTACTCCCTGTTCTTCAAACAGCTCACGTAGCTCGGCAACCAGCCGTGCCCGAGTGTTGATCTGCGTCAGCAACACCACAGTGGGAAGATGGCTTGTCACCTCCAACGTCGGCCATACCCGTTCCAGATCCATTGGCGATGCAGCAGTAGGAACGATCGCAACGTCCACGCAGTCAAGAACTTCCTGGAGAACATCAGCTTGCCCCGGCGGAGTATCAATGAGGATCAGCTCGCCAGACTTTGCCCGCGGCGCCCCACTGTATGGTTCCACCGCAAATGGAAGTGGATGGCCCGCCCTAACCGCTGCGCTAGCCCACATCGTCGCCGAGGCTTGCGGATCAGCATCAACCAATCTCACAGGTACTCCACGACGATGCGCCGCCAACGCCAGATAGAGCGAGGTCGTGGTCTTGCCCACGCCGCCCTTAGTATGCACAACTCCCCATAACATAACCGCATTCTAACGTAACCACTCCCTAACATGAGAATGCATCACGCAAAACATTCGGGAGAAAGCAACTACGGGGCAAGCCAGTCCGAGGACTGGCGCGGCAGCACGATGCAAATTAGAACATCCGCAGCACAAGCCGCTTAGGGCTCTCCCCGCTTCCCTGCTTCAGCGGAACCGGAGAGACCTGTTTATGTCGCACCGCTCCACGGAGAGACAGGCATCAGAAGGATTCTGGGACGAGACATCATCCGCTAGAGCGGAGGGGAACCGTATACCGCTGACGGCATTATGCTTTTTTCGGGCGTCCCCGGGGGGGCCTGCATCCCGAGTGCTTCTAGGTGTGTAGGGGTCTAGGTCTAAAGAACCTCCGCTAGAGCGGAGGGGAACCGTATACCGCTTATGTCATTATCCTTTTTTCGGGCGTCCCCGGGGGGGCCTGCATCCCGAGTGCTTCTAGGTGTGTAGGGGTCTAGGTCTAAAGAACCTCCGCTAGAGCGGAGGGGAACCGTATACCGCTTACGGCGTGAACCATTTAATTTGAGGTTGCTCGTCGGCCACGTGGAAGCGTGATGTTAGCCGCTTTGAGTGCTCGTTTTACGGTTGGACGCGACACGTTGTACTCACTCATTGCGTCGGCGATAGTCGGCCATGCCCCTACTTCTGCGTAGGTGGTTAGGAACCAACCAGCGATGGTTAAACGTTCGCCTTGGGCTTCGAGGACGCGCTTCTGATTGGCTTTTTTCAGGGGCTGTAACGCCGCCTGCGCGATAGGTTGCTCGGGGTCGGCCCACTTCCTGGCGGCGGAGTTCTTGCCGCCTCTGCGGCCCATCGTCGCCAGCGCCTTACGCCCCGCACTGGTCTGCCGCTGGGTGGAGCACTGCCCCTTACTCGCAGACGTCTTGCCCGACACGACGTATCCCCGCACACGGCGTGCCATCGTCAGACGGTCACGCACCGGGGGCATAGCCTCCTCGCGGCCATCCCCACCGACCGCCTGGGCGACCTTATAGGCGCGCTCGTAGGCATCGATGATCAACGTGTCCTTCATCGGTTTGCCCTCGGTACGCAGCCGGTGCGCGGTCGCCAGCGCGTGCCGGAAAGCGGTCTCGTCGCGTGCCGCTCGTCCAGGAGCTGACCACCGCACCCGCACCCCGTCGATCAGGTCAGCCGCAGCGTCGGCGGCACTCGGTAGGCCCTCATCGAGCGCGGCGATCATCCGCGCTTCATCCGCGGCGGCCTGCGCGGCCGCGATCCGCTCCCACCCGGATGAGAACTGCGTTTTCGCCAGCTTTGTCGCCGGAGCCGGTTTCGTCCGTCCGGTCATCGCCCGTACCTCCTGAATCAGCATTCCCAACCGGTCTATACGCCAATGTTGAGCGTGCCACCGGTAAGCCAGAGCGTCTGGTCCAGTGTAGAGCGGCCACCGTGACCACCCGTGGGAGAAGTACCGGTCCGCACCCAGCAAGATCACACAACGCGCCACGAGTGCCTTGGAGAAGCCGCTGGTCTGCCTGGTGGTCGATAAGGGTCTTGGCGCCTCAATGCAGGCGGGCCACCAGTTGATCTTGAAACCATCGAGCTGTCCGATAAAGACCCGCTGGTCAATCGTACTATCAAGCGAGCCGGTGCGCTGGTCTTCTTTCTCACGGATCGCGACGACAATACCGGTCTCGATTTTGCGGAGCTCTCGGTAGGCGACGACGAAGACGTCACCGCAGATACATGCGGAACCGCCGAGCCTATCAAGTTGACTACTGCGCCCTGCGGGATACGGTTGTGGGAAACTAAGCGCAAATGCTGTACCACTAGGTAAAACCCGCGACCTTAGGCGCCTCCAATTTGCCTTCGGCGGCGGCAGCGACCAGGCTCTCGACGTGGTTCCAAGGCGTCGGCGGACGTCGTGAACCACGACGGGCGTCGGTGTGAACCAAGCGCCAAAAGTCTCGGCAGCTCCGAAGGGGCCTCGGGGATCTGGCCGACCGCACCTTAGCCTTGTGTTGGTCAGCGACAACATCTTCAACGTTGAACTGTTGCAGCAGGCTCTCGGCACTCAAGAGTTCGGCAAGGGAATGGTAGGCGATGATGTCGCGCTGATCGATCCACCAGATACCCCTCCACCGATTCACCAGCAATCGTGGCCCTCGCCTGATCGTCTGCTGGGTCAACACCTCAGAAGCCATTCCCCACATCGTCAAACGACAGCGAGGATCTTGACGCCCCAGATCTAGGCGAGAGTTTCGGAAGTCCACAGCCATAGTCGGGATACACTAGCGGCTTGTCCGGTCTCGACGCGGTCTCCGGACACCGCGCCCCAGCTGAGACGAGCAAAGCGTCTCGCCAGAGTCTTTCCACCCGCCACGAAGGTCGAGCAAAATCAAAGATGCTTCGCCGATATCGGTCAGCACCAAATGTGACCCTTCACCCGGCGAGCCCAAGTGTGTCCGAAAAGGTGTGAACTATCCCGACTGATAGACTGACAAATCGTCACACTTTCTTGGGTTGCAGAGCCACACATCCAAAGGAGTTCAATATGGTCGCCTCAATTAAGAGAACACCCTTCCAGCAGTTTACCTTAGATTTACAAACGTTCGCGGGTAAGAACTCCCATTTAATCGAAAACACCCTCTCAAACATTTTTACGATGCGCCTGCTGGGAAACAAGACGCACGGCGATTTAGCTGAGATCGGAATCACCGAATTTATCAACCAGTTCCTGCCGGCCTATGAAGCTCAACATGTTGGCAAGGACTTGTTCCGCGCAAAATCATCGGAAGAGGATATCCTCGTTACGCGACTGGAAGATCTATCGCAAATCAAGGTTTCACTGAAGGCGTATGGCGTAGGCCCACTACAGCTTAGCACCGATAAGGACGCGGTGTTGTTCCCGCTTTTGGAAGGCCTCGGAAAGCCCCGTCTGAATGACGCAGAAGAGATTAAGGAACTACTGAACCGTCACGAGTTTTTACACCTCGGGGAGCTGAACGTACTCCCCTTGATATACCAGGAGGACAAAAAACAGTGCGCCATTATGGTATTTGATATTTCTGCCCTACCAGAGCGAACATCAGTGATAGAACGAGTTGAGCCCGGATCGAGAGGGCGCAAGCATCCGGTCTGGCATTTTCTTGACTCTGACGGAGAATATATTTGCGAGGTTAGATATGGCGGAAAGTCTGCCAATGCCCTTCAGCGAGGCCTGTGGACTGATTCTAAAAAGGCAGCGAACCATTTCAGATTCATCACTGATGGCTGGATCACCTATGACCATAATTTGGTGCTAACGGATCTTTTTGCCAAGGCGCTGAACAGTACTGCTGAAGCCCATCAGCTGGCGCTTCAGCCCATGAACATTGAACTACAAAAAAGTGCACACGATTCTAAGACTGATTGATGAGACAACAACTCCCCATTCCCCTATTTTCAACAGACCAGACTCTACTTTCGGATGCGCTGCAATGGGCACACGAAGGCATTAAGTATGCAGGGTCAAAGCAAAAACTTTTGGCCCCTATTTTTGAAGCTGTTAAAGATATTCCATGTGATTCTGTGTTAGATCTATTCTCCGGCACTACACGAGTAAGTAGGCTATTTGCAGGCATTGGCTCTTCCGTTGCCTCTAATGACCTCGCGGAATGGTCAGAATGTTTTGCAACCGCATATTTGCTGAATGATCGAGAGGCAAGTGCATATCAACCTCTGATCGACCATCTAAATTCCCTGACACCTATAGACGGATGGTTTACACAGAATTATGGCGGAATCGACTACGAAGGTAGCGCTGTTCAACAGAATGGCAAGAAGGCCTTGTGGCAACGTCACAATACTATGAAATTGGATGCTGTCCGAGAAGAAATTGATCGACTTTCACTCACGCCGCTAGAGCGGTCCATTGCTCTTACAAGCCTAATCTACGCTTTGGATCGAGTCGAAAACACAATTGGGCACTATGTTTCATATCTCAAGAGGTGGTCACCAAGATCTTACAACCAGATGACGCTGCAAGTTCCAAACTTGAGAATTTCTAACAGAGAGAACTTTGTTTTCAGGGAGGATGCCGAAACTCTGCTTGACCATTTTCGGGCGAGTGGAAAGCATTTTGATCTTGCCTATCTAGACCCACCTTACGGCTCAAATAATGAAAAGATGCCACCATCTCGCGTTCGTTACGCATCCTATTATCACATTTGGAAAACGGTTATTTTGAACGACCGACCGGAAATTTTCGGGGCGGCACATCGGCGCGAGGACTCCAGGGATAAGATATCAGCTTCTCCATTTGAGGAATATCGAAGAGATGAGGAAGGATCATCGCTAGCCTTGAAGGCACTTCATCGAGTTGTCAAGAAAACACCTGCGGAACACCTTTTACTTTCATACTCTAACGGTGGCCGTGCCACGTATGCCGAGCTTGTTGACGTGCTGGCGGATTCTGGTGAATTGATTACCGCCATCCAGATGAATTACAAGAAAAACGTTATGGCTAATATGACCTGGACAAACCAATGGATTCCGCCGGAGGATATTCCAAATGTCGAGTACCTTTTCTTGATCAGGAAGTAAGCTCCCGCAAGGGGATAGCTCGCCCGTATAGCGGGATATTTTGGCTTCATTCAGTCTTTTCTCGAGGGTGAATGTTGACACTAGGGCTTCGCTACCATCAATTCAGGTGGAGGTGTTTAATCGAAGATATCGTGTCGCTCAATCAATGCGGGCTGTTCTAACTGTGGAGCGTGGCTTTACTCTTCCTCGTCTTCGCGCAGATCAACGAGCAGATCAAGTCGGTCCACATGATCGTTGGACCGAATGCAGGCTCGGTCGTGTCTCTAGGGGTGAAATGAGTGGTGGCGTGACATCAGTGTTGTTGAGAATAATGAACTGCCCGTACTCACCAGTATCAAACGTGTAGTCGAACAAATTTCGCAGCAGACCCGTTAATAGACCCAATTTCCATAGGCAGCCACCACTCTCTCCCATTACACCTTCCGTGAATTCGCGGTTTCCTGGCTACAAGCCGCCCTCAAGTAGGAACACGCCACCCCGTTTGCCCCCTCAATACGCGAAATCAGACCTTATTGGCCGTGTACGACTCGTTTTTAGTTCAGTGAAAAAACTCAACATCTACGACCTGAAAACCAACACGCATGCAGTCAAGGATTCCAGTCGCATCCATCGGCGCTCGTGGCTCCCATACCGCGTCCCCCAATACCCGTCGACCCAAAATAAGGCGCGTTCCTCCCCCTGAAGCCCCCTACATAGTTCCCCCCTTCCCGCCGTCATCCACGTCCCGTTGTACCTCTCGGATCAAGTCCCACCCCGCCTGAGTGAATACTCCAAACCACATCATGTTTCGCGGCGGCGAACTCCCTAGGAGTAATTTCGTGCTCGAACCGTACAGCGATGAGAGAGTGAGCAGCCTCAACGAGGTCGGCGCGTGCATTTAGTGAGGTGAGTGGTTCTAGGCTTTCAGCCACGGCGTTGATAAGAAACTCCGTATAGTGTTTCCATGATGTGAACTATCGTCTGACGTATGGCAAAAATCACCCCCACCTCCAACCGCCATACCTACGCAACATGAGTATAGCTCCCAAAAACATCACGACCTGGGGGCTCTACATTTTACACTTTTACGACCGTTTCTGTTCCTTACCGACATTCCACAGCAGATAGGTGACCATTACTGCACCGACCGTTCCCGCCACAAGCCGGTATCCGGAAAACCACAATGCCGCCTCGACTATGGCGACGGCAAGCATGAAGGCAAGAAACAGATAAAATTTCTGTTTTTTAGAAAGACGGTTCATAATTCGCCTAATTCTACTTCGGTCAAGACCTCATGACCTGACGTCACTATGCACAAGGGGAAGATGTGCATGACCCAATCAATTAGCCTATTGGAAAGCTTATTCCCTAATGGAAATATATACCAAGCAGAAATTATAAACCGGCAGAAACCCCCAAAACGGGGGTAACGAAAAATACCCCTCACGATCTGCTACACCCACCAAGTACACAGTCGCGAGAGCCACACTGGCGCTGGCGAGAGTGTGTAACGAACACTGTAATACCACCCTCACAATCAATCGCCGACACGGCGATAACCTGCACGTCTTACGGTAAAATCAGCCACCTACCGAAGTCTTACGTTCAAGGAGCCCACGCCATGCCCCGATTCGCACCGGTCACCGTCCGACCGGACGGCAGGGTCTTCATCGGTGACCACAAGCCCTACGTCGCCCCCGACAGCCTCGATGAGCTGCACGGCCCAGCGGAGGGTATCTTCGTGCTCCCCCACTCGGTCCGCTGGCTCAACGAGGAAGCGCGCACTACGGACGTGTCAGATGAAGTGGGGAGATGGTGCGCGTACCGCGATCTGCTCGCGGAGGGCACCTGCGAGCAACAGTGCGAGTTCATCAACCGCGACCTGCTCATCCGGGACTTCCCCCATCTCCCGCTCCCCCGGAGAGTGACCAAGCTCTGGACAGACGCCTTCCCCGAGCTGACATCCGGTGGATAGACTTCTCGCAGAACAGCGAACAATCACCCGGCACGTCAGTGTTTTATCGGGATTCGGGGAAAGAGCGGTCTGGGACCGGCAGAGTGGTACTTGAAGAGCCAGAGGATGAGGCGGAGCCGTCAATGATGGTCCGGTGATGAGCGGAACCTGATCTCATCGTTGTGGCTGTGCGCAACGGTAACAACTCATCACTCGTCAGGCACCGAGCTTCAGAACACCCAACAATGGTGAAAATATTCCAGAGGCCACTACTCCGGGATCGTCACCACTTCGATCACCCCTGCCTGATCATGCTTCAGTATGCCCACACACCCGATACCGGAGCCCATTCCTTGTCGCGAACGGTCTTCAACGGTGGTGAGGCCGACCTCGCGAAACTGGGAGGCAGGCATGCTCACTTGAGACCCCGCCCCACCCCGGTCACAGCCCGACGCGGCGGGCGGATTCCTCCCAGAGTCGCCGGGCGATCTCCGGATCTCGACTGCCGGGATAGTCCGGTCCCTTCTTCTTTCCGATGTAGTACCCACCGGGGATGAAGTCGACGCCGACGGTTCCGGTGGCCAACCGGACGAGCCGATCGGCCCCCTTGTCGGAGCTGCTCAACGCCATGCGGATCAGCGGGTTGGTGTAGAAGAACTCGAGGCGTCCCCCGGTCCCGGAGCCGAAGTTCGAGGCGATGACGCCGGGGTGGAAGGAGACGCCGTAGATGCCCCGGTCAGCGTGGCGGCGGGACAGTTCACGGGCGTGGATGATGTTCATCATCTTCGAGTCCCCGTAGGCCTTCATCGGGTCCCAGGGCCCGTCGGCGTTGTCGAGATCGTTCACGTCGAGTTTTCCGTAGTACTTCGCGGCGATCGAGGCCGTCCCGACGACGTACCCGAGTCCGGCGGCGAGGTTGTCGGCGAGCAGTTCGGTGAGCAGGAACGGCGCCAGGTGGTTGACCTGGAGGGTGAGTTCGTTGCCGTTCCCGGTGACCGTGCGCTCCGGTCCGAAGACTCCGCCCGCGTTGTTCGCCAGAACGTCGATGCGCGGAGCGATCCGGCTGATTCCGTCGGCGAGTTCACGGACCTCGTCCAGGGATGAGAAATCAGCGGTGAAGTGGGGCGCACCGATCGCGGTGGCGACGAACCGGGTCTTGGCCGGGTTCCGTCCGACGACGATGACGCGGTGCCCGAGGTCAGCCAGTTTCCGGGCGGCGGCCGCCCCGATGCCGTCGCTGGCTCCGGTGACAACGATGGTGCGGGGTACCTCGACGAGTGGGGGTCGGCTCATCGGTTCACGCCCCCGTCGAGACCGTCGAGGACACAGTCGCGCAGTATGCCCATGGGTATCGAGCCGAGGGCGAGGGCTTCGGCGTGGAACTGCGGGAGGGTCATGCCACGGTCGAGGGCCTCGTCGCGGAGCTGCTGCCAGAGGCGCTGGCCGAGGGCGTAGGACGGGGCCTGTCCCGGCCAGCCGAGGTAGCGGTTGAGCTCGAAGTCGAGGTTGGGGCCCGCCATCGCGGAGTTGGCGCGCAGGAATGACGCCGCGTAGTCGGCGTCCCATGTCCCGCCGTCGGGGTTGGTTTTGCCGAGGTGGACGCCGATGTCGAGGACGACGCGGGCAGCCCGCAGCCGCTGACCGTCGAGGAGCCCCATGCGGGTGGCGGGGTCTTCGTGGTAGCCGAGGTCGGCCATGAGTTGTTCGGCGTAGAGCGCCCAACCTTCGCCGTGCCCGGAGTTCCAGCAGGCGACGCGGCGCCAGAGGTTGAGGTTGTCGGATTCGCAGAGGGTCTGGCCGACCTGGAGGTGGTGTCCGGGCACACCCTCATGGAAGACGGTGGTGAGTTCCTGCCAGGTGTGGAACACCGTCTCGCCCCTGGGTACGGACCACCACATGCGCCCGGGTCGGGTGAAGTCGCTGCTGGGCGGGGTATAGAAGATGCCGCCTGTCCCGGCGGGGTCGATGCAGCATTCGATGGTGCGCACCGGTTCGGGGATGGTGAATGCGGTTCCGTTGAGATCAGTGATCGCCTGATTGGCGGTGGCCTGCATCCATTCCTTCAGGGCGTCGACGCCGTCGAGCCGGTAGCGTTCGTCGGCGTTGAAGCGGTCCATCGCCTCCTCGACGGTGGTGCCCTCGCCGAAGCACTCGACGGCGATGGCCTCCTGCTCGGCGACGATCTCGGCGAGTCGGGTCAGTCCCCATTCGTAGGCTTCGTCGAGATCGACGGTGGCGCCGACGAACTCGCGGGAGAAACGCTCGTAGCGTTCCCGCCCGACGCCGTCCGCGGCGGGGGCCTGCGGCAGGAGAGTCTCGCGCAGCCAGGTGGCCATGACGACGAAGGCCTTGCGGGCCCGGACGAGCTCGGCCTGGTCGGTGTCGATTCCAATGCCGTTGAGGGCAGAGTCAGGTCCGGCGAGATCCTCGCACTGGGCGATGACCTGTTCGACCTGGCGGCGGGCGGCGACGTGCCCGCGCTCCGCGGCGAGCATGAGGGAGGCGCGGTGTCCGTCGAGTGCACGCGGGACATGGCCGAGCCGGGAGATGATGTCGGCCCGTGCCTCGGCGGTGTCCGTGGGCATGATGCTGAAGGTGTCGCGGATCCACTGGACGGGGGATGCGATGTTGTCGAGCTGGCGGATGTCCTCGCCGGCCTCGTGCAGTTCGAGCCGCAGCCCGAGCCGGTCCCGCAAGACGGCGGCTGTGACGCGGTCGACGTCGTCGAAGTCGACGTCACCGTCGACGGCGGCGGTCTCCTCGAGGGTGTTGACCTCGTGGAGCATCCGCCGGGAGCGCTCAGCAATGGCGTCGTGGTGCTCCGGGGAGAAGTCCTCCATCTCACCGTTGTATTCGGTGAATCCCCATTCCGTCGCGGACAGCGGGGACAACGCCGCGAGGTCGTGCACAAAGGTCTCACAGACTAGGTCGAGTCGGGACGGGGGCCGGAAGTTCTCTGAGCTCATACCACTCCAGTGTAGCGGCGGCGGGCAGGTCAACCGCAGAGTTCCCGGTTCTCCCACTTGGTACCGGGGGCACGCCATTCCGCGAGTCTCCCGAAGAGTTCATCGGGATCATCGGTGACGATGAGGGCGTTGATGTAACGGCGCTCGATGAAGCCTTCAGCGGACATCCGTTCCAGAGCGTCGACGAGGGGCGCCCAGTAGTCATCAGCGTTGAAGAGAACGATGGGCCCCGTTCCGGGGACGAGCTGCTGGCGGGTGAACACCTGGAAGAGTTCCTCAAGGGTTCCGGCGCCGCCGGGCAGGACGATGAACGCGTCGGCGAGCTCCTCCATGCGGGACTTGCGTTCAGCCATCGTCTCGACGACCTCGAGGGAGGACAGGCCGTCGTGGGCGATCTCAAGTTCGACGAGGGAGCGGGGCATCACACCGATGGTCTTTCCGCCCGCCTCGATAACGGCATCCGCGACAACCCCCATGAGCCCGACGTCGCCACCGCCGTACACGAGGTCAATACCGCGTTCTGCGAGGGCCCGCCCGATGGTCTGGGCCGCGTGGGCGTACTCAGTGCGGGCACCGGGGGCGGATCCGCAGTAGACGGCGGCCCGGTTGATCGGCGGGGTGAGGTGCATGACCATGGTCCCGGGGCAGTCATCACAGGTGAGGGACTCGAAGCCGAGGCGGGCGTAGAGCCGACGCGCTGGATTGTCGTGTTCGACGTGGAGGGAGATGCCGGGCCAGCCGACGTTACGGCCGTGTTCGACGACGGCTCTGATGAGGGTGGTACCGATGCCTGCCCCTTGGAAGTCGTCGTCGACGCTGACGGAGAGCTCGGGGATCTCCGGCGCGACGTAGCCGTGGGAGCGGATGAAAGTAGCCCAGACAACGCCCGCGGTGCGCCGTTCCCCAGTGACGGGATCGAGCATCTCAGCGACCATGCCAATGTCGCCGCGTTGCGGGATGAACTGCAGGTAGGGGGAGAGCCCTTCACTGGTGGTGTCCGCCTCCGCCCCGATATTGTGGATGGTCGCCCATTCACGGAGCGGGAGATCGGCGATAGTCATGGGCCGCAGGGTCACGGGGCTGTCAGAGGCGTGTGCAGTCATGCGTCACACCCTAGCGGCAGTGGAGCCCGGGCATCCTTGTGCACGCTTCGATAGCGGTCGTACGCTGGGGCTGTGAATTGTCCGGGAAATGCATTGGCGCTGGTTCGCGACGCCGCACGTGTCGTGGTGTTCACGGGAGCGGGGGTGAGTGCGGAGTCGGGCCTGGATACGTACCGCAACGACGAGTCCGGCCTGTGGGAGCGGATCGATCCGGAGGCGATGGCCAGCATCGACGCATGGCGTCGGGATCCGGAGCCAATGTGGTCCTGGTATCTGTGGCGGGCACATCTGGCACGGGCGGCGGAGCCGAATGCCGGGCACCGGGCGGTCGCGGAATGGGGCCGACTGCGAACGGTGACGGTGGTGACACAGAACATCGACGACCTGCATGAACGGGCTGGCAGTGAGGATGTAGTGCACCTTCACGGCAGCCTTTTCGAGTTCCGGTGCACGGAGTGCGCGATCCCGTTCGAGGTCGATGGTTTTCCCGCGGTGCGTGAGCCGCGGATGACGCCGCCCGCCTGCCCGCGGTGCGGTGCGGTGGTGCGGCCGGGGGTCGTGTGGTTCGGGGAGGCGTTACCCGCCGCGGAGTGGGAGCGCGCCGCTGACGCGATGGCGGGTGCCGATCTGGTGGTGATCGTCGGTACGTCGGGCGTGGTGCAGCCGGCGGCGTCGCTGCCGCTGCTGGCGGTGCAGGCCGCGGTCCCGGTTCTGGAGATCACCCCGGCACCGACGGAGCTGACCCGGTTCACCGATGTGAGTTGGTCGACGACCGCGGCGCGGGGCCTGCCGCTGCTCGTCGACGCCGTCCGTCCCCGGGGGATCTCGTGAGTGCGCGGGCGTTCGTGGTGGGTTCCGGCCCGAACGGGTTGGCCGCTGCGATCGAGCTGGCGCGCGCGGGATTTCGCGTAACAGTGCTGGAGGGTGCCGCCGAGATCGGTGGCGGTTGCCGGAGTTCCGCGCGGCTTGTGCCGGGCATGATCCACGACGACTGTGCGGCGGTGCACCCGCTGTTCGCCGCGTCGCCCTTCTTCCGGACCCTCGAACTCGACGTAAAGCTGGCTCATCCGGAGATTCCACTCGTGCATCCGCTGGCGGGTGGGGACGCCGCAGTGCTGCACCGGGATCTCGAAACGACGGTCACCGGCCTCGGCCGGGAGGGCCGACGGTGGCGGAGACTCTTCGCTCCCCTGGTCCGCTACCCGGACCGGATTGCGGATCTGGCGTTGACCCCTCTGCCCGGTTCGATCGCGCGGCACACAGTCCTGGGGCCGCGGTTCGGTGCGCGCGGCCTGCCTCCCGCCACGGCGGTGAGTGGTTTCCTCGGTGGGGACACCCCTGCGGCGGCACTGTTCGCTGGGCTCTCGGCGCACGCCTTCAGTCGGCTCGATCGACCGCTGACCTCTGCGGTGGGGCTGATGATGGGGTTGACGGCACAGACGTGGGGCTGGCCGGTTGTAGTCGGCGGTTCGGGGCAATTGACCGCGGCCCTGGCGGACTACGTCCGGGAGTTCGACGGGACGATCCGCACCGGGGTGCTGATCCGACGGCTCAGTGATCTGGTGGGCGTCGGATACCGGGGCGCCTCGGCCGGCGACGTCGTGGTGCTGACCACGACGCCGGGGCACGCTGCGAAGATACTGATGGGCAATCAGCCTGCCAGGCGTCGTCGTCGGTACCGGCGCTTCCGGCACGGCGCAGCCGCATTCCGGGTGGATCTTGCCGTGCGTGGCGGTGTTCCGTGGCGGAACCCCGATGCCCGGCGCGCGGGCACGCTACACCTGGGTGGAACCGCCAGAGAGATCGCGGCGGCGGAGCGGATGACCACGTCGGGTCGCGTAGCGGAGAACCCGTTCATTCTGGTCGGGCAGCAGTACCTGGCTGATCCCTCGCGTTCGGTAAAGCGGGACGGCGAGTGGCTGCACCCGGTGTGGACGTACGCACATGTCCCCGCCGGTTACCGCGGCGACGTGACGGAGCGAGTGATCTCCCGGATCGAGGCGTACGCCCCGGGGTTGCGTGAACGGATCGTCGAAGTGTCGACGCGAAGTACCGCGGAGCTGGAAGCGGACAACCCGAACTACGTCGGCGGGGACGTGGCCGGAGGCGCGAATTCCCCGCGCCAGTTGCTCGCGCGTCCGGTTCTGCGCAATCCGTACGACACGGGTGTCAACGGCGTGTTCCTCGGTTCGTCGTCGACACCGCCGGGCGGTGGGGTGCACGGGATGGCCGGGTTCGCGGCGGCGCGGCGGGCGGCGCGCTGGGCCGGCATATTGTAGACCGTTCAGTCTACTTTTAACGCAATAGCAAAGGCATTTTGCTAACACTGCTAGACAGTTCAGTCTGTAATTAATAGACTTATCGTTATGAGCACTCTGGCTGTATCCGCACACACCCCCGCATTCCGTCGCCCCACCATGCCGACGGCCCGGTGTCTGCACCACATGATGCGCGGCCACCTGGCAATCCGAGGCGATCTCGTCGCAGCAACGGGACTCTCCCAACCCACCGTGACCCGCGCCGTCACCAGCCTCGTCGGCGCGGGGCTCATCCACGAACGCCCCGACCTCGTCCGCGCAGCCGGCCCCGGGCGGCCTCGCATCCCCCTGGAGATGGCCCCTACACCGTGGCTCCACATCGGCGCCGCGATTACGGAAGACGGAGGCACCCTCGGGTTCTTCGACACCCGTGGCCGCATCCTCCGCGAGACCACGTTCCCCCTGGGCACCGACACACCCGACACCGCAGAACACCTCATCGCCGGGATCCACCGACTGCTGTCCAGGCTGGCGGTACCGGTCGCCGACATCGGCGTCGCCGCCACGGCACCGCACACCGGGTTCCTCGGTGAACGGCTCACCGAGGAATTCGGGGCCCCGGTGACCGTCGGCGACCTCACCGCGTCACTCGCCGCAGCGGAACTCCTCACCACGGATGCCACGACCGACCCAATCCTGATCATCCACCTCGACCGCGGACTCACTCTGGCAGTCGCCAACGACAACGGGGTGACGACCCACCCGGTTGACTCCGACCTCGGACCGGAGTCCCTCGCCCGCCACCTCACCAATGCCGACATCCTCCCCGGCCAAAAACGGCGCGGCTTCACCGGTCTCCTGCCCGCTGAGACACCGCAGTCCCCGGAGCTCCGGTTACTCCTCGACGAACGTGCACGGGAGCTGGGCGAGACCGTCGCACGACTCACCCAGGACACCGGCGCGAGGACGGTCGTGCTCGCCGGCCCGGGCTTTACCGTCGACCCGGACGGCTACCGGAAGCTCGCCGCCACGGTGAACCCGAACGTCGACAAGCGCACCGCCATCCGGATCATTCCCGACGCGGCAACACTCGCCCGAGCAGCCGCCCGCACCGTGGCCCTCGACCGGCTGCTCTCGGACCCGGTCGCCGTGCACGCCGGGCTCGTCGACCGGAATCAGCTGTAGCGCACCTCGTCGAGACGCAGCCGCTGATCCGACTGCCCACGCGCAATGTCGATGTACCGGCCCGCGTGCGGGATGAACGACCCCGACTGCTCCTCCGACAGCTCCCGACGCACCTTCGCCGGGACACCCGCCGCCAAGGACCGGGCCGGGATCTCCTGCCCCTCAAGCACGACAGCGCCGGCCGCAACGAGCGACCCCGCACCCACCCGCGAGCGCGACAACAAGGCGGCCTTCATCCCCACCAGCGTCCCGTCCCCCACCGTCGTACCATGCAGAAGAGCCATGTGTCCCGCGGTGACATCATCACCCAGGGTGCACGGCGCATCCGCGTCGACATGCATGACACAGTTGTCCTGGATGTTCGTCCGTGCACCGATCCGGATCGCATTGACGTCACCACGCAGCACACAACCGTAGAACACCGACGAATCAGGGCCGATCACCACATCTCCGATAATGGTGGCGTTCGGCGCGATGAACGCCGAGGCGTGGATACGCGGCGCGACGCCGTTGAACGGAAGAATCAGTGGTTCCATTCCACCAGTCTGCCCGTGACCTCCACCGCCCGCATCCCGAACTCCCGGGCGGCCGCCACATTCACCGGATTGTCGTCAAAGAACAGAACCTCCCCCGGCTCCACACCGAGCGCCGCACACGCCGCCCGGTAGGCACCCGGATCGGGCTTCGCGACACCGATGTCACAGGACATCGTCACCGCATCGAAACGCTCCAGCCACGTGTGCCGCGCCCGGACCCGTTCCGCGAGAAACGTCGGGATGTTGCTCAGCAGGCCAACCCGGTGCCCAGCGTCGATCAGCTCCCCCACATACGCCACCGCGTCGGCGTCCTCGTCCAACCAACTGGCGATGTCCGCCTCCACCACCGCGTCGACGTCGAACGGCGGCAACTCGAGCGTCACCCGGATCCGCTCCCAGTACTCCTCCGGCGTCAACTCACCCGCGTCGAGCGGACCCCGCAACTCCCAGTACACCGGCCACAGTCGGTCATCCGTACCCACAGCATCCTCGATGGCACGCAAGTGGGCATCGGTCTGGGTGGTCAACAGGACACCGTAGAGATCGAAGAGATAGGTCTGCACGCACGCCAATCTACCGACGCAGACGGTAGGCGCGCTTCGGGCTATTCGGGTTCTCGGTAGTGGGCACAATCAGACCCCGCTCCTGCAACAGACCTCAACAACTACTGTGCAACTAGATAACTTGCCTAGTTACCCACCCGCCACCTTTACGCAGCCACCGCTTCCCGTTTCCGGGCCCGTGCCCCGACAACCTGCGCAACGATGACCGCACCGACAACCGCCACCGATCCCACACCCTGTACAACCGTGAAGCGTTCTCCGTTGAACAGCACCCCCAGCACCGTCGCGGTCAGCGGACTGATCACGCTGAGCAGGGAAACGCTCACGGCGTCGAGAAGCGCGAGACCCCGGAACCAGAGCCCGTAGGCGATGAGCGCACCGACGACCGTCAGATACATGTAACCGGCGATATTGGTTCCCGTCAGATGATCGGGCAGGCCCTCGAACAACAACAGAGGGGTCAGGGCCAGGCCACCGAACGTGAGCTGCCAACCCGTCACCGCCAACTGCGGCACCCCCTCTGGCCGACCCCACCGCTTAGCCAGCACCAGACCCGTGCCTGTGCACACCGTGGCCGCCCCCGCGGCAAGAACCCCCTCCGTGTTCAGTGCCGTCCCCGGGGAGACTACGAGCGCCGCAACCCCCGCGACCGCCACGAGTCCGGCCCCGATCTGCGCCTTGTACACCTTCGACCCCAACAACACGGGGCTCAGACCCATCACCACCAGCGGCGCAGCGCTGGTCAGCACCGCAGCGATTCCACCGGGCAGCAGATAGGCCGTGAGGAAGAGGAGGGCGAAGAACGCCCCAATGTTCACCACGCCGAGCACGATGGCTTTGATCCACCAGATGCCCTTCGGCAGCACTCGGAACCAGGCGAGCAGAATCAGACCGGCGGGCAGGGCACGCATCACACCCGCGAGGATTGGACGGTCGTCCGGGAGCAGTTCGGTGGTGACGATATAGGTGGTTCCCCAGGTAAACGGGGTGATGGCCGTGAGGAGGAGATTCATAACCAGTTATCTTCTAGTACCGTTCGTTGACCCGACGCGAGGCGTGGCGACCCGGATGCTCGGGAGCGTCCGCACCGTATCCCATGGCGATGACCAGCGCGATGACCCGGTCGTCCCGACCGCCGATACCGATGGCTTCCTTCACCTTCTCCTCATCCCACCCTGTTGTCGGGCTGGTGGCCAAACCTTCACCGGCGGCGGCGACGAGTGCAAACCCGGCGACGAGCATCGCATCCCGCAGCGCTGCCTCCCGCAGTTCCTGCGGGGTCTTGAGACTGTTGAACTTCTCCACCATGGCACGCGCCTGACCGGAGAGGATCTCCTCGGCATCCTCCGGCAAGACCTCGACACGCCCAACAGCCACAAGGACAACCGGAGCGTTGATGAACTGGCGCTGACCGGAGGCGTCGACGAGCGCCTGGCGAATCTCCGGGTCCCGGATGACGACGAGATCACGCGCCTGGGCGTTGAACGCACTCGGGGCTTCGAGGGCCTGGTGGACGACGCGGTCGAGAACCTCCACTGAGATGTCATCGGGAAGGTAGTTTCGGACGGCGCGGCGGGTGGCGATGGCGTCGGCGACGGTGCGGGACATGGTGACTCCTGAGTTAATTATTCGATATCGAAGTGTTCGACGCCAGACTAACCTCATGTAAGATTCATGTCAAACACTTCGGCGTCAAACAGTAAGGGGATGGCAATGGCCGACCACATCGACCAAATCATCGACCAATGGCGCACCACCCGCCCCGACCTCGACCCCGCACCGATGCAACTTCCTGCCCGACTCCAACGCCTCGCCCGGGCCGTCAGCGACCGTGTCACCGACAACCTCACCCAGTTCAACCTCGAACGATGGCAGTTCGACGTCCTCGCCACACTCCGCCGCACTGATCGAGCACTCACGGCCGGTGAACTCTGCACCAACTCCATGATCTCGGGCTCGGCGATGACCAACCGCATCGACAAACTCGAAACCGCTGGCCTACTCACCCGCTGCACCGACCCCGACAACCGCCGCTGCGTCCGCATCACACTCACCGACACCGGACGCAAACTCGTCGACACCGTCCTCCCCACCCACCTAGACACCTGCCGCGACACCCTCGCCGGACTCACCGACGACGAACAGGCAACACTTGTCCACCTGCTCCGCAAAGCACTCGCGGCCCACACCGAATGATCGACTTCGCACAGCCCGCCGACCACGTCGCACCCCTGCTCCTCGGCTGCACACTCAGCCACGCAGGCGTCACCATCCGACTCACCGAGGTCGAAGCCTACCTCGGCGAACAGGACGACGCCTCCCACGCCCGCCGCGGAAAGACACCACGCAACGCCGCCATGTTCGGCCCACCCGGTCGAATGTACGTGTACATCTCCTACGGCATCCACCACGCCGGCAACATCGTCTGCCACCCACCCGGCGGCAGCGGCGGAATCCTCCTCCGCGCCGGCGAGGTCGTGGACGGCCACGACACCGCGCGCGCCCGGCGCGGCCCGACGATCCCCGACGCCCGCCTCGCACAGGGACCGGGCAACCTCGGCCGGGCACTCGCCCTCCACGTCGACCACAACCACTCCCCCGTCCTTCACTCCGGAACCGACGGCTTCGTCCTGAAGGACCGCGACCACGAGCCGCACTGGACCACCGGCCCCCGGATCGGCATCACCCGCAACGCCGACGCGCCCCTGCGCTTCTACCTGCCCGGCGAGCCCACCGTCACCAGCCCCCGGGGACGCGCGCGGCGCTGACCTGCGCCGAATCCCACACCACGCACGTTAGGATCCGGACATGGAGCAACTGCAACCCGACGCCGTCACCGTGCTCATGGGCGTATCCACCACCACGCCCGCCGACCTGATCAGCACCACACTCGCCAGCCTCACCAAGCAGTCCCTGCGCCCCACCCACATCATCGTCGCGGCGGACGCACGCCTCCACCCGACCCTCGAGAAGCAGCTCACCTCCCCCGAAGCCCACGACATGGGCATCATCTACACCGTCGCCGATGAACCGGGTCCGGCCGCCGCACTCGACACGGGCCTCGCCCACGTCGACACGGAGTACACCGCCCGCATCAATCCCGGCGACATCCCCCACCCCGACCGGCTGCGGCGCCAACTGGACACCTTCCACCAACGGCGCGTCGACATCCTCGGCACCGCCGTCATGGAACTCGACCACACCACCGACGCCACCGACCCCGTCAGCCTCCTCGCAGCGGACCTCTCCGTCCGCACCATGCCCAGCTCACACAACGAGGCCACCCGTCGCCTGGGGCGTCGCAGCCCCGTCATCGACGGCACCACCATGGCACGCACCACCGCCATGCGTGACGCCGGTGGATACCGCGGCGGCGGCCACGAGGCCGACCGGGACCTGTGGGTCCGCATGATCGGGGCGGGTGCCCGGGTCCGCAACCTGCCCACCCCGCTGACCTGGCAGCGCATCGACATCAGTACCGGACCTGCACCGAGCCGCGCAGACAGGCGGGCCGCGAGTCGGAGAGTCCGCGACACCCTCGACGAGCAGGGCCTGCCCCGGAAAAGGTTCTGGCGGAGGTTGTTCGGGCGCTGAACGGCGGTGGTGCACCGGGCCGACACGTTGACCCAGATCCCACCCCATGCCCGCCGGGCGTCGATGGGTGGAGCTTCTCCTGAACCTCTGCAGTGGCGCGCCGATACGTCGTCAGTGCGTGCAAACACCGGCGCACACCGCGAAACGTCCAGATGGCTCCTCCAGTCAGTGCGTGTTAACACGCACTGACGATCCACCACTTCACCACCGGAGGTACCGGCAGCCCGCACCCAGTCTGTGCCCCGGGACGCTCGTCACCGGGTGCGAAGAGAATTCACGTAACCGAAAATCCCTGAACGGGGCACCACACCGGTACGTGTTAGCACGCACCAGTGAGAGGAACGGCCCCCGCACCTGACCGGGTGGAGTCAGACCCCGCCCACGGTCCCCTCACGGCGCGGATCCGCCCCGCCGCTGATCCGGCCGTCGGGCCGCACGACGAGCACGGCGGCACCGCTCGGCTGATCGGCGAGCTGCACGCGGTGACCGCGTGCCACCAGACCGTCGATGAGGGCCCGGGCCAGACCGCCTTCCGCCGCGCCGATCAGGGGATGTTCGCCACCGACGCCCGTGACTTGGGTGTTCCGAGCCCCGAAGTTCGGGGCACCCACCGCCTGCTGGGAATCGAAGCCCCAGTCGATGAGGGCGATGAGGATCTTGACGACGTACTGGATGATCACCGCGCCACCCGGCGCTCCGACCACGGCCCGCAGGTCAGGACCGTCGAACACGAGAGTCGGGGCCATCGAGGAACGCGGCCGCTTGCCTGGTTCAACGCGGTTCGCCACGGGACGTCCGTGGGAGTCGGCGGGTTCGGCGGAGAAGTCGGTCAGCGTGTTGTTCAGCAGGAATCCGCGCACCATGTGGAAGGATCCGAACCCGATCTCGATGCTCGTGGTCAGGCTGACCGCGTTGCCTTCGGCGTCGATGACACTGACCTGACTGGTGCCGTACTCGGGTAGGTCTCGTCCGGCGGCGAGTCCGTTCGTGGGGAGCCCCGGTTCAGCGGTGCCCATGGTCCGGTCCGGGTCGATGAGTGCGGCGCGTTTCCGCAGGTAATCATGATCCAGCATCTCGGGCAGGGGATACCCGTCGGCGATGAAGGTGTCCCGGTCCGCGTAGGCCAGGCGCTCGGCTTCACTTACGAGGTGAACGAGTTCAGCTGCGGGTGCCCCGTCCCGTGGCGGTTCGCCGAGATCGTGGTATTCGAGCATCCCGAGGATCGCCGCGACCGTGACCCCACCGGACGAGGACGGCGGCATGCCGGCGAGTCTCAACCCCCGGTATGTGGACCACAGCGGCGCACATTCGACAGCCCGGTACCCGGCGAGATCGGCGAGCGTCATCAGGCCCGGTGTCACGGTCTCTGAGGGTCGGCAGACGCGCTCCACTATCGCCTCGGCGAGCTCCCCGGTGTGTAGTGCGTCGGCGCCACGTTCCGCGATGAGCCCACACGTTCGCGCGTAGTCGGGGTTGGTGAGCACGGTGCCCTCCGCCTTAGCCTCGCCGACATCATCGAGGAAGTAGCGCGCCGCTTCGGGACAACGGGCGAGATCGGTCTTCGCGTCGTCGATCGACGCCCAGAGACGGTGGCTGACCGGAAACCCCTCCCCAGCGCGCCTGATCGCGGGGGCGATCAACTCCGACCAGTCGGTACGCCCGAACTTCCGGTGCGCGAGCTCGAGGGCCACGACCGCCCCCGGCACCCCAACGGAACGCCCCGAACGCAGGGCGTCAGGGACCGGAGGCCGGGGATCATCAGCGCTGATCCGCGTCAGATAGGTTCCCGTTGCCGCAGCGGGTGCAGTCTCCCGCCCGTCGAACGCGGTGGTTTCCCCACTTGCGGCATCAAAGTGCAGCAGATAGCAGCCGCCGCCGATCCCGGAGGACTGCGGTTCTGTGAGACCGAGCATGAATTGCGCGGCGACAGCGGCATCGAGAGCCGACCCCCCATCCGCGAGGATGCCTGCGGCGACATCCGTGGCGTAACGATTGGCCGTCGACACGGCATAGAAGTCAGTGAGAACCTCCACCATGTCCTCGCGATAGCCGGTCGAGATCTCCGGACTGGTCGTCGTGTCACGGCCACCGGGGGCCGGATCCGAGGAGGGTGGAGTCATAGCAGGATTTTAGCCTCCACGGTTTACCAAACTGTTATTATCTACGAATAACTCCAGCGTATCTAAGGAACATCATGAAACTTCGCCGTACCATCGCCGCCACCGTCGCCGCCTGCGCGATCAGCACCGCCGTCGCAGCTCCCGCAACCGCCGCGCCGATCGACAATCCGATCGCGGCCCTCTCCGCCCAGATCAGCGCACCTTCGAGCAACACGCCGGCACCGGGTAGCCCGGAAGCGCAGATCCGGGCTCTCATTGGGTCGATCTTCTTCCTCCTCACCGGGGGTATCTTCGGCTCCTCCGGAATCATTCTCCGGTAGAAACAACATCACACCCATTACCTTTTGAGGAGCCCCCGATGTGCCTTCGCCGAATCACCGCTTCCGTAGTAGCCACGGGGGTCCTCGCCCTTGGTCTCGCCGCTCCCGCCGGCGCCAACCCCTGGCCCACGCCGGAGCCCGGCAGTCCCGAACACCGGGACTCCCGGGAGATCCTCGACACCGCCGCTTCGGAGCTGAGCTCGTACACCTCGTCGAACTACGAGACGATCATCCGCGACATCTTCTTCCCACCCACCGACGGACGCACACCCGCCTGGGCGCAGGCCTCCATGCTCGGCCTGATCGCCAGTGGTGCCCTATACGAGGTCACACAGGGCCTGTTCGGTTCCTCCGGGGTCAACCTGCGCTGATCGACGAACCTGCAGGTTCGTCGATCAGACCTGCCAAACCTCCACTGGAGCCGTATCCCCTGTTGGCTGTTCTCCGTCCGGATCTCTCCGGACCTACCGCATCGGCACTTCCCCGATCGTGCGGCGCAGTTTCCTGGTGTGCAGTTTCTCGGGCTTGGCGGCGAGTTCCTCCATGGCGCGCATCGCGCAGATGAGGTGCGCCTCCTTCGATGAGGAGTAGAACGCCTGGGCGCCGGCGGGCAGCTTGGGCACATTGTGCAGCGGGAGATCGGAGACGCTGAGCAGCGTGCCGTAGGGAATCCGGTAGCGGTATCCGTTGGCGGCAAGGGTCGCTGACTCCATGTCGACAGCCACCGCCGTGGAGCCACGCAGGATCCGCCACAGATCCCGCGGCGTATGCCATTCCCAGTTCCGGTCGTCGGTCGACATGACCGTACCGGTGCGCATGAGAGAGTGATTGTCGCCGTAGACCGCGTTCACCGACTTTTCCAGAGCACGCTGTACCTCGGGCACGGCGGGAATCGGGATGTCGAGGCCGATCCGGTCGTCGAGGATGTGATCCCGGCGCTGGTAGGCGTTGCCGAGAATGAGGTCGCCGATGCGCATGCGACCGTCGAGACCCGCGCAGTGGCCGATCATGATCCAGCACTCGGGCCGGAGAACCGCCAGGCAGTCGGTGATCGTCTTGGCGTTGGACGGCCCCACCCCGATGTTGATGATCGTCACGCCGGTGTTGTCCTCGGCCGCGAGATCGTAGCGCGGCATCTGGCGTGACGACAGCCCGAGCAGTGTCTGCAGTTCCACGCCGTCAACCTCCCCGCGCCGGAGTACGCGACCGTCGTTGAGGCGGAGCTCCGTGTAGCGGGATTCGGGGTTCGCCAGCTCCGACAGTGCGTATCGGACGAACTCGGTGGTGTGCATGGCGTAGTTCGTGAACAGGATGTACTTCTGCACACCCTCAACCCGGATGCCGGTGTAGTGCTCGATGCGTTCACAGGCGATGTCGAAACGCTGCGGTGAGAAATGGAACAACGGCATCTCGGAATCCTGGAACACGTCCCAGGACCCGTCAATGATCCCATCGTGCACGTCGTCGAGGCTCGGTCGCGGGATGACACCCGCGTCATCGTGGACACGCGGCGGTGGTGGGCAGTCGGCGGGAAGGGAGAGGTACTCCGGCGGGATACGCACCTCCGACGGGCCGGTGGAAATTGTGCACGGATAGTTGGTGGTCAGACGATCCAACTGCTCCGTCAGATAACGCCGCATGAGCCGGGGGCGGGAGATGGTCGCGGCGTAGCGTCCCGCCCGGTCGACGTAGCCGAAGGGTTCGGTGCGGTCGATGGGACGCCAGGACTTCACCTCGACGATGAGCTTGGGGTAGACGACGCCGGTGTAACGGCTGTAGTCGGCCGGCCCGTCGGTGGCTTCTCCGGAGTTGAGGATCCCGCAGGCGAGTTCCACCGCGGCATCGTAACGTCTGATCAGGTCGTCGACGGCTGCTTCGACTGAGTCGTGTGTGATCCATCCGGTGGGCATCTGCGTTGACCGTGTCTCCATGCCGCCCAGACTAGCCACGGTCGACGGGGCCCGGTACCCCCTCCGGTTCAGAGCCACGTTCATGTCGTCGGTGCGTGTCAACACCCACTGACGAAACGAGTGAGCAGGCGTTTCCCTCCATCATCGACACGTTTGCACGTGGTGACGACACGCGGGCCCTGCGGCGAACAGCCAGCCCCGGTTGTCGTCGGTGCGTGTTAACACGCACGAGTGATGAACACCGGCCTGGGTTTTCTCCGTTCTTCCGCCGGGTTCGCACGTACCGACGACATTTCCGACGGCCCGAACACCGCTCATACCCCGCCGACGCGCCGCACCGTGCAGATCACTGCCCGCACCGGCGCGCCTAGACTTTCGGCCATGGGGACCACACCGGCACCATCTACCCACCGACCGGAGCTCGCCGACACCACCGGCAACCGGCTCCGGCTTCTTGACCTGGTGTTCGCCGCACTGGCGGCCGCGCTGACGGTGTTCCACCTGATCGTCGCCCTGTCCGACACCCCCGCTCCGTCCACACTGGTTGAAGTACTGCTCGCGGTTCTCTTCGTCCCCGCGTTCGCGGTGTGGCGTAGCCGGGTCGTCCCGGCGGCGATCGCGCTGACGATCCTGACCGTGGCGTGGACGGTGAACTGGCTCACGGCGCTGCCGGTGAACCTGGGTATCAGTCCATTCCTGGTCGCGGTGCCGATGGTGGTGTACTCGACCGCCCGGTACCGCTCCGATCTACTCGTCCCGGGTGTTTTCACCGCCATTCAGTCCATCTGGTGTTTCTTCTCCCCGCTGCTGTGGTGGTGGACACCCGATCATTTCGAACGCGCCACCGGCGTGCAGGCGGCGAGCTGGATCGCGCTTCAGTGGCTGGCTCTGGGCCTGGTGTTCGTCTCGGCCCGCAGCGCGCGGTCCGCGGAGCGGCACCTGGTGGCGGAGCAGGAGGCGGCGCGCGAGCGGGAGCGTGCGGGTGTCGCGAGGGAGATCCATGATGTGCTGGCGCACAGCCTGACGCTGATCAACATGCAGGCCGGGGCGGGTGTGATGCTCGGCGGTGGGGCGACGGACAGGCGGGCGGAGATCCTGTCGACGATCCAGAAGGTCAGCTCGGAGGCCCTCGAGGAGGTGCGCGGGATCGTGGGGACGTTGCGTGACGATTCCCCGCCGACGTCGGTGACGGGCATGGCCGGGATCCGGGACATGGTCGGGGAATTCAGGTCCGCCGGGCTCACGGTTGAGGCATCGTTGCCGGAGGGGGAGGTCTCGGACTCGCAGGTTGTCCGCCTGACGCTGCGCCGGGTGGTGCAGGAGGCGCTGACGAACGTGCTGCGTCACCAGGGCCCGGGCAGCACCGTGACGCTCACCGTGGAGGTCACCGATGAGGTACACGTGGTGGTGGACAGTCGTGTCGGCGGCCCGATTCCGCGGCGGACGCGGCATTGCGGCGCCGGGTTGACCGGTGTGCGCGAGCGGGTGGAGCACCTCGGCGGGACACTGGATGTGGATGTGTCCGATCCGGCGCACGCGCAGCTGGTGGCCAGCTTCCCGGTGGTGGCGCCGTGATCCAGGTGCTGCTCGCGGACGATCAGCCGCTGGTGGTTGAGGCGCTGGAGATGACCCTGTCGACCCAGCCGGACATCAAGGTCGTCGCCACCGCCGCCGACGGCGCGGAGGCCCTGGAGGCGGTCGCCGCACACCGGGTCGATGTCGCGGTTCTGGACATCCAGATGCCGCGTGTCGACGGGATCGGTGTGGCGCGCGAGATCCTCGCCCGACACCCGGGCGTCCGGGTGCTGATGCTGACGACATTCGACGCGCACGAGCTGGTCCGCGACGCCCTGACCACGGGTGTGCACGGTTTCCTCCTGAAGGACTGTGGGCCGGAAGCGCTGATCGACGCCGTACGACGCGTGGACGCCGGAGCGTCGGTGCTGTCCCCGGGAGTCACGGACTATGTGCTGCGGGTGTTCCGCGGACACACACCCACCCCACCCGCGGAGCCGTTGACGGACCGCGAGCGGGACGTCCTGGCGGGAATCGCCCGGGCCCGCACCAACGCCGAGATCGCCGCCGACCTACACATCGGGGAAGCAACGGTGAAGACGTACATCTCCCGCCTGCTGGCGAAGACGGGGACCCGGGACCGGGTGGGACTCGCACTGTGGGCCAGGGACCACGAGCTGCACCTCTGATTCCCCCGCGCGACGGATGTGCCGACGGCCAGTCGACGTTTCACTGGTGTCATGAGCAACCACGAATCAGCAATCGAGTGTCGCGACATCTCCATCAGCTACCGGAACCAGCAGGTTCTGGACGGATTCACCATGACCGTCGACCGGGGCCGGATCCACGCGCTGGTCGGCCGGAACGGTGCGGGCAAATCCACGTGTTTCCGGATCATCCTCGGACTCGAGGACCGGGCCGGCGGCACGGTGGAGGTCGATCGGGCGTCAGTGGGTGCCTCGGTCAACGGACCGGCGCTGTACCCGCACCTGAGTGCGCGGGACAACCTCCGCGTCCACACCCTGCTCCTCGGCCTCGACGACGCCGAGATCGACCGGGTTCTCGGGGTCGTGGGCCTGACCGGTACGGGTCGGAAGAAGGTGCGCAGTTTCTCCACCGGCATGAGATCCCGCCTGGCGTTGGCCGTCGCCCTACTGGGTGGACCGCAGATTCTGCTTCTCGACGAACCGCAGAACGGCCTCGACCCGGAGGGCACCGTCGCGCTGCGGGGACTCCTGCGCGGCTACGTCGACGCCGGTGGGACCGTGCTGATCAGCTCACACCAGCTCGGCGAGATCGCCCGTACCGCCGACGACATCACCGTGCTCCACGACGGGCGGGCCGCCTACTCCGGCCCACTCGACGCCTTCGCGCCGGCCGGCGAACTAGAGTCCCGGTTCCTCGACCTCACGGCGATCCGATGATCCGCGTGATCCGGGCGGAACTCGTCCGAACGAAGAACACGACCGTCGCCTACTTTCCGCTCCTCGGTTTCGCGCTCGCCGGGCTGGGAATCCTCACCAACTACTCGGATGCCGGCCGCGGCGCCTGGCAGGCACTCTACGTCACCGGCATGGCGGCACCGCTCATGGCACTGCTGTCCGGCCTCCCGGAGAAGCGGGAGAAGACCTGCCGGGAGGGCGGGACCGGGATCCGGCCAGTGTCACCGCGCCTGATCCGGGGCGCTCGCCTCATCGTCCTGCTGATCATCCTGGCGGCCATGCTCGCCTGCGATTTCGGCACTCTCCTACTCCCGGTGGCCTGGGTGTACGCCTGGATCGGCGGCGCCGGTCTCGTCGCGATGTTCGGCGTGATCAGCCGGTGGGTCGGCCTGATCCCGGCTCTCCTGGTCGCGGTGGTGTGGCAGGTCGCGGGCACACTGACCGCGGAACATCCGCTGTGGTTCCTCCTTCCACCAACGTGGGCGGTACGACTCATGCTGCCGGTCCTCGGTGTCCACTCCAATGCCGTCCCCCTCGACCCGGGCGATCCACTCACCACGGAATCCCCGACCCTCGCCGCGGTCCTCTGCCTGGTGTTCGCGGCCCTCGCCGCCACCGCATACGTCCTCATCGGGACACCCCGCACCCGGCCCGACAGATCAACCGCAGTGGCCACATCACACACCGGAACCTGGGCCGCCGAACCCGCCGCAGACCTGCGGAAGGGACGGGCGTCGACAGGCGCGGCACTGAGCCACACGCTGCTCCGCACCGCACTCACCCCCCTCACTCTCGCGGCGCTGGCGCTGATCGCCGTCGCCGGATCGTGGACCGCGGACCTCGCGGTACACCTGATCCTGCCCCTGGGGTGTGGTGTCGGGGCCGTGGTCACCTGGTCCGCGCTGCAGCCCGCATGGCGGATCACCGTCTGCCGGACACGGCGGGTGATCCCCGGTGTCATCGTCTGGCTCGACGTGCTGGTGGCTGCCGTGGGACTCGGGACCGGCGCCGTCCTCGCACTGCGCGGAACACCACTGCCGGAGATCCTGCGAATGATCGGACTGCTGGTAGTGGTCGGGGCCGTCATGGTCACGGCAGCTCTCGCCCTCTGCGTCCGAACCGGGACAGGCGCGGTGATCGCCGCGACCGTGTTCCTCACGGTCCTGTCCGTCACACTCGGCGGATCAGTACTAGCCGACACGCCACTCTGGCTGCCTGCGATGCCCGCCTGGCCGTTGACGGCCACCGGTGCCCGCCTCCCCGTGGCACTGGCCCTCAGCACCCTACTGCTCACTGTGTCCACCGCATCGGCACACCGGGAGTTACGCCGAGCAGCCGCACGATAAGAGACGCCACCGACCCCCGCGCGGCATCCACCACCACCTTCGGATGCCGCCACGCGGGCACACCACGGCACGCAACAGCGGGCGCCTCAAGCTCCAGCAACCGACGCAGGTGATCCGTCCACTCCCCACCCCGGAACGTCTCCCAATTCACCCGCACCACCCGGAAACCCAGAGCCTCCAGACGACGCTGGCGACGCTGCTCCCCCATCAACGCATCCCGCGTCCGCAGCGTCTTCGCGACCCGCGCCCCCACCAGATCATCGCCACTCAGCCCGTCGAACTCCCCCGGCTCATCAACCACCCCGTACTTCGGCCGCCCGTCATACTCCACCACCACCCCGTGGTCGGGGAAACAGAAATCGGTGCGCGCGACGAACGCGCCACCCCGATCCCGCACCGTCGCCTGCACCAGCGGCAACGGGAAACCAAGGACCCACAACCGGTACCGGACCAACGTCTCCCGCGGACTCTCCGACGCCCCATTCACCACCACCAGGATCCGGACCACCCGGGCGAGACGGTGCACCGGGCCCAGGGCCAGAATGCGGGACACGACGTCGTCGAGCGTGAACAACCGTTCCCGCAGGCAATGATCGAACACCACCAGCGCATCCTCCACGCTCCCGTAGCGGGCGACATCGATCGCCGTCTGCAGCGGCGACGTCACCCACACCGGCCCCCACACCGTCTCCACACGGACACGATCAGCCCGCGCCACCGTCGGTGCCGACCGGAACCGAACCCGCCCACACGACGGGAACGTGGTCCGGCGCGGATACTGCAGACTCGGCTCCCGTGCCGCATCCGCCAGCGGAAACCCGTGGAGCGACGCCGCGGTCTCCGCCATCGCGACCGCCTTCGGATAGCGGTGCAGAAGAGCGACCGCGTACGCCCGCCACTTCGCCTCATCCGACCCATCGACCGTGTCCGACCGAAGATAGATCCCGCGGGTCGCACACATCAGATCGTGCTTCCGGGCCGACGCGTAGACCCGGGCCCGGGCCGCGCCCCGGAGCGGACGCGTGTCGATCAACGGCGGGGCAGACCCGGGCGCTGCCGATGCTTCACCGGGAGTTGTCTTTTCCGTTCGGGTGGTCATGCCCCGTCAGACCGTGGGACCGGACGATCGGTTCCGGAGCGGAGCCGGGTTGCCGCCATGAAAGCGGCGGACCACGGTGGGTCGGGCTGGATCAGGCAGGTTCAGCGTCGCTGCTGCGTGTCAACACGTGGTGACGAACACAGTTTTACCAGGTGGGCGTCTCGGCGGTTCGGTGTTTGCACGCGGTGACGAACATACCCGGTCCAATTGGGGACGGCCCCGCCCGACGGCACTCTCCTGCCAGCCAGCCCATGGTCCTCGCCACCGCGTGTCAACACGCACCAGCCATGGACTTCACCAGTTCGACTCCGGGCAACCGGAATCTTCACACGCACTGACGCCATCGTCGACGGCGCACCTGTCCCCATCACCTGCGCACCGGCAGAGGACGGGCTGGACCAGCCAGCCACGGGCCATGATCCACCCACGAGCGGGGCACGTCATTCCTCCCCGACCTAGTCCCGGCGAATGTGCGCGACGACCGGGGCGTGGTCGGATCCCCCGGTGTCGAGGACACGCACGCCTCCGTCGACGACGCTCCATCCGTGGGGGATGAGGATGTGGTCGATCGGCGATCTCGCCCAGCCGGGGAGGGCGGTGGGCCAGGTTCCACGACCGAGAAGCGGAGCGGCGGCCGCCGCGTCGGCGTGCGTGTCGGTACGTGCTAACACGCCATGACGAGGCACGGCATTGAGGTCCCCGATGATCAGCGCATCGGGGTGCGTCTCGGCGAGGGACACGATGGTTCCCAGGTCATCGTGCCACCGGCCCATGAGTCCGGGTAGTGGTGGTGCGGTGTGGAGGCCGATGACGTCCGGTGTCCGCTCCCCGGGGCGCCCGGTGGAGACGTGCACGGTACCAAACGTGACCTCGGATGATCCGGGGACCTCAACGGCTCGGTAGTCCCCGAGTTCTTCCGCGACCAGGACGGTGACGGGCATCTCGCTGCTAACGAAGGACCGGTACCCGGCGGGAGCCGCACCGGAGTACTCGGGGAGGACGGCGATGTCGGGGTCGACGTCTCGAATGAGGGTGGCGAGGGCCTCCGGGGTGACGGAGTCTCCGGTGTTCCACTCGAGGACGACGAGCCCGCCGTCGTCCGCGTCACTAACGGCGGGCTGTTGGACGGGCAGGAAGCTGCCCGCACCGGCGATGACGAGAACTACACCGGCGGCGAGCAGCGGCCGGAAACGCCGCAGTAGTACACCGACGACACCGATGAGCCCCAGCCCCGCACCGACCACGACCGGAAATGCGGTGAAGTGGGCGATGAGAGGCCACGTGGTGGCTGTGTTCCCGGGAAGAAGCGCCCAGGCCAGGGCCGCGATGAAGATGCATAGGGACAGGATTCGCATCACAGTTCCAGGGCGTCGAGGATTCGGTCGGAGGCGTCGGCGACGCTGGTGCGCCACAGTACGTCGGCGCGGCTGTCGGCGCGCCCCGGGCCACCGTTGATGACGATGAGGGGAAGCCCGGCGTGGCAGGCGTCGAGTGCGATGCGGTATCCACTCATGACGGCGAGTGAGCTGCCCATGACGATGAGGATGCGCGAGTCGCGGAGGAGCCTGCCGACGGCGTCCCGCCGACTGGTGGGGACGGGTTCGCCGAAGTAGACGACGTCGGGTTTGAGGAGTGTGGAGCCGCAGGTGGTGCAGCCGACAAGCCGGAAGTGCGTGACGACGTCGGGGGTGAGGTCGATGTCGCCGTCGGGTCGCACGTTTCCTGTGCCTGTGGCCAGGGCACGTTCGAGGTAGCCGGGGTTTGCCGCGTCGAGGCGGCGGTCGAGGTCGTGGCGGGGTTCGCGGTTGCCGCAGTGGAGGCAGGTGACGACAGAGAGATCGCCGTGCAGTCCGATGACGGTGCGGGATCCGGCGGCGGTGTGGAGGCCGTCGACGTTCTGGGTGATGATTCCCGTGATGAGCCCGGCGCGTTCGAGTTCGACGAGGGTGTGGTGGGTGCGGTTGGGTCTCGCACCGGCCATGTGGCGCCAGCCAATGAAGCTGCGGGCCCAGTAGCGGTGGAGTGCTTCGGGGTCGTGGCGGAACTCCTGGTAGGTCATGGGTCGGCCGCGGGTGAGGGACCCGGCGGGGCCGCGGTAGTCGGGGATGCCGGAGTCGGTGGACACCCCGGCGCCGGTGAGCACGAGGACACCACCGCGACGCAGTGCGTCGGCGGTGGCGGACAGTGCGTCGTCGGGTGGGGTTGGTTGTGCGGTTTCCCTGATGACGCGGGAGATGGAGCGGAGTGCGGAGTCGTGGATGCGGGCGATGTCCGGGGTGAAGGGGGTCAACCGGCGACCAGCCTGGTGATGATCTTGCCCATCCAGTGTGGGGTGAGTTCGCGGGCGGTGTGCATGATGTGGTCGGCGGTGGACACGTTGTAGTGGACTTTTGCGCGACTGAGGCGGCTGGTGGGATGTACGGCGTCCCAGAGGACGTCGGCGATGGCTTCGGGTGTGATGTTGACGCCGAGGCGGCGGACGGATCCGGCGTTGACGGTGGCGAGGCTGGTTTTTGCCCAGAGGGGCCACAGGTCGACGACGCGGATTCCGTCGGCGTGCCATTCGAGGTTCAATGCCTCGGTGAGACCGGCGACATAAAACTTGGTGGCGGAGTAGACGCTGATGTCGGGCTGGCCGTAGATCGCGGACGCGGAGGCCATGTTGACGAGGTGGGAGCCGGGCGTCGCCGCGAGGTAGGGGTGGGCGGCATGTGCGCCGAGTGTGACGCCGAGGCAGTTGACGTTGATCTGCGCGGCGATGTGCCCGGGGTTCATCTCGGCGAGGTGTCCGTCGGCGATGATGCCGGCGTTGTTGTCGAGGACGTCGAGTTGCCCGCCGGTGTGGGCGGTGAATTCGGCTAGTGCGGTGTCCCAACTGTCCGGATCGGTGACGTCGAGGTGGCCGCTGATCATGGTGCCGCCCTGTTCCTCGCTGATGTCGGGGCCGTCGATGGAGATATCGTAGACGCCGACGGTCCAGCCCTCGCGGAGGAAGCGGCCGGCGACAGCTGCCCCGATTCCCTGGGCGCCGCCCGAGATGAAGATGTTTCCCATAGGTTGGAGTGTATGACTGATTCTTCCACGACTGCCGCTGCCATCACGATTACTTGTCCGGTGGATGGTCGGATGGTAGGTCGGGTGATGGGCCACACGCGAGCGGATGTCCGTTCGGCGTTCGCCGTCGCGAGGCGGGCTCAGCCGGTCTGGGCCGCGACGCCGGTGTCGGACCGGAAGGCGATCATGTTGCGGTTCCATGATCTGGTGCTGTCGCACCGGGACGAGTTGTTGGATCTGATACAGGCGGAAACGGGCAAGAACCGGGCCAGTGCGTTCGATGAGGTACTCGACGTGGCGGTGACCGCGCGGCACTATGCGTTCGCGGCGGCCGGCCTCTTGGCGCCGCAGCGGGTGAAGGGGGCGTTGCCGGTGCTGACCCGGACCGTCGTGGAGCGGGAGCCGGTCGGCGTGGTGGGGGTGATCTCCCCGTGGAATTATCCGTTGTCGATGGCTGTGTCGGACGCGGTTCCTGCTCTCTTGGCGGGTAACGCGGTGGTGGTGAAGCCGGATTCGGCGACGCCGTTGACGGCATTGAAGGCCTCAGAGTTGTTGTCTGCTGCGGGTCTGCCGACGGAGCTGTTCCAGGTCCTCCCCGGGCCTGGGGAGGAGGTCGGCGGGGCGATCGCCGACGAGTGTGACTACCTGATGTTCACGGGTTCCACGGCGACGGGCCGGATACTGGGGGCGAAGGCCGGTGAGCGGTTGATCGGTTATTCGGCGGAGTTGGGCGGCAAGAATCCGTTGATCGTCGCACCGGACGCGGATCTAGCGCGCGCGGCGCGTGGCGCACGTCAGGCGTGCTTCGCGAACACGGGCCAGTTGTGCATCTCTGTGGAGCGGATCTACGTGCATGAGGAAGTCGCCGGTGGCTTCACGGCCCGGTTCCTGGCGGAGGTGTCGGCGATGACGGTCGGGGCGGGTCCCGGCTGGGACGTCGACATGGGTTGCCTGATCTCCGAGGAGCACTTGGAGCGGGTGCGGTCAGTGGTCGATGATGCGGTGTCGAAGGGCGCGCGGGTTCTCGCCGGTGGCCATCCGCTGCCGGAGCTGGGGCCGACGTTCTACGCGCCGACGGTGTTGACGGATGTGCCGCCGGACGCGGAGTTGTATGACGGGGAGGTGTTCGGCCCGGTGGTGTTCCTGGAGACGGTCACTAGTGTCGACGAGGCGGTGGAGCGGGCCAACGAGACCATCTACGGGCTGAATGCGAGTGTGTGGGCGAAGCCGTCAACGGGCAGCCGGATCGCCTCGCGCCTGCATGCGGGCACCGTGAACGTGAATGAGGGTTTCGCCGCGGCGTGGGGGTCGGTGTCCGCCCCGATGGGTGGTTGGCGGGCTTCGGGGCTGGGTCGACGGCACGGGGCGGTGGGGTTGACGAAGTACACGGAGACCCGCACCGTCGCGACGCAGCACCTGGTCCCGGTGTCGGGTCCGCCCGGTGTCGACCGGGAGCTGTTCTCGGACGTGATGTCGACGGCTCTGCGCTGGGGCAAGCGTGTCCTGCGCTGACCAGGTTGTCTGGCTGCGCCGGGATCTGCGCCTGCACGATCATCCGGCGCTGGCTGCGGGCGGTCCCGGTGCGCGGGTCGTCGTGGTGCGGGAGCCTGCGGCGAACGGGTTCCAGCAGGCGCTCCTCGACGCCGCGTTGGATGAGGTCCGTGCGCACCGCATGGTGGAGGTTTTCGACGGCGATCCGCGCGAGATCATTCCGGGGTTGAACCCGGCGAAGGTGTGGGTGAGCGCCGATTTCACGCCGTCGGGTCTGGCCCGTGACCGGGCGGTCTCGGACGCCCTGGGTCCCGGTGTGATGGAGGCCGCCGGGTCGGCGTACGCCGTCGATCCGGGGATTCTGCGCACGGGGCAGGGCGGGCACTACAAGGTGTTCACGCCGTTCTACCGGGCGTGGTGTGACTACGGCGCCGATGATCCGGTGGGCGCTCTCCCCGGTGACCGTGGGCTGCCGGTGACACGGGCGTGGCGGGACTGGTGTGAGTTCCTGCGGGATCGGTTGGGCGGTTACGCGGAGAACCGGGACATCCCGGCGATCGACGGCACGTCCCGGATCTCGGGGTGGCTGGCCGTGGGTGCCCTGCATCCGCGGAGTCTGCTGGCGACGCTGGCCAGGGCAGATGCGCCGGAGGTGGATAAGGAGGCGTTCGCGCGGGAGCTGGCATTCCGTGAGTTCTACTCTGATTTTCTCTACCACCGGCCCGAAACGGCGCATAGTGACGTCAATCCACGGTTCGCGGGTTTCCGGTGGAACGAGGCGGGCACGGAGTTCGACCTGTGGGCCCGGGGACTCACAGGCTTCCCAATCGTGGATGCCGGGATGCGTCAGCTTGCGGCGACGGGCTGGATGCACAACCGGGTGCGGATGCTGGTGGCCAGTTTCCTGACGAAGGACCTCCACTTGCCGTGGCAGTCAGGTGCGGAGCACTTTCGCCGGCACCTGGTGGATTTTGATGTGGCTAGCAACCAGCATTCGTGGCAGTGGTGTGCGGGGACGGGTACGGACGCATCCCCCTACTTCCGGGTGTTCAATCCGATGACGCAGGGTAGGAAGTTCGATCCGGATGCCTGCTACATCACCCGCTGGGTACCGGAGTTGCGGGGTGTTCCGGCCGGTGACATCCACGCGATACGGAATCTGCCCCCTGAATATCCGGCACCGATCGTCGATCATGCGGAGGAGCGACGCGACGCACTGGCACGGTACGAGGAAACCAAGGGGGCTTCCGGAGTGCTTTAAGGTGCGTCACGGTCGCTGATCGCCTAGGTTTATTCCCATGAGTGCACTTCACACCCGTTCCGCTGGTAATACCACCGGACTTCTTCGTCTTTCTTCGGTGGTTGCGGCGGTTCTCACCGCGCTGGCGGTCATCCTCACCCTGACCGCTCCCCCGGCGCACGCCGCGGGTAACCGCGACTGGCTGCGGCCCGGATGCGAGTGGGATGGGCACGGGCACTGGATCCAGAAGTGCTGGGTTCCCTCACCCGCCAACGGTCGGGACATGGCTGTCCTGGTTCAGCCCGCAGCGTATGGCGGTAACGGTGGCCTCTACCTGCTTGACGGCTTGGAGGCCCCCCGGGACAGCAATGACTGGGCCCGCACCGACGTGATGAACCAGTTCCTGGGGGACAATGTCACCATCGTGATGCCCGTCGGGGGCCGAGGCCAGTTCTACGCGGACTGGGCGCAGGCGGGTCAGCCGTTGTCCTCCGGCTACAGTTCGGAGATCGGCCAGGTGCCGCCACTGCAGTGGGCGCAGTGGGAGACGTTCCTCACCGCTGAACTTCCCGGCTGGTTGCAGCACCATTTCGGGGTGAGTCCGAACCGGAACTCCATCGCGGGAATCTCGATGGGGGCGCTGCCGACGTTGACGCTCGCGTCCCGGCACTCTGACCAGTTCAAGCAGGCCATCGCACTGTCCGGTTTCATCGATCCCGCTGCGGCGACGCACATTCCGATGATCGCGGCGGTCGGTTCCGCGGGTTCCTCGTTCGGTGGCGGCCAGGTGTGGGAGCTTTTCGGTTCCTCACCGGCGTTCAGCTCCAACATGAACAAGCTCGACCCGGTGGCGAACATCCAGGGGCTGCGGAACGTCGACACCATCGTCTACTCCGGCAACGGACTCAAGCACCCTGCGGACGGGTTCCCGCCGCCAGCGAACATCCCGCTGTCGATCCTGGGTGAGTTCTTCATCAACCTCTCCAGTATCAGCTTCGTCACGAAGGCCCGCGCACAGGGTCTTAACGTGGAGCACCAGCAGGGCGACGGGATCCACACCTGGGCACCCTGGGTCCGCGTCATTCAGAATAATCACGGCAGAATCCTCGGCGCCGTCGGCTGATCCCAGCGGTGTCTCGAAACCCCCGCCACTGCAGGTCAGTGTGCGGGGTTTTCACATGCCGGGGAGCTTGACCCTGCCACTGTGTCAGACTGTTGACTGGAAACCATGAACCACTACCACGGCCTCAGAATAGGTGTTTTCTCCCAGCTCACCGGCATCAGTGTGCGAATGCTCCGGCACTACGGCATGCACGGTGTCCTCACCCCGGCGATGACTGATCCCGCGACGGGATACCGCTTCTACTCCTCGGATCAGATCCCCCAGGCACTCCTCGTCACCCGGCTGCGCGACGCCGGGTTCCCGGTCCGTGCTATCAGCACAATCCTGGAATCCAGAGGAGACTCAGTTGTGCTGTCGACACTCACCGAGGAACGTCGAACCGCGATCATGCAGGACATGGCGACGGCTCAGGAGCAGTTGCGGGCACTCACCAATCTGAATCTTCGGGAAACGGTCACGCCCGTGGCGGTGACCCGGACCGTGTTCCCCGCCACGGATGTCGTCAGTCTGCGTGAGGTGCTCCCCACCTACAACGACGAGCACGGCCTGTGGGAACGTCTCCAGGCGCTGACCATCGAGCAGGCCACGCCCTGTGCTCTGGGCGGTATCGCGGGGGCGGTGTACCACGATGCCGAGTTCCGGGAATCGGAGACGGACGTGGAGATCTTCGTTCAGGTTACCGAGCCGTGCCAGCCGGGGTCGCCGTTGGTTCACCGGGCGCTGCCGGAACGGGACGTCGTCACCGCGACGCTCCACGGATCCTACGAGCGGATGGGCACGGTCACCGCACAGATCGGCGCCTACCTCGTCGAGCACGGTCTGGAGGCAGGGCCGATGATCAACCTCTACCGGGTTTCACCCGCGCAGGACCCGAATCCGGACAACTGGGTCACCGACGTCGTGTTCCCCCTGATTCAGGATGACATGCCGGCGACATAAGCCACCTGGCCGACGTGCTGGGCGGCGTCATAGAGGATGCTGACGAGACGGGTGGCCCGCGTGACGGGTGGGTCGTAGGAATCGTCGATGATCTCCGCCCACTGCCCGTTCCGCAGGCTCCCGGCGTACCGCGCCGCAGCGGAGCACGCGGCGATGAGATAACCGGTGAGTCCCTCCTGATCATCGGACACAATGCGGGCCGCGTCGTCGGGACTGTCGCCGTACCCAATGCCGTCACCGGCCGGGCCGAGGCACAACCGGTCGCGCCATCCGTCGGCCCACACCTCGGTACCGCCGGTGAGCTGCGCGAGCTGCACATCCATCTGACGGGCCGCGTGCCAGAGCAGCCACGCCGGTGAATTCGGGTGGCCGCCGGGGTGACCGTTCAATACCTCCGGAGTCAACATCGGTAGGGCTGCAGCGGCTGCGGCGGGGCGATGGGCGAGATCGGCGAATAGGGCGGAGGTGTCCATGCCCGCCAGTGTAGGCCCCGGGGTCACTCCGGCAGCGGGATCGAGGACAGTCTCCCAGAGCCTCTTGACCACGTTTTCCGGGCAGGGTCATTGCTCAGCGTTGTAGCGACCCTCAACTCGTGCCCTTGAAATGCTCCCGGACAGGAAAGCCGACTGCCGCAGCGTGTGTGCCGACCCCAGCGCACCCACCGCCAGGAGCTGTCCCGCTCGGAAAAATCACCGGGTACCGAGAGTCCCCCAAACGACGATACGTTTGGTTAGGTCATCGACCCCGATCCATCGACCTATCTGGTCGCTGTCGGTATCCCCGATATCCTCGACGAGCGTGATCGTCCAGGACCGGTAAGCGTCCATGTAACCGAGTTGTGAGCCCGCGGGAACCAGAATCAGCACGACCCGTTGGGGTATCGGGGTCCAGCACCTTTCCGGGGTGCGGATTACTGGTCCCTCACCGGTTTTTCGGGCAACTGGTCGGTTCGGCAGGGAGCAGCACATTCTCGGTGTGGTGGAGCTCGGCACAGCTGACGACGCCCGCAGACACCTGCTCAACCTTTCCATCCGCCCGCCGGATGCGCGCAACGCTCGTAGTCTCCACCTGGCCCTCCGGCGGATTCGAGGTGCCTGTTCAGCGCGGACCCGTCCCCCAGCTCGATCCGGTGTCCCACCTGAACCCGGTGGTGTCCCCGACGGTGAGACCCCCGATGTAGGCATTCGCGTCATAGACGGTCACGGCAAGTCCAGCGACTCAGGCTCCAACGCCCACAGCGGTGCAGGGAGATTCTCCGTACTATTCATCGGTACCCGTCATCGTTCCTCCTCCACGGAGCTCCGGTCCCAGCGACGCGTGGTGGGTGACTCGCTGAGCAGGTTCACCGCCAGGGTCCGGACCCCGTCCCTGACCTTTCCCGGGACACCGGGCCCAGGGCGCGCCGCCACGCACAGCTCCGGGGCGTACCAGATGGTTTCACCGGGCCGCACCGCGAAACTCAGGTGTACATCCTCCGACACCCGGACGCCGGCCTCGCGCACCGAACGACGGACCGAACACCACCAGTCCCGGCGGAGACTGTAGTTCGTACCGTAGAACGGCTGATGTCCGAGGATTCTGCCCACCGATGCCCCGTGGGCTCGCCGGTAGACCCCGCTCAGAAGATCACCACGCCAACCGGGGATCTCGAAGCGGGTAGGACCACTGACCCCCACGACAGTAAAGCCGGGAGTCTGGGTGCAAGCTCTGTCCCAAGCTGAGATCAGACGCACGAGATGATCCGGGGCCGGATTGCTCCGCGGGTTGACGCGGAGGAGCACTGTCCCGGAGGCGGCATCGAAGCCAGTCCAGGTTGGGAGGACGTACTGGTCGGTGGACACCGTGATCACGTCATGGGCGGCGGCGACCCCCGAAACCCCACTGGGGGTCCCCGGATCTGTGACCACGATGACCTCCCGGACGGGGATGGTCTGCCGATCGAGGGCATCGAGGCATCGCCGCAACAGTTCAGCGTCGTGTCCGGCGGGAACTATGATACTGATCTCCTGTGCCCCGGCCCCTGGCCTGTCGGATGATCCCGGTGACATCATCTACCTCTCTCCACGGTGTCCGTCGAGTGCGGAGCACTGGCCAACAGTGTAATCCGGCTCGCTCCGGTGGTCCCCTGTCCCGGTGGCGGGATCGACACGATTGAACACATGAAAAGACCCCGCCAAGGCGGGGTCTTCATGCAACCTGAACCTGTCAGACTTCAGCAGCCGGGAAATCCTAGGTGTTGAAGATGTTCAGCTGCTTGTTCAGGATCGGGAAAATAAACAGGCCAAGGACCGAAGCCACGATACCGGCGATGGTGACGCCGTACCAGATCTTGGACCACTCGGGCTGGTTCTCCCAGTTCTTGGTGGAGCCGAGGAGATCGTTACCGGTGACGACCTTGTCGGCATCGTAACGGTCGCCCCACTCGGAGGAGCCGGGGGCGTCCGAGGAGAGGTCATTCAGGAACGAATCGGTGTTCTTCGTCTTGATGTCCGGGTTGTTCGGATCGACCGAGTCCTCATTTGCACCATCGTTCTCGCCCGGAGCCTCAACGACAGCGGCTCGCTGGTTCTGGGCGTCGTTTCCGGTTTCCTCGGCGACAGCAGTGGTGGCGCCGAGGGCGAGGGCGAAAGCGGTGGTTGCTGCGATGGCGGCCTTACGGATGTTGCGCATTTCTATGTCCTTTCAGGGGATTCTTCGGGAGATCCTAGCGGACCCAGTTGTTGAACTTCAGGAAGTTGTAGACCGGGAAAACAACCAGGCCGAAGAAGCCGGTGACCAGGGTCGTCGCGGTGATCAGGCGAAGAACGCGGGCCCAGGCAGGGATGTCGGTCTCAATCTCGGAGCCAAAGACATCGCGGCCGTTGACCGGCTTGTCACCGTCGAGCATCTTGCCGAACTCACTGGAGTTCAGGCCGCTGTTGCCCTTGGAGGACAGCTGGGAACCCTTGTCCTTGAGATCAGAGGAACCCTTGTCGCCGTCCTTCTTTTCAGAAGAATTGGCCTTGCCCTCGATCTGGGAGGAGATCTGGTTCTGGTCGTTCTCGCTATCTTCGTTTGCGACGGCGACGGTGGAAGCACCGAAGGTCAGAGCGATGGCGGTGGCGCTCGCCAGAGCAGCACGACGGAAAGTACGCATGTTGCGGGCCTTTCTGGGTTGTGGGGACTAACTGTGCCAACTCCTAGGCCAAGCTTGACCTGTTTGGACACTGGATACATCGTTACTGTAAGGCGCCGCAGGGGGCTTTTCAAACGTTGTGGGCGATTTTGGTGGGAAAAAACGCTGCACACAGAAAAGTCAGTGTGCTACTTTCCCCCGGTCAGTGATACTGATCGGTTGAGAACACGTGGAAGACACCCGGCATTAACGGGCAATTTGGGTCATCTCCAGGGCACAATGGTAACAGTGTTAGGCACTGAACCAGCATAAAGGCCGTTTATGTTCAAGATACCTGCCTCACAGCTCACCAGGCTCCGGCGCGTGATCCACGGAGTGGCGCCATGGGCGACCCCACGAGATCTCGACCGTACGACCGATCACCTGGCACCATACCCCTTACACCCCCGATACCACCCCCATTGCCATCATCCAGTTCTCATCGGCCATTTCGACCTTGCACAGCCACTCCTCAAAAATCGCCGCGACGAAGCTTGACCGCTGACTAGATCGACCTCCACAAGGTGCGATTCAGGGTCAACCAGATCTGTCGCGTTCTCACCGAGTACGGCATCACGACCTCCCAGACCCCTCAGTTCCACCGGCGACACAGGCCGAGCTGGCTGACGCCGCATCACCCACGAAGTACTCGGGTCTACTCTGAGTGTTTCGTTGACACCTGGTCTTCCGGGGCCCTCAGACGCCGCAACCGCGAGCTGAGAACCGAGAACGAAGTCCTACGCCGGGCCACTGCGTGCCTGTACCCGGCTGAACCCGAAGCTTGTCCAGTCCCCACCACGACCTCTCCCGTCGTCTCTGACCCGCCGCCGACAAGATCCCCCTCCAACTGTCATGCTGGAGCCAGGGCTTCGCTCGACGGGCTACTACCACTGCCGTACAGATCCTGTGAGTGGGCGGGGCTGGTCGGAGCGAATGCCGCAAAACAACCCGCGATGCCCATCGCGAAGATCCGAAGCTCGACTACCGCTTCCTCGCCAACGAGCTCCATACCAAAAGCCTGAACGCTGCCGGCACGCTGACTCGTTCACGTGCGCTGCCGCCATTGGATACGCCGCGGGTCGGGCAGGCGTTTCGGCCAGCAAGCCCGTGACGACCTGGTGCACCAGGAGTTCCCAACCGAAGCACCGAACTCGGGTGTGGTTGAACGACACGAGCGAACATCCAACCAGCGTGGATGGCAAGCTCTAACTGCGTGTGGCCAAGGATGTGCTCACCAACTGGATCGTCGGTTACTAGATCGCCTGCAGGATGACCTCAAGCTCTCCGTCGAGGCGCTCCAAATCACGCCCGCCCGGAGAGGCGGACATGCGAACGTGGCCGACTGTCGAGTGCATGTGGACCGAGGGGCGCAATTCGGTGCCCGGCACTATGTCGAAGCCTTGCGCGCACACTGGCTAGTCGGGTCGACGGGACCGAGTCGGGGCCGCGGGAGGACAACGCAACGATAGAGTCCTCCTGTGGCCTGCCGCGGAAGAATCTGCTCGACCGGCGTCGATGGAGGTCGTTCGAGCAGCTCCGGTTGGCGATCGTGATCTGGATTGAGCGGACTTCCCACCGGGGCCGCCGATAGGACCGTCTCAAGATGCTCACCTCTGTCGAGTTCGAACTGGTCCACTCAACACAAGGGGCTGTCGCCGCCTGAAAACCCGTCTCAATCGAACTCGCGGCAGACTCCAGTTGCTGCAGCGACGAAATCTACAGGCCAACCCTGGCCCATCTCGATCTCCTTGAGATGGCTTCACCCAGATGGTTTGAGAGCCGAGCTTGAAGCTCACCGGGATTCGCCTCACCCCTCCGACTGAGCACTCGCACAGATTGCAGTGAAGGTACAGCACAGATCTTCCGCCGCCGGAATCAGAGTAAAGTGGACTCATAAGTAACAGCGGGCCGAACGGCGTGCATAGCCTCCCTCGGCCCCTTCGCGTGCAAATTTGCCCCATCGCACGATTGGGTCAGCTCCTCACCAGGACGCACTTCCGTCAGGCCTAGCTGGAGTCACAGGGAGATGAAGTAAGACTTCTCGAAAGAACACCGCGATGGGCTGCATTGGACTTCCGTTCCGTTCGCCTACAGTCGCGGCATTCACCCACCAATCTCTATCTCCAGCCGACCGATCCTGGGTGGCCTCCTAACCCTGGAATCCGGGTGGGCTGGTGGTCTAAGCACGGGTGGCGGACGCGACAACATCGAGTCATTCGTTTTAGGCAAACGTCTTGACATGGGTCTTGCGCTCTCAGACGTTGCCTTCGATTCGAGTTCGTACCAGACAGCAAAGTCCTACAAAACCTCGGTTACGCAGACTCTGGCCTAATATTTAGCGCGCCAGAGTCGTCACTGATTTTTTCATGCTGCACCTCTACAGAAGGCTGCAGAGCATAGGTACAGCTCTCGCAGTCGATATTCCGGCGTACGAGACGGCGCTCAATCGCTCGTAAATCCCAGGAGTCTAAGACCCGACCAGCGCATCCGCTCTCTGCTACAGGTCCGGCCACTCAATCACCTGAGGCATTGGCACCCAAACCAGAACTCTCCCCCGCGAGTAGCCACCCACGTAATCCGGCACCGTCTACCCCGGAAAAAACACAAAACGGAGGTCACAAACTGTTTTAAGTCTGTGACCTCCGTTTGTCGCAGTTCAATAACTGCTCATTGTGGGCGAAGGGGGACTTGAACCCCCACGTCCCTAAGGACACTGGCACCTGAAGCCAGCGCGTCTGCCATTCCGCCACTCGCCCGAGTGTTGGTCGCTGCGCAACTTCATGAAATATAGCACGCGCGCAATCCTAGTTGGCAAATTCCCTGTTCACGATCCGCTTTCCGCCGCCCGAACCGGGACAGTATCTGTTCACCGTCAACCGGGCGGCCTACTGTCCCACCCCACTCGGCACCTATACTGGGCCAAAGCACTGCGCAGACAGATCCTCCGGGCGTGGCACACAGCTCGGGAAGTATCCGGTGAATGTCACCTCGCTTCCTTCCGCGGATCTGTCGCCCAGCACCCGCTGTCCTGGCAACCGGTCAACCACCGGTTGGGGACAGTCGTCATACGGAAGAAGGTGGAAACGATGTCTGTCATGGACCGGATAGCGAAGCTGGACAGCTCGCTCCAGCGAGGTCTGGACAACGGCTTCGCTTTCGTTTTCGGCGGGAAGGTCGTTCCCGGAGAAGTGGATGATCTGCTCACCCAGCAAGCCGAGGACAATCTCACCCGGGGCGACGGTGATTGGATCGAGGCACCGAACGTCTACCTTGTTTCAGTCGGCCAGAAAGATTTCGACAATCTCAGCACTAACCACCCCGACCTCCCACAGGACGCAGCCGGGCGGATGAGCCGATGGTGCCGGAACCAGGGCTTCGTCACCGTCGGGCCGGTCACCGTCCAGGTAAGACAGGATCCGGCACTCCGGACGGGGCAGTTGGGTAGTAGCAGCCGGATCGACCCGAGTCCTCGGGAGGAAACGGGTTATGTCGGGGACACCGAAAGCTCAGATAGATCGGATCAGCACTCATCGGATGCACTTCCGGCAGACACCGAGGATCCCGGTGTTCGGACTGGGGCGGACTCCCCCGGAGCAGCCATCCCGGGCCCGATTCGCCCGGCTGCTGACCCCCACTATCCCCCTGTCCCACCGGTGCCCGCAGCGCCACAACCCCGCGCCGCAGAACCGACTGAACACATCTCCACCGGAGCACCCGTTCAGCATGCCCCGCTCGTATCGCTCCTCCTACAGGACGGCTCGTCCCGAACCTATCTCGTTCAGGAAGGGTCCAACATCGTCGGGCGCGGTGCAGATGTCGATTTCCGGCTCCCCGACATGGGAGTATCCCGTCGGCACGCGGAAATCATGTGGGATGGTCGGGACGCAGTCCTCGTCGATCTGCATTCCACCAACGGAACCACGGTCAACGACACGGACATCGATAACTGGCTCCTCGCCGACGGGGACGTGATTAAAGTGGGGCACTCCTACATTGAGGTCCGGATCACCGGCGGCTGACCGAACGGCACTGCCATCGCTCCACCACCCATCACCCACCGACGCAACACCCGCCAGGAGAAGAAGATATGGAATCAGTTGTGCTGCTCACCCTGCGGATGGGGCTGCTCGTACTCCTGTGGTTCTTCGTGTTCATGGCGCTCCGTGCGCTGCGCGGCGACGTCCGCGTCGCTGCGGGCGGCCGGGGCGGGCGCGCCGCCGTCAGCGGACGGCCTCTCACCCGTTCCGCTCCTCCTACTCGTCTGATGGCCGTCGGTGGACCGTCGGAAGGTACGTGGATCGAACTCACGGGTCTCACCGAGATCCTCATCGGCCGGGACCCCCACTGCACGTTCGTTGTCGGCGACGATTCGACGACACGACAGCACGCACGGCTGTTCCGGCATTCGGACGAGTGGTTCATCGAGGACCTCGCGTCCCGCAACGGGACCTTTGTCGGTGGAGTGCCCATCGAACAGCCTGAACGCGTCGACACCGACACAAACATCGACCTGGGAACCACCACCGTGAGGCTCATACCGTGACCTGGAGACTGAACTACGCCACCGCATCTGATCGTGGTCTCGTGCGCGGAAATAACGAAGATTCCGCCTACGCCGGCCCCCACCTGCTGGCGCTCGCGGACGGCATGGGGGGTCATGCCGCGGGTGAGATCGCCTCACAGCTGATGATCGATCACCTCCGGCCCCTGGATGCCGATCCGGGCGACAACGACATGCTCGCCCTGCTCGGGTCACTCGCGGACGACGGAAACCGCTCCATCGCGGATGAGGTCAAACGTAACCCGAACACCGAGGGCATGGGCACCACGCTGACTGCCCTCCTGTTCGCTGGTCGGCAGACGGCCCTGTGCCATGTCGGGGATTCCCGGGGCTACCAGCTCCGCGACGGTGAGCTGACCCAAATAACCACCGATGACACCTTCGTCCAGTCACTCGTCGAAGAGGGCAAGCTAGATCCCGAGGACATCTCGACTCATCCCCAGCGGTCACTGATCCTGAAGGCCTACACCGGACGCCCGGTGGAGCCCCACCTGCGGTTGATCGACACTCGCCCCGGAGACCGATTCCTGCTGTGCTCGGACGGTCTGTCCGACCCGGTCACCCACTCCACCATCGAGGAGACGCTCCGCACCGGAACCCCGACGGAGGCCGCCCGGCGACTGGTGGACCTCGCGCTCCGTTCGGGTGGTCCGGACAATGTGACGGTGATCGTCGCCGACATCGTCGACACGGAACAACTCGCCTCAGCGGAGGAAGCAAATAATCTACCGACCACGCCGGTCGTCGTCGGTGCCCTGAACACTATCGACCCGGAAAGCCCCCGGCCTGACACCGCGGCCGGCAGGGCAGCGGTGATGAGTGCCCGACAGCCGCAGGAGATCTCCCCCTCCGGACACGCCTCACCGCAACCCATGGGCGCCGTACGGGAAGAACCGTCTGACTCCACAGGCAATGGATCATGGCCGCGGCGACTGCGTTGGGTTATCCCCACTCTGGTGATCATCCTGCTGGTGGCAGGCGGCGGTTGGTGGGGATGGGGCCAGCTGAATTCCACCTACTACGTCGCTGTCGTCCCGGCCGACTCCGGCTCCGGGAACACCGGTGGGGACATCATGATCGAGCGGGGTATCGAGCTCTCCGTTCTCGGGCGACCCCTGCACCGCCCATACCAGGTGGTGTGCCTCGACGCCGGTGCCAACGTCACCGTCGTCGGCACCGGCACCACTGACGGCTGCAACGCATTCCGGCTGGATGATCTTCCCGAGTCGCGGCGGGATTCCGTGAGCTCACTGCCCGCGGGGTCCTATGATGAGGTCTTGCAACAGCTCCGGAGGCTCGCGGATGACGCACTCCCGTTGTGTGTGACGCGGGAGTCCGAGGAGACCGCCGAAGCCGGGAACACGACAACCAGCGAGGGTTCCGCTGTCCCAGGTGACTCATCCGATGCCGACACGGAAGATGAATTTACGGCCACACAGAAAACCACGGAATCGGAATCCCCGAACCCGACGGCCGCACCCCGGCACAGCCCCGGGGATCTCAGTTCACCGGGGGTCAACTGCCGGAAGGTGAATTCCTAGATGGGCATACTCGAGAAACTCAAGATGCGGCGGGCCGAGCGGTGGCTCATCCTGCTCGCCGCCCTGGTGATTCTGGTAGCACGGGCATCCCTGGCGCTCACCCAGGGGGATGACCCCGCAACCGCTCTGATCCCCGTCGCCCAGTTCGCGGTGGTGTTCCTCGTCGTGCACCTGGTGCTGTGCTGGCTCATCCCCTACGCCGACTGCGTGATGCTACCGGTGGTGGCGCTGCTGAACGGACTCGGGATCCTGATGATTTACCGACTCGATCCACTCCGGATCCCGCAGCAGGACGGTGGTGTCACGGAAGTGAACCTCGCTCCCGGTCAACTCCAGTGGACGATGGTCGCTCTCGTAATGATGATTGCGGTCCTCCTGATCGTCCGAAATCACCGCGTGTTCACCCGCTACTCGTACCTGCTGGGAGTTTTCGGACTGATCCTCCTGGCCCTGCCGATGGTGTGGCCGGGGTCCGCCGGGAGCGACGCCAAAATCTGGATTTCCCTGGGCCCCTTCTCCGTGCAACCCGGCGAATTTTCGAAGATCCTGCTCCTGCTGTTCTTTGCGCAGCTCCTGGTGAATAAGCGGGCGCGGCTGAACGTGGCCGGTGCCCGGATTCTCGGGCTGGATTTCCCCCGTCTCCGGGACCTGGGACCGATTCTGCTCGTGTGGGCCATCGCGCTCGTCATCATGGCCGGGGAAAACGACTTCGGTCCCGCGCTGCTGCTGTTCAGCACGGTTCTCGGCATGCTTTACCTCGCGACGGGGCGGACCTCCTGGCTGCTGATCGGTGGCCTGCTGGTCGCGGTCGGCGGGTACGGGGTGTACACCATCTCCGCGAAGATCCAGTCCCGCGTGCATAACTTCATTGATCCGCTGGCGAACTACGACGGTACCGGCTACCAGCTTTCCCAGGCCCTGTTCGGGATGAGCTGGGGCGGGATCATGGGAACCGGGCTCGGCCAGGGCTACCCGGACGAGGTTCCGGTCGCCCACACCGACTTCATCCTCGCCGCCATCGGTGAGGAGCTCGGGCTGGTGGGTCTCACGGCGGTCCTCATTCTCTTCGCCATCCTGGTCATCCGTGGGATGCGAACCGCCCTTCTCGTCCGGGACTCCTACGGCAAACTCGTCGCCGCGGGGCTCTCGCTAACCCTCGCCATTCAGGTCTTCGTCGTCACGGCGGGTATCTCCGCCCTCATGCCGATGACCGGACTCACCACCCCGTTCATCTCCCACGGTGGTTCCTCACTGGTGGCCAACTACATTCTCGTGGCGCTGCTGCTCCGTATCTCCGACACCGCCCGACGCCCGACGCCCCGGGCCACCGCTCCAGCGGCGACACCTGCGCCGGGACTCCGCCAGGAGGTGCAAAGCTAGATGATCAACCGGTCGATCCGCACAACCGCCATCTTCACGATGCTCCTCATCGTGATCTTGGTGGCGAACCTCACCAGGGTGCAGGTATTCAGTGAGGAGCTCTACGCGCACAACGCACTGAACAAACGCCAATACCACAAGATGCAGTCGATTCCCCGTGGCCAGATCTCCACCGGCGGACTCGTCCTTGCCCGTTCCATCAAGGATGAGCAGGGATATTACCACCGGGAGTACGTCACGGATCCCGTCGTCTATGGTCCGGTCGAGGGTTACCTCTCGGACATTTACGGAGCCGCCGGCCTCGAGCTCGGCTACAACGACATTCTCAACGGGACGGATAGCTCGCTGTTCGTGTCCCGGTGGATGGACACCCTGCTCGGTCGGACACAGGCGGGCGCGAGCCTGGAGCTCACCCTGAATCCCGAGGCACAGCAGGCTGCCTACTCGGGCCTCGCGGACCGGGGCTACGAGGGTGCGGTGGTCGCCATCCGTCCGAGTACGGGTGAGATCCTCGCCATGGCCTCCACCCCGAGCTTCAACCCGGCGACGCTGACGGATTCCTCGACCGCGGACTCCGCGTGGTCGAAGCTGACTTCCGATCCCGGCGCGCCCCTCCTCAACCACGCGACCCAGGACGCCCTTCCTCCGGGATCAACATTCAAGGTGATCACTACGGCAGCTGGTCTCGCAGGTGATGCGACCCCTGAGACACAGCTCACGGCGGCATCGCGGACAACACTGCCCGGTACTGAAACCACCCTGGAGAACTATGGTGGTCAGACGTGCGGGCAGGGGGAGACCGCCTCCCTCGCGACCGCCTTCGCCCTGTCGTGCAACACTGCCTTCGTTGAGCTCGGCGTGAAGGTCGGTGCTGACGCGCTCCGCGAGCAGGCGGAGAAATTCGGTGTCACCGACACCTATGATCTCGGCCTGCCAGCCGTTCCGGGCAAGGTCGGCGATCTGCCGGATCCGGCCGCCGTCGGCCAGTCCTCGATCGGTCAGCGCGATGTGGCCATGACTGTCCTTGAGAACGCCGTCGTCGCCGCGACCGTCGCGAACGGCGGTAAGCGGATGAACCCGTATGTGGTCTCCCGGATCCTCGGTTCGGACCTCCGGACGCTGCGCAGCACCGACGCCCGCGAGCTCAACCAGGCGATCAGCCCAGGCGTGGCGGCGCAACTCACGGAAATGATGCGGGCCAGCGAACGCAATACCGCTGGCTACACCGGCGCGGACATCGCGTCGAAGACGGGTACGGCCGAGCACGGTGAGGACTCCAGGAATTCGAATCCGCATGCCTGGTACATCGCCTTCGGCCCCTCCGGGAACGCCGATGTCGCCGTGGCCGTGCTAGTCAAGAACGGCGGCGACCGCGGTCAGGCCGCGACCGGCGGGTCCGTGGCTGCGCCGATCGGAAGGGCCGTCATAGACGCAGTTCTCCGGTCGGGACGCTAGGAAAGGAAACGGTGAGCCCCATGTCGAGCACCAATGACCCCCGGCGATCGCCCGGGGACAACCAGGGAGTCGAACGTCTCCAACAACTGATCGGTGGAGACTACCGCCTGCAGTGGATCATCGGGCACGGCGGCATGTCCACCGTGTGGCTCGCGACCGACGTCCGGAACAACCGCGATGTCGCCGTGAAAATCCTGCGTCCCGAGTTCTCGGACAACCGCGAGTTTCTCGATCGCTTCCGCAATGAGGCGGCGTCCGCCGAACGCATCAATTCCGTGAACGTCGTCCGCACCTTCGACTACCGGGAGGTGCCTGACCCCGCCGGCCACACCTTCTGTTTCATCGTCATGGAGTACGTCCGTGGAGAATCCCTGGCGGACCTCATCTCCCGCAGGGGCCATCTCGACGAGGAACTCGCACTCGACGTTCTGGAGCAGGCCGCCCACGGGTTGTCCGTGATCCACCAGATGAACCTCGTCCACCGGGACATCAAACCGGGCAACATCCTCATCACCGAGGAGGGACGCGTCAAGATCACCGATTTCGGCATAGCCAAAGCCGCTGCCGCGGTGCCGTTGACCCGCACGGGGATGGTCGTCGGTACCGCCCAGTACGTCTCCCCGGAGCAGGCCCAGGGCAAGACGGTCACGAGTGCGTCGGACATCTACTCCCTCGGCGTCGTCGGATACGAGATGCTCTCCGGTAGGCGACCGTTCTCCGGTGACTCCTCCGTGTCCGTCGCCATCGCGCACATCAACCAGGCGCCCCCGCAGATCGGGACCTTCGTGTCCGCGCGAACCCGTGAACTCATCGGTATCTCGCTTCGCAAGGACCCGGAGCGGCGGTTCGCCGACGGCAACGAGATGGCGCTGGCCGTGCACACGGTCCGGATGGGTGAGCGTCCACCACAGCCCCGTTCCGCCGCGATGGACCGGAGAGCACCGGCACCGACCCCGACGGAGTCGACCCGCATACTCGGCCAGGTCACGAACCCGACGACCGTGCAACCGGCCACCGGAGTCACGCCGCCGCCCGTACCGGTCCGGCCCGTGGTTAATCACCGTGCGCCCACCAGACAGGCGGCCACCCCGGCCGCATCACCGCGTCGCGGAGGGGGCGGACTGATCGCGTTCCTCGTGATCCTGCTCCTCGGTGCACTGGCCGCGGTAGTCTGGCTGCTGTTCTCCACGGGGACATTGACCCTCGACGGTGTCAACGGTCGGACCCCGCCGTCCAGCCCCACGGTCACCCGGTCACCCAAGCCTGAGTCTGAACCGACCGTGGTCACCGAGATCGTGACCACCGTGGTTCCGGCCCCCGAACCGGCCCCCGATCCGTCCACCGCGAAGCCAACCACCTCGAAAGCGACTCCGCCGCCGTCCGCGCAGACAACCACCCGGGAAACGGTTCCACCGGCGTCCGACGCCGCTGACGCCCCGGCACCTGCTGCGGAGAATGTAGGCGCCCGCGCGGCGACCGTCCCCAACGGGACCCCGGGTACCGTATCCGGGGTAGCTGCACAGAACAGATCCGCTACAGATACCGGAAGACCCGGAGAGGAGACCCCGTGAGTGAGCACGTGCTCGGCGAGCGCTACGAACTCGGCGAGGTCATAGGTACCGGCGGTATGTCCGACGTCTACGCCGCGAAGGACACTCTCCTCGGCCGTGAGGTGGCGGTGAAGATGATGCGCGCGGAACTGGCGCGGGACGTCAACTTCCGAGAACGTTTCCGGCGGGAGGCCCAGAACGCGGGACGCCTGAACCATCCGTCGATCGTCTCTGTGCTCGACACGGGCGAGACGGAGATGAACGGGATCAAGATCCCGTACATCGTGATGGAACGGGTACACGGGAGGACCCTGCGCGAGATCGTGCAGAACGACGGACCCCTGCGTCCAGCAGAGGCAGCACGGACACTGCTCCCCGTCTGTGAGGCGCTCCAGTTCTCCCATGACGCCGGTATCGTCCACCGAGACATCAAACCGGCGAACATCATGATCACCAACACCGGATCGGTGAAGGTGATGGATTTCGGTATCGCCCGCGCCGTTGACGACGCGACGTCGGCGATGACACAGACCTCCGCGGTCATCGGTACAGCCCAGTACCTTTCCCCGGAGCAAGCCCGGGGTAAGTCCGCCGACGCCCGCAGTGACGTCTACGCGCTGGGCTGCGTTCTCTACGAGACGGTGACCGGGCGTCCCCCGTTCGAGGGCGACTCTCCCTTCGCCGTCGCCTTCAACCATGTCCATGAGGACCCGGAACCGCCGTCGTCATACATCCCGGACCTGACCCCGACTGCGGCACTCAACGTTGACGCCGTCGTACTACTCACGATGGCGAAGCACCCAGCGGACCGGTACCAGTCGGCGGCGGAGCTCGCCGAGGACCTGACCCGGTTGGGACGTAACGCCGTGTCCAACGCAGCCCGAAGCCACATGCGGCCGATGCACACGGAGGAACCGGATGCCCGGACGCGGGTGACCCGGATGACCGACGACGCCGCGACACGTCTGACCGCCGCCGGGTCAGGTTCGACCCCGCCCCCGGTCGCACCCGTCGTCAACGGATCCCGTTTGCCGGAACCGGGGAACCACCGACGTCGCAGCGGGAAAGGCCACCGGTACGCGGACAACCGCCCGGGAAACCGTGGCGTGTGGATCGGTGCAGTGCTGGGCCTGGTGTTCGTTGCCGGGGCATTGGTCTTCGCGTACAACGTCTTCACCGGGGACAACAGCCCGGGCCGCGGTACCGGGGCACCGATCAGTGTCAACGCCGACGGTACCGTCACGATTCCCGATGTCGAGGGGAAAACCCTGGCTGCGGCGCGTAAGTCCCTCGAGCAGCTCGATCTCAGGGTCACCGTGACGATGCAGCCCTCCCCTGATGTCTCCGAGGGTATCGCCATCTCAACAAATCCCGCATCCAAATCGACCGTCCAGCCGGGATCCACGGTGACACTTCTCGTTTCCTCCGGAACCGAGCTGACGCGGGTTCCCGATCTCTCCGACATGAATACCGAGGAAGCGGAGCGGGCCCTCGTGCAAGCCGGTCTGTCACTCGATCCCGTGGTCCGGGAGGTAACCTCCGATTCCGTCAAGGAGGGCCAGGTCATCGAGCAGGACCCCGCGGCCGGCCGGAAGGTCTCGAAGGGCTCGAAGATCAAGATCACCGTGTCCACCGGTCCCGAGATGGTCGCGGTACCGAATCTCGCCGGCCAACCGGTGGAGCAGGTGCGCCGTCGTCTCGAGGAGATGGATCTCGTCCCCGTCGTACAGTCGGTTGCCTCCGATCTGCCTGCGGGACACGTGACCGCGGTTCTCCGTGGTGGTACGGAGGTTCCCCGCGGAACCCCAATCACCGTCCAGGTCTCCGACGGATCGATGTTCCGTATCCCCGATCTCACCGGTATGGATGTCAACCAGGCTCTCGCGGCGCTCCGTGCGGCCGGCTGGACGTCCCCAGACACCTCCCTGCTACAGCAGCCGGTACAGACCGGAGCATTGATTGAGTCCGGTCAGATCGAGGGTCAGACCCCACTGCCCGGTGAGCTGACGGGGAAGGACGCTCTGGTGAGCATTCGGGTCAAGCAGTTCAACCTGTTGAAGGTGATCCAGCCCTGATCCCGGTGATTCCACCGCGTCCGGGTGGAGTCACCGGTGGTACTGGTAGATTGTCACCTATGTCCGGCATCCACCGGCGCCGGTGCCGGTGACCGAAGCTGTGGCTCCGTTGGCCCGGAGCACACGGTATCGAGGGTGTCCGTCGAAAACACATCACGCCAATCTGTAGAGGTAACCATGCCGAAGTCAAGGATCAACAAGACCACCGCCCCCGTGTCCAGCGGTGGAGCGAACCGTGTGCCGGTGAAGATCAACGCCAGCGGCACTCCGCTCTGGTACAAGATCATCATGTTCGGCCTCATGCTGGCCGGGCTCGCCTGGCTCGTCGTGAACTACCTTGCGGGCACCCACATCCCGCTCATGCTGGAGCTGGGTCCGTGGAACTACCTCATCGGCTTCTCGCTCTTCATCCTGGGTCTGCTGATGACCATGGGTTGGCGCTGACCCGTCGACATCGGTTTCTTCCGCCGGATCCCGGCGCAGCATATTGACTGTTGCGCCGGGATTCGGCTTTTCCGTGCCCACCGCCCAGGCCGGTGCCGTGCTTCTCCCACCACCGGTGGATGACCAGGAGCAGATGCGGTGGGAAAGACGGTGGCTACGCCCCCGGCAGTACCGGTCCACAGGCGTCACGCCGCCAGCTCCCAACATCCGCGTCCGCAAGATGACCGGACCAGCACCCGAACATGTCCAACGTGTACGTCCACGGGGCGCACATCGATCCATGGCGACGGTCTTCCGCCTGTTATCCACCGTGTCCGGTTGATGGCTCCATCGGGCCTCGACACTATCCGGTTGGTTCAGAACACTCACGCCTGTCGCTCCGGTGGTGGGGCCTGCCCCGGTATCCGGCGTCGGCCCCACGGAAACCGAGTTATCCACAGGCTAGATGAGTTACACACAGGTAATTTGTGGATAACTCGCTCCACATCGTGTGCAGTGGTTTATCCACAGCCTGTGAAGAGAATTGTGGAGGAAACGCGCGGATCTGATTTCACAGAGAAATACACAGCCTGTGGATAAGCCTGTGCACTGTTTCCCCCATTCGCACATAATTTCGTTTCGCCGCAGATAATCTCAGTACACAGCGTATGTACCCACACGCGTACGCGGCGAATTACAAGACTGTCATTATCCACAGTGTGGATAACTCCTGTGGACGGACCACCACACGCGAGTAACACACAGGAAACCCCCGGCAACGGTGAACAAACGGCCGGGGGTTGTAAACAGGTGGGGGATCAGGGGGTCAGGATAGCGAAGCTCCTGTGGACAACATCGCGACACGAACCAGAACGGCGATGACCGCCACCGCGCAGATGGAACCGAGTCCGAACCATCTCGCCCCACGGCTCCGCACGCCGAACAACACCCCGGCAAGCAGTGCGCCCGTTGCCAGGCCGCCAAGATGCCCCCACAGGGACACACCCGGAGTCATCAGCGTGTACGCGAGATTCACGCCGATCAACACAAGTGCCCCTCCCACCTGGGAATCCTTCCTCGAGTAGGCGATTGCGACGAATACCGCCATCAGTGCGTACACGGCTCCCGAGGCCCCCACCGTCGGGCTCCCCGGGCTCTGCCAGACGACGGTCGCCGACGCTCCGAGCGCTCCAGTGACGAGTATCCCCGCGGTCAACGGGGACCCGAAGGTCCACTCCGTCTCCCGGCCGATGAGGTAGAGCAGAATCACGTTGATCAGCATGTGGCCGATTCCCAGGTGCAGCAGGCTGGACCCGAGTGCGCGGAGCGGCCCGAACGGGGAGCCGTCCATCAGGGGGAGGTACAGCACCCAGGCATCACCGAGGCCGCTGTCATTGAGGTTGCCGGTAATTGAGTGGGACTGTACCGCAGTGATCATAAACACGATGATGATCAGGGTGGCGGTCGCCGCGGAGACCGGTGCCTGACGGTAGAGGTTGCGGGCCATCTGGGCGGGTGGTGTCGGGGATGACGGGGACAAGGCGGCCTCCGGGGTCGGTGCCGGATCCCATTCTGCTCGGGCTCCGGATGCAAGGTGGTCGGGTACGGTGGGGCACGAATAAGACCCCGCACATCGACAGCCGCAACAGTCACCATGGTGGCGGCTGCAGCGGTCCGTACGATATGCGGGGTCTTCCGGTGCGTGGGATGCTCGCGCCGTGTCAGTCGGCGCGACCGCTCCAGGTCAGTCCGTGGTGATCTCGACGGTCTCGATGACCACGGGCTCCGTGGGGCGGTCCATGCGGTCGGTGGCGGTCGTGGCGATAGCGTCGACGACCTTCTTCGACGCCTCGTCGGTGACCTCGCCGAAAATGGTGTGCCGGTTGTTCAGATGCGGTGTCGGTGCCACGGTGATGAAGAACTGGGAGCCGTTCGTGCCCGGGCCGGCGTTAGCCATCGCCAGCAGGTAGGGACGGTCGAAGGACAGTTCCGGGTGGAACTCGTCGGCGAACTGGTACCCGGGGCCGCCACGTCCGGTTCCCGTGGGGTCGCCGCCCTGGATCATGAACTGGTCAATCACACGGTGGAACACGGAGCCATCGTAGAACGGGCCGGTGGTGGATCCGCTGGCGTTGTTGGTCTTGTACTCACTCGTGCCCTGCGCAAGACCGACGAAGTTGTCGACGGTCTTCGGCGCATGATTTCCGAAGAGATCAATAGTGATGTCACCACGGTTGGTGTGGAGGATCGCGGTCGCGGTCTTGTTTGTCATGCGTTCCATGCTAGTCAACCGCCGTCATCCGTGCTGGTTTCCACGCGCCGCTGTGTCGCCGAAGTCCCCACGGGCGGCCGTCCGGAGTTACGCTAGTTACACCACAGCCCGACGAGTATCTTCGGTTGTACAGTCACGGGTCACCCCCGCCTGTTCGACTGCGGTAGCTCGACTGGGGCACTACACCTCTCAACCAAGGAGAAGCGCGTGAACCCCTCGACCATCCGTATGGCGTACAAACTCGGTCGGCAGGCCTTCGGCTCCGCCCGTGACTACCGCACCCGCCACCAAGCCGACAGCTACGACGATCTCGTCGCGAAAGCGAACGACTTCGCGGAGCGTCGCAAGGCGATCAGCCAGGTCCGTGACGACCTCAGCGAGAAGGCTGGATCCTTGGCTGAGGAGTCCCAGGCCCAGGCCGGTGCCCTGCTCAGGGAGTCCCGCCACCGGCTGGAGAAGCTCCGCCAGCAAGCGGAGGAGAAGGGCGCGGATCTGACCCAGGACATCGAGAAGAAAGGTGGCCGACGGATGAAGAAGGCTCGGAAGGCCGCGGAGAAGGCCCGGAAGAAGGCGGAGAAGAAGATCAATCGCCGGAAGTGTCTGACCAGCCGCTGCGGTGGTGGGGACGGCCGTGGCCGGTTGGCCAATCTCACGCTTCTCGCGCTCCTGGTCTCGACTGTCGCGGGGATCATCTACTGGCTGCGTAGCCGGGCCGACAAGCCGGGAACGACGCCCCCGAATGTGCGGGATCACGCTGCGGAATCCGCTGACGCCGTCGCCGACAAGGCGGCGGCCACCGCATCGGAGGCGACCGCCCGTGCCGGAGAACGTCTCGCGGAGGCCCGCGCCAAGGCGGACGCACTCCTCGACAAGGCGGACGATGCCTTCGACGATGATTCCGTCACCGACGCCGTCGCCGACAAGGCGCAGGAGATCGCAGACGAGGTCCAGGGCAGTGCGGACGAAATCGCCGAAGAGGTGGCCGACAAGGCCGGGGACATCGCGGACAAGACCCGCGACGGGGTCGAAGATGCCGCTGATGCGGTCCAGACCCTCGCCGAAGACGCGGAAACCGTCACCGAGGCCGTCGCCGCCGATGCGGCCGACGCCGCGAAGGACATGGCGGATGACGTCAAGAAGGCTGCAGAAGAGAAGAAGAGCGACAGCTGACCCACGGTCACGACCGTTCCCAGGTCCCGCGGATCTCGGTTTTCCGGGTCCGCAGGACCTTTTTCATTCCCCTCGTCGCCGAGGCACGGGGCGGTGCGACGGGGTGCATGGATTCAGCGCGCGTTGATCCGCCGCAGGATTTCCGCAGCTGCATCGGCGAAGATGTCGTTCGCACCGTCGAGTGGCGCCAGTCGGATGATCGCCTCGGACAGTGCCGCCGCAGCGGAGCGGACGTCCCGGTGCACGGGGATCCCCAGGTAGCTGGCTGAGGTCACGGCGGCGGCACCGGCGAGCAGGGCGTGGTCGCGGACGCGGACGCGGTGCACTGCGGCGACCTCATCCGCGATGATGAGGAGCTGTTCCGAGGTGAGCGGGCGGACCCGTGGAGCAGGGTTCACCGGCCGTACCTGAGTCTGTGCTCGGTCGCTGCGTAGCCGCTGACCACGGTCCGCGCCAGTTCGGCGACCTCGGCATCGGCGAGCACCCGGGCCGCGGTCGCGACGATCGCCCGTGTCGCGGCCTCCTGTTTGCTGGTGCCCTGTGCCTGGGCAAGGAGTGTGAGGGCCCGGTCCTGGGCATCGGTGAGGCGGAGTGTCATGGCCATGATCCGAGACTACTCCGTTGATACCAATTTGGTACCACTCATGGGGTTTATCCTGACCTAGTGGCGTTGAGAGCCCGTTTGCGGACTTCAGCGGGTTAGAATGGTTGAGATCAAGACCTTTATCAACCTGCTAGACGGAAATTAGGTGACCCGTGAGCGACGACAACTCCGGCGGTAATGACGGCGGTGAACTCCTGTTCGACAGGATCCATCCGATCGACATCGGTGAGGAGATGCAGCGCAGCTACATCGACTACGCGATGTCGGTCATCGTCGGCCGTGCCCTGCCCGAGGTGCGCGACGGGCTAAAGCCCGTGCACCGACGACTGCTCTACGCGATGTATGACAGCGGCTTCCGGCCCGACCGCTCCTACGTGAAGTCCGCGAAACCCGTCGCGGAGACCATGGGTAACTACCACCCGCACGGCGACTCCGCGATCTACGACACCCTGGTCCGCATGGCCCAACCCTGGTCGATGCGCTACCCGCTCATCGACGGCCAGGGTAACTTCGGTTCCCGCGGCAACGACGGCGCGGCCGCCATGCGTTACACCGAGTGCCGCCTGACCCCGCTGGCGATGCAGATGGTGCGTGACATCCGTTCCAACACGGTCGACTTCCAGCCGAACTACGATGGCAAGAACCTCGAGCCCGTGATCCTGCCATCCCGGGTCCCCAACCTCCTGATGAACGGCTCCGGCGGTATCGCCGTCGGCATGGCCACCAATATCCCACCGCACAACCTCACCGAACTCGGTGAAGCGATCTTCTGGATGCTGGAGAACTACGAGGCCGACGAGGCAACCACACTCGAGGCGTGCATGAGGTACGTCAAGGGCCCTGATTTCCCCACCGCCGGTCTCATTGTCGGTGACCAGGGCATCAAAGACGCCTACACCACGGGCCGTGGCTCGATCCGCATGCGCGGTGTGACCACGATCGAGGAGGACGGTAACCGGCAGATCATCGTGATCACCGAGTTGCCGTACCAAGTCAACAAGGACAACCTGGTGCTCAACATCGCCGAACAGGCGAACCAGGGCAAGATAGCCGGTATCTCCCGGATCGACGACGAGTCCTCCGACCGCGTCGGCCTGCGCATCGTAGTCACCCTGAAGCGGGACGCGGTGCCGCGCGTCGTGCTGAACAACCTGTTCAAGCATTCCCAACTGCAGTCCAGCTTCGGCGTGAACATGCTCTCCATCGTCGACGGGGTGCCGCGCACCCTGCGCCTGGACCAGATGCTGCGCCACTACATCGCGCACCAGGTCGACGTCATCATCCGCCGCACCCAGTACCTGTTGGATGAGGCTGAAAAAGAGGCCCACATCCTGCGTGGCCTCGTCAAGGCACTCGACATGCTCGATGAGGTCATCGCCCTGATCCGGGCGTCGGCGACCGTCGACATCGCCCGGAACGGTCTCATCGATCTCCTCGACATCGACGAGATCCAGGCCGATGCGATTCTCGCGATGCAGCTTCGCAGACTCGCCGCCCTGGAACGGCAGAAGATCGTCGACCGGCTGGCCGAGATCGAGGAGATCATCGCCGACTACAAGGACATTCTCGCCCGCCCCGAACGGCAGCGCGCGATCGTCCGGGACGAGCTCGCCGAGATCGTCGAGAAGTACGGCGACGAGCGTCGCACCCAGATCATCGGCGCCACCGGCGACGTCACCGAGGAGGACCTGATCGCCCGCGAAAACGTCGTGGCCACGATCACCTCCACCGGCTACGCCAAGCGCACGAAGGTCGACGCCTACCGCAACCAGAAGCGCGGCGGCAAGGGTGTCCGCGGCGCGGAGCTGAAGAGCGATGATGTCGTTCGCCACTTCTTCGTGTGCTCCACCCACGACTGGATCCTGTTCTTCACCAACTACGGCCGCGTGTACCGGCTCAAAGCCTACGAACTGCCCGAGGCCTCCCGGACGGCCCGCGGCCAGCACGTCGCGAATCTCCTGGAGTTCCAGCCCGGTGAACAGATCGCCCAGGTAATCCAGATCCAGGGCTACGACGACGCCGAATACCTGGTACTCGCCACCGCGCACGGCCGGGTCAAGAAATCCCGGCTCGCGGACTACGACTCCGTCCGCTCCGGTGGCCTGATCGCCATTAACCTCAACGAGGGTGACTCCCTCATCGGCGCCTCGCTGTGCTCCAGTGAGGATGACCTGCTGCTCATCTCCGAGGAGGGCCAGGCCATGCGGTTCACCGCCGATGATGAGACGCTGCGCCCGATGGGCCGTGCGACCGCCGGTGTGAAGGGCATGCGGTTCCGTGGCGAGGACAAGCTGCTCGCGATGTGTGTCGTCGGCACGGGCGACTACCTGCTGGTGGCCACCTCCGGTGGTTACGGCAAGCGCACAGCGATGGAGGAGTACCCCACGAAGGGCCGCGGTGGCCTCGGTGTCGCGACGTTCAAGTACACGCCGAAGCGCGGCAAGCTCATCGGTGCCCTGTCGGTGGATGACGACGATCAGATCTTCGCCATCACCTCCGCGGGCGGGGTCATCCGCACGGAGGTCGGCCAGATCCGGCCCTCCTCCCGACAGACGATGGGCGTGCGGCTGGTCAACCTCGAGAAGGGTGTCGAGCTGCTCGCCATCGACCGCAACGTCGAACACGAGGGCGAGGAGACGGCGGAGGCCGTCGCCACCGGTGCCGCCCAGGGCCCCACCCTGGACCTCGGCAAGGAGACGGGCACGGACGACATTCCCGGCGTTCGTCGCGGTGGAAGCGCTAATCTTGACGCCAATGGTGTCCCCCTCGACGGGAACGCCACTGACGACGAGAACGGGGATGAGTGATGCACATCCAGGAAGTGACCGTCACACGGGTCTCCCCCCTGTCGGCGTTCCGAACCGCACTAGCTCTATCACTGGCGGCACTAGCCGCGTGGATCCTGTGTGTCACCCTCCTGTACTACGGGCTCGAGCAGTTCGGGTTCTGGGCGAAGCTGAACAGCATCGTGACAGGCGTCGGCGGCAGTGATGTCATCACCTTCGGCACGGTTCTGTCCGTGGCCAGTCTCCTCGGGGCTATCACCGCGATCGCGGTGACGATCCTCGCCCCGCTGACCGCCGTGATCTACAACGGGATGGTCGAACTCTTCGGCGGTGTCGTGATCACCCTCACCGAGGGCGACTACTGATCCACTGACTCTGGGGCCGCCGGGTACGGATCCGTACCCGGCAAGACCCTGAAAAATCATTTTCACCTGGTGATTTGCTTTTGATGGAGCGGGCTGGGTAAAGTTCAGTCTCGTTCCAAGGGCCTATAGCTCAGTCGGTTAGAGCGCTTCGCTGATAACGAAGAGGTCACAGGTTCGATTCCTGTTAGGCCCACCAACAGAACTTGGGGCATTAGCTCAATTGGTAGAGCACCTGCTTTGCAAGCAGGAGGTCAGGAGTTCGATTCTCCTATGCTCCACAAGGGAACGTATCGCCGGTTCAGTCACTGACTGAGCCGGTGTTTTCTCGTTTTATGGCTTTTGCGGCACCCACGACGGTAAAAGCGGCAAAGACTAGGCGAATATCGCCGATGCGTGTAACATTTGTGACTGTTGTGACTACAGTTAACTTCTGATGTTTGTTGGCTGTGGCGGAAGAGTCGCAACACCAGGGACAGGCGCTCCCGGGTTCATCTTTCGAAGGGACGATGAACCCGGGAGCGCCTGCGTCGTCTTCAGGCCCGCAGCCGCAGACGACGCAGCATCCGGGGCGAGACAGACACCGGGACACGGTAAGGTGAACACAGAAACCCTGATACACCCGACGAACACCAGAGGATGACGAACCACCGATGACCGATCTCAAGTCCACACTCACAGGAGCCAACCGGGACGCCGTCGTCAGCGACATGGCGGCCTTCATCGAATCCTCTGTCGCCGGCCTGTCCGGGTTCACGGGTATGGCCATCAAGGGGGCCGTCAAAGCGGCCCGCAAGGCGGACCAGAACGTCATCTCCAAGGGCGTCAACCGCCTCCTCCCCGAGTTCAGCGACGCCCTCGACCCGCACTGGCGGAACTACCGCGAGAACGGCACACACTCCGGATTCGGCGACTACCTCGAGGCGCACCGTGCGGAAGTAACCGACTCGATTCTCGCCGTCGCGGACCGCAACGCGGACAACATCGACCAGCCCGCCGTGGCCAAGGTCTACTCCTCGGTAAGGGGAAAACTGACCGGCATCATCAACGATCACCTCGGTGGTCTCGGCGCCGTCATCGAGAAGCACGCCGCCTGACATCTCCCGCTGAAGCCCCCGATCCCGCCTCCGGACCGGGGGCTTTCTCTGATTCATCGGTGCTGAACAGGGCATGTGCGCGTCCGTTCATTCCCGGATCCTCCGACATCCAGAGGCCGCCACATGGACGGGTCCTGCGTCATACACCAAACCTGCAGCGCCACACACAACCCAGACATGTGTTCCACCCGATACGCTGGTGCCACATATTTCCCATCCAGGGGATCATATGGCCCAGCGCCCGCCCGGACGGGAGTTGGACGACCGGCGTGGATCACGTCGCGATACCCGCCCCACATCCCACGGCCACTCAGCACTGAAAACCCGAGCCACAAATACCACCGGATACACCGCCGACGGACGGCACAAGGTCATCGTGATCGGCGCCGGCTTCGCCGGGCTCTCCGCAGCCCGTGAACTCGAGCCAGCCGGTATTGAGGTCGTCATCCACGAAGCGCGCGGCCGGATCGGTGTTCGCACCTAGGCCGATGGCGGAGATCTTCGAAAACTCACGAGACTTCTTCCCCCAGCCCTACCGCCCGCTTGTGATCCTCGCCGGCGGATTCCCCACGCGCGAGGAGCCGAAGGAGAAGTTCCGCCGAGCCGATGAAGCCAGCGTCATGGACGCGGTGTACACAGACGAATTCACTCGTGAGGAGCGGGGCCCTGCGACGGATACTGGTCGGGCGGGTGTATCGGCAATCCCTACGAGGGATCCGCGCAAATGGCGAAGCAGAGGGCTGCACTCTACGACAACCGCCTCTCCCTCGTCAACGAGCAAACCTTGCGCTTCAAGCTCGTCGACGGCACGCAACAGCCCTGTCTACCGGAGTCATCCCGGCGCGCTGACACAACTCATTCGACTCTCGGACAATACCATACTAGTGTTGTAGATCACACTATAGTGACAGTATGACATCAACCATAAGGAGAGCGAGCCCATGAGCGACGCTGATCTGTTGTCCACCATCTCCGCCGACTCAGGCACGCCCGTCCACGACCCCGCCACGGGAGAGCTCATCGCCCATGCACCGGCGGGAGACGTCGCAATCCTGGAGGAAGCGGTCTCCGCGGCACGCGCCGCACAGCCGGCCTGGGCCGCTCTCGGGGATGAGAAGCGGTGTGAACTGCTCAACGCCGCCGCGGACGCGATCGAGCGCCACGCCGAGGAACTCGCGGTGCTGCTCTCCCGGGAACAGGGCAAACCGTTGAACGGACCCAACGCCCGTTTCGAGGTGGGTGGATGTGTCGCATGGCTCCGCACCACTGCAGCGCTACCCCTGGAACCCGAGGTGATCGTCGATGACGGCGAGAAGCACGCCGTACTGGAGTACCGTCCCATCGGCGTCGTCGGCGCCATCGGACCGTGGAACTGGCCCATGATGATCGCCGTCTGGCAGTTCACCCCAGCCCTCCGGATGGGGAACACCGTCGTCATGAAACCCTCCGAGAACACCCCCCTGTCAGTCCTTGCACTGGCTCACGTCGTGAACTCCGTCCTCCCGGACGATGTCTTCCGCATCGTCACCGGTGGCGGTGAGGTCGGCGCCGCACTGAGCGCGCACCCGGACATCGACAAGATCATGTTCACCGGCTCCACCCCCACCGGCAAGGCGATCATGCGGTCCGCTGCGGACAACCTCACGCGTCTGACTCTTGAGCTCGGCGGCAACGACGCCGGTATCGTGCTCCCCGACGCGGACCCCGAGGCGATCGCCGAGGGCCTGTTCTGGGGCGCATTCATCAACACGGGTCAGACCTGTGCCGCCCTCAAGCGACTCTACGTCCACGAGGACATCTACGACGCCGTGGTGGAAAACCTGGTCGCCGTTGCACGACAGATGCCAATGGGTGTCGGGCTCGATGAGAACAACGTGCTGGGCCCGCTGCAGAACCGGGCGCAATACGACATCGTCGCCGGACTCGTCGAGGCCGCCCGCGACAGTGGAGCCCGGATCGTCCTCGGGGGGAACCCCAAACCGGAGCAGCCCGGGAACTTCTACCCCACCACGATCGTCGCCGACATCGATCCGGACAACGAGCTGGTCACCACCGAGCAGTTCGGTCCCGCGCTACCTATCGTGCGCTACTCGGATGTCGACGAGGCCGTGCGCATGGCCAACGACTCACCCGTCGGTCTCGGCGGTTCCGTGTGGTCCTCCGATCTGAATGCCGCCCGTGAGGTCGCACGGAGGATTCAGGCTGGAACGGTGTGGATCAACAACCACGGCGCCATCGATCCGCGAGTCCCCTTCGGTGGCATCAAGGAATCGGGTTTCGGTATCGAGTTCGGTATCCAGGGATTGAAGGGCCTCAGTGTCCCGCAGGTCATCATGAACTGATCCGTGCACCGGACACGAACAAGAGCACCGCACCCGGAAGATTCCGGGTGCGGTGCTCTTGTCTCTACCTGTCAACCCACGGACCGTCAGGTCCACAACAGGCCCTAGACGTCCAGGAAGCGGACATCCTTGGCGTTACGAGTGATGAAGGACCGGCGTGCGACGACGTCGTCACCCATGAGGATGGAGAACAGCTCATCGGCCGCCTGAGCATCATCCATGGTCACCTTGCGCAGGGTCCGGACGGAGGGGTCCATGGTGGTTTCCCACAGCTCCTTGGCGTCCATCTCACCGAGACCCTTGTACCGCTGGATGCCATCATCCTTGTTGATCTTCTTGCCCGTCGCGAGTCCCTCCTCGAGCTGGCGGTCACGCTGTTCGTCGGTGTACGCGAACGTCGGGCCACCCTTCGACCACTTCAGTTTGTACAGCGGCGGCTGCGCGAGGAATACGTACCCATCCCGGATCAGATCCGGCATGAAACGGAACAGTAGGGTCAGCAGCAGAGTCGAGATGTGCTGACCGTCGACGTCGGCGTCGGCCATAAGCACAATTTTGTGGTAGCGGAGCTTCGAGATGTCGAACTCGTCGTGGATGCCGGTACCAAGCGCCGTAATGATCGCCTGTACCTCATTGTTCTTCAGGACCTTGTCGAGGCGGGCCTTCTCCACGTTGAGGATCTTGCCGCGCAGCGGCAGGATAGCCTGGAACATCGACTCGCGACCGCTCTTCGCGGAACCACCTGCGGAGTCACCCTCCACGATGTAGAGCTCGGACTTGCGCGGGTCCTTGGAGCGGCAGTCGGCGAGCTTCCCGGGGAGACCGCCCATGTCGGAGCTGGACTTCCGGCGCACCAGTTCACGGGCCTTGCGGGCCGCGAGGCGGGCATGCGCGGAAGATACCGCCTTGTTGACGATAGCCTTGGCCTCGGCGGGGTTCGCCTCCAGCCAGTGGGTGACATTCTCGTTGACCATGCGCTGCACGAAGCCCTTGACCTCGGTGTTACCGAGCTTGGTCTTCGTCTGGCCCTCGAACTGAGGATCGGCGACGCGGACGGAGACCACGGCCGCGAGACCCTCCCGGCAGTCTTCGCCGGCGAGGTTGGGTTCCTTCTCTTTGAGCAGCTTGTGCTCGCGCGCGTACCGGTTGAGCAGGGTCGTCAGCGCCGCACGGAAGCCCTCCTCGTGGGAACCACCCTCGATGGTGTTGATCGTGTTGGCGAAGGTGTGCACGTTCTGCTGATACCCGCTGTTCCACTGCATCGCGATCTCGACCTCGTGCTCATCCGCCTTAGCTTCGAAAGCGACGATGGTCGGGTGGATCGGGGTCTTCGACTTGTTCAGTGCGTTGACGTAGTCCTTCAGACCCTCGGGATAGTGGTACGTCCGGGTCTTGACCTTCTTCTTCACCTTCTTCCCGGCGGCTACGGCTTCCGCTGCTTCTGCCGCCTCCGCTTCCTTGGCGGCAATCTCGGCCTCGTCGAAGGAATCGCCGGTCAGCGGTTCAGCCTCGTCCACGCCCTTCTCGGCGATCTCGTCGAGCTCGGCCTGCTCTTCGGTAACGCGCTGGTCGGTGAGGGTGATGGTGAGTCCCTTGTTCAGGAACGCCATCTCCTGCAGGCGGCGGGCGATGGTCTCGAACTTGAACTCGGTGGTCTCGAAAATCTCGGCGTCCGGCCAGAACCGTACCGTGGTACCTGTTCCTCGGGCACGGCCACCCTGCTGAAGTTCCTCGGGCACGGCCTGGTTGAAATTCTGGAACCAGTGGTGTCCCTCCCGCTTGATGTCGGCCTCGACACGGGTTGACAGGGCGTTGACGACGGAGATGCCGACGCCGTGGAGACCACCGGAGACCGCATAGGACTCGGAGTCGAACTTGCCGCCGGCGTGGAGCTGGGTCATGACGACCTGGACCGTGGGCATACCGGAGGGATGCATCTCGACGGGGATACCGCGGCCGTTGTCGACGACCTGGACACCGCCATCCGCGAGAAGAGTGACATCGACCCGGGTGGCGTAACCGGCCATCGCCTCGTCGACGGAGTTATCGACAACCTCCCACACGAGGTGGTGCAGCCCGCGTTCACCGGTAGAACCGATGTACATGCCGGGCCGCTTACGAACCGCTTCCAGACCCTCGAGGATCGTGATAGATGAAGCGTCGTAGTGGTGTTCGGTTGCTGCCACGGTGTCTGCCACGGTGTCCTGGGCTCCTCGCTGAAGTTGTATCTGGACCTTTTTATCCTACACGGTCAGGGGTACCTACCGAACAAGGCTTTACAGGCGTCAGACGGCCTCACACCCCAGGAAAAACACGAATCCCCAGGTCGCCATCCAATATGACTCAACTCACTTTTTGACTAGCCGTAGGTGTCCCGGGGACCACGGCCCTTCACGTGCAGCGGCCCCTTTCGCCAGCTCGGTTGGGAGGGTCCGAATACCTTCAATTCGGCGATCACGTCGGGCCCGACCTTCTCGGAGATGACCTGCAGGATCTTCCGCTGCATCAAGCGAAGATTCGTGGCCCAGGCCGTCGAATCACACGTGATGAACAACTGCTTGTCCTTCAACATCTGGACCTGACTGTGCTGGGCGATCTGCTCCCCAACGAGGATGTCCCAATTGGCCTTCACCCAGCCGCCAGCCATGGGGCGACCCCAGCCCCGACGTCTGATCTCGTCGCCGAGCACGGATCCGATGGATTCGGTGTTGTCAGTGCGGACCACGGCCCGCCCGTCCGGGCCGGACGGGCGGCCGATCCGCCGTGATGGAGATACCCCGCCCGCCGGTCGGCGGGCGGATCCGCGGGTTCCGATGCCCGCCTCAGGTAGTCTGCTCCCCCGTTTCCGCGCGACTGCCCGGATGTGTTCATAAGCCGCGGTGACGGAATCTGCCCGTTCCTCAGGAGCCGTCATTGCCGTCCTCCCCGGAGACCCCCGACCCGGGCTCCGGGACGCCGAGAACCGAATATCGTCCGGATTCGTCAGTGATCATCGAGACACGGTGGATACGGGCACCCGAAGTATTCAGTTTGGCCGGCAAATCGCCGTCGACGGCAGCCGTGATGAGCACCTGTTCCGCCGTCAGGGCGATCTGGATGAGCGCCTCCCTCCGGGCGGCATCGAGTTCCGCGAAGACATCGTCCAGGATCAGTATGGGATCCGTTCCGTCTTCCCTGAACAACGAGAAGACACCGAGCCGTAGAGCCAAGGCATACGACCAGGTTTCCCCGTGGCTCGCGAATCCGCGGGCCGGTTCATCACCGAGCATGAGATCCAGATCATCGCGGTGGGGACCGACGAGTGACAGTCCCCGTTCAATCTCCCTCGTCCGGTTGTGCGCCAGGTCGGACAGCATCGCGGCCTCCAGGACATCGGCATCACAACAGTTATCCGGTGCCGTCGTGATACTGCTTCGGTAACTGAGACGGGGCGGTCTCGACTCCGGTGCGATGATCGCGTACGCGGTGGTCACGTGCTCGGACAACTCAGTGACCAGCGCGGTTCTGGCGGCGGTCAGTTGACCGCCGAATGCCGCCAGCTGACCGTCCCAGATATCGAGCGTGGAGAGCGCCGCCGCCCCGTCCTCGCTGTCGTAACCCCGCCGCAAGGCCCCCGATGCAGACCGGAGGAGTGCGTTACGTTGTCGGAGAACCTTGTCGTAATCGGCCTTGACTCCAGCGATCCTGGGGTATCTTGTCGCGAGCACCTCATCGAGATACCGGCGCCGTTCCGCCGGCTCGCCTCGCACCAGGGAGATGTCCTCAGGCGCGAAGAGCACGGTCTTGACCACCCCGAGAAGACCCCGTGGGGATTCGAGACGGGTCCGGTTCAGCTGCGCGAGATTTCCACCCTTCGGTTTGATGAGCAAATGGGCGGCGAGTTCACGACCACCGTTGACGGCCACAGTGGAGATTCTTGCGTCGTGGGCCCCGGATCTTACTAATGGAGCATCGTTGGCGACCCGGTGGGACCCAAGATGTGCGAGGTATCCAACAGCCTCGACGATATTTGTCTTGCCGTGTCCATTACGCCCGACGAGAACGGTGACGCCGGGGTGCAGGTCCAGGGAGAGAGTCGGCCAGGAGCGGAAATCACGCAGGGTGAGGGTACGGATGTGCACTCTTCGCCTTTCACCCCTTCACCCGCTAGTTCCCGATGATTCCGGTGGATCTTAACCCGGGAGACGGACCGGCATCAGGAGATACGTGAAATCGGTGTCCGGGGTGGAGAAGGTCCCCTCCTCGTCGGCCTCGGGCAGGTCATCGGGTTCCGGGATCAGAATCGCCGGACGGGACGGATCGGTGAAGCCAAAGACGACCCGCTCGGTCCGGATCACCGCGAGACCATCCTTCAGGTAACCGGCGTTGAAGGCGGTCAACAGGGGGGCCCCGGTGAAGGCGCACGGGAGGGTCTCCTCAGCGTGTCCTGCGTCTGAACCTCCCGCCGAGAGAATCACTTGGCCTTCCGAAAATTCCATCCGGATCTGGGCGTTGCGGTCGGCGACCAGCGCGACACGGCGAATCGCATCTATCAGGGGCGAGATCTCGACGCTCGCGAGTGCCTTGTGTGTCTTCGGCAGGAGTGGCCGGAAGTTCGGGAACTGGGCATCCAGAAGCCGCGTCGTGGTGCGACGTGCGTCGGCATGGACGCCGAACAGGCCCTCGTGGCCGATTGCTGCGCCGGAACCGACTGCAATTTCGATGTCCTCGTTTGCGCCGTCCAGGGTGCGCGCGTTGTCGAGCAGGGTCTTCGCTGGGATGAGGAGCTTCGCCTCCGTATCAGTGTTCGTGGGGTTCCATTCAAGGGTCCGCACAGCCATCCGGAAGCGGTCGGTGGCGACGAGAAGGAGCTCTGGGCCGTTGATCTCCATGTGTACGCCCGTGAGCATCGGCAGTGTGTCATCTTTGCCTGCTGCGGTCGCGACCTGGGTCACGGCTTCGGTGAATAGTCTGGGGTTGATGGTCCCTGTGGTCTCCGGGAGGTTCGGCAGCTGCGGGTAGTCGTCGAGTGGGATGCTGGGCAGCTCGAAGCGGGAGGATCCGCATTTCACCTGGACCGTCGAACCACTTAACTCGATCTCGACAGGTTTGTTGGGGAGTGTGGCGGTGATGTCGGCGATCAATTTGCCGGCGACCGCCACCCGTCCGGTCTCCGCCACCTCGGCGGGGATGCGGACCTGGGTAGAAACCTCGTAGTCGTACCCGGCGAGCTCGAGTCCCTCATCATCGGCCGTGATGAGCATGCCGCGGAGGACCGGCTGAGTGGGTTTGCTCGGGAGGCTCCGTGCCACCCAGGCTACTGCTCCCGCCAGGTCATCCTTGGACACCCGGAATGACACTGATTGTGACTCCATGCTCGTTGAAGCTCCTCAAAACGTGGTCGAACACTGCGATGCGACAGACGGACATGTTCCGGTGGACGACCGGAACGGTATTCGCTAAGGCCGGAGCGCTGTCACCGACCGGGTTCGGCCGGACCCGGGACATCGCTTCATGTGATTACAAACCAACGTACCCGGCGAGCCGTTCACGGGAAACCTGGAATGACAATGATCCCGCCCTGCGCTCCGGTTTTCTCTGCTGCTCCAGCACCGGAGGAAACCGGCGGCGTGTTGTTTTCCCACACCCCCTCTTTCTTCTTTAGATCTACCAAGGGAAAAGATGGGAGTAACAGTAAGTCCTGTGCAAACTGTGGATTCAGGGGTATCAGGCATGGTCCGCCCGGCGATTCGGGGTGTGGGCACATTTGTGGGACTCCTGTGGATAACGTGACCTTCCTGTGGATGATTTTGCCCCTCTGCTATTCATCCACAGGTCATCCACTGTCAAGGGGCCGTTGATCAACAGGTTCCGGTGAGTTATCCACCCGGTCGGGAAAGGGGTTCGGGTCCGTCATGATGTGTCGAGCATCACTAAATTACATTAATAGAATTACACAGCTGTGGACAATGCTTGTGAACAACTTCCGGACCGGGACCTCACCCGGACAGACGAAACGGGAGGCACCCCTCGGCTCAGCAGGGTGCCTCCCGGGTACCGGGTGGGCGGGATCTTATGACCGTCCGCGGGTCTTGACTATCCGGGTAAGTTCCTGAATCTGGTCGTAGGTGTCGTGTTTCTCGGTCATTTCTTTCCGGATCTTCCGGTCCGCGTACATCACTGTCGTGTGGTCCTTGCCGCCGAAGCTTGCGCCGATCTTCGGGAGTGACAGGTCCGTGAGCTCCCGGCAGAGATACATGGCCAGCTGTCGGGCCCGGGCAATCGGCCGAGCCTTTCCGGTGCCACACAGTTCCTTGACGCTGATGTTGAAGTACTCCGCTGTGACCTCAATGATCGTGCTCGCCGTTATCTCGATGTCTGCGGCCTCGGGCATGATGTCCGACAACGCGGACATCGCCGTGGCCATGTCGATGCTCGTCCCATTCAACGAGGAAAAGGCAGTGACACGGATGAGTGCACCCTCCAGTTCTCGGATTGATGACTCGTAGCGCGATGCGATGAGCTCCAGGACGTCCCTTGAGACCACAGTGCCCTCGAGACCGGCCTTTTTCTCGAGGATGGCGATGCGGGTTTCGAGGTCGGGTGGCTGAACATCGGTGATCAGTCCACCCTCGAACCGGGTCCGAAGTCGGTCGGTCAGGGTTGTCAGCTGCCGGGGTGGCCGGTCGGAGGAAAGGATGATCTGTTTATCGGCCTGATGGAGGGCGTTGAATGTGTGGAAGAACTCCTCCTGGGTTCCTTCCTTCCCTTCCAGGAACTGGATGTCATCGACCATGAGGATGTCGAGATTCCGGTAGCGACGCTTGAACGATTCCTGGCGGTCGTCGCGGACCGAGTTGATGTAGTCGTTGGTGAACTCCTCGCTCGACACGTAGAGGACGCGGAGATCCGGTTGGAGCTCCTGCGAGTAGTGTCCCGCGGCGTGGAGGAGATGGGTCTTGCCCAATCCTGAGCCACCCCAGATGAAGAGGGGGTTGAATGCCTGTGCCGGGGATTCGGCGACGGCGATGGCGGCGGCTTGGGCGAAACGGTTCGAGGAACCTGTGACGAATGTGTCGAAGGTGTAACGCTCGTTCAGTGAGGCCGCCCGGTTCGGGTTCCTCGCCGCCTTCTCCCGGACTATCCGTTGACCGCTGTCGCGCTGGGGCTGATTCCGGGAGTGCTCTGTCGCCCGGGCCACCGTGGCCCGCCAACCCTCGCTGGGAGGGTAGCCGGTGTCCTTCGGTGAGCCGACTCCGGCCAGAAGATGGTCATCAGGGTGGTTGCCGTTGTTCCGGGGCCACCCGGTCGAGAAAAGCGTCGGTGTATCGGAATTCTCCGGCAGGATGTGCGGCGCTTCGTGCTGTTCGGAGAAACCACGTCCGTCGGAGTGTCCCGTGGAACCTTGCCCCAGCCCTGGATCGACGGGATCTACGAATCGGTGATTCTCCCGATGAAAAGGATCTTGGTGTGGGGTCTCGCGCGGTGGGTTGGTTCCGGGGGCTTCGGGCGCGACGGAGACGGCGATGCCGTGTGGACTACCGAGGATATCGGAGAGAATTCGCTTAATCGGTTCGCCGAAATCCTTCTCGATCATGTTCTTCGCGATGAGGTGAGGGGTTGTGAGCACGGCGAAACCCGGTACCAGCGCGACTATCCGTACGAGATGCAGGTTCGCGGTTTGCATCGGGCCGAGGGGAGGAATTCCGGTTCCGGGTTTTCCGGCGAGGTCAGTGAGCTTGGTCACTACCTTTTCCCAGATCTGCTGGGGTGAAGTATCCGTCACGGTCATCCTTCTGTACGTCATCTGTGATCTGAGCCGAACGTCGCCCGAACCTCTGTAGCCTGCAGTCCCCGGGGAAACAAAGACGGTGAACCCGGAAACAACGGTGATGACTCCGTGTCCGGAGTCCTGTGCTGGTCACAGGGCCGTGGATGGTGAATTGTCATTGTCCACCGACCCGTCCACACCTTGATGTGGCCGGTGTCCAGCATGTTCCACAGAGTTATCCACACCTGTGGACAACATTTCATGGTTCTCGTTCTCCACAGGGTACCGGATTGCCTGTGGACAGTTTCATCGGGCTACTCCGACACTTTTACCTGCAGATTTGTCGAAAATAGAGAATATCTTCAAGTTCTGGTTGAGAGTTATTCACAGTTCGATTCATCCACAGACTGTGTTTTATCGCTGTGTCATTGGTACCTGTCCCCGTGGATCAGTGTCCAGACGGTCCACCGAATGCCGTTGCCCCCGAGGCAACGGTGCACCGTGCTTCCGGTGGTGCCTGCCCGCGAAAACGTGCCAGAGAGGAGGGATGGAATGGGGGATAACTACATAAATGTCATTTCACCTTCCGCTTTCTCCGGCGGCGTGTCGATTTGTCGAACCATCAACCTGCACGTAATCTGGCCTAGTCTCAACGCATCACGCAGAGTGGACACTTGTGTCCGGTCTGTCCTGGTGCGTATCACGCAGCACCGGCCGGTCAGCCGGACGGCCGCAGGACCGACGTCCCGGGTTTCCCGGTTGGTCGCGTTCAGGCCGATCCAACCGCCGCGCCACCGCTGCGTTGTGCTTCGGGATTCGCCTGGTCGGTCGTCGCTGTCTGCGACACCGTCGATTGCGTCCCGGGCAGCAGAAAAATCATCCACCGTAGGGTGAGATGCACAACCGGCGCCTGTATCTCGGTGCCCGGCGAAGAGGGCGACCGCCCGTGTTCCGTATGTTTCGGTGCACGGTCACGGATGCCCTCTGGTGTCCGGGTGTCCCGTATCGGCCGATGTGCTGATCACCCGTTAATTTGAGGAGTGTTCACCGTGGCCAAGGGCAAGCGGACGTTCCAGCCGAACAACCGTCGTCGCGCACGCGTGCACGGCTTCCGTACTCGTATGCGCACCCGTGCGGGTCGCGCCATCGTGACGGCTCGCCGTCGCAAGGGCCGTGCTTCCCTGACCGCTTAATCAGCGGTTGGGTTCGCAGGTTCACGGTTGTTACCTAAAGAGCATCGACTCTCCACCCCGTCCGACTTCAGTCGGACGATCCGTGGTGGACGCCGAGCAAGCTCGAGAACGGTCGTCGTGCACCTGCGGCACACGCAGGCCGAACCCGGAGAAGCCCGTTGCGGTGGACCCCGGTTTGGCCTCATCGTTTCCAAGGCCGTCGGGAATGCGGTGGTTCGTCACCGCACCTCTCGACGGCTTCGGCATGTTTGCGGTGCGTTGGCCCAGGAGCTCGGCGATGACTGCGATATCGTCATCCGGGCACTACCGCGTGCCGGGGACGCTTCCTGGAATGAGCTCGAGCGTGATGTGCGTAAAACACTGAGGAAGCTCCGGGGCAGTAACCGTGAGTGAGCGCACCGGGCGATGTCCGCGTTGTGGTTCGCTCGCAGAACGGGCGACGTCCCGGGGCACTCCGTCCATCGGTTCCCGGGTACTTCGGTCCGGGGTGCGTTTCTACCAAAACTACATATCACCCCTTAAGATGGGTTCCACCTGCCGTTTCGAGCCGACCTGCAGCGCCTATGCTCTTCAGGTCATCTCAGCGCGGGGTGCGGTCACCGGTATCGTGCTCACGCTCGTGCGGTTGTCCAAGTGCGGACCCTGGCATCCGGGCGGTTATGATCCGGCGCCGCGGTCGCGGCGACCGAAGGGTCATGTCGGCTGCCCGTACTGCACACCCACCACCACCAAGGAGTCCTGACTCAAAAGTGCTTGATTTTGTCTACTGGCCCATTTCGGCCATTCTCTGGTTCTGGCACAAGGTCTTCAGTGTCCCCTTCGGGTCCGGATCCGGTGTCTCCTGGGTCCTGGCGATCGTGTTCCTGACTTTCACTATCCGTGTTCTCCTGGTCAAGCCGATGCTCAACCAGATGCGGTCCTCGATGAAGATGCAGGCACTGCAGCCCCAGCTCGCCGAGGTGAAGGAACGCTGGAAGGGCGACCAGACCAAGATCATGGAGGAGACCCGGCGCATCAACAAGGAGGCCGGCGTCAATCCGATCGCCGGTTGCCTGCCGATTCTCGTTCAGATGCCGGTGTTCTTCGGTCTGTTCCACGTGCTCCGGTCGTTCAACCGGACAGGTTCCGGTCCCGGTCAGCTCGGACTTTCCATCGAACAGAACCGTGAATTAGCGAACTACATCTTCGCCCCCACCGATGTCCAGTCCTTCCTGGACGCGCGGCTTTTCGGTGTTCCGATCTCGTCCTACATCAGCATGCCCGAGGACATGTACCAGGCATTCCAGCCGATCGACTTCACGCGGGTGAACATCATCCTCGTCGCGGTTCCGTTGATCATCCTGACCGCGGTCGCAACGCACTTCAACGCGAAGATGTCGATTACCCGGCAGCGGGAGCGGATCGCGAGCGGTAAGCAGAAGGCGATGGGCAATGCCCAGATGCAGTCGCAGATGGAAATGATGAATAAGATGATGGTCTGGTTCTTCCCGGCCATGATCATCTTCACGGGTGTCTTTTGGCACATCGGATTGCTCTGCTACATGGGTGCCAACAACATTTGGACCTTCTTCCAGCAGCGCTGGATCTTCGCGAAATTGGATCGCGAGGAGGCCGCTGAGGAAGAGGCGAAGAAGGAAGCGAAGCGGGCCACCGCCCCGAAGCCGGGTGTGCGTCCCGAGAACCCGAAAAAGGCGCCGAAGAAGAAGCGCCGGAGCTCCGGTGAACGGGGAAACCTGAGCATCGACAAAGTGGTCGGTGACCCCTCCACCCCGGAGGACGTTGAATCTGCCGACACCACTGAATTGGGTACCGTCGCGGAACCGGAGTCTCCCGGTAAGCGGCCTGCGGCAACTCCGAAGAAGAATAAGAACCGGAGGAAGCGGAAGTAAAAACCCCGTTTCTCCCCGTGGCGAGAACGCCCCGCAGGATCCCCTGTGGGGCGTTTTCCTTCGCTTCCGGGTTAGGTGGTCACCGTCGAACTGTCCTGCGGGACTACCACATGGAAAGATGTTTCACGTGAAACCACCAGAGATTGATCCGGAAGACCTGGCCGCTCCCCCGTCTGTAGCCGGAGAGATTTTCGGCGCCAACCTGGACAGGGCCGTCGCCTACCACCGCTCACTGGCCACTGACGGCGCAGTCCGGGGCTTCATCGGGCCCCGTGAGATGCCGAGACTATGGGACCGCCACATCCTGAACTGTGCCGTTCTCGGGGACGTGATTCCCCGGAATGAGGGTCTCCGGGTGGCGGACATCGGTTCTGGTGCCGGACTTCCCGGGATCCCTCTGGCCCTCGCGCGACCGGATCTCGACATCACCCTCATTGAGCCGCTGCTCAAACGGTCGACCTATCTCTCGGAGATCGTCGATGACCTCAGGTTGGACAACGTCACCGTGGTCCGGGGGCGGGCTGAGGAGAAAGCGGTCCGCGAACGGGTCGGTCAATTCCGTGTCGTCACGTCTCGTGCGGTGGCACCGCTCGGAAAACTCGCCGGCTGGTCACTGCCCCTGGTGGCTCGCGGCGGGGAGATGATGGCCCTCAAGGGAACGTCCGTGAAGGAGGAGCTCGACCGGGACTTCCGGGAGATCACGCGGGCCGGTGGCGGTCGGGCTCGAATCATCACCGCAGGTGAGGGTCTCATCGATGAGCCGGCTACGGTCATCGTGATCCCCAGGCGGAAATAGTCGTTCTTCCACCGTCCAGATCGCCTTGCTCCGGTGGATGAGTTATTCGTGAGACACTAGTGTTGAACTGATGGCGGTGCGGACCGACGGTCCACGGTCTGGACCTGGTCGGCCGGGCCGGCCGGCCGGAGATCCGACGGCTGTGCGCATCACCTGCGACTTCTGGCAATGAAAAGGGGAAACGACGTCCATGGACGACAATTTCTGGGACGACACACCGATCGCGGCGGCGGCCAAACGCGCCGCCAAGGTGAAGACCCCGAACGCCTTTTCCCTCCCTCGACCGGAACGGCCCAGAATTTTCACGGTCGCGAACCAGAAGGGCGGGGTGGGAAAGACGACGACATCGGTGAATCTCGCCGCCGGGCTCGCGATCTGCGGCCTGAAGGTTCTTGTCGTCGATCTCGATCCCCAGGGGAACGCCTCGACGGCTCTTGGCGTCGAGCACCGTGGTGAGGGTGTGCTGTCGAGCTACGAGGTCCTCCTCGGGGACTGCACACCACTCGAGGCCATGCAGACGTCGACCGCCCACGAGAACCTCAAATGCATCCCCGCGACGATCGACCTGGCCGGATCCGAGATCGAGCTGGTTTCGATGGTCCGGCGGGAGTATCGGCTCGCCGATGCGCTGAATGAGGAGTTCATCGTCGAGCAGGGCTTCGACTACGTGTTCATCGACTGTCCCCCGTCGCTCGGACTGCTGACAATCAACGCCATGACAGCTGCACGTGAGGTGCTCATCCCCATCCAGTGCGAGTACTACGCTCTCGAGGGCGTGGGACAGCTGCTCAACAACATCACGATGATCCGGGACTACCTGAACCGTGATCTGCACATCTCGACGATCATGCTCACCATGTTTGATGCTCGGACGAAGCTCGCTGAACAGGTGACAGAGGAGGTCCGCTCCCACTTTGGCGAGGTGGTGCTGCGCTCGGTGATACCCCGCTCCGTGAAGGTCTCCGAGGCCCCGGGGTACGGGCAGACCGTACTCGCCTACGACCCGGGTTCCCGCGGGGCGATGGCCTATCTCGACGCTGCCAAGGAGATAGCCACCCGGGGTGATTACCCCGTCACCACTGAGTCCGGGGCGGTGGGGGTCGCTCCCACTGACGGTGGAGACGCTCCGCGTCGCGACGGTGGAGGTGGACGGTGAGCGACCGACGCACAGAACGCAATCCCCTTCTCCAGCAGAAAGGTTCCGATCACACCATGACACAGCAATCCCGTAAGGGTGACAGCCGTCGCGGCGGCCTCGGGCGTGGCCTCGCCGCGCTCATCCCGGATGGCGCATCTCCAGCACGACCCCGTCTCGGTGACGGTGCTGCCAGTATCCTCATGGGTGAGCGGACTCTGGGGGCGGAAGCTACCACCGCACAAAACCCGCTGGGTGATGCGCGGACCGGGGCCCCGTCAGCCAAGTCCAGCAAAGGTCCGACCGCTGCCTCGGGAACACCCGACACCGGGACTTCCGTCGGTGCCGTCTACCGCGAGCTGCCCGTCACGCAGATCATGCCGAACCCGCATCAGCCACGGACGGTGTTCGAGGAGGGGGCACTTGAGGAGCTCGTTCACTCTATCCGCGAGTTCGGTCTCATGCAGCCGATCGTGGTCCGCCGGGCACCTGATGACGGTGGCTGGGAGATCATCATGGGTGAACGCCGCTGGCGGGCAGCAACCCGGGCCGGGCTCACCGAAATCCCGGCCATCGTCCGGGACACAGACGACAGTTCCATGCTCCGAGACGCACTCCTGGAGAACATCCACCGCGTCCAGCTGAACCCGCTGGAGGAGGCTGCCGCCTACCAACAGCTGCTGGAGGAGTTCGGGGTGACCCAAGCTCAGCTCGCCGACCGGATCGGTCGATCCCGTCCCGTGATCACCAACATGATCAGGTTGCTGGCGCTCCCCGTTCCGGTCCAACGCAAGGTCGCGGCTGGGGTCCTCTCCGCCGGACACGCACGTGCTCTCCTGGGCTTGAAGACGGGAGCTGACGCGCAGGTGGCACTCGCCGACCGGATCGTCGCCGAGGGACTGTCCGTTCGCGCCACCGAAGAGGCCGTCACCCTGCTGAACCGTGGCGACAACGTCCCGGAGCGGAAAGCGAAGGAAAAGCCCGCTCCGCCGGAGTTCGCGATGCACGCCGCCGACCGTCTCGCGGATCGCCTGGATACCCGCGTGACCGTGAGCGTGGGTAAACGCAAGGGGAAGATCACGGTTGAGTTCGGGGACCGTGAAGATCTCGAGCGGATCATGGGTCTCCTGCAGACCGGGTCCGAGTAACACACTCCGGAATCGGACTCCGGCGATGATCCCCTCGCTGTACGCGGTGACCCCGGACACCGTCTGTCTCATGCACCCCCGGGCGCGGGCGAGCGTGTTCTGGGAGCTTGACCCCGCAACCGCGGCGGAGGTTACCGCCACTGGTTCTGCCAACTTGGAGAAGGAGGCGTGGATACACCGGGTTCTGGTCGAACAAGGCGGATGCGGTTACAACATCGGCACGGTCGAGGAAACCGGGGCTATCGCGAGCGTTCTGTTCTGTGACCCGGAGGAGGCGTCAGGGGTGGTCCAACTGCCGACGGCACCCGTTTCCCCGGACGCGATGTTGCTGAGCTCCCTCTTCATTGATGACCGGTTCGGGGGAACCGGCCTCGAGGCCGTCCTCGTCACGGCCGTAATCCTGGAACTGACCCGACGGGGCGTGCGGGCTGTGGAAGCGTTCGCCGTGCGCGGTGTCGAGGGAATAGCCGGCAACTCCGTCCTTGAGGGGAGTGCCCGGGATGACACCGTTCCGCCCGACCGGGACGATGGTGCGGCAGAGGTCGTTGCGCGGGCGGCCGACATAGGTCTGTTGAGGATTGAGGTTCTGGAGGCAGCGGGTTTCGAGGTTGTTGCTGACCACGATCTGCTCCCCCGCCTCAGGTTGTCGTTGCCCCCGGAAAATGCCGCGTGGAAAGTGGGCGCCGCAGAGCTTCCCCTGGTAGCGGTTCCCGGATAGTCTGGTCTCTCCGCACATTCGGGGTCGCCCGTGGGACAGCGAAGCGGGCTGGAGAACCGTTCAGAGTAACTCTGATTTGAGGATCTCGCTGAACTTGTAGGTTCCGGTCGGCTGATCATCCCGGTCCATGAGGTACAGACGCTTGACCGCGACGACGATGGATTCCGCGATGGCGTCACGCTGGGTGGAATCCGTGAGGACGGCGACGTCGTGCGGGTTGGAGAGATAGCCCGCGACGAACTCGACGCACGTCATCTCGCTCAGCCGCAGAAGATCCCACGTCCGGGCGTGATTCCCGCAGTTGATGAGATCGGTACGTGTGCTGACCTCGCGTTGGATCAGCCCCGACAGCTTCTCCCCCATCAGCGACGACGAACCGTGCTGCGATCCGAAGTAGAACGACGCACAGCCGGAGGCCTTCTCATTCGGGTAGTGGTCGAGCTGCAGGCAGAGCATGAGATCCGCACCGAACGCGTTGGCGATGTTCGCCCGCTGATCGTGGCTCGGATCATCCATCCGGGGCCGGGAGATGATCGTCTCCATACCCGTCGCGACCATCCTCCCCTCGAGCCGGGTGGCGAGATCCCAGAGGATCTCCTCCTCGGAGATGTCGCCGAATCGTCCCCGTACGGTCCGGCCCTTGTTGGCTCCACCGAGACCCGGGTCGATGACGACGCGTTTACCGGTGAGCTGCGGCCCGGCGAGGCGTACCTGCTCGCGCTCGAGGATGGCGTTCGGTGAACCCCCGGTGATGCGGCGGCCGAGGTAATTCAGCGCCCGGATCGTTTTCGGACCGCAGATTCCGTCGCTCTCGAGCCCGTAGTTCAACTGGTAGTTGGCGACGGCATTGTATGTCGCCTGCCCGTAGTGCCCGTCAATCCGATCCGTGTAGAACCCCAGTTCAAGCAGTTGCTGCTGGAGTTGGTTGACGTCATCGCCGACGAGGACGTTGTTCGGATAGAAAGAGAGCACCCTAGCCCCGAGCGTGTACGTGGCTTCACGGAGTTCGCGAAGTGTCGATTCACCGATCTCACCGGAGGCGATGATGCCCCGAGTCTGCTGAAACTCCTGGACAGCCAGTGCTAGCTCCGCGTCGTAGAGCGTGTCCTTCTCCTCGAAACGCTCGGAGTCCTTTCCTCCGACATCTCCTGCGTAGCCCTGAATCAGGCCGAGTCGGGCCAGGGTGGATCGCACCTCTGCGACACGGGGGCTACTGTCGCCCACCCGCAGTTTGTCTGCCACGATATCTTCGTCCTTCGTCCTACGGTTTCAGATCTGCAGTGGGCATATCCGGGATCTCCCGTGCCCTCAGGTCCGACTTTTGGTGCTGTCGGTGACGTTCAGGTCAGATTACCAGTTAGATCATGCCCTCCAGCTGGGACACGATCGCGCTCCTGGAACGGGGCCTGTTGAACTCCGCAATTTTGTTTCCCCTGCTGAAAAACATCAGGGTGGGGATCGACATGATCTGATACCTGGCCCCGAGGCCACGTTCGGCGTCGACGTCGACCTTGGCGATGACAGCCCTGTCCCCCATCTCTTCAGCCACCTGATCGATGATCGGAGACAGCTTCCGGCATGGTCCGCACCATTCGGCCCAGAAGTCGACCAGGACGGGTTTGTCTGCGCCGAGTACCAGCTCCTCGAAGGTACTCTCGGTGACGCTAACTGGGGTGCTCATATCTATCCTCCGATGTGGTGGCGATGGCTGGAATAGGTCGTGAGAATGTGATTCCCAGGGGCGGCTACCTCGAGAATACGCGGTTCGTCCGGTGATCGGTCCGGCGCGGACCTCACAGTGTGGGAGCCGTGGTGAGGAAGTGCTCGGTGTCGATTGCGGCACGGCACCCGGAACCGGCTGCCGTGACCGCCTGCTGGTAGTGACTGTCGACAAGGTCGCCGCAGGCGAAGACCCCGGGGATACTGGTCCTGCTCGACGGCTGCTCGACGGTGACGTATCCGGCTGGATCGCAGTCGATCTGACCGCTGACCATCTCGGAGCGCGGGTCGAGGCCGATGGCGACGAACATGGCCGCCACATCGAGACGGGAGTTTTCTCCGCTCACCGTGTCGGCGAGCTCGAGGCCGGTGACCTTCTGCTCGCCCTCGACCCGGGTGACCACCTTATTGATCAGGAACCGGATCTTGTCGTTGGCCCGTGCGCGCTCCTCCATGATGGCCGATGCGCGGAACTCCTCCCTACGGTGCACGATGGTCACCGAGCTGGCGAAGCGGGTGAGGAAGAGCGCCTCCTCCATGGCGGAGTCGCCGCCGCCGATGACGGCAATGTCCTGGTCGCGGAAGAAGAAGCCGTCGCAGGTGGCGCAGGAGCTAACGCCGCGCCCGAGAAGCTGCTGTTCACCGGGGACCCCGAGATAGCGGGGGGCGGCACCCATCGCCAGGATCACCGTGCGGGCAGCGAACTCTTCATCACCGACCCACACCTTCTTGATATCGCCACCGAGTTCCATCTTGTCCACGAGCTCCTGGCGCAGATCGGCGCCGAAGCGTTCCGCCTGGGTCCGCATCTGCTCCATCAGCTCCGGCCCCATGATCCCCTCGGCGAACCCGGGGTAGTTTTCCACCTCAGTCGTGGTCATCAGGGACCCGCCGTACTCGATGCCCTCGAAGACCAGTGGCTTGAGTTCGGCACGGGCGGCGTAGATCGCCGCAGTGTAGCCGGCGGGGCCGGAGCCGACGATGATGACGTCATGGACTGGTGGGGTGTTCGTCATGGAGATCCTCGAGGGGTTGATGAGTAGTACGGCGTCGATTGTAGGCGTGTCCCGCCCGATCGTGCGCCGCCCCCGTCCGGCTCAGTGATCCGGTTCCGTGAGCAGTGCCTTCAGGGCGGCGCGGGCGCGGGCGCGACGGGATTTCACGGTTCCCGGGCGAATATTCATGATCGTCGCGACCTCGTCGACCGGTAGATCCGCCAGGTCGACGAGAAGGATGGCCTGTCGCTGATCTTCGGGGAGTTTTCCGATCGCCTCACGGAGAGTCAGTTCCAGATCGATCTGGCCGAAGGGTTCCTCGGTGCCGAGGAGCCGGTACGCGACCTCGGAGGCATCGAGTGTCGTGAACTCATTTCGCCGGAAACTAACCCCGAGGTGGTCGTAACCGGAGTTGACCACGAGCCGGTGGAGCCACGTTGTGAGGGCCGAATCCCCACGGAGCTTCGATAGGTGGCGGCTGGCGCGGAGCAGTGCATCCTGCACAATGTCGTCTGCTTCGTCGTCAGAACGGGCGTAACGGCGGGCCACCCGCCAGAGCCGGGCACGGTGTCTCCGGACAATCTCCGAAAACGCCGTGTCATCGCCGTCGATGTACGCGTCAACGAGGCTGCCGTCATCTGCGGTTTGATGGGTGCGGACACCCGGTCTGGTGCGCCGCCGCTGCAGGGGGCGCCGGGGCGAACCCGATATCGACCCGGGACCGGGTGCCCGCCCACCCTTCGCGGGGTCGTCGTCCCCGGCAACGGTGTTCCCCATGTGGCCACTCCCCTGCTGATCTGCGAGACACCGCGGGGCGGTACAAGAAGTGGTGCAGTGGATCCGTCGTTCCATGTACCGGCGGTGGAGGACCATTATCCACCGGGTACTGCAAATGCGATAGGTTCGGGCCGGAAATTGCCCCTCCGGGGGTAGCGGAACTGCGTATTTAACTCCGGGATGCGGTGCCCGATCAGCGGGGACCGGCACCCCCGCCGACGGAAACCGGGAGACCCCGTACCGAAATCTCCGCCACATCTGCGGGCTCCGGCATGGGTAGTTCCCACACCCAGACCAGAATCCGGGTGAATCCGGGATCGTCGGCCGACTGCATGCCGGTGCCGATGGTGTTCGTGCCCGCGGACAATCGGGCCTCGCCCAGTTCCACAGCCTGGTCGAGAGAGACAAAGGGGCCCTCCGGAACGCCGTAGACCCGAATGCCGGTACCGGGACGGTCCGTTGTGATGATGACTTCCCTGACCTTCGTGAGGCTGGCGAGATCCACAACGAGACCAACGCCGGTCTTCAATCCTGCCGGGGGTGCGGCGAACTGCTGGAGGTAGCGGTCCGTCCGCCACCCGGTGGCCGGATCCCCGTCCACCGCGAGCGGGGCGAGGTCCGGATTATCCTCGGTGCCGGGAACCACGTCGCCCGGTTCCCATTCGACGGCCGCCGTGACCGGGATATCGCTCATCCGTGCCGGTTTGTCCGCACCCCGCGCCGCGGAAGGCGCGACCGATGCGATGGAATCACTGTTGACGGGGGACTCCTCCCGCCCACCACCGAAGACGCTGGCGAGATAGAGGGCCGCGACCGCGATGATTACCACGATAGCGACGGATGACGCCGCGATCACCGCGATCATTCGCCCTGAGTACTCTGCGCTACCGAATCCCGAGGTAATGGCCGGCTTTGGAGTCTGTTCATCCTTCACCATGACCCGTGGGGCCGGGTCATCGTCGTCCTCATCGGACAAGCCGACGTCTCGGAGGCGGAAGGCCAGGTTTGCGGCGGTCGGCTGCTGGACATCACTTGAGCCCGAGCGCCCCGCGATCCGTGCTGCCTCGGACAAGTCGGTGATGGCCTCAGGACCATCCTTCCCGACGAGAAGGGCGAGTCCCGCGCCGATGCTGTCGAGGTCCTCCGCGACCGTCGCGTTCGGCAGGACAGCCGGGAATGCGAGGATCGCCCGACCCGAGGTGTCGATCCGGATCCGGGATCGGTGCTCCACACCGAGGGGTTGATGCTCGGCGTGTGCTGCGGCAGCCGCGTCCGCGAGGTAACTCATGGCGAGCGCCGCTGCGCGGGGGTCTACCTGCCCCTCGGCGACGGTGACGAGTGAGGAACCAGGGACCCAATCGGCGACGACGAGGCAACCCGACCGGTAGGACGACACGGAGATCCCCCGGGCGATACCCGTATTACCCAGGCGGCCGAGCAACCGTGTTTTCCGGGCGACGTCTCGGGCGGTGGCAGCAGCCTCGATCGGGCTCACCGGGGCCGCGGGAACCTGCCCGGTGGTGTCCACGAAGACCAGGGCGACCTCGCGGCCGGTCGCGATCTCACGGGCCTGCCAGAACTGTGCTCCTGGAACGCTGCCGTGGTCGGCGAGCAGGCGGAAGCGACCGTCGGACACCGGGGCCCCGGGTACCAGGCGGGGGCCCCGTACGACGCCGGCTGACATTGGGGGCGGAACCGGGGATGCGTTGAACGGCTCGACCGTGATGATCTGGGAGGAGATTTCCTCGGGGGTGACCTTGTCCACGCCCTCTCCGGTCGGCGGGTTGGCGGTGATGAACCGACGCAGTACCGGGATGCGGCGCAGCAGACCGCCCATCGAACGAACTTCTGGCAGACCCGATCGGGACAGTGCGAGTCCGGTGACGATGAGGAACACGACGCCAGCTATACCGCACCGGAGGAAGAAACCGATGCTCCCCAGGGCATCGAAAATCCCGGACGCGAGATGGACGAGAGCGGTGTCCAGAGCCACCGCCACGAGGGCACCGACGAGGGAGGAACCCAGAGCCCAGGTGCTCGACCGCAGGATGGACAATCCGTTGAGGGAACCAAGTTTGCGGTGCAGCAGGAACGCGCCGATGACCGCACCGGCCGCGAACCCGAACCCGTTCGCCGCCCCGAGGAGGATGACCACCCGCGACGGTGAGGTGGCGACCACCGGTGCCAGAAGACTCAGCAGAACCTTCGTGCCCGTGATGCCGGCGATGATGAAGGTGGGGGTCCACGCCTGCTCCCGGGCGTAGAACACGCGAAGATGCAGCAAGACGAGAGCGTACGGGAGCAACGTGAACGCGGAGAAGCTCAGCGTCCACCCGAGGATGTTCGCCGAATCCCGGCTGAACAGACCGTACGCGAACAGCGCGTTGGCTATCTGCGTACCGAACGCGGTAAAGAAGATGATTACGGGAATCATCGCCACGAACGTGAGCTTCGTTGCGAGCGTCAGGTCTCGGACGACCGCGGCGTCATCACCGTCAGCGGCGTTGCGGCTGAGCCGAGGCATGATCGCGGTGAGGAGGGTGACCCCGATGATGCCGTAGGGAACCTGGAGTAGCAGCCACGCCTGCTGGTAGATCAGGGGGGCGGATTCGCTCGACGCGGACGCGATCCTGGTGACGATGATGTAGCCGGCCTGGGAGATGGCGACGTACACGATGATGGCCATTGCCATCCCGCCGAACTGCTTGAGCCGGTCGTCGATGCCCCATAGCGGCCGGAGATCGATGCCTGCGTTCCGCAGCGGCTTCACCATGATGAGAGCCTGAACCACCACGCCGAGGGTCGTGCCGAGACCGAGTAGGAGCACGTGCGGGTCGGTCAGGGACACCTGCTGATCGGGCGCCAGTCCGCCGGGGAGCATCCAGTAGAGGGCCAGAACGACCAGAACGACGACATTGTTCGCGACCGGCGCCCACGCCCCGGGTTTGAATACCCCCTTCGTGTTGAGGATAGCCATGAAGAGGGAGAACACCCCGTAGAAGAAGATCTGGGGCAGAAGGAGGTAGGCGAAGGCTGATGCCTGAGAGAGGTTGACCTCGCCATCCCTGCCGAGTGTCAGTGTCGCCAACAGGCCCGCTGTACCGACCGAGAGCACCGTCACCACGGTCAGGAGGGTTGCCGACAGGGTGAATAGTCTCCGGATGAAGGCTGCGCCGTTGTCCGGATCCTCTTTCTCGGCGCGGACGAGAACCGGAACCACGAGGGAAGTAAGAACCGCACCGAGCACGATCTCGGTGATCAGGTTCGGGAGCGTGTTCGCCGTGTTGAACGCTGAACCGACTGCGGTTCCCATCGTCGCACCGATCGCCGCGTTACGGAGGAAACCCGTGATGCGGCTGATAAGCGTTGCAACTGCCATGGAGCCGGTGGAGCGCACGACCTCTGAATCGGTGGCCTTGCGTCCCGGTCGCGGGACGGGGTCACTGTCCCGGTCGGGGTGACTCGTTGCCACCGCCGGCGCGTCGGTCGCGTGCACCCTGGTGGTCCTCCCGCTGGTCACGGCTGTGGGGGCCAGGGTGAGACGGGACAGATCCACAACAGGTTGCCGGATACTGGTGACCGGTCGACTGGCGGGTACCGGCGCCGGTGGGGACGGCGGGATGATCCGGCCACGCTGGCCAATGGAGGCGCCGCGGTCGGACCCGTGTCTGGGTGCGTCTCGGTCGGGTTGGTCGGGCTCAGCTGAGTTCACAATTCCCATTGTCTAACAGGATCGTGTGGAAGGAGGTAAAAGGTCATTACCCGGGCGCGGCGGACCGCGTCCACCGCGCCTCGATATCCGGGATCCGGTGGTGCCACGGATATCCCCCGGGGTTTCACGTGAAACACAACGCGAGGCACCGGTTGGCTGGTGTGTCCGTGTGTTTCGTCTCTAGCCGGAATGTGTCTCGGTGTTCCTTGCGCCCCGGATCCGGCGCATGATCTTCGTCTGAATGAGCCGGAGTATCAGGGCGAGGACTAGAAGACCGACGATCAGTCGACCGAGAAGACCGATGAGCGGGCCCTGGGTTTGGACGGTGATCTCCACCGGATCGCTGACCACGGATCCTTGTGAACCGGAGAGTCGCAGAACCAGCGTCACCTTGTCCGGTTCGTTCGGTAGATCCGCGGTCATCTGGGTCATGATCGACCCCTTAGCCGGGATCCAGAGCTGATCGGGCACGTGCACGACACTGCCGGGAGGTCCCAAGTAACTGATCCGACCGTCAACGGGCAACGGTAGACCGTTGCGTGCGACGATGAGTAGCGGAGAGGACTGGGACACCCTGGTGTAGACGTAACCGGGTGGAAGAAGAGCCACTGACGACTGCAGCTTCTCGAGCATCTCCCGGTTCAGTGTGAAGATGTGGTCCGCGTGTGCCGTCGAGGCGGCATACTCCTCCGCGTTCCGACGGCCAATCACCGTGAGACCCCGCAGCAGGTCGAGCATCAGGGGCCGCATGAACGCGTAGCGTGTTAGCGCGATCCCCGGATCGTTGACCATCAGTTGGGTCAGGTCGTTCATGTAGTTCGATTGCTGGGTTGCGGCGAGCACCTCGTCATCCGACGGCGCTGAGGGGTCCGGGAAGGGGGGCCCGAACCTGTCCATTCGGCGATTCGGGTCGGCGGGACCTGCGGACCGGCTGAGGGTCGTCTCGGTGGCGGCATCCGGCGTCGTCGCCTCATGCAGGGTCAGTGGGCGCGCCTGACCAGTTTCCAGCAGCCGGGCAACGGTGCCGAGTAGTTCGGCGCTAGCAGCCGGTGCCGCGGGTGCGGCCGGGGGAACGATGATGACCGGTTCCGGTGCTGCCGTTCCCTGATCATCGACGGGAACAGATTGGCGTGCGGCATCGACCGCCAGCCGCACGGCGCTGTTACCGGTGGTGAGCCGCGCCCGCTCGGAGTCGAGGTTCGGGTCGTGTCTTGTCTCCGGGTTGCTGTACCCGACCGTCAACGGTTCCGGACCGGTGGCCGCGAGCGTGGCCGCCAGTGAACCCTCGTAGCTTACTCCGGTCACCCCCGGACCGAGGCCAGTAAAGCGACCTCGTGCGGGAGCTCCCCACACGCTGTTGTCCGTCACGAGAACCCGGACACCGGTGGCGGGCGCGGGAAACGCTGCCCTGGGATACGGTTCCGGCATGGCCGGATCCTCGAGGGCGGCGGTGTCGGCCGGGTGGTGGACGGTGGGTAGCCCCTGCTGCTGCAGCAGTTCCCACGCGGATTCGGGATTGACGGTATCTGCGGGTCCGGTGGTGTCCGCGAGGGGCAGCCAGGCTGCGGTTGATTCGGTGACGTAGCCGGACAACGGGATCACGAGGTTGCGTTCCGGCTCGGTGTCCAGGACATCGGCGATGATCGACGTACCGCGGGACAGTGCCTCACGGACCAGCCACTGGTTGCCTGTCCGGCTGACCGCATTGATGTCCGTCCCCGCCCACGGCAGTGCCACTGTGCAGCCTTGTCCCGCGGCGGTCCGGAGTCGAGCCAGCCAGGCATCCGCTGCGACCGCTCCCCCACCTGGCTGCTCCGCGCGGGGCGCAGCCGAGTCCGCGCGCCAGCTGTCCCGAAGCCGCGGTGTGTCGGACACGGGACTCAGACGCTCGGTGGCCACGGTGTACCCGGCACGCATCCGGTCGACGACCTCGATCAGCTGGGGATCGACCGCCAGGCATGTCGCCTCTCGGAGAGCGGAGCCTGATTCTCCGTCGGTGGCTTCGAGGTATATGTCGAGGAGCCGGTCGAGCCGGCCGCCCTCCTGTAGTTGGGCGGCTAGGTCATCATTTTCGAGGAGCAGCGGTGCCGACATCGGCGCCTCGCCCGTTTCCCCGGCGACGAGTCCGGTAGGGGCGGTGAGGGGCCACAACATGGTGATCCCGGGTACCTCGGCCGCCGGGTTCTCCTGGGAGGTACGGGTGTGGAGAGAACCCGTGGTCCGATCGGTGACCGCGAGGAGGAACCGCTCCGACGTGAGGTACCTGATGATGCCCTCTCCTGTTCGACCATTCAGGTTGATCATCACGGGATACACCCCGGGTGCTCCGATACCCAGGCCGTCCGGTGAGCCGGGTGCGGTGTCCAGCGGTAGAGCAACCGTCACCGAGTCTCCTGGGCGGAGCGGGCCGGCGACATCGGTGAATGGGCCGGTATAACCGTAGGTCGATTGGTGGTCGGTCAGGCTCAGCCTGGCAGCAGCCGTATCTTCGACGGCATCAGCCCGCTGAAACCGAAGTGATAGATTATCTACTACTTGTTCAGAACGGTTCTCGATGGTGAGATTGACCAGCTGTTTTGTCCCTAGATCGATGTTTTCTAGTGGAGTATCCAGCCTGATCTCGATACCGCTCGCAGCGTCATCTTCACGGACGGAGGGGTTCCTCCACTGGGACATCGGCCCGTCCGGAGCGCCGAGCAGCTCGTGGCCCTGTGCAGCCGCAGTACCGACGGGTCCGGCCTGCCCGACCGGGATCGCGGCAATCAGTCCGGCGGCGAGAATGCTGCCGGTGAGAGCACGAACCCGGCGGGCACGGTCCTGCCGCCGGACACCTACCGCGCGGTAGGTGTCCGTGGAGCGGAAGAAATCGGACGGATTCACCGGGGTGTCCTTCTCCCCTCCGACTTTTCCCGTCGGGCGAGTTCGGGAAGCATGTCGTGGGCGCAGCGCGCCAATTTACGTTCATCCGCGTACGCGAGACGTTCGATGAGTTCGCTGGCCGGGACCCAGGTGACCTCGGTGACCTCCGGGTCTTCGTCGTTGAGGTCCCCGTCCAAGTAGCGGAGCAGGTGGTGGTGTACCGTCTTGTGGATCCGGACCCCCTCGGAGACGAACCAGTAGTCGATGACACCGAGTTCCGCGAAGACCTCACCGGAGATCCCGGTCTCCTCCCAGACCTCCCGTTCGGCGGTCGCCGCGCGCCCCTCACCGGGCTCGACGTGGCCTTTGGGCATCGACCAGAGGAGACGGCCACGGCGATCCAGTCGACCGATCAACGCGACGTAGATCCGTCCGAGGTCAACGGATCCATCCTCCCGCACCGATTCAGCCAGCCCGGAGACAACGAGACCACCAGCCGATGTCTCATCATTCGTCTGCATCCGGGGTCGCTGAACGTGGGCCCGGGGTGGTCCACCCGGACGGGTGCGACGGCCGCTCTTGCGGTTCCGGGCACCCGGATCACGACGTCTGCCGCTTGCTCGCTCTGCGGTGTCCCCCGTCCGAGTGGATGGTTTCTCCGGTTGCGTCTTCTGCCTGCCGACGCTCGAGCTCTCTGATGTAGACGGCGGGTTCTGCACCGCCTTCGTGGCGTTCGTCTTCTTGCCGTGTCCCCGGCGGCGGCGCCGGGAACGCCGTCGGCCAGAACCGGCGGGCGGACGGCCATCGCGGGTTCCGGAGTTTCCGTCTCCCGGAGCGCCGGATGATCCGGCGGAGCCGGCCGCCACCGGCGTCGTGGGATCGGATGCTCCGGTGGCTGCAGCGGAGTTCGCTTCGGGGCCCGCGCTCTGCTGATCGGTCTGGCGCGAACGATCATGCGAGCGACGTCGCCGACGACCACGTCGGCGACGTCCTGGCTGCTTCTCGGCATGCTGCCGCTCGCTGTCGCTCATATCCCATGATCGTAACCCGCCGGGCATCCGGGTGGTACTCCGACCCGCAGCGAGCTGCGGTGAAGCCGTCGTGGGCCGGGTTGGGTCAGCCCTGCCGCCGCGCCCCTCCAACCCGGCCCCGAGGGTGCGGTACGGCGGGTAAACTCAATCAGGTGAAAAACGAGGAAGTAACTGGACACCCCGGCCCGCATCCCGTGACCAATGCCGGCGTGGTCTCCGCTCTCGCCAGCGCGGAGAAGGCCATTGATGCGCTGGCGCCCGTGCTGCAGCCTCTGGCACAACGGTTCGCGGAGCACTCCGTCCCGCTCTACCTCGTCGGTGGATCGGTTCGGGATGCGCTGCTGGGCCGACTCGGCACCGATCTCGACTTCACCACGCCCGCCCGTCCCGATCTCGTCCGGACGATCCTCGACAGCTACGCAGACATCGTCTGGGACACGGGAATCGACTTCGGAACCCTCTCCGCGGAGAAGGACGGCCAGCAGATCGAGATCACGACCTTCCGGTCCGATACCTATGACGGCCAGAGCCGAAATCCCGAGGTCATCTACGGTGACACCCTCGCCGGTGACCTAATCCGGCGCGACTTCAAGGTCAATGCGATGGCCGTCGAGCTGCTCCCCGACGGATCCTTCCTGTTCCACGACCCGGTCGGTGGTCTCGCGGACCTAGCGGCCGGAGTCCTGGACACCCCCGCAACCCCGGAACAGAGTTTCACCGATGATCCCCTGAGGATGCTGCGGGCGGCCCGGTTCGTCTCGCAGCTGAATTTCCATCCCTCTGAGCGGGTGCTCGCCGCGATGACCGCGATGTCCGGGCAGATCAGGCGGATCACGGTGGAACGGGTTCAGGCGGAACTGGACAAGATGATGCTCGGTGTCGTCCCGTGGCTCGGCATCGATCTGATGGTCGACACAGGAATCGCCGACGTCATCTTCCCCGAGATCCCCGCCCTGCGCCTCACCCAGGATGAGCACCGCCAGCACAAGGACGTCTACGCCCACTCGCTGCAGGTTCTTCGCCAGGTCATGGAGAAGGAGGAGGGCGGCCCCGACCTCGTCCTCCGCTGGGCCGCGCTACTCCACGACATCGGTAAGCCCGACACCCGTGCCTTCAGCGCGGACGGAGCCGTGACCTTCCACCAGCATGAGGTCGTGGGGGCTAAACTAGCGCGGCGTCGACTACGGGCCCTCAAATATCCGAAGCATGTGATCAACGAGGTCAACCAGCTCGTCTTCCTACACATGCGGTTCCACGGATACGGAGAGAGCCGGTGGACTGACTCTGCTGTTCGCCGCTATGTCACCGACGCCGGTGACCAGCTCCCGCGCCTGCACAAACTCGTGCGCGCGGACGTGACCACCCGGAACCGTCGAAAGGCGGAGCGGCTCGCCCGGACGTACGACCACCTTGAGGAGCGGATCGCGGAGATCGAGGAGAAGGAGGATCTCGCCCGGGTCCGCCCGGACCTGGACGGCAACGAGATCATGCGGCTGCTCGACATCTCTCCCGGTCCCGAGGTCGGTCAGGCCTGGTCGTTCCTGAAGGAACTGCGCCTGGAGCGTGGCCCCCTTGAGCATGATCAAGCGGTGGAGGCGCTACTCGCCTGGTGGCGCACCGAAAGGGACAATTCCGCGGCGCCGAGGACAACGGAGGGCGAGAACAATGAGTGATCTTTTTGGTGACCGGCTCTTCAATGCGTTGGAACGGACGGATCCCGCACCCGGCATGCTGCTCGTTGCGGCACCGGGACTCGCGGCCGGAGAATTCACCCGGAGCGTGGTGTTCATCATCGAGCACGGTGCGACAGGTACTTTCGGCGTCAATCTCGTCGCACGCAGTGACGTGGCGATCGATGAGGTCATGCCCGAATGGCTCTCGATCACCGCGAACCCGAAGGCGCTCTACATAGGTGGTCCACTCTCGCGGGACACGGTGCTCTGCGTCGGGGTGACGAAGAATGGGGTCGACCCCTCCGAGGAGCCGAGGTTGACCCGTTGCGCCAACCGCATTGTCTACGTCAACGGTGCGACCGACCCGGCGGAACTCGCGACGAAGGTTGACGGAGTCAGGCTTTTCGCCGGCTATGCGGAATGGGCACGGGGCCAACTCGATGCTGAGATCGCGCGGGGCGACTGGTACATTGCGCCCGCTCTCCCGGGTGACATTCTTGCCCCCGGCCCGGCGGATCTCTGGAGCGATGTCATGCGCCGGCAGCCGGCACCGTTGCCCGCCTTCGCCACCTTCCCCGTCGACCCGAGAGACAACTGAAGCGCCGGACACCGCTCCGACCCGTCGTTGTTTCACGTGAAACAACCCATCTGCACGCTGTCGCGGCGGATTGAGGTTCAGGGGTGTGACGCTGTGCCCCGGGACGTTTCGTGGTCCGGTTCGTCGTCCGCGTAATGTGACGCCAGGGCGGCGCACATCATCAGCTGGACCTGGTGGAAGATCATCAACGGTAGAATGAGCAGACCGAGTTCCCCGGTACCGAAGATGACGGCCGCCATCGGCAATCCGGTGGCGAGAGACTTCTTCGTTCCACAGAACTGGATGGCGAGAGTATCCGCCCGATTGAACCCCAGACGTTGTGCGCCGAAGCGCGTGAGCCACAGCATGAATGCGACGAGGGCGACGGAGAACAGCACCAGCCCCATCAGGTCCAGGGGTGTCACCCGAGACCAGATGCCCTCCACCATTCCCGCCGAGAACGCCGAATAGACCACCATGGTGATGGAGCCCCGGTCGATGATCTTCGTCGCAGAATGGGACACGATCGATCTGATCCACGGCCGCACGAGCTGTCCCAGGAAGAAAGGCAGGAGGAGCTGAATTGCGATGTCGAGGAAGACCTGACCGCTGACTTGGACGTGACCCCCCTGACTCATCAACAGCATCACCAGCAGCGGTGTGAGGACCACGCCGAGCAGATTCGACGCAGAGGCACTGATGATCGCCCCCGCGACGTTCCCCCGCGCGATCGAGGTGAAGGCCACCGAGGATTGAACGGTTGACGGAACCAGGGTCAGGTACACGATCCCCAGGAACAGTCCCGTGGGGAACAGTCGCTCGAAGGGCATGAGTGCGACACCGATGAGCGGGAAGACCACGTAGGTGAAAGCGAGGATGGCGAGGTGCAATCTCCAGTGCCGGAGACCCGCCAGCGCCTCGGGCGTCGAGAGGCGTGCCCCATAGACGAAGAAGAGCAGCGCGATCGCCATCTTCGTCGCCGCGGAGAATACGGTCGCCGTCTCATCCCGGACAGGCAGCACGACGGCGAGGAGAACAGCGAGTAGAATGAGGACGATCAAAGGATCGGTTCGCGGGCGTCTGATACGACTGGGCATGGAGACAGTCTAAGGGGTCCCCTGAACCGGATCGACCTCCCAGAGATCGGGCGGAGCTTCAGGGTCGGCCCGACACTGTGGCTTTCCTGTGGGAGCATGGGGTCATGACCTCCAATCATCCCGAGTCCCTGGTACCCGCAGACCGAACGATAGAGGATCGGGGCACACCCGTCTCGACAGGCCCACCGCATGTTGTGAGGAAAGCCGTGGGATGGGCCACGATCGTGGCTTTTGTGCTGCTCTTCGCGGCGCTGCAGTTTCTGGCCGCCGGCGCCGGAGATTCCGATCGGGCTCCCCAGGGGCTTCCGGATACCGCTGAGTCCGCCCGGGCCGGGCGACTCCAGGAACGTTTCCCAGGCGGTGACAACCTGCCCGCTGTGCTGGTGTACTCCACCGACGACACGCTGAGCGTCGACCAGTTGGAGGCGATCAACGGATCGGTAGCGCGGCTCGCGGGAACGGAGCTGCCCGATGGGCAGACGCTGCAAGGTGTGGGGCCGACGGTGCCGCTGTCGGAGCGTGCCGCGCAGGCGACGGTCCTGCTGCCGGCGGACCTGGACGGCTTCGGGCTCAGCGACGCAGTGACCGAGCTCCGGGTATCCTCCCGCGAGAACCTGCCCCTCGGAGTCCGTGTTGAGGTGACCGGCCCGGCGGGCTTCGCGGCGGACACCGCGGCGGCGTTCTCGGGTGCCAATGTCACACTGCTTGCCGTCACTGCCGCGGTTGTCGCGGTGCTGCTTATTCTCACCTACCGCTCCCCCATACTCTGGCTCGTCCCTCTGGTCGTCGTCGCTCTCTCGGATCGGGCCGCCGCTGCGGTTACCGCCTGGCTCTCCTCGACCACGGGATGGTTCGCCAACGACGGATCCACCGCAGGAATCACCTCGGTGCTGGTGTTCGGTGCCGGGACCAACTACGCGTTGCTGCTGGTAAGCAGGTATCGGGAAGAGCTGAGGATGCGGTCGTGCCACCGGCAGGCCCTGGGCAGCGCCCTGCGGGGTGCGACCCCGGCCATTCTGTCGTCGAACCTGACCGTCGTGCTCGCGCTGCTCACTCTCACCGCGGCGACGGTTCCGGCATTCCGGAGCCTCGGTATATCGAGTGCGATCGGACTGCTGCTTGCCCTTCTCTTCGCACTCGTTCTCCTGCCCGCACTGCTCGCGATCTGTGGCCGGGGGCTGTTCTGGCCGAGGATTCCCCGCGCTGACGGACACCCGCAGACAGACGATGGCGGAGTTTTCGGTCGGGTCGCTGCCGCGGTCGCCCGACGCCCGGGCGCCGTACTCGCCGTGATGGTCCTCGTCCTCCTCTGCATGACCGCCGGGCTCTCCGGTACGCGATTCGGATTGTCCACGACCGAACAGTTCCGGACCGACTCCGAGGCCGTCGCAGGGCAACGCACCCTCGCCGAGAACGCACCCGCCGGGGCATCCGCTCCACTGGTTGTCATCGCGGATGCGGACGCGGCACCTGGGATCAGGGATGAGATCAGCGCACACCCGGACCTCACCGTTCTCGGTCCACCGGTGGAGAGCACCGACGGGGGACTCGCCCGGCTCACGGTTCTACCGGACGCGGAACCCGCCTCGCCCCGGTCCTTCGAGCTGATCCACGATACCCGGAACATCGCACGCGCGGCAGACCCGGATGCCGTCGTCGGTGGTGCGGCAGCCCGGGATCTGGACAGCCGTGACGCCACCCTGAGGGATCTACGGGTCTGCGTACCCCTGATTCTGCTGGTGGTGTTCCTGGTTCTCGTGGTGGTGCTGCGTGCCGTTCTGGCTCCGTTCCTGCTGCTCGCGGCCGCGGCACTGTCCACCACCGCCGCCCTCGGTGTGGGCGCCTGGATATCCGATCACATCTTCGGGTTCCCGGGCCTGGACACTGCCGCTCCCCTCTACTCCATCCTGTTCCTGGTTGCGCTCGGGATCGACTACACCGTTTTCCTTGTGCTCCGTGCCAAGGAAGAGAGCGAGGGAAGAGATGTCCGACGGGGGATGGTGCGCGCGGTGGGGCTCACCGGCGGGGTGATCACCTCGGCCGGGATCGTTCTGGCGGCGGTATTCGCGGTACTCGGGGTGCTTCCCCTCATCACCCTCACCCAGGTCGGCATCATCGTCGGCTTCGGCATCCTGCTCGACACCTTCCTGGTCCGCACGCTCGTCGTGCCGGCACTCTTCGAGCTCATCGGCGAGCGGATCTGGTGGCCTGCCCGGTCAGCGGAACCCGCAGCCGCGTGCACCGCGGAGTAGGTGGCGGACGACAGAAGACCCCGGGCCACGGCCCGGGGTCTTCTGCGTTGTGCGGATGGCCAATACCGGCGTCGATGTTCCACGTGAAACATCGACCACGGCGGGACCGGGTGGCTGCGGTCACGAAGCGGTGAGTGTGGTCCCGGCGGCGCTGAGCTTGGCCGGATCCAGCGGCGCCCGTGCGGGCCCCTCGACGACGCTCCCGTCCTCGATGCTGAACACGGAGTTGTGCTTCGGACAGCGGACGGTGTCGCCCTCGACGACCTCCACCTTCGCGCCCTGATGGGGGCAGATGGTCGAATAGGCGTGGAAGACACCCGATGTCGGCTGTGCGATGATGAAGTTTCCCACGACGACCGCACTCCCCACTGGTACGTCCTCCGCCTCCACTGATGCGGGAGTTTGCTTCCCGCCGCATGCGGCGAGGACGGCGCCGGCGAAGGTCGTGGCGGTCCCGACCAGGAACAGGCGACGGCTGCAGGACGGTGAGTGGGCTTTCCGGGAGTCATCTTGGCAGCTCATAGGCCCAGTATCTCCCATCCGGACAGTCGTGTCACAAACGGTGAGGCTGACCTATCCTCCCCGGATGGCGCCGGGGTGCTCCCCGGTGGTTGACAACGTCATGGGGTGATCATCCACCATCCGGATCACCTGATCTCCCGCCGGGATGCAGCCCTGGTGCCGGTGAGGGTACACGCGACGCCGATGGCGACCAGCAGAGCGGTCTTCCACCCGGTTTCGGAGACATCGGTGCTGGTCGGGGTGTGGCTGAATACCGAGGCATCGATGATCCAGTCCGGTGCGTTGAACACGGGCCCGAAGATCCAGATCAGTGCGCAGACGATGAGCGGAAGCCAGGCGAGTGTCGCGAACCGGGGACTTGCTCCAACCAGCAGTAGCGCGATTCCGGTCAACGCTGCCGCGGGGCCGATCTGGGTGAGGAAACTCACGGTGATCGCCGTCGCCGTCTCCCCGGCGTCGTCGGCACCTGGGATCCCCCCGATGAGACCTCCAACTGTTCCGAGTACCACGAGGAGGATAACCGTCACCCAGCTTGACCGGGCGATGGACCGGTGCGGGGCTCCACGGGAGACACCACATGATCGGATCAGGTCCACTGTGCGGTGGTTCTCCTCCGACCTGAGGTGGAGCGATGTCTGGATACCCGCGGCCCCGATCAGAATTCCGATCTGGGCCGCGCAGTAGGCGAAGAACGAAGGCACGATATCGCCGTTGCCGAAGATCGTCCCGACCCGTTCGGCCAGCGCCGTCTGGTGCCCGTCGATGGTGAGAGAATCGATCACGGTCTGGAGGAGTGAACACAGCACCACCGCGAACACCACGACCGGGATCAGCCAACCGATCCTGGTGCCACGGTCGAGTACTCGGCGGAGTGCAACCAGGCTGTTCAGGCGGCGGGGCGCCTTCGGCTTGGGGTCTCCGAACGCGATCAGAGGCCTTCCGAACTCGCGGTGTTTCTCCACCGCCACGAGTCCGAGGCTACAGCCGAGACACAGGATCGCGAGGCCACCGAGGGCCGCCCAGTTGTTCGAGTCGTAGGGCGACGCAATCGCGCGCCAACCCAGTGGGCTGACCCAGTTGAGGTGCGGAACATCCCGACTGTCCGCCACCGCGCGGATGACGAATTGAACAGCGAGAGCTCCGAAGGCCGCACGGCGGAGGTTCGCGGGATCCCGGACGAAGAGTGTGCACGCGGCGGTCAGGAAAGCTGTTCCGAGGACGGACAGGAGGACGGTTGCGCCGAGAACCAGGGAGCCCTCCGGGGGAAGATCCCCGACAGCCGAGTTCGCGACGATCATCACGGCGCTGGTGCCCGCGCCGAGGAGCAGACCGCTGATTGCTGCCGTGGTCAGGGCAGCTGCGGGTACGGATCCGGGGCGAAGGCCCGCCGCACGGATCAACTCACCGGCCCCGGCCTGTTCCGGTCCCCTGAAGAGGCCGGTCACGAGCAGTACCGTCATTACTCCGGCGAGCAGCGTGAGGAGCGCTCCACCCTCGAGTGACACCAGCTGCCCGAGTGAACCACTCTCGGGTGCCCGACCGTACATCGCCTCGATGACGGCATTGCCCCGGAAGGCATCGGCGGCGAGCTTCCTGGACGCCGGATCCGGGTACTGGTTGTCGTATCCGGGAGGCAGCGCGCCGATCAATCCCAGGAGCGGGACGATCCACAGCAGCAGAAAGCGGCGACGCAGCCGGAGATTGAATCTCGTCAGGGACAGTGTTTCGGTGATCATCGTTCCTCCGCGTAGTGGCTGAGGAAGATGTCCTCCAGTGATGCAGGCGTGCTCGTGATGTCGTGACCGCCGCTCTCGATGATCCGGTGGAGGAGTGCGGTGCTCTCCTCCCGGTCGACGGTCGCGGTCAAACGGGATCCCTCGGCGGTCACCGCCGCGAGAGAACGGAAGGTATCGGGTACTCCCCCGTCGAACTGTGCGGAGACATGGTGGGCCGAAATCTGTTTCAGGTCGTCGACCCGGCCCCTCAGTACCACCCTGCCGGATTTAATCACTGTGACGGAATCGCAGAGCTTCTCCACCTCACTCATAATGTGACTGCTGAGCAGTACGGTCGCTCCCCTCTGCGCCTCCTTGGTGAGTTGTTCCCCGAAAACCTGTTCCATCAGTGGATCGAGCCCGGATGTGGGCTCGTCGAGAATCAGGAGATCGGCGCCCGCTGACAGAGCGGCGACGAGGAGGATCTTACGCCGGTTGCCCGTGGAGTAGTCCCGGTTCCGGCGGTTGACATCGAGCTGGAAGGCCTCGATCAGCTCCTCCCGTCGCGCCTCATCCACACCTCCGCCCCGCAGCTTGGCCAGAAAGTGGATCGTCTCCGCTCCGGTGAGCTGCGGCCACAGGGTCACCTCGGCGGGGACGTACGCCACGCGGCGGAGTACCCCCGGGTCTGATCGTGGATCGCTCCCGAGGACCTGGATTCTCCCGGAATCGGGGTGCAGCAGTCCGAGCAGGATTCTGATCGTGGTTGATTTTCCGGCGCCGTTGGGCCCGAGGAAACCGTGGACGCTCCCCTCCCCCACCTCCAGGGTGAGTCCGTCGAGGGCGCGGACGGTGCCGAACGTTTTGGAGAGGCTCTCACAGAGCAGTGGTTTCACGTGAAACTCCCTTGTTTATCGAGCGGTTCTGGAGTGTGTGGGGTGTCATCGGGTTCGGGGCGGGAAGGGGCGATTTCCGCGATCCGGGTACACAGGCGGCGGATTCTCGCATCCACGTACCGTGCCTCTACCGGGTCCGGGAAAGCGAGGAGTACGAGCTGCCGTGCGGGCTCCCGTTCAAGAGATCGGAGGTGCCGGGAAATGGCCTCTATGGTTCGCCGGTCACCGATTGTCCGCAAAACGTCAATGAAGTGGTCGGCGGTTGCTTCGGCTGTTTCGGTGACCGCTTCGGGATCCAGCTGATGGATGCGGGCGAAACAGTTGATGTCGTCCCGGAATCCCTTCAACGCGGATTCGTCGAGTTCGGACACCGATTTGAACACGTCACCGGGTATCAGGCCGCGGTGGAGAAACAGCTGAATGAGTTGTTTCTCTCTTCGGATGAGTGCCATGGAACGCTCATCGTCCACCCCTGCGGTCAAACGAGCATAGAGGTCGTCGAGCTGGCTCGGCAGCGGAGGAATTAGGTCGAACTGGGATTCCGATGGTTCCCCGAGGCATCGGCCAGACAGTCCTGAGCGGAGATCCCGGAGGCGGTTCCGTTGGTTTTCCAGAGTCGCTATCTGCTGATTGATGGCGTCTTCCGTGGCCTGGAGTTCCCGTGCTACATCGATACCGTCATCCGCGATGAGGTTCTGGATTGACGCGAGCGACAGACCCGATCTGCGCAGGTGACGTATCCTCTCGACCCTGATGAGATGTTCGAGGCCGTAGTCCCGGATGCCAGCCCCATCGGGTACGGGGAGCAGGCCTATCTGGTGGTAGTAGCGGATTGTCCGCACTGTTGTGTCGGTGTATTCGGCCAGCTCCTTCACTCTCATGGCTCAATGGAACACTGTGACGCTACGTCACTGTCAAGAGGCCGAGAACAATGTGATGAAGCAGGCAGCACGTTAGATGGCGGTGGAGCAGGATGAGCTAAAAGAAAGCCCCATGTTTCACGTGAAACATGGGGCCCTCGGTGCTGGGTCTATCGCCGCGTTGCGGCTTTCATGCCCGCCGTGAAATCACGCAGCTCCCCGAGGAGAGCCGGGAGGTTGTCGACGGTCCGGGTATCCGGGGAGGTACCCACGCAGTGGTTCTCGATGATCCGCGTGATCGCCGAACCGGAGATTGCGCCGGCTGCACCTGCGTCGATGGCAGCCCGGACATGATCGGGAGTGGAAATGCCGAAGCCCAACAGGGCGGGTGCTCCACCAAATCTGCGCAGGTTCGCGACGACATCAGCCAGCCCGTCGGTACTCGAGGCAGTTTCGGTTCCGGTCACACCCACGCGGGAGACTGCGTAGATGTATCCCCGGGAATGGGCCGCGACCCCGGCGAGTGTCCGCTCCGAAGCGTGGGGCGGGGCGATGAAGATTTGGTCTATTCCAGCAGCCTCCGCATCGGCGGAGAACGCCGCCCCCTCCCGGACGGGAACGTCAGGGATGAGCACCGAGTCGGCGCCGGCTTCCGCGACAGCGGCATAGAATTCGCGGCTACCCCGGGCGAAGGGGACATTGCCGTAAATGAGCAGGCCAATGGGGAGGTCGGGCCAGGTGTCACGAACACGACGGATGATAGAGAATGCAGAGTCCACATCCACGCCGGCGTCGAGCGCACGGATGTGTGCCGCCTGGATCGTGGGGCCGTCGGCGACCGGGTCGGAGAACGGCACACCCAGTTCGAGGGCGTCCGCTCCGCCGTCGACGAGCGCACGGATGATCTCGAAGGAGGTCTCCGCGTCCGGATCGCCGAGCATCACGAAGGGGACGAAGGCTCCCTCTCCGGCGGCGGCGAGGCGCTGGAACAGTGCGGGATAGCGGCTCATCGGTTGTCCTCCATGACGAGTTCGGGGTGATCGGCGAGGGTACGGCGGACGTGATCGACATCCTTGTCCCCTCGTCCGGATAGTGAGACGAGAATCGTGATCTCCCGACCGTCCTCCTCGGCGGCTGCGGCACGCTTGAGGGCGTACGCGAGTGCATGGGAGGACTCCAGGGCGGGGATGATCCCCTCGTAGCGGCTGAGCATCTGTAATGCCTCCAGCGCTTCGGCATCGGTGATGCCGACGTAGGTGGCGCGACCCGATTCATGTAGATATGCGTGCTGTGGGCCGACACCCGGGTAATCCAGTCCGGCGGAGATGGAGTAACTCTCCTCCACCTGACCGTCCGAGGTACGCATGAGGTACGAGCGTGCGCCGTGGAGAATACCGATCTTCCCGGCGTGGATCGGCGCGCCGTGACGTCCTGAATTGAGGCCCTCCCCCGCCGGCTCCACGCCGACGAGTTCCACGGAGGGTTCATCGATGAAGTCGGCGAACATTCCGATGGCGTTCGATCCGCCGCCGACGCAGGCCGTCACCACGTCCGGCAGCCCGCCGGTCCGTTCGAGCATCTGGGCCTTCGCCTCGGTGGAGATGATCCGGTGAAACTCACGGACGATCGTCGGGAAAGGATGGGGCCCGGCGGCGGTCCCGAGCAGGTAATGCGACTCGTGGAACGTGGCGGTCCAGTCCCGCAATGCCTCGTTGACGGCGTCCTTGAGCGTGCCAGCCCCGGAAGTCACGGGAACGACCTTCGCGCCCATCAGCTCCATCCGGTAGACGTTGGGCTGCTGGCGTCGGACATCCTCGGCACCCATGTAGATGACGCACTCGAGGTCGAGCAGGGCGCACGCGAGCGCCGTGGCCGTGCCGTGCTGGCCGGCACCGGTTTCCGCGATGATGCGGGTCTTGCCCATCCGCTTGGCCAGGAGCGCCTGGCCGATGACCTGATTGGTCTTGTGGGCACCACCGTGCACGAGATCCTCTCGTTTCAGGAAGATCCGCGCCAGGCCGCGCCCCTTACCCGCCAGCGGAAGGTTCGAGCATTCCGTCAGCGGAGTGGGGCGGCCGAGATAGTCGCGGAGATAGTCGGCGAGTTCCGTCCGGAACCCGGGGTCATCCATCGCGTCGACGAAGGCCTTCTCCAGCTGGTCGAGCGCCGGGATGAGGAGCTCGGGTACGTACTGTCCGCCGAACTGACCGAAATAGGCGGGCAGAATGGTCGCTCCCCCGGATGTGTCCGGAGTGGTCGAATCGTGATCGGGAGGGGTCATGACGCTACCGCCTGTTCGTTGTTGAAGGTTCGTATCATGGTGAATGCCTGCCCCAGTCGGGCGGTGTCCTTGTGGCCGGACCAGATAGCCGCATCCGGCCTGTATTCGAGTGCCGAATTCAGGTCGACTCCCGCGCAGCCGACGGTGAGGGCAGCGTTGAGATTTTCCACACCGATTCCCCCGGCAAGTAGTGAATGCCGCTTCACGGTCTCCGGGATCGTCGACCAGTCGAAGGATGTGCCGCTGCCCCCCGCACCGGAATCCAGGACGAATCGGTCGACGGGCGAGTCCCCGTCCACGAGTGCCGCGAGGGTGTCGGCAGCTCCGGGCGTCGACATGGAGAATGCACGCCACAGTTCCACGTGGGCGGGTAGCTCACCCCGGAGGCGTCGAACCAGTTCTGCTTCCTCTTCGACCGTACCGAGGGGGCAGTGGACCTGCACGGCTGCCACACCGTCGAGGCACAGGGCGTCGTAACCCGAGCTGCGCCGACTGACCGCGACGTATTTCAAACCGGGTTCGGCCGCGATAATCGCGGATGCGGTGGCGGCGTCCAGCGCGCGAGGTGATGCCTCTTCGAAGATGAGCCCACCGTAGACCGCACCGGCGGCCCGAGCGGCCTGGGCGGCATTCGGCGTCCTCAGTCCGCACACCTTGTTCGGACCGTAGACGAGCTCCCGCGCGGCAGTGTCGATGTCGGGTTGGCCGGTCAGTTGGGAGCCGACGAGGAACCCGTTGACATGCCGCCCTATACGACGGACGGTGGAGTTATCTCGGATTCCCGATTCAGCGATCAGGACGGCATTCTCCGGGGCGAGGGGCGCGAGTTCCGCGGAGCGGGAGAGATCGATGCTCAGATCGTGGAGGTTGCGGTGGTTGATCCCGATGATTCTCGCACCGAGGTAGCGGGCACGCCGCATCTCCTCCTCGTCGACAACCTCGGTGAGGATATCGAGCCCGAGTCGGTGTGCTTCCTGCGCGAGGCGGGTGTAGGTCTCATCGTCGAGGACGGACAACATGAGGAGGATGGCGTCGGCCCCGAAATAGCGGGCTGCGTGGATCTGTACTTCGTCGATGATGAAGTCCTTGCACAGGACCGGCAGGTGCGTGGACATTGCCACGGTGGCGAGGTGGTCGTAGTCACCGCCGAACCTGTCAGGCTCACAGAGAACGGAGATGCCTGAGGCGTAGCGGGAGTAGATCCGCGCGATGTCACCGGGCTGGTAGTGCTCACGGATGAGCCCCAGTGACGGAGAGGCGGACTTGCACTCCATGATGAAACGGTTCACTCCCCTACCTCGGCCGGGTAGGTCCCCACCGAGGCTCGCGAAGAGACTACGCCTTGAGCGGGGCAGTGCCTCCGGGTTCACGTGGCTGATGCGGTGGCGGATGCCCTCGAGGTGCCCCCTGCGGGCGGTGACTATCCCCTCGAGGACCGTCGGCATCGAATGGGCGTCAGGCATAGTACGCCTCCTCGTGAGTCGCGAGCCAGGTCTCCACCGTCTTGTCGGCGAGAAGCTGCTTCGCCCTCGCCACACCGTCGGCGATGGTGTCCGTGTCACCGTTGAGGTAGAACAGCGCACCGGCGTTGACGGCGATCGCGTCTAGGTGAGCCTCGGGACCGGTGCCAGCAAAGGTGGCCCTGATGTGTCCCGCGTTTTCTTCGCCGTCACCTCCCACAAGATCCTCCAGCGGGTGCGTGCGAACCCCGAGGCCCTCTGGGGTGAGTTCGTGGGAGGTCACGGAGCCGTCGCGCAGCTCCCAGACGGTGGTGGGGCCGTGGACGGCGATCTCATCGGTCCCCGACCCGTGGACGACCAGCGCCCGGCTGCGGCCGAGCTCGCGCATCACCTCGATGATCGCTGGGCCGAGTTCGGGACGGGCGATGCCCATCAGCTGAAGGTGCGGCTTAGCTGGGTTGAGCAGTGGACCCAGAATGTTAAAAATCGTGGGTACCTTCAGCTCCTTCCGTACGGGCATCACGTGGGCGATCGCCGGGTGATACGCCGGTGCGAAGAGGAAGGTGAAGTTGGAGGCCCGGAGTTGGCGCTCCGCGCGCTCGGGATCGAGGTCCAGGGGGATGTTCAGGGCCTCGAGAACGTCGGCGGAACCGGATCGCGAGCTGACGGAACGGTTACCATGTTTGACCATCGTCACTCCCCCGGCTGCGGCGACGAGAGCCGCGGCGGTCGAGATGTTGATGGTGTTTGCTCCGTCGCCTCCCGTACCGCAGGAATCCATGACGCCTTCTCCGCTGATGGGGAAGGGACGGGCCGCACTGATGAAGGCCTGAGCGGCTCCGGCGATGTCGGCGGCGGTCTCCCCGCGGGTGCGCAGAGTCGCCAGGAGTGCGGCGATCTGGGTGGCCGAGTAGGACCCGGTCGTCAGCGGATCGAAGACGGCACGTGCTTCGTCAACCGACGGCTCGCGGTTGTCCAGGTAGGCGGTGAGTAGCGTGCCGGGGTCAGTGTGCGTCATCGTTGATTCCTTCTCGGGTCTTGGTGAGCAGCGTCTCGACGCTGCGGGTGAGGATGTGGGGGCCGGAGGGACTGAGTACCGACTCGGGGTGGAACTGCAGCCCGAGGGCGGTCCCGTCGGTGGTTCGTGCGGCCATTGTGACCTCCCCGATCTCGGAGTCGCAGGTCGCCAGGGACACCATGCCCTCCGGGATCGTGGTGCAGCCGAGTGAGTGGTATCGGGCGATGGGGACCTTGCGTCCGGTGACACCGGGAAGGTCCGGTCCCGCGTCGACGGTGAGACCGCGGAACACGGGACTGTCGAGGCCCTCGTCCGTCAGGGTCATCAGGTCCGACGTGCCGTGGACGGGTCCGCAGGGCTCGACCCTGCCCCCGTGGTGGTCCAGGAGGGCCTGGAATCCCAGGCAGATCCCGAGGAGCGGAATCCGCCCCAGAACGGCGTCGATCAGCTCCATCATCGTGCCCGCGTCACGGGGATGCCCGGGCCCGGGTGACAGGCAGATCAGGTCGGGGTCACTGTCGAGGATGGTGGCCACGGGCACGGTGTTCCGGTAGACGGTGCAGTCGAATCCGGCGACGGCGAAGGCGTCGACCAGGTTGTAGACGAAGGAGTCCTGGTTGTCGATGAGGACGATGTGGGGTTGCGTGTCAGTCACCGGATGACCTCCAGGTTCGCGTCGGCGGCGATGGCGATGGCGTTGAGGACGGCGAACGCCTTGTGCAGTGATTCATCGGCTTCGGCCTGCGGCTTACTGTCACGGACGACCCCGGCCCCGGCCTGGACCACGGCCTGGCCGTCGCGGACGAAGGCCGACCGGATGACGATGCAGGTGTCCATGTCGCCGTTACCCCGCAGGTACCCCACGGCACCACCGTAGGAACCCCGCCTCTTTCCCTCGGTCTCCCTGAGGAGCTCCATGGCGCGCAGTTTCGGTGCCCCGGTCAATGTGCCCATGTTCATGCAGGCACGATATGCGTCGAGCGCGTCCAGTGTCGGGTCCAGATCTGCGGTCACGCGGCTCACCAGATGCATGACCCTGCTGTACCTGTCCACCTGGAGGAGATCGGCGACCCGGCGGGTGGCGGGTACAGCCACGCGGGCGAGGTCGTTTCGTGCGAGATCGACGAGCATGGTGTGCTCCGCGATCTCCTTGGCGTCGGTGCGAAGTTCGAGTTCAGCCCGGATATCGAGCTCGTCGTTGACGCTGCCGTCGGGGTTGAGCCCTCTCGGTCGGGTTCCGGCGATGGGGTACAGCTCGACCTGACGCGTGCTCGCGGTGAACTTGAGGTTCGATTCCGGGGATGCACCGAACAGCTCGTAGGACTCACCGTTGGCCCGGCCCCGGACGTAGAACATGTACGGGCTGGGGTTCGTTGCCCGCAGTGCCCGGTAGGCGGCGAAGGCGTCGGGACAGGGGGCGAGGAAGCTCCGCGCCGGGACCACCTGGTAGATGTCGCCGACCTCGATGTTCTTCTGCAGGCGGGCCACCTGGCCCCGGACCGTCGCGTCGTCCGTGTCCGCGGTGATGGTGAGGGTGTCGGTGGGATGGGCCGTGGGTACGTAGGCGTCGGCGTGGTCGGGTTCCGCGGTTGCGATCGCTTCCGCCAGCTCCGTGAGTTCGTGGGCGAGGCGGGCGGTCTCCGTCTCGCCCACACTGACGCCGACGAGTTCGGCGGTACCGGACTGGTGGTCGATGGTGAGGAGGACTTCGGCGACGAGGAACTGGTAGTCCGGGTAGGTGTTCTCACCGTCGGCGACCGCGGGGAGGTTCTCGAAGGTCTCGATGTAGTCGAAGGCGAAACCCCCGGCGATGAACGGCAGGGCACCTTCTTCATCGTGATACCCGGGGTCCTGCTGGAGGCGGCGCAACGGTTCGATCGTGGAGATCTCGGTGAGCCTGCGGCGCTCGTCGAGTTCCGTTCCCGTAGGGAAGCGGAATGAGACCAGACTCGCTCCCCTATCGGTCGAAGAGTGCTCGACCAGTCGGTCGGACAGCGTCTCCCGGAGACGTTTCACGTGAAACATTCCGGATTTCGTGAGTGGTTGGGCGCAGACCGTATTCCCGCGACACGTGACACGAACCGAACCGCGGAGCACCGCAACCGATGTGAGACCCTGTCTTGAGGTGATGTCAGCGCTCTCGAGGAGCACCGAATCGTCGACCGAGGTGCCGCCGAGGAAAGCGAAGAGGGTCGAGGCGTTCTCGTGGTAGCGCACAGGGATGCGGTGGATGGTGGCGCCGGGTACGGGGGCCGGAGCGGTCGTCCCGCCGGTTGTTGCGTCGGTGTCAATCACCTCGAATGGCCTTCCTGTGTTGTTGGGGTCGGGAGGTTCGGCCGCGTCACCCCGGGCGTTCTTTCTCCGGCGGGTACCGGCATGAAGAAAGGCTCGCTGCTTGGGGTTCAAGCGGGCGAGCCCTCGGGTGTTCGATTCTGACGGTGAAAAGACCGTCGCCTACATTCCGCGGCTCGCCTCGACAGCGTGCCACCACCACTGGGTGTGAAGGGTTACGGAAATGTTGGACATGGAGAACAGTTTAGCACCGCAGGCTCGTTCGCGTGCAACCGTTCTCGCTGGATGCTCCACCCCTTGACGGGTGTAAATCGTCTCTCGGAGAGCGGCGCGGGAAGCGTTCGGTGTGGCGGTTTCTTCGTTTATTTCGGTTGCCGGGGTGTGGTCCCCGGGGTATGGGACACATTAACGTCGGTGACGTAAAGATGGTGTTCAGAGTACACTGATACTGATAAACTGAAAGAGAAATACGGGGATACGAACTCTGTCCGGTTTCCGGTTCGGATCTGATGAGCCTCCCCCGTCACCCCAGGAGAAAGGTGTTCACCGTGGCAACAACCGATTACACGACAGTGCTGGAAGAAGCGGGCGTCGGCAATCAGCACATCGTCGACTTCGTGAACGAATGGGCTGAGATTCTGCAGCCCGATTCCATTGAGGTCATCTCTGCTGAGGATGATCAGCGACTGATCGACTCCGCATTGGCCGACGATGAGATCCAGCCCGCCGGTGAAGGCCGCTACTACTCGCGCAGCTACCACAAGGACACCGCTCGCACGGAGGAAAAGACCGTCGTGGCGACCCACGATCCCGCAGATCGCGGTGAGTACAACAACTGGCGCGACGCTTCCGAAATCACCGCCGAGCAGAAGGCGAAGATGGCTGGGGCGTACCGGGGTAAGACGATGTACGTCCTCCCCTATCTGATGAGCCCGAAGGACTCGCCCTTCGCTCCGTGGGCCGCCGGTGTCGAACTCACCGACAACCGGACCGTCTGCCTGCACATGATCCGGATGGCCCGGGTCGGGATCGACTACCTCAGTGACCTCGAGGACCCGGACCATTTCGTCCGTGCCGTCCACGTCACCGGAGACCTCGAGAACCTCGGCCAGGGAACGGATGACGACCAGCGTTGCTTCGCGACGGTCGCCGACGAACGGACCATTCTGCACTACGGTTCCTCCTACGGTGGAAACGCCCTGCTCGGGAAGATTGCGCACGGCCTGCGTCAGGCTTGCTATGACGGTTGGGCCTCGGGAGAGTTCCTCGCCGAGCAGTTCATGCTCATCGGAATCCACGACAAAGTCACCGGTGAGCAGCGCTACATCTGCGGCGGGTTCCCGTCGGCTTCCGGCAAGACGAACCTCGCCATGATGCTTCCTCCGGACGGCCTTGGCGACCGCTACGAGGTGTTCTTCTACGGCGATGACATCGTGTGGCTTCGGGTGGGTGTCGACGGCCGACTCTACGGCATGAACCCGGAGTTCGGTGCCTTCGGTGTCGCCCCCAACACGAACCGCAACACCAACCCGACCGCGATTGATGCGATCGCCGAGGGAACCGGCACCCTGTTCACCAATGTTGCCTACAACACTAAGACGCACCAGGTCTGGTGGGAAGGAATGACTCCGGACTTCCCTGAGGATCTGGACGGATGGCTGGACTGGAAGGGCGAGGCTATCGCTGACCGGCCTGCGGAGCGTCAGCGTTCGGAGGAGAAGGGGGATGAGTGGGCGCACCCGAACTCCCGTTTCACCACTACCCTCGCGAACGTTCCGAACGTAGCACCTAATTACGAGGTGCCCGGTGGTGTTCCTGTTGACGCCATTATCTTCGGTGGGCGGGTGCGGGACCGCGAGCCGTTGATCCGTGCTTTCCGTGATCCCGCTGAGGGAGTTTACGACGGATTGACACTCGGCGCGGAGGCGACCGCTGCCGCCGAGGGCAAGGCCGGACAACTCCGCTACGACCCGATGTCGATGCGGCCGTTCATGGCGTACCCGGAGGGCCGCTACGCACAGCACTGGCTGAATATCTTTGATAAGGCGAAAGAAATCGGCGGAGAGAGTGCGCTGCCGGTGTTCGCGCATGTCAACTGGTTCCAGCGGGGTGCGGATGGTCGCTACATGTGGCCGGGTTACCGCGACAATCTCCGTGCTCTTCTGTGGCTGCTGGACTTCAAGGACGGCAAGGTTGAGGGAACTGAAACCCCGGTCGGCCTAATCCCGAAGCTCGACGAGCTGGACCTCACCGGATTCACCGGAGACAGGGACGATCTTGAGACGATCCTCACGATTGACCGGGATCTTTGGCTCCGGGAGATGGATTCTCGGGCGGAGCACCTGGGACATTTCGAGGGGCTTCCAGAGCGGATCTGGGAAGCACACCGTCGGGTGGAGAAGAATTTGAAGGATTCGGAGTAGTAGTCCGGAGCGGTTATCGCTGAGCTGTACCGAATAGTACAGCTAGTAGCAACGGGTGGGTTGTCTCCAATGAGATAATCCACCCGTTATCTAGTTCTGGTCGACGGGGACGACGATGGGACGCCCAGAGTGGGGATCGGTGATGAGGTCGCAGTTCAGGTTGTAGACGTCGTGGATGAGGTCGGGGGTGACGAGGTCGGTGACCGGACCTGATCCGACGATCTGACCCTCCTTCATCATGATGAGGTTCGTTGCGTAGCGGAAAGCGAGGGTCAGTTCGTGGAGGACGGCGACGATGGTGACGCCTTCGCGCTGCAGATTGCGTGCGAGATTGAGTACTTCGATCTGATGGGTGATGTCGAGGTACGTGGTGGGTTCATCGAGTAGGACGATGGGGGTTTGTTGCGCGAGCACGAGGGCGATCCAGACGCGTTGCCGTTGTCCGCCCGAGAGTTCGGCGACGAAGCGGTCCGCGAGATCGGTGACGTTTGCTCGTGACATCGCTTGTTCGACGGCTTGTTGGTCGCTTGCTGACCATTGTCGGAACATGCCCTGATGGGGGTATCTGCCGCGCCCAATCAGATCTTCAACGAGGATGCCGTCGGGTGCGTGAGGTGATTGAGGTAACAAACTCAATCGGCGGGCGACATCTTTAGGGGGGGTATCGCTGATGGGTGTGTCGTCGAGGTGAACGGCTCCCGTCGTCGTGGGCAGCATCCTGGCGAGGGCACGAAGGAGCGTTGATTTGCCACAGGCGTTGGGGCCGACGATCACGGTGAATTCACCGTCGGGGATCGACACGTCGAGGTTTTCCAGGATTACCTTATCGCCGTATCCGACGGTGATGTTTCGTGCCTGAAGACGCGCCGTCGGTGTGCGGTGGATGGACTCAGCGGTGGGTTCGGGGGTGCGGGGTGTGTCATTCATGTTCGGTCCTTTCGCCACTCCCTGGAGAGTAGCCAGATCAGGTAGATACCGCCGAGGGAACCGGTGACGACTCCAACGGGAAGCTGTGTGGGGGCGAACAGTCGCTGGGAGATCACGTCTGAGGTCAAAACGAGGAAAGCGCCCATGAGTGCGGCTCCCCCTAGACCGGGTCCACTGGTGCGGGTCAGTCGTCGCGCGAGCTGAGGTGCGGCGAGTGCGATAAACGCGATGGGACCGGCGGCTGCGACGGTGACGGCAACGAGGCTGACGCCGATGATGATCAACTGGATGCGCCGGGTGTCGACCGGGACTCCGAGACCGACTGCTAGATCAGGTCCGGTCAGCATGACTCCCAGGGGGCGGGCGAGGAGCAGGGAGGCTGGGATCAACAGCGCCAGCACGGCTCCGAGGACGATGGTTTCTCCCCAGGTTGTGGCGTTGAATGATCCTGCAAGCCACTGGGCTGCGGTTTGTGCCGCAGTCAGGGATGCCCGGACGATGAGGAGGCCGTTAACGCCCTGCAAGATCGCGGCGACACCGATACCGATGAGGACGAACCGGGTGCCGGTGACGCCACCTTGACGGGACAGCAGATAAACGGTGGCTCCGGTGGCGAATCCGCCGAGTAGTGCACCTAGTCCGATGGCGAGCGGACCTCCATTGAACACGATGATCTGGAGAAGTGCTCCGGTTGCGGCGCCGACGGTGAATCCGGTGATATCGGGGCTACCGAGGGGATTTCCGGTGAGTGCTTGGAAGATTGCTCCGGAGATTCCGAGTGCGGCACCGACGATCAGTGCCATGACGACGCGGGGGGCGCGGAGATCACGGACGAAGAACTGGGTGAGGGGATCATCATTGATCCCGAGGAGTGAGCGGATAACCTGCGTTGCGGAGATCGGGTAGTCGCCGAGCATGAGTGCGAACACGATGACGATGCAGGTTGCCATCGCGATGATCAGACCGGCGAAGAAGGCCCGCCGTTCGATCCGTAGGGTCCAGGGTCCGCGGCGGATGAGGAGGTGCCGGGACCGGGAGGTTTTTTGGAGAATGCGCTGGTTGTTCACAGTGACTCGATCCGACGACGGCGAACGATGGCGATAAAGAAGGGTCCGCCGAGAATTGTGGTGACAATCCCTGTCTGTAGTTCTTGTGGTGCCATGATGATCCTGGCGATGATATCTGCGGTGAGAAGAACAACTGGAGCGGATAACGCGGAAAAGGGTAGTACCCAGCGTTGGTCGGGTCCGCAGATGAACCGCGCGATGTAAGGCACGCCAAGACCGATGAACATGATAGGTCCGACTGCGGCGGTTGCTGCACCGGCAAGAAGTGTCACGGCAATCATGACGAGGGTGCGGATTAGGCCGACTCGTACTCCGAGGGAGCGTCCTTCTTCGTCGCCGAGGGCGAGGGCGTTGAGACTTGGTGCGGTCGCGAAGGCCAGGAGAAGGCCGATGATGATGAAACCACTGACTGCGATGAGTACTGGCCAGCCGCGCCCTTCCACTGATCCGGTCGCCCAGAAGCGGAACTCGTTGAAAGCGTGCCGGTTGGAGAGGATGACAACCTGCACGATGGATGAAACGGCCATCGTGACTGCGACACCGGCTAGTGCGAGTCGGACGGGAGTTGGCGCGGATCGGCCTGCGCCGCCGAGAACGTAGACGACGACGGCAGCCAGAGCTGCACCGATGAAGGCGAACCACAGGTAGAACCAGATGCTCGTTATTCCGGCGACGGCTACCGCAAGAACAACGGCGAGTGAGGCTCCCGCGTTGACACCGAGGACACCGGGATCAGCCAGCGGATTTCGGGTAAGGGACTGCATCAGGGCGCCGGCGCAGCCAAGTGCGGCGGCGACGATGATGACGACGATGGTCCTCGGTACTCGTTGCTCGTGAATCACAGTGGATTCGAAACTTGTATCTGGACTGATCAGCAGGTGCAGCACATGAGACACGGGGATCGGGTTAGATCCGATCATCAGTGACGCAATGATGAGGACGAACAGCAGGGCTGCGGAGACGAGGAACCCGATTCGACGACGGGACCGGTACATCGCTAGTTGGTGCTGTCAGGACGGTTGCGGTTGGTGTACAGGTAGGCACCCACCCCTGAGAGACCCACGACCAGGATTGCACCGCCGATCAACATACCGACGATGGGAGCCTGTCCGTTTGCCGCCTGGGCAGTCTGTTGGACGGGAACGTAATCGTAATAGACGTCGCCGTCCTCACCAGATTCCATGACCTTGTCACCTGTGGTGCCTGATCCACCGGCAGATAGCTTTGACTGCTCCAGTGGTTTCTTCGCGGCTCCACCGCCGGCCGGGCGGGATGCTCCGCCGTTGGCCGGGCGGGCTGCCCCGCCGCCTCGTTGGGCACCGCCAGCTGCAGGTTCATCGATGACGCGGGTGATGGTGGAGCGCTGGCCACCACCTCCACCTGTTTCGCGGTTGCCTCGCGAGCGGCTATTATCTCGAGCCGCCTCGGTGCGGCGCGCTCCACCACTGTTGTCGCGAGCAGCGTTGTTGGCTCCGGCACCTGTGCCACCGGTGCCCGCGTCGGTACCGCTGTCGGAATTACTATTCCCCGAGGTCACGGTGAAGTAATCACTGCGGTGTGAGTATCCGAGAACTCCGAGATCACCGTCGCCGCTGACGGGTTCGTTCGCCAGGAACCTAAGCCAGTGCTGTCCGCTATTGATGCTGCAGGGAATGTCGACGGAACCTGAGGCGCTACCATCGGAGCCGATAACCTGCGAAGCGACGACACCGGTGCCGTGGGTTGACTGGTCGAAACCCGCGCCGTCATCAATCTTGATGTTCAGCGTTTCGCCGGCGGGGAAACCTGATACTGAGTAGCTCAGGGACTCACAGGGTTCGATCGTGGTCGGGGAGATCGACGAGGAGGTTCCTGGGGTGTTAGGGCTGGCCCCTCCCGGGGGCACCGCCCAGGCGGTGGGTAAGGTGATCAGGAAGGCGGTAGAGAGAATGGCGCCTGCGGTAGTGATGCGTGATGTGAAGGTATTCATGTGTGCTCCAGGAAATCGGTGGGTTGAGAGCTGTGCGGAGAGGAAGTGGCGTAGAGGTCAGCTTCGGCGGCGGGTGAGGAACATTGCAGCAAGCATCGCCAATTGGGCGATGGCGAAGGCACCAAGGATGAATGCCCAGTCGGCGCCCGTCATGAGCGGAGCAGTTGCGGCGACAGACTTCGGAACAGATGCTTGTTGTGCGTCATATGCTGCGGCTCCACCGTGAGAAGATGTTGTCGCTTCGCCCCCGGGGACATCAACCCAACCGAGAAGATTCTCTGAAGAATCAACGAGCGCGACCTTATAGTTATCGCCGCTGAGCCCCGAGACGTCGAGAAGCATCTGCTTGTTCTCGTCGAGCTGCGCCCAGCCGATCGCCTCGGGCTTAGGACCGTAGGTAAAGAGGTATACCCAGTCTCCGGCCTTCAGATCGGGCACAGTTAACGTGAGTACACCCTCGTCGTCGATGGCGGACTCTATGTTTCCCTGACGGCGTGGAGTCAGGTTGGCGATGTTGAGGACAGGTGGTTTGGGAGTGTTCTCCGGCTGGGCCGGATAGCTGGCCGGAGTCTGTGCACCCTGGGCTGCCCCACCTCGGTTACCGGTTACCTGCCCGCCACCTTCTGCAGCAGTGGAACGTCGCCGTATGACGGTGACGACGCTGTCACCAGGATCATCATTGCGCTGGCTATCAGTTTCGGATTCGCGCACACCGTCAGACGTTCGATTGTCGGTGTCAGTACGTTTGGTGTTGTCCTTCTGTGGGGCGAGACCATTCAGTGCGCGGGACAACTCTGTTAGTTTTCCCGAGAAGCCGTCGATCGCAGTCGCGATGGGGAGGATACTGAAGATGAAAGCCATCTCGTCCGTCGAATCCCCGGGACGTTCTTTCAGCGTGATAGGCGTCCAGCCGAACAGTTCACCGGTATGCCCCTGGTTCCCGGACTGCAGAACCAACTTCAGTGGCCCCTCTGGTATGTCGATGTCAGTCAGTGGGAGAAGGACCTGACCCGAATCGGTCACGGTGTACCAGTTGTCGTCCCACGGCAGACGGCGCGAGGTGTCATCAATGTAGGCACTGGCGAAGATCCAATCACCTGGCTGGGCGCCTGGAATCGTGACGGCTAGCTGGTCATTATCTCGTGTGGCGGAGATCCCACCGCGGAGTGCCTCCGTGAGGTTCTCTGTATAGTGCAGCGGTTCGGGAATCCCACTCGGACGATAGTCGCCCACCACGAATTCTGTATCCTTGCTGCCGCGTTTCGGCAGAGTCCTGGTTTTGTCTCCTTCTTTTAGGGTACCGGTGAGAATCCGAATGGTGTGGGCACCGGTGGTGAAGGCGGGATCGGAGCCATAGGGCCCACTGGTCGTGCCGTCCGGAAGCGTGAGGTCAATCGTGAAATCACCAGTGTGATCATCCGCTTGGACGATAGCCCAGATGGTGTCGTTGTCGTGTACCTTGTGCCCGGAAACGTGTTTGTACAGACCGTCGTCGATCTTGATGGCGATTTTCGAACCGCCGTCGGTGGGATGGCAGAAGCCGGTGCCCGATATCTTCAGGGTGCCACCGGGTACGGCCGTGGGGGCGACGGTGACCAGTGCTTTGTCGGTGCTCGGCGTACAGGTGATGGTGTCACCCTTGTCCGGCTCAACCCACTCGACACCACTGATTTTCAGCGGGTCGAGAACCAGCGAACGTTGTGCGTCGGCACTGCTCGCTAGGCCACTGGTCACGGTGACACTGAGTTTTTGGCCGGGTTCAAGATCCTTGGGAAGGTCGAGGTCGATGCTGAAGGTGCCATCATTGTCGGCCTTGAACAGCTTCCAGATTGTCGGTTCGGGATTTCCGTTCTTGGGATGGTTGACGACATTATCGCCGGTGCGCTGGTACGTACCCTTCTCGCCATCGGCGAGCTGATAGTAAAGCTTGACTACAAGTGTCGACCCGGTACTTCCGTCCGTTGATTTCCAGTTCTCACCAGTGAGTTTCACCGTTTCCCCGGGTTCCACAGAGTAGGGTATCTCGACCGACGCGCCATCCTCGGTCGTGCCGGAGACGGTCTCTTCCTTCGTGTCGGTCAGGAGTAGTGGAGCAAGGAGGCCTGTGACGTCCTCGAACTGGTCAGATGCACTCTCGGCTTCGGAGGCATCGGTATGGTCACCACTATCGTCCGGAGACGGGGCGGTGAGGGGGGCCTCCACGGTCGTGTCGCTCTTGGGTGCGGACATCGTCGTCGAGGCTGTGGTGCTGGGATCATCGACCGCCGTGGCGAGAGGTAAGCCGAGGAAGTGTGGGGTTATGAGGGCGGTGACGGCGAGTGCGCCGACCCGGTGGAGTCGACGGCGGGAAGACGGATACACGACTGGTCCTTCAGTGGAGGGGATGTAGTGGGTCACGATGCGAGCTGTGCCACGTCATCGACGATGTTGTTCATGAGCAGGGGACCACCGGTACTGGTCCATAGATCACCGGCGACGGGAATGATCGTACCGTCCCGGTATGCCTTGAGATCGGTAAAACCGGGTACTTCCTCGGCTTGGGCGAGAGCGGATTGAGCTTCCTCGAGGTTCGCGGCACCACCGGCAGAGGGGTTGTTGACACTGGACCCTCCAAGGGTTCCGAAGAAGATGTAGTCTGCGTCGATGTCCCGAAGGTTCTCCTGGGAAACTGGCTCCGAGTGACCTCGCCCCCGTCGGTCTTGGTTTGGCGGCCTATGGAGTCCTAGATCTTCGAGTGCGGTTCCTGCGGGCAGTTCCTTCAGGATCAGAGCAGCGGAGTTGCCTTGCCAACGCACGATGGAGAATGTGGAGTCTCGGTAGTCAGACAACATCGCTTTCACTTCTGCGACGTGGGCGTCGTAATCAGCTATCACATCCTCAGCGGCATCCGACATATTCATGGCATCGGCAATATGTCGGAAGTTGATCCGCCAGTCGCCGCCAGCGTAACCGGTGTAGACAACGGGTGCGATCGCCCGCAGCGCCTCGATCACCGGGGGATTATTGTTGATGCTTGTGCCGTCGACGAGGATTAGGTCAGGTTTGGCAGCACCGATAGCCTCGAAGTTCGGTTGAGCGACGTTACCGAGCAGCGGTACGCCCTCAGCCATGGGGCGAAGGTAACCGGCGATGTCATTTTGCCCACGGCCGGCGACTGCGCCAGCCGGGGTAACACCAAGAGCGAGAAGACCGTCCAGTGTGGGTTCAGACAGCGCGACAACACGCTGGGGTGAAACCGGAACGTCGACACTCGTCCCCTGGACATCGGTGATGGTGCGCGTTTCCGTTGTGGTCTGCGAAGCGGTACCCCCGTCTCCCGTACAGGCGGTGAGACCGAGTGCTGTGGCACAGGCAAGTGCCGCAGCACGAAGGAAATCGCGACGTTTCATTTGTTGAACTCCTCGTTATCGGTGTTCTGTAGTTATTCGGTGGCCGAAGATGCCGATTCCGAGTGGCAAATACTCTCGGTATCAGCTCACCGGCCACCCGATGAATGGCACCAAACCTGGCCGGAGAGCAGAACCCGATTTTGTAGGTTCAGCTGTTCCGGCCAGGTGAGGTTAGTCAGCGGATGGAATGGTGGCGTGGATCAGAGGTGCAGAAGGTGACGGAGCTGGACCGGCAGTACATGGACCGGAATGATTCCGATCTTTGCGAGGAAGCCGAACAAGGCAGCTAAGCCGCCGAGGACACCGAATGTCACCAGGAATCCGGTCAAGAGCTTCGGTAGGCGCGGTGCCGGTGTGGACGAGGTGGTCGTCGGTGCCGGTGTGGACGAGGTCGTCGTCGGTGCCGGTGTGGACGAGGTGGTCGTCGGTGCCGGTGTGGACGAGGTGGTCGTCGGTGCCGGTGTGGACGAGGTGGTCGTCGGTGCCGGTGCTGTCTCGACGGGGGTGAATCGGAAGAACCCGTCCTTGTTAGCACCGGTACGGCTCACCTTGTTGGTGACGAAGATCCGGCCCTTGTTATCAACCTCAAGATCATTGGGGTAGATCCCGGCATCGAGGTTCGCGACCTTTTCGTTGGTCTTGGGATCAATGACGGTGACGGTGCCGGCCGTACGGTTGGTGGTGTAAATCCGCTTGGTCACGGGGTTGTACACCACGGACAGAGCCTGGTCACCGGTGGGAATGTCAGCGACAACGGCTTTCTTTGCCGGGTCGAAGACCACCACGTTGTGGGTGTCCTGGCTGGCGATGTAGAGGTAACCGGTCTCCGGATCGATGGCCAGCCCGGATGCGCGGCCAACCTTGTCCTCGGGGAGATCGTACACCGTGACGGCCTTGGTCCGGACGTTCACCTTCACTGCCTTCGGAGCACTCTGGGAGACGCTGTAGAGGTCTCCGGTCTCCTGATCCAGACGTAGTGTCATCGCGCCGGAGAAACCGGGGGTCGGAAGCTGCTCGTAGGTCTTGGTCTCAGCGTTGAACACGGTGAGGGACTCGGCATCGGAACGCGGTGAACCGACGTAAGCGAGGCCAGTGCTTTCGTCGATCACGACGTCACGGCCATGAGAAACGACATCGGCAGGGAACTGGTGAATCAGATTGAGGTCGGCGTCGTAGACCGCGACGGAGTCGGCTGTCGAGTTTGTGGTCCATACACGATCACGCTTCTGATCAAGCCCGACACCGAAGACCTGGGCGTTATTGTCGCCGGTCGCCTTGGGCTCGATCTCCTTCTCAACCTTGAGGGTGTCCGGATTGACGATCATGAGGCGCGTACCGGCCTTGTTGGAGGAACGGTCAGTCCGGGCAACATACAGCTTGCCGTTGTTGTGGTTGAACCGAACTTGGTACAGGCCGGGGTCGAGTTCAGCCTTTTCCACGGTGTACTTATCCGTGCCGAAGAGGGAGTTGTCGGGTGTGACGGTGTAGTACGTTTCGGAGGTGCGCTCATTTCCATCAACCGTGTACTTGATGGTGATCGGTTTGCCGAGTAGGTCCTCGTTCCCGGGAATCTTCACGTCCGTGATCTCGGCGAGGGAATCATCGTTGGAGACACCCTTCTGATCGCCGGTCAGGAAGTTGGTTTCACCGACACCGACGAAAGTTACTGATGCGTCCTTGGGGAGGCCGACAACCTGAACCTTGACGGTGGAGTTCTGAGCTGAGTCATCGAGGCCATCAACGGTGCTCGAGAGAATCTTCACCGACGGATTAACGATGACCTCATTCGAGACGGCGCTGGTCTTATTCTCATCCTTGGCCTGGACCTTGACAACAACCGGAACACCGGCGTTCAGCCCCTCCTTCGATGAAACGTAGGCTGTACCTTCGGCCGTACCGTTCTCATCAGTGGTGATGGTCTTTGACTTATGTCGACCCGTTGACCACTTCGCTTCCGTATCATTGACGAAGGGTATGAGATCGGTGTTTGCCGGGAAACCGGTGATCTTTACAGGAATCCTGATGGAACCACTGCGCGAGGACTTGTACCCGTTCTCTGCGGTAACGGTGGGCTGAGTGGCCGGGGTTTCACTGGTCTTTTCGGTGACGGTGAACCAGACGAAGTTGGAGACTTTAGCGCCGCCGTTCTTGTCACCGCCCAGGACACGGAGCCAGTAATCGCCCGGTGTCAGATTTTCCGGAACAACGATATTGAAGCTAAGTGAACCGTCATCACCGGGAAGTTGGTCGCCGCGAAGAATCCCCGTGCCATCTTTGACAATGGCCAGACCGCGGTCACCCTGTTCCCCGATTGCGATCTTGCCGTCATTGATCTTGACGGCCATCTGATCGTTGTCGGGACGCTTGGCGAATCCGGTGCCGTCGATATGGAGGACGCCTCCCTGTTCGACTGTTCCGGCGGTGAGGGTGCCGTCGCCAGTAATTTTTCCGCCGCCACCGGGCTTATCACCGGTCACCGATACACGGGGAGTTTCACCGGCATCGTTATCGTCGCTACCCGGCTCAACGACCTTCATCCACGCGTAGGCTGAGACGGTATCAGCACCGGTATCTTCGTCGTCCGAGCCTAGTACGCGGATCCAGTGGTACCCGACCGGCAGATCCTCGGGGAGACGCAGGGTGACGGTGAAGGTTCCATCATCGCCAGGAAGGTTCGAAGTGAGTTCGCCCCATCCACCAGAGACCTTGTCGATGGTGGCTCCGGTTTGATCATCGGGGAACCCATACTGTCCGGTAGCGGGGGCGGGCTTGTTATCACGACCATCATTGATCTTGAAGGTGAGGGGATTTTCGCTCGGACGCTTCTTGAACCCTGTCCCCTGGACCGTGACCAAACCACCCTGAGTGACGGTCTCTTCTGTGACGGAGATCTTCCCACCCTTGTGCTTATTTGGAGCAATGGGGGTTTTGCCGGTCGCTGACTGCGTCGGTGCTTCTTCAGCGGCGAACGCGATAGTCGGGGCCACTGTGGTGACACCGGTTGTCAGGAGGGATACGGAGAGCATCGCGGCGATGGCGCGCTTTCCGATGGTACGAGAGTGATGTTGCTTCATGAATGCACAGGCTTCCTTGGTAGAGGGGCGGGCCGGGTCACTCATGGCCGATCAAACCGTGGCCTCGCTATGTGGGATAAGCCCGCCCAGTGAATAAACTAAGCGATGCCTACCTTAGGTACGCCTTGCCTGTATTACAAGTGGATCTGTGGATTTTGCGATGATGCATGAGCACAGTTGACTGAAGCAGGAGCGATAATTGTGCACAATGTGGCACATCTAGTGATCTGTGCTGTGTGTTTCATCGTGCGGGGTTCATTTCCACCCCCACTCGTTCCTACCCTCGAATTCCACCCCCACAACCAGCGTCGTCCGCAGATAATGTGAAGACGTGGAGCCCGAATTGAGAGCATTGGGGTGTCCCAGTTGGTCGCAGGTCGACGTTTGGCTTCTTGAGGTTAGCGTCTGGTGGATACAGCTGTGCGTGAGGCCCGCAAACCGTTGATGATGATGACGATCTCAGCTACTTCATGGATAAAAACGATCATTGCGAGCCCGAGTACGCCGGTTAATGCCAAAGGTGGAAGAACAAGAATCACGGCCAGCGCGAGTGCGATGTTCTGGTTCATGATGCGCCGTCCGCTCCGCGCGTGGGCGAGTGCCTGTGGAAGCAGGGTGAGACTGTGCCCAGTGAAAGCGATGTCAGCGGACTCAATTGCTGCGTCAGTCCCCGTTGTTCCCATCGCTATCCCAATGTCGGCCGATGCGAGAGCGGGTGCGTCGTTAATGCCGTCGCCCACCATGGCCCAACCTGACCCGCTGACTACCGCAGCCTTATCTACAGGCAGGAGTTCGGCGCGAATGTCCCGGATCCCGCAGTCGGTGCCGACGGCGGAGGCGGTGCGGAGATTATCGCCGGTAAGCATCGTCACCTGCATACCCATGCGGTGCAGCGCGGTGATCGTGTCCGGGGCTTCGTCACGGAGAGAATCAATGATGCCGATGATGCCGATAGCCGCATCATCGGCGCATACCACTATGACTGTCCGTCCATCCGACTCGAGCTCGTCCACCCTGTGCTGCAGTGCACCAGGTGGGTTGAAGCGGGGGCTGCCTACGGTGATGCGGCGTCCGTCGATATGCCCACTGATTCCTTGTCCAGGATGTTCCTCAATATCCTGCGCATCGGGGATATCGACCTCTGCTACGGCTGCCGTGACCGCTGCGGCAAGCGGGTGGGTGCTGTGTTTTTCCACTGCGGCGGCGAGAGTGAGAAGGTCCGGGGGGCCATCGACGGACACCACGGTCGGTGTGTTGCGGGTGAGTGTGCCCGTTTTGTCGAAGGCGATGCGGTTGACGGCACCGAAACGCTCGAACGCGGCACCAGACTTGATGATGACACCGAAGCGACTGGCCGCTCCGATTGCGGAGATGACGGTGACCGGTACCGCTATGGCGAGTGCACAGGGTGAGGCAGCGACGAGCACGATCAGGGCGCGTTCGATCCAGACGTCCGAGTCGCCGAGCAGTGAGCCGATGGCTGCGACGGCCACCGCCATGAGTAGGACACCGGGTACGAGAGGTCTGGCGACGCGATCCGCCATGCGCGCGCGGGTGCCTTTCTCTGCCTGGGCGCGGGTGACGATGGAGACAATCGTGGTCAGGGAGTTATCGGTGCCTGGGGCATCCGCGTGGATGTCGAGGGGTGATCCGACAGCGATGGAACCGGCAGGTGCTGGATCTCCCGGACCGACGGTCATGGGAATGGACTCTCCGGTGACGGCCGAGGTATCCAGGGCACCTTCACCGCCGACCACGGTGCCGTCGGTGGGGATGCGTTCCCCTGGGCGGACAATCACGGTGTCACCGACGTTGAGTGCGGTGATCCCAATTGTCTCAGTAGTCGTGTCGCGGCGCACGGTCACTGTTTCTGGAATGAGGTTAACGAGGCTACGCAAGCCGGCCCGGGCCTTCTGCATTGCTCTTTCCTCGAGCGCCTCGGCGATGGAAAACAGGAACGCCAGGGCAGCGGCTTCCCCGACGTAGCCGAGCGCGACCGAACCAGTAGCGCTGATGGTCATCAAGAGGCTGATGCCGAGTCGTCCGCCGGGCTGGCCGGTGATGAGTTTGCGCATGGACTGCGGGATGAACCGTGATCCGCCGAGTATCAGCGCGATCCAGAAAAGTCCGGGATGGATGAGGTGTCCGAGGAGCAGCGCCACCCCGGAGACCAACGGCACGAGAAGCGCCGGGTCCCGCCACCACGGGGTTCCCGGTTCGTCCCGGGCGGCGAGTAGCTCACCGGCTGGCCGTTCTGTTGTGGTGTCTTCGCCACCGCAGCATGCGTCGCTCATCGGCCCGCCTCCGCGGGGGTCTCGTTGAGACAGGTCTCCGGATCATCACACACGGTCAGGACGATGTGGGTCATGTTGCGGAGGCTTTCTGCGAGTTCGGGTCCGGCGAGGACGTAACGGACCTTTCGGCCTTCGGGATGGGTGCGGACGAGACCGCAGTCCCGCAGACAGGCGAGGTGATTGGAGACGTTCGCCCGGGAGAGCTCCAGCTGTTCGGCGAGTTGCGCCGGGTAGTGATTACCGTTCAGAATTGCGAGGAGCATTCTGCAGCGGGTCGGGTCGGCGAGTGCGCGGCCCAGGCGTACGAGCGCCTGTTCGTGGGCTTCGGTATGGCTCATCCATCAAACAGTACACTGAATGATGAACTATTGGGAAGGGTGACCGATCCGGGTAGGCCCGTTGTCGAGTGCCGCGGTGATCGTCTGCCTGAACCTCTCCGACAGTTCAGGCAACCTATCGACGGAGAACCAGTGGGCGTCGGTGTTCTCGTCGTCGGCCGCGTGCGCACATCCGGGTTCTCCCACCACCCGGCACAGAAGTGCGGTGTCCATGTAGGAGGCTACGTTGCCGTTCGGGTAGGTTACCGGACCCACGGCCCATACCCGTAGTACCCGGTTGACCTTGGCGTCGACGCCGGTCTCCTCGGCAATCTCACGGACTGCAGTGGCGTCGGGTTGTTCACCGGGATCGACTATCCCGGTGACGGGCGTCCACGCACCCGTGTCGGCACGACGCACAAGAAGCACCTCCGGAGGTTGACCCTGCAGCGGTCGCGGGACGCAGGACAACGGCGGTGACTCCCGGTAACCATAGTGGCGCATGCTCTATCCGCTCACGCAACTCGAGGATGAAGTCCGGGGTGGGCATCGCACCGTCACTTAGTTTCCGTCGGCCCGGCTGGCCGCTCGTCGTAGGGCGTCGAGGTCAACGTCCGGTGACGCTGGCTGATCGTCGGTGCCGCCACCGCCGCAGCATTCGCCGCCTACCGAGCACCCACCGCTGGCCTCCGCATTCTGGTTGGCCGCGACATCCGCCGCGGCCGCGATCCGCGCACCGAGGCCCGCGCCCGCCCCCACGAACACGAGACCGGCGATCGTGGCAATCGCGGGTAGGAGCCACATCCAACCCGACGCACCGATGCTGGTGACGGTGCCGACGAGAGTGAGCGTGCCGCCGGCGATCCACAGCGGACCGGCGGCTCGGTGTGCGAGTGTCCAGACTTCCTCGGATTTCCGGACCTCGGCCACACGGATACCCAGGACCGGGTTTCCGGGGAGTTTCCCAGTCCATCCGAGCACACCAGTAACGAGGATGAGCAGCGCGAGAACGAGCAGGACGATGGAGATCACGATCATGGCTCCAAGTCTAAACCCCAGGTGTGCAGAACCATGATGATCTCTCCGCCGCAACGACATCTGGGGCGTGCCCAGTGGCGCCCTGGCCGACGCCGGACACCTGAAATATGCCGGCCCGGGAGAAAAACATTGGTGTGTGCTGGACCTGATCCCGTATCGTAAGTATCAGATGTCGAAAATCTGTGGCTTCACACAGGTCCGACTCAGCCCACGCCTGTGTATCCCCGGTCGGTTCCGCCGCCGGAGTGGTCGCCGGCGTCGGAATCCTCTATCCGTCCCGTATCTCCGTGAAAGCCCGGCTATACGGTGCACCGGAACACCCACCGACCTAGGTAGAACACATGGACTTAAAAAGACTGTCTTCTTCACTGCTGTTCAAGATTATCGTCGCGATCATTCTCGGCATCATCTGTAGCTTCTTCTTCCCGGATTCGCTCGCCCGCGTCTTCGTCACCTTCAACGAGCTGTTTGGCAACTTCCTCGGATTCTTCATTCCGGTGCTGATCTTCGCCCTGATCACACCCGCCATCGCGGGCCTGGGTCGGGGTGCCGGCAAGTGGCTCGCCGTGACGACCGGCATCGCCTACGGCTCGACGGTCTTCGCAGGTCTGCTCGCGTTCGGGGCATCCTCGCTGCTATACCCCTCTCTGCTTCGGAACCAGGGAATGGTTGATGCGGTGGACGTCGGTGAGGGAGCATTGAGTAGCTACTTTACGATCGACATGCCGGCGCCCTTTGGGGTCATGACGGCCCTGCTGCTGTCCTTCACCCTCGGTGTCGCAATGACTGCGGTCAAGAGCGATACCCTCTACAACACGGTTCGCGACCTCGAGCGCGTGATTATGCGGGTCATCGCGCGATTCATCATCCCGTTGCTGCCCATCTTCATCTTCGGTCTGTTCCTTTCCATGGGCATGAACGGCAACCTGACCTCCACGCTGACGTCCTTCGGCACCGTGCTGATCATCGCCATCCTGATGACCTTCATCCTCCTGGTCATCCAGTTCGTCATTGCCGGTGCTGCCGCCGGCCGGAATCCGGTGCGGGCGTTCCTCAACATGCTGCCCGCGTACGGCACCGCTCTCGGAACCTCCTCGTCCGCCGCGACGATCCCGGTTACCTACGCCTGCACGAAGCGCAACGGCGTCGCCCCGACGGTCGCCGGTTTTACCGTCCCGCTGTGCGCTACCACGCACCTGTCGGGTTCCATGCTGAAGATCTCACTGTTTGCCTTTGCGATCATGTACATGAACGACATGCAGCTGACCTTCCCGATGGCGATCGGCTTCATCCTGATGCTCGGTATCACGATGGTCGCCGCGCCGGGTGTTCCTGGTGGCGCGATCATGGCCGCCACTGGGCTGCTTGCCTCCATGCTCGGCTTCAACGATGAGCAGGTTGCCCTGATGATCGCCGCCTACATCGCGATCGACTCTTTCGGGACCGCCTGCAACGTCACCGGCGACGGTGCGATCGCCATGGTCGTGAACAAACTCGCCAAGGGTCAGATCTCCCGCTCCGAGCAACAGGAGACCCTCGGCTACGAGGTGGACATCATCGAAGAGGAGGAGCTCGAATCTAAAATTTAGAAGATTCGGGCACTCGCCCGTTGCCCTCAGTCTCGCCCGCCCGACGTCCCCGTGGACTCCGGGCGGGCATCGGCTTTTGGGGTATTTCACGTGAAGCATCCCCGGAGTCCGGTTCCGACCCGTATTACCGTGCTTTCGACCTATCATGTGTCGGGTGACCAAGACTCGAACATTATTAGCATCGCTGCTCGCCGCGGCCTGTGGCGCTCTGGTGGCCCCGAGTGCCGACGCGCTAACACTCAACCCGTGGGCGGTGCCGGACCGGACCGAGATCAGTGTGCGGAACGTCGATGGGACGGTGTTCAGCGTCCGGGGTGACCGTCCCGGCCCCGCACTCTCGCTGGCGAAGCTCTATCTGGCGTACGGTGTTCTCGCCGCCGGGGATCCCGCGGACCGCGACGCCGTGACCCACATGATCCGGACCTCCGACGATCTGACCGCCTCGCGGTTGTCCGCGAAACATCCGACCGCGATCGCGGACACCATCAACCGTTTCGGTCTCCGCCAGAGTCATGCCGGCCCCAACTGGGGATCCGGTGTCACGACCACGGATGACGTCGTCCGGTTCCTCACCGCGGTGCGCGACGATCCGACGGCCGCCCCGATCGTGGGCGCCATGGCGACCGCGAGTCCCTTCGCCGCGGACGGCTATCACCAGAACTACGGGACCGCGACGCTCCCCGGTGCCTGGGCCACGAAGTTCGCTTGGTCCGACGACGGCACCGTCAATGCGACCGGAACATACGGGAACGGATGGACCGCCGCGGCCCGCACCTACGGCCCGCCGGATCAGCTCACCCGGGACGTCCATGCCGCCGTGGGTGAATCCCCCGCTCCGCAGGCACCGGAGCTCGCGGGACCACCGCCCGGATCCAGTTCGTGGGCCATCACCGGGGAACAGCTGAAGCACCAGGTCCGGTGCGTGGATCCCCTCAACCTGCGATACGGGGTACCCGACACGGTACTCATCCCGAGGATGCTGGCCTCTGCGTTCCCCCGCTGCTGACCGCATCCCGGGTACCGCGCACGACCGGATCCCGGGTACCGCGCACGACCGGATCCTGGCCTGTGCTGATCGGCATGGCGGGCGGCTATAGACTGTGCCCTATGACTACACCGAGCGAGACTCCCGCACACCGTTACACCGCGGAGCTGGCGGGCAGCATTGAACGCACCTGGCAGAACCACTGGCGTGAACACGGTACCTTCAACGCGCCCAACCCGGTCGGCGACCTCGCCCCCTCCGACGGTAGGGCGCTACCGGAGGACAAGCTCTTCGTCCAGGACATGTTCCCCTTCCCTTCCGGGGCGGGGCTGCACGTTGGGCACCCGCTCGGGTACATCGCCACCGACGTCTACGGCCGCTACAACCGGATGCTCGGCAAGAATGTCCTGCACACCCTCGGATACGACGCCTTCGGGCTGCCTGCCGAGCAGTACGCGATCCAGACGGGAACGCACCCCCGGATTAAGACGCAGGAATCCATCGACAACATGGAGCGCCAGCTCGGCCGCCTCGGCCTCGGCCACGACCGTCGCCGCGTGATCGCCACGACGGACACCGACTACTACCGCTGGACGCAGTGGATTTTCCTGCAGATCTTCAACTCCTTCTTTGATCCTGCGCAGAACAAGGCCCGCCCGATCGCCGAACTCACCCCGCTGCTCGAATCCGGCGAACTTCCCGTGCCGGCTGAACTGGCGGAAAAGTTCGGCACCTCCGAGTTCACCACTCTCGACCGGGTGCAGCGAGCCGAGGTCGTCGACGCCTACCGCCTGGTCTACCGCTCGAACTCCACCGTCAACTGGTGCCCCGGACTCGGCACCGTCCTCGCCAACGAGGAGGTCACCTCCGACGGTAAGTCCGAGCGCGGCAACTTCCCCGTCTTCCGCAAGAACCTCTCGCAGTGGATGATGCGGATCACCGCCTACTCCGACCGCCTGATCGACGATCTGGATCTGCTGGACTGGCCCGAGAAGGTCAAGTCCATGCAGCGCAACTGGATCGGCCGGTCCCGCGGAGCGGAGGTCACCTTCGACGCCAACGGTCACGCCATAGACGTATTCACCACCCGCCCGGACACCCTCTTCGGTGCGACCTACGTCGTGCTCGCCCCGGAGCATGAACTCGTCGATGTTCTCGTCGCCGAGGGAACCGGCTCCTACGAGGGGATCGACGAACGTTGGACCTACGGCCAGTCCTCCCCCGCCGAGGCCGTCGCCGCCTACCGCGCAGCGATCGTCGCCAAGTCGGATCTCGAGCGTCAGGAGAACAAGGAGAAGACCGGTGTGTTCACCGGTTCCTACGCCACGAACCCGGTCAACGGTGAGCAGGTTCCCGTGTTCATCGCGGACTATGTGCTGACTGGCTACGGAACAGGTGCGATCATGGCGGTTCCGGGCCACGATGACCGAGACTATGAGTTCGCCACCGTTTTCGGGTTGCCGATCCTTGAGGTTGTCGCCGGCGGTGACCTCACCGAGGCCGCCTTCACCGGCGCAGGAACGGCCGTGAACTCCGCGAACGGCAACGGTCTGGATATCAACGGCCTCGGACTCGCCGACGCGAAGGCGACGACCATCGCCTGGCTCGAGGAACAGGGCACCGGCCGGGGCACCATTCAGTACAAGCTCCGGGACTGGCTCTTCGCCCGCCAGCGGTACTGGGGCGAACCCTTCCCCATCGTCTACGACGCCGACGGTGTCGCACACGCCCTGCCCGAGTCGATGCTCCCCGTCGAGCTGCCGGAGGTGGATGACTACCGCCCCGTCTCCTTCGACCCGGAGGACGCGGACAGTGAACCACACCCGCCGCTCGCCAAGGCTGACGACTGGGTCGAGGTTGAGCTCGATCTCGGTGACGGGCCGCAGACCTACACCCGGGACACCAACGTCATGCCCCAGTGGGCCGGATCATCCTGGTACCAGCTCCGGTACATTGATCCGACGAGCTCCGGGGCGTTCTGTGCCCCGGAGAACGAGGCCTACTGGACCGGTCCCCGTCCCGCGGAGCATGGTGCGAAGGACCCGGGTGGTGTCGATCTCTACGTCGGTGGCGTGGAGCACGCCGTGCTCCACCTGCTGTACTCACGGTTCTGGCACAAGGTGCTCTTCGACCTCGGCTACGTCAGCTCCGTGGAGCCCTACCGGCACCTGTTCAACCAGGGGTACATCCAGGCCTACGCCTACACGGATGACCGTGGCGTCTACGTGCCCGCGGCCGAAGTCGAGGAAATCGACGGCGAGTTCTTCCACGACGGCCAACGGGTCAACCGGGAATACGGCAAGATGGGCAAGTCACTGAAGAACTCCGTGTCCCCGGACGAGATCTGCGACAACTATGGCGCGGACACGCTGCGCGTCTACGAGATGGCGATGGGCCCCCTTGACGCTTCCCGGCCGTGGGCCACGAAGGACGTCATCGGTGCGCACCGGTTCCTGCAGCGCCTGTGGCGTCTCGCGATCGACGAGAACACCGGCGCCGTGATTGTCGCCGACACCGCACTCACCGACGATGACACCCGGGCCCTGCACCGCACCGTCGCCGGTGTCCGCGAGGACTATGCCGAGCTACGGGACAACACAGTGGTAGCCAAGCTCATCGAGTACGTCAACCACCTCACCAAGGTCTACCCCGCGGGAGCACCCCGTGCTGCCGTCGAACCCCTCGTGCAGATGGTCGCGCCCATCGCCCCACACATTGCCGAGGAACTCTGGAAGCGCCTCGGACACACCGAGACCATCACCTACACGGACTTCCCCACCTTCGACGAGAAGTGGCTCACCGATGACACCGTCGAACTCCCCGTACAGGTCAACGGCAAGGTCCGCGGTCGGGTCACCGTCGCCGTGGACGCCCCGAAGGAGGAGATCATCGCCGCCGCGAAGGCCGAATCCAACGTGGCCGGGCACATCGACGGCAAGACCGTGGTCAAGGAGATCATTGTGCCCGGTCGTCTGGTCAACCTCGTGGTGAAGTAGTCGGCAGGGCCTTTTGGAGCGACGCAGGCCCCGGGGAATGCCCCACCCCGGAGTCGACCGTGTCGGTGCTGGGGCCCTAGTCGCTGCCGCCGAGAAGCGAGGCGAACGTCCACTCCGAGTTGATCGCGTGGGCTAGGTACTCCATCAGCCGCCGGAGGTAGAGCTCCTCGGGACCGTGGTCAGGCACCCTCTGTTCAATGACCCGGAGTGCTACCGTCAGTGGCGTTCCGTCGCTCGGTACCTGCGGCAATGCCTGGCCTCGGTAGGCCGCGAAGAAGAAGTAGGGGTCGCAGCGGGTCAGATCGGTGACCGTCGGCCACACCCGGGGATCCGCGAGCTGGGCGAGGAACGTACTGGCCGTATCCGTCAACCAGGGCTGCGAGGTGGGGCTTCCGGTGAAGAACAGATCCAGCTTCCCTACCGGATAGAAGCTCAGGCACGGATCCCAGCGCACGGCGTCCCGGCACGGAACCAGGGAGTCGAACAACTCCCCGAACTGGAAGGGAAGTTCACCGCTGACGGCGACCTCCCAGGGAACGCCCAGCTCTCCCCGTCCCATGATGTAGGTCTGGCCGTTGATCCGGTAGTCCATGCTGCCCTCGTCATTGAAGATCAGCCAGAACAACAGGCGCTGTTCGAAAAGGACCCCGGACAGCGTGAGACAGAACACCCGCAGTTGCTCGAGGGCGGAGTGAGTGCGGGGTGCGTGCAGAGCCGGAACCCCCGAAGCCGGATCGGTGGCGAGCAGCTCGTCAACGGCCCACAGGTGCAGCAGACCCTCCTCGAGGCAGGTCACCGGAACGTGATGCCCCGTCGTCGCCAGAGCGAGGGCGGCCTCGCCGCGATCCGCTCGGGCGGGCATCGCCGCGAGTTCCTCACGATCGAGGACGGGCCAGTTCTCGAGTGGGTCCCTGCCGGTGGCGAAGAGCTGCATCGCACCGTGGAAGGTGGGACCGGCGGTGAATTCCAGCATCCAGTCGATGTCGCGGGGAACGATGATCACGGTGGGTCCGTTCTTGGGTCAGGCCCGTCCCGGAAGGAGTGGGAACGGATCCGGGGTGGCGGGTTGGTCCGCTGCTCGTCCACTGGTTTATCCAGTGAAAAACAGTGAGAGGAATCACTAACTTCTCCCGATTAAATTAGCGGACCCTTGCCTAAGTTCCAAGAGCTCGGGCGGAATTGACGGAAAAATTGTCAGGTGACGCTCTAATTGTCGGTGGTGAGAGCGTCTTCTGGTCGAATCCTGCTCCGACTAGAGGTGCTCCCCCAATGCCAGCAGGGCCGCACGTGAGGTCGCTTCCCCGGGCAGCAGCGGCAGTTCGATGACCGGTGCATCCGGCAACCGTGTGCGTAGCAGTCGCACGAAACCATCCTCGAGTTCGGCACGGGCGGCGAGGAAATCCCCCTGATCCCGTGGTGAGCGACGGTTGACCACGCATGCGGCGACCGCCACCCCGGTACTGGTCAGTTCGGCGTGGAGTTCCACCGTCTCGAGGACAGGCATGCGTTCCGCGGTGAGGACGATGACGAAGGAACAGATGTTCGGGTTGGTGAGAGTGTCCCGGAATCGTCCGAACAGCCGCCTGCGCGCCTCCAGGATCTCCCGCAGGCGTTCGTTGCGGCGGCGTACCGGATCCGTCGAGCTCCCGGTTGCGCCTCGGGAACCGAGGAGATCGCGATCACGCCGTGATACGGCTCCCAACGCATCGGCCGCCTCAGCGAGTTTCTCCGCCTGCGCCCGTCGGCCCAGTAGCCCATCCGTCCATGCGGCCATCATCTCCGGTAGCGCCATCAGCCTCGACGTGTGCCCGGAGGGGGCGGTGTCGACGATGATGTGGTCGTAGTCCCCCACCGAACCATCCACGATGCGGGCGATCCGTTCGAGGATCGCCGCCTCGTGGGTGCCGGGGGACGCCGCCGAGAGCTTCAGGTGTCGGGAGACCTCCGCGTGCAGATGCCGGGGCATCATTTCGTGCATGGTCTCCTCGACCCGTGCGAGGTGTGCGGCGGTGGTCGCAGCCGGGTCGATCTCCACGGCCGCGAGCCCAGTGGCCAGATCGGTGACGGAATCCCCGATCCGTGTGTTCCATAGGTGGCCGAGGTTGTGTGCCGGATCGGTGGAGACGAGCAGCACCCGCCGACCGCGCCGGGCGAGCGCCGCCGCCGTCGCTGAGGCGAGGGTCGTTTTGCCGACGCCGCCCTTTCCGCCGAAGAACACCACCCGTCGGCGGTCGATGAGTTCTAGCAGCACGACAGGCCCTCGACAGGTGAGCGTTCCATCCCCATGCGCCGGTGCCAGTCGTGGAAGCGGTCGTACATGACCGGAAGGAGCTCGAGGGTGTGGTAGCTGGCGGGGTTCGGTACCCCGAGTGCCTCCCCCATGACGAGCATCATGAACAGGTCATCCTCGTCCCGGGCGGCCCGTTGGAATGCCGCCCGGTACGGGCCGGCGTAGAACTCGGACAGTCCGTCGGACAGTGCGCGCAGCCGGACACGCAGATCGCCGATCCAGGTCACGTCACTGCACCTGTGCGGGGATGTCGGTGCCGTCCGTGACCTCGGTGGCTTCGTCGAACTCGGTTTCGGTGATCGCCGGTGAGTTCACGGCGCTCCGCATGGCCCGGACGGATTCCGCCACGACCCAGACCGCGGCGACGAGAATGATGACGTCGAGGATGAGCAGCATCCAGCTACCGGTGTTGTAGAACGTTCCGAGCTGTATGACCAGGGCCCACACGGAGACGATCATGACGAACACCATCGGGACGAGCACAACCTTGTAGGGCCTGCGGAGGCGGATCAGGATGATGCAGATGATGCAGAGCGTCAGGGCGGCCATGAGCTGGTTCGTCGTGCCGAACAGCGGCCAGATCGCCAGCCCGCCGGAACCGTCGCCGCCGGAGGAGAACGTTAGGCCGAGGGCGACGGCGAGGACGATGACCGTGGCCGCGATGTTCGACAGTTTCACGCCGAGGTGCCCGCCGATCTCCTGGACGACGAGACGCTGGAGCCGGACACCAGTGTCCATGGTGGTCGCGGCGAAGAGCACTGCCATGGTCGCGAGGATCGTGGCAGACAGGGAGGACGGCAGACCGAGACCGGCGTGGATAATACCGGATCCGCCCTCGACGAAGGCCCCGACGCTGCCCTTTCCGAATGCAGAGTAAACCTCACGCCACTGGGTGACCGTCTGGTATCCGGCGCAGGTTGCGATGATCGCCCCGAGGGCGAGCAACCCTTCGCCGACGGCACCGAAGTAGCCGACGAAACGTTCATCGGTCTCGAGGTCGATCTGCTTGGACGAGGTACCGGAGGAGACCAGCCCGTGGAAGCCGGAGATCGCGCCGCAGGCGATGGTGACGAAGAGCAGCGGGATCATCGAGGGGGTCCCCTCGGGAAGCTGGGTGTTGAAGGTGGGGGCGACCACGGTCGGCAGGGAGATCGCGACCGAGCCGTAGAGGATGATGAGGCCGACGAACAGCTGCAGTCCGTTGATGTAGTCGCGTGGCTGTAGGAGCACCCACACCGGTAGCAGCGAGGCGACACCGGCGTAGAGGAAGAGAACGACGATCCAGAAACCGTTCGGATTGAGTCCGAGGATGGTCTCCGGGAGGATGACCGGGACCGAGTCACCGAGAACCATCAGTGTGTAAAGGGCGATGACTCCGACGGCGGAGACCAGCGGCAGATTCCACTTCAGGCGGTAGATGGCCTGACCGATGAGCAGCGCGACGATGATCGCCCCCCAGGTGGGGATGACGGCGGTGGGTGTAGTGACCAGTAGTTTCGCGATGACAACGGCGAACGCGGCGTTGACCATGAGCAGCAGCAGGAAGATGATCACCAGGAAGAGGTTGCGGCCGTTCCTCCCGATGTACGTGCCCGACAGGGTTCCGATGCTCTGCCCACGATGTCGGACGGAGGCCCACAAGGCCCCGAAATCATGCATTCCGGCGATGAATACGGTGCCGATGGTGACCCACAGGAAGGCTGGTACCCACCCCCAGATCACAGCGATGGCTGGGCCGACGATGGGTGCTGCGCCGGCGACTGAGGTGAAGTGGTGGCCCCAGAGCACATACTTATTGGTGGGGACGTAGTCGACGCCGTCCTCCATCGTGTGTGCGGGGGTCCGGAACGACGCGTTGAGCTTGTAGATCCGGGATCCGAGATACTTGGAATAGAGGAAATATCCGCCGAGCATCATGGCGACGCCGATGACGGCGAGGAAGAGTGCGTTCATGGTGGAGGTCTTTCCCTTTCGGTGCAACCGCTCTCAGGGAGCGGCCGCGTGGTTGGTTTGTGAGGGGTGACACCCCCGGGGGATAGGGTGCATTAGATCACATCCGACGAATGCGGAACAGACCTCACCGGAAAAACAACACGACGGGGGTACTTCACCGGACCCTCCGAGATCCGGTGTTTTCCCGGGGTCTCCAGGCGCGCGATCGACGGTGTTGGTGCACGACTCATCGTTGGCAGCGGGGGCACCAGAACAGGTTGCGTCCCTCCAGGACGGTGCTCTCCACCGGCGTGCCGCAGACGTGGCACGGTTGTGCGGCCCGGCGGTACACGTAGACCTCTCCCCCGTGGTCGTCCTCGCGTGGTTGCCGGTGCATCGCCTCCGGGGTGTGCTCCGGCCGCACGGTGTCGATCCGCCCGTCTCGCACCCCAGTGGCCATGAGGTCGACGAGGTCCGCCCAGATGGCGTCGAACTCGCTCCGGGCGAGGTTCTTTCCGGGGGTGCGGGGGTCGAGGCCGAGGCGGAAGAGCACCTCTGCACGGTAGATGTTTCCGACACCGGCGAACAGCTTCTGGTCCATCATGAGTGCTCCGATGGACTTTCCCGACCGGTGGACCCGGGTCCAGGTAGGTTCCGGGTCGGCGTCGGGACGCAGAGGGTCGGCTCCGAGTTTGGCGACGGCTGCGTCGCGATCGGCGTCGGTGATCAGTCGACACCATTGGGGTCCGCGGAGATCGGCGGCGGTGATTCCGTCGGTGATGCGGAGTCGTACCTGGCCGGTCGGGGCGGCATACGGGGTGAACCTCAGCCCCCCGATGAGTCCGAGATGGATGTGGACGATGTGCTCTGGGTCGTCGTGGTCCACATCGATGAAGAGTTGTTTTCCCCAGGCCTCGGCCAGCTCGATGCGGTGACCGTTCAGGCGTGCGGCTTCCTCGGCGAAGCGGCCCTGGGGTGAGGAGAACTCCAGCTGCCTGTCTCCGAAGGTTGTGGCGAGGCGTTCGGCGAGCCGGTGGATGACGTGGCCTTCAGGCATGATTGTCCGTTTTCGTTGGCGGGGAATCTCGTCCGGATCATTCGACTCTGTCAGGGCTGAACGACGCGTCGCTCCGAAGATCACTGACAGCGCTGATCAAAAAATCGAGTACCCCCATGATTGGAGAGTAAGTATTATCGATTCTAAATAATTGAGTCTCCAACCTACCTACTGGCCGTTTTCTGGTCCGCGAAAACACACACGACCAGGGCGCAGATGGTGACGACAACGGCGAACGCCACGAGACCACGCACCAGCATCCAGAGGGAGAGCAGGAAGAAGGCTGCCCCGGTGAGCCACAGAACAGCCCGCAGATGTGGCACGGTGGGCATCATCGGATGCGCGGACGGTCTCAGGTAGTCGGTGGCACCCTGGTACCCCGCGAAGAGGGTGCCACCGAGGAGAACGACCATGGGCAACAGCAGAGGGTCCATACGGTGACCCTACCGAATCAACCGCGCTCCTTTCCTAGCCGCCAGTACCCGGAGAAGAAGATGGTCTTCCGGTCCATCCCGCATTCCTTCGTCAGATGGCGGCGCAGGGAAGTCGCGATCGACTGCTCACCGCAGATCCACGCATACGTGAGGTCCCCGACGTCGACGGGGAGCGTATCGATTGCCGCGATCCCTGCCCGGGGCGCGTCGGCGAGGGGATCGGTCAGCCGGGTATAGGACGCGATTCCGGACACGATTCCGTCCAGTCCGGGGTCCAGGAGGTCATCCGACTCCGCGATGACGATGGCGTGCGTCTGCGCACGTGCTGGTTCGTCGAGCGATTCGATGATGGCGGACAGCGCCGGAACCGCGGTTGCATCGGCGACGAGGAGCTGGGGTCCGGTGGGCAACCGATAGGCCGCGGAGAGGAACCGGACTCCGACCTCGTCGCCCTTCTCCGCGCCGATGGCCCAGACGGACCCCGGGCCTGAGTCGCCGTGGGTGACGATGTCGATGACCATTTCCCCGGTGCGGGGCCGCAGCTCCCGGATTGTGTAGTACCGCATGGAGGGGCGGACATCGTCATCGACGGCGGCGAGGGCGGCGCGCGGATTGATGATCGTCGGGTCCGGCATCGTGAGCTGCTTGCCGGGCTGTGGCATGATGAGTGCGACGTACTCGTCCGGCCCCGCGCTCTCGAGGCCCTTGAACTCGGGGGCGCTGAGGGTGATCCGCCTGAGGTGCGGCGCGAGCAAGGTGGCGTCCGCGATCGTCGCGCGAACGAGTTCCTCGCGGATTCTGGGGTCGGTGGGCATCGCCATGGTGCGTCTCATCACCGCCGACATGGTCTTCATGGTTGTCAGGTAGAGGGTGTTCTTCCACGACATGGCTGTTACGGGCCTTTCTCATCGGGGGCGGGAACACGATCGACGCGGTCGCCTGGGTGAGCTAAGGCTATCTGATAATTCAGAAATGTGCAGGGGGTGTGCAATAGTTCCGGTGGGGAGGCGACTAGACTGCCACGCGTGGCCATCAGCAAAATTCTCCTCTTCTATCGCTTCACGCCGATCCCGGACCCGACGGCGGTGATGCTGTGGCAGCGCACGCTCTGCGAGTCGCTGGAACTGACCGGGCGGATCCTCATCTCACGACATGGCATCAACGGCACCGTCGGTGGCGAACTGACGGCTGTCAAGAGGTACGTCCGGGCCACCCGGGCCTACCCGGGCTTCCGAGAAATGGAGTTCAAGTTCTCCGAGGGGTCCGCTGCCGATTTCCCGAGGCTGAGCGTCAAAGTCCGCGAGGAGCTGGTCGCCTTCGGTGCCCCCGATGATCTGGACGTCGATGAGAACGGCGTCGTCGGCGGCGGGGTGCACCTAAAACCCGAGGAAGTGAATGATCTGGTCGACACCCGCGGAGACGAGGTCGTGTTCTTCGATGGTCGTAATGCGATGGAGGCCGGGATCGGCCGGTTCCGGGACGCGATCGTCCCGGATGTCGAGACCACCCACGATTTCATCGAGGAGATCGAATCCGGCAAGTATGACGACCTGAAGGACCGCCCTGTCGTGACCTACTGCACCGGTGGTGTGCGTTGCGAGGTGCTCAGTGCGCTGCTGAAGAAACGGGGTTTCCGAGAGGTGTACCAGATTGATGGTGGGATCGCCCGATACGGGGAGACCTACGGGAACGACGGCCTTTGGGAGGGCTCCCTCTACGTCTTCGACCGACGGATGCACCTGGAGTTCGGGGACGTGACCGACCACAACTTCGTGCAGCTTGGCCGGTGCATCCACTGTACCGGGGGGACGAACACCTACCGGAACTGCGCGAATCAGGAATGCCGACGGCAGGTCCTCATCTGTGACGACTGCGCGGTGACGCGGTCCGGTTCCCACTGCACCGACTGTCGGCGCGCTATCTCCGTCGGCGCCTGATCGCCTTCCCGCGATAAGCGGTTCCGCGGGTTGATGACTGCACCGGTGCTTCATGTCCTGCGTGGTGCGGTTTCCGGGAGTAGGTTGGTGAGCATGAGCATAATAAAGATCAACGCGATCACCGTCCCCGAGGGCCAGGGTGCTGAACTGGAGAAGCGCTTCGAGGCGCGGAGGCACACGGTTGACAACTCTCCCGGCTTTGAGGGGTTCCAGATGCTTCGTCCAGTTGCGGGCGAGGACCGTTACTTCGTGATCACCCGTTGGACTGATGAAGAATCATTCGTCGCATGGCGCGATGGGGACGCCCGCAAGGCACACGCCGCCGAGAAGAGAGAAACGGTCGCGACCAGCGCCGAGCTGCTCGAGTTTGAGATCGTTCTCGAAGCCACGCCCTAGGGTCTAGGACGAACCGATCACGGCCATGGTCCCCACCCCCGTGGTCCAGGCGAGGGTGAACAACATGAGTGGCCAGAGCGCGGCCAACCAGGGGCGCCAGCGTTCGTAGCGCGCCCAGCGTCGGTAGGTGATCCAGGCGGCACCGAGGGTGCCGCCCAGCGTCACTAATCCCGGTATGACCGGGAAGAGGATCTCGTAGGTGCGGGAGCAGATCCAGTCTGATGTGCCGGCATCGCACAGCGGTCCGCTCTGCGTGCGGGAGATCATCGCCACGACGAATGCGGTGAGGAATGTCAGTGGGGGGATCGAGAAAGCGTAGATGATCGCCTGCCGGGTTGACGAGTTGTTGCGCTCGAGCCGCAGTAGTGGATCTGCCTCGTAGTCCAGGGCGGAAGCGCCCTTCCGTGGTGCATAATCAAGAACCGGATCGAGCTGAATGCGTCGATCCCGATCGTCGCCACCTGCCCCCTTTTGGGTGTCACTCACTACGCTCTCCGCCTTCCGATCGTCTGGTCATGCACCCCCGACGATAGTCCCGTTCAGCCGTTCCGTGTGTTCGGGTGGGCTCCCTGACCGTGTGCGGGCTGAATGATCGCCGGAACCCGGGAGTGACGGAGGATCTCATTCGTGCTCGATCCGATGAACACCCGCTCCAGTGATCCCATGAGGGTTGACCCGAGGTAGAGCAGATCGCCCTTCTTCCACTTCACGGACTCGACGGCACCCGACCAACCCCACCCCGAGCCGATCTCGGTGTCGACGGTGATCTCCGGATGCCGGTCCAGGGCGGCGTCGCGGGCCTGGTCGAGCACCGCCAGGGTGTGTTCCTGCCACTCGACGAGAATCTCCGACTCCAGGTCGGTGGTGCTCTTCACCGGCGAATCGGCGACCCCCTCCGGGGCGAAGGAGACGATGCGCAGCGGCACCCCCCAGCGCCACGCGAGATCGGCGGCATCGGTGAGGAAACTCCGGTCGTTCTCCGTGTCGATGAATGCACAGTTGATGCGGGTCACCCCGTGCCGGGAGAGCTTCGGAGCGCGGGGCGTGAGACCCAGGGGCCGGGATGAGGAGTGCAGGAGGACATCCGCGGTCGAGCCTGCCATGAAGCGTCGCTTCGGTGCCGATCCGTGCGAGCCGAGGAGAACAACGTCGGCGTCGAAATCATCGGCGGCCTGGGTCAGAATCGCTGTTTCCGAGGGGCCGTCCGCGAAGACGGAGACCGTCTCGTCCCACATTGATTCGGGTAGTTCCACTTCGGACAGTGCCTTGCGCACCCGGGACTCACACGCCGCTGCCTCTTTCCTGCGCCACTTCTTGTACTTCCCGCCGAGCCGGCTCAGGGAGGAAGACGGCCAGGGGCGGGTAAACGCGGTGACCGCTCTGACCCGGATCGGAGTGGTCCTGGCCAGCCACGCGGCGAACTCTACAGCTTCCGTTCCCGAGGTATCGGGGCGCCACGCGACGAGAACGCGAATCGGCGGGGAGGTTTCCTCCGGTTCGGCGTTCTTCTTCGACATGCGTTGGTACGGTCCTCGTTCTCGGTCCACGGCGGCGCGGGGCAGCCCGGTTACTCAGGTGCGGGAAAACGATCAGGCGTTCCTCTGCTCCGCGGAGTAGCGTTCCGCCAGTTCAGTGATGACCGGTACGACCTGTTCAGCGATCTCAAGCTTCTCGGGGCTGAGGGAGGACAGCATCTCGGCGAGGTACGTGGTTCGCTCATCCCCTACCCGCTTGAGCTCTGTCCGACCGAGCTCGGTGAGCTGGACGCGCACGCCACGGCGATCGCTCGTGTCACGGATACGCTCCACCATTCCGCGGTGCTCCAGCTGGTGCAGGGCGTTCGATGCGGTGGGCATACGAATCCCCTCCTGCCGGGCAACCTCACTGATACGGGAGGCGCCGTGTTCGGCGAGGCGGGTCAGGATCGTCAGCTGCGGGCCAGTCAGATCGGACTGCTCTGCCATGCGGAAGTAGGTGACGTAGAGTTTTGTCATGGCCGGTCGGATCTGGGCGGCGATATCCATCGGGGTTGCAGCAGTCATGCACCCAATCTTAACTGCTTTCCGAGACCGCTGTACAACCGTGATTTAACCGCTCTACGCTGCGATGTCCGCGTAACGCATCTGTCCGCGCTGGTCCCGACCCTCAGTACGGAGCAAAAGTTCATTTATTTGCAAAAGTAGCGACTGTGTCACGCCGCCGAATTTGAAGTTATTGCGGTCGTTGTGGCGGTGTATCGGGGATTTCGGCGGCGATGGATAGACTGGCTCTGTGGTCAGGTATTCCGGCGAGGTGAGTCACCAGTGGGCGCGTCGTCTCCTGCTGGGTGACTGGCGAGCCGGGAGGGTCTCCCGGGACACAGTGTGTGACGGGGATTTCCGGCTGCTCGCCGCCTCCCGTTTCCACGGGCGGCGGGCCGGGCGTCCCTGTCCGATCTGTGACGGTGATGACCTCCGCATCGTTCTGTGGATATTTGGCGACTCATTAGGGAAGATGTCATCTAGCGCCCGTAGCGCGGAGGAGATCGAGCGTTTCGCTGACGCCGGCCGGGAATTTACGGTGCACACCGTCGAGGTCTGCCCCGACTGTCACTGGAACCATCTGCTCAGCGCCCGGGAGGTCGGACCATGAACCGACCACAGCCCGTGGCACGTGAAGTAACCAGACTCAATCCGATGGAGTGGATACAAAGGTGACAAGAAACAAGCGGTCCGAGAACAACGACGGGGACGGGGTGGACACCCCGCGCGGTTCCCGTCGGCGCCGTTGGATTATCTGGTCCCTGGCGGTCGCGTTCATCCTGTTCATCGTCGCCCCGGTGGGGGCCATCTTCACCGCCTACGTCATGGCAGATGTTCCGGAGCCCGAAGAGTTGGTGAACAAACAGGTGTCCAACATCTACGCCTCGGACTCCACCACCGAACTCGCGCGGATCGTCCCTCCCGAAGGCAACCGCGAGCAGGTCAACCTCGACCAGATCCCGGAATCGCTCCGCGGAGCGGTGCTCGCGGCCGAGGACCGCGAGTTTTACACGAACCCGGGCTTCTCCATCACCGGTTTCGCCCGCGCCGTCAAGGGGCAGATCACCGGTGACGAATCCGCGGGTGGTGGGTCGACCATCACGCAGCAGTACGTGAAGAATGCGGTCGTCGGCAACGAGCGCTCCTACGAGCGGAAGCTCAAGGAACTCGTGATCAGTGCCAAGATGGCCAACGAGTGGTCCAAGAACGACGTGCTCGAGGCGTACCTGAACACCATCTACTTCGGCCGCAACTCCTACGGGGTGGCAGCGGCCGCCGAGGCCTACTTCGGTAAACCTCTCGCCGAGCTCACCCCCGTGGAGGGTGCTGTCCTCGCCGCTTCCATCCAGCGCCCGAGCCAGCTCGATCCCTGGACGAACCGGGAGGAGGCCGAACAGCGATGGAATTACGTCCTGGACGGGATGGTGGCCACCGGCTACCTCTCCCAGGCCGAGCGGGACATCGCCGTGTACCCCCAGGTCGTCGACCCGGCCCTGAATCAGGCATACGTCGAGGCAACCGGGGCGAATGGTCTGATCAAGAACCAGGTCGTCGCCGAGCTCGAGCGGATCGGTATCACCCAGGAGGACCTGGATACCCGGGGCCTGCGGATCACCACCACCATTGATATCCGGAACCAGAATGCAGCCGTCGACAACGTCAACCGGATCTTCGACGGAGAGGATGAGAAACTGCGCTCTGCCGTGGTCTCCATTGAGCCGTCCACCGGGGCGGTACGCGCCTACTACGGCGGGGACGACGCTGCCGGCTGGGACTACGCCAACGCCCCGATCCAGACCGGCTCGACCTTCAAGATCTACGGGCTCGCCGCTGCGCTCCAGCAGGGTATACCGCTGGCCACCATGTACTCCTCCGCGCCGGTCACCACAGGCAACGTCACCGTCACCAACGTCGGTGGCGGCGGCTGCGGCTACTGCACTATCGCCGAAGCACTCAAGCGCAGTCACAACACCAGCTTCATCCGCCTTGAGCAGGACCTGCAGAACGGCTCCCAGGACGTCGCCGACATGGCCCACGCCCTCGGCATGGCCCGTTCACTGCCCGGATACCCCGCGACCCTCACGGAGAACGGCGACCAGCCCTTCGACGGGATCATCCTCGGCCAGTACGAGTCCCGTCCCTTCGACCAGGCGATCGCCCTAGCGACACTCGCCAACGAGGGCGTCTGGCACGAGCCCTACTTCGTGGAGAAGGTCGAGACCTCAAACAAGGAGGTACTCTACGAACACACGCCCACCACCGGTCAGCGCCGCGTCGCCGCCAACGTCGCCAACAACGTGATGAGCGCGATGGCTCCCATCGCCGCCTGGTCCAACCAGAACCAGCTCGCCGGTGGGCGGGCGTCCGCGGCCAAGACGGGCACCACTCAGCTCGGTAACACGGGTTTCAACAAGGACGCCTGGATGATCGGCGCCACCCCGCAACTCGCGACGGCCGTGTGGGTGGGCACCGTCGACAACACCCCGTTGCGCAACTACTGGGGCGGAAACATGTACGGCGCCGGGCTGTCCGCCCAGATCTGGAAGGCCACGATGGACGGCGCCCTGGAGGGTAAGCCCCTCGAGTCCTTCCCCGAGGCGCAGCCCCTCGGATTTAATAACGCTCCGGCACCGCAGTACGTACCTCCGGCACCGAAGCCCGTCACACCCGTGAAATCTGATCCGGAGGATGAGGACCCCGACGCTGAACCCAGCGAGGATGAAGCCGTCGGCATCGACGGCGGAGTCCCAGAAATCCCCGCTGATCCCGCCCAGGTGCCGCCCCCTCCGGAGCAGGTGGAGATCCTCCCCGGTATCACCATCCCGAACATCTTCAATTGACCAGCACCGCCCCGCAGGGGGGGCCGTTGATACGGTTCCGCTGCGGGGCGGTTGGCACCCGGGGGCCCGTGGGCGACAATGAATGAGACCGACGTTCCGACGACCAGGCATGAATGAGGACGATGAGTACCAGACCGAAAAGCCGGAGGTCGACCAACGTCGACCGTGACCTGGACCGAGTCCAGCCCGGTCGCACAGAGCCGTTCGCGCGAGGCTTCATTGAGTTTCTCGGTGGGCCATTCGGCCGGTTCGGCGCGCCGGGAACCGCCCGAATGCTGACTCCGTTACGGGTGATCATCGCCCTCTCCCTCGTGTTCCTAGCACTGGGGTGGTTGACCAAGGCCAACTGCATCCAGGGAACCGTCGGGGATGACGGGATGGTAAACCTCAACTGGTCTGGTAGCCGCCAGTTGATCTCCGCCTGCTACAGCGACATGATTCCGTTGTACGGCGCCGAGGGACTCAAAGACGGGCACTTCCCCTACGCCTATTCCTGGACCGAGGGTGACGGCACCGTCCGCTACATGGAATACCCGGTGCTGACCGGCCTGTTTCAGTGGGTGATGGCCCAGATAACCAGGACCATCTGGCCAGCAGTTCACGCCGTGGCGGGGTCGGTGCCCGAGGTTGCGGTCTACTTCAGCATCTCGGCGACGTTCCTGGCCCTGTTCTGGGTGCTGGCTGTGCGGTGCGTGTACTCGATGACCGGTAACCGCGTGTGGGACACCGTCCTGATGGCCGTCTCGCCGCTCGTTGTGGTGCACGCCTTCACCAACTATGACACCCTTGTCATCGCAGCCGCTTTGGCCGCGATGCTCGCGGTGGCGCGGGGTAGACCCGGGGTGGGTGGGATGCTCATCGGGCTGGGCATCGCCTTGAAACTGTGGCCGCTGTTCATGTTCGGGGCCTACTTGGTGCTTGCGGTGCGGACCCGACGGTTCCGACCGTTCCTTGTAATGGTTGCGTCAGGAGCTGGCACCTGGCTCGTGGTCAATCTTCCCATCATGCTGGCGTTTCCTGAGGGTTGGCGTGAGTTCTTCAGGCTGAACACCGACCGGGGTTGGGAATGGTCCACGATCTATGCCATCGCCGCCCGGAACACCCCTTGGAATGGCTGGGACGAACCTGGGACGGAGCCGGTAATCCTGAATGCGATCTCGCTCGCACTCTTCCTGATCGGTTGCCTGGCCATCGGTGTTCTTGGTGTGCTGACCAGACGGCAACCGAGGGTCGCGGAGCTGGTGTTCCTCATCGTTGCGGTGTTCTTGTTGACCAACAAGGTGTGGAGCCCCCAGTATTCGCTGTGGCTCGTGCCGCTCGCGGTGCTTGCGCTCCCCCGGTGGCGTCTCCTCCTGGCCTGGGGGTTGGCTGAGGCCATGGTCTGGCCGGTACTGATGTGGCACATGGCGGGTGACGACGCCAAGGGAGCCCCGCCGGAGCTGTTTGATACCGTCCTGGTCATTCGTGGGGCGCTCCTCATCACCATTATTGTGCTGGTCGTGCGTCAGATGCTCGGACGTTCCGTCGATCCAGTCCTCGAGACGAACGGGGGCGTGGATCCACTCGCAGGAGGTTTTCTCGTTCGACCGGGTGCGACGTACCGGGGATTCATCGGTACGGGGGCTCGGTCTGCGGAGAGCAATACGGGTGAGAAGCGAGATCCAGCGCTGTCGCAGGAAGAGGGCGCAGTATCGAGCGCTGTGGGAAAGAGCCGATCAGATCGTGGATAACACCGCAGTGATCATCACCATGGCGAGTGTCTTCATCGGATTCCTGCTTTTCGGGGGTTCCTACGCGAGCTTCAGCTATCGGCGCAGTCCGAAGCTGACCTGGACCCTGTTCACGTTCGCGATCTTCTTCATCACCGTCATCCCGACTGTCATCGCCGTCTTCTGGGCGACCCTGTTCGCTGGGTCGGGAGCCGGCTGAGAAGTCCTGGAGAGGCATCGGGCACCGGCCTCCCCCGGGACCGGCCGGTGAGGTTCCGGGAACGACGGTTTTGCGTCGGCTTCCGGGTGCCCATGCGCCTGGTGTAGGCTAGTGGGGTTGCTGACGCAACGAACCCTCCTGCCACACCACAAGGGTGTGGCCGATCCAAAACACTAGACCACAGGAGGTGATGAGGTCCGTGCGTCAATACGAACTCATGATCATTCTCGACCCCTCCCAGGACGAGCGCACTGTCGCCCCGTCCCTGGACAAGTTCCTCGAAGTCGTCCGCAAGGAAAACGGCACCGTGGAGAAGGTTGACATCTGGGGCAAGCGTCGCTTGCAGTACCCGATCAACAAGAAGGACGAGGGCATCTACGCCGTCATCGAGCTCACCTGTGAGCCGGCGACCGTGCAGGAACTCGACCGTCTGCTGAACCTGAACGACAGCATCCTGCGCACCAAGGTGCTGCGGGCTGACCGTTAAGCAGGGACACTGGTAGGGAAAGCTCTTTTCCCACACGCAGGCCCACCACCAGTGGTGGGCGGTGAACCCCCAGTACACGAGTCATAAAGGAAGGTCGTTCAAGGACATGGCACAGGGAGACACAAACATCACTGTGGTCGGCAATCTCGTTGCCGACCCGGAACTGCGGTTCACCCCCTCGGGGGCGGCCGTCGCTAATTTCCGTATCGCCTCGACCCCCCGCCGTTTCGACGCTGAGTCGAAGCAGTGGGTGGATGGTGAAGCCCTGTTCCTGACCTGCAACGTCTGGCGTCAGGCCGCTGAGAATGTCGCGGAGTCCCTGAGCAAGGGAATGCGTGTCATCGTCACCGGTCGACTCCGTCAGCGCTCCTACGAAACCCGCGAGGGTGAGAAGCGCAGTGTTTTCGAGGTTGAGGTCGATGAGGTCGGCCCCTCCCTGAAATACGCGACGGCCCAGGTCGCCCGCACCCCCAGAGGTGGCGGCCAGGGTGGCGGAAACTTTGGTGGTGGCGGCAACGCTGGTGGCGGAAACTTCGGTGGCGGTAACGCCGGCGGCGGTTTCGGCGGCGGCCAGAGCACCGGAGGCTTCGGTGGCGGTAGTGCCAACCGTGCCCCCGACAACGACCCGTGGAACAGTGCCCCGCAATCCGGCGGTTTCGGTGGTTCAACCGATGACGAGCCCCCGTTCTGACCCTAGGGTCCGTAGAACGCGGGTACGTCCCAGCATCAATCATCCACATAATTCCCGTTCACGTGATGCCACGCAGGTGGTGTCGGGCGACCGGGAAGCAGAACGAAAGGCAGGGATCATGAAGCTGATCCTCACCGCCGCCGTTGACAATCTCGGTGTCCCCGGAGACATCGTCGAAGTCAAGGCTGGCTATGGACGTAACTTCTTGCTTCCGCGTGGCTACGCCATCGTTGCGAACCGCAACGCGGAAAAGCAGATCGAGGACATCAAGCGTGCCCAGAAGGCCCGCGAGATCCGCGATACCGACCACGCTCGCGAGGTCAAGGAACAGCTCGAGCAGCTCACCGGTGTCTCCATCGCAGTGCGCACCTCTGACAAGGGCAAGCTCTTCGGCTCCGTCACAGCAGACGACGTCGTCTCTGCGGTGAAGAAGGCCGGCGGCCCCACCCTGGACAAGCACAACGTCAAGCTGGCCAAGGGCACGGTCAAGTCGACCGGTACCTACCAGGTGGACGTGAAGCTGCACGGTGACGTTACCGCGCCGATCAACTTTGAGGTCGTCTCCGCCTAAGAAAGGTGGCAAGACGGCGGTCGGCACACCGTGCCGACCCAACGACAACAGCAGCCACGGCCCCCGCGCCTCTGCCCACTGACACGTTCGTCGTGTCCTTGGGAGGAGGAACGGGGGCCGTGGTCTTTGTTGGGCGGGGCATCTTCCGGCGCTGGATCAGTGCCCCGGTGGCGTGGTGTGGGAGCTGTCAACGGATGATGTTCGGGTGGTGGAATGTCGCGGTTGCTGCCCATGTGAATATAGTTCCCGAATTGTGGATAACTCCGCTCCCCGAACATGCAATACGACGCCCTGACCGGCGAAAACCGGCCTAACTCGCGACCCCCTGCGATGTCAAACTGGCTGGTTAGCGATAGTTATCCACGGTCTGCAGCCAGTTACCAACACCCCATTTATATGCTATGAGCAGGGACTTTAGACAAAATTCAGGAGGATTTCGGCCAGTAGTCCACAAGTTATCCACACCCCGAGTAGGAAATCCCCAGCCCGAGAATGATCTTTCCCGACCTTTGTGCACAGCCCCTGTGGATAACTTGACCAGTTGGGTCGGGAAACGGCGGCTCGGAACCCCTCGAAACTGAGGGGCTTCGAGCCTTGCGTGGACACGCGACTCCCCGGGGGAGGGAGGCTTCCGTGAGGTGTGGCGAGAGATGCCGTTGGCGGTACTGTTGGCTCTGACGCGTACCGGCACGAGCCGGCCATGTTCCAGCCAGCGTTCCCCTGCCCCGCCGCCGGGGTGCGACACGCCCGTCCGGGGTAGGGCAGGGAGATCTTCCAGACAGTGAAAGGTGCACCGCAGTGACCTCCGGTTTCAGTGACACCAGCTTCGACGATGACTACGTACCTCCGGAGGACCCGACCGACGACGGAGGCGGAGCGGATTTTGTCCCCTTTGACCGGGCACGGCGGGATCGACCCAGGTTCCGCTCAGAGTCGGGAGAGGCCGCGGAGAAGAAGTTCGGGAGGGTTCCTCCGCACCATCTGGAGGCCGAGCGGAGTGTTCTGGGCGCCATGCTGCTCTCCACCGGCGCGGTTACCGACATCGTGGAGGAACTCACACCCGAGGATTTCTACCGGCCAGCACACCAGATCATCTATTCGGTGATCCTGGATCTGTTCAGTGAACAGAAGGAAGTCGACCCGATCATCGTCTCGGGGCGGCTGGACCGGCAGGGTGATCTCGACCGGGTTGGTGGCGCCCCGTACCTGCACACGCTGATCTCATCTGTACCGACTGCGGCGAATGCCCGCTACTACGCGGATATCGTCGCGGAGAAGGCGCTGTTGCGTCGGCTCGTCGATGCGGGCACCAGGGTCGTCCAGTTGGGTTATGAGGGTACGGAAACTGCTGAGGCGGACACGGTACTCGACCTCGCCCAGCAGGAGGTCTTCGCTATCGCGCAGCGCAAGACCACCACCGATTACGCGATCCTGTCCGACGTTCTGGAACCGACGATGGAGGAGCTCGAGGCGATCGCCACGCACGGTGGTCTCGCGGCCGGGATTCCCACGGGGTTCGTCGATCTCGACGAACTGACGAACGGGCTTCACGGAGGGCAGATGATCATTGTTGCGGCACGCCCCGGTGTCGGTAAGTCGACCCTGGCGCTGGACTTCATGCGGTCCTGCTCAGTGAAGCACGGCAAAGCTTCGGTGATTTTCTCGCTGGAGATGTCGAAGTCTGAGATAGTCATGCGCCTGTTGTCCGCCGAGACGGAAATCAAGCTCACCGACATGCGGTCGGGCAAGATGACCACGGAGCAGTGGCAGCGGATCGCGGAACGGGTGGGCAAGATCGCTGATGCCCCACTATTCATCGACGATTCCGCGAATCTCACGATGATGGAGATCCGGTCTAAGGCACGTCAGCTGAAGCAGAAGCACGATCTACAGATGATCGTGGTGGACTACCTCCAGCTCATGAGCTCGGGCAAGAAGGTCGAGTCCCGTCAGCAGGAGGTCAGTGAGTTTTCCCGCCAGCTGAAGCTGCTTGCCAAAGAACTCGACGTGCCCCTGGTCGCCATCTCCCAGCTGAACCGTGGACCGGAATCCCGGACGGACAAGAAGCCGCAGTTGGCGGATCTCCGTGAGTCGGGTTCGCTGGAGCAGGACGCCGACATGGTCATGTTGCTCTATCGACCGGATTCCCAGGACAAGGAGGACCCGCGTGCAGGTGAAGCCGACATCATCATGGCGAAACACCGCGGTGGTCCAATCGGGACCATCGCCGTGGCCCACCAGCTGCATTACTCCCGCTTCCGGGATCTGGCCCGCGGTATGGGCTGAGGGGTACCGAGATCATGTGGTCGTACCGGAGCGGGTGCATCCGCGCCACCAGGGAACCGGGAACACGATGACAGCGGGGGCGAGACCTGTGGGTGCCGCCCCCGCTGTCCGCTGTCGCTGGGTGTGTTCGTCAGTTAGCGGAACGTCCGCAGACGGAGGGAATTGGTGACGACGAACACCGAGGACAGGGCCATCGCTGCGCCGGCGAGCATCGGGTTCAGCCACCCCATCGCCGCGACGGGGATCAGGATGATGTTGTAGCCGAATGCCCAGAACAGGTTGCCGTGGATCGTCTTCAGTGTCGCGCGGGACAGCCGGATGGCATCCGCTACGCCGTCGAGTCCGTCCCGCATGAGGGTAATGTCCCCCGCCTCAATGGCGACGTCTGTGCCGGTGCCCATCGACAGTCCGAGATCGGCCTGTGCGAGGGCGGCTGCGTCGTTGACACCGTCGCCGGCCATGGCGACGGTTCGTCCCTCCCCCTGCAATCGGCGAACCTCGGCGACCTTACCTTCCGGAAGAACACCGGCGAGGACATCGTCCGGGTCGATCCCGACCTCCCGTGCCACCGCCGAGGCGGCACCCCGGTTGTCGCCGGTGAGTAGAACCGGGGTCAGACCGAGGTCTCTCAGCGACCTGATCGCAGCCTTGGACGAATCCCGGACGCGGTCGCGGACCGTGAGGACCGCGGTCGGGGCCCCATCGACGTGAAGGATCACAGGGGTGGCACCGTCCGACTGGGCGTCCGCCACCACGGAGGCGAGCTCCTCCGGTAGCTCGTCCCCCGGGCGGAGCACCGAGATGTCCTGCCCGTCGACGGTCGCGCTCACGCCGCTACCGGCGTGTGCGGTGAAACCGGAGAACTCCGGCAGCCCCCCTTCCCCCGCTTCCGCTGTCGCTGCGGTGACGATCGCCCGCCCCACTGGGTGTTCACTGCCCTGCTCCACGGTACCGGCGAGACGGAGCGCCTCGCCGCGGCTCACCGCCGGGGTAGTGGTGACGTCGGACAGCGCCATCTCGCCCGTGGTCACCGTGCCGGTCTTGTCGAGCACGATCGTGTCCACCCTGCGGGTCGACTCGAGAACCTCCGGGCCCTTGATCAGCAGACCCATCTGGGCGCCTCGGCCGGTTCCCACAAGCAGTGCGGTGGGGGTTGCCAGCCCGAGGGCACATGGACACGCGATGATGAGGACTGCGACTGCCGCGGTGAAGGCCTCCGCGGTGGTCGACCCCAGAAGAAGATGGGCGAGCAGCGTCACCAGCGACACGGCCATGACGACGGGGACGAAGACCTGTGAGATGCGGTCCACAAGCCGCTGGACCGGGGCTTTCCGGGACTGCGCGTCGGTGACCATCCGACCGATCCGTGCGAGGGTGGTCTCCCCGCCGACCCGGGTCGCTCGGACCACGAGTCGACCTGAGTTGTTCACCGTCGCACCCGTCACCGTGTCACCCGGGATGACGTCAACGGGCATGGATTCCCCCGTCAGCATCGACTCGTCGACCGAACTCGTACCCGAAACGATTACGCCATCGGTGGCAACCGTTTCTCCCGGTCGGACGACGAATTCGTCGTCCACTGAGAGCCGATCGACCGGTATTTGCTGCTCCCGGCCATCGATGAGGACGGTGGCCTCTTTCGCCCCGAGGGTGAGCAGGGCGCGCAGCGCCTGTGAGGAACGCCCCTTGGCGCGGGCCTCGAACCAGCGGCCGAGTAGGAGGAACACGATCACCATTGCGGCGGTATCCAGGTAGATCTCGCTCAGCGCGGAACCACTGTCAGCGCGGAAGTGGAAGTGCATCGTCATTCCGGGGCGCCCTGCGTCGCCGACGGTGAGCGCCACGACAGACCACAGCAGCGCCGTTGTGGTTCCCATGCTCACGAGTGTGTCCATTGTGAACGCACCGTGCCGCAGATTCGTGATCGCGGCGCGGTGGAATGGTAGCCCGCCCCAGAAGAACACGGGCACGGTCAGTGCGAGCGCGACCCACTGCCAGTGATCGAACTGGAAGGCGGGGACCATCGACAGCAGCATGACCGGCAACCCGCACACGGCGGACACGATCAGCCTGCGGCGCAGGTCGGCGATCTCCTCCGCGCGGGCCGCATCGGCCGCATCCGGCGCCGCCCCCCCGCCATCCACACCGTCGTCGGTTTCGGAACCGGCGGGTGCCACGATGCTCGCACCGTAGCCGGTCTGCTCCACGACTGACACGAGATCATCCGGAGTGATGAGATCGGGGTTGAAGTCAACTGACGCTGTCTCGGTTGCGAAGTTTACTGTGGCGGTGACCCCGTCCAGCCGGTTGAGTTTTCGCTCGACCCGTCCCGAACAGGAGGTGCACGTCATCCCGGTGACCGCAAGATCGGTATGTGCGGTACCGGCTGTGGCGGGGAAACCTGCGGATTTGGTCGGATTATTCATGGGTACTCCTGTTTAAGGGGAAACGTCGTCCCGTTACCGGGGAAAGACAACGCCGCCCGGCCGTCGAGACAGCGGGGCGGCGTGGTGATTGAAAGCTCTGGGTGTGGCCGGGTCAGTCGACTACCTTGTAACCGGCCTCTTCAATCGCTGCAGAAATTGCCTCGTCGGTGAATCCATGGCCGGTTACCGTCACCACGCCCTTGTCGAGGTCGACGTCGACGCCCTGGGTTCCCGGAACAGCCGACACCTCCTTGACAACGGCATTGCTGCAGTGCTCGCAGGTCATTCCTTCCACACGGTAATTTTTGGTCATCGTTCGTCCTGTCCTTTCGCGTTGCCGTCACACCTGCCGACTGCCTCCCGGAGGGTTGACCCGGACGGGCCGGGGATTGCTTCGGGTACCGTGACGGTGCGGTCTCGTCTACCCGCACAAACTACCCCAGTTCACCCGGTCCTCCGCAACGTGACGGGAATATCATTCGGGCTTTCGGTGTTGAGCGGGGTGTACCGTTCTCAACCAAAGAATCCGGAGTGATTATTCCATGGCCACGATTGATGTAACCGAAGCCACATTCGAAGAGATCGTCACGAAGGGCGGAATAGTTCTCGTCGATGTCTGGGCATCCTGGTGCGGTCCCTGCGTCCGTTTCGCACCGACCTTCGAGAAGGTCTCGGAAGCCCATCCCGAGGCTGTTTTCGCCAAGCTCGACAGCGAGGCCAACCAGGGGCTCGCCGCCGCGCTGCAGATCCAGTCGATTCCCACCCTGATGATCTTCCGGGACGGAATCCTCGTGTTCCGTGAATCCGGCGCGATGTCAGCTGCCGCGCTGGAGGATCTGTATACCCAGGTCAGCGAACTCGACATGGAGCAGGTCCGGAGTGAGATCGCGAAAGAACAGCAGTCCGAGTAGCGGGTTCCCCGTTTTATCTCCCCTCCCGAGGCCGTGCGAGCATCCCTGGGAGGGGATTTTTCCGGTTTCGGTCCGAGAATCGGGAGATGGGGCTGGTCAGCACGGCTAGACTGGTGGTTAGTACAGGAGCCGTTTAACGCGGCGTCGCCACGGTCCCCGGGAAGAGAGTCGACAGAAGATCATGGCCAACACATTCGCGAAGGGATGGAAGTACCTCATGGCATCCCTGGATAAGAAGATCGACGAGAACGCTGACCCGAACGTGCAGATCCAGCAGGCTGTTACCGCAGCGAAGGAGCGACACGCGAGCATCACCCGTCAGGCCGCATCGGTGATCGGAACCCGTAGCCAGCTGGAGATGAAACTCAACCGGTTGCTCGCGGACAGAAGCACCCTGGAGGAAGAAGCACGCAACTCACTGCGGGCAGCTGATGCTGCCACCGAGGCAGGGGAATCCGCCCGCGCACTGGAGCTCATGGCCACCGCAGAGGTACTCTCCACGCGTCTCGTCGTGGTGGAGAACCAGATTGAGGAGACTACCGCGCTCCATGGTCGGGCCGTGAAGGCAGCGGAGCAGGCAGCGGTGCAGGTTCGTGAATCGGAGGCCCGGTTGCGGGATCAGCTCGACCAGATCCGGGAGTTGCGTGCCCAGGTCGACCAGACCGCGATGCAGGAAACCGTCAACGATGCCGCAGGCTCCATGGACGGTATCGGCGAACCCGATTCTGCCGTCCCCACCCTGGACGCCGTCCGGGCCAAGATCGAACGGCGCTATGCGGAGGCCCTGGGATCCCAGGAACTGCTGGAGACCTCTGTTGCTGAGCGGATGACGGAGATCAAGAACACTGGCCTCGACATGAAGGCCACGGCCCGTCTGGACCAGATCCGGGCAGAGATGAGGAAGCCCGAGATCACCGATGGATCTGGGGCCTAGAGCCTGAAGAAACATCGTGATTCGCCCTCGTCCCGCCCCGGGCGGGACGAGGGCGAATCACTTATCTCCGGTCGTCGTCCGTCAGCGGCGGGAGATGTGGAGTAGGACACCACGTATTCCGGAGTGGAATCCGTCGCGCAGGTTCACCCGTTGTGATTCGGTGAGGGTGTACTCGTGCAGTGTCTCGCAGGCGAATTGCAAGAGAGGACGGTCAATTTCCGGGGGGAGCCCACCTCCGCACAGCTGGTGGGCGTTGTTGCGCTGTTCTCCGGAGGCCGCGTTGTCGTACCACCAGCTCGCGTATTGCTGGCCGACGTCGAAGGGGGTCTGGGAGCCGTCGGAGACCCAGACCTCGCTCGGTAACGGCACGTATCGGGAACGGAGTTTCCGCCGCGGAGCCATCATCGACGGGTTGGGAACCGGGCGGGGTTTCTCCGCCGCGTCTGCCTGCGGAGCCTGATCCGTCCGGCCGGGGGCGGTATCCTCCGCCTGCTCCCGGGACACGGTGGAGGTTTCCCCGGTTTCGTCTGCGTCAGCCGGTGCAGTGGAGGCTTTGCGGAGATCGCCGGTTTCGGGGCTCTCCGCGGTGACGGGTTCGCGGGGGTATTCGGCTCCGGCATGCGTCGACGGTGATGCCGTCTGGCGCATTGCTGGTGCGCCGGGACCGCGGTCCTCGGCGGGAGGTTCGGGTACATCGACCCGATGGTCACCGGAACCGCGGAGCTGCGCTTGGTCGCCGGTGCCGGGTGCTGGTGTGGAGCGGTGCTTTCCGGAGTGCCCGTTGTGGTTGTCGTCCGGAGTACCTGACTGCTCAGATGCCGGCGGGGTGGTTCCACCGGGGTTCGGTACGCTAATTGGCCCCGTTTCCTCGATGGGTTCGGCATCGCCGATCGGTTTGGTTCGTACCACCGGCGGGAGGGGGCCTTCGAGAACCTGCAGTTGCATGCATTCCGCGAAGTCCTCGCGGGGGTCGAGGATGGTGGTGGAGTCACACGCGTAGCGGAGGGCGGAGGACATGGAGTCCCAGCCGAATCCGTAGAGATGGACGCGGAGCCCAGCGGCGGTGGCCTCCTGGACCCCGGGCAGCATGTCTGCGTCGCCGGAGACGAGGACAATGTCGGAGCACTGGCCCCGGACTCCAGTGAGCACCATATCGGCGACCAGGCGCGTGTCGACGGCCTTCTGGGTACGGCGTTCGCCCCATTCGATGAGCTGGCCCGCGCGGAGCTGCACTCCGTCGCAGGTCCGGAGTGCACGCTGGTAGCGGTGGGGGCCGGAATCGGGAATCCCGTCGTACCACATCTGCCGCTGGATGGGTTGGTCCAGTTGGTTCCGGATCATCGTGCCGAGGACGGCTACGACCTCGGGGAGATCGATCTCTAATTGGGCACGCGCTCCTGTCTCCCACGAGTTGTAAAAGCTCGCGAGCAGGTAAGACGTATCGACGAATACTTGTGTGCGTTCAAGCATGGCTCCTAATTTCCGTTCATTGTCTTGCTAAATCCGTTTAGTCACTGGTGTCCAGCATGCCTGAAACGGTCGGATTACGTCGATGTCCCGGGGAGTTCGTGTGATCAGCTTCTGTTCTGGGTTCCCTGTCCCGCCAGCACAGCCTGGGGATCAGGGAACGTGCTGACGTTTTCGGGTGCTGTCCCGCACCCGTTTGGGGGGTGGTTGGTCGAGGTTTGCACCCCCGTACCTGTCCGGTTCCGTCGGGCATTGCGGGCCTCTCGAACTAGTTATATGGTTAGTTACACAAGTAGCCAACCAACGAACCGGCCGGGACGGTTCAAGAACGGAGAGTGGGCCATGGAGGAAACCACCCTGCCGCTGTTCCGGCAGATCGCCGCACTGGTCGAGGACTCAATCGTCGACGGCTCCCTCGTTGCCGGCGAACGGGCCCCGTCGACCAACGAACTCGCGGCGTTCCACAACATCAACCCCGCCACGGCCCGCAAGGGCCTCACCCTGCTCGTGGACACCGGGGTGCTCGAGAAACAGCGCGGGATCGGCATGTTCGTCACCGCCACGGCGCGGGAAGCCATTCTCTCCCGTCGCAGGGAGGCCTTCGCCGCCGGTTTCCTCGCCCCACTTATCGACGAGGCCGTCAAACTCGGGATGACCCGGGGAGAACTGCACACTCTCACCGACCAGGTAGCGGAAAGCCGAGGACTCTACTCATGAACCACAACGACAACACCGTCATCCACGCGGACAACGTCACCATCGCGTATGGGAAAACGCCCGTGCTCACCGATTTCACCCTCACGATTCCGGAGGGTGGCATTCACGCGCTCGTCGGGCCCAACGGGTCCGGTAAGACCACGCTGCTGCGTTCCATCGCCGGCCAGCACGAGACGAAGGGCGGCAGCCTCACGGTGTTCAACGCCCCACCCTTCGACAACGCCGAGGTGATGGACCGCGTCGTGCTCATGGGTGCCGATGTGCCGCTGCCGCGGAGTTGGAAAGGGCGCAGGCTCCTGGAGATCGGTGAGGCACGTTGGGCCACTTTCGACATGACGCGCGCACGCGAGCTCGCGGAACGGTTCGACCTCGATCTGGACAAGAAGTACTCGGCGTACTCAACTGGACAGAAGTCCATGCTCCAGGCCGTCATTGGGCTTGCGGCCCGCTGCCCCGTCACCCTCCTTGACGAGCCTTATCTGGGGCTCGACATCGAGCGTCGCCGGGTGCTCTACACCGAGCTCCGGGCCGATGTGGAGCAGCATCCCCGCACGGTGATCCTCTCCACCCACCAGCTTGACGACGCAGCGGCCGTCATCGACTCCGTCATCGTCATCGGTTCACGGTCTCTGCTGTTCACCGCCGAGGTTGCCGACCTCAATGAGGGAGTGCTCTCCGCGACCGGTCCGGCGTTCCGCATCGACGCGCTCGTCGAGGCGCTCGGATCCACCGGTACAGTGCTCATCCGCGAGAAGCTCACCGGGCAGGAACGGGTGATCCTCGACCTGCGGAGCGCTACCACAGACGCCATTGACTCCCTGTGGGCGAAGGCGCGTGAACTCGGTGTCCGGGTCCAGGCCGCCGACCTCGAGGACGCCGTCACCGCCCTGGCGGCTGATGCCCGATGACTCCCCACGTGCCCCCGGGCGGCGACGTGGACCGCCGACTGATGCTGACACTCGGTGACTGGCGCCGCGCCGGTCTGATCCTCGCCTTCGTCCTCGCCGACTACGTGCTGCTCACCGGTGTGCTGATGGTGTTCATCGAGGACGGAGGCCGATGGAACGTCCTCTACGTCGGACTCGTCCTTCTCTCCTGCACACTCGTGTGGCTGCGTACCCCGGCCGACGGCTACCGGGCCATGAATCTCACCCGGGTGACCTGGAGAAGACACCACATCGTGCGCTCCGCTGTGTTCACGCTGATCACCGCCCTCGTCGTAGCCCTCGTGGTCGTCGCGCCCGGCTTTCTTCCCCCGCGCGCCCTCGTGCCCGTCGGCGTCATTCTCGTCGCGGCGTTTCTCGTGCAGGTCTGGCGGGGACGGTCGATACCGGAGTCCGGGGCCCGGGCCGACGACGGGAAACCGTGGTGGTTGACGGCGGACCTCGGCATGAGCCGTGGAACGCTGATCGGCTCCTCCCCCACGGCCCAAGTCATCCGCGACCCGGTCCTCCGCTTCACGGTGATGGTCTGGGTCGGGGTCCTGGTCTACCTTCTGATGCTCCGCCTCCTGCCGTGGGGCGCCGACCGGGAGGCTGATGACCTTGGGTTCATCACGATCATGGTGCTCTCCTTCTGTGGGAGCATGGCGTCCCTGGCTCCCCTGGCCGCGAGGACATGGCGGGCGTACGGCTGGCCGCGACGGGACTTCGTCCGCGGGTGGAACATCACGGCGCTGCTCAACCTCCCGGTGGCGCTCCTGGTCTGGACCGCCGCGTGGGCCGTGGCGTTCCGGGGCGAGATCTCCTTCCACGAGGGGATCCCCGTCTTCCTCGCCGCCGGACTCCTCGCCGTCGGCGGAATGGTACTTGCACCGTGGGCCATCGGGCGGAATGCCTGGTGGTATGCGAGCCTGGTGGCGGCGTACCCCGTCGCCTTCGCGACAGCCTCCACGGACGTCCGTGTCATGTCCGGATCGCTGGCGGTACTCACGATCTGGACGCTCATCCTGCTGTTCGTGATCTCCCCGCGACTCGCTGGAACCACCGACCTCAGCGGGGCGACGTTCCAGGAGCGGTTCTCCGGTAGTCGACGATGAGGAAGGGCATACCGACCGTGAAAACAATGGGTGGTTCACCAACCGCGATCCTGCGCCACGCGAACCCATGGGTCCTGCCTGTCCTGGTGACCCTGATCTCCGCCGCAGGTCTCTACGGGTACCTCTTCACGGGATATCGGCCGCATGCGTGGCCCGCGTGGGTCGCTGTGGCACTCGGTGCGGTGCTTTTGGCATCCACCGGTGGCGCGGACACCTACCGGGCCTTCAACCTCGACCACGCGACCTGGCGTCGCCACCATCTTCTTCGGGTGGGGCTGTACACGGCCATCCTCTCCGCCTGTGCCCTGACCAACTGGTTCGTGCGCGGCGAGGGCGTTGTTCTGGTGAGCGTCGTGTTCTGGGTGGTGGCCGCCATCATCCAGGTCCGCAGCACGCGGACTTGGCCGGAAGCGCCCCGGACGGCGACGTCGAGGTCGGGAGATCCGGCGATCAGCGGTGGTGGCCCGCGCCGGGCGTGCCGGGCGATCATCGCCGGCAACGTTGTTCCGCGGAACCTCATCGGCTGGGGACTCACGGCCGTCGCTGCGGTCATCATCGGTCTCACAGGCATTCGGGTGAACTGGTCGATCCTTCCGCTGGTGATGGTGATGACGGGTCTCACATCCGACGAACGGCCGGACCGCTGGATGGCCTTCAACGGTCGTCGACGGACCTGGCTGCGGGAACGGATGCGACTGGCGTTGCTCCATCCGGTCATGGCTGCGGTCGCGTCATTGCCGTCCCTGCTGATCGTGAACCCGGATGACCATCTGCTCACCGGGATCTGCAAGTGGATCGCGGTGGGATTCCTGATTAGCACCATCGACATCATCCTCCCCGTGCTCACCGTGTGGTGGGTGCCCTATCTCATCATCATCATGGGGCTGACGGGCATTCCGGCCCTGTTGCCCGCAGACATTGGTCCTGACCCGATCCTCTATCCCGTGGTCGGCGCGGGATTCCTCATCGTCAACTACATCGTGGCCGACCTGTGGCTGGTCCGGCGTTGGCGGCCGGGGTCGAGGGGGTTGGCGGATTGGTTGGGCATGAACACCGGCAGGGCAACCAACGCGGGATGAGTGGCGGATGAACATCCCGAAAACTGCCGGTAACCTGCGTGTTTGTGTGTGTGGTGGGTGGTGTGTAAATTAGTGGGGGTCAGCGAGACCGACAGCGCCCCGCCGGGAAGTAATTTCTGTGGTTGTGTGGCGTGAGGAAAACATAAGCTGGCTCCAAGAAAAATTGTTCACCTGCCGGACTGGTTGCCTTTGGTGGTTGCTGGTTGGTTGTGTGCGTGATGTTTGAGAACTCGATAGTGTGCCAATGTATCTTGCCGGCAGGTGTGATCATCTTTGGGTGGTTGTGTTTGTTGGTGGGGTAATTGTTTTTTTGATTCGTTTCCGGATCATTCATGGTCGTGGCGTGTGCCGGGGAGTGTAAGTCGCTTCCTTAATCAGCTGCCGTGTGGTGTCCACTGTGTGTGGGTGCTGGTGGTGGTTGTTGACTGTGGTGGTTGGGACGGATGTTTGTGTGGCGTGTTTGTTTTTCCTCGTCGAATGACACGCGTCACTATGGCGGATGTTTCATCTGCTTTTTGTTTTTTTGGACAATCATTTTTGACATCGCCTGGTTCCTTTTGTGGGGTCGGGTGGTGTTGCTGGTTGTTTGTTTTGCTAGGTTTTTCAAGCTTTTTGTATTGCTTAAAGGCTTTTATGGAGAGTTTGATCCTGGCTCAGGAC
>NZ_JAEIOT010000005.1 GCF_016342275.1 Corynebacterium marambiense
TTTCGAGATAAGGTTTCGTTTGAGGTTCCCTGTAGATTATGGGGTTGATAGGCCGGATCTGGAAGCATAGTAATGTGTGGAGGTGACCGGTACTAATTGACCGAAACAAAACAACTGCAGAACAGAGAAACATTTGTTTGTGTTGCTTGCGTCCACTAGCCAGTGTCTGGCACCAACACCAGCACAACGTAAGTTGTGTGTGACATTGTTTGAGATGTGTCGGTGGTTTTAGCGGTGGGGAAACGCCCGGTCCCTTTCCGAACCCGGAAGCTAAGCCCTCCAGCGCCGATGGTACTGCATGCGGGAGCGTGTGGGAGAGTAGGACACCGCCGATACTACAACTTCATGAGTATGGATTGAGGCACCGGCCTTTGGGTGGTTGACAGGAATGTCGACCACCCGGGGGCCGGTGTTTTGTCATATTCACCACCAAAAGGCGGGGTGGTTGTTTATTGCCGCTCTAGGGGCGGCGTTCCCGCGTACGGAATTCCCGGCGAATAACCGGCTACACAGGGTGAAATAGTGGCTGGTTCCACGAGGTATGGAGCCACCGGTCGGCATCCGTGGAGACTGGAGCGCCATTAGTGCTATCCGGTCACAAACCGGGGTCAGGAAGCGGAACATATCCCGGTACGCTTCAGAATGGGTGAGGCACAGGTAGACCATCAAGATGGTTAATGTCGACAACCTCGCTCCTCATGCGACGCAGGTCACGTCCGGTACCGCCCATCCCATTCTGGAGCAATGTATGGAATCCACCCCGTCCGCTTTTTAGGCATCCCTCATAGCGCTCTTTCACAGCCTACGACAGTAGAATCCCGACGCCACCGCGGTTGTCTCCGGCGAGCGTGGTGAACGCCGGAGCATGTCACGGGGCGAACTCGCCGGCCGGGTGCTGACGCTCGCCGAGGAACTCCGGGCCTTCGACGGGCGCATCGCCATCGGGAGAACCCACAACCGCCCTACCTCGGCAACCGTCATCGCGCTTCTCGCACGTCTAGAGGCGAGCAAGAATTTCACCCTGTGGAACGCCAGGCGGTCCTACGGTCTCCTGCGGGATGCCGACGCGTGTGCCTTCATCGACACAGAGGACAGCCTCGCGGTGCACGGCCTCCCGAACCTGCCGTCGTCCCCTCCCGACCCCGGTGACTACGTCGTGTTCAGCTCCGGGACCACCGTACGCCGAAGGGAATCATCGGCTCCGGACGCGGACTCGCGGAGTTCATCACCTGGCAGACCGACACCTTCGGTATCGGTCCCGGCGACCGCTGCACCTGCTTGACGCCGCCCACCTTCGACGTGTTCCTCAGGGACGCACTGACTCCCCTCAGCAGTGGCGCGACACTCGTCCTCCCCGGCGACGACGATGTGCGTGACCCGGCTGCGTTCCTCGCCGCCGAGAGCATCACCGTGTGCCACGTCGTTCCCAGTCTCGCGGCACGGTGGCTGAGACGGGCGCAGGGCACCTGGGAATCGCTCCGGTTGGCCTTCTTCACCGGCGAGCCGCTCTACGCCTGACATGTGGTGGCCCTGCGTCAGTTCGCACCGAACACGCGGGTCATCAACCTCTACGGCCCGAGCGAGACGACCCTGGCGAAGTTCTTCTCCGACGCAACCGAATGGTGCGACGACGGCGTGTGCCCCGTCGGTGTGCCGCTGCCTGGCACCCGCTACCGGCTGCAGGCCGGGGAAGTTTACATCGGCCCGCCACTCGCCCTGAGCGGCTACCTCCACCGGGAGGATCCGCACTTCTACCGCGACGACGATCGCTGGTGGTTCGCCACCGGCGATCTGGGCTACGACAGCGGTGCGGGCCTCGTCATCGAGGGCCGGACGGACCAGCAGGTGAAGATCGCCGGCGTGTGGGTCAACACCACAGACGTCGCGGCCGTCATAGCCGCCTGCAGCGGTGTCGAGAACGCCGCGGTCCTACCGGTCGCGGACGAACTGGGCACCCACCTGGCCGGTTTCGCCCAGGCCCGGATGCGTACCGCGGAGCAGATCCGGGAACAGCTCGTGGACCGTCTCCCCGCCACCCACCTTCCCGCGAGACCCATCGTCTGCGGGGACCTGCCGTTGACCGTGCGGGGAAAAACTCGATCGGGCAGCCCTCCGGGATCTCCTCACGCACGCCACCCACGAGCCCGGAGACGCCGACGACAGGGGCGATCCCGAGCTCGTGCATGTTGTGGCCGACGCAGCCTCGCGGGCACCGGGAGTGCCGTTGGCCGCTGCAGACGACTTCTTCGCTGCCGGTGGCACGTCCCGGGAAGCCACGACGTGGGTCGCGAAGCTTGCATCCGCGGGCATCTCGGTGAGCCTGCGCGACCTCTTCGAGAAACGCACCCCGCAGGCGGTGGCCGCCGAACGGGAGGCTTCCCGCGTGCCACGTGGAGACAGTGTTCCCTTCGTCGGTCGGCTCGGAGCTACGGCACGGCAGCGGCGCTACACCCGCGTCTACCTGCCCCGGGGCAAACGCAACTGGGCCAACATGACTTCCGGTGTGCCGCTGGGCGAAGAGAGCACCGCCGACGCCGCCGTTCACGAGCTCATTGCGCGACACGACAGTCTCCGCGCCATCGTAGACACGAGCAAAGGCGAACAGGTCTTCCTTCCGGTTGCCCAGTGCACGATTCCTCCGATAGAGCAGCTCACCGCCCGCGAGTGGGAGAGCGTCGTGTCGACCCCAATCGACGTCGGACAGTCGCCGCCGCACCGCTGGGTCATCCGACGGGGAACTCCGCTGGGCCATCCGACGGGGAACTCCGCTGGGTCATCCACCACTTGTTCAGCGACGGCCACAATCAGTCGGTGCTGCGGCGGGAACTCGGCGCACTTCTCGCGGGACACGCACTGCCGCCACGTGTGGGGTTGAGCTACGCCGACTTCTCCCGCGTCGAGCCCCGCCCGGACCGGAATTCCTGGTGGGAGGAACAGCTGCGCGATCCGCCACACTTCCCGTGCACCTGGACGCCCGCCATGCGCAGCAGGGTGCCTGGCGGGCCGTGCGCCCCATCCCGGATTCTCTCCTGGCCGCGGGGCGCGCGCGTGGCATCACCCCGTTCCAGGGCGTGATGCTGGGGCTGTTCGCCAGCCTCATGAAGCGCACAGGTCGGGATGACCTCCTCATCGGCACGCCGGGCACGGGCGAACCGTCCCCGGCGTCGAGGACACTGTCGGCAACTTCATCAGCCTCGTTCTCGTGCGCCTACGCGCGGGAGAACTCGTGCCGTCGATCCTCCAGGATCGCCTTCTCGGAGCGCTCGAGCACCAGGACTACCAGTTCGACCGGGGGATGGACGATCTGGGGCAGGAAGAATGCGAGGACCGTTTTCCTGTCACGGGTTTCTTCGCCTCCCACATGGAGATCGGCTCGGAGCCGGTTGTGGGCGTCCACCCCATGGAGGGCGACGTCAAGTTCGACGCCATGGCCTACGTGCTGCGGCACGGCGGGGAACACTGGCTGGAGATCCAGGCCCGGCGCAGCATCTTCAGTGCCGAGGAACTGGATACGCTGCTGAGGGACGTTCTGGCGGGTTGGAAGGACCATTGCTGAGCAACGCGGGCTGACCGGATGAAGCCGGTGCTCCGGTCATCGGCGTTCAGCCGTTCCCATGAACTCCTCTCACCCGGCCGCAACCGTCATGTCGGCGGCTCATCGCCCCACATCACAAACCGCCGCAGCTTCCCCTGAAAGACGAATCATCAGAGATGGCCCACCCGCTGATCCCGGTGCTCCGGTTTTACCGGCATGATGGCGATCCGTGGACATGATGAAGCCCACGCGCCGGAATACCGGGCGTGAGCTGTCCGGTCGGCAGCTGCGAGGGCGGGGTCCGCCGCGGACGCTCATGTCTACGGGACGAGACCGAAGTACAGGAAGGTGAGGTATCCGTAGAAGGTCGCCGTGAAGATCCCCTGGAGGACGAGTAGCCAGCTGCGGAGTCTCACTGCGGCGACAAGTGCGACAAGGCCTGCAACGGGTGAGTATATGAAGATCAACTGATAGCTGTTGTCGATACGTAACGCGCAGAACGTGATTACCGGGAGTGCGAGGATGAGCAGCCACGCGGTAGCCAGCAACCACCTCGGTTCAGTTTCTCCGTAGAAGGACGACTTGTTTCTCATCTGATTCTCTCCTTCCATCAGATTGTCCACGTGCACCGGACAGTGACCGATCCGGTGTCACATGGGCGGCTTCCCGAAGCCCCGGTCTCGCCGTTCATCGGCCCCGACATCTGTCGTTCGGGACGTCTACCGCATAAAACTGTACGGCGTGCATATTTTCTCCTCGGGGTCGGATGGCGGTGCCGGGCGGCCCGGTGCCGCTTCTCTCCGGGATGCACCTTCGCGGGCCGTTGATCGGCTCAACCCGACACTCCCGTCCCGGTGCTCCCGCAGGCGCTGTCCCACCCGCGTGTACCCCTGCGGTTCCAGTGGGGGAGCAGAAGATGAAGCCAGAGCAGCGACGGTCCCTGCTGTTGTTCTCTCATGTCGGACCGCTCTTGCATCGATTTCGGGCGGTGATGTGCCGACGCCTGTACCGCTCGTACGGTCGTCCTTTCGTACCGCGTACGCGGTCGGGGAGTTTTCGGCGATCTCTGGGATCAGTTCGGTGTCCCGGCACAGCTGCCGTCGCTGTCGTCGTGGCCGCAGCAGCGGTCATGGCGCGCCTGCACGCGGTACCGGGAACGTCCGACGAGGCACCCCGACACTCTGTCCGGACAGGACCGGTGCGGACAGGACCCGGGTTTCCCGGGATGCGGAGATGACCTCGCCGTGCCGGTTGACGGGGGACGGGCATGAAAAGGCGCGCCGTTCCGAGAGACACACCCGGCCACGCCGCCTCCACGCAGGGGGCTCGTCGCCCGGTAGCGGCCCCCCACCATCAGAGGCGTCGTCCAGAAACTGTGATCAACCAGAATGAGGGCGGGTACGTGTCCGTTTACCAGGCCCGGCGCAGCACCGTGCGCCACCGAGGTCCCGGCTACGTCGATTGTTCAGGCTCCGACTCCCTGCGGTTCCTGATCGTATGGCAGACCGTCCCGGAAGGCGTCTCCGTCAGTATGGTCGCCGCCAGTTCCCGGCCCCTCGGCATGAGCCGCACGGTTACCCTTCCTCGGTCCGTTGATCTCAGGATGTCCGCCGCCAGCGAGCAGGCTTCATCGACTTCGGGTGGGCGCTCCGGGTGATCGACGGTTCTCCGGTGGAAGATTCTCGCCGGGGTGAGATCATCGAGCAAGGTGACCTTGACGCCCCGCTTCCGTGCATTCCACACCTCCCGGGTGAGATCGGGAACGTCGAGGAACGGGGATCTGATTGAATCACGGAGCCGCATCTCGAGGAGACGCGCATTGCGTGTCCTTTCCTGCAACGGCAGATCATCCGGCAACGCGAATGCGATCATCGCTTTCACCCATTCGCAGTTCCGTCGGAGATATCCGGTGTGGGTACCTGCCCGGTGCTCGGCTTCGTCATGCTTCAACGCATCTTTCGTCGCGATCGGGAACTGGCTCGTCGCTCTTTTGATCAACAGCGGAACCAGTGCGCCGGCGAAGATCGTCGGGAATACGTTGAGGATGCTAAACAGAGCCGGTGCGTCCACCGTCGCTCCTGCTGCACGTGCCGCCGTGACGATCACGACGACGCATCCAAACGTTGCTGCGGCAGTTCCGCCACGCCTTCGGATAGCGAGGAGAGGGAGAATCGAATGCAGGGCGTAGAACCACCAGTGGGTGGGCCACGGCATGTCGTGCCCGGCTCCCATCATCAGGCCGCTGACGCTCATGATTAGGATGCCCGTAACTGTTGCACACGTCGCGGGTATCGATAGCTTGAACTCCCGTCCGGTCATGATCGCCGCGACTGCGAACCCGAAACCGATCGTCGCGACAATCTGCGCCGGGTGGTTGGTGTACTGGTGCCGCTCGGTCCACTGCATGCCCATGAACGTCATGGCGATGCACCCCGCGAACCACGGACTGTACGTGACGTGTCGGCCGGTGAGGCGTTCGAGTGGTGGGAACCTGAACGGGTCGCGGGGCTGTTCCGCAGGCATCCGGGTGTACGTGTCGGCGCTCCATCCGATCGTCACGGTCACCCCTTTTCCCGGTGCCGATTCGATGTCGACGATTCCGCCCTTCGTCGTCTGCAGACGACTGAATATGCTGAGGCGGAGCCCCGCCCTGTCGTCCGGAATCCTCCTGATGTCGAAGCCGGGGCCGTCATCGCTGTAGCGGACGGTTAAACCACGCAGACGGTCGTCGCTGTGGGTGACAATGATCTCGCACCGGCGTTGGGCGTCCGGTGCATGTTTCGCGGAATTGAGTGCAGCTTCGCGGAGAGCGTCACAGATCGCCGCCGCCGCCGAAGCCGGTAGGGTCACCGCGGTGGACGGCACAGGCGTCGATGTCACCACGGTTCTCGGATCGAAGATCGTCACGATTCGCAGCATCTCATCCATGAGCTCACGGACCGCGACCGGAGCGCCGCCCGGGTACGGCACACCGTCGGGTGACAATCTTCCGATGATCTGTTCAGTACCGATCCCGGGGTTGCCCCGGGCGACGGAGCCAAGCAATGTGAGGACGTTGTCATGCACGTGGGCCAGAAACTGGGTCTCTGTCTCCCTCAGCGTCCGGGACCCGGCGTTCAGCAGCGCGGCGCGGTGCAGCGACGCAACGCGGGCGTCGAGTCGCCGGGCGGTGCTGGTTGCGTAGGCGAGAAACACGAGGAACGGAAAAGTAATGATCTCACCGTGGGCGATCGCGAGAAGGAAGTGGCTACCGAGGGGGATCGTGTTGTTCAGGAGTGTGGAGGCGGCGATGATGATCGCCCCGAAAGCGTATCCGAGCGGTGGCCGGAGTGAAGCGGCGAAGAACACGGCGGGAAAACCGGAATAGTCCTCCATATGGAGGTCGCCGAGCGGAGAACTGCCGTACACCGCCTTCAACACAATGTGGGTGCTGATGATGGCGGTGTATCCCGTGGCGGAGAGGACCATCAGCTGCCGGTAGCGTCTCGGATCCGGGCTGAAAAACACCAGCAGGGGAAGCGAAGCACAGATCAGGAGAGTGGCTGACGCTGCGAGTGATCCGCTGAAGCTTCCCGTCGAGAGTTGTCCAGCGACTTGGTTCCCGGTTCTGCTGAATACCAGAGCCAGGATCCAGGCGGCACTCGTTGCGGAAGCGGTGACCCGCAACACCGCGGCCTCCGCCCGGCGTCCACTGGTCAGATGTCCGAAAGGACTCTGCGCGCTATCTCCGATAGCTCGGGTGGGAGCAGGGACAAATGGAGGATCGACGTCCGGGGCGTGGGTATCAGCCCCCCGGCTGTCGGTGATGCCGGATTCCGGGATGCTCGTTGATCCACTCATGCCGTATCCCCCCACCGGTCGTGGTTCATGGGCGAGCTCCATTCACGGTGAAACTCCTGAGCTGGCGGCATCCGGGAAGGGTGTATCCGCTATTAGTTTTAGTGTCCTATCGAGCTCACTGGAACCCCATACTTTCAAGGGGCCTCGAGCGGCCGCACAGTGGATGACTGTTCGGGGTCACCGGGTATCAACGGGAGGCCGGTGCCCGAGGAGAGAGAGGATGGGACCGTTCAGGTGTCCTCCTGCGCCCTCTGGCGATGCCGACCTTCTCTCTCCGGGCACGGTGGTGTCGCCGCACTCGTCGCTACGGTCGTGCATCAGCTGCGGGATGCGTCCCCCGGTTGGACGAGCTTGTCGTGTGGGTCGACCGATCCCGGACAAGTTGCCGATCTCGCGCTGATCCCGTGATCGGAGGATGCGAACCGGTCGGAGACACCAACCAAGTGGTCGAATCCGGACCCGAATGGGCGATCTTTGAGATCGAACACTGCCGTGGTCCGGTGGCCAGGGGCCGGATGGTTGAACCGGGCAATGCTCCGGGCCCGGAAGTCAGTCGAGAACGAGCAGGTCTGCGGGGGTCTCGCGGACCTCGGCGAGGCGATCGACGGACTTCTCCAGGCGTTTCCACTGAGCCGCCGGGATGGCGTCAGCGGCCCGGCCGATCACACCCCTGTCTGGTGTCGCCCAGGAAATCGGCATCGGGGTGACCTCGCTCCAGTGTTCTCTGTCCGAGAGATGCCGTTGCCCAGACACCGCCACCGACGGGACCCGTTCGCCGACCTTTCGCGGGTGGCCCGCGAGTCTGGTGACCGTTCGCGCGGCGAGTGCCCACCGGGGTTTATCGTTCTCATCCACGGTTGTGTTCACCAGAGCGAGCAGTACGAGGTCCCGTTCGTTAACCTTTGCGACGACCGCGGGAACGAGGGGATAGCGGTCGTAGAGTTCCTGCGCGGTGCCGACCTTTCGGGGCAGGACGAACATCATGCCGAAGCTCACCACGGCCATCACGGCCAGGGCGATCACCATCATCCAGACCCACGGCTGCCCACCGAAGTACCACAGGATCCCGGCTGCGACGGCTACCTGGATCAGACCGAAGACACCCGCAGAGACCACGAGGCGACGGGAATCCCGGAACAGTTCATTGTTCGTCTTGCTGTGGGTCTCGTCGACGGTGAAGGGGAAGTCGGTTGCGCTCATCGCGTGGATTACCTTCCGTGGTTGGAATCGGTTGCGGGTGCCGTCCGTTGCCAGTCTAGATGCCGGATCCCGGCAGATCGGCTGCGTCCATGATGCGGTAGGCGTAGCCCTGCTCCGCGAGGAAACGCTGCCGGTGTGCGGCGTATTCGGTGTCCAGGCTGTCGCGGGAGACGACCGAGTAGAAGTGAGCCTCACCTCCGTCGGCCTTCGGCCGCAGCAGCCTACCGAGGCGCTGTGCCTCCTCTTGTCGGGAACCGAAGGTACCCGACACCTGGATGGCGACTGCGGCCTCCGGCAGGTCGATGGAGAAGTTCGCGACCTTACTGACGACGAGGACATCGATCTCCCCGGCACGGAACGCGGCGAACAGTTTTTCCCGCTGCTTGTTCGAGGTGCTGCCCTCGATGACGGGGGCGTCGATGGTCTGACCGATCTCCTCCAGCTGGTCGAGGTACGCACCGATCACCAGCGTCGGTTGGCCCGCGTGCTGTGCCAGGAGCTTGCGGATGACCCGCATCTTCGAGCCGGCGCACGCCGCCAGCCGGTACCGGTCGGCGGCCTCCGCGGTGGCGTAGGCCATACGTTCGGCGTCGGTCATGGTGACACGGACCTCGACGCAGTCCGCGGTGGCGATGTAGCCGCGCGCCTCGATGTCCTTCCACGGTGCGTCGAAGCGTTTCGGGCCGATGAGGGAGAAAACGTCGCCCTCACGGCCGTCCTCGCGCACGAGGGTCGCGGTGAGTCCGAGTCGCCGTCGGGACTGCAGATCGGACGTCATCCGGAACACCGGCGCCGGGAGCAGATGGACCTCGTCGTAGATGATCAGTCCCCAGTCCCGGGAGTCGAACAGCTCGAGTGCCCGGAACTCGCCCTTGGTGCGACGGGTGACCACCTGATAGGTCGCGATCGTGACTGGGCGGATCTCCTTGACCTCCCCAGAATATTCGCCAATCTCGTCGGCGGTGAGGGACGTTCTGCGGATCAGTTCGTCGCGCCACTGGCGCCCAGCCACGGTGTTGGTCACGAGGATCAGGGTGGTGGCCTTAGCCTTCGCCATGGCTGCGGCACCGACCATCGTTTTCCCCGCACCACAGGGGAGCACGATTACGCCGCTGCCGCCAGCCCAGAAAGCTTCGGCCGCCTGGGACTGGTAGTCCCGCAGCTCCCACTGTTCGTTCTCGGTGGACAGTTCGATGGGGTGCGCCTCCCCGTCGACGTAACCGGCGAGGTCCTCGGCAGGCCAGCCGACCTTGAGCAGTTCCTGCTTGAGTCGGCCGCGTTCACTCGGATGCACGGCGAAGGTGGTGTCGTCGATGCGTTCGCCGAGCATCGGGGCGATCTTCCGGTGCCGGATGAGTTCCGCGAGGATCGCGGCCTCGTCCGATTCGAGCGTGAGACCGTGCGCCGGGTCCTTGTGCAGCCGTACCCGACCGTATCGGCTCATGGTTTCCGCGACATCGATGAGCAGTGCGTGTGGCACGGGGAAACGCGAGTAGGTTTCCAGCATGTCGACGACCTGTTCCGCATCGTGTCCCGCGGCGCGGGCGTTCCACAGCGCCAGCGGCGTGATCCGGTAGGTGTGCACATGTTCCGGGGCGCGTTCGAGTTCGGCGAATGGTGCCAGCGCCGATCTAGCGGCGTCGGCCTTCTCGTGTCCCGTCTCCAGCAGCACTGTCTTATCGGACTGCACGATCAGCGGTCCATCGCCGATGGGCACAGGCGACCACGTCCTCTCCAGATTCGCGGATGATCCCCGGGTAGGGGACAATCCACCATTATTGCACTGTCCGTCGTGTGGTGCCTGCGGGTCAGCTGTCCTCGAGAATGACCTCGGTGATGCGGTGGAGCAGGAACCGCCGGGTTTCCCCGGTCGCCTCGTCGACGGCGTCGACCTGCCCGCCCGACACCATCACCGGGGTGATGCGGAGGTACCCGGCCTGGCCGTGATTGTCGACGAAGCCGAGCGTCACCGTCTGGTTCGATCTCGCAGCGGCCTGCAGGATGCCGAGGGCGCGTGCCCCCTGAACGACCCTTCCGGTGTCGTCGGTGGCGGTGCGCCCCTTCCGTGCCGCGTCCTGAGCGGCTTCACCTCGCCGCACTGCGGCGACCACCTCCCGGGTCTGCACACCGTCGCCTGCGGCTGATGGCTGCGGGGGTTGAGGTTCCGCTCCCACCCGTGCGGGGCGCTTACGGAGATCGAGGCTGGCCCCGGTGGCGGATTCCGCGACCGGTTGAAATCCGTCCGCGCGGAGGGCATCGAGTACCTGGATCAGCGGAGCCTGCGCGATGGCCACGGTCGGGGCTACGAGGCGGAGCGCGACCTTCTGGGCCCCGGGGGCCTGGGAGACCTGCAGGAGGAGGGCCTCATCGTCACACCGCAGATAGCAGAGAGCCGGTCCGCCGCGGAGGGCGCCGTGGCGCCGGGAGACGTCGCTGATGAGGTACACGATGTTCTGCGGGAGCGCACCCATGGTGTGCTGCTCCAGGAGTGAACGGATGTCGGTGCCGCTGCGGCCGGCGTCCAGTGCGCGCCGGATCGAGTTCTCGGTGATGCGGAACACGCTGGCCAGTCCCGCTGATTCTATATCCGCGGCCAGGGTCAGCTCTGATTCGAGTTCGGGTTCGAGCGGCCCCGGGGCGAGGACCGTCATGTCGCCCTGTGCGATGAGTGTGTCCACCGGCGCCGGGGTCACCGAACTGGTGGCGGTGAGAAGCGCTGGCCCCGGAGTACCCGGGGTGGGGGAGACCTCCCGCGACAACGCTCGCAGAGGCGTCGTCGCGGTGTCGTGGGCGAGCGCCCCGATCCAGCAGGCCTCGGCGACGATCTCGTCGACCGTCGACGGTCTGATCCGGCTGGCCGGGACTGGGGCTGTGAACCGGAGATCCTCGTCGAGCTCGACGCCCCGGAGCGGTATCCCCTCCGGGGGGCGGACGAACTGGGCCATGACCAGAGCGCGGACGTCAGGGAGCCCCTGATGCTCGGTGGCGGAGGACAGCAGGTGGATGGACCGGCCGCGTGCATCGGTGCGCCCGGTCCGCCAGTGCGCCCAGGTGGACCGAGCCCATCCGGCCAGGAGTGCAGCCCAGCGGGTGGCGAGTCCCGTGGCGAGCCAGGTGTCCGCTGCCGTCGTGGGCGCGAGGAGATCCCCTCCCGGATCATTCGCCGGTGGCGGATCTGGTTCGCCCCTGCCGAGAAGCCCCGACGAGATACCGAGGCAGATCAACCGGTTGACGGTGATCTCGTTGCAGTCGAGGTCCCGGGCCAGTCGGGTGAGGGTGCGTACGCCGATACCGCCCTCCTTCAGGCAGGGGGCGGGGTGGGCCCCGAGTGCGGTGATCAGACGCCGCATGAGACGGACGACCTCGAGGCCGGCTGCCGCGCCCTCATCGTCCGCCCGGCGTTGTGCGGGCGGGTCCGCGACGAGATCATCCCCGCCGTCACCACCGCATCGCGGGGACGGAAGCAGCGGCTGGGGGGCGACGCCGGTCCCGTCGAGAATACCGCGTACCAGTGCGGGCATCTTGACCGTACGGCTATCCACCCGCAGGAGCAGCCCCGCATCGATGAGTCGGGGAACCGGGCGTTTGGGGTCGGCGTCGGGAGCGGCGTCCTTCGACAGGCCGAAGCCGCCGGAGGACACGAGGGTGTCGAGGATACGGCGTTCCCTGGGGGACAGATCGTCGATGTGGGCTCGCGCCGTGTCTTCATCAAGGTGTCCCGCGGTGCCGCCAGGATCGGGCAGCAACTGCCAGTTGGCGGGAAGCGAGGACATCGCTTCCGTGGTCACCCGGAGCTGGTCGTCGTCTCCGTAGATTAGGGCGCGGTCCATGAGTTCACCCAGGGTGCGGGTGACAGTTGCCGGGGTGACGCTCAGCGATCTGCCGGTGGTGTTCAGGCGCTCGATGACCAGTTCCACCACATCGGGGGCGGAGATGGGGTGGAGTTCACCACCGAGGGAGGCTGCGGCCTCGAGGACCACGAGTTGGAGCGCCGTGAGGCCCGTGGTCGAGCGGGCGACGGACGCCCGGAGCTGCAGGCGGGCCGCCAGGGCACCGATTCCGGGAGGTAACGGCCATGCGGTGTCGGGGCGGTTGTCGATGATCCGGGAGAGCTGGTCGTCATCGACGCCGGAGAGCCACTGACGGAATGTGGGGCCGGACTCGGAGGCGGTGTCGGGTGTTTTCATGGTGCCGTCAAGTTTAGAGGGTCATAAGGTGACTTTTCTCCGCTGCGTTTGAGACAATGGAAGCATGTCGAAAATCGAGAAGAAAACCTACGTCGATCCCGGCTGGCCGGAGCACGTTCCCGGTGGTGGGCATCCGGTGACTGAGCTGGTCTCCAAGGTGGACGGCGCGTCGAGCCCGTTCGGCGATGATACGATCTTCCCGCGCCCCGTCGAGGAAATCGGATACGTCCACCCCTACACCCGGATCAACCGCTAGAACTGCCACTCCGGCCTGTCGCCGGTGGGTGTTGCCGCGAGTGCCATCCACCGGCATTTTGCTCCGCCCGAAATACCGAGGTCCTCCGTTTTTCGCGTAGGTGTCGGAGAAACGACGGAGCCCGGTGCGCACGCACGTTTTCGTGTGTACGCACCGGGCTTCGTCGTTTCCACCCGAGGATCCCGGTGGGATGGGGACACTAGCGGCCCAGCAGGAACTCGATGTTGTCCCGGTTGGCGCTGTAGAAAGCCTCGAAGTTACCGCGGTTGGCCTGGTAGAAGGCAGTGAGCTCACGGGGAACCGGGAGACCACGGTCGCGCAGGGCATTCACCAGAGCGTTGTAGAGCGCGTCGACGGCGGTGACGTCGCTGGAGCCGGCGGCACCCTCAGCGTTGTCGACAGTGGCATCGAACTGGGCTGGCGCGGCGACGATGTTCTCGATCTCCGGAGCTGCAGCCGGGGCGGGAACACCGCGGTTGGTGTTCGGTGCGGAATTCAGGCCGAGGCGTGCGGAGCAGGCGGGCCATGCCCCCCAGCCCTGGCCCGCGAGAGTCTTCTCGGCGATGGCGATCTGCTGCTCGCGGGTCGCCATATGCGGCAACGGTGCGTACTCGGTGCCGCCGTAGGAGCGCCAGGTACCCGGGGTGAACTGCAGACCACCGTAGAAACCGTTACCGGTGTTTATGCCCCAGTTGCCCCCGGCCTCGCACTGTGCGAGCCGGTCCCAATCAGAGTAGGGGGCTGCACCGGCGGTCGGCACCATGATGGATGCCGCGGCGCCGATGGTTACGGCGGATGCCGCGAGGCGGGTGATACGGGAGTGGGTCCTCTTTGCGTGACGGGCCATGAAGTGTTCTGTTTCCTCTCGGTCATCGCTTGGCGGTGTCACCTCGGCGTCCGGTTCCCCGGTGGCCGGCGCCGGAGTTTCCACTCCGGCACGGCGGTGTACCACCCCTGTCCTGGCTGTCTGTGTTGGGCTTGCCACGTGTCGGGCCCAGGTGGGTACGGCACGCGGCATGAAGATGTGCGTTCGTCTCGTGGTGATCCACAGGCCCCGGTCGTGATTGTCGCGTCGCCGGGTGTCCCGGACAGGGTGGCGATGGGTCCGGCTGGCGCGGTGGTGGGGCCTACGACTGGCAACGGTACTGGTTTATAACGAAACTGTCACGTTCTTTGTGAAGATAAGATGTATTTCATCGTCCGGAAATGAAGAAACCGCAGGTGGGGGCGGGTGATATGGATATGTCACAATTTGTCGTCTCTGCCGGTCGGATGGGTGACTGTGGTGCAACCGGTCGATTCCCGTGGTGGCGACGCTACCGCGCCCCCTCCGCGGCATCCCCCGGAATGGCATATATGTGGGACGCCAGGTGTACCAGGGTATATTGGATGTTTTACGCGATAAGCGGGTGTCGGTGAGGCAGGTCTTCGTGGACCGGTTCCCCCGTCGTCAGTGGATCCCGCACAGTACTTAATGAAAGGGTGACGTCCAATGCCTATCGGCAAGGTCAAATGGTATGACTCCGAGCGAGGCTTCGGCTTCGTCTCCAATCCCGGTGACGAGGACTGTTTCGTGGGGAAGCAGGTGCTCCCGGAGGGGACCGAGGAACTCCACCCGGGGCAGCGGATCGAGTTCGACTTCGCGGCCGGGCGTCGGGGTCCGCAGGCACTGCGGGTCAAGATCCTGGACAGCCCCCGGGTCGCCCGGCGCGTCCAGCACAAGTACCAGCCCGAGGAACTCCACGGGATGATCTCGGACCTGGTCACGTTACTCGAGTCAAAAGTCCAGCCCGATCTCCGTTCGGGTCGTCGACCGGACCGGAAGACCGGGCGTCAGGTGGCCGAGATTCTCCGCGCCGTGGCTCGGGAACTCGACTCCTGAGCCACCCGTGGAACTAAGGCTGGGCGTTGATTGACCAGACGACGCGGACGGGGCTTTCCGTCCCGTCCGCGGCGATACCGATCTGAGGTGATCTGAGTTCGACCACGAGCAGCCGGGCCTCGGTCGATTTCCCCCCGTCGTCGGCCTTGAGCGCCAGGGACCCCGGAACCTCGACTTTCTTGGTGCTGTTGCCGGGGTAGAGGCGCTGGTCGTTGGCAGCCGGGTTGTCATAGATCATCAGCAGGGAGAAATCACGGTCGTAGACTTCCGGGGGAAGCATGATAGTGAGCGTGTCGTCCGCTCCGACCGGTAGATCCGTCACCTCGCCCTCGGGGCACTCGGCGTCGATCTCACAGGCGCTGTATGGCGTCACAGTCACCGTCCGGTCCCCGGCTGACGCCTCGAGCGTGATCTCCTGGGGTGGCGGTCCCGGGCGATCATTCCACCAGCGCTGGAACAACACCGACACCACCACGACGATGATCACCGCAATGATGAGGGTGACGAACTGCCGGAGATTCCTGCCCTTGTTTCTTCGTTCAGCCATGACCGCAGTCTAACCGCCTGTCCCGGTCCGCTCCGTCAGACGCACCTCGTAGAGGGCACCCCACCGTTTGCCCGTGAGTAGGAGCCTGTCCGTGCCCGGGACCAGTGCGATACCGTTCAGGACGTCGTCCGGATCACGGGGTGTGGGCCCGTCCAGATCCGAGGCGTCGATCAGTGCGTCGACGTTTCCGGTTGCCGGGTCGATGCGCACGATGTCGGTGCTTTTCCAGATGTTCGCCAGCACGGACCTGCGGCTGCCTTTCTCGACACACTCGAGTTCATTGAGCTCGTCCACCGGTTCCCCCACGAGCGTGACCGCGACCCTCGACCGCTCCCGGAGATCAGTGGGGTCGAGCAGCCGCAGGTGATCGGTGCCGTCTGACATCACCACGGTGTCACTGAAGGAACACAGTCCCCACCCCTCCCCGGAGTAGGAGGCCCGCCCGATCTCCCGGAGGTTTTCCCGGTCTCGTTTGATTGCCGTCTGCCCCTTCCACGTCAGCTGCCAGATCGCGGTGCCGGTGTCGGTGACTCCCTCACCGAAGTACTCCCCGGGCAGGGTCGCTGACTGGATCTCCGTACCGTCCAACCCGGAGGTGTAGATCCGGGAGGCTCCGGTGAGCCCGGTTCCGACCAGGAGTCGATCGCCGTCGTACTCCAGCCCCTGGGTGAAACTGGTCGGATCCATCGGATACCGGGCGACGACCTCCACTCCGAACTGCTCTACCCCGGGATCCGTCACGATCTCGGGGGCATTCCCCGGGCCGCATCCGGCGACCAGAAGGGCGATCAGGGTCGCGGGCAGGGCAGTGCACATTCTCTTCGACATGACAGGGGGCATTCGTTCATCATGCACCAGATACGGGATAATGAACGCGTGCCGAAGAGAAACCGCAGACGAAACCGGAGCGCTGAACCGCAGCGGAAGCCGATGGGTGAGCCCCTGCTCGGGACCACGGCAATCGCTGTTGCGCGGGATGCGGTCGTCGAGCTCGGCGAGGGCGATGTCGGTGTCCATCTCGGCGTGATGCGGACCGGAGAGCACACCGCCACCCACCGCTTTGCAGCTGACGTACCTGGCTACGGTGGTTGGGAATGGGTCGCGGTTGTGGCCTGTGCCCCGGACTCCGAGCGGATCACAGTCAACGAGGTGGCCCTCCAGCCGGGCAGTGGCGCGCTCCGGGCTCCGGACTGGGTGCCCTACGCGGACCGGGTCCGACCCGGTGATCTCGGTCCCGGTGACGTCATGCCGCCGCGGCCCGGTGACGGGCGCCTCATCGACGCCGCCGAACTCGGCGACACCTCAGGCCCGGACCGTCCCGCGATTCCGTGTCAGAAAACCGGCAAGCGGCTCACCCGACGTGGCCTCGACGAGACCCTGCACCGATGGCGGGGGAGCGATTTCGGCCCGACCAGCGAATTTGCGCGGTACGCGGCACTGCACTGCGGCAGCTGCGCTTTCTGGGTTCCGCTGCCAGAGAAGGTGATGGGGAGCTTTGGGGTGTGCACCAACGAGTACGCCGCCGACGGCCACGTCGCGCACAGCGGGTACGGCTGCGGCGCGCATTCGGACACCCCACCCGCGGATGCTCTGGGGCAGCCGGAGGGAACCGCTTTCGACGACGAGTCCACCGTCGAGTTTTAGATCTCCGTCGCGTTTTCCCAGAGCCACGCACCGGCCCCGCCGAGGCCCTCCGGCCCCGCGGTCACAGCCTCCGGCGCGGCGACGGCACCCGCTGCCGTGATCCACCCACTGACCGCCCGGACCCCGGAGAACGCGTTGAGCAACCAGATCGGTGAGTCCATGAGTTCTCTTGGTGTGATATCTGCCCGATCGGTGACCGTCCATCCTGCGGAACGGAGGTATTCCGAGATCCCGGCTGCCGTCGTGGACTCCAAGGACCGGGGATGCCGGATGAGCGTCGCCCGGCCCCGCCCCAGTACTAGGACCGCGGAGTAGACGGCCTCCACCACATGGCAGGAGTCATCGAGGAGAAGCCCCTCTCCGGCGCCCCGTCCCCGGGACTCCGCCAGCCGATCCGCCAGCCACCCGATATCGGGGCCCTTCACCGTGGGGGACCGGCGCAGATCTCGGTGGCCGACCGCGTCGACGGTCACCCGGTCGGAAAGCTCACGGTCCGGACGGATCAGTACCTCCACACCATTCGACCGCACCGACACCAGCGGATTGAAAGCACCCGGCCCCGCCGCCCGCAGCTCCGAACGGATACGTGACTCCGCACCGTCTGGCAGAAACGGGATGAGGCGATCCATGTGCGCACCCCAGCATCGGACCCGGCCGTCGACCATCCGGAACGAGGTGGCGACCTGGGCGCCGTCGCTCATCTATCCTCCCCCGAAGGGTCCGTTCCCAGCAGCAACCGGAACGGAAGCATCTTCACCATGACCTCAGCCCATTCCTCCGCCGGATCCGACAACCGGGTCACGGCACCCCCGGCGCCGTAGGTCAGCGTCCTGCCGGTCACCACGACGGTGCGGATCAGCACCGACAGATCCACATCACCGGTAGCGGAGAACCAGCCCATGCACCCTGAGTAGACACCGCGGGGCGTCTTCTCGAGTTCCGCGAGGATGTCCATGCTGCGCTGCTTCGGGGCGCCCGTCATCGACCCGGGGGGAAAGGCCGCGAGCGCGGCGTCGATGCCGTGCACTGTGACCGGGAGCCGACCCGCCACGGTGGAAATCATCTGGTGCACCCGGTCGAAGGTGTGGACGGCGCACAGCTCCGAGACAGTCACGGATCCAGGTATGCAGCTGCGGGCCAGATCATTGCGCAGCAGATCGACGATCATCATGTTCTCCGCGCGGTCCTTGACGCTTGAGGCAAGTTCCTCGATCAGTGCGGCGTCCCGCCCGGGACTCGAGCCTCTCGGACGGGTCCCCTTGATTGGTGACGCGGTGACGGTGCCCGCGGTCACCGTCACGAACCGCTCCGGGGAGACCGACAGCACCGACCGCCCCGGGGTGATGAACAACCCGGCGCGGGGAGCTGCGGCGAGTCGCCGGAGCCGGAGAAACAGAGTGAACGGATCCGGGTCCTCCGCCAACTCTGCGGTGGCGCGGGTCGTCAGGCACAATTCGTAGGATTCGCCAACCTCGATGTACCGCCTGCACCGCTCCACGAGGTCCTGGTAGGCCGCCGCGTCGTGCCGGAGCTCGATCGAACCCGAGAGTCTGGGGGCCACCGGGACCGCTGTGGGGGAAGTCGGCTTCCCGCGAGGTAAGAGCGCCAAGGCTTCGTCATCCGACAGGTCGGCGGGAAACGTGAGAAGGCCGCCGGCGGGACCGCACTGGTAGATGACGTCTGGGACGAGCAGCCGTTCGCCCGAGTCGATCTGCGCCGGTGTCGCTCCATCCCACCCGCCGGACGCCTCGTAGGTAAGGACTCCGAGCGCGCCGGGCACGAGGTCCGGCTGGGCCGGTGCGCTGTCCGGCGTCAGCTGGCCTGCGGGGATGTCCGCCGGATGGACCAGGTCACGGCCGACGGCGACGATTCCAGTGGTCCGTGGACGGTCCGACGGTTGTGGGTGCTCTGCGGCGTCGACGCCTGCTGGACCGGTTTCGGAGGCGGCGTCGTCAAGCCAGATCAGCGTCGGGTACCGGTCCCGCCAGACGCCTGCGACCTCGAGTGCCGCGGGTGGATCTGGGACCGGTATTCGCCGCCACTGACGCACGCCGTCGGCCCCGCGTGATCTGGTGTACCGGAGCGCCTCCTCGATCATGTTCCGCAGGAGCCTGTCGCCGTGGTGCGTTCCGATGGACTCGGGATGGAACTGGACGCCCCACTGGGGGGCGTCCGTGCGCCTCAGGGCCATGATTGTGCCGTCGTCCGCCCGCGCGAGAACGTCGATGTTCGGCGTCGGGTCGGTGACGTCCAATGAGTGGTAGCGTACAACCTCCATGGGGGAGGGGACACCGCTGAAGATCCCGGTGCCGTCATGGGTAACCCTGCTCGCGAGTCCGTGGCGTGGATGGCGGGCGCGGTTGACGGTTGCGCCCGCAGCCAAGGCGATGGCCTGATGCCCGAGGCAGATGCCGATCACCGGTACCTGATCCTGCGCGATCGCGGCGGCGGAGAAACCGAGATCCTCGGGGGAGTGCGGCGACCCGGGGCCGGGGGAGATGACGACCACATCCGCGGAGCTCAGGAGCTCGGGGGTGACCCGGGGGGAGTTGTTCGGGAGGATTCGGGGGGTTGTTCCGGCCGCACGGTGAATCAAGTCGCCGAGCAGATGGGTGAAGGAATCGTGGTTGTCTATCAGCAGAATTGTTGTCACAGTCAGGTCCGGGAGGTTGAGGGGGAGGCCGCAGGCTGTGTTCGGCGGGCGGTCCATCGGGCGCGGGGATGCCACCGAATCACGTTCGGTCCTGCAGGAAGTCCGGTTGCCCACAGGTGCGTGCCGGTGCCATTGTATCCGTGGCACAGCATTCCTCTTGCCCGGTTGGACGGGAGGGCGTGTGACATTCCCTGACCGTACGTACGGAAAGACACCCCACACTCATGACCGAGAGCAACGGCGGCGCTCCCGCTGCCGCGCCGACGACACACCAGCCCGACGGCGCACTCGACCGTTTCTTCCACATCAGCGCCCGCGGTTCCTCCGTGGGCACCGAGATCCGGGCCGGCGTGGTCACCTTCTTCGCCATGGCCTACATCATCATCCTCAACCCGCTGATTATCGGCACCACCGCCGACATCAACGGTGCCACCCTGGGTATCCCGCAGGTCGCGGCCGTCACGGCGCTTGCTGCGGGCGTGATGACCATCGCCTTCGGTGTGATCGCCCGGTACCCCTTCGGCATCGCCACGGGACTCGGGATCAACACGCTCGTCGCGGTGACCCTGGTGGCCACCGAGGGACTGACCTGGCCAGAGGCCATGGGACTCGTGGTCATCGACGGCATCATCATCGTTATCCTCGCGGTGTCCGGCTTCCGGGTCGCCGTGTTCGAGGCCATCCCCCACTCCCTGAAGGCCGCGATGGGCGTCGGTATCGGCCTGTTCATCGCGCTCATCGGACTCGTCGACGCCGGTTTCGTGCGTCGCATCCCCGATGCCGCAGGTACCACGGTCCCGGTTGGTCTCGGCATCAACGGCTCGATCGGCTCCTGGCCGACGTTCGTCTTTTGTGCAGGGCTCATCATCTGCGGAATCCTTGTCACCCGCAGGGTCCGCGGCGGACTGTTCATCGGTATCGTCGCCTCGACGATCATCGCCATGATCGTCGAGGCACTCACCGACTCCGGCCCCTCCTTCGTCGACGGAAAGCCGGTTCCCACCGGCTGGTCCCTGGCCGTGCCCAAGCTCCCCGACACCGTCGGTGGAGTACCGGACCTGTCGCTCGTCGGCGCAGTCGACCTCATCGGTGCCTTCAGCCGTATCGGTGTGCTCGCGGCGTCACTGCTCGTCTTCACCCTCGTACTGGCGAACTTCTTCGACGCCATGGGAACCATGACCGCGCTGGGCAAACAGGGGCGCCTCGTCGATGAGAACGGTAACCTCCCAGACATGAAGCGCGCCCTGATCGTCGAAGGCGCAGGCGCGATCGTTGGCGGTGGAGTCTCTGCGTCGTCGAACACGGTCTACATCGATTCCGCCGCCGGTATCGCCGACGGCGCACGCACCGGTCTCGCGAACGTCGTCACCGGTGTTCTGTTCCTCGCCGCGATGTTCCTCACCCCGCTGTACGAGGTCGTCCCGATCGAGGCCGCAGCGCCCGTGCTCGTCGTCGTCGGTGCGATGATGATGGGGCAGGTCGTGGACATCGACTTCACGAAGTTCCACATCGCACTTCCCGCGTTCCTCACCATCGTGATCATGCCGTTCACCTACTCGATCGCCAACGGCATCGGCGTCGGCTTCATCGCCTACGTGCTGATGGCGCTGGCCGGCGGCCAGGCGAAGAAGGTCCACTGGCTGCTGTGGCTGATCTCCGCGCTGTTCATGGTGTACTTCACCATCGACCCGGTGATGCACGCCATCGCGTAGTTCCCCGGACCACGATCCGGCGGCGCCTGCCCCGATACCGCTTTCACGCGGGCGGGACCGGCGCCGTTCGTGTGTCCCGCCAGGACCGTGTCCTACGATGGCAGCGTGTTGCGCATACCCGTCACCTCAGCCGATGATTCCCGTCTCCGTGACTACCGGGATCTCAACCACTCCGACAACCGGCCTGATCTTCCAGGCGGTAAAGGACTGGTGATCGCCGAAGGACCGCTGGTCGTCGGCAGGCTCCTCGCCTCCCGGTTCCCGGTGCGTTCCATCGTCGGATTCGGCAACCGGCTCGACGAGTTCCTCGCGGACCCGGAGATGACAAGGCTGGTCGGGGCCGCCGACATTCCCGTCTATGAGGTGGAGCGACGGACGCTCGCCGAGACCGTGGGCTTCGACATGCACCGTGGGCTGCTGGCCGCGGCTGACCGGGTTCCGGGCATGAGTGTCGGTGCCGCGATCGAGGGCGCCCGCACCATCGCGGTGCTCGAGGGCGTCGGTGACCATGAGAACATAGGCTCGCTGTTCCGCAACGCCGCGGGACTGGGCGTGGATGCTGTGCTCTTCGGTGCCGGGTGCGCCGATCCGCTGTACCGCAGGGCCGTCCGGGTCTCCATGGGGCACGTCCTCAGGACACCGTTCGCGCATCTGCCCGGCACGCCGACGACGTGGCAGCGGGGACTGGCGGACCTGCGGGCCGACGGGTTCACCCTGCTGTCCCTGACCCCGGACCCGCGGGCCGTGCATCTCGCCGACGCCGTCACCCGCCCTGACGGCGATCCCGTGGACAGGTTGGCGTTCCTCGTCGGCGCGGAAGGGCCGGGACTCTCCGAACACGCCATGCGGGCGACCGATGTCCGGGCGCGCATACCGATGGCCCCCGGGACCGATTCCCTCAACCTGGCCACTGCCGCGGCCGTGGCGTTCTACGAGCGGCAGCGCAGCCTGCGCTGAGGGACACCACCGACTGTTCCATCCGGTGCAGAGGACGGGCGTTCCGCGTCGGAGTGTCAGGGGCGGTCGGTGTGCCGTAGCTTCTGCCCGATGGTCGCCCTCAGGGCCCGTCCACGGCGCGCCACGATCCGCCCGATCCGCCGCGCCGCCGCGGCACTGGCCTCCGCCAGTCGACGGAACTCGTCGCCGTCCCCGTCGCCATCGTGGGTCTCGTAGTCGTCGTATCCCGGATCTCGTACGGAGATGCCGAGTCTCGATGAAGCCCGGCCGACGACGGTGTCGAGGTCCGGGGTCGCACGATGTCCAGATTCGTTGAGGAACCGCGGCTCCGGACGGCCGTCAACCGCGAACGCCGTCACGTGGAGGTCTGGACCGTCTACCGCTATATCGAAGCCCAACCATGCCCGCTGGGCCGCAGGGACCAAGTCCACTGGGTGGAACGGGAGATCTATGCCGGTGCCGCTCCCGTCGTCGTGGTCGCCAGCCCAGAAGGGGAGTTCGAAGGGATCGGGGAGACCGATGTCCTCGTAGAGCCGGTCCCGACGGGCGCACAAAGATCGGATGACCTCACCCTCGCGGAAGTGGGCGATTCCGCCGAAATCCGTTCCGGTATCCGTCGCAAAGACGTAGACGTCGTTCGCGGGTAGGGACGTGAGGAGACGGGGATCGAGTTCGGAGAGCCGGTGGGCATCCTCGATCACCGTCTGGACCAGCGTTATCCCCGGGTAGCCGGCGATATAGTACTCGCCGGCTGATGCCGGGACGCTACGGTTCAACGCGAACTGTCCGATTGGCGTGATCGGCCATGCTGGGTTGAGTTGGGCGAGATACTTGCGGCCGAATCCACGGTCGGAGCGCGGTTCGCTGGCGATGACCGCGGCCGGGTCCGCCGCGGTGACGAACCAGATCGTGACGACGGCACCGCTGTTCGCGGGAGTGCTCACAGTGTGTTCAATTCCTCGGTCGTTTTGTATTGGTACGAACCCCCAACAGGACATCCTCCCAGTGCGGGGTGATCGCCCTGCGGCGAGGTCGCCGCTGCGGATCCTCGTCGGGGTGCCGGAGGAACCCCTCATCGTCTCCGCCAGGATGCCGGGTATCGGTCTGCGGTTGAGCGTTCCCCTCCCTCCGATCGGTCGATCCGGGGCTGGATTCCTCGGGTGAGGGGCCCCGGTCACCGTGGTTGTCATTGTTCGGTTCGCGGACGGGGCTCAGTGTGCGGGTGGGGCGTCCGAAGTTCGGGTCGAGAAGCGCCGCTGCGACGGAGTTCCGGGCCACCGCCGTCGCGTTGCTAATTCCCTGGCGGTGGTAGGACCACTCCGCGGTGGTGCGGGTCTGTCCCTCGAGCCAGGTCACCAGGATGACCCACTGACCGCCGGGCTCGCGGTAGGCGTCCCACTCACTGCTGCCGAGATCGTTGCCGCGGGCCGCGAGTGCCGTCGCGAGGACCTCCCACAGTGTCAGGGGGGCCGGTCCGTCGTCGCGGACGGGATGAGCCTGCTTCGCCATGTCTGCGATGCGACCGCGTTCAAGGAGGACCGGGTGTGCGAAAGGCTCGATACGGCTCTCCGGGACTCCGCACTCCGCAGCCAGCTCAGTGGCGTTTGCTCCGCCTCTGATCCGGGCCTGGATGTCCCGTGGGCTCATCGTCAACGGGGCAGACAAGCGGGGATCCGGTTCGCGGGTGGTGCGGGGGGCTGGGTCCTTCTCCTCCCCGACGGGGGGATGACCACCCTGTCGCTTAGCGTCAGTCACGCCGACGCCACCATGACCCCCGGTGATCGCGTTGCGGAGAGCATCGTCGACGACTAGGAAGAACTGTTCACCGCCGCTGACATCCAGACCGGGGTCGGCGAGGCGGAGCACCAGCGACCCGGGTGTTGACTCCTCGGGTACGACGTTGAGCTCCCGCATGCGATCTCCCTGTGTGCTCTGATGGAACCGGACGGGCCGGAGAAGCTCCGACTCTGATCCCACTCTAACGCACGCACCACCGCGGTACCGGGCAGAAGCGCCGGTCGCGGTGGTGCGTGTTTGTGGTGCAGTTTCGAGTATGCGGAGCGGGGCGGCTACGCGCCGGCGAGCTCCTCGTCCAGGACGTAGTCGATGGCTGCGGTGAGTTTCTCGATATCGGCGGTGTCGATCGCGGGGAACATTCCGACCCGCAGCTGGTTTCGACCGAGCTTACGGTAGGGTTCGACGTCCACGATGCCGTTGGCGCGCAGGATCTTCGCGATGCGCGCCGCATCGACGGAGTCGTCAAAGTCGACGGTGCCGACGACCAGCGACCGGTTGGCCGGATCGGAGACGAAGCACCGTGCCTCGGGCCGGGTGTCCGCCCACGAGTAGAGGGCGCGCGAGTTGGCGGTGGTGCGCTCGACCATGCCCGCGAGACCGCCGTTGGCGTTCATCCACTGGACCTGATTGTCCATCATCAGCAGGGTGCCGACGGCCGGTGTGTTGTAGGTCTGGTTCTTGCGGGAGTTGTCGACGGCCGTCTGCAGGTTGAGGAATGCGGGGATGAACCGGTCGGTGGCGTTGATTTCCGCGATCCGCTCGATCGCGGCGGGGCTCATCGCGGCGAACCACAGGCCACCGTCGGAGGCGAAGCACTTCTGAGGGGAGAAGTAGTAGGCGTCGGCCTGGCCCATCTCGACCGGGAGACCGCCCGCCCCTGAGGTGGCGTCGATGACGACCAGCGAATTCCCGGAGCCCTCAGGTCGGGTGACCGGGACCATCGCGCCGGTCGACGTCTCGTTGTGGGCCCAGGCGATGACATCGCAGCCCTCGAATGCCTGCGGGGTGGGTGCGTCACCCGGCTCGGCAGCGGAAATCTCCGGATCGTCGAGCCACGGTGCCTTCTTGGCCGCGGTGGCGAACTTCCCGGAGAACTCACCGAAGGTCAGGTGGCCGGAGCGCTTGCGGATCAGGCCGTAGGTCGCGGCATCCCAGAAAGCGGTGGCGCCGCCGAGGGACAGCACGATCTCGTAGCCTTCGGGCAGGTTGAACAGTTCGGTCAGACCCTCGCGGAGGGACCCCACGACGTTACGGACGCCAGCCTGGCGGTGAGAGGTACCCACAATTCCGGTGGCACCATCGATGATGGCCTGGAGCTGTGCGGGACGGACCTTCGATGGGCCGCAGCCGAATCGGCCGTCAGCGGGCAACAGGTTCGCGGGAAGGGTGGGGAACTGATCGGTCATGGTGGTATGTGTGTTCTTCCTCGTTGGGTACTGGGTCTGTCGTCGGTCCGTAGTCGGTCCGCAACCGGGTTCAAGTACAAGAACCGTACCCAGGCAACTCTAGTCCCCGTACGCCGACCAGGTGCGCAATCCGGGGACGCAGCGTGCACTGGACACCGTTCGCTGCTTCAGTACCGGTTCAACGGCACGCCCCCCAGTGTCCCCATTTGTCACTATATCGTCGGAGCGGCCGCCATCGCTGCCCCCGGGGTTACAGAATTGACTTCGTCGATGGTTTGGTGACTCAGCGCAGGCGTGGGCGGCGGTGGTTCAGCGACAGGGGCACCGTGTTGTGCCGCATTTGTCGGGGGTAATTGGGGGTGGTTCATTTCCCCCGTAGCGGGTGTAGCGGGGTTGTGTGCCGTGGACTTTACGTGTCGCTATGGTCACATCGTTTGATAAACTGTGCCACACCCCACTCTATTGGTTTTTGGGGTGGAGCCGTGAAATCATAATCTGCCGGAGCTTGTGGACCGGCACCGTCTATTCCCCGTTTCGGACTTCCGAAAGGGTATTTACCTCGGGGAATGTAAATAACTTCACAGAGAGTGTCACGTGCTGGGAGCGTTTGGTGCTGCCAGTCGGTGAACGGACTTAAGTGACGGTTACGGGCGTTTGTGTCCGTAGCCGTTGTCGAACGGGCATGATGCTTCGGGTACAACCGGAGTTGATGCCTGCGCGTGGCAAACCGTATAGCGTAGAGGTGATTATCCGGACTCTGGTTCGGGCAACACCCCTCGGTGAGGCGTGTGAGTCCAACGGGACGTAACACTATGCGGTGCAATGGCCGTCCCAGATCCGGGAGGGCGACACTTAACAAAGCTTGAAAGGTACATTGTGGCAACTGACAACAAGGACAAGGCCGTACTTCACTACCCCGGTGGTGAGTTCGAGATGGACATTAAGCGTGCTTCCGAAGGTCAGGACGGCATCGTCCTGGGCAAGATGCTCGCCGAGACCGGACTCGTCACCTACGACCCGGGCTATGTCAGCACCGGCTCCACGGAGTCCGCTATCACCTTTATCGACGGTGATAAGGGCATTCTGCGTTACCGCGGTTATGCCATCGAGGACCTCGCGGAGAAGGCAACTTTCAACGAAGTGTCCTACCTGCTGATCCACGGTGAGCTGCCGACGCAGGCGCAGTTGGAGAAGTTCAACGCGGATATTCGACACCACACCCTCATCGACGAGGACTTTAAGAGCCAGTTCCGGGTTTTCCCCCGTGACGCGCACCCTATGTCGGTTCTGGCGTCCTCTCTCAACATTCTCTCGACCTACTACCAGGACTCCCTGGATCCGCTGGATTCGGAGCACCGTGACAAGGCCACGGTCCGTCTGATGGCTAAGGTTCCGATGCTGGCTGCGATGGCGCACCGAGCCCGGCACGGTGAACCGTGGATGTACCCGGACAACAAGCTCAATGCCCGTGAGAACTTCCTCCGAATGATGTTTGGCTTCCCGACCGAGGATTACGAGGTCGACCCGGTCATGTCCAAGGCTTTGGATCAGTTGCTCATTCTGCACGCAGATCACGAGCAGAATTGCTCCACTTCGACCGTGCGTATGGTCGCGTCCGCGCAGGCGAATATGTTCGTCTCCATCGCCGCGGGTATCAATGCGCTGTCCGGTCCGCTCCACGGCGGCGCTAACCAGGCTGTTCTCGAGATGCTTGACGAGATCAAGGCCAACGGTGGCGACGCGACCGACTTCATGACCCGTGTCAAGAACAAGGAAGCCGGTGTCCGACTCATGGGCTTCGGTCACCGTGTCTACAAGAACTACGACCCGCGTGCGGCGATCATCAAGTCGACCGCGCACGAGGTGCTGGAGAAGATGGGCGGCGACGAGCTGCTCGATCTCGCCCTGAACCTGGAGGAGATCGCTCTCGCGGACGACTACTTCATCTCCCGCAAGCTGTACCCGAACGTCGACTTCTACACGGGTCTCATCTACCGTGCGATGGGCTTCCCCACGGACTTCTTCACGGTGCTCTTCGCCATGGGCCGTCTGCCGGGCTGGATCGCCCAGTACCGCGAGCTCATCGAGAACCCCGCTTCGAAGATCTACCGTCCGCGCCAGGTCTACACCGGCGAGACCTTGCGCGACTTCGTGCCGCGCCCGGAGCGTTAATCACCGCGCTGATTCCGGTGGAAGTACCCGCGGTTTTCCGCGGGTTTTTCCCTGTCCGGCATCCCCCCCAGATTTCTTTAGGGCGAGAAAACCCACGTAAGGTGGCTTTCGGCATCGTGACGACAGCCCTTGAATCTGATGGTTCGGGTCCATTGTCGCGACACCGCACATTACGTCTAAAGCCCAAAGGAGCGTTCATGGACAAGCCCACGATTGAAGCACAGACTGGCCCCGCCCCGGAGGACATCGTCGTCGTCGACCTCATCGAAGGTGACGGCCCCGAGGCACAGCCGAACGGACTGGTGGAGGTGCACTACGTCGGCGTCGACTTCGAGACGGGCGAGGAGTTCGACTCCTCGTGGGACCGTGGACAGACCATCGAGTTTCCCCTTCACCGTCTCATCGCCGGATGGCAGGAGGGGATTCCGGGCATGAAGGTCGGTGGTCGTCGCCAGCTGACCATCCCGCCGGAGGCTGCCTACGGTCCCGCCGGCGGTGGGCACCCCCTGTCCGGTCGCACCCTGGTCTTCGTGATCGACCTGATCAGCGTCGGCTGACGGAAGTCACGCCGTTCCGCATACAACGGGGAAACCGCCGCCCGGCCGAATGGCCGGACGGCGGTTTGTCGTTCACCCGGGTTTCATCCCTGGCCGATGGCCCACTGCTCGTAGTGCCGGAACCTGTGCTCGCGGCCAACCTTGGTTGGATCGGACGCCAGATCCCGGAGGGCGGCGGCGACGGAGCAGAGAACTCGGGTTGTGAACTCGTCCGGTTCGTCCGCCGCGTCGGGGTTCTCCGGGATGAGCGTGTCCACGATGCCCGCCTCCCGCAGCGCGAACGCCGAGACCCGCTGCTCACGCATCATCTCCGGAGCGTGGGTTGTGTCGCGGTGGATGATGGCCGAGGCGCCCTCGGGTGGGAGCGGGGAGAGCCAGGCGTGTTCGGCCGCCAGGACGGTATCCGCGGGCAGCATCGACAGCGCCCCTCCGCCGCAGCCCTGTCCGAGGATCACGGAGACCGTCGGGACGTCGACGTCCACGAGCTCGCCGAGAGTCCGGGCGATCGACCCCGCCATGCCGGCCTCCTCTGCCGCGGCGGACAACTCCGCGCCCGGTGTGTCGATGACACTGACCAGTGGCAGCCTCAGGCCGTGGGCCAGTGCCACACCTCGGCGGGCGAAGCGGAGCGCGGCCGGGCCGAGCTCGGTGTCCGCGTGTGGCGGCTGGGCGTGCCGGTCCTGGCCGATGAGTACGCAGGGCTGTCCCTTGATCCGGGTGAGCGCGACGATGACCGCGGGGGAGACGCGACCGTCGCCGGTCCCGGACAACTGGATGAGGTGTTCGGAGAGTCGGTCGACGATACTCCGGAGCCCGGGCCTGTCGGTGCGCCGAGTGGCGGTGATCGCGTCCCACACGTCGATCCGGGGCTCCTCCGGAGCCGTGGTCGCCGCGCCGTTGATGGAGTGCGCGTCCGTGGTCTGGGGACGCAGAACATCGACGATCTTTACCACTGCCTCCCGTAACTGGCTGGGGGAGACGACTCCGTCGATGACGCCGCGGGCCGCCAGGTTCTCCGCGCGTTGCACGCCCTCCGGCATCGGGGTGCCCGTGGTGAGTTCGACGACCCGTGGGCCGAGGAATCCCAGCAGCGCACCGGGCTCCGCGAACGTGAAGTGCCCGGCGGAGCCCCAGGACGCCATCACCCCACCGGTTGTGGGGTTCCGGAGGTACACCAGGAACGGCAGATGTGCGTCCTTGTGCCGGTAGACCGCGGTCGTGATGGAGACCATCAGTGCGAATGCCGGGGTCCCCTCCTGCATCCGGGTCCCGCCGGATGCGGGTGAGATCAGCAGCGGGAGTCCACCGTCCGTCGCCCGGTGGATTCCGTCGATGATCCGGCGGGCGGTCGCCGCCCCGATGGAACCACCGAGGAACCCGAACTCACTCAGGACGAACGCCACCCGCGCACCGTTGACGGTTCCCTCACCGGTGATGACCGCCTCGTCCACGCCGGATTTCTCCCGGGCGCGTCGGAGGGTCGCCCGGTAGTCGTCGCTGATGTCCCCGTACACGGGTGGGGTGTCCCAGGAAATGAAGGATCCGGGGTCGAGAACCTGGTCGATGAGGTCGCGGGAGGTGGTGTTCGTCATGGCTGACACTGTAGCCGCCGGAACAGTCGGCAGGGCCGGTTCCGGGTCAGCTCCGCGATACCCGGCGCAGTGCCTTCAACCAGCCGACGGGTGAACCAGTGTGCAGGATCGACGAGCGGTAGATCCGGGCGGCCAACCAGCTGGTCGCGACGGTCGCGAGGGCGAGGAGCAGAGCGGCACCCAGGACTCCTCCCACACCGACGTTGCCCACCGCGTACTGCAGGGGAATCGTCGACGAGGAGAACGGCGGCACCCAGGCAGCTGCCCGCATGAACGTCGAATCGACCTGCGCCAATCCGAAGAAAGGGAGGTAGATCACGGCCATCAGCAGCAGGATCACCGGTGTCTGCACCCCCTGGAAATCCTCCATCCGGGACACCAGGGAACCGGCTGCAGCGTAGAGCACAGAGAAGAAGAGGTAGCCGAGGATGTAGAACAGTAGCAGGATGGGCAGGACCGTGAGATCGATCTCCACGTCGAAGCGTTCGCCGATCCCAGTGAGGCCGAGCCCCGCGGCCGTGACGGCGAACAGCGTGGCGACGAACGCCAACCCCACGCCGCCGACGCCGATAATTTTGCCCCACAGCAGGTCCAGGGGACGGACCGTAGCGACCATGAGTTCCACGACCCGGGAGGACTTCTCCTCGATGACCGCGGAGCCGATGGTGATGGCGAACATCATTACCGACATCACCAGCACGCCGAGTCCGATGAGGGTGACCATGACCGTGCCCGCTGTGCGTGGGTCCCCGAAGGCCCCACCGTCCGATCCACCGTCGACGCGGACGGTCGTCACAGTGCCGGCGGCGGTGATCTCCGCGACCCGATCGGCGCTTACTCCGAGTGTGGAGAGCAGTTCCTCCCCCGTGATCTCCCCCTGCGCCGCCCGGAGAACAGCGAGGGAGTCCGTGTCGGCGGAGGACTCGGAGACCAGTTCCCATCCCGTGCCGGAGTCTGCGGGTCGGTAGAGGGCGTCAATGTCTCCGGCGGAGAGCGCCTCCAGTGCGGTGTTTTGGTCCGGGTACCCGGCAGACTCCACGGAGGGGCCGTCGCCACCGGCGCCCGCCACGGCCGAGAGCGCTGCGGGTTCCGCACCGACGTAGCCGATGACCTGCGGTGCGTTCTCCTTCGATCCCTGCCAGGCGCCCCAGCCGAGACCGCCGAGGACGGCGACGAGCATGATGGCGAGGGTCACCCAGACGGATTTCCGGGTGAGTACGGCGCGTGCCTCACGTGCGGCGATCAACCGGATCGCCGCAGTCGAAGAATAGGTGTCGGTCGGATGGCTCATGGTTTCACTACTTCCTGGAACAGATCGGACAGGTCGGGGCGACGGCGGGTGAAATGATGGACGGGACCGGCGGCCATCGCGGCGCGCAGGATGTCCTGGTCGGTGGCCGGGGAACCGGGGGTGAGGGTGAGTAATGTCACGGTGTCGCCGCCGCTGACTGCGGTGGTTCCGGGCACCGCCCGCCACCAGTCACCGGGGGCGTCGACATGCACCTCGTAGGTGTCCTCACCGGTGTCCCGGAGCTCGTCGACGGTGCCTTCTGCGCGCATCCGGCCGGCGGCGATGATCCCGACGCGGTGGCAGAGGCGTTGGACGAGGTCGAGCTGGTGGGAGGAGAATAGGACTGGGATCCCCGCCTCCGCCCGCTCGACGAGGATCTCGCTCATCACGTTCACTGCCACGGGATCGAGGCCCGAGAACGGTTCATCTAGGACGAGGACATCGGGGTCGTGGACGAGAGCGGCGGCCAACTGCACGCGCTGCTGGTTGCCGAGGGACAGCGACTCTAGTTGGTCGCCGACTCGGTCGCTGAGCCCGAGCTTTTTGAGGAGCCCGGTGGTGCGGGACTCCGCCGAGGATCTGTCGACGCCGTGCAGGCGGGCGAGGTAGGTCAGCTGTGCGCCGATCTTCTCCTTCGGGTAGAGGCCTCGCTCCTCGGGCATGTAGCCGATGCGTCGACGGGAGGATTCGGTGAGTGGTTGGTCACCGAGTCGGACCTCTCCGGAGTCGGCTGAGATCACCCCGAGCGCGATGCGCATGGTGGTTGACTTGCCGGCTCCGTTGGAGCCGACGAAGCCGTAGATCTCGCCGGGGTACACGGTGAAGGTCATGCCGTCGAGAGCGGTGAGGTCGCCGTATCTCTTGGATATCCCGTCGATGACGAGCGGGGATGGTGAGTGTGTCATGGGGTTTGTTTTCCTTCTGGTTTTCAGTCCGCGTAGGGGAACAACAGATCGGGGTCGGTCGGGTCGGGAAGGGTCCAGGCGAGCACGAGTCCGGGGATGGCGCCGATCAAGCCGATGATGAGAAACATCGTCATGCCGGTCGTGTACGTGAGGTCGTACAGATCGCGCATCGCCCACCCTTTGTCCAGCGCCCAGACCGATCCAAAGGTGATGATTCCGGCGTAGACTAGGCCGATCGCGTAGTAGAAGTGGGTGGTCGCGGCGCGCAGTCGGAGTTGCCGCGCCAGTTCGTATTCATCGAGGAACTCCGGAGGGGCCATGTCCTCCAGTCGGATCAGGGTGCGGATCGTGAACCAGAGGGCACAGGCCACCAGGGACAGCACCGCGGCGACCGCGAGCAGGTTCGCCTGTTCGCGGAGTACCGCCACGACACTGAGTGTCACCCCGGTGAGGTAGACCCCGGAGAACAAGAGAACCAGGGCCCGCCGGTGGTGACGGTTCCGCCAGCGGTGGAACCGGGAGTCCAGGACGTCCCGGCGACGTTCGAAACTGTTCAACCGGTGCCGCCGGTAGCGGGCCATCGGGGAGGACCTGCGGCCGGTCACGCGTCCTCCGTGTCGGGTGTGGTCCACGTGGTCACGCGATTCGGCCAGGTCAGGTATAACAGGACAGCCAGCATGAGGAACGCGGTGGCGGCGCGGATCAGATCCACCGAGCCGGACTCCGCGGAGATCCCGATGACCAGTGCACACGCTCCGGCGCAGGCCGACAGCATCCACAGGGCCTGCACGCGGCGGTGTGACCTCTGTGCGTGCTCGTACTCGTCCAGTTTGCGGGACCCGTCGTTCATCCCGGTGACCGTGGCGAGTCGGGTGGACAGTACTGTGAGAAGGACGCAGACGGCGGTGAACAGGTACACGGGCACGGAGCCTGTGCCGATCCCGATCCCGATCAGAGTCGCGACGGCGGTGGCCGCCGTGAATGATCCGGAGAGAAGGCGCCGCCCGCGCAGGGGAACGATCGGTGTGATCGTCCGGGGTGCGGTCATTGTCGTGTTCCTTTCCGTGCTTTCACCGGGTCATCGGTGCGGGGTAGAGGTCGTGGGACATGGGGCTGAACTCCTCGCGGGAGAACACTGCCTCGACCGGCAGTCGGAAGGTCTCGGCGATGCGCATCGCCAGGTCGAGGCTGGGGTAGTGGTCTCCGCGCTCGAGGGCGCCGACGGTCTGTGGGTTGACCTCGATGACCGCCGCCAGATCGGCGCGGGACATCCCGCGTTCCGTCCGCAGGACCTTGATGCGATTGTAAATTGGCCGCGTCGGCCTCTTTGATGGAGACATAAACCAAAGTGTTGTATAAACACAATAATATGTCAAGATCTTGTTTCTCGACGTTGTCTGGATCGGGATGCGGGTCCGCTGCCCCCGTACCCACGGACCCCGTGCGCGTCCCCGGACATGGGTGTTCAATGGGGCCCATGACTGAGAAGACCTTCCCCACGACGGTGACCCTGAATGACGGCAACGAGATACCGCAGCTCGGATTCGGTGTCTACAAGCTGAAGGACGACGAGTGTGTGACCGCGGTCCGGCACGCCATCGAGGTCGGCTACCGGCACATCGATACTGCCGCCATCTACGGCAACGAGGAGCAGGTGGGCAATGCCATCCGGGACGCCATCGCCGCAGGTGACGTCACCCGCGAAGAGCTGTTCGTGACCACCAAACTGTGGAACGACCGCCAGGGCGCCGAGGAATCTACCCGCGCCTTCCAGGAATCACTGTCCAGGCTCGGGCTCGACTACGTGGACTGCTACCTCATCCACTGGCCCTGCCCCCGGAAGGGGCTCGCCGTGGAGACCTTCAGCTCGATGGCGAAGCTCCAAGGGCTCGGGAGCATCCGATCGATCGGAGTCTCAAACTTCTACGCCGAGACCCTTGATGAGGTGATCTCCGGCACCGGGATCACCCCCGTTCTCAATCAGATCGAACTGCACCCCGGTTTCTCCCAGGCGGGGCTCCGTGAGGTTAACCGCGAGCGCGGGATTGCCACTGAGGCATGGTCCCCGATCGGTCGGGGCAAGGGGCTCGACAACCCGGTGGTCAAGCGGATCGCCGAGGACCACGACCGGACTCCCGCGCAGGTGATGCTCCGCTGGCATCTCCAACTGGGCAACATCGTCATCCCGAAGTCCGCGCATCCGAAGCGGATCAGCGAGAACTTTGACATCTTCGATTTCCACCTCGGGGACCGCGACATGGAGTGCATCACGGCGTTGGATGATTCCGCGATTGCGGGCCGGATCGGTCCTGACCCGCTGACGTTCCCCGAAGAATGAGCACCGGACAGAAAACCGGAGACCGTCGGCTCCACGTCCACGACGAGGGCCGAACGAGGGTTCTCACCCTGAATCGGCCCCGGGTCCGCAACGCCCTCGACACCGGACTCTGTGCCACGTTGACCGGAGCCATCTGCGCCGCGGGTCGGGAGGGGACCCGCTCGGGACACGGAGTCGGGCCTCGGGCACTGCTGCTCCGGGGTGCCCCACCGGCGTTCTGCGCGGGAGCGGACCTAGATGAGGAGCATTCGCCCGAGTTCCTCGACACTCTGGGGGAACTCCTCCTGACCCTCGTGGAGTGCCCGCTGCCGGTGATCGCAGACATCCAGGGACCGTGCATCGGTGCCGGTCTGCAACTGGCGTTGGCGAGTGATCTGCGCGTCGTCGGGCCGGACGCCTGGTTCGGGCTCCCGCCCGCGGCACTGGGCATTGCCCTCGACGACTGGACCGTCGGACGGTGCGTCGACCTCATCGGTGGTTCCCGAGCCCGTGGACTGATGCTCGGTGGTCTGCGGATGTCCGCCACCGAGGCCGCGGCATGCGGATTCTCCAATGTCTCCGGCGGGTCCCAGGATGCAGCGGAACTCGCCGACCGGGTTGCCGCTCTCGCACCGCTCTCGGTGAGGCAGCTCAAACTCGCTCTCAACGACACCGGGACAGCGGCCGTCGGCACCGGTGCCGCAGCCCGGGAACTCTACGAGGCGTGCTGGGCGAGTGCGGACGCCGCAGAGGCACGGGCAGCACGGACGGAGAAACGGGGCCCGGTTTTCACCGGTCGGTGACCCCACCACCCGAGGGTGAGAGCATCCGGTCTCCCTGATCTGCCGCGTGCACCGTTCCGGAAACCGTGGCCCGGCCCGGCACGCCCTGCCACCCGCTCCAGCGGGCGCGGCGGTGAATGCCCTCTGACGGGCTCCCCGGATTAGAGTTGGCGCCATGAAAATGGATCCCGCAGCTACCGCTGTCGCCACGACTGGCCACACCACCGGACCGGAGGGGCTCGACTCCGCGTCCGTACGTAAACGGGTGGAATCGGGTCAGATCAACCATGCGGTACGACGCACCGGCCGCAGCGTCGCCGACATTGTGCGGAGCAACGTCTTCACCCGGATCAACGCGATCCTCGGCGTGCTGCTCGTTATCGTCCTGAGCACCGGGTCGATCATCAACGCGGCCTTCGGTCTGCTCATCATCGCTAACTCGGCGATCGGCATCATTCAGGAGCTCCGCGCCAAGCGAACCCTCGACCGGTTGACGATCCTCGGGGAATCGAGGCCCCGTGTGATCCGCGACGGCCAGACCACCGAGATCGTCCGCGATGAGATCGTCCTCGACGACCTCATCGACATCGGTCCGGGAGACCAGATCGTCGTCGACGGCTACGTGCGTTCCGCCGACGGCCTCGAGGTTGACGAGTCCATGCTCACCGGGGAATCCGACGCAGTGGTCAAACAGAGCGGAGACGCCATCCGGTCGGGCTCCTACGTGACGGCGGGGTCCGGGACGTTCCAGGCCACCGCCATCGGGGAGGACTCCTACCAGGCAAAGCTCATCGCGGAAGCCGGCCGGTTCACGCTGACGAACTCGCAGCTCATGGACGGCATCAACCAGATTCTCCGGATCATCACCTGGTTGCTCATCCCCACGGGCGTGCTCACCGTGTGGACCCAGCTTGGACGGACAGGAGCCCCATGGAAGGAAGCCGTCTTGTCCATGGTCGCGGCCCTCGTCCCGATGGTGCCCGAGGGACTCGTGCTGATGACCTCCATCGCGTTCGCGGTCGGGGTTGTCCGACTGGGCAAACGCAAGGCGTTGATCAATGAGCTGCCTGCGATCGAGGGTCTCGCCCGCGTCGATCTCGTCTGCGCCGACAAGACCGGCACGCTGACCGAGAACCGGATGGAACTCGACGAGATCGCGCCGGTGGGGGACCACGACGATGTGGAGCTGGTGCGCCGGGTACTCGCCTCGATCGCGGCGGCCGACGGCCATCAGAACGACACCATGCAGGCGATTTCAGGCGGGGTCGCCGACCTCGATCCCGACGAGGTAGTCGCGACGGTGCCCTTCGATTCCGCCCGCAAGTGGTCCGGGGTGTCCACGGTGGCGATGGGGGACTGGGTCCTCGGTGCGCCCGATGTCCTCACCGCGGACGGAGATGGGGCGCTCACCGCTGTGGAACCCTACATCGATCGTGGTTTGCGCGTGCTGATGCTCTGCCGGGCGACGGCACTCGGAGATGTCTCGGCATCCCCTGCCGCGCCGGGCTGTGCGTCACTGACCCCGTCTGCCTTGGTGGTGTTACGGCAGAAGATCCGGGAGGATGCCGAAGAGACACTGGGGTACTTCGCCCGTGAGGGGGTGGAGGTGAAGGTCATCTCCGGGGACAACGCCGTCTCCGTGGGCGCTGTCGCGGCATCCCTCGGGCTCGAGGGAAAGGTCGTCGATGCGCGAGAGCTGCCCGCGGCTGATGACCCCGATTTCGCGCGGCAGGTCACCGAGGGCACCGTTTTCGGGCGTGTCACCCCGGAACAGAAGCGGGACATGGTCGGTGTCCTGCAGGCTGCGGGGCACACCGTCGCGATGACCGGCGATGGTGTCAACGACGTGCTGGCATTGAAAGATGCGTCGATCGGGGTCGCCATGGGCTCGGGGTCGCCCGCCACCAGATCGGTCGCACAAGTGGTGCTCCTCGACAACCGGTTCGCTACCCTACCCCACGTCGTGGCGGAGGGACGGCGGGTCATCGGCAACATCGAGAGGGTCGCCAATCTCTTCCTCACCAAGACGATCTACTCGATCGTCCTGGCCCTGGTGGTCGGGCTGTTCGGGATGACCTTCCCGTTTCAGCCGATCCACGTGACGATGATCGGCTGGTTCACCATCGGGATCCCAGCCTTCATCCTGTCGCTTGCACCGAACCATGAGCGGGCCCGGGCGGGTTTCGTCTCCCGCGTCCTCCGCCTCGCGCTGCCCTCCGGGCTGCTGATCGGCTTATTTACAGTCGCGTTCTGGATCCTGGTAAATCCAGGGACACACGCGCCGGACTCCGCTGTGCGGCAGGCGGGGACGGCCACCCTCACGGTAACCCTCGTCATGGCGCTCTGGGTGCTCGCCGTGGTCGCCCGCCCGTACCAGTGGTGGCGTATCGCGCTGATCGTCAGCGGTGCCGTCGCCTACGTGACCATCTTCTCGGTGCCGCCTCTCGCTCGTCTGCTGTTCCTCGATGCCTCGGACCCAGGGCTGTTATTCCGGGCACTCGTGGTCGGTGGTGTTGGTGCGGTGCTGATTGAGGCGTCGTGGTGGATCGGGCAGAAGCGATCGGGCATGTCCCCGCGAGTCTTCGCTTTCGGGGAGTGACACGCGTTCCGGGGTTCGATTCAGGTCTTTTCCGTTTCCTTACGAAGCCGAAAATCGATTCGCAACCTTCACAGCGCCCGAACAAGCGGGCGATGGGGGGTTGTTGGCAATTGGGGAAAGTGCCGGTAGCGGCCTTTTATGGGGGTGGGTGAATACTGTGAACGCAGTAATTCGGGCGATTAGCTTTCACATTGCAACGTGAGCTAGGTAACTTCACACCTACACCTTGTTCTGTGATCGTTTGCACAATGACGTCCGGCGGATCCGTTCCGTCACCATCGTCAGGTCTCCGGCAGCGGTGTGCGAAGTGGGAGAGCGGACGGCCGTTCAGCGACTGTTCCACTCAACCTGAACAGTGTCTCCGTCTCCGTCAAAATTAATTACAGAAAGCGAGAGGACCCTCTCATGAGTGCAGACTCGTCCGCCCCGGTGCGGCGCCGTGAACCCGGTGCCGCAGAATTCCGGGCCATGCAGAAAGATCCTGAATTCCTCGACCTCAAGAAGACGTTCCGTGGGTTCGCCTTCCCGATGAGTATCGCGTTCTTCCTCTGGTACATGTTCTACGTCCTCCTCGCGGTGTACGCGAAGGACTGGATGAGCACTCCGGTGTTCGGCAACGTCAACTGGGGCGTGATCATGGGACTACTGCAGTTCGTGACCACCTTCGCCATCACCTGGATCTACATCAACTTCGCCAACAAGAAGATCGAGCCCAAGGCGGCCGCGATCCGTGAGAGAATGGAAGGCTGATCACCCTCATGAATAATCTCACCACGTACTCCGCTCAGGAAGTGGGCGCGCAGGCCGGTAACCCGATCCTGAACATCGCAGTCTTCATCCTGTTCATCGTCGTCACCATGGGCGTCGTCATCAAGGTGGGCAAGTCCACCAGCGAGGCATCTGACTTCTACACCGGTGGCGCGAAGTTCTCCGGTAAGCAGAACGGTCTGGCCATCGCGGGTGACTACCTTTCAGCGGCTTCCTTCCTCGGTATCGTCGGCGCCGTCGCACTCGCGGGATATGACGGCTTCCTCTATTCCATCGGCTTCTTCGTGGCCTGGCTGGTCGCACTACTGCTCGTTGCCGAGCCGCTCCGGAACACCGGTAAGTTCACAATGGCCGATGTGCTGTCGTTCCGGCTGAAGCAGAAGCCCGTCCGGATGGCGGCTGCGCTGGGTACGCTCTTCGTCTCGCTGTTCTACCTCATCGCGCAGATGGCCGGTGCGGGGTCCCTCGTTGCCGTGCTCCTCAACGTTCACGAGGAATCCAAGCAGGCACTCGTGGTTGTCGTGGTTGGCGTCATCATGATCGCCTACGTGCTGCTCGGCGGCATGAAGGGCACGACCTACGTCCAGATGATCAAGGCCGTCCTCCTCGTCGGTGGTGTCGGTATCATGACCGCGCTGATCTTCATCAAGGTTGGGTCCTTCCCGCATCTCCTCGATGCAGCCGTTCAGAAGCACGCTGAGTCCGACTATCTCGCAGGCAAGGGCTACGATGCCCACGCGATCCTGGAGCCGGGCCTGAAGTTCGGTAAGGACAACATCACCAAGATCGACTTCATCTCCCTCGGTCTCACCCTGGTGCTTGGTACAGCGGGACTCCCGCACGTTCTGATGCGCTTCTACACGGTTCCGACGGCACGTGAAGCCCGCCGCTCCGTCACCTGGGCCATCGTCCTCATCGGTGCCTTCTACCTCATGACCCTGATGCTGGGTTACGCCGCTGCCGCACTGGTCGGACCGGACCGCATCCTCGGCGCCCCCGGTGGGCAGAACGCTGCTGCGCCGCTGCTCGCACTGGAACTCGGCGGTTCGATCTTCATGGCGGCCATCTCCGCTGTCGCCTTCGCCACTGTTCTCGCGGTCGTCGCAGGCCTAGCGATCACGGCGTCCGCATCCGTTGCGCACGACATTTACCACTCGATCATTCGTAACGGTGAGTCCACCGAAGCGGAGCAGGTCCGGGTTTCCCGAATCACGGTGGTTGTGATCGGTGTCATCGCGATTGTCCTCGGTATCCTGGCGATGAGCCAGAATGTCGCCTTCCTCGTTGCGCTGGCCTTCGCCATCGCCGCCTCGGCGAACCTGCCGACGATCCTGTACTCGCTGTACTGGAAGAAGTTCAACACCACGGGTGCCCTGTGCTCCATGTACACCGGACTGATCCTCGCTCTGGTGCTCATCGTGTTCTCCCCGGCCGTGTCCGGTGATCCGAGCGCGATGATCCCCGACGCGGACTGGGCATGGTTCCCGCTGCGCAATCCGGGTCTCATCTCCATCCCGGCGGCGTTCCTCGCGGGTTACCTCGGTACCCTCTTCGGCAAGCCGGACAACCTGGACGACCTCCAGGCGGAAATGGAAGTCCGCTCGCTGACCGGTGTCGGTGTGGAAGCCGCGGTCGAGCACTAGTCCCGTTTCCACTTCGCACACTGACCGGTATCCACCTGTGACGGCGGGTGGACGCAAGGCATCACAGCAATAGAATAAGACGGCGGCCCCGTCCATCAGAACCCAAGAGAATTGGGGGTGGACGGGGTCGCCGGTACCATGTCTGACATGGTTGATCATTCCGTCGGGCCTCAGGATGGTCTGAGGGGACGAAGTGGCCGCTGGTGGCGGATCGGTCGCTCAACACCAGTGATCGTCGCCGTATGTTGTTTTTTCTCGCTCCCGTTTCTCCTCGTCGTCGATGGTGACGGAGACTCCGGCAGCGGTGCGACCTCCCGGAGATCCGCTGCATCGCCACTGGGAGCTCGCGCCTCAAACATGAGTTTCGAGAGTGAGGATCTCGGCGACTTCACTGCCAACGCGACCGGGTCACAGGTGTCGTTCACCCGGCTCTCTGACGGCTGGCACACCGGTACAGCGACGGAGCGCTATGCCCGCCCCGCGCTGAGCCTGATCAAGCTCTACATCGCCGACTACGTGCTCCGGTACGGTGATCCCGAGGACAAGCTCGCTGCGGTGGAGATGATCCGCTCGTCCGACGATGAGCTTGCCGATGAGCTGTGGGAGCGGTACCCACGGGCGATCGACGTGACCGCGAAGCACTACGGGCTGCTGTCCACCAGATCAGACGAACGGTGGGGCTACAGCGTCACCTCCACCTACGACGTCGTGTCGTTCATCCAGCAGAAGCTGGCGACGGACCGCATGTCACCGATCCTCACCGCAATGACCCAGTCCGACGAGTATGCCGCAGACGGATATCCACAGGACTTCGGTACCGCGGTGCTGCCCGGGGCGGTGGGCACAAAGTGGGGCTGGTCGAACGACTACTCGCTCCACTCCTCGGTCACCTTCGGGGAGAACTACGTAGCGGCGGCAGCGGTCGCCGGCTCCGCCGAGGAGCTCACGGCACTCGTGGAGGCACAGCTGAACAGGTTCGTCCGTGGCGATGCTGAGCCCGCAGCCACGATCACGGGGCGCCGGTTGGAGGTTGGCAAGTAGTCGGGACCGCACGGAATTCCGTGCCCGAGATTCTGCTGAGGTGACCTATCATTGGAACTCGCCTGGGGCGCAGTTCCGACCCCGTCTGAGGACCCCTCCACGAAACGAAGGTAGACGTTGAACTCGATCACTGTGCTCGCCTCCGGTGCCGCTGTCCCGCCGGGCGTCATTGTCTCCATGATGTGGATCGCGATCGCGGCCCTCGCGTCCCCGCTGCTGTCCTTCCTCACCGGTAAACGGGTCCCGGGTGTGGTCTTCATGCTCCTTCTCGGCGTTGTGATCGGCCCCGAGGTCCTCGACCTGGCGCACCTCGACGGTTCGAACGCCCTGCTCCGGGAACTCGGCCTCGGAATGTTGTTCCTCCTGGCGGGCTGGGAGATCGATCCGGATGTGATGAGGGGGCGCCAGGGGCGTCGGGCCACGGGGACCTGGCTGCTCAGTCTTGGACTGGCAATCGGTGCGGCGTTGCTCCTGCTAGGCACCGATGATCTGCTCCGGAGCATCGTTCTCGCCATCGCGGTGTCCTCCACTGCCATGGGAACCCTGCTGCCTGTCATCAAGAACTCCGGGCGTGCGGACTCCCCGGTCGGTCAGGGGGTTCTGGTCCACGGCGCTGTCGGCGAACTGGGGCCCATCTTCGCCATGGCCCTGCTCCTGTCGACGCGCACGACGTGGCTTACCCTGATCATCCTCGCCCTCTTCATGGGTGGCGCGATGATGGTGGCGTTTCTCCCGCGTACCGTCTCCCGCCTCGTCCCCTGGGTCGGGCACGCGGTCCGCGACGGAGCCAGTCACACGAGTCAGACCGTCATGAGGATGGTCATCGTTCTGCTCACCACACTCATGGCGATGGCAGCGGTGTTCGAACTCGACGTGGTTCTCGGGGCGTTCGCTGCGGGAATCATCCTCCGCGGGCTGGTTCCGGTGCGCGCGCGGAAGACGGTCGAGGCGCGTCTCGATGTCCTGGGCTACGGGTTGCTCATCCCGGTCTTCTTCATCACCTCCGGTATGGCGATCAACGTCCGTGAGGTTCTGCACTCGCCCTGGGCTGTGGTCGTGGGCATCGGCGTCATCTACATTGCACGTGGACTGCCGATCCTTCTGGTGGAACGCTTCACCGACACGGGTTCCGGGATCCGGGGTTTCCGGGATCAGATGGAGCTCTCGCTGTACTCCGCGACCGGCCTGCCGATCATCGTGGCCGTCACCGAGATCGCCGTGGACCGTGGTCTGCTCGGAGAAGGGCACGCGTCGGTGATGGTCGCCACAGGTGCTGCAACGGTGCTCCTCTTCCCCATGCTGGCCGCGAACGTGCACTCGTACGTCCCCGCGCCGGAAGACCCCGGGGACGCGGAGAAGCGTCGTCGGGTGGAAAGCGACATCAAGGCGGAGGCAGCCGAATACCGGAGCGGGAAAAGCGGTGTCACCGTGCAGCCGGGTGTTGTTCGAGCTAAACCGCGGCCGAAGAGCAGTACCGTCTCCGATGACGAGATCACTATCGATGCGGACGAGGACTGACCGTTTAGCTGGATAGGCCGTTCAGCTGCGTTAGTAGGTGACCCAGTGCCTTCACCGGGTCGTCCGCGGGTATGGGCGGCACGGGTACTGGGACCTCCACCGGGCCTGGCGTGACGGCGTCCGGGAGCGTGGCCGTCCACTGGCCCCAGTCCTGGGAGTAGACGTCGTTTACGTCGACCTGGACCCCTGAGATCCAGGCTGTGCGTTTTGCGGGCTGGTGCAGATCTGCCCGCGGATGCAGGCGTCCGCCAGAACCCCAGTCGTGCTGCCAGAAGAACTCGCCGAGCCCATCGGCCAGGGCCCACGCTATGACGTTGTAGTTGCCGTAGACACCCAGCTGGAGCCAGGCGGCCTCGAGTGAGAGTTTGAATGCGGCGAGGTAGGGCCGGATCTGGTTCTCGTACTGTGCGCGGGTCGGATTGTCGTCGATGGCGACGTAGACCGGTCGCCCCGCCGGACCGCCCGCCGCGGCATGGAGGGCGATCGCCTGGGGTGCGTGGACAGCGGCGCCCGCCGCGCCCGGGATCCAGTCGGCGGTGTCGGCTCTGCCGAACTGGTAGACGCTGGCCGTTGCGAGTCCCGCTGATCTGAAGGCGAGGGTTTCCGCCGCTGTGACGGGTTTTCCCAGCATCCAGTTCTCGGTTCCGGGACGGCGGCGGGACACGTACCTTACGGCACCCAGATGTCCCGCCGCTGCGATCGCGCGGGCGTCGGGGACACCTGCGGCGTAGTCCAGGACCGTTCCCAGCACTGGGCGTGCGGCGTGGGCCCGCGGCACCATCCCAGTCGAGGTTGCGATGGTGCCGCCTGCCGCGGCCAGCGCGGCCGCCTTGAGTAGGGTACGGCGGTGGATGAGAGGTTGGCGCGACGTCATGCTGTACTTCCTGGATGCGGATCGGGGAGACCCGCAGAGTTCCACGAGTCACATGCGTAACAGTAGCAACTTCTGGTGGTTTGTGGCCTTCCGTGCCGGTTCAAACCTGAGCCCAGGAACCGTCAGGAATACGGAGACGGTGAACTGGAACCCATCGGGGTCATTATGCTGCGCTCTGTGTCGGCACGTGAACCAGTACGGTCCGGAGGTCCCTTGTAGGAGGTCCCTTGCAACCGAGTGGTAATGCCCCGCGCATTTCTTCCGTACCCGGGGCGCGGTGTCGAGTCACCCATCGAGTACCCGTGCGGGATCGGATGCCCTCGCCTGACACCGTCCTCGAGTTTCTGATAGTCAGCTGTTCGCCATTATCGACGGGCATACGGAACCGGGTGACCAGTTGCTCTGTGGTGAAACCCGGCGCTAGTCCGTGTCCAGGGGGCGGGGTGTGCGCCCGGCACATTGCCGACATACTGCGTTCCAGATCCGAATTCGTGGTTTCCCTGTCCGTGATGACATGGACGCTGATGAAGGTGCGCAGCCTGATCCGGGCATCGCCCGGATATCACGTGGGAGCGAGTGTAGGGATGGCTACGCATTCTCTGTCTCATTGCCCGGTTCTCCTTGTCCGAGGTCGTGCCCGCCATGATTTCACGACATCGATTCCGGCGACCTGCATGATCGATCGGGACGTTCCTTCGCACGGATGACGCAAAAACACCCCCTCGTGTGATGGGGACACCGGGTGAGGGGGTGTTTGCGGATTGTGCCCCAGAGAGGAATCGAACCTCCGACACCGGCTTTAGGAGAGCCGTGCTCTATCCACTGAGCTACTAGGGCCTGACAATGACCTTATCCAAGATCGGACGGTGTCAGACTAGCCCATCGGTGTGCGTCGAGGAAAACCGGGTGAATGGGCGGCATCGGGGGTGTCGCCAACTGTGAGATCCGGGACACTACCCCCGAGCTCACTTCAACAGAGGCGAAAAGAACATAGGCTTGCAGTAATACCTGTGGGATCCGTGAGGGCCCACCCCGACTCAAAGGAAGGTCATCATGCCGCACAAGAAGCCGCTGTTCACCGACGTCAACCACGTTGAGGTCGTCGCCAACATCGTCACCGGCGAGAAGGGCCCCGTGCTCTCCCTGGACAAGATCGAGGAAGGCGGCACCTTGAGCAACCTCCTGCTCCTGAATATCTACGATGCGAAGCATCTCTCCGAGGCCTGTACCCGTTACCTCGGGCAGTCCTTCATCGCCAACTTTGACGGTTTCACCTCTGGGCTCTCCGTCAAGGACCACGAGGAAATCCACGGCGACGACTAGATGATGCCCTGATGGGATTCCCGGGTGTCCCGATCGCATCGGGCACCGGGAGACTCCATCGGCGGCGGATGGGAAGGGCGGACCCAGGATGCGGACACTGCTGGTCATCGGCATCGGTGCAGGGGATCCCAGCCACCTCACGCTCGGCGCGATAGATGCACTTCGCTCCGCGGACGTGGTTATCGCCCTGGACAAGGGCGAGCAGAAGGCTGATCTCCTGCAGATCCGCCGGGCTGTGGTGGACGCTCACTCACCGGAAACCCCCATAGTCCCGGTGACCGATCCCGAGCGGAACCGTACCCCTGACGACTACCGCGCGGAGGTGCGCCGGTGGCACGGGGAACGCGCGAGACTGCTCACCGAGGCGATCACGGGCGCCACCAGCCCGGATGGGACGGCTGCGTTTCTCGTCTGGGGAGATCCATCGCTCTACGACTCCACCCTGCGCATCATCGACCGCATGCGCGAGGACACCGGACTCGAGTGCACGGTGAGGGTCATCCCCGGTATCACCGCGCTCCAGACGCTCACCGCCGCACACGCCATCACCGCGAACCGCATCGGTGAGCCCATCCATGTGACCACGGGCCGTCTCCTTCCCACCACGAGCGCCGCTGACCGACGCAACTGCTTCGTCATGCTCGACGGTGGCGCGACCTGGAACGAGGTCGCCGGGCCTGACACCTACATGTACTGGGGTGCGTACCTGGGGACGCCGGAACAGATCCTCCGAGCCGGGTACGTCGAGAACATCGGTGACGAGGTTGCCGCCCTGAAGTACACGCTCCGTGAGCACCACGGATGGATCATGGACACCTATCTCCTGCGCGAGCTCAGTGAGGAATGACCGGGCACGGGTCGCCGGTTGGTGCTCCCCGTGTTCCCGGGTAGGTTGGCTCCGGTGGACGGTGGTGACCGTTGCGGGCCCCGGGAACGAGAGAAGGTGACGGCACAATGGCCGTGAAACGCAAGAACGTGAAGCGAAAGAAACAGAAGGTGCCGTTCAGCCCGTGGATCATCGTCACGTGGGCCTTCGCAGCGGTCTGGGCGGTACTCGCCATGTTCGCACACCGTGCCGGTATCCACACACTCATCTGGGGTTTCGGGGTCAGTGCACTTCTCACCGCCATGACCGCGACCGCGGTGACGGTCATCCCGGAACTGCGTTCCTCGGCCGGGCTCGCGTGCCCGGTGGCGCTGATTCTCTCCGGAACGGTCGCAGTCACATTCAGCTGGTGGTTCATTCTCGCGCTGTTCTGCGGCGTTCCGTGGCTCGTTCTCTCGCTGATCAGGCTTTCCGCTCCACGCCGGGCCAGGGGAGGACTGCATCTCTGGCGTGGCGACTACTAGCGGAGTTCTCCCTCCGCACCCGATCTGGGTAATGGCCCTGACCGGAGGTATGGAACCCACCCCAACCCGTCATGGTTTCGATGGGTACGGACTCGGAACACAGATGACCGCCACCGGACCGAGCCGGTGGTCCTTCCTGAGACAACCCGCGAAGACCTGCTGACTCAGCGATTCGAGGACCCCACAGGACTAGGTGGGATGCCCGGTTCCTGGTTCCCGCACCCGACGACCGAGTCCGGCACACCGGGCGGTTTCATCGGCTTTCCCAACGAACCACGGCCATAGCCCGGAGGATGGCCGACCACCCCACCGGCGGGAAATGACCCCCGGACGAGTACTTGCGTCCGGGGGTCATTGGATCGTCATCGAAGTGAGGTCAGCCCTGCAGCTCCTCCAGCTTGCGGCGAACCTCGGAAGCCGGAGGGTTGGTGGCGTGCGTACCGTCCGAGTACTTCACGGTGGGCACGATCCGGTTGCCGTCATTCACTGACTCAACCCATGCCGAGGCCTCGGCATCCTCGTCGACGTTGACGGCGGTGAACGGCGTCTCCGTACGGTTGAGGGCCTTCACCAGGCGGTTGCAGTACGGGCACCAGTCGGTCAGGAACACTGTGATGTGATTGTTGCTCATGCCCGGTATAACGACACCGGCCGTCGGGATTATTCCACCGGGCTGCGGCGGTAGGTCCGGATCCGGAAACGCAGCGGCCCCTCCTGTGGAGCCGCCGCGGCCGCACCGGTCAGCCGGCCCTTCTCCGATTCGATCCAGTCGGTATCGGCGGTGCACGTGAACGCATTCCCGAGCTCCGGTGCGAACACCGCGACGGGACCGAGAACATCGCGCAGTTCGGCGCCGATGAGCGTCACCCGAACCTCATCCACCATCGGGAGGGTGTCGGCGTAGACGCGTCCGCCGCCTATGATCCACGCACCTTCCGGCGCCTGGGACGGATCACGGATCACGGTGGCGCCCTCGGACCAGGCGTCGGCCGGGCGAGTGGTCAGGACGTAGTTGTCACGGCTGGGAAGAGGGCGGAACCGTTCGGGGATCGTCTCCCAGGTGCGCCGCCCCATCAGGACAGGAGAACCGAACGTTGTTTCCCGAAAATACCTGAGGTCCTCAGGAATGTGCCACGGCATGTCCCCTCCGTCGCCGATGACCCCGTCAACCGACTGTGCCCAGATCGCTCGGTAGCCCATGACTCAGACCGCCACCTTCCCGCGGATCGCTGGGTGGGGATCATAACCGGTGACGGAGATGTCGTCGAAGGTGTAGTCAAACATCGAGTCCGCCTTGCGTAGGTGAAGCTGCGGGTAGGGGCGTGCCTCGCGGGAGAGCTGCAATTCAACCTGTTCCCGGTGGTTGTCATAGACGTGACAGTCGCCGCCCGTCCAGATGAACTCGCCTACCTCAAGTCCCGCCTGCTGGGCGAACATATGAGTGAGCAGTGAGTAGGAGGCGATGTTGAAGGGGACACCGAGGAACATATCCGCACTACGCTGGTAGAGCTGGCACGACAGTCGCCCCTCCGCGACGTACATCTGGAACAGTAGATGACACGGAGGGAGTGCCATCCGGTCCAGATCCGAGACATTCCACGCGGAGACAATGATTCGGCGGGAATCAGGGTTATTCCTCAACTGATCCAGGACTTGGGAGATCTGGTCGATGTGGTGACCGCCGGGTGTCGGCCAACTGCGCCACTGTACCCCGTAGATGGGGCCGAGGTCACCGTCGGGAGAAGCCCATTCATCCCAGATGCGGATCCCGTGCTCCTTCAGGAATCTGATGTTCGACTCGCCCCGCAGGAACCACAGTAATTCACCGACGACTCCCCTTAGATACACTTTTTTTGTGGTGATCAGCGGGAAGGAATCGGCGAGATTGAATCGCATCTGGCGGGCGAACAAGCTGGTCGTGCCCGTTCCCGTGCGGTCATCCTTGTGGGTGCCCTCGCGCATGATCCGCGTGAGGAGATCCTCGTAGGGAGTGGAAATGGGGGTGGCGCTCATGGCGTCCAGACTAACGGAAACAGCCCCTGCGTCCGACGGCGGGGCTGTGGCTGTGTTCCGGGAAACGGTGGGGGACTAGGTGTAGGAGCCGTTCTCCGTCAGATATGCGGCCGCGATTTCCAGGATCTCGTCGGCGAGATCCTTCCGGCAGATCAGTAGATCCGGCAGGTAGGTGTCCTTGTTATTGTAGGTCAGCTCGCTGCCGTCGAGGCGGGAGCAGTGCAGACCGGCCGCCTGGCAGACACCGACAGGTGCGGCGGAATCCCATTCGTACTGCCCTCCGGCGTGGACGTAGGCGTCGGCGTCGCCGAGCAGGACGTGCATGGCCTTCGCACCCGCGGAACCCATGTCCATCGGTTCGAAGCCGAGCTTCTCCGCGACGTGGAAGGCGACCTTCGGGGGCCGGTTGTGCGACATGATGATCTTTCGGGCGAACGGGCCGCGCACGGCGCGGGCGTCGTGGGAGCTGAACACGACGCCGAGGTCGGGGAGAGCTACCGCCGCCGACAGCGGCCTACCGTTGTCCACCAGAGCGATGTGCACCGCCCAGTCCTGTCGGCCGGTGGCGAACTCGCGGGTGCCGTCCAGGGGGTCGATGATCCAGACGCGGTCCTTGCCGAGGCGCGCCGGGTTGTCCGCGGCCTCTTCACTTAGAACACCGTCATCCGGGCGGTGCTGAGCCAGAACCCGGGCGATCCAGCTCTGGGCCAGCTCGTCACCGGCGTCGCCGAGGCCCCGGCCCCGCAACAGTCCGACGTCGCGCACCCCCTTCAGGATGTCGCCGGTTCCTTGGGCGAGTCGGGCGGTGAGAATGGCATCATCAATGTTCGCGGTCATGGTCCCCACTCTAGTTGTTGGAACGGGCATCCGCTCGGCGCCCGAAGGGTCATACCCGTCACACGGTCGGGCATGTTCGGAAATTCCCCGCCTATTCGACGCAGATAACCCGTCGATGCGAACATTTGGTTGAATGGGGAGCATGCCGACGCCCATCCTGAACTGTTTCCGACCGGAGGTCAGGACCTGGTTCACGGACGTCTTCGCCCACCCCACAGCGGTGCAGGAACAAGCCTGGGCAGAGATCTCCACCGGCGGACATGCACTCGTGGTCGCCCCCACCGGCTCCGGCAAGACCCTCGCCGCTTTCCTGTGGGCCCTGAACTCACTCATCGGTCGTCCCGGCCAGACCCGGCTGGCTGCACCAGAGGGGGTGACCGGAGCGGCTGCCCCTGCATCCGGCACCGACGGCTCCGGGGTGAAGGTCCTCTACATCTCCCCGCTCAAGGCACTCGGCGTCGACGTGGAGAACAACCTCCGTGCCCCGCTGACTGGGATCGCCCGTGCCGCCGACCGCCTCGGTGTTCCGGCACTGGACATCACCGTCGGTGTGCGTTCCGGGGACACCCCAGCGAAGGAACGAGCCCGTCAGCAGCGCAACCCGCCGGACATCCTCATCACCACGCCCGAGTCGCTGTACCTCATGCTCACCTCGAAGGCAGCGGGCACGCTCACCGGTGTACGCACCGTCATCATCGACGAGATCCACGCCCTCGCGGGCACGAAACGCGGCGTGCACCTCGCGCTGTCCCTCGAACGCCTGGAATTGCTCACCGGGCAGTCGGTGCAGCGCATCGGGCTGTCCGCCACTGTCCGACCCCTCGAACGGGTCGCCGCGTTCCTCGGTGGAACCAACCGCGACGTCGCGATCATCGCGCCGGGCAGCGAGAAACGGTGGGAACTCGACGTCCACGTCCCTGTGCCCGACATGTCCGATCTACCCACCCCGGAACACGCCTCCACCATCGGGGACGCCGTCATCGACGATCCCCTCGGCTTGACCGCACCGCTGGACGGAACCAGTGACCGCGGGCCTGCGGCGTCGACAGGTGCTCCGCAGGAATCGGCGTTGCCCACCGCGGGCTCCATCTGGCCGTTCATCGAGACCGAGCTCTACGCGGAGATCACCCGGGCACGCTCCACCCTCGTCTTCGTCAACTCACGCCGCACCGCGGAAAGACTGACCAGCAGACTCAACGAGATCCACGCCGAGAAACACGATCCGGGGGCGCTCTCCGCACCGACCCGTAGGCCACCGGCTCAGGTGATGAAGTCCGTCGACGTCGCCGGGAAAGCCGACACCATCCTCGCCCGCGCCCACCACGGCTCCGTGAGCAAGGAGGAACGCGCCCGCATCGAGGAGCAGCTCAAATCAGGGGAACTCACCTGCGTCGTGGCCACCTCATCCCTGGAACTCGGCATTGACATGGGTGCCGTCGACCTCGTCATCCAGGTTGCCTCACCACCGTCCGTCGCCGCCGGACTGCAGCGCGTCGGCCGCGCCGGGCACACCGTCGGCGCTGTCTCCAGGGGCTCGTTCTATCCCCAGCACCGTTCTGATCTCGTGCAGAGCGCGGTCACCGTCGAACGGATGCGGGCCGGTGCGATCGAGGAACTGACCGTGCCCCGCAACCCCCTCGACGTGCTGACCCAGCAGACCGTCGCCACCGTCGCCGCCCGTGACATCCACGTCGACGAGTGGTACGAGGCTGTGCGCCGTGCCCACCCGTACGCCACCCTCGCGCGCGAGGTGTTCGACGCCGTCATCGACCTGGCCTCCGGCGTGTACCCGTCCACTGACTTCGCGGAACTGCGGCCCCGCGTCGTCTACGACCGGGTCACGGGAATGCTCACCACCCGGCCCGGCGCGCAGCGGGTGGCCGTCACCTCCGGTGGCACGATCCCGGACCGGGGCATGTTCGGCGTGTTCCTCGCGGGCACCACCGGCGAGGGTGGTGGGGCGCCCCGCCGGGTCGGTGAGCTGGACGAGGAGATGGTCTACGAGACCCGGGTGGGCGATGTATTCACCCTCGGGGCATCGAGCTGGCGGGTTGAGGAGATCACCCGCGACCAGGTCATCGTCGCCCCGGCACCCGGGCACACCGGCAGATTGCCGTTCTGGATCGGGGACCAGGCGGGCCGCCCCGCAGAACTCGGAGCCGCACTCGGTGCATTTCGCCGCGAGGTCGCCGCCGATCCGGCGCGCGCCGCGGGCCTCGGCCTGGACACCTGGGCGCACGAGAATCTCACGCGCTATCTCGCGGAGCAGGCCGACGCCACCGGAATCGTCCCGGACGAGAAGACGCTGCTGTTGGAACGCTTCACCGACGAGTTGGGGGACTGGCGCATCATCCTGCACACCCCCTACGGACGCGGGGTGAATGCGGCGTGGGCGCTCGCCGTCGGTGCGCGGATCGCGGAGAACACCGGCATGGACGCCCAGGCGGTCGCCGGCGACGACGGCATCGTCCTCCGCCTGCCCGACATGGACGGTGAACCCGGCGCCGACCTGTTCACCTTCGACGCCGACGACATCGAGGACCTGGTCACCCGGGAGGTCGGAAACTCGGCGTTGTTCGCCTCCCGGTTCCGGGAGTGCGCTGCCCGCGCGCTGCTCCTGCCGCGCCGCGCCCCCGGCAAACGGGCGCCGCTGTGGCAGCAGCGCCAGCGTTCGGCGCAGCTCCTCGACGTCGCCCGGAAATACCCGTCGTTCCCCATCATCCTGGAGACGGTGCGCGAGTGCCTGCAGGACGTCTACGACCTCCCGGCGTTGAAACAGCTGTGCGCCGATCTCGGTGCACGTCGTGTCCGCATCGCGGAGATCACCACCGACCAACCCAGCCCCTTCGCCTCCTCGCTGCTGTTCAACTACACCGGTGCGTTCATGTACGAGGGCGACACCCCGCTGGCGGAGAAACGCGCGGCGGCTCTCGCCCTCGACCCCGCGCTCCTGGCGAAACTGCTCGGAACCGTGGAGCTCAGGGAACTCCTCGACGCCGGGGTCATCACCGAGGTCCACGCCCAGCTGCAGCGCACCGCCGACGGACGGAAGGCCCGCGGCCCGGAGGAACTCGCCGACGTGCTGCGCATCATCGGCCCCGTCCCCGTCACCAGGGTCCACGAGCACTGCACCTTCGGTGAGCCCAGCACCGTCGTCGACCTCGCCCTCGACCACCTCCGCGACCGGGTCATGCTCGTGCGCATCGCCGGAACCGAGCACCTGGCGCAGTCCCTCGACACCCCGCTGCTCCGCGACGCCCTCGGTGTCCCGGTACCCGCAGGTGTGGCGGCGCAACCGGCCACCGTCACTGATGCACTGGCCCAGCTCGTGAACCGCTTCGCCCGCACCCGCGGCCCCTTCACCCTCGCGGATCTGGCGGACACCTTCGGGCTCGCGCCCGCCGCCGCACACACCGCGCTCCGCCAGGCCGTCACCGACGGAACCGTCATCGAGGGCCACTACCGTGCCGGGGTCGAGGGGCCCGAGTACTGCGCCGTCGAGGTCCTGCGCACCATCCGCAGTAGGTCGCTGGCGCTCGCCCGATCCCAGGCCGAGCCAGTCAGTGGTTCGACCTTCGCGCGTTTCCTCACCGACTGGCACCAGATCGCCGGCGTCGGCAGGCGGCCCGTGTTACGCGGTGCGGACGGTGTGTACACGGTCATCGAACAGCTCGCCGGTGTCCGCCTGCCCGCGAGTGCCTGGGAGACCCTCGTCCTGCCGGCCCGCGTCGGCGACTACACCCCGCGCCTGCTCGACGAGCTGACCGCCACCGGAGAGGTACTCATCCTGGGCGCAGGCTCCGCCGGTACCCGGGACCCGTGGATCATGCTGCTGCCCGCCGACTACGCCGCGCAGCTCGCCCCGCGGACCGAGCCTCCCACGCTCACCGGACTGCAGGAGGCGGTACTCACCGTGCTGCGCCGCGGCGGCGGTTTCCACTTCGCCGAGCTGCTCGGGGAGGTGTCCACCCTCGCGCAGGATGATCTCGACATCGCCGTGCCGCGCGGCGTCGAGGCCCGTGATCTAGCGGACTCCCTCTGGGAGCTCGTCGAGCTGGGACTGGTCAGCCCGGACAGCTTCGTGCCGCTGCGGGCCCGCCTCGCGGGCACGACCTCCGGCGCCACGGCACACCGTGCGAAACGCAGGCCCACCCGCAACCGTCTGCGCATGGGGCGCACCCGCTTCGCGCAGGCCGAACGGGCGAACGCGACGGCGGTGTCCGCCCCACCGGACATGGTGGGACGGTGGGCCGCCGCCGTGACCCCGGCGACCGACCCGACGACCCGCTCCGTCGCGCACGGCGAGGCGTGGCTGGACCGGTACGGCGTGGTCACCCGGGGCAGTGTCGTCGCCGAGGACGTCACCGGTGGGTTCGCGCTCGCCTACAAGGTCCTGTCCTCCTTCGAGGAGACCGGTAGAGCGATGCGCGGCTACGTCATCGATGGCCTCGGCGCCGCACAGTTTTCCACGGCGGCCGTCATCGACCGGCTTCGGGGACTGGCCGACACCCCGGACGTCGAGGGCTGGCCGTCGGGAACCACCGATCCGGAGGTGGTACTGCTCGCGGCCGCTGATCCGGCGAACCCCTACGGAGCCGCGCTGCCGTGGCCCGACTGCCCGGGGGCGCGTCCGACCCGCAGCGCCGGTGCTGTGGTGGTCCTGGCCGACGGGCTGCCGCTGGCGTACCTCACCCGGGGTGGCCGCAGCCTCACCCTGTTCCCCGGAATCTGCCCCGGTGGGGCGGCGGAGCTGGTCGCCCTCGTGGTCGCTGCCCTGGTGGATGCGGTCGCGGCGGGGCGGATGTCCCGGTTCACCGTGGAGAAGATCGGCGGGGAACCGGCCCTCGAATCTCCACTGGTCGGGGCCTTCCGCTCGGCGGGTGCCGCGATCACCCCGAAGGGGCTGCGGCTGGCCGGAACCTCCGGCACCGTCACTCCCCGGGTGGCGCGTACCCGACCTGGAAGGTCACTGTCCGAGGCCGCAGCCGATGCCGCCGACATTGACCTCACCTTCGACGACCCGCCGCCCGGTGGCGGATTCCGCAGGCCCAGGCAGCCGGGGCGCTGAGGGGAGCCCCGGCCCGAGTGGGAACGGGGACCGGTCCAGTGTGGTGTCGGCACAATTCGGTCGAGAGCTCCTGCGTTTATTTCTTCCGGGGAGTGCGGAAGATGAGATACGCGAACACCGCGCTAAACAGCAGAGCGAAGATGCTCGTCGCCGCAGAATTCATGTCCCAGTTCTGCAGTACACCGAAAAAGACGAAGAAAATCGCGCCTGTTCCGATGAGCGTGACGACTGTTCTGAGAATCATCACTATTCTCCCTGTTTACCGTGTCCGTAGTTATTGTGATCCGCGCGTGGAGCTCCAACGGATGTGCCGCCGAGGATAACGTTGTTCGTGAATGTGTGGAGTTTCCCGCCCGCGGTAAGGGATTTCATCCTCCCATCTGCCCCCTTTGAGCTGGACACACCCTCGTGTGGGTCTGACGCCTACCCGGATTACGGTGAGCAACCGGCGGGCAGTGGTTCTGTCCAGTTTGCGTAGGGCTTTCGCGGCTGATGGAACGTAACTGATCGTATGGGGCATGAGCCTGGATCAGAGCCTGAGTTCGCGTTCAAGTTTCTCGTGGGAGACCCTTCCGGTCTCCTTTTGTGACTCGTCGGCTGCGGGGATCTCCGCCAGCTCTTCCATCGCCAGCACCGCCCGGTCGAAGAACTCGGGCGAGATAACGACGGATCGGCGTCCGATACCTCGGGACGTGATCTCTACCGGCTCATTCTGTGCGGCAGCGATGTAGTCACTCTGATTGTGAACTGGGACAGCGTTACGGATGCCACATCACTGTGTACAACTTGTACACAGTGATGTGGGGTTATTCCGCCAGGCGAATCACCTGAACAATCGCGGTTCCGCACAATGGATGTCGGTGTGGCGACGGTAGTCGAACCCGTCGATATCAGGGAAGGGTCTACGGTGGGAGCATGACCACCATCGTCGATCCGGTGTAGTGGCCGGGTGAACCTTACGGAAGGATGGCCGTGGCATTCTGGCGGTGACACCGATGGGTACAGGGAGAAGACTCTGGTTCAGCCCGACTGGACTACCACGGACCCGGCACCGGGACATGTAGCTGGTGATCGTGTGGAGCGTCGTGTCTCGCTTCTAAGGCGCTCCTACCCGGTACTCGAGGATCGCCAGCATCCACAGGTTGATGAGGTACGCCATTATCCCGAAAGGAGCCCCGTGCCCGAGGGTGATTCCGTCTACCAGCTGTCCGCGCGGATGCAGTTCATGTGCGGACGCGAGGTGACCTCGACGTCGATACGCGTGCCCCGGTACGCCACCGTCTCCTTCACCGGGGAGACGGTCGGGGCGGTGTGGCCGCTGGGCAAGCACCTGTTCATGTCTTTCGGCGACCGGATCCTGCACACGCACTTGAAGATGGAGGGCACCTGGTCCGTGCACCGGAAGGGGGCCCGGTGGCGGAAACCCGGGCACGCGGCGCGGGTGGTGCTCCGGCTCAGTGACGGCCCCGACCGTGCGCCCATCGAGGTCGTCGGCTTCGACCTGGGCCTCGTGCAGGTGTTCCCCGCGTCCGAGTACCGGGAGCGGATGGGGTATCTCGGGCCGGACGTGCTCTACGACGACTGGACTGAATGGGGACGGGATGAGGCGCGGCGCCGCATTTTGGTCCGCCCGGACCGGGCCATCGGTGCAGCACTGCTCGACCAGAGGAATCTGGCCGGGGTAGGCAACGAGTACCGCGCGGAGATCTGTTTCCTGTGCGGTGTCCACCCCGCGACGCCCGTGTCTGAGGTGGACGTGGATCAGATTCTCGATGTGACCCGCCGACTGATGTGGGCGAATCGCAGTGAACCGGTGCGGGTGACCACAGGTGTGAAACGTTCAGGGGAGACGGCCTATGTGTTCGGACGGAACCACCGCCCGTGCCGCAGGTGCGGGATCCCGATTGAGCAGAGTTTCCTCGGTGGCGTCGACAGGGGCGGGGATGACGGGGAACTGGAGCGGGTCATCTGGTGGTGTCCCCACTGTCAGCCGGCGCCGGACGGCTGGGTCGGCGACGGTCGGTGATCCGTGTCGTTCTCAGGGGTGCGGCACAGTGGACGTACAGGCGGCGGCCATAGAATGAGGGCATGAAGCTCCTCCTGAACATCATCTGGTTCGTATTCGGCGGCGTGTGGCTGGCTCTGTCCTACGTGATCTTCGGGGTCGTCGCGTGTCTCTTCATCGTCACGATCCCTGCCGGAGTGGCCTCCTTCCGGATGGCCAACTATGCACTGTGGCCGTTCGGCCGCTCCGTCATCGTCCCGGACACCGGGGTCAGTGGGCTCAATACCGTCAGTAACGTCATCTGGTTCGTCGTCGCGGGTTTCTGGTTGGCCCTCGGGCACCTGACCACGGCGGTGACCCAGGCAGTGACGATCATCGGTATCCCGCTTGCGCTGGCGAACCTGAAGATGATCCCGGTGACCTGTTTCCCCTTCGGTAAGCAGATCGTCGACAACGACCGGATCCCGGTCGGGTACCGCCCGATGGTGCAGATGTGACCCACTGAAAGTGAGACGGTGCGCTATGTCGGCGTCCTGTTCCGGCGGCAGGCGGCGCCGGTGAGACACCTCAAGGAGATGAGTACGGTGCGCAGTAATCCGGAGACCCAGTCCAAGCTGGTGGCGGCGACCCGGGAGGTTATCGTCTCCCACGGTTTCGAGGGCTGCACGCTGGAGCGGATCTGCCAGACCGCGGGTTTCACCAGAGGCGCGTTCTACTCCAATTTCGCGGACAAGGACGCTCTGTTCACCCTGGTGGTCCGGGACGAGTATTCGCGGGTGATCGAGCTTCTCGACGCCGTGACCCGGGAGTGGGTCGCGGGTTTCCACCCCGGTGTCCGACGCAGGACATGTTCGGCTGAGGTCGCGGCCGAGAAACTGGCCGATGCTCTGCTTCGGACCCGGGAGCGGTTGGGGTTGGACCGGGATTTCCTCGTCCTGCACAACGAACTCCTCGCGCGCGCTGCCCGGGAACCGGAGTGGGCGATGCAGTTCATGGAGATCAACCGCGACTTTGTTGTCGGCGTCGGGAGGGCTCTCGAGCTTATGCTCGCGGAGGTTGACCGGGTCCCAGTCAAACGCACTGAAGCGATCGCGCAGGCGGTCATCGGTATCACGATGCGCTACACGGGAGTGTCGGTGTGGCGAGATCGGCTGGCGGACGTTGAAGCGGAGCATCACCGCCGGGGGACGATGCTCGAGCTCGACGACATCCTGGATCTCGTCCTCACTCTGCTGATGGCCTCGTCGAGGCCCGCGAATGAGGATGTGTCGGAGTAACTCCGGTACGGCAAGGGGCCGTGAGTGTCATGTCCCGCATGTGCTCAACCGGTGCGGGGGCAACCAGTTGGACGACCGTGTGAAACAGTATCTCGTCATCCCGTGGCGGTTGCGGGAAAGAACACATCGGCGGTTGCCGCGGCTGTGAGCGGCTGCGATACAGGATCGTATCGCTTTGATACAGAAATGTATTCGACAGGCTAACCTAACTGTCTTACGCTCCGGAGAGACGGGTCCGTCATCTGTTCGCATGCCCTGGTGCCCTCGCTGGCCGCTGGACGTGGGGAACAGGATGGAGCCGTCGATCAGCAGTCAGCACCGTCAATCCGAGTACGACGGCGGACGGACGCGACGGAAAACCAGCTCCCACAGCCCTGGGGTTCCGGGCCGGGTGGCCGACGCGTGCGTGCCACCGTCAACGTCTTCCCGAGGAGTCCCATCAGTGACCACCACCCACGCCGACACCAACGACATCACGAGCTTCACCGCCGGTGAGACCCCACTGCATCAGATCCCACACCCGGGGATCCTGTTCGCCGGACAGGCGTCACAGTGGGTCGAGGCGCTGGCCGACAGCGTGACGGACACATCGACCGGTCGACTCCTTGATGAGCTGCTCGATGCGGCCTGGCACCGCTGCGCCCCGGTTGCCCGTGACATCTCGATCATCGTTCCCGGTGCCCGCGAACGTCTGCACTCCCTGATCGGCGGGGCGGCTCCGCACCGGCTGCCCATCGACCGGGAGCCCGCGGTCTCCATCGCGGGTATCACGCTCGCGCAGATCGGCGCTCTTCATCAGCTCGCTGACGCAGGAGTCACCCTGAGTTCCTGGCGGTTCGCCGGCCATTCCCAAGGAAGTCTCGGTGTCGCCGCAGCTGGCGCCATCGCCGACGGGGACCGCTCCCGGCTGGTTGACGTCGTCGCCTTCGCGCTCATTCTTGGTGCGGTGACCTCCGCCCGCGCACGTGACCTCGGCATCAGCTCGGATGAGTCCTGCATGCTGAGTGTCCGCGGATTCTGCCGTGAGGGAATCGACGCCGCGATTGCGGAACTCCCCGGATCTGGCGTCGAGGTCGCGCTGTGCAACAGCCCGAGGCATTTCGTTCTCGCCGGGACATTCGAGGGATTGGTGCGTGTCCGGGGTGCCCTCGTTGCTGCCGCGGAGACCCACAATGCGGGGATCATCGACAAGAAGCGTGGCGGTTCACTGATCGAACCCGTATTCAACGTCCTCGAGGTCGCCGCACCTTTCCACCACTCCGCGATGACCCCGGCTGTGGACCGCGCCGCGGCTCTGTCCGCACGGTGCGACCTGGGGGATGTCCCCGCAGCCGATCTCGCCCGTTCGATCCTGGTTGACCACCACGACTGGGACACGGAACTCGGCGACTGCCTCGACAACTGCTCGCACCTGCTGGTCATCGACCCGGGTGGGGCTCTGGACCGGATGACCCGTCCCCTCCTGCAAGGCCGGGGAATCGCAATCGTCGATGCCTCAACCGTGGCGGCTCGGGACCAGCTGGCGACCCCCGGCACTGAACTACCGCAGGCCAGTGACTTTTCGCGGTTCGCCCCGAAGCTCCTGCACCTCTCCGACGGTTCCTTCAGCGTGGAGACGAAGTTCACCGCCCTCACCGGCAACTCTCCGGTGATCCTCGCAGGTATGACCCCGACCACCGTCGATCCGGGCATCGTCGCCGCCGCGGCGAATGCCGGATTCTGGGCGGAGATGGCCGGTGGCGGACAGTACTCGGAGGAGGTCTTCGCCAAGAACCGGGACGGACTCGTTGCGCAGCTCGAACAGGGCCGCTGCGCCCAGTTCAACTCGATGTTCTTCGACCGCTACATGTGGAACCTCCAGTTCGGGGCACAGCGCATTGTCTCCCGGGCACGCGCCACGGGCGTCTCGCTGAATGGCGTGACCATCTCCGCGGGTATCCCCGAGGTTGAGGAAGCCACCGAGCTCATCACCGGACTCAACGCCGACGGGTTCCCCTACGTCTGCTTCAAGCCCGGAACCGTGGAGCAGATCCGAGCGTGCCTCGCCATCGCGGAGGTCAACCCGGACACCCCGGTCATCATGCAGATCGAGGACGGGCACGCCGGTGGACACCACTCCTGGGTCAACCTCGATGATCTGTTGCTGACTACGTACGCGGAGATCCGGGCCCACGACAACGTCGTGGTCCTCGTCGGCGGCGGCATCGGCACCCCAGACAAGGCCGCACAGTGGATCACCGGATCCTGGGCGACCCGCCACGGCATGCCCGCCATGCCCGTCGACGGGGTCCTCGTCGGCACCGCAGCGATGACCACGAAGGAGGCCACCACCTCACCGCAGGTCAAGCAGCTCCTCGTCGACACGCCCGGCGTCGACCCGGATGACGCCGGCGGTTGGGTCGGACGCGGGAACTCCCGCGGCGGGGTCACCTCGGGGCTCTCCCACCTGCACGCCGACATGTACGAGGTGGACAACTCCTCAGCCCGTTGTTCCCGCCTGCTCAGCTCCCTGGACACCTCCTCCAACGAGGCCGTCGCCGCCCGCCGCGATGAAATCATCGCCGCTCTCGACGCCACCGCGAAGCCCTACTTCGGTGAGGTCTCCGAGATGACCTACGCGCAGTGGCTGCAGCGTTTCGTCGAACTCGCCTGGCCCTGGACCGATCCAACCTGGTCCGACCGCTTCCTCGACCTCGTGCACCGCATCGAGGCGCGCCTCGCGCCCGCCGACCATGGCGAGATCGCGACCCTGTTCCCCGACATCGACTCCATCTCCGACGGTCCCGCCGCCGTCGAGAAACTGCTTGCCCGCTATCCGGAGGCAACCGACACCATCGTCGGTGCCCGGGACGCCGCCTGGTTCATCGGACTGAACCGCAAGCACCACAAGCCCATGCCCTGGGTACCCGCCATCGACGCCGACATCGCCCGCTGGTGGGGGCTGGACACCCTGTGGCAGGCCCACGACGAGCGTTACGACGCCGACAAAGTCCGCTGCATCCCCGGTCCGGTCTCCGTCGCGGGCATCGACCGCGTCGATGAACCCGTCGCCGAACTCCTCGGACGCTTCGAGGCCGCCTGCGTCGAAGACCTCCGGGAACACGACGCCCCCGTCCACGAGGTGTTCTCCCGACTGGCCTCCGCTGTCACCGAACGGGATTTCCTGCTGGCGGCCCCGCACATCGTGTGGCACGGTCACCTCATCGACAACCCCGCTCACGTTCTCGACCCGGAGGCGTTCGAACTCCTCGAACCCGACACCGACGGTGACCCCTGGACGATCCGCATCCTCTGCGACTCCTACTGGGACGGGCTCGAGGGCGAGCACCCCTTCGTCATCGAGCACGTCGACATCCCCGTGCTGCTCGGTGACTCATGCGCCACCGGTGCGGTCCCCGTGGTCTCCCGGGAGCACCTCCCCGACAGCGTCTACGCTCTGCTCGCCGGTGTCGCCGGTGTCGGTTCAACCTCCGCGGCCGGTGACGACATCACCGACCTTCCCCGAGTTCATGAGGAGGAGGGGTCGGCATTCGGTGTCGTCCGGGACTCCTTCACACTGCCCGCGCACCTGTTCACCGCGCATACCGCAGTCACCGGTGCAGCACTCACCGGTGTCCGCACGGCGCCCGGCACCGCTGACGCCCTCGTCGGTCCCTGCTGGCCCGCGATCTACACCGCCCTCGGCTCCGGCAAGCTCTCCGACGGCTACCCCGTCATCGAGGGTCTGCTCAACGCCGTGCACCTCGACCACTGCGTGGATCTCCGGGTCCCGCTCGACGAACTGCGCGACGGCACCGACCGGCACATCGACGTCGAGGCCCGCACCCGCCCCTTCGACGAGTCCGCCTCGGGCCGCATCGTCACCGTCGATCTCGTGCTCCGCCACGGCGAGACTGTCATTGCGACGATGGTGGAACGCTTCGCCATCCGCGGCCGCGTCACCACCACCGACCCCGCACCGGCGGCCCCGGACTTCGGTGGGGTCGAGGCGACGATCGATGACACCCCGCGCAGCTTCATCCGCCGCGCGACGGTGACCGCGCCGGGCGACATGACGCCCTTCGCCGTGGTGTCGGGTGACTACAACCCGATCCACACCTCCACCAACGCGGCCCGCCTCGTCGGCCTTGACGCACCGCTCGTGCACGGGATGTGGCTCTCGGCCACCGCCCAGCATCTCGCGACCGCCACCGAGCCCGGGTCCCGCCCCGCCCGACTGCTCGGCTGGACCTACTCCATGTACGGCATGGTGCAGCTCGATGACGTTGTCGAGATCACCGTCGAACGCGTGGGCCGGAGCGGCCCGAACCCGGCCATCGAGGTGACCTGCCGTATCGACGGCGTGGTGGTTTCCCGGGGGCAGGCACTCCTCGACGCCCCCACCACCGCCTACGTCTACCCCGGTCAGGGCATCCAGGCCCAGGGGATGGCCAGCGCTGACCGTGCTGCATCCGCAGCCTCCCGCGCCGTGTGGCAGCGGGCCGACGAACACACCCGCACCGCACTCGGGTTCTCCATCATCCAGGTCGTCGACGACAATCCCGTCGAGCTGAAGGTGGGGGAGACCGTCTACCGACACCCCAAGGGTGTGCTCTATCTCACACAGTTCACCCAGGTTGCTCTCGCCGTCGTGGCGTACGGACAGACCGAGCGGCTGCGTCACGAGGGCCTGCTCGTGCCCGGTTCCATGTACGCCGGGCACTCCCTTGGCGAGTACACCTCGTTGGCATCTACCGCCGGGATCTTCGAGCTCGAGGGTGTCATCGACATCGTCTTCTCCCGCGGTTCCGCCATGCACTCCCTCGTCCCCCGGGACGAACGCGGTCGCTCCAACTACGGTCTCGGAGCGCTGCGCCCGAACCAGTTTGGCGTGGATGATGACGCGGTCGTCGACTACGTGCGTTCCATCGCGGACGCCTCAGGTGAGTTCCTGGAGATCGTGAACTTCAACGTCGCCGGCCAGCAGTACGCCGTGGCCGGAACCCTCGCGGGACTGAAGGCACTGGAGGCGGACTCCTCCGCCCGCGCCGAGGCCGCGGGTGGACGCCGGGCGTTCATCCCGATCCCCGGTATCGACGTACCCTTCCATTCCTCGGTACTCCGCCCCGGTGTCGCCGCATTCGCGGAGAAACTCGACGCCCTGCTCCCCACGGACCTCGACATTGACGCGCTCGTGGGCCGCTACATCCCGAACCTCGTGGCGCGTCCCTTCGAACTGACCCGCGACTTCGCGGAGTCCATCCTGGAGGTCGTTCCCGCAGAACCGCTCCGGGAACTGCTCGGACAGGACGGCGCATTCGAGGGCCTCGCCGATACCGATCCGAAGGCGCTCGCCCGACTGCTGCTCATCGAGCTGCTGTCCTGGCAGTTCGCCTCCCCGGTCCGATGGATCGAGACCCAGGCCCTGCTCCTCGGAAAGAACGGCGTTGAGCGTGTCGTCGAAGTGGGACTGGCGTCCTCCCCGACACTGGCGAATCTCCTGGCCCGCACCCTTGAACTGCCGCAGTTCGCCACCGCGAACACCTCGGTGTACAACCTGGAGCGTGACGAGCCGACGGTCTACCTGACTGATCAGCAGGACGCACCCGCCACGGACACCGCCGATGATGACGAGGTTGACGCCGGTACGGATGAACCCGCGGGCGTGGCCCCGGGTACCGAAGCCGCTACCCCGGACACTGTACCGGCCACCGCTGAAGTCGCGGCCGTTGCGGCGAGCCCCGCACCGGCGGGAGGCCAACCGGCGGCGGGTCCCGCACCGGAGCTGACCTTCACCGCCGCCGACGCCATCATCACGCTGTTCGCCGCGCAGAACAAGCTCCGCCCCGAGCAGATCACCGGAACCGACACCACCGAAACCCTTACCAACGGGGTGTCCTCCCGCCGGAACCAGCTCCTGATGGACATGGCCGCCGAACTCGGCGTCCCCACCATCGACGGTGCCGCTGAAGCCGATGTTACGACGCTGAAATCCCGCGTCACCACCGCGGCCCCCGGTTACACGCCCTTCGGCCCGGTGCTCTCCGAACTGACCGGTGCCCGACTGCGCACCCTCGCGGCGCAGGCCGGTTCCAAGGCATCCCGCATCGGCGACCGGGTTACCGGAACCTGGAGCCTCCCCGCCACCTGGGTTGCCCCCGTCGAGGTCGAACTCGTTCTGGGAACCCGTACCGAGGAATCGGTGCGGGGCGGTGAACTGGGAACCCTGCCCGGCTCCCAGCCGACCTCTGCAGCCGACTTCGACACGCTCATCGACGCTGCCGTCCGCGCAGTCGCCGCAGCCAACGGCGTGGAGGTCTCCCTCGGAGGCGGCTCCGCATCCGGCGGCGGCGGAGTGATCGACTCCGCAGCCCTCGACGCTTATGCCGACACCGTCACCGGACCCGAAGGTGTTCTCGCGGAGACCGCCCGTGCGATCCTCGACAAGCTCGGACTCACCCCGCAGCCGGAGGCGCCTGACGCCGAGACGGCGGACGGCTCCCTGCTCGAAGCCGTGGAAGCGGAACTCGGCCCGCAGTGGCTGAAACTCGTCACCCCCGCCTTCGACGCGACCCGCGCGGTGCTCTTCGACGACCGCTGGGCCGTCGCCCGCGAGGAACTCGCCCGCATCGCGGTGGGTGCCGCAGCCGTCGACACCGCCGACAGCGCGGGAATCCTCGCCCGCTTCACAGGAACCGGGAAGACCGTCGCCGGTCAGGCCCGCTGGTGGGCGGAGCACACCGATGATGCGTCACGACGTGACCTGCTCACCCGCATCGCCGAGGCAGCCACCGGGGATTCCACGCCGGAATTCGACGGGGAGGTTGCACTGGTCACCGGTGCCGCTCCCGGCTCCATCGCCGGTTCCATCGTCGCCGGTCTCCTGGAGCGCGGCGCAACGGTCATCATGACCGCATCCCGCGCCTCCCAGGATCGTAAGGAATACGCGCGTAGCCTCTACGCCGAGCACGCCACCGCCGGTGCCCGGCTCTGGCTGGTTCCCGCCAACATGTCCTCCTTCCGTGACGTCGATTCCCTGATCGACTGGATCGGCACCGAGGAGAAGGTCACCGTCGGCGAGAAGGTCACCGTGACCAAACCCGCGCTCATCCCGACGCTCGCATTCCCGTTCGCCGCCCCCAGGGTCTCCGGATCGCTCGCCGATGCCGGAGGCGCCGCCGAGAATCAGGCCCGACTGCTGCTCTGGTCCGTCGAACGCACCATCGCCGGGCTCGCCCGACTCGCGGCGACCGGCTCCGTCGGCACCCGCGCCCACGTCGTGCTGCCCGGTTCCCCGAACCGGGGAACCTTCGGCGGTGACGGAGCATACGGTGAGGTCAAGGCCGCCTTCGACGCGATCCTCGCCAAGTGGCAGTCCGAAACCGGCTGGCCCGAGTACATCAGTCTCGCGCAGGCACGCATCGGTTGGGTCTCCGGAACCAACCTCATGGGCGGCAATGACCTCCTCGTGCCCGCCGCGGAGAATGCCGGTATCCACGTCTACACGCCCGACGAGATCACCGGCGACCTTCTCGCACTTGCGACCTCCGACGCCCGCGAGCGCGCCACCCGCGCACCGCTCGACATCGATCTCACCGGCGGTCTCGCCGACGCCGAGGTATCCCTGCCCGAACTCGCCCGCAGCATCGACCGCGATGCTCTCGCCGCCGCAGCAGCCGGCGCCGATGACGGGGCGGACACGGTCGCCACGATCCGGGCCCTGCCCACCCCGGCCCGCCGCGCCCAGCCGCAGCCGGTCGACATCGGCGAGGTGACCACCGACCTCGAGGACCTCATCGTCATCGTCGGCGTCGGGGAAGTCTCCTCCTGGGGTTCGGGCCGTACCCGCACCGAAGCCGAGTACGGGATCCACCGTGACGGCAGCGTCGATCTGACCGCCGCCGGTGTCATGGAACTCGCGTGGATGATGGGACTCATCACCTGGGCCGAGGACCCCACCCCCGGCTGGTACGACGACTCCGGGGCCGCGGTCGCCGAGGAGGACATCTACGACCGTTTCCGTGATGAGGTCGTCGCCCGCTCCGGTATCCGTACCTTCGTCGATGACTTCACCCTCGTCGATCAGGGTTCCGTCGACCTCGCGACCGTCTACCTCGACCGCGACATCGAATTCACCGTCGCGAGCGAATCCGAGGCCCGCGACTACCTCGACGCCGACCCGGCCACCACCCGCATCTCCGTCAACGCCGACGGCGAGTGGACGGTGCACAAGGCAAAGGGCGCCCGCGCCTCGATCCCGCGCCGGGCGTGCCTCACCCGCACCGTCGGCGGCCAGATGCCCACCGGCTTCGACCCCGCCCACTGGGGTATCCCCGCCTCCATGATCGACGGCCTCGACCGGATCGCCTGCTGGAACCTCGTCACCGCCGTTGACGCGTTCCTCACCAGCGGGTTCACCCCGGCCGAACTGCTCACCGCCGTGCACCCCGGTGACGTCGCCTGCACCCAGGGCACCGGCATCGGCGGCATGGAATCCCTGCACAAGGTGTTCGTCTCCCGTTTCCTCGGTGAGGACCGCCCCAGCGATATCCTGCAGGAGGCCCTGCCCAACGTCGTCGCAGCCCACGTCATGCAGTCCTGGGTCGGCGGCTACGGCGCCATGATCCACCCCGTCGCCGCCTGCGCCACCGCCGCCGTTTCCCTGGAGGAGGGCGTGGACAAGATTCGCGTCGGCAAGGCGGAGGTCGTGGTGACCGGCGGTATCGACGACATCAGCGTCGAATCGCTCACCGGCTTCGGCGACATGAACGCCACCGCCCGCTCGCAGGCGATGGCGGACAAGGGCATCGACGAGCGCTTCTACTCCCGCGCCAACGACCGTCGCCGCGGCGGCTTCGTCGAGGCCGAGGGCGGCGGCACCGTCATCATCGCCCGCGGTGATGTCGCGGCGAAGCTCGGCCTGCCCGTGCTCGCCGTCGTCGCCCACGCCCAGAGCTACGCCGACGGTGCGCACACCTCGATCCCGGCCCCCGGACTTGGTGCCCTGGGTGCCGCCCGTGGTGGGGAACGTTCCGCCCTGGCCCGCAACCTGAAGGGTCTGGGCCTCACCCCGGACGACGTGCGCGTGGTGTCCAAGCACGACACCTCGACCAACGCCAACGACCCCAATGAGTCCGAGCTGCACTCCCAGTTGTGGGCGGCTCTCGGCCGGGGCACGGACAACCCCATGTTCGTGGTCTCCCAGAAGACGCTCACCGGCCACGCCAAGGGCGGTGCCGCGCTCTTCCAGATCGGCGGCCTGACCCACATTCTCGCGACCGGTGAGCTGCCCGCCAACGCGGCCCTCGACTGCGTCGATCCCGCGATCGCGCCGAAGGCCACGAACCTCGTGTGGCTGCGGGAACCGCTCGACCTCGGGGTCGGGGGAGTGAAGGCCGGGGTGCTCACCTCGCTCGGCTTCGGACACGTCTCCGCCGTCGTGGTGCTCGCACACCCAACCTGCTTCGAGAAGGCCCTGGCGAACGCCGGATACGACGTCGACGAATGGCGCCGGCGGGCCAGCACCCGACTGCAGGCCGGTGTCCGCAGGCTGGAGGCCGGCATGATCGGCCGCGCACCGCTCTACGAGGTGCCCGTCGGGCGCCGACTCCCCGAAAAGGGCGGACACGAGGCGGAGATCAACTTGATCCTCGACCCCGATGTCCGGCTGGGGGAGGACGGCGTGTTCCCGCGGGCCTGACCCGCTGAACACCTGATGTGAGCAGGGCCCCGGCACCCACAAGCGCAGATCACTACGATCTGAACGTCTGTGGGACCGGGGTTACCTGTCCTGGTGGAGATATCCAGGTGTCGTTCTTCTCATCGAGTTTCTGTTTCCGCTGGAGTCACGGCGAGTACGGCGTGATGATCAGGATCCGGCCCCGCCCCACCGTCGAATCATGCCGGTCGGTGTCACCTGATCTTCAGAGGGACTGCATCGCGGCGACGCTTGGTCGTGGTTTGTGGTTCGTCTCCACCCGGGCTTCGAGGAGTGTTCTCCCGGGCCGCCGGGCCCAGGTCCACACTCACAGGGCCCATCCTCCCGGAGCCCCCACCTCGTAGTTCACACCGATCGCCGCGAAGTGCCTACGGGCCGCGGCGATCTTCGCATTCTCCGAGGGACGGCGCTTCGCCGGATCGAGGGTGCCCTTGGTGTCATGGATCATGTAGATTCGTTCCGCGCCGTTCTCCACTTTCACGATCGCCCAGTCCGGATGATATGGGCCGACGGGCGTATCGATCCTGAACCTCTCCGGTAGCTTCATGAACAGCCTGATGTCCTCACGGCTGTCGAGCAGCTCGGCGAACTGTCGCTCGACCTCGGAGTCGTAGATGACATAGTCGAAGTCCGTCTTCTTGGTGTTCTTCACCTGATAGAGCTGGTCGATGAAGTGGTCCTTCTCCGCCATTCCGTCCGCCTGGAGATCACGCAGCTCGTAGATGGAACCGTGGATCTTCTCGTACTGGATACCGTCAACCAGGATCGACGAGAGGTGCATATCAATCGCGTTTCTGACCATGACGGTGAAGTCGTTCGGGTTGGCGAGGAAGTCGGGGAGCCTGCCGGACTCGATCAGAATGTCGATGATCGTCTGTCTGGTTAGGGAGATGGTCTCTTGAAGCTGTCCGACGATATCGGGCAGTGGGTACTCCCGGGGCAGGACGCTCGACTGCGTTGCCTGCTCAACTGTTTTCGGGCCACCACGGGTGATCTCCATTCCCGCGCGGGTGACGCGGATCTGGAGTGGGGAGATCGCCGGGGCATCCCTGATCGCGGATACAGTCGCGTCGATCAACTTCCGGCGTTCGATGCTCACCCGGTACGTGGTGCGCGCCGTGATGGTTTCCCAGAATCTCTCGAACTCACTGGTCGAGTAGATCTGTTTGTTGAGCCTGCGGCTGACCCGCTTCGTTCTCGGCCTGGTGATACCGCTGACGCAGGTGGTGATCCGGTCGATGACCTCACCCTCGATCACCTTGTAGGGATGGGGCAGCTGGAGGGTGAAACCGGGTACATCGGGGCGGAAAGAAGGTTGGACCGTGCCGTCGGCATCGATGAAGGAGGTCTGCTGCAGGTGCTCGTGGATCTCCTTTGAACGCGCGAACCCGAGGCGGTGTTCTCCGGTGTCGTCGCTGACGATGATGCGGGCAAACTCCCCCTCACGGACATGCCCGATCGCGACATTGGCGTTCTTGTATTCGGCCTGCAGCCCCGCGGCGAATTCGCGATAGGACTCGTTGGCGATGACGGTCAGCTGGGCTAAGCTCTGGTCGGCTCGTCGCTCACCTGCCTGGTTGACGGGCAACCGGAGGCCACGGCCGATGGTCTGACGGCGTTCGGTTTCCCCACCCATCTCGCGCAGGGTACAGATCTGGAAGACGTTAGGGTTGTCCCACCCCTCGCGCAGCGCCGAGTGGGAGAAGATGAACTGGACCGGCTCATCCTCGGAGAGCAACCGGGACTTGTCCCTCATGATGAGCTCGTACGCGTCATCATCTTTTTTCGTCGTTCCCGATGAATCGACGAAGGTGACAGTCTTCGTCGTGCCCTTGCCTTTCGGCATCTGTGCAAAATATCCGGACCTCAGGTCCCGTGCCTGACCAGGTACAGTCGCCGCCCAGTCCGGATTCTTGTTCCGTTCCTCGTTGAGGATCTGGTCGAACCACCTCGCGAAATCGCCGTCGGCGTCGAGGTTGTTGTTCCCCGATCCGAGGTAGTTAGCGACCTTGTCGATGAAGAAAAGGGAGATCACCTTGATCCCTTCTGGCCGGGCCTGGGTGGCCTTGCGTAGGTGTTCGCGGATGGTTTCGCGAATCATCTCCCGGTAGATGCCCCCCGATGCCCCACCAATCGACTCGCCGACGAGGAGTTTTCCGGGGTGGTTCGTGAGCGTTATGTACTCCGGTTCCAGGCTGATCTCGTCGATTCGCCAGCTACCCCCGTACGCTGGGTTCCTAGTGACATCCTCGAGATCAACTCCCAATGTGACCCATCTCCGGGCCCGCGTTAGTGATCCGCCCCGGCCCGAAACAACCAGCTCGAGCTGGGCTTGGAAACTCGGCTTGTTCCTGACTTTGAGCAGCTTGATGGATGGAGCCGTGGTCTCGCCGTCCTGGATGGCCTCGGCGACCACGATCTGTTTGACCAGCCCGAGCTCGTGGGCGTCGACCGGGTCGAGCCGGTAGACCGTGTTGCGCGTGGTGCGGTGGGTGGCCGAATAGCGCAGCGTGCACAACGGGTTGAGTTCCCCAACCGCTGACTGGGACAGGAGGGATTCCATATTTTGCGGCTCATCCATGATGACGACCGGCCGGACGGCCCGCAGAAATTCGATCGGCTTCAGACCATTGAGTCGGTCGTGCCGCTGGTGGATGATCCGGTTGTTCTTGTCTCCGCGTAGCGACGCTATGGTCATCACCATGACCTGGACACCGGTGGAGGTGGCGAATGAACGAACCTCCTCGGGTTTCTTCCCCGAGTAGACGAACGCATCGAACGGTTGCTCCGGGTAAAGGACGCGGACGTGCTCCCGCATTAGCTCGATCGAGGTGTTGATTCCCTCCCGGATCGCCACTGAAGGCACCAGGATGATGAACTTGCGGAAAGCGTAGCGCTTCGCAAGCTCGAAGATCGTGCGCAGGTAGACATAGGTTTTGCCGGTACCAGTTTCCATCTCGACATCGAACTGCAGACCGTCGACCAGCGACTCTGCGACCTCCAGGCCGTTGCGGTCCTGGACCTGCTGGAGGTTCTCCAGGAGCGTCGAGGTGTCCAGGAACAGGCTGTTACCCACCGCGCCGATCTCGTCGGCCAGATCGATACCGGGTTCCCCCTGTCCGCCGGATCGCCGGGGGGAGGTGGGAGTGTCGTCGCCGTCACGCACCAGAACGGTGCTCAACGCATCGGCATCGGTGGGTTGGCCCCGGAATAGGTCGACGACGGCGTCGATTGCTTCGAGTTGGTGGGGCTGTCTGTCATCGAAAACGAACTTCACCGCTGAACTCCTCTATGCGATCGACAGATCAATGCCACGGGTCCTGCACAATTGCACGAGGTTCGTCTTCAGCTCATCGTCGCCGTGGAAGGAATCCTCCAGGATGATCAGCCGGGCCTCTGTGGCGTCAACCACCTCGCGGAGTTGTCCGAGGGTGGGCTTGACGTGTTTGTTGAGGTACCCGATCACGAGCCCGCGATCGACGCTGAATACCTCGAGCCCGGCGAGGGTGGTTCTCGCGTAGTTCTCGGTCAGTGACAGGCCCAGTTTCAGCAGGATCTCGATGAACAGGTCCTCCGGTGTCGCGTCATTCTTCGCGGAGTTCCGTGCCGATTCAAACAGGTCACCCAGGTCGTTTGCGGAGACATCCGCGGTCACCCGCCAGGTGGCGAAGTTCGTGTCTGCCAGCGTGTAGGCCCGGAATCCGGTGTCGAGCTGCTCGTTCCGGTGGCCCCGGTGGGTCTCCCCGGATTCGATCCGGTCGCCTGCACGGCGGATGCGTTCGCGGGAGATATCGGCGATGGTGCTGAATCCGGCGTCGCGCGCGGCGGAACCCTCAGGGGTTGGTTCCGGAAGCTGAACCGAGATGCACCGGCGCCGGCCACCGTCTCCGGCGTTCAACTTCAGCACAGCGTGGGCCGTTGTCCCCGATCCGGCGAAGAAATCGAGCACCGTACCGTCGGCGGGCATGGCCGCGGACACGAGCAGTTTCAGTAGTTCCGTGGGCTTCGGATAGGAGAAGTACTCTTCCATGCCCAGCTCAGCGAGATCATTCTTCCCGAGTTCGGAAAGGGCTGTGACGATGGAGTACATCTTCGACTTCGCCTCGCTCACGGGCTCATACCGCACGACGATGTGGTTCCCCGTCTTCTCGTCGACTTCCAGCTCGAGGGCACCTGACGCGAGCTCGGCGTCGATCTTGATCTTCTTGTCCGGGCCCTTCAGCTCCTCGATCTCTTCGTAGAAGCATCGCCGTTCGGTGCCCTTCTCATATTTTCCGAAGACCCTACGAATCACGTCGTCATTGCGGAGGTAGGCGACGCCGTCCCGATGGACGACCTTGCCCTGGATGACCTTCTTCCGCATGAGTGGCGGGGCGTGCGCGATGGAACGGGCGTAGACATGGATGAGATCGTGACCCTTGACGACGTACTTCGCCTGTCCGCCGCCCTTCGCCCGCTGATGAACCAACGAGGTGATGAAGTTCTGCTCACCGAATATCTCGTCACAGAGATCCCGTAGCTTTGCTTGCTCGTTGTCGTCGATGGAGACCATGAAAATGCCGTTGTCGGACAGGAGATTCCGCGCCAACTTCAGGCGCGGGTACATCATGTTGAGCCAGTTCGAGTGGTAGCGTCCGGCGGTCTCGGCGTTGGAGGAGAGCTTGCCGCTCTTGTCGGTCTGTTCGGTCCAGTTGAGGTAGGCACTCATGCCGTCGCGGAAGTCATCCTTGTACACGAAGTCTCTGCCGGTGTTGTACGGCGGATCGATGTAGATCATTGTGATCGTGCCGTAATAGTGCTTCTGCAGAACCTTGAGGACCTCGAGATTGTCGCCTTCGATGAAGACGTTGCTCGTGGTATCCCAGTCCTTTGATCGGTCGTGATCCGGTTTCAGGGTCGCCGTCGTCGGCATCTGTGCCACACGCTGTGCATCGCGCTTGCCGGGCCAGTGGAGACCGAAACGCTCGGGGCCGACCGCTGCGTCGTCCCCGAGGAGCTTGGAAAGCTTGGCGACATCGAGTTGTCCGTCACTGATGATCTCGGGGGCCAGATCGGCGAGTTTCCGGGCGAGATCGGTGCGGAAGTCGGGGCTGGCGTGGGGAACATCGACGTGTTCTTTGGTCACGGGGTTACCTTCCATCTGGTGGCAGACGTGGGCCGAAGGTGCGTGGATCCGCGCAATTTCTCAACTATACCGACGGCCTCGACCACGGTAGCGGGCCACGGACCCCGCCACTGTCGGGTCCGGAACCCCACCGAATGAACCCCGGCCCCGCCTTCTCCCGGGTCCTCGCTCCGCCGTATCAGCCTCGGCGGATGGGCAGCGGGTGGAACAACCAAACGCCGTCCCGCCCGCTGATTGATGCGCGGACGGGGACGGCGTCGGTTGATGATCGTGGCAGGGGAGCTACTTCCTCGAGCGGTACCAGTTGATCAGGGAGTCGGTAGAGGAGTCGCCGGATTCGGGCTCCTCGGCACCGGTGACGGCGGGGAGCAGGTCACCGGCCTGCTTCTTACCGAGCTCGACGCCCCACTGGTCGAAGCTGTTGATGTCCCAGATCACGCCCTGGGTGAAGGTGATGTGTTCGTAGAGGGCGATGAGGGAGCCGAGGATGTAGGGGGTCAGCTCCTCGGCGAGGATCGTGGTGGAGGGGCGGTTGCCGGGCATCACCTTGTGGGTGACGAGATTCTCCGGTACACCCTCGTCGGCGATCTCGGCCTTGTTCTTGCCGAAGGCCAGGACCTTGGACTGGGCGAAGAAGTTGCTCATCAGCAGGTCGTGCATGCTGCCGGTGCCGTCGGCGGTGGGCAGGTCCTGCTTCGGGCGGGCGAAGCCGATGAAGTCGGCCGGGACCATGCGGGTGCCCTGGTGCATCAGCTGGTAGAAGGCGTGCTGCCCATTGGTGCCGGGTTCACCCCAGTAGATCTCGCCGGTGGCGCAGTTCACCGCGGAGCCGTCGATGCGCACGGACTTGCCGTTGGACTCCATCGTCAGCTGCTGGAGGTATGCGGGGAAACGCGACATGTCCTCCGAGTAGGGGAGCACCGCGTGGGTGCCGGCGCGGTGGAAATCGCCGTACCAGATACCGAACAGGCCCATGAGCGCGGGGATGTTCTCGCGGATGGGGGCGGTGCGGAAGTGGACGTCCATGTCGTGGAATCCCTCGAGGAAGCGCATGAAGTCCTGCGGCCCGATGACCGCCATGAGGGACAGCCCGATGGCGGAATCGACGGAGTACCGGCCGCCGACCCAGTCCCAGAACCCGAACATGTTGGCTGTGTCGATGCCGAACTCGGCGACCTTCTCCGCATTGGTGGACACGGCGACGAAGTGCTTGGCCACGGCGGACTCATCGCCGTCGAATGCCTCCAGCAGCCAGCGCTTCGCGGCGTGGGCGTTCGCCAGCGTCTCCTGGGTGGTGAATGTCTTGGAAGCCACGATGAAGAGGGTCGAACCCGGATCGAGGCCATCGAGGGCGGCAATCATGTCCGCCGGATCCACGTTGGACACGAATTTCGCGTCGATTCCGGCGGTGGCGTAGGAACGTAGCGCCTTCACCGCCATTGCGGGCCCCAGATCGGAGCCGCCGATACCGATGTTGACCACGGTCTTGATGGTGTGTCCGGTGTGGCCGAGCCATTCTCCCGAGCGCAGCGCGTGGCAGAAGTCCCGCATCCGTCCGAGTACCTCGTGGACATCGGCGGCGACGTCCTGTCCGTCGACGGTGAGCTCGTCCTCGACGGGCATCCGGAGCGCGGTATGGAGGACAGCGCGGTCCTCGGTGATGTTGATGTGCTCGCCGGTGAACATCGCCTCCGTGCGTCCCTTGAGGTCGGCCGCCTCGGCGAGATCCACCAGGAGGTCGACCGTCTCGTCGGAGACGAGGTTCTTCGACAGATCGACCCGCAGTCCGGCAGCGTCGATCGTGTACCTGTCCGCCCGGTCGGGGGATTCACTGAACAGGCTTCGGAGGTTGGTGCCGGCGAAATGCCGGTAATGCTCGGCGAGTGCCTTCCACTGCGGAGTGCTGGTGATGTCGTTGGGCATGGACGTCTCCTTATATCGGGATGTCGGTCGCTGGTCCGGGGTGCAGGGGAGGATGCCCAGTCAGGGTGACGGGGCGCCGTACCGCACCGGTCCCGGTGTCGTCTTTACACTCCCACGTTAGTCGTTATCGCGTTGGTCGGCCGGGCCCAGTGATTGGTCGGATCTCTGTCGGATGGGCGGTGGCGATAATCTACCGGCGCGTGGGGGTATCGGGAGCCGGAGGGGTATACCCCGAGTCGGCTAACAGGTGTCGCACGCTGGCGGGAAAACGGGCATAGTGGGGGCATGACTGACTCCGCAATCAATTTGGCCACACTCATCGAACACGCCCCGAAGAAATTGTTTATCGGAGGGGAATTCGTCGATGCGTCGGACGGGGGAACCTTCGACGTCACCGATCCCTCCGACGGCTCCGTCCTGGCGACGGTGTCATCCGCTACCGGCGACGACGCCCGCCGGGCACTGGACCTGGCGGTTGCCGCCCAGGATGACTGGGCGGCGGCTCCCGCCCGCGAACGGTCCGAGATCCTCTACCGTGCCAACAGACTCGTGCTGGACCACATCGACGAACTCGCGTACCTCCAGTCCGCTGAACTCGGACGTGCCCTGCCCGATTCACGCGGTGAGGTCGTGTACGGTGCCGAGTTCTTCCGCTGGTTCGCAGAGGAGGCGGTGCGGATCACCGGGGACTACCGGTACAGCCCGTCCGGCAATGCCCGGCTCGTGGTCACCCGGCAGCCCGTGGGACCGAGCCTCGCGGTCACCCCGTGGAACTTCCCGCTCGCGATGGGGACCCGGAAACTCGGGCCGGCGCTCGCCGCGGGCTGCACGATGATCGTCAAACCCGCCTCCAAGACCCCGCTGACGATGCTCTACCTGGCGAAGCTACTGTCCGAGGCAGGCGTCCCGGACGGGGTCGTCTCCGTGCTGCCCACCGCGAAGGCCTCGAACGTCTCGTCACTGCTGGAGGACCCGCGCCTGCGCAAGCTGACGTTCACGGGTTCGACCGAGGTGGGACAGATGCTGGCGGCGAAGGCCGCGGAGAACACGGTACGGGTATCGCTGGAACTCGGCGGGAACGCCCCGTACGTGGTGTTTGACGACGCCGACCTGGAGTCGGCCGTCGATGCCGTGGCCACCGCGAAGATGCGTGGCGCTGGGCAGGTCTGCATCGCCGCTAACCGGTTCCTGGTTCACTCGTCCATCAAGGACGAGTTCGTCGCGGGTGTCGTCGAGAAGATGCGTCAGTTCACCGTCGGTCGGGGTACCGATCCGGACACCACTGTCGGTCCACTCTCCGGCGAGGACCAGGTGGAGACCGTCACCGGCCTCGTGGATGACGCCAAGGCGAAGGGAGCGAAGGTGCTGCTCGGTGGTGACCGCTCCGAACTTCCCGACGTCCCGGAGAACGGCAGCTTCTACCCGCCAACCGTTCTCACCGACGCCCCGGCGGGTGCGGAGATCCGTTCCGCGGAGATCTTCGGGCCGGTTGTCTCGGTCACAACGTTCGACACCGACGAGGAGGCGATCCGCATGGCGAATGACACCCCCTTCGGGCTGGCCGCCTATGTGTTCTCCGAAAACCTGACCCGGGCGCTCAACGCCGCGGAGAAGATCCAGGCCGGGATGGTCGCCGTGAACAAGGGTGCCCTGTCGGACCCGGCAGCACCTTTCGGTGGCGTGAAGCAGTCGGGGCTGGGGCGTGAGGGTGGTTTCGAGGGGATCGATGAGTTCCTGGAGACCAAGCTGATCTCGTTGCCGAGTTGATGGGCCGACGGTAACGGGAGGGGACCGCTGATTCCCGGATACGGCGGGTCCCTCCCGCCGTCCCGTCTTCGGCCCCGGGCCGGAACATTTGGCCGTCGTTGGGTCGGTGGGCTGCCGAGACAGAGACACCATCAACTCGAGTCACCGCAGGTGACGTGTGATCGTGGGTGTCCGGCGCATTGACACCGATCATTCGGGGCGCAAGAGTGGAGACATGAGCGACGGACACGGAAACCACATCGACATTGACGCGAATCTCCTGGCGGAACTCCGGGAGTGTGCACGGCGGCACGATGTCGGGACGGATGCGTTGATCGAGCATGTCCTACGGGAATATGTGCGCCTCGAACGGATCGCGGAACTCCGCTTCCGATCGGGGGATGGGGACCGGGACTTCACGTCATGGCGTGAGCAGCTCGATTTCCTGCATCGCCGCGCTCGTGGAGCGGAGGGCGACAACCTGCCGCCGCTCACCGACCAGGTGTGACACCGGCCGGGCGGGTACCGGATCAGCCGAGCTTGCCGCGTCCCATTCGGAGCAGGATCCCGGCGAGCGCCGGTCCCTCCTCACCGATCTCATCGCGGAACTGGTTGATGATGGCGACCTCGCGCCCATGGACCAACCGGGTTCCCCCCGAGCCCATCCGGGTCCTGCCGATCGCCTGGGAGATCTCGCGCCGACGTTTCACGGCGGAGATGATCTCGCGGTCCAGCCTGTCGATCTCCTGCCGGTAGAGCTGGATCTCGGCATCGGACAACGGGTCATCGGTCCCGGAAGGACTGCGGATCTCGAAATGTTCGGCGTCGGTGTTCATGAACCGTATTCTGCCATGTCCTGAACCGTAACGGACCCCGCACACTGCGGGGAAGGAATCCTGTGCAGAACTGTTCGGGGACACGGAAAAGCGCGGGAGTCCGGGCCGCCCGGGGGAGCTGTAAGTTGGAGGAACTATGAGCACCTTGTCCGATGGAACTCCGTCCGCGTCCCCGTTCCGCTCCGGCGGTGGGGCCCCGTCCCGCCTCGAGAGAGGTGGCTACCGCCGATCCCACACCGGTGACGGCCACAGCGCCGCCGATGCGTTCGGGTCGCCGACGGACCTTTTGGACGGGCTGAACGAACAGCAGCGCGCCGCGGTGGAACACACCGGTGGCCCGTTGCTCATCGTCGCAGGTGCGGGATCCGGAAAGACCGCTGTCCTGACGCGACGTATCGCCTACCTGCTCGCGCACCGGGGGGTGCACCCGGGTCAGGTCCTGGCAATCACCTTCACCAACAAGGCCGCGGCGGAGATGCGTGACCGGGTCCGCGGTCTGGTCGGCCCCTCGGCGGAACGGATGTGGGTGTCCACCTTTCATTCCACTTGTGTGCGTATCCTCCGCCAGCAGGCGGCTCTGGTGGACGGGCTCAACACCAACTTCAGCATCTACGATTCGGATGATTCCCGCAGGCTCCTCGGGATGATCGCCAAGGACATGGGCCTCGACGCGAAGAAGTTCACCCCGCGCGCACTGGCGAACGCGATCTCCAACCTGAAAAACGAACTCGTCGACCCCGCGGATGCCGCGGCACAGGCGTCCCGGTCCGCCGACAGGTTCGGGATGACGGTCGCCGAGGTCTATGGCGAGTACCAGGCACGGCTCCGGCGCTCCAACGCCGTCGACTTCGATGACCTCATCGGCGAGGTCGTCGGTCTGCTGGTCTCTCGCCCGGACGTCGCCGAGCACTACCGGCGCCGGTTCCGCCACGTGCTCATCGACGAGTACCAGGACACCAACCATGCCCAGTACCGTCTGGTCGCCGAACTCGTCGGGCGACCGCACCCGGATGATCCCCATGTGGTGTCACCGAGTGAACTGTGCGTGGTCGGAGACGCCGACCAGTCCATCTACGCCTTCCGCGGGGCGACGATCCGGAACATCGAGGAGTTCGAACGGGACTACCCGGATGCGCGGACCATCCTCCTCGAACAGAACTACCGCTCGACGCAGACTATTCTCTCTGCGGCGAACGCCGTCATCGCCCGGAATGCCGGGCGCCGGGAGAAGAAGCTCTGGACCGCGCTCGGTGAGGGGGAACCTGTCACCGGATACGTCGCGGACAACGAACACGACGAGGCGCGGTTCATCGCCGCCGAAATCGACGCCCTGTCCGACAAGGGGCTGCGCTACTCCGACATCGCTGTGATGTACCGGACGAACAACGCCTCCCGTGCCCTGGAGGAGGTATTCATCCGGTCGGGAGTACCCTACCGCGTCGTGGGCGGAACCCGGTTCTACGAGCGCAGGGAGATCCGGGACATCATCGCCTACCTCAAGGTGCTAGACAACCCCGATGACACCGTGAGCCTGCGCAGGATTATCAACACCCCGCGCCGGGGAATTGGTGACCGGGCCCAGGCATTCGTGGCACTGCATGCGGACACCAACCGCGTCAGCTTCCACCGTGCACTGCTCGACGCAGCCGCCGGAGAAGTCGACATGCTGGGAGCCCGCGGACGTAACGCCATCGCCGGATTCGTCAACCTGCTCGCGGAGCTCCGTGAGGTGGGTGCGAACACCGTGAATGAAGAGACCCGGATGTTGGACCTCGGGGAACTCATCACCGAGGTGTGCACCCGTTCCGGATACATCGCTGACCTACAGAAATCGAGCGACCCGCAGGACGCCACCCGACTGGACAATCTCAGGGAACTCATCGCCGTCGCCCGGGAGTTCTCGAGCGACGCAGCGATGCGGGTCGCGTACGAGGAGATGGACGGCGGAACCTACGAGACGGAGCCCGGGGAACCCGAGCCCGGGAGCCTGCAGGCGTTCCTCGAGCGGGTCTCCCTCGTGGCGGATGCCGATCAGATCCCGGACGATGATCAGGGGGTCGTGACCCTGATGACGCTCCACACCGCGAAAGGCCTCGAGTTCCCAGTCGTCTTCGTCACTGGCTGGGAGGACGGCCAGTTTCCGCACCTTCGTTCCCTCGGGGACCCGGGCGAACTGGCCGAGGAACGGCGCCTGGCCTATGTCGGTATCACCCGCGCCCGGAGGCGCCTCTACCTGACCCGGGCGGTGTTGCGGAGTGCCTGGGGTAACCCCATGACGAATCCACCGTCCCGGTTTCTCGCGGAGATACCCGCCGAGCTCATCGACTGGCGCCGTGAGGAACCTGAGGGAGCCGGCACCGGTGTCTGGGGTGGTGGAACGAGGAACTACGGTACGTACCACGGTCGCTCGGGCTCCTCGTCCAGTGGGGCGGGCAGAACCGAGAGTGCATCACGCCCGCGGTCGAGTGGTTCCGGACGGCCTGCGCTCAAGCTCGCGGTAGGGGACAGAGTCAACCACGACAAATACGGTCTTGGGACCGTGCAGGAGGTTTCCCCGGTGGGGGCCTATGATTCCGCGACGATCGACTTCGGCTCGTCCGGAACGGTCCGACTCATGCTCATGGCGGGCCTCCCGATGGAGAAACTGTAGGTTCCTCGGCGACCGATGGACGGCGACAAAGGAGTGCCCGGTTCGGAAGGAGATCTCTTCTGGACCGGGCCTCCCATGTTGCAGGGACACAAAAAAGACACGTGACACGGCGGAGCCGTGACGTGTCGGGGGAGCCTCGGAGAAAGCTCGGGGAGTCTAGAGGAAGATGCCGCGCTCAGCGAGCCAGGGCAGTGGGTCGATGGCGGCGCCACCGTTGGGGTGGACCTCGAAGTGGACGTGGACGCCGGTGGAGAAACCGCGTGATCCCATTCCCGCGATCCGCTGGCCTGCGGAGACTTGCTGTCCGACCGTCACCTCGATGGTCTCCATGTGTCCGTAAACCGTGACTGTACCGTCAGCATGCTTGATGCGGACCCACTGGCCGAATCCGGAGGCAGGGCCCGCGTCGATCACGGTGCCATCCTCGACCGCGGTGATGGCGGTGCCGAGGACATTGGCGATGTCGACGCCGGCGTGCAAGGTTCCCCAACGGGCACCGAACGTGGAGGTGAGGGTACCTTGGGCGGGCGCCGAGCTCTTCGGTGCACGGGCAGCGAGATCCGCGGCGAAACGCTCGGCATTGTACTGGATGGCCTTGTTGAGTTGCTCCGCGAGGTTGTCGATCGGCTTGAACTCCGCGATGTTGAGAATCTGTGGGGCTTCCGAGCTGCCGATGACCGGTGCTGCTGAGTCCGCGACGAGGGTGTAGTCGAGGGTTTCGCCCTGTGACTCAGACGACGTGGACGGGTGGGTGGCGTGTGCGGCGGCTGCGCCGCCGACCCCTGCAGTGGAAACCGCTCCGGTGGCTACTGCGACGAGAGCGATACGGCTCTTGGCGTTCGACGAGACGGACTGCTTACGGTGCGCGCCTGCGGTTTTCCGCTGAGCCTGCTTGTGCATGAAGCCTTCTTCCATCTGTTTTCCGCCACATTTAGCGATACATCCAGCGATACATCGTGTGATGTGACCGTCCCGTTACCTAACGGTTCACAACGATAACGGTTTGTTACAAACCTGGCAAGTCATTCCCGCACATAATCTGTGAGAATCGTCACCCTGCGGTGTGGCGAGGTGTCTGAGATCTGCATGTCTGACACCTCGCCGTTGGGCAACGTGGTATCCGACTCAGGTAACAGTACACTGTCGCTACGGATCGCGCGGGTAAACCAAAGACCATCCGATCTTGAGGTCTGACATCCCCCGCCGCCCCGATCATCAGCAGTGTCTCAGTCGGTGAGGTGTGCCTGGTCGTGTCAGCGCCCAGGACGACGACGAAGATGGCACAGTTGGACCGGTGAGCAGAAAGACACGTCAGAACCCCCGGCCGAACCACCCCCAGATGTCGCGGAACCGGCCGGGTGCCGGCCCTCGGAAGCCGGCCGCCCCGGGCCGCTCCCGTCCAGCGCCGACCGTGAAGAAGAATTCGAAGCCCCGGCCGTCGGAGAGAACGACCGTCGGTAGGCGGCTGCGCGTGTTTCTGCCTGTCGCGCTGATCCCGAACGCGGTCGTCGTGGCCACCGTCGTTCTCGTCGCCCTCTGTGCGCTGATGCTCACCGATTCTGGTTTCGTACCGCTCGCCGCAACGGTGGCACAGCTCTGGCTGGCGGTGAACCTGGCCCCCGTCGCGTCGGACTCCGCCATGTTGTCCCAGCTCCCGATGCTTCCCGCTCTCGGCGTGGTGTGGCTGGTTGGACACCGGGTGGGGGTGGCCGTTCGCCACCGGATCTCCATCCTGGATCTCGCGGTGCTCACCGCTTGCGTTCTCGTGGTCCCGGTGCTTCTGGCGCTGACTGCAGTGGCGATGCTTCTTGATGCCCGTGCCGTTCTTCCGGTAGCGGTTCCGCCGCTCGCCATGGTGTTCGGACGGGTTCTGCTCCTACATCTCGGCGCACTCGCGATCGGGATGGGGCCGAAACTCTGGCGCGCGCTCGCGCGGAGGTTCTCGGTGCCGACGATGGTGGTCGACCCGGCGACACCGGCTGTGCGTTTCGTGCTGTCCCTCGTGGCCGCGGGGCTCCTGCTGGTCCTGGTATCTCTCGCGATGCGCTGGCGCGTTCTGAGTGAGCTGCTCTCCACCTTCGACAGTGGGTTGGCAACAGCGGGTCTGCTCGGGGTCAGCCTGCTCTATCTTCCTGATGCCGCCGTCGCCGGTGCCGCCGTTCTAGTCGGATCCGAGTTCCACATCGGGGACGCCTCGGTGTCCCTCTATGATGCGACGGCAGTTCCGCTACCGCCGCTGCCGATCCTGGCTGCGTTCCCGGAATCCGTGGGAGGCTGGGCGCTCGTGCTCGTCACCGTACCCCTCGTGCTGGCGGGCAGTGTGTCCTACACATATTGTCGCGCCGCGCCGCGGACATGGTCGGAGATGGTTGTGGCAGGCCTCTGGGCGGGCACGTTCACCCTCATCATCGGCGGACTGGCAGGCGGGTCAGCCGGTGTCTACGGGAACACCGGGACGATGGTCATCTTCACCGCGGTTCTCGTTGCCGTGGAGCTCGCTGCGGTGGGGGCCGTCGTGAACGCTGTCATCGGACTGCGTCAGCGCCGACTCGAGGGCGCGACCCCGGTTGCCGACGACGACGTGGTCGGCTCTCCTGACGCGGACGCACCAGTGGCGGTGTCCGGGAAGCAGCCGGGGGGAACCGACCCAGGTGTCGACGGGGAAGGCGTCACCACGGAGATCATCGATGAGGAGGATCTCATGGCCGCCGAGGCGGATGATCCGGGGGAAAGCACGGACCACCAGGGATCCCGCGTCGCCGACCCCATGGCGAACACCGAAGGTGCTGATGGCGCAGCCCCCGCAGACCCCGCCGCGCCACACACCATCCCGGAATCCTCGGAGCACCCGGATGCCGCGCCGGGCGAGACATCGGGTATACCGGGGCCCGGAGAGCCGGAGACCGGAACCATTCCGGATCAGGAGACCCGGCCTCTGCCCTGACCGGTTGAGGTACACCCGCTCTGGGTTGAGAGACTGCGGGTACCCGCAGGACCCGGTACCGGGTACTAACATTGATCCGGTGACCGAAGACAGACAACTGACCAGAGTGGTGGTCCTCGCCTCTGGAGCGGGAACCCTGCTGCAGGCGATCCTCGATGCCACCGGACCTCACTACACGGTCGTCGGTGTCGTCACCGATAAGCTGTGCAATGCGGGACGTCGTGCGGTGGACGCCGGGATCCCGACGCAGGTTGTTCCGTTCAACCGGGAACAACTCAGGACCGCCTGGGACGAGGAACTGCGGAATGCCGTCTCGGGCATGCAACCGGATCTGGTGGTCTCCGCAGGGTTCATGAGGATCCTCGGCCCCCGGTTCCTGGCGAGTTTCCCGAACCGGGTCATCAACACCCACCCCGCACTCCTCCCGTCCTTCCCCGGGGCACACGCAGTACCGGATGCGCTGGCACACGGTGTGAAGGTCAGCGGATGCACGGTCCACCTCGTCGACGAAGGTGTCGACACCGGCCCCATCCTCGCGCAGGTCGCGGTCCCCGTCCTCCCCGGCGATGATGTGGATAGCCTCCATGAGCGCATCAAGACTGTCGAGCGTCGACTCATCGTCGAACTGCTCAACACTGTCGATCCCGAAGATGTCCGCGGGACCGGACCGCAGCCTGACACCCCCTGAGACACACCGAAAGCCACCCCGGCACCTACGCTGGACCCACAAACGACATAACCCCGAACGACCGACGAAAGGCCCCCACAGCAGCCATGAGCGACGACCGCAAGCCAATCACCCGCGCACTCATCAGCGTCTACGACAAGACCGGTCTGGAGGAACTGGCGAGGGCACTGGACTCCGCGGGCGTCGAGATCGTCTCTACCGGCTCCACCGCCGCCCGGATCGCCGAGGCAGGGGTCACGGTCACCCGGGTCGAGGAACTCACTGGATTCCCGGAGTGCCTGGACGGACGGGTCAAGACCCTCCATCCTCGTGTCCATGCAGGTATCCTCGCCGACACCCGCCGCCCCGAGCATCTCAACCAGCTCAGTGAGCTCGGTGTCGCGCCCTTCGAGCTGGTGGTGGTCAACCTCTACCCGTTCACGGAGACCGTGGCGTCCGGTGCCGACTTCGACGCGTGTGTCGAGCAGATAGACATCGGGGGACCGTCGATGGTGCGTGCCGCGGCCAAGAACCACCCCTCCGTCGCTGTCGTCGTGGATCCCGCGCGGTACAGGGATGTCGCGCATGCGGCCGCGGAGGGCGGTTTCACCCGTGATGAGCGAGCACGGCTCGCTGCCGAGGCGTTCCGCCACACCGCCGACTACGATGTCGCCGTCGCAGGCTGGCTCACCGCACAGACGGAAGCAAGCGAGTCTTTCCCGTCTTGGGCAGGCTCCACCCACGTTCGCTCCGCAACGCTGCGCTACGGGGAGAACCCCCATCAGTCTGCCGCCCTCTACGCGGATGTCGACGGCGCCGGACTCGCCCAGGCGAAGCAGCTGCACGGAAAGGAGATGAGCTACAACAACTACACCGACTCCGACGCCGCATGGCGTGCGGCCTGGGATCACGAGCGCCCCTGTGTCGCGATCATCAAGCACGCCAACCCCTGTGGCATCGCCGTCTCGGATGAGTCGATCGCCGCGGCGCACCGCGCGGCGCACGCGTGCGACCCGGTCTCCGCGTTCGGTGGAGTGATCGCCGCCAACCGCGAGATCAGCGTCGAGATGGCCGAGCAGGTCGCCGAGATCTTCACCGAGGTCATCATCGCACCGTCCTACGCGGACGGTGCGGTGGAGGTGCTGTCCCGGAAGAAGAACATCCGCATCCTCGTCGCCGAGGAACCCGTCCGTGGGGGATTCGAACAGCGTCAGATCTCCGGTGGCGTTCTCGTCCAGGAGCGCGACCTCGTCCACGCCGAGGGCGATGACCCGGCGAACTGGACCCTCGCGGCCGGGGAAGCCGTGGATGACACCATCCTCGCCGACCTCCTGTTCGCCTGGCGCAGTGTCCGCGCAGTGAAGTCCAACGCGATCCTGCTCGCCGCCGACGGAGCGACCGTCGGCGTCGGTATGGGGCAGGTCAACCGGGTCGACTCAGCCCGCCTCGCCGTCCAGCGGGCAGGCGAGGACCGCGCCCGTGGCGCGGTCGCCGCGTCCGATGCGTTCTTCCCCTTCGCCGACGGATTCGAGGTGCTGGCGGAGGCCGGAGTCACCGCCGTCGTCCAACCCGGTGGATCCATCCGCGACGCCGAGGTCATCGAAGCCGCGAACAAGGCGGGCGTGACCATGTACCTCACCGGTGCACGCCACTTTGCGCACTGATCAGCGGCTCAGAATCGCGTGTGTGCGCCGAGCAAGTCCGGCATAATGGCCCGTGATACGCTGCCCCGGAAACCCGGGTGCGGCACGGTGTGGCCGATCACGGCCGCACCGTCCCATCGCGAGAGGACCGACCATGACCGGAACCAGCACATGCGACGGGGATGATCCCGTCATCATCGGCCCCGCTCTGCTCTTTGCCCCGGCCAACCGGCCCGAACGGTTCGCCCGCGCGGCGGGTTGCGCGGACATGGTCATCCTCGACCTCGAGGATGGGGCAGGCTCAGTGTCTCGCGAGGAAGGTCGACGCAACATCATGGCCTCGGGGCTTGACCCACGAAGGACGATGACCAGGGTCTGCGGCCCGCAGGATCCCGGTTTCGCCGACGACGTTCGGGCCATCCGGGAAACCCCCTACCGCACCGTCATCGTCCCGAAGATCACCGACCGGATTCCGGACGAGGTACGTGGTCTCCGAGTCATCGCCCTCATCGAGACGCCGCAGGCCGTCCTCAACCTCGGCACACTCGCCGCGGACCCTGATGTAGTCGGGCTCTACTGGGGCGCCGAGGATCTCTGCGCCTACCTCGGCGGGACGCACTCCCGACTCCAACCGGACGAGGGAGCCCCGTCTGACCGACCCGGTCGCTACCGGGACACCATGCTGATGTCCCGCGCGCTCATGCACATGCACGCGGCAGCTGTCGGCAAGTTCACGGTCGACGCCGTGCACGCGGACTTCAGCGATGACAGGGGACTGTACGAGGAGGCCACCGATGCGGCCCGATCCGGGTTCGCCGCGACCGCCTGCATCCACCCCCGGCAGATCGAGGTCGTCCGCCGCGCCTACACCCCCGAACCTGCCCAGCTGGACCGCGCCCGTCGGATCGTCAACGAGGCGCGGAAACACCCCGGTGCGTTCAAGATTGACGGCGAGATGATTGACGCGCCGCTCATCGCCCAGGCCCACCGACTGGTGGCCCGGGCGGGATAGACCACCTGGAGGAGTCAGCCGGTGACGAGCAGTTCCAGGGTCCGCGTGACCCGATCCTCAGGGGCCATCCCACTGAGGACGGTCAGCGCCGCGTCCGCAAGCATCACGGCGGTCGGGGGCAGGGTCTCCGCGGACAGCGGAAACGGAACGACACCGTCGTTGCTCCGCATCTCCGTCGCGGACTGCGCGAGATAGAAGGGCAGCTCGATGCGCTGGTCGTCACGGCCGGTGAGCTCGGCGGCCATCGACCGGAAGATCTCCCTCAGCTCGCGGTGCTGCGCGTGGAAATCCGTGAACTCCGCGGACGACGCGATGGGCAGCTGGTAGAGCTTGCCGACGTTCCACCGGGTTGACAGCAGCAGCCGGGCCTCGGCGGCGACGAGCGCCCAGAGTTTGAGCTCCGGCCCCGCATCAGAGGCCTCGAGGCGTTCGGCGAGAGCGAGTGATGGCTCCACGGTGGACTGCAGGAGCGTCAGGAAAATCTCGGTCTTGGAGGGGAAATGATAGTACAACGATGCCTGTCTGATGCCCACCGCGTCAGCGATCTGGTGGGTCGAGGTGGTGGCGAACCCCTGGGTGGTGAAGAGTTCTGCGGCAGCGTCGAGGATCTCCTCCCTGGCCGTGCTGCCTCGGCGGCGGGGGCTGTTCTTGCGTGGACGTCCGACAGTGCCAGCCATCTAGCTCACCCGCCTTTCTTGTTCGAGGATTATGGATCTCAAGAGTCTAACCGGTCCGTCTGCGGCGCGGTGGTATCTCCCGGTACGGGTGGTCATGCGCCCGCACCATACTTCTGGGTATCCACGCCGAACCGGTCAGCTGTCGACCGGGTGACGTCCGCGAGCATCCGGCACGCCGCGCCGAAGGCTGAACGCTGCAGCTGGGGGAGCATATCGAGGGTCGTCGGCTCGTCTTGGACACGTTCCAGCCACCGCGTCAGAGTGAGCTCAAGGCCAGCCTCCCACGCCTCCAGCAGATAATCTGCCTCTGAGGACAGGAGCACCCCGGCGGAGCGCGCGGCACCAATCCTCTCGATGACACCGGTCTGGGTGCAGCCGGCCGCCATTCCGGCCCACCGGGCGATCTGTCCTAGTGGCGTCAGAAGCTGCCCCTGGACATCGATCGCGACATCCTTCCGCGGGAGTCCCGCCCTTGACCGCACCGCAGGAGGACGGTGCGTCACGGCCTCGACGAGCAGGGGAGTGGGATCGTCTGCCCGTTCGAGAACCGCTCTGGTGAACCAGTCTCCGGCATCCGCGAACCACCCGAGGGTTGCACCGTCACCGGCTGCCACGGCGGCATCGATCCGAGTTGACCACACCGACCGACTCGCCGGGGTCAGTCCTGGAGGGAGAACTCCGAGGAGGATCCCGGCGTCGGCGACAAGCCGTGACAGCTGCCCGGTCGGATCCTGGTCGGTGTCATCCTCCTCGGAGGGAAGCACGGTCAGCCAGTGGAGCTTCGCGGTTGGGGTGCCTGATCCGCGACCGTAGGGGCCCGTGATGATGATGTCCGCGCCACCGGTTAACGATCCCGCCCCGGGGCTGTGAAGCGTATCCGTGACAAGACCTGTGTACCAGCGGGTGACCTCCACGACGTCGACGCTGTGGTTGAGGGCGTTCCGCAGCAGGTCGTGTGATTCCGCAAGGACGCCTCGGGTGGTCGCTGCACTGGTGCATAGCGGTGCCTGTTCAGCGAGATCTAGGAGTGATTCGTGAAGCACGGGGACGTCCTCCGGTGGGGTCATGGTGGTGAGGATCTTCCGGCCCAATTTACCAGCATCGGTGGTGCGCCCCCGGCGTCGACTGCGAGCACAGCCCCGGACACACGAAAACCGGCCCGCAAGCGCCACTACCCGGTGATGGGGTGGTTGTTGCGGGCCGGTGGTTCACGACGGTGGTGAGCCGTCGTTACTTTGGCCGTGTCACGAGTGCCAGCGGCGAAAGTTCGCTGTCATCGCATAGACGCCCATTCAGGCGGCTGCGGAAGGAGATCTCTCGATCCCCCGGTGGTGGAACGATCTAGCGGCTCGTGAACGGCAGGAGAGCCATCTCACGTGCGTTCTTGACCGCGGTGGCGACCTGGCGCTGCTGCTGCGGCGTCAGACCAGTGACCCGGCGGGACCGGATCTTGTGGCGGTCGGAGATGAACAGCCGCAGGGTGTCAATGTCCTTGTAGTCGACTCTGTCGATCTTCGCGGCCTTGAGCGGATTCTTCTTGGGGCGGCGGGACTGCTCCATCCGCGCCTTCTTCATGTTGGTGCGCTTCATTTAGCTACTCCCTTACCAGCTGGACTTACGGACGCCCGGGAGCTCACCGCGGTGAGCCATTTCACGGACGCGGACACGGGACAGACCGAACTTACGGAGGTAACCGCGGGGACGGCCGTCAGCGGCGTCACGATTACGGACGCGAACCGGGGACGCGTCACGCGGCTGGCGGTTCAGCTCGTACTGCGCGTCCAGGCGCTCCTCATCGGAGGAGTTCGGGTTCTTGATGATGGCCTTGAGCTCGTTGCGACGCTCCGCGAAACGGGCGACGATTTCCTTGCGCTTTTCGTTCTTGGCGATCTTTGACTTCTTGGCCATGAATTATCGCTCCTCGCGGAATTCGACGTGCTTGCGGACGATCGGATCGAACTTCTTCAGCGTGATGCGATCGGGGTTGTTGCGCTTGTTCTTGCGCGTCACATAGGTGTAGCCGGTGCCCGCGGTGGACTTCAGCTTGATGATCGGACGGATATCATTACGTGCCATCTTTAGACCTTCTCTCCGCGAGCTCGGATACGGGCAACGACGACCTCGATGCCATCGCGGTCAATGACCTTGATGCCCTTGGTGGACACGTTGAGCGTGATGGTCCGGCCCTCAGAGGGCAGGTAGTACTTGCGGCGCTGCACGTTGGGGTTCCAACGGCGGTTGGTGCGCCGGTGCGAGTGCGAGACGGACTTGCCGAAACCTGGCTTGCGTCCCGTGACCTGGCAAATAGCCGACATGGGTTTCTTTCTCCTAGCCGCCCGACTTCAAGGCTGACCGCAGCCGCACCGTCTCTGTGACCTGCGTCAACAGGGTGGAAACGGGGCGCGGCCATGACAGATGCGCGGGCGATAACGAATATTTCGACAACAGCAAGGGACAACCATACCGGGAAGACGAACTTTTGCCTAATCTGCCGGTAAGCACGATCGAAGTATTTCCGGGCCTGTAACTGATGGGACTGGAGTTGTGGCGTCACCGCGTCACCGTCTCACCGCGTTGTTGCCATGCGCGCCGTCGGTGTATCGACGCCAGGTCGGATGGATGGTCGTGTCGACATCCGGGCCCTGTTCAGTATGGATCTGCGACGTTCGTGATGACCGTTCCAGGGTGTGTGGCGCGGTCCGATTGACCGCGCCTGCCACTTGGTGTGCCGTCTATCGGGGTTGTTACGGTCCGGGCGGTGGCGCGAGGAGTTTCGTTCGCGTCAGTTGGGTCAGATGTGTGTTCGGCGCACTGCTCTCCTGTGGCTGTTTCGGTTGGCGGTCTGCGGTGCCCGGGAGTGTGTGGTGTAGGTATTGCTAGGTATTGCTATTTTTTAGACGGGCCAACTAGTATGGGCGGGTCGAATTGAATCCTGGGTTTGGTTCGCTCCGGGCGTCCGGGAGGATGTGCGGAGGGATCTTCACGTGACGATGTTTCAACCGCTCCCTATATATGGAGTGAAGGGCGCCGTCGTTCCGGGATTTCGGTATTCGGCGTTCTACGTTGTAGGATTCATCGATGCATACACGGCTGCGCCGAGGTGCGTCTCCGGAGGAGCCGGTCATGGCCCACCCGAGAGTCGCCACCAGCGTGGGCGGGTACGGCGCCGGGTCATCCGGATGACGTCGCTCGTCGAGGTGGCGTGGCAGGCCTGCGGGCACCGTTAGTACCAGTATCTGTTAGCGGCTGCACACCGCGCTCCCAGAGCGCCAGCACGCCGATCAGCACACGTACGTGATCTTAAAGGGATGAGAATGAAGAAGGATATCCACCCCGACTACCACCCGGTGGTCTTCCAGGATGCGGGCACGGGTCACAAGTTCCTGACCCGTTCCACCGCCAAGAGCCAGCGGACCGTTGAGTGGGAGGACGGCAACGAGTACCCGCTCATCGTCGTCGACGTCACCAGCGAGTCGCACCCGTTCTGGACCGGTGCTCAGCGCGTCATGGACACAGCCGGTCGTGTCGAGAAGTTCCAGCGCCGTTACGGGTCCCGTGCCCGTCGCGCCAAGAAGGCTTAAGGAGGGAATAGAAAATGGCAGTTCCGAAGCGTCGTATGTCCCGTGCTAACACGCACCACCGTCGTTCTCAGTGGAAGGCCGACAATGTCGCCCTCCAGCAGGTCAAGATCGACGGTCGCGAGCATCTGATCCCGCGCCGTCTGGTCAAGGCCGCGCAGCTGGGCCTCGTCGAGGTCGAGCAGTTCTGAGGCATTGACTCGTCGTTCCAGCCGGCGACACCGAAACCCGCCCCGCACTCACCGTGCAGGGCGGGTTTCTTCTTTCTTCATGTCGCGGAACGTCGTCCCCTCCGCCCCGGAGACGGGCGGAAACTCGGGCTCGGGACCCGGTCACCGGGGCGAGTCTCACGTTTTGTGGGGCAGCATTTACCCATGTCAGGGCGCATCATAAGCGGAGTGCAGGAGACATTCAGCAAAAACACATCCGATCAGGGCACAATGGGGGCATGAAGATTCTGGTTGTAGATGATGAACAGGCGGTTCGTGAATCGCTGCGGCGTTCGCTTTCCTTCAACGGTTACGATGTCGTACTCGCCGAGGACGGTGAAGCCGCACTCGACCTGATCGCCAAGGAACAGCCCGATCTCGTGATTCTTGACGTGATGATGCCCAAGATCGACGGTCTCGAGGTCTGCCGGAGCCTGCGCTCCACGGGAGACGACCGGCCCATCCTCGTGCTCACGGCGAGGGACGGGGTCTCGGACCGGGTCGCCGGGCTTGATGCTGGCGCCGATGACTATCTGCCGAAGCCCTTCGCACTCGAGGAACTCCTCGCACGTGTCAGGTCCCTGCTCCGCCGGGCTGCCGCGGATGCGGTCAACAGCGTCGGATCCCAGGAACTCGAGTTCCTGGACCTCCGGCTCGATCCAGACACCCGCGACGTGACCCGGGGCGAGCGGTCTATCAGTCTGACCCGCACGGAATTCGCGCTCCTCGAACTCCTCATGAGCAACCCCCGGAGGGTGCTGTCACGCGCATCGATTCTCGAAGAGGTCTGGGGCTACGATTTTCCGACCTCCGGAAACGCCCTTGAGGTATACATCGGGTACCTCCGGCGCAAGACCGAGGCCGATGGTGAACCTCGACTGATCCACACGGTCCGTGGCGTCGGTTACGTCCTCCGGGAGACCGCTCCGTGATTCTCCGCACGCCGACGCCGGATTCCGGCCCGGCGGTGGGGGACGATGGCCCGGACCCGCTCGAACAGACGCACGTCGGCTGGTCCCGGCGTGCCCCGCTACGTTGGCAGTTGTCAATGGTCACCGCGGTCATGGTCGCGGTGGCCGTTGGTGTGATGACCGTCGTCGCCTACTGGACGGTGTCCACCTCCCTGACCCGGCACGTAGACGAGGAACTCAAGGACAAGGCCTCGTCGCTGCTGCAGAACAGCTTTGATCCGGCATTCGTCTACAATCCCGCGGTCGAGGTCGCGACGTTTAAAACCTACAATCCGGACATTCGCGTGGCCTACTACCCACCGGGTTCGGTGAAAGCCATCGGGGACAGCATCCCCATCCTCGACGAGGTGGACGTTCTGCAGGGAACCCGTGAGGTGTCCGTACGTAGCAGCGGAGACGAGCGGATCTTCGCCGAGAGCAACAAGATCGGTGCGACCGTCATCCTCGCCCAGGACATGCGTGGCACCCACCAGCTGATCTCGTCGCTTGGTCTGGTGCTGCTCCTGATCGGTGGCATCGGTGTTCTCATCGCCATCGCTGCGGGCATGGTTGTGGCCACCACCGGACTACGCCCCGTCAGCCGGCTCCGACAGGCCGTCGACTACGTTGCCCGTACCGATGACCTCCGTCCGATCACCGTCGTGGGCAACGACGAGCTCGCCCAGCTCACACGTAGTTTCAACGGCATGCTGGCGGCGCTGTCGGCGTCTCGCCGCAGGCAGGCGGAACTGGTCGCGGATGCGGGCCATGAGCTGAAGACACCGCTCACTAGTCTCCGGACCAACATCGAGCTGCTCATGATGGTCGACCGGCAGGGCGGTGCCTCAATAAGTCAGCAGGACCGTCGTGATCTGGAGCGCGACGTCATCGCACAGATCGAGGAACTGTCGACGCTCATCGGTGATCTGGTTGATCTCGCCCGCGAGGACGGCCCGCAGCAGATCGTCGAGTGCGTCGATCTCGTCGAGTGCATGGAGACCTCCCTTGAACGGGTGCGTCGACGGCGTCCCGACGTCACATTCACCTTTGCCTCGACGCCGTGGTTTCTTTACGGGGATCCCTTCGCATTGGGACGGGCTACCCTCAACCTGATGGACAACGCCGCCAAATGGTCCCCCGAGGGCGGTGAGGTGAGGATCGACATGGAACAGGTGAGTGACGGCCTGATGGAGATCCGTTTCTCAGACTCGGGCCCGGGTATCCCGGTTGAGGACAGGCAGAAGGTATTTGAACGTTTCTACCGTTCTATCGCTGCGCGAAGCATGCCGGGATCGGGACTCGGACTCGCGATCGTTGCTCAGGTCATCGCACGGCACGCAGGAACGATCGTCGCCGAAGAATCTGATGACGGGGGAGCGATGATGCGCGTCACCCTGCCCGGTACGCCGTCCGTCGATGACACGGTGGACGGCTAGTCTCAAGGCACAGGTAGGTATCCATCGGTTGGGCAGCTAACTCACAGGAAATGTACAGAAGCAAGGACGATAATCGGCCCCATGAATGACGAGAGCGTTGACCGCAACCAAGCTACGGGTGTTCCAACCGGTCGCCCATACAACTACACCGGAGCAGGATCGCCGACGTCCGGTGACAGCGCCTCCGGTCGGGGGGCCGAGCGGGCGCCGTCAGACGCCACCGGTTCACTGTACCGGCAGCAGTCCGCGGGACAGCAGGTTCCGCCGCCCTACGGTGGGTATCCCGCACGGGATGTGAACCCAGACCCCCGACAGTCGCGACCGCAGCACTCACGCAGGAAACAGGGGCTCGGGATCGTACCGGTCACCGCGCTGATGCTCGCCACCGCCGTACTTACGGGAACAGTGACCGGGGTGGTGGTGAGCCGGGACAATCAGCAGGCTGTTCCGCCCGCTCAGCAGATCAACGCGCTCAACGAACCAGCGGCCCACAGGACCAGTCTGCCTGCGGCCGGAAGCGTCGAGGACGTCGCCGCGAGAGTCCTGCCCGCCGTGGTCTCGATCCAGGTCACCGGCCCCCTCAAAGCTGGGGAGGGTTCTGGATCCATCATCTCCGCGGACGGTATGATCCTGACCAACAACCACGTCGTCACCGGGGTCGGCGAACCCGCGGAGATCCGGGTCAACCTGAACGACGACCGTTCGTTCCCGGCGGATATCGTCGCCACCGACGCCCAGACCGACATCGCCGTGATCAAGCTCCGCGACGCGAAGGACCTGCCGGTGATGTCCTTCGGTGACTCGAACGACCTCACCGTCGGTGAACAAGTCGTCGCCATCGGGTCGCCCCTCGGATTGAGTGCGACGGTGACGACCGGCATCGTCTCGGCACTCAACCGCCCCGTGCGGGCCGGTGGGGACCGCGGAGAATCCTCCCTCATCGACGCGATCCAGACCGATGCCGCGATCAACCCGGGCAACTCCGGTGGGCCGCTGGTGAACATGGAGGGACAGTTGATCGGGATGAACTCCGTCATCGCCTCCACCGCCAGTGGCGAGGCGGGGTCCATCGGACTCGGTTTCGCCATCCCCGTGAACCAGGCACGCCGTATAGCCCAACAGCTCATCGACACCGGGCGGGTGACGCACCCGCTTCTCGGTGTGCTGCTCGCCCAGAAGTCCCGTTACCGGGGTGGCCTCGTCGAGTCACTCACCCCCGGTGGCCCCGCGGAGAAAGCGGGTATCCGGCCGGGTGAACTGGTACTGAAGGTCGATGATCGGGTCATCGACAGCAATGACGCGCTCATCGCGGCGATTCGCTCGCATGATTTCGGTGAAACTGTCACACTGAAGGTGGCTGATCCGGAGAGCAAGACCAGCCGGGACGTCGAGGTCACGTTGACCGACAGCTGATCGGTGGTGACGGCCGACGAACGCCGAGAAGAAATGATCAATCGACGCCGCTGGTGCGGAGAAAGTACACTCCTAGGACATGGACAACAACCTGGCCCCCGACAGCAGCGTCCTCGACGATTTCGGCGAGCCGGACCCGGAGTTCCTGAAGGCCGCCGAAGGTAACCGGCCCCTTCCTGCTCCCCGTCGGGCGCTCGTGGTTCTCGTCACGGATCAGCTCGCCGATGACCGCGACGACACCGATCATCTCGTCACCGAGCTGCTCCAGGAGGATCACTTCACCGTCGACGCAGTGGTCAAGGTCACCTCGACCAAGAGTGCAATCCGCAAAGCCATCGAAACCGCCGTCGTCGGTGGTGCCGATCTGGTCATCACGGTCGGTGGTACCGGTGTCGGCCCCCGAGACAAAGCACCGGACGCCACGCGCGCCGTCCTCGATCAGATTCTTCCCGGAATCGCCCAGGCACTGCGTGCCTCCGGTCTGGCGTGCGGTGCGATCGACGCTGGAACGTCCAGGGGTATCGCCGGAGTCTCGGGGTCGACCGTCATCGTCAACCTCGCGTCATCCCGGGCGGCGATCCGCGACGGAATGGCGACCCTCGGTCCGTTGGTTCATCACGTCATCGATCAGCTCCAGGCGTGGTCGGTGGACTAGGAGGAGTGAGTATGTCTCGCCCCCCGCGTCGTCGGGTGGTGCGCCCGTCCACCGCGCCGCACATCGACCGGTCGATGGACAAAGCCTCGGTCACCCGCCGCATGGCGGGAACCCCCGGACGCGGTGGATCTGAGGCATCCGTGTCTGAGGGCTTCGATGAAACATACTGGCGGAGCCAACGTCCGCCGCACTGGGATTAACCCAGTCGTCCCGCTGCGGGGCCTTGCCCCTGTTCCTTCAGCAGGTCGCGGATCTCGGTGAGGAGATCAACCTCGACGGGCGCAGGGGTCTTTTCTTCATCCTTGACTGCTCGTGCGGCCTGGATCTCCTTCACGCGGTTCATCGGGGCCACGAGGACGAAGTAGATCACCGCCGCGATGATCAGGAAGTTGATCGCGGCGGTGATGATCGCTCCGATATCGATGAAGGTCGCGTCATTGCCCGGGCGCAGATGGAAACCGAGTCCGGCGTAGTCGGTGCCACCGAACACGGCCAGGAGCGGGTTGATGAGGTTGTTCGAGAATGCGGTGACGATCGCGGTAAATGCGGAACCGATCACGACCGCGACAGCGAGATCGATGACATTGCCGCGCATGATGAAATTCTTGAAACCGTTGAACATGAGGGTGTGGAGCTCCTAAATTGAGTGAGTAGTACGATGTCCTCCTCTGACTTCGCGTTGGTGACGCTGAGGTGACGTGCACACTCTAGACTGTCTGGTCCGGCTACTCCGCCGCGACTGCCCGTGATCCCGTCAGAACGACGGTGACGGGGTACATCAACGACACCGCGGCGACGGCGCGGGCGTCCTGCTCCGGCAGCGCGAGGAGCACAGTTGCGGCGTCCTGACCTCGGGCGCCCGCGGGTGTGCCTGCCAGCACCACTCGTGCCTCCTCTGCGACGACGCGGAACTCCGGTGCCACCCCCGGTGTACCGCGGTCGGTGTCCGTGACGGAGGATCCGTCGTCCGCCGCGAGGACAGTAACTGTATCGCCGTGGATGAGGAAGGGCACGACCGCGGGATCCGCGAGCCGCAGCGGCACGAGAGTCGGTCTACCCCGGTCAGAACCTTGTTCCGCTTGCCCCAGCAGCCGCGCGGTCGACTCGGGATCGACCAACAGGGTGGTGGTGAGAATCTGTCCCGGATTCCCCGATGCCACGATGATCCGTCCGACCCCGGCATCGACGGAAGGAAGAGTGCCGTCGGGTTGCAATCTGCGAGGTACCCGCACCAAATCCAGGTCTTCGATGCTGAGTTCCGTACCAGCAGTGACCGGGCGGATGAGTGTGACTGCCCACGGGTCGCTGCTTCTCGTCGATGAGACAGCGGTGACGGCGGACAATACGATGAGAATGAGTGCCGTTGCCTGGCGGAACGCACGGTGCCGCCGCCAACCCGGTGTACGGATCCGTGTGACGGCGAATCGCCATCGCGGTATGACGTCTTTCGTCGTGTATCCGTTCCTGTCGTTGCCGGTGTTCCTCATGTTCGTAGGACGGTCGCTTCTCGAACGAGGTTCCCCGCTACGTCCCGCACGGTGTGCAGCTGTGGAATCCGCCCGGAGTGAGAACCCCGTCCACAGGGGCATCATGTGCCTCTGCGGGAAGCTCCCCGAGGAGCTCGGAATCGTAGATCAATGCGATGATCCGGCACCGGCTCCGATCCACATCGGCCAGCGCACGATCGAAGTATCCGGCACCTCGGCCGAGTCGAACTCCGTCCACAGAGCAGGCGAGCGCGGGACACAGTAGAAGTTCCACGTTACCTGGAACGGCGCCTACCCTGGGACCTACCGGTTCAGCGATCCCGAAGCGTCCCCGGTGTAGCTCTTCGGCAGATTCGCAGAGTGCCCACTCGAGTCGACCGTCGGAACCGCTAACGGGCAGCCAGACCCCGGGAACCACCGACAGCAACGCCTCCACCAGCTCATCGCCGCCGGGTTCGCCCGGCATCGGCGAGTATGCGGCGATCTCTGTGGGTCGGGACAATTGGACCAGGCGGAGGGCTCCAGCAATCAGACGTGTATCCAGGCCGCGACGTTGTTCCACAGGTAGTGACTCGCGGGCGTCGAGAAGTGTGCGCCGGAGCCGATCCTTCGAATAACTGGGGACGCCGAAGGGATTGAGTGAAGGCTGTGGCACGCGAATATCCATGTCAAATGATCCTAATCCCCGGAGTGACACACCCACCGGGGTATGCATTGTCCGTTTTGTTATACACGCCCGGTAGGCTCGAGATATGAGCAAGCCGATGAAGTTGCACAAGCATGCGGTGAAGACGGTTGTTGTCCCCGCAGCGGGCCTGGGGACCCGTTTCCTTCCCGCGACAAAGACCGTCCCGAAGGAACTCCTCCCGGTCGTAGACACTCCGGGTATCGAGTTAATCGCTGAGGAGGCGGCCGAACTGGGGGCCTCTCGGCTTGCAGTGATCACCGCACCGAAGAAGCAGGGAGTTCTCGCACATTTTCGGGCGCAACCGGAACTTGAGCGCACGCTCGAGGAACGCGGTAAAGACGAGCAGCTGGACAAAGTCCGCCGCGCCCCCTCCCTGATTCGTGCGGTACCCGTTGAACAAGACAAACCGCTCGGGCTCGGACACGCGGTCGGTCTCGCCGAAAACGTGCTGGACGACGACGAGGACGTCGTCGCCGTCATGCTCCCCGATGATCTTGTGCTCCCCACCGGGGTGATGAAACGAATGGCCGAGGTTCGCGCCGAACTCGGCGGCAGCGTGCTCTGCGCCTTCCAGGTCGAACCGGACCAGGTGAGCAACTATGGTGTGTTCGACATCGAGGATGTCGACACCGATAGGGGTGATGTGAAGCGTGTCCTCGGCATGGTTGAGAAGCCGACCCAGGAGGAGTCCCCCTCAACGTTCGTCGCCACCGGACGGTACCTGCTCGACAGGGAGATCTTCGACGCGCTCCGCAGGATCGAACCAGGCAAGGGGGGCGAACTCCAGCTCACCGACGCGATCGAACTCCTGATCACCGAGGGACACCCCGTTCACATCGTCGTCCACGAGGGACGTCGTCACGACCTCGGGAACCCGGGCGGATACATCCGGGCCTGCGTGGACTACGGAATCCACCACCCGGAATACGGCCCGTCGCTCCGCAGATGGGTCGCCGATCTCCTCGAATCCGACTAGCCGCGCAGGGGATCAACGAGCGGACAATCCGCGACACTCGGGGTTTCCGCGTTCGATGGCACCCCGAAACGGTGTCGCCGCACTACAATGACGGCGAAAAGACGCGGTGATCAACTCCGTGTCCGTCGGGAAGGAGACGAAGCGAGTGCGTTCCGTCGAACAACAGCTGTCCCTCGTGACCCGCGCCGCGGTTACGCCGGAACCGGTTCGCATCGCCATCTCTGAGGCACTCGGTCTCATGTGCGCAGAAGAAGTCCAGGCGACCCGGCCGCTCCCCGGATTCACCCAGGCGGCAATCGACGGATACGCCGTCCGCGCCGTCGACGTCGGAGGGGAACGCGGAATCGGCGCCCCGGAGCTGACCACCGACAAAGATGACCGATCCCCAGAATCGACGCGGAACGCCACATCGCTTCCCGTCGTCGGCGAGGTTCCCGCTGGTTCCCAGCAGCCACTCAGGCTGCAGCCGAGACAGGCTGTCCGTGTGCACACCGGAGCGCCGCTACCTACCCTCGCCGATGCCGTCCTCCCGCTCGCGTGGTCGGACCGCGGACACAAGAGGATGACCGCTGAACGGCCCGTCCGCTCCGGGGAATTCGTGCGCAAAATCGGCGACGACATCAGAGAAGGCGATGTCGCGGTGTCACCGGGCAGCGTCCTCGGTCCCGCACAGATCGGGCTCCTAGCCGCAGTCGGACACTCGAAGGTACTCGTCTATCCCCGTCCCCGGATGTCCGTTATCTCAGCAGGCGCCGAGCTCGTCGACATTGACCGGGAGCCGGGCCGCGGACAGGTCTACGACGTCAACTCCTACGCCCTCGCGGCCGCCGGACGCGAGGCCGGAGCGGACGTCCACCGCGTCGGAATCGCGGCCGGTGAACCTCGACGGCTACGCGAGATCATCGAAGGACAGATGCTACGCAGTGAGATCATCGTCATCTCGGGCGCCGTCGGCGGCGCCGGCTCCGAGACGATCCGCAGGGTGCTCTCCGAGATCGGCGACATCGACACCACCCGGGTCGCCATGCATCCCGGATCCGTGCAGGGGTTCGGGCTCCTCGGTGAGGAAGGGATCCCCGTGTTCCTCCTGCCCTCAAATCCGGTGTCCGCACTGGTCATCTTTGAGACGTTCATCCGGCCAGTCGTGAGGCTCTCACTCGGCAAACGCAACGCCACCCGCCGAACCGTCAAGGCGCGGGCTCTCAACCGGATCACCTCGCGGGAGGGACGTCGCGGACTCATCCGTGCCCAGCTCATGCGCGACGCCGAGACACATGACTACCTCGTCGAGGGACTCGGCGGTGCCGGCGGCGCGCCTGCCCACCTGCTCGCTGGAATGGGCGCGGCGAACGCGATGATCCGGATCCCCGAGGAGATCACCGCGATCCGGCCCGGAGACGTCGTCGATGTCCTCTTCCTCTCCCAGAGTCAGTGAACGGGTCGACGACGAGGCAGGCCAACACATGATTGATCCCTTCGGTCTCGCACTCGGCCACGCGGAACGACGCGCCGGTAGCGGTCCTCATCCCGACCACCCCGGCTGGCCGGAGGTCACCGACCGTGTCATGATCTCCGACGGTAGCCTCGTCCGACTGCGTCCCCTGCTCCGTAGCGATGCCGGCGCGTGGTCTGCCATGCGGACCGAGGACATCGAGATCCTCCGCCCCGTCGAGCCCACCGTCCCCGGCACTTGGGAACGCGCACACGACCGGTCCGCCTGGTGGCAACTGCTCCTGACCCTGCGGACCATGGCCAACACCGGTGTGCTGGTTCCCATGGCCATCGAATGCGACGGACACTTCGCCGGTCAGCTGACCCTCGGTAACATCCAGCACGGTGTCGTCTCCGACTGCTGGATCGGGTACTGGGTGTCCAGTCGTTATGCGGGCCGGGGCGTCGCGACGGCAGCGGTTGCGCTCGGCACCGACCACGCCTTCACCAGAGTCGGCGTCCACCGTGTCACGGCTACCTACCTTCCCGCGAACCCGGCATCAGGAAGGGTCCTCGCGATCAATGGATTTCGTGAGGAGGGTTACCTCGTGCGGTGCCTCCACATCGATGGTGACTGGCGGGACCACCATCTCGTGGCACTGACCGATGGGGAGTTCCTCGACTCCTGCGTGGAACGGCTGACCAACAGCGGCAGGATCCTCGGAAAGACAATGTGAGACCGGTTTCACGGGCACGGGAACACCCGGCGTGCCTACCGGGCGGCCCCATCGGACACGGCTACTGTGGGGGAGAAGTGGCAGGTCACCCTGCCCGTCATTCTGTTGTACCCAAGTGGAAGGTGGGCAAACGCTCATGTTCGGAACAATCGTCATCGGCCTGATGGTCGCGGTCTGGCTGTTTGTGCTCCTTCCACTCGTGCTCCGTGGCCGGCGACCCATCCGGCACGCGGGCGACGGTCTCGACGACACCCGTATCGTCTTCTCAGGGGACAGTGCCAGGCCAGCGCCCCGCCGTCGCCCACGGCTCAACCCCACCGAGGTGCGTGGACACGAGGACCCAACCGGGACCGCGAATCCTCCCCGAGAGTATGAAATCCTTGATGAGGAGGAGAACACCATCGTGCAGCCGGGCGTTGATGACGTTGAGCTCGGCGATTCCGACACCGGGAGCCACAGTGTCACCAGTGCCAGGGAGTCCCACGACGGCGGGGCGGGTGGTTTCGGGATCAGGCGTTTCTTCACCAGCCTGTTCCGCTGGGGTACGGTCGCCGATGACGAGGACCGCCCAGGGACGGAAGACACAGATGAGCGTTCCGGGCACCCCACTCTGAGCGAACGCCGTAGAGCGGCGGCTGCGGAGATCCGCAGCCGCATGCGCACCAGGACGCGTCCGACTGAGCAAGACACCATCGAGATTCTCGAGGGAGAGGTGGTTGCGGAGCTGCCTGCACTCGCCGCTCAGTCCGAGACCAGGGACATCGTGGTGATTCCCGCCACCGACCTCGACGATGACGACGAAGAACCCTTCCACCACGATGACGCCTACTCCGATCCTGCTGATCTCCTGCACCCGGCGGGGGACTACCGGCCCGCCGATGACACCGGCGAGGCTTACGACTACGGCGATGAACCGCACATGATCAAGGCTGCCGATGACATTGAGGAAGCCGAACCGGAACTCACCGACGAAGACATCGCCTTCGCCGCCCGTAGACGTGGACGCGGCGGATTCGACCCCGAGACCCACGACGCCTACGCCGCAGCCCGGTTCCACCGGCGTCAACGCATCCTGATCATCCTCGCGGTGCTCCTGCTCGCCGGGCTGGGGATCGGTTTCCTGTTCGGTGGGCTGTCGTGGCTCGTTCCAGCGGCAGTGGGGCTACTGCTCGGCATGTACCTTTACGCGCTGCGCACCCAGGTCAGGGCCGAACAGGAACTCCGCGCTCGCCGCATCCGCCAGATCCGCCGCGCACGCCTCGGCGTACGGAACGCCGCCGACGCCGAACTCGGAGTCCCCGCACGCCTCCGGCGCCCCGGCGCCATCGTCGTGGAGATCGACGACGAGAGCCCCGACTTCCATGAGCTCGAACTTCACGAAGGCTATGCGGGCACCGGAACGGACGAGAACACCGTCATCGATATAGCGGCCTACCACCCACGCAGGGCAGGCTGATCAGCTAACCGGGCGACACCGGTTGGGCGAGCTCACAGGCGCCGATTCCGGTGCATCGAAGCCAAATTGTGTCGCCGGGCCAGTGGGCGTAACATGTCCACCAGTACCGAGTGGTCTGGTTGATCTAGTACTTGGTTCCCAGGTGTTTCCAAGGGGTACACCGCCAGGGGCTATAGCGCAGTTGGTAGCGCGCCTCGTTCGCATCGAGGAGGTCAGGGGTTCGATTCCCCTTAGCTCCACCACAAAGAAAAACAAGGTAAGCGGCACTTTCCAGACAACGGGAGGTGCCGCTTCTTTCATGTGCGTACGCTTTTCCGTGCGCTTAACGATTCAGGTGGTGCCCGGAGTCCAGGATCAACTTGGACATCGACACCGCAACGAGGTTTAGATCGTCGTCGAACAGGTTGGTTGAGGGCGTGTGATCTGTTGAGCTGATAACCCAAAGGAAGAGCCTTGCTGGCTGAGTGGTGCTTGCGACAGTCCCAACAGCCAGAAAGACCTTCTTATGCCCCACGCTAACGCAGCACTAACTCCCCGCGCCCATCTCGGTATCACAATGCTCATAGTGAATTAGCGTGCACCAATCAACGAGGTCGCCACGAGGTTCCAGTGTTCATGGTCAACAGTGAAACGCTAGGCCGACCAGTATCACACCGGTAAGCCAATGAAAGACCATTCCTCACGGCCACACCCGTCCCCGAACAAACCCCCACACCAAGTCGCGGCACGAGTCATTTCACGACGACTCAGATTGCGGGAACAGCCAATCCAGCTTGCTGCCCGAACCGGGATCACACCGTCAACGGTGCATCCAACGGTGCATCGAATCCTGGCCAGCGCCCGGCTGAACAGGTCGAGCCAGATCGACCGAGCCACCAGCGAATCGGTCCGGCGTGATGAACATGACCATCCTGGCACCCTGGTCCATGTCGACATAAAGAAGCCGGGAATCATTCCCGATGACCGGGGCTGGCGGTTCGTCGGCTACCCACAAGGTGCGTGGAACCATCAGCGCAGCGTCTGGCCGGAAGAAGAACAAATATCGCCAGCCACTGCTGGAACATGTTCCGTTCCGTCAGTGATGACCACTCCCGAGTTGTTTACTGCACGATCCATGACGATAAGACTGCCGCGACTGCAGTCGGGGCCTGGTTCGTGCCGTGGACCGGTTCGCAGCTCGAGGCGTGACCATTGAACGGGTTCTGTCTGACAACGGCTCCGCCTACGCATCCCGGCTTTGGTCAACCGTGTGTGACCAACTCGCCATCACCATGAAGAAGGCTCGGCCTTACCGGCCCCAAACCAATGGCAGGATCGAATGTTTCCACCGTACGATGGTTGACGGGTGGGTCTACGCCCACTGCTCTACCTCCGAACTAGTGGCGCGGATTTGAAGTTGTTGGACGGTTGGGCTTCGCGAGGATCTGGTCTGCGGTCTTGGTCCAGACGAAGGGGTGGGATCGGTCGTTCCAGCCGTCGATGAAGGTCCGGATCTTGGCGTTGAGGTCCTTGACGGACTTGAAGACTCCGCGGCGGATGGCTTGGCGCTAGACGATGCCGAACCAGACCTCGACGAGGTTCATCCACGATGCGTGGGTCGGGGTGAAGTGCACGACGAACCGCGGGTGCCGGGTCAGCCAGGCACGGACGTTCGCGTGCTTGTGGGCGGCGTAGTTGTCCATCACCAGGTGCAATTCGATCGGGACACCGTCCTCGTCTGTGTCGAAGCCTTTCCCTTGTTCGGGGACCTGCCTCGTTTTCGCTGTTTTCTTCGCTCGCACCTCCGCGAGGACGGAACCCCGCCCGCGCGGGTCAGTATCACCGCCACACCGCTCCGCAAGGTGAATGGCCAAGTCGCTCCTCCCCGCGCGCCTGTTGGCAAGGAGCACGCGGTCATGTGGCTGACGGGGCTGGTCGAGCAGACCGCACGCTTCCCGGAGGGAAGCGTGGACCCCGACGCCTCCTTCGACCTCCTCGGGATCGACTCCCTGATGTTACGCCGCTTAGGGGTGGCCATGGAGGCGCGCTTGGGGCCTCAGCAGACTTCACAGTTCTACGAGCACCGAACTATCCGTGAGCTGGCGGGAAAGCTCGCGGCTGACTACCCAGAGGCCTTCGGCAGCGCGCCATCGCAACCGCTGCTGGGTGCCGACATCAGGCTTGCCCAGCAAGGTCATACCTCGGCTCGGGAAGACATCGCCATCATCGGCATGGCGGGCCTGTTCCCCGGCGCTCGTGACGTAGATGAGTTGTGGGACAAGCTGCTCACCGGGCAGGACCTTGTCACATCGGTTCCCAAGGAGCGTTGGGACAACGAACGGTGGTACTCCAAGCGTCCCGCGACGCCCGGCCGAACCAACGGGAAATGGGGTGGATTCCTGGAGGGGGTCGCAGAGTTCGCCCCACTGTTCTTTGAGATCTCTCCGCGGGAGGCCGAGTTCTTGGACCCACAGGAACGTCTCTTCCTCCAGACGACTTGGCATGCCATGGAGGATGCAGCGCTGACTCCACGAATGCTTCGGAACAGTGCTGAGGTCGATGGTGAGCATCGTGTTGGTGTTTTCGTAGGAGTCACTTCCGGCCAGTACCAACTTCTCGGCATGGAGCAGTGGGCCAAGGGGAACATGGTCTCACCAACTTCCTCTTACTGGTCAGTCGCTAATCGCGTGTCCTACTTCCTCGACCTGAACGGTCCGAGCATGACAATTGACAGCGCATGTTCCTCCTCACTCGTTGCACTGCACGAAGCCTGCGAGAACATCCACAGGGGGAGTCGCTGGTGGCCATCACCGGTGCAGTGAACCTCTCGTTGCATCCTGCCAAGTATGTCGCCCTGTCGCAGAGCAGGTTCTTGTCCTCCGACGGCAGGTGCCGAGCCTTCGGCGAAGGGGGCGACGGCTACGTCCCGGGGAATGTGCCGTAGCCCTCGTGCTAAAGTCCATATCCGCGGCTTGCCGGGACGAGGATCCGGTACGTGCCGTTATCCGGTCAACTGCCGTCAACCATGGTGGGCGGACCAACGGGTACACCGTACCCGGGCCGCGCGCACAGAGCGCCGTGGTCGCGCGGGCCTTGGACGCGGCCAGCGTCGATCCAGCTTCGATCTCATACGTGGAGGCCCACGGCACCGGTACTGCTTTGGGAGACCCGATCGAGATCGAGGGGCTCGAACGCGCCTTCGGACCTGACATGGTCCCTGGGAGTTGTGCTATCGGCTCGGTGAAGTCCAACATGGGACATCTTGAGGCCGCCGCTGGGGCGGTGGGTGTCGTGAAGTGCGTGCTGCAAATGCAGCACCACACCTTGGTCCCCACCCTCCACTGCGAACCGGCGAATCGCAACATCGACTGGGAAAACTCGAGATTCCGCGTGCAACGCGAGGTAGAGCCATGGCAACCCGTCGACGAAAGACCCCGACGGGCCACGGTGAGTTCCTTTGGCGCGGGTGGCACCAATGCCAGCTTGGTGCTTGAGTCTTTCGAAGATGACGATGAGGTCCTCAGCCCAACGCCCCAGGGCAACAGCATCGTCCTGATCTCGGCACGCACTGCAGACGACCTGCGCCGCTGCGCACGGAGGCTCCGCGAGCACCTAGGCCGAAAAGCTCCTGCTCCACGGCTGATCGACATCGCGTGGACGCTTGCCGCCGGTCGGGAGTCCCTTCCTATCAGGGTCGCCCTTATGGTGGCCACGAATGGTGAGCTTCGGTCACGACTGGTTTGGTTGGAGGAGAACGGTGTCCCCGACACGGCCTACCAGCTGGGCGCCTTCGAGGCGGATAACAGGGCCAGAGCGGTCGCCGATTGGCTGGATGGCGGAGCGGTGGACCAGGAGGCGCGCTTCGGCGAAGGTTCTGGCGGTCGCCGCATCCATCTGCTGGGATATCCCTTCCAGAGGGAGAGCTACTGGGTAGGGGAGGGCGAACCGCAGGCGGCGGACGAAGTCCCACAAACATGGGGCGAGGGCGTCCCCGTCGTCTTTCATCCCGACGATCCCGTGGTCTCCCAGCACGTTGTGAATGGTCGCTCTGTCGTTCCGGGCGTGGCTCACGTCCAGGCAATGGCGGGCGCCACGGCCCTTGGGGGGTGGTCCGTGGAATGCATCAGACTCATCAGGCCACTTTTGGCGGATCGGGGCCAGCCGACGCACGCCGTGGTGGCCTCCGAGGCAGGAGACAGGGGCCGGGTTCTGTCTCACCATGGGGATCCGGTGACGGTGCATTCGACGGGGAAGGTGGTGCTCGCGGAGGGCCTCGACAATGTCGGCTCTAGTGGGGTGGATCGCGCCAGCACACGTTGCACGCTCCGCGTCGATCCTGCTTCCGTTTATGCGGAGGCAGCAAGCCATGGGCTAGCCTTCGGCCCCGACTACCAACGCATGACCAGGCTGTGGATCTCTCCATCGGGTGACGAGGCAGTGGCCACAGTGGCTGTCCCCGCCGACCTTCAGCGCGATGCGTCCGAAGGTTCCAGCTGGAGCTCTGCACCGGCTCTCGACAGCATGCTGCATCCTCTCTTGGCACTAGCGCACGCAGAATCTGTCCCTCAGGTTCCCCAGTCGATCGAACGGATGCCCTGTACCGCTGGCCTGCCGAGGAAGTCTTCGTCCATGCAAGGCTGCGATCCCGGCACCACCAGGGGCGGAGTGCCTTGTACGATGTCATGGTTCACGACGAGCAGGGCTTGTGCATCATGGTCCAAGGACTTCTCGCAGTGCCGGTCCCGGGAACGTCATTCCACGATGGCGGGGACGGACAGGTCGTCCCTCAGACGTCTCTTGGGAAAAGTGGCAGCACGATTCCCTGCTTGGCCCCTATCTGGGTGATGCCAGACAGGTCCGCGGGGCCCTCGGCTGCAAGCCCCATCTTGGGGGCGCCTTCGTCATTAGATCAGAGGAGGACTTCGGCCTTGGCGACGTGTTGCTGAAGGTCCATCACGGAAGCGCCCCCGACCTAGCGTCAGCCTCGACGACCACCGTCGTCGCTGACATGGCTCCCAACAGTCGGGAGCGGGCCAGGAACCGATGCCTCGTCGGCACAGATCCGGTAGGAAGCTCACTGACCAGCGCACCCGCATCACCCACCCGCTCCAGCAAGTCACGATCGCCAATCGTGTAGGGGTAGTCCACACCGCCAGCGAGCACCATGATCGTGTCACCACCCTCAGCCAAAGTCGCGCGGTGTACAGCGGCTTTAACGCCGTAGGCGTCGCCCGGTTCGCGAGGTCGTCTGCCAGCTCGCCTGCGACATGCTCTCCATACGCGGAGGCGGTGCTAGAACCCGTGAATGTCACGAGATCGTTTACTGGTCGCGCTAAGAAAGACGTCGGGCCCCGCACGAACAGAATGGATGGGGCACGATCGTCGAGGTCCTTCAATGTTTGGGGCCAGTGCGCATCACCCGGGATCAGGGTGGCGATCCCGTTCTCCTCGACCCTCATCAGGACCTTTCCAGTCTGCCCGGTGTGGTGAGGCGGTCAGGCCATATCTGACCATCGACCAGGTCCAGTTCTGGAAGTTAGTGTCGGTGTCGAGCAGTCCGAGCGTCTCAACCACACCCACGCGACGCAGCAGTGCTCCCGTGACGGGATCATCGGGCTCAGCCAACAGCGCTAGCACCACCCGGGCTCGACGTTCATCAACACCGAGATCAGCGACACTAGACGTGACCGCTCCCTCTCGAACAAAATTTGCCGAGCAGGTGCACCATCACAGCCTGCGAATCTCGCGCGGCTGTCAGGCCGTAAGGCCTGGCGAACGTGACAGCATATACCGGTCGCGATGCTCAGCAGCGCGGGTTCGCGCCAACAGCACCACGCTCACCGGGCCGATGGGAGGGCCTTGAACGAGTTCCAGATGCACAGCAGCACCAGCAGGTGGAACCACCTGGCGCACCGTGGCCGATGAGAATCGTCATGGTGTCCGCGACCACGAGATACGGGATGGTCAGCAGCATCTCTGGGACGCCCCACTTAAAATTGCGACGCGGGCGGGGCTTGTCTACGACGATTTTGGTCGGCATGTAGCGGTGCAGGAAGTCACGCGGGTGGATGTTGGTGATCCAGATCAGGCGGAACATGGGCACAGTCTTCTCCTCGTCTCCGGCGAAAAGGAAACAAGAAGGACCGCTCGGCCGAAGCCAGCTGGTCGTCCCACCACATCCGACGTTGGGTCACGCAGGTAGAGGTCACCGGTAACGAGGATATCTTCGCCTGCGCGGTTCTGAAAGAGTCTTCCAGGAACGCACCCTCACCCGGCGGCCACCTCCATCGGCGCCACCTTCTCGGGGCCACGGACTTGAGCTGGCAACGGTTCCTTCCCACCACTCTGGCGGCCACACCTCCGGCGGTAGCAGTGGCGCGTGTTGAGACTCGGCATGCTGCCTCCGCTCCCCGGCTTCGTCGGGTGTGGTCTGTGCGGACGGAAGGCGTCGAAGATGTAGGACACGGCAGGCTTCGTTGACCTGGCTGTCGCGCACCTGGCATGATACAGGGTGAACGGCCTTTAGGAGCATGCCTGCTCGTGCCGGAATGTACGAGTCGAAGGAGTACTGATGGGTGCTAGGACGATCCACCCGTTCCCCGCCAGGATGGCACCGGACATCGCCATCGACCACTTGGGCTCCATCGAAGGCGAGTCCGAGCTGGTGGTCCTTGACCCGATGTGCGGATCAGGGACAGTTCTCGCGGCAGCGGCCGACAGAGGCCACGCAGCACGTGGATTCGATGTCGATCCTCTCGCTGTCCTCATGAGCTCGGTCGCGACCCAGGCCGTCAGTAATAGAGGATGTCGTCGCTGAGGCCGAGCGTGTCTGCGCGCTCGCGCGAGCGTCAAGCCTAGATAAGCCGCGGTGGGATGATCCAGAGACGCAGAAGTTCGCTGAATACTGGTTCACAGCGACGCAGCGTAGTCAGCTCAATCGGCTTTCGCGCGAGTTGGACGAGGTTCGCGACGATGCTGTCCGGCAAGCACTCCAAGTAGCCCTGAGTCGGGTCATCGTCACGAAGGCCCCCAAAGCTTCGCTGGCCGCCGATACGTCGCACAGCAGGCCCCACCGAGTGGCGACCGAATCTAGTTACGACGTGTACCGGGGGTTCGAAGGCTCCGTCGCGAGCCTCACGAAACTGCTCGACCAGCGTTCGATGGTTGGACAAGTGAAGGTGAACAGGGGAGATGCGCGAGCGCTTGATCTACCTGATGCATCCGTCGATTTAGTTATCACGTCGCCGCCGTATCTCAACGCAATCGACTACATGCGGGGGCACAAGATGTCTCTGATCTGGTTCGGTCACACTATCCCTGAACTGCGGAAGATTCGATCTAACAGCATCGGAGCTGATCGCGCGCTCGATGGTGAAGCGCTCAAGCAGGTCGATGACATGGTGTCCTTCATCGAAGACTCCGCAAATGATGCGACGAAGCTACCTTTGGCCACCATTGTGAGATATGCCCACGACCTCACTCTGTTCTCTCGCGAACTTCATCGCGTGTGCAGGCAGGGGGGCGGAGGTAGTTACGGTGATCGGTAATTCAACGCTGCGTGGAAACTACATTCAGAATGATGTTCTAGTGCGACAGGCTTACGAAGGGGCGGGGTTCTCGGTGTGCGAGAGGACGGAGCGTGAACTCCCGGAGAATAGGCGGTACCTGCCCGTGCGCACCAGCAATGCAGCCTCGTCGATGGCTAAGCGCATGCGAACTGAAGTCGTCCTGACAGTGCAAAGGACTTGATTCCGATGAAGAAAACACAATCAAAGAGTCTTGCTTACGTGGTACCGAAGGGGAGCGTCGTGATGGCGCACTCTAGATCTCGCGGGAAGCAGGGCATTGCAAACCCGAAGTGGGTGGCGCACCATGGCTGAGCCGTGTGCGTCCATTGACGCGCGTGAGACTGATGACGACGAAGCGCGGCCTGTAAGCGCGGCTGAATCCCAGGTGGTTTCCAGTTTTGGGTTGTCCGGCAGTGAGGTCCCTGATGCAGATGTAAAGGTCACGATCGGTCCGCAATTCCTTGAGCTCTTCAGCAATCAGCTCTACACCTCGCCGAACAAGACTTTCGAGGAGCTCATTTCCAACAGCTAGGATGCGGGTGCTACGGATGTCAGAATCGGCTTGCCTGATGACCCCTCGGACCCTGATTCTGCTATCTGGGTACTGGACAACGGCGAGTCGATGGACGTCGAGGGGTTCAAGCGCCTCTGGTCTGTAGCTACGAGCGAGAAGTCGGCGCGTGCCGGTGCCCCGCGGCCTCAGATCGGAAAGTTCGGGATCGGCAAGCTCGCGACGTATTTGCTTGCTCATCAGCTCACGTACGTTTGTCGGGCGTCGGATGGTGTGATTCGCGTAGTGTCTATGGACTACCGCTGGATTGGGAACGGCGAGCCGAATGCGCTGCACATCGACCCCGTACCCTTGCCGGTGCGTGAAGTAAGTGAGCAAGACTTACGTGATGTGATCGCCAAGATTCACAGCGGCTCAGATATTTGGAGCGAGATTCAAGCCCTCGGTTCGCCGCCGAACTGGAGATCTTCGGATGAGTATGGTGGTCAAGAGATTAGTCCGCCCGCCCCGCAGGGGACCTGGACTCTTGCAATCATGACCTCCCTAAAGGAGGAGGGACGCCGCATCAAGAGTGGGATTTTGAAAAGGATGCTCCGCACGAGCCTCCCGCTCGGGTCGACATTCTCGATTCACTTCAATGGAACGCAGTTGGAATCGAGCAAGATCGAAATCGAGAAGATGGATTCATGGACGCTGGGGCCAGATTTCCCCATCAAGCGGATTTCCCCCGATCGTCGCAACGAGGAGAAGGGTAAAGATCTAGAGCTTATGCTCTCTGATGATGGCTATCCGCATCTTGTGATACCGGAGCTGGGTGTTGCCACCGGTTCTTTTACTCTGTACAAGGATCCCATCTCGCAGGGCAAGAGCAACATCCTTGAGTCGTCTAATGGATTCTTCGTGAACATCCTTGGCCGAGTAATCAACCCGGACGATCCCTATTTCGGACTCTCCAACCTGAACCACGCGGCTTGGGCAAGGTTCCGTGCGGCCGTTCGTATTGATGGATTGAACGATAGCGTCTCAATCAACCGTGAGGGACTCCTTGAAGGCCGTTCTCTCGACATAGTGCGCGGCCTACTGAAGGCGATGTTTAACCACGCGCGTTCGACGTACGACGCGGCGAGCAAAGCGAATTGGCCCGATGCGGGTGACATTCTGACAGAGGCATGGGGCACGGTTCCCTTTGAACCGCTGAAGTCGGCAATTGAGAAAGGCATCTCCAGCGGTGAGTTGCCGTCGTTCGTTACCAAGTTGGATGACGAACCCACGAAGGCGCAGCGTGTCTCGTGGGACGAAGTAGCTAGTCATTCCGACATTGTACGGGATGTTAAGTTCATGCCAAGAGGAGCGGACGGACCGGTCGTTGAATACGACCTAGAGTCTCGTGAGGTGATCGTCAACGAGAGTCATCCCTTCGTACGGGAGTACGGTGACAGTCACGAACTGAAGCTACTTCTGCGGGATCAGGCCATGGCCGATCTGCTCACCTCCGCTCATATGACGCAACTCGGGGTCGACCAAGGCACGACTCAACAAGTTGAGCTTTATCGTGATCAGCTACTTAGGCTCTTGGCTAGGCTCCGTCGTAGAACCGGTTTCCAGATTGCGGAGCTATTAGACCAGGCGGCCAGCCACAAAAACGACAAGGCTCTTGAAGTCATTCTTGGCGACGCGCTCGAAGCACTTGGCTTCATAGTCGAAAGACTTGGTGGGAGCGGCAACCCAGAAGGCGTGGCGGTCGCTCCGTTGTCTCCCAGACGGACTTCGCAGAAGGCGTCTTACTCTTTCACGTACGATGCGAAGTCATCCTCGAAGAAGAAGGTAAAGACGGGAAACGTCAGTACGGATGGGCTAGTCCGTCACAGAGAAGACCACAAGGCGGACCACACCTTGGTAGTGGGTCCGGGCTTTGAGGACGGCGCTTTGCAGAAGGAGTGCAAGACTCAGTCAATCACGCCGATGACTGCCGCTGACCTCGGGCGCTTGGTCATAGCGACGACTCAGCGAGGCCAACTCGACCTCGAAAAGCTTCGGGGTGTTTTCAAACTGTATGATCCCGACAAGGTTGCTGAGTTCATTAATCACTTCTTGGCTGACTCCGCTACAGCACCGAGTCTGAGCTACGCTGAAATCTTCGATGCATTGGAAGAAATTGGATTTGACAGCCCAGATATGCTGACGAGTCCAGTTATTGCCAAAACCATACGTGATCGTAGCGGCTCGGAGTTTCCGACTAAGGTGGATGTGGCGAGGGTACTCCAAGGTATGCACATACTTACGCCTCACCTCATTCGTGTGCAAAATGACAACGTGTTCCTTGGGGCACGGCCGGACAAGTTTCGCGAGGCGCTTCTGGCCCAGGTCGCGCAGTTGCCGAAGAAGTTGCCTGATCCTTGTTGTCAGTTGGTGGGCCTGCCGTGGAGGCAAAAAGGGGGATCAGAACCATGTACGCCGTGGCGTGCTCTGCATAATCTAAAGCCCGGAATCACGCGTAACCACGACGCCTCGGAGCAGTTTGGGCGCCTGGGGGTTGAGCGCGTCGTACATACTTAGCCTGTTTACGGAGCTTACCTTCATGTGCGCCGCCTCGAATATGATCGAGAGCCCGTTTCGCCACCGACGGGCCACGCGCGGATGGGCATCTGCGTTCGCGCCCATGAGAGTTGCGGATCTCCACCGCACTTGTTGTCGGCCAGTTTCTGAGCGTTCCTGCAGAGAACCCCAATTGGGAGTCTACTCGCTCAAGTGACTCACCTGCGGCGTACCGGCGGACGATCTCGTCTACCTCGCTCTGCGACGGTGGGCTATATCGTAGTCGGACCCCTCGGGGCTGGTGCACTAGTAGGTGACATCTGATCTGGCTTGCCCTTCGGGGTGGGGCTGGGAGGGTGACTGCCGTGCCCAAGCCCTACCCCCAGGAGTTCCGCGACGATGTCGTTCGCGTGGCTCGGTCCCGCGAAGACGGCGTGACGATCGAGTAGATCGCCGCCGACTTCGGGATCCACCCGATGACACTGACGAAGTGGATGCACAAGGCCGATGTGGAAACCGGAATCAAGCCCGGGACACGGCGGCCGAGTCGAAGGAGAACCGGGACCTCAAGCGCCGCGTACGGATGCTCGAGCAGGAGAAAGAGTTCCTGCGCCGCGCCGCGGCCTACCTCTCGCAGGCGAACCTGCCGGGAAAAGGCTCTACCCGCTCGTGAGCGAGCTCGCCGCCGACGGAATCCCCGTCGCGGTGACGTGCCGGGTACTGGAGATCGCTCGCCAGCCCTACTGCCGGTGGCTCGCCCGCCAGGTGACCGATGCGGAGATCGTCGAGGCCCATCGCGCGAATGCTCTGTTCGACGCCCACCGGGAGGACCCGGAGTTCGACTACCGCTACCTCGCCGACGAGGCTCACGCCGCTGGCGAGTCGATGTGTCACCGGACCGCGTGGCGGATCTGTCAGGACACCGGATAGGCCAGCACCATCAGCCGACCAGGGAGGGGCAGGCACAGGCGTTCGGGACCGCCCGTCCACGGACGACCTGGTCAACCGCGGGTTCACCGCCGACGCCTCGAACGAGCTGTGGCTGACCGACATCACCGAACACCCGACCGGCGAGAGCAAGCTCTACCTGTGCGCGATCAACGACGTCTACTCGGGACGGGGTGTCGGCTACTCGATGGACTCCCACATGAAGTCCCACCCCGCGGTCCACGCCATCAACAGCGCCGTCGCCAGGCGAGGTGACATCACCGGGTGCGTTCTACACAGCGATAGAGGATCGCGGTTCCGATCCACGAAGATGCAGGCCGTACTCGCCCACTACGGCCTCGTCGGATCCATGGGGCGAGTCGGTGCATGCGGGGACAACGCCGCCATGGAGAGCTTCTTCTCCCTGCTGCAGAACAAGGTCCTCGACCGACAGTCCTGGGCCACCAGAGACGAGCTGAGACCGGCGATCGTGTACTGGATCGAACGCATCTACCACCGCCGCCGGTGCCAAGACCGCCTCAGCTGCTTGACCTCCATCGAATACGAGACCATCCTGACCCACACCGCCACTCAAGCCGCGTGACTACCCGCGTCACCCAATCGTGCACCAGCCCCTGATGTGTGCGATCCTAATTGTAAACTTGATCTGGCTTATTGCTGGATCAATATTGATCTATTTTGTTTTTCGCAATCGGAGGAAAAAGTTATGAGTCCAGTTTTAAAGGTGACTCCTGAGAGGTCACGAATAGATAGCCCAATTCAGATAGCGGCCGCAGGTCTCGTCCCTGGAGAACGGGTTACCGTTCGAACTAACGTTATGGATGGCGCACTTAGGGAGTGGGAGTCCATAGCCATTGTCGACGCAGATGCTGCCGGTGAGGTCGATCTGTCTCAGATGGCCCCTCTTGAAGGCTCGACATATCAGGGTGTCGATGGGGAGGGGCCGTTGTGGTCAATGGTGGGCCCTGATCATTCGAAATTTTTCACCCGCAACCTTCCTGTCGAGTTGGAGTATCATTCTGAGCTACTTCGCGGTGATAGCGTCATCGCTTCAACCCAATTTCGTAGGCATTTCGGTGATGACGTTAAATGTGGTCAGGTCCATGAGCCTCCTGTTGCGGGCACATTCGCCCATCCCAACGATGACTTGCCACATCCAGGCGTCCTTTTGTTGCACGGTTCTGACTCTGTCGACCTGGCTGGCGCCGCCAAACTGCTCGCGTCCGAAGGCTATTCCGTTTTGGCCCTCAGGTGGTTCGGGATTGAGGATCGTCCTCCGCACTTGGTCAACGTCGACCTGAATGATATTGATTGTGCCGTAAAACATATGGTCAATGACGATTTTGTGCTGGGGGACCAAATCGCCGTGATTGGGCTGTCTCGCGGCGCGGAGCTGGCGCTCGAGTTGGCTGCAAATAACGCCAACGTGGGATTGACTATCGCCCTATCGCCATCGTCCACCAGACAAGCTGGGATAGGTGAGAATTACTCATTCAAGGATCCCGCATGGGTTCGAAATGGGGAACCCCTCGAGTGGGTACCTAGTGGCAATGGATTTGGAATGATGATTTCGTGGCTATCGGCCGTCATTCGAAGAAGACCCATGCGCCAGAAGCGCAGCTTCCTTAAAGACCTAAATAAGAAGGTCGAGGCTGTCGAAAAGTCAACTATTCAGGTGGAAAACTGCAGGGGCCCCATTACCTTGATTTTCGGGGACGATGATGGGCTGTGGCCGTCTGAAGAATACTCTGACCGCATTGCTGGCAGGCTGAAGGATACCGATTGGCCGGGCAGTCTGAGGGTTGAGTGCTTGCCTGGTGCTGGGCACTTTGTTGGGTTCCCCTATGCTCTTCCCACCTTGCCGCCAATGTGTATTCTCAAGCCCACTTCATTTTTCTCCATTGATTTTGGCGGCTCAGCCTCGGCAAATGCCGAGTCGGCCAAAAAGGTTTGGCAAGTAATTCAGGAAGAGTTGTCTCAGTGGAGTGTGCCATTAATCACTGAAAAGCGATAGGAGAAGCAATCGAAAAGGTTGTTGACTGTCATGGCCTGAGTAAGACCTACCGGACAGGAACGGTGGCGCTTGATGGCCTCGATTTCTCCGTAGAAAAAGGTGCCATCCATGGGCTAGTGGATAGGAATGGTGCCGGTAAGACTACGTTGATGAAGTGCCGATTTAATCTGATTTGACCCACATCCGGTACCATTAATGTATTCGGCCAGCCTGCCGGGCAGATTGCCCACAATGTGGGTGGGTTGATTGAAATGCCCGCCTTCTATAATCACCTTAATGGAAGGCAAAATCTGGCCCTCTTTGCCGGATATTTCGGTGTGGGCGGTGCTGAATGGGGGCGCACCCTCGAACTTGTTTGATTGGCCAATCGAGCTGGAGATAAGGCCTCGCGATACTCTCTCGGCATGAAGCAGTGGCTCGGAATGGCAATTGCTCTCCTGGGCAAGCCCGAGTTGCTGATTCTTGATGAGCCGGTCAATGGTCTGGACCCGCAGGCGATTGCGGAAACCAGAGGTTTGATGAGGACCCTTCGGGAGTCTGGATCCACAATCTTGCTTTCCAGCCATCTGCTAGGCGAGATTGAGCAAGTTTGCGACTCCGTCACCGTCCTGGAGACTGGCAAAGGGTCTGCCGCACGTTGAGGTGACAATTCCATGCAGCCTGGAAGGCTGCATTTACTGTTGATCGTTTCACACTCGATCGGTGTGACCCGGTCAAGGCGTTTTTGTCGGACACACCGGTGGTAGCGGTGTTCGATCCAGGCCATGACCGCAACGGTCAGCTCTTCGTGGCTGGCCCATATCTTGAGGCTCAAGACACTTGCGTTGCAGCAACGAGAAAAACAACTCCATCACTGCGTTATCACCCGCAGACGCGACTCCACCCATTGAACCCTTCAGACCGCGACGACCAAACATCTAACGGTATCTACAAGACCTCAACTGCGACCCACCATCAAAAAAGGAACAACCCAACCGGTGACGCTTCGCCTGTTGATCTCACGGCGAACAACCACTGTATTGAAAGCGATGACAACCAGTCCAGAACTCATATGAGGTGCAGCCGAGTAGCCGACGACCCTGTACGAAAACCTGTCCTTGACCCCACAACAATACAGTTTCCCTTCCCCGGTGAGGTGTTCGGTGATATCAGTGACCCACACCAGGTTCACCCCACAAGCAGCACCGATGAAATCGGTGGCAAGTCCTGCCGTGATCGTCACTATGAGCAAGGAGATCACCATCGACCGCCAGGCCGGGACGCTTCGCGTTGTTTCCCCCGCTTCTTGCCACAGGAAGACCACAGCTGATGAGCCGAACATCACCGCCAGGGCAGTGCGCCCACACATCACTACCCCAGCTGCTTCAACCTCATCACGCAGATACCGGTAGCCGGCCTGCGGGTCGTTTGCGTGAGCTGCACGCACAGCTGCCACACGGCCCTGCACGCGCCCCTGTCAGATGCGGTGACCGGCTGAGCCAACCACCGGTAATACTCGGCCCGGCACAGCTTCAACACAGCTTCAACGCCCGACACGTCAACACCACAGGAATCCCTTCTAACGCCAGCTGTTTCACGAGCGGGAAGTACCTTTTCCCGGTAGATTTACCTGCGACAAATACGCTGTCGCCGCCGCAACACCTCGTTTTCTTGCTCCAGCGGCCGGTTCCGACGCAGCAAATCACGTAATTCCTGTGACTCTGAGCGGCACACACCTTCTTGTTCCCCGGCCCCTTGGCGTTCTTGATGCAGCCACGTATCCAAGATGCCTACATGAATCCCGAAATTCGTGGCCACCTGAACCAACGTCACCCCCGGATCACGCGCCACAGCAACACGCACCACGTCATCGCGGAACTCTTTCGGATATCGCTTAGGCCCAACAACTCCCTTCCAGCTAGCACCAAGACCAGCCAAACTAGTTGGCACCTATTCGCGCAGCAGACCTCTGCGTACCAGGGCAACTAATTGCTGTTTCCACGTTGTTGCAGCGGATGACTGCATTGCGATCTGCAATCGTGCGGCTTCTAAAGAAAGTTCGAGGTACATGGGATTTTCACGGAAATAGTAGTAGTAGGTCTTTGATAGCCTGCTAAGAGCAAGATGGCGAGAGAAGAATGCATCCGCACCTTGCGATGGGGCTAAGCTGTCCTTAACCTCTCATGTCCTCTCTGCTATACGCCAAATGAGAGCAGCTTTTCGGGGTTTATTGGGTTTAAACCAGTTAGCAAGGACCACGAGCCACGACGTGGTCGTCTGGGACGATGAGAAATTATAGCCACTGTTCAACGAGTCGTGATTCTCGGGCATTCCCATAGACTGATAGCGCGCACGAATCAGCTGACGATCAGCCTCCGAGAGCTCATCGAACCACCGCTTCTCCAGAGCAAAATGGCCGATTTCCCCGCCGACTTGTTTCGGTGAATCTGTCTGCACTGGCGTGTTCGTAGGCACATTTCCCTGCTCACTAGCACCAAGTGTCATACTAAGACGAGAAAAGGAACCCATTGTATCCCTTCGGATACTTCAAGGTGAACCAGCGACACCAGTGTAGATTAGTTTAACAACACACTCTCCGCAATTCAGATGAAGCATAAGCAAAGATTAATGCCAAAAGGTCACAGTCTAGAAGTAAGCTCTCGAATAGGGTTCGGTTATGGGTATTAAACCGGACGGTGAAATTCAAATTTCAATCCAAATGAAAAATAGTATGTCATTCCGATTGAGGCAGCGGTCGCTTCAACCCAATATTCTGAAGTCAAGTATTTAGAGGTAGGCGATTATGGCTCTCGATCGAGCAATCCGAAAGGGATAAGAAACTGCTAGCGGTAGCTTCTATGACGAACGGGGATTGTTGGGATTTTGAAACCGGCAATTATTCGACGTATACCTGCGGAGATACTCATTTGTCCTGTTTGCAGTTATTTGGATCCGAGATTCGGTGCGCACCTCGGTGGTCTGCAAGCCATCGTTGTTCTTGGATGTCTGTGAAACAAAAGTAGAAATTTTCGTTCAAAAAGTCTCGAATAGGTTCTTTAGTAAATAGGTTTTGGTCGTAAGTTCTCACGTATTCGATTTCTTCTCCTGGCGGGAGGGTTGGAAATGGAATTTTTAGACTACCGTCCTCGCCAATGGAAAATTCGTGATATTGACTAGCACTTATGACGATTCCCTCTAAAGGATGTGGAGCTGAAAGAACCACATTAAACACAGGATTCGACGAGTTGTTGTGGAATGAGGATTTGATTTCTCTTCCAATTTCGCCGGTGTCTGTTACCTTGAAATCGTTGCTGATGGTGTTGAGTACAAAAGCTTGATTGGCATTTTTGAACTGTTCGACTTCGATTGCGTGTTTCTGATTGTAGTCGCTGTTTCCTAAAGCTACGACGGCGACAGCAACAGACAATAACGATATCGCCGGGTTGACTGGGAGCTTTTCCCACCAAGGTTTTGCTGTCCTTTCGTTATTCTTCGGGATTTTATCTGTATTCTTTGAACGATTCTTTTTCACTTCAAGCATCGTTTCTTTTTACCTCTCTGGTGCTAATGGTCGAAGATTTTATTTGAGAGAGATTATGAAAATGGCATTGCTCGATTAGTCACGAAGTGGCTCAACTAAAAAAAGTTGAAGATCACGGTGATATTTCAAAATACAGATTTTTCGGAGTTGCAAGTCTCGAGCATCCGGTTGTGGAATGGTCAGCGATGCAGATGAATGTCGTCTATGCGTGCGTGCTTATACCTGCCGAAGTAGATGCCGGTCTATCGTTACATGTCTATCGGCGTAAAGGCGGAAGGTGCTGGTGCTTGCTCTAGCCGAGTGGTGCGGAACGCTGATCGTCGCAAGTCGCGATCGTTGGCTAATCGAACATAGGTGTGGGATGTGGCTTCGTCTCACCCCCAAATAGATGGCTATGAGACAACGATCAGCAGATCGAAATTTCAACTAGAAATATCTTTCGAGAGGCGGGATATATGAACCAGTCCAGTTACATACTTTAAGCGACGCTTCTCAGCAGTTTTTTCATGGTTGGGTGAGCTGGTTTCTGTGAACATTATGCATGAGCATTGTAGTTAAAGAAATCGTACTAGTCAATAGTTTTCTGACAGTAGCAAAGCTAAGCAATGCTATAGAAGTCAAAATATGACTCATATTACCAATGTAAGAACAAGTAACAAATGATCCCCGCAAGCATGGAGTTCGACACGTACCCCCTGAACTCCACCACAAGAGAAACCGCCGGCACCCAGTTCCCCGGGTGTCGGCGGCCTCTTTTTCTGTCTCCGAGAGGTCACCGCTCCGGGCGTTCGCACGACGACCCGCACCGTGTGATCCCGGTGCGTGGGCGCGCTGCGGCACCCGGTTTTCCCGCGTGGTGCAGATTCAGTGTTGTTCGGACCGTTTCTCCGGTCCTTCGTTCTCCGTACCCGGGCTCTCCGTGAGTTGGACGACCAACGGCGGTGTCCCGATGGTGATTCCGTTCTCGGCGAAGGAGCCCAGGACATGCTCGATCACCGCGTCTTGGGCTTCTTTGGTGTCGAGTTGTCGGGCGCTGGTCCAGAATCTCAGGTCCAGTTGTATTGTTCCGGTGCTGTCTACCTGTGAGAACAGTGCCTGGGCCGGTGGATCTGAGAGCACGCTGGGCAGTTCGCGGATGGCATTCAGCGCGACCTCTCGGGCTGCGGTGAGATCGGTGCCGAGGGTGAGATTGAAGGCGACGGTGGAGCGGACGTACTCGAAGCCCGTCTGCACGGTGACGATCTCGGAGTGCAGTGCGGAGTTTGGGATGAGGACCAATCGGCCGTCGAAGGTGCGGATCGCGGTGTGGGACAACTGCATCTCCACTACTGTTCCCGCGTGATCCTTCAGCGATATCTGGTCGCCGACGCGGAATCGGTCACGGGCGAGGATGACCATTCCGGCGAACATGTTGCCCAGCACCGTCTGGAAGGCGATACCGATCGCCAGGGAGAAGAGTCCGATTCCGCCGAGGATGTCGACGGGTTTGACGCTGGGGAAGACGATGGTCAGGGCCGCGCCGAGGGAGATGACGATCACTGCTGCCTGGACCAGGCCTGCGAACACCCGGCGGGAGGAGTCGCTGCGGCCCCGCCAGTGCAGGAATCGGGAGGTCGCCCAGTTCATGACTCGGGAGAGGACATAGCCGCACACGGCCACGGTGAGTCCGAGCAGCACCGCTTGCCAGGTGATCGGCGGTAGTTCGAGCATCTGTCGGCGGTTCCTTCGCGTCGTCGGACGGGCCGGGGCAGGGATGGTCCCGATGATGCCAGGGTAACGGGGCGCGCCGCGCCTCCGCCAGGCAACGGAAAGGGGCTCCGCGCGGGGCGTGACGACGGTGGGAGGACCGCGGGGTCCGCCGGACCGGGCGGCCGGTGGTGACCGCAATCCGTGACGGGAGCCCGGGTGGAGGTGGCGGTCCGGGGGAGGGGATGATGCCCCGGCCAGCACGGGGTGCGGCGGAGACGCTGCTGCACACGAGCTGAATCACGCGGATGTCCGTGAATCCTCCTGTTTCCCGGCGGTGTCCCGCCTGAATGAGGTTGGGCAGTGATAGGTTCGGTGGAAACGAGACCGTTCCGTTACCCGTCGACAGAGGGCGGCGGCGATCACTCCGGTCCCGCGACAGACGAACCCAGGCAAGGAACCCACATGGACATTCTCATCACCGGCGGTGCAGGCTTCATCGGATCGACGGTCGGCTCCGCGTTGATGGAGCTCGGCCACAACGTCATCGTGCTGGACAACTTCTCCACCGGTCGGCGGGAGTTCGTCACGGATCGCACCGTGTACGAGGGGGATATCGCGGATCGGTCCGTGGTGGACCGGATCTTCACCGAACATCCGGATATCGCGGTAACGATCCACTGTGCGGCGTCGATCGTCGTTCCCGAGTCCGTTGCGGAGCCGATCAGGTACTACCGCAACAACGTCGAGGGCACACTCGAACTCGTTGATGCGTTGCTCGCCAATGGCTGCCAGCGGATCATCTTCTCGTCGTCGGCGTCGATCTACGCGGTTCGGGAGGACTTCGCGGTGGACGAGGATTGCGACATCGCACCGACGAGCCCCTACGCACGCACGAAGGCCCACGTCGAGGGCATGTTGCAGGACATCGCCCACGGCACCGACCTGAAGGTTCTGTCCCTGCGTTACTTCAACCCGATCGGCGCCGACCCGAAGATGCGCACCGGGCTCCAGTTGGAGTTCCCCTCGCACGCCATGGGCAAGATGATCGAGGCGAAGAACGCGGGAAAGCCGTTCACCGTGACCGGTGTCGAGTGGCCGACCCGGGACGGGTCCGGAATCCGCGACTACATCCACGTCTGGGACCTCGCCCAGGCGCACTGCCGGGCCGTGGAGCGCTTCGACGACGTGGTCCCAGGTACCGATACCGAGAGCTCCTACCGGGTGATCAATCTCGGTACCGGTGACGGAACCACCGTGTTCGAGCTGGCTGACGCCTTCTCCCGGGTCTCCGGTGAGAAGCTCGAGGTGGTCACCGGTCCACCGCGCCCGGGCGATGTCGCGGGTGCGTTCACCCGGTCCAGCCGGGCGAAGGACGAACTGGGCTGGGTCGCGGAGCACTCCATCGACGAGGGGATCGCCGACACCCTGAAGTGGTTCGAGGTCCGCGGGAGTGTCCTCAAAGAGTTCTAAGGATCGCCGGACCGTTGGGTCCGTGCGGGTTGGTGCCACCGGGTAGTCTGTCGATATGGATAAACCGGTTGTCAGGGACGGCATGCTGCTGGTGTTTCGCGCCATCCTCGGGCTGGTGTTCGTGGCCCACGGATGGGACAAGCTCTTCTTCACCGGCATCACCGAGACCACGGGACAGTTCAGTGCGGCTGGGGTGCCGCAGCCGAAGCTGTCGGCGTGGATCGCCGCGCTCGCGGAGCTCGTCGGTGGGGGGATGCTCGTCGTCGGCCTGCTTGCGACGTTCGCCGCTGCCGGGCTCGCACTGCTGATGGCCTGCGCATTCTATTTCGTCCACCTCGGGTCGACGGTGTTCGTCGCGGACGGGGGTTTCGAGTACGTCGTCGTGCTCATCGCCGCTCTGCTGGTGGTCGTGGTGTTCGGGCCGGGGCGCGCGAGCGTCGACGGGGTCCTGAGCAGATGATCGACTGCGCCGGGATCCAGCGGGCGTTGTCCGCCCGACTGGACGGTGAGCCCACGGGTATCGCCGATGACGTCGTTGATGCCCATGTCGCAGTATGCGTGGAGTGTCGGGCGTTCCTCGACTCCGCGGCCGCACTAAACCGGCAGTTGAAGCTGTCCGCTGCCTCTGGTTCGGTGTCGATGGTTGCCCCGGACCTGTCGGAGACGATTCTGGCGGGTATTGAGCCTGAGGCCCGGCGCCGGGCCGCGACCCGGGCGTTCGGGCTGGCTCTGTCCCGGGTGGTTCTCGTCGGGCTCGGGATCGCCTATGTCATCTGGGCGATCGTGCTCCTCGGGGACTCGGCGGCTGTGTCGGCGCCACCGGTTGATCCCCTCGTCGACACCTCTGTCACCGCCGGGCTGTTCGTCGACGCAGCGGCGGTGCGGCTCGCGCTCGCTTTCGGTCTGTTCTTCGCGGCGTGGCGTCCGCGGAATGTCGGGGGAATGGTGCCGGTCTACGGGGCGCTGTGGGCGTTCAGCTTCGGGTTCGCGACCAGGGACGTGGTGCTGGGGTACGCGAGCGGCTCCGATGTCTTCGGACTGGTTTTGCTGTTCCTCTCGGCCGTGGTTCTGCTGTGGACGTGGTTGTCTGATTTCGGCCTGGTGGCCATGGGTCGGGCGTGGCGCGCGGCGACCGCGAGACCCGATTAGTCGCCTCCTGCGGAGCTGTGAGCATAGGGGGCCGTCGTGGCAGACTGGGGCCAGGTCCGATCGACGTTTTCGGATCCCGTTTACCTGAACTCGATTCCCCAGGAGCTGAGCACATCATGAGTTTCGTCGATCACGCCATCATCTGGCACGTCTATCCCATGGGGTTCACCGCGGCTCCGGTGCGACCGTGCGGCCCTGAGGAACGCGAACTCACCCACCGGTTGCCCGCCCTGATTGACTGGCTCGACTACGCGGTGGGACTCGGATTCAACGCCATCCAGTTGGGGCCGGTATTCGAGTCGACGTCCCACGGCTACGACACCCTGGATTTCCACCGTATCGACCCGCGGCTGGGGGATGACGGTGATTTCGACGACCTGATCGTTGCAGCCGCGGATCGCGGGGTGGGGATCCTTCTCGACGGGGTGTTCAATCACGTCAGTAGCGAGCATCCGCTGGTTCAGCGGGCGCTCGCGGAGGGCCCGGAGGGCGAGTTCGCCGGCATGTTCCGGATTTCTTTCGATGGAGAAACCGCGTCCGCCGAGACGTTTGAGGGGCACGACGGGCTCGTCGAGTTCAACCACGGTGATCCCCGGGTCGCGGATCTGGTTACTGAGGTGATGCTCCACTGGCTGCGTCGCGGGATCGCTGGATGGCGGCTGGACGCGGTCTACGCGGTTCCCGCAGAGTTTTGGCGGTCCGTCCTGCCGCGCGTGCGGGAAGAATTCCCGGAAGCGTTCATCTACGGGGAGATGATCCACGGAGATTACGCCGCCTATGTGCAGCAATCCGGCGTCGATTCGATCACGGCCTATGAACTGTGGAAGGCGACGTGGAGTTCACTCAATGACGCGAACTTCTTCGAGCTCGAGTGGAGCCTGCGGCGGCATAACGACATGCTGGAGACCTTCCCGCCCTACACGTTCATCGGGAACCATGACGTGACCCGGATCGCCACGAAGGTCGGCCCGGAGAAGGCGGCTGTTGCAGCTGCCGTTCTGTTCACCGTTGGCGGCGTCCCGGCGGTCTACTACGGTGACGAGTTCGGGATGGAGGGGGAGAAGTACGAGCGGATCGGCGGCGACGACGAGGTCCGCCCGGCATTCCCGGCATCACCGGCTGACCTAGGGGAGTCTGGTGACTGGTTGCGCCGGTTGTACCACGATCTGATCAGTGTCCGCCGTAACCACTCCTGGCTCGTTCGTGCCCGGGTGGAAACGGTTGAGTTGTCGAACACTGCGTACACCTACGACTGCGTCGGTGAGGGCGGCGAACGGCTCCGGGTCTCCCTCACCCTGGAACCGTCGCCGTCGGTGCGGATCACTCGCGATGGGGAAGAGATCTACCACTTCGGCCGGTGACGGACGGTCCCGCCCACATCCGGGTGGGCGGTGATGAGTGTCACTTCCAGCTGCGGAGCCACATCAATGACTCGAAATGTGCCTCGGTGATGCGGAATCCATAGAGAATCGGCAGGAAGTAGAAGAACAGGGTGACCGTGAGCGCCAGATAGCAGATCACACCCAGACCACCCGTGGTGAGGTCCCGGGGGACGGGAAGTTCGGGGAATCGTGCCCTAACTGGTGTCCCGGCGTTAGCTATCTGGGCGAGAGTGATCCCGAGGAGGATGACCGTGAAGGGCACCATGGCAGTGGCGTAGAAGAAGTACATCTGCCGGTCGTAGGCGGCGAGCCACGGGAGCCATCCCGCCGCGAAACCGGTGATCGGGATCGCGAACCGGAGGTCACGTCGGATGATCAGGCACCAGACACCCCACAGGACAACGGGGACCGTTAGCCACCAGACGGCTGGGTTGCCGAAGAGAATGACCATCCGCCGGCACGTATTGTCGCCGCAGCTGAGACCTGTCTGTGAGTAGTAGAGGATCGGTCGGGTGGCGGCCAGCCAGGACCAGGGCTTCGAGTCCCAGGGGTGACTGTGGCCGCTGGAGGTGGTCAACGAGGCGTGGAAATCGAGGACCCGGTGATGGTAATAGAGCCATCCGGCGAGTGCGTCGGGGAGTTTGGCCAGCGGGGAGTCCGCTGAGATGTCGCCGTTGACGGCCGAGTGCCGGTACACCCCTGTCTCTGAGGCGAACCATGCGCGCCAGCTCCAGGCGTAGACGAGGACCGGGACGACGACGATTGAGGCGAACGCCGGGATGGCGTCGCGGACGAGCATTCCCGAGAATGGGCGGGCGATGCGGTAGTGGTGGCGGAGCCAGATGTCCAGGCACACCGTCAGAACACCGAAGAAGGCCATGTAGTACAGTCCGGACCACTTGATGGAGAGCGTCAATCCGAGCAGGACGCCGCACCCGAAACGCCACCATCTGAACCCGACACGGGGGCCGAACGCGGAGGATATCGACTGGAGCGTTCCGTTCGTCCACTCCCGGTGGTAGCTGTCCCAGACCTGGGCGAAGTCCCTGGCGAGACAGTACGCCGCGGCGACGACGAAGAAGGCCTGGAAGATATCCAGCATCCCGAACCGGGAAGACACCAACAGTACCCCCTCGACGACGGCGAGGAGCCCGGCTGCGGCCGTTGCGACGGGAGAACCGGTGAGCCGTCGGGTCAGCGCCATCACGAGGACGACCGTCGCGACACCGAACACCGCTGTGCTCAATCGCCACCCCATGGGGGTGTACCCGAAAAGCATCTCGCCGTAGGCGATGAGCTGTTTCGCCAACGGAGGGTGGACGACGAGCCCGTATCCGGGATTGGCTTCGATGCCGCCGGTGACCGGATTACCGGCCGAGCGGACCATGTCCCATGCCTGGGGAACGTAGTGCTTCTCATCGAAGACCGGGGTGCCGTCGCCGGTAGCTGAGGTGAGTTTGAAAAAGCGGGTGATCAGCGCCAGCAGGCCGATGACCAGGAAGGTGTAGGTATCGGTACGGGTCCATGGGTGGGCCATCGGCCCCGTGGGTGGGGGGAGCTGAAAGCGGTGCTTGGCCCTTGGGATCGAAGGCGTCACGGTCCGTGGTCCGGCGGAAGAAGGTGGGGTGGGTGCATCGGTCACCCGACTGAGTCTATTGGTTGTGCTGCGGGTGCGACAGTACAGGTGGTCTCTTCCGGTGTGGTGGATGCACGGGGCGGGGGATGTGGGACACTTGGCTCATGCAGTCCGAACCCCGCCAACTACCCACCGGCGTGATCGTTGCCGCCACCCCGCTGGGGAATATTGCGGACGCGTCCCCGCGTCTGGCCGCGGCCCTCGAATACGCCGATGCCATCGCCGCGGAGGACACTCGGAGGACCTCCACGCTCGCCTCGGCTCTCGGCGTCCGCCCACGGGGCCGGATCGTTTCGAATTTCGATCACAACGAGGTTGGGCGAGTGCAGCAGCTTCTCGAGGTGGCCAGGACAGGTACGGTCGTCATCGTCAGTGACGCCGGAATGCCGGGTGTTTCGGATCCCGGGTTTCCGCTTATTGAGGCGGCACATGACGCCGGTATTCCCGTGACCTGTTTCCCCGGCCCGTCAGCTGTGCCGACGGCCCTGGCGCTGTCGGGTCTGCCCGTGGGTCGGTTCTGTTTCGATGGTTTCGCACCCCGCAAGCACGGGGCGCGGGTGTCCTGGTTGGAGGGGCTGGCGACCGAACGCCGTGCGGTCTGTTTTTTCGAGTCTCCGCACCGTCTGGCGCAGACACTCGCCGACGCTGCTGCGGTGCTCGGCGGGGAGCGCCGTGCGGCAGTCTGCAGGGAACTCACCAAGACCTATGAAGAAGTGAAGAGGGGTACCCTAGGTGAGCTCGCCCACTGGGCGGATGGAGGTGTTCGGGGTGAGATCTCGGTGGTCATTGAGGGTGCGCAACCTGTCACCAAGGATGTCTCCGATCTCATCACGGAAGCGGCGGCCAGGGCAGCCGCGGGGGAGCGTCTGAAGACCGTCTGCGCGGAACTCGCCGCAGCGCACGGGGTATCCAAGAAACAGATTTACGACGGCGTTGTTACATTTCGTGACTGAACTGTTGTTGATCTGTTATGTAAATGGTCCGACATCCACTCTGGTCAGGGGATATGACGGAGACGCACAGCTGCGATTCAACCCGCATTTTCCTTAAGTAGGGGATAAAAAATGCTGGTCATTTGATTAATCATGCTTTTGGCACCATGTTGGAAACATGACCAACTCTGACCCGAATGAACAAGACGCGCACCACACACATCAGCGCGGACCGAAGGACGGTCTGACTGAACCCAGGCCCCGGTCAGCGACGCAGACACTGGCGTCAATGCTGGAGTCGCCGGATAATCTCCACCACGCTGATGATACCGACGACATCGTCTCGGAGGCCGACGCCGAGTTCCATCGGCTCTGTTGGCCCGTGATCCTACCGGCCATGGCGATCGTCATCGCTGTGGTTGTCTGGGGGTTGGCCAGTCCGCTGACTTTCTCCGACTTCGCCTCGGACACCCTGGCGGTCGTCGTGAACAACTTCGGCTGGGCCTTCGCCCTGTTCGGAACAGTGTTCGTCGCGTTCATCGTGGTCCTCGCGGCCACGAAGTTTGGCCACATCAAGCTGGGCCGGGACAACGAGGCCCCCGAGTTCTCCACGGTGAGCTGGGTCGCGATGATGTTCGCGGCAGGCATGGGAATCGGTCTGATGTTCTACGGAACCTCCGAGCCGCTCGGCCACTACCGCGCCGGAGTTCCCGGTCATGAGGAGCAGGAGGTCGGCACCGCATTCGCCACTACCCTCTTCCACTGGACCCTCCACCCGTGGTCCGTCTACGCCATCGTCGGTCTCGGTATCGCCTACTCCACGTTCCGTGTCGGTCGTAAGCAGCTGCTCAGTTCCGCCTTCACCCCGCTGATCGGGGTCAAGGGCGCGGAGGGCGTACTCGGCAAGATCATCGACATTCTCGCCATCATCGCCACGGTGTTCGGTACCGCTGCTTCCTTGGGAATCGGAGCAGTCCAGATCTCCGCCGGTCTGGACAAGACCGGTCTGGTACCGGACGCCTCCGACAACACGATTCTCATGATCGTGCTCGTTCTGACGCTCGCCTTCGTCATCTCCGCGATGTCCGGTGTCGGCAAGGGAATTCAGTATATCTCCAACGTGAACATGATCCTGGCCGGTCTCCTCGCCGTCTTCGTGTTCATCCTCGGCCCGACGGTCCACATCCTCAACATGATCCCGACCGCCGCCGGCAATTATCTCCTCGAGTTCTTCGAGATGGCAGCCCGGACCGCGGATTCCGCCAACGGTACCGCCGGCGGCTGGCTCGCGGGCTGGACCATCTTCTATTGGGCATGGTGGATCTCCTGGAGCCCCTTCGTCGGCATGTTCCTGGCGCGAATCTCCCGGGGCCGTACGATCCGTGAGTTCGTCATCGGCGTTATCGCCGTGCCGACTGCTGTCTCCGTCGTTTGGTTCTGTATCTTCGGCGGTACCGCCATCCATCTCGAGCAGATTGAGCAGTCCATCTACGGTGACGGTGACGCCAAGCGTCAGCTGTTCGATCTCCTTTACACACTGCCCGGTGGATCCATCGCCGCATTCCTCGCGATGCTGTTGCTGGCCACATTCTTCATCACCTCCGCGGATTCCGCGTCCACGGTGATGGGCTCAATGAGCCAGAACGGTCGTCTGGAAGCCAACCGCTTCGTCACAGCAGGCTGGGGAGTCGGTACCGCAGCCATCGGGCTGACTCTCCTGATGACTGGTGGCGAGGATGTCTTGAGCAATCTGCAGAACGTGACCATCATTGTCGCCAGCCCCTTCCTTCTCGTGATCTTCCTGCTGATGTTCGCGATCGTGAAGGACCTGCGCAACGATCAGCTCTACCTGGACCACAAGGCACAGCGGGAGTTCGCCATGAATCTCGCCCGTGAGGCCCGTATCCATGCGGAGCACCAGAAGCGCGAGGCGAAGAAGGCTGCCAAGGCGGCGAAGGCACCCAAATCCAGGGTCGTCTCCAAATCCGTGAAGAAGGTAACCGGTAAGTAACGGTTCCAGATTCGACTACGTCACCCCGCCCACGGTTCGCCCGAAGGTGGGGTTTCGTTCTGCTCCGGGCCCCGGGGCGGCACCCGATGAGCCGATAAATTAGGCTGGTCCACATGACGAAGTCTGTGCTCACTGCTGTTGCCTGGCCTTACGCCAACGGTCCCCGCCACATCGGACACGTGGCGGGGTTCGGTGTCCCCTCCGATGTGTTCGCCCGTTTCCAGCGAATGTCGGGGTCGGACGTGCTCATGATCTCCGGCACGGATGAACACGGCACCCCACTGCTCGTGCAGGCGGAGAAAGAGGGGGTGGGTGTTCAGGAACTCGCGGACCGGTATAACCGCCAGATTGTTGAGGATCTTGCTGGTCTGGGCCTGTCCTACGACCTGTTCACCCGGACCACCACCCGGAATCACTACGCGGTCGTCCAGGAATTGTTCCGGGGGCTCCACGACAACGGATACATGGTCGCGGAAACCACCATGGGGGCCATCAGTCCGTCCACGGGCCGCACCCTGCCCGACCGGTACATCGAGGGAACCTGCCCACTCTGCGGTGCCGCGGGGGCCCGTGGCGACCAGTGTGACGCCTGCGGCAATCAGCTCGACCCGGCCGACCTCATCGACCCGGTTAGCAAGATTAACGGGGAAACTCCCGAGTTTGTCGAGACCGAGCACTTCCTGCTCGATCTTCCGGCCCTCGCCGGGGCGCTCGAGGAGTGGTTGAAGGGGCGCACTGACTGGCGCCCGAACGTCCTGAAGTTCTCGCTCAACCTGCTGGGGGATCTGCGTCCGCGGGCAATGACCCGGGACATTGACTGGGGGGTTCCGGTCCCGATCGACGGCTGGTCCGAGAATGGAGCGAAGAAGCTCTACGTCTGGTTCGATGCCGTTGTCGGCTACCTCTCCTCATCCATTGAGTGGGCGTGGCGCACCGGACAACCGGAGGCGTGGCGGAAGTTCTGGACCGACCCGGAGGCCCTGTCCTACTACTTCATGGGCAAAGACAACATAACGTTCCATTCCCAGATCTGGCCGGGAGAGCTCCTGGGATACCGTGGCCTCGGTGCTAAAGGCGGACAGCAGGGCGAATTCGGTCCCCTTCAGCTCCCTACTGAGGTCGTGTCCTCCGAGTATCTCACCATGTCGGGCTCCAAGTTCTCGTCGTCCAAGGGTGTGGTCATCTACGTGAAGGATTTCCTGAAGGAGTTCGGCCCCGACCCTTTGCGCTATTTCATCGCCGTCGCAGGCCCGGAGAACACCGACACCGACTTCACGTGGGACGAGTTCGTCCGTCGGGTGAATAACGAGCTAGCCAACGGCTGGGGCAACCTGGTCAACCGGACGGTGTCGATGGCCTACAAGAATTTCGGGGAGGTCCCGACCCCGGGTGAATTCACCGAGGCAGATCGGCGGATACTGACGCTCGCGGAGGAGGCCTTCGACGTCGTGGGTGGGGCACTCGGGCAGTCAAAGTTCAAGGCAGGCATCACCCACGCGATGCACGTCGTCGGCGAGGCGAACGCCTACATCGCCGAGCAGGAGCCCTGGAAGCTTGCCAAGGATGAGTCGCAGCGCGAGCGGCTGGCCACCGTGCTACATACCGCCCTCCAGGTGCTCAGCGACTGCAACACCCTCCTCACTCCGTATCTCCCGCACACCGCACAGAAGGTCCACGAGACCCTCGGCCGCGACGGTGTCTGGGCCGCTATGCCTGAGATCCACGAGGTGACCGACGACATGCCTGTCGAGCCGGTCGGTGTCGGCGTACCGGAGAAGGGGCGCAGCTACCCGGTCATCATGGGTGACTACACCAACCAGCAGGCCCGTTGGGAGCGCATCCACGTCGTCCCGGGAACCACCCTTGCTAAGCCGAAACCGCTCATCGCGAAGCTCGACCCGGAACTCGGGGAAACCGGCCCGGAGTGGGCTCCGGTGCAGTGAGGGGTTGATTCGCCGCAACATACCCCTTTCCACGGTCACCCGTTGCATCGACTCCGGTACCCTCGGATCAAGACAGTTGTTCGTGCACGTAGCCTAGGGTGTCCGGGGTCCACTGAGGGCTCGCTCTCGGCGGCGGCCGATGATCCCGGGAGCTGACAGCAGTGTTCTATCCTCATGGTGCAGGCCGATTCCACACCGGTGTGAAGCCGTGGAGGGTACTTATCCGCGTCCTCGCTGCGGTGTTCCTTCTCGGTGTCGCCGCGTGTGGGGCTCCGGGGATTCCCGGTGGCGCAGGATCCGACGCGGATGGGGATGTTTCCGGGACGGACATGCACACCATCAGTTCCCCGTACCTGTCGCGGGTCACGTTTCCCACGACTCCCGTCGCTGGATGGCATGCCCCCGCCCTATCGATGAGAGCCTCCGGAGCACCCGGATCAAATCCCATAGCCCGGGCCCCGCTCTACGTCGAGCGGGGCGTGGCGGTGCTCGACTCCGACGGCGACGGTGTCGTCGCGTACGACACCGGTACAGGAACCGAGATGTGGCGGGACGACGAACTGGGGTGTTTCCCGGATTTTGCGCATTCCGGACAGCTCGTGTGCAGGTCCGCCGGGACAGGACTCCGACTGATTGACGCGGTCACCGGTAGCGGCGAGGAGCTCCTAGGGAATCCGGTGGCGACGAGCGCCATACGGAAGCTCGTGGGTGGTTTCGTCTACCGCGGCGCGGTGTACCTCCACGGTTACCCCGACGGTGGTGACGGTTATCTGCTGGCCAGAAGGGACATCAGCGGCACCGATTGGTCGACCAAAACGATCGCCGCATCCCAGACGTGCCCGATCCTCGGTGACCCGGCGCCCTCCGCGACATTCAACGGTTCGATTGGGTTGGACACCGGCAGTGCGGGAACCTTCGTGTTCGATCCGGACACCCTCGAGATCCTCACTACGGGCGCTACATTCTCTGCGGTCCCAGGGCCGGAAGGGCCGTTGTTCTCCCAACCCTGCACGAACCCCGCCCCCGGTGCTAGCGGCGGCCCCGCCGGACGCGGAACGCTGACTGCCATGAACGGGACAATCATCGGTGACTACGAGTCCGTGATTCTACCGTCCTGGCAGGTGAGCACGACACCACGGGGCGTCGCCATCGCCGGTGGAGATCTGGTGGACCTCGACAACGGTGACGTCATCGTCGATCTGATTCTGTGGGCGGCGACTTCCTTCTCTAGTGTGCGTAGTCTTGTCGTGGTGGGGGACACCGCTGTGTTCACCGCGTCGGGGGGCCGTATCGGTATTGACATGGCAACCGGGGATGTCCTCTGGAGCGGGCCTGTTGAGGATCCCGGGGAGCCGGTGGGAACAGACGGCCAGCGACTGTTCACCACCACCGGCCAGGCGGTCGACCTCGCAACGGGTGATGTGGTGTGGACGCTGTCCGTCACCGGAGCCGGTGGCGGAGTCGCTACGGCACCGGACGGTCTCATCGTGAGTGACCGGGCCGGCGTGAACTTCTACCGTGCGACGGGAGGTCCCGTCACCTTGCTTCCCGGGCAGGGGAACATCACCGTCGCCGGGGCGGGCGGTGACGCCGGGGCGGGCGAGTCCGACACCGCCACCGGATCGTCGGTGGCCGTCTCCACGGATGTCCCGGACGTGCTCACCGCCTGTGGCAAGGTCCCGGAGCTGAAGGCCGAGACACTGTCCCTGGATGGGGGGATCCTCACCGCCGATATGTTCGTGAAACCCACCTGCCCCGAAGGCGATCTCCTCGACGGCAGTGGTTTCGCGATCCGGTTGCTGACGGATGGCGGAACCACAGTCGCCAGTGGAGTGTTCGACCTGTCCGCGTCCCCGGTCGCTGTCCCGGCTTCGGGACGTACCGTCCGGTTCGTGTTCCCCGAGGGCAGCTACTGGATCGCCCCGGGCAGCCTCGCCGGTGACAGGGCTGCGGCCACGGGAGAGGTCTCCGGGACCATGCGACTATCGGCTGGAACCCTCATCGTCGAGTGTGAACGCGGCGAAGGCGGAAGAAGCGGAAAGACACGACTGGCTGAGGTTGATCTCAGCAGATCCGCGGAAGCGGGGGTTGCCCGGGACAACGGTCTTGAAGCTGCGGAGGCCACCACCAACGCACGTGATGCCCTGGAGGAGATCCGGCGTCGGGACCGGCCGATTGTCGCCGCTGAACTCGCTGGTCTGTGGCAGCCGCAGCTGGCGTCGATGCGACCCGGAACCGGTGGAATGGACTATGCTTCGATTCTCCAAACCCACCTGGAGTTCCGCGACCGGTACCCGACCTCACGTCTGGTGTGGAGCGGTGACTGGCGGAACTACGACCGCAAGGACTGGTGGGTCACCCTGGCGGGTGTCGGGTTCACCACTGCGGAAGGCGCTCTGCAGTGGTGCCGGGACGAGGGATTCGGGCATGACGACTGCTACGCACGGCTGGTATCCAATGACGTCGGGCCGGAGGGAACCACCCGGTATCAGTAGCGGAGGTGGGACCGCGGTGGTGTTCCCGGACCGGATTCCGACAGTCAGAGCCGGTCTGGATGGACTACCGTGGGGAGTATGCGTACCCGATCAGATGTATCCAGTTGGCTCACCGACATGGACGGTGTCTTAGTACACGAAGAAAAGGCCCTTCCCGGGGCGCAGGATCTCATTGAGACCTGGAAGAAGGACGAGACCCCGTTCCTGGTGCTCACCAACAACTCCATCTACACGCCGCGGGATCTCGCGGCCCGTCTTCAGGACTCCGGACTCGACGTCCCGGAGGACCGCATCTGGACCTCGGCGCTGGCGACCGCGACGTTCCTGAAGGAACAGGCCGCTGGGGGGACCGCCTACGTCATCGGCGAGGCCGGTATCATCACCGCACTTCATGAGGCGGGTTTCGTTCTCACCGACCGCGAGCCCGACTTCGTCGTCGTCGGGGAAACCCGAAACTATTCTTTTGAGGCGATCACGACGGCGATTCGTTTGATCGACGAGGGGGCGCGGTTTATCGCCACCAACCCAGATCCCACCGGGCCCAGCTCAGAGGGAATTATTCCCGCCACCGGCGCGATCACCGCGCTGATCACCAAGGCCACCAAGAAGGAACCCTATGTGGTCGGTAAACCCAACCCGATGATGTTCCGGTCGGCGCTCAACAAGATCGGCGCCCATAGCGAGAACACCGGAATGATCGGTGATCGGATGGACACCGATATCGTCGCGGGTATGGAAGCTGGTCTGTACACCGTTCTGGTGCTGTCGGGGATTTCCTCCAAGGACTCGATCCGGGAGTTCCCGTTCCAGGCCAACGAGATGCTTGACGGTGTGAGCCAGCTGCTGAAGCCCGCGACAGGGCCATCGAAGAAGAAGTAGCCCGGGCAACGGCTGCGCAGTCATCCGCGCAGCTGCAGCTCCATTCCCCGGATCACGAACTCGGTCTTGCGCTGCAGCCAGTTGTAGTCCCACAGATCCTCCCGGATCGGGAAGTGCTGTTTGTCCTCGCTACGGACGGAACCGAGGCGCTGCCTCGCCAGCTCGAATCCATCACCGTCGCGCAGTGACTGGGTGACCATGCTCGCCACCAGGACGTTGTCGCCCAGCATGTCGACGATGAAGTGCATGTCATCATCCCCGCCGGGGAACCCGCCACGGATCAGCCCCTCGGTGAGATCGTCCAGGTAGTCCTGGATGGCGAAGTGTGAACCGGGGAATGTCAGCAGCGAATACGCGATACCGGGGTACGTTCCGCACATCTCCCACACCGCGGCCGTGTAGGCGCGCAGCTGGTCCTGCCAGCTCGATTCCGGATCCGGTAAATTGAGACCGCCGGTGACGCGGAGAAAGCAGTGCATGAGGAGATCGTCCCGGGATTTGACCACGCGGTAGAGACTGGGGGCAGCGACCCCCAGTCTCTTGGCCACACCTGTGAGGGTGAAGCGGTCGATTCCCTGTGCAATCGCGGCGTCCACCGCCTGATCGAGGGTGAATACCGGTTTGGGGCCAGTCTTCCGGCGCGGGGTCTGACATGGTTCCATAGATCACAAGGCTATCAGGAATGTGTCAGGCGCCACCCTGCCGCGGCTTCGCGGCGTTCACAGAACTGCCGGTAGGGGCCCCGCCTGGTGATGAGTTCGTCGTGCGTACCCTTCTGCGTGACATGACCGTCCTCATCCAAGACGATGATCTGGTCAGCGGCCCTAACGGTGTCCAGCTTGTGGGCGATCGCGATGACGGTGGAATGTCTGGCCAGCTCCGCGACGGATGCGACGATGTTAGCCTCGTTCTCCGCGTCGAGGGCGGCGGTCGCCTCATCGAGGAGCACGATCGGTGCCTTCTTCAGTAGCGCCCGGGCGACGGACACTCGTTGGCGTTCACCCCCGGACAGCGAACGGCCGCCCTCACCGACTTTCGCGTCCCACCCGAGACGGTCCGCGATGGCGTCGACACCGGCCATGCGTGCGGCTTCATGCACCTCCTTGTCCGTGGCGTCAGGTCGGCCGATCCGGATGTTGGCCTCGAGTGTGTCGTCGAAGAGATAGACGTCCTGGAATACCATCGACACCTGCTTCATCAACTGTTCTGTGGACTGGTCACGTACGTCCGCCCCGCCCACACACACTGATCCTTCATCCGTGTCGTAGAAGCGGCAGATCAGGCGGGCGATGGTCGTCTTTCCTGAACCGGAGGGGCCGACGAGCGCGGTGAGGGTGCCGGATTCCGCGGTGAAGGAGATGCTCCGGAGAACCGGGGTCCCGTCGCTGTAACCGAAGCTGACGTCCCGGAGCTCGACACGACCGGGGGCGTCGAGAACGGCAGGCTGTGTGGGCTCCTCGAAGACGGGTGTGTCGAGGATGGCACCCATGCGGGCGATGGGGGCCTGAGCGACGGTCACTGCGGTGAAGGAATCGCTGAGTATCTGGAGATTCTGGCTGTACCGGAGTATCAACCCGATGAAAGCCACGGTTTCGACCGGGTTCATCGAACCAGCGGTGGCGACGAGTGTGGCTGCGGTGATGAGCGCGACGACGGCCATCTGAAGAACAAGCCCGTTGATTCCGAGGAGAACAACGGAGAGCTTCAGGTCCCGCATTCTCTCGGAGTCATTGTGCTCGCCCGCCAGGACAAGGGGACCGAAGTCATCGGTGTGGCCTGCCGCGCGGAGCTCGGGTTGGCAGATGGCGAACTCCACCAGCCGGTCGGACAGTTCGCGGTCGGTGCGGGCGACCTTCTGATCACTGAGATTCTTGTACCTTCTCAGCAGTGCGAGGCTGGCGAAGATCAACGGCGTGGTGAGGGTGAGGGTCAAGCCGATCCGCCAGTCCCAGATCCACACCCCGATGGTGACGACGACCAGTGAACTCACCTGGGTGACTACGGCGTGGAGCATGTGCGCGAGGATCTGCGAGACGAGCATGAAGCCGCTGGACACCAACCTCGACAGTCCCCCGGTTGAGGCGGAACTGAACCATCCGAGGGGCAGGGTCGCGAGATGGTCTCCGAGGGCGTGGTGGGTACAGCGCATGTAGTCGGTGACGGCACCGTAACCCGTCACCGCCTGGCGGTAGCGACTGTAGAAGGTAACGACAGCGAGAATCGCGAGGATTCCGAGCCAAGCACCGAACGGCAACCCCGCTGCGGTCTCGCCGGTTGCGAGCGCCGCAGCGGCGGGAAGCAGTGACAGTAGTGCGAGCCCCTCGAAGATTCCGCTGGCGACACTCACAGTGAGATGGACGGTGAATTCCCGGTTTCCCTCGGGGCTCATCTGCCTGCGTAGGACGGCGAGCTGGAGTGGATCGAATCGTGTGGCAGCCATGATGGTCACTTCCTGTTTCGGGGTTGTCCCATGAGGGTGGCGATTGCGTCATCGGTGACCTGCTCGCCGGTGAGTGTGTCGGTGATACGGCCCTCGGCGAGCCTGATGACCTGATCTGCGCCGAACACGGATTCGGGCCGGTGCGCGATGACCAAGACAGTGCGGCCGATGACCAGTGTGTTCAGTGCCTGCTGGATCGCGGATTCGGCGTCAGGGTCAGTCGCGGCCAGTGCCTCATCGAGGATGAGCACGGGGGCGTCGGCGAGTAGTGCGCGCGCGATGGCGATACGTTGAGACTGCCCACCTGACAGGGTGGTGCCGTCGGGCCCACCGATGACGGTGTCCAGCCCCTCTGGGAGAGCACGGATCTCATCCGCGATGTGGGCGGATTCGGCGGCGGCCCAGATCTCCTCGTCCGTCGCCCCGGGTGTGGCGAGCCGGATGTTCTCGCGGACAGACAGGCGGAGCAGCTTCGGGTTCTGAAGTACGAAACTGACGTGCTGGTAGAGCTGTCTGGTGGTGAAGTTCCTGAGGTCGACGCCACCGAGGGTGATGCGTCCGGAATCGGGGTCGGTGAACCGGGCGAGCATCGTCGCGAGGGTGGACTTTCCGGATCCGGAGGGGCCGACCAGAGCGGTGATGGTTCCCTCGGGGCAGGTCATAGTGACGTGATCCACCGCGAGAGTCTCCCCGTAGGCGAAGCTCACGTCCTCGAACCGGATCGTGTGGCCATCAGGCTCTGCTCCGGTACCGGCTCTGAGGGAGGGGGTGTCGAGGGTTTCCCGCAACCGGATCGCTGATGCCCCGGCGGTCATGTAGGCCCAGCTCGAGGTGGCGACGACGGTGATCGCCGCTGGGATCACCAGGGAGATGAGTGTGGTTGCGAGGACATCGGGGACGGTGACTGCGCCACTGCGGACGAGGAAGGCACCACCGGAGACGTTGACGAGCATGAGCAGCGGGACACTGATCATCGACTCAGCGAGCGAAGACGTGCGCATCTGTGGGCCGCACCAGTCGTAGAAGAAATTCGCGAAGCGATCCGCAGCATCGGCGAAGCGTCGGTGCGCACGGCCGGTCTGGCCGAACGCCTTGACCACCTCGATACCCTCGGCGAATTCCACGGCGGTTGCGGAGACGTCCCCGAGCAGGACATCCATCTCCACGGTTTTCTCTGCCATGCCCCGCATGGACAGGGCCATGATGAGTATGTAAACGGGAAGGTTCGCGATGGCGAGCAGGCCCAACCGCCAGTCGACGACGAACGCGTAGATGATGAGCGCCGTTGGCGCTGAGACAGCGGCCGCCGTCTCCACCGGGGCGTGGGCAATAAGTGTGTGCAGTGTGCGGATGTCATCCTGTACCGCCTTGCGGACCCGTCCGGAGTTGGTGTCCGTGAACCACGCTAACGGGGCGGTGGCGACTCTGGCGATCAGGGCGCGCCGCACGAGTGCCCCGAGTCTGAGATCGGCGTGGTGTGTGATTCCTAGACCGATGAACATGAACATCGCCTGGAGGAGGAACGCGCCGATGAGCCACGCGGTGACGGAACGGACATCTCCACCGTCCGGGGGCACCCCGGCTGCCCGGGCATCGAGCAATATCGTGCCCAGTCGGACGAGAGCGATGTAGGGGGCGATAGCGGTGATTCCGGAGAGTACTCCGAATACCCGGCCGAGTAGCAGGGCTGTCGACACGGGTGCGAGCAGTTCCTTCAGGGCGGCTTTCTCCGCCGCTGATCTAGCCTTGGGGTCCTCAACCACCGTTTGAATGGTCGTGGACTGGTTTTCCTGGGGAGCTGTCATGGGTGATTCTCCTTACTCTGGTTTGGGTGGGTGCCGTGTGTGGGGACCGTTCCCCGGGGCGCGGTCAGCTCGATGACGCGGTCGCAGCAGGCGGAGATCAGCTCGGCGTCGTGGGTGATGACGATGACTACGGCACCAGCGTCGGCGAGTTCCCGTAGCTTGGCGGCGATCGCCTCCAGGTGTGCGAGGTCCACCCCGGACGTCGGCTCGTCGAAGATATACACTTTCTTTTTTTGTGCCAATGCTGTGGCGATGACCAGCCGTTGCCGCTGCCCACCGGACAGCGACAGGGGATGCCGGGAGGCGGTGTCCGCCAACCCGAGCGCCGCTAGAAGTTCGGCGGCGTCGTGGTCTCCGGGGGTGCCGAGGGTGACTTCGTCGAGGACGGTGTCCGCGAACAGTTGGCGTCCGGTGTCCTGCATGACGATGTACCCGGCCGCCGCCCGGGCCCGAGCGGAGAGAGTTTTGCCTGCCAAGGTGATACGGCCACCGCGTGCAGGTTTTTCGAGTCCGCAGATCAGTCGTGCGAGAGTGGTCTTTCCCACTCCGTTGGGTCCGATCAATCCCGTGATGGCACCCGCCGGGAAAACCATTCGGTCGATGTCCAGCACCGGATTCTTCCCGTAGGAGAATCGGATGTCACGTAGCTCCAGTCCCTCGGTGGTATCGGGAGAATGCGGATCTGCGGTGGGGTTGGGCGGCGTCGGGCGGGTGAGTGACCTGAGGCCCAGAGCTCGCCGTGTTACCTCATCGAGATCGAAGAACTCCTGCCCGGTGAAATGGTGCTCGATACGGCCGTCGCGGAGGTAGTACACCTCGTCCGCGAGATCCCGCAGATGATGGAGCCGGTGTTCGGCGGTGATGATCGTCGTTCCCTCCGCCTTGAGCTCCACGAGTAGATCGCTGAGTTCATCGATCGCCTGCGGAGAGAGATTCGAAGTCGCCTCGTCGAGCAGGAGTACCGGCACCCCGGAGACGACGGCGCAGGTGCAAGCGACCCGCTGAAGCTGTCCACCGGACAGAGTCGACAGTTTCTGTCCGAGGAGTCCGGAGGTTCCGCACTGGTCGGCTGCCGTGGCAACCCGCTCACGGATCTCCGGGGGAGCGACCCCGAAGTTCTCGAGAGTGAAGGCGAGCTCCGTGGTCACCGTCGAAGTGAAGAACTGCGTGCGGGGATTCTGGAACACGGTGGCGCTCAATCTCCCGACCTCCGCCAGAGGGGTCGTCGGCATGTCGGCTCCGCTGACTAGGACCGTTCCGCTGACGTCGCCCGGATGGAAGTTCGGGGCAAGCCCGTTGATGAGACGGAGCACGGTTGATTTCCCGGAGCCCGATGGCCCGCACAACACTGTGAGGCTTCCCGGTGCACAGTTCATGGTGATGCCGCTGACCCCGCGTTTGGGCTCCACCGGCGCCGTTGTCTCTGTCCCGGCCACCCCGAAGACATCGTTGGCTTCGACAGAGCGATCGGCGCGGTAGCTGAAGCTGACGCCGTCGAGGGTGATCCGCCCCGTTTCCGTCATCGCTGCAGCTCCCATCCACTGAAATGCAGACCCACGAGCGCGGCGATGCCGAGTAGCAGCACCAGATCTGTCAGTCCGAAACCGATCCGGGTCACAGTCGTCGGGTGGACGGTTGATCCGTCGGGCAGGGTGGTGACACCCAACCCACGGATCAACGCAGCGGCCGCGAGCTCGTCACTGATCCGGATCGCCGAGGACAGCAGTGGGATGACGACATAGATGCCGTAGCGCACTGGATGAAACAGCAGACCGAGCGCGCCGGGCCGGATCCCGCGCAGGCTCATGGCCTCGTTGATCGCACGGGTCTCCGCCAGTAGTGCGGGGAGAAACCGTACGACCACGGCCAGCGGGATGATGAGCCAGTGTGGGGTATGCATCCTGCGCAGTGCCGCATTCAACTCCGTGGGACGTAACTGCGTGAGGACGAACACGGCGATCCCTGCGGCCACCGTGAACCGGGAGATCCAGAAGGCCAGCACCCCTATCAGTGCTGAAGCTGAGTTTGGCCAGTGGGTCGGGATCCAGTAGGCGGCGGCCGTCAGGAGGAAGACCGAGACTAGGAGCACGATCGCCCACCGGGCTCGTCCCGTGAATAGGAGGGCCGTGACCGTGAGCAGTGCGCCCGCGATGGTCACGAGTTGATCGGTCCGCCCCATCATCAGGGCATTGACGGTCAGCAGCAGCAGAATGAGGGTGCGTGGATCGGCGTGTCTCACGCCAGCCCTGCCCGTGCGAAGTTCCGTTGCCCGACACGCACCCCGATCCGTCCTCCGATGAGGGCCAGGACGAAGACGAGGATCATCCAGACGATCATGGACCGGGGCTGCAGGAAGAACTCCAGTGCGTCGACGTAATCCTGACCCATGGTCCCGGCCATGTCATCGACGTACTGGGTCGAGTTGTACAGCAGGGGCACCCACGGTGCCATGTAGAGCTGAGAGAAGATCGCGTAGGCGACGGGCATGCGCCAGCTGCCGCGGAGACGGGCGAAGGCGATGTCGCCGCAGAACCCGGCGAGGGTGGAGACGATCGGTGTGATCCAGGGATGCCCGGTGAGGACGAAGAGGATTCCGACGATCAGGCTCATCAGGGTCAGCGCGCCCATCTTCGGGGTGCGTGCGAGATACAGGGCTATGACGGTGCCGTTGAGCAGTAGGCCCAGTCCGAACCCGACGAACATGATCAGGGGGCCGATCATTCCAAGCATTCCCGTGGTGAAGAGGATGAGGAAGTAGATGACGGTGAATATGCCGACATTGATGAAATCTCTGGTGTCGAGGCGGGATGCCACTCGGTGCTCCTTCGGGTGATGAGAGTCGCAGAGCGACTGCCTGGTTTTTTGATCTGTCGTGCCGTGGGTAAATGGGGTATCTCGGGTAGACGCCCCATAACTGTGATTGCTATTCAGTAATAGCATAGGCTTACCCTCAACGGTAGGGGAGTGCCCGGGCTTCCTGTGGGGACTCGCCCCGTGGCCAGATGGCATCCGCCCAGCGCTCCGTGCCGGATTCATGGTGCTCCGTGAGACACACCGTCCGTGGCCGTTAGAATCGACCGACATGGCCAAGAACAAGAAGCCCCGTCCCACCCCTGTTCCCGCGGACCGAGTCGCGGGACTGGTTGACGCCCACACGCACCTCGCGAGCTGCGGTGCCCGCACACCGGAGTCGGTCAATGCCCTCGTCGCCCGTGCCGTGGATGCCGGTGTCGAGAAGCTCTGCACCGTGGGGGATGGGCTGGAGGAGGCATGCGCCGCCCTTGCGGCGGCGAACAACCACGAGCGTGTCTACGCGGCGTGTGCCGTGCACCCCACGAGAGCGGATCAGATGGATGACACCGTCCGGGCCCGGCTCACCGAGATGGCCCGCGAGCCGCGCTGCGTCGCGATTGGGGAGACCGGTCTGGACGCCTACTGGATCAACCATTCCGAAACCTGTGCCTCGATGGATACCCAGGAGGAGGCGCTCCGCTGGCACATTGACCTCGCCGTGAGTTCTGGGCGAACACTGATGATCCACAACCGGGAGGCTGACGCCGATCTTCTGCGGATCCTCGCCGATTCCCCGCCACCCCGCGAGGTGATGCTGCACTGTTTCTCCTCTCCACTGAACGTGGCGGAGGAAGCGCTGTCCCGCGGGTACGTCCTGTCCTTCAGCGGCAATGTCACGTTCAATGCGAATGATCATCTGCGGGAGGCTGCGCGGATCGCCCCTGCAGGCCAGCTGCTCGTAGAAACCGACGCCCCCTACATGACGCCCGTTCCGTACCGCGGATCGAAGAACGAACCGGCACTCATCGGGCACACCTACGCCCGTATCGCCGAGGTTCGTGGCGTGGAGGTCAGGGAACTCGCAGACGAGGTCAATGCCACGTTCGACCGGGTCTACGGCCTGGATCTCCCGGGTTGAACCACCACCGGTAGGTGGGGAGCGTAAGTGAAGCAGGCAGGTGGGATAAGGTTAGCCTGATGGTAATACCGCCGGAGTATGCCGGAGGGGGCTGAGGCTCTGTTCCTGGTCCGGCGGTCGTGTCTCGCTGTCCGACCCCGCCGAGAGGACCCCTCCGTGCCCCCGCAATCACCGCAGCCGCTGCATTCTTCCCATCTCCGCGACGGATCCGAGGGCCGATGCCCGATGATGGCGCAGTGAGCGTGACGACGGGTCCGGACACCGCGTCGCCGCGGAACCGACTACGGCTCCCCACCCTCACCACCCGGGCACTCATCGTCTGCTGTGTCCTCGGAGCCGCGTCAGGGCTGATCATTCAGATCGCCCGCCCCATCGGCTGGGTGCTGAAGGTGACGGTGCCGTGGCTGGCGTTCCCCACCCCCTTCCCGTGGATGCTCCCGATGATCACCGCGGCGCTGCTGCTCCGCCGCCCGGGCGTCGCCACCATCACCTCGGTCGTTGCCGGAATCGTCGGATTTAACCCCTTCTCACCGATCTCCGGGCTGATCATCGATGCGGTACTGGCCCCGTGGACCCTGCGCCGGAACCGCGACTCCAGCGGTGGCTGGCTGCTCGCCGCGATCCTCGCCAGCATGGCGGTCGGTACGGTGAACTGGATCTCCATGTTCTTCTACCGGGAGTTCCTCCTGTTGGACACGATCTGGATCGTGATGGCAGGCGTGGTACGGATCGGCCTTGGGGCGGTGTACGGCTGGTTGGCCTGGCTGCTGGCGAAGCGATTGATAGGGGCCGGGTTCGACCTCCGCGGCATCGCCCTGGACAGGGCGCGGGCACAGGACGCCGCCCGGATCTCCCGGGCTCCACGGAAGAGCGAAGCGGCCCCGCGGTCCGCGGCGGTCGTCATCGATCACCTGAGTGTCACGTATCCGGGTGCCTCGGTGTCCGCTGTGGATGACGTGGACATCACGCTCGCCGCAGGCAGTTACACGCTCGTGTCCGGTCCGACCGGATCGGGCAAGTCCACCGTCGCGCTCTCGGTCGCCGGGGTGCTTGGTGCGGGATTCCCTGCGCACACCACGGGATCCGTGCGCATCGACGGAACGACAGTCGCTGGGCCCGAGGGGACGGTCGCCCCCGTGGCCGAGGTCAGCCGCCGTGTCGCCGCGGTGTGGCAGCATCCGGAGAGTCAGTTGTTCGCAGCGACGGTGATCGACGAGATTCGCCGCGGCCTGGACCATCTGTGCGTTCCTGCCGAGGAAGGTACCCGGCGGGCGCTGGCTGCCCTCGACGACGTCGGGTTGTCCCACATCCACCCCTTGCGTGACCCATGGACTCTGTCCGGAGGCGAGCAGCAGCGCCTCGTCCTCGCGGCCGCGCTCGTTCTCGACACACCAGTTCTGGTGCTCGACGAGGTGACCAGCCAGCTCGACGATGAGGCGACGGAGCGGTTCACGGAGGTCCTTGAACGGATCCGGCGGAACCGGGACATCACGGTTCTCGCGGTCGACCATCATGCGGAGGCCCATATGGGCCTGGCGGACCGGGTCATCGTCATCGCTCCGGGAGGATCGGTCGCGGTTGACGGAACGCCAGAGGAGGTCTACGGGCGACATTCCGCGGAGTGTCGGGAACTGGGTCTCCGAGTGCCGGAGCCCTGGGCGCACGATGAGACCTTTGTCGGTTCGGGGCTGGACTGCCCTACCGCATCGACCCGCCCCTCTGCGGACGGTGATCCGGGGATTCGGCTCGAGGGAGTCGGGGTGCACGGTCATGGCAGGGAGCTTCTCGACGGCGTCGACGCCGAGGTTCCGGCGGGTTCGGTCCTTGCGCTCCGCGGCCCGAACGGATCTGGGAAGACGACCCTGATCCGGGTGCTATCAGGTATGCGCCGGGGGCTCCGTGGACGGGTGAATCCGGACCGCCGAGACCGGATCCGATCAGGGATTGGCTGGGCTCCGCAGCGCAGTGGTGACCTGATTCTGAGCGGTACTGTCGATTCGGAGCTGACCGCCGCAGCGAGAGCCGCCGGAATCACGGCCACGGGGGAGGACCTCGCTCGCTGGCGGGGCATGATCGGCCTGGTGGATGCGGGTGCCAAGCATCCGTTGAAACTCTCGGGCGGACAACGGCAGCGGCTCGCTGTTCTCGTCGCGATGATCGGAGATCCCGAGCTGGTGCTGCTCGATGAACCGACGAGTTCCCAGGATGGCACGGGTGCCCGACAGATAGCGGACATCATCTCGACCCACGCGGGTGGCCGTGTGACGGTCATCGCCACCCATGATCCCGACTTCGCCGATGCGGTGGCCACCCACCGGATGCGTCTGGTCAGCGGACGGACAGAAGGAGTGAACCCGGTATGAGTTCCGTTCCGGAAAAGATGCGGACCCTGACGGAGAAGGAGCGGACGGCGGCGGTCCGTGCCTACGACCGCCGCACCCCGCGAAGTCGCTGGGCGCATCCCCTGCTCGTGACAGCCGCGGTGGTGGTTCCCATGGTGGTCACCCTCATGGCACGGGGACCGGGGCTTCCCGCGGTCGTCATGGCGGCCACACTCATCGCCATCTGGGTGCTCAACCCCCGGTGGGGACTCGCTGCGACGCTGTCGCTGCCGGTGCTCGTCGTTGTCGTCGGTCTCAGCTTTCTGTTCTGGTTACCGGACCCCGCGGTGTACTCGCCGCCGGTGGACTGGTTGCCCGGTGATCCGCCGCGGGAGAAAGTGTTCCAGGGCTTGACCGGTGGTCTGCGGACGACGGCAGCGGGTACGGTCGCCGCGCCGCTGCTGCTCATGGTCACCTGGCGTGAGTTTATCGACACCGTGCTCCGCTACCTCCCGATCAGCTACCGGGTGGTGGACATTCTCGGACTGGGCATGCGTTATCTCCGTATCATCGGCCGGGACCTCGCCACCGTCAGTCGCATGTCTGTGCTGCGGTCCCGGGGCAGCAGGACGGCGCAGCCTAAGGTGATGGCCGCGGCGACCGTACCCGTCCTCGCCGCGTCGATGCGACAAGGGGAGCAGCTCTCCGTTGCGGTTGACGGGCGTGCCTTCGGCGCCTACCGGAGTCGGACACTGCATCATGCGATCGAGTTCCGCCCGCTGCACTGGGTCCTCCCGACCGTCATCGTGGGCGCCAGCATTGTTGGTCTCCTCGTCCTGGGGTGACCTTTTCGAACCACCGGAACCCTGAAACGCACGGTGTGCAAAAAATCGGCTGTCACCTGCTGTGACTCCTGTGGCTTAAGATCTACTAAAAGGTCGACAAGTTCCACGTTGTTACCGTAATGTGACGGTGATTGCGTCGGGGAGGTGGACGGTCGTCCAGACACCCCGGTTCCCAGTTCGTCCAGGCAGACAGGCATCCTCACCAGCATCATGACAGCACAACACCGGCAGTCCCATATCAACCGCATCAACGGCAGTCGCAGTGTTCCCCTGCGGATGGCCACCGGCGGTATGCTCGCGACCCTCATGGTCGGTGGTGGGCTGGCGGTCATCGCCAAGAAAGACGTCGCCCTCGACGTCGATGGGGAGATGATCCAGCTCGCGACCATGTCCACGACCGTCGACGATGTGCTCAACGAGGCGGGCGTCGACCTTCGCTCGACGGAGACCGTGGTCACCCCGGCGCTGGGGGCGAAGCTCGAGGGTCAGGACGCCCGGATCACCGTCCGCACCGTCCGGTCCGTCACTGTGTCCGTCGACGGGCAATCACGCATCGTCGAGACCACCGCCCTCACCGTCGGTGCTCTCGTCGAGGAACTGGGTACGGTTGGTCCCGACGATAGGGTCAGCGCATCCCCGGATACGACTCTCCCGGTCTCCGGGTTCACCCTGGAGATCACCACGCCGAAGACCGTCGATCTCTTCGACGGTGGCGCGCAGCGCACCACCACGGTTCCGGCGGTGACGGTCGGCGATCTTCTCGACGCGGAGGGTGTGACTCTGGGGGATCTCGACACGATTTCCCCGTCGACGGAGACTTCCGTCACCGAGGGCATGAACATCGTCATCGACAGGATCCGTACAGACACCGTTACGGACACTGTGCCGTTCAGTGTTCCGCCGGTCTACGTCGACGATCCGGAGGCCGAACAGGGCACCGAGACTGTCACCGCGGAAGGCGTCGAAGGCACCCGCCGGATCGTCCGTGACGTCCGTTGGGTCAACGGCCGCGAGGTCGCCAGCACCGTCATCGAGGACACGGAATTGACACCGGCCGTTCCCGCCACCATCGCCCGAGGTACCCGACCGGCCGCGCCCGCCGTGGCGAACGGCTCCATCTGGGACGCGATCGCGCAGTGCGAGTCCACCGGCAACTGGTCCATCAACACCGGCAACGGATTCTCCGGTGGTCTCCAGTTCACCCCGTCCACCTGGTTGGCCTTCGGTGGCGGACAGTACGCTCCGATGGCGTGGCAGGCGACCAGGGAGCAGCAGATCGCGGTGGCGGAGAAGGTCCGGGCCGGTCAGGGCTGGGGTGCGTGGCCCGCCTGCACCTCCAAGCTCGGCCTCCGTTGACAGCCCGCCCCGGTCGCCGGGGCGATGGCCCGTTCCAGCACCGCACTGCGGTAGATTTGGCGACATCATGGATACGCCCCTGGAGAAGTCCCCCGCAGGTCCACGGCCTGCCGCGCTGCTCGGCCCGGTGGAGATCCGGCAGCTGGCCGACGAGCTCGACATCACCCCGACGAAGAAGCTCGGGCAGAATTTCGTGCACGACCCCAACACCGTCCGCAGGATCGTGACGGCCGCCGCTGTCGCGGACGACGATGACGTCGTCGAGGTGGGCCCGGGGCTCGGCTCACTGACTCTCGCACTATTAGATACGGTGCGTTCGGTCACCGCCGTGGAGATCGACCCGCGGCTCGCAGGCCGACTCCCGCGGACCGTCGCCGACCGGGCGCCGGACCACGCGGATCGGCTCACACTCATCCTCCAGGACGCGTTGACGGTGACACCCACGGATTTCCGGGCAGCCGGAGCACCCGCCCCGACCGCTCTCGTCGCTAATCTGCCGTACAACGTCTCCGTTCCAGTGCTCCTGCACCTGCTGGCTGGATTCCCCTCCATCACCCGGGTGCTGGTTATGGTCCAGGCGGAGGTGGCCGACCGGCTGGCCGCCGCGCCGGGATCGAAGATCTACGGGGTGCCCAGCGTGAAAGCCGCGTTCTACGGCACCGTCCGGAGGGCGGGTTCCATTGGTGTGAACGTGTTTTGGCCCGCCCCCAAAGTCGATTCCGGACTGGTCCGGATCGACCGGTTCCCTGCGGGGAGCGAACCCTGGCCGGTCACGGTTGAGACTCGGGCCGCTGTGTTCCCCCTCGTCGACGCAGCCTTCGCGCAGCGACGGAAGACCCTCCGCGCTGCCCTCTCCGGACATTTCGGTTGCGGCGCGGCAGCGGAGCAGGCACTGCGTTCCGCGGACATCGACCCGGGTCTCCGGGGGGAGAAACTCGGCGTCGCCGACTTCGTCCGGCTCGCGGGTGTGGGGCGGTGAGCGCGGTCACCGCCCTCGGGCACGCGAAGATCAACCTCGCCCTCACGGTCGGTCCGTTGCGGGCGGACGGCTTCCACGAACTGGACACCATCTTCCAGTCGCTCGACCTCCACGACCGGATCACCGTCACCCCCGTCGACGGTCCGACCGGCGTCCGCCGGCTCACCGTCGGCGGGCTCGGCGCTGCGGAGGTTCCGACCGACCAAAGCAATCTTGCCTGGATGGCCGCGGAGCTCATCCTCGAGGGCATCGCCGGTGCACCCGCAGTGGACATCCACATCGAGAAGGGCATTCCCACGGCGGGCGGCATGGCGGGTGGCTCCGCGGATGCCGCGGCCACACTGCGGGCGACCGCCGAGGTGCTCCGTGGGACCACCGGAACGGCGCTCTCCGAAGAGCGGTTGTTGGGGTATGCGACGGAACTGGGGTCCGATGTCCCGTTCACCCTCCTCGGCGGGACCCGTCGTGGAACCGGACGGGGAGAGCGGCTCGAGGAGATTCCCGCGACGAGGACATGTCACTGGGCGCTGGCATTCAACCGGAGGGGACTCTCTACCCCAAGGGTGTTCCGAACCCTCGACGGGTTACGCTCCAGTTCCGTCGATGCTCCGGGCGACACGGTCGAGCTTCGTGCCGCGCTCTTCTCCGGCGCCGGCCCCGGGGAGATCGCACCGTTGCTGGTCAATGACCTCGAGGCGCCTGCGCTACGACTGTCCCCGAGACTGGCGGGCATCCTCGATCTCGGACGGGACACCGGAGCACTTGCCGGAATCGTCTCCGGATCCGGGCCGACCTGTGGTTTTCTCTGTGCCGACGCAGGCACCGCCCGCCGGGTCGCCGATGCGGTAACCCGGGTCGATGACGTCATCATGACGGCGACCGCCACCGGGCCCGCCCCTGGGGCCGAACTTGTTTCACGATGAAAGGTAAGCGGCTGTGGCCAATCTAATCAATCTGGAGAACGTGTCCAAGACCTTCGGGCTGAAGACACTGCTCGACTCGGTGAGCATCGGTGTCCAGACCGGTGACCGGATCGGTGTCGTGGGACTCAACGGTGGTGGCAAGACCACGCTCCTTGAGATCCTCGCCGGTATCGAACCACCTGACGCCGGTCGTGTCTCCCATACCGGTGACCTCCGTATGGCGGTGGTGACGCAGCGGGCGAATCTGACCGACACCGACACCGTCGCCGATGTCGTGCTGCGTCCACTCGGGTTGGACACCTATGAATGGGCGTCCCAGGCCCGGGTCCGCGAAGTTCTCAGTGGACTGGGCATTGTTGATCTCGGACTGGACACACCCGTCGGCCAGTTGTCCGGTGGCGAACGGCGTCGGACCAACCTCGCGGCGGCCATGGTCCGGGATCTGGATCTGCTGATCCTCGATGAGCCGACCAACCATCTCGACATCGAAGGTGTCCAGTGGCTCGCCGCTCACCTTGTCGCACGCAGGTGCGCTCTCGTCGTCGTCACCCACGACCGTTGGTTCCTGGATACCGTGGCAACTCGCACATGGGAGGTACACGACGGTGTCGTGGACGCCTACGAAGGGGGGTACAACGATTGGATGTTCGCCCGGGCGGAGCGGGCGCGGCAAGCCGATGCGATCGAGCAGCGGAGGCAGAACCTCGCGCGCAAGGAACTCGCGTGGCTCCGCCGCGGTGCCCCCGCGCGGACCTCCAAGCCCCGCTACCGCATCGAGGCCGCAGAAGCGTTGATCAGCAACGTGCCCGCACCTCGCGACACCGTGGAACTCATGGCCTTCTCCCGGAAACGTCAGGGGCGTGTGGTTGTCGAGCTCGAGGACGCGACGATCACGACGCCGGACGGGCGGGAGCTCGTCCGCGGGCTCACCTGGCGGCTCAATCCCGGCGAACGCATCGGTCTCGTGGGGGTGAACGGCTCCGGGAAGACGACCCTGTTACGCACCATCGCCGGGGAGCACGAACTCGCGGAGGGACGCAGGATCGAGGGTAAGACGGTCCGCCTCGGATGGCTGCGGCAGGAACTCGATGACCTGGATCCGAATCAGCGGCTCCTCGAGGCTGTGGAGGAGGTCGCGAGCTACGTACAAATGGGTAAAGGTGAGCTGAGCGCCTCACAGCTCGCTGAGAGGTTGGGTTTCTCCGCGAAACGGCAACGCACCCCGGTCGGTGATCTGTCCGGTGGTGAACGGCGCCGACTGCAGTTGACCCGGGTGCTCATGGCGGAGCCGAACGTGCTGCTGCTCGACGAGCCGACCAACGACCTCGACATCGACACCCTCCAGGAACTGGAGAGTCTGCTCGACGGTTGGCCCGGCACCCTCGTCGTGATCTCGCACGACAGATACCTCATCGAGCGGGTGTGCGACAGCACGTGGGCGCTGTTCGGTGACGGTGACCTGACCAACCTTCCCGGTGGGATCGATGAGTATCTGCAACGTCGGGCGCGTGCGGAGGCGGAAGGCAACACGGGGGTCCTGAACCTGGGATCCGCCAATGGCCTCAAGGAATCGGTTACCGAGGAGGTGGACGGTGACACCGGTGGAAGCGACAGAAAAATGTCCGCAGCGGAGGAGCAGAGGCTGACGAAGGAGATGCGGGCGGTAGAACGGAAGATGGGCAAGCTCCAGGCGCGGCAGGCTTCGATCGCGGCTGAAATGGCTGAGGCGGCCGAGAAGCTTGACCAGTCGAAACTCGTTGAGCTCAATGTGCGCAGAGTCGAGCTGGAGGGGGAGATCGATCAGCTGGAGACTCAGTGGATGGACCTGGGGGAGGCCCTAGAGGGCTAATGGCGTTACCCCCGTATTGGGGGGAGGGGTAACGAAACTCTGCGCTGCCTACGCAATGCGTTAAACTGACGCCTACATAAGAGAAGGCTAAAAGCCGAAGGGTGTTCGCGAATACTCGCGACCGGCTGTGTTGCGGAAGGTGGTGTCCGGTTGGGTTCGGAGGAGGTTCGAGGTGTGGAAGCCACCTCGAATTCGGACGGGCGCGGCCGCTACACCAGTTGTCCGTACAGGCTCTGGTCGCTCATCGTCCTTCTCTCGCTCACGGCGCTAGGGGTCTTCGTGGGGACGGACGTGCTGCACGCCAAGGACGGCCGGTCATCCCTCACCGAGCAGATGCCGAGCCCCGGGTCGCTGGGCAGTGAGGAATCCGGGATGGAGACCCGCCTGCCCTACTCGCTTCCAGAATGCGACGGTTCCGGGATCCTGCTCCTTGGCGACTATGCCACGGTCGAAGATGTCGGAACGGCCATGACCAAGACTCTGGGTGCAACCTACACCTCTTCAACGGCGTGCGGTTCCCTCGGCGGGGACGACAGCACCCCCGAGTACTTCGTCGTATACCTCCCTGTCCTGGGGGACAGGGACGATCTCTGCCAGGCTCTCGAGAACACCCGTGCGCGGCTCGATACACCGGTCAGGGCGACGCTTCTCGATGACGAACCCCACACCACCGGCAGCCTCTGCCCCCAGGTTGCGGACTGACCTGGCGGGTCTCGTGCAGGTTCCCGCGCGCAAATCCAGCTGCACTGATGACATCATGGCGCTGCGTTAGAATCGGGAACCATGATCCTCATCAACGTTCGCTTCATCGTCCAGCCCGAGCACGCCGACAGTTTCCGGGAGACTGTCGCACCATTTACCGCCGCGACCCGGGCTGAGGACGGCTGCCTCTTCTTCGACTGGTTCCGGTCGACCGACAAACCGAACGAGTACATCCTCGTCGAAGGTTTCAAGGACGATGCCGCCGAGCCCCACGTGAACTCGGATCACTTCAAGCAGGCATGTGAGCTCTTCCCGACCGTTCTCGTCGAGACCCCGCAGATCATCAACACCCTCATTGAGGGGAAGACCGAGTGGGACCGGATGGCCGAGTTCAGCGTTGACTGAGTCCCCGATTCCAGTGTGCTCCGGAGCAGGGCCGTAAGTATGCTGACTGCGCCTACCTGTCAAGGGTAGGCTGGTCAGCATGGGTAAAAAGGATTCCAAGAAACCGCCGAAGCTGTCCAAGAAACACTATGAGGCAGAGCTGAAGAGGCTACAGGCCGAGCTCGTCGACATGCAGCAGTGGGTTGTCGAGACCGGGGCTCGGGTGGTCGTCGTGATGGAGGGACGCGACGCTGCGGGCAAGGGCTCCGCCATCAAACGGATCACCCAGTACCTGAATCCCCGCACCTGCCGCATTGAAGCCCTGCCCGCACCCAGTTCCCGGGAACAGGGACAGTGGTACTTTCAGCGCTACGTCGAGAGGTTGCCCACCGCCGGTGAGATCGTGATTTTCGACCGATCTTGGTACAACCGCGCGGGAGTGGAACGGGTCATGGGATTCTGCACCTCACAGGAGTACCGCCGGTTCCTCCACCAGGCCCCCATCTTCGAGCGGCTGCTGGTCGAGGACGGGATCATGCTGAGGAAGTACTGGTTCAGTGTCTCGGATGAGGAGCAGGTGAAGCGCTTCACCTCCCGTCGCGAGGACCCGCTGCGCCGCTGGAAGCTCTCGCCGATGGATCTGCAATCGATCACTCGGTGGGAAGACTACTCCCGGGCTAAAGACGAGATGTTCATCCACACCGACATCCCTTCCGCTCCCTGGTACACGGTGGAGAGCGAGGACAAGAAACGGTCCCGGATCAACGTCATCAGCCACCTGCTGTCGACGATCCCCTACGAGAAGATCGATCGCCCGCTCCCGGAGATCCCGAAGCGTCCCCAGTCGACGAACGACTACGAACGTCCCCCGCGCAGTGATTTTCGTTATGTTCCGGACGTTGCCGCGGAGCTGGAACTCGTCCGGAAAAAGCAGAAGAAGGAAGCGTCCAAGACTTCGAAGAACGACCGGAAATCGGGGAAGAAGAAGTAGTATCCGCCTGAGACGGAAAATCCCTGGGGTCCATCCCCGGGGATTTTCCGTGCGGAAACCGTGGCGCAGTCGTGGCGGGATATGACAGACTTCGTACATGAAACAACGTCCCACCCAGAATCTCGTCAACGCGTTCGTCCGACACACCACCGGTGTGCTCGAGCTGAATCGGCCCAAGGCCTTGAATTCCCTCAATCACGAGATGGTGGACATCATCTCGGAAGCTCTGGAGAAATGGCGGGACGATGATTCCGTGCACCGCGTCGTCATCTGTTCCTCGTCCGAGCGCGGTTTCTGTGCGGGTGGAGACGTCCGCTCCTGCCGTGAGGAGGGGTTGGCCGGGGACTTCGACTCCGGTGACCGATTCTTCCGCGCTGAGTACGAGATGAACCGGCAGCTCGAGGAGTTTCCGAAAACAGTAGTCGCGGTCATCGACGGCGTCGCGATGGGAGGTGGGCTCGGCGTGTCAGTCCACGGTTCCCACCGGGTCATCACCGAGAAGGCGTTCGCCGCGATGCCGGAGATGGCCATCGGATTCATTCCCGATGTCGGCACCACCTGGATGATGCAGCGCATGGTCGGGGAGACCGGCGAGGCTCTCCCTGAGCTCGCCACGTTCCTCGGCATCACCGGATGGCGCCTGACACCCGCGGACATGCTCTGGTCCGGTCTCGCCACGGACCTCATCGCCTCCGTGGACGTTGACCGGTTCATCGACACCGTCATCGCCGAGTCCCTTGATGATGCGCTTGAGCAGTACGCGCGCCCCATTGACTTCGTGGACGCCGGGGAACTCGAGGGACTCCTCCCCGACATCCGGGCCACCTTCGGGCACGATTCCTGGGCGGACATCGACCGCGCACTGAACTCTCACGGCAACTCCGATTTCGTGGCTCGGGTCCGGGAGCTGATGGCGAAATCCAGCCCCACCTCCGTCGTCGCGGCAGCCGAACTCTACGCGGCGAACCGCGGGGCGCGGGACATCGCGCACGCCCTCGACAACGAGTACGCACTGGGGGCGGTACTCCGGCGGGAACACGATTTCTCCGAAGGCGTGCGCGCTGTGCTCGTGGACAAGGACCGGAACCCGACCTTCGATCCGTCCGACACCGGGGACGTCGACGTCGACTTCTACCGGACGATCCTGAATCACCGCTAGGACGCGGAACTCAGCGACGATGTATGCATGCTGCGAGTTTGTCAAGAACGTGCAGCGTGCTACGAAGTGGTTTTCCACCATGCCCGGAAAACCGGCCACCAACTCTGCGCCGCAGGCGAGCGCATGACCGACGCGGCCATCATCGACACCGATGAGCACGCTGAGACCGTCATCCAGTGTCACCGCGTGGAGGGGCGAGAAAGTGAGATGCCTCAGCTGCGTGACCGCCAGACAACGGACCGTCGTGTGCGTGGACACATCACTCAATCCAAGGCCAGCCCAGGCACATCTACTGCTCCGGGAGGTGCCACAAGCGGTGATCGCAAAACAACGAGCCACCATGGGGGCGCACGGGTGGACAGGAAACCCCACAACGCTGGAAAACACATCCCAACGACGACTACGCAGAAGCACAACTGAAGAAACGAGAAGCAGCCAATGTGCTGAAGTAATTCAGCACAGATGAGGATAAGGGTCGTGCTTTAGCCGATATAGCCTCGTGGAGAGGGTCTGGTTATAATCCTTCCAGTGTGGAAGTCGCGCGAAAATCAAAAATGAGGACTGTCTGTGTGGAGGGCTAATGAGCAGTGGAGCGGGCTAGGAATCTCTCGCAAACGTGGGTTTCCTAAATTCCGTTATTAAATGGCGGACTCGTAGGTAATATGCGGTTCCCCTGCATCAGACCCGTGTAAATTCCAGCTGTATCACTAACGCTTTTGTGAATGCCGGACAAAAAGAGCAGTCATTGCCGCAGCCACCACTGTTGCCGGCCGCGGATCATCGACGCCCAATAAAGGCAACACACTCCACGCCACACCAGCTACCACCAGCACAGCTAGTACGAGGGTAATCAAGCTCTTCATATCACTTCAGTCTCTCCTACTTATATAGGTGAACCTCGAGGGAGCGCATCAACTACCAGCACCAGATGTGGGAGTCCACCCCGGTAACAATACCACCGGTGACTGCGGTCGGTCCGGCACCAGCGAGACAGTCAACTCCAGTAAACCAGGTGTCAGCTGCGTACTCCGCAACTCACCACCACCACCGGCCACAGCATTTTTACCAACGTGCCCCCAGTGCCCAAAATGGCGTGTACACGATGGAACGGTAACCGCGATAGCGCGGTCTGAAATCTGGTTAGAGGTGAGAGTTGCACTGCTACCCGAACTATATTTCAGCTAGGTAGAAAGTACATCCACGACAGTTCCGATGGAAAATACAACGTTGATACATCGATTGATGTTTGCGCCACTAGGTGTGAAACGATTATCCTCGCTGGGGTTGCCACGATATTCCCACCTTCCTGTTCGACGGTCTGAACATTCGCCCTATGCTCGTTTGTTGCCGTAGCTTATGCGGAAATACTCACTCCAACGGACATGGCAGTAGATAGGGCAGCTACCTCAACGGGGGTTGTTGCTTGTCGCCGCCCTTTTTTCGAATAAATTGTTAAACGGACCCCACTTCCAGAATGGAAAAATAGGCTACTTTGCTTGATTCTTCTTTTCCCCTCTTTACTCGGTCCTCAGGGCCTAATCGTTGGTCGGGTGGTGGTCAGACCGTCGCTGGCCGCTTTTGCTGTTCAGCGGGGACATTGACTGTCTTGTGGACCTTCATCCAGACGGTGAACCCCCAAATGACGAATGCCCCGTACACCAGGTACAGCACAGCGGAGGGGTAGTAGCCGGCGATGAGTAGCAGGGGGACGCCGACGATGTCGACGCCTATCCAGATGAGCCAGAACTCGGTCCAACCACGGGCCATCCCGTAGGTCGCGAGTACGGAACCGGTGAAAATCCAGGCGTCGGCCCACGGACCCCAGGACCCTAGCGCCGAGAAGATCATCGCGAAACCGATGGTGCCGACGATGCCGGCGACTAGCAACCCGAGGCGTTCGCGTCTCGTGGCCCAACGGGGCTGGACTGCAGCGGTGTCCTCGTGGGGCTCGGTGACGATGGATCGGGAGGGATCGGTCTCCGCAGATTCCCGCAGACCCCGCTTCCGTGCCCGGGACCATTGGTACCAGCCGTAGATGGAGACGATAAGGAACATGACCTGGCGGCCGGCCTGACCGTAGAGATCCAGGGCCTGAGGGGTGTTGAATACCCCGCCGAGGAATACGGTGAACAGAAGCAGGTTGCCGACGATACCGATGGGCCAGGCCCAGACGACGCGTTTCATTCCGCCGTAGGCACTGGCGAGGCCGAAGGCGTTACCGATGATCTCCCGCCAGAGGATGGGGACGCCGCCGATGGAGACCGTCGCGTCAAGTAGATCGGTGAAAGGATTCATGGTTCTCCCTGATGTGAAAGCGGGGTGTGGACATGGATCCTCGGGGCTGAAAAACCGCACCGGCACGGTGTACGCCGGGATCACCGTGAGAACGGGTCGCCGACATCCGGGGGTACCGGACGTGCAGGTTCTCTCTCATCCGGACTATGACCGTCGGCTCCGGAATCACACCGGATCTGCTGACCCACCGCACGGTGACCGTGTGATGGCGCTCGCGGGCTACACCGTGAAGGTGTCACCGCCGGTGGGGACTTCCACCCCGCCCTGAGAACACCGACAAGCCTAGCCGGTCACCCGGTCGTCGCGTTCAGAACCCCACCATCTGCGGAAAAGCGGACGGTCACCGTGCCGTCCTGTGTCTGCAGTGATACGGAATCCCGGGAATCAGGTGTGGCGCGAATCCCGAGGTTCCGGAACCTCGCGTATGCGGCGACTGCCCGGCTTGCATCGATCCCTCCCAGATCGGCGCCGCGGATCGTGTTGATAACCGCGGTCACCGCCGCCGTGGTGGGGGGCGGAAGAACAAGGTCACGGTTGGTAAAGACCACGATGGCCCAGGTATCGGCGGTGAACTGCACGGTGGAGTGGAACCACTTGTCGAGAACCGGTTTTGCCGCGGAGACGAGATCAAGCTCCCGGGCGAGCGGCAGAGGAAGCGTCGGGGCGACCAATACCGGGATACCCTCGCGGCGGCCGAATTCCCGGACCTGGTGGCAGTCGGTCGTACCGGGTGTCGCGGAGATGTTCCGATCGGCCCAGCCCCAGCACCAGGTGTCACCCGTGACCGTAGCCAGAACGGTTCCCTGGACTGGTGCCACGACACCGTCCGGTGTCCGCAGGGTGATTCGCCCCGCCTCGAGGTCGACGGTGACGGCGGCGCCGGGGAAGACTGCATCCAGGTACATCTGCGATTCAATGGAGTTGAGCAGAGCATCCGATCGGACCTGGTCGATGTCGAGTCCACCCGCAATGTCCCGCAGACGCCCGTTTTCCACCCGGGCGGAGGCTCCGTCGGAGAAGTGCCACACAGACCCGTCGACCCGGACACCCAGGCCCCTGATCGCTGCGAAGCCGGACAGCGCGCGGTCGATATCGTCGGTCGCCCCCGGCGTCCCGGCTGCGGTGATCAGCGCGGTACGGGTGTCTCCGAAGGGTTGCGGTGGGTCGAGGCACACGACTGCCGTTGTCCCGTCCGACATCGGGGCCAGCAGCCCCGGGGTGCATCCGTGAAGGGTGCGGGCTGCGGCGAGGAGCTCATCGCTGGGGGCCTGGGGGCCGGACAGCTCGGGAATCTCGAACCGTGTAGCCGCATCGGCGACGATGTCGCTGCACCAGGTCCAGATCCCGTCACGGATCTCCGCGACGATGGTTCCCGTGGTGGCGAGATCCGGAGCTCCGTGTCGTGCCGCGTGGACCTCCATCCGGTCGCCGGCGCGGTTGAAATCGATTCCCTTGGTATCCCTGAGGGAGGACACGAAGGCCGCGTCGGCGTCAGCGCAGGCGATCGCGCCGTCAGCGACGATCTCCGCGAGTGTCCGTGGTGCGGGATGTTCCATGGGTGGTGTGCTCCTTCGGTGGTTTGTGTCTCCACTCTAACCGCGGGCACCCGACGCTCATCGGTAGTCGACCCTGTATTAGCCTGAGCGGTGCAGTTGTAATCGCAGCAGTGGAGGACTTCGCAGCAGATGGACATCCGTCTTGATCCCCTGTCCGACGTTCCGATCTTCATGCAGCTCCATGACGCAATCGTGTGCGCCATCGCCCGCAGCGAGATCGTCCCGGGGGAGCACCTGGATTCAGTGAGGTCAGTGGCCGCTTCCCTGGGGATCAACCCGGCGACCGTGAAGAAGGCCTATGACCTGCTCCAGTCGGATGGGATCATCGAAACGAGTCACCGCTTCGGCAGCGTGGTCCAGGCCCCTGGGAAACCCGTAGCAGGGGCTGTGGAGCGCCTGGTCGTGGAGCTCCGTGTGCTCGTCGCGCGGGCGCGTTGTCAGGGGATTGCCGGATCCACTGTGCTCGATCTAGTGGAGGCGGAGCTCAACCGCACCTGACCACCGTGCGGGGTGTATATCTGATTCACGCCGCCCCGGACCACAGCGAAGGCCCTCCTGAGGAGGGTGATCGGGTCATCGACGTCGCGACCGTGCCGGAGCTCGAACTCGTGATAGATCAGCGCGGTGAATCCGGAGTGGAGGGTCGCGTGAACGGCGACGATGTCCTCGAATCCGGTCAGTCCGAGTCGTTCGGTGAGGATCCGGTCGACAGCGTCACGGAGGGTCGCGAGCTGATGCTCACCGGCATCGGCGGGGTTCGTGGACAGGAGAGCGCGTGTCAACCGGTCGAGGGCGAGGAAGGAGTCCACACCGGCGGCCCCTGAAATCGTCTCGCCGATGATCAGCTGTTCCACGGCGGAGATCGGGTCGCTCCCTTCGGCGAGCTCGGCGAGCTTCTCGCCGAGCTTCTCCATGCTGGATTCGATGAATGTGAGCAGTGCCTTTTCGCGGGAGTCGAAGTAGTTGTGGAACGTACGCTGTGAGACGCCTGCGGCCGCCGTAATGGCGGCGACGGTCATGCCCTCGACCCCGTGCTCGTAGGCGAGTTCGGCGGTGCAGCGGGCCAGGGTGGTGCGGGTGGTCGCCTTCTTCGTCTCGCGTATTCCGGTCATGCATCAAGTTTAACGCGCCGGTCATCGGCAATCCGTCGGGCGGTGACGACACCGGTTGTCGTGTGAAGCGTGTTAGACACCTCACTTCGGGGGTGGGCGACGAACGCTTCAACAGGTGCCCGGAAGGATCCTCCGGTGGAGCGTTGCCGGTGGTGCGGATCGTTCGGTACGGTCCCGGTATCAATTCCGCAGTCGCCTGCGAGTCATGCGGCCTGCAGTGACGTGAGGTTGTTCATATTCGTCGAGACGTGCTCGACTTTTCAGGGTAGGAACTCTTCAGACATGGGAAGCATATCTAAATGAGGGCCCTATGCAGTGGTGGGGCCCAAAAGCTCTATTGGAGTCAAAATACGTAAGGCTCAATTAGATGATTATCTTGATGGGTGGCGGGGGTAGCTCAAATAAAATCGGGAGCGCATCCACGTTCCTCTGGGCCTGGTATTCCTCCGGCGGTTTGCCAACCTCCGCACCGGCCCGTACACACGTTCACCGGGGGCCGATCGGCCCCATATCGAGAGGACTGACCATGTCCACGGTCGAACAATCCGGGTCAGGTAACACGGTGAAACCGGACCCGGTTACGCTCCACACCCTCAAGGCCGGCTCGGGTGGAGTGATGGTCCGGACCGCGGCTGCGTAGGCGGCGTGCTGAGCTCGGTTTCCGCGATGGATCGCGGATTGAGGTCGTACAGACCTGTTCAGGAGGAGCCCGAGTCGTCCGGATCGGGCAGTCCCGCTACGCCCTCGACAAGCGGACCGCCACCGACATCTACATCAGCTGAACATCTCCCCTCCCCATGGTCGGTGCAGCACACCGCAGGCCACCAGTGCTCTCCTCATGACTGAATCGAACGGACACCATGAACATCCATACCAGCCGACCACAGAGCCACGGCGCCTCCTGCCACGGTGGCGGAGGGCTCGCTCCGGCGCCACCCGGAATCCCCGTCGTGGCTCTGGTCGGAGCCCCGAACGCCGGGAAATCCACGCTGTTCAACGCTTTGACAGGGGCCCGGGCTGTGATGGGGAACTGGCCGGGGACCACGGTGGAGGGCTGCCGTGGACGCTGGCGCGCCGGGACCGCGAAGGACCGCACCGTCGACGTCATCGACTTCCCCGGTGCCTACTCACTCGATCCGATGAGCCCCGACGAGGAGTTCACCCGTGCGAAGCTCATCGATGATCCCGTGGATGAGCGGCCCGACGCGGTTCTCGTCGTCGACGCCGCCAACCTCGCCTTCTGCCTCTACCTGGTCGCCCAGATCGCGGAGGAGCCCTACCGTATCGTCGTGGCGCTGACGAAGCTCGATGTCGCCGCGTCCCGGGTATCTCCGTCGACGTCTACGCACTCTCCCGTGCCGCGGGTGTTCCGGTTGTCGCAGTGGATCCGCGCCGCAACGAACTGTCCGATCTGACGAACACGGTCGCCCGGGAACTCGCGCGGAGTTCCTGCTGTGTGTCTCCGGTCCGTCCGGTCGCGACGGCGGACGGTGCAGAGACGGATGAGGAGGACGCGGACTTCGCCCGGGAAGACGCCCGCTTCGCGTGGGTGGATGGGGTCTGCCGGGATGCCGTAACCAGCGGTCCCGCCGCCAACAGCGTGTCCGACCGGATCGACCGGGTCGCCCTGCATCCCGTGTCGGGGCCCCTGGTGTTCCTCGCGGCCATGTGGCTCGTGTTCCAGATCACCACGACCGAGGCCGCACTGATGCAGGACTACCTGGACGGGCTGTTCGGTGAGCCCGTCACCGACGGCGCGCTGTGGATCATGAACACCATCGGCCTCACCTGGGAACCCCTGCGCGGATTGGTCACCGAGGGGACAGATCGGAGGCGTGGGCATGGTGCTGACCTTCGTGCCACTCATGGCGCTGATGTTCCTCTGCCTGGTGGTGCTCGAGGATTCCGGCTACATGGCCCACGCGGCGGTGGTCGCCGACCGCCTCATGCGCGCCATCGGTCTGCCCGGGAAGGCCTTCATCCCGCTGATCGTCGGCTTCGGCTGCAACGTGCCGCCGATATCGGCGACCCGGGTACTCGGCTCCGCGCGCCAACGGCTGGTCGCCTGCCTGCTGGCCCCGTTCACCTCGTGTTCGGCCCGTCTCACGGTCTACGTCATGGTCGCCAGCGTGTTCTTCCCCGAGCATTCTGGGACCGTGGTGTTCGTGATGTACTTGATCTCCATCGGGCTCGTGGTGCTCACCGGACTCGGGCTGCTCACCATGGTCTGGCGGACACTCGGTTCCGAACCCCTCGTCATTGATCTCCCCGTGTACCAGCTTCCCGGCCCCAGGCTGGCGCTGTCCGTGATGTGGATGCGGCTGAAGGGCTTCCTGCACACCGCGGGACGCATCATCGTGGCCACGGTCATCGTCGTCTGGGCGCTCCAGTCCACCCCAGTGATCGGGGGAATACGAGGACCTGCCTCCCCAGGACAGTGCCTACGGTGCCGTGTCCTCGACGATGGCCCCGGTGTTCGAGCCGCCGCTTCGATTCCTGGTCGCTCACTGGGGTCCTGATCACCGGCTTAGTCTTCGTAGCGAAGGAGGCGGTCATCTCACCGTGGGCGCAGACCTACGCGGTCGAGGACCCCACGGACGCCGATCCGGAGGAGCAGGCCGAGAGTCCGCTCGCGGCCGTGATCCGGGTGGACTTCGCCGAGGCCTCCGGCGGGTACGCCCTGGCCGCGGTGGGGGCCTTCAGATCTTCCTGCTGGCGTACACACCGTGCGTGGCGACGCTCGCGGCCCAACGGCGCGAGATTGGGCTGTGGTGGACGGTGGTCGGGACGGTCGTCCAGCTGACCGGTGCCTGGGCACTGGCCGTCCTGGTGTTCAACGCACTCAGACTGGTGCTGTACTGGCGTGGCCGTTGACGAGGGTCTCCGAGGCGATCTCCCACGGAGCGGTGAACCGGCGGGCCATCGTCCGTGAGACTGGACTGGACGCCGACCTGGTCGATGCTGCGATCGAGCGTCTGGAGCGGATGGGGAGGCTGTCCCGTGCGCCCCTCGGCGCGGTCTGCTCCGGGGGCGGGTGTTCCGGGTGTCCGGACGCCGGGTCCGGGGGCGGATGTGCCCCCGGCGGGGGAACGACCGGGCCGGTGGCCCTGGTTCTGCGGCGCCGGGGCGGTGGCCCGGCCCCCGGTTACTGAGTCGGCCGCCGACCGGTTCCTGCGGCGGGTCAGTCAGCGACGAGCGCTTCGAGCGTGAACTCGGGGTGTTCCTTCTCGATGAACTGCAGCCGCCACTTGTCGCCGAACAGGGCGATCAGTTCGCCATCCGTGCGGGTGAAGACCTCGACGCCGCGCTGCTTCGCCAGTTCCGGAACGGTCGCGGCGTCGGTGCGCCGGGCCACGGTGTACGGTACGGCGTCGGTGACGGTCTCCACGTTGTACTCGGCGAGCATCCGGGCCTGCATGACCTCGAACTGCATCGGGCCGACGGCGGCCATCACGGGTGCGGCATCGCCGCGGGCGTCGTTCTTGAGAACCTGGACGACGCCCTCGGAGTCGAGCTGCTCGAGCGCCTTGCGGAACTGCTTGTACTTGCCCAGCGACTTCGCCCGCAGGGTACGGAAGTGCTCGGGTGCGAACTGCGGCATCGGCGGGAACTGGACCTTGCGACCCTCGTAGATGGTGTCGCCCGGCGCGAGGGAACCTGCGTTGACCAGCCCGACGATGTCCCCCGGGTAGGCGGCCTCGACGGTGGAGCGGGTCCGACCGAAGACGGTGAGCGCGTACTTCGTCGAGAAGCTGCGCCCGCTCTGCGCGTGGGTGACCTGCATGCCGCGGGAGAACTCGCCCGAGACCACCCGCATGAAGGCCAGGGAGTCACGGTGGTTGCGGTCCATGCCCGCCTGCACCTTGAACACCACCCCCGAGAAGTCGTCGCCCGGTGCCCGGGACTCGTCGACCGCGGAGGACGCGGCCGCCAGGACCTTCGGGTCCGTGTGTCGGGCCGCCGGCCCGGGCGCGAGCTCGCAGAGCGCGTCGAGGATCTGGTGCACGCCGAAGTTGAGCATCGCGGAGGCGAAGATGACCGGGGACGTGGTGCAGTCGAGGAACATGTCCTGTTCATGGACCGCTCCGTCGGCGGTCATCAGCTCGACCTCCTCCACCGCGGTCTCCCAGGCGACGTCCTCCTTCTCCGCGGCCTCATCCGGGGTGAAGTGCTCCTCCGGGGCGATGGTGGAACCGCCGGCGGTGCGGATGAAGTGGATGTACTCCTCGATCTCCCCGTCGGTGTCCAGGCGGGCCAGCCCGCGGAAGTCGCCGGCCTCACCGACCGGCCAGAACAGGGGAGTGGGCTGCAGCCCGATCTCCGCTACGATCTCGTCCATGAGCTCGAGGGGCGACTTGCCCGGCCGGTCCCACTTGTTGACCACGGTGACGATCGGCAGGCCGCGGGCCTTGCACACCCGGAACAGCTTCAGCGTCTGCGGCTCGAGGCCCTTGGCACCGTCGATGAGCATGACGGCGGCGTCGACGGCGGTGAGCACCCGGTAGGTGTCCTCCGAGAAGTCCGAGTGGCCGGGGGTGTCGACGAGGTTGATCATGTACGGCTCACCCTCGTGCCCGGCGGGGGCGTACTCGAACTGCAGCGCCGAGGACGCGATGGAGATGCCGCGGTCCTTCTCCATCTCCATCCAGTCGGAGACGGTCGCCTTGCGACCGGCCTTGCCGTGCACCGCGCCCGCCTCACTGATGACGTGCGCGTGCAGCGCGAGCGCCTCGGTCAGGGTGGATTTACCGGCGTCCGGATGGGCGATCACCGCGAAGGTGCGGCGGCGGGTGGCCTCGGACGCCGGATCGTTGTGGGTGGTGCTCTCGCTCATGTTTTGGTGCAACTTTCAGACAAACGGCCGGACGGGGGTGGAGATCGTGACTCCCGTCAGGGTACGCCATCAGCGGCCTCCCGTTAGCCTGGGCGCCATGAGCATCGTCCACGACCTCGCCTGCCCGGTCATTGCAGCCCCCATGGCCGGTGGTCCGTCCACGCCCGCGCTCGTCGACGCAGCGGACGCGGCCGGATCGCTCGGATTCCTCGCCGGCGGATACCTGGAGGCGGAGGAGCTGGTGGCGCAGATGGAGGAGACCCGTGCCGCTCGGTTCGGGGTCAACCTCTTCTATCCGCAGGCCGCTCCCGACGCAGCCGATCTCGCCGCCGTGGCGGACTACGCCCGGGGACTGGAGCCCCGGATGCGTCGACTGGGGCTCGACCCGGGGCAGGTCCCCGGGTGGCTGGCCGCCGCGGACCCGGCGGACCGTTTCGCCGCGAAGTTCGATGCGGTGTGCGGTGCGGATCAGCGGCGGAGGCCCGCCGTGGTGTCGTGCACCTTCGGCCTGTTCACCGCGCGGGATGCGGTGGACAGGGGAATCGACACGTTGATCGTCCAGGGACCCGGTGCCGGTGGACACCGTGCCACCCGCACCGTCGCTGAGGAGCCCGGTACGGAGCCGCTCCCGGAGCTCGTGGTCGCGGTGCACCGGGGCGTCGACGGCGCGGTGCCGCTCGTCGCCGCCGGAGGGCTGTCGGACCCCATCTCGGTCGCGGAGGCACTCGCACTGCCCGGGGTCGTCGCGGTCGCGTGCGGCACGGTGCTGCTGCTCTCGGACGAGGCCGGCACCGCGCCGGTGCACCGTGCCGCACTTGCCGGCGCTCCCCGCACCGTCGTCACCCGGGCGTACTCTGGGCGTCCCGCAAGGGGAGTGGCCACCCCGTTCACCGAGGGCCCCGGCGCCGCTGCCCCGGCGGTCTACCCGGGGGTCAACGCCGTCATGCGGCCGATCCGGGCTGCCGCCGGGAGGGGTGGGGAACCGGAGCTGTTCGCGGCCTGGGCCGGGACTGGGGTCGCCCACGTGGAAGGTAGCCCCGCAGCCGGCGTCCTGCGTCGGCTGGCCGGTTTCTGACGCTTCAGGGGAAGTGCACCCGGGGGTGATCAAAACGGACACATCGAGCGGGAAATTGGATACCTTGGTGTTGGTATGTCCCCTTACGTGCATACACCCCTGATCTAGCGTCGCCGACCCGCCTGAAAGAGGAAGTCACACACCCATGACCGACCTGACCGCCACCCACCGGAACTTCAATGAACGGCTCGCACTCGCGGAGGAGATGGTGCCGCTGCTCGGCAGGTTGCACCGGGAACACAACGTGGTCACCTCGATCTACGGTCGGCTCCTGGAGAACGTCACCGCGATCGACATCGTGAAGTCGCACCGCTTCGCTCGCCGGATCACGGAGCAGGAGATGTCAATCTCCGCGACACTGCCCATCGTCCGGGAGCTCGTCGAGATGGACCTCGGTACCGCATCCATCGATATCGGGCGCCTTGCCACCCGCTTCCGGGATGAGGGATCCGACGATCTCCGGGGATTCCTCGAGAAAGAGCTCGCCGAGGTCATCGGCACCGCAGAGAAGACCCCCGAGACAGACGTCGTGCTCTACGGCTTCGGCCGCATCGGTCGCCTCCTGGCCCGTATCCTCGTCGCCCGCGAGGGCCGTGGGCTCGGGGTCCGGCTCCGGGCGGTGGTCGTTCGGAAGAACGGCGACATCGATCTGGAGAAGCGCGCATCCCTGCTGCGGCGCGATTCCGTCCATGGACAGTTCGACGGAACCATCAGCATCGACCGGGAAAAGAACATAATCTGGGCGAACGGCACGCCCATTCAGGTGATCTACTCCTCGGATCCAGCCAGCGTCGACTACACGGAGTACGGCATCGACGACGCCGTCGTCGTCGACAACACCGGCCGCTGGCGCGATCGCGCGGGCCTGGAGCAGCACCTGAAGTCGAAGGGTGTGTCCCGCGTCCTGCTCACCGCGCCAGGCAAGGGAGACCTGAAGAACATCGTCTACGGGATCAACCATTCCGACATCGAGGACTCCGACCGGATTCTCTCCGCCGCGAGCTGCACCACCAACGCGATCACCCCGGTACTGAAGGCCGTCAACGACCGTTTCGGCGTGCGTTTCGGACACGTGGAGACGGTGCACTCGTTCACTAACGACCAGAACCTCATCGATAACTTCCATACCGGTGAGCGTCGGGGCCGGGCCGCGACGCTCAACATGGTGCTCACTGAGACCGGTGCCGCGAAGGCCGTCGCCAAGGCACTTCCCGAACTCGGTGGCAAGCTCACCGGCAACGCGATTCGGGTGCCTACCCCAGACGTGTCCATGGCGGTGCTGAACCTGACCCTGGACAAGGAGACCACCGTCGACGACGTGAATACCTATCTGCGGGACGTGTCGCTGAAGTCCGTGCTGCGCCAGCAGATTGGGTACATCAAGTCCCCGGAGGTTGTGTCCACGGATTTCGTCGGCACCACGCAGGCCGGCATCGTCGATGGGCTGGCTACCATCGCGCAGGGCAATCACCTCGTGCTCTACGTCTGGTACGACAACGAGTTCGGATATTCCAGTCAGGTTGTCCGGATCGTCGAGGAGATTGCGCACGCCCGCCCGATCGTCCTGCCGCGTAGGCGAGAGATCGACGAACTCTGACGCTCTTTACCGCGCACTACCCACCCCGGATTGTCGATCCTGGGTGGGTTTTCGCCCATTACGGGGGTGATGAACCTCTTGATCTAGAGGCGTGGGGTGTCAATTGAGGGAGTCGGTAATAGGCTCGGGATGTGGATATGGCGAAGATGCGGCGGAAGGCCGCCAAAGGGGGAAAGAAGAAGTGCTGTCGGTCGCGACAGCGCTGCAAGCTGTGTCCGGTCGTGCTGAAGCGCCTGGAGAAGGCCCACGCGTTCGAACTCAACGATGCCGCGTTGGCGAAGGCCTGGACCAAGGCACGCATCCGCTGACCCCGGTGTGTCATCATCCGGGGTCCGATCGGGTGTCACCGGCCTCCTGAGAGAGGCAGGTCCTAGGGTGGTGGGCGGCGCCTGGGACCCCCGACTTCGTCACCTCGAGTGGATCGTGTTCTGTGCGATGGCCAGCCCGGACCGGGCGATCAGCTCCACACCGTCCGCGGCATCCGCGCACTGGATCGCGAGGTCGGCGCACGCCGACTGCGGGATGGGGCGGAGCACGTAGTCCGCGGGATCCATCCGCCCCGGTGGCCGTCCGATACCCATGCGGACCCGGATGTATTCCCTAGTGCCTAGGGACGTGCTGGTTGACTTCAGTCCGTTGTGGCCGTTCTCCCCACCGCCGAACTTGAGGCGGACGACACCGGGCTCCAGGTCCAGCTCATCGTGGACGATCACGATGTCCGCCGGTTCCACGCCGAAATACGAGGCGAGCGCCTTGACCGGGCCGCCCGAGAGATTCATGAAACTGCGCGGCTTCGCCAGGATCACGGTGCGGCCGCCGATCCGGATCTGCGCGATCTCGGCGTTCGACCGTTTGTGCACGCTGAAGGTGGCGGGCATCGGGGTGGCTCGTTCCGCGAGCTCGTCGACTACCATGAAGCCGACGTTGTGCCGGGTGGCCGCGTACTTCGGCCCGGGATTCCCCAGCCCGACGACGAGCAGCGGGCCGGTGGACGATTCAGGGGTGTTCCGGGGGGCGGTGTCAGTAGAACTCACGCCGAACATTGTCGCACACCCCTTCCCGGTTTCACGGACTCCCCGTGCACAGCAGAAAACCCGCCCCGGCGGGCATCCGGCCACGTGCGTGGCCCGATGCCCCGGGACGGGTGTTCAGTCGGGCGGGTCGTTCAGTCCGCCCGTGACAGGCGACTACTCGCTGTCGTTGGTCGGGCCCTCTTCAGTGGCTTCGACTGACTCGCCTTCAGCGTCATCTTCACCCTCTTCACCGGGCTCCGGAAGATCCTCTTCCTCAGGCTCGACGATGTTGATGATCAGCGTCTCAGGGTCAGAGACCAGGGTGATGCCCTCGTCCAGTTTGACGTCAGCGGCGGTGATCTGGGTACCAATCTCCAGACCCTCGATGTCGATCTCGAACTCTTCCGGAATGGAGAGCACGGGAGCCTCGACAGCGAGGAAGTCGGCGTCCTGGATGACCATGGCGCCCGGAGCGGGCTCGCCGGTGTGAACGACCGGGACCTCGACCTCAATCTTCTCGCCGCGGGAGATGGCGAGGAGATCGACGTGGTCGATGTCGAAGGTCAGGACGTTCTGGTCGATGTGCTTGACGATGGCGAGCTGCTTCTCGCCCTCGATGTCGACGTCGACGACGGCGTTGACGCCGTGGTTGCGGATGATCGCGGTGAAGTTGAGGCGGTCGACGGTGATGTGCAGCGGCTCGTCGATGGACTTGCTGTAGATCACGACGGGGATCAGGCCGTCGCGGCGGGCACGGCGCGCCGCGCCCTTGCCGAACTCGGTACGGGGGGCAGCTTCGAGCGGGATAGCCTTGTTGATGGCCATGGTGTTTCTCCTGTGCGTCGGTTGGACAGTTATGTGTGGTCCCGGGGCGCAGACACAACAAAAGCCCGCGAAACCCGGGTTCTCGTCGAGTCATCGCAGGCTGTCCGTCCTCCGCGTACGGAGGGGGCGCTTCATGCGTCACATCGCGTCGATAACGGCCGATCCGTGGGATCGGCCCTCGCCGAGACGCTGATGACAGTACCACGCCCCCGGAACCAGATACAACGCGCTGGCTCCGGGGGCGTGTGCCGGGAGGTGGGGATCAGGCCTGGCCCTCGAAGAGGGTGGTCACCGATCCGTTCTCGAAGATCTCGTGGATCGTCTTCGCCAGCAGCGGTGCGATGGACAGCACCGTGAGGTTGTCCCAGCCGTCCGTGTTCTGGGGCAGCGTGTCGGTCGCGATGACCTCACGGGCACCGCAGCGGGACAGGCGCTCGCGGGCGGGGCCGGAGAACACACCATGCGTGGTGGCGATGATGACGTCACCTGCACCGGCCTCACGCAGGACCCCGACTGCTCCGGAGATCGTTCCACCGGTGTCGATCATGTCATCGAGGAGCACACAGGTGCGGCCTGCGACATCACCGACGACACGGTTCGCGGTGACCTGGTTGGCAACATCGACGCTGCGGGTCTTGTGGACGAACGCCATCGGCGCACCGCCCAGGGTGTTAGCCCACTTCTCGGCAACCTTCACACGGCCGGCGTCAGGGGAGACGACGCAGATGTTTTCCAGGCTGTAGTTCTTCTTGATGTGCTCGGTCAGGATCGGCATGGCGTGCATGTGGTCGACCGGGCCGTCGAAGAACCCCTGGATCTGATCGGTGTGTAGATCCACGGAGACGATCCGGTCGGCGCCAGCGGTCTTCAGCATGTCTGCGACCAGACGGGCGGAGATCGGCTCGCGGCCGCGGTGCTTCTTGTCCTGGCGGGCGTACGGGTAGAACGGCAGGATCGCGGTGATGCGCTTCGCGGAGCCACGTTTCAGTGCGTCGATCATGATGAGCTGTTCCATCAGCCACTTGTTCAGCGGCTGGGTGTGCGACTGCAGCACAAAGGCGTCACAGCCACGGACGGACTCCTCGAAACGGACGAAGATCTCGCCGTTGGCGAAGTCCCGGGCGGTGGTGGGTGTCAGCTGAACGCCGAGCTCTCTGGCCACAGCCTCGCCGAGCGCAGGGTTTCCCCGTCCGCTGAACAGCATGAGGTTCTTCTGGTTGTCGATCCACTGGGCAGACATGTCTATTCTGCTTCGCCTTCCTGATTGTTGACGCTGAGCTGCGCTGCTGCGCGTTCGGCGGCGTCCGCTGCTGGGGTGCCGGGTCGTTTGCGCTGCACCCAACCCTCGATGTTGCGCTGATGACCGCCGGAGACGGCCAATGCCCCGGGAGGGACGTCATCCTTGATCACTGTACCTGCCCCGGAATAAGCCCCGTCGCCCACGGTCACGGGCGCGATGAACATTGTGTCACTGCCGGTGCGCACGTGGCTGCCGATCGTGGTGTGATGTTTGTTGACGCCGTCGTAGTTGACGAAGACGCTGGACGCACCGATATTCGACTCCTCGCCGATCGTCGCGTCCCCCACATAGGTGAGGTGTGGCACCTTCGATCCGCGACCGATCGTCGCGTTCTTCGCCTCCACGAATCCGCCGAGCTTTCCTGCCTCACCGAGGGACGTGCCCGGCCGGATGAACGTGAAGGGACCGACCGTGGCCCGCGGGCCGATCGTCGATTCGGAACCGTGGGTGCGGATGACGGAGGCACCCTCGCCGACCACCATGTCGGTCAGAGTGGTGTCGGGGCCGATGATGCAGTTATCGCCGATGACGGTGCGGCCGCGCAGCTGGGTGCCGGGTTCGATGATGACATCCCGGCCGATCCGCACGTCGACGTCGATGAAGGTCGAGGCCGGGTCGACTATGGTCGCACCCTCGCGCATCGCCGCCTCGCACAGTCGCCGGTTGAACTCGGCGCCGATCGCGGCGAGCTGCACCCGGTCGTTGACGCCGGCGATGATGGAGGCATCGTCCAGGCGGTGTCCCCGCACGGACCGGTCATTGTCCCGGGCGATGCCGATGACGTCGGTGAGGTAGAACTCGCCCTGCGCGTTGTCGGTGTCCAGTTGCGTGACCGCGGTGCGCAGGAGCTCCGCGTCGAAGGCGTAGACACCGGAGTTGATCTCGGTGATCTCAAGTTCATCGTCGGTGGCGTCCTTCTGCTCGACGATCCGGGTGACCTCGCCGTCCGGTGTGCGCACGATACGGCCGTATCCCGTTGGGTCGTCGAGGGTTGCGGTGAGGACGGTGACCGCAGCCCGCGGCTTGGTGCTGTGTTCCTCGACGAGAGCACGCAGGGTTTCCGAGTTGATCATCGGCACATCGGAGGTCGTGACCACAACGGTGCCGGTGAAGTCGGGGGAGAGTTCCTCAAGACCGCAGGCGACGGCATGCCCCGTGCCGTTCTGCTCCTCCTGGTGTGCGATCCCGACGGCTGTGGTGCCGTACGCCATCTTGAGTTCAGGAACCTCCTCCGACACCGCCGGAATCACTTTGTCCCGTTGATGGCCGACAACCGTGATGATGTCGGCCGGCCGCAGGCCTGCCGCCGCGTGGAGGGCATGGGCGAGCATGGTGCGTCCGGCGACGCGGTGCAGCATTTTCGGCGTCGCCGATTTCATCCTGGTACCGGCTCCGGCAGCGAGGATGATGACAGCTACACCATCATTGGGGGTCTCGGTCATTGGTCTCCGATCATGGGTGGATTCAACATCTCTGTGTTCCACGCTACCGGACCCGCAACCGTCATCCCGGTGTCGGTTACCCCGCCCGCACCCGGCGCCGGACCGATCATCGTAGGAGGCTGCCGGTAGCAGAGCAATGCCCGGAGAGACCCGTAAAGAGCTTCCCCGCCAGGACTCGAACCTGGAAAGCTGGTACCAAAAACCAGAGTGTTGCCAATTACACCACGGGGAAACGCCGCCTAGACGTTCACGGCGCTTGAGACTCTACCGTATGGGACTGCGGTATTTCGATTCGGGAGGGGCGGTAGGATCGTCACCATGGTGAGACAGCGGATGACCAGCAAACAGCGTCGCGAGCAGTTGATCAGCGTCGGTCGGGAAGTGTTCGCTGAGCGTGGTTTCGAGGCCTCCAGTGTCGAGGAGATTGCGGCCAGAGCGGGCGTGTCCAAACCCGTCGTGTACGAGCACTTCGGGGGTAAAGAGGGACTGTATGCTGTGGTCGTCGACCGGGAGATGCTTCGGCTCGAGGCACTGATCACCGGATCGCTATCCACCGGGCGGTCCCGGGAACGCATCGAACGGGTCGTCCTCGCACTGTTCAGCTACGTTGAGGAACACACAGACGGATTCCAGATTCTCGTCCGCGATCTGATCCCCGGTGCCGAACGCAGCTACTCCACGATGCTCAATGACGCGGTGGGACAGGTGGCGCACATCCTTGCCCACGCTTTCACCAGGTCGGGGCTCAACCCGGACTACGCCGTGCTGTACGGTCAGGCGCTGGTTGGCATGGTCTCAACGACCGCCCAGTGGTGGCTGGACGTTCGCGAACCCCCCAAAGAAGAGGTCGCCGCGCACATCGTGAATCTCTGCTGGAACGGCCTGGCAGGGATGGCTGCCACACCCCAACTGCGTACCATGTCCACGCCGGTGGAGCCCCCAGAGCCCGGGGCCGTTGGTACCACCGGTGACACCGGGAGCACCGGGGAAACCCTGCCTGGGCAAGAGCCCGGACGATAGCCCGTCCGGCGCGTCCACCAGAATCATCAGCATCGGGGCACACTGCTCCGAAACGTCACGTCAGGAGCCATTTTGCCCGAGAAACCGTCCGCGTCGACCCCTGCGCTCGCGGGCCTACTCAAGGTCGCCGCCACCGACCCGAAGCTCAAGGGGCTGGTTGGCCAAGTCGGGGAACCTCGACTGCACGTGACGGGAATCGACCAGGTCCGCCCGTGGATGATCGGTACCCTCGCACACCACGCACCGCTGTTGGTCGTCACCGCGACCGGCCGGGAGGCCGAGGACCTCACCGCTGAACTCGGGGCGATGCTGGGGGAGAAGGCCGCGTGGTTCCCCTCCTGGGAGACCCTCCCGCACGAGCGTCTGAGCCCCGGGGTGGACACCGTTGGACGTCGAGCGAAGGTTCTCCACGATCTCTCCGTGGGGCGCCTGCGCGTCATCGTTACTGCGGCCCGGGGTTTCTGCCAGCCGGTGCTCGAAACCGCCGCCGGACGTGAACCGGTCGTTCTCGCCGAGGAACGGGAGTACGACTTCGACACCCTTGTCCGCGACCTCGTGGGCCGCGCGTACAAGCACGTTGACATGGTCGCGCGGCGGGGCGAGTTCGCGACCCGCGGCGGCATCATCGACATCTTCCCCACGACCCTGAATTACCCGGTACGCGTGGAATTTTGGGGAGACGAGATCACCGATGTCCGCCAGTTCTCGGTCGCCGACCAGCGCACCATCTCCGAACTCGAGGTAGGAGCGGTGGAGATCTACCCCTGCCGTGAGCTGCTCGTCGACACCACTGTGGCTGACCGAGCCCGGAAACTCGCTGTCAGTCACCCGGGCAACGCAACCTTGGTTGAACTGCTCACAGCGCTCGGTGAGGGGCAGCCCGCAGACGGGATGGAGGCGCTGATCCCGGTACTCACCGACACCCCGTTGGTCAGTCTCCCGGAACTGATGCCCGAGGGGACCCACGTTCTCGCCTGCGCTCCAGAGAAGATCCGTACCCGCATCGACGACCTGATCACTACCGACGACGAGTTCCTCGCGGCAGGCTGGGAGGCCGCAGCGATGGGCGCGACCGGTCCCGTCGCAGCCGAGGGCCTCGACCTATCCGCCGGGTCCTACCGCTCCTGGGAGTCCCTCAAGGCCTCCACCCGCACCGTCGGATCACCGTGGTGGACGTTCGGACCCGCCGGGATGCTCGGTGACGCCACCGAGGCGGAGACACTCCCGCTCGAGTTCGCCGCCGGACCGACTCCCCGGGGTGACCTGAAGGAGATCGACGCCATGATGGCGCTGCTCCTCGAACACACCCGGGCGGGCGGACGTGCGGCGTTCATCGCGCCGGGCACCGGACCGATCAAACGCATGACCGAGAGGTTCCGGGAGAACGGGATCCCCACCCACGTGGCGACACCGGGCTGGGAGCCGTCCCCAGGCGAGGTCACGCTCTACCAAGCCCTGAGCCATGCCGGGCTCGTATTCCCGAAGGTCCGCAAACTGAAGGACGCGGCTGCACTCCCACTGGTCGTGATCACCGAGACCGACCTGACCGGTAACCGCGTCGGCGACATCGCCGGCGCGAAGCGGCGGCCCGCCAAGCGCCGGAACAAGGTTGATCCGCTGGCACTGAAACCCGGTGACCTCGTCGTTCATGAATCCCACGGCATCGGCCGTTTCGTGGAGATGACCGAACGGACGATCACCACCGGCGACGGCACATCGCGCCGGGAGTATCTCGTCATCGAGTACGCGCCGTCCAGACGCGGCGGCCCGTGCGATCAACTCTATGTCCCGATGGATTCTCTCGACCTGCTGTCTCGCTACGTCGGTGGGGAGAAGCCTGCCCTGTCGAAGATGGGGGGTTCGGACTGGAAGAACACCAAGAAGAAGGCCCGGTCCGCCGTCCGGGAGATCGCCGGCGAGCTCATCGAGCTGTACGCGAAGCGGCAGGGGTCCCCGGGGCACCCGTTCGCCCCGGACACCCCCTGGCAGCGGGAGATGGAGGACAACTTCCCCTACGTCGAGACCGAGGATCAGATGCTCGCGATCGACGCCGTGAAGGAGGACATGGAAAAGCCCGTGCCCATGGACCGGGTCGTTGTCGGCGACGTCGGATACGGCAAGACCGAAGTCGCCGTCAGAGCGGCGTTCAAGGCGGTCCAGGACGGACGCCAGGTCGCCGTCCTTGTGCCCACGACGCTGCTCGCCCAGCAGCACATGGCCACCTTCACTGAGCGGATGGACGGATTCCCCGTCACCGTCGAGTGCTTATCCCGTTTCACCTCCGGCGCCGACTCAAAGCGGATCCTCCGGGGGCTGAAGGACGGAACGATCGACGTCGTCATCGGCACCCACCGGTTGCTCCAGACGGGTGTGAGCTGGAAGAACCTCGGACTCGTCATCGTCGACGAGGAGCAACGTTTCGGTGTAGAGCACAAGGAACACATCAAGGCACTGCGCACCCACGTTGATGTCCTGACGATGTCGGCAACCCCGATCCCGAGGACCCTCGAGATGTCGATGGCAGGAATCCGGGAGATGTCGACGATCCTCACCCCGCCCGAGGACCGGCATCCGGTGCTCACCTACGTTGGCGCGCAGGAGGACAAGCAGATCGCCGCGGCGATCCGCCGCGAACTGCTGCGTGACGGCCAGGTGTTCTACGTGCACAACAAGGTCAAGACCATCGAGAAGCGCGCCGCGCAGCTGCGTGAGCTCATCCCGGAGGCCCGGGTCGTCGTCGCCCACGGACAGATGGCGGAGGAACAGCTCGAGCAGAGCGTCCAGGGATTCTGGGACCGCGAATACGACGTGCTGGTGTGCACCACCATCGTCGAAACCGGCCTCGACATCGCCAATGCCAACACCCTCATCGTCGAGAACTCCCACCACATGGGACTGAGCCAGCTGCACCAGCTGCGTGGCCGGGTGGGCCGCTCCAGGGAGCGTGGCTACGCGTACTTCCTCTACCCGAAGGGGCAGATGCTCACGGAGACCTCCTACGACCGGCTGGCCACTATCGCGCAGAACAACGACCTCGGGGCAGGCATGGCCGTCGCCATGAAAGACCTGGAGATGCGGGGTGCGGGCAACGTGCTGGGTGCGGAACAGTCCGGACACATCGCCGGCGTCGGATTCGACCTCTACGTCCGGCTCGTCGGTGAGGCCGTCGAGATGTACCGCGCCATCGCCGACGGCAAACCGCTGGACGCGACGGACAAGGCTCCGAAGGAGATCCGGGTCGATCTCCCCATCGACGCACACATCCCCGAGAACTACATCAACTCCGAGCGGCTGCGGCTCGAGGTCTACCGCAAACTCGCCCAGTCCCAGTCGGAGACGGACCTGCGGCTCGCGGTGGAGGAGATGGAGGACCGCTACGGCCCCATTCCCGTGGAGGTCGAGCGGCTGCTGTCGGTTGCTCGCCTGCGGCACCAGTGCCGCGCTGCGGGGATCACCGACATCGGGGTCCAGGGCACCAGGATCAAGGTGCACCCGGTCGACCTGCCGGACTCGAAGCAGGTCCGGCTGAAGCGCCTTTACCCGGGATCGACCTACCGGGCCGCGGCGAAGGCGATCCAGCTGAGCTTCCCGAAGGCGGGCAGAAAGGTCACCGACCCGCCGCTGCGCGATGTCGCCCTCATCCAGTGGTGTGCGGACTTCCTCAGTGCGATGTTCGATGCGCCGGCCATGGACGTCACCGGCGGGAAGGCCGATGCAGGCGAGCGGCGACCCGGGATCATCTCGATCGGGGGCTGAGCCGCGCCGCTACGATGTCTGCATGACGGTTCTCCTGCTCGATCCCGCATCCCCCACGCTGATTCCCGCCGAGGTGATCACCACCGCCGGCACGGCGGCGGACACCGTCGCGTTCAGTGACTCCGTTCCCGAATCGGTGCGGGAAATCATGCTGGGTCACGGACTGCGGACACGGCCCCCGGTGGAGGCGACGGTCTGGGTGGACACGGATCCCGGTTCACCGGAGACGCTGCGTCGACTCGCGGCGGGTGAGAGCTTCCGGGGTCCCGGGGCATCCGGGATCGCTGCGGCCAGGGCGGTGATGGCCAGGGCCCTCCGGATCGGGGAATGGGAGAGCAGTCAGGACCACGTCAGTCTGCTTCCGTATTTGTGGGAGGAGACCGAGGAATTCGATGGGGCGGCCCGGGCTCATGCGGACGGTACCGGTACCGCGACGGAACTCCGCGGGGAGCTGGCGGACGTGCTGCTGCAGGTGCTCTTTCACGCGGAGATCGCAGCGCGAAGGGGAGACTTCGACTTCGACGACGTCGCCGACTCCTTCACGTCCAAACTTCGCCGCAGGGCGCCCTATCTGTTCGACGGGACGACCACCATGGTGACGACCGGGCGGCAGGAGGAGATCTGGCAGGCGGCCAAGAACCGGGGCGGGTGACGTCGTCGGTCACGCCCCGGTTCCCGTGGTCAGTGAACGGTTACCGCGGCAGGCCGGAACTGAGTGCCGGGGCGTTTCCTGCGGGGGCCGCAAACCCGAGGATCTTGTCCAGGTGGAATTTGTCCGGGTTCAGGGCCTTGAGCAGTTTCACCAGGGACTCGAGGATCTTGGTGATCCCAGAGCTACCGAAACCATCGATCGCGGCGGTGTCGGTATCCTCCTTCTTCACCAGCTCGCACTTTTTGGCGCGCTTGGCCAGTTCCTTGGCCTGGTTCTCGGAGACCGGTTCGGTTGCGTCGGGCGAGCCATAGAGCTGCTGGATGATCGCGGTGTTCTTGTCATTGATCGCCTTACGTAGGCTGCTCTCGGTCATGTCCTTCTTCAGTATGCCCGCGTCGGTGAGGACGCTATCGACGTCTTCGCACGGGATCGCCGACGCCGCGATGTCCCCGAAGAGGAATCCGCGGAATTCTGTCTCGTTGGCGGACGCGGGTGTCGCCAGGCCTGCGGCCGCGATGCCGACCGTCGTCGCTATGGCGAAAAGGCGTTTGCTGAACATACTGCTCCTCATGAGGGCTATTCGGGGACGTGCTGCCACCCTATCCGAAAACCCCGCGTCGTTTCGGGGTATTCGGACAGTGAGGACTGTGGACCGTCAGTTGACCAGCTTGATGGCGGAGCTCAGCACCGGCAGCTGGCGAGACAAGTCCGAGCTGCCGATCGCTGCGAGCGCGTCGTCGATCGGGTCGGGCTTGACGAGTCCGCATTCCCGTGCCCGGCTCGTGATATCACCGGCGGTCTTGGCGGTGATGAGGTTTGCGGTTCCCTGGAGTCCCAGGGATTCGACGAGCCGGTCACCCGCAGTGGTCAGGTTGCCGGTGAGTTCACGTGCCGTGGTTGTCTCGGTGATCATGTTGGTGCTGCGGAGCAGAACCCCGAGATCGGAGCAGGACACCTCTGCGGCGGTGTTCGTCCCCAGGAGAAGTCCGATGGCGCCGAACGGGGCCGCGGATGCCGGGGTGGCAAACCCGGTGGCGATGACGGCGGTGGTGACGGCTGCGGTCAGGGTGCGTTTGAGGGACATGATTCTCCTGATTTCTCTCATGGTTCTCTTCGGTGGGGATTTCGTGTGGTACCCGGCGAACGGGGGTGGTTGAAACTGTAGCCCGAACCGTTACTGATGTGAAGGAAAGTGATCAGGGGGACTGGTGGGGCATGTGGTCTGGAGTGGTGGCGCTCCCGGCGAGTGCCATGGGTAGAATTCGCCGCTATGAGTTCCGCAGTCCGCCGTACCTTCGTTGCCGGCCTCACCTCGGTCCTGGCCGTGGTGATGGTCGTCGCATTCGTCGGCTGGATCCTGTCCTTCCTCGATGGCCCGAGTCCGATCAGGCAGCTGCAGCCTGTTCCCGACAATGTGCCCCCCGCGGTGGGGGAGGCAGTCCCGCAGATCGACGTGAATGCCCCAGGTAGGACCTCACTCAAGCTCGGTTTCTGGGCCGAGCCGCTTGCCGCGGACACGGGCATTCCCGTCGCTGCGGTACAGGCGTACGGTAACGCGGCCCTCATCGCCCAGGAAAGCTGGCCGAACTGTCACCTCTCCTGGAACACCCTCGCTGGAATCGGCCACGTCGAGACCCGCCACGGAACCTACTCCGGGAAACTCTTCGGAGGTTCCCGGATCGGCGGGAGCGGGGTCGTCGATCCCCCGATCATTGGCGTCCCCCTGGACGGCGGCCCCGGCCTCGCCCGGGTGCCGGACACCGACGGCGGCCAACTCGACGGCGACACCGAGTTTGACCGCGCGGTCGGCCCGATGCAGTTCATCCCCTCCTCCTGGCGGATCTATGGGCGTGACGCCGACGGGGACGGGGTCGCGGACCCCCAGCAGATCGATGATGCGGCCCTCGCGTCCGCGCGACTGCTCTGTGCACACGACCGTGACCTCGCCACCCCGGAAGGATGGACGCAGGCCATCCGGTCCTACAACAACTCCGCCGATTATCTGATCAAGGTCCGGGACGCTGCGGCGGCCTACGCGCTCCGCCAACCACCCGTGTGACATCCGTGTGCCGTCGTGCCGGGATGCGTGGTCCGGCGGCACGTCCGGAGATTTCATGGAACAATTGATGGTGAGCGTTCCGCATGGTCGCCGACCATCAGATTCCTCCAGGGCACATCTCCCTAAAACGCCCGGTTATTTCCGGTTGTGTGAGGTACCGCCCGGGTGGTGTGTTCCGGTTGAGGGCCTGTGCGGCGCCACGTAGAACGACAATCGAAGCATCACCCAAAAGGCATAGGAGGCCACTGTGGCTGAGATCATGCACGTATTCGCCCGCGAGATCATGGATTCCCGCGGCAACCCGACCGTCGAGTGTGAGGTCGTCCTCTCCGACGGCTCCGCAGGCAAGGCGGCTGTTCCCTCCGGTGCGTCCACCGGCGTCCACGAGGCACACGAGCTGCGTGACGGCGGCGACCGTTACCAGGGCAAGGGTGTCCTCAAGGCGGTTGAGGCCGTCAACGAAACCATCGTCGATGAGCTGGCAGGCATGGAAGCCGACGACCAGCGTGAGATCGATCAGGTCATGATCGACGCCGACGGCACCGCGAACAAGTCCAAGCTCGGCGCGAACGCCATCCTGGGCGTCTCCATGGCCGTTGCCCACGCCGCCGCGGATTCCGCCGGTCTCCCGCTCTTCCGCTACATCGGTGGCCCCAACGCCCACCTCCTCCCCGTCCCGATGATGAACATCGTCAACGGCGGTGCCCACGCCGACTCTGGCGTCGACTGCCAGGAATTCATGATCGCCCCCATCGGCGCCTCCAGCTTCGCCGAGGCGCTGCGCATGGGTGCGGAGGTCTACCACACACTCAAGGGGGTCATTAAGGAGAAGGGCCTGTCCACAGGCCTGGGTGACGAGGGTGGATTCGCGCCCTCCGTCGGCTCCACCGCTGAAGCCATCGACCTCATCGTCGAGGCCATCGAGAAGGCAGGCTTCACCCCGGGCGAGGACGTGGCTCTGGCGCTCGACGTCGCCGCCTCAGAGTTCTACAAGGACGGCAAGTACCACTTCGAGGGTGGCGAGCTCACCGCCGAGGAGATGAGCAAGGTCTACACCGAGCTCGTCGCCAAGTACCCGATCGTCTCCATCGAGGACCCGCTGGATGAGGACGACTGGGAGGGCTGGAAGGCCATCACCGCCGCGATCGGCGACAAGGTCCAGATCGTCGGCGACGACCTCTTCGTCACCAACCCGGAGCGCCTGCAGAAGGGTATCGACAACGATGTCGCCAACGCTCTGCTGGTGAAGGTGAACCAGATCGGTAGCCTCTCCGAGACCTTCGACGCCGTCGAGATGGCACACCGCAACGGCTACCGCTGCATGATGAGCCACCGTTCCGGCGAGACCGAGGACACCACCATCGCCGATCTCGCCGTCGCGCTGTCCTGCGGCCAGATCAAGTCTGGTGCCCCGGCCCGCTCCGAGCGTGTTGCCAAGTACAACCAGCTGCTCCGCATCGAGGAGCTGCTCGGTCCGGCCGCACGCTACGCCGGCCGCTCCGCGTTCCCGCGATTCAAGAAGTAACACCCGGCGCTGAAGCGCAGTAACAGGCCCGGATACCCCGCCGAAGGGGGTGTCCGGGCCTGTTCTCGTTCTGGGGCTCGCACCCGCGTGCTCCGGCGCGGTAGGATCGGTGGACAATGGTGAATCAAGCGCACATGCGGCGGAAACGGGTACCCGTGACCAACCGCAGAACGTCAGAGCGGCGGCCCGGCGGGCGGGCGGCCCTATCGCGCGCGCGCGAAACCCACGGCCGGTTCAGCGCACTTCAGGTCGCCATCCTGATCATCGTCCTCATCCTCGTACTCGTCATGCTCGCGGTCCCCGTGCGCAACTACTTCCAGCAGCGCGCGGAGATCGCCCGCATCAGTGCGTCCATCGCTGAACGCACCGAACGCCGCGACGCCTTCATCGACGAGATCGAGAAGTACCGCTCCGAGGCGTACATCCGGGAACAGGCCCGGCAGCGTCTCGGGGTCATCGAACCGGGGGAGACCCCCTTCCGGATCATCGATCCGGAAATCACCACCTCCACGGCCACCACCGGTGCTGAGGAGGACGCCACACCGACGGTGAGTGACCCCTGGTGGGAGGTACTGTGGAACTCGGTCGCCGACCAGGACGCCGAGGTCACTCTCCCCGGTACCGCCATGGAATCCGCACCGCTCGACGAGAACTCCAAGGGCAACCCACCGGCCGTCGTGCCCCCACCGCCGGATGGGCAATCCATCCCCGTTCCCGCACCCCCGGACTGACAAACCTGACCACCCCCGCAGCCCGGGGCGACAAGGAGAACACACCCATGACAGTCAACGATGCCGACATCGCCCGGGTGACCGAACAACTCGGCCGCGAACCCCGCGGAGTCATCGACATCGCCTACCGGTGCCCGGATGGCGCACCCGGTGTGATCATGACCACCCCCCGACTGCCCGACGGGACACCGTTCCCGACGCTGTACTACCTCACCGACCCCCGGCTCACCGCCGAGGCGTCACGGCTCGAGGTTGCCCACGTCATGAAGTGGATGAGCGATCGGCTCAAGGACGACATGACGCTCGCCGCCGATTATGATGCGGCTCACCGACACTATCTCGAACGGCGCAACGCCCTTGAGGACCTCGGCACCGACTTCTCCGGCGGCGGGATGCCGGAACGCGTCAAGTGCCTCCACGTCCTCATCGCCTACGCCCTAGCCGAAGGTGCGGGGCACTTTCGGCTCGGCGACGAGGCGGTGGCCCTGGCCGCCGAACACGCCGGGCTACGCGGCACCGCCATCCCCGCCACCTGGCCCACCTGCGCCGACCTCGGCATCGACATCGACCGGTTCGACTTCACTCACGCGGAGGTGCGGAAATGACCCGCCTCGCAGCAATTGACTGCGGAACCAACTCCATCCGGCTCCTCATCTGCGAGGTCGGCGGCGGGCAAACCCGCGAGATCCACCGGGCGATGGAGATCGTCCGGCTCGGCGAGGGCGTCGACGCCAACGGCGAGATCTCACCGGCGGCCCTCGAACGAACCCGCGCGGCCCTCGAACGCTACGTCGAGATCATGGAGATCGAACGCGTCGCCGATGTCCGCATGGTGGCGACGTCCGCCACCCGCGATGCCCACAACCGGGAGGACTTCTTCCGGATGACGCGCCAGCTCCTCGGACGGATCAAACCCGGGGCGGTCGCCGAGGTCATCACCGGCGAGGAGGAGGCCGCGCTCAGTTTCCGCGGTGCAGTCGCCGATCTGCCCCCGGAGACCGGCCCGTTCTGCGTCATTGACCTCGGGGGCGGTTCCACAGAGTTCGTCGTCGGCACCATCGACGACGGGATCCTAGGTAGCCACTCGGCGCAGATGGGCTGCGTCCGCGTGACCGAGAGGATCATGCGCTCGAACCCGGCCACCGACACCGAGATTGAGATCGCCCGCGAATACGTGGCGGAGCGCCTGGATCAGGTCCGGGCCATTGTCCCCGCAGACCGCACCCGTACCTTCGTGGGCTGCGCGGGAACGTTCACGACACTCTCCGCACTCGCCCTGGGGCTGGAGAGCTATGACGCCAGCGCGATCCACGGCTCCGTTCTCCGCTTCGACGCACTCAAGGTTCTCACGGACCACCTCATCGCCGAGACCTCCGAACAGCGGGCCACCAATCCGGTCATCCACCCGGGCCGCGCGGACGTCCTCGGCGGCGGGTCCGTCGTCGTCCAGGGAATCATCGACTTCGCCCGCGACGTCGCGGGAGCCGACTCCTTGGTGGTCTCCGAGAAAGACATCCTCGACGGCATCATCTCCGGTCTCGCCGATGAGCTGGATTAGGGGCGGTCGGGGAAGGAACGCCTCCACCGGTGCGTTAAACTGTGCCGGTACGCCCCTATAGCCCAATTGGCAGAGGCAGCGGACTTAAAATCCGCGCAGTGTGGGTTCGAGTCCCACTGGGGGCACCATGAGCAGGGAAAACACCCTAGATCGCCAGCGATAAGCGGTCGAGGTGTCCATAAAGTGTCCAGATAATGCGTGCCACAGGCCCGTGTTGCCTGGACACTTTTCGTTGACGCCACCGAAAACCGAGAGCGGCACGACGAGGAGCGGAACGGCCCGGAACCACCCACCCCAACAAATCTGAAGCCCGTACCACGGCCTGACTCCACCCCGGCCCGCTCACAGTCAAGAGATTTTTACAGGGTGCTTCAAACTTTCCGACCGATCGGGTGAAAAGAGGGTCGGAGGGAGAGAAGGGCTGACTGCGAGGAGGCCGGGGAAGAGTCAGGGCCCCGTACCAGGCGGAGATTATCGAGGGGCTCGGAAAAGCCCTTCAACGTCCTGCCGGGGCACGGTTTCCTAGATCTAGGAATAACTCGTGCCGGGGTGTCCTGGTCGTGGGGATCTTGCCGGAGGCGGGAATATCCCCTGCCGTCGTAGGGCAAGCCTCCCGGTGCCGGGGAGCTTCTACCCGCGGGTTCGTGGCGTCACGAAGATCCGCCTTTTACTAGCGGTAGTAAGAAGCGGCGCGGGGGTTTGTGACAGAAATGTCAGGAAGTCCGCTCGGTGGTGGGTGCGCAGGCTGCGGGCGGTTGTCCTGGGAGCACAGGAGAAGGCCCCCGGTGTGCTGGTTGGCACGACCCGGGGGCCTGTTCTCATCTCACGGATACCTGTGAGAGTGCTCCGGTCAGCGGACCCAGCTCGGGCTGTAGTCGTCGTCGACGGGGGCGTTATGCCCGATCTCCACGACCGGGAATGTCTCGTCGGGGATCTCGGAGAGCATCTTCCGGGTGACGTCCTCGTCGGCGCGCATCCGCTTGATCCACATGTCACGCCCAGCCGAGCTGATCTTGTGGCGCTTGATGGCGTCCTCGACGAACGCCACCCGTTCAGCGTCCTGTTCCTTGGCCTTGGCCTGCATCCCGTAGGCCGCGGCGGATTGCAGTTCAGTCAGGGTTCCACGATCGACACGCACCGTCAGACTGTGTGCATCGTCCTGGTCGGCCAGCAGACCACCGAGGGCCTCGATGGCCGCGTCCGGGGTGGTGTCGGTGTCGACGCCTGCCAGGGCACACAGCTGGTTCCACTGGTCCACGGTCAACTCGACGACAGTGTTCTCGTCGGTGCCGGTCGCCTCATCGTCCTGGTCGGCGGGGTCGATGTCCTGCGGGGCGGTGGACAGCATGTGCAGGGTGCGCCCGAAGGGCTTGGTCAGCTTCATGTGTGGCTCCTAGTTGTAGAGACTGATCTCGGCGTCCGCGTCAGCCTTGGCGGTGGACACCGCGTAGCCGACCGGAACACCACTGGCATGGACGGTGGCCTTACCGTCGGTTCCGACCTCGACGCGGGCACCGGCCGTGATCGCGGTCTGGGCGGTGACGGTCACCACCCTGGAGGATCCGCGGGCGATACCGACGAGCTCGTTGGCCTTGGCGTTGTACTTGATGACTCCGCAGATGTGCCCTCCGGGTGTCGCGGTGGTGATACTGATCTTGCCTTCGGCCCGGTCGCCACTGATCTCGGCGAACCGCTTACCGGTCACCGCGGTCGTGGCCCGGCAGGTGATGTCGGTTCCGGGGCTGTAGATGTCACGCATGGGGTTTGTGTACATGTAGGTGTCCTTTCAGGATCAGCCGGCCAGGCCGGTGAGTTTGCGGATAGCGCGCGGGGAGGTGACTCCCATGACCGGCATGCAGTAGGACTGCACCCACGTCTTGCGGTGTTCACGGTCATCCCACGTCTCGGTGGTGAGGTTCTGCTCGTAGTCGATGAACCCGACCTGCCCGGGGTCGACGAGGTAGCCGGTTCCACTGGCGACAGCGAGACTGGTTCTCATCGTCAGACCCGCGGACTCAAGCACCCGTGACAGGTCCGGGCCGTAGGCCGCGACGAGGTTGGCGCGCTGCCGGGGGTTGAGGATCAGCATCGAGTAGGTGGTGTTCAACCCGTCGAGGTCCGCTGCGAGCTGTGCCATAGCGAAGTCGGCGGTGGGGCGCTTACCGGTGGGTGTGAGCCCTTCGGTGGGGCCGTCGAACACGAGGGCTGACCAGTCGTTCGCGGCGACTTCTCCGTTGTCGTCGAGGGCTTTCAGGCCGGCTTCGAGGGTTTCGATGACCCGGGTGTCGAGCTTGCGGAGAATGGTGTTGGCCAGGGCGGTGACCTGAACATCGAAGTCGATGGACTGGTTGCGGCGCCGCGCTTCGTCGGTGACATCGAACTTGCCTCCGAAGTCCTGGACGCGGGCGAGTTCCTGTCCGGGCCGGTCGAAGTAGACGTGCGGGTACTCGTCACCGGGGTTGCGGTCCTCGACGTCGTTGGTCGTGAACAGGTGCTTTTCGGTGACCGGCGAGTAGATCACCGCGCCTCCGGTGACCGGGGCACCGATGGAACTGAACACGGTGTCGGCCAGCAGTTCGGGGCCGACGAGTTCGTTGATGCGTTCGGTGATGACCGTGGGGTGGTTGAGCGCCTGGTCGACGGTGATTGATCCGTTGCTGGCGAGATCAGTGTTTCCGGGGTAGAGCGGCATGCTAGTTGGCCTCCATCGGTTCGGTGGTCGTCTTGGTGTCGATGACCTGGCCCTCGGTGTCGTAGGTATCAGTGGTGATCGTCTTGGTGCGGGCCTCAAGGTTGTAGAGGGTGGTCTCTTCGGTGCCCATGACCCCCGGCTTCAGGTCCGGGGTCCTGTATCCGAGGTCCTCGAGGGCTGTGATGTAGCCGTCAGCGAAGGACAGCATGTCCGAGGAGGAATAGAACTTCGAGACCTCGGATCCCTTCGGGGCGCAGATACGTTTCCAGGCGTACAGCCACCCGTTCACGTCGTCGTGGACAGTCGGGTAGTTGTAGGGATTGGTTCGGTCGATGTTGCGCATGATTAGCGTTCCTTTCGGTGTTGGGGGCGGACCCAGCCGGTCGGCGGGCCCTGATGATCGGGGAGGCTAAGCCCCCGGAGTGTGTTCAGACCGGCCACCGCGGGCTGTTCGAGTCCGAGAAGCGCCACGGCCAGGATCACGAGACTGTGCCGGGTTCCTGATTCGTCGTGGTAGTCGGTGACGGCCTCGATGCTGCGCTCAGGGAACTGTGTCGGCATGCACTTAGCCAGGTTCTCGGGAACATCCACGAGGTCACCGATCAGGACGTCTCCGCTATCGGAGAGCCGTAGCCGGTCGACGAAGCCGCAGGCGGGTTGCCCGGGCTGGTCGTCGACGTGGCCGATCTTCACGCGCGGGATCCGGAAGAAGTCACTGTCCTGGAATGCCACGGCCGCGGCCAGGTCGTCACCGGTGATGGTGATCGGCCCGGTCGAGGCGCGCCATGTTCCCGCGCGGACGAGTTCAACGTTGGCGAAGGTGTAGCTGCCGTCAGGCTGCCTGGTTACGGCGACGCTCGGCACGGGCCTGGACTTCATCAGATGCCAGTAGCCACTGTCCCCCGTCTTTGTGCCCGGTGACCGTTCCGCGGCGTGCCAGTTCTGCTGCGCCGTGGGGCGTGATGCCGAGGATGTCGGCGGCTTTCTTCGTGTCGATGAACTCATACAGGTGAGTTTCGTCGGTGACGTTATTCCGGTGTGAGGTTGTGAGGATCGGGTCACGTTTCAGGGTTCGTTCGAGTTCGAACACCTCCTGGTTGGTGGTCACGCCCTCCCGGCCCTTGAACCTCCGGACCTCGTTGATCAGCAGACGGACGATTCGTGCGTGGCCCGGGGAGATGAGGAAGTAACCGGCGGGGATGTACTGGCTTGCGGGTTCGGTCATGGGTGCTCCAAGGTGTCTGCGATGGTGTTGATGAGGGTGGTGGCCTGTCCGGCGCGTAGTTCGAGAACGAGCCGGCCGTCGATGTGGATTCCGATGCGCTTGGGGTGCCGGGTTGCTGACCGTGAGGTGACGGCGATCGTGGCGTTGGACCACTTGTATCCGGTGATCCGGGACCGCGCCTTGATAAGCGGAGAAGTCACGCCGCGTCCTCCTTTCGGTCGGCCAGGGCGTAGGTGCCCTGATCGGGTTGACTGATGACTAGCCCTCGTTCCTCAAGGGCCTGGAGGACGTCAGGGACAGTGGCTTTCAGTGGCTTGGGAACCGACTTCATGACGATGCCGACGCCCACCGGAGTCTCCGATAAGGCATCGAGGACCATCCGCTCCCCCTCGCCTATACCTGCCAGGTCGGTAACATCGGGAACATCGGTAACAGTGCTGGTAGAGGCGCTGTTTTTTGTTACTTCTTTCGAGGGTGTTACCGGAACAGCGGAAACAGCGTGTCCGGGTGTTTCGGTAACAGATCCTGATCCGGTAACAGATTCCGTGCCTGTGACCTGCGGTGTTACCGATGTTTCCGTTGTTACGCATTCTGAGGAAGGGGCCGGGGGGAGGTAGCGGGCCCACGCCTCGAAAAACCCGTCCTGTTTGTCGTTTTTGTAGGTGACATACCCCTTAGCGGTCCTGCTGAACCCGTTTGCCTCCCGGTAGGTCACCGGCCGGATGTCGTAGTGGCGAAGCATCCGGGACAGTTCCCGGGGCGTCATCCCGTCGCGGTTGTTGTAGGCGGACCACCCCGACTCCTCAAGCTTGTTCAGCTCGGCCAGGAGATCACGGGTGGAGATCCGGTCCACTTTGGCGCGGGACGTGTCGGTGCCGTGGCCCATGATCTCCCGGATATCGAAGAGCAGCTCCTCCGGCCGGGTTGGTTCACGGCGGTTGCCGTCGAACACGAAGGATCGACATGCCGCACGCGCCGTGGCCGGCCAGTGCCCACCGGCTTCATCGGCAATCGCAACTAGGGGCTCCCAAACCTCGGCCGACCGATCCTGGACGCCCCTGGGAAGATCCGGACGGGCGGCTTCAAGTCGTTCCACGGCCCCGGCAGACCATGTTTCAAGCGCTTGACTGACCTCGCGGATCTGCTCTCGGGCTTCTCTGATCCGGTACGGCTCCACACGCTCTCCGGGGGCCTTCTTCTTCATATGAATCGTGATCGCCCGCGTGGTGATCGTGTCCGGCATATTGCCCACCAACCCGGCCAGGGCAACCGGGGCAAAAACGGTGAACCGCACGACTTCGAGGTTGGGCCCGTCACACCGCATCACCTGCGCACCCTTCTTGTACCCGGAATTAAGTAGCCCTCTGAGATCTTCGTTCTGCGTACTGTTCTTCTGGCTGAAGATCGCATCCACTTCGTCGAACAACAGCGTCAGCGGTGCAACCCCTGAAGCGTTGTCCTTGGAAATGCTCCGGTAGAGCGCCGCCGGGGAGATGTTCGGGGTGTACTGGGCGTCGTGGCAGACCCCGTTGAGCAGTTCGAGGACTCGCGTTTTCCCCGATCCCGGCACCGCCGAGGACAACACCAACCGGGGAGTCGCATCGAAGGCTTGGGACACCCAGGTGTGCGCTGCCCACAACGCCAGCGTCGGGCAACAGTGTTCAGTGGGGAAAATGGTGTACCGGTTGATCCACTCGGTGATCCCGTCGAGGACCGCGGCCAGGTCGACGGTGGCGTTATCACTCACGCGGCGTCACCTCCCACGGCGTGCAGGGCGCGCCCCGGGGTCGTGGTGACCATGCGGTTGTGGATCGCCAGGAGACGTTCCCGGTCGAGGCGCAGCTTCTCGGTCAGCGTCTCAATCGGCGCGGTAAACGCCATGTCCTCGGTGAGGGTATGGGCCTCGTGCCACACGAACCGGAAATGGTCCTCGGTGATGCGGGCGGCAAGCTCCCGGCTACGCCACGGCTCCGGCTGCGGGTTGTCCTCCGGGTTGGTGGGGCTGACCAGTTCATGCCAGAACCGGGCGAGAGCGGTGTTCGTCATCGCCCCGGAGGAAACCAGACGGGCGTTGATGTCTGCGGTCAGAAGCCGCTGAGTGGGGTGCCCGGCGGTGATGTTGGCCGCTGCGACCGTGGTGATCGCCTCGTGGATGGTGCGGGCCTGCCAGCAGTCACCGTAGTCATCGAGGTGCACGTAGCAGGCTTTGTCGCGTGCCGTGGTGCTGTTCATCCGCATCAGGCAACGCAGATAGTCCATGATGTGCTGCTTGCGCTCCTTCTCGAAGTCTCGCAACAGGTTTTCCTTTCTCCCCGCCCCGGCCGGCTGGGTGGAACCGACCGGGGCGGGTGGGTAGTGATTGGGCTAGTTGGTGTGACAGTTGCGTTCTCGATAGGAGGTGATTGCTTCACAAACGACGATCGGAACCGAGACGTAAGCGCCGCAGATCAACAAGGTCAGCAGTTCAGCCACGGTTCTCACCTCGCGCTCGCGGCAGGGTGTCGGGGAACATGTCGTACTCCGATAGCCGGAGGAATGCGCAGCTAGGGCAGACCTCAAGGGGCCGGGTCAACGTCGGAGACATGTTGGACTTCGGGGCGCGGGTCTCAATGAAGAAACCGCACAGGCACTCGATGCCGTCGTCGTAGTAGTCCAACGCGATGTGCTTGAACCGGTGGTTGGCGTCTTCATCTCGACGCCGGGCACTGGTAGTCTCGGTGGTGTTCCTTCGGTTTTCGAGTCCGCTGGGGATGTTGCCCGTGTTCGCAGTTGCCGCTGCTGCACGGGCTTTTTCCGTGTTTGGGGTCATGATTGGTCCTTGTCTCTAGTTGAAGTCGGCCAGGGCCTCGAGCTGACTGGTCTGCTCGTGGTCCCGGCGGAGAGTGCCGGCGACGATGATGTCCCTGGATGCGAACGCCGCGCGGGTGAGCATCAGAACCATCCCGGCAAGCTGCTCGTGAGTGATGCGGGTGTCGTCACCGAGGAGAATCCGGCCGTCGTCGTACAGGCGGAGCGTGCCGATGCCGGGAATCCCGGTGCACTGATAGCTGGGGTGTGTGTCCACGAGGGGACTCCTATCTGCGGTAGATGTCGAAGTTGACGTGCCAGGCGGATGCGGTGGCACCTTCAATGAGCTCGTCGGCGATTCCTCCGATGTCGTAGACCGTGGGGTCGATGATTCGGCTGAGGTCTCGGCACAGGTGTGCGTGGAGTCGCTGCTCGACGGATGTGGTGTAGCCCGGGGTGACGGCGGTGATGTCGAAACCGATAGGGCTGTCCGGGTCGAGAGGGGTACGCGACGTCTGCGTACCCTTCGTCTTCTGATTGGTGTCAGGGGTCCACGCGGAACGTGGATCCTTTTCCTGGTCGGTGGTGTCAGGGGTACGGAATATCTCTGCACCCTTTCCGGCCGGCGTGTCAGGGGTACGGATAGCATCCGCACCCTTTCCCACCCGGGTGTCATCGGAGGCCGTCGCGGCCTGGATCTCCTGCTTGTTCATGCCCCTGGTGTCGACATGAAGCGAAGCGGCGTACTCACGCCACGTAGCGATCGGCGCGGTCTTCTTCGGACGCTGCATCACGCTGCCTCCTTCGGGGCGTCAACTCCGAGGAGCTGGCGGAGTGGGGCGGTGGGGACGACGTAGCGGCCACCGATCTTGATGACCGGCGTCGGGAACTCGTTCCGCTTGATCGCGGCATATGCACTGGACTTGGAGATGCCGAGCACCGCGGCCGCTTCTTCGACCGTGATCGTAGGGCGGGAAACTGGGGACATGAGACTTCCTCTCGTTCAAAAACGCACAGAATCGGACTCCTGTGCTCCAAACGCGAACGTACACGATGCTCGGCTTTGCCGCAACGGATCGTGGTAATGTGCCCGTTATGGAACAGGGCGGAGACGGCAAGACCTCTGGGAAGCAAGCCCGGGACGAGTCGGCTAGGGCGTGGGCGCTGAAGTCCGCCGGCGTCTTCGGGGACGCGGTGAAGAAGCGCCGAGAAGACATACCGCTTACCGCGTCTGAGTTGGCGGACCGAACGCGCGCCCTCGGATATCCAATTACTCGCGCCGCTATCTCCAAGATTGAAAACAATCTTCGTAATGGGAAGCTTGATCTCGCAGAGGTAATTGTCCTATCGGCGGCTTTGGAAGTTCCTCCGGTAGCGATGATTTACACTGGGCTTCCGAATACCCTTCAAGATGTACTTCCTGATAGAGAGGTTCCCGCTTGGGACGCCCTAAGGTGGTTCACCGGTGAGGCTAATGGGCTTCCAGAAGGGTGGGATCCGCTATTTGATTTGGCTACTGGTGATGCGGGCGCCCTGGCCATGAGGTATGAATATAAGGCCCCACCGATCTATCAAAGACCCGAAAATGACGAGTATCGGTTAATCGAGCTCTGTCGGGAGTTTACCCGCGAATTGCATGCCGCCTATAAGAGCACTTCTGCCGCTTCATTTCTCCACAACACGGATCCTGAATGGTTTGAGAGATTTAAAGAAGTCGTTGACGCTGCTGATAAACGGCTTTCGAAAATTACGGATCAGCTCGAATTGCTGGGGGCCAACTTGGAGGAAGAACCGCTCCAGACTTTTGACGAAGATGAAGATGGCGAGGGGTAGGCCTCCTACGCCGCTCGGGTCATACGGCGAGATCAAAACCACCACCCTCGACACCGGCAAGATACAAGCAGACACCCGGCTACGGCTCTACAACGGCACAACAGTCCGTATCCGGGCCCGCGGCAAGTCCAAGACCGCAGCCGTCAACGCCCTCAAGGAAAAGTGCCAGCAGCGCCTGGGGGAGGGCAACACCACCACCATCACCGCCATGAGCACCGTAGAACTCCTATGCCAAAACTGGCTCACGAAAGTAACCGCCTCGGGGAAGATACGGCCGGCAACAATCGACCGATACCGAACCGCAGCCGAGAACCACATCATCCCCGCATTCGGAAACCTCCGACTAAACGAAGTCACCCCGGCGTTTCTCGATCAATGGATCAACGAACTAAGCCCCGGCATTCAAGGAAACGTCCGAACCGTTCTCAAAAAGTCATTCGGCACCGCAGTCATATACGGCGCACTATCGTCCAACCCCATGCAGGCCGTCGAACTCAACTCCCGAAACAAGAAAGAAAACACCGCACTCACACGAGAAGAGATTCCCCTCTTCCGCGCGCAGATAGCCAAGTCCAACAACCCAACACTCATCGACGTCGTAGACCTCTGTTTGTGCACCGGGCTACGCCTCGGAGAAGTCCTGGGGCTCCGCTGGCAAGACGTACACCTCGATGAACCGGCCCCGTGGCTGGAAGTCACCGGGACGATCGCGTACTCCTCCACACACGGGAACGACCGTCAGGCACACGGCAAGACCGCGAAGTCCGAACGGCACATAGAACTAGCGGAGACGGCCGTTGACCTCCTCAAGCGCCGCCGTACACAGCTCGGAGAGCACCTGGAACCCGTCTTCCCCAGCGGTGCGGGCACCTTCATGTGGGAGAACAACTTCAACGCGCTACTCCGGAAGTGGCGTGGCCCCCAGTTCGAGCACATCACCGTCCACAGTCTGCGGAAAACCGTCTCGACGCTCATCGCAGAGGAGCTATCGCCGTTCGCGGCGGCGCAGGTGCTCGGCCACGCTGACAGTCGGCTCACGGAAACCACCTACATCGCCAGTAGGGGAGAGAACGTCCCGGTCGCGGCCGTCATGGATGGTGTCCTAAAAGTGTCCAAATAATAGTGACGATAAGACCGCACTCGTTAGAACCCCGAAACCTCCTCGGAGCCGTGGCCTGCAACAACAGGACACAAACGAACATGTCAGAACCGCTAACCCCCTTACGTCACTCCCGCGCAGTGTGGGTTCGAGTCCCACTGGGGGCACCATGAGCAGGTGCAAAACTTGAGACGGAGGGCCACTCACGGCCGTGGTATCCAGAAGGTGTCCAGATGACAGGAATTTCAGGCTGTGTTGTCCGGACACCTTGTGTGTCTCCCCAGTCTGCCGGGACACGTCCCGGCAGACTGGGGAGATGCCCGGTTCCGCTGAACCATTCACCGATGGTCTTCGCAGTGGCCGCTTTGATGCGACCCTGCCCATCGACCGTGAGGCCCGTGATCTGCTGCGGGGAGTGTTCGGCGAATTCTCCGCTTCCCGCCCCTCCCTGGTCGTCAGGGGAACCACTCACGTCAGTCGGTACGGAAATACTCCGACTGGATCGAGGAAAGTTCTTGCGACGTGATGGTCCTCGGAACTGGACGCGATCTGTCTTTCGGTGGGAGACGGCGCTGGTTTTCATGGCCGACGACGGACTTGGAAGTGCGCCCTAGATAGACGGGATGACGTCAGGCCGTCGTGGTCAGCATGGACGGCATCTCAGTTGCATTGGACGAAGTGTCGATACCGCATCGTCGCTACACAGCCAGGCTGTGATTTTTCACACGACACCCCGAAATGGGGGTGGGTGAACAATTGGGGGTAGTCGAAAGAAGGACGTCTTGACCTCACCGAATGGTTGCGCTAGTCCCATTTGGCAAAGATTTTCGTTCGAGTCGGTGGTGTCTTGGCGTTGCCTTGCCGTTACTATCGTTTAGGTTAGCGTCGCCTAAAGATGATTGAGGTACGACATGGTTGTCTCATACCCCCACCCGGCCCTCCTGTGGTGCCACTCGGGTTCCGCGACGATCAGGGTCGGCACCTGGAAGTGCGAACTCCCCGCCGGCGAACTCTGCTTCGCCGCCGGCCCGTCCACGGTGTCCGGCGATGGCCTGGTCATCCCGATCGTCTTCCCGAACCTGGGTATTTCCGGTCCGTCCCGCCGCGTCCATCTCGGCGTGGAATGGGGCGATTTCATGGTCTACGAGTTCTCCCGCTCATTGGGCTACCTGCGCGGTGCGCGGACGCTCTCGCCGGAGATAGCGAGACTCTTCGATGATCCCGCGGCTCCGCCACCGGCCCCCGAGGCCGACGAGGCGAACGCCGTGGCACAGCGGCTCCGCGTCAACCCCGGCGACCAGACCTCGCTCGAGGAGTTCGCCGAACAGCACAGGGTATCTGCCCGGACGCTGCAGCGGCAGTTCCTCGCCTCCACCGGGCTCACGTTCTCCGAGTGGCGCACTGCCTACCGGGTCTCCTCCGCGGCTGAACTCCTCGCCCGTGACTTCTCCGTCGCGGTGGTGGCGAATCTCGTCGGTTTCGCCGCCACCTCATCGCTCACCCGCGCCTTCCGTCGGCACACCGGCTGTACGCCGTCTGCCTACACGCCTGGTTCCGTCGGGATGGCTCCGGCGGGAACTCCCCCCGAGATCCCCTCATCGAGCACCTGGCACCGGTCCACCGGCTCAGATGTCGTCCTGTGGGTCTACCGCGGGACCGCGACGTTGACCACTCCCGGTTACTGCCGTTTCCTCGGAAACGGGGACAGTGCGACGATTCCCGCGGGTACCAACACTCGCCTCGACATCGCCGCCGGGTCGATCGCGCTACCGATGAGCGCGGACATGGACTTGGACGTGACCCCTGAGCTCGCAGACGTCGTGGCCTGTTATCGGAGCGCCCTCGGAGTGGTCACCCGCGCGGACACAGCCTCGGCACCATCGGTCTTCACGTTCACCCAGAAGATGGACGAGGCGCGGAAACTCCTGCGCGCGGGCCTGCGTCCCAAGGATGTCTCCCGGACGGTCGGTTACCGGTCGACAGCTGCATTCTCCCGGGCGTTCAAGGGGATGCATGGTATCTCCCCGCGGGATTTCCAGAATGAACAGTTTGCTGAAATCGCGGCCCGATCAGCCGCCGAATAAAACAACTGGGCGGCGGTAGTCCCAGAGCCAGGGAACCGGCAGGTGTACCCGGTTCTCCGGCTTTACCTGTTCGTTGTACGCATCCGGGAACTTTACTGTCGGAGGAAGCGTTATACGGGATGTAAACCTCTTCACGACACATCGAGCACCCAAGAAAGGACCAGGGACGACGTGCGTAGTAGTAACCCTGTTCTCAGTTCACTGACGGGCAGTCGGAACCAGCCCCAGCAGAACCCCTACCAGACGGGCTACCCGCAGGCCGGCTACCAGGACCCGTATCTCGCCCAGCAGGGTGGTGCAGCCAGTGCGCAGCGCCCAATCACCGTGGATGACATCGTCACCAAGACGGGAATCATGCTGGGGATCATCGTCGCACTCGCGGTGGTCAACTTCTTCATCGGAACGATGGTCAATCCAGGCCTTGCTATTCTGCTCACCATCATCGGTGCGATCGGCGGGCTCATCACGGTTCTGATCTTCACGTTCGGCAAAAAGTACGGCTCTGCACCCCTCGCCCTCACCTACGCCGCCTTCGAGGGCCTGTTTGTCGGCGGAATCTCACTGATGTTCTCTGGTGTCCTCGTGGGTGGGGCCAACGCTGGAGCCCTCATCGGCCAGGCCGTGCTCGGCACAGTCGGTGTGTTCCTCGGCATGCTGTACGTCTACAAGTCCGGCGCCGTGAAGGTCACCCCGAAGTTCACCCGCATCCTCGTCGGCTGCATGGTCGGTGTCCTCATCCTCGCTCTGGGCAATCTGATGATGTCGATGTTCACCTCCTTCAACGTTCTCCGTGACGGCGGTCCGATCGCGATCATCTTCTCGCTGGTCTGCATCGTTCTCGCTGCGATGAGCTTCCTCGTCGACTTCGACTCCGCGGACAAGCTCGTTCGTGCGGGCGCCCCCGCGAACATGGCTTGGGGTGTCGCCCTCGGCCTCGCGGTCACCCTGGTCTGGCTCTACACCGAGATCCTGCGTCTGCTGAGCTACTTCAACAACCGCTGACCGGGTATCGCCCGGACCGGCCGGCAGACTGAGAACCCCGGTAGCTCTCGCAATTCCAGCGGGCGGCTACCGGGGCTCTTTCGTCTACGAGGGAGCGCATGCACGGACACGGAGCCTCGTGCATCTCGCTCCCTGGGAGATCCTCCGGCGAACGGAAAGAAACCCGGCGACCGGGTGAAAACTGGAACCGGTCGCCGGGTTGAGTCGGGGGAGAGGGGATGCGCCCTTACAGGGCGATGGTCTCCCCGTCGACGGTGATCTGGGTGAACGCCGGGCCCTGCGGAGTGTTGCGGGGCAGGCTCAGAACGACGTCCACGTCTAGGGTCGTCTCTTCCTTGCCGTCGACGCAAGTCGGCTCACACGTGTTTGTGATCCGAGTCGCGGTGCCGGTGGCCTGTTCCTCGTCCCACGTCAGCCAGACGATATCGGCGAGTCGGTCCTCGTTGCCGGAGCACGCGAGGTTCAGGACGCTCGGACGCTGGGTTGGGGAGCCGACACAGTTGATGACGCCGGGAAGAGCCTCGGGATCCGTGGCACTGCTCGTCGTGGTGGCCGTGGTCGACCCGGTCGACATCGACGCGGACGTGGATTCGTCATGCCGTGAACTGGTGGGCATGGCCGAGGACTCATCCATCTCGATGCTGGCCGGTGTGGACAGTTCCGAGGCAGTGACGACGCGTTCCTCGGTGGGAACCTCGTTGGGCGGCGAACACGCTGCGAGAGCCAGAGTAGCTGCGGCGACGGCCGCCAGGGTGCGAGTACGGGTGGTCATGATCGTTTCCGGGCCTTTCTTGTGGGGGCTGGTCTACTGGCTCTGGGAGCGCAGGGTCGCGTACTTCTCGGAGTTGTACGGCTCAGCGGAGACGACGGTGACGCTGATGACGCGACCGTTCGGGGCCGTGTACTCGCGGGTCTCGCCCTCACGGGCACCCAGGACGGCCTTGCCCAGTGGAGCCTGCTCCGAGTAGGTCTCCAGGTCCTTGTTGTCGCTCGCGGCCGCACGCGTACCGATCAGGAAGGTCTCCTTCTGGGACTCGTCGCCGTCGTAGTAGACGTGTACGACGGAACCGACGTGCGCGACGCCTTCCTCGACGGCTGCGCGCTCGGTGGTGGAGTTGGCCAGGATCTGGGAGATCTGCTGGATGCGGGCCTCTTCCTCGACCTGCATCTCGCGGGCAGCGTCGTAGCCGGCGTTCTCCTTGAGGTCACCCTCCTCGCGGCGCTCGTTGATCTCCGCAGCGACCACCGGCCGGTGGGCGATGAGCTCGTTGAGCTCAGCCTCAAGCTTCTTCTTGGTTTCCGGGGTGATGTACTGCTTCTGAATGTCAGCCATGGTGTCGGTGCCTTCCCAGTCTTCGTCGTCGTGATCGGATGATGGCGGGTGCGCACCAACCGACCGTCCCCGCGCCGATGGAATCATCGGTGCATGTGTCGTCGGCACGAGATGTTCCCGGACAGCTGACAGTGCCCCGGGTGCCCGCACAACGAAGACGCGGAAGCGTCCGGTGCGGCCCACGGGGCGTGACTGTGGTGCCTAACGCAAACACCCGGCGAACGGGATTCACGATTCTGGGAACAACGCCGGACACACGCGTGTCGTCAGGGCTGTTTCGCGATGGATTCTAACACACGAGCTGCCCCCGGGAGCCGGGTTTAGCGGGGTTCGGCCTCGGTGAGATACGCGGGCACCTTCTCGTGACAGCCGTACACCTTCCCGGCGACGGGGAGACCGCGGGTCGGAATCTCTACGGTGTAGCGTTCCGTGGAGTTCCCTCCTGGGGGGATGAGGAACTCCCGGCGTCCGACCTCGATCTTGTCGTAGTCCAGGGCCTGGACGATGCAGTAACTGTCGGTGTCGGTGTTTTTTCGCGTGACGTCGACGAACATCCGCAGTGTCGAGTCGTCCTCCGCCCGCTCGAAACCGGATGTGGTCGCGTTGACCGTCGCGGCCGCGGTCTTCTGGAAGTACTGGACGGTGACCACCACGGCGGCGATGAGGAAGAGGACGGATCCGATCGCGATGAGACGGCCCGAGAGATTGCCCCGGCTGCCGTCAGCGGTGACCGCGTAGCGGTCAGCTGGGAGGTGTTGGCGGGGGGACGGCTTCTCCACGGTGGCGGCTTCCTGTCTGTCTGTTCGTCCGATGCCGGTGGTGGCCGGGACCGATGCAGCCCATTCGGGTGCATGGAACCCATGATAGACGTGCCTCGGGTCGACGGTGCGGAGCGGTCAGGGGTTGTCTAGGATGGTCCCGGGACAACGTCGGTGTCGGGCGGGAACCTACCCGACGCACCGTAACCAGCCGCGAAAGAAGGACAACGACACTGTGAGTCAGCACCGCCTCCTGGCCATCCATGCGCACCCGGATGACGAAGCTAGTAAGGGGGCGGCCACGGTCGCCCGCTACTCCGCAGAGGGCGTCGAAACCATGGTCGTCACCTGTACCGGCGGTGAACGGGGCTCGATCCTCAACCCGGCCATGAACCGCCCAGGAGTCCTGGAGAACATGGACCAGATTCGCAGGGATGAGATGGCCGCCGCTGCCGAGGCACTCGGGTGCAGGCACACCTGGCTTGGGTACGTCGATTCCGGCCTGCCCGAGGGCGATCCCCTGCCGCCCCTTCCCGAGGGATGCTTCGCGCTCGCGGACAACGACCACGTGGTGCAGGATCTCGTCCGGGTGATCCGAGACTTCCGTCCGCAGGTCATCGTCACCTACGACGAGAACGGTGGCTACCCGCACCCCGATCACCTGAAGGTCCACGAGGTGTCGATGATCGCCTGGGACGCCGCGGGGGACAGGGACTACCACCCGGAGCTAGGGGAGCCGTACACCCCCCTGAAGCTGTACTACACGCACGGCTTCATCCGGCAGCGGATGAAGCTGTTCCACGACGAGCTCGTCGCCGCGGGTCGGCCGAGCCCGTTCGGCCCGATGCTCGAACGCTGGAACAAGGACCGGGCGGACATCATGGCGCGGGTGACCACCCAGGTCCCGTGCGCGGACTACTTCGACCGTCGGGACGATGCCCTCCGGGCGCATGCGACGCAAATCGACCCGGCGGGTATATTCTTCGCCACCCCGGTCGAGGTGCAGCGTAAGCTGTGGCCGACGGAAGAATTTGAACTCGCGCGAACCAGGGTGCGCGCCACCCTGCCGGAGACGGATCTGTTCGCGGGTATCGGGACAGAGGAGAACTAGATGGATATCCAGGGTGTCGCCGGTGTCATTCTCGCGCAGGCCGAGCGGTCGGGTCCGCTCGGCCCGGAGTTCGGCAAGGCCTCCCCGGTGGGGTTATTCGTCCTCGTCCTCCTCGGTGCGATCGTCCTCTATATCGGGTGGGCGCTGAGCCGCCGGGTCCGCAGCATGGCTCGACGACGGGAGTTCGCCGAGGCCCACGGAATTGACCCCTTCGATCAGGAGGCGATCGACAGGGCGATGGTCGAGGAGGGATTGAAGACCCCCAAGCGCCTCTGGTTCTGATGATTCATCCGGGAGTTGTTGAGGTGGCCGTGGGCTCCTCCCTACACTCCACCCCGTGACCCTCCTGAGGCCCACTCGCGACTAGAATCGACCCTGTGAAGCTCCTACCGCAACTGCTCTACCCGGTCTACGAGAACCGGCTGCGCCGCGAGATCCGCGGACGTCGGCGACCGAAGCATGTTGCGGTGATGTGCGACGGGAACCGGAGATGGGCCAGGGAAGCGGGATTCGCCGATGTCAGCCACGGTCACCGCGTCGGGGCGAAGAAGATCGGTGAGATGGTCCGCTGGTGTGATGAGACCGGCGTCGAACTCGTCACCGTCTATCTGCTATCTACGGAGAACCTCGGGCGGGCGGAGAACGAGCTGCAGCTACTGTTCGACATCATCGGCGACGTCGTCGATGAGCTGTCCGACCCGGAGACTAACTGCCGTATCCGGCTCGTTGGGCACCTCGACCTGCTCCCGGACGAGTTCGCCGAACGGCTGCGTGCGGCGGCACGGAAAACCGGGGACCACACTGGGGTAACCGTCAACGTCGCGGTCGGTTACGGCGGGCGCCAGGAGATCGTCGACGCCGTCCGGGATCTCGTCGCCGAGAAGGCTGAAGACGGTCTTTCCCCGGAACAGATTGTTCGCGAAATCGGGGTTGATTCAATCTCCCGTCACCTCTACACCTCCGGTCAGCCGGACCCCGATCTGGTCATTCGCACATCGGGGGAGCAGCGGCTCTCCGGATTCCTGCTGTGGCAGGCCGCCTACTCAGAGATCTGGTTCACCGACACCTACTGGCCGGCGTTCCGCAGGATCGACTTCCTGCGGGCGCTCCGCTCCTACGCCTTCCGGAGCCGACGCTTCGGAAAATAACCCGTTTCCTGGGAGGACCCACTGATGAGTACACCCGAGCTGACTGTGATCTTCGATTCCGTCTACGGTTCCACCGAGCACTACGCTCGGAGTTTCGCCGGGCGTTTCGGGGCAACCCCGGTCGCACTCGGGGATGCTCCTTCGTCCGTCGGGCAGCTCCCGGGGTTAGGTCCGGTCGTGGTGTTCTCCCCGAACTACGCGGGACAGATCAGCGGAGCGAAGTGGCTCCGGGACAATGCCCTCGGCGGACACCCGACCGCGCTGGTGGTCGTCGGGATGAGCGTGAGTTCCTGGGTCCGCGAGCGTGACGGTGCTGCCAAGGCACTCGGGGACAACGCCGACCGCATCACACGCTTCTATCTGCCGGGCAGGCTTATACATTCGAAGCTCAGCAGGATTCACAGGGGCACACTGTGGTCGCTCAACCAGATGCTGCGTCGCAAGTCCAACCGCACTGTGAACGAGGAGGAGATCGTCCGCCAGTACGGGCGCGACATCGACCGTGTCGATGACACCGAGCTCGACCCCGTAGAGCAGTGGGCCCGGGGGCACCTCGCCTGAACCGAGCGGCCGGTGTCTGCAGGTGAGCTAGATCTTCCGCATCCTGACCCGCTGCACAAGATGGTCTCGGCCCTTCACCAGCACCAGCGATGCCCGAACGCGGGTGGGCAGGATATTCTCCACCAGGTTCGGCAGGTTCACCGACTGCCAGATCTCCCGTGCAACCTGGCGGGACTCCTCGTCGTCGAGCTCGGCGAAGTGCGCAAAATGGGAACCCGGTTTACTGAACGACGTGGCACGCAGCGCCATGAACCGGTGGATGAACCACTCCTCAATGTCGTCGCTGTGCGCGTCGACGTAGACGGAGAAATCGAACAGATCGCTGACCATCAGGGTCGGGCCTGTCTGCAGGACGTTCAGTCCCTCCAGAATGAGGATGTCCGGCTGCCGGACCTCGATGGTCTCGCCCGGAACCCGGTCATAGAGTTCATGGGAATACACCGGCGCCTGACAGTCCGGGCTCCCCGCCTTCACGTCGGTGACGAAGCGCATCAGTGCCCGCTGGTCGTAGCTCTCCGGGAAGCCCTTCCTTGAGGACAGACCACGGCGTTTCAGTTCGGCGGTGGGGTAGAGGAAACCATCCGTGGTCACCAGATCCACGCGCGGATGGGATTCCCACCGCTGCAGCAGTACCTGCAGCAGGCGTGCGGTTGTGGACTTACCGACCGCGACGGAGCCCGCGACCCCGATGATGAACGGCACGTGCTCTGCCGGCTTGTCGACGAAGGTTGAGGTGGTGCTGATCAGCTTCTTCCGCGCCTTCACCCGGAGATGGATGAGGCGGGATAACGGCAGGTAGACGTCGGCGACCTCGTCGAGGTCGATGTTCTCACCGATGCCGCGTAGCTGGACGACCTCGTCGGCGGTCAGGACCTGCGGCATTGACTTGCGCAGATGCCGCCATTCGGTCCGGTCGAAGTCCAGGTACGGGCTGATCTCCCGTGGGCGTGCCATGGGTCCATTGTGCACATCCCGGGACCGTACCCCGACACGGGGGCCGGGATGTACCCGGGAACAGACCTCTCGGTCCACAATCCGGGCCGCGGGGGATAGACTGGCGTGGCATTTGAATATCCCGGGGCGTGGTCTTGTCCCGGGAGGTGCTGACACGAAGGGAAACCGGGCACACATGACCGAATCCAGCTCCACCCCGAACGCCGACTCACGATGGCTGCCGCTGGCTGAACTCGACCCCGCCGTCGACCAGGTTCTCCGCGATGAGCTCGCACGTCAGCGGGACACCCTCGAGATGATCGCGTCCGAGAACTTCGTCCCGCGCGGAGTCCTGCAGGCGCAGGGCTCCGTCCTGACGAACAAGTACGCGGAAGGCTACCCCGGACGCCGGTACTACGGCGGCTGCGAGCACGTCGACGTCGTCGAGGATCTCGCCCGTGACCGGGCCAAAGAGGTCTTCGGTGCCGAGTTCGCTAACGTCCAGCCGCACTCCGGCGCGCAGGCCAACGCCGCGGTCCTCATGGCCCTGGCCAACCCCGGCGACAAGATCATGGGTCTCTCACTGGCCCACGGTGGTCACCTCACCCACGGCATGAAGCTCAACTTCTCCGGCAAGCTCTACGAGGTCGCCGCCTACGGCGTCGAGGAGGACACGTTCCGCATCGACATGGACCGCGTCCGCGAGCAGGCCATCAAGGAGAAGCCGCAGGTCCTCATCGCCGGCTGGTCCGCCTACCCGCGGCACCAGGACTTCGCCGCGTTCCGGTCCATCGCCGATGAGGTCGGTGCGAAGCTCTGGGTCGACATGGCCCACTTCGCCGGTCTCGTCGCCGGTGGCGTGCACCCCTCACCGGTCCCGCACGCCGACGTCGTCTCCACCACCGTCCACAAGACCCTGGGCGGACCCCGTTCCGGCATGATCCTGGCGAAGCAGGAGTGGGCCAAGAAGCTCAACTCCTCCGTGTTCCCCGGACAGCAGGGCGGCCCGCTCATGCACGTCGTCGCCGCGAAGGCCGTCGCCATGAAGATCGCCGGCTCCGAGGAGTTCGCCGCCCGCCAGCAGCGCACCCTCGACGGCGCCCGCATCCTCGCTGAGCGCCTCACCGGCTCCGACTGCACCGCGGCCGGCGTCGACGTCCTCACCGGTGGAACCGACGTCCACCTCGTGCTCGCGGACCTCCGCAACAGTGAGCTCAACGGCCAGGAGGCCGAGGACTTGCTGCACCAGGTCGGCATCACCGTCAACCGCAACGCCGTGCCCTTCGACCCGCGCCCGCCGATGGTCACCTCCGGCCTGCGCATCGGCACCCCGGCGCTGGCCACCCGTGGCTTCGACGACGCCGCGTTCACCGAGGTCGCCGACATCATCGGCACCGCCCTGGCGAACGGAAAGAACGCCGACGTCGACGCGCTGCGTGCCCGCACCGCGAAGCTCGCCGAGTCCTACCCGCTGTACGAGGGCCTCGAAGAGTGGAAGATGCTCTGATCGCTCCCGTACCAGGGCCGGTCGAGCGCTGACCTCTTTCATCGGGTGCACCCCCGATGCCTCGGACGATGCTCCTCATCTGCTTCGATTAGATAGGTAGGGGGCCGAGCGTACCTTTAGATCAAGGTCGGATTGAGGTTCACCGACATAGCTGTAGGGCCCGAGTTACTGCTCGGGCCCTACAGCTATTACGCCGAAGTACTTAGCTCGGCTTGTTTTCTCGCACACCACGTCACTTGGAATCGGCGACATCGATCCGGGTCTGGTGTGTGATCGATAATCCAGAGTGCTTGCCGACAACTGCAAGAGAAAAAATACCACTGACTGCGTGCGGGGAGAGCTAGTCCGAAGCGATCGCGCCATCAATCTTCGTCGCCCGCGATGGAGATTTCATCGGAGCGAATCCGACCTGCGTAGTGCCAGGAGCATCGCTAGCATTCTCGATAACCGCACAAAATTTCGAGTTGACCACGACTTTGTCCGGGCATGCGGAAAAATAATCCAAGTAACTATTTCCGTCAGGCTAAAAGAACAGGAAGCAGGATCATCATGGCTTCATCCACCTCGCTCTATCAGGCTGTCTGGCAGACAGCAGACACCTACCTTCGCGGTGTCGTGCCCCGCCAGAACTACGGTGATTACATTCTCCCCTTCACCGTACTGCGCCGGATCGAGTGCCTGCTGGAACCAACCAAAGCGGATGTACTCCAAACGATCAAACACACCACGTTCCCGGAAAACATGTGGTCGGCTCTGATCCGCTCCGACCATGGCCTGTCCTTCTATAACACCTCGGAGCTGTCACTGGCTGTCATCGGCGGTAGTGATGATCATGTCAAGCAAGGCATGCTCACCTACCTCGATTCCTTCTCAGACAATGTCCGCAGTGTCTGGACCGCCTTCAAGTTCCCCGAGCTGCTTACCAAGCTCGAGGAGAACAACGTTCTGTGGGGTGTGGTCAAACACTTTGCTGGGATCGACCTCTCCGATGAGGCCCTCGGTGAGAATGCCATGGGCAACCTCTTCGAGAACCTCATGTACCGCTCCTTCAGTGAGAACGGGCAGGTCGCCGGCGAATTCTATACCCCACGTGATGCCATCCGCATGATGGTCGATGTCCTTCTGGCGAGCGATGATGATGGCCTCTACGGTCAGGCACCCGCGCGCACGGTCTACGATCCGGCAGCCGGCACCGGTGGCATGCTGCTGGTGGCGAAGCGGGCCATGGAGGAACTCAACCCGAACATCGAGGTGTCCGTCTATGGCCAGGAGATGATGGCAGAATCCCTGGCGCTGGGTAAATCCGATCTCATTGTCTCGGGTATATCTCCCGACGCCATCCGTGACGGTGACACCCTGGCCAACGATCGCTACGAGGGGGAACTCTACGACTACGTGCTCTCCAATCCGCCCTACGGCACCGACTGGAAACGCTCCAAGGACGCCGTCGAACGCGAAGCCAAGATCGATGGTTCTCGTTTCAGTCACGGCCTCCCCCCGAAGTCTGATGGGCAGATGCTCTTCCTGAGTCATGTTGTACACAAGCTCAAAGAAAAAGAACACGGCACCACAAAAGGTGGCCGAGCCGGTGTGGTCACCAACGGCTCACCGCTATTTACCGGCGGCCCACAATCCGGGCCCGATCAGATCCGCAACTGGCTGATCAACGGAAACCTCATCGACGCGATCATCGCACTACCCACGGACATGTTCTACAACACCGGCATCGCCACCTACGTGTGGATTCTGGACAAGAACAAAGAACCCAAGCGCAACGGCAAGATCCAGTTGATCGACGCCACCAGCGTGTGGTCGCCCATGCGCAAGGGCATGGGCAACAAACGCCGTGAATTCTCTGACCAGGATCGCGAGTTCATCCTCGGCCTCTACAGCGCCTTCGAGGAGGCTGATCCGGAGTATTCCAAGGTGGTAACGCCTGATGACCTTGGTTTTGTCGATGTGCCCATGTACCGAATCATGCACTATTCAGTGTCCGTCACCGATGACACTGTCGCTGCCGCCATGGATCACAAGCAGGCACTCACCGGACATGAAGCTGTGATTCGGACCTGCGCTGGTCTTGCGTGGAACGACCTCCCGACCCACCTGCGGAAGGAAGCCAAGGCAGCCGGATTGAAGATGGGTGTCGGTCTGATCGACCACATCATGACTGCACTCGCCATTGAAGACGAGCACGCCCCAGAGGCAATCGACCGCAAAGGCAACAAGGTCATCGATCCGGCCTCCAAGATCACCGAGCGTATCCCGCTGGTCGAGGATGTGGATGAGCACATGGTGCGGGAGGTGCTTCCCTTCGCACCTGACCTGGTCTGGGACATGTCTGAGTCCAAGGTGGGCTATGAGATCCCCATGACCAGGCTATTCTACAAACCGGAAGAGATTCCTTCGTTGGAGGAAATCGACGCGGAAATCGAGACCGTGCTTGAATCTATCCGTGCTCGCTTTCAGGAGGTAAAGGAGTGAGCGAGGCTGTAGGCAGAGTCGGTCTTGTGTCTGACCTTCTTCGAAGGGGAATTTCTCCTGAATATTCGGATGTCGGAATTCCAGTGGTCAACCAGAAATGTATTCGCTCGCAAGGAGTGCTGGATCTTGAATACGTGCGGATGCACGATGAATATAATCGAGAGTTGCCTGAGGAACTATTGATTCAACCTGGGGATATTTTAATTAATTCCACAGGAACTGGAACTTTGGGCCGTTCTTGCGTAGTTGAGGGGTTGGAGACAAGAATAACATGGGATAGTCATGTGACTCTTGTCAGGCCGGACAGAGAATATGTATGCTCTTCTTACTTGGCTTGGGTGATTTTCTCGGAAGAACAGAGATTTGTCGAATTGAGTGTGGGAAGTACAAATCAGGTCGAACTTTCCAGGCGTACGATTTTCAATATCCCATTTAAGATCCCAGCCTTGGAAACTCAACAGCGCATCGCTGACTACCTGGATCGGGAGACAGTCGAGATCGATGCTGCGGTTGCTGATCTGGATAGGTATGTGGGGCTGCTAGAGAAGCGGCGACACTGCATTGTTGAATCTTTACTGAGTGAGGCGCGGTCCCAGATGTGTCCGGTGGGATTGATTGCAAGCGTAACTCTCGGAAAGATGGTGTCTAATAGGAGAGTGCAAACTGACGATGTGGTACAAAACTATCTTCGCGCAGCCCATGTGCAGCCCGGGGGTCGACTGGATTTTTCTGTACCTCAAAAGAAGATGCCCTTCGCGGAACATGAATCACGCCGGTTAAATCTAGTCGCGGGTGATATTGTTGTTGTTGAAGGCGGGGCCGGGTTTGGCAGGAGTGCTTATCTCGACTCGGATTTGCCCAATTGGGGATTTCAGAACTCTATAAATAGAGTCCGGGTACTAGTTGATAAAGCGGACCCTAGATTTGTGAACTTTATGTTAATGAGGGCTCTTTTGGATGGATCTATCGGAATTGAAACCGACACCGCGACGATTCCTCATTTCACCGCCGAAAAGCTATCTCGTTTCCGTATTCCCTTCCCATCCCTGGAAACCCAGAAACGCATCGCTGACCACCTGGATCGGGAGACCGCCGAGATTGACTCCCTCATCGCCGAGTCCAGGAAACTCCGTGATCTTCTGCTCAAGCGTCGTTCCGTTCTTATTACTGAGGTCGTTACCGGCCGGAAGCAGGTGTAGTCATGGGTATCCAGTCCACAATGGAGCAGGCATTCGAGGAAGCCATTGTCAGCCACCTTGCCGCCCACGGGTGGCTCCACGACGTCGGTAGCAGCGCCGGGTGGGATAAGGCCCGTGCACTGTACGTCCCAGACGTGCTGTACTGGATTGAAACCCAGTACCCCGAGGAGTTCGCCAAAGCGGTACCTGGATCGTTGACGGGTGTACAGCGTGACGTCTATGTCGCAAAGCTCCTTGACCGATTGACGCAAGTGTTGGACAAGGCACCCATCCTCAACGCTCGGACGAAGAAAGTCCAGCAGGGTCTCCTCGGTACTCTGAGAAATGGTTTTTCTCACGCCCAGCGTGGCCAGATGAAGGCCACCTTTGGACCGATGGTGGCCTTTCCGCCCGAGAATCCGCTCTACACCGGTGCCATCGAGCAGGCGATGCACAACCGGCTGCGCGTACTGCGTCAGGTCCCTTTCGACGTAGCTGGTACCGACACTCTTGATCTGGTCTTGACCGTCAATGGTATTCCCGTGGCTACTTTGGAGTTGAAGACTGACAACACCCAGGCAGTGCGCGATGCCGTCAAGCAGTACAAGGTTGATCGGAAGCCGACGAAGAACCGCCCTCTGCTCAAGCCGGGCCGCGCGCTGGTGCATTTCGCGGTGTCCAACCAGGAGGTCTACATGACTACGGTGCTGGCTGGTCTGGATACCTTCTTCCTGCCCTTCAATCAGGGCAACGACGGTCATGCGGGCAATCCTGCGAACCCCATGGGCTCAGACACCGCGTATCTGTGGGAGGAGGTCTTCGAACCTGAGCTGTTCCTGCGTATTCTGCGTGACTACGCGCTATGGGAGCCGTCCTCCAAAGGCAACAAGGGACGGCTGGTGTTCCCTCGCTACCACCAGTTGCGGGCCACCGAGAAAGTCATTGGTGACATCGCCGAGCGCGGTGCTGGCGGTCGCTACCTGATCCAGCACTCCGCTGGCTCCGGTAAGACCAAGACCATCGCTTGGCTTGCGCACCGGGCCGGGCGCTTCATTGATTCCTCAGGTAAACCGGTGTTCGATTCAGTCATCGTCGTCACGGACCGCACCGTGCTCGACGACAACATCAAGGAAGGCCTGGACCTGCTGCGGGCCTCCGAGGGGCTGGTCGTCAACGTCGACAACAAACTCGGATCCAAGTCAAAGACACTCGAGGCGGCCCTGACCCAGGGTGGGCACATCATTTCCTGCACCATCCAGACTTTCCCTGCTCTGGCGAAAATGATGGAAAAATCACCTGCCCTGGCCGGGCGCAACTATTGCATCATCATGGACGAGGCGCACTCCTCCCAGCACGGTGAAGCGGCGACCCGGTTGCGTGAGATTCTCGTTGATGCGGAGATTCCTGACGGCGAGGACATCTCTGCCGATGATGTCCTGCTGGCCATGGATAAGGCGGTGGCCAACTCGCCGAACCTGAGCTTCATCGCACTCACGGCCACCCCGAAGCCGAAGACGTTGGCGGCGTACGGAGCTGAGGACCCGAACAACCCTGACCGCCGAGTAGCGTTCGATACGTACCAGATGAGTCAGGCCATCGAAGAGGGATTCATCCTCGACGTTTTGGCCAACTACTCCACCTATGCCATGTTTGCCCGTATCCGCGACGAACTCGGCCGTGAGGACACCGTCAATTTTGGTGAAGCGGTATCTGACATGGTGCGCTTTGTGCGCATGCACCCGACCTCGATTGCCCAGAAGGTCGAGGTGACTGTCGAGCACTTCCGTCGCAATGTCATGCATCACCTCAACGGGACCGCCAAGGCAATGGTGGTGGCGGCGGACCGGATGTCGGCTGCCACGTGGTCGCACAAGATGAACGAGTACATCGCCAAGCGGGGATACAAGGATATGACCACCCTGGTGGCGTTCTCCGGGTCACTGACCTACGGGGAAGGCGACGACGCCATGGAGATCACCGAAGCCTCGATGAATGGTGTGCGCGACACTGCTCTGCACTTCCGGGAGCACGACGAAGCCAAGGTGCTCATCGTCGCGAACAAGTTCCAGACTGGGTTCGATGAGCCGCGTCTCTGTGCCATGTATGTTGACCGCAAGCTTTCAGGTGTCCAGGCCGTGCAGACCCTGTCACGGTTGAATCGGGTGTTTCCGGACAAGCCGAAGCCGATGGTCGTCGACTTCATCAATGAGCCTTCGTCCATCCTCGAGGCCTTCACGCCCTACTACCGAGATGCCCACATTGAGGATGAGATCCCGGCGAATGCTCTGGCTGATCTGGGTGACATTCTCGATGCAGCCGCGTTCTACACCCCGGAGGAACTTGATACGCTCGCTGACGCCTACATTGCGCGCAAGGATGCCGAGACCCTGCAAGGGCTCGTGTCACCCATCCGGGACCGGTGGAACAAACACATGCGCGATGCCCGTATGAAGCACGACAAGGAAGCGTACGAGACCGGCAAGTCCTTTAGGGCTAACCTCATCAAGTACGCCCATGCGTGGGAGTTCCTCAGCCAGATCGTCGACTTCCAGGACGCCCTGCTGCACAAGAGAGCCATTGTGGCGGGCCTGCTGTCGAAGAACCTCAATCTCGAGCGCCAGGATGACGATGATGACTACACCGTCGGTATCGAGCTGGTCGGTGTGGCGGTGGAACCGGTTTCTGACGCCTCTGATCTTGGTCTGGCTAGTGAAGATACCGACGGTAAGCTCGAGCTACCGGGTTTTGATGGCCGCCCGGTGGGTGAGAACTCACCGGTTCAGGCTGCTTTTGACGAGGCGGTGGATCAGGTCAATCAGCTCATGGCGGCTCTAGGTCTCGAAGGCTCGTCAGAAGCGGCAGGATCGGCGATTCGTGCGAGCTACGGCATCCTTGTGGAGGACAAGACCGTGCAGGCACTTGCCAGGGAGAACGACCCTTCCCAGATTGCCGGTACAGACGCCTTCAAAAACAAGGGCTTCGGTGCCATCGTCCAGGCAGCCCGGGAGTCTCAGGAGGTCTTCGAGGCCATCACGGCTGACCCGGACAACCTCGACAAGTTCCTCGAGGTGCTGGCGCACATGATCGTGGCAGCCAAGGATGAGCAGGAATCTCAGTAGTCATCACGACGGGCGTCCCGTGCCAGACCACTGGCATGGGACGCCCTTGTGCTGCTAGTGGCAACGGTCACGATGTGATGGGAATGCAGTAGTCGGACTATTTCCAAGATGATGGCGAAATGACGCACTGATACCTACATAGACTGGATCGCATTCGATCGCTCAGGGGGAGGGGACGGCCGGAGAACCGGGCCGCTACGAATGGAGGCAAAGCAGTCTGCAAGGGTATGAACAAACGTCATCCCGTGTTCCGGAAAAGCTAGAGCATGGTAATTCCGGCTGGTTTTAAGCTTCGTCGGTCGGCTATCGAGTGCCGCCGGACCACACTTCCTCGTCACCACGAGGTGCCACCGCCGATTGGCTCTGGCGAACTCACCGGATTGGACAGTCGATCGTTCAGCAACACAGTCACTTCATCGGCCGGATGGCCGATCCGCCCGTGAGCGACGTGGAAAACCGCCCGCCCCACCGGGTGCAAACGGTGGGGCGGGCGGTTTCTTGTCCGGTTGTTGTCCGGGCGGGATCAGACCGCCGCGGTGAAGTGATTCGCCAGCAGTTGATTCACCACGGCCGCCTGCTCCACGTTGACGAGGTGGGCGGCCGGGCTCACGGACTCGAGACGGGCACCGGGGATCCCGTCGGCGAGGACCCGTACCACGTCCGGCGGGGTGGAGGGGTCGTCGGTGGCGGAGATGACCAGCGTCGGGGCGCTGATCTCACCCAGCCGGGGGCGGGAGTCGAACTCGGCGAGTGCCTCGCAGCACGCCGCGTAGCCCTCGTCCGGGCAGGCGGACACCATCGCCTCATAGTCAGCGAAGGCTCCGGCCTCACCGAACGTCGGTGTGAACCAGTTGTGTGCGACGGTGTCCGCCAGGGCCTTCGTCCCCTCCGCACGCACGGTGGCGGCCTTGTCCCGCCACGTCCGTTCTTCACCGAACTTCGCCGCGGTGGACACCAGCGTCAGGCTGGTTACCCGTTCCGGGGCGTCGAGGGCGATCTGCTGGGCGATTGCACCGCCGAGGGAGAGGCCGACGAAGTGGGCACGCCGGACCCGCAGATCGTCGAGGGTCGCCAGCACGTCCGCCGCGAGATCCGGCATCGAGTAGGGTCCGTCCGGCACCGGGGAGGCGCCGTGACCACGAAGATCCACGGCCACCAGCGGCCACTTCTCCGACAGCGGGCCGATCTGCTCGTCCCACATCGAACGGTCGGAACCGAGAGATCCGATGAGGACCACGGGGATGGCGTCCGCTGTTTCCCCGGTGAGTTTCACGTCGAGACGGATGGTGGATCGTCGGGTTGTATCGGTTTTCTCGGACATGGCTCGGTTCATCCTTCCCTTCACCCCGGCAGCTGCCGGGTAGTGTGGTTTCGTCATACTCGGAATACCGCCGAGTGTAGTGACGCGAGAGGCTCCCGGGGGAGGTGACGGACGTCAGTGGCGCCCGAAGATCCGGGAGAGGAATCCGGTCGCGGGTTCATCGGCGTGCCCCGGGCACCGCTCCGATTTCGGGACGTTGCGCATGACCTGGTCGACGTGTTGGCCGCATCCGGCCCAGGTGGTTTTTCCGCATTTGCGGCAGGTGACTGCTCTACACATGGTGTTCTCCTTAATTGGGTTCGTGGATTGTGTGGGGTGGGGATCGGGTGCTCAGGCGAGCATGAGGAAGAGTTTCTCCAGCTCCTCGGGGGTGAGATCACCGTCCTTCCGGGAGTCCTCGTCCCGGATGCAGCCCTTCATCGCTCCGGAGATGATGGCGTAGCCGGCGCGGTCCAGTGCGGAGCTCAGCGCCGCCAGCTGGGTGACGACGTCCCTGCAGGGAGCACCGGATTCGGCCGCCTCGATGACGGCGTTCAGTTGTCCGCGGGCGCGGCGCAGCCGGTTGAGTATGCGTTTCTTGTCCTCGGGCTGGAATTCGGTCATGGTTTTTCCCCTTCGTCGGGATGGTGTCCGGTGCTAGTGGCTGCCGTGCGGGTCAGTTCCGCCCGTGTTCGAGGACGGTGTCGGCACGGTGTCCCAGCCAGGCTTCGAGGGTGAGCATCCCTCCCGAGAGGGTGGCTGTGTCGTCGAAGCCGTGCTGCGTGAGGAGACGGTACGCGAGGTAGGAGCGCACGCCGGAGGCGCACAGGATCCGGAGGGGCCTTCCGTCCGCTGCGTCGCGGACCTCATCGATGCGGTCGCGTAGTTCGGTGTGTGCGATGGTCAGTGCTCCGGGGATCCGCACGGCATCGACCTCGGCCGCACCTCGGACGTCGAGGATCAGGCAGTCGCGCTGCACCTCGGGCAGGTCCTGCGGGTACCAGAGTCGCACCGTGCCGTCGGTGACGTTCGCGGCGATCATGCCGAGCATGTTCACGGGGTCCTTGGCCGCGCCGTAGGGCGGGGAGTACGCGAGATCGAGGTCGATGAGGTCGGCGGCGGTCATGCGGGCGCGCAGTGCGGTGGCGAGGACGTCGATCCGCTTGTCGACGCCGTCCGCCCCGTGTGCCTGCGCACCGAGGAGTGTGCCGTCCTCGGCGTGGACGTGCGCGAGGAGATGGACCTGCGTCGCGCCCGGGAAGTAGCCGGCGTGCTGCAGGGGGTGCAGGTGCACCGTGAAGTACGGTATCCCGGCCGCCTCGAGCGCCGAACGGTTGGCGCCGGTCATCGCGACGGTCGCCTCGCCGACACGCACGATGGCGGTGCCCAGCGGCTGCGGCGTCGGGCGGGATGTACCCGGCCGGAGGATGTCGTCGGCGACCAGCCTGCCCGCGCGGTTCGCCGGGCCGGCGAGAGCCACCGGGCGTCGGGCCCCGGTGACGGGATCGGTGTCGGCGACGGCGTCACCGACGGCCCACACGTCGTCCAGGTTGGTGCGTCCGTGTTCGTCGACGATGATCGCCCCGCGCTCGCAGGCGACCCCGGCTTCCCCGAACACGGCGGTGTCGGGGCGCACGCCGACCGACAGGACGATCAGGTCGGCACTCAGCCGGGTGCCGTCGGAGAGGACCACGGTGTCCGCGTCGTCCCCGGTTTCGACCCGCTCCGCGGCGACCCCCGTCCGGACGGTGACGCCGGTGCGTTCGAGTTCCGCGGTCACCGGGCCGGCGATCTCCCGCTCCACGGGCGGGAGGATGTGGTCGGCGAGTTCCACCAGGTCCACCCGGAGCCCCGCCAGCGCCAGCGCCTCGGCGGCCTCGACCCCGATGAAACCGGCGCCGAGGACGACCGCGTTCCGGTCGCCCGAGGTCACCCGGTCCCGCAGTGTCGTCGCATCGTCGACGGTGCGCAGCGTGGAGACCCTGGGGGAGTCGAGTCCCGGAACGGGCGGGAGGAAGGGCTTCGCACCGGGGGCGAGCACCAGTGCGTCGTAGGAGATCCGGATGTTCCCGTCGGGTGTATCGACGGAGAGGGTGCGGGTCGCGGCGTCGAGGCCGACGACATCGTGGTGGACGCGGACGTCGATGTCGAGTGCCGCGCGCAGGGACTCCGGGGTCTGGACGAGCAGTGCGCCCGGGTCGGTGATCTCCCCGCCCACGTAGTAGGGGAGTCCGCAGTTGGCGAAGGACGGGTGGGGGCCGCGTTCGAGGACGATGATCTCGGCGGATTCGTCCAGGCGGCGGGCGCGGGCGGCGCAGCTCATTCCGCCTGCGACACCTCCGACGATGACGAGTCTCATGGTGTGCTCCTGTTGGTGTCGGTGGTGGATGTACCGGTACGGCGAAATATACCCCCCGGGGTATATGGGTGGCAAGTGCCAGCCCCGTACCGGCGCCGCAGGAACGCGGGACGGCCCCCGCACCATTCCTTCCGGATGTGCGGGGGCCGTCCCCGTGAAAACCACCGTGTGGTCAGCGGTGGAACAGCCCAAGGAATGCGGGGAGTCCGGTGAGCCACGCGATCAGCGCGCCGAGGCCGAGTAACGCCAGGAATCCCGCCACCACCGCCCGGACAGTCAAATCCTGCACCAAATCCTGCACCGCCGCCGTTGATCCATCCGGCGTTCCGGGTTCGGGAACCCCCGGTCCGGGATCCACGTCGCCGGGTGTGCCGCCACCGAGGGAGAGCCCGACCTTGATCGGATCGTGGTCGGAGGCCCGGAACGGGTCGGGTGAGAAGAGATCTACCGCGTTGAAGTTCCGCCTCGAGTACTCGAACGCGGTGGACTCGTCGGCGTTGATGTCCCACACATCGGCACCCGTGGTCACCGCCATGCCCCGCTGGTTGGCCAGCACATGGTCGAGGGAACCCAGACGACCCCCGTACTGGTAGCTCGTCCCGGCATCGAAGTGCCGGCCGACGTTGGTGAATCCGGCGTCCTCGATGACCCGCACCGCGTCCTCGCGGGAATAGGAGTTGAGGTCCCCGATGATGAACTGCGGGAGATCACCCCAGTCCCTCTGGCCCGCGAGCCACCTGACCAGCGCCCGGGACTGCGCGGTACGCAACCTGGCGTTGTTGCCCTGACCGTCGCCGGTGTCCACGTCACCGCGGGCGACAGACCCCTTCGACTTGAAGTGGTTGACCACCGCCACGATGTGCGTGCCACCGTCCACCGGTGCGAACTCCTGGGCGAGGGGCTCCCGGGCGATGCCGGTGAAGGCGTCGTCCATGAGAATCCGGGACTCACCGACCGGGCGGACGCGCGCCGGATCGTAGATGAAGGCGGTGCGGATCACGTCACCGGTGCCCGGCCCACCCGGAACAGTCGCCGGAGAAGGTACCGCGGCCCAGTTCCCGCCCGCAGCGTTCAGTGCGTCAACCAGCTGATTGAGCGTGGCGTCGCGGTCGTGTCCGAACCGGGAACTGTCCTCGATCTCCTCCAACCCGAGAATGTCAGCGTCGAGGGTGTTGATCGCGGAGACGATCTTCACCCGCTGGTCCGCCAGTGCCTCCGGTGTGTACGCACCGCGGACCGTGCACCGGTCACCGGTCACCGGAGTACCGGCACGGTCCGTGACCGGAGCGCACCCCGGTTCGTCGCGGCCGAGATCGGTGAAGAAGTTGAGGACGTTGAAGCTCGCCAGGCTCGTGTCGCCGCCGACGGAATCCGGGCCACCGCGTTCGGCGTCCCGGCCGGAGGTCCATGAGACCGGCAGTGTGTCGGCCGGAGTCGTGCCGTCGACGGGCGTGGTCGGCTGCAGGGTCCAGGCCCCGAAGAAGTAGCCCAGTACCATCGGCCGGGAGAAGGCCACGTGATCCCCGGTGCGAAGGGGGCGGGTTTCCCCGTCGGCGCTGAGATACGGGAGTGGCACGTCGCGGGCCTCACTGTTGCGGAGGAAATCCCGGGAACTGCCGTCGTCGATCGTGAGCGGTCGACGCGCGTTGTCCCATTCGTACGCGACAGCGGCCGCGCCGGGCTCGACCACGTCGGTCGCCTGGAACAGCGGGGTCTCACCCGCGACGACGCCGAAACTGCCGTACCTGTTGAGGTTGTAGTTCTCGGTCACCGTGTGCGCACCCGCAGGCTGGAACAGCATGCCCTCGTGGGCCTCCCGCAGGGCGGGGTCCTCGGGGACCGTGTCGGTGATCGGAGTGACCGCTTCCGCGCAGTCGGATGTAGTCGCCGCGTCGACCGGAACGAATCGCCCCGCGACCTGTGTCTGTCCGTGGAACTCCGACACCTTTCCGGTGACGGCCACGCAGCTCCCGATGAGATCGGGGGAGGGCTCGGAACCCCGGCCGGTGTAGATGAAGACACCCGTGGACGCCGCATCCGCGCCGTGGAGCCGGCCGGTTCCGCCGGTCTGCAGCGCGAAACCACCTAGTCCGCCGTCTGGCCAGGTGGCGGTGATGATTCCGGTGGTGCGCACCTCCTCATCCACGAGCGGGGAGACGTCACCCACGCCCTGGATCTCCGCAATCGTCACCTCTCGGGGATCGGCGGGGCCGGGTGTTCCGGGATCCGGTTCGGGATCAGCGACCGTGGCGCCCATGGCTGCGCCGCCCGAGTACCTCGGGGAGGGGACGGTGGCGGTGAAATCCGTGGCATTGTCGTCGGTGTCCGCCCCGTCGTCACCGCGGATGGCCGCCAGAGTGTTGTCCAGAGGCTGTGCTGGGGTGCCCTCGGAGACCGCCGCGCCGCCGTAGCCGAGGATGTCCACGGCGGAACCGCCGGCAACTTCGGCGTTGAACGGGGTGGCGTCGGTGGCCAGGACCACCGCACCGGCCCTGCTACCCACCGCGAGCTGCGGTGCGTCGATGTCCGCCGTGAAGTCGACGGTGCCACCGGATCCCCGTGCCCCGCGGACCAGCAGATGGGAGCGCGGTGCGATAGTCCCCGTCAGCTCACTGATCTGTCCGGGGTTCGCCGCCGTGTTTTGCGCGGAGAGGTACTGCAGGGTCCACCCGTCGACACTGATGGGAGAACCGGTCGGGTTGTACAGCTCGATGAAGTCCGAGGTGAGCGCGGCACCCTTGTTTCCGCCTCCGCCATAGACCTGGCTGATGACGATGTTGTCGCCCTCGGGGGTGGCCGTGGCCGGGAGCAGCCCCGTTAGGATGGTTACTCCGACGGTGGCCAGTGCTGCCGCGGTGAGGGAGAATCGCCGTGTCATGTCGTCTCCCCCCGTCAGCGGACGTGCAGCCAGGTCAGTAGCAGGGCGATGAGGGCCACGATTCCGCCGCCGATGATATAGCCGAAGTTGCCCAGTCGGCTGGAGACCATGTCGACATCGGAGCTCAGTGCGGAGGTGCTGCCTGCTGCGGAGTGGTCGGGTGCCTGCGTTGGGCCATCCGTGACGGTGAGCGGCAGCTCGGCTACGGTCCCGGAGTCCGTTTCGATGTGGAGGATCAGGTTGTTGGAACCGCCCGGAACGGTCAGGGTCGCGGAGGCGCGGCCGGTCTCGTCGTTAGTCGGGACGATGGTGTTGTCCACCGGGACCGTCACCTTCTCGTCACCCAGGGTAACGGTGACGTTCTCGGCGACCGGCTCGCCGCCGGTGTAGGAGAGTGAGAACAGGTTGACCGTGATCTCGGAACCGGCCGTCACGGAGCCGTCGTCGGCGGCGCCGTCAAGGTGGACGCCGATGGAGGTCTGCTGATGACGGGGAGCGATGTTCGGGTTGGCGGCGAGGTAGCTGATGAACAGGTCGACGTCCATAAGACCGGTGTCGGTGAAGGTGTTTGATCCGGTCTGCGTGCCGAAGGCGGTGAAGCTGTCGCCCTCGTTGAGCAGGAACCTGTTGCCTGCGACGCGGTAGGTGGCTGCGGGATCGATCGGGGTGCCGTTGACCAGGACCCGGGTGATTCTGGATCCCTGTTCACCGGCCGGATCGTAGATATAGGTGACGTTGGATGAGAGCCCGAGCGCCAGACGCGGGCGGGACTGCCCCGGCTTCCACTGCTGTTCCAACAGCTCGATGAACTGTGCACCGGTTATGTCGACTGTGCCGATCGGGTTGCCGAAGGGCTGGACCTGGTATGCGTCAGCGAAGGTCACCTCGCCGGCCGCGAGGTCCGCCCGCACACCGCCTGCGTTCATGACACCGATGTCGGCTTTCAGCGCCGTCTTCGCGTTGATGGAATCGAGTGCCACGTCAGCGAGGAGGCTGTTCAGCGAGGACTCCACTCCCCGGTTGCCGCCGGTTTCGCCGTCCGCTGAGTCACGGCCGCGGAGGAAAGCACCGGGCACCGTGGCGACAACTCGCTGGCCCTCCTCGGCCGCGGCCTCCTCGGCTGCGGTGACGATTGCGTGGACCTCGGGGTCGGGGGTTTCGCCGCACTCCGTCCAGATGTCGTCGGCGGTGTGGTTGGAGGCGGTGACCGAGCTGATCTCACCGGTCGTAGGATCGATTACGATGTCGATGTCGGAGAGCAGCCGCCCGTATTCGCCGGGTTGGACGACGACGAGAGGCTGGCGGCCTTCGCGCGCGGGGCCGGTTTCGAGTGTCTCCCGATGGGTGTGTCCGGCGACGACGGCGTCGAACGCGTCGCTGAATCCGGAATCCACATGGACCCCCTCATGGACGAGCCCGACGATGACGTCAGCCTCGTCCGCCGCGGCGATCCGCTCGGCCTCGGCGTTCATCGCCGCGACGGGCTCATCGAACCGGAGCCCGACGACGCCGTCCGGATTGACGATGGAGGGAGTCTCGGCGGTCACTCCGCCGACGTAGGCGATCCGGATCCCGGATGCGGTGGTGATGATGTGGCTGGGTGCCGGTGCTGGATCGGCTCCGGTGATGTTCGCCGCGATGTACGGGAACTTCGCCTGGCCGGTGCCGTCGAAAGAGACTCGGGCGCTGACGTCCTCGACGCCGTTGTCGAACTCGTGGTTGCCGAGCGCGGAGACATCCAAGCCCATAGCGTTGAACGCGTCCAGGATCGGCTTATCGCGGAGAATCGAAGAGACGAAGGGAGACCCACCGATGAGGTCGCCGGCGGCGACGAAGTTCGTGTCGGGGTTGCGGCCCCGTTCAGCGTTGATATAGCAGGCCAGTGCGGCTGCGCCTGGGTCGACCAGGGCGCCACCGCGGCCGTGCACGGCGGAGATGTGGCCGTGGAAGTCACTGGTGGCGAGGATGTTGAGGGTGACTGGCGTCACCTCTTCTGCACCCGCGAGCGGTGCTGCCAGGCCGCTGAAGACCAGTGCGCCGACGGTCAGTGCGGAGAGGAAGGAGTGGCGGTAAATGGTCATTGCGGGATCGCTCCAAGGGGGACATAAAACGCGGATCACGGTCCCTCGCAGTTAATCAACGAATCACTCTCCTGGCGGGGAAATGGTTGATGTGCTGTTTTCTCCGCTTGGGGGTTCTTCGTTCGCTCCCCGTGAATTCATCCCGCCGTCACCCGGGCCAGCCCCGGAACGGGGGTGGGTGGTGCGGGTGCTACTCCTCGTCCGGGGTGTCACCGTTTTTCGCGGCGTCTCCGGCAGTGGCTTCGCGGGCGGCGGCGGCCGCACGTTCTTCGGCGAGTGTGGTCCGCGCCTTCCGCAGCCACTCCGGCTGATCGGCGAGAAGATCCTTGATCTCCCCGGTAGTCAGTGGCCGGTCCATGTCGTTGCGCTTCAGCGCAGCGACGGTGACCCCCAGTTTCCGGGCGACCTCGGGGCGGGGATGGGGGCCGGTTGCCCGGAGATCCGTCAACCACTGCGGGGGATTCTGCAGCAATTCGGCGAATTCCGCATGGGTGAGTGCGTTACGCTGGAACTCCTCTGGTGCCGCAGGTAGGTAGATGCCTAGTTTCTTGGCGGCGGTGAGTGGTTTCATCGCGGTGCTCGACGGCGGACGTACTTCAGGTTCTGTCATTGCTTCACGGTAACATTCCCGGCATGAATCTCCGTAGCTCCGAGCCTGCTCTGTCCATTAGTTTCGTCACGGGTACGGCGCCGGGTAAGTGGTTCGACAGGTTCGGGGAGCGGACCGGTCACCGGGAACCGGTGACCGGGGAGAGCATCGATCCGATGGCGGAGCTCATCGATGGTCAGGCGGACCTGGTTCTCGTCCGGCTTCCTGATCCCCGGATAGACGACACGTACCACCTCGTGCGTCTCTACGAGGAGGAACCCGGGATCGCTGTCCCCAAGGACAGTGAACTTTCCCTCGTGGACACGCTAGGCAGGGGCGATATCTCAGACCAGACGGTCTTCTATACCCCGGATGTCGACGGCCGCGTCGATGTCCGGGCGGTAGGGGAGGCGGTGGACGTCGTCGCGACGGGTGTGGGTGTCGTCCTCGCCCCGCGACCGTTGCTGAGGCGGCTCGGGTCCCGAAGGACCGAGAACCGCGGGTACCGTGACGGATCTCCGACGACGATCGCTCTCGTGTGGCGGGTGCTGGATGACTGCGATGTGATCCAGGACTTCGTCGGCGTCGCGAGGGGACGGACGGGGGCTAGCTCCAGAACTGCTCAACCGAAGCGGACGGCGTCGGAGAAGGCGGCGGCGAAGAAGGTGCGTCGGGCCGCCACCGAGGGTGTACCCCGGCGCAAACCCGTGGGACGCGGTGGGACCGGGGCGGCGCGCCGCCGCGGTCGCAGGTGAACCGTGCCCTGTTCAGGTGAACCTGAAAGATATTATCACATGGTTGTCTCGGGAGTATGACGGGCGTATATCAAAAGTGGCGTCATCTCCTCGGCGGTGTCATAGTGAGTGATGCACTGACCATCTACCTGCTTAGGACCTGATTCTCAATGACCAAGAAAACCCGTACCCGTATTCTCGCCGGTATCGCAGCACTGGGCATCTCTTTCAGTGTGGTCGCCTGCTCGCAAGAGGCCAAGAACGACCTGGACGCTGCCACCGACAAGGTTTCGGAGGCCGCTTCTGACGCCGGAGACGCCGTCAAGGAAGGTGTGGAGGAGGCCAAGGACGCAGCTGAAGATGCGGCAGCTGATGCCACGGGCGCAGCCGATGACGGTGCCAACAAAGTCAAGGGGGCAGCCGAGGAAGCCAAGGACGACGCAAAGGATGCGATGAACGACGCCGAGAACAAGACCGACGTCACCGATGCCGCAGGCAGGGCGGTCGCCGTCCCCACCCCGATCGTCGAGATGTACGAGTCAATGGGCGGCACCGCCGGTCACCTCGGCGAGCTGACCGACCTCAAGGAGAAGGACGGCCGTTACCTCGCCGCCTTCAACGAGGGTTACTACATCGCCTACTCTAAGGACACCGGTGCACAGCGTCTGAACGGAAAGATTGCCGAGACCTGGATGTCCGAGGGAGGCCTTGAGTCCGAGTTGGGTTTGCCCACCGCCTATGAGGTCGAGCGTAAGGACGGCAACGGCTGGACCCAGAACTTCGAGCACGGAGATATCATCTGGTCTCAGACCGACGGCGCCTGGGGTTCCACGATCGAGAAGAACTAGTTCGGACGCAGATACAGTTGTCCCGTCTGATGGCGGAGTGAATATCCGATGAGAGGATCCCCGGTGACGACCGGGGATTCTTTCATGTCCACGCAGGGGGCTTCCCGTCTGGGAGCAGCTGAAATGACGCCGGTTAGACGCTGTGTCTATCTCTCAGGTTGCCGTGTGGGGTCCCGCACAATATTCTTCAGGTATGTCTGAACGCGACTTCATCATCCGACCGCTGACCGAGGGCGACTATGACCAGGTCCGGCACATCTACGAACGTGGCCTTGACACCGGTCATGCCAGCTATGAACGTCATGCGTTGACGTGGGAGGAATTCAACGGTCGGAAGATCATGGAATGCGCTTTCGTGGCAGTCGAGCGTTCCGACAACGAGACGGTCCTGGGATGGGTTTCCGCGGCACCAATCTCACAGCGTGAGGTCTTCCACGGGGTCGTCGAGGATTCGATCTACATTGACCCGAAGGCGCAGGGGCGTGGTGTTGCCGGCGCACTGCTGGACACTCTCATAGAGAAGTGCATTGAACTGGAGAAGTGGGCCATTCACTCGTGGATCTTCCCGGAGAATACCGGTTCGACGAGGCTCCACCAGTCCCGCGGATTCGAGAAGGCGGGTACCCTGAGTCACCTCGCGAAGATGCCCTACGGCGAACTCGCGGGCCAATGGCGCGACACCATCATCTGGGAGAAGCTCCTGCCGAAGCCGGAAGCTTTCTGATTTCCTCTTTTCGTCCCTCATACGGACGTGAACTGTCCCCGATGGGGGTGCGGTCCACGTCGCCTGTCTGTTGTTGCGCCCTGGTGTGGTCTGGCCGTCACGCGACGCTCTCCTTCAGCTGTTCCTCGTGGACGAAGAACAGTACTGCTGCGGAAAGGACCGCAAGGGGAGTGAGAAGCGTGAATACTGGGGTTAGTGCGTCGCTGTAGACTATGTCGATGGCGACACGGACCGGGTCCGGTAGCGACTGCACAAGGCCCGGGGTCAGGTTGGCGCCGTTCCCCGAGATCTTTGCACCGGACTCCGCAGCGTCCTCACCGAGCAGGGACAGAGCGTGCGGGAGACGATCATCGAGCAGACCGGAGAGATTGCTGACGAAGACCCCGCCGACCAGGGCGGAACCGGTGGCACCGCCGATTTGCCGGAAGAAGTTGTTCGCTGCGGTCGCGGTTCCCACCACCGCGATGGGAAATGAGTTCTGGACGATCAGGACTCGGATCTGCATCGCAGATCCGAGTCCGAATCCGAGGACGAACAGGTAGCCGGCGACCTCAAGAAGCGGGGAATCATAAGAGAAGCCGGATAATAACCAGAGTGAGAGTCCCGTGATCGCCATTCCGACGACCGGATAGATCCGGTATCTGCCGGTTTGGGTAACCAGCGCTCCGACCGCGATCGACGTACCCATCAGGCCGACCATCATCGGCGCCATCATCAGGCCTGCTTCGGTCGGACTCATGGAATGGACCATCTGGCGATAGGTCGGCATGTACGCCAGCGAACCGAACATGAAGATCCCAGCGATGAGTCCGGCAGCGGTCGTCAGCCGGAAATTGTGATTGCTGAACAGCCACAAGGGGACCAGTGGATCCCGGGCCCTCCGCTCCACGACGACGAAGAGAATGGAAAACACTAGGACAGCGGTAAGCAGTCCGAGGATCGTCGGGGAGGTCCAGTCGTGTTGCCTGCCGCCCCAGGTGATGGTGAGGATGAAACTCGTCGTTGCCAGGGTCATCGTCGCGATCCCTGTCCAGTCGAGGCTTCCGCCCTGCGCATGGTTCGGCAGGGTGAGGAACAGTGCGATAGCCAGGAACGTTATCGCGCCCATCGGAATATTCAACCAGACGCTCCAGCGCCAGCCTGGTCCGTCGGTGAACCAGCCGCCGAGCACGGGGCCGAGTACGGATGACAATCCCAAGACTGATCCCATGACTCCGATGTACCTGCCGGGCTGCCTGGCTGAGACGATGTCGGCGGTGATCGCCTGGGAGAGGATCATGAGTCTGCCACCGGCGACACCCTGGATCGGTCGGGCCAGGATGATGACATTCATCGAGTCCGCGAATCCACCCAGTGCGGAACCCACCATGAATAGGAAGACCGCGAACATGAACAGGTATTTCCGCCCGAACTGGTCTCCCAGTTTCCCGAAGACCGGGAGCGAGATTGTCTGGCCGAGAAGAAAAGCGGTGATGACCCACGTCATGTGCTTGACGCCGCCTAATTCGCCGACGATAGTCGGGAGCGCGGTGGAGAAAATCATCTGACCGAGGGAACTCATCAGCATGGCCAGGACCAGCGCGGTAAAGACCAGCGACAGTCGTGACTGTTCCGCCCGGGTGGTTGGCGGCGCCTCTGGTGGGGTGGTGGTCAGAGTGCGGTCGACGCCTTATCGGCCTCCTTGGTGAGTAGCCGGGTCATGTCTTCGAGTGCGTCAGCGCACCGGGCATATAGGGCCTCCGAGGTTGGGTCGGCCCCCTCCATCCAGAGGTGGAATCCAAGTCGGATCGCGGTGGTCGACACTGCGACGATGGTCATCGCCTCGGTCTGCGAGCTGGATGACGGAAGTTGGCGTTCCTCCGGCCAGGCCTCCAGATAGGAGGTAACGGCATTGACCAGGCTCGCATGGATGTCGGGGTACCTGGCGGTCCGTTGGCGGGAGAGCCGGGGGTCCGTCTGACAGATCCGTTTCCGACGGCGCAGGAGCTCCCCGGCCTCGATGGCGTCCGACGCCGCCCTGCCACAGGTGTAGGGATGGAAGAGGTTGCTCATGGTGAAGGCGCACCCCATCACCGCGAGCGGGAGGTTCGGGTGGCAGGCCGAGGTGAACTCGGAGACTTCATCCTCGGTGAGGGGCCGGGGGTGTTCCCCGATGACGGCGGTCTCCATGGAGTCGACGTAGTTGAATAACGTGCGCCGGGAGATACCTGCGGCAGAGCAGATGCCCTCGACGGTCACCGCGTCGAAGCCGTGTTCCAGCACCAACCGTGTCGCGTGATCGTCGATCGCCGCCCGGGTGGACAGCCGCTCGGCCTCGCGTAGCGGGAGGTTGTCGGTGTGCGCGCGCCCGACCCTACGCCGAAAAATGCACAGAGTGCAAAAATGCATGTACTGAAACTAGGCGCCGCGGAGGGATGCAGCGGCAGTTGCCATCATCCAGGTCAGAGCATGTACAGAAACCCGGCAGACCCCCGCGGCACAGGAAGGCTGCGGGGGTCTGGGTCCCACCGTAAGTGATGGGTGAACTACGGGTACCTACTTCGTGTCGCGGTCCGTGTTGCACATCGCGAGCACGTCGAGGCGCTTGTCCAGCTCTTCCTCGGGGAGCTTGTCACCGTCGACGAAACCGAGGTCGATCACCGTCTGGCGGATGGTCTTGCCCTCCTTCAGCGCGGTCTTGGCGACCTTCGCGGCGTTCTCGTAACCGATCGCCGAATTCAGGGGCGTCACGATGGACGGGGACGACTCCGCCAGGGTCTTCATGCGCTCCTCGTTCGGCTCGATGCCGTCGACGAGACGTTCCGCGAACACGCGGGAGGTGTTGGCCAGCAGGCGTGCGGACTCAAGGACGTTGCGGGCCATGACCGGGATGAACACGTTCAGCTCGAACGCGCCCTGGGAGCCGCCGAAGGCGACCGCGGCATCGTTACCGATGACCTGTGCGGCGACCTGGGTCGCGGTCTCACACAGCACCGGATTGACCTTGCCGGGCATGATGGAGGAACCGGGCTGCAGGTCGGGCAGGTGGATCTCGCCGAGGCCGGTGAGCGGGCCGGAGCCCATCCAGCGGATATCGTTGGCGATCTTGTTCAGGGAGACGGCGATGGTGCGCATCGCACCGGAGAACTCGACCAGCGCGTCGCGGTTCGCCTGCGCCTCGAAGTGGTTAACGCACTCGCGCAGCTCCTCGACACCGGTCAGGTCCTTGAGCTCCACGGTGACCTTGGCGCCGAAGTCGGCCGGGGTGTTCAGGCCGGTGCCGACGGCGGTACCGCCGATGGGCAGTTCGCCCAGGCGGGGGAGAGTGGCCTCGACCCGCTCGATGCCGGCCTCGATCTGGCGGGCGTAGCCCGAGAACTCCTGGCCGAGGGTGACCGGGACGGCGTCCATCAGGTGGGTACGACCGGACTTGACGACGTTATTCCACTCCCGGGCCTTCTTCTCCAGGGACTCCTGCAGGACCTTCAGACCCGGAATGAGATCCTTGACCGCGGCTTCGGTCGCAGCGACATGGGTCGCGGTGGGGAAGGTGTCGTTCGAGGACTGGCCCATGTTGACGTGGTCGTTGGGGTGGACCTCGACGCCGTTCCTGCTCGCGATGGACGCGATGACCTCATTGGTATTCATGTTAGACGAGGTACCTGAGCCGGTCTGGAAGACATCGATGGGGAACTCGTCGTCGTGTTTGCCCTCGGCGATCTCCTTCGCCGCGGCGATGATGGCGTTGGCCTTCTCCTCGTCGAGCAGGCCACGGTCGAGATTCACCCGGGCGCAGGCCGCCTTCAGCAGACCCATCGCGCGGATCTGCGCGGACTCCAAGCCGCGGCCTGAGATCGGGAAGTTCTCGACCGCACGCTGGGTCTGGGCGCGCCACAGGGCTTTCGCTGGTACCTTAACCTCGCCCATGGTGTCATGTTCGATGCGGAATTCCTGCTCAGTCATGAATAACCAACCTCTTCATTGTGTGTGTGGATGTCACACCCCGATCGTGTCCGGAGCACACGGAAAGGCAGCCCGGGCACCACGCGGTGTAGCTGATCCAAGTATGGCCGAAAAAACCGAGTGCCGTCAGTTTCCCGTCACCCGGAACGATGCCCTGTGAAACAGATCGCAGCGTAATGCGGCACCCGGCGGGATCGTGTGCACACATTCGGGGGTGGCAGGCGGGCATCCGGATCGGCTCCGGCGTGTTCGTGCGCCTCCCGGAGAAGCTGCGAAGGCGCCCGTCCCGGTGACCGGGAGGGCGCCCTCAACGACCCGGGATGGTGCGACCCGGACACAGGTCTCGGTCTAGGAACCGTAGTCGACGACCGAGTACTCCTGGAGCTTGGCCAGCTGGTGTACCGACTCGATGTGGCGCACCGTGCCGGAGCGGGAGCGCATGACCAGCGAACGGGTTGTCGCGGACGACGCGCGGTAGGTCACACCGCGCAGCATGTCGCCCTTGGTCACACCGGTCGCAACGAAGTAGCAGTTGTCCGAGCGGACGAGATCGTCGGTGAACAGCACCCGATCGAGATCATGGCCGGCATCGAGCGCGCGCTGGCGCTCCTCGTCGCTGGTGGGGTGAAGCTTGCCCTGGATCTCACCGCCCATACACTTCATGGCGCAGGCGGTGATGATGCCCTCCGGGGTGCCTCCGATACCCATCATCAGGTCCACGGAGTTGGTGGTCTGTGCGGCGGCGACGGCACCGGCGACGTCACCGTCGCGGATGAGACGGATCTTCGCACCGGCTTCACGGATGTCCGCGATCAGTGACCGGTGCCGGGGGCGGTCCAGCACGACGACGGTCACATCGTGCACGGGAATACCCTTGCCCTTCGCCACGGCCTTTATGTTGTACTCGACGGGAGCGAGGATGTCGATCTTTCCGGCGGACTCAGGGCCGCAGGCGATCTTGTCCATGTAGAAGACCGCGGACGGGTCGTACATCGAACCGCGCTCTGCTGCCGCAAGCACCGAGATGGCGTTTGGACGGCCCTCCGCCATCAACGTCGTACCATCGACCGGGTCCACGGCGATGTCCACGGCGGCCCCTTCACCGGTGCCGACCTCCTCGCCGTTGAACAACATGGGGGCTTCGTCCTTCTCACCCTCACCGATGACGATGACACCACGCATGTTCACGGAGTTGATGAGCTTCCGCATCGCATCGACTGCCGCGCCGTCGCCCTCGTTCTTCTTACCGCGTCCCACCCACCGACCGGATGCCAGCGCGCCTGCCTCGGTGACGCGGACAAGTTCCATCGCGAGGTTGCGGTCCGGACGATCGGGTTTCTGGATGCTCATGATGTCAGTGCCTCCTGTAAGGCGCTCATGTGCGGCCTCCACCCCTCCGCTGTGGCCCGGGAAGTACCCGAGATAGCAGGCGGGACGGTATGTGACCGCTTGTTTGTAGTCGTTAGGTCATGTGGTGATCAGCTGCGGGCGCGCAGCCATATTCCTCCAGGAGGCGCACCCGGCGCATCTCCGCACGAGCTACATGCGCGGTACTGCGTCCGGGATCTGTCCGTGCGTCCGCTGCTTACCATTGTTGCACTTTCTGACCATCGTGGGGGGCAACGTGTACGGTCCAGATACCTGCCTTACCCCCGTCCCGTGGTACCCGGAGTCGCCCTCGGTACGGTCGGGAACCGCGACGGAGCACACGAACCGGGTTCTGACATACTGGTTCCCGTGGCCGAAAACAAACCCCGTATCTTCCAGGACAGCAGGGACATGGTGATGTCATTGCTGGTCATCGTCGTCATCATGGCGCTCGTCGTCACCTTCACCGGAATGTGTTCCCTCCGTAAGGACCCGGTGGAGAACGGGCCGGTCCGCGAGGTGGATGCGCAGAGTTTCCTCGATCTCCAGGCACGGGCCGTGACGTTCCCGGTCCGGCTGCCCGAGAGTCCAGAGGGTTGGGTGGCTAACTCCGCCCGCAGACACCCGGTCAACAACACACCCGCTCCACTCATCGGCTGGGTCACTGCGGAACGGGGGTATCTCCAGCTCTTGCAGACGGATCAGCCCGCGGAGGACGCCGTGGAGCAACTTGACGCGCATCCTCGCGAAGTCAACGGAACCCGTGAGGTCGACGGTCACGAGTTCACGGTCTGGACACCTTTCGAGGACACCGCCGACACCGTCTGGACGGCCACCGACGGTGACGTCACGCTCGTGTTCGCGGGAACCGCCGATGATGCGGAATTCCGCCAGCTGATTCACAACACCCTGATCGTCGAGCCGATCCTGAACTGAGCCGGAGCGAACCCGGAACTCGGTGTCACTCGGTGTCCGGGGTGTCCTCCGTCAGCACGTCGGACTCGTCGGACCGGAGGATGGCTTCGACCCTGTTCCGGGCGCCGTCGAGGTGCTCCTCGCAGCGCTTCGCGAGTGCCTCACCGCGCTCCCAGAAGTTCAGGGACTCGTCGAGTGGCATCTGGCCGTGTTCGAGGATCTTGACGATTTCGACCAACTCGTCCCGCGCGGCCTCGTAGCTGAGTTCTGAGACCGCCGGGAAGGCATTCTCCCCCGGTTGGCCGGTACCTACAGCGTCACTGTTCACGTCGTTTCTCTCCTGTCTCGATCTGGAGTGGGCTGATCTGGGTCAATCGGCGTAGCGTGTCGCCATGGTGGCCGCGGTGATAGCACCGTCAGTGACCCGAATCCGCAACTGACTCCCGGGCGGGGTTTGATCGATCGAGGTGACCACCTCGGGTTTGGCTCCTGCAGGCCCCACCTGCACGACAGCGTAGCCGCGAGCGAGGGTCGCGGAGGGCCCCAGGGTGGCTACCCTCGACCGGAGGGCTTGGATACGGGTCTCCTGCTGATCCAGGTCGTGGGTCACCTGGACGCGGAGGTGTCGGACGAACTGCGTGAGTTCCTCCGACCGCCGGGTGATCGGCAGCATCGGGTCGGCGAGCACAGGTCGACTCCGCAGATCCTGAAGAGCCTGCGACTGGTGCTGCACCCAGCCACGCAGTGCCTGGGCACTCCGCGCCCGCAACGATTGGATGAGTGCCCGTTGTTCGGCAACATCGGGGACGACCCGCTTCGCGGCGTCCGTGGGGGTGGCGGTGCGCAGATCCGCAACATTGTCGAGCACGGGGGCGTCCGGTTCATGCCCGATTGCACTGACCACTGGCGTCGATGCTGCGGCGACGGCCCGCTGCAGGGACTCCTCCGAGAAAGGCAGAAGATCCTCCACAGACCCGCCTCCGCGGGCGATGATGATGACGTCGACCTCCGGGTCGGCATCGAGGGTTCCCAAGGCCCGGATGATCTCGGGAGCCGCCGTCGCGCCCTGGACCGGCGTGTTGATGACCCGGAAACGAACCTCCGGCCACCGGTCCTTCGCGACCGACAGCACATCACGCTCAGCGGCGGAACCCCGCCCCGTGATCAGCCCGACGCAGTTCGGCAGATAAGGCAACCGCTTCTTCCGGCTCGGATCGAAGAGCCCCTCTGCGGCCAACGTCCGGCGCAACATCTCGATCCGGGCGAGCAATTCACCGATGCCCACCGGGCGGATCTCGGTCACCCACAAGGAGAAACTGCCCCGCCCCGGGTAGAACGCGGGCTTGCCATGGACGATCACTCGCTCCCCGTCACGCAGGGGAACTGGCGAATTACGGAGAAGCGACGTGTAACACGTGAGCTGCACGCTCGCGTCCGCCTCTGTGTCGCGGAGCGTTAGATACGACAGCTTCCAGGTCGGCTTCGCGTTGATTTGCGTGAGCTGACCTTCCACCCAAATCTGGCCGAGCCGTTCGATCCACGCCTTTACCTTGGCGTTCACTTCCCGGACGGGCCACGGACTATCGGCAGAGGGAGCTGCTGGACTCACAGGCGTGCTTCTCCTTGCAGGGACTCGGGATCGTGGGCTTCGGGAACCGCATTCTCGACCGGTTCCGAAACCTTGATTGTAGGCGTTTAGCCGGACCTTTGGTTACGCTGTAGCCCATGACGTCACCCGTTGCCACTGAAAAAAAGGTCCTGCTCGCCGCCCCGCGCGGTTACTGTGCCGGAGTCGACCGCGCGGTCGAAACCGTCGAGCGGGCCCTGGAGAAGTACGGCGCCCCGGTGTACGTGCGTAAGGAAATCGTGCATAACCGATATGTCGTGGACACCCTCGCAGAACGCGGTGCGATCTTCGTCGATGAGACCTTCCAAGTACCCGAGGGTGCGCACCTCGTATTCTCCGCGCACGGTGTCAGCCCCGCCGTGCACGCGGAGGCCAGGACGCTCGACCTCAAGACACTGGATGCCACCTGTCCGCTCGTCACCAAAGTCCACAATGAGGTGAAACGGTTCGCGAAGCAGGGATACCAGATTCTCCTCATCGGCCATGAGGGACACGAGGAAGTTGAGGGAACCGCCGGCGAGGCGCCGGAGGTCGTTCACCTTGTCGACGGCGTCGAGGGGGTCGACAAGCTCGACTTCGACGGCGGTGAGAAACTCATCTGGCTGTCTCAGACCACACTCTCCGTCGACGAGACCATGACCATCGTCAACTTGCTCAAGCAGAAATACCCCCAGCTCCAGGACCCCCCCTCCGATGACATCTGCTACGCGACCCAGAACCGTCAGGTTGCGGTCAAGGCCATCGCCGAGCAGTGCCAGCTGATGATCGTCGTCGGCTCCCAGAACTCCTCGAACTCCAAGCGCCTCGTCGAGGTCGCCCTCCAGGCCGGGACCGACGCCAGCTATCTCGTCGACTACGCCTCGCAGGTGGACACCGCGTGGTTCGAGGGCGTCAGCTGCGTCGGCGTGACCTCCGGTGCCTCGGTACCGGAGATCCTCGTCCGAGACGTCCTCGAGCTACTCGCGGAACACGGGTACACGAAGGTGGAGGAGGTCACCACCGCCGCGGAGAAGCTCGTCTTCGCCCTTCCCCGAGATTTGCGGCCGAAGGACTCCGTCGGGCGTCGCTGACCGACACTGATACCGGCCGAGCGGTGATGCCTTGATGATTGCGGGCGTTATCGCGTGGTCGGCAATGTAGGGATGTACCCGTGAGCCTGGTGACGGATTCGGGGACGATCAGAGGGCTCGTGGGGGCGGTGGCTTCACCGACCGTCGCTGCCGACTGTGCCTCGGACGAACAGGTGCCTTGAGCTGGGTCGGTTGTTTCCTGTTCCCAGAACTTGTGGGCCGCTCGCCTGCTCGATAACGATCAGGTCTATGTGCAGTCGCGGGAGTGATCGTCCGACAAGAGAATCGTACTCTGTCGATTGGCACAGACACTGCAGCTCACTCGAGGATACCGAGGGAAAACCCTGGATTTCCTCCAAAAAGGGACTCGTTCCTGGGTGTCTCTCAGTGCGGGGACCGAATTCGACTGGTCGGGTATTCCGTTGTACGTGCTCTACGTAGCGTTCGGCTGTTTAGGTGTTCATTCTCTCGTCGTTCATGCGGAGAAGAAAGACCAGGGAACCGATATCATGTTGAGTGGCTTCGTTCGAATGGTGGCGGTCCCGGGTGATGACGGAATGAAGAGCCAGTCGGGAAGGCCTTCGGAGTTTTCCCGACCGGCCCCTACTGATGCGTGGGGGAGGGGCGCGAACGTGCGTCGAAGTCGGGACGAACATGAGCGGAGGTGACTGCCCATCGGCGGACACCGGTGGGGTCAGCTGTAGAGATCGTCATCCAGCCACCGTCGCCGACGTGTCGGGGGTGCCTGCGGTGTGTCCTCCGGGGTGGGGGAGGGATGCGCCGCCTGCTCTAGACCATGTCGGGGAGCGGGAGCATCGGGCGTGTGGTTGGTTCCGATGAGGTGCTGCTCCCGACGGGGACGCTGTGGTCGCGCGACAGGCCGCCGGCGGGGACCTCGCGGGTACTCGGAGGAATCCTCCCGCTGCCGTTGTTCCCGGGGATCCTGCACCCGACGACGGGCGGGTTCCCCGACGGAATAACGCTCACGGCGGACTTCCGGACGCAGGTGACGTTCTTCATGTTCGGGGTCCCGCTGCTGCGCAGCCCGGGCATGCCCGGGCTGACGGTCCGTGGCCGCGGACCGCACCGCACGCTGTGCACGTGTCGTACGGTCCCGGTCATCCGTGGTGGGGCGTGGCTGGGACTGCTCGGAGAACAGTTGACGCGGCCCGCCGACGGGCCGCCGACGGGGACTCTGTCCTCCGCCCCGGAGGCTGCCCCCGGAATCCGGATGCATTCGGCGACGCCGTGCAGATTCCTCCTCCATGGTCTTCCGACGGAGCTCCGCGACGGTGGGACGGGTATCACCCTCGACCTTTTGGCGGCGGGCACGGGAGCTGACACTGCGCGCCCTCGCCGCCGTGGCTATATTCCGGTGCTCGGCGTCGGTGATCTGCCTCCGGGCCTGAATATGGGTGCGTTCGGCGATGATCTGCAGCTGGCGTACCCGGGTGAGGCGCAGAGCCGCGACCAGGATGCAGCCGACGGTGGTCGCCGCGAGGATTGGGAAATGCTGCGCCAGCGGGTAGATCGCAGTGGCTATCCCTGTCGCGGAAAACGCGTCACTTCCCTCCGCAGCGGTGGAGCGGGTTATCGTCCAGGCTGCGACGGGGGTGGCAACGCCGAACATCAGCGGGACACCGGCGGTGGTCAGCCAGAGGCCGCGTGGCACGACGAACAGGGTGCACCCGAGGGCTGTAGCTGCGAAGAGCCCGAGGTAGACGCCGCTGATCTGTTGCTGGTTGACACTGATGACCGTACCCACAATCAGAGAGAGGATCATGATGATGGGGCAGCACCACGTCGGAATTCCGGCGCGCCGGACTAAGGAGACGGGGCGCCGGTTGTTCGACCGAATCGGGGACTGCTGGGGCACGGGACGATATGTTACCGACTTCGGCGCTGAATTTCGGTACCGTCACCCCGCGGCGATGCCTCAGCTGTCCGTCAGGCCCCCTCGATCCCATCACCGGGGACAGGAGAATCGCCCGTCGGTGTGATCCTCCGTCCCCTCCCGGTTGCAGGCCGCAGTGTCGTGGGGCGGGTGTTTCCCGCGGGACCGGCGTCCATCTCGTGCAAGGTACGGGCCGTGACCATTACGCGAGACTCCAGGGAACCCAGCGTCGAGTTGTAGGCGTCCACGGCGCGGTCGAGGGCGCTACCCACCTTGTTGTAGTGCTCCGCCATGGTGTTCAGCCGGGAGTACAGCTGCCGCCCGAGCCGGTGGATCGTGGCCGCCTGCTCATTCACCGCCTCCTGCTGCCAGCCGAGTCCCACCGTGCGCAGGAGCGCCACCAGTGTCGTCGGGGTCGCAAGGATAATGTTTCTCGAAAACGCGTGCTCGAGAAGCTCAGGATCCGTAGTCAATGCCGCATCCAGGAAGGGGTCCGCCGGAACGAAGAGCACGGTGAAATCGGGAGTCCGCTCGAATGCAGCGGAGTAGTTCTTCGATGACAGCTGATTGACGTGGCTGCGCAGCTGGTGCGCATGGCGGCGCAGGTGGGCCGCGTGCTCCTCGGGGTCCTCGGTATCCAGCGCATCCAGGTATGCCGCGAAGGGAACCTTGGAGTCCACGATGATTGTTCGCCCCCCGGACAGCCGGACCACTAGATCGGGGCGCAGAGCACCCTCCGAGCCGCGCGCGGAGACCTGCGTGTCGAAGTCGCAATAGCGCACCATTCCGGCCATCTCCACGACCCGTTCCAGTTGCATCTCACCCCATCGTCCGCGGACCTGGGGCGCACGCAGCGCCGTGACGAGTTTGCCCGTCCGGTCTGACAGCATGGTGGAGGTCCGCGTCATCGACTGCATTTGACTGCTTAGCGCGGCGTAGGCCTCAACCCTCTCCTGTTCCAGCGCGCGTACCTGCTGACTCAGCTGAACCACGGCCTGCTGCAGTGGCGCCAGGGAAGTGCTGACCCGTCCGGTGAGTTGTTCGGCTGCGGCGGAGGTTCGTTCGGCGGTGTCCGCCCGGAGTTGTGCGGACGCGAGTTCTGCGAGCCGTGTGACGTCGGTGGTGGTCGCCCTCGAACTCTGTCCGCGGGTGAGCCATCCGAGTACTGCACCGATTGCGATACCGAGAATCAGGGTGAGGAAGAATGTGGCGGGCGGACTCATAGGAATCACTGTGCCATCCGTATCGGACACGGGGACGGCACTAGCGCGGCGTGTCGAAAAGGTGTACGAATTTCGAGGTGAGGTCATGGAAGCGGTTCGTGGAGACCGCGCGATCCGGTGAGGCGCCCATGTCCTTCTCGCCGTCGGCGGCACGGAGGTCACCGGGCCCGTCACCGGTGGATCGCCGCGCCGCCCGCATCCGGCGTCCCGCTTCCTCGCCGTGGCGGGCAGTCAGCGACCCTGCGACGGTAGCGAAGACGATCTGATCCGCAGTCTTCTCGCCGGCGCGCAGCGCGACCATATCCGAAAGGTACCGGAAGAGCACCGCGACCATCGCCGCCGTTGGCACCGCGAGGAATGCCCCTATGATGCCGAACATGCCACCCCCGACGGTGACGGAGACCAGCACGATCACCGGATGCAGATTCATCGCCTTCGATTGGAGCCAGGGAGAGAGAACGTAGCCCTCGAACTGCTGGACCGCGATCGCGAGGATCAGCACCAGGACCGCTTCGGTCATTCCGAGGGACACGAACGCGATGAGGACTGCCAACGCTCCCGCGACGACGGCCCCGACGATGGGGATGAATCCGGCGATGAAGGTGAGCACAGCGAGCACGAGCGCCATCGGTACCCCGATCAGCACGAGGCCGAGGCCGATGAACAGTGCGTCCATCAATGCGACGACCGCCTGTGCGCGGATGAACCCCGACAGGGTGTTCCAGGAACGGGTCAGAAGTTCGGTCAGGTGCCAGCCGATCCTCGGCCCCGTGACCTCCCGCAGCCAGGGCAGGAAACGGTCGCCGTCCTTGAGGAAGAAGAACGTCAGCACGAGTACAATGCCGAGCATGATGAGGATCGTTGAGGCTACCCCGAGTCCGGCGAAGATCTCCCCGGCGATCGTCGAGGCCTGCTTCTGCATCCACGTCGCACCCTCAGCGAGCCAGTCACCCAGATCGCTTCCCTGGAACTCGACTGGTGGGTCCTGCAGCCACAGCTGGACCCGCTGGACGCCCTCAAACGCCTGGTAGTAGAGAGCCTGCGATTGTCGGGCGACACTGGGTGCCATCAGCGCGATCATCCCGCTGAATAGCGCGAGGGTCCCGAGAATCGTGATGATCGCGGCCAGCGCGCCGGGCACTCCGTGCCGCCGGAGCCAGTAGGCGGGCTGGTAGAGCACGGAGGAGACGATCAGGGCGAGAACGACCGGCAGAACCCCCTGCCAGACCTTCAGTAGAACGAACCCGACCATGTAGGTGGCGGCGGAGACGATCAGCAGGCGGAGACACCACGCCGCGAACTCGCGTAGTCCTTCGGCGATGATCACCGACCGGTCGATGGGGGCGTCGGGCTGGAACTCCTCGAATGTACGGGAGGCTTCATTGACAAGGGCGTCCATCCCGTGCAAAGACTGATCGGCTGTCGGATGTGGCGAAGCCGCCGAATCGAAGGACCCGGACAGCATTGAGCTGTCTCCGGGCCTGATGCCGGAGACGCGGTCGGAGGAATCGCGGGCGTCGGTCACAGCCACTATATTGCCCTAAATCGGTGTGTTCCTGAACACGGTGGACCGATGTTGGCAATGGAGTTGATGATCAGGGCTTCTCCTTCTGTCCTAGGAACGGGAAACCCGCCCTTGGCCGTGGGGACGGTCAGGGCGGGTTTTCGGTCGGGGTCGGACCGTCTAGTCGGTGTTGCGGGCCGGGGGACCGGCCTTCTCCTGCTCGATCAGGACGTCGTCCGTCGCGAGGTGCGAGTCGCCGAGGATCCCGGAGGAGTCATCGGGGTGCTTGCGCAGGGCGAGGATGCTCACCAGGAGGCCGCCCCAGATGACCACCATGAACAGGATCATCATCATGATTGCGATACCACTCATTTGCGGGCTCCTAACTGTTCGATCGCGAAGCCTGCGTGCCGCGGGCGTTCCGGATCGTATTTCTGCGGGGTGGTGATCTCGAGCTGCAGGTCGGGGTCGACGCCGAAGTCGGAACCGGGGGGACCGACAAGGGCGATGTTTCCGCGCCACGGGACGAGGCTCATAACGAGGGCAGTAGTCAGGATCAGGGCGACAACACCCCAGCCCCAGACATTCACCTGAATGGTGGTGTATCCACCGTAGTTCTCCTGGATCAGGCTGATCAGTTCCTGCAGCAGCGTGTAGCCCAGAACGATCGTCGTGATGTTCACGACGCAGATGCGCCACAGGTTACCGACCCGGAAGCTGGAGACCGCGTTGAGGTGGAGAGCCATCTCATCCGATCGACGCAGAACCCAGTCCACGATGATGATCGCGATCAGTGCGATGCCGACGATGCCGATGTTGTTCACGAACTTGTCCATGATGTCCAGGGTTGCGAGACCGGAGGTCGTGGCGAACAAGGTCAGGGAAATCAACGTCATGAGAACACCGACACCCAAAGCGGTGGCCTTGCGGGGTAGAGCGAGCTTGTCCTTCACAGCGGAGACAACGACCTCAAGAAGGGAGAACAAAGACGTGAAACCGGCCACGGTGAGGCAACCGAAGAACATGACACCGAAGACGGGGCCGAGAGGCATCTGGTTGATGATCGCCGGGAACGCGATGAACGCCAGACCGATGCCGGAGGTCGCGACCTCGTCGACGGGAACGTTCTGCTGGACAGCCATGTAGCCGAGGGCCGAGAACACGCCGATGCCGGCGAGAACCTCGAAGGAGGAGTTCGCGAATGCGGTCACCAGGCCGGTGCCGGTCAGGTTGGTGCGCGGCTTGAGGTAGGAGGAGTACGTCAGCATGATGCCGAAGCAGATCGACAGGGAGAAGAAGATCTGGCCGTACGCGGCGACCCACACGCCCGGATCGCTCAGCGCGGCCCAGTTCGGGGTGAAGAAGGCGTCGAGACCCTCAGCGGCGCCCTCCAGGGTGACGGAGTAGCCGACCACGAGGATGAAGAGCACGGTCAGGATCGGCATGAACACCTTGGAGATGCGTCCGATGCCCTCGTCCACGCCCATCGCGAGAACGATGATCGCCAGAACCCAGACGAAAGCGAGTGCGAGAGCGATCTGCGGCACGATGTCCATCGAGACCATCTGTGTGCTGTCAAACTTCAGGAAGTCCTCGAAGAAGTACGTGTTGGGGTCATCGCCCCATGCCGTGTTGAAGGATTTCAGGGTGTAGAGAGCCGCCCAACCGATGATGGCGGCATAGTAGATGGTGATGATGAAGCAGATGCCCACCTGAACCCAGCCGACGGGCTCCGCCCAGGTCCGCAGACGACGGTAGGCGAGGGGGGCGGAACCACGGAACCTGTGGCCCAACGCGTAGTCGAGGAAGAGGAGTGGGATACCCGCGGTGATCAGAGCCACCATGTAAGGAATCAGGAATGCGCCGCCACCGTTTTCATAGGCGACGTAGGGGAAGCGCCAAATATTACCCAGGCCCACAGCGGAACCGATCGCCGCAAGCAGGAACGCTATGCGGGTGGAAAATACTTCGCGACCTTGAGAAGTGTCAGCAGCCATTGCCGGCCTTTCGGATCAAGTCGGATGAGGAGATACCGCGGCGATCGGTGGGCGTCGGGGTGGTGACTGGGATTACGACCGCGGTCAAATGTCCGGCGCAGGTGTCGGTGGCAGGGGTGGCGCCATGCCGATTACCTTCAGCGCGTTCTACGGTTTTTCTTAACCTGGAATGACTCTAGCAGCTCATTTCATTGGGTAAAACATGCCGTCCACCAAATGAGAGCCTGGGTGTAGCGGATGACAAGCGCTTTATGACGCATCGCCACTCCTCCCGGCATGCTGCGAGTCCGGTGATATCCTGCGTGCTGCTCAGCGGTTGATAGGATAAGCGACTGTGAGCCTTACTCTTGGAATCGTCGGACTGCCCAACGTCGGCAAGTCAACCCTGTTCAACGCGCTGACCCGCAACGATGTGCTGGCGGCGAACTACCCGTTCGCCACCATCGAGCCCAACGTCGGGCTGGTCGAACTGCCGGACGCGCGACTCAAGCGTCTCGCCGAGATCTTCGGATCCGAGCGCATCCTGCCCGCGACCGTCTCCTTCGTCGACATCGCGGGCATCGTCAAGGGCGCCTCCCAGGGGGAGGGCATGGGCAACAAGTTCCTTGCCAACATCCGCGAATCCGACGCCATCTGCCAGGTCGTCCGAGTATTCAGCGACGACGACGTCATCCACGTCGACGGACGAGTCGACCCCGTCAGCGACATGGCCGTCATCGAGTCCGAACTCATCCTCGCGGACCTCGAGACCATCGAGAAGGCCATACCGCGCCTGGAGAAGGAAGCCCGCAAGGACAAGTCCAAGGCCGCCGAGGTCGAGGCCGTCAAGAAGGCGCAGACGATCCTCGAGGACGACCGCACCCTGTTCAAGGCCAAGGACGAGATCGACCTCGGAACGCTGCGCGAACTCCACCTGCTCACCGCGAAGCCGTTCCTCTACGTCTTCAACGCCGACGAGACCGTACTCACCGACGAGGACCGCAAGCAGGAACTCCGCGACCTCGTCGCACCCGCCGACTGCGTCTTCCTCGACGCCAAGACCGAGACAGAGCTCCTCGAACTCGACGAGGAAGAAGCCGCCGAGCTCCTCGAATCCGTCGGCCAGCACGAACCCGGCCTGCACTCCCTCGCCCGCGCCGGCTTCGACACCCTCGGCCTGCAGACCTACCTCACCGCAGGCCCCAAGGAATCCCGGGCCTGGACGATCCACAAGGGCGACACCGCCCCCCAGGCCGCCGGCGTGATCCACTCCGACTTCGAACGCGGCTTCATCAAGGCCGAGATCGTCGCCTTCACCGACCTCGACGAAGCCGGCTCCATGGCGGAAGCCAAGGCACGTGGCAAGGTCCGCCAGGAAGGCAAGGACTACGTCATGGCCGACGGCGACGTGGTGGACTTCAAGTTCAACGTTTAGCCAACTGTCCATCACTGGTTCTGTGATTTCCGGCCCGCGCAGCACCCGTGCTGGGCACGGGGCAGGATGTGGAACCGGAGCCCTCCCGGATCATGGAACTGGACTTTAACGCCTGGCGTCAATGACGGATTCCGTTATACACTGCTGATGTGATCAGATCGTTCGGCAACAGGGACACCGAGCATATCTGGCAGGAGAAGTACGTCAGGAGCATCGATCGGACGGTTCAGCGGAAGGCCCTCAGGAAACTCGAGCTCATCCACGCTGCCAAGGATGTTTCGGATCTGCGAATACCTCCGGGTAACCGGCTGGAGCGCCTGATCGGTGACCGACGAGGACAATACAGTATTCGTGTCAACGCCCAGTGGCGTATCTGTTTCATCTGGAGGAAGGGATGTGCGGACGATGTCGAACTCGTCGACTATCACTGAAACCGATCTGATCAGTCCGATTCACCCCGGGGAGATTCTCATGGAGGACTTCATTGAAGGCTTCGGCATCAGCCAGAACAAGCTCGCCGTGGAGATCGGGGTTCCGCCCCGGAGAATCAATGAGATAGTGCACGGTAAGCGAGGTATCACCGCCGATACTGCGATCCGGTTGGCTCGATACTTCGGTACCTCCGAGGAGTTTTGGATGAACCTGCAGGCGAACTACGAGCTACGTATGCGGCGGAGGGCCCTGGGTGGATCGATCGCCGGTATCAAGCCTCTGCAGGTTGCGTGACATCAGGCGGCTACGGTGTCCGCTGGATGAGAGGATGAGTTCCGACGGTGGCGCCTGTTCCGGATAGTTGACCTCGGGGTGTCCCGGAGAGCATCGCCGGATTTTCCCTTCCCTCACGCAAGAGGGCCCACATTTTCCTGCGGAGAGACCGCGGGCCCCGATAGGTCGTGTCGAACCATCTTCGTCAGGAGTGGGTGGGCCCACAAGCACCCCTACACTTCTTTCATGATCAGTTCTGTTCCGGTTGACTCGAATGCGCCTAAGTACGTCCACGGCCATGACTCCGCGACCCTCGCCTCGCACACGGTGCGAACCGCCGCGAACTCCTGCGGCTATCTCCTGCCGCACCTGAAACCGGGAATGAGTGTTCTCGACATTGGCTGCGGCCCCGGAAGCATCACTCTCGACCTGGCGGAGATCGTTGGCCCGGAGGGGCGTGTGATCGGCCTCGAGAACACCGCCGAACCACTGGGTGCCGCCCGGCAGATGGCTGAAGGTCGAGGGGATTCGGGGATCCGCTTCGTGGTGGGGGATGTTCTTCAGCTTCCGTTCCCGGACGGATCGTTCGAGGTGGTGCACGCATCAGGTGCTCCAGCATGTCGTTGACTCCGTGAGGGCGCTGACGGAGATGCACAGGGGCTGCGCTCTGGGTGGGGATGTCGCGGTACGGGACGCCGATTACGCGGCGATGTCCTGGTATCCGGAGTACCGGGGAATAGAACGGTGGCTGCACACGTACCGGGAGCTCGCGAAGCGCAGTGGCGGAGAGCCGGACGCGGGGCGTCATCTTCGTGCCTGGGCTAACGCCGCAGGACTCGCCGATCCCGTCATCACGACCAGCGCATGGACGTACGCGGACACGGCCAGTTGCCGGTGGTGGGGCAATAGCCAGGCCGACCGCATCTCCGGGGCGATCTTCCGTGATCGGGCGGCCACCGTTTTGGGGATGACTGATGGGGATCTGGACGAGATGGTGAGGGCGTGGCGAAGCTGGGCTGACCATCCGGATTCGTGTTTCATGATGACCCACGGTGAGATGATCGTCTTCCGCTGAACGAGCGGGATCTTCCGGTGATCCGTGACCGAAGGGTGGTGTGAGCGGATTCTCCTCGGGAGTTGATCCGGAACTCGGTACAGGAGACTCTCATGTTGTCGCCCCAACAGCCTGATACCGGTCAGCGGTGCGTGTTCCGTGCGCTGCCGGGGTGCCTGATGGAACAGGTGCAGGAGCAACCGTCGTCGATACCCTGACCGTCGGTCGAACTGGGCCTCTCCGGCTGTGGTTCCGCCACTTACCTAAGGCAATACGTCGTTGCGGAGGTCGACTCAAAGCGAGCATGATCCAGGTATGTCGTTAAACAAAACTGCGGAATTCGGTGCACCGACAGATGGTGTGGTGAAGCGTCCGCTCATAACGCTCCTGGGGCCGGCGTTCATCGCCGCGGTCGCCTACGTCGATCCGGGCAATGTCGCGGCGAACATCTCCGCCGGGGCGACGTACGCCTACCTGCTCGTCTGGGTGCTCGTGTTGTCCAACGCGATGGCCGTGCTGATCCAGTACCAGAGCGCCAAGCTCGGTCTGGTCACGGGCAGGTCCCTGCCGGAACTGCTGGGGGAGAGGCTCGGCAAGGGCCGGCGGCTGGCTTTCTGGGGCCAGGCGGAGCTCGTCGCCGCCGCGACCGATCTCGCTGAGGTCGTCGGCGGGGCGATCGCGCTGAATCTCCTGTTCGATCTGCCGCTCGTCGTCGGTGGAGCCATCGTCGGCGCCATCTCGATGGGGCTGCTTTTGTTCCAGAATCCCGATCACCAGCGACACTTCGAGTTCATCATCATCGGTCTGCTGCTCATCATCACCGTGGGTTTCCTGAGTGGCCTGGTCATCAGCCCGCCGTCCGCCACCGGGGTGCTCGGTGGTCTGGTGCCGCGTTTCGAGGACACCAATTCGGTCCTGTTGGCGGCCTCCATGCTGGGGGCGACCGTCATGCCGCACGCCATCTATCTGCATTCCAGCCTGGTCAACCACCGGTTCCCGAAACTCGGGCGTGATCTGCCGGGGCTGTTGAAGGCGACGAAGCACGATGTGGTGTGGGCCCTGGTTCTCGCCGGCACCATCAACATCGCGCTGCTGCTGCTGGCGGCGTCGGCACTCGGTGGGGTTCCCGGAACCGACAGTATCGAGGGGGCGCACCACGCGATTGAGCAGGCGCTGGGCCCGGTGATCGGTGTCATCTTCGCCATCGGTTTGCTCGCCTCCGGTCTGGCGTCCACCTCCGTCGGTGCCTACGCCGGCTCGGAGATCATGGCTGGTCTCCTGCACGTCCGGGTTCCGCTGGTCCTCCGCCGGGCGATCACCCTGATTCCCGCCCTGCTGATTCTCTGGCTCTACCCGGACCCGAGCTGGGCGCTGGTTCTCTCCCAGGTCGCGCTGTCCTTCGGTATCCCCTTCGCGATCATCCCATTGGCGCGGATGACCTCCGGGCGGGAGTTGATGGGGCAGTGGCGGGACAACGTGTGGGTGCGTTCGGCGATGGCCGCGATCTCGGTGGCTATCGTGGCCCTCAACTTCCTGCTCATCTACCTGACGTTCGTGCAGTAGACCGAGCCGGCATCACAGTGCGGGAGCGCCCTGCGGAAGTGACGTATCATCGGAGTTCCGCGGTCGGAGGTCAACCGGCCGCCACGTTGACCGGCCCGTCACGGGCCGACTGAAAACACAGGAGAAAACACACCATGTTCGGTGCCACCGTCACCTTCACTGTCCTCGCCATCTGCACGGCTGTCGCCGGTTTCTTCACCTGGGAGCGCAACAAGGGGCTGTCGTTCCTTCTCGGGGGAGCGACGATCGTTCTTTCCTCGATCGCCCTGATCCTGGCGTTCGTCGGCGCGGTCGTCGGATTCTTCAAGTTCCTGCCGATCCTGCTCCTACTCGTCGGCTGTTACATCCTCTACCGCCGACTCGGTTCCGCCCGCTAGTTTTTCGCGTGTCGGAGAGGGCTCTGTATCCCGGTACCGGGATACAGAGCCCTCTCCGTGTGCGTGTCAGTGTTTCTTCTTCCCGAACGGCAAGTTGTGGATGATCCCGAACACGATCGCGCCCCAGGCCAGGCCGAGGACCATGGAGAAGAACGTGTTGACGATCCATGCCGCGGCGCCACCGACGCCCGACCAGCCGCGTACGGCCTCCTCCACGTGGTGCACGAACCCGTACGGTGCGTGGAGCCCGAACTCGTCGATTCCGACGAGGATGATGTGCCCACCGACCCACAGCATCGCGAAGGTCCCGATCACGGCGATGAGATCCAGGACCTTCGGCATGGCTGAGACCAGCGCCCGGCCGAACTTCTTCGACCGGCGGCTGGGGCGTTTCGCCAGCTTCAGGCCGACGTCATCCATCTTGATCAGGACGGCCACCGCCCCGTAGACGAGGGCCGTGATGAATAGGGCGACGATGACCAGCACGGAGGTCCGGGTCCAGAACGGTTCGGTCGCGACCTCGTTGAGGGAGATCACCATGATCTCCGCGCTGAGAATGAGGTCTGTGGTGATCGCGCCCCTCACCAACCGGTCCTCCGCGTCTGGACCGGATTCGCGGACCGGGGTGTCGTGCCCCTGACCGGAATCGAAGAACTTCTCCCATACCTTTTCCGCGCCCTCGTAGCTGAGGTAGGTTCCGCCGAGCATCAGGATGGGGGTGAGGATCCAGGGGGCTACCGCGCTGAGCAGCAGTGCCAGCGGCAGGATGATGATGAGTTTGTTGAACAGTGAACCCTTGGTGATCCGCCAGATGATGGGCAGTTCCCTGGCTGGACGTACCCCCTGGACGAACCGTGGGGTCACTGCGGCGTCGTCGACGACGACTCCGGCGGCTTTCGCGCTGGTGCGGCCGGCTGCAGCCGCGACATCATCGACGCTGGCTGCGGCTGTCCGGGCGATGAGTGCCACATCGTCGAGGAGGGCTGCCAGTCCGCCGGCCATCAGAGGGCCCGCAGCCGGTCTGTGAGCTGTGCATGCATGGGCACAGTATTACTGATGCGCGCCGCCATCGGCGAATGCGTCAGGTCCACAGATGACCGGGTCGGGTCGGTTCTCCAGGCGGATGTCGCCGGGGGCGTGGATCATGGTTGCCTGCATGTCACGACATGGTGCGTGGCGGACTTCCCGGCTATCGCAGTGTGGCCTCGGTGCCGAGCACGATTCCCGCCATGATGAGCGCCAGTCCTCCCACGGCGAGAAACGTGACGACGAAGAAGAAGGGATCGACGGTCGGGGGCCTGCGGACATCGCCGGTGCCGTGCTTCGTGACGAACAGATCGACCTTCTGGCCCACCTGTTCCCGGGCGAAGGAGGTGTGGTGTGGGTCGGTCCACTGATGGAGGCCACCGTCGGGACCCGTGAAGGTGATCACCGCACACCGGAATGGATCATCGGCGGGCGCGCCGGGACGCCGAATCGCATCGATGACGGTGCCCTCGGTGCGGTACCAGCCCCGTCGCAGCCGGATGCGGCGGAAGACGAGACCCGCGGCGGCGGCGATTCCGAGCAATCCGATGCCGAGGAGTGCAGCTGCGTCGAGAAGTCCACTGGTCATGTCTGAAGAACCTACCCTCGCGGAGGGTTTGGCGGTACCGTCAGAAGTGCACAAATGGAGATTCGCTGTGGCGCCACCCTGTCCACCCGATCTCCTTCTGACGACCTGACACCCGAGGGGTTGGATATATGAACACACACGTGAACAAACTCGTCATCGTAGGACTGGGGCACGTTGGCTCCTATGTCCTCGCGGATGCGGTCGCATCCGGGCTCTACGGCGAGATCGCGCTGATCGACACCGCCGACGGGGTAGCACTCGGTGAGGCCTTGGACCAGCATCACGCGACCGCACTCAATACGAGGGTCAACGTCGATGTCCACGCCGGTGACTACGGCGACTGCGCGGACGCCGACGTCGTCATCGTCGCGGCGGGCCCGTCGATCGTCCCCTCGGAGAAAAACAGGGTACCGGATCGCGCCGAGCTCGCGAAGACGAACGCCGCGGTGATCCGCCAGGTGATGGGCGACATCGCCGCGGTGACGCTCGATCCGGTCGTCATCGTGATCACAAACCCCTGCGACACGATGGCCCATATCGCGGCGACGGAGTTCGGATTTCCCCGCGGGCGGGTGTTCGGTACCGGAACGATGCTGGATTCGGCGCGGATGCGGCGGCTCATCGCGGATCGCCACGGTATCGACCCGAGTTCCGTGCACGGGCTGATGCTCGGGGAGCACGGCCTGTCCGCTGTCCCGGCGTTGAGCCTGGTCTCTGTGGCGGGAGTACCGAATTCCGGACTCGGTGACGCGTTCGGCGGTGATCCCTATGAGCTGGATGAACTCGCCCACGAGGTCGTCCGGGCGGCGTACGACGTCTTCAACGCCAAGGGCTGGACGAACGCCGGAGTGGCGCAGTCCGCGATCGTGATGGCGCGGGCTGCGCTGCTCGATGAGCGTGCGGTGTACCCCGCGACGTATCCGCTGGACGGCGAGTACGGGTTGGACGGTGTATCGGTATCGTTGCCCTGTGTCATCGGTCGGGGAGGGGTCCTGCGCCGTGTCGCACCCGAGCTCGCCGAAGATGAGGAGGTGCTGTTGCGGACGTCGGTGGAGGCGGTACAGCGGGCGATGGCCGATGCTGGTGTACGGGTGAGGTGATCAGCCCGCGCTGACACCCGTGACCGTGATCGTGCTGATCCGTTCGGAGCCGCAGGTCGGTTGGTTCACGGGGAGCGTGAGCCATCTGGTGTCGTTCGGAGGGTAGATTTTCAGCTGCTGGGCTCGTTCGGTGGGTTCGCACGCCTCGGCGTTGTATGCGTACGGCTGGCTGAACCTGGTGGAGAACACCGCGGATGTACCGGTGTCCAACCGGACGGGGGAACCTTTCGCCCCGATCTCTCTGTCAGCTGCCGCTCCCACCTGGTTGCCTGCGGCGTCGATGAGAGACACACCCGGGTATCCGGACAGGGTACAGGGGTCACCGGTGTTCGTCAGCCGGATCACGTAGAAGGTGTGGCCGGCACCTGCGCTGGTGGAGTCGACGGTCGCGTCGAGCTGTTGTGCGGGACAGGTACGGGAGGGATCCTTCGGTACCGGTGTCAAGGACGTGGTTCCGGTGGCGATCGAGGGGCTGCTCCCCACGTCGAAGGTGCCTGCGAGCGTCATCTCGGACTGGTCGTGGTCGGCACAGCCAGTGATTAGGGCGGATACGGCGGTGAGGCATGCCAGTAGTATCGTGGCGTGCCGGGGTTCGCAGGTCGTCCGTCCGTGTAGCAGCTCGCCCATGGGGTCACTGGTTCTGCTGTGACTCATCATTACTTCAGGGTAGTCGCAAACTCCCCGCGCGGGAATCTCGGGCGCGGGACGGCCGTTCACCGGTCCCGGACGGACCAGTCGACCGGGTTACGGTATCCCGATGCTCTCTTTCGGGGGTGGTCGCCGGGAGAGTCGCAAAAATGGCGGCGGCATCGCAGCCTCGCGTCCGCCCGGAGTGGCCTGTATCATTGGCTCGGTCCCACGGGTGTCCGAGCGTGAATCGGGCTGAGACGTCGGTTGACCGCGAGGTGTGAACCCCGCGGCGCATCGGTGACCGTAACAACCTGATCCGGGTAATGCCGGCGCTAGGGAGATGAGGAAAACAATGAGCACTTCTGTGCCCGAAACCCGCACACCGATCACGGTCACCGCACCGTCAAAGAAGAGTTGGCGGGTGATCGACATCATCGCACTCGCCGTCCTGGGGGTCGCTGCAGGCCTCGTGTTCTGGGTCTACAACGGCCCCGGCGGCGCCTTCTATGAATCGATCAGCGCCGTCACCCCGGGATTCGGTGGCCTCGCCGTCGGCCCCTGGCTGTTCGCCGGTGTCCTCGGCGGTCTGGTGATCCGCAAGCCGGGTGCGGCGCTTCTGTGTGAGGTCATCGCCGCCTCCGTGTCCGCAGGGCTCGGCAACCAGTGGGGTATAAGCACCCTCTACTCGGGCATCGCGCAGGGGCTCGGGGCGGAGATCATCCTCGCGGTCTTCCTCTACCGCCGCTTCGGTCCGGTCGTCGCAGCGCTCGCGGGCGCCGGGGCAGGCGTCGGTGCGTGGATCCTCGAGGGATTCTTCTACGGGAACTTCGCCAAGTCGACCGAGTTCCAGGTCACTTACCTCGCCACACTCCTGGTTTCCGGCGCGGTCATCGCCGGCATCTGCTCCTGGCTCCTCGTCCGTGCCCTGGCCGCGACGGGTGCGCTGGACCGCTTCGCCGCGGGGCGTGAACGCCAGCGGCAGGTCTAGACCGTGGCACCGGATCCGTCGACCGGTGCCGGTCCCCGGGGAGCGGAGGTCCGCGCGGTCGGTTTCGGTTGGCGGCACGCGGGCCGTCTGCACCCCACAATCGCTGATCTCGACCTGGATATCGAACCGGGGCAGCGCATTCTGTTGCTCGGGGAGTCCGGCTCAGGGAAGTCCACCCTCCTCGCCGCGATCGCCGGGGTGCTCGGCGGTGATGACGAGGGCGATAGACAGGGAACACTACTCGTCGACGGACGTCCGCCCGAGCAGGCCCGTGGTGTCGTGGGAATGGTCCTGCAGGACCCGGACTCCCAGGTCATCTCTTCCCGGGTCGGGGACGATGTCGCCTTCGGCTGTGAGAATCTGGGCATCGGGCGCGCGGAGATCTGGTACCGGGTCGCCCGCGCACTGGATATGGTCGGACTCGATGTCCCACTGGACCATCCGACGGCCGAACTGTCGGGTGGACAGAAGCAACGGCTCGCTCTCGCCGGCGTCATCGCCATGGGTGCGCGCCTGATCCTGCTCGACGAGCCCACCGCGAACCTCGACCCGGAGGGCGTCGCCGAGGTCCGGGACGCCGTCAACCGCGTCGTGCAGGAGACTGGAGCCACCCTCATCGTCGTCGAGCACCGGGTGGAGATCTGGTCCGGTGTCGTCGACCGCGCACTCGTACTCGGCACCGCCGACCGCGGTCTGATCGCCGCCGGACCACTCGACGACGTGATCGCCGCAGAGGGTGCCCACCTTGCGGAGAACGGGGTCTGGGTCCCCGGAATACCCCTGGACCTCCCTTCCGCGGATCCCGTGGATGGCATCGACCTCGTTCCCGCGCTCAGCGCGGAGAAACTCACCGTCGGGTGGGAGGAGGGCCGGCCCGTGGGGGAGCCCCACGACCTGGTTCTCCCGGAAGGTCGGTCCACTGTGGTCACCGGACCGAACGGTGCCGGAAAGTCCACCCTCGCGCTCACGCTGGCAGGGCTGCTCGACCCCCTCGGTGGAACCGTCCACGTCGGTGAGCGTGTCGCAGCGGGACTGTCGGGTGGGCCGCACTTGTGGTCGTCCCGCGATCTGGCGACCCGTATCGGATTCGTGTTCCAGGATCCGGAACATCAGTTCGTCGCGCGGACGGTCCGTTCGGAACTGTTGATCGGTCCGGCCGTCACCGCAGGCGGGCGCGGTCGTCTCGGACTGTGGCGGAGGCTGACCGGCCACGCACCCGCGGATGCGGTCACCTCCGCCGACAGGGAGCGGGTGGACGAGCTCCTCGTGCGCCTGCGCCTCGACCATCTCGCGGAGGCCAATCCATTCTCCCTTTCCGGCGGGCAGAAACGTCGGTTGAGTGTGGCCACCGCGCTCGTCACCACCCCCTCGATCCTCATCCTCGATGAACCGACCTTCGGGCAGGACCGCCGGACGTTCACCGAACTGGTGCTGCTACTGCGCGGGCTCGTCGATTCCGGGGTGACGCTGGCATCGATCACCCACGACCGTCTGTTCGCGGGGGCTCTCGGGGACCACAGGATAGAGGTTGGGAAGCATGCCTGATCTCCTTGCGCGCACCAACCCGGTGGCCCGGATCGCGGGACTCGCCCTCCTGACCACGCCGTTGCTGCTGTCGATCGACGTTGTGTCCGCCGCCTGCTGCCTTGGTGCCATCCTCATCGCACTTCCGTTCACCGGGACGGAGATCCGGCGGCTGCCGATCCGTGCGTGGCCGCTGTTCCTGGCGGCACCGCTGTCGGGGATCTCGATGGTCCTGTACGGCCGACCGGAGGGCACCGAGTACCTCTCCTACGGCTGGATCCACGTGACGGATAATTCGATTCAGCTTGCGCTGGCGATCATGGTTCGCATCTTCGCCATCGGCCTGCCCGCCATCGTGATGATCGGGAGGACCGACCCGACGGATCTCGGGGACAGTCTCGCGCAGATCTGGCACCTGCCGGCGAAGTTCGTCATCGGCACGGTCGCCGGAGTCCGTCTGGCAACCCTGTTCAAGCGCGACTGGCAGGCGATGGGGAGGGCCCGACGGTCTCGGGGGCTTGCCGACGACGGCCGCATCGCCCGTGGTGTGACCATGCTCTTCGGTCTCCTCGTCCTTGCACTGCGACGCGGAGCCAAGCTGGCCACCGCCATGGAGGCCCGTGCGTTTGGTGCGGAGATCACCCGCACCTGGGCGAGGCCGACCCGGCTGCACCCGCGGGACTGGGTTCTGATGGGGGGTTGTCTCGCGGTCTCCCTGCTGTCGTTGGGCGTCGCGGTCGCCACCGGTGACTTCCGTTTCCTGGGGGTGTGATGGACGGGGCCGTCGTATTCGATGCCGCGGTAGATATGCTCGCCGACGCCTGCGCCCGGGGCGCCCGCACGATACTCATCGGCGGACGGTCGGGCTCCGGTAAGACCACGCTCGCCCGGGCGGTGGCGGAGCGGACCGGGCACAGGGTGGTGCACCTCGACGACTTCTATCCCGGTTGGGGTGGTTTGGTTGAGGGTAGTCGGATGGTTGCCCGCGATGTGCTCGCGCCGGTGAATCCCGGTTTCACCCGGTGGGATTGGGGGAACGACTGTCCCGGTGGGTGGGTGCCTCTGGAGCCCGGAGAGGCGCTCATCGTCGAGGGGGTGGGAACGCTGACTCCGGAGAATCTCCGCGCTGCGCGACGACGTGGCCCCTGTGTCACCGTCCGCGTTGATCTCGACGCGGAGACACGCCGGGCCCGCGCCCTGGCCCGTGACCCGGGATTCGGTGATTGGTGGGAATACTGGGCACGCCTGGAGGAACGGCATGCCGCGGATACTGCCAACGTTCTGTCCACCGTCGATCTCGTCGTCACCGGTAGATAGGATCATCCACCATGACAGTAATCCGTATCGCAGCCGTCGTCCTCCGCAACTCCGACGGGGAGGTTCTCAGTGTGCGTAAATGCGGAACCGATGCGTTCATGATGCCGGGAGGGAAAATCGAACCGCGTGAGACGGCCCGCGGGGCCGCAGTCCGGGAGATCTCGGAGGAACTCGGTCTCGACCTGGAACCCGGGGCTCTCACGTTTCTCGGGCGCTTCAGCGCGCGGGCCGCGAACGAAACCGGGTGCAGCGTCGACTGCGACGTATTCATTCACCACGACCCGTTGCGCCGGGTCCCGGACGTCCGGGCGGAGATCGCCGAGGCCCGCTTCTTCCCGGTCGGGTCGACGGCTCCTTCGTTGGCTCCACTCAGTCGTGAGGTGGTGTTCCCGGTATTGGCCGACATTTCCCGCTAAACCGGGGGATCGGGTGTCTGTCAGGCTCGACTCATCTGTCATTCACCGCCCGTATGCTAACGATTCAATAACGGACCCGCGTGCTGAATCGGCTGAGGAGTGGTGAAGGTGCAGGTCCGGACCGTTGGTCGTGCGGGTGGGGCCTGTGGTATCGGATCGCCTATGTGACAGTTGAGGGTAACGCTATCGATAATTGAGGTGGGTGACAGTTAAGATGACCCACAGTGAAACAGACAGTTGACAACGAGACAATACAACTGTCGGGTTCCCGTTCACCCATATTGGAGGTCCCCGCATGACTTTGAAGAAGACCATTGCCGCGATGACCGCGGCCGCACTTGCTGTATCCGTGTCCGCCTGCTCGTCCGACTCCGAGGGGGGCAGCGGCTCGGGCAGTGGTTCAGGCGGCAATTATGTCACTGCCTGGGGTTCTGAGCCGCAGAACCCGCTGGTTCCGCAGGACACCAACGAGACCGGTGGTGGGCGCATCGTCGAGAGTATCTTTGCGGGTCTGGTGTACTACGACGCAGAGGGTAAGCCGCACAATGACCTTGCTGAGTCCATCACTCCGGAGGATGGCAATAAGAAGTTCGTCATCAAGATCAAGGAGGGGGAGACCTTCTCTGACGGCTCCCCGGTGACGGCGAAGAACTTTGTGGACGCCTGGAATTATGCTGTCGAGAACGAAACCTTGTCCAGTTACTTCTTTGAGCCGATCGAAGGTTATGAGGACGGCAAACCGCTGACCGGACTCGAGATCAACGATGATCACACCTTCACCGTTACCTTGGCTCAGCCGGAAGCGGATTTCCCGCTGCGTCTCGGGTACTCCGCCTTCTATCCTCTGCCTGATTCAGCCTTCGAAGACATGGATGCCTTTGGCCAGGAACCGATCGGTAACGGCCCCTACAAGGTTGCGAAGTGGGCGCACAACCAGTCCCTGACGTTGGTTCCCAACGAGAACTACGACGGCGGACGCAAGGTGCAGAACGATGGCATCGAGTTCGTCTTCTACCCCAAACAGGACTCGGCCTATGCTGCACTCCTCGACGGTAACCTTGACGTCCTCGATGCAATTCCGGACTCTGCCTTCACCAAGTACAAGAATGAGCTCGACGGACGCTGGGTCAACGAGCCTTCAGCAGTCTTCCAGTCCTTCACCATCCCGGAGAAGCTGGAGCACTTTAGTGGTGATGAAGGTAAACTCCGCCGTGAGGCCATTTCAATGGCCATTAACCGCGAGGAGATTACCGACAAGATCTTCGACGGAACCCGGACTCCCGCGACGGATTTCTCATCCCCCGTGATTGACGGCCACAGTGATTCACTCAAGGGCTCCGACGTTCTCGACTACAACCCGGAGAAGGCCAAGGAACTGTGGCAGAAAGCCAACGAGATCTCCCCGTGGAGCGGTCAGTTCACCATCTCCTATAACGCTGATGGTGGACACCAGGCATGGGTCGATGCCGTGGCGAACTCTATCAAGAACACCCTCGACATCGACGCAGTGGGCAACCCCTACCCGGACTTCAAGTCCCTGCGCGATGACGTGACCAACCGCACGATCTCCGGTGCGTTCCGTACCGGTTGGCAGGCCGACTACCCGTCCGTGGGTAACTTCCTCGCTCCGATTTACGGTACCGGTGCCGGCTCCAACGACGGCGACTACTCTTCGGCGGAGTTCGACGAGAAGTTGAAGCAGGCCGCGAGTGCATCCAGTGTTGAGGAATCCACGAAGCTCTACAATGAGGCGCAGGAGATCCTGCTTCAGGACCTCCCCGTCATCCCGCTGTGGTACTCCAATGTCACGGCTGGTTGGTCCTCGGCTGTTGACAACGTCCAGTTCGGCTGGAACTCGCAGCCCATCTACTACGGGATCACCAAGAAGTAATCAGAGGTGCCGGTTCGCCCGGTACCACCGACTCCTCACCGACCGTAGTGCGATTCGTCCAACGGATCGGACCAGTACTCAGGTGAGCTGGGTTGACGCCAGGCCCCGGGTCTCCGTTTTCCGGCGACCCGGGGCCTGGCGCGGTAGCCCGGTGTTTTCCTCACCGGGATTGTTCCGCCCCCACTTTCCTCGACAGAAGGAACCCCCATGCTGCGTTACGTAGGGCGCCGTCTGCTCCAGATGATTCCGGTCTTCTTCGGTGCGACATTCCTGATTTATGCGCTCGTATTCCTCATGCCCGGTGACCCGGTGCAAGCCCTCGGAGGTGATCGTGGACTCACCGAGGCCACCGCCGAGCGAATCCGTGCCGAGTACAACCTGGACAAACCGTTCATCATTCAGTATCTGCTGTATCTCAAGGGAATCCTGTCCCTCGATTTTGGTACCACCTTCTCCGGTCAACCCGTCAGCTCGGTCATGGCCACCGCATTCCCGGTGACCATCAAGCTGGCGGTGATGGCTCTGATCTTCGAAGCCATCATCGGTGTCGGCTTCGGTTTTATCGCCGGAGTCCGTCGGGGTGGCATCTTCGACTCCACCGTGCTCGTCATGTCCCTGATCGTCATTGCTGTACCCAGCTTCGTCATCGGCTTCGTCTTCCAGTACGTCGTCGGAGTGAAGTTCAGTCTCCTGCCGTCCACGGTCGGACCTCACGACACGGTCAAGAACCTCCTCATGCCCGCGTTGGTTCTCGGAGCCGTTTCCCTCGCCTATGTCCTTCGGTTGACCCGCCAATCGGTATCCGAGAATCTCACCGCCGACTACGTTCGTACAGCACGTGCAAAAGGCCTGAGCAACAACAACGTCATGGTTCGCCACGTGATGCGGAACTCGATGATTCCGGTCACCACGTTTCTCGGTGCGGATCTCGGCGCCTTGATGGGCGGAGCCATCGTCACCGAGGGTATCTTCGGAATCAACGGGGTCGGTGGCACCATATACAACGCCATCCTGAAGGGCGAGCCGACTACGGTGGTCAGTTTCACCACCGTCTTGGTCGTCGTCTACATCCTGGCGAACCTTCTCGTGGACCTGTTCTACGCCGTACTCGACCCGAGGATCCGCTATGCATGACAACATTGACAAGCCATTGCCCAACCCGACCGTCGATGACGCCGCAGGCACCTTGTTCCCCTCGAACCGGCGTGGCCAGAACCATTTCATCGCCGAGACCGACGAGACAGGTCTTGGTGCCGTTGATGCGGTCGCCGATGAATCTGCGCCCACCAGCGTGTGGGGCGAGTCGTGGCGATACCTGCGTCGTCGCCCGCTGTTCTGGTTCTCTGCGACTCTGATTCTTATCGCGGTGTTGCTGGCAGTTTTCCCGGGGATGTTCACGTCGACTGATCCTGCACTGTGTGAGCTGTCGAACTCTCTCGAAGGACCCCGTGAAGGGCATCCTTTCGGATTTGACAGGCAAGGATGCGATATTTTTGCGCGTACCATCTACGGTGCCCGTGCGTCGGTGACCGTCGGTATCCTCACGACCGCGCTCGTCGTGTTCATCGGAACGGTGATCGGTTCGCTCGCCGGGTACATCGGTGGCTGGATCGACGCCATTCTCTCCCGTATCACCGACACATTCTTCGCTGTTCCGCTGGTGCTCGCCGCGATCGTCGTGATGCAGATGTTCAAGGAACAGCGCACCATCATCACCGTCGTTCTGGTGCTCGGTCTATTCGGCTGGACGTCCATTGCCCGCATCACCCGTGGTGCCGTGATGAGTGTGAAGAACGAGGAATATGTCACGGCGGCCCGTGCCGTCGGCGCGTCACCGGCGAAGATTCTGACCAGCCACGTGCTGCCAAATGCGGCGGCACCGATCATCGTCTACTCCACCGTCGCGTTGGGCGTGTTCATCGTGGCCGAGGCCACGCTGTCATTCCTGGGCATCGGCCTACCGACGACGATCGTCAGTTGGGGTGGGGACATCTCCAAGGCGCAGAGTTCGCTGCGTACTCAGCCGATGGTTCTCTTCTACCCGGCTATGGCTCTGGCACTGACCGTGCTGAGCTTCATCATGATGGGCGATGCCGTACGTGACGCCCTCGATCCGAAGGCGAGGAAGCGATGAGCGATCCCGTGAACCCCACCACCCAGGACGCCGACGGCACCCGCCACATGGGGCACCGCCACGGAGATGATCCGCTGCTTGAGCTGAAGGACCTCTGCGTTTCGTTTACCTCGTCCACCGGCACCGTCGAGGCGGTCCGGAACGTCAACCTCACGATCTACCCGGGGCAGTCCGTGGCCATCGTGGGTGAGTCCGGTTCGGGTAAGTCGACCACCGCCATGGCTGTGATCGGGCTGTTGCCCGGAACCGGCAAGGTTACCAACGGTGAAATCCTGTACAAGGGCAAGGACCTCTCGAAGCTCTCATCCAAGGAGATGGAGGGCTACCGGGGATCCGAGATTGGTCTTGTCCCCCAGGACCCGATGAGTAACCTGAACCCGGTGTGGCGCATCGGAACCCAGATCAAGGAGTCGCTGAAGGCCAACAACATCGCGACCGGTTCCCGCGCGGACAAGCGGGTCGCTGAGCTTCTTGAGGAGGCGGGCCTCCCGGATGCCGAACGCCGTGCGAAGCAGTACCCGCACGAGTTCTCCGGTGGTATGCGCCAGCGCGCGCTCATCGCGATGGGTCTCGCCGCGCGGCCGAACCTCCTCATCGCCGATGAACCGACGTCCGCGCTCGACGTCACGGTGCAGAAGCAGATCCTCGATCATCTCGGGACCCTGGCGAGCGACCTCGGCAACGCCGTGTTGTTCATCACCCACGACCTCGGGCTCGCTGCGGAACGTGCCGAGCACCTCGTCGTCATGCACCGTGGGCGCATCGTCGAGTCGGGGCCCTCGCTCGACATCCTGCGTGACCCGAAGCACCCCTACACGCAGCGCCTGGTTAAGGCGGCCCCGTCACTGGCCAGCGCGCGGATCAGGTCCGCCCAGGAACAGGGGATGGAGACCTCGGAGCTGCTGAGCCACTCGTCAGACCAGATCCCCGACGAAGAAGTCATCCGGGTGGAGAACCTGACGAAGGTCTTCGACATCCGGGGTGCGAAAGGATCCAAGAAGAAGTTCAAGGCTGTCGATGACGTCAGCTTCGGGCTCCGCAAGGGTACGACACTCGCACTCGTGGGGGAGTCCGGTTCCGGTAAATCCACCGTCGCGAACATGGTGCTTAACCTGCTGGACCCGACGTCCGGGAAGGTCTACTACAAGGGCACCGACCTGTCGACGCTGGGCCGCCGGGAACTGTTCGAGATGCGCCGCAAGCTGCAGGTCGTTTTCCAGAACCCGTACGGATCACTGGACCCGATGTACTCCATCTACCGGTGCATCGAGGAACCGCTCAAGGTGCACAAGGTCGGCAACCGGAAGGAACGGGAGAACCGCGTCGCCGAATTGCTTGACATGGTGGCCATGCCCCGGTCCACGATGCGCCGCTATACCAATGAGCTTTCCGGTGGTCAGCGGCAGCGCATCGCCGTGGCCCGCGCGCTGGCCTTGAATCCGGAGGTGATCGTCCTCGACGAGGCCGTCTCCGCGCTGGACGTCCTGGTGCAGAACCAGATCCTCCAGCTGATGGCGGACCTCCAGGATGAACTCGATCTGAGCTACCTGTTCATCACCCACGATCTCGCGGTCGTCCGGCAGACCGCCGACGAGATCGTCGTCATGAAGCAGGGACAGATCGTCGAGTCCGGCACCGCCGACGAAATCTTCGCAGGCGCGAAGGAGGCCTACACCCGGGATCTCATCGACTCGGTGCCCGGTCTCGGGATCGAACTCGGGGCGACCATCTAGACGAGTTCGTTCCGCACGAAAGGCCCGGACCCACGATGAGAATCGGGGGTCGGGCCTTTTCCGGTCGGTGAGTCGGTTCCGGGTATCGGGAGGATCCGACCGGCTGTATACCGTGAACAACTCGGAGTAGGTGAGCAGGATGATGGCGAGAGCGAGGGATCCGAGCATGTCGCCGCCGGCTGGTTCGCTCACTGTATTCGATGAGCAGCCCCTCCGACTTCGAGGGCCTGCTTTGTCGTTGCCCCAGCCTGCGCCGGCGGAACATCCTCGCTCGAGACGACTCGGAGTGCGTGGGAGAACCCCGGGAAAACCGTTGCTGGTTCTGATGGGCAAAGCGGCTGACGTGATGGAAGGGGAGGGGTAGTCGTATCGGCGCAGATGATCGCCGGAGTTCTGGACCGCACGACTGATGCGGAACCGGAGGGGGCTGTAGTAGCAGATGTTGGGCTCGAACGCCGATACTGTCGTGGTCGTGGACGAGGCAGGCGTGGTATCCCCCGGAGATGGTGCGCACCTTGAAGACCGCCCAGGCCACAGGCTCGGTTACCATCGTGATGAACCACGCCCTCCACGACTGGAGGCGAGGTACCTCCGAGGATAAGAAATCCCTGGTGGCCTCGAACCGGAGCTCTGACTCGTGCGGTGCAGAAGGTGGTGGACGAGCGCGTCGAGATGACCGGGCGTTTGTAGGGGATGCGCCTCGGACCTGCCGTGATGACCGGTCGCTGACTACGGGTGTGGGCGATGTGGTGCGCAACGGGCAGCGTCGGGTAGTCGAGCGGATCACCCCGGACGGAACGAAGCAGCCGTCGATCATACGGGACACATTCCACTGCGACGTTGAGTGCATGATCACGGTGTGAACTGGAATAATTCTCCACCGGGCGCTCCGCCCAGGGGCCGGTCATGGATGCGGCCCGCGTGTCTGATCGGGTCGACAAGGCCGGGAAGTATGCGCCGATGGTGTGCGGGCGGCAGGGTAACCGCCGATAAAAGTCCTTTCGGTATCTATCGACTTTTCTATGGAGTATGTGTTGAGCTCAAATTGTGTCTGTTGGAGATCACTTGGGGGAATCAGACTTTACGGTTGCCTGCGCAATTAGTCCAAATACCGCGGATACAAGGAACGCTCCCATGAAGCTGAAGATAACACCGACTCCCTCTTGGGCACCAACTCCAAAAGAAACCCCGAATGACATTACCGTGGATAGGCCCGATGCCAGTAGGAGAGAGAAAAGGATTGCTTCGCCTTTTCTTGATGCCCTATATTTGGAAAGTGATGCTGAACAGATTGCAAGCGTTATCCCACAAGCTATAACTTGCCAAATAGACACTTCGGCCGGGGGTCGTGTTTGGAATGTGTCGCTGATGGAGTGATAATCATTCCATGAAAGCCATAGTGCGGCAGTGATAATTCCAAGGAGGTAGGACGTGAATGCTGGGCCTATAATGCTCCGTAATTCACTTCTTTTCTCCCGTTTTTTCATCTCCCTGGAAATGATTGCTATTCCGATCACTGTTGGAAGTATCACAAACCATGTTGTGCCTAAAAGAAACTGGATAGGTTGAAACAAACTCGACTCCTAGAGATTATCGAGATGGGCGCCAGTCACGGCCAGCCAGTAGGCGTCGCGGAAGTATCGGCAATTGTAGTGTCTTGGGTCTGCTGCTGTGTGGACGTTGCTGCATACTTATGTCTTGGAAGAGGTGATTATCGCAGTCCCAGTAACCTTAGTGGTTTCGGTTAGCTCTGTCCACGCACATGTCATGTCGTGCGCATGCACCAATGTGCATAGGCCGGTTGACCATGTCATACTATGGTTATAAAAATTACTGAGCTTCTTTGTTCGACAGCAGGACCTACGGTTGCTCTGTGGTCTCTCAGAATCGCACTAGACAATCTACGGCCGATCAACGATGTAACTTGCTGCCAATGGAAAAGGCGGTTCTTATCAAATCAAGACCGTTCCGAGACGAAGAAAGTGTACTCTGGAAATGAAATCACTTAAATTCCTCCTGGTCGTGTTGATGATTTGGCTGGCAACCCAAATCATTGTTTGGAGCTTCGCCGAAATGGTATTAGGCGATAGCGGGCTGGCTCATGTCCTGGGCCTCGAAGAAACAGAGCCCTACCTCAAAATTCTTGTCTACACTCTTTTCCCATTACCCTTGGCTGTTGCGCTTGCACGTCGAGTGATTGGGAGGTATGACGCCTGATGTAAACGGCTCTGGCCCGGATTGTCATGGGTTGATGATTCTGAGGTGTCGCTACAGTATTCGGCAGTATTCGGCCTGTTATCCTACGAGATACGGTGGCGGCTCGAATTAGCCTTCAGGTCCGGCGTTTTTCCACATGCTCTGCTCGTGTTGTCTGTCGGGGTCGGGGCGATGGGGTGAAGCTCTCATCATCCGTGAACCCGCTGCCCCGCGGCAGACGGCAGGCGACATCGTCGTGATGAAGCAGGGGCGGGTCGTCGAGGCGGATACCGCCGACGAAATCTTCGCCGGCGCGAAGGAAGCGTACACGCGGGATCTCATCGATTCAGTGCCCGGTCTTGGGATCGAACTCGGGGCGACCATCTAGACGAGTTCGTTCCGCACTAAAGGCCCGTCCCCACGATGAGAATAGGGGGCCGGGCCTTTGTCTGGCCGGGGTGCTACCGGACGGTCGAGGTGTCGTTCTAGGAGGAACCGACCGGGGGCAGCCCCTGCAGGAGGTGCTGCCCGGTCAGGAAGGACAGTTCGGGCGGAAGCTGCAGCATGCTGCTCCCGAGCGGCAGGGGAGCGGGACGGACCGGCGCGATGGTCGGGTACGCGGTGGCGTCGACGAGCGGGGCAGGGGCCCCGGAGACCGCGGGTCGGGGTACGCCGGAATGCCGGCTGATCCAGTCGAGATTCTCCGCGACCGGGACATACCAGGCGACCGTGCCGTCGACCGTGTGCTCGGCCCCGGCGTTCGACATGGCGATCACACCGGTAACCGCGCCGTCCATGAACACGGGGCCACCCGAGTCGCCCCTCTGGATGCGCCCGCCGTCAACCCAGGTCTCGACCATCGTCGCGGAGCGGTCGGGGCTGGGAACGTTGGTAACCCGCCGCTGGACCGTGACTGAGGATTCCTGGACCGGGGGTGCGATGCTGCTGTGGATGCCGCCCCAACCGACGGCCTGTCCGATGTCACCGGGCTGCATGTGGTGCCCGGAGAGCGGCGCGACCGGAGCCGCCGACGGCCGATCCAGTTTGACGAGGGTGAGGTCGACCGTCGGGTGGATGATGACCTCGCGGGCGAAGTGGTGTTCGGCGCGGTAGGTCGGGCCGACGGAGATCTCCGAGGTGTCGCCCTGCCCGACGCAGTGTTTCGCGGTGAGGACCCACTCCGGGGCGATCAGTGTGCCGGTGCAGCTCATGTCCCCGAGTGCGAGCCGGACGGCCGACGCTGCGCGTGCGGGGTGTGCGTTGTGTGCTCCGATGATCGCGCCGGCGGGTGTGGCCACTGCCAGTGGAGACAGCAGCGTGACGCCTGCAGCGGTCGATGCGAGTGCGCGGCGGATGCGGTGGGCCATGGTCTGTGGATTCCTATGCGGTAGGGGCGTGAACGGGTGTTGCTGGAGTGGCCGGTGTTTTCCGGGCCCTTTCCGTGACACTCTACCGTTGTGCGGGCTCCGGGGTGTGTCCCCGGGCGGCGGCGGAGGACCCGTTCTTCTGCTCCCGGACGACACTGCCCGCCTGGACGAAGCGCAGGGCCGAGACGAGGCCCAGTCCGCCGATCAGGTTGGCCAGGGCGACCCACCAGACGAAGGAGAGCCAGTCGGTGAACACCAGTCCCGAGTCCCCGGTGAACAGTCCACCGAAGATGAACAGGGTGTCGAGGATTGAGTGGATGATGCCGGTGGCCGATAGCAGGAATCCGCCGATGGTGCTGGCGATGATCATCGGTACGACCTCGTCGGTGAATTGGTGCATCCGGGTGACCAGGGTCAGGAACATTCCGCCGAGTGCGGCGAGGATGACGTGCTGCGGGTCGATGGGCATGAGGGCGTAGTGCCGGGCCTCCTCGATGAGGTGCGGATGCATATCGGGGTAGGCGACGACGAGGAGCGCCATGATGACCGCCGCACCGATGATGTTCCCGGCGAAGGTGATCGCCCAGAACCTGATCAGACGGTGGAGAGGCATCTTTCCGGCTACGACGGAGGAGACGGGGACGAGGAACCCCTCGGTGAATAGCTCGGAGTGTGCGAGGAGGATGATGACGAGACCGATCGCGAACGCGAGGGACCCGAGCATCTCGCTGCCGGTGGAGGCGGTGACGATGTACTCGGAGAGCAGCCCGACACCGACCTCCAGCGAGCCCATGATGCCGGTGACGAGCAGCGCCGCCGGCGGACGGGCCAGGCGCTCCGTACCCTCGTTGATCTGCTTGATCATCGCCTCCGACAGTCCGTCGGTGTCGGTGACGTCGTCTTCCCGGCAGTCGATGGGGGCGTTCTGTGTCGGATCGTGTTCGTCGGACATTGCGGACTCCTTGGCCGTGTCAGCGCATGCCGACGTCCCACTGTCCCGATCGGGTTCTGGGGCGCGTGCGCGGGGGGTGCCGGTCCGGGGGTCCGGCCGACAGGGCGGGAGGTCAGTTTAGTCAGCCGGTACCGGGGCGGGAAATCCGCGGGGGATCAGGCGGGTTCCACCTGCGGAGGTCTATTCCGCGGGGGTGAGTGTGATCGTCGCGGGATCGGCCCAGTCGAGCTCGATCCCCTTCTTCCGGAGCCAGGCCATGAGGTCGTCGTCGTTGCGGGTGATCCCCTCGACCGCGAGAAGTGTGGTGTCGATGGCGCTTTCGGCGTCCTCCGCGGAGATCAGGCCGGCCGAGGTGGCGGCGGCGAGCTCGTCGATGTCCATGACGTCGACGGGTTCTCCGGTGACGGAGACCAGGTCGACGTAGAGGTCGCGCGTGCGCCACACCCCGTCCGCCCCGGCGGTGATCTCCGCGACATCAACGTAGAAGTCCTGGTGGACGTCGACGCCTTCGCGGAAGTGGAAGATGTTGACCCGCAGGTCCAGTTCCGGGAGGAGCCAGGTCTCCAGGTAACCGAACCTCGGATGATTGGCGCCCCGGGCCATGTAGAGGCCGAAGTCCGTCGTACGGTAGGTGTCGACCTTGCGGATGAATCCCTTGGGGTCGGTGTTCGTTCCGCCGTCGATGTTGAAGCTCTCGTGCTTCACGGGGTGCAGGTCGGTCATGTCGGGTTACCTCACGTCGAAGATTCCGGTTGTCGGGAGGAACCGGCAGGTGGAGTCGCCGCCGTCTCCGGTGGTGGTCACACCACCGTCGAGGAGCGCGACGATCGTCCCGGGGCCGGTGTCGGCGGTTCCGGCGACCGTGGCGGGACCGTCCGGGTTGATTCCGGTGTAGGCGAGGGGGGTCACCCCGGTGCGTAGGGTGTTGATGTTGATCCACCGGACCTGCATGGAGGTCTGCTGGTTCTCCGCGACGCGCTCGGTGCCGAGCGCGGTGAATACGAAGGTCGCGTGTCCTGCGGGGACACCAGGTAACGGCAGGTCGGCGGGGCCGGGCACCGCGATCGCCGTGCCGGTCGCCCTGCTCTGTCCGCCGATACAGTTTTCCGCGACCGTGGGCCAGCCGAACTGGGCGAAGACCGGAGCGTCCTCGGGGATCGGGGCTCCCGGTTCGCCGCTGCCCTCGAAGAAACCGACCGCAGCGAGGAGCATGCCGCGGATGTTCTCGGGGATGAATTCCTGTTCCGCGAGGTCCCGGAGTTGCTGGAGGATGTGCGGGGCCGGGCGGCCGAGGTGGTCCAGCGGCGGCGGGGGGAGCTGGGGGAGGCCGGGGATGCTGGAGCCGAAGGGGGTTGAACCTACAGGGGCTGCGGTCGCTGGTGCGGTACCGAGAGTCGCCGTGGAGACGAGAAGCGCCGTGGTGGCGGCGGCGATTCGGCGGGTGATGCGACGGGAAGTGTCGGGCACGGGGACGGGCTCCATCTGTCTGTGGGGTCGTGAGAAAGGGGACGGGATGAATCTGACGGGTGAATATTACGGTGCCGGAGACAGGGATCAACCCACGAACACATCATTCACAAGAGCAACATCCGCAACTTTAGCCCCTTTTATTTAGTTTTGCACCAGTGATGCCGGTGGGGTTGAGATGGATGTGCGGTGTCCCGTGCCGCTGGGGGCGCGGGGAAGATGCGGCAACCACCGTCGCTGTCACCCCCTGTGTCGCGGAAAGATAACGATTCGTTACACAATCGTGGTGTGCGTCGTTCGGCACGATGTGCCGAACACACGCCGAAAAGCCGAAAAGTGTGGTTCCGGCACCGATGCGGGTACGCTGAACCACCGATTAACACAGCGGAGGGCGCTTCAGTCCCTCCGTTCGCATTCCGCCAGGAGAGAAACCACCAGTGAGTACCACAGAGTTCCGTAACGTCGCGATCGTCGCGCACGTCGATCACGGAAAGACCACCCTCGTCGACGCCATGCTGCGTCAGTCCGGCGCCTTCGAGGAGCGTGCCGAACCCGTCGACCGCGTGATGGACTCCGGGGACCTGGAAAAGGAAAAGGGCATCACCATCCTGGCTAAGAACACAGCCATCCGACGTAAGGGGGTCGGCAAGGACGGTGCCGATCTCGTCATCAACGTCATCGACACTCCCGGTCACGCCGACTTTGGTGGCGAGGTCGAGCGCGCGCTGTCCATGGTCGACGGGGTCGTTCTGCTCGTCGACGCCTCCGAGGGTCCGCTGCCCCAGACCCGCTTCGTGCTGGGTAAGGCACTCGCCGCGAAGATGCCGGTCATCATCGTCGTGAATAAGACGGACCGCCCCGATGCCCGCATTGATGAAGTCGTCGACGAGAGCCAGGATCTGCTTCTCGAGCTGGCTTCCACCATTGAGGATCCGGAAGCCGCCGAGGCCGCGGAGAGTTTGCTCGACCTCCCGGTGCTCTACGCATCGGGTCGTGAAGGCAAGGCGTCGACCGAGAACCCCGGCAACGGCAACGCGCCTGACACCGAGAACCTGCAGGATCTCTTCGACGTTCTCTACAACGTTCTCCCGGAGCCCAGCGCGGACCTGAACGGTCCGCTGCAGGCCCACGTCACCAACCTTGACTCCAGCTCGTTCCTCGGCCGCATCGGTCTCGTACGCGTCCACGCCGGCAGTCTGAAGAAAGGCCAGCAGGTCGCCTGGATCCACTACGACTCCGAGGGCAACCAGCACACCAAGACGGCGAAGATCGCCGAACTGCTCCGCACCGTCGGCGTCAACCGTGTCCCCACCGACGAGGTCATCGCCGGCGATATCGCGGCGATCTCCGGTATCGAGGAAATCATGATCGGCGACACCCTCGCTGATCTGGAGAACCCGGTCGCCCTACCGCGGATCACCGTCGACGAGCCCGCCATCGCGATGACCATCGGTGTCAATACCTCCCCAATGGCCGGACGCGGTGGTGGCGACAAGCTCACCGCCCGTGTCGTCAAGGCGCGCCTCGACCAGGAGCTCATCGGCAACGTCTCCATCAAGGTCCTCCCGACCGAGCGGCCCGACGCCTGGGAGGTCCAGGGGCGTGGTGAGATGGCGCTGTCCATCCTCGTCGAGACCATGCGCCGCGAGGGCTTCGAGCTGACCGTCGGAAAGCCCCAGGTGGTCACCCGCACCATCGACGGCAAGCTGCATGAACCCTTCGAGCACATCGTCATCGACGTTCCCGCGGAGTTCCAGGGGGCTATCACCCAGCTGCTCGCGGCCCGCAAGGGACAGATGCTGTCGATGGACAACACCGGTACCGACTGGGTCCGCATGGAGTTCTCCGTCCCGGCCCGCGGTCTGATCGGTTTCCGCACCACGTTCATGACCGAGACCCGCGGCACCGGTATCGCGAACCACTACTCCGAGGGCTACAAGCCCTGGGCCGGCGAGATCAAGGGCCGTGCCTCCGGTTCCCTGGTCGCCGACCGTACCGGTCAGATCACCGCCTACGCCCTCCAGCAACTGTCGGACCGCGGATCCTTCTTCGTGGAGCCCGGAACCCAGGCGTACGAGGGTATGGTCGTCGGCGCGAACAATCGCGACGAGGACATGGACATCAACATCACCCGTGAGAAGAAGCTGACCAACATGCGTTCGGCGAACGCTGACGCCACGGTCACGCTCGCCAAGGCCCGCAATCTCACGCTCGACGAGGCTATGGAGTTCTGTGGACAGGACGAGTGCGTCGAGGTCACCCCGGAGGTCATCAGGGTGCGAAAGGCGATCCTCAACGCCACCGAGCGCGGTCGCGCCCGCTCCCGCGACAAGCAGCGCAACCAGGGCTGACCCTCACCCCTTGGGGGACATCCCGGCACCCCGTTCCCCGGCCCAGCACCACGCCGCGGAACGGGGTGCCACCATGAGCGGGGCCCTGCGGGCATCTCCACCGACTACGATGGACGTGTGTCTGTTCTCTCTAGTTGGATCCCCGCGACCGGAGCTTTCCGCGCCGGAACCGGTGATTCCGCCACCTCCCGGTTCGGGTCTCTCCGAGTAACGGCCGTCGTGGCCTCCTCGGTGCTGGCCATGATCCTCACCGCGTGTTCATCCGGTGACCCCACCCCACTTCCCGTTGCGCCCGCTGCTGGGAGCTCGTCCGTCGGACCGCACCCGTTCCCTGACGAGGACACCGCTACCGGCGTCGCCCCGGGGCCGGTTTCGCTGGCACAGGAGATCACCATCGGCATTGATCCGCTCGATGGGGGGTTCAACCCGCACCTCATCGCCCAGGATTCGGCCTTCGTCCAGGCTCTCGCCGACCTGGTCCTCCCGGGGGCGTACGTCAACGGCGAACTCAACACCGATCTTGTCGAGTCGGTGGAGTTCATTGAGCCGCCGTCGCCGGGCGTCGCACAGACCGTGCGCTACGAGCTGCATCCATCGGCGCAGTGGTCCGACGGTACCCCGATCACCGGTGCTGACTTCAGCTACCTCCGGGACTCAATGGTCTCCACCCCGGGGGTGATCGGAGCCGCCGGGTATGAGCAGATCAGTGCCATCCGGACGTCTGGCGGGGGCCGCACGATCGACGTGGACTTCCGGCGACGTGTCGCCGATGTCACCGGATTGTTCGATCATCTCCTCCCCAGCCACCTGCTGCGGGACACCACCGACGGATTCACGACGGGCCTGAACGAGTCCATCCCGGCCGCTGGTGGGCGCTACACCGTGGATCAGGTGGACCGGCAACGCGGGGTCGTGGTCCTCGTCCGCAACGACCGCTTCTGGGGATCGGACCCGGCGAGAACCGAAACGCTGGTGTTCCGCGAGATCCGGTCTGTCCAGCAGGGTGTGCAGATGTTGCGCTCCGGTCAGGTCGGCTACTTCGACCTGACCCCGGCGGAAACGACGTTCGAAGCCTTCAGTCTCTTGCCGGACACCCGAGTGTCGGTTCGCGAGCGGGAGGCCAGACTCGAGCTGACCATGTCGGTGACCTCCCCGATCCTCTCCACCGCGGCACTCCGCAGGGAATTCGCGGCGCTCATTGACCGGGAGGTGGTCGCGCGCCTTGCCACCGGACGGTCCACCGACCTCAACATCCCGGGCGGGGTGCCGGGAACCGGGGACGGGACAGCTTTCTCTGATGCCTTCGGTCAAGGAACGTCGACGCCGGAAAAAGAGACGAACATCTCCGCGCAGGCGGATGCGGCGTCCTCCGGTGGTTCCGCCGGACCGGCCGGCCCCACCCTCGAGTCTGCGATCCGCAACCGGCCCCTCCGGATCGCCGCGGATCCGTCGGACCGGACCGCGACCGCCGCGGCGAACACCATCGTCGACCTCCTCTCCAGGAAGAACATCACCGCCGAGGTCGTGCTCGCCCCATTCACCGAGATCGCCGGAGAACTCCTGCCGTCCGGGGATGCTGACGCCGTCGTCGGTCGGCGCCGGAGCACCATCGACCCGGTCGCGGTGGCGGACAGGTTCCTGTGCCCCATCGCGGTCGATCCATCGGACGTAACGGCGGACACTGCCGACCGCGCCACTGACGTCTCCTCGGTGTCCTCCAGTTCCCGGAAAAGACCGGTGATCCGGTCCGGGAACCTCTCGGGCATCTGTGCCAGGAAATTGGACGGGACGCTGATGTCTGTGCTCTCCGGTGAGAAGACCCTCGATGAGGTGCTGCCGGAGCTCCGTGCCGTCGAGCAGAGCGAAATGCTCACGGTTCCGTTGCTCGCAGAGACCCGCATCATCGTGCTGGGACCCGGTATCGTGGTGCCGGACGCGGACATCGAAGAATGGTCGGCGCATCCGGGTACGACAACCGGCCTGTTGTCGACGGCCGCCGGGTGGACCGCCGAGGAGGAGCAGAGATAGATGCGCAACCACGACCTCAAGGGGCTGACGGTGTGTGCGGTTCACGCGCACCCGGATGACGAGGCGATTTGGACAGGCGGGCTACTCGCCCATCTCGCTCGCCGTGGTGCCGACGTTACCGTCGTCACCTGCACTCTCGGTGAACAGGGCGAGGTCATCGGGGATTCGTACCAGGGTCTCGTCGCGGATGCGGCGGACCAACTCGGTGGTTTCCGGATCGCGGAACTTGATGAGTCACTGGCTCACTTGGGGGCATCAGGCGTTCATCTCGGTGGGGCCGGGTGCTGGCGCGACTCAGGTATGGCGGGGGATCCCGCCAACGGGCATCCACGGGCATTCGTCAACTCCGGAGACCGGGCTGTCCACCAACTCGTGGACATTTTCCGGAGCCTTCGCCCCCAGCTGGTCGTCACCTATGGGCCGGATGGCGGGTACGGGCACCCCGACCACGTGCGGGCCCACGAGATCACCCACGCGGCGGTCGAGGAGATGACGTGCGGCGAACCTGCGGGTCGGGTTCCGCAGCGGATCCTCTGGGCGGTCACCGACCGCGCTGAGCAGCAGGTGGGACTCGACGCCATCACGCGGATTCCGGAGGGGTGGCGCCGAGCTGCGGAGGGTGAACTTGCCTCGGTCGACGCCTATGACCTGCGCATTGAGCTCGATTCCGGATGCCTCGCGGCGAAAAAGAACGCTATGGCGGCGCATGCCACGCAGATCTGGTTCGCGGACGGTTCCGTCAACCGGGTCAATCGGTCAGCCGCGTTCGCCACCATCGGAGATCCCGTGGCAGCTCCTCACGTATTCGCCCTGAGCAACCTCATCGCACAGCCGCTGCTGCGAAGCGAGTGCTACCGGATCGGATGGGGAAGCACCCCCGCGGGGATCACGTCGGATGATCCGGTGGCGGGGTTGGAGTTCCCGTGACTGTCGACGTCCCATTGGAGCGGTACACCTACCGTGAGCACACGGTGGGGGAGAAAGCCGGCGGGCTCGCCTGGCTCTCGGTCGGCGCTCTGCTTTCCGTCCTTCTCGAGGTGGTGTACGTCGGTGCCCGGATCACCCTACCGACGGGGCAGACCGTTGCTTTTCCATTCACCATCCTGATCGCCTTCGGATTCACTCTCGTCCTCTCCCGGACGGCCCTCCTCTGGACGGAGAACCGCCTCGTCGCGGGGATTCCACTGGGTGTCTGGCTGGTTGGATACCTCGCTCTGCTCATCTGGCCCGAGGTGACTGGGGACGTCATCGTCGCCCAGACACTGCGCGGGGTGCTGCTTCTCGTGGCGGGGGCGGCCGGTGGCGGTTGGCCGTTGATACGGGGGAAGTGACACAATGGGGTCCGGCGATGGACCAGCCCCTGTCGTCCGACCACCCGAACCGTTTCCACCTGGAGCAACCGAACCACGATGACCTACGTAATTGCGCAGCCCTGCGTCGACGTCATGGACAAGGCATGCGTCGAAGAATGCCCTGTCGACTGCATCTACGAGGGAAAGCGCTCGCTGTACATCCACCCCGACGAGTGCGTCGACTGTGGTGCCTGCGAACCCGTGTGCCCGACTGAGGCGATCTTCTACGAGGATGATGTCCCGGACGAGTGGATCGACTACACCGACGCCAACGCCGCGTTCTTCGACGATCTCGGTTCGCCCGGTGGGGCCGCTCGCCTCGGCCAGCAGGACTTCGACCCGCCGCTGGTCGACAAGCTTCCCCCGCAGGCCTGAGACCAGACGGACGACAGCCCGGCGCGATCCACCGTGACCCGCCGGGCTGTCGTCCGTCAGTGGACAGGTATAAACGGTGGTATGGCATCTCTCACCCGCACTCCTCCCGGAAACGCCCTCCCCGATTTCCCTTGGGACACTATCTCCGACGTGAAGAACAAGGCGGCGCAGCACCCCGATGGTATCGTCAATCTCTCCGTGGGCACCCCTGTGGATGACGTCGCGGAACCGATCCGCGTCGCGTTGGCGGATGCGGCCGCTGAACCGGGCTATCCGCAGACGACTGGTACCCCGGAGCTGAACCGGGCGCTGGTCGAGTCACTGTCCCGCCGCTACAACATGACGGGACTGACACCGGAGAGCGTCCTGCCGGTCATCGGCACCAAGGAGGCTATCGCGCTGCTGCCGATGCTGCTGGGGGTGGGTGCTGGGCACACGGTCATCATCCCCGAGGTCGCCTATCCCACCTACGAGGTCTCGGCGCTCATGTCCGGTGCCCGTCCACAGCGGGCGGACTCCCTGACGCAGATCGGTCCCGCCACTCCGACGATGATGTTCATCAACTCGCCGTCGAATCCCACCGGCAAGGTACTCGGCATCGAGCACCTGCGGAAGGTCGTCGGCTGGGCGCAGGATCGCGGCGTGATCCTGTGCAGCGACGAGTGCTACATCGGCCTGGGCTGGGAGGAGGAGAACCCGCCCCTGTCCATCCTGGATGAAGGTGTCTGCGGCGGAGATCATACCGGTCTCATCGCGATCCATTCACTGTCCAAGTCCTCAAACATGGCCAGCTACCGTGCCGGGGTACTTGCCGGTGATCCGGAGTTGATCGGTCAGTTGCTGGAGGTTCGTAAGCACTGTGGTCTCATGATGCCGGGCCCGATCCAGGCGGCCATGGTCGCAGCTCTCGACGATGACGCCCAGGAAACCGCTCAGAAGGAACGGTACCGGGCACGCCGGGACAAGCTGCTCGCCGCCCTGACGGGTGCAGGCTTCACCGTGGACTACTCGGGGGCCGGCCTCTACCTGTGGGCCACGCGGGGCGAGGACTGCCGGGCCACCCTCGACTGGTTCGCCGAACGCGGGATCCTCGTCGCCCCGGGGGACTTCTACGGCCCCAAGGGGGCCCGCCACGTCCGCATGGCGCTGACGGGAACGGACGAACGCATTGACGCCGCGGTGGCGCGGCTGGCGTGAGCCGCCGTCCTCTCCCGGTCATCGACGGCATCTCCCCGCGCCGGGTCGTTCTCCGAGGGGTGGTGCCGGCTGGCCCTTGCTATGTGGCCGGTGACGCGGGTGATTCACCCTTCCGGTTCGGTGAGGCGATACCTGCGGGTACGGTCCTCGAACGTCCGACTCCCGCGTGGTTCACCCCCGATGTTCCGGTGGAACCGCCGATTCCCTTCGCCCACGTGGTACTCGAGATCACGGGCCGGTACGTGGTCGTGGACAAGCCGCACTTCCTGCCTGCAACGACGAACGGGCGGATCGTCCGGGAGACCGTCCAGACACGGCTGAGGGTGGAACTGGACAACCCTGACATCGTTCCCCTGCACCGCCTGGACCGGCTGACGGCGGGTGCCCTGCTCTGCTCCGCGGATCCGGAAACCCGGGCCGCTTATCAGTCGTTATTTCAGCGCCGTGAGGTAACCAAAACCTATCTGGCCCGGGTGGTGGGGGAGCCTCTGGTGGGGGAGGAGTGGACGACCATCGATCTGCCGATGCGCAAGATCAGCGGTGAACGGGTGGTTCAGGTCGCGGTTGGCGGCGTCCCGACGCGCACCCGGATCCGCCGGACGGGCGACAGACTGGTCGAGCTGCAGCCCGTCACTGGGCACACGCACCAGCTCCGCGCCCTGCTCGCACACCTCGGGTGCCCGATCGTCGGCGATGACACCTACCCAGTGGACACTGGTCTGGATCTCGCTGACTTCTCGACTCCCCTCGGTCTCGTCGCCACCCGGTTGCAGCTGGTCGATCCGGTTGACGGACGGTTCCGGGGCTGGCGGAGTACCCACCTGCCGTGAATGGTGTCGAAGGTGATGATCGCCACTAGGGGACGAATATCCGCCCTTTGAATGCTGAATCGGGGACGGCACGAAGTAGAATGCTCTACTTGGTGGGTACCTGCTATGTGGGGTGCCCCGGGCCGTGCCGATGGGCGGCCACCGTGCTTCCGCTGTACTGGATCGATAAGGACACCCGCTCGTACCATGACGTCAACCACCGGCCGCTACGCCAACAGTCTCCGGCAGTTCATCAAGTTCGGGCTTGTCGGTGGTTCGGGTGTCGTCGTCAATCTCATCGCCGTCGCCGCGAGCAAGAAGATCGCCTGGTGGTGGCACGGGATCACGGAACACGACCCCTTCCTGAATCTGCTCGGCTCCGACTACAACATCCGCTGGTACCACGTGTTCCTGACGATCGCCTTCCTCGTTGCGAATGTGTGGAACTTCCAGCTCAACAGATCCTGGACGTTTCGCTCGTCCACGCACCTAAGCTGGTTTCGGGAGTTCGTGCCGTTCCTGCTCACTGGCCTGGCCGCGCTCGTGGTGAGCCTGGTTGTGGTGACGGCCCTGATGAATCCGGAATCACCGTTCGCGCTGCCCGCGCACATCTTCGACGATTCCTCCGGGATCCGGACCCGTTTCTACTGGGCGACGCTGATCTCGATCATGGTGGCGATGCCGGTGAACTTCGTCATGAACAAGTTCTGGACGTTCCGCTCGAGCCGTGTCGTGGCCGTCCGGGAGCCCACCGTCCCGAGGGCCTGATCAGTCGGCCCCCAGTCGTGCGTCGATGCGCCGGATGTCCCGGCGCCGGGCACGACGGATCAGTCTGGGGCCCGCCACGATCAAGGTGATGAGTCCGGCGCAGGCACCGACGATCAGTCCGAGGAGCCAGTCCGCTCCCGAGGTCGGACCGTTCCGCCAGATTCCGGCCAGCCATGACACGGTGAGGACACCCGTCAGTGCGATCACCGGTGCCGGTGGCCGCGGCGGTGCGGGGCGGGGTACCCGGCGGGTCAACCATGCGTTGGCGATCAGCTCGGAACCGGCGAATGGGAGCACGGCGAGAAAGGACAGCAGTGCCCGTCCGTCCGGAAGGACCCAGGCGAGGATCATTGCGGTGAGCAGTGACAGCTGACCGCAGAGTATCCGTCCCAGTGTCTGCGAGCGGTGGAACGTCCTGATCTGGAATTCGTCCTCGAACTGGTTCTCCGACCAGCGGATCGCGGTGTCCAGGTGTCGGGTGATGGTCATCATCGGTTCCTTTCGTGGGTGATGCCGGGGGCTGTCGTGTTCTGTTCGGCGCCGAAGACCTGCTCGACGGTGGCTCCGAGTTCGCGGCAGATCGCCAGCGCCAGGTGGACGGACGGGGAGTAGTTTCCCTTCTCGATGTTCGCGATCGTCTGCCTGGTGACGCCTACCCGCTCCGCGAGATCGGCCTGGGACAGCTCCGCCCATCGGCGGAGCTTACGCACCAGGTTCTCTGTCGTATCCGGATCCATGGTCATAATGTAAAAAATAATTACCCTCGGGTCAAGGATTATTTCCTGTATGGCCGGACGGAAAGGGAGCTGTGGGGACTGAAAACTGAAAAATCCGTCCCCTCCCGTGCCGGGAGGGGACGGACGGTGCCCGCGCACCGGAGAGCGAGGACGGCGCGTGACTACCGCAGAACCCGGTCCTCACCGGGCAGGAGCGCCTTCTGCCACGGACTGACACCACGAATCCGCGAGTTGGCCAGGGCCGCGATGAACAGCAGGAGGAACATGCCGGCACCGGACATTAGCTGGATGCGTGCACCCGCGTCCGCGAGCATCAGCAGCCCGAGGGCGACGAGTACGGCGAGGGTCGCCCACGTGCACACGGGCCAGGCCCACATCCGGATCGGCAGCTCTGACACCCGCTCCAGTCGGCGCCGGAGTTTCAGCTCGGAAACGGTGATGAATCCCCAGACGATGAGCAGGGAACCTCCTGCCGCGTTGAGCATGAACCCGAGCAGCCAACCCGTGTCCGCGAAATTCAGCACTACCATCACGGTGGCGAGGATGATCGACAGGATGATGGCCGGGACAGGGACCTTTCTGGCATTCACCCGGGAGAATATCGCCGGAGCGTCGCCGCGCTGGGCCAGCGAGAACATCATCCGGGAGGAGGCGAACAGTTGGGCGTTGAACGCGGAGAGCAGTGCGAGCACGATCAGCGTCTCCATCAGTCCCACGACCCCGGGTATTCCGGCGAGCCCCAGAACGAGGGCGAATGGGCTGTCCGCCGCGGTGTTGGCCGCCCCGAGGGTGGAGTAGGGCAGGAGGAAGGTGATCACCAGGACACTGCCCAGGTAGAACACGCTGATCCTCGTGATCGTCGTGCGCACCGCGTTGACCAGTGATCTGCCGGGATCCTCGGATTCGGCGGCAGCGATGGCGACCACCTCGATGCCACCGAAGGCGAAGGCCACGGCGAGCATGCCCGCGGCGACTCCGCCCAGACCGTTCGGCATGAACCCGTCCGCCGTGAACACCGACGACCCGATGTACGGGTGCCCCGGGAGCAGGCCGAAGATGAGAAGGAACCCGATGACTAGGAATCCGGCGAGCGCGAGCACCTTGATCAGTGCGAACCAGAACTCGAACTCACCGAAGGCCCGGACACGCAGGAGATTGACCACCCCGAAGAAGACGACGAACACGAGCGCCGGGACCCACTGCGGGATCGACAACCAGGAACCGATGATCGCCGCGGCCCCGGTCATCTCGGCGCCGAGGACCGCGACGGTGGCGAGCCAGTAGATCCAGCCCTGGGTGAATCCCGCCCACCGGCCGATACCGAGCTCCGCATACTCGGAGAACGAACCGGAGGCAGGCACCACCGACCCCATCTCGCCGAGCATCCGCATCACCATCACGGCGATCGCCCCAGCGGCGATGTAGGCCAGCAGCACGGCCGGCCCGGCAGCCCTGATCCCGACGCCGGTTCCGAGGAACAGTCCCGCCCCGATGGTCGAGCCGAGGCCCATCATGGTTAGGTGCCGGACCTTGAGCCCGGATCCCAGGTGGGTTGTGGTTGCTGTCACGGCGCTCACGTCTCCTGCTGCGTGTCGGCTGAGAATAAAGGTTCCGCAGAACAAGTTACGCGCCTGACGGTGGCGGCGGGACACCGGCCCGGCATTCTCAATTCAGGGAGACGTGGCGTTCGACACGGTTCCCGAGGACCGACCGGATCACGGGCCACTCATGCTCCAGCGCCGAATACAGCACGGCATCATCGAGGGTCCCGTTCCGGAGTCTTGCATGTGAACGGAGGACCCCGTCGCGTTTGAATCCGAGGCGCTCGATGGCGGCCCGGGACGTGGTGTTGGAGAACTTCGTCCGGATCCCCACCCGCGCGCAGTTCAACTCGTCGAACGCGTATCTCAGCAGCAGGAGTTTCGCCTCGGGGTTTGCTCCGGTGCCCTGCGCCGAGGCGCGGAGCCAGGTATACCCGATCTCCAGCCGGGGGACCGTAGGATCCAGATCGTAGAAGCAAGTCACTCCGAGCGCACTGCCGCCGGTCGCTGCGCGAATGACGAACGGGACCATCGTTCCGTCGGCGGCCTGCACCAACTTGCCCGCGATGTCCGCAGTCATGTCGTCGGGCGACGGGGTGGAGGTCCACCACTCCCGGTGGAGATCGCCGTCGCGGACGGCCTTGGACAGCTCCGCAGCATCGTCCGGGTGCAGCGGGGACAGCTCGACGATCCGGCCGGTGAGAGTGGGAGGAGAACTGATCCAGGGCATGGTCGGGTCCTTGTCGTCGTAGTGCCCCGGGGGAAGGGGGCGCCGTCGCGGATTAGCGTAGCCGGTCGCTGGCGTATGCCGCGCTCGGCGGAAGACCGCCGGGCGCGTTCAGGCTCGGGATTGAGCTAGTTCGCGTGCAGGTCGGCGTTGAGCTCCACCTTGGCGGAGCCCCATGCGGTGGCCTCGACCGCGCCGGTGAGCGAGTTCCGGCGGAAGAGAATATTCGAGGCGCCCGATAGCTCGACGGCCTTCACGGAGTCGCCGTCGGCGACCCCGGCGGCCGTAGCTACGTCGCCGAGAACCTTCACCTTGGTTCCTGCGGTGACGTACAAACCGGCCTCGATGACACAGTCATCGCCGAGCGAGATGCCGCACCCTGCGTTGGCGCCCAGCAAGCAGCGCTCGCCCAGGGAGATGACCTGCTTCCCACCGCCGGACAGTGTACCCATGATGGAGGCGCCGCCGCCGATGTCGGTGCCGTCGCCGACGACGACTCCCGCGGAGATGCGGCCTTCCACCATGGAGGAGCCCAGGGTGCCGGCATTGAAGTTGACGAAGCCCTCGTGCATAACCGTCGTGCCCTCCGCGAGGTGGGCGCCCATACGGACCCGGTCGGCGTCGCCGATGCGGACCCCGGTGGGGACGACGTAGTCGATCATCCGGGGGAACTTGTCCACCAGATGAACGGTGACTTTGCCGCGGCGGGAGAGTTTCGCCCGGGTGATCTCGAAATCGGCCACCGGGCAGGGCCCGAAGTTCGTCCAGACGACATTGGTGAGCAGCCCGAAGACGCCGTCCATGTTGAGGCCGTGGGGATGGACTTTGCGGGTGGACAGCAGGTGGAGCCGCAGGTAGACGTCGTACGCGTCCGTCGGGGCGTCATCGAGGTCGGCGATGACGGTACGGACACCGACACGCTCGACACCGCGATCGTCGTCAGGACAGGCGAGGGGGGCGAGGTGATCGGGCAGATCTGCGGCGTCGAGGCGGGTCGTCCCGGGGATCTGTTCTGTGTCTGTGAGCTCGGGGGCCGGGAACCAGCAGTCGAGAACGGTTCCGTCGGGTTGGATGGTGGCGAGTCCGGTGGCTAGTGCTGCAGTCATGGCCTCCAACCTACCGGATACGGCGACGGCCGCCGGATCCACCTACCGGTGGACCCGACGACCGCTGCGATGCGGGGGATTACCCCGGTTGTCACTTCAGTTCGCGGCTTCGGGCGGCTTTGGCCGCCTTCGCGGTATTCGCCCCCGGAGCCAGGAACGAGAGGCCGACGAGCGCACCGAACACGACGATGACCGAGAGAACCTGGTACCGGGCTGCGGAATCGGACAGCATCAGCATGGTGAGGACGACGAGCATGCTGAGCGTGATCCAGCCGAGCCACGGGAAGCCCCACATGCGAACCGAGATCTCGTTGTTGCGTTCCAGCTCCGGGTGCAGGCGGAGGTAGCTGACGATGGTGAAGCCCCAGATGAGCAGCAGTGAACCACCCACGGCGTTGAACAGGAACTCGAGGAGGCCTGCCGGGTTCCAGTACTGCAGAGCGACGGAGACGAACGCGAAGAACATGCTGAGCAGCACGGCGTTCATCGGGACCCCGTCCTTGTTCGTCCGGCCGAGAAGCTTCGGGGCGTTCCCCCGGGTTGCGAGTGAGTAGGCGAAACGGGAGGTGCCGTAGATCTGGGCGTTGAACGCACTCAACAGCGCCAGGACGATCACGAGTTCCATGATCCCCACGATGCCCGGTACGTGCGCCATCTCGAGGACCCGGGTGAATGGGGACTCGGCGGCAGAGTCCGCACCGCTGATCTGGTCGTAGGGCAGGAGGAAGGTGATCACGAGGACGGCGCCGAGGTAGAACACCACGATGCGCCAGATGACCGAGCGGACGGCGGTGGCGATGTTCCGCGCGGGATCGTCGGACTCCGCTGCCGCGATGGTGACGATCTCGATTCCGCCGAAAGCGAACGCCACGGCAAGCAGACCTGCCGCGACACCAGGGAGACCATTCGGCATGAAGCCGTGATCACCGATGAAGTTGCTGAAGCCGACCGGGTCCGTACCCGGCATGAGTCCGAAGACAAGCAGCGCACCGATGATCAGGAAGATGATGATGACCGCGACCTTGATGAACGCGAACCAGAACTCGAACTCGCCGAACCCGGAGACCTTCCAGAGGTTGATCGCCGCGAAAACGACGACGCAGACGAGAGCGGGTATCCAGGGAGCGACCCCGAACCACTGCGACATGATTCCGGCGGCGCCGGTCATCTCCGCACCCATCACCATCACGAGCAGGTACCAGTACAGCCAGCCGGTGGAGAAACCGGCCCAGTGGCCGAGGGCCATCTCGGCGTAGTTGGAGAAGGAACCGGATGCCGGACGGGCTGCCGCCATTTCCCCGAGCATCTGCATCACGAACACCACCAGGATGCCCGCGAAGACGTAGGCGAGGAGGACGGCTGGGCCGGCGATCTGGATGCCTACGCCAGTGCCGAGGAAGAGCCCCGCGCCGATTGCGGATCCCAACCCCATCATGGTCAGATGTCGTGTCTTCAGCCCGGAACCGAGTTCAGTTCTGGAGTTCTCAGTGATTGTCATGGATAAACAATAACTGTTGGTTCCCCTGTGCAAACGCTTAAAACCCCCGGCAGTGTCGAGGAAGCGGTGCGGATTCGGCCCGCGGTGTCCGGATCTCACCGGGCCGTCGTCGGTGTGCGGCCCTGTACGGTGCACAGACGCCTTGTGGCGATCGGCGCGGGTATCCCGGCAGAGTTGACCGGCAATGTGGTTTACGGGGGTGGTTGGTCCTGGCTCCTGCCCCCGCTGGGAACTTTGGGACAGGTGGAGTTGTGTAGGGAACAGTCCGGAATCTGAGAGAAGATCAGCGGCGCCGGGCGACCGGCTCCGGGGATCCCGGCTCATGGTCAATGTGCCAGCCGGACTGACCGCTGAGCTGCGTCGCGGGAGCCGTGACACCGCTGTCTGGGAACCGGAGTGTGGTGGTTCGGTCGACGACAACGTTGTTGCCGATGACGCAGTCATCGCCGAGATCGATCCCGATGACGCCTGCGCCGACACCGATCCGGCAGTTGTCGCCCACACGGACCGGATGCGGGACGTCTGCCCCGCTCGCATCGTCTGTGAGGACGGTCGCAGATAACCCGATGTGGGTGCCCGCTCCGATGACGGTTCCCTCGGACATGAGACCCTCAATGTGGGCCGGTCCGACAGAGCCGGAGTTGTAGGACACGAAGCCCTCTCGCAGCACTCTGGTGCCTTCCGCGAGATGTGCCCCCAGACGGACCCGTTCGGCCTCGGCGATCCGGACACCGGTCGGCACCACGTAGTCCACCATTCGCGGGAGGATGTCGATGGCGTAGACATGGATCAGTCCCCTGGATCGCAGGGAGGTGCGCACGAACTCGAAGTTCTTCGGTAGGCACGGGCCCTTGTTTGTCCACACCACCGTCGCGAGGAGTGACTCGAGTCCCTCCAGATTGGTGTCGTGGGGGCGGATCATCCGGTGGCTCAGAAGGTGTAGTCGCAGGTACACGTCGTGCGCGTCGATCGGGGGTGCGGATAGGTCGGGAATGGTCGTATGGACCGCCACCTGTTCAACCATCCGGTCCTCATCGAGCCTGACCAATGACAGGAGCTTTCGGCTCAGTTTCGCCGCTCCCAGCCGGATTGTTCCGGCGGACACCACCGGTTCCGCCGTGAGTTCCGGTTGCGGGTACCAGGTGTCCAGAACCGTGCCATCCATGGCGATGTTGGCGATACCGACTGCGCTTGCTCCCGAAGTAATCATCGCCCCCAGTTTAGCTGCTTGTGCCCCGACAACAGACATGCTGTCTGACAGGATTACCCCGAAAGTGTCACCGGGTGGGCTGAGGTCGAAAGGGGTGCGCGGACCGTGGGCGCTAGGGTGGGGTGCGTGACCGACATCAGACTGGACCTCACCGCCGACCCCGTTGACCTGACAGCACAACTGGTCGACATAGCAAGCCCTTCCCACCATGAGGGCGCGATCGCCGATGCCATCGAGTCCGCGCTCAGAGAACTCGCGGAGGGTACGGGAATTGAGGTGCTCCGTCACCGCAACAACGTGCTCGCCCGTACCGACAGGGGACTGCCCGAACGGGTCATTCTCGCCGGACACATCGACACCGTTCCGGTGGCCGACAACGTCCCCTCCACACGCGGCACCGATGCCGAGGGCCGGGACACCCTCTTCGGCTGCGGGACCGTCGACATGAAGAGCGGCGACGCGGTCTTCCTCAATGCCTTCGCCCGGCTCGCGGAAAGCCCCGAGCTGTCTCGCGACCTCACCCTCATCTGTTATGAATGCGAAGAAATCGCCGCCGAGTTCAACGGACTAACGCACCTGGTGAGGGATCATCCCGAATGGCTCACCGGTGACGTCGCCATTCTCGGGGAACCTTCGGGGTCGGTGATTGAGGCGGGCTGCCAGGGATCCATCCGGGTGAAGATCACCGCGCACGGTGTCCGTGCACACTCCGCACGGTCCTGGCTCGGCCTCAATGCCATGCACCTTCTCGCACCGGTAATCGCCCGTATCGCCGAGTACCAACCCGGTGAGGTCTGCATCGACGGCTGCACGTACCGCGAAGGCATCAACATCGTGCGCTGCGAATCCTTCGTCGCCACCAACACGATCCCGGACGAGGCGGTACTCTATGTCAACTACCGCTTCACGCCAGACAAGACCGCCGACGAGGCGATGGCCCACCTGCACGACGTCCTCGGTATCCGGGGCGACGAACGCTTCACCGTGGTTGCCGACGACATCTCCCCTGGAGCCCTCCCCGGTCTCGGGCAGCCCGCCGCCGCGGAGCTCGTCGAGGCCACCGGGGGAGAATTCCGGGCGAAGTTCGGCTGGACCGACGTTGCCCGCTTCGCTGAACTCGGTATCCCGGCAGTGAACTTCGGTCCCGGCGACCCGTCCTTCTGCCACAAGCGCGACGAGCAGTGTCCGGTCCACATGATCACCGATGTCTCCGAGACCCTCCTGAACTACCTGCGCCACTGACCCGGAGTCGACCCGGCGAACCGGGCGCGCCGGTGGACCGGGGCGCCAGAACGGACGTGGGGCGTTACCCTGCATGGTGCAGACCCCGTTAGGCAACACCACAACGACAACCGCGAAGGACATCGATGAGCGAGAACACCACGAGCCGGAACCGCTACATGCGCGGCCCCGTACTTGTGCGGGACGGCGGCACGCAGGAGTCCACCACGGACCAGCGGTTGCTGGACACCCAGAAATCGACAGACTGGCTGCACGAGGATCCCTGGCGCGTCCTGCGGATTCAGAGCGAATTTGTCAACGGCTTCGGCGCCCTGGCAGAGATGCCCCTGGCTGTCACCGTCTTCGGGTCCGCCCGCCAGGGGGAGGAAACGGAGTACTACGCGCTCGGAAGGGAACTCGGGGAACAGCTCGTGGCTGCCGATTACGCCGTGATCACCGGCGGCGGCCCCGGACTGATGGAGGCCGGGAATCGTGGGGCGACCGAAGGCGGAGGATTGAGCGTGGGGCTCGGCATCGAACTGCCCCACGAGGAACGGCTCAACCCCTATATCGATCTCGGGCTCCATTTCCGGTACTTCTTCGTCCGCAAGACGATGTTTCTCAAATACAGCCAGGCCTTCGTCTGCCTGCCCGGCGGATTCGGCACCCTCGACGAGCTCTTCGAGGCGCTTTGCCTCGTGCAGACCGGAAAAATTACCAACTACCCGATCGTCCTGCTGGGCACCTCCTTCTGGTCCGGGTTGGTTGACTGGATCAGGGAGCAGCTCGTGGCCAACGGGATGATCGCGCCCGAGGACATGGATCTCGTCATGGTCACCGACTCCCCGGAGGAGGCCGTGGCCCACATTCGCGCCGCCCACCGGGGACTTGCCCGAGAAGCCGAGGAGACCGCCGCCCGTGACTCCGCGGCCGACGCCCGGGCCTAGCCCCATGCGACCGCGACGTTCCGGATACGGGGGAGACGACGGTCTGCCGGTCGTGATGGCTATCGTCAACCGGACACCCGACTCCTTCTATGACCGGGGAGCCACCTTCGCACTCGGGGACGCTCTCGAACGGGTCGACGCTGCGGTCGCGGCCGGCGCTCGCATCATCGACATCGGCGGTGTGAAAGCCGGTCCCGGGGGCCACGTCGGCGAGGCAGAGGAGACAGATCGCGTCGTCCCGCTCATCGCTGCAACGGCGCGCAGGCACCCCGAGGTGACGGTATCCGTCGACACCTGGCGAGCCGGCGTCGCGGACGCGGCGATCACCGCGGGTGCACGGCTGATCAATGACACCTGGGCAGGTCACGACCCAGAGCTCGTTGAGGTTGCCGGCGCGCACCGTGTCGGTTACGTCTGTTCCCACACCGGGGGAGCGGTCCCCCGGACGCGGCCGCACCGCGTGCACTACGACGATGTGGTGGCGTCGGTGATCGACGAGACCACCACGCTGGCGGAACGTGCCGTGACGTGCGGGGTTCCCGAGGACCTCGTCCTGATCGATCCGACGCACGACTTCGGAAAGAACACTTTCCACGGGCTTGAACTACTGAGGCGCGTTGATGAACTCGTCGACACCGGGTGGCCCGTCCTCATGGCACTGTCCAACAAGGACTTCATCGGGGAGACCGTCGGTAGACCCCTGGAACGCAGGGTGTCCGGGACCCTCGCAGCGACCGCCTGGGCCGCGGCCCGCGGTGTTGCGGCCTTCCGGGTGCACGAGGTCGAGGACACCGTTGACGTACTCCGGATGACCGCGGCGATTCGTGGCGACGTCCGCCCGGTGGCCGCAATCCGGGGGCTGGCGTGATCGGGGGCCCGGTACTTCGGGATGTCAGTGTGGTGATTCCCGCGCTCAACGAGGAATCGACCGTCGCGGGTGTCGTCGCCGCGATTCTCTCAGATGAGCCGGGTGAGGTGCTCGTCATCGACTCGGGTTCCCGGGATGCGACGGCGGCTCGCGCCCGCGCCGCCGGTGCCCGCGTCCTGACACGGGAGGAAGCCCTCCCCGGAGTTCCGGTGAGACCCGGGAAGGGTGAGGTGCTCTGGCGTGGTGTCGCCGCTGCTCGGGGAACGGCGGTTGTATTCATCGACGCGGATCTGAGCGACCCCGAACCGGGGATGATCCGAGCGCTGATCGCTCCGTTCGACGATCCCCGGGTGCACCTCGTCAAGGGGGATCACCGCCGTCCACTCGGGGACGACATCGATGGTGGGGGTCGGGTGACACGACTGACGGCACTGCCGTTGCTTCGTGCCCTCAACCCCGAACTCGCCCACATCCGCCAACCCCTGACCGGCGAATACGCGATTCGCCGCCGTACCGCGGTCGATCTTCCCTTCGCCACGGGGTGGGGTGTGGAAGCGGGTCTACTCCTCGATGTCGCGTCCCGGTTCGGCCCCGCAGCCGTCGCCTCCGCCGACCTCGGGATCCGTCGTCACCGCAACAAGCCGACCCAGGATCTAGAGCCGGTGGCCGATGCGGTGGCAGCTGTGATTTTGTCGAGGAACGGCATCGATCCGGTGGGCGTGTGTACTACCCCCGAGCGTCCCCCGCTGTCCGTGCTGTACCCCGCAGCCACCGACGGGTAGCCTGGTAGGGGTTGAGGACATACCCGCCACCATGATGAGTGGCCTGCCCCGAGGAGCTGACCCTGTGTTGACCTGGATCATTTACATTTGCATTCTGCTGGTCCTCATCGTCGTGTTCACCGTTGCGTTCGGGCTGTTGTTCGGACGGGGAGAGTCGCTTCCCCCGTTCGAGGAGCAGCTGCCCGACGTCCATGCACACAACGAAGCTGCTGTCCGAGAGGGGCGGGTCGGCGACATCCGTTTCCGGACTGTCCTACGTGGCTACCGGATGGATGAGGTCGACCGAGTGATTGAAGCCTACGAAAGCAGGATCGCCCGACTCCGGACCCAACTCGACAGGGATAACGCTCCGGTCGAGTGAATCAGTGCCGTGCCTGTGCCGGCCGTCGCCGGTGTGTTGAAAAAAGACTAGGCTGGTAGGCGATACTTCTTAAAACACAAGCTTGTGAAGGAGCTGGACGTAATGGCAGCTATGAAGCCCCGGACGGGAAATGGTCCGATGGAAGCGGCTGAGGAGGGGCGCAAGATCGTCATGCGCATCCCCACCGATGGTGGTGGTCGTCTCGTGGTCGAGCTCAACAAGGAGGAAGCCGCCGAACTGGGTGCCCTCCTCGTCGAGGCTGCGGGCTGACCCTGCCGCTTCAGCAGTAATCGGACCGTCCCGGCAGAAGAACGCCGCGGACGGTCTCTTTTCCGTCATACGACTCTCTGCATCGACGAAAAACCACCCTGTGGCGCCGTTGGGCAGGCTCGTTCGCTACGCGGAACGATCATGCGGGTATCATGAACCGCGCTGACCGGTCACTGTGCCCGGGCCGGATCAACAGCGGCGCCGGTGCACGATTCCATTCACCAACGGTAAGGAGTTTCCCCGACGTGCTCACAGATATCTCCGATGTTCTGGCGGATCCGGTGGATGGGAGTCCTCTGAGCCTCGACAGTGACAACTCCCGGCTGAACAGTGCGTCGGGCAGACACTACGGCATCGCCGGTTCCGGGTACGTGACACTGACCATCGATGAGGTCCACGCCGACCGGGCGGACGATGACCGTATGGTCACAGCGCGCGAGACCTTCCTCTCCCGGGGACACTACGCCCCCTTCGTCGAGGCTGTGACCGGCGCGGTTCAGCTCGCCCTCGATGATGCCGGTGTCGACGATGACGCCCGCCCGGTTATCTGCGAGATTGGCGCAGGCACCGGGTACTACCTCTCCCACACACTTGATGATGTCGAGGGTGCCAGGGGCGTCGGCATCGACCTGTCGATCCCGGCTGCCGAACGCCTCACGACTTGCCATCCCCGGGTCGGGGCCGTCGTGGCGGACGCCCGGCACCGGCTGCCACTGCGGGACGCGTCGGTTGATGTCGTCACCGTGGTGTTCGCTCCCTCGAACCCGAAGGAATTCGCCCGCGTCCTCAGGCCCGGTGGTCAGGTCGTTGTTCTCACCGCGGAAGCAGGACATCTCACGGAACTCCGCGAACCGTTGGGCATCCTCGATGTTCCCGAGGGCAAGGCTGCACAGGTCGTGGAGCAGTCCTCGGAGTGGTTCGATCCGGTTGGGGAACCGGAGCTCGTCGAATTCACGATGCGCCTCGATCAGGAGTCGATCGCGACGCAGACGGGTATGAGCCCATCCGCACGCCATATTCCCTCGGAAATCCTCGCTGAACGCGCCGCACGGCTCCCGGACCACATGACCCTTACCGCTCGCGCAACCGTGACGCGGCTCCAGGTCCGCTGACACCGGGGCCGACCCGCACAACAGGAAAGCGGGGCGCTCCGCTTTCCTGGTTCGCTACTGCTCTACCGGATCCGGATCGAACCCGTCCTCGACCTCACCGAGATCGGTGGAGTCGTGGGACAGAGGGCCGAGCGTCATCGTCTGGAGAACACGCGCGTCGCCGTCGGCGCGGATGGTAAAACCGCTGCAGCCGCCGGTGAAGTACACCCGACTCGCGAGAGCCGCAACCCCGCCGTCTGCGAAGACCTCAATCGTCGATCCGTCGACGATGACCGTAAGAGAATCGGTGTCCGCCTCTGCGAGGGGGCCGGAGGCGACCTGGTCATCACGGTGCGCCGAGTTCATGGAGCGGTCCAGGATGACGCGGTCGCCGTGATGGCTGACGGTCGCCGCCGTCGTACCGGAACCGTCGAGTACGTTGATGCTGACGGACCCGTCCCCGACATCGAGCATCGCGGTGAACATCCGCGCTGCGGTGGTCCCGGGGATGACGTCCGGCAGACCGGGTGTAGGGGTCTGGAACAGCCGACCGCCCTGGAGCGTGACCAACCTGGGCATGGACAGGCAGTTGGCCCAATTCTCTTCAGTGAGACTCTTGTGCCGGGTGGGGTCGTCCTTACGTCCAACACCGTTCATCAACCCGAAGACCAGTGCGCTGTCGCTATGGCGCTCGCCAGTCCCCGTACCGATGAAGTTCGTGTTCCGGGGCCGGGTGAAATCGTGGCCGAAGTCCATCCGCGTAAACGGGGTCCGTACGGTGAATCGTGGGCCGTCCAACGCTCCGACGAGGTACCCGGAGATGTCCGGCCCATCTTCCTGCTCGACCGTGGTCAGCAGGACATCGCGCAGTTCGCCGTCGACTTCGTCGCGGAGCCGGAGCAACCGTGGACTGACCATGCAATGCCCACCGCTGACACCCGGGTCACCCTCGAAGCTCATCGGCCCGCGCACCGTCCACTTCCGGAGATCCTCGGAGTCGAGGATGACCAGCCGCGGCTCGTCGACGTCTCCGGTGACGGCCAGCATCAGCCACGTTCCGGGGCCGTCCGCCAAGACACAGGGCGACCGGAAGTTGTGCCATCCGTCATGGTCCCCCAGCACCCGGCCGATCCTGGACACCGAGGAATCGAGGGCGAGTACATCGTCATCGAGTTCCGCGACGGTCTCGGGCAGTGCGGGGATCGAGGCGACGTGTACCTCGGTTCCGTCTGGGGTGACGGAGGTGAAGAAGAGCTCCGCAGCACCGGAATCCCCGACTGGGACGACGGAACCCGCACGTACCTGGATCTCCGTCCCCTGCGGGGCGAGGACATCGTCGCAGATATCCCAGTCGTAGGGGTTCGTGACGTCGAGCGCCTGGTGTGCCCAGCGGGCGGGAGCTCCCTGCGTCGGCTGATACTGCAGAAACACGTGCCAGAGATCAGCGTCTCGGATCGCAGCGGCCGGGGCGTTGAGGATTCCTTGCTCAGCGGTGACGTGCAGTTCAGGGCGATGGGTTGTGTAGGTCATCGGTGTTCGGACTCCGGAATCGGTGTCAGTGTGTGTCGAGTGAGCGGCGGCCGGCATTCACATCAGGGAGCGGTAGACGTCGATGGTCTGTTCCGCGATGGTCGCCCAGGAGAACTCCTCGACCGCGCGGCGGCGCCCGATCTCTCCGATGCGACGGGCCCGTTCCCGGTCGGAGACCATGGCGTTGACTGCTGCTGCGAGATCCCGCTCGAAGATCTCTGGGTCGGTTTCGTCGTAGTGCACGAGGGTGCCGGTCTCACCGTCGACGACAACCTCGGGGATGCCGCCGACGTCGGAGGCGACGACCGCGGTGCCACAGGCCATGGCCTCGAGGTTCACTATTCCGAGTGGTTCGTAGATTGAGGGGCAGGCGAACGTGTCCGCCGCAGTGAGGATCTCCTGGATCTTCTCCTTCGGCAGCATCTCGGTCACCCAGAACACCCCACCTCCCCGGGAAGCGCGGAGTTCGTCGACGAGAGCGGTGGTCTCCGCGGCGATCTCCTCTGTGTCGGGAGCGCCGGCGCAGAGGACCAGCTGAACGTCCGGATCGAACATCTTCGCTGCCTTGACCAGGTGGCCGACGCCCTTTTGTCGGGTGATCCGGCCGACGAATGCGACGATCGGCTTATCCGGATCGACACCGAGTTCGGTCAGAACCGAGGAGCCGTGGGACTCGATGGCGTCGGTGAAGGTTGGGCGTGGCTGCCACAGCTCACAGTCGATGCCATTCAACACAACGTGGATTCTGTCCGGATCGATCCGCGGGTAGGCGTCGAGGACGGCGCCCTTCATCTTCTCGCTCACGGCGATGACTGCATCCGCGTACTCCATGGTGTTCTTCTCGGACCAGCTGGAGACGTCGTAGCCGCCCCCGAGCTGTTCCCGTTTCCATGGGCGGTGCGGCTCCAGGGAGTGCGCCGTCGCAACGTGCGGGATGCCGTACAGACGGGCGGCGAGGTGTCCGCCGAGACCGGCGTACCAGGTGTGTGAATGGACCACATCGACCCCCGATGCGCCATTCGCCATACGGAGTCCCGTCGACAGGGTCCTGATGGCTGGGTTCGCCTCAGACAGCGCCGGATCGACGCCGTGGGCCCACGTGTTCGGTTCATCCCGGTCGGCTCCCATGCAGTGCACGTCAACCTCCACGAGTTTGCGCATGTAGCGCGTCAACTCGGTGACGTGAACGCCGGCACCGCCGTAGATCTCCGGGGGATATTCCTTGGTCATCATTCCAACTCGCATGCCACCGACGATAGCCGTGCCCGTCACGGCCTGCAGGAACAGCTGGCCGGGGGAGGGGTGGATACGGGGAAAGGGACAGCTCTTGGTCTCTGCGAACATGGGATATCGTCGATCTTTAGCCTCGTTGGCCGCTGAGGCAGGGGGTGCGCCTGAAGTGGTCCTGATCAGAACCTGTGTCGCGTAGCCACGCGTGTTTTGGTCGCAGGTGCTCTGATCCAAGGGCCCTGGAGGTCGGTGTGACGTACAGCATGTCGGCGTATCTGTGGCTGTGGCCACGGGTTTCGCACTTTCGCTGCAGTCAATTCCGCGGAATACCCTCCATCCGTGACCAATGTCTTATACAGTGATTTGTGTGAGGAGCCAACCACATGTCCTAGCCATCGTCCTCGCCGGCGGTGAGGGTAAACGCCTGTCCCCCCTGACGGAGGACCGTGCCAAACCCGCTGTGCCCTTCGGGGGCACCTACCGGCTGATCGACTTCGTTCTGTCCAACCTCGTCAACGCCGGATACATGCAGGTCTGTGTGCTGACGCAGTATAAGTCCCACTCCCTCGACCGGCATATCTCTCAGTCGTGGCAGTTAGCCGGACTCGCAGGGCAGTACATCACCCCCGTGCCTGCCCAGCAGCGTCTGGGTAAGCGGTGGTTCACCGGGTCCGCGGACGCAATTCTCCAGTCGCTCAACCTCATCTACGATGAGGACCCGGAGTACGTCATCGTGTTCGGCGCGGACCACGTTTATCGCATGGATCCCCGCCAGATGGTGGAGGAGCACATTGCGTCCGGTGCATCCGTCTCCGTCGCGGGCATCCGGGTCCCCCGGTCCGAAGCGACAGCGTTCGGTTGTATTCAGTCGAACGATGACGGTGAGATCACCGAATTCCTGGAGAAGCCCTCCGATCCGCCTGCGACACCGGACGATCCCGACATGACCTTCGCGTCGATGGGCAACTACGTCTTCACCACCGAGGCGCTCGTTGAGGCCCTGAAGGCAGACGCGAAGAATGAGAATTCGGACCATGACATGGGAGGGGACATCATTCCCTACTTCGTCAGCAAGAACGAGGCCCACGTCTACGACTTCTCTTCGAACCAGGTTCCCGGTGCCACCGACCGAGACCGCGGATACTGGCGTGATGTCGGTACCATCGACGCCTTCTATGAGGCACATATGGACCTGATCTCCGTACATCCGGTATTCAACCTCTACAACCGCCGTTGGCCGATCCACAACACCGACACTGGAAACTACCCGCCCGCAAAGTTCGTTCAGGGTGGTATCGCCCAGTCGTCCATGGTGGCCTCTGGGTCGATCATCTCCGGTGGTACGGTACGGAACTCGGTGCTGTCTGCCAACGTGGTCATTGAGGAAGGCGCCACCGTCGAAGGCTCCGTTCTCATGCCGGGGGTCCGGGTCGGGAAGAATGCCGTGGTCCGTCACGCGATCCTGGACAAGAATGTGGTGATCTCCGAAGGGGAGTTCATTGGGGTCGATCATGAGCGCGACTCGGGGCGTTTCACCGTGAGTGCCGGCGGTGTCGTCTGCATCGGTAAAAACGTCGTCGTCTAGCCTGCTGGACAGGTTGCACTGGCTGCCGCGCTTGTCGCGGTGACACCGGCAAGCGGGGCAACAACGGCAGAAAGCGCGTTCACGGGATGACCGTGGACGCGCTTTCCTGCGTGCGGTGGTAGATCAGGAGGAGGGTGCCGGGCGCTTCGTGAGGATCGTCATTCCCGCGCCCAATGGAAGCCGGGTAACCAGTGCACCGTCCATCTGACGGACGTGTTCATCGGCCTCCCGGGCGGCGATGGTGTCGCGGTCACGCCGCGTGTCATCGGACAGAGTGCCGTCGAGGAGGCAGTCCGCGAGGATGAGCACCCCGTTGTCGCTGAGCAGGGGCCAAGCCGCGGTGATGAATGCCTTGAGGTCGCTCGGGCGCATGTCGCCGTAGACCAGCTGGTAGGAGCCGTGGGCGAGGCGTCCCATCACTTCGAGGGGCCGCGATGGGAGGAACCGGAATCTGCTGGGACGGTAGCCGGCGGCGGTGAAGGTTGCTCGGGCCTGCTTCTGGTGCTCCGCCTCCGGGTCTATGCACGTGAGATGTCCCCGCTCGCCGAGGCCCTCAAGAAGGTACAGGCCCACAACGCCTGCGGCCGGTGTGACGGCGATGGCGCCCGCCGAGTCCGACGCCACCGCGCCGGCGGCGAGGGTGCTGAGGAGGGAACCGGTGATCTCGTCCGGGACGACGAGCCCGAACTCGCCCGCGTCGCTCCGGGCATTGGTGAGCTCGGGTGGGGTATCGGTGGTCCCGGAGATGTAGGAACTGAGGGCGTTGAAGGTAGTGTCACTCACGGGTTCAAGTGTATGGCCCGTGCCGGTTAAAACGGGCGCAACCCGCCGGTTGTGGTGGCTGTGGCGCCAGTGAATGACCGGGGGAGGGTAATGGGGGCACCGAAGGGGTGTTACGGAACTGACGCGGGAAAATCAGGATGGTTTAAGGACCTGCTTCGTTATAGGATAGATCCCTGATGGAGAATCAAACCATGATGTCCGATCCCTCCGGAATGACCAGTCCCGCTGATGTCCAGTCGACCACCGACTGCGATGGAGTGGCAGCTGCGGAACTCCGTGGAACCGCCGCGTTCGACGCCGGTGCCGCGGCGATGCCGAGTTGGTCTGAGCTGGTCGAAGAACACGCGGACGGCGTCTACCGGCTTGCTTACCGGTTGTCCGGTAATCAGCACGATGCCGAGGACCTCACCCAGGAGACCTTCATGCGGGTCTTTCGCTCCCTCAAGAACTATCAGCCCGGTACGTTCGAGGGCTGGCTTCACCGCATCACCACGAATCTCTTCCTCGACATGGTCCGGCACCGCACCCGCATCCGGATGGAGGCGCTGCCGGAGGACTACGACCGTGTCCCCGGGACCGAGATGACCCCTGAGCAGGCATACAACTTCGCCAACCTCGACCCGGTGCTCCAGAATGCACTCGACGCCCTGAGCCCCGAGTTCCGTGTCGCGGTCGTTCTCTGCGACGTACTCGGCATGACCTACGACGAAATCGCCGACACCCTCGGTGTGAAGATGGGTACGGTACGTTCACGTATTCACAGGGGACGAAGCCAGCTGCGCAGTAGTCTCGTGGATGCCGCGCGCACCGACATCGATGCCCAGCTTCTCATTCCCGTGAGCGCAGACAACTGACCGTCCTCCTGGTGTGCCTCCCGCGTGCGCGGAGACGCAGACTCACGGAACCGCGTATTCTTGACGACAGACACCGGAGAACCCGGACGATGGTCCGGCTCCGGATGGTGAAGTACAGGGAGGCGGTTCTGTATGACCGGACAGCAGCCCGATGACGGGCGGGCGCCCTGCGGAGATGCTCCGCGTCGGGCACGACGTCCCCGCGAGTTCGCTTCTGTCGAGCACCTGAGTCCCGAAGCGGTGGCCGCCTTCGTGGACGGTGAACTTACTCCGGGCGCAGCACACCGGGCGCGGGTACACATGGTTCACTGCGTCGAATGCCGGGATGATGTCGACCAGCAGCGACGTGCGGCGGAACGCCTCCGCATCTGCAGCGAGAACGATGATATCCGTGTCCCCAGCTCCCTCATGGAACGGTTGACCTCGATAGCTCAATCCTGTCCGGCGGGGCCGGGAATTGAGGATGCTGTGTGTTCGCCCCCGGAGACTCTGCTCGACAAGGTCGATATCCTGTACCGCGCGGTCCGTCGGTCGCGGGGTCGGTGATTACGTATGCCTTGCCAGGGAGCACACTTCAGTTAGGATGAAAGGGTGTTCACCAGTGTCGGTTGGTCCGAGATAGCCGTTCTCTTTGTCGTCGGTCTGATAGTCATCGGTCCCGAACGCCTTCCCCGTGTCATAGAGGAGGTCCGTGCGGCGATTCTGGCCGCGCGGACCGCCATCGATAACGCCAAACGCTCAATGAACGAGGAATTCGGCCCGGAATTCGAGGATATCTCCGGTTCTCTCGGTGAGCTCGCCGCCATGCAGCGGATGGGGCCACGTGCGATACTCACCAAGACCCTCTTCGACGGGGACGACAGTGTCCTCGATGCCTTCGATCCGAAGAAGATCATGTCCGGAGATACCGCGGGCCGCGCACACAGGCAGCGGGCCGCGGAACAGGGCACCACCGTCTCCCGGGCCGCCGAGGAGACGGTTCGCGTCGATCGGCCATCCGATGGATCCACCTCCTCTCGCCCGGTGGCTCCGCCGCCCCCGGATGCCGGGCGATCCGGGGCCGGGGACTGGTCGGACGTCACCTAACCGCCGAGTCAACAGCAGAAAAAAGTCCCCGGGGGTGGATGTCCCCGGGGACTTTTCTTCGGAACCGGTCACTGCTGGTTCGCGACCCCCAGATTCAGGGATCTACCGGCCAGCGACTCACGTCGTACGACGATCTTGTCCGCGATACCCCTGATGGCCTTGGACGTGGGTGACTCAGGATGCGCGATAACCACGGGGACACCGACGTCACCACCGGCGCGGAGCGCCGGATCGAGGGGTACCTCACCGAGAAGATCGATTTCGGTGCCCGTCAGGATCGACAGTCGGTCCGCCACGGTCTGCCCGCCACCGGCACCGAACACGTCGACGGTGGAGCCGTCCGGCATCACCATCGCCCCCATGTTCTCGATGACTCCGGCGATGCGCTGCCGGGTCTGCTGGCTGATGGATCCCGCGCGCTCGGCGACCTCGGCCGCAGCCGCCTGCGGAGTGGTGACGATGAGCAGCTCCGCATTGGGGACCAGCTGTGCGACGGAGATAGCGACATCGCCGGTACCGGGTGGCAAATCGAGTAGGAGCACATCCAGGTCACCCCAGAAGACATCGGTGAGGAACTGCGTGATCGCCCGGTGCAGCATGGGACCCCGCCACACGACGGGGGAGTTGCCCTCGACGAAATGGCCGATCGAGATCATCTTCACACCGTGGGCCATTGGCGGCATGATCATATCGTCGACCTGGTGCGGTCTCTCATCCGATCCGAGCATGTGCGGGATCGAATGGCCGTAGATGTCGGCGTCCAACACACCCACGGAGAGTCCTCGGGCAGTGAGCGCCGCCGCGAGATTCACGGTCATGGAGGATTTACCGACTCCTCCTTTACCGCTGGCGACCGCATAGATGCGGGTCGTGCACCCCGGCTGGGCGAAGGGATTAACCACCTCGGTGGCGTTGCCCCGGAGGCTCGTACGCAGTTCGCGGCGCTGTTCGTCGGTCATCACGTCGGTTGTGACGGTCACGTCTGTGACACCGTCCACCTCGGCGACCGCAGCCCTGGAGTTCTCCGTCAGGGTCGACTTCATCGGGCAACCGGCAATGGTCAGATAGATCTCGACCTGCACGGATGAGCCGTCGATGGCGATGGATTTCACCATACCGAGCTCGGTGATAGGGCGCCCGATCTCCGGGTCGGTCACCCGGGCGAGCGCGGCACGGACTTCGGATTCAGTCACGGTAGTCATCACCAGACGATCCTAGCGCGCCATCACCCCGTCACGCTGGGCGGGGCGTTCGCTGATCCGCCGGTTACATCACCCCGCCGAGGTCACCGATTATCGTCGTCACGCTGTTTAATCTCGCCCATGGTCGGTTCCGCGAGCAGGTCCTTTCCGTCGCGTTCGCCGTGCGTGAGATGCTCTCGCGCCTGCCGCGCCGCTGATTCATCGTCGATCTTGGCTTCGAGGCGCTCGAGGAGATCCGTCAGCTCCTCGAGTTCCCGGCGGAGGTAGTCGCGGGTGACCGTCTCGCCGACGGCGATCCGGACGCCGGCGAGCTCACGAGCGAGGAATTCCGTGTCTGCTTTCGTCTGCTCACTCCGTCTCCGGTCCTCCGCGATGACCACGCGGTCCCGGTCCTCCTGCCGGTTCTGGGCGAGGAGGATGAGGGGAGCCGCGTAGGCCGCCTGTGTGGAGAATGCAAGGTTGAGGAGGATGAATGGGTAAGGATCCCAGCTGAAGGTCCAGGCGCCGACGTTGAGTGCGATCCAGATGATTACGAATATCGTCTGCCAGAACAGATACTCACCGGTACCGAAGAACCGGGCGACTTTCTCCGCGAATGCGCCGACCGAGTCTCCGTCGATGTTGATGAGCTTTCGACGCTGGCCGGCTACCGGGGTGTCGAGATCGATGCGCTGGTAATCAGCCACGGGTGGGCTCCTTCACGGTGTGGTGGGGAAAACGGACGGGGTGGTGGCGGCGGGATGTCACCTGGGTGCCTGTGGACCGGGGTGTAGCAGAGGTCGCCTGCCACCCAGTTCCGGATCGGGGCGTAGACCGCGCTCACGCCAGTCATCGGGGAGCATGTGGTCCAGGAGATCATCGACGGCTACGGCGCCGAGGAGGTGCTTGTCGGCGTCGAGAACCGGACCGCACACGAGGTTGTAGGTGGCGAAGTAGCGTGCGGCGGTCTCCTGGTCGTCGTCCGCATACAGCGGGGGCAGATCGGGGTCGAGGCAACCCCCGACGAGTGATCCTGGAGGTTCCCGGAGAAGACGCTGTAGATGGACGCAGCCGAGGTATTTTCCGGTCGGTGTCGCCGTCGGTGGACGAACGACGAACACCATCGACGACAGTGATGTTGGCAGCTCCGGATCGCGGGCGAACGCGAGCGCCTCGGCGACCGTCGTCTGCGGGGTCAAAACCAGGGGCTCGGGGGTCATCAGGGCGCCGACAGTGTCGGGGGAGAAGCTCATCAAGCGGCGGACCGGTGCGGACTCTTCCGGGTTCATCTCCTCGAGCAAGGCGGCGGCCTTAGCGTCCGGCAGTTCACCGAGGAGGTCGGCGGCGTCGTCCGGATCCATCTCCTCGAGGACGTCCGCGGCCCGCTCAAAGTCGAGGGCGTCGAGGAGTTCGGCCTGCCGATCCTCGGGCAGCTCCTGCATGACGTCGGCGAGCCGCTCATCGTCGAGTTCGACGGCGATCTGCTCCCGTTGCTGGGCGGGCAGGGCGTACAGCTGCGTCGCGATGTCCGCCGGGCGCATGTCATCGAACTGGGCGATCATCTCGGCGGTCGCGTCCGGATCGCCGGTGCCGCCTGCGGAGATGCCGTGGACGTGGGACCACGGAACGACGTCGAGTTTCGGGCGCCGTCCGAACTTGGGTTTCTCGTGGTACACGGCGACCCTCGAGATCACCCAGTCGCGTGTGCGGATTCGCTCCAGCTCGACATCGGCGATCTCTAAGGCACGGCCGTGGAGGTGGTCGAGCTCCGGGTCGTCGACCTGGATTTTCGATCCGACGATGTCCGCCATGATGCTGAGTTCACCGGTTCTCGACTGAAATGCCCGCAGTGACACCGATCCGGTGGCGAGCACGATCTCCTGGGGCTCGATTTCGGCGATCCGGAGCATCGGTAGGAAGATCCGCCGCTTGTTGAGCATCTCTACGACGAGGCCGAGCGCCCGGGAGGTCTGTCCGTTGGGGCGCACCGCGATGACGATGTCCCGGACACGACCGATGACATCGGTGTCTGGACCACGGACGACCATACCGGAGAGACGGCCTGCGTACACACGGGTGATAGGGCTCATGTTGATCTACTTTACTGTGCCGTCGACCGGGGAACATTTCGACCCGGCGAGCCGTTGTACGGAGTGGAGGAAGATCCTCCGGAACGCCGGGTGGAGAGCATGTCCACCGTACCTCAGGAGGAGATCGTGAGCATGATACCGTTCGGAACCCCCAGGGCGCAGAATCAGCCGGGGGAGCGCTGCCGTCCGGAGGGCTGGCCCGTCGGTAGCTTCGAGGACTACACCTCCGCGCAGGCCGCGGTCGACATGCTCAGCGACCGTGGTGACTTCCCTGTCAACGAACTCACGATCGTCGGCGTGAACCTCATGGAGGTCGAACGTGTCGTCGGCAGATTGACCTGGGGGCGGGTGCTGGCCGCCGGAGCGGCGTCGGGCGCCTGGATGGGGCTCTTCGTCGGTATCCTGATGAGCCTGTTCAGCGACAGCTTCCTTGCCCCGATGATCTACGGCATCGTCATGGGGGTCGTCTTCGGTCTGATCGCGGCGGCGGTGCCGTACGCCGCGTCGAAGGGCCGTCGGGACTTCGCGACGACGACGCAGATCGTCGCCGGACGATACGACGTCCTCTGCGCCCCGGAGCATGCGCGGCGGGCCCGGGATGAAATTGCCCGGGCAAAACTGGGCGGCCAGTACCGGTCCGGCAGTTGAGCGATGAGTGGCGTCACAACCAGTTCTTGCGATGCAGGAGCCACCACAGGAACACCACTGAACCGGCCATGAGCAGAAGAGCCAGGTAGTACCCGTACCGGAGCCCGAGCTCCGGCATGAATTCGAAGTTCATGCCGTAGATACCGGCGATGACCGTGGGAACGGCGGCCATGATTGCGACGGAGGAGATCTTCCGCATGTCATCGTTTTCCTGCAGTGTGATCTTCGCTACACCTGCATCGATCAGCGCGGAGAGCCGCTCATCGAGGCCCCGCACGTTGTCCACGGCGAGCAGCTCGTGATCGAGGGCATCCCGGAAGTACCGGACCAGTTCGCCGGGCAGCATGTCCCCGTTTCGCTCGAGCAGCAGGCGCAGGGCGGCGGCGAGCGGATCGATGGAGTGCCGCATCTCCAGGATCTCGCGTTTGAGCATGTAGATTGTCTGGATGTCGAAGCGTTCGTTTGGGGTGAACACCTCGGCCTCTAGCTCGTCGACGTCGGCGGCGAGCTCACCACCGATACGCACGTATTCGTCGACCGTCGCATCCGTGATCATCCACGCCACGGAGGCGGGACCGAGCGCGGTCTGCTCGGGATCCTCCTCTACGCGCTTGCGTAGCCCCTTGATGTTGGAGGGTTTGCCGTGGCGGACGGTGATGATGAAGTCAGGCCCGAGGATCATCTGGATCTCTCCGGTCTCGATGATTTCCGACGCGTCGTTCACGGACTCATGTTCCTTGAACATGACGGAGCGGACGACTATGAACAACTGTTGGTCGTAGCGTTCGACCTTCGGACGCTGGTGGGCATTGACCGCATCCTCGACGATGAGTTCGTGGATGTTGAAGGCGTCCGCGATCTCCATCATCTGGCGCTCATTGGGCTCGAGGAGCCCGAGCCAGACCCATCCGCGTCCCTCCCTGCGGACATGGTCGAGAGCGCTCCGGTAGGTGTGACCTTGCTGGTCATCGGCGCCATCGACGTAGACGGTGCACCGTTCTATGGCTTCCTCGACGGGGACATCCGGCCCCATCGGAGAGGGCGTGATCTTGTCGGCGGGAGGTGTCCGGGGTTTGAGTACACGACGGATACTGGGCATCGGGCGGTGACGTTCCTTTGTGCGGTGCGGGCGGGTTTCAACGGGATGGCCAAAATTTCGAAGATTCCCGGACATGGGTCAGCAGTGAGTGTACCGAGTCCGTTGCCGCAGACACCATTATCGGAAATCAGGGCTATCACACGAAAATCCTTCCGGTCGACGTAGAGTAGACACCGGAAAGCGTGGCGGTGCCCGGGAGAACTAGCCTGCGGCCACCGTATGCACGCCGGACGACCCAGGAGACCCCATGACGCTGACTGATACGCCACCGACGCTGCGGCGGTTGTGCAGGGCTGCCTTTGCCGCGGTGATCGGGCTGCCTCTCCTCTCCTCGTGTGCACCAGAACCGGCGGCCCCTCCCGGTGAGTCGGAGTTCCGGCCGGTGCAGATCTCAGTCAATTCCTCATCCATCGAGCAGCGAATCCTCGGCGAGATGTACCAACGGACACTCCGATCACACGACCGGGATGCCTACCTCACCCTGGAGACCGCCTCGAACGATAATCAGCGCATCGAACGGCTCAATGAACGAAGGGCCGATCTCGTCGTCGGCTGTACCGGTGAACTGCTCCACCAGCTCAATCCCGTCGCCGCGGAGGAACTGTCCCGCGAATACACCACTGCGCTGGAATCCGGGGAGGTGGACAAGAACTCGGGGAAGTGGCGGGAAAAGGTCTACTCGGCCATGGTCGGCTCACTTCCGGGGAACATGATGGCGACCGATCCCTCCAATGCTCTGGGCTGTGCGGACTATGACGGTCCGGAGCTTCCGCAGAACATCGTTCCGGTGTACCGGAAGCCGATGCTGAATCGCCGGGACCGGCTCATCCTCAACTCCGTCGGTGGCACAATATCGACCGCTGACATCCGGGAACTGACCCGTGACGCTATGAAATCGAACTCGGTTTCGGTGGCCGTTGTTCCCTATCTCCAGGCGGAGGGGCTGTAGTCCGGGGCATCTATGACGGCGCGGCCGTCTCTTACACACCGTATGACAGGGCCTGCCCCGCCGGAAAACCGGCGGGGCAGGCCCTGTCATACGGACTCCCGCCGATCAGATGTCCGGTGCGAATGCCGATTCGATGAGCTGCTGCTGCTCGAACTGATGGACCTTCGAGATGCCGGTCGAGGTCGAGGACTGCGCACGGCGCGAGATCCTCTTCAGCGGCGGCATGTCCGGTACCCGCTCCGGGAGGTTGAGCGCGAGGAACGGCCAAGCTCCCTGGTTGGCGGGCTCGTCCTGGCAGAACCGGACCTCGGTGGCGTTCGGGTAGATCTCGAATGCCTCCTTGAGTCGGTTGTGCGGGATCGGATGGTACATTTCCAGCCGGATGATCGCGACGTCTTCGCGGCCGTCCTTCTTCCGGCGCTTCTCTAGCTCGTAGTAGAGCTTGCCGGAGACCAGAAGGATCGTGGTGACCTTGTCCACATCACCGATGACGTTGTTGTCGCGGTCGACGAGACGCGGATCGTTGATCACGGAGCGGAACTTGCGCACCTCGGTGAAGTCCTCGACCGGGCTGGCGGCGTCCTTCATACGCAGCATCGACTTCGGGGTGAACACGACCAGCGGACGGTGCAGTTCACTGAGCGCGTGACGACGCAGCAGGTGGAAGTAGTTCGCCGGGGTTGACGGCTGGGCGACGGTCATGGAGCCCTCCGCGCACAGTTGGAGGTAACGCTCGATCCGTGCGGAGGAGTGGTCCGGACCCATGCCCTCGTAGCCGTGCGGAAGAAGCAGGATGACGCCGGAGGTCTGTCCCCACTTGGCCTCGCCGGAGGAGACGTACTCGTCGATGATGGTCTGCGCACCATTTGCGAAATCACCGAACTGCGCCTCCCAGGCGACAACGGCGTCCGGGTTACCCACGGAGTAACCGTATTCGAAGCCCATACCCGCGTACTCGGTGAGCGCGGAATTATAGACGAGGAACTTACCGTTGCCCTTCGACTGCGCGAGTGCGTTGAGCGGGTTGTAGTCCTCGGAGGTCTTCGGGTCGATGAAAACGGCGTGGCGTTGGGTGAACGTGCCGCGGCGGGAGTCTTCGCCCGCGAGACGCACGAGTTTGCCGGAGTTCGCGAGAGAGGAGAAGGCGATGAGTTCGCCCCAGCCCCAGTCGATGCCGCCCTCGTGGACACTCTCCAGACGCTTCTTCGCCACTGGCTGGACGCGCGGGTGGATGGTGAAACCTTCCGGGGTCCGACTGAAGGCCTCCCCGATCTCGACGATGTCGGCCTTGGTGATGGAGGTATCCAATCCGTGCGGGAGTTTCTGGGAACTTGTGATCCCCTCCTGCGCGGAGGCCTGCTTCTTACCGGCCTGCTTGACTTCGTTGAATACGGACTCCATCTGATCGTGGAAGTCACGGATGACGGCTTCGGCGTCCTCGGGGGAGAGGTCACCACGGCCGAGAAGATCCTCGGTGTACCGGGTACGAACGGTGTCCCGGCTATCGATGATCTCGTACATCTGCGGCTGCGTCATCGACGGATCGTCGGCCTCGTTGTGGCCGCGCCGGCGGTAGCAGACGAGGTCGATGAAGACGTCCTTGCCGAAGCGGCGACGGTACTCGGTGGCGAGACGCCCGACCCACACGACAGCCTCGGGATCGTCACCGTTGACGTGGAACACGGGGCAACCGAAGCCCTTGGCGATGTCGGTGGCGTAGTGCATAGAGCGGGCGGAGTCCGGGGTCGTGGTGAAACCGATCTGGTTGTTTACCACGATGTGGATGGTGCCGCCCACGGTGTAGCCACGCAGTTGCGCGAGGTTGATGGTCTCAGGGACGATACCGAGGCCTGCGAAGGCGGCATCACCGTGGAGTAGCAGCGGGACGACGGAGTAGCCGTCCTCGCCTTTGTCCAGGATGTCCTGCTTGGCGCGGGCGATACCCTCCATGACCGGGTTGACGGCCTCGAGGTGGGAGGGGTTTGCCGTGAGTGAGACCTTGATCTCGCCGTCACCGAACATCTGCAGGTGCTGTCCCTCGGCACCGAGGTGATACTTCACGTCACCGGAGCCACCCGCTTGCGCCGGGTCGAAGTTGCCCTCGAACTCGTTGAACAGGTTGTGGAGCGGCTTGCCGACGATGTTGGCGAGGACGTTGAGACGGCCGCGGTGCGGCATACCGATGACGACCTCGTCGAGGCCTTGGCCTGCGGCGGTGTCGATGCAGGCGTCCATGAGGGGGATGAGACTCTCGGCTCCCTCGAGGGAGAACCGCTTCTGTCCGACGTACTTGGTCTGGAGGAAGTTCTCGAAGGCCTCCGCTGCGTTGAGCTTCTGCAGGATGTACTTCTGCTCCGCACCGGTGGGCTTGTTGATGCCCGCCTCGAGACGGTCCTGCAGCCAGGTCCGTTCGTCACGGTCGAGGATGTGGGTGTACTCGGAACCGACTTTGAGGGTGTACGCCTGCCGGAGGGTCGTCAGGACCTCCCGGAGGGTCATCTGTTCGCGACCAGCGAACCCGCCGACGGAGAATTTCCGGTCGAGATCCCACAGCGTCAGGCCGTGGGTGGCGATGTCGAGGTCGCGGTGGTCCGGGATCGGAACCCCGGGCTGGTTCCAGTGCAGCGGGTTGGTATCGGCAATGAGGTGCCCGCGTGAACGGTACGCCTCAATGAGCTGCATGACGCGGGTGTTCTTGTCCACTCCGGTATTCGGGATGTCCTGACGCCACCGCATCGGCGTGTAGGGGACCTGCATGCAGTCGAAGATGTGGTCCCAGAAGGCGTCATCGGTGAGTAGCTGGCTCATCGTGCGCAGGAATTCACCGGACTCCGCACCCTGGATGATGCGGTGGTCGTACGTGGAGGTGATGGTGACCAGCTTACCGACACCGAGCTCGGCGAGACGGTCCTCGGAGGCGCCGGCGAACTCCGCCGGGTAGTCCATCGAACCGACGCCGATGATCGCGCCCTGTCCCTTGGTCAGACGCGGCACCGAGTGCCGCGTTCCGATACCACCCGGATTCGTCAGGGTGATGGTGACGCCAGCGAAGTCCTTGCCGGTCAGTTTGCCCTTCCGGCCACGGGAGACGATGTCCTCGTAAGCCTCGACGAACTCGGAGAAGGAGAGGTTCTCGCACTCACGGATGGCCGCGACGACGAGCGCCCGGGATCCGTCCTTCTGCGGCAGATCGATGGCGAGGCCGAGGTTGATGTGGTCGTGGACCACCATCGTGGGCTTGCCGTCAATGATGTCGTACGAGTTGTTCATTGCCGGATGCGCCATGGTCGCCTTAACCATGGCGTAGCCGATGATGTGGGTGAAGGAGATTTTCCCACCGCGGGTACGGCGCAGCTGATCGTTGACCATCGCGCGGTTCTCGAACATGAGACGGGCCGGCATGTCCCGCACCGAAGTTGCGGTGGGGACCTCGAGGGAGAGATCCATGTTCTTCGCGATGGCCTTGGAGATTCCGGTCAGTTGTGACTTCCCGGATTCGGGAAGATCGCCGATGCGACTCAAGGGAGACTTCGCGAACCGTTCGGCCGCAGCGTCCCTCCTGCGGGTGGTCTCGCCCTCGCACTTCGGCGCGTGGTCGCGGGCTTTGGTCGCCGGGGTCTCGGGAGCCTCTTTCTTCGCCTCGATGCCGATCCCCTTTTCGGGGGCAGTGGGTTGAGAGGATGCCGCGCTCTTCACATCAGCCTTCGCGCTCTTCCCGGAGACAGGCTCAGCGGGCTTCCGCACTGCGGCAGCGGGGGTTTTTTCGGGGGTGCTTGAAGGGGCACCTTGTGTCTCGAAATAGTCCCGCCATTCCTTGTCGACGGACCCGGGGTCCTCCTGGAACTGCTGGAACATCTCGTCTACCAGCCACTGGTTCTGGCCGAAAGTACTAGCGCTGCTCACGGCAGGTGCTCGCCTCATTTCCTTGGTTAACCTACGTCATCATGTCCACTGTAGTCGTCCACTACAGGCTAGTTGCCCCAACCCCGTTCTGTCGCATCATTGCGACGTGGGATCGTGCCGCTTTGTGCCGTGGTGGGAGCGGGGACACATCAATACGGACACCGCACCGCGCTCACGTTACCGGTTTCCGTCGTCCGGTGGCGAGTAAATGCGCCCGCCAACGTTCGCATCGACCCGCATGTGGGCGTTCCACATCGCGCGGTAGCGGGTGTCAGCTTTGACCAACTCCGCGTGGGTCCCGTCTTCGATGATCCGGCCGTTGTCGACGACTAGGATCCGGTCGGACCGAACTGCGGTGGCCAGCCGGTGTGCGACGACGACGGAGGTACGCCCTCCGGTCACGCGTTCTGCGGCAGAGAGCACCGCCGCCTCCGTCGCCGGGTCGAGCGTCGCCGTCGCCTCGTCAAGGAGCAGGATCTTAGGATCGACGAGCTCAGCCCTCGCGAGTGCGATCAGCTGTCGCTGGCCTGAGCTTAGGCCCCGACCCCGTTCTCCAACGGGGTGGTTGAATCCACCGGGGATGCGGGCGATCGCCGCCAGCGCGCCCACTCGACGGGCCGCCGCAGTGATAGTGGAGCGGTCAGCACCAGGTTGCCCGTAGGAGATGTTGTCGGCAACGGTACCGGTGAACAGGTGCGGTTCCTGGGGGACGAGCCCGATCTGTCGGTGCCAGTCGGCGAGCGGGAACTCACGGATGTCGATGTCGGTGGCGCGCACGGAACCGGCTACGGGGTCGTAGAACCGAGCGAGTAGCTTGACGAGGGTGGATTTCCCGGCACCTGTCGGACCGACGACGGCGACCGTGGTACCCGGTTCCAGACGGAGATCCAGGCCTTCAGTGACGGTATGGTCCGTGGCCCCGGGATAGGAGAAGGTGACCATGTCGACGGTCACTGGCCCTGCGGCGGCCGTTTCCGCGCCCACCCGCGTTCCCAGATCCGGAACCTGCGTCCGCGTGGCCAGGAGATCGGTGATCCGCGACAGCCCCACGGAGGCCTGCTGGTAAGCGTCGTAGATCTGGCTCAGCTGCTGGATCGGGCCGAACAGTTGTCCGAGGTACATGATGAAGGCCACGAGGACCCCGGTGCTGATCTGCCCGTCCATGACGAGTCCGGCGCCGACCCCCAGGACGAATGCCTGGGATAGCTCGGAGATGAACGCGATCCCGGGGAAGTACAGCGCGACAGCGGTTTGGGCGCGAATCCGGGTGCGTCGGTAGGCAGTGGCCCGGCCCCCGAATCTCTCCAGCCTGAGAGCTTCGGTCCGGAACATCTGGGCGGTCCGCAGACCCGAAACCGATTCCTGGAAGTCCGCGTTGATCGCGCTCACCTGTTCCCGTGCGCGGGTGTAGAGGCGCGATGAGATTCTGCGGAACACAATGGTGGAAACGAGGATCACCGGGACCGCCCAGACCGCCCACAGGGCGAGTGCCGGGTCGGTGGCCATCAGGACCCCGGCGATTCCGATCAGCGTCCCGACCGCCACGACGGACTGGGCCAGTCCGGTCTGCAGGAAGGAGCTCAAGGCGTCGATATCGGTGGTCATCCGGGTCATGATCCGGCCGGACATGGTGGCCTCGAAGTAGGAGAGACTGAGTCGCTGCAGGTGCGCGTAGGACCGGAGACGCAGACTGAACAGCAGACGTTCACCTGTCCGGGCGGTGAGCACCGTCCTTACGGCGGACGCCGACCAGGCGGTGGCCACCACGACCACGCCCGCGGTCGCGGCCCACCACAGCGCGTGGATGTCGCCCCCGGTGACACCGTGGTCGATCGCGATTCGGACCAAACTCGGGAACGCAAGATCGGTGGCCACACCGATGATGAGCAGCGTGATCACCGCGGCAGTGAGCCCACGGACCTGTCGGAACAGTGTCCACAGCGAGAGCTCGCCCGAATCGGCCCGCGCTACGCCGCCATCGATCCCCGGTTGCTCCGTCGCCGGGGGGAGTGCGGCCACCTGAGCCAGCAGTCCCGGGCTGGGGGGCACGGCGCCTATCCCTCGACCGCGCCCGCCGGCGACGGGTACCGCCCGGGTGATCCCGGGGCTCGGGTTCCAGCGCAGTCCGGGTTGTGGCGTGATCGTCGGCCAGAGCTCCGCATCGGTCGGTTCCCCGTCCCCGGTGTCGTTTTCCGTATGCCGGACCGCGGGCTTCAAAGATGCACCATGGTCGCGGAAGGTGAGATCCATGAGGCGAGCGAAGCGGGGACTGCGGCTCATCTCATCCAGGGGGCCTACGTCCGCGATCCCACCGTCGATCATCAGGGCGACCCGGTCGGCGAGCTCCAGCGTGGACCGCCGGTGAGCGACGGTCAGCACCGTGATGTCCGGGCAGTAACGTCGTAACGCCCGGTAGATCGCCGCCTCCGTGACCGCATCGACCGCTGAAGCCGCGTCGTCGAGCACGAGGACGCGGGGGCGGGCGAGCAGTGCCCGCGCGAGCGCGATCCGCTGCCGCTGTCCGCCGGAGAGGGTCAGACCTTTCTCTCCCACGGGTGTGTCGTACCCCTGCTCGAGAGTCATGATGAAGTCGTGTGCCTGCGCTGCCCGGGCGGCGGCATGCACCTCATCCTCGTCGACCAGCCGACCTCCGGCCCCCACCGTGATGTTCTCCCGGACGGTCGCGGAATAGAGGAAAGCCTCGTCGAAGGCACAGATGACGGTGCCACGGATGACGTCCGTGGGAACCTCCGCGACATCGGTCTCCGTCCCGTCCACGCCGGTGAGCAGGATCCGTCCCGAGTCGGGGGCGTAGAAACGGCCGAGCAACTGGACCAGCATCGTCTTACCCGCACCGGGTGGTCCCACGAGCGCCACCGTCGACCCGGCTGGTATGTCTAGGGACAGGCCAGAAAGAATCGTCCGGTCATCTTCGGCGAAGGTGACCTCATCCAGCCGGATCCCCATCGGCCCGTCCGGGATGCCGTGGCCGGTACCCGCGGGGGGTGTGGACATCGTGGGCCGCAGGTCGATCACCTCGAAGACCCGTTGGACGGAGCTGGCCCCCATCTGCATGCGGACCATCGTCGCTGCGAGTACCCGGGCGACGGTTGTCAGTGTGGACAGGTAGGTGGAGAACGCCACGAACGTACCGACCGTGATGCTGCCGTGCAGGGCGAGCCATCCGCCGAGCGCGATGTTGATCACCAGCGCGATCATCGGCAACTGGTCCAGGGCGGGCTGGAACCTGGCGTTGATGCGGGCGGCGCGCATGCGGTGGGCGTAGAGCTCGCGTCCGGCCTCCTCCATCCGCGCAATCTCGTTCTCCTCCTGGGCGAACGCCTTGACTACCCGTACCCCGGTGACGGTCTCCTCGACCCGGGTCGCCAGGTCGGCGGCCTTCTGCTGGGCCGACCAGGTGGAGGCGAAGAGGCTTTTCCTGCCCCGGGCGCCGAGCAACACGATGACCGGGAGGGTCGCGAGTGCGATGGCCGCGAGAAGCGGTGACAACCAGAGCATCACCATCGTGGTCAGGACGAGCTTCAGCATGTTCCCGATGGTCAGCGGAAGGATCGCGAGGATCCCCTGGAGCGTGGTGACGTCGGAGATGGAGCGGCTGACCACCTGTCCGGTTCGCAGTGCGTCCTGCCCCACCCCATCCAGCCCCTGGAGGGAGTCGAGCAGCTGAACGCGGAGGCGCTGCTGGGTGTCCAGGGAGACGACACCGGCGGTGAACCGGCGGATGAACTGGAAGAGGAACCTAGCGACGGCCACTGCACAGAGCGTGACCACAACCGCGTTGAGCGGAGAAACCCCCGGGAGTAGCCGCGTCAACCGGTCACCGGTGTGCACCCCGAGAGCGATGTCGATCGCGTCGCGTGTGAGCAGCGGCGTGGCGGTCTCGAACAGGGTGACCAGAATTGTCGCCGACAGGGCCGCGACCGCGAGGATTCTCCGCTGGGCTGCTACCCAGAGGAGTCGGAGGAGCGCATCCCGGATGCCGGGAGCGGCAGTCCCTGCCCGATCGGCGACCGTCATCCTTGACCCCTTCCTGTCCACAGGTGCTTCCCCCAGATCATCTCAGAAAGACTGACATGGTTAGCCGGTCGGGGGATGACCGGAAAAGGACGCCGCCCCGACCCGGGTGCGGCGTCCTGGACGGTCGGAGACCGGGGAGCTACTTGTCCCCGTCCGAATCGACGTTTGCCTCAGCCACATCACGGGCGATCTCCGCCGGTACGTCGATGTCCTCCGGAACATCCTTCGGGACCGGAGTGGAGAACTCCGCGGGCAGGCCGCCGAGGGACTCGCCTACATTCGATACGACCTTGTCCGCGAGCCGGTGGTTGGTGTAGGAGCCGACGATTGCACCGATACCCAGGGGCATGATCTTCCCCAACCAGGCGCGGCGGAACTTCTTGCCCATCGTCTTCACCGCGACATTGACCATGCGATTGTTCACGCTGGTCAACTTCGCCCCGGAGAAACTCGACAGGGTTGTGGCGATTGAGCGGCTACCGACACCGGCGGAGAGATCACCCACCGCTGCATCGACGATGGCGGTTCCCGATGACCCGGTGAGAGCGACGAGGATCAACGCGCGGCGGCGTTCAGGATCATGGATGTCCACGTCCCGCAACTTTGCGGACGCCATGGTGTAGAACGCCGCGAGATCCAGGAAAACCAGGGATTCGACACCGATGGCAGCTGCTCCGGTGATCAGTCCGATTCCGGGAACAGCTGCGGCGATACCTGCGGCTCCGCCGGATCCCGTCGCCAACACCGAAAAATGCTGGTCGATGGCCTTCTGTAGTTCGCGGGGGCTGAGTTCCGGATTCTTCGCCCGCATCCAGTCCACGTATTTCGCGATTGTCCCAGCCTGGATGTGCACGGCCTTGTCTAGCCCGGATATCAGCATCCGTCCCGTCGCTCCGGTTCGGCCCTCGAGCGCCTTCGGATCGGAACCGACGGCGTCGGTGATCGGGGGGTCGTTTCGCTTGTCGTTGTTGTCGTCTCCGAAGAGTCCGTCAAAGAGACCCATGGGTGGCACTCACTCATTTCTCATTCTCGTGGGTGGCCCCGGTCGAGGGCTCGCCGGGGTTCGCCAGATTTCCGGCGACGGTGCTGCGCTACATCGTAGATGTGCCCGGAGGCTGATGCGCGGTAGGTGCCGATGGCGCGGCGCGCCGTCGGCACGTTCTTCCGGTCAGGTCGCTGCTTCCCCCAGCTGGGGCGGACAGTCGTTCCAGAGTCGGTCCCTGGCTGGTCCCTGGCTGGTCCCTGCGGCGTCATGCTGCGGTGGAGGCGACGGTCAGGCCGCGGATTCTCCGGTGCCCGTCAGACGCCACTACGGTGTAGGGCAATGGACGATATCACAGCTACCACCGCAGGCCTCATTCGCGGCACACTCGTCTCCGGGATCCGCACCTGGCGCGGAGTGCCATACGGGGCCGACACCTCCGGTCCGAACCGGTGGCGCGCGTCGGCGACCGCGGAACCGTGGAAAGGTGTCCGGGATTGCGGCGATTTCGGCACTGTCGCACCGCAACCCGTCTACTCCTACAAGGACTCGGTGCGGGGCGGTGAGGACTGCCTCAACCTTGACATCGTCCGTCCGGACAGCGATGACACCGACCTGCCCGTCGTCGTCTACCTCCATGGCGGATCCTTCATCGTCGGTTCCTCGCACGAGACGATGCTGCGCGGGTACAACTTCGTTCGAAATCTCAATGTCGTGTACGTGTCCATCAACTTCCGGCTGGGTGTACTGGGGTACCTCGATCTGCGCAGTCTCAGTGACGGGGACTGCGTCGCCAACCCTGCTGTCCGCGATCAGCTGCTCGCCCTCAACTGGGTCCGCGAGAACATCAGGGCATTCGGTGGAGATCCGGACAACGTCACTCTCATGGGAGAATCCGCGGGTGCCGCCGCGGTCACCACCCTGATGTGCGTGCCCGCGGCGGAGGGCCTCTTCCACAAGGCGATCGCACAGTCCGCACCCGCCGCGACACTGCATGCGCCGGTGCAGTCGGAGTACTGGGCGCAACAGCTCATCGGAGCAATGGCGTTTCCGTTGGAGACCACATGCGCCGATCTCCGGCTCGAATCCGCAGCGGATCTCGTCCGCGCTGGGCAGTCGATGTTGTGGCGGTCCAGAGAACTGCTGCAGCTCAACTCCTGTTACGGCCCTACGGTCGACGGTGAGCTTCTCCCGGATCACCCGTTCGACACTTTCGCTGCAGGCCGACAGGCCAAGGTTCCCCTGCTCATCGGGACGAACAATGATGAAGCTTCGGTGACCAAGCTCCTCTATCTCCGGCAGACCGCACGGAGCAGAGCGGCGGCCCGCATGCTCGACGCGTATGACCACTTCAATTCGGCTGTGCTTCTCGACGCGTACAACGGTGCCGTCGAGCGCGCCGATTTCGCACGGATGCTCACGGACGCGGTCTTCTGGGCACCGTCGCTCCGCATCGCCGAGGACCATTCCCGGAGCGCCGACACCTGGATGTACCGGTTCGACTACGCCCCGGCCGCACTCCGCTGGATCGGGCTCGGTGCGATGCATTCATTCGAGTTGACGGCGGTGTTCGGCGCCCACCGGGAGTCCCGCACACACACCCTCACCAGGTTCGGCGGAATCGACGATCTGGGTGTGGTCACCTCGGAGATGCAGGCGTACTGGGGGAACTTCATCCACCACTCGATCCCCGGATCGGGTTGGCCCCGGTACCGGCTCGCCGGCGAAGCGGGCCCGGGGCGTGCGACCCGGATCTTCGACTCCGAGTCCACCGTCGTCTATGATCCCCGTTCCCACCTGCGCCGTGCCTGGCGGAACTACGACATGAGGGAGTGGGGCGCCGGGAGGCCAGACATCCTTGACATTCGTGGGGCAGCACCGGAGGACGTCCCCGGAACCGGGGATCCCGGGTATTTCGACGGATAAACTGAGAAGGGAAGTTCCCCGATACAACCGGATGAAGGAGGCGACGGATGGACCCCGTGTTCGGGCAGCTACTTGCGGAGTATCCTCGTTTCCTGACGGCCCTCGAACCGGCGGAACACAGTCGGACCATGACCGTGACGGACCTCGCGGAGCCGGCCGTCATTGAACGTGCAGTGGCAGCTGCGGCGGAGATCTTCGGGATCGACGATCCGAGACACGCGGGGCAGCTGTGGTGGTTCTCCGCGGTGAATTCCCTCGTGTCGCCCGCGGTGACGATGATGGTCGAGTACGACCGCGTCCCCGACCTTGATCTCGCGACCGGGAGGGTATTCCTCCGGGATCCGGTGGACCGGTGTGATGATCCCGGAGCGGGCTACTGGATCGGATTCACCCCGGAGGTCTTCTCCACCGGTTCGGAGGAGACACACCGTAGAGCGGGGGAGGGCTTCTCGCGATCCGTCGGACCGGTGGTCTCGGTGCTCTCGCGTGTGGCGGGTATCAAGCCTGCCCCGCTCTGGGCGGTGGCCGCGGACGGTCTGGCCCAGGCCGCCGTCGAAGCCGGTAATGAGGCATTCGATCCATATCTAGGGGTCCGGGTCGCGTCACGTCTGGTCTCCGGGTTGGCGGCGGCGACACCTGCGGGTGTCGTGGTTCCCGCCCCGCGTTTCTTCGACATAGTCGACGGTACGGTGACCCCGACGGACATGGACGCCGTGTCCGCAGAAGAGGAACCCGACGAGGTCCACACCGTCGTCAAGAGAGCGTCCTGCTGCATGGTCTACCGGTCACCGAGCTCCGGAAAATGCCTGTCCTGCCCCAGGCAGGACCCTGCCGAACGCGAGCGGAAGCTGATTGCCGCACTCGATCAGTAGGGTCTCCGAGGACTGTCTGGCTACGGTGCAGGTGGAACCACCACCGCGCCGGGCGTCACGGCACTAGGCTGTCAGGTGTCCCGGTGCCTGCACCTGGATTCGGGCGCTGGGTATGCCGAGTTCCCAGTTAACTCACCGACACAACCGCCAGTCACTGGAAGGTGCACCACGACATGAGCTTCTATGAGGATCTTGCTGCCGCCCTGGACGCCGAAGGAATTGAATCACGCGTCAACGACGACACCCTGTTCGTGCCGATCTCATCCGGTGTCGAGATCCAGTTCGACGTGACGAATGAGCTGCTTCCGGCGGCGAACATCTACATTGCGGCCGCCCCGGAGTCCTGTGCGGGGGAGATGATTCCGGATGCCGACGAGGAGGAGTTCGAAGCCGTCCTGGTCTCGGCGGTGTTCTCGGTCGACGCGGCGGTGGATGCCGTTCTCGATCACATGGCGACCGACGCGATCGTCGATCTCGTCGATGAGCTGGTCACTGACCCGGACGGCCGCTTCGGGGATCTCCAGTTCACTGCGATCGAGGGGGAACCGATCACGGTTCGTTCGCTCGCCGCGGAGAACTCCGAACTCGACATCGTCATAGACATCGTCGACGGGGAGCCGACGGCGACAGTCACCCTCACCGCGTTCGACCCTGATCTCGAAGCACTTCTGGATGACCAGCTCAACGGCGTGGACGGCCCAGTCGATGATGAGGTGATCGAGGAGCTCATCGGGTGTTTCCTCGATGAGGGTCTGATCCTCCCGGAACAGACCATGGGGCTCGGCACGTACACGGATTTCAGCCGACTGCTGACGGTGATGCCCTTCATCGCGGAGCATGTCGCCGAGTGGGAGGAGGACCTCACCAACACCGCTGATGACTACGACGCCCTCTTCGGCGACATCGGGGACGATGGGGACATGGTCGAGGATGACCTTGAGGCCTTCGACCTGGACGGTAATGACGGGGACGGTTCCCTTCCCCGGTAGCGGGGATCTACTTCGCTCGTTTGGGGTTCAGGCCGCGTAGGGATGGCCGTCGAACAGTTGATCCGGGGCAGGAACGGGGTGGAATGCCCGTTCGACGATCCAGCAGAAGGTGGGAGCAGGTTCGCCCGTCAGCTCAAAGACACAGCCGTCGCTTTCCGGACCTGCGACGGCTGTGGCCCATGCTTCGGCACGTGCGGGATCGATCCGTTCCCCGGTCGGAGCCGTCAGGCGCAACGTGATCAGGTAGGCGGGGGTTCGGGTGACCCCCTCGGTGCGGAGCCGGGTGCGGACGGCTTCACCCACCAGGTAGCGCTGGAGAGTGGCTTTCATGCGGGGGTGACCGTCCACCCCGGGTATCAAGGCGGATGGTGGGCGCCATGTCGCGGTCAGGCGGGCAAGTGACCGCGGATGGCGCATCATGGAACGTATCGCTTCCAACTGTCGAGCGCACCCGGTTCGGACCGTGAATCCCGGAGATTCGATCGGCGGTTTGGATGTCCGGCCATCACGGCGGTCACGGCGTGCGCGCAGGAGCTGCCCTTCGGAGACGCCTGCGGTTCTCCGGGGGATCTTCCGTGAGACACCTGTTGATTTCCTGGGGATGAACATGCCCCGAACGTAGGGGGAGGGAGGGACGCCACCCACCATGGGCATCGAACATGTGTTCTATATCTGCGAGGGTGGCGGCACCCACCACCGCCCTATGTACCCGAGTGCATCCCCACCGGCGAGTGGAGTTAGCCTGAACAGGTGGCGAGAGAGAAGACGGATCAGCAGTTGGCGAAAACCCCCATCCCCCAGGAGATCTGGGTGCTGGTCTCAGCGGCATTCGTGATCGCGGTTGGCTTCGGGCTCATCGCTCCCATCATTCCGCAGTTCGCGCGCAGCTTCGGGGTGTCTATGGCTGCGGCAGGCCTCGTTGTGTCCGTGTTTGCCGGTTCCAGGCTCTTCTTCGCGCCGGTCTCGGGGCGGTTGGTCGACCTCATCGGTTCACGGCGGGTGTATCTGACGGGTCTCATCACCGTCGCCGTGGCGACGGGGCTCGTCGCCTTCGCTCAGGAGTACTGGCACATCGTTGCCCTCCGGGCCATCGGTGGAATCGGCTCGACGATGTTCACCGTCTCTGCGATGGGCCTGATCGTCAGGATTTCCCCACCGGAGATTCGTGGGCGTTCGTCCTCGGTATACGCCACCGCCTTTCTCACTGGTTCGATCATTGGGCCGGTGATCGGGGCGGCCCTGTCGGTGCTGGGGATGCGGATCCCGTTCCTCATCTACGGAGCGGCGCTGTTCCTCGCGTCGTTCATCGTGTGGTGGAAGCTCAGCGCCGCGAAGATCTACGGGTACGACCATGACACCTCCGCACCACCGATGAGGTTCGCGGAGGCGATTCGCGACTCCGCGTATCGCAGTGCCTTGGTCGGGGGGTTCGCCAACGGATGGGCGAACCTGGGTGTCCGGGTGGCGTTACTACCGCTGTTTGCTGCAGCCGCATTCCACACCGGTGGCGCGGTGGCGGGAATCGCCTTGGCTGCCTTCGCTGTCGGCAACGCCTCCGCGCTCCAGGTCTCGGGCCTACTTGCTGACAGGATCGGCCGGAAACCACTGATCATCGCAGGGCTCGTTATCAACGGATTGTTCACGGCGGCGATCGGTCTGACGTCGGTGCCGTGGGTGCTGCTGGCGGTGTCCGCCGGTGCCGGCGCCGGCGCAGGGCTGTTTCTCCCGTCGCAACAGGCGACCCTGGCGGACATCATCGGTAACCACCGATCGGGTGGAAAGGTTCTCGCGAATTTCCAGATGGCACAGGATCTCGGGGCGATCGCGGGACCCGTGGTCGTCGGCGCCCTGGCGGATGCGTTCGGGTACCGTGCGGCATTCGCGGCATGTGGCGTGGTGAGCCTGTTGGCGGCGACAGTATGGCTCGGTGGTCGGGAAACCCTGGATGGTCGGCGTATCGTCAGGCCCGCCCGGATCTGACCGCCAACCACCAGATACCGGCTGTGATACGTCGATAGTGGGATCTGCATTTCGTCCGATATGTCGGAAGAACGGATGAATAATCGCGGTTGACTTTCATTTTTTTGACGGTCGATCCGACTACCTGAAAATAGTGAGCGGAGTGTCTCCACAGTATTATCTGTATTGACATGTCCTCTCTTTTTTGGTGACTAAAGCGTGTTTGCGGTTGGTAATATTCTCCATTTTGGTAGAAATGTTCGGATGTTTGCACACCAAATTTATCGTCGGAAATCGGATACCGATGTTGCCATGAGGGTCCGGTTTGACTGTTTGATGGTTACTATCTGACGTTCTGGCATCTCGGGGGCTGAGGTTGTTTCGGCATATCGCCAGCTCGATGCATGTTATCGAAGAAATGTCGGGGCTGGTAATCCTTACGGTGGTGGAGAGGGGGCTTTTTGCGGCAAGGTGATGACCGCTGAAATTGCCCCCTTGCCACCCCCGTGAATTCTTGTGACCTGCGTCGCAATAAACAATTTATTAATTTATGTGACACGCCTCACCGGGAGGTTAATTGGGTGTTACAGTTTTGGGACCAGTAACACTTAGGTTCCTGGAACGCCGCGGCCTTCGTTAAAGGGCGCGTGAGGAGGACACATGAAACACCTCATTAACATCGACAACGGTGGAACACTGACCGATGTCTGCGTGTGGGACGGGGATCAGTTTTCGTTCACGAAGACACTCACCACACCCTTCGATCTCTCAGAATGCCTGTTCGAGGGGATCGCCAAAGCGTCCGCGAACCTGTACGACGAGCGCGATCTCATCCGGCTGCTCCACGAGGCGGATCACATCCGCTACTCCACGACACAGGGAACCAATGCCCTCGTCGAACGGAAGGGACCATCCATTGGGTTGCTCGTCGAAGACCCCTCAGTGATTGACGCCATGCAGTCGGACGACGACCACTCCACACTCTTCGCCGATCTGATCGGCAACCGGGTCGAGACCTTTGACCTTTCTGATGACGAGCTAGAGTTCAGCCTTGTTCAGACCGTCAACAAGCTCACCACCGACGGCGCCGCACGGCTCGTCGTTGTTGGACGCGACGCGGAGTCGGAGCGGACCGTCAGGAATCTGCTCCTCCGCAACTTCCCGCGTCAGCTGCTCGGTTCCGTACCGGTTCTCTGCAGCTGGGAGTTCGTCAAAGATGCGAATGACGCCCGCCGTGGCTGGTCATCCGTGGTCAACACATTCCTCCACCCCGTCATGGAACGGTTCCTCTACCAGGCCCAGTCCCGCCTCCGGGAGAACAAGGTGACGAACCCGCTCCTCGTCTATCGGAACGACGGAGCATCGTCGCGGGTGTCGAAGTCAGTCGCCCTGAGAACCTACTCCTCCGGACCCCGGGGAGGTCTGGAAGGGACGGCGGCACTCGCCCGGAGCTACAACCTCGCGCACGTCCTGATGATGGACGTCGGCGGAACCACCACCGACGTCGGCGTCGTCGACAGGTGCACCATCGACACACAGCGTCGTGGCCGCGTCGGCGAGGCGACGATCTCATTCCCGATGTCGAGCGTGCACAGCTCCGGTGTCGGAGGCAGCTCGATCATCAGCGTCCGCGACGGGAGGATCGTCGTCGGCCCGCGTTCCGTCGGTGCCGCCCCCGGCCCCGCCTGTTTCGGTCTCGGTGGCAAGGACGCCACGATCACCGACGTGAAGGTGCTGCTCGGAATCCTCGATCCCGAAACCTATCTCAACGGACAAATGCACCTCGATGCTGCCCGAAGTCGCGCGGTCATCACCTCGACGATCGCGGAACCGCTCGGCATCAGTCTCGAAGAAGCCCTGATCCGGATGGAGGACGCGTACCTCGACACGATGGCGGAAACGTTCCGCGATCTGGTGCAGGAAGACACGACTCTCGCCGCGTTCGGCGGAGCAGGCCCGATGAGCGCCTGCGGCGCCGCCGAGAAGGCTGGTGTCAAACGTGTGCTGATACCGCGTATGGCCGCCGTGTTCTCCGCGTTCGGCATCTCCTTCTCCGACATCGGGAAGACCTACGAGAGCAGCATCTCCGAGAACACTCGCGACAGTCTGCAGCGGAACTACGACGACCTGCTGCACCGCGCTGAGCGCGACATGTTCCAGGAGGGATACGCCCTCGACGAATGCCAGATGAAATGGACCATCGAGGAGCACGACGCGAACGGCGAGGTCCTCGCGAGCCGCGACTACGAGAACGGTGAAGAGGTCGCCGACTCCGGTCATAACCTTATGCTCTGCCTCGATGTGAAGAAGGTGCTCCCGCACGCCGATCTCGCGGCCAACGACAGCGTGGACACCTCAGAGGCGACCTCGACCGGTACTCGAACCGTCCGCGTCAGCCCCGATGAAACCCAGGATCTACCGGTCTACGTACTCGAGGACCAGATCCCCGGGGCGACAGCAGCCGGACCGGCGATTCTCGAGGGCCCGTTCTTCACGGCACGAGTGACCCCGGGCTGGACGTTCACCGTCACCAGCAATGGCGATCTCATCATCACCGACGAACGCTGATCCACCTTCACCCGAGACCTTAAGGAAACACTGTGCGAGTCCCCATGACCGAGTACCTGCTCATCGATCTCGACACCGAACGGTGGGTGTGCCGCAGCTGCGGCCACGACATCGGTGACGCGAACGACAACTACAAGCCGGGCTGCCTGGTGTATGACCGGGATCCTACCGAGATCCACCAACCGATCATCGATCCCGAACGATACGAGTACACCTTCTCCCCGGACCCCGAATACTGCCGGATCCTCGAGTTCTACTGCCCCGGTTGTGCGACTCAGCTGGAAACCGAATACGTCCCACCGGGACACCCCCCGACCCGCGACATGGTCATCGACGTCGCCGCCCTGCGCAAGCAGTGGGAGGAACGGGGTGTCGATGCGGAAGAAGTGTTCAACTACGGCCCCGGCGAAGACGCCCAGAAGTACACAGCAGAACTCAAGAAGAAAGCCGCCGACTCACAGCGCTGAGTTGCGAAAACGAAAGCAGGAGACATCCATGAAACGCATCTCCGTCGACATTGGCGGCACATTCACCGACTGCTTCTTCGTGTGGGACGACACCTACATCGAAGCGAAGGCGCTGACGACACACCACAACCTGGCCCTGGGCTTCAACGAGGCGCTCGACCTGGCGTGTGAGCGCGCCGGATTGGACCGCGAGACGGCCCTGTCCGGAGTGGACTCGGTACGGTACGCGACCACTTTGGGAACCAACGCGCTCATCGAGCGCAAGGGCCCGAGAGTCGGGGCGATCGTCACGCACGGCTTCGAGGACACGATCCCGCTGTCCCGTGGCCGGGGCTACGGCGAAGGCCTCGACTACTCCATGCAGCAGAACATGCCCGCCGCCGAGCGGCCAGAACCTCTCGTACCGCGTGCCCTGATTCGCTCAGTCAAGGAGCGCATCAACTCCGCAGGAAAGGTCGTGGCCTCACTGCGGGAAGAGGACGTCCGGAACGTCGTCCGGGAACTGATGGACGCTGGTGCCGAGGCCATTGTCGTTTCCCTGACCAACGCCACCGAGAACCCGGTTCATGAGCTCAAGATCCAAGAGATCCTCCTGGAGGAATACCCCTCCCATGAGCTCGGGGCCGTCCCGGTTCTCCTCGGACACCAGGTCTCCGGACGGAAGGGCGAGTACGTCCGCGCGACGTCCACCATCGTCGACGCCTTCCTCCACGAGATCATGTTCCACGCGCTGAGCCAGCTGTCTAACAATCTCCGCGAGTCCGGGTACACCAAGCCAATGCTGGTCAACCACAATTCCGGTGGTATGGCGCAGATGAACTCGACAGACGCCCTGCAGACCATCCATTCTGGTCCCATCGCCGGTGTTGGTGCCGCAGAGCATCTCGCGAACTCCACCAACATCGGAAGCGTCATCAGCACCGACATGGGTGGAACCTCCTTCGATATCGGGCTTGTTCCCGAAGGCGGTGTGAAGCACTACGACTTCATGCCCACCATCGACCGGTGGTTGGTCAGCGTCCCCATGGTCCACCTTGACACCCTCGGTGCCGGTGGCGGATCCATCGCCAGCTACGACCGCATCCACCAGTCCGTCAAGATTGGTCCCGAATCCGCTGGCTCCAACCCGGGTCCGGCCTGCTACGACCGCGGTGGCCTTAAGCCGACGGTCACCGACGCCGACCTGCTCCTCGGATACCTCGACCCCGACAATTACGCCAACGGCTATATCAAGCTGAATCCGAAGCGTTCGGTGTTCGCTATCGAGGAGACCCTCTGCGATGAGATGGACATGGATGTCCTGGACATCGCGAAGCTCATCAAGAACTCCGTCGATGAGCAGATGGCGATCGGCATCGGCAAGGAACTGCGTGTCCGTGGTTACCTGCCCGAGGACTTCACGATGCTCGCCTACGGCGGCAACGGACCGCTCCACGCCTGCGGCATAGCGCGTCATGTCGGCATCACCCGCGTGCTCGTCCCGCCGTTCAGCTCCGTGTTCTCCGCCTGTGGCGCGGGAAACATGCAGCAGCTCCACTTCCACGAGCGGGGCACCCACATCACGATGTACAACGCGACAACCCGGGCGCTGTACGACGACTATGACGCGTTCAACGAGATCGTCGAGGACCTCGAGGCCCGTGGACGCGAGGACCTGCGCCGCCAGGGATTCGATGCTGAGGACGTCAAGTACCGTCTTGAGCTCGACATGCGCTACGGGAACCAGCTCCTCACCCAGGCAGTGACGCTGGACATCAACCGGATGAATGGCGTCGGTGACGTCCTGCAGATGATCAAGACGTTCGGCGACGTTTACAGTCACCGCTTCGGCTCCAACTGCGCCGCCCCGGAGGCCGGTATCCGCGTGAATACGGTCCGCGTCGCTTCCTACGTCGAAGGGGACACCGTCAACTTCGAATCTCTCACGGACGGTGGCGAGCGGGCCGTCCCCGAGGCCGTGGGGGAGCGTCGCGTCCACTTCGTCGACGTCGAAGGAGCCATTGACACTCCGGTGTACAACCATAACGCTCTGACCGCCGATGCGGTCATCCCGGGTCCGGCGATCGTCACCACGGAAAACACCACATTCCTGGTCGAACCCGGATGGCACCTGGAACCCACTGAACAGGGCGCCGTATGGCTCCTGCAGGACTGATGAACGACACCACGAGGAGATTGCAATGACCACAGTCGACAGAGACACGACAACGTCCACCCCAGCCAAGGAACTCACCGCACAGGAACAGGAGTGGGTCGACGCCTTCATGGACGAGACCACCCTGTTCCTCGGGCCCGACCCGGAGATCATGCGGAGCCACAGCATCGCAGAACGTAGCGAATATGAGGACGAGTGCATCTCCAAGGGGATTGACCGGATCCAGGTGGAGCGCATCCGCAAGCGTATCTCCGGGGCCCTCGATGAGGGATACGAGATGTGTGAGGCACAGGGAGCTGCGCCCGGCGCGAAGTGGGGTGACCTGACCACTGCGATCTACACGGCGGAAGGGGACGTCTCCTATCTCTCCTGCCACGGGGTCATCGCCTTTTCGGCGATCCTGCACCATCCGATTCGGTACATCATGAAGTACTGGAAGGACGAGCCGACCGTGGGTATCCACGCCGGTGACGGCTTCATCCACAATGACGCCCGTTACGGCAATGTCCACAACACCGATCAGTCGATGATCATGCCGATCATCCGCGACGGTGAGATCATTGCCTGGGTCGCCGCCACCATCCACGAGGGTGAGAACGGCGCCTGCGAACCCGGCGGAATGCCCTCCGGCTCTGAGACCCCGTTCGATGACGGACTCCGGATGAGTCCGTTCAAGATCGTCGAGAAGGGGCATCTCCGCAGAGACCTGCTGACCTTCCTCCAGCACTCCGTCCGAGACCCGAAGCTCCAGCTCGCCGACCTCAAGGTCAAGATCGCCGCGGTGAACCGCATCATGGACCGGATCAACACCCTCATCGACGAGGTCGGGGTCGAGACCTTTGTGGCCGCGATCCGGATCACCATCGAGGACGTTGATGCCGAGGTGCATCGTCGCATCGGTGAGCTGCCGGACGGTACCTATTCGTTCAACCAGTTCATGGACTCCACGCTCAAGGAGAACATCCTGATCAAAATGGCGTGCAAGATAACAGTCAAGGGTGATCAGATGACGGTTGACCTCAGAGGCTCCGGCCCAGAGATCCTCAACCGGGCGATGAACTCGCCACTGTGTTCCGTGAAGTCGATGATGATGCAGGCGATCCTCGCCTTCTGGTGGCCGGACCTTCCCCGGTGCACCTCCGCGATGAGCTGCATCGAGATCATCTCCGACGAGGGAACCTGGTCGGACGCCTCCTACGATGCGCCGATGGGACAGTCCCTCCAAGCATCCTTCCGTGGTTTCTCCTGCATGCAGGCGCTCTACGGCAAGATGCAGTTCTCCACGCCACGCAAGTACTCGAACGTCGTGGCGAACTGGTACAACCAGATCAACACGTTCCTCTGGGGTGGCGAAACACAGCACGGCGACCAGGTCGGCAATCTCTGCGCGGACCTCAACGGTATGCCCGGCGGCGCCAAGCCTTTCCGCGACGGTGAAGATTCCGTATCCCCGCTCTTCTGCGCCATGGCGGACACCGCCGAGCAGGAGATCATGGAGGAGGAGGTGCCCTTCATGCAGCTGGTGTCGAAGCGGCTGATCAAAGACAACATGGGATTCGGCAAGTTCACCGGTGGTATGGGCTACGAGATGATCGTGGCCTCCGAGGGAACCCCCCACTGGGGCTTCATGACGGTGACCTCCGGGTCCAAGTTCAGCTCCATCTACGGCATGTTCGGCGGCTATGGCTGCGGAGCCTACCCGCTCGCCATGGTTAAGGGCGTCAACACCTACGACAGTTTCCGCAAGGACTCGCGCACCTTCGATCTCTCCATTGAGAAGGTCATGAACGAGCGACCCTTCGAGGGCGCCAAGTACATGACCTCCCACATGGGACTGCAGTTCGACGTCGCCAAGGACGGTGAGCTGTACATGATCGCCCAGGGCGCCGGTGGTGGGTACGGTGACCCGATCGAACGCGACCCCGACTCCGTCGTCCACGACGCGGAACTCGGCCGTATCTCGCCAAAGGTTGCCCGGGACATCTTCTGTGTCGCATACGACGAGGAGCACTTTCGTCTGGACGCCGCAGAGACGAAGCGCCTGAGGGAGGCACGTCGCAAGGAACGGCTCTCCCTGGGCAAGCCCTACGCCGAGTTCATCGAGGAATTCGTCACCGATGAACCCCCGGAGGACCTGCTCTACTACGGCAACTGGGGTGATGACACCGAGGAACTCACCGCAACGGTGTTCACCGTCAATGGCCGGAAGCGGGTCACCGGAAAAGTCGGCGAGCTGCCGATCGTCATGATCCCGGATCGCCGCGAACTCAAGATCGAGGTACTCGAAGCCCGGATCGCGGAGCTCGAGGAGAAGCACGGCGAGATGGTCTCCAAGAAGAGCTGACCCGTCTCTCCACAAACCTGGGCGCGGCTCCACGCCGCCCCAGGGAAGCACCATTTCTGCACACCACACATCGCCCCAGCGGCAAGGAGAATCCCATGACACCGACATCCCTCACCGACCTCATCACGACCCCACCCTCGGACCGGAGGACCGCGGTATTCCTGGACCACGTACCGTTCGGCGAACGGGTCATCCTGCATGGCGAACTCCCGTATCTCGATGCCCCGGCCACTGCCAGCTACTACGGGCAGGCGCAGGGCATGCTGAACTCTGACGCGACCGTCATCGACGTCGGAGCTCTCTACGATGCTGTGCTGGCATCGAACGCCGATCTGCGCACCGCCATGGGGACACGCTCACGAACCGGATACGCACTCCGTACTATGCTCGCCGATGATTCGGCCGCGACAGTGACGGCGCGGATCCTCACCGCGACCAGCCACACCAGCCGAGTACCGTTCCTCCTCCGGCTCCCGTCCCCGCTCATCTGGCTCGCTCAGGCGGCCGAAGCAACCGGGAACACCGACTTCAGTTCGATCACCGCGGATCACGCCGAGTCGGCCGCGATGTACGTGGCTGATTGGCTGCGCCGCTTCGTGGACGCGCCCGTAGTTGGCCTCATCCTCGACGGGCGTCGTGCCGGGGCGTACGCGGAACTCCCGCCCGAGGACATTGACGCATACCAACCCGTGATCAACGCCGCCGAGCACATCGGCTGGTCCGTACTGCTGCAGACGGAGGGCGGTGTCGAGGTCGCTGGAGAGGACGTGCGCGGCGCCACCATCGACCCGGGGTACTGGCTGGGCACAGGGACCGTGCCGCAGGCCGATTTCCTCGTCACACAGATTCCGGCCGAAGCCGAGCCGGAGACCGTCCTCGAACGTCTCGAAGCTCTCTGATCCGATTCCAGATACCCACGATTCGGAACAGGGTCCGGCACCGCAATCGGATACCACCCAGCTGAGGAGCATGACGTGAGCAAACTACACACAGGTGGCACCACTGAATTGGTGTCGGGATTGATCAAGGACGGCATGTCGATCGCCGTCGGTGGCTTCGGGCTGTCCGGCAACCCGTTCGACCTCATCGAGGCAGTCCAAGCTTCGGGAGCCAAGGACCTCACCATTGTCTCGAATAACATGAGCATTGACGGCATAGGGCTTGGACTACTCCTGGAATCCCGCCAGGTGAAGCGAGTCCTGGCCTCCTACGTCGGCGAGAATAAGGCATTCTCCGAACAGTATCTCTCCGGTGAACTCGAGTTGGAGTTCGTCCCCCAGGGATCGCTCGCCGAACGGCTCCGGGCCGCCGGGGCGGGAATACCCGCCTTCTTCACCCCCACCGGCTACGGGACCATCGTCGCTGAGGGCAAGGAGGTGCGCGAGATAGATGGGAGACACCACATCCTCGAACACGCGATCAAGACGGACCTCGCCCTCGTCCACGCCGCCACCGCGGACCCCAATGGCAATCTCGTCTACAACCGCACCGCACGGAACTTCAATCCGGTCTGCGCGATGGCCGGCCGGATCACGATTGCCGAGGCGGAGGAGATCGTCGACCTCGGTGAACTCGACCCTGACTTCATCCACACGCCGGGCGTCTACGTCCAACATCTGGTGCAGGCCGCACCCCGAACTAAACCGATCGAACGGGTGACTACCCGACCGCGGCCCGACCGGGCCGACACGGGGAAAGGAAACTGAGCCGACATGTCCTGGACAAGAGAAGAAATGGCGGCGATCGCCGCAGCCGAGATCAACGACGGCGACTACGTCAACCTGGGAATCGGCATCCCCACGATGATCGCCAACCAGCTACCCGACGGGGTGAACATCATCCTCCAGTCGGAGAACGGAATCCTCGGCATGGGGCCCTTCCCGTACGAGGGGGACGAGGACCCGGACCTCATCAACGCCGGGAAACAGACCGTCACCCTGAACAGGGGAGCGGTGGTGTTCGACTCCGCGGAGAGCTTCGCCATGATCCGTGGCGGAAACCTCAAACTCGCGGTACTCGGCGCCATGGAGGTCTCTGAAAAAGGGGACCTCGCGAACTGGATTATTCCCGGCGTCATGGTCAAGGGAATGGGGGGCGCGATGGATCTCGTGGCCGGTGCCCCCAGAGTCATCGTGCTCACCGACCACGTCGACAAGAAGGGGCGCCCCAAGCTGAAAAAGGAATGCTCCCTGCCGCTCACCGGGACCCAGGTCGTCGACCGCGTCATCACAGACCTCGCGGTGTTCGACATCACTGAGCGTGCAGGAATGGTGCTCCGGGAACTCGCGCCGGGCGTCACCCTCGAACAGATCGAGGAAGCCACTGAAGCGGCATTCACCGTCATCATCGGTGACGCCCGAACCGAAGGAGAACCGTCATGAAACGCGAAGCTGTCATCGTGGGTGCCGCCCGCACGCCCCAGGGAAAACTCCTCGGGGTACTCAGAGAAGTGCAGGCTGTCGAACTCGGCGGAGTCGCCATCAGGGCCGCCGTCGAACGGTCGGGGGTGAACCCTGGGCACATCGACCAGGTCATCATGGGTCAGACGATCCAGGCGGGATCCGGACAGGTTCCGGCACGTCAGGCTGCGATCAGGGGCGGTATTCCCCTCAGCGCGTTCGCAGACACCCTGAATAAGGCCTGCCTCTCAGGCATTGAGGCAGTGGTCCAGGCGGCCCGCCTGATCCGGTGCGGTGACGCCGAGGTCGTTGTCGCCGGGGGACAGGAATCCATGACCCGTGCGCCGCACCTGCTCACCGCGGCACGCTCTGGAACCGCTCTGGGGCCGACCACCGCGGAGGACGCGATGCTGTTCGATGGGCTTCAGGACCCGTACACCGGTGAGACCATGGGGGCTCTCACGGAGCAGGGGAACGGAGACCGGGGCATCACCCGCGAACAGCAGGACGCCATCGCGGAACTGAGCAACCGGCGTGCCCATGAAGCACAGCGGGAGGGGCGATTCCGTGAGGAGATTGCCCCGGTGACCATTCCGAAACGGAGGGGAGAACCCGTCGTTGTGGACACCGATGAGGGAATCCGGGGAGATACCACCCTGGAGAGCCTCGAGAAACTCCGGCCGGCATTTGCCGTGGACGGAACGATCACCGCGGGCAACTCCTCCCAGATTTCGGACGGCGCCGCGGCACTCGTCGTGGTCAGCCGCAGGTATGCGGAACGACACGGGCTGAACGTACTCGCCGCCATCGAAGGATCGGGCAGTACGGGCGGACCGGACCACTACCTCCATTCCAAGCCCGCCGATGCCTTGAAGAAAGCCCTGGCGGACAGCAAAATACGGCTCGAGGACGTCGACTTCATTGAAATCAACGAGGCCTTCGCCGCCGTGGTCGTGCAATCCCTGCGTGACCTCGACCTGGACATGGGAAGATGCAACCCCAATGGAGGTGCGATCGCTCTAGGACATCCCCTCGGTGCCTCCGGAGCACGCGTGCTGGTGACCGCGGTATACGAACTCGCCAGACGTGGAACCGGGACCGCCGCCGTGAGTCTCTGCGGTGCGGGAGGTCAGGGGCAGGCGATGGTGATCAGCCGCTACTGAAAATACCCACGTTTGAGAGTCTCGCTGGCAACTTCAGAAATGTTCCAACCATCACAGATGGAGCTCCCCCGGGGTGATATTTTTTACGGCTTATCGCCGATCATTTTTCCCTCGATTGTTTCGACTATGTGCAGTTTCTCTGGTTATTGCGGGCGCTGGATATGCTTGGGTTGAGGAGCATGTCGGGAGGGGGATGTATCTAGCAGTTATGGTTTATGAACCGCGTACCTAGTTGGGTCGACGAAGAAATAGCTATTGTGGCGACTTTTTTTTATCGACCAAATTAGAAGCATCTTAGTCTTAGGGTAAATGAAGTTTGTTACCTATATAGTGTCCTGGACAATGCTAGTATCCGCCCTTGCGAATAGGGTGTGAGGAGTTTTGAACTCCTAGCGAAATTGCTAGAGAAACGGCATATATTTCTAACTGATTCTCTGAATGTTTTTGTGGTCAGGGCTGATGGTGAAAAGCCTGGCTGAATAATTATTGTGGATACGGCAATCTTTTTTGAAAAATAGATTAGGTATTGAATAGTATCTTGGGTTTACGCTAGCAAACTTTTAAAATATAGAACTTTTCTATAATTTACGAACACCATTTGTTCTTGCTTCGTCCCCTCGAATAATTTATTCCCGGGAATGATTTTGCATTGAGAAGTTTGGGGCTGTATTATTTTTATAATAGTTAAGTTTTGGTCTCTGCTTCGTATCTTGTTTGGAAACGAAAAAATACTAGGACGTTTTTGGGGGTGTCGACCCGAGGTTTGCTTTATTTTACTGAAGTGGTGGCACGTCTGTCCTGACTCTGGATTAGCCAACTGAGTCTTCTACGCGTACCGTAGAGGAGTACTGCTTTTCACCAGCCGGCATCCCCGGTGCAGGTACACCTGATCCGGTTGAATGCCAGTACGGCCTCACCGGATCATCGGGATGCTGGTTGTGTCGTGTCCGCGAAGACGTCGTCAGTCGCCAGGAGCTGACTGCGATGGACTCTCTCGCGTAGACACCATCTCCCATCGACGAGTCAGACGCCCCGACCGGGGCGATCTGTTAGATGTGGACCGGCAAGGCTCAGGTGTGGCAAGCAGGACACGGCACCTCGGGACGCGAGTCTCGGGTAGCGCCGGTCGGTGCGGTCCCATAAGACATGCGCCGATACCAACACCAAGAAAAACAATGTGTGAGCCGCGCGAACAGCGTGCGGAATGACATGAGCAGCGCGAAATATGAAGTCGCGCAGAAGAATGAGGATGGCGCAGTGAACGCCCAGAACGACAATAATGTGAATACCACCGGTGATGAGAATGAGATCATCACCCTGGATGACGTGGTCAACGCAGGTACCGAGAACGGTATCCCCGAGCAGAACACCGAAAACCCCGACAGTGAGACCGTCGTCGTGACGGTCGCCAGCGATGAGGACACCGCCGCCGACGCCGAGGCACTCGCCGAGGTGGTTTCCTCCGAAGGGACTCCCACCGAGGAAGCTCCGGAAATCGCCGCCGACAACGCCGAGCCCGTCGCTGAGAAGCAGGAGACCACCCCTGATAAGGCTCCCGAGCCGGATGCCGAGGAAGAGGACGTAAACGGCTTCGCCGGGCTTGGGCTTCCCGAGCGCACCCTCGAGGCCGTCCGCAAGATCGGCTACGAGTCCCCCTCGCCGATCCAGACCCAGACGATTCCGCTCCTCATGGACGGACGGGACGTCGTCGGGCTCGCTCAGACCGGTACCGGTAAGACTGCTGCATTCGCACTGCCCATCCTCTCTCGGATCGATCCGTCGCTGAAGGCGCCGCAGGCCCTCGTCCTCGCGCCGACTCGCGAGCTCGCGCTCCAGGTCGCCGATGCGTTCCAGGGGTTCGCTGACCACATCGGTAACCGCATCAACATCCTGCCGATCTACGGCGGCCAGGCCTACGGCGTTCAGCTCGGCGGACTGCGCCGCGGTGCTCAGATCGTTGTCGGTACCCCTGGCCGCGTCATCGACCACCTGCAGAAGGGCTCGCTGGACATCTCCGGCTTGCGCTACCTCGTCCTCGATGAGGCCGACGAGATGCTGAACATGGGCTTCCAGGAGGACGTCGAGCGGATCCTCGCGGACACCCCGGCGGAAAAGCAGGTTGCCCTGTTCTCCGCGACAATGCCCAACGGTATCCGCCGCATCTCGAAGCAATACCTCAACGACCCGGTGGAGATCACCGTCAAGTCGAAGACCCGTACCAACACGAACATCACGCAGCGCTACCTCTCCGTTGCGCACCGGAACAAGATCGATGCGCTGACCCGCATCCTCGAGGTCACCGAGATCGAGGCCATGATCGTGTTCGTGCGCACCAAGCATGAGACCGAGGAAGTTGCCGAGAAGCTGCGCGCCCGCGGGTTCTCTGCGGCCGCCATCAACGGTGATATCGCTCAGGCTCAGCGTGAACGCACCGTTGATCAGCTCAAGGATGGTCGCCTCGACATCCTCGTTGCGACGGACGTTGCCGCCCGTGGCCTGGATGTCGAGCGCATCAGCCACGTTCTCAACTTCGACATTCCCCATGACACCGAGAGCTACGTCCACCGCATCGGCCGTACCGGCCGTGCGGGCCGCTCCGGTGAGGCGATCCTGTTCGTCACTCCCCGTGAACGTCGCATGCTGAAGTCCATCGAGCGGGCCACCAATGCGCCGCTCAATGAGATGGAGCTGCCCAGCGTCGAGGAAGTCAACGAATCCCGCAAATCCAAGTTCGCGGACTCCATCACCGCTGCGCTCGAGGATAAGCAGGTCAACCTCTTCCGTCACCTGGTGAAGGCGTACTCCGAGGAGCACGACGTGCCGCTGGAGGACGTTGCGGCCGCACTCGCCACTCAGGCTCAGGCTGGCAATGACTTCTTGCTCAAGGAACAGCCGAAGCGGGACCGTGAGCGCTTCGACCGTGACCGTGACCGCGGTAATGACCGCGGTGGGCGTTTCGAACGTGGCGATCGACCGGACCGTGGTGACCGAAGCGGAAACGCCCGCTTCGACCGGGGCGACAAGAACCTCTCCGTGTATCGTGTCGCAGTCGGTAAACGCCAGCACGTTCGCCCGGGTGCCATCGTCGGTGCGCTGGCCAACGAAGGTGGACTGACTTCCCAGGACGTTGGACGCATCACTATCAATGTTGACCACACACTGGTTGAACTCCCCAAGGATCTGCCCCGTGAGGTCTGGGACAAGCTCTCTGACACCCGCATATCCGGCCAACTGATCCACCTCGAGCACACCCCGGACGCGCCGATCGGACGTCAGTCTTCCGGCGGCAGCGGTTTCCGTGGTGGCGACCGTGGTGGCGATCGCGGTGGCCGTGGTGGTTTCCGCGGCGGTGACCGTGAGGATCGCGGTGGTCGTGGTGGTTTCCGCGGCGGTGACCGTGAGGATCGCGGTGGTCGTGGTGGTTTCCGCGGCGGTGACCGTGAGGATCGTGGTGGTCGTGGTGGTTTCCGCGGCGGTGACCGTGAGGATCGTGGTGGTCGTGGTGGTTTCCGCGGCGGTGACCGCAATCATGACCGTGGCGGCTGGCGCAACTAGCTTCGGCCGACGGGCTTTCCCGACTGTCCCCTGAGTGGGGAGTCGGAATGTCAACCCCCTGATCAGACACCGGTTCAACGGGTCTGCTCAGGGGGTTTCATGTGTGTAGGTCCGAGGCTGCGACGGTTATCAAAAAAGAAAGGCTTGCCTAAAAAATGCTAGTTGTTGTGTGAGTAAATACTGGAATAACAATGAGAATGCTCGTGGGTCCCCGTGCGTTGAACCCTCGCCGTACAATTCCCGCCCGCCACAGAACTAGAACACGCATACACGATGAACCTAAGATTCAGACCTCTATCGAAAACCGCGGTGGCTGCCCTCGCCGCCCTGACCATCACCTGCCCGTTGACCTCGGCCATCGGGGTCGGTGTCGCGGCGGCGGATGTCAACTCGACCATCGGTCTTGAACCTACCCCGGGAAAACAACAGTCCTACCCGGACGACCATCGTGCACTCGCGTGGGGTATCCGTTTCTCTTTTATGAACTATGTAGACGGACGTCAGCCCCAGCATGTTCTCGAGGCCCGCTTCCGCAACGGATCGGTCCAGTGGCCCTACATCTCGACGTCGACTCTGGCAGACGGGCGGATCCAGGTGCAGTAAGGCGGAACGATCAACTTTATGAAGTGCTGCCCGCAGGACGGAACCGGTTATGCGCGGGGTCAGTGTGACCTCGACCTGACGTTCGCGGATCCCCGCATAGTCTTTGACCCGGTCACGGGCGAGGGTGAGCTGCACATCAACCGGCACACGAAGCAGTACAACGGTGGTTGGTTCGGGCCGGAGGAAGTGCTCCTCGGCGCCCTCAACGTCGGTGCCGGGCGTTTCAACAGCGAAGATGGGGTGATGACCTGGGATCACGTCACCGCGACCCTGACTGAAGAAGGGAACACCGCTTTCTCCAACTTCTACACCCCAGGCGGGAACCTCGCCCCACTCAATTTCAGCTACCCCGGTTCCTTCACCGGCGGGCTCGAGGGTCCCTCCTGTCGTGCCACCAGTGACGTCATCACGGACATCCCCTGGGACAACGCGGTGAGTGTGTTCGAGCACAGCTCCGGTGCCGTGATCGTCGTGGCCAACTACGACGGGACCGGACCGTCCAGGGTTATTCAAAAGGCCTCAAGACGCAGCTCTTCAGTGAAGAGATTGACAGTATCCTCAGTTCTGATGCCGCGTGGGACAAACCAGACGGACACCCTCTACTACGCAGGCTCCGACAAGCTCTCCGCCTACAAAGTCTCAGTGCCCACCTCCGGGTTGTCTCATGATACCGTCGCCGCCACCGTGCCGGAAATCTCAACGATCACGGTGAATGGGGAGAAACAGGATGCTAGGAACAAGATCACCGGTGTCGCATTTGGGGAGGAAACCGGAACTCTCGGCGTTCTGTACAAGACTGGCCGCCAGCATGGGGGTTCATCTCCGTCGACCGCTCGGGAACGGCGAAGAACTGGGATCTGCCCCGCGCCTTAGATGTCCTGGGCAGGGAACTGGACAACGACTACACCGTGTACCTGTACGGCGACGAGTACAACTACGGCTGTCGCACCGGGCTCAGGGCTCTCCCCGACGGGACCTTCCTGCACGTCAGGGATGGCAATTTCGTCTACGAGGACGGCAGCGTCAGTGGTGGCGTGCCCGTGCACATCGATCCCTCCGCGGAGACGGTGACTCCGTTCATGAACATGGTGGATCTGCAGAACGAGATCCACGGTGTTCATCTTGGGTCCAACGGAACCAGGGGAGTAGCGGTACGTGGTGATCTCGTAGCCATCTGGAACAATCTCTCCTGGACCGAGAGCCCAGAACCGCAGAGTGATCAGACGCGGCCCCTGATCGCGTTCTACCGCTACAACAACGCCGGTCAGAGTTTCACCAGGCTCGGTGCAGGTGTCGTGGGGGACAAGGTCGACGAATACGCCGGTGTCGGATTCCTCGCTTATGGTGACGCTGTCGTCGCTTCCGGACGCTCCGGTGAGGTCGCTATCGTCGATCCATCCTCGAACGGGCTCGATGGAATCAGCGACCAGATCGGTTACAGTCAACACGTGAAGGACACCCGTTTCCTCTTCAACGAGGGAATCAGGGAGTTCAGCGATGGTTCGCTCTACATCATCGATCGTTCGCAGGATTCCTTCGGCAAGAACTTCTTCGTCGGTGTCGTGCGTCTGTCCCCGACGGGGTCCACTAGCCAGCGGGATCCCGAGATCGAACAGATCCACATGGACTATGTAGCACCCGTCCAAGAGGATCCGACTGAGACATCTGAACCGACTTCCACTGGGACGTCTGAGCCGACCTCGACCCAGACTCCTGAACCGGCAGAACCCACTGGCTCCGCGAAGTCCTCATCGGCAGCACCGCTCAACCTTCTGGGAATCGGTGTGCTGTTGGCCCTGATTGCGGCGATCTTCCACTTCATCACCCACCCGATGTAGAGCACGCGTTTGCTGTGACAGGACGCGTCAGGATCGGTGCCGGGCTCGGTAACCGCAGTCAGATTCCGATGGCGGATCCGCACCCGCTAACGAAACCCGGAGCTGAGTGGATAGGATCAACAGAAGCCACGCTTTTACCGGCCACCCCGTAAAGTCGTTATTGGTCCGGTCCTCCCGGAAGTCCCAATCGCTCGCGTACGGCACCCGGCCTCCGCGGCCGAGTGCCCCGACCCTCGGAAAGAACAATCCATGCATACCTTGTTCCGTCGCTCAGTCACTCGATCGGGTATCGCGGCCGTGACCGCCCTGGCCATGTCTGCGGTGGTCCTCGCACCGGTCTCGGTTGCCGAGGAAACCCGTGTAGATACCGTCGTTGGAGCGGTCGAGGCCACCGGGGAGAACCGGGACGGCGCAGTCGCGGTAATTGAAAAGTCCGCAGCTGCCCCGCTGGCACTGGTGGCTCCTCCGGAGGACTACACCCCGCCGAAACCGGCCGGTTCTGCGGCGCAGCTTTCCTCGGGTTTTAATGTTCTGAACAGCACCGAGTCACTGTCCGGTAAGAGCATCAGTCTGAGTGCAACGTTGGGCCCAACCGGCATCATCGGCCTCGGCTGGTTGTTCGCTCTAGTGTTCATCATCGCCCGGCAGGCCAACGTCCTCCCCACGCCCCTGGTCGATTTTTCGCCGTCTGCGGATGCTCTGCAGGGGTTGTCCTCCCGGATTCTTCCGCAGCCCGCCCGCTGACCACAAGCTCGACGCCCGAACGGGGTTCAATCCTGGACGGTGATCATGAAAAAGACCCGTTCTGAACCCGCTGCAAAGTCGGGTCGAACGGGTCTTTTCGTACGTTCTTGTGCCTGTGGCTCGGTCGTGAGACTCAGATCATCATCAGGATCGCGACGATGAACCACAGGAGGGAGAAGATGCCGCCGAACATCGAGAGCTTCTTCGTGATGGTGGGCCAGTCGACGGCAGTTGCCGTGGTATCTGCGGTTGTCCCTATGTTCAGCGCTGCGGCAGGATCATCATCGTCGGTGGCGACCCCGAGATCGGCCATCAGCACCTTCTGGCGGGGGATAATCAGGAAGAACAGGATTCCCCAGGCTATTACGGACAACAGAATCGATGCGTGGAAACGACCGTCCTTCAGAAATGCCGTATCGGTGAAGAACAGTCCGAGTCCGAGTAGGGGAACGAGAAGTGACAGGAAACCGTAGGTTTTCGTGATGCGGTGGAGCATCGCCGCGGAACCCACCGCGGGCTTGTCACCGTCATGGGCGGCGCGGGCACGGCCCTGGAACATGGAGACGGCGATGGTCACCGGACCCAGGAAAACGATTGCTGCCAGCACATGCAGAATGCTGATGAGATTGTCCACGTCGGGGATCGGCCTCTCGAAAATTGGGGAAAAGAAGGTCACCGACCACCATAACCCGGCGAGCGGTGACCGAGGCAAAGGGTGGGGCTGCTTCAGAAGAACGCGTCGGCTATCCCCGCGAGCAGGCACTGCCGCTGCATCGTCGCCGCATCGTCGACGGTGAGGGCCAAGTGGTACTCCCGAGCCACCGCCGCCAGCCTGCGTACGTACCAGCAGCGCGCCCAGCGATCTGCGGGCAACCAGTCCGCAGGAAGGGAATCGGACTTCTCGCGGTTCTGTCGGGCGGTGACGACGACGAGATTCGCCGGGTCGTTCGCGAACCGGATGCGCGTGCTCCGGTCCCACTCGGCCGCGCCCATGTCCCATGCCGCGGAAAGTGGGTAAACGTGGTCGACCTCGATACGTTGACCCGGGTCCGTGGGGCTGGTAGCCATCATCCACCCGGAGTACGGATCGCGCCCGGGTGCGGCATGCACACCGCAGTCTGGGGTGACGGTCGCGTCCGGGAACTCGGCGACGAGCATCACCTCGTGGGTCGTGCAGGTTCGGGATCCGATGTGCGCCCGGTTCCAGCCGGTTCCAAACCGGTTGCGATGGTATCCGGGGACATCGGGACGGTTTTCGGTGAGGGAGATGCGTGGCAGTGTTTCGGCCAACGATGGTGGGGGAGCCTGTCCCGGTGGAATCCGGCCCATCGTCGGGGCGAGGGTGTACATCCCGAGCAGCAGGGTCGACAGAGTGAGGAGGCGGAGGACCCACGTCGGGGGATGAACCGGATTTACGGTGTTCGTCATGGACATTCTGACTCGCTATGAGCGGGTCCGGTTCCGCCGGATAGCGGCGAAGCCCGCCCCACCGTGAGGGTGGAACGGGCGTCGGGAAGGCGTGTCAGAGGAGGATGATCGGCTAGATCTCGCCCTTGGCGACCTTGGCCTGAACCTCTTCCACGGCGAGTTCCGGGTTCTCGTCCGCGAGCTTCGAGAGGCGCGCGGCCTCGTCGAATTCCTTGGTGACGCCGCGGGACGGGGGAGCGGTCGTGAGGGAGACGGCGATCATGACGATGGCCGCGAGGAAGAAACCGGGAACCATCTCGTAGAGAGTGTCGCCCAGCGGGGACTGGCCCCAGAAGAACGAGACCAGCGCACCGGTGGCCATACCTGCGATGGCCCCGGGGGTGTTGAGGCGGCGCCAGTAGAGCGATGCGATCACCACGGGACCGAATGCCGAGCCGAAGCCGGCCCAGGCGAACCCGACCAGTCCGAGGATTGACGCGTTCGGGTTCCATGCCAGGATGGCGGCGATCATGGCGACACCGACCACCGCGGTACGGGAGTAGTACACGAGCTTCTGGTTGGTCATCGGGCGCTTGTGGAACAGGCGCAGCAGATCCTCGATGAGAGCGGATGAGGTGACCAGAAGCTGCGAGGAGATCGTCGACATGATGGCGGCCAGTACAGCGGTGAGCACCAGTCCGGCGATCAGCGGGTGGAACAGGATACGGGCCATGTCGAGGAAGATCGTCTCGTAGGAGTCGCGGTCGGTGATCGCGATGTTCGGGTCCTGGCCGAAGAATGAGGTGCCGATCAGTGCGACGGCGGCGGCGCCAATGACGCAGAGCAGCATCCAGCCGATGCCGATGCGACGGCCTGCCTTCGCCTCCTTCGGGGAACTGAGCGCCATGAAACGGACGATGATGTGGGGCTGTCCGAAGTAGCCGAAGCCCCAGGCGAGGTTACCGACGACGGCGGCGAAGGAAACACCGGAGATCATGGAGAAGTAGTGGGTGTTCACCTCCCCGTCCGTCCAGGGGCCGTATTCCCGGGTGGTGGCCCAGGTGAAGATGGAGCCGGGGTCATTCATCACGAACAGTGCCATCACAGGAACGATGAGCAGCGCGGCGAACATGATCATGCCCTGCACAGCGTCGGTGTAGCAGACGGCGAGGAAGCCGCCGATGACCGTGTAGATGACGGTGACGACGGCGACGACGAGGAGACCGGTGTGGTAGTCACCGTCAAAGGTCGCCTGGAAGTACTTGCCGCCCGCCACCATGCCCGCGGAGACGTAGAAGGTGAAGAACACCAGGATGATCAGGGAGGAGATGATGCGCAGTGTGTGCGAGCTGTCCCGCAGTCGGTTCTCGACGAAGGAGGGGATCGTGATCGAGTTGTTCGCGATCTCCGTGTAGCTACGTAGTCGTGGTGCGACCCAGAACCAGTTGGCCCAGCAACCTATGAGGAGGCCGATGGCGATCCACAGCTCCGAGAATCCGGTGACGAACAGGGCCCCAGGGAGGCCCATGAGGAGCCAACCCGACATGTCCGAGGCGCCGGCGGAGAGCGCGGCAACGAACGGATTCAGGCCGCGTCCGGCCAAAACGTAATCGTCGTATTCATCGGTCTGGCCGAAGCCCCAGAAGCCGATGGCGAGCATGACGAGCATGTAAATAACAATGGCTATGACGAACCAGGTCTGTTCGGCCATGTGTCCTCCTAATGTGCTTGATGGCGGTGTATGCGATGGCTACCGTCTCGTGCAGTGAGGTCTCGTTGCGAGGTACCCGTGTGCCGCTCGAGGAGCACCCCGGTCGTGAGACAAGCCTTAACGACGGTTTCACACCAGCTTAGAGCGAGCAACCTGAAGCGGGTTACTCGACAAAAGTAATTACTGTGAGGGCTGTCGAGAATTGTCGTCTCGACGTTGCGGAAACTGGTGGTGAGGCTTATTTTCTCGGCTGAGAGCCCCGCTTGTGTTGGCGGTGTTCGCGGCGCCCCTGGGATGGTGCCCGGTTTGGGGGTGGTCGAAAACCAGCCAACCCTTGACTGGTGGGAATGGCTGCGGTTCGTGAGTGCCGAACATTTGTTCACCCGTCATGAGTGGCCTGCTCGGTACCGGTGGTAGAAAAGACAGCATGACGTCGACGCCCACCCACCTGGTCCACGGACTGTGGTGTCGGGAGACGGGATTTCATCTGTGGATCGAGCAGGTGGAGGGACATCGGGTGGTCGGACCGGATTCCGTTCCGCGGGGCACGCTGCCTGCCGTACTGGAGGTGGCACTCGCAGGCCGACCGTTCCGGCACAGAATCCCCGTGGTCCTTCAGACCCCAAAGCAGCGTCGGGTGAGTCTCACCGTCCCCACGGCAGCGTTCACGCCAGCGCAGGCAGTGGAGCTGTTGGCGCAGCTGGCTCCGCTGGATCAACCCGGGCCCGGGGTACCGCGGAACCAGCGGGCGGCCGTCGCTCCCGACTTGCTCTGGCTGATCCGGTTGTATCTGGGACTAGAACGGTTCGTCCGTGCAGGGCGGGTATCTCTGCGGTGCCGCTGGAACGAAGGCGAGTGGTGGCCGGAGTGGCAGTTGGTCCTGGGCGCTGACGAGGCGATGTGGCTGACCGCGATGGCCGCCGCTGCACCGCGGATCTTGACGGTCAACGCCTCCACCGCGATCGCCGAGGAGCTGGCTAGTGTGCTCCCGCACTGGATCGCTCTCGCATATCTCGCCGATGTCGATCTTGCGACCTCGGACCGTGAACCTCACCCGTTTGTTCGTGCCCTGCTCGCCGGTGAAGCGTTCCGCCGGGGTAGCGCTCGATTGGTTGCCGGGCTGACGGAATGGCGCGACTCCCTGGACAGTGAACGGTTGGAACTGGTTTTCGTCGTGGAGGAACCCAGGTCCGTGGATGAAGATCCGCGCGGTCCGGTCCCGTCAGCCCCGGGAGATGACGGGGTGGCCGAAGTGTCGCGGGCGCTGGCGGCCAGGCGGACCGTCACCGCTCTCCGCGGCCTCGCCGACACCACGGACCGGCCGCCTGTCGCGGACGAAAAGGTCGGTGAACTCTGGCGTATCCAGGTTCGCGTGCGCAAGGACGGCGGGACACCGGAACCGTTCCGGCGGGGGATCTGGCCCGTCGAGATCTGGCAGAAACTGAGTGACCGGCACCAGCGGGCCATCTGGATCAGCGGACTCCTCGATGATTCCCGGTTCGGGGTCGCGCTCCGGGGAGTCGTCGGAGGGGACGACGGGGACTGGGACGTCGCACTTACGGGCAGTCAGATCCTCACCTTCATCGAGAAGGACGCGGAGGCGTTGCGGAAGGAGGGGTTCCTCGTCATGCTGCCCGCCTCGTGGTCCCGTCAGGAGGTCGGACTGAAGGTCTCCACCTCCTCGCCCCAGGACCCAGGGGTGGAGGGGAGCACCCACCGGCGGTTCGGTCTCGACCAGATCGTCGAGTACGACTGGCGCCTCAGTCTCGGGGACACGGTCCTCAACGCGGAGGAGATGGCCGATCTGGTCAACTCTCGCGACGGACTGGTCAAGCTCCGCGACAACTGGGTGGTGGCCGACCGGAAGAGCGTCGCGAGGGTGGCGAGGTACGTCAGCCAACTGGTCCGGGCCGGCGAAGGGCACCTGCAGGAGGAGGTCGAACGCTGCCGTGGGGCACTGGCTGCGGCGAAGATGTCGGGTACTGGGGACATCGAGGAGTTCGAGAAGGCGTTGGCCGACGCCGAGCGGGCGTACGCCGAGGAAACCGGCACTTCGGGTTCCCTCTCTGCGGCGGAACTCCGGAAACTCGCCCTGGAGAACTCCGCTGAGGACGACACACCCGTGGAGTTCACCGCGACCGGATGGCACGCTCGGTTCATGGGGGATACCGTCGGCGCCGGAGACGGGGACGCGGGGCCCGCCGTACCTGACCAACCAGCGCCCGTCCGTCTCGCGGTACCGGACACCGTTCACGCGGAGCTCCGTCCCTACCAACGTCGGGGTGTGGACTGGCTTCACTGGATGTCGCGGGCTGGGCTCGGGGCGGTACTCGCCGACGACATGGGGCTGGGGAAGACCCTCCAGATTCTGGCGCTCACCGCCGTGGAGAAGGAGGAGGCGGGAACAGACGGGGAATTCGGCCCGACCCTCATCGTCGCCCCGAATGCGGTGCTCGCGAACTGGGCCGCGGAAGCCCGTCGCTTCGTCCCGTCCCTGAAGGTCATCATCCATCACGGTGGATCCCGGCTGAAGGAGGATGTGCTCAGTGCTGCGGTGGAGGGAACCGACATCGTCATCACCAGCTACGGCACCGCGGCCCGCGACCGGGCGACCCTCAGTGCAATCGACTGGTGGCGGGTGGTCCTCGATGAGGCCCAGCACATCAAGAACTCCGCGACGGCGGTCTCCAGGGCCGTCAGGTCCATCCCCTCGCGGCACCGCGTCGCACTGACCGGAACACCGGTGGAGAACCGGTTGTCCGAACTACGCTCGATCATGGACTACTGCAATCCCGGCGTGCTCGGCAGCGCTAACTTCTTCCGCAACCACTACGCGAACGCCATCGAGAAGTATGGCGACGAGGAGATGTCCGAAAGACTCCGTACGTTCACCGCCCCGTTCATTCTCCGCCGGGTCAAAACCGATCCGTCGGTCATCGATGATCTCCCGGAGAAGAACGAGACCATCCTCCGCGTGCCGATGACACCCGAGCAGGCCGCGCTGTACCAGAGCTACGTCAACGATGTGAAGGAGAAACTGGCGGGAACCGAGGCCATCGCGCGACGGGGTCTCGTCCTCGCGGCGATCACCAGAACGAAGCAGATCTGCAACCACCCCGCGCACTATCTGGGGGACGGGTCACCGGTCTCACTCCGAGGGAAACACAGATCCGGCAAGGTATCGGCACTCATGGATTTGCTCGACGAGACGACCGCGGAGGGGGAGAGGACCATCGTGTTCACCCAGTACCGGGCATTCGGCACCATCCTCGCCCCTTACCTCTCGTCCCGCTTCGACCGGGAGATCCCGTTCCTCCACGGTGGACTGTCGCGGGCCCGACGAGACCGGATGGTCGCCGATTTCCAGGCTCCCGACGGTCCACCGGTGATGATCGTCTCGCTCAAGGCTGGCGGTACAGGACTCAATCTCACCGCCGCCAACGTCGTGGTGCACATGGACCGGTGGTGGAATCCCGCCGTGGAGAACCAGGCGACAGATCGTGCCTACCGGATCGGCCAGCTCAAGGACGTCCGCGTCTACATGATGGTCACCGAGGGCACGATCGAGGAGTCGATCCAGGAGGTCCTCGAGGGGAAACGCCGTCTCGCCGGGACCGTCATCAGCGGGGGAGAGGGATGGATCACGGAACTGTCGGATGAAGAACTGGCGGAACTGTTCAGCTACCGGGACCGAGTCGGTGCGAGGGGGTCCCGGGCCGCCGATCCGCCGACCGGTCCGGTCACACTGAAGGAGGAGACGGAGCGATGAGTCCCAAGGAAAAGCCTCGCAGGGGACACGTGACGGGGGCCGACAACGTCATCTACGCCAACTTCGGACGCACCACCCGGGTCACGGAGACCTCCCGCCCCGGAACCTCGCGGAAGAAGACCGCCCCCGTGAGCCCCGTCACCCGTAGGCTCGGTGAGGGGGTCGCCGAGCTGGCCGAGGAGGGGCGACGGAAGCGCGGCCGCGCCTACGCCGACAACGGGAACGTGCTCTCGGTCGTGGTTGACCGGGACCGCATCACCGGCACGGTCGCCGGAAGCCAGAACGAGCCGTTCACCGTCACCGTGGGACTCGCGTACAGGAGCGCCGAGGACCTGCAGGAGGCGATCAGGGTTCTAGCAGGGGACCCCCGCGGCATAGACGCCGTGCGCCGCGGCAGCATTCCCGATGAGGTCCTGGATGTCCTGCTCTGCGCGGATGCCGCGGAACTGCGACTCCACTGCACCTGCCCGGACCCGACGCCGGTGTGCAAGCATTCCGTGGCGGTCGCCCGCGTCGCTTCGGAGAAGTTCGATGCCGGTCCGCACCTCCTCTACGCACTGCGCGGCGTCGACCCGGTGTCCGTGCAGCGGAGCATGAGTGGGGCGGTGGCCAAGCGCGGGGAAACAGCGGTGGTGAGTTCGGAGGAGTTCTGGCAGGGCGGGCAGTTGCCCCCGCTGCCGGACCCGGCGCTGGCTCCGCTCATCGACGACACCGACCCCGAGAAGCTCGCCGACGCGTTGTTCACGGCCTCGTACACCAGGATCGAGGCCCGCGCCGGGGTCGCCGACATCACCGAGCTCTACCATCACCTCACCCGCGGACCTCGGAGCAGTACATGACCACGATCACCTTCCTCCACACGTCCGACTGGCAGCTCGGGATGGAACGCTGGTTCCTTCCACCAGAGGCACAGTCCCGCTTCGACCAGGCCCGCATCGATGCCATCCGGGCACTCGACGCCGCAGCGGTCGACCACGGGTGCTCGTTCATACTGGTCGCAGGCGATGTCTTCGAGCACAACAGCCTCGCGGACCACACCACCGGGCGTGCTCTCGAGGCACTGGCGTCGCTGCGAACCCCCGTCTGGCTCCTGCCCGGCAACCATGACCCACTGACGGCTACGAGCCCTTTCTATGGTGCGTGCACCATCCCCGGCGTCAATGTCCTGGCCGACGATACGCCGGTGGAGGTAGCCCCCGGGATCGAACTGGTCGGTGCGCCACTCACCGCCAGATACGCGAGTGAGGACCTTGCTGCCCGCGCACTCGCACGACTGGAACCCACATCAGGTATCCGGATCCTCACCGCCCACGGACAGGTGCAGCACCGGGGAGGCGAACCGGCCCCGGGGTTACTCGACCTCGGCACCCTGGAAGACGCGGTGGCGCGCCGGGTCATCGACTACGTCGCACTCGGTGACACCCACTCCGCCCAACCGGTGGGCGGAACAGGGAGAATCTGGTTCTCCGGTGCTCCGGAGGTCACCGACTACCACGATCTCGACTCCGCTGGGGGCGGGGAGGACAACTCGGGCACCGCCCTCGTGGTCACGGTGACCGTCGATGACGACGATCCTGACTCGGTGGCGGACGTCTCGGTCGAGCAGATCGACGTCGGGACGTGGACTTTCGAGGCGCTCGGTGCGGAAATCAACTCCGCCGAGGATGTCACGGCCTTCATCGCCCGGCTGGAGGCCTACCCGGATAAGGCCCGGACGGTGATCAAGTACGCGCTCCGCGGATCCGTCGACCTCTCCACGTGGCAGCGGCTCGAATCCGGGATCACCCGCCTGCAACCCCGGTTCGCTTCCCTCCGTGAACGCCCCCGGCTGATGGATATCACAGTGGTTCCGTGCGACGAGGAGCTCCGGGAGCTCCAGCTGTCGGGCTACGCGGCTGGCGCATGGGACGAGCTCCTCGACGCGGCTCTCGGCTCCGAAACTACGCCCGCCGATCCGGTCGCCAGGGATGCCCTCCGGCTGCTCCACCGATTCGCTGAGAAGGGACACTGACATGCGCATCCACTCGATCACCCTCGACAACGTCCGTGGAATCGGTCATCTGGAGCTCAGTGACCTGCCCGAAACCGGTCTCATCGTCATCAGCGGAGACAACGAACAAGGAAAATCGACCATCCTCGAATCCGTACGGACGGTACTCACCGTTCCCCACTCGAGCAGCCGCAAAGAGGTCAGGGCACTTCAGCCGGTCGGGGAGGACGTCGCGCCCCGCATCGAACTCGCCGCGACGGTCGGTCCCTATTCCTTCACCGTCACGAAAAGCTATCTCCGGCAGAAGTCAGCTGTACTCACCGTGTGTCGGCCCCATTCGGAGAACCTCACCGGGCGTGACGCTGAAGACCGGCTTACCGCAATCCTCGACGAGTACTTGGACACCGCTCTCATGGACGTTCTCTTCGTCCGACAGGGCGAGCTGGATGCCGCGGTCTCGACCGCAGGTGTCCCCTCGCTCGCCCGTGCGCTCGAATATCCGGATGGCCCGAATAGCGATGTAGGCTCCCCGGTTGAGGAAGGAGAAGAACTCCTTCGGCGCGTCGAGGAAGAGTACGAGCGCTACTACACCGCCGCCCGCGGGGCGGAGACAGGGGAACTCAAAGCGACGCGGAAAGCCGCGGACAGTGCCGCGACGGAACTCGATGATGCCGCCGCTGACGTCGAGAGGCTCGCCGGGTACGTGGAGGAGGTCCGCCGCTGGTCCGAGGAAGAGTCCGCGGCGCGGGGGCGCCGCCCCGGGGCCATCAGAGAACGCGCCGAGCTGCGGGCTTCCGCGAAGCAAGCGGAGCAGGCGGCTGCTCGTGTGACGGCGGCGGAGAACGCTCTCACCGCAGCCACCGCGACCCTGGAGGCGTCGCTGGCGAACCTCCGGCGGCGGAAGGGACTCACTGCCCAGGTGGCGACGATGGCGGAGGAACTCGCCGCCCTCACCGATGCCCGTACGGATCTCGCCGAGGCCGCAGACCGGGAGCAACGTCGGATCGACGAGCTTCGGGTGGAGCTCGGCGCGGCAGAGGAAGACCTCACAAAAGCCACAGAGCTGGTGGAGTCCAGGGAACGGCAGCACAAGGACGTGCTCGTCGCTCTGCGGCGGACGGAACTCGAGGGTGTCCTCGGGGAACTCGATGCGCTCGACGGGCGCATGTCGACGCTCCGGGCGGAGTTGGCGGAGAACATCGTCACCGAACCGGATGTCGCCGCAGCGGAGAAAGCAGAACTCGAGCTCACCCTCGCCCGTAGCAGGAGGGACTCGGCGTCGGCCAAGATCTCCCTGACAGCGGCGGAACCGACCGACGTCGCGATCGACGGGGAAGCCGTCACGCTTGACGATGACGGGCGCACCTATGACATCACTGAGACGATGACCTTCACCACGGCGGGGGTGACCGCCGTGATCACCCCCGGTGCCGGAATCGAAAGCGCGAACGCCGATGTCAGTTCCGCGGAACAGGCGCTTGAGACCATACTTCGGGCGATGGAATGTCCGGATGTAGATACGGCCAGGAAACGGCTCGCTGGATACCGGGCGCAGGAGCGGGAACTTGCGGCCCTCCGCCGGGAGCGTCAGGCCACGCTCGCAGGGCGGGACGAACACGCGATGAAGCACGAAATGACCGCACTCGGTGATCCTGGAACCGGACTCCCGGCGGGTCCGGACGATCTCGACGATGTCGAGGAAAAACTCGAGGCGGCGAAGACCGCCAAGCTTGACGCCGAGAACCGGGTTGCGCTCGTCAGGACGCAGTTGTCTGCTCAATCGGAACGTCGGGCCAAGGAGGCTCTCGCTGTCCACGACGCGAGAATCGGGTTCTCGCGTGCGGCCCTCACTCGTGCTGAGGAGGCTCTCGACGGAGGGGAACCGGACATCTCGGAGCCGACCGAAACTGAGCTGGAGAAGCTCATCGACACGCAGACGCGAGCGAAGACGGATGCTGCCGGGGAACTTGAAGCAGCCAGACTGGAGCTCGACGCGGTGAACCCCGAACTGGTCGACAAACTGCTCCGAGGCGCGGAAGCGCAGGTGCGGTCGATCGATGAGACGATCAGGCAGGCGGAACGTGCGGTCGCGGAAAACAGGGGACGGATTGAGCAGGCCACCGGTGCAGAAGAACGCCTGGAGAAAGCAGCGTCCGCTGAACGACGGGCTCGGGAGGACCTGTCATCGACGCTTCGTCGGGCGGAAGCAGCGGGGAAACTGCGGGAGGTCCTTCTCCGGCACCGGGACCAGGCGCGTCGCCGGTATGCGGAGCCGTTCGCACGGCGACTCACCACGATGGCTGCGACCGTGTTCGGTCCGGACGTGAGTTTCGGATTGACGGAGGAGCTTGCGGTCGCGGACCGTACCCTCGGACAGTTGACCATCGACGTCGACTCGTTGTCGGGCGGTGCCCGGGAGCAGATTGGAATTCTCGTTCGACTGTCCGTCGCGGAACTGGTCGGACAAGCTGAGGGGGTGCCTGTGTTCATCGATGATGCGTTGGGGAGCACGGATAGTGGGCGTCTCCGCCGGATGGCGACGGTCCTCGCCGACGCCGGAAAAGTGGGGCAGGTGTTCGTCCTCACCTGTGTGCCGGCCCGCTATGACCACGTCCCCGGGCGTCGGCACCTGACGATGTCGGAGCTGCGGAAGTGATGACGACCCGGATGTCATGGTCGCCATATGGGGGTTCCACATGTACTCCACGGCCAATCTCGGGGTCGGGAAGTGGTGTCAGGTTCACGTCCCCGGTTCTCCTTATCCGCTACGGACCAGTGCGCACTTACCGGGGTTAACCGGGCTGTCACACTCATACCTCGTGGTTCCGGGATTTCGAGCTTGGAGTGACGCCCGATACAGTCAATGGCATGAATAGGGATCCCCAACCGGCGCCACGCTGGCTGTCGCCGGAGGAGCAGGCATTCTGGCGTCTCCTTCTCTCCGCGGTACGTAAGGCGAGCCGGTGCATCGAGGAGACACTGGTCACCGACCATGGGCTGTCCACGTCCGAGTTCGCTGTCCTCGTCAGCCTCTCAGAGAATCCTGACCGGCAGATGCGACTTCGGGATATCTGTTCCGACCTCGACTGGGACCGGTCACGGATGTCGCACCAGATCACCCGGATGCAGCGTCGTGGCCTCGTGATTAAAACCCGGTGCGCGGGTGACGCGCGCGGAGTGGTCGTACAGATCACCCCTGAGGGGACCGAACGTCTCGTCGCGGCGGTACCGAAGCATGTTGAGTCGGTGCGGCGTCTGATCTTCGACGACCTGGATCCCGCCGACATTCCCCTATTGAGCCGGTACCTCGAGACCGTATTGAAGGTCGACAACGTCCCCGGGGCCGAGGGATTCGATCCCGAACGGCACGCATTCCCCGACACCGACGGGTCGACCGCGTAACCGGATCGCACCCCGTGCTTGATCGGTCACCCGGCACCAGCACAGATGTGCGCCGGGAAAGATCAGGGAAAGGTCCGGGAAATCCCTGATGTGGTTGACCACGGTACCCCGGATAATGGAATCCGTAGGGGAGATCATCAACCAGCCCGTCCCCGGCAGCTCGAGAAAGGTGCGATCATGGAATACGGACATACTGACAGCGGCCCCCGCACCGGGGATGGTGCACCTCTTCTGAAGCGGAAACTGCGTCGCAGCGCAACCGACAGGATGGTCGCCGGAGTTCTTGGTGGAATCGGAGAGACCTACGGGATCAACAGCACCTTGCTGCGCATCTTGTTCGTGGCGTCGTTCCTGCTCCCCGGCCCCCAGATGCTGTTCTACTTCGTCATGTGGTTCATCATGCCCAGTCCTGAGGCGTGACCTGGTTCCGGGCAGCCAGACCCGCCGAACTGGAACGGCCTGTGACCGTGAGGGCCTGACCCCGTAGAACCTCCAGGTCAGGCCCTCAGAATGTGGTTGGGGGGCTGGGTGTCGTGCCGCCGGGTTGAGTTGACGCCCAACCCGTCAATGACTGCACTGCGCTCGCGCTGGTACCTCCCAGCTCAGGAGCGATCGACTGGAAGGATTACTCCGTATCCGTCGGTCCGTGTCCCGGACCCGCGGGGGTCTCGCCGGGTCACCCGGTGGCCAGGAACGGTCTTCCGCGAGACCACTCAATCAACTGTCATCGCTGGACGTTTCGTCGGGGAATCTGCGGAAGCTCGTCGGAGTCGGGAACCGGGTCTCGTAGTTCAGTACCCGGACGGAATCAGCTGACGGATACGCAAAGGAGAGGCTCCACCACTGTTGGTGGTGGAGCCTCTCCTTGTCTGTGGTGCCCCCGACACGAATCGAACGTGCGACCTTTGGTACCGGAAACCAATGCTCTATCCCCTGAGCTACGGAGGCGTGTCAACGTGGTTCCTGGTGGAGTAGCGTACCCCGCACCGGTGACCGCGCAACGCATATGACTTTAGCACCCGAGGGGGCTCGGTCACCAAACGGCTCTCCGGTAGCTGGTACCGGCGCAGGTGGGCGGTCCCTGGGTGGTGCCCTGAACCGGTGGGAAGGTTGTCGCCCACTAATCCATCGACTGCGCGTTACTCTGGTTTCTTGGGACTGGCCCTTCCTCTCGGCCCTGATCATCCGGCTGAATCTCGGGGACACCCTAGGGCATTGTTCCGTAGTCGGAACGGGTCTGCGTCACCGGTGCCCCGGGCGGATGTCGACCATCCAGTACGCCGCAGTAGTCTCGCCCGGTCACCACGGGGTGATGATCCGACGTGCCTAGTCTGCATCCGTCCGGAACGAGGGCCTGGGCCTCACCTGTGACACCGGTCCGGGGTGCTCTCCACAAGGTCCCGTATCGACTGCTGCATGGAACCTTCAGTGGGGTCGCATGACTACTGTTTCTACGGATTCTGCACGGCGCCGTCGCGGCCCGGAAGCGAACCGCTCCCGGCGAGGTATGCACACGATCCCGATCGTCGGACCCGGCCCGGGATATATCCCCGAAGCCCGAATCGGTGTCTGGTTCCCTGGTGGTTGCCGCGATAGGTATAGCGTCGGGCTTCCGCTCCATAGGTATCGGTCGAGGGCCCACGGGTCGCTGGTGGGTAGGACCCATATGGGCCTGGTGCCGGTCGACAGGTTTTTCGCTCGGTCAGATGCTACGGGATAGGGAGGCATCAGCGACCGCCGTGTCGAGCGTAGCGGGTGTTCCGGCCCGGACGTGGGGAATCGGCGGTGCGAGTGAACCATCGGCACGTGGTCACGGAATACACCGTGAGGTGGTCAGACGCCTGTTGCAGACAAAGGACACCGGGCGACCGGAGGTTCGGTCACTCAGTGTCCTTTGATTTGAGGTTGAGCGGCGCGGTCAGTCGACGATCACGACGATCAGCGTGCGGGGGCCGTGAACCCCCTCAACGCGACTGAGTTCGATGTCCGAGGTCGCGGACGGGCCGGAGATCATCGTGATCGGCTGGCGCCGGTCGAGGCGCTCGATCATCGCGGGGACTCCGTAGACGACGCTGTCGCGGCGCACGATGCAGATGTGGCAGTCCGGGACGAGGGTCAGGGCACGGCGTCCGCATTCGGGGCCGGTTTCCAGGCAGATCGTGCCGGTCTGCGCCGAGGTGACCCTGCTGTCTGTGACCACGACGTCGACCTCGTTGAGAAGCCGGGGGTCGGTGTCCCAGTCGTCGGGCCCGGCGTCACCGTCGAAGCCAGAGAACAGTTCGGCATCAAGGCCCTCGGCGTACCGGACCGTGCGGGCGCCCCGGCCCTTGAGGATCGAGGTGATGGTGTCGCTGACCTTGTCCGGTGTGGTCTCCTCGACGATGGCCTTGTAATCGAGGAGCCTGTCGACCAGGACCTCCTTGAGCTCAGGCCAGTCCATGTCGGGCTCAAAATTGTACTCGCGGGGAACCGCCACCGGGCCGGGGGCGGTGTTGGCGAGCTTGTGGGCGTTCCTGATCCGCTTCAGAATCTCCTTCTTCGCGGCCGCATTCGTCGAGCGCTCCAGTGCGCTGCGGGTGCCGGTGGACATCAGTTCTCCTCCCCGTTCTCGTCGCCGGAGGCGGCGTTCTCAGAGCCGGGGATACCGGTGCGCCGCGCTTCGGCGAGCAGTTCCCGGGCCTCGTCGGTGTCGAACCACTGCCGGAACGATTTCTTCGGTGGTACGCAGGTGTCTCGCACGTCGGTCCAACCGGCGAGGAAACTCGGCAGATGGGTGATCCGCCCATCGAAGCCGCCGAGGATCCGGCCGAGGAACACCAGGTGCGTTGCGGCGTTCCAGATGTGCCGGTTGCCGAAAGCGAGCCCCATGGCGCCCATGATGACACCCTCGATCTTCGGTTTGTGACCCTCGATCTTCTGGTGCCGCAGCTCCAGCAGCGCGGACGGGATGTCGATTTTGACCGGGCAGGCCTCGTAGCAGGCACCACACAGTGAGGATGCGTACGGCAGGGAGGCGTTCGGATCATGGGCCGAGTCGATTCCCGTGAGTTGCGGGGTGAGGATCGCGCCGATCGGACCCGGGTAGGTCGAACCGTAGGCGTGCCCACCGGCACGCTCGTACACGGGACAGACGTTGAGGCAGGCCGAGCAGCGGATGCACTTGAGTGCCTCGCGGCCGATCTCGTTGGCGAGTGCCGCGGTCCGTCCGTTGTCGATGAGCACGATGTGGTAGTTCTGTGGACCGTCGCCCTCGGTGACACCGGACCACAGGGAGGTGTAGGGATTCATCCGCTCACCGGTGGAGGAGCGGGGGAGCAGCTGCAGGAACACCTCGAAGTCGCGGAATGTCGGCAGGAGCTTCTCGATGCCCATCACGCTGATGAGGGTCTCGGGCAGGGTGAGACACATCCGCCCGTTGCCCTCGGATTCGACGATGGCGACGGTGCCGGTCTCCGCGACGCCGAAGTTCGCGCCGGAGATCGCGACCTTCGCGCGCATGAACTGCTCCCGGAGGAAGAGCCGTGAGGCTTCCGCGAGTTCGGCAGGCTCGGTTGACAGGGTCTCGTCGGTGGTGGGCATCTCCTTGACGAAGATGTCCCGGATCTCGGCGCGGTTCCGGTGGATGGCGGGGACCAGGATGTGACTCGGTGTGTCGTGGCCGAGTTGCACGATCAACTCGGCGAGGTCGGTCTCCCGGGCAGAGATCCCCGCCTCCCGGAGCTGGTCGTTCAGCCCAATCTCCATCGTCGCCATCGACTTGATCTTGACGACGTTGGTTTCGCCGGTCTGTTTGACGAGTTCAGTGACGATGGCGCCCGCCTCGTTGGCGTCCCGCGCCCAGTGCACGTGTCCGCCGCGGGCGGTAACGGACTGTTCGAACTGTTCGAGGAGTTCCGGCATCCGGGCCATGACATCGCGTTTGATGTGGGATCCGGCTTCACGAAGCCGCTCCCAGTCATCAATCTCGGTGATGACCTGCATGCGCTTGTCGCGGATGGTGTGGGTCGCCTTGTGCAGGTTGCGGCGCTGGGTGGCGTTGTCGAGTTCGGTCTCCGCCGCCTTGGTGAAGCTCTGGGTGCCGCGGAGGTGTCCGACACCCTTCGGTGCGCGGGGCGGCATCTTCGGGGTTCCGAGGAGCGTTGTCACAGCATGGCCTCCTTCGAGTAGATGGCGGAGTCCGGCTGCCACGGGTGCTGCTTCGTGGAAGCGAGGATCTCAGCCATGTGGAGGGCTCGCACACCCGACTGCTGCCGGGAGAGCGACCCACCGATGTTCATCAGGCAGGAGGCGTCACCGGCGGTGACGTATTCTGCCCGGGTGTCGCGGATGTTGCGGACCTTGTCGGCGACCATCGCCGCCGAGGTGTGGGCGTTCTTCACGGAAAACGTGCCGCCGAATCCGCAGCACTCGTCCGCGTGGGGCAGTTCGACGAGATCGATTCCCTCGACGTTGCGAAGCAGCCGGAGCGGACGGTCACCGACCTTGAGGAAGCGGAGCGAGTGGCAGGTCGAGTGGTAGGTCACCCGGTGGGGGAAGAATGCCCCGAGCTGATCGACGCCGGCGACATCGATGAGGAACTCCGAGAGATCGTAGGTCTTGTCGGCGGTCTTCTGGGCGGCGTCCGCCAGTCCCTTCCTGCCGTACCGCTTGGCGACGTGAACGTGCTGTTCCCGGACGGCGCCCGTGCAGGAACCGGAGGGGGCGACGACACAGTCGATCGACGGGTCGGAGAAGGCATCGACGTAGTTCTCGATCTGCGGAACCGCTTCACGCTGGTATCCGGTGTTGACGTGCATCTGACCGCAGCAGGTCTGCTCCGGGGGGAAAACGACCTCGTGCCCGAGGCGTGAGATGACCACAGCGGTGGCCTTGACCGCGTCTGGGAACATCGCGTCCCCGATGCAGGTTGAGAAGAGAGCGACACGCATGGGTGCTCCTCGCTGTTGATGGGCTGTCTAATTCACTGAAGCCTTGCCTAATCCGCCATGGGTGAATGTGGTGGCACGACTGATGGTTTCCACGATACTCCTCCGGCCGGTTGTGAGTCACACAAAAACAGGAGTCTTCGTGGGGGTTGTTCTCGGAGGAACACAGCTGTTCCTCGACGATAACGGTGCTGGTGAACGTCTTTATTTCTAGATCCGCGCCGAAGCCCGATAGATGTGGCTGTAGTGGGTGTAAGGAAGGGAATTCGGGAGTATTCGAAAATGTAAATTTGTGGCGGTGACAATTTTTGCATTCGTCCACACTCTTCTTTATTACTAATTCCGCCCCTGATTCTGTGGAAATTTCATGTGGGAATAGCCTGCGGGATTTTACCGGTAAAGGCACTGCGACCCCGGCACGCTGTGAATCGTGGGAACAGGATGTGCCGGGGTCGCGGTGGCGCTGCTGTGGCGCGTGGTTCTGGGGGTGGTGCTACCCGACGGTTGTGACGAGGAAACTCAGGACGTTCGTCTGAAGGAACACCAGGCAGCAGACAGCGAAGAGCATGATGAGCGACCAGGGGACGACGGCCTTGAAGATGTCGGACTCCTTGGGGCTGTCTGCCTCGTTGCCGTCGATGGACACCGCGGTGGCCGCGATGGCGAGGGACTGCGGGGAGATCATCTTGCCGACGACGCCACCCGTGGTGTTCGCCGCGAGCATGAGGTCCGGGTTGTATCCCGCACCTTCGGCGGCGGTGACCTGCATCTTCCCGAACAGGGCGTTGGCGGACGTGTCGGAGCCGGTCACGGCGGTGCCTACCCATCCGAGGGTCGGTGCGAGGAAACCGTAGACCGCGCCGAGGGACGCGACGAACTGGCCGATCGCAACGGTCTGGCCGGAGAAGTTCATCACGTAGGCCAGTGCGAGAACAGCGGCGATGGTGAGTGCCGCCCACCGCATCTTCACCATGCAGTGCGCCATCGCGGAGAATGCGCCACCGAAGGTGATCCGGTACTTTCCGCCCTCATTGAAGATCGAGTAGAGCAGTGTGACGATGAGTCCGGAGATCAGCAGCAGTGTGCCCGGGTTGGACAGCCATGCGAAGGTGTAAGCGGATTTCACCGGGGTACCCTCCTCGGTGAGCAGGTGGTCGGCGAGCAATGGCCAGTCGAAGGTGATGGAGGCTGCGCTCAATGCCTCGGGGATCGTCTTTCCCAAGTTGGCGATCCCGAAGATCACTGTGACGACGGCGTAGGGCATGAGTGCCATCCAGATGCGACCCGCAGGCAGCTCCTCCGCAGCCTTGATCTCGCCGACCCCGAGGCGCTTGCGCATGGCTGGGACTCCGCGCGGGGTCCAGATTCGGAGGAACGCGACCGCGACGCCAAGGGAGAAGATGCAGGCGACGACGTCGGTGAGCTGGTAAGCGAAGAAGTTCGAGGTGGCCCACTGGGCGATGCCGAAGGAGAAGCCGATGACGATGGCGGGGATCCACGCGTCGCGGATCCCTTTGACCCCGTCCAGGATGAAAAGAAGGATGATCGGGACGAAGAACGCCAGGAACGGTGCCTGGTGCCCCACGATCGCGGCGATGTTCTCCGTCTGCTCCGTGGTTCTTCCGGCGACGGCGCCGGCGGTGGTGATCGGGATGGCCACGGCGCCGAAGGCGACCGGGGCGGTGTTGGCGAGAAGAACGACGACCGCGGCCTTCAGTGGTTTCACGCCAAGGGCGAGGATCATTGTCGCGGTGATGGCCACGGGTGCGCCGAAGCCGGCGAGCGCCTCAAGGAGGCCGCCGAAGCAGAAGGCGATCAGAATCGCCTGGATACGGATGTCTCCGGAGCCCAGACGGTCGAAGGTCCTCCGGAGATCCTCAAAGCGGCCCGACACGACCGTCACCTCGTAGAACCAGAGGGCCATGACGATAACCCAGACGATCGGAAAGAGGCCGAATACCCCACCACGAAACGCTGACGCCACAGCGAGGGCGACCGGCATCTTGAATCCGACGATCGCGACGATGAGAGACGCCAATAGCGCGACGAGCGCGGCGGTGTGTGCCCGTGCCTTGACGAGGATCAGCATCGCGAAAAATGTCAGGAGCGGAATGGTGGCGACGGCTGCTGAAAGTCCGAGACTTCCACCCACCGCATTGGTGAGAATGGTGAAATCCCTCATGGGACCTCCTTGTGGTTCGTGGGGTAAGTGTGGCGGATCGTAATGTGCAGAATCGATCAAGTCTGTCGGACAGACAGAAGCCACGGTGAGTCTTCCTGAATCCTAAGGGGGTGCTTCGATCAATTTTCGGGAATGGATGAGAAAGGTGTTGTGATTCGGAAGTCAATGTCACGGGCAATGTCTGTGGCGGTGGATTGCGTGGACGTGATGGACAGCATCGGTGCACTGAGAGGACCTAATTTTTATCCTTCCTCAGAATCGGATTTGCCTGAGAAAGGAGGTTCGACTCAACTACCCCCGGGGGTAGTTAAATGATCGTCGGCCGGGTTTGGTGTCACCGCGTGGGTGGTGTTCCGGCGGTGCAGGTAGACCTGTGGAGTGGGCCCTCTTCTTCCGGAGTGCTGCGTCAGGTGGGGACAATGCTCATGATGGTGTCGGCTCCGCGGGTGGAGGTGCATCTGTGTGGGCCGTGGGGTGGCGGGCCCACATTGTCCACTGTTGTCGGAAGGTGGTGAAAGGGTGTTTCGGGATCTTCGACGTGAACCTGAAAAGACGGATATACCCAATTGTGGAGACTAGATACCCCTGAAAGGGAGTTTTATTACCGCTTGTGTCGGATCCTCACTCCCCATTTCGCCCGTGGAGGTGCCGGCATCCAGGAGTGTTGGCCCCCCCTTCTGGTGGCAGTACCTGACACGGTTCCGAGGAAGAGTTTCCCGATCGAAAAGGGCCGGCTACTCTGCCCACCGCGCATGGTTCCCGGATTCCACCGGCACTGTGTGGAGGTGTGATGCGGAGAAACGGGGCGGCGAGAGTTCGCGGATCGTGCCAGGTGGGCTGATACCATGACTGACCGTGACTCCATCAGATCTCGCCTCCCTCATCAAGACCACCGCCACCGGTGTGCTGGACGCCCGCGGCCTCGACCCCGCGCTCCTTCCGGAGCAGGTCACCGTCGAGCGACCACGCAACCCCGAGCACGGTGATTACGCCACGAACGTGGCCATGCAGACGGCGAAGAAGGTGGGGACCAGTCCGCGGGAATTAGCCACCTGGCTCGTTGCGGCACTCGGCGAGTCCGATGCCATCGCTGAAGCCGACGTGGCGGGTCCCGGCTTCATTAACATCCGGCTGGCGGCGGACGCCCAGGGGAAGATCGTCGAGGAGATCCTCGCGTGCCGGGAGAATTACGGTAACGGCGACGTCGTCGCCGGTCGACGAATCAACCTTGAGTTCGTCTCCGCGAACCCCACCGGTCCGATTCACCTCGGTGGCACGAGGTGGGCCGCAGTCGGCGATTCACTCGGTCGCATCCTCACCGCCTGTGGTGCCACCGTGACCCGCGAGTACTACTTCAACGACCACGGCACCCAGATCGACCGCTTCGCCCGTTCCCTCGTCGCGGCAGCCAAGGGGGAACCCACTCCCGAGGACGGATACGGCGGCGCCTACATCGGCGAGATCGCCGACGCCGTGAAGGAGGAGGTCCCGGGCGTCCTGAACCAGGATCCCGCCACCATGCAGGAGACCTTCCGCGCCCACGGCGTCGAGATGATGTTCGCCCACATCAAGAGTTCCCTCCACGAGTTCGGTACGGACTTCGACGTGTTCTTCCACGAAAACTCCCTGTTTGATTCCGGGGCGGTCGCCCGCGCCATCGAGATGCTCAAGAAGAACGGAAACCTCTACGAGGCGGACGGCGCCTGGTGGCTGAAGTCCTCCGCTTTCGGTGATGACAAAGACCGTGTCGTCATCAAGTCCGACGGTGACGCCGCCTACATCGCGGGTGACATCGCCTATGTCGTCGACAAGATCGAACGCGGCCACGACCTGTGCATCTACATGCTGGGCGCGGACCACCACGGATACATCGCCCGGCTGAAGGCCTCCGCGGCGGCGCTGGGGTACGACCCGGACAGCGTTGAGGTGATGATCGGGCAGATGGTCAGCCTGGTCAAGGACGGCGAGGTGAAGAAGATGTCGAAGCGTGCGGGCACGGTTATCACCCTGGACGATCTCGTCGAGGCGATCGGCGTTGACGCGGCCCGCTACGCCCTGATCCGTTCCTCCGTCGATTCCACACTGGACATCGACATGGACCTCTGGTCGTCCCAGTCCAGCGACAATCCCGTGTATTACGTGCAGTACGGACACGCCCGGCTCTGCTCCATCGCCAGGAAGGCCGCGGACCTCGGCGTCGACTACGCGGGGGCTGACCTCTCCCTGCTCACCGAGCCCAGGGAGGGCGAACTCATCCGCACCCTGGGTGAGTTCCCCGCAGTCGTCACGGCGGCCGCGGAGCTCCGGGAGCCACACCGGGTCGCCCGGTACGCGGAACAGCTCGCGGGGACCTTTCACCGGTTCTACGACACCTGTCAGATCCTGCCTCGGGGAGGGGACGAGGCCGAACCGGTTCATCGTGCCCGCCTTGCGCTCGCGGCGGCGACCCGCCAGACCCTCGCCAACGCCCTGCGCCTCGTCGGCGTCACTGCACCGGAGCGGATGTAGATGAACCGCCGCAATGATGCATCGCTCGAACGTCGCGCCATCGCCGGAATCGCTGAGAGCGGGTTCGACTCCGTCGAGAAGCGTGCCGCAGGCTCCCCCGTAACTACGTCCGCGATACCTCATGTCGCGGACACCTTCAACGGGCTTCCCGGGCACGTCTGGCCGAGGAACGCCCGGCGCCAGGACGACGGTGTCGTGACCATCGCAGGGGTCCCGCTACCGGAGATCGCGGAAACCTACGGCACGCCGGTGTTCGTCGTCGACGAGGATGACTTCCGTTCGCGGTGCCGCGACATGGCCGACGCCTTCGGCGGTGGGCACAACGTCCATTACGCATCCAAGGCGTTCCTCACCCGTACGATAGCCCGCTGGATCGACGAGGAGGGGCTCTCCCTCGACGTCGCCTCCCTGGGGGAGCTGCAGGTCGCGCTAGCCGCCGATTTCCCAGCGTCCCGCATCACCGTGCACGGCAACAACAAAACCGACGCGCTTCTCCGAGCGAGTGTCACCGCCGGTGTCGGACACGTCGTCCTCGACTGCGCCGAGGAAATCGGCAGACTCTCCGCTATCGCAGTGGAGGAGGACGTCGTCCAGGAGGTACTCGTCCGGGTCAAACCCGGCATCGAGGCGCACACCCACGAGTTCATCGCCACCAGCCACGAGGATCAGAAATTCGGGTTCTCCCTCGCCTCCGGCTCCGCACACGCCGCATGCCTCGCTGCCGTCGGGGCTCAGAACCTGAAGCTCGTTGGGCTTCACTGCCACGTCGGCTCACAAGTCTTCGACGCCCAGGGCTTCTCCCTCGCTGCCGAACGCCTGCTCGGTCTGATGGGCCAGCTGAAGCGGGACCTCGACCGAGAGACCGCCTCCGCCGCTGTCTCAATCCTCGACCTCGGTGGCGGATACGGCATCGCCTACACGGAGGGACAGGCCCCCCTCGATGTACCGGATGTCGCCGCGACCCTGCTCCGTGAGGTCACCACCCACGCGGAATCCCTGGGGCTCACTCCGCCTGAGCTGCTCGTAGAACCCGGTCGCGCAATCGCCGGTCCATCGACGGTGACCGTCTACACCGTCGGTACCGTCAAGGACGTCCACACTGCTCAAAACTCCACCCGTCGTTACCTTTCCGTTGACGGAGGAATGAGCGATAACATCCGCCCCGCTCTCTACCAGGCGGAATATGAAGGACGGGTGGTTAACCGCTTCGTCGACGGTGAGGGAATCTCGACCAGGGTCGTCGGTTCCCACTGCGAATCCGGTGACATCCTGCTGAGTGACGTCACATACCCGGATGACATCGCCGCCGGCGATCTGCTCGCGATCGCAGGAACCGGTGCGTACTGCTACGCGATGAGCTCCCGGTACAACATGTTCACGCGCCCGGCTGTGGTCACGGTCCGCTCGGGGCGATCACGGCTCATGCTGCGCCGGGAGACCCTGGACGATCTTCTCTCCCTCGAGGACGGATCCGTCTGAGACGGTGACGGGTGTTGTCCGTGAGGGTCGGGTTACGTAGACTGGCCGGGCACCACGGCCGTATCGGCGGGGCGGGGATTCACCTCGCCCATGTCCCGGTCGTGGCAGGCGCGGCGGATGCCGTGTCGGAACTAGCAACAGCTCACGGAACCGACAGAAAAGAGTTTTCTCCATGACGACACCGAATGATTCCGGAAACAACGTCCCGCCGGGTGGCGGCTACCCGCAGGATGGTGGCGCCTATCAGGGGGGCGGCTACGGCGGATACCCCGCCGCTTCCTCCGCCCCCGCGAAGAACGCCATCGCACCGTGGGCGCTGGGGGTCTCCATCTTCGCCATCGTGCTCTGCTGGGTTCCGCTGCTCAACTGGCTCCTGGCGCTCGCGGGTATCGTGCTCGGCATCATCGGCATCGTCAAGGCCGGTAAGATCAATCTCCCCAAGAACGGCAAGGGGATGTCCATCGCAGCCGTCGTGATCTCCGTCGTGGCCATCGTACTGAGCATCGTTCTCAGTATTCTGGTCTTCAAAGTCGCCGAGGAGTTCGTTGGTGAGGAGAACCTCCAGAAGATCAACGAGTGCAACCAGCTCCCGACCGCCGCAGAGCGCGACGAGTGCCTTGATAGGGTCGGCAACGAGATCTATGAGGAAAAGAGCTCCGAGATCAACAACTAGGAGATGAAATCTCCTGGCTGGACCTCGTTCGCCGCATCACGGGTGAGACGGATGCAGAACCCGGTCGGGCACCTGGTACAGGTGTTCGGCCGGGTTTTCAGTGTCCGACTGGCGGGTTCGCGCTGTCGTATCGTCGCCGGTGTCTCCGGTGGGATCGAGTAACGTATCTGATCCAGGCTCAGACCCCGACCATCAGACCGCTACGGCTCGGAGATCCCTGGAATCCGGGTTCATGTCATCCCCTGAGCACGTCGCACCACTAGTCCGTAGCCTCCACAGTTACGGAAACCGCCCCACAGCACGCAATGAGCTGTGGGGCGGTGGCGCCGTCTATCCGAATCCGGGACGGCGATCGGTTCCTAGCGGAACAGGGGAGCGATCAGGTGGTTCTGAACGGCCCAGTTGTAGGCGAAGCTGAAGACGAGGGCGAGAGCGCCGAGGCCCAGGACCAGCTTGAAGCCACCGTTTGCGTTGGAGTCGGACTCCTTGTCCTTGGAGGAGCCGAGGGCGTCCTTGATCTTGGCGGTGACGTCGTTGACGGAGGAACCGTTCTTGTTGTCGGCGTTGTCCTTGGAGGAGCCGAGGGCGTCCTTGATCTTGGCGGTGACGTCGTTGACGGAGGAACCGTTCTTGTTGTCGGCGTTGTCCTTGGAGGAGCCGAGGGTGTCCTTGATCTTGGCGGTGACGTCGTTGACGGAGGAACCGTTCTTGTTGTCGGCGTTGTCCTTGGAGGAGCCGAGGGTGTCCTTGATCTTGGCGGTGACGTCGTTGACGGAGGAGCCGTCCTTCTTGCCGCCATCAACGTCGGCGCCAGCCTTCACGGAGGAACCGCTGCTGTTTGTGGTGGCGTGGATGGTGGCGTCGGCATCATCGGCGACTGCGGAGCCGGTTCCGGCGAGCAGCGCGAGAGAAGTGGCGGCCGCAATGGCGGCGGATGTGAAGCGGCGGTTCATCATGAAGAGTTTCTCCTGTAGGGGTGCGTTAGACCGACCAACTGGTGGGCCTGGACGCGAAAGATGGAAAGCTGATTGTCTGCACCGCGACCGAGAAGATCGGTTGAGGTGAGTACAGAAACACTATCGTGATGGACGGCTGGGCATTACGTAAATGGGAGAAAAAGCAGAATTATTTTTCGAGATTAGTTGAAAGCGCAGGTCACTCAAGCCGAGAAAATCGGGTCGGACGCGGTCGGATACCGGGTTGAGCATTCAGAAAACCGGATGGCGGGGTTCCTGTCAGGGGACGTCCACCATCCGGCTGTGGAGAGCGCACGACGGCGCTCAACTTCTATCGGGGAAGCGGAAGGGTGATCGGCTGTCCCTGGATGACGTGCTGGGAGACCGCGAAGTTGTAGATACCGGCGATGATCGCACCCCAGATGGCCAGATGGATGACCGATCCGAGAACTCCGGCGCCTACAGCCGAACCCTGGAGGGCTGAGCCGGCGGCCTGCGGGTTGGTTACTGCGCTCTGGAGGGCACCGGTGGTACTCGTGTCGGAACTGGTGTTCGCCTCGGCGGTTGCTACCGAGGTTCCGCCAGTGATGAGGGCGAGGGACGTTGCGGTGGCGATGATGCCACGGCGGAGGCGGTTGGAATTCATTGGGAGACTCCTCAGTTTGGGGATGGTGGCCAGTATGTCCTGTCTGGACAGTCGTGAACCCGAGGGGAACATTCCGCTGAGCATCCATATAGGTCTCCCACTATGTTGGATCGGGAGTGGGATAACCTCGGGAATATTCGGACGGGCGAGATTGATACTAGCGTGTTTTTTCGACAGGAATAGGGTGCCGCATAATTTTTTCCGAACTGTTACTTAGGGAATTCTTTAATCATCATGTTTGTGCAGGTAGGTGTGGGTATTTGATAAAGGAAGATCTTTCCGTAATGGGCACACGATTACTTTAACCATGGAAATTGATGGTCCGATTTCTGGACGGTTTCGGTGTGTGAATATCGACGGAACGTGCCGGTGGTATTCATGGCCCGAAGGGGGTATTTCATGGACTGTGGTTTTTTGGTTAGTTTGTCATAAGTATTACATTTCGATGCACTCGAAATGGGGGAGTGGGTGGATCGGAGGTCCGCCGGTGAAGCGTCCGGAACAGTCTGTCTATGATGGCTTGGTACGCCTAGATGCCTCCCGGCATCTTTACGGGAGCGTTCTCTCCCCTGGCGGGCCGATCACAGTGCGCCGGTAGAGTGCCGGCAGAGCACATTCACGAGAACCCACATGGAGCACCATGACCGTCAATGACCAGCCAACCTACAACCCCGGCAAGGGGGAGGGCAGCCCGGTGGGCGTGGCTCTCCTCGGCCACGGAACCGTCGGTAGCGAGGTATTCCGACTCCTCCGGGAAAACTCGGACGAATTCACCCACCGGGCCGGTGGCCCGCTCGAGATCAAGGGTGTTGCGGTGGGCGATCTCGCCAATCACCGTGACTTCGTGGATGAGGACCTCCTCACCACGGACGCGATGGGCCTGATCCGGCGTGACGACGTAGACATCGTCGTCGAGGTGATCGGTGGTATTGAGTACCCCCGGGAGCTCGTTCTCGCGGCGCTCAAGGCGGGGAAGTCCGTTGTCACCGCAAACAAGGCTCTCGTCGCCGCACACTCCGCCGAACTATCCGAGGCGGCGGACGAAGCTGGTGTGGACCTCTATTTCGAAGCTGCTGTGGCCGCAGCGATCCCCGTCGTCGGACCACTCCGGCGTTCGCTCGCCGGTGACCGTGTGGAGTCTGTCGCGGGAATCGTCAACGGAACCACTAACTTTATCCTCGATGCTATGGAGGCGACTGGAGCCTCCTACGACGACATGCTCGCGGAGGCCACCCGTCTCGGCTACGCCGAAGCCGATCCCACCGCAGACGTCGAGGGGCACGACGCCGCGTCCAAGGCCGCCATCCTTGCGTCCCTGGCGTTCCACACGCGTGTGACCTACGAAGATGTCCACTGCGAGGGTATCTCATCCATCACCGCACGCGACATCGAGGCCGCCCGTTCCGCTGGGTATACGATCAAGCTATTGGCCATCTGCGAGCGCATAACCGGTGATGACGGTGTCACGAAGGTCTCGGCCCGGGTCCATCCGACGCTCGTCCCGCGGGATCATCCGCTGGCCAGCGTGACCAAGAGCTTCAATGCCGTGTTCGTTGAGGCGGAGGCGGCCGGGCGCCTCATGTTCTACGGCAACGGTGCAGGTGGATCCCCGACTGCCTCCGCGGTGCTCGGTGACCTCGTTGGTGCCGCCCGGAACAAGGTCCACGGCGGTCGGGCACCGGGGGAGTCCACCTATGCGAACCTCCCTGTCGCGCAGTTCGGCGAGGTGATCACCCGATACCACGTCGACATGGAGGTCGAGGATCGCGTCGGTGTCCTGGCCGACGTCTCCCGGGTCTTTTCCGACGCGGGTATCTCTCTTCGTACGGTCCGCCAGGAGGAGAGCGGCGACGCCGCGAGGCTCGTCGTCATGACGCACTCTGCGCGTGAAGCAGACCTGTCCGAAACAGTCGAGACGCTCAAGAAGCTCGACGCAGTCAAAACCGTCAACAGTGTCCTTAGACTGGAAGGTGAATGATCCAATGAGCTCCCACAACCCCGTCCACCGCGGCTGGCCCGGACTGATCGAGGCGTACCGCGACCGGATGCCGGTGGCCCCGGGGTGGAATGCCGTCACCCTTCAAGAGGGTGGCACCCCGCTGCTGAAAGCCCACCACATCTCCGAGATCACGGGCTGTGATGTCTATCTCAAGGTCGAGGGCCTCAACCCCACCGGCTCCTTCAAGGATCGCGGCATGACCGTCGCAGTGACCGATGCCGTCGCCAACGGCAAAAAGGTGCTCATGTGTGCCTCCACCGGCAACACCTCCGCATCGGCGGCCGCCTATGCCACCCGCGCAGGCATCACGTGCTCCGTCCTCATCCCCGAGGGCAAGATCGCCCAGGGCAAGCTCGCCCAGGCAGTCATGCACGGTGCAGAGATCATCCAGGTGCGCGGTAACTTCGATGACTGCCTCGAACTCGTCCAGAAGACCACGACCGAGTACCCGGAGATCGCCCTCGTCAACTCCGTGAACCCCATGCGCATTGAGGGGCAGAAGACCGCCGCCTTCGAGATCGCCGACGTTCTCGGCGACGCACCGCACATCCACGCTTTGCCCGTCGGCAACGCCGGTAACATCACCGCCTACTGGAAGGGGTACACGGAGTACTTCAACGACGGTGTGACCACCCGCCGCCCCCGGATGCTCGGGGTGCAGGCAGCCGGTGCCGCACCGCTGGTCAACGGCGAACCCGTCACGAACCCGGAGACCATCGCCACCGCCATCCGGATCGGGAACCCGGCGTCCTGGCACTCGGCCGTCGCTGCCCGTGATGAGTCCGAGGGAGTGTTCCGCGCCGCCACCGACGAGAAGATCCTCGAGGCCTACCGCCTCATCGCCGGAAAAGAAGGCGTCTTCGTCGAACCCGCCTCAGCCTCATCCGTTGCCGGTGTTCTTGCGGCGCATGAAGAAGGCTGGCTCGAACCGGGTCAGACCGTCGTCTGCACCGTCACCGGCAATGGCCTCAAAGATCCGACGACGGCGCTGCTGCAGATGCCGGAACCGACCCCGATTGACGTCGATCCCGCCGCCGTGGTCGAGGCGCTCGGTCTGAAGGCGTGATCCTGGTGAGCACCGCACTTCCTGTCGGTAAAACCGCGCACGTCACGGTCCCCGCGTCTTCCGCGAACCTGGGACCGGGATTCGACACCCTGGGGCTCGCGGTGAGTCTCTACGACCACGTCGACGTCGAGGTCACGGAGTCCGGTCTCGAGGTTACCGTCGAGGGGCAGGGCGCGGGGGAGGTCCCTCTCGATGAGCGGCACCTCGTAGTGCGTGCTGTTCGAGCCGGTCTGAACGCCGCCGGTGTCACCGCGCCCGGACTCAAAGTGACCTGTCGGAACTCCATCCCGCAGTCCCGCGGGCTCGGTTCCTCAGCGTCGGCCGCTGTCGCTGGTGTCGCCGCGGCGAATGGGCTCGCGGGCTTTGTGCTCGATGATGCGACTCTCGTACAGTTGGCCAGCGATTTCGAGGGGCATCCCGACAATGCTGCTGCGAGTGTTCTCGGCAGTGCGATCGTCGGTTGGACGGAAGTGCCCGTCGACGGAACGACGAAACCCCAGTATCGTGCCGTCCAGATTCCCGCGGACAAGCGGATCCGGGCCACCGCCCTGGTCCCTGATTTCCGTGCCTCGACGCAGGCCGTCCGCCAGGTGCTCCCCAGCGACGTGACCCACATGGATGCACGCTTCAATGTCTCCCGGTGTGCGGTGATGACCGTCGCTATCCAGCATCATCCCGAACTGCTCTGGGAGGGCACCCGGGATCGGCTGCACCAGCCCTACCGTGCGGATGTCCTCCCCGTTACTGCGGAGTGGGTCAACCGACTCCGGAATCGGGGCTGGGCCGCCTATCTTTCTGGAGCGGGGCCCACCGTCATGGTGTTGTCCACGGAACCCGTGGATCCGATGATCCTGGACCAGGCGCGGGCAGACGGACTCGTGGTGCACGAGCTTGAGGTCGCCGGACCTGTCGAGGTCACCGTTGACTGATCCGGACCGGCGGACCTGAAAGTCGGGGTGGGAGGGGAGAGGAATCTCCCACCCACCCCGCTTCGTTCAGCGACTGGGGATCGAAAGGACGTCAGGCGATCCGCTCGCCGGTGGCCGCGCTGAAGCAGTGCTGCTGGTTCTCTCGGATCCGGATGTGGATCGTCTCGCCGCGCGTCGGTGCGGTCCGTGGGGGAACCCTCACGATGATGGGCGAATCGGCGGATTCGTCCGGGCCAGATCCGATCGCCGCATCCGTGGCACCCGCGAGGTGACCGTAGATGTAGGCGTCGGAACCGAGCTCCTCGACGAGATCGACGACCACCGGAATAGTTGTGCCCACCTGTTCGCTGACGACCTCGAGGCTCTCAGGGCGGAAACCGATCGTGATGCGCCCGCCGTCAGCCTTGGTGAGAGCGGCAACCGTGTCCCTTGGTAGCCGCACCGCAGCGGAACCGAGTCGGGCTTCGTCGCCGTTGACGTGGAACGTCCCGAGGTTCATCGCGGGTGATCCGATGAATCCGGCGACGAATCTGTTAACCGGCCGATCGTACATGTCCTGCGGCGTGCCGCACTGCTGGAGTACCCCGTCCTTGAGAACGGCGATTCGGTCGCCCATGGTGAGGGCCTCCGTCTGATCGTGTGTCACGTACACGGTGGTGACGCCTAGATTGCGCGGCAAAGAGGCGATCTGGGTACGGGTCTGCACACGAAGCTTCGCGTCGAGGTTGGACAGAGGCTCGTCCATGAGGAACACCTGGGGTTTACGGACGATGGCGCGGCCCATGGCCACCCGCTGACGCTGGCCGCCGGAGAGCGCCTTGGGCTTCCGGTCCAGGAAGGGCTCGAACCCGAGGATCCCCGCGGCTTCGTTCACGCGACGGGCAATCTCGTCCTTCGGGGTCTTGGAGATCTTGAGGGCGAACCCCATGTTCTCTCGAACGGTCATGTGCGGGTAGAGCGCGTAGTTCTGGAAGACCATCGCGATGTCCCGGTCCTTCGGCAGCACTGAAGTGACATCGCGGTCGCCGATGAGGAGGCGGCCCGAGTTGACGTCCTCCAGGCCTGCGAGCATCCGGAGCGAGGTGGATTTACCGCAGCCTGACGGCCCGACGAGAACGAGGGACTCGCCGTCCTTGATGTGCAGATCAAGTTCATCGACGGCCGGATGATCGGCCCCGGGTAGATTCGACTGGCCTTGTCGAAGGTCACTGTAGCCATGATTGAAATCCCTCCACCGGCAGGTACGTGCCGGACGATCCGAGTGGAGTACCGTCTCCGCCGCCGCATCGGGCCATGGGCTGAGACCGGGCGTCGCGGGGTGGCGGCGCGCCGGAATCGTGCACTGTGCACGGATATCGTGACCGGGGATGACACCGACTGCACGGTTGTATGCAGATCACTTCATGATGCCACAGTGCCGTAGTCCGGTTGAGGAGGATCGGGGAAACCCATCCGGTGGGATCTCCGGGTCAGGCCATCCTGGTGAACTTAATTCGCCACTCTTCCGGGCCCTGCTGGACAAACTTCATGTCGAAGGATTCCTCGCGGGCGGCGATCTCGTTGATCAGGGGGATCGGATTGTGTGGGGCGACGAGGATGAGCGCCCCTCCGATGGGGAGGACCCCCAGCGCCCCATGGATTGCACCATGCCGGATGGCGTGTGGAATAGCTGCCGCATCCAGTTCCGGTACCGGAACCTCGTGTTCACCACAGCCACAGGTGCCCGTTTTCTCGGTGAGGGGCAGTTCTTCCCGGAGATTCATCGGGGGTCCTTTCGATGGAGCTGCAGATGTTATTCCACGATGTTAATCCCGGATCCTCCGATTGTCACCGGTGGTCGACAGGCGAGCTGCTGTGGGGATCCCGCCGGGAGAACGAGGGTAGCTACCTTATCATCAACGCTCGCCGGGGCCCTTGAGGCGGATGACCTCGAAATCACCGTCCGCAAGGTGTTTACGCAGGTCCTTCTTGTCGAACTTGTCCACACTGGTGCGGTCGATCTGTTCGACGAAGGTCCAGTACTCGGGGAGCATCCAGGCAGGGAGCTTCTCCCGCAGGTTGTCCCTGAGATGTTCGGCAGTGGCCCGGTCCGGGGTGACGCCCTGATACAGAACGGTGACGGCGAGGGGTCGTTCCCCCCACTTATCGTCCGGGTAACCGATGACCGCGGCCTCGACGACCTCTTCGGCCTCCATGACCATGTTCTCCAGCTGGACGGAGTAGATCCACTCGCCGCCGGAGCGGATGACGTCGCGGGCACGGTCCTCGACGGTGAGGAAGCCGTCACGGGTGATCGACCCGACGTCCCCGGTGCGCAACCACCCGTCGTCGGTGAATTTGTCCGCGGCGTCACCGACGTCCCCGCCCCGGAAACTCTGTGCGAGACCGCCCTTGTCCTCTTCCGGGGAGTGGTAGTACGAGGCAGTAACCCAGTTGCCGCGAACCTGAATCTCGCCCTGGTGGCGGTCGGTACCAGTCACCTCATGGCCGTCCTTGACCACACGGTACTCGATGGAGGCCGGGAAACGGCCCTGACTGATTCGGTAGGTCCAGCGGGTCTGCCCGGATGCTCCCATCGGGGGGCGGGCGACCGTCCCAATCGGGGAGGTCTCTGTCATTCCCCAGATGTGGATGACATCGACACCGTAGCGTTCCTCCCACATCTTGATGAGCACCGGTGGAACGGGGGAACCACCCGCGAAGATCTCCTGGAGGCTCATCCGGTCCGGCGGATTGGAGAGGTAGTGCACCATCAGAGAGATCCAGAGAGTGGGTACGCCGGAGGCCGCACGAGGATGGGTGGTTGCGATGATCTTCGCGAGGGTCGGCGCTGAGAGATCGGGGCCGGGGAGGATCATCGGTGCCCCGGACATGAACGCCGAGATCGGAACACCCCAGGACAATACGTGGTAGATCGGCACGCAGCAGAGGAAGGGGACCCCGTGGCTGACGGCGAAGCTGTCCGTCGTTCGGAGGCTCATGGAGTGAAGGTAGATGGACCGGTGCGAGTAGACCACGCCCTTCGGTGCTCCGGTGGTTCCGGTGGAGTAGCAGATAGCTGCCGCGGTGTGCTCATCGAGGACGGGCCAGTCGAAGATCGTTGAGCGGCCGTCGATGAGAGACTCATACGAGTGAAGCCGGATGTGCTCCGGCAGGTGTGGGGCTATTGAATCGAGGTCCGGTAGGCCCGTGATGATCACGTCCCGCACTCTGGGGCAGTGCGTCAGGATCCGCCCGAGCTTCGGAATGAGTCGCGGATCCGAGATGATCACCCGATCATCGGCGTGGTTGATGATGTGCGCGACCTGATCCTCCATGAGCTGCTTGTTTAGGGGATTGAAAACGGCTCCCATGCAACTGACCGCGAACAGCGTCTCGAGATGCTCGGCGCAGTTGTACATGAATGAACCGATGCGCTGGTCGCCGTCGATGCCGAGTTCGTCCCTGAGTGCGTTGGCGAGGGCAGCGACGCGGGCGCCTATGTCACTGAATGTCAGTGCGGTGGGTTCGCCGTTGTCCCAGCTCGTGACCGTCGAGGAACCGTGAACGGTCGAACCGTACCGCAGTATCCTGGTCAGCGACATCGGGATGTCGTGCATGGTGCTCAGCATGGTCACCACCTTAACCGTGTGCTCCGTATGATGGGCGTAGGACCGCACGGCCAGATGGGAGGGCACACCCGCCACCATGTGTTCGGGAGTTCGGGCCATCGTAGGTCGGTGTGGGCGTAACTGTGCCTGATGCGCTAGAGTGGTGGATTGAACCGACAGGTTAAAGCGGTGTGACCGCCAGGGGCGAGGTGCAGAGTAGAATCGTCGGCTGAGGCCGAGATGATTTCTCGCACTCGCTCCCAGGGCCGCACACCCGAGGGCCCGGAGAATTCCATCCGGACTCGGTAACACAGCTTCCATGACGGGTACCGGCGGCAGTTCTGCCGGGCAATCCCGAACGAAGCACCCAGACAAGTCCGAAGCAGAGCTTCATCCGTTCCCGGTGTATCTGCGGGCACCCGTTTCCCGGTGTTCCTAAGGTCGCCGGTTCTGTGAGGACTGATATTTTCCGTGAAAAGCTGCCGGCGGCAACCTCTGCCCAGTGGCGTGTGACGCCAGCTGCGCCGGTACAGCGATTGAAAGGACTTTCGTGACCGATACGGACAACGCCAACAAGGATCTTGCCTCGTACAAGCTCCCCGAGTTGCGCCAGATGGCGCAGAAACTCGGTATCCGGGGTATCTCCGGCAAACGCAAGGGGGACCTCATCGAGGCCATCCGTGGCGCGGGCGGACAAGGCGGTGGTCAGCACCAGGAGCCCGCGTCTGCACCTGCCGCAGACGATCAGGGGGAACTGGACACGGAGATGTCCGGAGGTCCCCGCCGTCGCCGTCGGGTGACGACCCCGACGATCACACCAGCGGATTCCGCGCAGGGATCAGGACAAGACGGGGCGACTTCCCCGGATTCCGGTGAACAGAACCAGGACGGACGGAACCGTTCCCAGGATGACGATCGCGATGATGACCGGAGGCGCAGCCGGAATAACGGTGGAGAAGACCAATCTGGCGACAGCGATGATGACGGTGGTGACGATGACGGGCACTACGAGTCCCGCGCCGCGGCTCGCCGCGCGCGTCGTAACCGGGCACGCCAGCAGCGGAAGGTCGGTCGGGATAACAACGATAGCGGAGCGCAGAACGACGACGACAATGCGAATCGCCGCGACGACAATCGGGACGACCAGAACGCCGGTAACGGCAACGGCCGCAATAACAATCGCCGCACCAACAACGACGACCGGGACTCCGACACCGGCAATGGCCGCAACAACAACCGTCGAGACCGCAACCGCGGCACCAACAACGACGACCGGGACTCCGACAGTCACGGCGGAAGTAACAGCCGCCGTGACCGCAACCGCGACGACAATGATGGAGGTGGGCGGGGCAACCGCCGCAACCGCCGCAACCGCCGGGACCGCAACCGCGGTAACAACGACAATCACGGAAACAGTCACGGCACTGATGATTCGCGGGATGACGACGTGTTTTCACCCGTCGGCGGGATCCTCGACATCATCGACAACAACCTCGCCTTCGTTCGCACCACCGGCTACCACGCGGGACCGGCGGATGTCTTCGTCCCGCAGCAGATGGTGCGGAGGTTCGGCCTGCGTCCGGGTGATGCCATCACCGGTCAGGTGAAGATGCGTGCCGACGGCCAGCCCGCCAACCAGCACAGCGGCGGTGGCCGCAACCGGCAGAAGTACAACTCGCTGGTCCGGGTCGACACCGTGAATCAGATGAGCCCCGAGGAGGCACGGAAGCGTCCGGACTTCTACAAGCTCACCCCGCTGTACCCGAACCAGCGCCTGCGTCTGGAGACCGATTCCAAGATCCTGACCACACGTCTGATCGATCTGATCATGCCGATTGGTAAGGGGCAGCGTGCACTGATCGTCTCCCCACCGAAGGCCGGTAAGACGACGATCATGCAGAACATCGCCAACGCGATCGCGACCAACAACCCGGAATGCCACTGCATGATCGTCCTCGTCGATGAACGTCCCGAAGAGGTCACCGACATGCAGCGTTCGGTGAAGGGTGAGGTTATCGCCTCCACCTTCGACCGTCCCCCGAGCGAACACACCGCCGTCGCCGAACTGGCGATCGAGCGGGCGAAGCGTCTCGTGGAGGAGGGCAAGGACGTCGTCGTCCTGCTGGACTCGATCACCCGCCTGGGTCGCGCCTACAACAACAGCTCCCCGGCGTCGGGACGCATCCTCTCCGGTGGTGTGGACTCCAACGCGCTCTACCCGCCGAAGCGTTTCCTCGGTGCCGCCCGGAACATCGAGCAGGGTGGTTCGCTGACCATCATCGCGACCGCGATGGTTGAGACCGGCTCCGCCGGTGACACAGTCATCTTCGAGGAATTCAAGGGCACGGGTAACGCCGAGCTCAAGCTCGACCGGAAGATCTCCGAGCGTCGCGTATTCCCGGCCGTCGATGTCAACCCGTCCGGCACTCGTAAGGACGAGCTGCTCCTCGCTCCCGAGGAAGCACGATTGATGCACAAGCTGCGTCGGATCCTGTCCGCCCTGGACAACCAGCAGGCGATCGACCTGCTGATCAAACAGCTGAAGAAGACGAAGTCCAATGCGGAGTTCATGATGCAGATCGCCTCGTCGGCGCCGATGGCGTCCGACGGCGAGGAGGAGTACTCCTAAGATGTCGAATCAGGTTTCCGCCGTCGACGACATCCTGTCCGAGTATCAGGGACTCGAGGCGCAACTCGCTGATCCCGATCTTCACAATGATCCGGTGGCTGCCCGCAGGGTCGGTAAGCGTTACTCGCAGCTCCAGCCCATCATCCGTGTGCACGATGAACTGTCCGCCGTCAAGGGTGATCTGGAAGCCGCGCGTGAGATGGCGCACGAGGACGCCGAGTTCGCCGCGGAGGCGGATCGTCTCGCCGAACGGCAGGTCGAACTCGAGGAGAAACTCGCGGACCTTCTCGCGCCGCGGGACCCCCATGACGCCGATGACATCGTCATGGAGATCAAATCCGGTGCCGGTGGTGAAGAAGCCGCGCTCTTCGCCGGTGAGCTCGCCAGGATGTACCAGCGCTACGCCGAGAAACACGGATTCGTCACCGAGGTACTCGGTCTCAGCGAATCAGACCTCGGCGGAGTCAAGGACATGACCTTGTCTATCAAATCGAAACAGCCTTCTGCGGATGGCGCGTGGAGTGTGTTCAAGTTCGAGGGCGGTGTACACCGGGTCCAACGTGTCCCCGTCACCGAGTCCCAGGGCCGGATACAGACCTCCGCGGCGGGTGTCCTCGTGTACCCCGAGCCCGACGAGATCGAAGCCGTCGAGATCGACGACAAAGATCTCCGCGTGGATGTCTACCGCTCCTCTGGCAAAGGTGGACAGGGCGTCAACACCACCGACTCCGCCGTCCGCATCACCCACCTGCCCACCGGCATCGTGGTGACGTGTCAGAAGGAACGATCCCAGATCCAGAACAAGGCCCGAGCGATGCAGGTCCTCGCCGCCCGACTGCAGCAGCAGATCGAGGAGGCTGCGGACGCGGAGGCCGCGGAGGGGCGCGCTGCGCAGATCCGCACCATGGACCGCTCGGAACGGATCCGCACCTACAACTGGCCGGAGAACCGGATCAGCGACCACCGGATCGGATACAAGTCCAACAACCTTGACTCCGTCCTGAATGGTGGTCTTGAGGACCTGTTCACGGCGCTCCAGACCGCGGAACGCAACGCCCGCCTAGAAGCCGAATAGGGATCGTCCGAGTGCGAAACACGGTGACCGCCGCAGTACGCGACGCTGCGGCGGTTCTTGCTGCCGCAGGGGTTGACACACCATTCGTCGACGCCCAACTCATTGCGGCGCACCTGCTGGGATGCGGCCGCATGGATCTCTTCCTCCATGGTGATGACGAGACTCCGGAAGGCTTCGACGAACTCGTGGCTCGACGCGCCAGTCGGGAGCCGCTCCAGTACATCACCGGTACGGCCCCGGTCGGTGCCCTCGATCTGGAGGTCGGGCCCGGCGTGTTCATCCCGCGTCCCGAAACAGAGCTGCTCGCTGCCTGGGGGTTGGGTGCCCTCACCGACCTCACAGCCCCAGTCGTCGTCGATCTCTGCACCGGCTCCGGCACGCTCGCGATCGCGATCGCGAGCGCTCGAACCGGCGCCGAGGTGATCGCCGTCGAGATCGATCCGTGCGCCACCCGGTGGGCCGAGCGGAACATCGCCGCCCACGCTCCGGACATCCGGCTCGTCGAGGCGGATGCTACCCGGCAGGACATACTGCCGGACTTCCACGGCCGGGTGGACCTGGTGCTCTCGAACCCACCCTATGTACCGGAGACCGGTGCGAACGACATCCAACCCGAGGTCCGACACGATCCCCACCATGCGGTGTTCGGCGGCGAGGACGGGATGTCGGTGATCATCCCGATGCTCCGCACCGTCCACGAACTCCTGAAACCGGGAGGATGGTGCGGGATCGAACACGACGACTCGACCGGCAACGCCGTCAGAGACGCATTCACCCGACACGGCGGTTTCACGGACATCTGCACCCGGACGGACCTCACAGGTCGGGAGCGCTTCACCACGGCGAGTAGACTCGGGCAGAGCTGAACGAGGTTCCACCCGGAAAGAGAGATGCAGACCAGTGAGCCGGATCTACAACTGCGTGAACCCCCAGGACCGCATCAGCGGCATGTCCGCGGCCGTGAGCGCGGTCAAGGGCGGGGGGCTCGTCGTCCTGCCGACAGACACCCTTTACGGGATCGGTTGTGATGCGTTCGACAACCGGGCCGTCGCGGATCTCCTGCGGGCGAAGCACCGCGGTCCGGACATGCCAGTGCCGGTCCTGGTCGGGAGCTGGGACACCGTCCATGGTCTCGTTCGTGACAACCAGCCCGCCGCCCGCACATTGATTGAGGCGTTCTGGCCGGGTGGACTCTCGATCGTCGTCACGCAGGCCCCGAGTCTGCCGTGGAACTTGGGGGACACCAGGGGGACCGTTATGCTGCGGATGCCGCTGCATCCGGTTGCCATTGAGCTCCTCCGGGAAACCGGACCGATGGCGGTCTCCAGCGCGAACATCTCTGGTCAACCTCCGGCGACGACAGCTGAGGAAGCCCGGCAGCAGCTCGGTACCACGGTGTCGGTCTATCTCGACGGCGGGACCTGTCCCACCGCGAAGCCCTCAAGTATCGTCGACCTCTCCGGTAACCGGCCCCGACTGCTTCGCGAGGGAGCGGTTCCCACCGGCCGCATAGCGAACGCCCTGGGTGTCGCACCGGAGACGTTGGTCTGATATGGGGGCCGGAGGAGCCGGGGTCCCGCTGCGCGAGCTCGGGTTGGTTCTCCTGGTCGCCTGTGCCGTCACCTATCTGACGACCGGGATCATCAGACGTGTCCTCGTCCGCGCGGGCAAGGTTGACCCGGTCCGGGAGCGTGACGTCCACAAGCACCCGACCCCGCAGATGGGTGGGATCGCGATGTTCTCCGGATTCCTCGCTGCGGTGTTCGTTGCCCAGCAGCTGCCGGCGCTCAACCGAGGTTTTCAGCCGATCACTCCGGAGATGGGGGCTGTGGTCTGTGCCGGATTCGTCATCGTAGCGGTCGGGATCCTCGATGACTTCCTCGAACTTGATGCGCTGACGAAGCTCATCGGACAGACGTTAGGCGCCGTGGTGATGAGCCTGATGGGACTCACCTGGACCCTGATCTATCTACCGTTCGGTGGTGGGACCACAGTTGTGCTCGATCAGATGCTGTCGACGGTACTGACCGCTTTCGTCACGGTGTCGTTGATCAACGCCCTCAACTTCGTCGACGGCAGCGATGGTCTGGCGGCGGGTGTGGGGTTGATCACCGGTGGCGCGATCCTTACTTTCGCTCTGACAATCCTGCACGATCAGGGTGGCGCCGTATCTGCTTATCCACCGGCGATTATCGGTGCGGGCCTCGTCGGCATGTGCCTGGGGTTCCTTCCGCACAACTTCGCCCCAGCCCGGATCTTCATGGGGGATACCGGAAGTATGCTGATCGGACTGCTGCTGGCCGCCGCATCGACCTCCGCCTCCGGGAAAATCAATCTCTCGTTGTACGGGGTCGCCGACGTGTTCGCGGTCATGGCACCGGTCATTGTTGCGGCCGGTTGCGTGGGGGTGCCTCTCGCGGAACTCTGCCTCACCGTTGTCCGGCGCCTGCTAACCGGACAATCGATGGCGGTGCCGGACAAGAATCACATGCACCACCAGCTCATGCGGCACGGGCACAGCCCCAAGCAGGTCGCTACGGCCATCTACCTGTGGACTTTCACGGTGGCGTTCGGTGCGGTCGCATTCACGGTGTTACCTGTCAGTGAGGCGCTGTTCGGCTTCTTTCTGGCGATCTCCCTCGCATTCATCGCGACCATAGCGCCTGTGTTGGACAAGCGGCATCGGGATCGGGAAGCCACGTAGGGATCGTCAGCTCCGGTCACGTAGTATCCCACCCGTGAGTGAAACGAATCAGACTCCCGAATCGCAGTATGACAACCAACGCGTTCCGCTGATCCATGCGGCGCGTCTGGGGGCGGTATCACTAGCGGTGACCACCCTCCTTCTGGGCGCTCTGTGGTCGGCTGTTGACGGAATGCCCGGCCTATGGGGTGTTCTCACCGGATCCGCGGTCGGGGGTGGTTTCCTTCTCGTTACCGTGCTCAGTGTCCTGGTCACGAGTGGGCACTCGCCATCGACGACAGCGGCTGTCGTCCTCGGTAGCTGGCTGGTGAAGCTCGTGGTTCTCCTGGTGGTGTTGTTCGTCCTCAGGGATTTGGACTTCTACTCCAGGAGAGCACTGTTTGCTGCGGTGGTCGTCGCGATGGTCGCCGTCATCGGGTCGGAGACCTGGGGGATCGTCCGGAGCCGGACGACATACGTGTCCTGACATCGGGAACACCAGGCGCCGGTGGAGCGGGTCATGATTCCGGCTGGTTAGCCGCGTTCCGGAGGGGGACAGTCGATGCTTGGGAAGTCACATCGGATAGTTCGTAGAATTACCCCCGAAACTGCCCCGGGTTAACCATGTGACAGAGCTTACAGGTAGCTGTTTTCCCCGCTGAACGGGTGTGCTGGACGCGTGTTTCAGGGGTGCACCAGGTACCCCCGGGGCATTCTTCGGTAAACGTACCCGGCACCTGATAGTCTGATCGCGGGTCCACGGAGCCGCTGTGCTGACATGCAATCGTCCGCACTGTCGTGCCGCTCTCCGGGTGGCGTGTCCACTGACGCGGGCCCCAGTGATCACCGCGATGATGTGCGACGGAGTCCGCGGTCGGTCCAGGTATTTTTCAGACGTCCATCGCACCGCACCCAGAAGCAGAAACGTCGGGTGCGGCCCGAACACGGGAGAGAACGCTGAGCGTTATGACACTGTCCATGAAGGGTGAGTTCCACAAGCCCGACCTGGACCAAGAAATTTTCCCGGGGTACGTGGATGAGCACGGGAATGTCGTGAACCTCTGGTTCCACGACTTCCTCAACGGCGCATTCGCACTCGACCGTCTGATGTTCGTCCGCCTGCTCATGGCGGTTCTGCTCGTCATCTTCTTCGCGGTAGCCATGCGGAATCCCAAGCTGATTCCGTCCCGGCTGCAGAGCGTCGGGGAGATGGGCCTTGATTTCGTCCGGCTCCACATCGCCGAGGAGATCCTCGGTAAGCGGGAGGGTCGTCGCTTTCTGCCGTTGTTGACGGCCATCTTCTTCACCGTCTTCGCGATGAACCTGCCGTCCGTGGTGCCGGGACTGAACATTTCCCCGAATGCTCGAATCGGTATGCCGCTGACGCTGGCGATCGTCGGTTACATCGCGTTCATCTACGCCGGTGTGAAGCGTTACGGCTTTTTCAAGTACGTGAAGTGCTCGACGGTGGTTCCTAATCTTCCGCCGCTACTCCACGCACTGACGATCCCGATCGAGTTCTTCTCGACGTTCGTCATGCGGCCGGCCACGCTGACACTGCGTCTCATGGCCAACATGCTCGCTGGTCACCTCATTCTGGTTCTGCTGTTCTCCGCCACGAACTTCTTCTTCTGGCAGCTGAATGGCTGGACCGTCCTGAGTGGTGTGACCTTCCTTGCCGGAGTCGCGTTCACGTTGTTCGAGCTGCTGGTCATCTTCCTGCAGGCGTACATCTTCGCGCTCCTTTGTGCCGTCTACATCGAACTGTCGTTGCACGCGGACGAACACTGACAATTCCGCCGCCCTCGGGCGGCGGGTGGTCCGTGGTTCCGGGTATCCGGTACGACGGACCGGCACCGGCTAAGGCCGGGGCGAAAAACGGTCAACTGAATACCCCATCATCACCACCTCGCCCGGAAGACCATGAACCTTCCGGGCTCAAGAAAGGGAACGACACACCAATGAACGAGATCATCCTCGCGCAGGAAGCCGCCGCCACCTCCTTCTCCGGTTTCGGCGCCATCGGCTACGGCCTGGCCGCGATCGGCCCCGGCATCGGCATCGGCATCCTGGTCGGTAAGACCCTCGAGGGCATGGCCCGCCAGCCCGAGATGGCCGGCCAGCTGCGTACCACCATGTTCTTGGGTATCGCCTTCGTGGAGGCCCTCGCCCTCATCGGCCTCGTCGCCGGCTTCTTGTTCTGATCCACTGAACAGCGAAGAACCACGCCGACAACGAAAGCTGTGAGGACCTATGACTAACCACCTTTACCACCTTGCCGAAGGTGGCGCGGAGCACGGCAATCTGCCGCTGAGCGGCCAGATTTCGCCGTTGTTCCCGTTCACCTACGACATGGTCTGGTCGGCGCTGTGCTTCATTGTCATCCTGATCGGCTTCTGGAAGTTTGTTCTTCCGAAGGCCCGTGAAGTGCTCGTCGAGCGCGAGGACCGCATCAAGGGCGGAATCCAGCGCGCCGAGGCCGCGCAGGCGGAAGCCAAGGCCGCCCTCGAGAAGTACAACGCCCAGCTCGCTGAGGCCCGTGCTGAGGCCGCTCAGATCCGTGAGGACGCGCGCACCAAGGGCAAGCAGATCATCGAAGACATGAAGACCCAGGCCACCGAAGAAAGCAACCGAATCATCGAGTCCGGTGAGAAGCAGCTGATGGCCCAGCGCGAGCAGGTCATCACCGAGCTGCGCCGCGAGATGGGACAGAACTCGATCAACCTGGCCGAGCGTCTGCTCGGCGAGCAGCTCGGCGACAACGTCAAGCGCTCCGGGACGATCGACACGTTCCTCTCCGATCTCGACACCGTGGCCCCGGCAGGAAAGTGAGCGACATGCACGCAGCGAGCCGCGAGGCATTGGCGAAGGCGACGCGCAATCTGGACACGATCCTGTCCGGCCAGGGTAACGCCGTGGCCACCGCCGCACAGACCGGAACCGAGCTTTTCGACGTCGTGGAGATCCTCGACGGCGACCGCGCCCTGCGTGTCGCTGCCGCGGAGGTTTCTAACCCCGCCGAGCAGCGCGTGGGCCTGGTGCGGGAGGTGTTCGGCGGCAAGATCTCCGACACCACCCTCAAGGTCCTCGGAGATGCGGTTGAACTGAACTGGTCCACCCCCCGTGAGATGCGGGAGGGCCTTGTCGAACTGGGTCGTCGCGCACTGCTGGAGGCCGCTCGGAGCCAGGGACAGTTGGAACAGGTGGAGGATGAGCTTTTCCGGCTGTCCCGCATCCTGACCGATCAGCCCCGGCTCACCCAGCTCCTCGACGACCGTACGGCGACAGCCGACGCGAAGCGGGGACTGCTGGCGGGTGTCCTGTACGGCAAGGTCACCCCGGTGACCGAGGCGCTCGCACTGCAGGCGATCACCCGACGTGACCACGGTCCCGTCCAGGACATCGCGGCACTGAGCGTGCTGGCCGCCGACATGCAGAACCGGACGGTCGCCCACGTGGTCGCAGCGACCCAGCTCACTGCGGAGCAGGAGCAGGGTCTGAAGGACAAGTTGGGCACGATCTACGGTCGTGAGATGTCCATCCACTCTGAGGTTGACCCCAGCCTCCTCGGTGGTGTGGTCGTCCGCGTCGGTTCGGAAGTCATCGATGGTTCCACTTCAGGCAAGATTCAGCGCCTGCGGTCGAAACTGCCGTGACCGGCGCCGACTACGACCAGGAGAACTAGACAAATAATGCTGGAAGAAACAACCGAGAGCAGGAAGAACATGGCGGAGCTGACGATCTCCTCCGACGAGATCCGTAGCGCGATTGAGAATTACACCTCGAGCTACTCCCCGGAGGCCTCCCGTGAGGAGGTCGGTGTGGTCATTTCGGCGGCTGACGGTATCGCCCAGGTTTCGGGCCTCCCGTCGGTGATGACGAATGAGCTGCTCGAGTTCCCGGGCGGCGTCATCGGCGTCGCACAGAACCTCGACACCGACCGCGTCGGCGTGGTGGTCCTGGGTAACTACGAAAGTCTCAAAGAGGGCGACGAAGTTAAGCGGACCGGAGAGGTCCTGTCCATCCCGGTCGGCGACAAGTTCCTCGGCCGCGTTATCAACCCCCTGGGTGAGCCCATCGACGGCATGGGTGCCATCGAGGCAGAAGAGGACCGTGTCCTCGAGCTTCAGGCTCCCTCCGTGCTGCAGCGTCAGCCCGTCGAGGAGCCCCTCCAGACCGGCATCAAGGCCATTGATGCGATGACCCCGATCGGCCGTGGTCAGCGTCAGCTGATCATCGGCGACCGTAAGACCGGCAAGACCGCGGTCTGCCTGGACACGATCCTGAACCAAAAGGCCAACTGGGAATCCGGCGACGAGAAGAAGCAAGTCCGCTGCATCTACGTCGCCATCGGACAGAAGGGTTCCACGATCGCCGGAATCCGGAAGACCCTGGAGGAGCACGGTGCTCTGGAGTACACGACGATCGTCGCGGCTCCCGCATCCGACTCCGCCGGTTTCAAGTGGCTCGCGCCCTTCGCCGGTGCCGCCCTGGGACAGCACTGGATGTACAAGAACAAGCACGTCCTGGTCATCTACGATGACCTGACCAAGCAGGCTGAGGCCTACCGTGCCATCTCCCTGCTGCTTCGCCGTCCGCCGGGCCGCGAGGCCTACCCGGGTGACGTCTTCTACCTGCACTCCCGTCTGCTGGAGCGTGCCGCGAAGCTGTCCGACGACATGGGCGCCGGTTCGATGACCGCTCTGCCGATCATCGAGACCAAGGCCAACGACGTCTCGGCCTTCATCCCGACCAACGTCATCTCCATCACCGACGGCCAGGTCTTCCTGGAGTCCGATCTGTTCAACCAGGGCGTGCGCCCCGCCATCAACGTTGGTGTCTCCGTCTCCCGTGTCGGCGGTGCCGCACAGACCAAGGGCATGAAGAAGGTGTCCGGTTCCCTGCGTCTGGACCTCGCCTCCTACCGTGACTTGGAGGCCTTCGCGGCCTTCGCATCCGACTTGGACCCGGCATCCAAGCGTCAGCTGGAACGCGGTCAGCGTCTGGTTGAGCTGCTCAAGCAGTCCGAGAACAACCCGATGGCCGTCGAGGATCAGATGGTCTCCATCTGGCTCGCCGGCGAGGGCCACCTCGACAACGTTCCCGTCGAGGATGTCCGTCGCTTCGAGACCGAACTCCACGAGTACCTGCACGGTAACGCCAGCGAGGTCTACGACCAGATCGCCGGTGGCGCAGCGTTCTCCGACGAGTCCAAGGAGATCCTGGTGTCCGCGACCGAGGACTTCAAGCGGACCTTCCAGACCACGGACGGTACCCCGGTGATCAACGAACCCGAGGTCGAGGCTCTCGCTGAGGGAGACCTGAAGAAGAACAAGATCACGGTCTCCCGCAAGTCAGCCAAGAAGTAGGGTCGTGACACGCACCATGACCGTCCAAGGAAAAGAAGGGAGGCGATAGACCATGGCCAATCTTCGCGAACTACGTTCCCGCATCAAGTCGGTGAACTCGACCAAGAAGATCACCAAAGCCCAGGAGCTCATCGCCACCTCGCGAATCACGAAGGCCCAGCAGCGGGTCGAGGCTTCGATGCCGTACGCCGAGGAGATCCACCGTGTGATCGAACGCCTCGCGTCCGCCACCGAACTCGACCACGCGATGCTCCGTGAACGTGAGAACGGACGTCGGGCCGCGATTCTCGTGGTGACCAGTGACCGTGGCATGTGCGGCGGCTATAACTACAATGTCTTCAAGAAGGCTGCGGAGCTCCGCGGCATGCTCGAGGACAAGGGCTACGAGGTTGTCCTCTACGTCTCGGGTAACAAGGGACTGAGCTACTACCGCTTCCGCGGCGAGGACATCGCCGGAGCGTGGACCGGTTTCTCGCAGGATCCGGGATACAAGGAGACGCACGGCATGCGCCGGCACCTGATCGACGGTTTCGTCGCCGGTTCCGCGGGCACCGCCAAGTGGCGCGAGGGACTGTCGACCGCGGAGGGTGAACCCATCCAAGGCTTCGATCAGCTGCACGTCGTGTACACCGAGTTCGAGTCGATGCTGACGCAGAACGCGCGGGCACACCAGCTCCTCCCCATCGAGCCGATCATCGAGCTCGATCACATCGACACCGGGGAAGACATGCTCTCCTCGTCCTCCAACGAGATCGAGGCGGACTACGACTTTGAGCCGAGCGCAGAGGAACTGCTCGACGCGCTGCTTCCGCAGTACGTGTCGCGTGGCCTCTACGCCATGCTTCTTGAAGCCGCGGCCAGCGAGTCCGCGTCCCGACGCACCGCCATGAAGTCTGCAACCGACAACGCCAACGAGCTGGTCAAGGACCTCTCGCGCGTGGCCAACCAGGCCCGTCAGGCACAGATCACCCAGGAAATCACAGAGATCGTCGGTGGCGCGGGAGCGCTCGCCGAAAGCGGAGAAAGTGACTAGATTATGACTACAGCTCTCCAAGAGCAGAACACACAGCAGGCGTCCACCGCCGGCCGTGTCGTGCGCGTCATTGGTCCGGTCGTCGACGTGGAATTCCCGCGCGGCGAGCTTCCGGCCCTCTACAACGCACTGACTGTCGAGATCAAGCTTGAGGCAGTCGCCAAGACCATTACGCTCGAGGTCGCCCAGTATCTGGGTGACAACCTGCTGCGTACCATTTCGATGGCACCCACCGACGGACTCGTCCGTGGCCAGGAGGTCACCGACCTCGGCCGCCCGATCTCCGTTCCCGTCGGCGATGTCGTCAAAGGCCACGTCTTCAACGCCCTCGGTGACTGCCTCGACGAACCCGGCCTCGGCCGTGACGGTGAGCAGTGGGGCATTCACCGCGACCCGCCGCCCTTCGACCAGCTCGAAGGCAAGACCGAGATCCTCGAGACCGGCATCAAGGTCATCGACCTGCTGACCCCGTACGTCAAGGGCGGAAAGATCGGCCTGTTCGGCGGCGCCGGCGTCGGCAAGACCGTTCTCATCCAGGAGATGATCACCCGTATCGCGCGTGAGTTCTCCGGAACGTCCGTGTTCGCCGGTGTCGGTGAGCGTACCCGTGAGGGCACCGACCTCTTCCTCGAGATGGAGGAGATGGGGGTTCTCCAGGACACCGCACTCGTCTTCGGCCAGATGGATGAACCCCCGGGAGTCCGTATGCGCGTGGCGCTGTCCGGTCTGACGATGGCGGAGTACTTCCGCGACGTTCAGCACCAGGACGTGCTGCTGTTCATCGACAATATCTTCCGTTTCACCCAGGCCGGCTCCGAGGTCTCGACCCTGCTGGGTCGTATGCCCTCCGCCGTGGGCTACCAGCCCACCCTGGCTGACGAGATGGGTGTGCTTCAGGAGCGCATCACGTCGACGAAGGGCCGCTCGATCACGTCTCTGCAGGCCGTCTACGTTCCCGCCGACGACTACACCGACCCGGCTCCGGCGACCACCTTCGCTCACCTCGACGCGACCACCGAGCTCGACCGCTCGATCGCCTCGAAGGGCATCTACCCGGCCGTGAACCCGCTGACCTCCACCTCGCGAATCCTCGAGCCCGGTATCGTGGGCGAGCGCCACTACAATGTCGCGCAGCGTGTGATCAACATCCTGCAGAAGAACAAGGAACTCCAGGACATCATCGCCATCCTCGGTATGGACGAGCTGTCCGAAGAGGACAAGATCACCGTCCAGCGCGCCCGTCGTCTGGAACGCTTCCTCGGCCAGAACTTCTTCGTCGCGGAGAAGTTCACGGGTATCCCCGGTTCCTACGTGCCGCTGGAGGACACCATCGTGGCCTTCGAGCGCATTTGCCGGGGCGACTTCGACCACTACCCGGAGCAGGCGTTCAACGGCCTGGGTGGACTGGACGACGTCGAGGCCGCGTACCAGAAGATGAACGAAAAGTAGAAGGGCGGGTCTCATGGCTGAAATCGCCGCTGAACTGGTCGCCGTGGAACGTAAACTGTGGTCCGGAAACGCCACGATCGTCACGGCCCAGACCACCGAGGGTGAGATCGGCGTACTCGCCGGTCACGAGCCGATGCTCGGTCAACTGATCGAGAACGGTGTCGTGACCATCCGCCCGGTTGACGGTGAGCGACTTGTCGCCGCCGTCCAGGGTGGGTTCATCTCCGTCTCCAAGGACAAGGTCACCATCCTTGCGGACTACGCCGAATGGGCGTCCGAGGTCGACACCGCTGCCGCGGAACTTGCCCTCAACGAGGACGACCATGACTCCAGGGCACGCGCCGAGGCCGGCCTGCGCGCCGTCCGGAGGAGCCGGGAAAGCTAGACACCGGCTCAACGCTCCATCAAAAGACGACCTGTCCCGGGGAACCAGAAACGGTTCCCCGGGACAGGTCGTTGCCCGGTTCCGAGGTTTGTGGGTATGTCACCCACTTGAGCGTGACAGTCATGCCCGGTGGGGCCTTTTACCCCCGATACACAGCTGTTTCCCCGGCTAGGGGACCCCCGTGGGAGAAAGTTCGTTGATCAGAGGTGCCAGGAGTAGGATCGCAGAAAAGCGGTGCACCTGGTGTCAGGCTCGTTTGGCTGTCCGGGATGTGTCGCCGCACCTTGACTGATGAGGGAGTGATCGGTGGAGATTTTCTGGTACGGGCTATCCACGTCACTGTGCGTCCTGGTAGTCCTCGCGGGATGGCGTTTTCTCCGCGTGCGCGCCACGGGAGCCGGTATTCTCCTCCGGAAACTCCCGGCGAGTGGGGTCCGTGGATGGCGTCACGGTGCACTCCGCTACTCGGGCTCCGGGCTGGAGTTCTACAAACTCCGTTCCGTCTCGCCCTCGGCAGACCTGCGTTTTCCCCGTACGCGGGCGGAGGTCACCGGTCGCCGCGACCCTGCGACAGCGGAGAAGGCATTCATGCCGACCAGTGTACGGATCGTCGAGCTGACCGTGGAGGGCGACCGTTATGAACTTGCTCTTGACGGACACGGTGAAACCGCGCTGACGTCCTGGATCGAATCTGCCCCCAGTGCCCGGCAGGAACGGCGGTTCCGGCCGCTCGATCGTTGACTGGTACGGGCGGCGGCTAGCGGTCTGACCGTGCACGCTAGACTTCGTGGAATGCGACTTGTTATTGCCCGTTGTTCAGTCGACTACATCGGCCGCCTGGAGGCCCACCTCCCGTCCGCTGACCGACTGCTTCTCGTCAAGGCCGACGGCTCGGTGTCCGTCCACGCGGATGACCGCGCCTACAAGCCGTTGAACTGGATGACCCCACCCTGCACACTCCGCGAAGAGGATGTGGAGGCTGATATCGAGGAGGACAGGGGCAGCAACACCCTGTGGATCGTGGAGAACTCCAAGGGGGAGCAACTCCGGATTACCATTGAGGAGATCCACTCCGATGTCACACACGAGCTCGGGCAGGATCCCGGCTTGGTGAAGGACGGCGTCGAGGCCCATCTCCAGGAACTTCTCGCTGAGCAGATCACTACCCTCGGTGATGGGTACACGCTCGTCCGGAGAGAATATCCCACTGCGATTGGGCCGGTCGACATTCTGTGCCGCGATGCTGACGGGGGAGCGGTGGCCGTGGAGATAAAACGTCGCGGGGAGATCGACGGCGTCGAACAGCTGACGCGGTACCTCGACCTGTTGAACCGGGACGAGCTCCTGGCTCCCGTGCAAGGGGTATTCGCCGCACAGCAGATCAAACCCCAGGCCCGAACCCTCGCCGAGGACCGCGGGATCAGGTGCGTGGTCCTCGACTACCAGGCGTTGCGCGGTACGGAATCGTCCGAGCTACGGCTTTTCTGATGCCCCGGCGTAACCATTCACGGGGTGGTCGACGTCCGGGGCGCTCCACTCCACAGGATCCGCGACCGCTGCCGAGAGACGGTGCGGTGTACTACGGAACCCAGGAGATGCCCGGACCGGCCTACACCGGTGGGGCGCCGCATCTCGTGCGCAAGATCGGATCGACCGGGGCGAGGAAGTTCTACGTCTGCCCAGGATGCAACCAGAACATTCCCCCGGGGGTTGCCCACATCGTGGCGTGGCCGAAGGAGCTGGGGCGCGGTGCCGATGACCGGCGGCACTGGCACCGGCACTGCTGGGAGCGACGTTAGCCGGATGTAGGCTCGGTGAGCTCGAGCAGGACGCCACCGGCGTCCTTAGGGTGGACGAAGTTAATCCTAGCGCCACCGGTACCGCGCTTCGGTTCGGGGTAAAGGAGTCGGACACCGTTGTCGCGGAGGTGTTTACACAGCGCGTCCATGTTGTTGGTGCGCAGACACATCTGCTGGAGGCCCGGGCCCTTCTTCTCCAGGAACTTCGCGATCGTCGAGGACTCATTCAGTGGCGCGAGGAGCTGGATGACGCCGGCGGTCGGAACGTGGTCAGCGGGACCGACCATCGCCTCGACGACGCCCTGCTCCTCGTTCGTCTCCTGGTGGAGGTTCACCCAGCCGAAGGCGCTCCGGTAGAAATCGAGAGCCGAATCAAGGTCGGGGACAGCGATGCCGACGTGGTCGAGACAGGTGACGTACTCGTGGGGAATGTCCATTGCGTGGTTCATACCCCCGATTTTACGCCCGTCGTGCCGTCTCGGGGCTCGTTCGGACGGATGCCCGGAGCTCTTCGGTAGCCTGGATCCATGATCGTCGCATTCTCAGTCGCCCCCACCGAAACACCCGGCAGCAAGGCGGAGATGGCGGAGGCCGTCGCCGAAGCCGTCCGGGTCGTCCGCGCATCCGGCCTACCCAACGAGACCAACGCCATGTTCACTCTCATCGAGGGGGAATGGGACGAGGTCATGGACGTGGTCAAGCGTGCGACCGACGCCGTCATCGCCGTGTCCCCGCGGGTCGGTCTGGTTCTCAAGGCCGATATCCGGCCGGGCTACACTGGGCAGCTGACCGCCAAGGTCGACGCCGTGAACCGGTGCCTGGCCGCAGCCGATGAAAAGGAGAACGGACTATGACGACTCCCGAACGTTTCACCGCCGGAGCAGTGGATCTCGGTGAGATCAAGGCCCGGGCGGAGGCCCGCGCGCAGGCACAGACCCACCCGCCCGCCACGGGGGGTGGTGTCCCGACCTCCTTCGTCGTCACCCGGGAGAACATCGAGGCAGAGGTCATCGAGCGGTCCATGCAGGTACCGGTGGTGCTGCTCATCGGTTCTGATGAGGTCGACTCCTCCCGTCAGCTGCGCGCCGACCTGACGGACCTCTCGGCAGCCGCGGGCCACGACTGGCTGTTCGGGTACATCGACGCACAGGCCGCCCCTGAACTTGCACAGATCTTCGGGGTGACGGCCCTACCGACCGTCATCGCCATCGCCGGTGGTCGTCCGCTGGCGGATTTCCAGGGTGGGCAACCGCAGTCCGCGCTGCAGGAGTGGACCGCGGCCGTGGTCGGGGCCTGCTCCGGCAAGCTCCAGGGACTGCCACCGCAGGCCGACGCTGGGGAACGCGGGGACGACGCCCCGGGTGATCCGCGCTTCGCCCCCGCCGAGGACGCCATGGAGCACGGTGATTTCGACGCCGCCATTGCCGTCTACGATGCCATCCTCGCGAAGGAACCGGCGAACACCGAGGCTAAGCTTGCCCGGGACAACGCACGCCTGCTCAAGCGCCTCGCGGAGGCAGACCCCGCCGTGGACCCCGTCGCGGCGGCCAACGCTGATCCGTCCGACATCGATAAGGCGTTCGCCGCCGCTGACGCAGAGGTAGCCTCCGGTGATCCGGAACCCGCGTTCAACCGGCTGGTCACCCTGCTCGCGTCGAGTCAGGGAGAGAAGAAGACCGCTGTGAAGGATCGGCTGCTGGAGCTCTTCGCCCTCTTCGCCACCGATGACCCTCGGGTGATCGCCGCACGTGGACGGATGGCCAGCGCCCTGTTCTGATTGAGCTGCAACTGACACGGTGTCCCGTGCCTCCCCGTCATGCGGGGTGCGTGCACGGGGCACCGGATCTGTGCCGGGCGCGGGATCAGCCGCGGTGGCGGTACCACTGCGTCGACATCGCCGGGATGTGCAGGCGCACGGAGTGCGGCTTGCCGTCCCACCCGTAGTCGTCGGCGTGAATGAGCGGTTGGAGATCATTGCCCGCACCGGCGTAGTCACCGGAATCGGTGTTGAGCACGAGCTCCCAGTCGCCGCCGACGGGCAGCCCAAAGGTGTAGGACGGCTGACTGGTGCCACCCAAGTTGCTGACGCAGAGCAGTTTCTCGCCACCGGCACCGTGACGGAGGAACGCGAGGATATTGTTCGCCGCGTCATCGGCCTTGACCCAGTCGAATCCGTCGCCGGTGAAGTCCCTGGTGTAAAGTGCCGGCTCGTCGACGTAGCGGTGGTTCATGTCCCGCACCAGGTCTCGGACGCCGGTGTGGTACTCGCCCTCCCAGCCGAAGAGATTCCCCCAGTCGAGGGAGCGGCTCTCCGACCACTCGGAGGTCTGTGCCCATTCGAGCCCCTGGAACAGCAGCTGTTTACCCGGGTGTGCCCACATGTAGGCGAGCAGGGTCCGGGCGCCAGCGGCCTTGTTCCAGGAGTCACCGGGCATCCGCTCCCACAGGGATCCTTTACCGTGGACGACCTCGTCGTGGCTAATTGGAAGGATGAACTTTTCGGAGAACGCATACACGAGGGAGAAAGTGATCTCGTTGTGGTGCCAGGATCGGTTGATCGGGTCCTCACCGAAGTATCGCAGGGTGTCATTCATCCACCCCATGTTCCATTTCATGGAGAACCCGAGTCCACCCTCGGTGGTCGGGGCGGTCACACCTGGCCAGGAGGTGGACTCCTCGGCGATGGTCAGGGCACCCGGGTGGTGGCGGTGCACCGTTGCGTTCATTTCCTGGAGGAACTGCACAGCCTCCAGGTGCTCGCGGCCCCCGTGGATGTTCGGCAGCCACTCGCCCTCCTTGCGGGAGTAATCGAGATACAGCATCGAGGCGACGGCGTCGACCCGCAGGCCATCGATGTGGAACTCTTCTAACCAGTAGAGAGCGTTGGCGACCAGGAAGTTGCGGACCTCGGCCCGCCCGAAGTCGAAGACACAGGTACCCCAGTCGAGCTGCTCACCGCGGCGCCAGTCGGGATGCTCGTAGAGTGTGGAGCCGTCGAAACGCGCGAGGGCCCACTCGTCCTTGGGGAAGTGCGCGGGAACCCAGTCGACGAGGACACCTATGCCACGGGCGTGGAAGGCATCGACCAGTGCCCGGAACTCATCCGCGGTACCCCACCTTGAGGAGGGGGCGTAGTATCCGGTCACCTGGTAGCCCCAGGAGCCACCGAAGGGGTGCTCTGCGACTGGCATGAACTCGACGTGGGTGTAGCCCATGTCGGCGACGTAGTCGACCAGTTCGTCGGCCAGCTCGGTGTAGGTCAGGCCGTATTTCCAGGACCCCAGGTGCACCTCGTAGATGCTCATGGGGGCCGTCTCCCAGTCGGTCGCGTCGCGCTGCTCGAGCCACCCGGAGTCGCCCCACCGATAATCGGATTCGGCGACGATGGAGCCTGTTGCAGGCGGTGCCTCGGTCAACCGTGCCATCGGGTCCGCCTTGTCGAGACGGGTTCCGTCGTGGGTGTGAATAGCGAACTTGTATACCTCACCGGCGTACACGCCGGGGACGAACACCTCCCACACACCGGAGGATCCGAGGGCCCGCATCGGGGTCTGGGAGGGGTTCCAGCCGTTGAAGTCGCCGATGACGGCGACGCCTGCTGCATTGGGAGCCCAGACCGCGAAGGAGGTGCCGAGGACGGTGCCGAGGACGGTGTCGTAGCGGCGGACCCGCGCGCCGAGCACCTCCCAGAGGCGCTCGTGGCGTCCCTCGTTGATCAGGTGGATATCGGTTTCGCCGAGCGTCGGAAGGAAGCAGTATCCGTCGGCACGGGTCACCGTGCCGCCGCCGGTCCAGGTGATGATCAGCTCGTAGGCGACCGAATTCGTGTCGGGCAGAGCTGCGACGTAGACGTCGTCACCGATAGGCTGCATGTCGACGGGTTCGCGTCCCTCCACGTGCAGCTGGACCCGTTCGGCACCGATCTGGCGGGTCCGGACCACGGAACCCGACTCAGTGTGGTGCCAGCCGTAGATCCCGTGCGGGTCGTGGTGACGGCAGGATGAGAGCAGCTGCCAGTCGCCGTCGGCAATGAGGAGTCGTTCGGGGACGTTCGGGGAGTTCATGGCGGTGTCCTTAAGGGGTTGACTGTGGCGCGGGACTGCGTGTCGACGCCCGGGGCGTGGCCTCTGCTGGCGCAGGGTGCGCGCGACCCGGGTGGGATACTAGGCCCGGTAGCGGTCGATTTGACGCCAGGCGAGTTGCTCGCGGCGCTCGGGTGCCACCGTGGGGAGGATGAGGAGATGCGCAACGTTGTTCCACGGTTCGAGACGGACGTAGTTGTGCTCACCCCAGAGGTAGTCGGCACCACTGATCTCGTCGTGGACGTCGAACATCGCGCCCGGGTCGAGGCCGAGTCGTTCGAGGTCGAGGTGGACCGTCGTCTCGACTGCATTGTAGGGATCGAGGTTGACCACGACGAACACTGCGTCACCGGAAACCGGATCGACCTTCGAGTAGGCGATGATCTGGTCGGAGTCCGTGGCGTGGAAGTCCAGGATCCGGAGCTGCTGCAGGGCGGGATGCTCCCGGCGTACCCGGTTGAGGGTGCCGATGAACACTGAGAGGGAGTCTCCGGACTTCTCGGCTGCGGCGAAGTCTCTGGGCCGGAGCTCGAACTTCTCGCTGTCGAGATACTCCTCACTGCCGGGCTTCAGCGCCCGATGTTCGTAGAGCTCGTAGCCGGAATAGACACCCCACAACGGGGACATCGTTGCGGCCAGAACGGCCCGCAGGGCGAACATACCGCGCCCGCCGTACTGCAGTGAGGCGTGCAGGATGTCCGGGGTGTTGACGAACAGATTTGGACGGCAGACGTCCGCCATCCGAGAGAGCTCCTCACCGAACTCGGTGAGCTCCCGCTTCGTGGTCTGCCAGGTGAAGTAGGTGTAGGACTGGCTGAATCCCGCCTTCGCCAGACCGTACAGGCGGGGCCGACGGGTGAAGGCCTCGGCGAGGAAGATGACCTCCGGGTGCTTCTCGTGGACGGCGTTGATGAGCCACTCCCAGAAGTTCGCGGGCTTGGTGTGCGGGTTGTCCACGCGGAACGTGGTGACACCGTGGCCCACCCAGAACAGCACGACACGGAGGATCTCCCGGTAGAGCCCCTCGGGGTCGTTGTCGAAGTTGAGCGGGTAGATGTCCTGGTACTTCTTCGGGGGATTCTCTGCGTAGGCGATCGTGCCGTCGGGCAGGACCGTGAACCACTCGGGATGCTCCGCGGCCCACGGGTGGTCGGGGGCACACTGCAGTGCGAGGTCGAGGGCGACCTCCAGACCGAGTTCCTCCGCACGGGACACTAATGCCTCGAAATCGTCGATGGTCCCGAGTGCGGGGTGCACTGCGTCGTGGCCGCCGGCGGTGGAACCGATGGCCCACGGCGAACCGACATCCTCCGGGGTTGGGGTCAGGGTGTTGTTGCGGCCCTTGCGGTTGATCTCGCCGATGGGGTGGATCGGCGGGAAGTAAACGGTGTCGAAGCCCATCCCCGCGACGCGGTCCAACTCGGCGGCCGCGGTGGCGAAGGTGCCGTGCACCGGGCGACCGTCGGCGTCGACGCCCCCGGTCGACCGGGGGAAGAACTCGTACCAGGAACTGAACAGCGCCTTAGGGCGCTCGACCTTGATCTTGCGGGTGATGCCGCGGGTCAGCAGCTCCCGGAGAGGATGCTTGTCCAGGAGGTCAACGAAGTCCCCCTCGAACGCGGGGGCCACCGCTTCTGCGGGGGAGAGGTTCTCCTGGCGGAGACTCTCGACCACGGTCGTGAATTCGGGGCGGCGCTTCTTTGGTGCGCCCTCAGCGGCGCGAAGGAAGAGCCGTGCCCCGATCTCGAGATCGTTGGCGAGCTCCGCTCGGGTCTGACCGGCGTTGATCTTGGAGGTAACCGCGTGTCGCCAGGTGGCGACCGGGTCGGACCAGACATCGATACGGAAGGTCCACATCCCCGGAGCATCCGGGATAACGACGGCGTTAACCTGGTCCTCGTCGTGGGGGCTCGTGTGCATGGGGATGCGGACAGTGCGCCGGAAACCGGCGGAGCCCTCGGGGCCGCGGACATTGAGAGTTGCGGAGAGGGCGTCGTGTCCCTCACGCCACGCGAGCCCGGAGATCGGCACCACCTCACCGACCACAGCCTTCGTGGGGTGGCGACCCCCGGAGATCACAGGGCGGACATCATCTAGGCCAAGGCGATTCGTCACAGTTTCCTCATTCGTGGTTGTCCGGATTGCGCCGACTCGAGCCGACGGGCGGTGGAGCGACGGGGGTGCGGTCGACTCCACCGGTACACAACTAAGTCTAGTTGAGCGTTCCCGGATGCACCCGCCTAATCCCCGCCCGGCTAGTTCCCGCGTGTCCGGAGAGAACGATTTGGGGTCTGTCCGTCACCGGATCGTCCTCGATGGGCGTGGGCTGTTCGCGGGGCCGGCGGTCGATGCGTAGTGGGCAGTTCCTTGGGCCGTCCACCGCGAGAGTCAGGGTGAGGCGAGTGGAATCGTCCAGTGCTTCGATCAGACCCCTGACCGCGGCGTTCCGATGGTGTTCGTGCGGGTTCTCCGCGTTCATCTGGAGGAACGCTCCAGAGGTGAGCGCCTTGCCATCCACGGCCGTGATCGGGTACCCGATCACGGGGCCATCCGGGACCTCGCCAACAGGGCAGCGGTAGTCATCGCATTTCTCGTTGGTCCTGATGTTCGCCCTTAGATGTTGGATGGAGACCGTGTACGTCGACATGCTCTCGCCGTTGTTGTACTTGCACGCGGACTGGGCACACACGGTGACTAGGTCGAAGACCGCGGTCGTGGATTTGGCGGGACTTCGTCCTAGTCGTCGTTCCCTGCGGTGCAGCACACGGACGTGCTCCGACACGGATCGCCGCCGCGTTCCAGGACTGTGTCGTGGCGTCCATCACCTCGCCTCCGGACGAGCTGTAGGCGGTCGGGGGGTAGCGATGGTGCCTTCTCAGCAACGACCCGCGCAGCCTTCGTCATCAGACACGGGTCTATTTTTCTTCTCCCCGCGGATCCGGTGGACAGTGATCCCGGTCGGGACAGATGCAGGCGAGCCGCCTCCTGGGATCCGGCCCGGAGGTACCTTGTGATCCGAGGCCAGATTCCGGAACAACTATTGCCTGAATGAAGCCGACAGCTGGTTCGAACTGCTTTGACGGCAGAGGAATCCCGGGTTTCCGCCCCGGACGTGTCTGCCAGCGTGCCGGGGTCGGATGGTCCATGATGGAGGGGTGATTGCGAATGAGACCGAAACCGACCTGGACCTGCTCATCGACTTCCGCGACGTGTCCTTCGTCCGCGACGGGGCCGCCCTCGTCGGAGACGTCACCTGGCAGGTGGAACTCGACGAGCGGTGGGTGATCATCGGACCGAACGGCGCCGGGAAGACGACCCTTCTTCGGATGGCGGCAGCCGAGGAGTACCCCTCCGCCGGTGCGGCCTTCATCATGGGAGAGCGGATCGGGCGCACCGACATGCGCGACCTGCGCGCCATGATCGGGGTGTCGTCTGCCGCACTCGGCAACCGGATCCCCCCGACAGAGGAGGTCGGAGACCTCGTGGTCTCTGCGGGGTACGCCATTCTCGGCAGGTGGCGCGAGGAATACGACGAGCGCGATCTCGAGCAGGCGCGCACCATCCTCGAACAGGTGGGCGCGTACCATCTGCAGGGACGTACATGGGGAACCCTCTCCGAAGGGGAGCGCAAGCGCGTACTTATCGCCCGGGCCCTCATGACCAACCCGGAGCTCCTGCTCCTCGACGAACCCGGGGCCGGTCTAGACCTGGGCGGGCGGGAGGACCTCGTCGGATACCTGGGCAAACTCGCCCTGGATCCCGATGCCCCGGCCATCGTGATGATCACCCACCACGTTGAGGAGATCCCCGACGGTTTCACCCATGCGATGCTCCTCGATGAGGGGGCGGTGGTCGCACAGGGACTCATTGAGGACGTTCTCACCAGTGAGAACCTCACCCGTGCGTTCCATCAGCCGATCCAGCTCGACCGGATTGACGGCCGCTACTTCGCCCGACGTGCACCCCGGGCCGGGCGTGGGAGCCATCGGAAGTAGATGTCGTACACACATCAGGAGGTGGACTATCTGCGGTCCCACCGCCCGGAGATATCGGACGTCACCGCGGAACTCGCGCTCACCCGTAGCAGCCTCGTCGCCGATACCGAGGTGCTGCGGAGGCACTTCGGCGAGTATGCACGCGCCGTCACCGAACTCGTCACCGCACGTCGTTCGACCATCGGTAAACTCCCCTCCGACTGGCTCATGTGCAGTGAATCCGCCCAGCAGTCGACCCCGCCGACCGTCGCGGCCGTTCGGGCACGGCGGATCGCGGACCACCTCGGAGCGGGAGCCCGGGTACACGACGTGACCTGCTCCATCGGCTCCGAGCTGCCGCAGCTGACCGCGGTCGGGCTCGCCGTCACTGGCTCCGATCTCGATCCCGTCCGGGTCCGGATGGCCCGGGTCAACACCGGTTCGGCCGTTGCAGTCGCGGACGCCCTTGTCCCGCCCTTGTCCCCGGGGGCTGTCGACGCCGTCGTGGCTGACCCCGCACGCCGGGCGGGAGGTCGTCGCATCACCCGTCCCGATCAGCTGCTCCCACCGCTGCCGGAACTGATCGCCGCACACGCGGGGACCCCAGCGGCGGTGAAGTGCGCACCGGGGCTGGACTTCAGTGGATGGGATGGTCTGGTCAGTGTCGCCAGCGTTGATGGCGGGGTCAAGGAGGCGTGCCTCTATTCACCGCAACTCGGCGGTGGTGAGCGCCGCGAGGCGGTGATGATCTCTACGAAGGTGGGTACCGGCCCACGACTCGACCGGATCACCGATCTCTCCGGCGATGGTGGCGGCGAGAGTCTCGCCGGACCACCCGGCCGGTACATCGTCGACCCCGACGGCGCCGTCGTCCGGTCGGGACTCGTCCGGCACTACGCGCTGCGCGAGAAACTGTGGATGCTCGATGACCGGATCGCCCACCTCACCGGTGACCGCATCCCAGAGGGCAGGACCGGATTTCCATTCATCGAACAGGTACCGTTGAAGAAGCTGAAGACGGTTCTCCGGAAGCATGGATGCGGGGCGCTGGAGATACTCGTTCGCGGAGTGGATATTGATCCGGACAAACTCCGCAGGAACCTCAAACTCGCCGGTGACCGCCCCATGTCCGTTGTGGTGACCCGGATCGGTTCCGCCGGTGTCGCCCTAGTCTGTGGCCCCCGGGCCGATGGCGTTGACCGCAGCTGACAGGTTGTTCGCCCAGTGGCGACGGGAACGCCGCAGGCGGCTAGACTGGCGGCCAGCCTGGGAGCCGTGATGTCCCCTCCACCATCGGAGGAGCCAACCCACGGACGACCACGAACCCCGTTTCACCTGATAACTAAGGAAGGCCCACACCGCATGCCCACGATCGTGGTACTGGTCAAGCACGTCCCCGACACCTGGTCGCAGAAGAAGCTGTCCGAGGACTACACCCTCGATCGCGACAACGTTGATGAGGTCATCGACGAGATCAACGAGTACGCCGTCGAGCAGGCCCTGAAGATCCGCGAGGCCGATGTCGACGCGGGATGGCGGATCGTTGCCCTCACCGCGGGAACCAGCCGTGCAGAGGAGGCACTGCGCAAGGCTCTCGCCATGGGTGTCGACGACGCTGTCCTGCTGTCCGACGAGGCTATCGCCGGTTCAGATCTGCCTGGAACGGCATGGTCGCTGACCTGCGGTATCGATGCAGCGATGTCCGCACTGGGGCTGGATGAGCTCAAGCTCATCGTCACCGGTAACCGCTCCTCCGACGGCCTGATGGGGGGAATGGCCGGGATTCTCTCCGAGTACCGCACCATCCCTGCGCTGACCCACCTGCGCAGCGCCACCGTCAAGGCAGCCGAGGGGACCGTCACCGGTGTCCGGGAGACCCCGCGGGGCGAGTTCGAGCTCTCCGCCGCCCTCCCGGCGATCATCTCCGTCACCGACCAGGCAGACCGCCCGAGGTTCCCCAACTTCAAGGGAATCATGGCCGCGAAGAAGGCGCAGATCACGCATCTGTCCCTGGCCGACACCGCGGCCACCGCGGAACAGGTCGGGGGAGCCCATGCCGCGACCGCAGTCACGGTCGCCACTGAACGCCCCGAGCGCAGTCAGGGCGAGATCATTCGTGACAACGGTCAGGCCGCCGTCGCGATCGCCGACTTCCTTGAGTCCCGTAACCTCATCTAGTCGCACATCCCAGCCTGCAGATCCACGCAACCCCAGGAGTAGACCCCGCCATGTCCCACGCATACGTACTCGTCGAGCACACCGAAGGCGTGCTCGACGAGGTCACCGCAGAACTCATCACGGCTGCCCGCGCCTTTGGGGCGGTCAGTGCCGTCGTCGTCGGTACCCCGGGAACCGCGACTCCACTGGTCGAGGCACTGGCTGCGGCTGGCGCCGACCAGATCGTCGCCGCTGAGGGTACGGACGTCAGCGCCCGACTCGTGTTGCCTGCGGTCGACGCCCTGTCCATCCTCGCGTCCTCCAATCCCGCCCCCGTCCTCGTTTCCTCGTCACCTGCCGGCGACGAGATCGCTGCACGCCTCGCCGTGCGCCTGGGATCGGGTGTTCTGTGCGACGTCGTCGGGGTCAACGCTGACCGCACTGCACAGCAGTCCATCTTCGGTGACACGATCTCCGTCACCGCCGCCGTCGGCGGCGAGTGCCCCATCTACGCCGTGCGCGCAGGAGCCATCGACGCCGAACCCCGTCCCGGCGCCGGTGAACTCGTCACCCTCGACTTGCCCGGTGCGGGGGAGAAGGATGTCCGGGTCACCGGATTCACCCCCGCTGAACGCGGTGAACGACCGCCCCTTGCACAAGCGAAGACCGTTGTCGCCGCTGGTCGCGGTGTCGGGTCCGCCGAAGGTTTCACCGACATCGTCGAGCCTCTCGCCGACGCATTCGGCGGAGCTGTCGGTGCCACCCGTGACGCCATCGACCACGACTGGTACGGCGGCCAGTACCAGATCGGTCAGACCGGCGTGTCCGTCGCACCGGACCTCTACATCGGACTCGGCATCTCCGGTGCCATCCAGCACAAGGCGGGCATGCAGACCGCCAAGACCATCGTCGTCGTCAACAACGACGAGGATGCGCCCCTGTTCGAGATCGCCGATTTCGGCGTGGTGGGAGACCTGTTCACGATCGCCCCGGCGCTCACCGAGGAGATCATCCGCCGCAGGCGGGGGTAATCCGTGCCGGAATCGCAGCACTACCTCGACCACGCCGCTACTGCCCCGATCCGGCAATGTGCCGTCGACGCCTGGGTGGATACCGCACGTCTGCTCAACCCCGGAGGTCAGTATGCCTCGGGTCGTCTCGCCCGGGCGGCTCTCGAGGCAGCCCGAGAACAGATCGCCCACGCCCTCGGGTGTGAGCCGATTGAAGTCATCTTCACCAGTTCCAGCACCGAGAGCTGCAACATCGCTGTCCAGGGGCTCTGGCGCGCCGGTGGTCGGGGGCGGATCGTCTCCACACCGATCGAACACCCCGCCGTCGCCGAGACCGTCACCGCCCTGGTCAAGGAAGGTGCCGGACTTGAGCTGCTTCCCGTTGGAACGGATGGCGTGGTCGCTCCGGATTCCCGACTGGACACCCGTTCGTCCCTGGTCACCTGCATGTGGGCCAACAACGAGACCGGTGTGATCCAACCTGTCGCCGAGATCTGTGCCCGCGCGGCGGACACCGGATCCCCGGTGCACATCGACGCGACCCAGGTCGTCGGACACCTGCCCGTCGATTTCGCGGCACTCGGGGCGACCACACTCGCAGCCGGAGCGCACAAGTTCGGCGGACCCCGCGGGACCGGGATCCTCATCGCCAGACGTTCCCCCACCCCCGTCCCGGTCCTGTTCGGTGGTGGCCAGGAACGCGGTATCCGGCCCGGAACCGCCAATGTCGCAGGCGCCGTCGCCACGGCCGCGGCGCTCACCGAGGCCGTCTCTGAATTGAGCGTGGCCACCGCCCGGATCACGGAACTGCGTGACCGTCTGCAGACCGGGATCCTCGATCGCGTCGACGACGTCCTGGTCCACGGTGCGGGCGCCGACCGGCTCCCGAGGCACCTGCATCTATCGTTCCCGGGTGCCGAGGGGGACAGCCTCATCATGCTGCTCGACAATGCGGGAATCGCTTGTTCTACAGGGTCCGCCTGTTCCGCCGGTGTCAACCGGGCCAGTGGCGTACTGCTCGCGATGGGGGTCAGTGAGCACGACGCCCGCGGAGCCGTCCGCTTCACACTCGGTTCCACGAACACTGAAGCCGACGTGGACCGGGTTCTCGAGGTCATCGGCGACGTGGTCTCCCGGGCGAGGCTCGCCGGGATGGCCTGACGGTCGCAGCTAGGGAACCGGTGCGGCCCCACGGCCGTCAGTGTCCGTCCGGACCGGGACCGACGCGGGTGAAGACCTGCACCGTCAGCGGTAGCATGGGCCCTTTCCACGTATCCGACGAACGGAGTTCACCGGTGCCCACCCCAACCGACCAGCGCCCCCTACTCCTGTTACTAGCGGCAGCGGTCCTGCCACTGGTCTTCGTGGCCGCGTGTTCTTCCGGCCCCGCCGACACCACCGCGGCAGGGTCCTCCGTGAACCCGGTGGAGACGGCGACGGCCACCCCCGCCACCATCCACGACAACCGGTTGATCATCGTTAGTGGCAATGACGACTCGACCGAGGTGGGAGTGGTCACTGCTCCTGATGGGACCATCACCACCCTGGTATCCGGCCCCGGGTCGATCCGCCCCGCGGTGGTCCGACTCGCCGACGGCGCTGTCGCCGTCGCGGACTCCTCCGGAGTCACCGTTTTCGACGCCGATCTTGCGGAGATCGCCCACGCCGGGGGCGATGCCACCGGGTTCGTCACGCATGCCGTCGGTTCGGCGGATGGTCACGACGCCACCTTCGCCTACGCGGTTGGCGACGGCCAGCATCCCGACCGGCACCTCCTGGTCACCGTCACCACCGGCGGAGAGTCCTTCACCACGACCTCGAACTCGGTGCCGGTCGGGTTGACGGTATGTACCGACGGACATGTCTCTTGGTTGGAGGCCGCGTCTCCGGACGCCAGCTTCGACGGCGGAGAACTCGGCAGGGACGTCGCGGTCTCGCGGATCAACGTCTCGGCGTCACACGGCCCGGACGTTGACGTCCTGCCCGCCGGACCGGCGCCGGTGTGGGGCCGTGCAGGCTGCGGTGACACGGTGAGTTGGGTGGCCGGCGATGGTACCGCCGTGACCGTCGGCGACGGCGAAGCCACCCGCACCGTCATCGACACCTTCCGCCCCGCGTCCGAGGTTCGAGGAATCGACACCTCGGAGGGCACCACGGTCGACGGTACGATCTACCGCATCAGCGGAGACGGACTGCTTGAGAGCTACACCTTCACCCCGGAACCCCGGTTCCGCAGCGTCGATTCCGAGCTCACCGGGATCACCGGCGCGACGATTACCGGTGGTGGCGAGGGGCACGCATTCGGTGTCGCCTGGGGTGGTGATCTATCGGCTGCCTCGTTGTCCGTGACGGCGTTCGATCCGACAGATGCCGGATGCACCGAGAACATCGGAGTTGTCGCCCTTCAGGCGGACACGACCCTGCTTGCCGCGACGCTCCGGGGAGGGGTGGAACTATCCTGCGGACGGTGAGTTTCACCCGGTTGGGCTGAACCTCCCACCGACCGCTACCCTGGGGCACGGTTCACCGCGCGGTTGGTGTGGTATCTAGCCATGAACGGGATCAGGGAGACACGGGAGGACTGTGACGATGCGAGTACTTGCGGCGATGAGCGGCGGCGTGGATTCCGCCGTCGCCGCGGCCCGGGCGAAGGCTGCCGGCCATGAGGTCACCGGGGTCCATCTGGCGCTCTCTCGTGATCCGCGGACCGTCCGGGAGTCCGCCCGTGGCTGTTGCTCCCTGGAGGATTCCGCCGATGCCCGTCGCGTCTGCGACGCCCTCGGCATCCCCTTCTACGTCTGGGATTTTTCGGAGCGTTTCCGTGCTGAGGTCATCGACGACTTCATCGACTCTTACGCAAACGGGGAGACTCCCAACCCCTGCCTGCGGTGCAACGAGAAGATCAAATTCGCAGCGCTGCTGGAGCGTGGTGTCGCACTCGGCTTCGATGCGGTGGCGACCGGACACTACGCCCGCCTGACCCAACCGTGTGACGGTGGGGACGGTTACCTGCGACGCGCGGTCGATCCGAACAAGGACCAGTCCTATGTCCTTGGTGTCCTCGGCTCCGAGGAGATTAGCCGCTGCATGTTCCCGGTGGGGGACACCGTCAAGCCCGAGATCCGGGCGGAAGCCGCCGACATGGGATTCGCGGTGGCGAAGAAACCCGACTCCTATGATATCTGCTTCATTCCAGACGGTGACACCCAGGCGTTCCTCGGGAGGCACATCGGGTTGCGGCCCGGCATGGTCGTCGACGAGACCGGCCGCGAGCTCCGCGACCATGACGGTGTCCACGCGTTTACCATTGGACAGCGTAAAGGGCTGCGTCTCGGGGTTCCGGCCGCGGACGGGAGGCCCCGGTACGTCACGGACATCGATGCCTCCACCGGGACGGTCACTGTTGGCCCCCGGGAGAAACTCGCGGTCTCGGTGATACACGCGGACCGGTTGAAGGTCCTGCACCCGGGAATGACCGGCGAGTTCGATTGCGAGGTCCAGGTCCGTGCCCACGGCGGCATTGTTCCGTGCCGGGCACGTGTCGACACTGAGGGCGATCGCATGGAACTCACGCTCCGCGATCCCCTCTCCGGTGTCGCCCGTGGGCAGGCTGCCGTGCTCTACCTCCCGGACCCCGGCGGGGACATCGTCATCGGCTCCGGCACCATCTGTCGGACGGAATCCGCGGGATGACCACCGACGACACATCCACCCGTGGATTCGGCCTCGGCCCCATGCCCGGAACGGACATGGCGGTGGCGGCCGAGATTGTGCTGGGGGAGAACGGTGATCTCCCCGCGTTCCCGGAGTTGCCCGCGCGGGGTGTCGGTCACGACTCGGTTGGACGTACGGCGGTCCTCCTGGAGGGGCTGAATGTCGAACCAGGTCCTAGGGGATGGCGTCTGTGCACCCGACCGCAGCTGCTCACGCGACGCGCCATGGACGGTGTTGAATCTGATCTCGACATCTGCGGGGACGTGTGGGGCTCCGGAATCGGGAAACTGAAGATCCAGATAATAGGCCCCTGGACACTTGCCTCCGCCGTCGAGCTGCCGAACGGTCATCGCGCAGTGACAGACCCCGGGGCGCTCCGTGACCTCACCGGGGCGCTGGTCCACGGAACTCTGACTCATGTGGCGGATGTACGGCGTCGGTTCGGTGCGGACATTGTCGTTCAGGTGGACGAGCCGCTGCTGGACACTGTGTGCCGGGGCCGTCTGCGGGGTACATCAGACTACGAGAGCATCCCTGCCGTCGCAGCTCCGGATGCCGCAGACCGGTTGCGTGTCCTCACCGATGGGCTACGCGGTGCCGGGGTACCGGAGGTACTGCTCAACCTCTCCGCGGCTCCCCCGCTCTGGGAAGTCGCCGGTAGATGCGGTGCGAATACAGTGTTGCTCAATGCACGGCATGTTGTCGGTTCTAGACAGCTCGACGGTCTCGGTGCCGCTGTGTCCGGGGGAATCAGGATGGGACTCGGGGCGATCCCCGTCAGGGCGCCCGGGTTCCCCGAGGCCGGGGAGCTGAATGAGTACTCACGGGATACCGCGGTGCGGATCGCCCGCCTCTGGGATGAGCTGGGGCTCCATCGAAATCTGCTTACCACGATGGTAGATGTGCATCCCTGCGGCGGCCTGTCCAGCGTACCGGTGTCCATCGCGGCCCGTGTGCTTGCGACGGCTCGCACCGTCGCCGTGATGCTGGCTCGGGATGCCGGAGATCTCTAACCGGTTTCCTCCAGGAAACCGTCCTCGATCATTCGTGCCTTCATTGCGGACTTGGTTCCCGCGTCCCGCCCCACCGCATGGTATTTGTGCCGCACAGTGGTGATGTGGCTGCGGACGGTGTTCTCTTGAATGGTCAGGCAAACGGCTGCGGCGGCCTTTGAACGTGACCGGAACCAGGTTTGGGCGACTTCGATCTCCCTCCGGGTTAACCGGGGAATCGGTGACGTAGTATCGCGCGCTGCATCCAGGATCTGGGTCATGGTATATCCCTTTGTTTTGCCAGGCTGGTCAACGAGTGTGAGGTACAGCATCAGCGCTGCCCCGCCTTTGATCGTGGCACCCGCGGGACTCGGTTCCAAGCCGTCAATTCCGAGGGTGTGGAACACGACACATCAGAAGTGCAGTCCAGTTTTGACGTTTAACGTGCAGGAATGGTGGACTATCGCGGGCAGGGGAGGACTTCTTTGGTCGTCGAATCCAGTTTGTTCGCGGGACACCCCCGGGGGTGGTCGCCACGTTCCACCGGCCCATGACCGGAGCGGGGTGCGTCTCGCTGCCAGTCGATCCGGGCCGTCGACTTCGAGGAAACCACCATCCGGTGCCCCGCCACGCAACAACGGAGGACGAACGCAAGCTTTCCGCTGTGTCTCGGCGATGTCAGCGGCGACCATCCTGGCCGATGTCTCTGCCGCGACGGGCACGCCGTAGGGGAGGGAACCCAACGCCCGCCTACGGTCCTCTCGACGGTCGATGACGCCATGGCTGCATCTCGGGGCGGCCAGATGAGGGTGAACGCGATATTCACCGGCAGGGTGACCACCGTAATGCTTCTTCAGCATGAGATCCATGACATGTATGCCCGGATGGTCCGGTACCCCGCGGGCGACGTCTGCAGCGCTCCGATCTCCCCGCACTCGGATCCACCGACACCGGTGCCCTCGTCTCCGGTATCCGGGACACCCTCTACAGGTATCCGCCTGTGATCAGCCCCGCATCGGCCACGAGGTGCTGATGTCCGAGGAATCGCGGCCGCGCCCCTCGAAGTAGCGCTTCAGGCTGGTCTGCGAGTTGTGGTGCCAGACCGCCTGGTTCTCCATGAGCTCGTCGGTGTCCATGGACACCAGCTCCGGCCATTTGCGGGCCTGCACCCACGCCACGCGGGCCGCGGCGACCGCATCGGAGGTGGCCTCGTGCGCGTTGTCCAAGCGGACCTTGTAATGCTCGCACAGGGATCCGAGTGTCCGGCGGCCTTTCCGGTACGGATCCTTCGCGCGGTCGATCACGTAGGGGTCGAACACCGGCCCGGTGACGGTGAAATCCCCGGTGAGTTTCCGTAGCACCGTCAGGTCGTAGGCAGCGTTGAAGACGATCAGCGTCAGGCCCTCCGACCAGCCCTTGTGGATGCGTTCCACGGTCTCCGCGAGAACCTCGTCGTGCGGTCGTCCGTGTTCACGGGCGTACTCGGTGGTGATTCCGTGGATCTCGGCGGCCTGGGCTGGGATCTCCACCCCGGGGTCGGCCAGCAGCTCGACGGGGTCGACGTTCCCGCCCTTGATGTGCACCATCGCCGAGGTGACGATGCGGGCCTCGATGGGGTTCGCCGATGTGGTCTCCAGATCGAAGGAGAGCATCGCGGAGGGATCGAAGTTCGTCATGCCACAACCCTAGACAAGACACTATCGATACGTGACCGATGGGCCGTAGGGTACGTCCGACGGGCCGTTAGACTGGCAGCCGTGACTCAGAGCGATAACATTCCCGAAGAACGGATCGGTTCCACGGCGGGCGGTGACGACACCGAACTCCGTAGACGGTGGTCCGAACTCGCGGAGAAGATCCGGTACCACCGGGATCTCTACTACAACGACCAGCCCTCGATTCCCGACGCGGACTTCGACGCCCTTTTCGGGGAGCTCCAACGGCTCGAGGCCGAGCACCCTGAACTCGCGGTGCCGGACAGCCCCACGATGGAGGTCGGGGCACCAGTCACGGAGACCTCAAGTTTCGCGAACGTCGAGCATCTGGAACGGATGCTGAGCCTCGACAACGTCTTCGACACGGGGGAACTGGACGACTGGCTGACCCGCACCCCCGCCACCAGGTACCTCACCGAGCTCAAGATCGACGGCCTCTCGATAGATCTCGTCTACCGGGATGGACGCCTCGAACGGGCCGCCACCCGCGGTGACGGTCGGATCGGCGAGGACATCACCGCCAACGCCCGGGTCATCGATGACATCCCGCACGAGCTGACCGCAACCCCCGATCACCCGGTGCCCGCCCTGCTCGAGGTCCGGGGGGAGGTGTTTATCGCCATCGGGGACTTTGCGGAGGTCAATGCTCGCCGGATCGCCGACGGCGGCAAACCATTCGCCAACCCCCGGAACGCGGCCGCTGGCTCCCTGCGTCAGAAGAACACCGCAGATGTGCGGAAACGCCGGCTGCGAATGATCTGCCACGGAATCGGGGCGGTGGAGGGATTTACCCCGCGGTCCCAGCACGATGCGTACCTCGCGCTCGCGGACTGGGGTCTGCCGGTCTCGCCCTACACGCGGGCCGTCGACTCCGCCGCCGAAGTCCATGAGCGGGTGCGTTACTGGGCCGAGCACCGCCACGATGCGACCCACGAGATGGACGGCGTGGTGATCAAGGTTGATGATCTCGCGGCTCAGCGGGCACTCGGTTCGACGTCGCGCGCGCCCCGGTGGGCGATCGCCTACAAGTATCCCCCGGAGGAGGTCACGACCCGACTCCTGGACATCCAGGTCGGCGTCGGGCGAACCGGACGGGTCACGCCCTTCGCCGTGATGAAGCCGGTTCTCGTCGCCGGGTCCACCGTGTCGATGGCGACCCTGCACAATCAGACCGAGGTGCGCCGCAAGGGGGTGCTGATCGGTGACACTGTGGTCATCCGGAAGGCGGGGGAGGTCATCCCCGAAGTCCTCGGGCCGGTCGTCGAGAAACGCGACGGAACCGAACGCATCTTCGTGTTCCCCACGCTCTGTCCCGAATGTGGGACCCGGCTCGCCCCGACCCGTGCCGAGGACGCCGACTGGCGCTGCCCCAACGCCCGCAGCTGCCCCGGTCAGCTGTCCGCCCGACTGACGTACCTCGCCGGTCGTGGGGCCTTCGACATTGAGGCACTCGGGGAGAAGGGGGCGATCGACCTCATCCGCAGCGGGATCCTCACCGACGAGGCCGGGATCTTCGCGCTCACCGAGGAATCGCTGGCGCGATCATCGGTCTACACGACGAAGACCGGGAAGGTGAATGCCCAGGGGCAAAAGCTGCTGAAGAATCTGCGGGAGGCCGCCGAACGCGTCGAACTGTGGCGCGTGCTCGTCGCCCTGTCCATCAGGCACGTCGGGCCGACGGCGGCGCGGGCACTCGCCGGGCACTTCCGATCCCTGGACGCGATGCGCGCCGCAGATGTCACCGAACTTGCCGAAACCGAGGGCGTGGGCGAGGTCATCGCCCGGAGTTTTCTCGACTGGTTCGAGGTGGACTGGCACCGCGCGATCGTCGACGCCTGGGCGGAAGCCGGAGTGACCATGGAGGATTCTGCTGAAGATCTCCCTGAGCAGACCCTCGCTGGCCTGACCGTGGTCGTCACGGGCTCACTCGAGAACCACACGCGGGACAGCGCAAAGGAGGCCATCATCTCCCGGGGCGGAAAAGCCTCCGGTTCGGTGTCGAAGAAGACCGACTTCGTGGTCGTCGGAGAGAACGCCGGATCTAAGGAGACGAAGGCGCGGGAACTCGGTCTGACGATTCTCGATGAGGCGGGCTTCGATCTGCTCCTGGCTGCAGGCGCGCAGGCAGTGGCGGCCGGCGACTGAACGCCCGCCGCCACCGCTGTGGCTACTTCAGGATCGAGCCGATGATGTCGCCCAGATGTCCTAAGTGCTCGACCTCGCTGGCGAGGAAATCTGGTCCACCGGGGCGTCCGACGACGAGTGCCAGGCTTGTCCCACGGATCGGCGTGGCGGCGAGCGCTGAGTCCAGCAGGGCCCAGGAATCCGGGATCCAGGTGTCCCGGTCCGGGTCGAGGACGCGGGCCGTCCCGATCGTCGTCTGTGGGTTCGAGCCGTCATCCTCCGGTGCCGCCTGGGACGCTGCGATCCGGTTGAGCCGCGGTTCGGTGTCGACGACGACACCCCAGCCTGACGTCATCGTGCGGGGGAGAACGGTGACCAGCTCGGTCATCGCCCGGTTGATGTTCCGGCGGTGTCTGGCCACCAGAGCGAGCATCTCGATCTGGCCGCGTCGGTCGACGGTCCCGGAGAACGGGCGGATGGAGTCGACCTGGACGCCGTCCACTTGTTCGGCGGCGCTGATCAGGGAATCCGGGAGCAGCGTCGGGGGAAGGGAGACGACGATGTCGTCCATCGCGGTGCCGTCCGGGAACGTCGACACGACGTCGACGGACTGGATGTTGCCCTCCACCAGGCCGAGCGCTTCCGCTAGCTGGCCGAGGCTTCCCGGGACATCGGGCAGGAGCACGCGGAGGAGGTAGGACATCGTCAGCAGGTGACCTTTCGCGGGTTGTCGTCGTTCTCCCCGGTGAGGGAGGGTGCCGCCGGAAGGAATCGGAGGACACCGGCACCATGCCGGTGAACCGGTATGGCGGGCACCGGTTCACTCAGACAACGCCCGTGACGCCGTCTGAGTTCCCGTGCGTGTCAGCGAACGAGTGATGCCAGCTCATTTGTGTCGGCGTTTCCCCCGGTCACCGGCATCACACAGTGTCGGGAAACGAGTTTTCCGGCCCGATGATCGGCGAGCAGTCCGGCGAGAGCCGCCGGCCCCGCACCCTCGGCCAGCGCGTGGGCCCTCGTGGCCAGCAGCACCCGGGCCTCGTCGATCTCGCTGTCGTCGACGAGGATGAAGTAACCCAGGCCGCGCATGATCTCCTGCGTGTCTTGGAAACTGGACCCGGTGGCCAGTCCCGCCGCCCGTGTCGCCGGGGTGACGGTCGGCGGTTCACCGGTGGACCAGGCCTGGTGTGCGGCCGGAGCCTGGGCCGACTGCACACCGACGATCCGGTACCCCGGTGCGAGCGCGTCGCGGATAGTGAGCGCCCTCAGGCACCGGTACCACTACCGACCGGAACATAGATCACCTCCAGATCTGGCTGCCGCCGCAGCAGCTCCAGATAGATCCCGCCGTGGCCCGCGATGATGTCGGGGGGATCCGGGCTGATAAACGTCCTGTCGACGTCGTCGTCCGGACCATCCGTGAACTGGCCTCGACGTGGGACTCCGCCTCCGGGAGATGACGTCCCGTGGTGGCGGGCCCGGGTCCCGGCCGGGTCGACGGCGTTCCGTCCGTGGTTCGACCGTGGCCGACGGCAGTGCGATCCCGGTCCTCCGGCGGCTGGCCGGCGGGCGTCACCGTGCGGTGCGTTAAAGTGGTGGGAACACAGACAACGTGACGTACCGACCCAGTCACCCCGTCCGGTTCCCGACCGGCGGCGGAACTGATCCGGGAGGTGCGTTCCGACGTGACCATGACGCGAAAAGAGGAAGCACAGACGTGTCCCAGATTTCCCGTGAAGAGGTGGCACACCTCGGCAAACTGTCCCGGTTGGCCCTCACAGACGAAGAGCTCGACGCCTTCGTCGAACAGATCGACGACATCATCGCCAACGTCAGTGCGGTCCGGAGCGTCGACGCCTCGGACGTTGAACCGATGAGCCACCCGCACGCCATCCAGACCCCGATGCGCGAGGATGCCGTTCTGCCGACCCTCTCCGCCGAGCAGGCGCTCGATCAGGCGCCTGCCGTCGAAGAGCAGCGTTTCCAGGTTCCGCACATCCTCGGGGAGGAGGACTAGATGACCACCGATCTGCGCTACACCGCCTCCGGCGATGAACTGACCAGGCTGACGGCTGCCGAGCTCGCCGGGAAGATCCACTCCCGCGAGATCACCTCCGTTGAGGTCACCCAAGCCCATCTCGACCGCATCAGTGCCGTCGACGGTGAGATCCACGCCTTCCTCCACGTCGGTGACGAGGCGGCCCTGGCGGCCGCCGCCGATGTCGACCGTGTCCTCGACGCGGGCGAGGAACCGGCCTCCGCACTGGCGGGTGTACCGCTCGCGCTGAAGGACGTGTTCACCACCACCGACGCTCCCACCACCTGTGGCTCGAAGATGCTCGAGGGCTACATGAGCCCCTACGACGCCACGGTCACTGGCCGGATCCGGGCCGCGGGTATCCCGATCCTGGGCAAGACCAACATGGACGAGTTCGCCATGGGCTCATCCACGGAGAATTCGGCCTACGGCCCGACCCGCAACCCCTGGGATCTGGAGCGCACCGCGGGCGGGTCCGGCGGTGGTAGCGCCGCTGCCCTTGCCTCTGGTGAGGCGCCGCTCGCCATCGGCACCGACACCGGTGGTTCCATCCGCCAGCCAGCCGCGCTCACCGACACCGTCGGGGTGAAGCCCACCTACGGCACCGTGTCCCGCTACGGGCTCGTTGCCTGCGCCTCATCCCTGGACCAGGGCGGTCCGACGGCCCGCACCGTCCTCGACACCGCGCTGCTGCACGAGGTCATCGCTGGTCACGACCCCTTCGACGCGACGAGCGTCAACCGCCCCGTGGCCGACGTCGTCGGCGCCGCCCGCGCCGGTGCCTCCGGTGATCTCAGCGGTGTGCGGATCGGTCTGGTCAAGCAGTTCGACCGTGAGGGGTTCCAGCCCGGTGTCCTCGACTCCTTCCACGCCGCCGTCGAACAGCTGAAGAGCCAGGGCGCGGAGATCGTCGAGGTCGACTGCCCGCACTTCGACGAGGCACTCGGTGCCTACTACCTGATTCTCCCGTGTGAGGTGTCCTCCAACCTCGCCCGTTTCGACGGTATGCGTTACGGTCTCCGCGAGGGCGATGACGGCCAGCACTCCGCTGAAGAGGTCATGTCGCTGTCCCGTGCCGCCGGGTTCGGCCCCGAGGTCAAGCGCCGAATCCTGCTCGGCACCTACGCCCTGTCCGTCGGCTACTACGACGCCTACTACCTGCAAGCACAGCGGGTGCGCTCGCTCATCGCCCGGGACTTCACCCGCGCCTATGAGCGGTGCGACGTGCTGATCTCCCCGACGACGCCGACCACGGCGTTCAAGCTGGGGGAGAAGGTCTCCGACCCGATGGCGATGTACAACTTCGACCTGTGCACGCTGCCGCTGAACCTCGCCGGTGTGTGCGGTATGTCGCTACCCTCGGGTCTCGCCGCGGACACCGGGCTTCCCGTCGGCCTGCAGATCATGGCCCCGGCGTTCGCCGATGACCGGCTCTACCGCGTCGGCGCCGCGTTTGAGGCCGGCCGGGGCTGACGCTCCCTCGTTGACGACTGTCTGTACAGAAGAGAGGGGCCGGTATCCGGATACCGGCCCCTCTCCGCGTGCTGAGGGATTGCGGACTAGCCGCGGTCGCTCGCCAGGTACGCGGCGGCGGCTGTGGCGCCGGTGACGGTGAGGACGGCGGGCCAGGAGCCCATCTTCTTCGCCAAGGGATGCGAGGCGCCGAACGCCCCGACGTAGAGGGAAGTCAGGGCGGTGGCCGTGACGGGCCCCTTCTTCACCGCCCAGCTGCGGGCCGCCCAGACGCCCGCGGCGCCGAGCAGCACCCCGCCGAGGGGACGGATCCCGGTCTCGCGGGCTGTGATCCACCCACCGATCAGCCCGGTGGTGACCACGGCTGCTGTGTTGACGTCTTCGGCCTTCTTCAGTGTCATGTCCATGCCCACTACCTTAGAACGTGCGCACTCGCGCGGGGGAGATGTGAGTGAATCTGCTGCGGTCGCAGGCAACCCCTGTTACGATTTCGGGGATTCTTCCAGTGAGCCGGTCGGGCAGCAGTGCCCGCGAACGAAGAGGGAACCCGGTGTGAATCCGGGACTGGCGCGCAGCGGTGAGAGAGAAGTTCCACGGAGTGTGACCGACCCCCACAACGGGCGTCGGGGTCACTGGCGGTCGATACCGCCGGGAAGGCCGGCTTCGTGGGACGGTGATCCTCGAGTCCGAATACCTGCCGGCTCAGCTAGTTCAGAGGTCCGTGCCGCGCGATCCGGTGCACCCAGATGGCCCGGGTAATTCCGGGCGAGGAGCGTTAGCGTGACTGCTTTCCGTCACAACTTCCCCACGCGCCCCGGAGAGGGCGCCGAGTGTTCAGACGGCTGAAGACCCCGGTTCTCTTCGTTCTGCTACTCATCCTCGGGGCCGCCAGCTTCGTTGTATCCCTCACTTTCGGATCCGTGGAGTACAGCCGCGTCGAAGTGTGGACCGTGGTCCGCGCGCATCTCGGCGGCGGAGTCGGACCCGATCCGGCCGTCGACGCCATCGTCTGGCAGCTCCGCGCGCCGCGGGGGCTCCTCGCCCTGATCGTCGGCGCGGGTCTCGCGGTCTCGGGGGTCGCCATGCAGACCCTCGTGCGCAACCCCCTCGCGGACCCCTACCTGCTGGGCGTGTCCGCGGGCGCGAGCGTCGGGGCCACCGCGGTGATCACCCTCGGAATGTTCAGCTCCTTCGGCGTGTGGGCGCTGTCCGGCGGCGCCCTCGTCGGGGCGCTCGGCGCCACGGCCACGGTGTATGCGGTCACCGTGATCCAGGGCGGCATCACGCCCCTGCGGCTGATTCTCTCCGGAGTGGTGCTGTCGTCGGCGTTCTCCGCGATCGCGAGCTTCCTCGTGTTCCGTTCCCCGGAGTCTCGGGCGGCACAGTCGGTGATGTTCTGGATGCTTGGTTCCGTCGCCGGCGCCCAGTGGGACCGCGTGGTCTTGCCCCTGGGTGTCGTCATGGTGGGGGTCGTGATCCTCATGTCGCTGTCCTCCCGGCTCGACGCGCTCGCCGCGGGCCCCGACACCGCCGCCGCACTCGGGGTGCGGGTCGGGCTGCTCCGTCAGGCACTGTTCTTCATCCAGGCGCTCCTGGTCGGGGCGATGGTAGCGGTCTCCGGGGGAATCGGCTTCGTCGGCCTCGTCATCCCGCACCTCGCCCGACTCATGGTCGGTTCCCTGCACATCCGGCTGCTGCCCATCGCCGCCGCGACCGGGGCGGTGTTCCTACTGTGGGTGGACGTGCTGTCCCGGGTCGCGGCGGCACCGCAGGAGATACCGCTCGGTGTCGTGACCGGAATTCTCGGTGCACCGCTGTTCCTGCTGCTCATGGGGCGCAACAGGTACCGCTACGAGGGGCACAGCTGATGGCGGACATGAAGATCGACGCGCTGGACTGCGGCATCGGGCGGACGACGATCCTGCGGGACGTCACCTGGGCCGCAGAGCCGGGCACCATGACGGCCATCGTCGGCGTCAACGGAGTCGGGAAATCGACCCTGCTGCGATGCCTGGCCGGAATCACCCGCCCCCACGCCGGCGGGGTCCACATCGACGGACGGAACGTGCACCGCCTGCCACCCCGGAAACGGGCGAAACTGGTCACGTTCGTCGGGCAGGAGGAAACCCCACCAGGGGACCTCACGGTCGGCGAGACGGTGGCCCTCGGCAGGCTGCCGCACCGGCGCCCCTGGGAGTTTGGTGGCCGTCGGGAGAACGAGATCGTCCACAGCAGCCTCGCACTCGTCGGAATGGAATCCGAGATCGACCGCCCGTGCGACCACCTGTCGGGAGGGCAACGCAGGCGGGTCCTGCTCGCCCGGGGACTCGCGCAGGAAACCCCGGTGATCTTCCTCGACGAGCCGACCAACCACCTCGACGTCCACCATCAACTGCACCTGCTCGGGGTGCTGCGTTCGACGGGCCGGACGGTGATCGCCACCGTCCACGACCTCGATCTCGCGATGGTCTACTTCGACAGTGTCGTCCTGCTCCACGGGGACGGTGTGCTCGCCGCCGGTCCGTCCGGGCAGGTGCTCACCCCGGACCGGATGCGGACCGCCTTCGATGTCGGGGCCCTCATCGCGGACCTGGATCAAGCACGGAACCCGCACCTGATCGTCGACACGCTCTGAGCGACCGATGGTCAACCATTCACCATCCACCACCCAACCAAGGAGAACATCATGAAGAACACAACCAGGGCGCTCATCGCCGTACTGGCCACCTCGACCCTGCTGATCGGCTGCTCCGGAGGAGACTCTGGCACGACCGCTTCAACCGACACGACAGCGAGCGGTGGGAAAACCACCGAGGCGGCAGGCACCAAGATGGCCCAGGGGCCGGTAACCGTGGAGAACTGCGGCACCGAGGTCACCTTTGATGCCACCGACAAGCTCTTCGTCAACGATGGCAACATCATCGCCACCGTTCTGTCCGCCGGGGGACATGACAGGATCGCCGAGGTCAGCTCGCTGCAGCGGGACCGCGACATCCTCGCCGCCAAGTACGGCGCCGACGTCGTCGACGGGCTCAAGGACGTCGCTGAGAAATACCCCTCGCTCGAGCAGATCGTCGCGGAACAACCGGACATCTACGTCGCAGGCTGGAACTATGGGCTGTCCGATGAAAAGAACATCACCCCCGACTCCCTCGCCGACCGGGGCATCGGCACCTACATCCTCACCGAGGCGTGCCGCCAGGAGGGGAGCGATGCCCGCGGGATCGTGGATCCGTGGACCGCAGTGGAGACCGACTTAGCCAACATGGGTAAGATCGTTGGGGCCTCCGACACCGCCCAGGCCGTGATCCGGGATCAGAATGAACGCCTGAAGGCACTGGCGGACGCTCCGCAGCCCGAGAGCCGCCCCGTGGTGTTCCTCTTTGATTCCGGCACGGACGCCGTGTTCACCTCCGGGCGATTCGGCGCTCCGGAGTCGATTCTCAATGCCGCAGGCGCAGAGAACGGGGCGCACGACGTCGAGGACACCTGGGTCCAGGTCGGGTGGGAGAAACTCGCGGCGTCGGCACCCGATGCGTTCGTGTTCGTCGAGTATCCCGGCCAGGAACTCGATGAGAAGATCGAGCTGCTGCGCACCAACCCGGTGACCCGCGACCTGCCCGCCGTCAAGGAGAACAGGTTCATCAACCTGCCCTACGCGATGTGGACCGCGGGCCCGCTCAACATCGACGCTGCCGAGCACGTCCGCAAGGGCCTGGAGCATCTCGAACTCGTCCCCGCGTCCAACATCGTCCCCGAGCTGAAGCTGCCGGCGTCCGTCCCGGGGCAGGAGTACTTCAGCTGACATCGGCGACACCGCGTCGTTGCGGGTGTCGCAGGGGCAACGCCTAATCTCAGCGCTATGCCCATGACGCTCATGATCCGTGACCTCGCCGCGTTCGCCGAGGTCACCACCCGCACGATCCGGCACTACCACGACATCGGTCTCATGCCGCCCGCAGGTCGGGACGGATCCGGACAGCGTATATACGTGCCGGCGGACGCGGTGCGCCTGGTCCGGATCCGGAACCTCATCGAGGCGGGGTTCAGTCTGAACGACATTCTCGATGTTCTTCCGCCCGGCGCCGGGGAGATAGACGGGAACGTCTACACCGCGATACGGCAGCGGGTCGACAGGCGTCTCGACGCCGAGGAGAAGGCACTGCGGGCACGGCGGAGAAGGCTCGGGGAACTCGCGGACCCGGACCGCATCGGGCTTCCCGCCGAGGCCATCGAGATACTCGGGGAATGGCGCCGGATCGGGGTCCGCGAGGAGCTGATCGCGGCGACTCGGGCGACGTGGACGGTTTGTGCGGTGGTCTTCCCTGACCGGTTCCATGAACGACTCCGCTACGGTGTCGCCGACCTTGCCGACCCGGAGTACCGGCAACTGCTCACCGCGATCTCCGGGTTGTGGGAAGCATCCCTGGACGACCCTGCGGTCGAGCACACCGCCCGTAGGCTGGCTGCCTATCTCCGTACCGTGTATGGCCCGGACATGGCGCAGTTCGTGACCCCGGACTCCGCCGTTGTCGATTCCGTCATCGAATTCTATCCACCGGCACTCGTGCGGTTCAATGACCTCGTCTACCGGCTGTACGCCGTCGACGGAGATCAGTGAACAGGTCGGGCGATCGACTGAGGGAACCGTTCCCCCGGATCTCTTGCGGTTGCCCCAACGGAAGCAACTAGCGTCCCAACCATGACGATGCTCACCATCAGCGAACTGGCCGCCTTCGCGGGGGTTTCAGCGCGGACGATCCGGCACTACCACGACATCGGGCTCATGCCGCCCGCCGGTCGGGACAGCGCGGGGCGACGGATCTACGTCCCGGCCGACGCCGTACGGCTCGCCCGGGTCAGGTCCCTCGCCGAGGCTGGATTCACGTTGACGGACATCCTCGAGGTGCTCCCCGTCGGCGTCACCGAGGTGGACACCGGGGTCTTCGCCCGGGTCCGGGCACGGGTCGCCGAGCGCCTCGCGGAGGAGGCGACGGTGATCTCCGGCCAGCGCAGGCATCTCGCCGGGCTGGACTCGCCGGAACTCGTCGGGCTGTCCGACGGGAGCGAGGTCCTGTTCCGCCGGTGGCGGGAGATCGGGGTCGCCGAGGAATTCATCCGTGCAATCGGCCAGGTATGGGTCGTCTGCCGGACGCTGTTCCCGGACACGTTCGACGACGGCGTCCGGTGGGCGACCGAAGCCCTCGAGTCCGCGGAGTACCGGGTGCTGCTCCGGGACGTCAGCCACCTGTGGACGCTGGAGCCGGACGATCCTCTCGTGGCGGAGATCGCCCGCCGGGCGGCCGACTACATCCGGCAGCTCGATGAGGAGGAACTCCGGAGGGGAGAGTTCCCCGCATCGGTCGTGCTCGACTCCGTCATCGAGGACATCCCTCCGGCCATGATCCGGTTCAACGAACTGGTCGGACAGCTCACGGACATGGAGGTCGTACGATGACGACCGGCACCCCGGCGCGCCACCGCGCCTCCGCGTGGCTGTATTTCTCCTCCGCGGGGCTCTCACAGTTCGGCAACTCCATCGCGCTGATCGCCTGGCCGTGGCTTATCCTCGAACGCACCGGGGATCCCGCCGCCGCGGGCACCGTCGTCGCGGTCACCGCGGTCGCCGGACTGATCGTGTCCTTCATCGGGGGTCAGTTGATCGACACGCTCGGACGCAAACCAATGAGCGTGATCTCCGACGTGATCAGCGGTCTGTCCATCGTCGCACTCATCATCGTCGATGCCTCCCTGGAATTGACACTCGCCTGGTTCATCGGGCTCGCTGTGTTCGGCGCCGTCGGCGACGTGCCCGGAATGGCCGCCAGGCAGTCGCTGCTCGGCGACGTCTCGGCCACGTCCGGGGTGTCCCGGGACAGACTCGCCGGGATCATGCAGACACTCGTGGGCGTCGCCGGACTGATCGGGCCCGCACTCGGAGGCGTGCTGATGGCGGTGCAGCCGGTGATCACGGTGCTGTGGATCACCGCGGGCTGTTCCCTGGTCTCCGCAGCGTTGACCGCGGCTGTGCGGGTGACGCACACCGGTGGCTACGCCAGGGACATGGACTCGGAGGTTCCCGATATGAGTGTCGTGCGCCAGTGGCGCGACATCCTCACCCACCCCATCGTCCGTCTCCTGCTCATCATGCAACTGGTGTCCACTATGCTCGTCGTCCCGTACCTGGTCATCCTGCTGCCCGCCCATTACCAGGCCGTCGACGCACCGGCCGTGATGGGAGCGGTGCTCGCCACCTACGCCGTCGGATTCGTCATCGGCGGCGGACTGGCCACGGTCCTGGGCACCCAACGCAGGCGGACGCTCTGGGCGATCACCACCGTTCTGTTCATCCTGTCGTTCCTTTTCCTGGCAGGACTCGGCAGTGATCCGCTCGTGTTCACCGGAATGGTGCTCGCCGGAATCGGAGCCGGTCTCTTCGGCCCGCTGAACCTCGTCCTGATCACCGAAACCGTCCCCGACCGGGTGCGCGGACGGACCCTGTCCCTGTTCACCGCCGCCGGAAACCTCAGCCAACCGTTCGGACTCACCGCAACCGCACCACTGATCGCCGCCTTCGGCATCTACCGCACGGCCCTCGGCATCGGACTCAGTTTCTTCCCGTTCGGAATCTGGGCCGGGATCCGTGGTGTGCGCATCGTTCCGCCGGCACCCGTTCCAGAAACTGATCGCGGCAATGAGCATGACACAGGGAGTGGATCGGGCGCAGGACAGTAGCAACAGCAGTAGTCGTAGTATGGGCGGGTGACCGAGACCCGTACCGCATCCCCCGTCCTACCTGAGAAACAGGCCTGGCGCGCACTCGCTGCTCTGTGCATTGGTTTCTTCATGATCCTTCTCGACCAGACGGTGGTGGCGGTGGCGACGCCGCAATTTCAGACTGAACTGGGTGCTTCACTCAACGCGGTCGTCTGGGTCACGTCGATCTACCTCATCACGTTCGCAGTGCCGCTCCTGGTCACCGGACGTCTTGGTGACAGGTATGGTCAGCGCAACGTGTACCTCGTCGGCATGATCATCTTCACCCTCTCGTCACTGGCCTGCGGACTAGCTCCCGGTATTGAGTGGCTCATTGCAGCACGAGCCGTTCAGGGGCTCGGGGCATCGATCCTCACCCCTCAGACCATGAGTGTGATCAACCGGATCTTCGCCAGGGAACGCCGAGGCGCGGCAATGGGTATCTGGGGGGCTGTTGCCGGGTTTGCGTCCCTTGCTGGCCCACTTCTTGGTGGCTTGATCACCGGCACCCTCGGTTGGCAGTGGATCTTCTTCATCAACATCCCCTTTGGGGTGCTGAGCCTGGTTATGGTCGTGAAGTGGGTACCGACCATGGACACGGTCACGCGCCGCGTAGACGGGCTCAGTGTACTGCTCTCCCTGTTCGCGGTGTTCGGCGTGGTCTATGCGATGCAGCAGGGGCCGAAGCTGCACTGGCCGACGTGGATCTGGCTCGTGTTCGTCGGCGGTCTGCTTTTCCTGGCGCTGTTCCTGCACCGGCAGCACACAGCGGGGGAGAAGGGGGCGGATCCCCTGATTCCGCTCGGGATCTTCCGGAACCGGAACTTCTCCATCGGCGCGTTCTCCATCGCGACGATGGGCTTCGCCGTGTCCTCAATCGCCCTGCCAATGATGATCTACCTCCAAGACGGGCTCGGGATGAGCGCGGAGAAATCTGGACTCATGCTCGTACCCACGGCCCTGATCTCTGGCTTCCTCTCTCCATTCGTGGGGCGGCTGGCCGACCGCATCCATCCGCGGATCCTGTCGATGATCGGCTTCGGTGCCATGACAGCTGCGGTAGGGATCCTGGCGAGCGTGATGCGTGACGGGGTATCCGTCTGGTGGATTCTCGTACCGGTCCTGCTCATGGGCGTCGGGCACGGATTCATCTGGTCGCCGAATTCCGCGACCGCGATGCGCGACCTGCCGCCACAGCAGCTCGGGTCAGCCTCGGGTGTGTACAACACCACACGGCAGGTCGGATCGGTCGTCGGTGCCGCGGCCGTCGGTGCCGCGATGCAGATCGGAGCTGCGCGAACGTCGATCGGCAACGCCATGGGCGACGCCGTAATCATCACCGCGTGCGTACTTTTCCTTGGCTTTGTGTCCGTTTCCTTTTTCAGGTCATCTTCCGAACGGGCATCGATCTGCTCGGCAGACTAGGATGGGTCATATGCGAATCGCTACACTGACCTCCGGCGGCGACTGCCCCGGCCTCAACGCTGTCATCCGCGGTATTGTCCGCACCGCTAGCTCGGACTACGGCTCAACTGTCGTCGGATACCAGGACGGTTGGGTTGGTCTCATGGAGGACCGCCGTGTCCAGCTTTACGACGACGAGTCGATTGACCGGATCCTTCTCCGGGGCGGCACGATTCTCGGAACCGGTCGGCTGCACCCCGACAGGTTCAAGAACGGCCTCGACCAGATCAAGGCGAATCTGGCAGATGCCGGCGTCGATGCCTTGATCCCCATCGGGGGTGAAGGAACACTCAAGGGTGCCAAATGGCTCTCTGACAACGGTATTCCCGTGGTCGGTGTTCCGAAGACGATCGACAACGACGTCAATGGAACCGACTACACCTTCGGTTTCGATACCGCCGTGTCCGTCGCCACGGATGCCATCGATCGGCTGCACACCACTGCCGAATCCCATAACCGGGTCATGATCGTCGAAGTGATGGGCCGTCACGTCGGTTGGATCGCGCTGCACGCGGGTATGGCTGGTGGCGCCCACTACATCGTGATCCCCGAGCAGCCCTTCGACGTCGCCGAAATCTGCAAGGCCATGGAGCGCCGCTTCCAGATGGGCGAAAAGTACGGCATCGTTGTCGTCGCGGAAGGTGCCATGCCCAAGGAAGGCACCATGGAACTCAAGTCCGGGGGAGTGGATCAGTTCGGGCATGAGATCTTCACCGGCATGGGGCAACAGATCGCCGATGAGATCCAGGCCCGGGCCGGACACGATGTCCGAACCACGGTCCTCGGACACATCCAGCGCGGCGGCACCCCGACCGCCTACGACAGGGTCCTGGCGACCCGCTACGGTGTGCACGCAGCCCGCGCCTGCCACACAGGAGACTTCGGAAAGGTTGTCGCCCTCAAGGGTGAGCACATCAACCTCATCGACCTCGAGGAGGCCGTCGGAACGCTGAAGCGCGTGCCGGAGGGACGCTACCGCACCGCCCAGGCGCTGTTCGGCTGAGACACCGTCAACATCCTCGTCGCCGCCCCGGAGGGAACACCGTCCCGCCGGGGCGCCGCCGATTCACAGGTACCGTCCAGGTGCGGTGGTTACACTGTGGCTCCATGCCTACCGTGACCCCCACAGAGAGTTTGCCGGTCGAACGCCGCCACATCGTGGTGGCACTGGCGCTCAACATCGCCGTCATCACGGTACTGACCCTGTTCAAGTTCATCTTCGTCATCGCGGGTCTCTGGTCCGCCGCAGCGCACCGGACCCGCGACATCCGGCTGATCCCGTTCGGTGAGTTGTTCACCGCTCATGTCTGGTATGGGCCGCCCCTCAACATCGCGGGCAACATAGCGCTGTTCCTTCCCTTCGGTGCTCTGGTGTGTCTCCTGCTCCGGGAGCGGTCCGACCGGATCCGGAGGACCGCACTGACCGCCTTCGGTCTCAGTCTCCTCATCGAGACACTCCAATTCGTCTTCGCCGTCGGATACTCGGATGTCGACGACCTCATGCTCAACACCGCTGGAGCCGCGGCCGGGGCGTGGTTCGCCGACCGATACAGCCCGCACCGGGACGGACTCATCATCGGTGTCTCCGTGGTGTTCGTGCTGATCATCTTCTTCCTGCTCGCACTCGGACCGAACCCCGGGAGAATCTGAGCCGCAGTCGGTCTAGATCCTCCCGGGGTATCCCTCACACTCGAAGTCGGGAGTGAACGCGCGGGCGCTGCCCGAGAGCCGTTAGACTGTCGGACATGACTGCTCCGGTAAATGATCTGATGGATTTCGATGAGGTACTCACGCGCTTCGACCCGGTGATGGGACTCGAGGTGCACGTCGAGCTGGCCACCGAGACCAAGATGTTCTCGGCGTCCTCCGCGAACTTCGGTTCCGCCCCGAACTCGAACGTTGACCCCGTCAGCCTTGGGCTGCCTGGTGCACTGCCCGTCGTCAACGCCAGGGGCGTCGAGTGGGCGATCAAGATCGGCCTCGCATTGAACTGCTCGATCGCGGAGTCCTCCCGCTTCGCCCGAAAGAACTACTTCTACCCAGACCAGCCGAAGAACTACCAGATCTCCCAGTACGACGAGCCCATCGCGTATGACGGATACCTCGACGTCGTCCTCGACGACGGGACCACGTGGCGCGTCGAGATCGAACGTGCCCACATGGAGGAGGACACCGGCAAGCTCACCCACCTCGGTGGTGCAGAGGGGCGCATCCAGGGGGCCACATACTCGCTGGTGGACTGCAACCGCGCAGGCGTTCCGCTCATAGAGATCGTGACCAAGCCGATCGAGGGTGCCGGTGAGCGTGCCCCGGAGGTCGCCCGCGCCTACGTCAGCGCGCTCCGTGACCTGGTCAAGGCGCTCGGCGTGTCGGATGCCCGCATGGACCAGGGTTCCATGCGCGTCGACTCGAATCTCTCGCTCCGGCCCATCGGACAGACCGAATTCGGCACCCGCACCGAGACCAAGAACATCAACTCCCTGAAGTCCGTCGAACAGGCCGTGCGCTACGAGATGCAGCGCCAGGCGCGCGTCATCACCGACGGTGGCTCCATCCGCCAGGAGACCCGGCATTACCACGAGACGGACGGCTCCACGACGGCCGGACGCATCAAGGAGACCGCCGAGGAGTACCGCTACTTCAACGACCCGGATCTCCCGCCGGTGATCGCCCCACGTGAGTGGGTCGAGGAGATCCGGGCGACCCTGCCCGAGCTGCCCTGGGTGCGCAAGGCTCGGATCCGCGAGGAGTGGAACCTCTCTGATGCGGAGATGCGCGATCTCATGAACGCCGGTGCCCTCGATCTCATCATCGCCACCGTCGAGGAGGGCGCGACCCCCGCGGAGGCGCGCTCCTGGTGGGTGTCCTACCTCACCCAGAAGGCCAACGAGTCGGGTGCCGAGCTCGAGCAGCTCGACATCACCCCGGCGCAGGTCGCCCACGTCGCGGCTCTGGTCAAGGAGGGGAAGCTGACTAACAAGCTCGCCCGCCAGGCTGTCGATGGCGTCCTGGCGGGTGAGGGCGACGTCGATGAGGTTGTCGCCGCGCGTGGTCTCGAGGTGGTCCGTGACGACGGGGCCATCGAGAAGGCCGTCGACGAGGCGCTCGCCGCGAACCCGGACATCGTGGAGAAGATCCGTGGCGGGAACGCCAAGGCCGGTGGCGCCATCGTCGGTGCGGTCATGAAGGCGACCCGCGGCAAGGCGGACCCAGCCCTGGTGAACAAGCTCATCGCGGAGAAGTGCCGCTGATCCTGCTCTGACGGCGGGGACTGCCGGTGGTGTGGCCGACCGCACCACCGGTTTTGTGTTCCCGGTTTAGGGGGATCTCGGTGGTCCCGCGACGCCCACCGAGACAGTGCAACCCTTGTCTCCCCTTCGCCGGGAAATACTGACCCGTCAACCTCCCCTGAAGAGGGTGGCCCGCTTCACCACGGAGAGTACCGTGTGCTCGTCTGCCTGTATGGGCATTTTATCGATTGCGTGCAGCACCGACGCCTTCGCCGGATTAGTTCTCTGAATGGCCTTACAACAGGAGAGAATCCGTGCCACAGATCCGACGAATGCGGGTTATCGGCTGCGACCTCGTTAGAATCTACCGTGGTGATTCCCGGTAACGGGAGGTCCCCACAAAACAGTGTTCGACGATTCTCCGGAGAGGGAGACCCCCAACATGTTGAAACGAGTAATGGCAATCGCGATGGCCTTCGTCGGCCTGAGCGTTGGAGCCGGATTCGCATCCGGGCAGGAGGTGCTCCAGTTCTTCGTTGTGTTCGGTCATGCCGGTCTCTGGGGGGCTGTTGCTGTCGCGCTGATGATGTGCGTCATCGGACTGGTCATCCTCCAGCTCGGTAGCTACTACCAAGCCACCGAGCACACCGCCGTATTCGACAAGGTGGCTCACCCCGTCGCTGCGAAATTCCTCGACGGCTCGGTGATGCTGACAATCTTCTCCCTGGGCATGGTCATGTTCGCCGGTGCCGGTGCGAACCTCAACCAACAGTTCGGTCTTCCCATCTGGGTCGGCGCCGTCATTTTGCTCGTGCTGGTCGTGGTGCTCGGTCGCCTCGACGTGGACAAGGTCAGCAACATCATCGGCGCGATCACCCCGGGCATCATTCTCTTTATCGTCATCGCCGCGGTCTACGCTTTCGCGACCGCACCTGATGACTGGTCACACCTCGAAGAGTCGGCCTCGACGATCCGCACCACCCTGCCAAACGTCTGGGTCGGAGCCCTGAACTACCTCGGTTTCTCCCTGATTGTCGTCGTCTCCATGTCGATCGTTATCGGCGGCTACTATCTCAACGCCCGGATCGCCGGAATCGGTGGTCTCCTCGGCGGCGGCATCTTCGGCCTGATGCTCTGTCTCGTCGCGTCCTCCCTGTTCCTCAAGGTTGACATGCTCAAAGACGACGCAATGCCGATGCTGACGCTCGTCGGGCTCATGCACCCGATCATGGGCACTCTCATGTCGGTCGCGATCTACGGCATGATCTTCAACTCGGCGCTCGGTATGTTCTACGCCCTGACCCGGCGTCTGACTGTGACCAAGCCGCAGAACTTTAACTCCACCTTCGTCATGGCCGTCCTGGTCGGATTCGTCCTGAGTTTCCTGGGTTTCCGTACCCTGGTCACCTACCTTTACCCGCTGCTGGGCTACGTCGGCGTGGCGCTGATGTTCGTCCTCGTCTACGCCTGGATACGGGACCGTGGCGTGATCGTCAACGAGGTCAAACGTCGTCAGCGCATCCGTGCCTTGGTCACCCGGAAACTCGATCCGGCGCGGAAGTTCACCGCAGTTCACCAACGTGAGCTGGCCCGCCGTCTGAAGGCCTCGAACATCGACGAGGAGGAGATGGCCGCGACCGTCCGGGAGAAGGTCGCACGCCAGCTCGACGAGGATGAATCCGTCGATTTCTCCATCGACGACAACTCATCCTCCGGACATGGTTCGTCGCGCGTCAACTGATCCGTTCAGCCCGGAGTATCGTGAGACGAAGCCCCGCTTTCCGTGGTAATCGGAAAACGGGGCTTCTAGTCTTACGAGGAGAAGAACGAGCTACTGCCGGTGCCACCCAGCCAGGAGCTCAGGCTCCCTGCGGATGACGGATCCTCGGGAGGCAGTGTTCCCTTCTTGCGAAGGACAACCTTGCGTGATGCGCCTTCGAGACCCGCGGTGTCCACGACGAGAGTGGTCACGTCAGGGGTCGCCGTCACGGTGACCCCCTCACCCGTGGATACCGGCCATTCTCCCGGTACCTTGATCGTCACCTGGGCCGCTTCCTGGGTCGGGTCCGCCGCGGTGACGGTAAGGTCGTCGCTGCCGTACTCGGCCAGTACGACGGCGGGCTGTGCGAACTCCCAAGTGGCGTAGGTGCCCGGCTTCCAGATCGCGAAGCCGGTGGCATCGCCGACCTGAACGACCTGGGCGTCGGCGTCGTTGCTTTCGATTTTCGCTGCGGCCGAGGGTCCGTTCAGAGCATCGGCGACCCGGCGGGTCTCCTCGGCGCTGGCCCTGGGTAACAGGATCCAGCCGCCCGATTTCTCGGACTCGCCGACGTGGTCGAACTGGATGGTGGCCCAGGTGCGGGTGACGGGTTCGTCGGCGCCCGGGTATCCGGTGCGGAACGGGTTGACGTTCAACCAGGTGTTGGTGCGGTCGTTGATGCTCGCCCGCACCGTTCCCGGGGTGAGGAAGACGTAGCCGGCGACGCCCTCCAGGTGCGCCCATGTCGGATCCTTGACCGTCGATTCTCCGGTGACCCGGTTGCCGTCGACGGTGAGCACCGCATTGCCGTTCTCACCCATGTTCCGGTGCTCGACGACAGTCAGCGCGGGGCTGTCCGGAGCCGTGACCCCGCCCACGAGCTCCACGACGGAATCCGGCGTTCCGAACCAGAGGCGCCGGGCCTCCAGACCGTTGAGATCGGGTCCGATCAGGTGCATGCCGGCGAGGCTGAGGGGTCCGCTGGTCAGGCCACCGGTCCATTCATTCTGCGGGGTATCCGTGCCCCAGGAATCGCCGACGCTGCGCCGGAGCTCCTGGTGGTCGACCGTTGTTCCGGTCGGCGCGGAGTAGTCAACGGTGCACCAGAAACCGTCCTCATACTGGCCCATGTTTTCCGGGAGCATGAGGTAGCGCATACCGCTTCCGGTCCGTGAACCGAGTTCGTTCTCCTGGTTTCCGTACTCGTACCAGGAGATCCGCTTGGAGCACATCGACACCGCCACGGTCCAGTTTGCGCTGCGGTGGACGAGGCGGTCCATGGAGGGGAACATCTTGGGTTCTGACAAGGCCGGGGCCGCGGGGAAACTCTTTGCACGGTTCACGAGCGCGAGCTGCGACATGCTGCTCGTTTTGGTGAAGTCGTTGTAGGTGTTGCGGTGGAGCCAGCCCGAGCAGAGGCCGCGCCAGCGATCCGCGTACTCGGCAGGCGCCCGCTCCGCGAGACGGATGATAGAGGTGAGGATGGAGATCCCGTGCGAAGATCCGGGCTCAACCTTCCGGGATACAGATCGACCACGGACGCCGTCGATGGCCTGCCCGTCCACGATGATTGGGATGTAGGCCTGGTCCACAAGGTAGTAGACGCGGTTCTTTCCGTCCTCGCTGATATCGAAGGAGGTTCCCGCGACCAGATCGAACATGAGTGACAGACCGGAGATCAGGACGTTGCCGTACGCGCCGGTGTAGGGGATGTGGGTGTGCTGGATGAAGGAACCGTCTCGGTAGAAACCATCGCCCGTCTTCACGTACTGCCAGGTCGCGGACAGGCCGTCCAGAGCATGACGGAGCCGTTCCTCGTCTTCGACTGCGATCGCGGCACACGCTACGGCGCGGCAGAGGTCCAGCCGGTTGGCACCGGTAGATATCTTACGGGCCGCGGCTCCCTTGTTGGCCTCCTGCTCGGTCGGGTCTGGAATGAAGTGGTTGATTCCCGCCGCGGCCTTGGCGAGGGTCTCTGCGGGGAGTTTGTCGCCCAGGAGACACATGATGTCGCCGATGGCCCGGGCAGCCCCTGACTCCCAATCCCACCAGTTGCCGTACTCGAACTGATCGGGGTTGTAGCGCAGTGTCAAGAAGCTGTCGAGAGCGCCGATCGCGGCGGACAGGACCTCGTCGCTTCCGAAGTGCTTCGAGCCGGGGATGGACCAGCCGTTGGCCAGGGCGAGGATGCTTCGGGCGGTGGAGGTGATGTCCGGGGACTTCTCGGCAGCCAGGTTCTTGCTTTTGAATACGGTGGCCGAAGCTTCCGCGCCTGTGGCCAGGTCTTCCAGTGCCCGGTCGACTGAGCGGTCCAGCGATGCGAGGAGGGGAACGAACGCCGCGTCATCGGGTTTGAAGAGGTTCCTGGAGGTGATGATGTCGATCCAGCGTTGACGCAGTTCAGCGAAGAGGGGCTCGGGCATCTCCGCTGCTGCGGCTTCCCGGAATACGCTTCCCATGGCTGCGATCACACCTGCCGCGGCTGATGCCTTGAGGAATGTTCGTCGGGTCAGATTCATGGGTACTCCTTCATATTCGGGCGCCGTGTTATGGCGCTGTTTTCGTCGTGCTACGGCACACCACGGACCGATTCCCGGGGTTTGCGGGTACCGGATGGGCGAAATTGGGGGCGGGCCCCTGTTTTCGACAGCATAACCTGTGAGATGGGGCGGCGAACAGTGTTCAATCCAAGATGGGTCACAGGCATTGACCGGATCTCGGATCTTCTCCTTGTTTGATATGGGTTTTATCAGCGGAGGTACCCCGTGATACTGGGGAAACGCAGGGAATAAATGCCAGTTTTCTCCGTCCCGAGGATCGCCGTGTGGTGGAGCTGACACCCGTAGGTGCGTATGGTGGGTGCACGCCGGGGCTATACGTCGACAACCGACCGCACTGCGGGCAAACTGGGGATATGTCTTACAATCCGGACGCCCAACTCACCTATCAGCCCGCAGTGAACCGTTACCACAACGGTGTGCCTTACCGGACAGTCGGTCATTCCGGGCTGAAACTCCCGGTAGTCTCCCTCGGGATGTGGCACAACTTTGGCGATGACAAACCGCTCGAGACGCAGCGATCCATCATCCGGCGTGCCTTCGACCGTGGTGTCACTCACTTCGACTTGGCTAACAACTACGGTCCGCCGAATGGGTCTGCCGAGGTCAACTTCGGTCGGATCCTCGACTCGGACTTCCGTGGCCTGCGGGACGAAATGATTATTTCGTCGAAGGCGGGCTGGGACATGTGGCCCGGCCCCTATGGTTTCGGTGGCTCACGGAAGTACCTGATGGCTTCACTCGACCAGTCTCTGGAGCGCATGGGCCTCGACTACGTCGATATCTTCTACCACCACCGACCCGACCCGGAGACCCCGTTGGAGGAGACGATGTATGCCCTGCGCGACATCGTCTCCAGCGGCAAGGCACTGTACGTCGGGGTGTCCAGCTACGGTCCGGAGCTTCTCACCGAGGCCGCCGAGATGATGGCAGAGGAAGGGTGCCCGCTGTTGATCAACCAGCCCAGCTACTCCATCGTGAACCGTTGGGTGGAGGAGCCCGGGGAGGACGGTGACACCCTGCTCCAGGCTGCCGCCGACAATGGGGTCGGGACCATCGCGTTCTCCCCGTTGGCACAGGGCCTGCTCACCGACCGCTACCTCAACGGTGTCCCGGAGGACTCCCGGGCGGCCGCACACAAGTCGCTGTCGAGTGACATGCTCAGTGACGAGAACATCGATATGATGCGGAGTCTGAACGACATTGCCCAGGAACGGGGGCAAACCCTGGCTCAGATGGCGGTGTCCTGGGTCCTGCGGGAGCAGGGACGGTACGGGGAGCAGACGGTCGTCTCTGCGCTCGTTGGGGCATCGTCGGTAACACAGCTTGACCAGAACATCGATGCCGCACAGAACCTCACGTTCACTGGCGCGGAGCTTAGCGCGATCGATGAGATCGCGTCCGATGTAGGGATCAACATCTGGGCGCAGGCGACAAAATCTAAGACCCGGGAGAAGTGATCCGGTCGCACGATACCGGACACACCGACGGGCCCCGATCCGGTTTCTGCCGGATCGGGGCCCGTCGGTGATTGCCTCCGTGGCGTGTGGGGAGCGTCAGTGGAGGAGTAGTCGGACGGCGATGGCAATCATCACGATTCCGATGGCTATGTTGACGATGCGCGCCACATCTGGCCGGGAGAGTGGTCCGGAGAGTTTCTTCGCCCCATAGCCGATACTCGGCATCCATATGGTCGACGCTGCCAGCGCTCCGGCAGCGAAGTACCAGCGTCCTACTTCGCCGTACTGGTTCGCGATTCCGCCGAGCATCACCACGATGTCGACATAGGTGGCGGGGTTGAGCCAGGTCATGGCCAGGGCCGCCAGAACTGGCTTGACCCATGTCCGCTCCGGTGCGGTCCGTATGACGCGGGCGGTGCGCTCAGCCACGGCGACCGAAGAACCGTCTCCGGTTCCGATCCCGGGGCCGGTTCCGTCAGTGTCCCCGGGAGGGAGGTCTGCGGGGACCTCGGGATCCATGCCATCCCGGGTGAAGGTGCCGCCGCCGGTACGTAAGGCGTCTCTGAACGATGTAAAGGCGAACCACAGAAGATAGACGAAACCGAGGTACTTCATCACGTCGAGAACCGCGGGTGCTTTATCAATGATGACGCCGACGCCTGCGGTGGAGCCGATGATGAGCATGCACTCGGATATCAGGCACACCGCGACGACCGCCCCGACGGCGGTCCGGCGAATCCCCTGGCGAAGGAGGAGCGTGTTCTGCGGTCCGATTGCGACGATGAGAGACAATCCCATGAGGAATCCGTGGAGTGCGATGTTCATGCCACTGATGGTGTCACCACCCGACTGTTAAGAAAAGTTAAAGTTTTTGAATCTGCGTTAGAATTACTTCATGAACCCGATTCACCTGGCTACACTCCTCGCCGTTCTTGATGAAGGGTCTTTCGAGGGCGCCGCGGATGTGCTTTCCCTAACGCCGTCGGCGGTCAGTCAGCGGATCAAGGCTCTCGAGTCCCAAGCAGGGCGGGTGCTGATCCGACGGACCAGCCCGACGTCCGCGACCGCAGCGGGGGAGGTACTGGCTCAAGCCGCCCGTCGGATGGCCCTCCTTCAGGCGGAGACCGACGCGCAGCTGCGGGGCCGGATCGCACGGGTTCCCCTCAGTGTCGCCATCAACGCCGATTCCCTCGCCACCTGGTTTACTCCTGTTTTTGCGGATGTGGCATCTTGGGATTCCGCCACTCTCCAGTTGCGTGTCGAGGACGAGGCTCACTCGTTGAAGCTGCTCCGCCGGGGAGACTGTCTCGGCGCGATTACCCGGGAGAGTTCCCCGGTCTCCGGATGTACGGTCAGTCCGCTCGGGGTCATGCGGTATCGTGCCGTCGCCAGCCCCTCCCTCCGGGACTCCTACACCGTTAATGGTCGACTCGATTGGGCTGCGATGCCCGCACTGCGCTACGGGCCGAATGACAAAATCCAGGATTCAGACTTGACAGGTCGGGTTGACCGGCCACCACGACACCGGCGCATTTCCCAGATCCCTTCCTCCGAGGGCTTTGTCGAGGCGGCGAGATCCGGACTCGGGTGGGGTCTTGTCCCGGAGATTCAGTCGGCCCGGTTCCTCGACTCGGGGGAACTCGTGCTGCTCGATGAACGGGTGTCCATCGTTCCGCTCTATTGGCAGCACTGGCGTCTTGAGTCTCCGCTGCTGCAGAAGCTCACAGATTCGGTCATCGCGGCCGCGGAGGAGAGCCTCGAACCGGTGTCGTGACCTCACGGTTCGGTTTGCACAGTGCTACGGTAACCACTTGTGAACACCACTGGAGCCCGTCGACGCAGCTTCACTCTGGTCGCCGTCGTCACCGTCTTCCTGATCACGGGAGCGGTTATTTTGGTCTCTGTCCTGCGCGGTGTCGTGGAGGATCGCACGGCTAGCGGTGATGATGTGACCGGAGCACCTGCGACCGACCGTTGGCCGGGTCCACAGATCTACAGTGACATGTTGGCTGAACTCGTAGTGCGGGACCGCGCGCCGTTGACGGGGTATGCCCGGGAGGCGTTCGGACAGCGGTGGAGTGATGATGTCGAGGTTGAACTCGGGCATAACGGCTGCGACACCCGCAATGACATTCTCGCCCGTGACCTCATCCGGGTTCAGTTCCGGCCGGGAACCCGGGACTGTGTCGTCGAGTCCGGACTCCTGAACGACTACTACACCGGTACCCAGGTAGACTTCGTCCGCGGATCCACCACTAGCGAAGCGGTCCAGGTCGATCACATCGTCGCGTTGGCGGATGCGTGGATGAAGGGCGCGCAGGACCTGGAACCGGAGCTGAGACGTGCTTTTGCGAACGACCCAGACAACCTCATGGCGGTCTCGGGGCCGGTGAACCAGGAGAAGGGGGCGGCGGATGCTGCGACGTGGTTACCGCCGAACCCGGATTTCCGGTGCGAGTACGTGAAGCGCCAGATCACCATCAAACACCGCTACCACCTGTGGGTCACGGCTGCGGAACACGACGCCTTGACGGCCCAGCTGGCCGCCTGCCGCTGAACCGCTCATCCTCCACCGGGACCATCCCGCAGGCTGGCGACGTAACGATTCCGAGTCAAAATGCCGACGCGCCCGGGATCGGTGCGGACAAAACACCTGCGGCTCACATACTGTGCAAGATATGAGCGACAATAATGATCCCCGTCCCGACCGGGCAGTACCCGAAGACTTCGACGACAACGATATCCCCACCTACGCCCCCCTGGTCGATGCGGACCGCACGCCGGTGGCCGAGACGTCTCGTGATTCCGTGTACGATCGCGCCGGTCGTGCCGCCCCGCAGTCCGTCGGTGCTGGGACAGAGGAGTCCGCGACCGCAGTGTTCCCGGTAGCCGGACAGGCTCCGGAGCAGCGCTCGATGCAACCAGAACAGCGTTACGCCGACTCGGACTTCGCCACGGATCAGCCGACGACCACGATGCCTGCGATGACGGGTGCCGTGGCACCTGTGCAGCAGGTTCCGCCCCAATCCATTCCCGTCGACTCCGGTTACCCCGAGGAACCGGTCGAAGAGGATACATCCGAAGCCAAGCGCGGCACGATGGACTTCGGGCTGTTCCTCATCCGGCTCTTCTTCGGAGCGGCGTTGATCCTCCACTCGGTGTCCGTGCTATTCCGGCTCGGCAATGGCGGCGGAATCTCGGGGCTCGAGGAGCAGTTCTCGGGCTATGAGCTCGCGGGTGTCCTTGCCATCGCGGTACCGGGTGTCGAGCTTGCCGCAGGTATCCTCCTGGTTCTCGGTCTGCTTACCCCGCTCGCGGCGGCGCTCGCCACCGTGTCCACCGCGTTCCTTGCCCTCCACCAGATCAACATCTCCGGTACCCCGGTCAACCCTGTCCAGTGGGGCGACGGGGTTCGCTTCGCCCTCCTGATGACCGTCGTCGCCGTCGGACTCCAGCTCACCGGACCGGGGCGTATCTCGCTGGACTTCAGCCGCAGCTGGGCGCGCCGCCCACTGTGGAGTTCCATCGTCTTCGCTCTGATCGGCATCGGCTGTGCGATCGGCCTCTGGTGGCTGGTCACCGGCGGCGCCTACCCGTTCACCAACTGAAAGTAGATCGCCTTGAACGCTTCCGGTACGGGGTCGATGCCCGGCCGAGAGTGGATGCGCGGTGTGAGTGTCCTCATCGGATCCCTCATCGGTGCGGTGACCGCCGCCGGGGCGCTCGCCGCTGCGTTCGTCGTCGGCGGCTCCATCGTGGAAGGGATCAGCCCCTACCTCGAGCAGCACCCTGAATTGTGGGACCTGCCCGGAATCCTGATCTACGGGTTGCCGGGTCTCGTCATCGTCACGGTGATCGTGGTCCTCGTGTTCCGTGGCCGGAAGGATCCGGGTCTCGGCGCCGCAGTGGGTGGCGCCATCGGATACTGCTCGGTATGGGCCCTTGAGGCGGCCACGACCGACGTCACGGGGCTATGGATCGTGGGCTTCGTCCTGCTGGTTCCGGGTGTCACCGTTGGGCTCATCCTTGTCTGGTTAGTGGCTCAGGGGATCTACCAGATGCGCTCGGGAGCGGAGGAGGGTGTTCCGGAGTACGGTCTCAGCGCGTCCGACCTCCGTCCGGCCAGGTGATGATCCGTCCTGATCCCGATGGCTGCTGCTCGAAAATAGAAGGTGGGCCATCCGCAAGGATGGCCCACCTTCTCGTTCATGGGGGACAAGGATCAGTCGACCTGGCGAACCGCGCCCTTGTCCGCGGAAGTCGCCATCTTCGCGTAGGCACGCAGCGCCTTGCTCACCGTGCGCTGACGGTTGACGGGCTGCCACGGCCGCTCGGAGGCGTTCATTTCCTCGCGACGGCGCTCGATTTCCGCGTCGTCGACCTCCAACTGGAGCAGGCGCTTGTGGATGTCGATGGTGACGGTGTCGCCGTCCCGGATGAGGCCGATGACACCGCCGTGTGCGGCTTCGGGGGACACATGTCCCACCGAGATACCCGAGGAACCACCGGAGAAGCGGCCGTCGGTGATCAGCGCGCACTTCTTGCCTAGTCCCGCGCCCTTGAGGAACGCGGTGGGGTGCAGCATCTCCTGCATCCCGGGGCCACCGGAGGGCCCCTCGTAGCGGACGATGAGGACTTCACCGGGCTGAATGACCCGCTTGAGGATGACGGACACCGCCTCCTCCTGTGATTCCACGACCCGGGCGGGACCCGAGAAGTGCCACAGCTCCTCATCGATGCCTGCAGCTTTGATGATCGCCCCGTCCGGTGCGATGTTGCCCCGCAGGACCGCTAGGCCGCCGTCGACAGTGTGCGCGTGCTCGACGTCATGGATGCAGCCGTTGACCGCATCGGTGTCGAGGGAGTCCCAGCGGTTCTCCGTGGAGAACGGCTCGGTGGTCCGTACACCGCCGGGCGCAGCGTGGAACAGTTCGATTGCTTCGTCCGTTGCATTCCCGCTGCGGATGTCCCACGCGTCCAGCCAGGACTGTAGATCGGGCGAGTGCACGGAGTGGACGTCGTCGTGGAGTAGCCCGCCACGGTGGAGTTCTCCGAGGATGGCGGGGATGCCACCGGCACGGTGCACGTCCTCCATGTGGTAGTTGGAGTTCGGGGAGACCTTTGACAGGCAAGCGACATTCCGGGAGAGGCGGTCGATGTCATCGAGGTCGAAATCGACCTCGCCCTCCTGCGCTGCGGCGAGGATGTGCAGCACGGTGTTCGTGGATCCGCCCATAGCCATGTCCAGTGCCATGGCGTTGTTAAACGCGTGCTTCGTCGCGATGGACCTTGGCAGGACGGAGGTGTCCTCCTCGCCGTAGTAGCGGCGGCACAGTTCGACGACGGTTTCGCCTGCTCGGGTGAATAGCTGCCGCCGGGCCTTGTGCGTGGCCAGCGTGGAACCGTTGCCGGGCAGGGACAACCCGAGAGCCTCGGTGAGGCAGTTCATCGAGTTCGCGGTGAACATTCCGGAACACGAACCGCAGGTCGGACAGGCTGATGCCTCGATCCGGGAGAGCCCCGGGGCGTCGACGCCATCATTCGCAGATGCCGAGATGGCGGTGACGAGGTCGGTGGGTGCGTGCGCGATACCGTCGACGACGACCGCCTTGCCCGCCTCCATCGGGCCGCCGGACACGAATACCGTCGGGATGTTCAGCCGCAGCGCGGTGTTGAGCATGCCCGGGGTGATCTTGTCGCAGTTAGATATACACACCAGAGCATCCGCGGTGTGCGCGTTGACCATGTATTCGACGGCGTCCGCGATGATCTCCCGGCTGGGGAGTGAATAGAGCATGCCGCCGTGGCCCATCGCGATGCCGTCATCGACGGCGATGGTGTTGAACTCCTTTGCGACACCCCCCGCGGCAGTGATGGCCTCGGCGACGATGTCGCCGACATTCTTCAGGTGCACGTGGCCGGGGACGAACTGGGTATAGGAGTTCGCGATGGCGACGATCGGTTTGCCGAAGTCGTTGTCCTTCATTCCGGTGGCGCGCCAGAGGGCGCGGGCGCCGGAGGCATTACGGCCGACTGTGGTGACTCTTGAGCGTAAGGGGATCATGGGGCTGTCTTCTGCTTGTCAGGGCGGGTCAGGGTGTCCGTGTAAAGGGACTATTGCTGTGTGATCAGAGGGATCTAGGACTCGTCGGTTCGGTTGTTGCCGCCGTCATCACCGGGCTGGGGTTTGCGCTGTTCCTCGATGATGGCGTTACCCTCGGCGTCTGTCTGGTACCAGCCGCCGGGCTCCGTGTTGCTGCGTCGTTTCGCGGCAGCACGCTCCTTCTTCGCCTGCTCGATCTCCTCCTGGGCGGCGAGGATCTCCCGCGCCGCTTCCTCGCGTGTCTTGACGATCTGGCGGCCGTCGCGGCGCATCACCACGACCTTGTCGTCCGCGGCGACTCTCCCCGCGGCGATGACATCGGGGATTCTGCCGCCCGAGGCGGCCGCGAGGTCAGGAACGCTGTTGAACGATACCCCGGGTAGGGCGAACTCCTGCCCGTCGTGTGAGCGGGCGTGAGAGCTACCCGATCCGAAGCGGATTCCGGCGAAGTCCTCCCAGCTGACTCTCCGATTCGCCGAGAACGCGTAGGTGGCCGTGATGCCGTCCACATCGATGGTGGTACGCGACTTCAGAACCCAGTACGCGTAGAGCAGGGGTAGCAGCAGAATCCAGAAGAGGAGCTTCGGTGCGGCCCCGACCGTGAGCAGACTGGTCAGCAGCATCAGGCCGGCACCCAGGAGGTGTGTCCGGTCGGGCTGGAACACGGTAGCGGTGACGGGGGTCGTGCCGGTGGCTCCGTCGGTGTTATCACCGTAGTCGGGATCAGCGTCGGGGCTCGTGGAGGACATACCTGCTGATTCTATTGAATGGCGGGTACCGCAGTCACCTTGGGGTCAGGGGTTGATCGTGGTCCCGGTGTCGCCGGTCTGGTCGGTGGGATCCGTCGTGCTGGGGGTCGGGGAATTCGCGGACGTTGTGGGAGTCGCGCCCGATTCCTGCGTTGGGCGGGGAGTTCTGGTCGGTACGCTGCTCGGCGAGGCGGGTGCGCTGGTCCGGGTCGATAGAGTCGGTGTCCCCACCGTTGAGGTCACCGCCGTGGGTGGGGCGGGCGGAATATCCCCGGTTCCGTCTGCGGCATCGGTCGGATCCAGTGTGAAGCCCTTGAAGAAGAGCAGTGCCACCAGGGCGAAGCAGAGCCCCGTCGTGGAGGGACGCACCCGGCCCCCGAATGAGGCGATTCTCCGCCAACCGGTTGAATCTATCACTAGCTGGGACAGCACGGAGTGGTCGTCCCCGTGGGTGTCCTCCGGGCTGTCGGTGCCGGAAGGATCATTGGTGGAGACGTCGGAGCGGGAACGGTCGTTTTCGGAATCGGCCCGGCCGATCCTGTGCTCCCGCGCCGCGGAGGTGGCGTCCGGGACGTCGCAGGCAGGCGCTGCACCGGTGGACTCGGATCCCGTGACCGGAGTGTGGCCCTCACCTTTGTCCGTGATGTCCCCGGTATCGGCCTGCGCCGCAGCGCCAGGAGCGTAGTCGACGTCGATGAGGGGGGCGCGGGTCAGGACCCGCTCGAGCAGTGGCGCATCGGCGTCGAGGGTGTTCCGGACAGCACCGGAGATGGTCGTGGCGGATCCGTACTCCTTCCAGAACTCCTCAATGATCTTCGTTCTGATCGCGCGCTCGACGGCCCATTGACGTGCCGGGTTGACCTGCACGATGAACCGCATGTTCACCATCCAGGGCATGCCGACCGTGTTCGGCTCCTCGACCCCCACGGCGGGGTGGACGTCGAGCTCGCCGGTGACGTCCTTGGCGATACCCGGCTGTTCGAGGGCGCGGAGGGTCGCGTCGGTGGAGCGTTCGACGGCTTCGTCGATCGAGTCAGAACCGAGCAGCGGGATGGGTATGACGACGACCGCTCTGGCCCAGTAGTTGGAGTGGTTGATGCAGAGCCGGGCTGTGGAGTTCGGGATGTTCACCGTCTCACCGGCGAGGGTGCGGACGCGGGTGGCTCGCATGGTGATCTGAATGACGTCACCCTCCACGTCGATCCCGGGGCCCTGAAACCGAACCCAGTCACCTACCCCGAACTGTTTTTCGGAGATGATGAAGAACCCGGCCAGAAAATCGGCGATGATCGACTGCGCACCGAGGCCGACCGCAGCGGAGATCACGGTCGCGGGGATGGCTGCTCCGGCCAGCGGTACACCAAGGGCCTTGAGTGTGGTGATCGAGAGACAGAAGTAGGCGACCAGCTGAACGAGATAGACGGCGGTGCCGACTATCGCCAGACGCTGCTTCGACTCCTGTTCCGTCGGGTCGAGTCGGCGGGTGATGAGCCGGACTGCGAGCCGCCCGACCCTGGGGACGAGGAACGCGACGACGGTGATGATGGCGAGTTCGATACCGGGATCGATGATCCACTGCCACCAGGTGGACAGGATGTAGGAGATGGGGAAGGTCGGCATGGAGAACAGGTTAACGCGGCTAGCGGCGTGGGGTCAGGGTCGGTGCGATGGGTTGTGTCTCACCCCTGAACCGTCGTGTGACACCGCTTGGAGCGGCCCGTAGTTGGTCTTCAGCTCACTGATGGGACATTTTTGCACCGGGATCTCATCCCACTACGTGGACGGGGGTATGAGATGGGGTGGCGTAAGTTGCCCTTGCATGTGGGGGCCTGTGTAACATCTTTTGGCATGACCAACATTCGACTTGTACTCGTAAGCAGCCGGCGTTTGCCGTAGCGGCCGTACAAGTCGTGAAGTCAAACGCCCTCGGCACCACCGCAGAAACGGTGAGTGGACGGGGGTTTTGTTCATTCTCGACACTGGTGTCCGCCACCTTTGCCCGAAATCCGCCACCGATATTCCCGGTGTCGGGGAGCGAGGACGATGCCAGTGTCCGCCTGATCGTATTTCACCGAGACCATTCCAAAAGGAGCCCGACGTCGTGAACGTGGCAGCTCGTCAACACCCCAGTCCCGCCATGCTGGTGAAGGACGCGAAACCATCCGCCCCCGAGCGTATGACCGGAGCGCAGGCGATCGTCCGCTCGCTCGAGGAACTCGGGGTAGATGTCGTATTCGGAATTCCAGGCGGTGCAATCCTGCCGCTCTACGATCCGCTTTACTCTTCGGAGAAGGTTCGGCATGTCCTCGTCAGGCACGAACAGGGCGCCGGTCACGCCGCAGAGGGGTACGCGCAGGCATCCGGTGAAGTCGGTGTCTGTATTGCTACCTCCGGTCCCGGAGCGACGAACCTCGTCACACCTCTCGCCGACGCACACCTGGATTCGGTCCCTATCGTCGCCATCACCGGACAGGTCGGTCATACCCTGCTGGGCACCGATGCTTTCCAGGAAGCGGATATCCGCGGTATCACCATGCCGGTGACCAAGCACAACTACATGGTCACCGATCCGAACCGGATTCCCGCCGCGGTCGCCGCTGCTTTTCACCTCGCCTCCACTGGCCGTCCTGGTCCCGTCCTCATCGACGTCCCGAAGGATGTCCAGAACGCCATGTGCGATTTCGTCTGGCCGCCGGACATGTCCCTCGCCGGCTACAAGCCCGTCACGACTCCGCATCACCGGCGCATCGAAGAAGCGGTTCGGATGATCTCCGCTGCGGAACGTCCCTGCCTCTACATCGGTGGTGGTGTCATCAAGGCTGACGCGCACGCTGAATTGCTCGCTTTCGCCGAGTACACGGGAATCCCCGTCGTCACCACCCTCATGGGACTGGGTTCATTCCCCGACAGTCACCCGCAACACATGGGTATGCCGGGAATGCACGGCAGTGTCTCTGCTGTTGCCACGATGCAGCGTTCCGACCTGCTCATCACCATCGGCGCCCGTTTCGATGATCGGGTCACCGGCGATCTCGACAGCTTCGCCCCGGATGCCAAAGTCATCCACGCCGACATCGACCCCGCTGAGATCTCGAAGATCCGCCACGCCGACGTCCCGATCGTCGGGGACGCCCGGGAGGTCCTGGACGCTCTGCTGACCATGTACCGCAAGCTTGAGCTGGCTCCGCCTGCCATCGACCGGTGGGTCTCCTACCTGAATGGACTCCGGGACAGGTTCCCGCGTGGCTGGACGGGTAACGATGACGGCACGATCTCCCCCCAGTACGTCATCAACACACTGTCCAGGGAGGTCGGGCCGGATGCCATCTACTGTGCTGGCGTCGGTCAGCACCAGATGTGGTCGGCCCAGTTCATCGACTACGAGAACCCCCGTACGTGGCTCAACTCGGGTGGCCTCGGCACGATGGGCTACGCCGTGCCCGCGGCGATGGGTGCGAAGGCCGGTATGCCGGACAAGGAGGTCTGGGCGATCGACGGTGACGGTTGCTTCCAGATGACCAACCAGGAGCTCGTCACCTGTGCCGTCGAGGGTTTCCCCATCAAGGTCGCGCTGATCAACAACGGGAACCTCGGTATGGTCCGTCAGTGGCAGACCCTGTTTTATGGGGGCCGCTACTCCAACACCCGCCTGCGGAACCAGGGCGAGTACGTGCCCGACTTCGTCAAGCTTGCCGAAGCCCTCGGCTGCGAAGCGATCCGTGTCACCCGTGAGGAGGACGTGATCCCGGCTATTCGACGTGCCCGCGAGATCAACGACCGTCCTGTCGTCATCGACTTCATCGTCGGGGAGGATGCACAGGTCTGGCCCATGGTCGCCGCCGGCCACTCCAACTCCGACATCCAGTACGCCAAGGATCTGCGCCCGCTGTTCGACGAGGACTCGGCGGCGACGGCCCTGGCTGACGTCGAGAAGGCCATCGAGGGCAACGCGAACGACGCCGCCAAGCACACCGAGGAGAAGAACTGATGTTCCCGAAGAACCGCTACATCCTGTCCGTCCTCGTCGAGGACGTCGATGGAATCGTCTCGCGGATCGCGGGACTGTTCACCCGTCGTGGCTACCCGATCGCATCCATCGTCTCCGCGATCACCGACGTCGACGGAATCAACCGCATCACCATCGTCATCGACGGGGAACTGGGCGATGAGCACACGATTGAGCAGATCACCAAACAGCTCAACAAGCTCATCCCCGTGCTCAAGGTCGTCCGTCTCCCGGAGGAGAGCACCGTCGCCCGTGCACTGATGATGGTCAAGGTTTCCGCGGATGCCAGTAACCGTCCACAGATTGTCGATGCCGCGAACATCTTCCGGGCTCGGGTCATCGACGTTTCTCCCGACGCCGTGGTCATCGAGGCGACCGGAACCCCGGGCAAGCTCGAGGCGCTTCTCGACGTCCTCGCCCCGTTCGGCATCCGTGAGATGATCCAGTCCGGTGAGATCGCCCTCTGCCGTGGCCCCAAGACCATGGCCCCGGCCAGCGGACGTTGATTCTGCCGGGGTGCCCGACAACAACCTCGTCCGGATGCCCCCACGAGCCACCTCCATCGCCCACGAGGCGCTGCGCCTGACCTCCCCATCCGGCACACCCGCCGCTGCACACGGGGAATGAACATCTAAGCTGGAACACATCGCATCCGATGCGTTTTTCGACCGATACATCTCAATTCGAGGAAAAGGAACACACAGCACCATGGCAATTGAAGTTCTCTACGACGACGACGCCGACCTGTCGATCATCCAGAACCGCAAGGTCGCGATCATCGGTTACGGTTCCCAGGGTCACGCCCACGCCCAGTGTCTGCGGGACTCAGGTGTCGAGGTCTGCATCGGCCTCCGTGACGGCTCCAAATCCGCGGTGAAGGCTCGTGAAGCCGGTTTCGAGGTCAAGTCAAACGCCGAAGCCTCCAAGTGGGCCGACGTGATCATGCTGCTCGCCCCCGACACCTCCCAGGCCCAGATCTTCACCGAGGACATCCAGCCCAACCTCGTGGACGGCAATGCCCTCTTCTTCGGCCACGGACTGAACATCCACTTCGACCTCATCGAGCCGGCCGACGGCATCACCGTCGCCATGGTCGCTCCGAAGGGCCCCGGCCACCTGGTGCGCCGTCAGTTCGTCGACGGCAAGGGTGTTCCCTGCTTGATCGCCGTTGACCAGGATCCCAAGGGTGAAGGTCGGGATCTGGCACTGTCTTATGCTGCAGCCATTGGCGGTGCCCGGGCCGGCGTCATCCCGACTACCTTCCGCGAAGAGACCGAGACGGATCTCTTCGGCGAACAGGTCGTGCTGTGCGGTGGTCTCGAGTTCCTGATGATGCAGGGCTTCGAGGTGCTGACCGAGGCCGGATATGCCCCCGAGATGGCCTACTTCGAGGTCCTCCACGAGATGAAGCTCATCGTTGACCTCATCTGGGAAGGTGGCCTCGCCAACATGAACTACTCCATCTCCGACACCGCCGAATTTGGTGGTTACGTCGCGGGGCCCCGCATCATTGATGCAGGCACTAAGGAACGCATGAAGGAAGTTCTCTCGGATATCCAGGACGGCAGCTTCGTCAAGCGCCTCCTTGCCAATGTCGAGGGCGGCAACAAGGAGCTCGAGGGCATGCGCGCGAAGATCGCCGAGCACCCCATCGAGAAGACCGGTGTCAAGCTGCGTGACCTGATGAGCTGGGTCAAGAACCCGCTCGACGCCACCGCCTGATCCACTCACCGCGCCGTTCCCGGCGCAGGAGTATCCGACCCGCCCACCAGCCGTCCGCGACGGATGGTGGGCGGTTTTCTCTTCCGCGCCCGGCGCGCTCCCAGAACCCGGCGGTAGCGCGACGTGAAGGGTGGCGCGATCATGGGGGGTAGGAAAAGGGGGTGATTCAGGATGTCGATTTTCACTTTCGCAGAATGCTAGAGTATGGGGCCGTTCGGGGGTGTCCGGGGTGCGGTACTGGCACCTGCCGCGTTGTGCCGCCTTCGGTAGGCAGGGGATCGGACGCTGGCGGTACACGACATTCACGTCCGCTGAATTGTCCACGGTACAGGGTGTGGATGCAGTACTGACGGCACGGGTGCCGGTGCGGCGTTTGTCCGGTATCCGGTCTCGGGCCGGGTGGGGATCGGGGTGGTCGGGGGGTGTTTGAACAGCTGAGATGCCCCCGGGCGCGAGACGACGCGGTACGGGGTGGGGATTACGTGGCGGGATCGGTGGTGCTTGTGTGGGGGCGTTGACAGTTAACAGAACGCTCGTACTGTAAGGGTAGCCTTCCGAAACAGTGTGGGGTGCGGGACGGATGACCGGCCCGCCCGAGGCTGCCCCACCAGAAAGGTATGTACCCCGTGACCACGAACCGCACCGAAGTGCAGCAGATGGCGGACTTCGCCGCCAACGCCAGACTCGAGCAGATGTCGCCCGAGGCGCTGGAACAGCTGAAGATCCGCGTCCTCGACACCCTCGGTGTCGCCGTCGGCGCGCTGGACTCCGACGTTCTCGTCGCCATCCGTTCGCTCAACGACGATCTCGGCGGCAACGGACAGGCCACCCTCATCGGTGGCGGAAAGACGGCCGCCGACCTCGCGGCATTCCACAACTCCGCGGCGTCCCGATACCTCGACTTCATGGACGCGTACCTCGCCAAGGGGGAGACCAACCATCCCTCGGACAATATGGGCGCAGTTCTCGCCGCGGCCGAGGTCGCCGGCGCATCCGGCCGGGACTTCCTCACCGCCTTCGCCGTCGCCTACCAGATCCACACCCGGCTCTCCGACGTTGCGCCGGTGCGTGCGCTCGGCTTCGACCACACCACCCAGGGTGCCTTCGCGGCGGGAGCATCCGCCGCACTCGCCCTCGGCCTGGACGCGGACGCCATCGCCAACGCGGCCGCGATGACCGCCACCGCCAATGTCGCGCTGCGCGTCACCCGCACCGGCAACCTGTCCCACTGGAAGGGGCTGGCTTACCCGCACACCTCCAAGGAGGGCATGTTCTACGCCCTCCTCGCAGGCAAGGGCATCACCGGACCCGAGGCTGTGTTCGAGGGCAACAAGGGCTTCAAGGCTCTCGCCGGCGACTACGAGCTTGACTGGTCCAAGGAGGACCTCGAGTCCGTTACCCGCACCATCATCAAGAAGTACAACGCCGAGATCCACTCCCAGTCCGCCCTGGAGGCGGCCCTTGAGCTCAAGGGCAAGCACGACTTTGATCCCGCGGACATCAAGGAGGTGCGTCTGACCACCTTCGACGTCGCCTACTCCATCATCGGCGGTGGCGAGGAAGGCGACAAGCGCTCCATCCGCACCAAGGAGGAGGCCGACCACTCCCTGCCGTGGATGCTCGCCGTGACGATTCTCGACGGGGAACTCAATCCCGCGCAGTACGAGCCGGAGCGCATCGTCGCCGACGATGTGCAGACCCTCATGGGCAAGGTCACCATCACCCCGTCGGATGAGTTCTCCGACCGGTTCCCGAACGAGATGCCCGCCGACCTCGTCATCGTCATGAACGACGGTACCGAGTACCACGCCGTCGAATCCGCCTACGACGGCTTCCACTCCCAGCCGCTCGACTGGGACGGCGCGGTGGCAAAGTTTACGGCTCTGGCCGAGCCCTTCACCGACGAGGCCCTGCGCACCGAGATCTGCGAGACCGTCCACCGGCTCGATGAGGTCGCTGAGATCTCCGAGCTGACCGATCTGCTGGCCCGGGTCTCCACGACCCGCTCCTAACACCGACCCACCAATAGAAAGGCACCACCATGTCCAACGCCATCGACTTCGACGTCTCCTTCAATTTCGTTCCCCGCGCCAAGCGGCCTGCCAAGCCCCGCTCTTACGGCATGACCGAGGTCCGAGCGCCCTACTACGATACCTTCGGTACCCGTCACCTCCAGGACGTGTTCGACATGGCCGGCCAGTGGGTCGACGGCATCAAGTGGGCCGGCGGATCCTTCGCCCTGTGCCCCACCGAGCAGGTCCGGAAGTTCTCCGACATCGCCCACGAGAACGACGCCTACGTTTCCTCAGGCGGCTGGATCGAGACGGTCCTGCGCTACGGCGACGACGCCGTCGACCATTACCTCAAGGAAGCCAAGGAGGTCGGTTTCGACGTCATCGAGATCTCGACCGGCTTCATCATGCTCCCGACCTCGGGCCTCGAGCGTCTTGTGGAGAAGGTCGTTAAGGCCGGCCTGAAGGCCAAGCCCGAGCTGGGTATCCAGATCGGCTCCGGTGGAGATTCCTCTGAGGCTGAGCTCGCCGCTGAGGGGGCCAAGGACATCGGGGACCTCATTGACCGCGGCAAGCGCGCGCTTGACGCCGGGGCGTCGATCATCATGATCGAGTCCGAGGGCATCACCGAGAACGTCCGGGAGTGGAACACCGGCGCCGCCGCCTCCATCATCAACGGCCTTGGCCTCGAGAACGTCATGTTCGAGGCTGCCGACGGTCCCGTGTTCGAGTGGTACGTCAAGAACTACGGCAACGAGTGCAACCTGTTCGTCGACCACTCGCAGGTCCTGCAGCTCGAGGGTCTGCGCCAGAACATCTGGGGCAACAAGTCCACCTGGGGCCGCGTGATCAACCCCCACTGATCCGCAGCCTTCCGGTTGAGCAGTCACTGACCCCCGTTGTCGCTGTCGCGTATCCGCGACGGTTGACGACGGGGGTCATGCCATTGCGTATCAGGGTGCCTGGACGCTGGAATGTCGGGGGGCACGGGCTGTACCGCCGGGGATTGGACCGCCGACCCGGTCCGCGCTTCCGGTTCGGCCCCGGAGGCGGTCGTGCATCGGGGGTATTTTACGGGTGTACTTTCAGGGTGGACATAAAAGAACTGGCAATCATTTCAGGTAAGTGCGCACTTAGTTCTTTGCCCATGTGGCAAGGCGTTTTACGGTGTACCGCATTCGAAATATGGTCGAGCCCGGCAGGCATTCCCGCAGCTTAAACCCAACACGTTTTCAATAAGGTTTCAATAAGGGGCGTGCTGGGCTAGTGTTCATCCCATGAGCGAGACCACGAAAACCGGGGACCACCACGAGCACGACCACGAGCACCACGAGCACGGACATGGGGCACACGACCACGGTCATGCCCACGGTCAGGGGGATGATCACACCGGACATGATCACTCGGGCCACGATCATGACCACGGTGGACACGCTCACGCACACGCGCCGAAATCCCTTAGGGCTCTGGTCGGTGTCATCATCCTGACCACCACGATTTTCCTCGCGGAGGTCATCTTCGGTCTGCTGTCCGGATCCCTGGCACTGCTTGCCGACGCCGCTCACATGCTTTCCGACTCGGCGGGTCTGGTCATCGCCCTCGTGGCGATTCTCATTGGCAGGCGGGCGGCCACCGCCTCCGCCACCTTCGGATACCGCCGCATCGAGGTCATCGCGGCTGCCGTCAACGCGCTCTCCGTCGGGGCCATCTCTATCTGGATCGTGATCGAGGCCATCAAACGGCTCGGCGGGGACGGGCACATCGATACGACGATGATGCTCATCGTCGCGGTCATCGGTTTCGTCGCCAACGGCGGTTCCGCGCTCCTGCTCGTCCGCCGCCAGCACGACAGCATGAACATGCGCGGCGCCTACCTCCACGTCCTGTCCGACATGCTCGGCTCCGTCGCCGTGATCGTCGCGGGCCTCATCGTCCGGGCGACCGGCTTTATTCTCGCCGACACCATCGCCTCGGTCATCATCGCAGCGATCATCCTGCCCAGGTCCATGCGCCTGCTCCTCGACGCCACCCGGGTGCTGATGGAACGCGTCCCCGGGAACGTCGACCTCGACGAGATCCGCGGTGTGCTCGAGGAAATCGTCGGCGTGGAGACTGCGCATGATCTCCACGTGTGGACGATGGACGGCAGCGAGCTCATCGCGACCTGCCATCTCGTCGTCGATCCGGACCTGGTCGAGTCCGGCTGCGACGTCCTCGACATCGCGAACCGTCGCCTGGAGAAGTACGGCGTCACCCACGCCACCATCCAGATCGAAACCGCGCATCACGCCGAGCACGAGGCGGACGTTCACGATTAACGGCGGGCTCCGCATCGACCCCGACCCCGGGACGGACACGGTTCCGTCACCGGGGTTTCACACGCCGGTAGCGCATATGTCGACAAAGCCCGATAGAGTCGGCGGCATGGGTTTCACGACACCGAGCTATGACCTCACCGATCTCTTCGCCCGCATCGACCGCGGCGACATCCAATTGCCCGACTTCCAGCGGGACTACAGCTGGAACGTCGACCGTATCCGGTCCCTCATCGTGACGGTGCTGCGCGGCTACCCGATCGGCTGCCTCATGGCGCTGGACACCCGGAATGAACCGATGCGTTTCCGCCCCCGACCACTCGCCGGGGCACCGGACATCGGGCGCAACCCGGGCATGCTAATCCTCGACGGACAGCAGCGTCTCACCACCCTTTACCACTGCCTCCGCGGCAATGGACTGGTTGACACCGTTGACTTCCGCAACATGCGCATCCAACGCCGGTTCTATGTCGATGTCGACAAGGCCGTGTCCGAGGACATCATGCCCGACGAGGCGGTGCTCTCCGTCGACGCGTGCGGTGAGATCAAGTCCCACTACGGCCCGAAGATCCCGGGCGGCATCCCGGACCGGGAGACCGCCCGCACCCACGGCCTCGTCCCCGTCTCCGCGCTGCTCGAGGACGAGGGTACCGACATGCTCTTCGACTTCCTCGAGGGCGCAGATGCCGTCACCCGGGAACGTGTGAAACGGTTCAACAACACCGTCGCTAAGCCACTCGTGCGGTACTCCGTCCCGATCATCCGGCTGGATAGGGAGACGGCACAGGGTGGCGTCGGTTCCATCTTCTCTCAGGCCAACTCGGCAGGCCTTCAGATGGATGTCGTCGACCTACTGACCGCCGTCTTCGCCAGCGAGGACCCCGACTTCCGGCTCTCCGACTCGTGGCGCGACATCGAGAAGGCACTGCGGGAACACTCCGTCCTCGACGGCATCGACCGCACCGCGTTCTTCACTGCGGTCGCGCTCCTGACCACAGCGGACAAGGGACACGCCAGCGGGCACCGCGAAGACATCCTCCGGCTCACCCTCGCGGACTACGCACCCGCCGCTCACCGCACGGTGGACGCATTCATCTCGGCCGCCGAATTCCTCGAGAAGCGGTGCATCACCGACACCTCCCGGATCCCGTACGCGGCGCAGATCACCCCGCTCGCGGTGATCCTCTCCCTGCTCGGCGACACCCCGGAGGTGTTCCGCTGCGGCACGGCCGTCGACCGTCTCAACCGGTGGTTCTGGTCAGGCGTGTTCGGGGAACTCTACGGGTCCGCCTCCGTCGTCGTCCGTACCGGGAGGGACGTCAACCAGGTCACACCCTGGGTGCGAGCCGCACTCGACGGGGACTCGGAGGTTCCCGAGCCGGCATCCATCAGCGACGCCCGTTTCGTTGAGTCCCGACTGCTCAGCGTAGGCCCGGAATCCGGCGTCTGGAAGGGCACCCACGCTCTGCTCATGGGCCGAGGGGCCAAAGACTGGCGTACCGGTGACAGGTTTGACGCGCAGAACCTCGTGGAGGACGAGGAAGGCTTCCACCCGATCTTCCCGCCGCAGTACTGCCGCCGGACCGGAGTCAACCAGATGCTCGCAGACAGCGTGCTCAACCGCTCGCCCCTGAGCCGCCGAACCGAGATGGTCATGGATGGCTCCGAACCCGCCCGGTACCTCGCCCGTGTCCAGTCGAAGTCGCTCATGGACGACGAAGAGTTTGACACCGTACTCGCCAGTCATCTCCTCGACCCCAACATTCTTCGACACACGAACTCCGACGGCTTCTTTGCGGATCGCCGGACGCGCCTGCTCACGATGATCGAGGAGGCAATGGGCAAGGAAGCCATCCACGACGTCGACGAGACGAACCTCGGCGGTGGGGAAGAAGGCCCCGACGCGTTCGTCACCACCGTTAAGACGGGTGTCGCCGACGGTGAGGGTGACGGTGCAGCAGACACCACCGAAACCGGGAACAATGGCACCCGGCCGGATGAGTCTCCGTCGATCGAGGAATCCTGACACGCAGGGCCGCACGATAGAAGTAACGGGCAGTTTCCTAGTATTTTGGAATGTCCGCACTGATCCGACGAAAGAAACGATGAGTCCCATGCTTCACGAGCGCAGCACACCGAGCCCGAACCGCAGGCGCATGATCGCGCTATTCTGCGGAGTGGTGATCGCCGGATCCGGACTCGTCGCCTGCTCCAGCGACGGAACCGGGGGACGCGGGCCCGACCAGCAGATGGAACAGCCGTCCGGTGACCCGGCGAAGAACCCCATCGCCGAGCGCTACGGCGCCGCACCACGCGTCCTGGCCGACACAGACCGCTCCGGTATCGAGGTCAGTGAACTGTTCTTCACCGACGCGCCCGCCGCCATCATTGCGACGCCCGAACCCGTGGCGCAGCAGCGCGCCGCCAGTATCGCCGTCACCGCCGGGCTGCCCGTTCTCACTGCAACCGGCACCAACGGACCTGCACTGGCCGCCGAAATCGAAAGACTCGGCGCAGGTGAGGTCCTCACCGTCGGCGGCGCCGCGGTCGAGCTGCCGGAGACCGTCGTCGTTCACGCCGACGACGGAACCCCCGCCGTGTTCGAGGCACTCACCGGGAAAACCCCGACGTCCGTCACCCCGGAAAACACACCCGCGGGAGTCCTCCGCCAGATCGCCGCGCTCAAACCCGGGGGCCTGCTCGGCGCGGCCCCAACGGACCCGGACGTAGAGAATGCGGCGGGAACGGACGCCTCGGCGGGCGAGACCCCCTCGGATTCGGCGCCACCATCCGGCGGCGACCTCGGCAGGCTGCCCACCCGCGACAGGGACAAGGAACGGGCACCACTCGTCCTCGCGGCCCCCGGCGCCGGCATCGCCGCCGTGGCCACCGCCCGCGCCGCGGGAGCGGACGTCGAGATCCTCGACCACGCCGACCCCCGCGAGAGCGAACACTCCCTCGAGCTGATCCGTGGCCTCGACGGTGATCCGGTCATCGCGCTCGGCCAGATGTTCGGCAGCACGGAGTACTTCGCGCGCGCCGCCGAGCTGGCCACGAGCGTCACCGCCGAACAACCCGGCGGCGGACAGCTTGTATTCCCCGGTCGGCGCATGATCGCCTACTACGGCCACCCCTCCGGCGGCGCACTCGGCATCATGGGGGAACGGACGCCCGAAGAATCCGTCGGCCACCTGGGCGAACTCGTCACCCAGTACGCACCGCTGTCCGAGGAACCCGTCATCCCCGCCTTCGAGATCATCGCCACCGTCGCCTCCGGCGCACCCGGGCCCGACGGCGACTACTCCAACGAGGCCGATCCGGAGGAACTGCGTCCCTACATCGACGCCATCACCGACGCAGGCGGCTACGCCGTCCTCGACCTCCAACCCGGGCGTGCCCGGCTCATCGATCAGGCGAAGATCTACACCGACCTGCTGAAACTCCCCAACGTCGGACTTGCGCTGGACGCCGAATGGAAACTCGGCCCCGACGAGGTACCGCTGCAGCAGGTCGGCCACGTCCAGGCGGAGGAAGTCAACGAGGTCGCCGACTGGCTCGCCGAACTCACCGCGGACAATAGCCTCCCGCAGAAGGCGTTCGTGCTGCACCAGTTCCAGCTCCAGATGATCCGCGACCGCGAGACCATCAACCTCGAGCACCCGGAACTCGCCTTCGTCCTGCACGCCGACGGGCACGGAACCGCAGGCGACAAGTTCGCCACGTTCGACGTTCTCCGCCAGGACCTCGACCCCAGGTACTTCATCGCGTGGAAGAACTTCATCGACGAGGACACCCCAATGTTCACCCCGGAGCAGACGATGGAGATCAACCCCCGCCCCTGGTTCGTCAGCTACCAGTGAACGGCTACTGTCCCGGTGCCGGAGCCCCCGGTTCGGAGCACCAAACTGTGTTGTGCATCACCAAACGTTCCGCCGTGGGTGCCCACGGTGGACAGTCGGACAGCACGGTCTAGACTGAAGCGCAGTCGCACGCCACCTTTTGCCGGCGTGGACCCGCCCCGGGCCGACGCGGTCGTGCCTGCCCGGACGCGGACGCAACCAGCATTCCAGGAGTAAGAACGTGAGCCAGAATGGCCGCCCGGTAGTACTCATCGCAGACAAGCTCGCACAGTCCACCGTCGACGCCCTCGGCGACGGCGTGGAGGTGCGCTGGGTCGACGGACCCAACCGACCCGAGCTGCTCGCCGCAGTCGGCGACGCCGATGCCCTGCTCGTCCGTTCCGCAACCACCGTCGACCGCGAGGTCCTCGAAGCCGCGAAGAACCTGACCATCGTCGGCCGCGCCGGCGTCGGCCTGGACAACGTCGACATCACCGCCGCCACCGAGCGCGGCGTCATGGTCGCCAACGCCCCGACCTCCAACATCCACTCCGCCTGCGAGCACGCCATCTCGCTGCTGCTGTCGACCGCCCGCCAGATCCCCGCCGCCGACGCCACCCTGCGCGACGGCGCATGGAAGCGCTCCTCCTTCCAGGGCGTCGAGATCTTCGGCAAGACCGTCGGCATCGTCGGCTTCGGCCACATCGGCCAGCTCTTCGCCCAGCGCCTCGCCGCGTTCGAAACCACCGTCATCGCCTACGACCCCTATGCCAACCCCGCGCGTGCCGCGCAGCTCGGCGTCGAACTCGTCGAACTCGACGAGCTCATGGGCCGCAGTGACTTCGTCACGATCCACCTCCCCAAGACCAAGGAGACCGCCGGCATGTTCGACGCCGAGCTGCTCGCCAAGGCCAAGAAGGGACAGATCATCATCAACGCCGCCCGCGGCGGCCTCGTCGACGAGCAGGCGCTCGCCGACGCCATCACCTCCGGCCACATCCGGGGTGCCGGTTTCGACGTCTACGCCTCCGAACCGTGCACTGACTCCCCGCTGTTCGGGCTCAAGGAGGTCGTGGTCACCCCGCACCTTGGTGCGTCGACCGTCGAGGCCCAGGACCGGGCAGGCACCGACGTCGCCGACAGCGTGCTCAAGGCACTCGCCGGCGAGTTCGTCCCCGACGCCGTGAATGTCTCCGGTGGACGCGTCGGCGAGGAGGTCGCCCTCTGGCTCGACCTCTCCCGCAAGCTCGGCCTCGTCGCCGGCGAGCTCCTCGACACCGCCCCCGTCGCCCTCGAAGTCACCGCACGCGGCGAGCTGTCCACCGAGAAGGTCGACTCCCTCGGCCTGTCCGCCATGCGCGGCCTGTTCTCCTCGATGATCGACGAGCAGGTCACCTTCGTCAACGCCCCCCGCATCGCCGAAGAACGGGGCGTCGACGTCACCGTCACCACCGAGAGCGAGGCTGTCAGCCATCGCTCCACCGTCGAGGTCAAGGCCATCGCCTCCGACGGCACCACCGCAGCCGTCGTCGGTACTCTCGCCGGACTCGACCGCGTGGAGAAGATCGTGCGCCTCAAGGGACGCGGCCTCGACATGCGCGCCGAGGGTCGCAACCTGTTCCTCCACTACACGGACCAGCCCGGTGCACTGGGCAAGGTTGGTACCCGCCTCGGTGCCGAGGGCATCAACATCGTGGCCGCAGCCCTGTCGCAGGACGCCTCTGGCACCGGCGCGACGCTGATTCTCCGCGTCGATGCCGAGGTCCCCGAGAAGATCGTCGAGGCCATCAGTGCTGACCTCGACGCAACCGCCTTCCAGGTGGACTTCGGGGTTTGATCTACCGCTGGTTCCACAAACCGCCGCCCCACCGTTCTTCCCCTTGATGGGGGAGGCACGGTGGGGTGGCGGTTCATTTGTATCCAGAGGTTACATTTTGAAACGTCGTTTTTAGAACAACTGCTATAACGTATCTTCGCAGTGTGGACCGACTTCCCGTAGTCTCTCATCTGCTATCTCAAAGGGGGTAGAGTAGGGGACCATGACTGAAACGGTATCGGGCCTCGAACTACGCACCGCTGTTGGATCGTTCCCCTCCGGGGTCACGGTCGTGACCACTCATTCTGAAGGGATGGACATCGGGCTGACGGTCAGTGCCTTCGCGTCTCTGTCCCTGGAACCAGCCATGGTTGTCGTCTGCATCGAGAGCAAATCCAAGTCCTTGCCGCACCTGGCTGTAGGCCGTGAGATTGGCATCTCCGTCCTCGCCTCGGATCAGCTCGAACTGGCGGTGCAGTTTGCACGGCATGTGGAGGATCGTTTCGAGGGAGTGGAGATTGAGCGCCGCGGCAAAATTGGTGTGCCCTTTATTAAAGGGGCTGTGGCTTGGTTCCTTGGCATAGTTGATTCGTGGTTTGAAGGTGGGGACCATACAATCATAACTGCCCGGGTGATTGGGTGCGATAGTGATGTGCACATGTCTGCCCTGAGTTATTTTAGGGGCAAGCTTTCGTAGGACTGAAAATATCTATATTTGTGTCTCTTATTTTACCTGCTGGTTTAATTTAGATGCAAACCATGTGAGATGCGCATTCGGTCGGGTGTCAGAGGTTTGAAAATTTCTGGTCGATGGAGTGTGGTTTTCTGGGTAAACTATTTTCTTTGTGAAGTTTTCGAAGGAGATTACTGGTTGTCCGTTACCGTGTGTGGGATTTTGTCATGTTTTGAGGTGTGGTATTTTGACATTTTGGATTAACCAAACTTCATGATTCTGAAATTTCGGGGTGTTATTCTGGTCGATTCTCCATTGGATAATTCTTTTGAGAGTGCTGTTTATTGTGGGTGGGTGTTGATTCAGAATTCTCTGGATTTCCAAAGGAAGGTTTGAAGAGGTTTTTTCGCTTATCGGGAATAGGGGTTTCAACCCGTTTTGAGCGGTATCGGACCGATCTGTATTCGTTTGGCATTTCATTAAGGTGTGATGTGAAAACTGGATCAGAAGCGTCCACTAATGTGAAGGCCTGTAGTCAATTGTTCTGTTCAGCCAGTATCTCTGGGGTGTCAACGCCGAGGTTGGGTGGCCAGGGCAGCTGTGACGGCGACGGGCATGAGCGCGGTCTCGGATCAGGGCATGAGGGTGAGGGTTCGGGGTGCGATGGAGTGCCAGTCGAAGGTGCCGACGGAGACCATGATCATGATGGCCACCAGTGCGGCCATGGAGATCTGTCCGACGATGTCGCTGAGGGTGACCACGAGGATCAGCGGGAAGATGCCGGCGAGGAGGGTGGACAGGCGGGTGCGGGCGCGGGATTCCTTGACGTTGATCATCGTCTGGCCGATCAACGCGCAACCACCTATAGCACTGTGATAACCGCGACTTCCTCTCAGCAAATAGGCAAGTCGGTGGGATTGAATGTGAGAGGGGTCGGACTGCGTTGCGCGCAGCCCGACCCCTCTCAGTTCAACGTCAACCGCTGAACACCTCACTCCAAGCCCCGAACTAGCCGATCTCCACCAGAACCTGTCCACCCTGCACGGATTCGCCGACGCTGACGGGGAGGGAGGCGACGGTTCCGCCTGCGGGTGCGGTGATCTCGGTTTCCATCTTCATTGCCTCGAGGACGAGGAGAACCTGGCCCTGCTCGATGGTGTCGCCCTCGTTGATCAGCACCTTGGAAACGCTGCCGGCCAGGGGAGCGACGACCGCGTTCGAAGCGACGCCTTGGACGGATGCTGTGGTCGGTGCAGCCGGGGTATTCACGGCGCCCGAACCTGATCCTGTGGAGAACAGTGTTCCGCGTTGACGCTGCTCCTCCTCGACCTCCACATCGACGGAGTAGGCGACGCCGTTGACGGTGACCTTGAGTTTCATGTGCGGTGTGCTCCTTTGGGGCGATCAGGTGGTTTCAGCGGTGGCGGAGGCGTTCGGTGCGGCCGCTAAGAAAGTGGGCTGGTTGGATTAGATTTGGCTTTCGTGGTGTACATGAGTTGCGCGTCTTCCTTGTTGCGCCCATGTCTGGTGGCGATGGAATCGGACGGCGCGGACCTTGCCGGAATTGCCCAGATATGCGGATACCGCGGCGGAGATCGCCATGAGGATGTCTTCCGGTATCTCCACATCTGATCGACGGCGCATTTCCTCCAGTTCGCGTTCGAGTGCATCGATCCGTGCGCTCATGGCCCTGAGCGTGTCTTCGGTGGCCTTGAGTCGGCCGATGAGCTGGTCTTCTCGTCCGGGCCGCTCGTCTGGTGTCGGGTTCATGGTGTTCACGGTGTTCTCCTGGTGGGCTGTCGCTGTCGGGTGCGTGGAGGTCGGTTAATTTACACCGGCCCAAGCCCGTGTTTCTTCGCTGGCCGGTGGACCCGCTTGTTGGCCAGTAGCTCGAGCGCGTAGCCGACTTCTCTGCGGGTGGTGGCGGGGTCGATGATCTCGTCGACGAGGCCACGGCTGGCGGCCATGTAGGGGGTGGAGAAGGTGTCCCGGTATTCTTCGACGAGCTCGGCGCGGCGAGCCTCGGGGTCCTCGGCTGCGGCGATCTCACGCCGGAAGACGACGTTGACGGCTCCTTCGGCACCCATCACGGCGATTTCGGCTGTCGGCCAGGCGAAGACTTTGTCGGCGCCGAGGTCTTTCGAGCACATTGCGACGTAGGCGCCGCCGTAGGCTTTGCGGAGTACGACGGTGATTTTCGGGACGCTGGCGGAGGAGTAGGCGTAGAGAACCTTAGCGCCGTGGCGGATGATGCCGCCGTGTTCCTGGGAGACACCGGGCATGAACCCAGGGACGTCGACGAGGGTGACGAGTGGGATGTTGAAGGCATTGCAGAAGCGGATGAACTTGCAAGCCTTGTCGGAGGAGTCGATGTCGAGCACGCCGGACATGACGCTGGGCTGGTTCGCGATGAACCCGACGGTGCGGCCGACGATGCGGCCGAAACCGACGACGAGGGAGCGCGCGAACCCGGCCTGTACCTCGAGGAAGTCACTGCGGTCGACGAGGTGGGCGATGACGTCGCGGACGTCGTAACCACGGCGGTTGTCGACGGGGACGATGTCGCGGAGCTCCGGGTCGTCCTCGACGATGTCATCGGGGTCGACAATCGGGGGGTCTTCGGTGTTGTTCTGTGGCAGGAAGCTCAGGAGTTTCTGGGCGAGGAGGATGGCCTGTTCGTCATCCTCGGCGATGAAGTCGATATTTCCGGACTTGGTCATGTGCGCGTCGGCGCCGCCAAGTTCTTCCGCGGTGACCTCTTCGCCGGTGACTGTTTTGATGACACCGGGGCCGGTGATGAACATGGTGGCGCGGCGGGTCTGGATCACGAAGTCCGTGAGGGCAGGGGAGTAGGCGGCGCCACCGGCGCAGGGACCGGCGATAATGGAGATCTGCGGTACCACTCCAGACAGCAGGACGTTGTTGTAGAAGACCTTGCCGTAGCCGGAGAGCGAGTCGATGCCCTCCTGGACGCGGGCACCGCCGGAGTCGTTGATCAGGACGAAGGGGGTGCCGGTGGTGGCGGAGGCCTGCATCATCGCGGCGACCTTGATGGACTGCTCCTCGCCGGCTGAGCCGCCCATGACGGTGAAGTCCTGGGAGGCGATGTGCACGGGTCTGCCGAATACGGCGCCGGATCCTGTGACGACGCCGTCGGCGGGCAGTGCCGCTTTGTCCATACCGAAGCGGGTGGAGCGGTGGGTGGTGAAGGCGCCGGTCTCCTGGAATGTGTCGTGGTCGACGAGGAGGTCGATGCGTTCCCTGGCGGTGAGTTTGCCGCGTTCGTGTTGTGCGGCGATCTTCTTCTCTCCGCCACCGGCGAAGACCGTCGCGCGGCGTTTGGCGAGTTCGGCGAGTCGGGCATCCATGCTGTCGTGTGCCATGGGGTGGGGGACCGTTCCTTCGTGGGGTGGCTGGATGGATCTAGGCGGGTTCGACACGGACGGTCTGGCTGCGGCCGCCGAGACTGACGCGGTAGGTGATGGGTTCGCGGATCGGGGCTGTGTGTTTGCCCGCCTCGCGTTTCTCTTCCGCGAGTTGTTCGGCGGTCTTGCCGACGGACTTCGGGCCCTCGTTTCGGGTGGTGAAGAAACCGGGGGCGACGCCGGGGAATAGGGCGTTGGTCAGTACGTCCTCGTCGGAGCCATCGGTTCCCTCGAGAGCTGCGGCTTGTGCGACGAGTTCATCCCACTCGGGGTCGAGCAGATCCGCCGGGCGGCAGGTGATGGGTTCCTTCTTGGTCTGGCCCTTGGCCTGCTCGATGAGCTCCGGGTTGCGCTCACCGATGCACTCGCCGTAGTAGCCGAGCATGAGGTCAGCGAACTCGGCTGTCAGTACCTTGTACCGGCCCATGAGCACGTTGAACACGGCCTGCGTGCCGACGATCTGGGAGCTCGGGGTCACCAGCGGCGGGTATCCGGCGTCCTTGCGGACCACGGGGACCTCCCTCATGACCTCGTCGATGCGGTCGCCTGCGCCCTGCGCCCGGAGCTGGGACTCCATGTTGGACAGCATGCCGCCGGGGATCTGGGAGAGGAAGATGTTGGTGTCTACCAGCGTCTTCGACTCGAACTCGGCGTACTTGGGGCGAACTTTCTTGAAGTGGTCGCGGATGGTGATGAGCCGCTCCATGTCCAGGTCTGTGGTGTACCCGGTGCCCTCGAGCATCTCGACGAGGGACTCGGTGGGGTTGTGGCCCGGGCCGAGGGACATCGACGAGATGGCGGTGTCGACGACGTCGGCGCCGGCCTCGATGGCCTTCATCAGGGTGACCAGGGTAACGCCGGTGGTGGAGTGGCAGTGGACGTTGATCTGCGTGTCCTCGCCGTAGGTGTCCTTGATGCCGCGGATGATGTCGTAGGCGGGCTGCGGCTTGAGCAGCGCGGCCATGTCCTTCAGCGCGATGGAGTCCGCACCCATGTCGAGAAGGCGTCCGGCCTGTTCGACGTAGCCCTCCACGGTGTGCAGCGGGGAGACGGTGTAGCAGATCGTGCCCTGGGCGTGCTTGCCGACGTTCTTCACCGCGGCCATGGCGTGCTCGAGGTTCCGGGGGTCGTTGAGGGCGTCGAACACGCGGAAGATGTCCATGCCGTTCTCTGCGGACAGTTCCACGAACTTGTCCACCACCATGTCCTCGTAGTGGCGATAGCCGAGCAAGTTCTGGCCGCGCAGCAGCATCTGGAGTTTCGAGTTGGGCAGGAGCTTGCGGAAGGTGCGCAGTCGCTCCCAGGGGTCCTCGTTGAGGAAGCGGATGCAGGCGTCGAATGTCGCCCCGCCCCAGCACTCAACGCTCCAGTACCCGGCCTTGTCGATGTCCTCGCAGATGCCCGTCATGTCCTCCATGGCCATGCGGGTGGCCATCAGGGACTGGTGTGCATCGCGCAGTGCTACTTCTGTCACGCCGATCTTCCGAGGGTTCATGACACCCAAGATACTGGCGTAACGAGTAATGCGGAGGGGTATTGAATGTGGCGACGAACACCCCCATCTTGTTTGGTCGGGCGTAGTCGGAAGTTTACGGGTTGTTTGGTGGGAATCTAGTGGTAGGCGCCTCGAAGTGAGCCTGTCCAGCACACGGGCCACGTTTTGTGTGTTAGATCACATATTCCGGATGGTGGGTTGTACCGGGTAGATGTGTGTCGCCTAACGCTTGTTCGCCGACCCGTGGGCGTCCCGCGTGGCTCCCGTTTCTCCGTTCACGGTTCGGTATGCGGCGGCGACGGTGAGGATTGCCACCGGGATCGAGACCAGGCTCCCCACCCCGAGCGCGAGCGCACCGGCCATGATGACCCCGATGCAGACGAGCAGCAGCGCGACGAGCCTGAGATAGTGCGCCCGGCCCGTGGCGAAGCTCCCTGCGAGGGACCCGCCGACCGTCGCGCCCGCGGTGTAGCAGAACGGGGCGAACGCACAAAGGGCAGCAGCAGAACGCTCACGGCTGCGATGATCAGGGCCGTGAGCCGCAGGCGGAAGTACCACGGCCCGTCGATGAGCGCCCACTCCGGCCCCAAAAGGCCCGCGACGTGGATCGCGGCCGCCTGAACCGTGAGAAACGCGGTGCCAATCAGCAGGAGCACGGGGAAGGCGTTTCCGTATTCCCTGTCGGTGTTGTCCCTGTCTCCTGCTGTGTCGCGGAGTGCAGCCCGGATGATGAAGGTGAACCCGAGCGCGAACAACGCAGTGGATATCGCACCGTTGATGACTGCGCCGGTGACTGTTTCGGCGTTCGCGCTGCCCCCTTCGGAGTCCTCATTCCGGAGGGTCGGCGGCGGGAACAAGATCGCGATGATCCCGTATCCGAGCCATCCCCATATGTTCGTGAGGAAGGTGTCCACGGCCGTGTTCAGGCAGCGGCGGATGGAGAATCCGCCGGTGGTGGTCCCGGAGGTGGCGAGGTCGTCGCTGGTGCGCATCCGGCTCCTCGAAGAAGTCAGCCCCGTGTACGCGCGGGGGAACGGCGTCCGGTCCCCGACAGGGTAACAGGGTGAGCCCGCCGCAGGGGTGGCCGTGGAACCCCACGGCCACCGGGTCAGACGAGTTCGCCGGTGAGCCTGTCCAGGCGCCGCTTCGATGCGCCGTCGAGGCCGATGATCTGCACCTCCGTGCCCTTCGCCGCGTACTTGCGGGTGATGGCGTCGAGGGTGGCGACGGTCGAGGCGTCCCACACCTCGGCGTCGGTGAGGTCGATGACGACCTGGGCGGGATCGTTGTCGTAGTCGAACTGGTAGACCAGATCGTTCGACGAGGCGAAGAACAACTGGCCGACGACGCGATAGGTGCGGAGGTTGACCCGGCCGTCATCGTCGGTGTCGACGTCGGCGATCTTCTCCACCGTGGTCAGGTGGGCGACGCGGCGAGCGAACATGACCATCGCCATGATCACGCCGGTGACTACGCCGACGGCGAGGTTGTGGGTGGCCAGGGTTGCCGCGACGGTGACGAGCATGACCGCGGTCTCGGACCAGGGCATGAGGGTGAGGGTTCGGGGTGCGATGGAGTGCCAGTCGAAGGTGCCGACGGAGACCATGATCATGATGGCCACCAGTGCGGCCATGGGGATCTGTCCGACGATGTCGCCGAGGGTGACCACCAGGATGAGCAGGAAGATGCCGGCGAGGAGGGTGGACAGGCGGGTGCGGGCGCGGGATTCCTTGACGTTGATCATCGTCTGGCCGATCATCGCGCAGCCACCCATGCCGCCGACGAAGCCGGAGGCGATGTTCGCCGTGCCCTGACCCCAGGCCTCGCGGGTTTTGTCCGAGCGGGTCTCGGTGAGATCGTCGACGAGCTTCGCCGTCATCAGCGACTCCATCAGGCCGACGAGCGCCATCGCGAGGGAGAACGGCGCGATGACTGTCAGTGTCTCCAGGGTCAGCGGGACATCCGGGATGAGGAAGTGCGGCAGGCTGGAAGGCAGCTCGCCCTGGTCGGCGACATCGGGGAGCTTGAACCCGCCGAGCATCGCCACCGCGGTGAGCACGATGATTGCGATGAGTGGCGCCGGAACTGTCGTCGTCACGCGCGGCAGGAACACCATGATTGCGATGGCGACCGCCATCAGTGGATACACCACCCACGGCACGTTGTAGAGGTGTGGTATCTGCGCCATGAAGATCAGGATCGCCAGGGCGTTGACGAATCCGACCATCACCGAACGCGGAATGAAGCGCATCAGCTTCGCCACGCCCGTCGCGGCGAGCAGGATCTGGAAGACACCGGCGAGAATCACCGCCGCGATCAGGTAATTCAGTCCGTGGGACGCGACCAGTGGCGCGATGACCAGGGCCACCGCACCCGTCGCCGCACTGATCATGGCCGGACGCCCACCGGCGAACGCGATGGTCACCGCCATGATGAAGGAGGAGAACAACCCGACCCTGGGGTCGACGCCCGCCAGGATGGAGAAGCTGATCGCCTCCGGGATGAGCGCGAGTGCCACGACGAGGCCGGCGAGGACCTCAATGCGCAATCGGCGGGGTGAGGAGAAAGCAGCACGGAAGGAGGCCGGGATACTGATGTCTCCGTGGGTGTCGTTCACGGCGGAGCGCTCAAGCGGCATGGGGGCCTTTCAGGTGGATCATGGGAATTCAGCGTGACGCTCCACCACGCTGTGGCGAGGTCGGCGGGCCAGTGCATGGCGTTCCCGCGGTTGAGCCGGGGAAGGTGCGGCTGATGAAGAAAAAGCCCGATCGGGCGCGTTGCGCTATCCGGTCGGGCACACAGGAGGTCCACCCTAGCGGTGTTGCGGCACAAAGGGAAACGGTGCCGCTAATCCTTCCGCTAACCCGTGGACCCTGTGGCGTAGGTTGGACAAGGAAGAAAACAGCCCGGATCGAACCCCGGCCGCCCCGACCGACCCGAGGAAGTGACCCTCCCCGCTCCATGAACGAACTCACCCTGCCCGACACCGCCCTCGTCCAGTCCGCAGCCCGCAGCATCGGCCTTGAGCCGAGGGCCGCTGCCCCCGGCGCCGACGTCACCGTCGACCACGGACCCGTCACCCTCACCGTGCGCGTGGACGCGGAGAACGACGAACCCCGGATCACCGCGCTGCTGAGCTACAACGGCCGGGTCACAGCGGCCGACTACGTCACCGCGCTCGTCGCTGTGAACGCGGTGAACTCGGCGTCCTGCGCGCCGCATGTGTTTCTCTCGGCACCCGGTGGGGAACCGCTGCGGACGGTACTCTCACCGGGGGAGAACACCTCGGCGGAGGATGCCGCGCCACTCGACGTCACCGCCCGCCTGGTGTTCCCGGTCGGCGACGGGGTGACCAGGGGACAGGTGGCCGGACTCATCGGCACCGCGCTGCGCATCGGCGGGGAACTCGCGGAGGCGATCGCGAAGGCGCTGCCGGACTCCGCCCCCGAGACCACGGAGACACCCGGACGCTCCACCGTCCGGCCACCGTCCCTGGATCTCCCACCGCTGACCCGGGAGCGGGTCACCGGCTGGTTCGCGGCGCGCGGAGTGGAGGAGGTTCCCTACGACGAGGAGACGGACACCGTGTGTCTGTCGATGGACGGAACCCCCGTCGACATCATTCTCGCCAATCCTGAGCAGGCCGTCGTCCGCGTCGCGGCCCGCGTGCCCGCGACCGGTGAGCCGGATCCCGGACAGCTCCTGCACGTCTGCAACCACGCCAACGCACTGTCCACGACTGCGGCGGTGTGCGCGGTGCAGCAGTCGGGTGACTGGTGGCTCGTGTCCCGCGTCGGTGTCCCCGTGGCCGCAGGGGTCAGCGACACACAGGTCGACGCCGTGATCAGGACCGGTGTCATCGGTGCCGGTTCGCAGCTGAAGGCCGTGCTCCGGCAGGTCTGATCCGGCCCCTTCCGCGGGCTGTGGGACCGGTGGGGAAGTGTTAGACTCACCGACAAGAGTTCACTATGTGGGAATGGAGTCTCATCAAATGAAACTGGCGGTTATCGGCGGCGACGGAATCGGCCCGGAGGTCACGGCGGAGGCACTCAAGGTCCTCCGCGCGGTACGCGATGACATCGAGACCACTGACTTCGACCTCGGTGCGCGCCGTTACCTCGCCACCGGCGAGACCCTCACCGACGAGGATCTTGCCAGCCTGCGGGAGCACGACGCGATTCTCCTCGGTGCCGTCGGCGCACCGGGTGAGGTCCCGCCCGGTGTCCTCGAGCGTGGGCTGCTGCTCAGGATGCGCTTCGCTCTCGACCACCACGTGAACCTGCGGCCCGCGAAGCTCTACCCGGGATCCGCCAGCCCGCTCGCGGACCCGGGCGAGATCGACTTCGTCGTCGTCCGCGAGGGCACCGAAGGCCTCTATGCTGGCAACGGCGGCCTCCTCCGCGAGGGAACCGAGCACGAGGTCGCCAGCGAGGTCAGCCAGAACACCCGCTTCGGCGCGGAGCGCGTCGTCCGCGATGCCTTCGAGCGCGCCCGTGCCCGCCGCGGGCACCTGACTCTCGTGCACAAGACCAACGTCCTCGTCCACGCCGGCGGGCTGTGGCAGCGCACCGTTGACGCCGTCGCCGCCGAATACCCGGACGTCACCGTCGACTACAACCACATCGACGCCGCCACCATCTACATGGTCACCGACCCCTCCCGCTACGACGTCATCGTCACCGACAACCTCTTCGGCGACATCCTCACCGACCTTGCAGGGGCGGTCACAGGCGGGATCGGGCTGGCCGCCTCCGGCAACATTGACGTCTCGGGCGTCAATCCCTCCATGTTCGAACCGGTCCACGGTTCCGCGCCGGACATCGCCGGAAAGGGCATCGCCGACCCGTCGGCCGCGATCCTCTCCGCTGCACTCCTCCTGCGACACCTGGGCGACGAGGACAACGCCGCACGCATCGAGAAGGCCGTCGCGGAGGACGTCGCTTCCCGCGGCACCGGTGGGGTCGTCACCAGCGAGGTGGGCGACCGGATCGTCGCGGCGCTGGGATAGAGTTTTAACTGGGCCGCACTGTTAGCTGTTCTGGTTGAGTCATGGGGGTAGAGGGGCCAGCGTTGTGTCCGCTGACTACGATCTAGGTTGTAGTCAGGAGAGTTTCCCCATCTTCCGCTTGAACAGTTCGATCCATGCATCTTCATCTGCGTATTTTACGGTTATTCGTCGTCGATCCCAGCTGTACTTACCTCCTGGAGATGGGTGGCATGGATGACTGTTGCTCGCGTTGGGGAAATATAGCGCTCCCGCTATGTTTAACGGGGTCTTTGTTGTTGTCTCGGAGTCGCTATCTTCCGGTTCCTGGAACTCTGCAACGGGATTAATAACCTCTGTTTTCCAATATTTTTGGAATCTTTTCTTTTTGCACACTCTCCCCAAATTGGAAATATGTATGTCGTTCCTTCGAGGGCTAAAGTTAAATATTTAAGAATGTCAATTATTTGGTAATTAGATTTTTCCCCGGAATCGCCCCCGGCGGTGTTATTTTCCAACGGTCTATGCCGTTTTCTAATTCGGATCTACTACCGATAATCGGAGATAAATTTATTAGTATTGCTCGGTCGACCTTCTCTATTATTTGGGCAGCTCTGTGGTTCTCCGGATTCTCTCTAATTTCTGGAAAGATGTTGTTGTCGAGATTTAAGAGCTGGCGCAGAATTCCTGTCGTCGGGTCGCCACCCCTTTTGCGGAAATCAAATTTCGTCGCTGACGACGGGTTCATGCCGATAAAGAGGATTTGAGCCTTCTCCTCTTCTTTCTTTGTCGAGCCGGGGTTTCGATTCCAGCTGAGAGGTAGACGGTAGTCGCTTGGTTCTTCGATATGTGCCTTTCCTTCTTGGAGTTCCTCTTCAGAAGCAAAAACACTCATGTGTTCCTCGTCTGATCTCATGATTTCTTCAATGCACTCTTCGATGCTTTTGGCTGTGTTGTTGCTCATCGAGATTTCCTAATTACTGGAGTGCTACAGGGGGGGGAGTTGCTTGGGGAGTGTTCCGGCGGAGATATTTGTTTCTGGGGCAATTGTATCAGGCTACTTAGCAGTTTAGGTGGTGGGTTTTGTGTAGGGGTGAAGTCGCGGGATTGTATCAGTGTGGACATCGCGTTCAGGTTCTCTACCGCTGCACCACGCGGAAACGGGCGCACACCACTGGTGTGTCCTCGCTGATGGTGAAGTGGGGATCGTCGATTGCTTCGCGGTATTCGGTGCTGTGCCAGAACTTTCGGTGTGCGGACGCCCATTCCCGGGCGGTCGTGTACCCCTCGCCCTCGGCGCGGGCGAACTCATCGTCCACGTCACCGAACGGGCGGATCGCCACATCCGTCGTCTCGATGACGCACACCGGCCGGTCGTCGCTGTCGACCACGACCTCACGCGTGTCCACCAGGGCCCGGGGGTCGGTCCCTTCGGCTTCGTGCTCACGCAGCAGGGTGGAGGTAGCGGTCTTGTCGCCGCGGAGAATCGCTGCGATGAGTGCATCGCGCAACGGTCCCGGGAATGCGAACTCGCAGGTGGCGAGCGTGGGGTCGGGCGGTGTGTCCATCATGTGCGGAAATGATATCCCGGAGCCCGGTGCAGTGTCCGGCGTGTTACCCCACGATCAGCTTGTAGTCCTCAGCGATGCGCCGCCTCCAGCAGGCGATGTCGTGGCCTCCGACGAACCTCCTCGCGATGTGGTTCACTCCGAGTTCGCGCAGACGATCCTCCGCGTGCTCGAAGCCGTGCACCATGAGCCACTCGAGTTCGCCACCGTCGATGATGACCCGGATCCGGTCCGGGAGTTTGCGCAGCAACTCCCAGTCCTCGAAGCGGGAGAACGGTGTGGATAGTGCGATGACCCCGGCCACCTGCTCGGGTCGGGTCGCGGCGGCGTAGAGGGCGCCGAGCCCGCCGTAGGAGGAACCCGCGACGACGGCCCGCGGCGCGCCGGTCTCCCTGGCGACGGTGTCGAGTACCGCCGCCGTGAAATCGTCGTTGCGGAGGAGATCGCGATTCCTCGACTCGACGTCTTGGCCGTGGATGATGAACGCGATGTGGGAGGGGATCACATCGAGGGTGGACAGTGCAGCCATTGCTCCGGCGTTGTGGAACGACGGGCCGTCGAACACAACCAGCGGTACCCCGGTGCCACCGGTCTCCACGAGCCGCATGCACCGCGGTTCGGCAGCCTCGATGTTCACGGTCCGTGCGGGCCAGCCGGGCTCCTCGCCCGTCGCGTGGTCCATCGCGGCGTCCGGTGCGGAGATCACGGTCGCCGGTGCAGACGAGTGGTTGATCTCTTCGCCCTCGGGGAGGAGCGCACCCCGAATGAGATCCTTCCACCAGGCGCGCTGTGCGGCACCGGTCGGGGCCACAGGATTCTCGCCCTCCATCGGCAGGTAGCGGACGCTTCCGCGCCAGCCCTTCGGGACCTTCAGGACGCAGGCGCGGACCTTGGGGACCTCGGGATGCGGGCGCATCAGGCCGGCCTCGAGGCGCGACCGGTCGGTGATTCCGGAGACATCCGCGAACAGGCTGCGACCGGGAGCCCCCTGGGTGGTGGCCAGGACGAGTGCCCACCCGTCGTCCTGGGGGACGAATCGTGGGATGTTGGTACAGGCGGTATCGCACAGGACATCGTCGGTGACCGTGTCTAGGGGAAGGGAGTTGTCTTTGATGGGGAAGGGGCGGGTGCCCGGTTGGACGCGATCGGTGGACAAGCGAATCACCTCAGGTTGACGGTCGAGTGGGGACGAGCACCCGACTCAGTTCAGGCGTGTGACACTGTGGTCCACGCATATAGTTCGGTTGTGGCAAGCGTACAAAAATCAGGGGCGTGAAACTAGGGTACATCCGGGAATCCACAGTGAACGGTGATAGCTTTTCGGTGAACCCGCGATGACCGAGATGGAGACGTGTATCACCTAAATTGTCTGCATGTGTCCCTGGTCACCAGATACACTTGCTGCATGTCTGTTGAACTTGATGAGGTCCGTGACTTTCTGGCCACCACTGATCCCTTCGCGCAACTGCCGGATGATGTCTTGGACGCCCTGCCCGCACAGATGGACATGCGCTATGTGCGTCGTGGGGTGACGATCGTCGGGACGGGGGATACCAATGACACACTCCACGTGATCCGGTCCGGTGCCGTGGACATCACCGATGCAGACGGCATCCTCCTGGATCGGCGCGGTGCAGGCAGGACCTTCGGGTACTCAACTCTCGTGGGTGACAACGCGGCCTCCCGGTACGACATGATCGCCGTCGAGGACACCCTCCTCCTCGTCCTTCCGCGTCACGCGTTCGTGGAGCTCGCGGAGGAGCATCCCCAGGTTCGGCGATACTACTCGGGCCAGTCCGCCCGGATCGCAGCGGCGGCCTCGTCCCTGCGGCAGGACTCAGCCTCCGATGTGCTGAGCACCCTCGTAGGGGACTTCATGGTCACGGAACCCGTGTCGGTGGAGGACGGAGTCTCGGTCCGTGATGCCGCCAGGACGATGGAGGGCAACCGCGTCTCGTCCCTTCTCATCACCCGCGGTGGAGATCTCGCGGGAATCGTGACCGACCGGGACATGCGGGGCGGGATCGCCGCGGGAACGGACCTGGACGGACCGATCACCGCGATCATGACGGCGGGACCGAAGACGGCGACCTCCGACATGCCCGCCTTCGAGGCGATGCTCCGCATGGCCGAACGACGCGTCCACCATCTTCCGGTCGTCGATTCGGGTCGCCTCGTCGGGCTGGTCAGCTCCTCCGACATCATGCGGCTGCTGCGCCACGACCCGATCTACCTCACCGCGGATCTCTCCAAGCGCAACACCCTGGAGGAGCTGAAGGAGGTCTACGACAACGCCCACGACGTGGCCGTCCGGTTCATCGAACGGGGCGCCAGCTCGGAGGAGGTCACCGGGCTGCTCACCGTCGCCGCCGATGGCCTGGCCAGGCGCCTGTTGCAGCTCGGCGAGGAGAAGTTCGGCGAGCCACCGGTCCCGTACGCCTTCGTCGTCGTCGGCTCGCAGGGGCGCCGCGGCATGGGGCTGGCGAGTGACCAGGACAACGCGATGGTGCTCGACGACTCCTTCGATGAGGCAGAACACGGACGGTACTTCGCAGATCTCGCGACCTACGTGTGCGAGGGCCTGGCCGCAGCTGGTCAGGTGCTCTGCCCGGGCAACATGATGGCGATGAACCCGGACTGGCGGATGACGGTCTCGACGTGGATCTCCACGTTCCACAACTGGATCACCGCACCCGAGCCGGACGCCCTGCTCCACGCACAGACCTTCTTCGATTTCCGCGCGATCCACGGCGAGGAGAGACTCGCAGAGGAGGTACACGCGTTCGCCGTCCAGCAGGCCAGGGGCGCACAGCGGATGCACGCGCACCTCGGCGCGCTCGCGGCCCGCCGCGAACCGCCGCTGGGGCTCTTCCGTGGCCTGGTGGTGGACCGCTCCGGGGAGTACGCGAACACCCTCGACGTGAAGAAGGGCGGTACCGCCGCGATCGTCCAGATGGCCCGGTTGTTCGCGCTCGCCAGCGGAATCGACGCCGTGGGTACCCGTCCACGCCTCAAGCTCGCCGCCGGGAAGGGGGCGGTGTCCACGGGCGGTGCCGAGGAACTCATCGACGCCTTCGACTTCCTCAACACAATCGCCCTCAAACAGCAGGCGGAGCAGGTGCGGCGGGGGGAGGAGCCGAACTACCACATCAACCCGAAGGCGCTGGGCAGGCTCGATTCCGAGCACCTGCGCGACGCGTTCCAGATCATCAAGAACATGCAGAACGCACTGGCGACGAAGTACCCGGTCAGGAGCATCTGATGTTCGGTCTGGACAAGCGCTCCCGCACGGTACGCGCCGCGACCGGCCCGTTGGCGGAGTTTTACCGGAGCAGTTTCCCGGTTCCCTCCGACAAACTGGACACCTTGCCGTTGCTCGCCGTCGACGTGGAGACCACCGGGCTCACCCCGGGAAAGGACCGGCTGCTGTCCATCGGCTGGGTCCCGGTCAACGGCAGGTCCATCGACCTCGCCGGAGCCGGGCACGTCGTGCTCCGCGGAACCGAGGGGGACGGCTCGGTGGGGGAGTCCGCCACCGTCCACGGCCTGACCGATGACGCCGTCGCCGCGGGCGAGGATCCGGCCGAGGCGGTGACGAAACTGTTGCGTGCGCTTGCCGGGCGGGTCATGCTCGTCCACTACGCCCACATGGAGCAGGGGTTCCTCGGGTACGCGTGCAGGCGGCACTTTGGTGCCGACCTGATGGTCCCGATCGTGGACACCTTCACCGTGGAACGCCGACACATGGAACGCATGGGAACCTATCCGAGGGGTGAAGATCTGCGCCTGCCCCGGGTGCGTGGGCGCTACGGGTTGCCGTTGTACCGGAGCCACAATGCACTCACGGACGCGCTGGCGTGCGCTGAGCTCTATCTGGCCCTCGCGGCGAACGCCCGGGGTGACACGATGAAGACGATGCAGCCCTGAACCCGGTTTACTACCTAGATACAGAGGGACATCCATTGTCACTGGGGGTCTGAAGCTACCCCATATTCGGTTAGTAGGCCCCACCTCTAGATCCACCCCAGGTCCCGCGCGGTGACGGCAGCCTCCATCCGGTTGGCAGCGTGGGTCTTGGCTATCGCGCGACTCAGGTGATTACGTACCGTCCCCTGGGTCAGGTGCACGCTCCCCGCTATGTCGGCTACCGTCGCCCCGGTGAGCGCCAGACGGAGCAATTCGGCCTCGCGCTCGGTCAACGGGCTGTGCCCGGCGGCGAGTGAGTCCCGGGCGAGAGCGGGGTCGATCACGGTAAGCCCGGCGTGGATGCGGCGGATCGCTTCGGCGAGTTCCTCCGCCGGGGAGTCCTTCACCATGAAGCCGCTGGCCCCGGAGTCCATCGCGCGGCGCAGATACCCGGCGCGCCCGAAGGTGGTGAGTATCAGCACGCGCGGTGCACCATCCAGCGCGCGGATCTCCCGGGTCGCCGTGATCCCGTCCGTCCCGGGCATCTCTATGTCGAGCAGGCACACGTCGGGCCGGTGTCGGGCGGAGAGATCGACGGCGGCGGCGCCGTCGCCGCAGTCGGCGATGACGTTGATGTCGCGTTCGAGGTTGAGCAGGGCCACGAGTGCTCCCCGGACGAGCGCCTGGTCTTCGGCGATGAGGACGCGGATGCTGTCTGTCACGGCCATGTCGCCTCCACTGTCGTCCCCGAGTTCTCCCCGCTATCCACGGTGAATGTCCCGCCGGTTGATTCGACGCGGCTCCGCATCGAGCGCAGCCCGTTACCTCTCTGCTCCGGGTCGGCCCGGAACCCGGTGCCGTCGTCGGCGACCACGAGCCTGCGTGGGGCGACGGTGACCCGGCAGGTCCGTGCCCGGGAGTGGCGGACGACGTTCGTGGTGGCCTCCCGGACGACCCAGGCCATCGGTTTCTCCACGTCCTCGTCGACCGGCGGGTTCGCGGGCAGGTCGGCGCGGATGCCCGCGGCCCCGAGAATGTCCGCGGCACTGGACAGCTCGAAGTCCAGCGACGACTCCCGCAGTCCCGCCACGACGCTGCGGAGTTCGTTCAGCGCCCGCCGGGTCAGCTCACGGGATTCCGCGATCTCGTCGCGTGCATCCTCCGGTGCCGCGTCGACGAGACGCTCGGCGAGCTGGAGTTTGACGGTGACGGCGGTGAGCGTCTGCCCGACGGTGTCGTGCATGTCGTGGGCGAGGCGCTCCCGTTCCGTGAGGATCGCGAGCTTGTTCTGCGTCTCGGCCTCCCGCAGTCCGAGGTACCGGTAGTGCTGGGTGAGGATCATCGCCCAGCCGAGGATGATGATCCCGATGGACATCGGCACCGGGTTCTCCATCCCGGCCAGGAAGAACACCACGACGGACCCGCCGATCAGGGGTGCACTCACCAGGATCGGCAGGGCGATCCCGGCCCACGCGACCGGGTAGTAGAGCATGCCGACCGCGGTGTGTCCGATGAGGAGCCAGTTGAGTACCGTGAGCCCGAGCAGACCGGTCAGGCCCATGAGCGACCGGCGCCGGGTCATCGGGGAGGCCCGCTTCGTCAGGAGGAACCCGTACAGGGCGACGTAGAGAGCGCCGAAGACGAGGATGGTGGTCACGGACGCCACTCGCACCCACACCGGGTGATCCCCGGTGAGGGCCTTGGCGATGGCCGGGGCGAGGAACACCAGCCAGAGGGCGGTGGTCAGCGCCGCGGGGACGGAGATCAGGTCCCGCCGGCCAGCACTGGTGGTGGAGTTCACCTGCGCAGCCCTCTGCGGTGACCGAGCCACGCGAGCGCGACGAAGATGAGCGTCCATGCCCCCATGTTAAGGATGAGCTGCCACAGCGGGAACAATTGGTTGTCCGCCCCGCCGCCGGTGCCGGGACTCAGGTACCAGATGACCGAGCGGGTGAGCATGCCCGGTCCGAACATCGGGGTGAAGCGCGCGAGGTCCAGGAGCATGCCCTCGAGCGGCAGGAAGAGGTTGCCCATGAACGCGATGAGCATCATGATCAATCCCATGTAGCGGGTGACCGTGGACCCGGAGAACCAGAGTCCCATCATGAGGCCGAAGAGACCGAAGATCACGGCGCCGACGAGGCAGCAGGTGCCGACAGCGAACCACATGCTGACCGGGGCCTCGGCACCACGCAGTGGGGAGATCGCCGCGATCGCGAGGATCGGCACGACGGACACCACCAACGTGATGAGTAGCTTCACCGCAATGTAGCGGTTCATCCCCAGGCGGGTGAGCGCGATGGCCCGCAGCCAGTTCGTGTCCCGTTCCGCCGTGATCGTCGCGCCCTCGTTCGCGGCGACGGTCGCCGTGCCGTAGAGCGCGATGGACATGGCGACGATAAAGTGCAGGTTCGCGACCGGCCCGGCAGGGGTATTCCACTGTCCGGTGTCGAAGGTGACACCCAGGTACACCGCCACTGGGAGGAATACCGCGGCGAGCATGATGGAGATGTCGGTGAGTGTGTAGCGGAGGAGGCGGTTGAGGAAGGTCGTTGTCATGGTCGGCTGCCTTTCAGTGTGTGCTGTGCGTGTCGACGCCCGCAGCCGTCGGGTGGGCCGTGGGCTCGGCGGTGAGCTCGAGGAAGACCTGCTCGAGGGACGGCTGGTGGATGATCAGGTCCCGGGCGCCCGGGATCCGGAGGAGCCGGCGGGCGAGCTCATCCGAGTGGCCGGGTGCGACGGTGATGCGGTCACCGTCCACCCGGGCGTCGAGACCGGTGCATGCGAGGGACACAGCCTCTGGTGGTGCTCCAGTGATCGTGACCGTCCGCGCCCTGGCCCCCAGGAGGTCGCGCACCGACCCGTCGGAGATGATCCTCCCGTGTGCCATCACCACGACGCGTTCCGCGTGTTCCTCCGCCTCGGCGAGGTAGTGCGTGGCGAAGATGATCGTCCGCCCGGCGTCCGCGTCCCGGGAGATCGCTGCCCAGAACTCGCGCCGGGCACCAGTGTCCATGCCCGTGGTCGGCTCGTCGAGGATGATCAGGTCGGGATCCGCGATCAGGGAGACCGCGAACTTGATGCGCTGCTGTTCCCCGCCCGAGCAGTTCTTCACCCGGCGCTTCATCAGCCCGGTGATCCCCGCCCGTTCGGCGACCTCGTTGACGCGCCCCGTCTCCACGCCCTGGGCGGCGGCGATGAGCAGCAGGGTCCTCTGCACCGTCAGGTAGGGATTGAGTCCGCCCGACTGGGGGACGCAGGCGATCCGCCCGCTGCCGGTGACCGCGGACGGCTGCTGTCCGAACACCCGGATGGACCCGCCCCCGGGTGTGGAGAACCCGCAGATCATGTCGATGAGGGTCGTCTTGCCCGCGCCGTTGGGGCCGAGCAGGGCGACGATCTCGCCGGCGTTGATCTCCAGGGTGACGTCGTCGACGGCCCGGACCGTGCGGTCGCACGATCCGAAGGTCCTCGTCACTCCGGAGACCGAGATGACTGGTGTGGTGGGGTCTGTGCTTCTCATGGCCCCAGTGTCGTCCGCGCGCCGGGTGTTCCGGATCCCCGGAATGTCACCACCTGGAGGTGACAGATGTCATGGCCCGTTGATCGGGTGCGGAACTAGATCCAGCCGTGTTCGCGGGCGGTGACGGCGGCTTCTGTCCGGGTGACGGCGTGGGTTTTCGCCATCGCGTGACTGATGTGGTTGCGCACGGTACCGGGGGAGAGCCCCAGATGTCCGGCGATTCCCGCGACGGTGTCTCCGGTCAGGCTCAGTCGGAGGACGTCGCACTCGCGTGCGGTCAGGGGATTGGTTCCGGAGGAAAGTGACTCCCGGGCGAGCACGGGGTCGATCGCCCGGAGCCCCCGGTGGACCCGGCGGACCGCCTCCGCGAGTTCGCCCGCGGGTGCCGTCTTCACGGTGAACCCGGAGGCACCGGCGTCGAGAGCCCGCTTCAGGTACCCGATCCGCCCGAAGGTGGTGACGATGAGTACCTTCGGCGGGTTCGGGAGCGCACGGATCGCCTGCGTCGCGGTGAGTCCGTCCATGCCGGGCATCTCGATGTCGAGCAGGCACACGTGGGGTTCCAGACGTCGCGCGGCGTCAACGGTTTCGGCGCCGTCCGCGCATTCGGCGACGACCTCGATGTCGGCCTGCAGGGACAGCAGCGCGGCGACCGCGCCCCGGACGAGTGCCTGATCGTCGGCGATGATGATCCGTATCCGCCCGGTCATGACCACCGTGCCTCGACGCGGGTTCCGGTTGGTTCGGTTGCGGTGATCCGCAGTGTCCCACCGGACTGCCGGACACGTTTCGTCATCGACGCTGTCCCGGTGCCGGGGGCATCCGTCGCACCGGGCCCCCGCCCGTCGTCCGTGACGATGATCCGGTCCGACTCAACCCGGATCCGGCATTCATCCGCACCGGAATGCCGGACCACGTTGGTCACGGCCTCCCGCACGACCCACCCCATCACGGGGCTCAACGACTCCGGGACCAGCTCCAAACCGCGCCGGGGGATCACCGGGGTGATTCCGGCGGCGGTGAGGATGTCTTCCGCGTGATCGAGTTCCCGAGCGAGACCGGAATCGTGGAGATCACTGATGAGCGCCCGCAGCTCCGTCAGTGCGCGGCGGACGAGTTCCTCCGATTCATCCATCTCCCTGCGGGCGCGAGCGCCGAGGTCATCGGCGCTCGCTCCATTCGAGGACGCGGAATCGAAGAGCTGCCCGGCGACCTGCAGTTTCACTACCGCGGCGGTCAGTGTCTGCCCCACCGTGTCGTGGATGTCGAGCGCCAATCTGGAGCGTTCGGAGGTCACTGCTCCCGCGATCTCCAGGCTTCCCCGGCGCTGCCTTCCCGTGAACACGCGGATGGCCCCGATGATGAGGATGAGCGGCGCACCGGGGTAGAGAAAGATAATCCCCATCCCGACGCCCATCAACTTTAGGGCCAAAAACTGGGCGACGATCTCGAGAATGACGAAGAGGGCCCAGCCAGGCAACCAGACACGCCACGGACAGGAACAGACGAGCCAGAGCGCGGCGAGGAAGAATCCCGCCGCCGACGAATCCGGGTTCAGCGGCAGCATCAGTCCGGCGATGGCCGCCAGTCCTCCCGCGCCCCACAACCGCCGGCGGAGTGCGAGACGGCGTTCGCCGCGGTGGAACAGCCAGAGGAGCAACCCGCCGTAAGCCACCAGGAGCGCGATGACGCAGGGATGGAGGATCCAGGGACTGAGCGTGTACGGGCGATACTCCGGACCGTAGACGACGCCCGGTATGAGCGTCAGCAGTGCCGGCGCGGCGGTGATCGCGTTCGATCGGACACGTTCATCTGTTGTCGTCACGGGGGTGGCCTCCGGTGGGTGGGGGACAGTCTGGGGGTGCACGGATCCGTAGCGTGCATGCACCCACTAAACGGTACGTCGCACCGTACGGACACTGTCATATGTCACGGGTGCGGTGATCCGTTGTCGCGGGCCCGGGGAACCGCGGACAGCACAGGTGCGGCCCCGATGTCTCCCCCCGTTGTCCGTGACGCTAGAATCGTCCGCATGCGTTTTGGACGAATTGCCACCCCTGATGGTCTGTGCTTCGCGGTCGTGGAGGGCGACGGCGATGCAACGGTGTGCCGTGAGATCGAGGGCACCCCATTCACCGAGCCCTCCTTTACCGGCCGCCAGTGGCCCCTGAAGGAGGTTCGTCTGCTGGCCCCCTCGCTCCCGTCGAAGGTCGTGGCCATCGGCCGCAACTACGCCGACCACGTCGCCGAGGTGTTCAAGAAGTCCGCGGAATCACTGCCGCCGACCCTGTTCATCAAGCCGAACACCGCGGTGATCGGGCCGGGCGCGGCCATCCGGATCCCCGAGTTCGCCACCAACGTGGAATTCGAGGGCGAACTCGCCCTCGTCGTCGGCAAGCCCTGCAAGAACATCAAGGCTGCCGACTGGAAGTCCGTGATCCGCGGATTCACCATCGTCAACGACGTGTCCTCCCGCGACCTCCAGTTCGCTGACGGACAGTGGGCCCGTGCCAAGGGCATCGACACCTTCTGCCCGCTCGGCCCCTGGATGGAGACGGACCTCGACTCCATCGACACCACCAACCTGCCGATCAAGGCGCACCTCACCCGTGACGGTTCGACGGAGACCAAGCAGGACTCCAACTCCAACCAGATGATCATGAACATCGGGGAGATCATCGAGTTCATCACCGCGTCCATCACGCTGCTGCCCGGCGACGTGATCTGCACCGGCTCGCCGGCCGGTACAGCGCCGATGGAGCCGGGTGACTTCATCGAGATCGAAATTCCCGGCATCGGTCGACTCGGCAACCCCGTCGAACGCGCCTGATCGCCATCCGCTCAGCCCCGTCCAGTGGGCGGGGGCCGTCCTGACGGATTAATCTTGAAATCATGACCGATACCCGACGTCGATTCTTCCCGGGGCTCCAGATGTCGAGCTGGCAGGTGCTCGTGATCAGCCTCGCCCCGATCTTCTGGTACGCGGGAGCCTTCGGGCCTTTCTTCAGTCCCGATAGCACGCCGTCGTTCTCCGGTATACATCTTGCGTTGCTGGTGCTGGCGGTCGTCGCGGCGGTGTTCTCCGGGATCTGCGTGGAGATGCACTTTCCGCACCGTGGTCTGCGGATACCTGTCCTGGTCACCCTCGTGATGCTGGTGCTCACTGCGGTGACCTGGTCCGGGTTCATCGACGATTCCCTGAGCCGTTTCATCGCCAACGTCATCGACGCCGTGGTAGCCACCGCCGTGTACATTCCTGTTGTTCGCCTACGGCGGGCACTGCCCGCGACGAGCTGAGAGGATCACGATGGCAGATCATCCCAATGCCGCCTCCGGTGAGGAACATCTCTACGTTGGCCGTGCCCGGCGTTGGAGTGGCCGTCCGAACTATGCCTTGACCCATCTCGCTGCTGGCCTGCACCCCGGAACCGCTCTCGACGTGGGCTGTGGTGAGGGTGCGGACTGTGTGTGGTTAGCGGAGAATGGATGGCGGGTCACGGGGGTCGACATCGTCGCCACCGCTACCCGCAGAGCCGCAGCGGCGGCAGCATCCGCCGGGGTGGACATCGAGGTGATCACCGGTGGTTTGCGGGCGGTGACCGGACGGGTGTTTGACCTGGTGACCTGTTTCTATGTGCCGCTGCGGCGGGGGACCGGGGATCTCGATGATTTGCTCGCGCTCGTCGCTCCGGGAGGCTCCCTGATCGTGGTGCACCATACCGACGCCTCGAAGCAAGCCGCCCGGTTGGGCGTCAATGTGTCGGACCTGATTCGTCCGTTGGAGATAGCGGAGCTTTTGGCGGACTGCTGCTTCACCATCGAGGAATCCGGCACGGTCCCCGGAGGTAGCATGCACGCGAACAACCCCGACCAGGTGCTCAGGGCCCGTCGGAAGCTCAACTGATCCCGAGGGCGTGGAGCACAGTCCGCAGTTTCGCCGTGGTCTCCTCGAGTTCCGCCTGCGGATCGGAGTCGCCGATGATTCCACCGCCGGCCCAGGTACGGGCAGTCATCCCATCCGCAGAGACTTCGGCGCACCTGATGGCGACCATGTATTCGCCGTCTCCCGTCGAATCACACCATCCGACGGCCCCGGCGTAGAAACCCCGATCAGACTCCGCCGCACTGATCACAGCTTGAGCTGCTTCAGTGGGGGTTCCGCAGACGGCAGGCGTCGGATGCACGGCCAGAGCGAGTTCGAGTGCCGTCGTCCGCTTGTCTTTCAGTCTCCCGCTTATCGGCGTCGCTAGGTGCCACATCTCATTCGTGCGGGTCAGTTCCGGGTGAATCGGAACATCAAGCGAAGAACACAGGGGAGACAACGCCGCGGCGAGCGCATCAACGACGAAGCGGTGCTCCGCGAGGTCTTTAGTGGAGGTCCGGAGTTGTTGGCCCACGAGACAATCCCGGTCCCGGTCCGCGAGTCGCGCCGCGGAACCCGCCAGGGGATAGGCGCTCACCGTGGACCCGTGCTTGCGGACGAGTACCTCCGGTGAGGAACCGACGAGCAACCGGCCGGTGAATCGGCCGCCGGCCGGTGAGAGATCGGCGATGAACCCGTCCCGGTTCGCGGAATGGTCGATGAGTCTCGCCGCTACCAGAAGCGGATCGACCGGTGGATCGAAAGCGATGTCGACCGCGCGCGCAAGAACCACCTTCTGCAGCGGGGTGCGGGTGATGGTGCGGACGGCGGCGGAGACACGAGAGAGATGAGTCTTCTCGTCTGGATCGACCCCGGCTAGATGCGCGTTCAGCTGACTGCCCGGACCGAAACGGTAGTGGGCGTGCGGTTCCAGCGGTGAGTCCGAACGGATGATCGACTCGGGCACTGTCAGCGCGCACAGTGCCTCGGGGTCGAAGGGGAGGGCACCGACGATCATGTCGTGGCGGCCGGCGCGGAGCGCGGAGACGGCATCCCACGGATCATCGAAGGTGTCGCGGCTGCCCTGGGTGCGCACCGAGCCGTGGGCTCGGGAGAGGAGAAAGTCTGGGGCGGTCACCGGACGGGAGTTGGGCATGGAGAGACAGTCTACCGGGGAGCCCGGACGCCTCTGGACTACCATGGGGAACCATGTCTGATGTTCGCGTTCGCTTCTGCCCATCGCCCACCGGAACCCCGCACGTCGGTATGGTCCGCACCGCCCTGTTCAACTGGGCGCACGCCCGACACACCGGTGGGAAGCTGATCTTTCGCATCGAGGACACCGATGCCGCCCGCGATTCGGAGGAGTCGTACCAAGCGATCATCGACTCCCTCGAATGGCTCGGACTCGGGTGGGATGAGGGGGTCGTCGTCGGCGGTCCACACGAGCCCTACCGGCAGAGCCGACGGATGGACATCTACCTCGATGTCCTGGAGAAGCTGAAGGAGGCCGGTGAGATATACCCGGCGTACTCGACCGCTGAGGAGGTCGAGGAGCGTCACCGCGCAGCGGGCCGCGACCCGAAGCTCGGCTACGACAACTACGACCGGGACCTCACCGAGGAGCAGATCGCGGCGTTCGAGGCCGAGGGCCGCAAGCCCGTCTGGCGGCTGCGGATGCCTGATCAGGACTGGTCCTGGAACGATCTCGTGCGCGGCGAGATTGAGTTCAAGGGTACGACCCAGCCGGACTTCGTCGTCGCCCGATCCAACGGAGCACCGCTCTACACGCTGGTCAACCCCGTCGATGACGCGCTCATGGGGATCACCCACGTCCTGCGCGGCGAGGACCTGCTGCCCTCCACGCCGCGCCAGCTAGCCCTCTACGCGGCACTCGAGCGCATCGGTATCGCCGAACGGACGCCCGAGTTCGGCCATCTACCCTTCGTGATGGGGGAGGGCAACAAGAAGCTGTCCAAGCGCGATCCGCAGTCCAACCTCTTCAACCACCGGGATGCTGGCATCATCCCCGAGGGGATGCTCAACTACCTCGCTCTGCTCGGATGGTCGCTGTCCAAGGACCGGGACATCTTTGGTGTTGATGATCTCATCGCCAACTTCGATGTCACCGACGTCCTCGCCAACCCGGCCCGATTCGACCAGAAGAAGCTGGAGGCCATCAACGCCGACCACATCCGGCTGCTCGATCCGGAGGACTTCCAGGACCGGCTGCGCAGTTACCTGGAGAAGTACAAGGGATTCCCGGCCGACTACCCGGCGGACAAGTTCGCCTTCGCCGCCGAGCAGGTGCAGACCCGCATCAAAACCCTCGGCGACGCCTGGGACCTGCTCGAGTTCCTCGTCGTCTCCGACGACGACCTTGAGCTGGACGAGAAGGCCGCGCGGAAGAACCTCAAGGATGATGCGGTCGCTCCGCTCGACGCCGCCATCAGTGCCCTCGACGCCGTCGAGGATTGGACGACCCCGGCCATCGAGGAGGCACTGCAAAAGGCCCTGATCGAAGAGCTCGAGCTTAAGCCACGCAAAGCGTTCACCCCGCTTCGTGTCGCGGTGTCTGGGCGTCAGGTCTCCCCGCCGCTGTTCGAGTCGATGGAGCTTCTCGGCAAGGACTCGACCCTGGCGCGGCTACGCGCGGCTCGTGAGATCACCCCGGTGGCTCCGTCCGCACAGTGAGTCCAACGATGATCAGCAGGTGCGTCACCGCCTTGAGTGTTGGTCCACCTGCTGATTTGTCCGTGATCGGGCAATGAGGTTATAGTGTTCTTCGTTGCACAGCGCGGCGAAGCGGTGAGAATCGCCTGATCTGCGCGTGAAACGATGGCCTATGGTGTAATTGGCAACACAGCGGTTTCTGGTACCGTCGTTCTAGGTTCGAGTCCTGGTAGGCCAGCAGCGGATACAATCCGCGTCCTTTATGCCCCGTTCGTCTAGCGGCCTAGGACGCCGCCCTCTCACGGCGGTAGCACGGGTTCAAATCCCGTACGGGGTACGAGCAGAAAAGACCCTCACAGTCGACAGTTACGTCGCTGTGGGGGTCTTCGCATGTTTTACTGCATGCGTGGGATCGGCGCCGGGGTGGGGCGGTGCATCGGGACGCAGCAGTGTGAGAACCTGGTTATCGTGCGTGGAGAATCGATGATCGACATCAGTCCCCGGTACCGGCGCAGGGTCCTCGGGGCACTGATGGGGCCCAGGTCATGGCCGGACTCGCGAACGGGATCGCCTATTCGATGGGGAGCCTGCTTGCTGCGGACAAGGCCGGGACGGCGTGGGCGGGATAGCCGCGACCTGCACTACTCTCGGGGCCGCCGGGTTCGCTGTTCCGCTGGGATGGCTCGTGGTGTCCCGTGGGCGGCGTACATCGCTGAGCGTCGGACTTCTCCTTGGCGCGACGTGTGCGGGCTGTGCGATGGGCGCAGCCCAGATCTCCTCGTTGCCCTTGCTGATCGCAGGCTTCGTCCTCCTGGGTGCCGCATCCGCTGTCAATTTACAGAGCCGATTTGCCGCGACGGATGTGTCCGTTTCCGCATCCACCCGGGGACGGGACCTCTCCTTGGTTGTATGGGTCACGACCATCGGTGCCGTGGCAGGTCCGAAGCTCTTCGAAACCAGTGAGGTTCTGGGAGCCTGGCTGGGCGTGGCTCCGCACTCCGGGGCCTACCTCATCACCATCACTGCACAACTGTTGGCCGTGGCCGTATTGCAGGCTGCGCTGCGTCCGGATCCGGCCTGTGTACGGCGTGCCGGAGGTGAGGAACCACCGGGTGCCGCGACCGCACCGAGCAGATCGTGGCCCGGGCCGGTCGGAGTCGTCTTCACGATCGCGGTGGTTCACTTCGTGATGGTGGCTATCATGTCGATCACCGCCGTACACGTGCACCGGCACGGCGTGACGCTCACCCTGATTGGAGTCACCATCAGTCTCCACGTCGCCGGTATGTACGCACTGGCCCCTGTGTTCGGTCTTGCCGCTGATCGCATCGGCCGCTTGCGGACCATCGCGGTGGGCTACGGCATGATTCTCGTGTGTTGTGGGATTCTGGTGGTCGGCGATGGGGCGGCAGCAGCCGTCGTCGTGGCCCTCACGTTGCTGGGACTCGGTTGGTCTGCCGCCCTCATCGGCTCATCCGCGCTGCTCGTCGACGTCGTCGCCGCTGATACGCGGGTCCGGGCGCAGGGGCGCAGTGACCTCGTCATGAATGTCGCGGGGCGGCCGGTGATGCGTTGTCGGAACCAGTGGTGGCTTTCTGGGGGATGCCAGTCCTGGCAGGAGCAGTGCTCGTCATCGTTGCGGGGTACTTCATCTGGTTCGCCGGATCGGTTATCCGGACGTCTCGATAGTGGCGGACGTCGGGTCTCTTTCGCAGGTTGAATCCGGTCCGCAGACACTACGCTGTTCGCTGTCCAATCCGTGGCGTGGCGACGCCGGATGCCGAGAAGTGATGCACATCTCTTCTTCTGGATCGCCTGGAAAATGCCCGGGCGTGGTTAATTTCCGGATGATGTAGCATCATCGCTGATGGGGGGCGGTTTCTGCTTGGAACATGTCCGGCGATGGGCCGCCTCCGAAGGTCCCCGATTCCGCCTCCCGGGGACGGGTGGACACTGAGCCCTCACCGCTATCTGTGCATAAACCAATAGTATAGGTTATGCTTAATGAGCATTCACTAAATAAAGGAGCACTAAAGTATGAAGATTTCTAAGATCCGTCGTCTCAGCCTCATCACGACCGCGAGCATCATGGTCGTCGCTGGTTCCCTGTCGGGCTGTAGCTCAGACAAGGCCGAAGAGAAGGCCGAGGAAGTCACCTCGTCCGTTTCCTCCGCTGCAAAGGAAGCCACCGAGGAATCCTCGACGGCTACCAGCACCGAAGCCGAGAGCGACGACGATGCAGAGGAGGAGGCCAAGTTCGAGAACGTGGTTTCCGCTGAAGAGGTCGTCAAGGACCTGAAGAAGGGCGGCTACGTCATCTTCATCCGTCACGGCCACACCGCCAAGGACTACGCCGACCAGGCTGATCCGAACATGAAGCTCGATGACTGCTCCACGCAGCGTCAGCTCGATGACCTGGGCAAGAAGCAGGCTAAGGAGATCGGCGAGGCTTTCAAGAAGCTCGAGATCCCGGTCGGCGACGTCATCACCAGTGAGTACTGCCGCGCGTACAATACCGCTGATCTGGCATTCGGTCGTTACGAGAAGACCGCGAAGCTGAACTTCGAGCCTGCCGAGGAATACACCGACGCGCAGATCGAGACGATGAAGAACAACATCACTCCGTTCCTCGAGACGATGCCCGAGGACGGTAAGAACAACGTCATCGTCGGCCACGACGATGTCTTCGACGCCGCGACGGGTATCTACCCGGAGCCGCAGGGTACCGCCTACATCGTGAAGCCGGAGGGTGACAGCTTCGAGGTCATCACCCGCATCACCGCTGAAGAGTGGCCCAAGCTCGCTATGTGATCGTGATTCGCCGCACGTGGTAGTGCAGGTTTTCTGAGGCCGGTGGGCCGTCCCCTCGTGGGGCGTCCACCGGTTTTTCACTGTCGGTTCCCTGCCGTCTGCGCCGGGCAGATCGTTCCCGTGTTGCTATGCTGGGCCCTCAACCGTCCAGGGGTCGAAAGAGGAGAACCGAAACATGGTCGCAGTACGTCGGCGGGCGGCGTTCGGAGCGTTGTTCGTCTACGGCGGGGTGATGATCGCACTGACCATGCTCAAGGCGTTCTTCGTCATCGGTCACCTGTGGCGCCCAGAGAATCAACGCACCCGGTCCCTGGAACTCGTGCCCTTCGCGGAGGCGTTCCGGGGATCGAGCTGGTTCGCGCCGTTGTTCGACGGGGTGGGAAACGTCGCATTCTTTGTTCCCCTCGGCGTGCTGCTATACATCATCGTCGGATCGGGGTCGAACCCGCTCCGCAGGGTGTCCCTCGTGGGGGCGGCGGTGAGCCTGTGCATCGAGATACTTCAGTACGTTTTCGCGCTCGGGCACTCCGACGTCACCGACATCCTGTTCAACACGCTGGGCGCGTTTCTCGGCGCATGGTTCGCCGGGCTCTGCGGACCGAGGTACCACCGAGTGTGGGTCGGCCTGTCGTGTCTCCTCGGGGCGGTGTTCCTCGTGCTCGTGGGGCTCGGGGACCGCCTCGGCGACCCGGAGAAGATCGTCGAACTACGCTGATCCGGTAAATCTAACGCTACGCTGAGGTATCCCGCGACCTGCCCAGAAAAGTTGCCCGGATGCCGGCGCAGAACGCCAGTGAGACACTGGCGCCGGCGCCGAGGAACAGGGCACCGACCCCCGATTGGCCCGTGGTGTCCGTCGCGGCCGCTATGCAGAACGCGGTGACAAGCCCTGCGGTCACCCCGATCGCGGCGCTGAACCCGCCGAGCTTCCGCCATGAGGACAACCGGGCCGCCAGGAACCAGAAAATACCGACCGTGAGGGCGCAGGCCGCGATCTGCCAGGAGGGGAAGTTGGTCGGCGGCGGGAACCCGGGGGCCGTGATTCCTCCGTGGTCGTCCGCCGACCAGCTCAACCAGCCGACGGCCGCCAGAACGCCGAAGACGAACCCGATGAGCCCGGTCAGCCACAACCCCGGTCCGGACGCGGAACGGTCATCTGGGAACCGCCAGGCGAGGACCGCGAGAATCCCGCCCCACACGGCCGACGGGACGGCCGCGAAGATGAACGTGATCCAGAGGAAATGTTCGAAGGGGTAGCTGAACATGGTGCCGAGGCTACCACCGGGGTCACCCGGAGGGATCAGGTCGCCACCACGTTTGGCCGGGGGATCTGCTGTCAGAGACTCCGCCGGGATGCCCGCAGGGCCCCCCAGGCGAACACCAGAAGAAGTCCGCCAAACCAGATGAGACTGAAGGTGAGCGAATCCCCGACGCCGGTACCGTCGTTCAGCCCGGTCGCCGTTCGTACCGCATGGCTCACCGGGGAATTCACCGCCAGGGGTTGGACCGTGGCGACGAACCTATCCGCGGGCATCAGACCCTCGTTGAAGAACTGGAGAATCATCACCAACGGCGCGATCACCATCGCTGATTCCGGAGTCGTGAACGCGGATCCGATCAGTACAGACAGCGCTCCGGCAGTGAGTCCGGCGAAGACGATGAACGACGCCAGCCACACCCCGGCGGTGATCGTGTGTATCCGAAGTCCACAGGGGACGGCGACCGCGACGACGAGTAGGCCGCCGAGGATCATCCGGAACAGGGTGAAGAGCAGGTTTCCGGCGATGTACGAGCGGATCCCCGCCGGGGTGGTGGCGAACCGTGCGGTCAGGCCGAGGCGTTTCTCCCGGATCATCTCCGCCGACGTCGAGATAGTGAGCATGAATTCCACCGCGAAGATCATCATGACGGTCAGCGGCAGGAGGTCGAGCTCACCCTTCGGATGGACGGCCCGGATGAGATCACCGAACATGGCCCGGGTGATCAGCGTCATCAGTATCGGGGTCCCGAGGGTGTTGATAACGGCGGACGGGTTACGCCGCCAACCGAGGAAGAGTCGTCGGGCGTGAGTGGCAGCGGGGGAGAGGATGGACTGGGTCACTTGTGCTCCCTGGAGAATGCGGCGGAGAAACCGAGGACGGCGAGAACCGTGAGGATGATCAGCCAGATTGCGGCCTCAATGGTTGTTCCTCGGGTTAACTCAGACCCGGTCATGACCGCGCGGACGGTGTCGAGGATCGGTGACAGCGGCATGTGGGTGATGATCGGTCGGACGGTTGAGGACATCGCCTCGGCGGGAATGAACGCCGTGGAGAAGAGGATGAAGGGCATGACCAGGGACTGGATCAACATCGCCGTGGACGTCGGCTTCCGGCCGAGGAGACTGAGCCCACAGAAACCTGCGCAGAATGTCAGGGTGAGCAGAAGAAATACGAGGAGAACCGCTCCGATCCGCCACGCTCCGTCGTGGATGCGTGCCCCGAGTAGAAACGCGATGAGGGTGGCCACGCCCCCGGAGATGATGACACGGGTGACATCGCTCAGCAGGCGTCCCGTGACGATCTGGCCCGGGCTGACGGACATCGTCGCCAGGCGCGAGTGGATTCCGTTCTCCCGGTCCAGTGCGACGTCGAGGGCGGAACCGCCGGCTGCGAAGACGATCACCTGCATCATCGCCGCCGGATACAGGAACGTCGCGTAGTCGATACCGAATATCGACGTCGCGTCGGAGAAGACGCTGTAGAAGCAGGTAAGAAAGATACCGGGGATGAACAGCGCCGAGATCATCGCCGCGCGGTTGCGGAGAAACCGCAGGATACCCCTCGTCCACAGGGCCGTGAGTGTATTCATCGGTCGCCGTCCCCGTCCGACCCCTGTGAAGCCTGTACCCCGTCGCGGGCGAGCGCGAAGTAGACGTCGTCGAGGGAAGGTGGCGTCATACCCACGTCGGTGATGGTGAGGCCCGCTGAGTCGATCGCCTGCAGGAGGGGGTTGAGCTCGGTGAAACCGGAACGGACGAGAAGCTCGACAACGCCGGTGTCGCCCACCACGAGGTCATTGTCCTGGGTGGTGTATCCACGAGCCGTAAGGAGTTCACCGGCGGTGACTGCCGAGGCGTGATCCGGGAAGGACACCGAACACCGGTGGCGGCCGTACGCGGCTTTGAGGTTGTGCGGCGTGTCCACGGCGATGATCCGTCCGTCCCTGAGGACTGCCACCCGGTCCGCGAGCCGGTCGGCCTCATCCAGATACTGGGTTGTCAGGAGGATTGACATCCCGTGGTCGCGGAGGTCGAGGATCTGGTTCCACAGCGACTCTCGCGACTCCGGGTCTAGCCCCGTGGACGGCTCATCCAGGAACAGCAGGGCAGGTGGGATGACGAGTGACGCGGCGATGTCGAGTCGGCGGCGCATACCCCCGGAATAGTCCGACAGACGCTTGTCCGCTGCATCGGCGAGGTTGAATTCATCCAGTAGTTCCACCGCTCGCTCACGTGCCGATCGCCCGGACAGTCCGGAGAGGCGCCCGAAAAAGGCGAGGTTCTCCGTTCCTGTCAGGTCGTGGTCAACCGCGGCGAACTGGCCGGTGAGCGAGATGGCGTTGCGGACCCCGGTCGGGTCGGATTCCAGGTCGTGGCCGGCGACGGTCACCGATCCGGAGGTAAACGGGATCAGGGTGCTCAGGACGTTGATCAGTGTGGTCTTACCGGCCCCGTTCGCGCCGAGGACAGCGAGGATTCCGCCGGCGGGGATGGTCAGATCGACCCCCTTGAGTATCTCGGTGCCACCGCGGTCGCAGTGCAGGTCGCGGACGTCGAGAATGGTCGATGGCGGGGATGCGTGGGCGGAGACGGTCATCAGGCTCCTTGTGTGAGTTGACCCTAATAGAATTGTGAACATAATTTAGCAATCACATCTTGATTGTGCAAAACATGTGCTTCTGCGAGTCCGGTTGGTGCTGGTGGTCGTGGCGGTGGTTTGGGTTGTGGGGTGTCGTTGGGTGTGGAAAATGCTTCCTGTACAGGCGATTTGTCACTCCTTAAGTGGTCGCATAGAGTAGTTCGAGTCCACAAGGCATGCCCCGTTCGTCTAGGGGCCTAGGACGCCGCCCTCTCACGGCGGTAACACGGGTTCAAATCCCGTACGGGGTACAACACTAAAACGCCCGGACCGGTCATGGTCCGGGCGTTTTACTGTGTTTTCAATGGTTTATAGCATTGCCGACAGTTCCCGCGCCGCCCTGCCCAGTTCCACGCCCCACTTCTGGCCGGGGTGTGGGCGTAGCCGTTCCGCCGGGCCGGAGATCGACAGTGCCGCGACCATGGCGGCGTCTTCAAACACTGGTGCGCTGAGCGAGGCGAGGCCCGCCTCACGCTCGCTGACTGATTCCGCGTACCCGAGACGGCGGACCCGCTCGAGATCGTCGGTGGTGAAGGCGGCGTCGGGCAAGATGACGCCCCGGAGCTGCGGGGAGGCATAAGCCATGAACACTCGTGCCGCGGAGCCAGCGGTGAGGGACATTCGGGATCCGACGGGGACGGTGTTCTGTAGGCCCGACGGTGGCTCCAGGGATGCGATGCATGTCCGGGTCGTTCCCGTCAGCCGGTAGAGCTGTACGGATTCGCCGGTGGTGTCCATGAGTGCGCTCATCACATGGCGTGCTGCGTCGATGAGCTTGTCGGAGGCGTTCGCCCCGAGTGTCGTGAGTGTCCGCCCGATACACCATCGACCGTCGCCGGTACGGGTCAGCATGTTGTGCACCTCGAGGGCGGTGGCGAGTCGGTGTGCGGTGGCCCGGGGGAGCCCGGTCGCCTCACAGAGTTCCGCCAGTGAGCGGGGGTGTTCGGCGACCGTGGAGAGGATGAGTACGGCGCGGTCGAGGACCTTGATCCCGCTTCCTTCGGTGGCGTCCGGTGAGCTATACTGTCCCATATTCTGATACTAACATCTCATGCTGTGAGAAAGCGAGGGCGTTGCGTGGCGCCTTCTCCCGTGCGTTCCCACAGTTGATCCACACATGGAGGTGCTCCGACATGAGCGGTCCGAAAGATGGTGCCGCCACCGGTGTCGCAGCAGACGGACCCCGCACCCTCGCGGAGAAGGTCTGGGCGGACCATATCGTGGCCAAAGGAGACGGGGAGGACCCCGACTTGGTCTACATTGATCTGCATTTGCTGCACGAGGTGACGTCCCCGCAGGCGTTCGATGGGCTAAGGCTCGCTGGACGTCGGCTTCGTAGACCGGATCTCACCCTGGCCACCGAGGATCACAATGTCCCCACCTCCGGGATCACCACCGGCGCGGTCATCGAGATCGAGGACCTCATCTCCCGTACCCAGGTGGACACCCTGCGGAGGAACTGCGAGGAGTTCGACGTCCCGATCTTCCCGATGGGAACCGCGGAACAGGGCATCGTCCACGTCGCCGGTCCGCAGCTGGGGCTCACCCAGCCGGGAATGACGGTCGTCTGCGGTGACAGCCACACCGCGACGCACGGCGCATTCGGGGCCATCGCCTTCGGGATCGGGACCTCGGAGGTCGAGCACGTCATGGCGACGCAGACGCTCTCGCTGCGACCGTTCAAGACCATGGCGGTCAACGTTTCGGGGACCCTGCGGGACGACGTCACCGCCAAGGACCTCATCCTCGCGATCATCGCGCAGATCGGTACCGGCGGCGGGCAGGGACACATCATCGAGTACCGCGGAGAAGCCATCGGGAAACTCTCGATGGAGGCCCGCATGACGGTGTGCAACATGTCTATCGAAGCCGGTGCCCGGGCGGGCATGATCGCCCCTGACGACGTCACCTTCGAGTACCTGAAGGGCCGACGGCACGCCCCGACCGGTGCGGACTGGGACGCCGCCGTCGAGTACTGGCGCAGTCTCCGCACCGACGACGGCGCCGAGTTCGACACCGTCGTCGAGATCGACGGCTCTGCGTTGACCCCTTACGTCACCTGGGGTACCAACCCCGGCCAGGGGCTACCTCTCGATGGGTCTATTCCGTACCCGGAGGATTTCACCGACGAGACGGACCGTGCAGCGGCTGAGAAAGCCCTAACCTACATGGATCTTGTTCCGGGAACCCCGCTCCGCGAGATCTCCGTCGACACCGTGTTCGTCGGCTCGTGCACCAATGGCCGGATCGAGGACATGCGGGCGGTCGCCGCAGTTCTCAACGGTCGTCGTATCGCCGACGGGGTACGCATGCTCGTCGTCCCCGGTTCCGCTGCGGTGCGGGCGCAGGCCGAGGCTGAGGGACTTGACGCGATTATCCGCGCTGCGGGAGCCGACTGGCGCCAACCCGGCTGTTCCATGTGCCTGGCGATGAACCCGGATAAACTCCAGCCGGGCGAACGGGCGGCGTCGACATCGAACCGGAACTTTGAAGGCAGACAGGGGCCTGGTGGGCGAACTCACCTCGTATCCCCGCAGGTCGCCGCAGCTACCGCCGTGTCGGGGCATCTTGCCGCGCCGTCCGACCTCGAGCCCGTGCCCGCACTCGCGAGTGCCTGAGTGACGCAGGAGAGAAAATGGAGAAGTTCACTGAATTTACAGGTGTCGGAGTTCCACTAAAGCGTTCAAACGTGGACACGGACCAGATCCTGCCCGCCGTCTACCTGAAACGCGTCACCCGCACCGGATTCGAGGACGCGCTGTTCGAAGGCTGGCGGAAAGACCCCGAGTTCGTGCTCAACCACAATGCGTTCCGCAACGGATCGATTCTCGTCGCGGGCTCCGACTTCGGGACCGGTTCCTCCCGAGAACACGCCGTGTGGGCGCTCATCGACTACGGGTTCCGGGTCGTGTTCTCCTCGCGCTTCGCCGACATCTTCCGGGGAAACGCCGGCAAGTCCGGGCTGCTCGCCGCGCAGATGCAACAGACCGACATCGATCTCCTGTGGAAACTGATGGACGCCGATCCAGGCATGGAACTCACCGTGGATCTCGTCGAACGCACCGTGAAAGCCGGATCCCACGTCCTGCCCTTCACCGTCGACGACTACACCCGCTGGCGGTTGCTCGAGGGCCTGGACGACATCGGACTGACACTGCGGGACGAGCCGGCGATCAGCCGCTTCGAAGCCGCGCGGCCGGCGTTCAAACCGGTGACCCGCCGGGCGTGACCTGGGGGTGCACCGCGGACCCGCCGCTCAGAGGTACGTGAAATCGTCGTCGTCCATTGCCTGCGCGAAGCGCTGGATGCCAACGATCAGAACGACGATGACGATACACTGGATCACCTCGACGCGATGCTGCTCCGGGGTGGAGATCCAGACGCCGTAGAGGGTGCTGGCGACGAAGAACACGATAGCTGCCAGTGTCGTTCCGGTCAGTCGCGTCGGACGATCGATCCCGGGATGGAGCACCCCGAAATACGAGGCGAGTGACTGTTTGATCTTGAGGCCGATATCCATGGGGTCTCCTTGTGAACTGTGTAGCGGGGAGCTGCCGATGGTGGCCAATCAGCTGCCCCGCGGCGGGAAACGCACGCTATTTCACGGGCAGGGGGCTCACGAGGTAGTCCGCCCCGGTGAGCTCGCCGTCGGTGGTGAAGGTGAGAACCCACACCGAGGCCTTCTTCGCCTCCGGTTCCTGCAAGGGCAGTCGCCCCTCGGCGGACAGCCACGCGACGACATCAGGAATCGTGAGTCCCTGGGAAATCACCACCGGGGTTCCACCACCGGAGATGATCTCCCGGAAGCGTTTCTTCGAGTCCTTCATCGCGGTGGTCCACCCCTCATCACCCAGCAGCACGTCGGACTCGATGTCGAGGCCGAGGTGCGCGGCGAGGGGCTCTGCCGTGGCGACGCAGCGGTCAGGTTTAGCCGAGTAGATGCGGTCGGGCCGGTAGGGGGCGAGTAATTCCGTCAGAGCAGTCGCCTGGCGGCGGCCCTTCTTGTCCAGTGGGCGGACGTCATCGTTGCCGGACCAGGTGCGGCGCGCGAAGGCGTGTGCGTGCCGAACCAGAAGAAGACGGGTGTCCACCGGGACCGCCAGCCGCTTGGCCGCCTTGTCCAGGACCTGCCGGTCGACGTCGTAGCTCAGCAGGCCGTGGGCCTGCGTTATCGGCAGCCAGCGGATCTCATCGACCTCATCGTTGGTGGTGAACTCACCACCGAGCACCTTTCCCGTGAAGTAGTAGACGACCTTGGTGCGGTCAGCCACCGGGTACGTCACGCGGCCGAGCAACTTGCCCAGGCGGACCTCGTAGCCAGTCTCCTCGAAGATCTCGCGGGCGGCGGTCTGAGGCAGGGACTCGCCGGGATCCACCTTTCCCTTGGCCAGGGACCAGTCGTTGTAGCGCGGACGGTGGATGACCGCTACCTCGACGCTCTCCGGATCGGTGAGCTCGCCGCGCCACAGCACGGCGCCGGCCGCGAGAGTACACCTACGGAACTCGTCGGCGGGGTGGGCGGGAATGGACTGATAACGCCCCGTCACATTCAGCGCATTACTGCGGTCCTTGTCGGATTCGCTCGATTTCTTTGCCATCTGGCTTCCACTCTCCTTGGCTGGTTTTACGGGGGTGCTGTCCTCATCATTGTCCATCCTGGAGTGTCGTGTGGGCGAAACCGGGGTGATGTAACCACGTTTACTGGAAGAAAACGGCACGTAGAAAGGCAGAAACCACCCAGTAAATCGCCATCACAGGCGATCCCCTCTTGCAACAGGAAAGTCCCAGTAAACCCGCTCGGCCCACACCGTTTACTGTGGTCCGGGCTCTTTTCGTGTGCATCTGGGTCAGTAAAGAAATAAAAGTCCCACCTACTATACGTAGTAGATGGGACAGCAGATACATTTACATCCAACGTAGTGCCGGGGTCACTCAAGCTTATGGGCCTCTATCCACCGGGAGGACACCGACGAAAGCAGTTATCTTGAGCGACACGGCAAGACTAAACGATCGAGAGGATGTTTCCGTCCCCACGACTGTTCGAATGGCGACTTCAGCCCCTCTTCCTTGGACGCGAGAATAAGATTTCCGGGCTCAACCAAGCGGCGAAGTGTTTGCTGCAGTGGTCTCCCGCCAGGCAATCGGTAGGTTGAGAACTACCCGGGATCCGAGCTGCCACCAGGGATGACCTCAACTTTGAACGGGGACCCGTTCAGCAGGCCCAGGCGGGCTGAGATCATATCTCTCCTATCGTGAACCACTACCTCTGGACTGTGGCTCAGTAGCTTGTTCGTCAGCTTGTAGCGCATCCGTACTGCTACTGGTTCACCGATCTTCACAAGAGCGAGATCACCTCCCCAACGGCCTTGTGTGGACACCCCCCCGCAGCACACCACAGGACGAGTAAACGCCTGGTGGAATCTGAAAAGGGAAACGAAACGGTGCGGACGAATGTCGGCCTTGACCGCCACGAAATCATCCACGTCAGCGGAATCTGTTGATGTGGAGAGAACAGAAATATATGTGTAGCGATTAGGCGGTGTAATTATAGATAGGCAGCAGCCAATCATAATAAGGGCAAAACTAACAAGACCCATATTAAATATAATACCGCCGTGCAGGATAACAACTAAGGTGAATGCAAATCGCCGCATATTAGCGGTGCCGATAACATTAATCGCAATCAACAATACCAGTGCTATAGGCATCCATGTAGCCGCTGCTAAAAGCCAGCCATGCTCGAAAATTTCAGATCTCTCGAGAACCTGGAACCAATCACCAAATAAAGCATTCTTCTCGATATAGTAGAGAGCGGTTCCATTTGTCCAACCGGCAACGCCGAGCTTGGCAATCGCAGCATCAGCGTAAAGATAACACAACTGAACTCGCCCAAAAATGATCGCGGCCTGACTGACTCCCTGTAAGGGTTCCGGAATACGATCGACATCAAGGTTTGTGAGGTAGCAATTACGCCTGTTATCACTCAAGCTCACAACCGCAAGAAGGCCAATAAAAATAAGCGCTACAGATTCTCCGCCGTCTGGAAGAGTGACTGCAGTCGATATTGTGTAGGTAATGTAGAGATGTAGGATTCCGGTCCAACGCGGGTAGAATCCAATTATAACCAGGATCAGCCCAAACGCAATCACCACGTCAGCCAGGGTCAAATGCTCCTTACCAACCACGCAGTACAGACCGGCCTGACTCCAACTTTGACATCGCGGTCCGAACGGTTGCGGACCAACCTCCGCAAATCGCGCCTCTTGCGAGGTGAAGAGAATGAAGCTCAATTGTGCGACAGCGATGATTGCTCTGCCAATTGAAATGAACTTAGATTGAATATTCGCAGATCCAATTATAGCGTTGAGTTTTGCCGATGATTCTTCTTTGATTATTGGCACATTTTGATCAGTCATCACATATCACTCGTACCTTTGCGGCCTTTTCGATCCTGTGTTCATCTGTAGTTAGTGATCGATAAGACCAAGGGGTGATATGACTCAAGGTGATTATCACGTCTCCACATATTGTTTGCAGTGATGAGGTGTTCCTAATTTCTTCAGGAGTTATTTTTTGCGCATCTTTGAGGCACGACGAGAAATTATCGACGCAGTCCCTCCATTTGTCGTCTGGTATCTCTGAGACAAGCATAGCAACCTCAGGGCCTTGAGCGCGTTGATTCCGAGATATACCAAAATAATTTGACGGACGGTTTTGAGGGGTTCGCATCAGGCTTTGAAGAGAATCGCCGTCGACAACAATCAGTTCCGATGATTCAGGATCTTTGGTAAAGTATGCCCAGTTTTGCGGAGCGAAGGTGTACAAAAACCGGTGCAGACTGTCCTGTTGCCGTGAAGCTGCAGCGTTAGTGGGTATACCTGCAAATAAGCCCGCTAGATTAAACGTCAGAAAAACAGCAAATGCGAGAACAAATGAGAATTTCTTAGTCATCTGCTACCTGATATCACTTTCTGAATTGTTCACAAAGTTGAGCAATGAAAAGGTCGCCGTCCAGCGTATTTGCCATCATGGGGAACTGATAGCTGATAGCTCCGGGTACAATGTAAAGAACGAAGGCTACCTCAGTCGCTACAGCCACATTTGCGTATACCGCAGCATTTAAAACAGCAGCACCATTGAGTTCAACATAGGCGTGAGTATCATGTCAGCCGTACGGTGTATATTGGTTTTCTCCTGGTGTGTGGCTGTATTCCCTCTCGATCTCACGAAGAGCCTGTGCAGTGGTCACAATTGCTTGCTGCGTAAGATACGGGTCTCCGCTCTGCAGTTTGAGCGAAACTTCATCATGGTAATCCGGGATTTTTTCGAGCAGTTTGTCGTAAACAAACGTAACTTGCTCTTCAGTAGGGTGAACCTGTTGAGGATTATTCGTCTGGAACAAGCGGGCAAGCTCAGGATTCATTTCAGCCGCTCTGCCAAAGCCAAAAACAGTCAACTCGGCCACTTCCCGGTCAGTGTAAAGGGGTTTGATAGCGCTCAGCCTGTCTTCAAGGCGCTGTGCACCAAGGGGCCGTTCTGTTGGAAATGGGTCTTGGTTTTTTGGCGAGATTCTCGACAGTTCCTGCAAATCTTCTGGCTGGTTAGCGACGGCGGTCGGTGATCCCAAAAGAAGCAATGCGAGTGAGACAGTTAATCCTAGAGTACGTTTCATTGAAGGTTTCTCCGGTTACACGACTTGTCTTCGTATCTAATCCTCAGGCCGGATAAGCCTTAGACCGGGCCGGGATGTTTAGAGTTTGGAGAGGCTTGGCCCCTTCACTTTTTGGAGCCTAATAAACAACTAAAATACATGCTGGCAAACGTGATTAACATTACAGACAGCCGTTATTGTCTTAGGGAACACAGTTCGCTCCGGCAAAATCTTCTCCCACTGGTTACCGGTTCAATATGAAAGGTGTCACGCGAAGCTGAGTCGAGTCAGATGCCTGCTGCAACGCAAAAACCACGGGTCGGCCGCTTGCGGATTCCCGGATGTCCCCAGGGTGGAGGACCGGATCGTACGCGTTAGAATCGGGTGAGGGTTTTCTGGGAACCGTCGGCGGAGGGGTTCGCCGCACCGGACACCGAGGACGAGGAGAACGATCATGGTCAGAGTCGCAGTCATGGGCGCCGGTTCCTGGGGCACCACCCTCGCCAAGGTCTTCGCGGACGCCGGGAGTGCCGTCACACTCTGGGCCCGCCGCAGCGAGGTCGCCCGTACCATCCAGATCAGCCGAGAGAACACCGATTACCTCCCGGGGCTCGTCCTGCCGAGGGAGATCTGGGCGACGTCCGAGCCTGCCAAGGCACTGCAGGACGCTGACATCGTTGTGCTAGCGGTCCCGAGCCAGACGCTCCGGGAGAATCTTTCCGAATGGCGGGAACTCATTCCGGAGGACGCCACCCTCCTGAGCCTGGCCAAGGGCATCGAGCGGGGCACGCACCTCCGGATGACGGAGGTGATCGCCGAGGTCGCCGGTGTCGCCCCGGACCGTATCGCCGTTCTGTCCGGGCCGAACCTCGCCCGCGAGATCGCCCTCGAACAGCCTGCGGCGACGGTCATAGCGTGCACCGACGAGAAGAGGGCGAAAGCGGTTCAGGCGGCACTCGCGGCACCGTATTTCCGCCCGTACACCAACGACGACGTGATCGGCTGTGAGATCGGCGGCGCGTGCAAGAACGTCATCGCGCTGGCCTGCGGGATGGCGACCGGGAAGGGACTGGGGGAGAATTCGCTCGCCTCCCTAATGACCCGGGGACTCGCGGAGATCTCCCGACTCGGGGAGGCCCTCGGCGCGGACGCCCGCACCTTCTCGGGGCTCGCCGGTATCGGCGATCTCATCGCGACCTGTTCCTCGCCGCTGTCCCGGAATCGTTCCTTCGGAAAGTGCCTCGGACGCGGGGATTCCCTCGAGGACGCGGCCCGAGCGACCCACGGCCAGGTCGCGGAGGGTGTGATTTCGTCACAGTCTGTCTGGCAGCTCGCCCAGGAACATGGTGTCGAGATGCCGATCACCCAGGCGGTCGTCGGGGTGTGTCACGGCGGAATGGACGTGGACACCATGATCCGCGCGCTGATGGGACGTTCGAAGAAGGCGGAATAGGGCGGAACAGGACACAGGGCAGGGGCGCTCGGTACGATGACGGTCGTGACTTCACCCGTTGAACCCAGTACCGCCCCAGCAGGGGGCACCCCCGGATCCGATCGCCGCATCCGCGTCGCGGTCGTCTACGGGGGCCGCAGCTCCGAGCACTCCGTGTCATGCGTGACCGGCGGCGCGATCATGTCCCACCTCGATCCGGAACGCTACGAGATCGTGCCGGTCGGAATAACCCGCGAGGGAGTGTGGACCGTCGGCGAACCCGATCCCCGGGCGCTCACCATTTCCGGACGCACCCTGCCGGAGGTGCGGCTCCGTGAGCGCCTCCAGCTCTCCCTCGACCCGGACTCCCGGGGAAGGCTCATCGTGCTGGACGGGGACCGTGCCGGACAGGTGCACGCCGAGGTGGACGCGATCTTCCCGGCACTGCACGGCCGGTTCGGCGAGGACGGAACCGTCCAGGGGATGTTCGAGCTCTCCGGGGTGCCGTACGTGGGCTGCGGCGTCCTGGCGTCAGCGTGCTGCATGGACAAGGAGTACACGAAGAAGCTGCTCGCGGCGGCTGGTCTCGCGGTCGCCCCGGAGATCATCCTCCGGGAGCACAGGGACCTCGACTCCGCCGAGCGCGAACGCCTGGGTCTGCCCGTCTTCGTGAAACCCGCGCAGGGAGGATCCTCCATCGGGGTGTCCCGAGTGACCGCCTGGGAGGATTTCCCCGCCGCCCTCGACACCGCGTTCTCCGAGGACGACAAGGTCATCGTCGAATCCCAGATCTCCGGCCCCGAGGTCGAGGTCGGTGTCCTGCAATACCCGGACGGTCGGCTGCTCGCCTCGGTCCCGGCACAGCTCCAGGGGACCGAATCAGGAGACGAGGGATTCTACGGCTTCGACACGAAGTACCTCGACGATGCGGTCACCCCGCAGATCCCGGCGCCACTCGACGAGGTGACGACTGAGGAGATCCGACGGATGGCCGTCGCAGCGTTTCGTGCCGTGAACGCGGATGGTCTCGCCCGGGTCGATTTCTTCGCCACCCCAGACGGACCAGTGATCAACGAGGTGAACACGCTGCCCGGATTCACCCAGATCTCCATGTACCCGCAGGTGCTGGCTGCGTCTGGGGTCGCCTACGGCGAGCTGCTGGATATTCTCGTCGCCCGCGCGCTGCGCTGACAGCCCCGGTTAGTCTTTCCGCGGGGGCGCGGTGACGGTCCACAGGGACCGCATCGCGGCGCCGCGTCTGGTCTTCGCCTCGAACGCCTGCATCCCGAGGTGCAGCGTCACGACGCCACGGTTCGGTTCGGCGCACCACGCCAACGGCTCCCAGATGGCGAGGTGCGCGTAGAGCGGCCCCGTCACGGCCTCAAGTGACGGATCACACAGTCCGACCATGTCGATGGTGGCCTCATCACCGACCTGCCGGAGCACACTGAAGCCGACGATCGCCCCGGTGGTGTCCGTCGCTGTGAACACGGTCGACGAGTCCGCCAGGAACCGGTTCCGGCGTTCCAGTAGGTCGATGGCTCGGGCATCTGTGACGGGGTGCCCGTGGGCCCGTTCCACCGTTCCGAGCAGGTGCCCCAGTCTGTCGGGGGCGGGGCAGTCGACGGCCGCGGCGGCGGTCGCCGTGATTCGCACTGGTCCCCGGGCGAAGGAGGCGAGCTCGGCGCGGACGTCGTTGCGATGTTCGCGGGACTGGAGAGACCCGGCGATGTGCGCCTCGATTCCGCCCTCAGGGACATGGACCGTGCAATCTGCGCCGGCGAGTCGCAGATGGGAGGCACTGAATCCGAACGCGCGGATCAGGCGTCTGGAATCATCGCCGCTGAGAAAAGGCCACGCCCAGCCACCCCGGGAAGGCGGAAACAGGTCGACCGTCGCGTCGACGAGGGCAGGCAGCTGGAACTCCGAGGCACCGTAATCGAGGAGGAGTCGTGAGATCCGGCCTGAGAGGCCACCGAGGACCAAGCCGCCGGGGTAGTGCGGCGGGGGATTCGCGGGGCAGTGGTGCGCGATGAGGAAGGCACCGTCCCCGTCGGAGAGGTACGCGGGTTCCACAGTGGGATCATCCGAATCGACGAACCTGCACCAGTCGGCGCCGGAGTGAACGCCGGCGACGCGGTCGAAACCGGGGATGTCCGGCCTCCCGCTGTGGTGGATGGTCATGGTTGCCCTTCCTGGGACTGGCTGAGGTGAGCGAAACGGACGGAGCCGACGCTACCGCGCACCGGGCGACCCGGGGATGTTCCGGGAGATCGCATCGCCGAGACCGACGATCGCCGTGTTGCCGGCCGCCTGCGGCATCGAGACCGCGACGTTCGTGGCCCGGCCGAGGGCATACCAGGTCCCGGCCGTGGTGCCGTTGGCGAGCGTGGTGTCTCGGTACCAGGCGATGTCGTTGACCTGCTGAACCTGGACACCCGGCTCATAGGACGGTGCGTCGGCGACCCCGCACCGAAGAACCACGGGTTCCGCCCCCGGTGCTGTCCACCCGGCCGATCCCGGAGGTAGGCCGGCGGCGCTGATCCGGTCTCCGTCGACGCGAGTGTAGCCCGTGTCTCCGCCGAGCTTTTCCGGTAGCGCGGGGAGCAGCTTGTCGCACCCCTGATCGGAGTCTCCCTGCGCGAGCTCCGTGAGCGGTGCCGGGGCTGGGGTGGGATCCGTCCGGTCCAGGGTTCCGAGCGCTTCGGACAGTTCCTCCACCGGGGACCCAGTCCCATCCAGGGCCCGGTCATCGGCGGTCACCGCGACCACCGGGGAGCGGTTGACGGCGAACCACGTCCTCAGGCTGGAGTCCGTGGTCGCGTCATTCACCTGGACCCAGTCGACACCGTTGACATCGATTGTGTCGGACAGCGTCGTGTACTGCAGTGGAAGGGAGACACCGCACCGCAGGGTGATCCGACTGACGGAATTGGAGCGCCACGCCGCTGCTCCCGCCGGGGCTGGGTCGGTGAGCTCCGCCCGGGGATGCCCGGTGAGCTCATCGGGAAGCGTAGCGAGGAACGTTGCGCACTGCGGCGAATCCGCATCCGGGGAGTCGATCGTGGACATCGATACAGGTTGCAGCGCAGCTTTCCGGTAGACGATCTTCGCGCCGATGAGGGTCGCGATCACCAGCGCCACGGAGAGCCCGAGAGCGATGTACAACGGAACGCGGTTAAATGGAGTGGACTGCTCGGTGGTCATGGGACCCCATCCTAGTCGTCGGGTAATGTGCACCTCTGCCCGTACCCCACCACCGAAAAAGAGTGATTGGCCCCGTGTCCACCGTATATCCCACCTGCTACACCGGTCCGCCCCTCTCCGAGGTTGGAGAGCGAGCCACGATCCGGGCGATACTGGATGCGGTACCGTCCCAGCGCAATGGCGACGATGCGGCGGTGCTGCCGTTGCCGAACCCCAACACCCGGACCGTGGTCACGACGGACATGCTTGTCGAGGGACGGCACTTCCGCCTCGATTGGTCCCGTGCCACGGAGATCGGGCACAAAGCTGTCGTGCAGAACTTCGCTGACATTGAGGCGATGGGTGCCCGGCCCGTCGCCGTCGTCCTCGCGCTCTCCGCCCCGGGACACACCCCCCTCGACTTCATCACTGACCTCGCTCGCGGCGTCGGGGAACGTGTCTCCGTGTATAGCGCGGATCTCGCAGGCGGGGACCTCACCGGCGGTGAACACCTCGTGGTGAGTGTCAGCGCCATCGGACATCTCGGTGGGAGCCTGGCCGCCCTCACCCTGGACGCCGCGCGCCCCGGCCAGGCTGTAGTCGCAGCGGGACACATCGGATACTCCGCAGCCGGTCTCGCGCTCCTGCAGAGGTACGGCAGGGAAGGAGTCCCCGGAGAGTTCTCAGAGCTCGTCAACGCACACCTCGCCCCCGTACCTGACCCCGGCAGGGGGGTGATCGCGAGGGCCGCGGGGGCATCGTCGATGACGGACAACTCGGACGGACTCATCACCGACCTCGGTACCCTGGCCCGCCGCAGCGAAGTCGGTATCGACCTCGCTGGGCTCGCCATCGCGCCCGATGAACTCCTCACCGCTGCCGGGAAGCTACTGGGTGAGGACCCCTGGACCTGGGTCCTCACCGGTGGAGAGGACCACACCCTCATTGGCACGACCTCGAAGGACGCTCCCAGCGGATTCCGCGTGATCGGTGCGGTCCACCGACACTGCGCCGGGACAGACACCCCAGTCACCATCGATTCCGTGGCCCCGGCACACAGCGTCGGCTGGGATAGTTTCCCCGTGCCGGGGGCGACACCCTAGACTCGGAGACGCCATGAATGACACCGAGAACCCCGTGCAGACGTCGGCCGACCACACCGGGCCCCTCCCCGTGGAGGAAGGCTGGGCCCGCATCCTGGAACCGGTCACCCCAGCCATCCACCGGATGGGTGACTTCCTCCGTGCGGAGAACGCGGCGGGCCGCGGTTACCTCCCCGCCGGAACCGATGTGCTGAGGGCGTTCACCTACCCCTTCGATGAGGTCAAGGTGCTCATCGTGGGGCAGGATCCGTATCCGACACCGGGGCATGCGATGGGGTTGTCCTTTTCCACCCAGCCTGGGGTTCGTCCGCTGCCGAAGTCACTGGCCAACATCTTCCGGGAATACTCCGAGGATCTCGGTCTCCCGATGCCCACCGACGGCGATCTCACCCCGTGGTCGAAGCAGGGCGTTGCTCTGTTCAACCGGGTGTTGACGGTCCGGCCCCGGGCTGCCGCATCCCATCGAGGTAAGGGCTGGGAGGAGATCACCGAGGCGGCGATTACTGCTCTCGCCAACCGGAACCGCCCACTCGTCGCCATCCTGTGGGGCCGGGATGCGCAGAACACGCAGCGGTTTCTCGGCGACACCCCGTGCATCTGTTCCCCGCACCCGTCCCCGCTCTCCGCACATCGGGGATTCTTCGGATCGCGACCGTTCAGCCGGGCCAACGAGATCCTCACGACCCAGGGGGCGCAGCCCGTGGATTGGCGACTGTAGACTTGTCGACCATGGCCTCTGACGTATCCCTCGACGGAACCGCCCTCCTCTCCTGGGCGGAACGGGCGGTGGACGCTCTCTCCACCCGCAGGGAGGAGATCAACGGGCTGAATGTCTTTCCCGTTCCGGACGCGGATACGGGATCGAACATGACCTACACCATGGAGGCGGCGCTCGCGGAAGCCGTCCGACTCGATGACGGGGAGAAAGAGAGCGCACACGCCGTCGCGGCCGCACTCGCCGCTGGTTCTGTGCGTGGTGCCAGGGGGAATTCAGGCGTGGTACTCAGCCAGGTCCTCAGCGGCATCGCACAGGCAGCCGCCAGCGGAAGCATCGACGGCGAGGTCCTGAAGAACTCCCTGGCCATCGCCGTGCGACTCGTCGACCGCGCCATTACCGAACCCGTCGAGGGAACCGTCGTCACCGTTCTCAGGGCCACCGCCGTCGCCGCGGGCCAGGCCGGAGGAGGCCTCCGGGATACGGCGGTCGCTGCCGTCGGGGCCGCCCGCACTGCCCTGATGAAAACACCTTCCCAGCTTGAGGTCCTCCGGTCCGCAGGGGTCGTGGATGCAGGCGGGGCAGGTCTCGTTGTACTGCTCCAGTCACTTCTCGACGAAATCGAGGGTGTCTCCCGGGGTGACGGGGTAGTCGATTCCTTCGGGAAACCTGGATCTCACACGGTGGTGGAGGACAACACGGTCTGCGACGCCGGACACGGCAGGTGCCGCGAACTCGAGATCATGTGCTTCATCCGGTTGAGCGGTGAAACAACCATCGGGTCACTCCGCGATTCCCTCGCGGACAGGGGTGACAGTCTCATTCTCGCGCCGGCCGACACAGATCCCGATGGCCCCGTCCGTGCCGCCACCGTCCACATCCACAGTAGTACTCCGGGTCCCGTGATCGAGGAACTCTACCGGTCCGGTCAGGTGAGTGACCTCCGCCTCGAGGTGCTGCCGGAGAGACCGCAGGTTGAGACGCGTCACCGCGCCGTCGTGGCGGTCGCTCCGGACGGACCGCTTGCGGAGCTCTACCGCCAGGCCGGCGCGATAGTCATTACCCCGGCCTCGCCTGGTGACGACGATGCGGCAACCACCGACACGGTCTCCAGAATCCTCGCCGAACTGCGCATTCGCGGCATCGGTGAGGTCATTCTGCTTCCGAACGGTCTGCTCACACGTAGGGAGCTGGTCTCGGCGGAGCTCGCCGCGCACGCGGCGGAACGCACCATGACCATCCTCCCCACCGCGCGGCTGGTCAGCGGCATCGCAGCCTTGGCGGTTCACGATCCGGATCAGCCCGTCGCGGTGGATTCCTATGCCATGGCGGAGGCTGCCGGTTCGATGCGCACCGCGGTGCTGCAGCGCGCCGAGAAAGCCGCACTCACCCTCGCCGGCCCATGTTCCCGTGGAGATATCCTCGTCACGAGCGGGACAGGGGTTCTCTTCGTCGCCGACGACCTGCAGACCGCACTTGAACAGACCTGCTCCCGGCTCCTGGGGCGGGGAGGTGAACTGGTTACGCTGCTCCTCACCGATGAAGCCGCCGCGGAGCTCGACCTTGCCCGGTTCACTGATCACCTGCCCGGTTCCAACCGCTCCGTCGAGGGCGGTGCCGACGTCGAAGTGATGGTCTACCCGGCCGAGGGACTCGCGCATCTTGCTGAGGTCGGGGTGGAGTAGCGGCCATGCTCGGTTGGCTCGACCCCCGGAGAATCGACGATCTGATCCCGAAGAAGAACGCCGCCGCACTCAAGAAGGCATTCGGATACACCACCGTCGACGAACTCCTCCTGCACTTTCCGCGCGCCTGGTCACACCACGGCGCCGGAGTCAACGTCGATGCCGCGGCGCCGGGCGATACTGTCACCTGTGTCGGTACCGTGATCTCGGCCACGACCGGGTACACGTCCACTGGAAAGCAGATGCACCGCATCACGATCAGTGACGGCGCGAACACCCTCTCAGCCACCTTCTTCCAGGCGAAACTCCCGGCGAGACAGCTCAAGACTGGTGTCCGGGCGATGTTCTCCGGAAAACTCCGGATCTACCGGGGACAGGCGGAGATCTCCCACCCCGCGTACGTCATCCTGCCCGAACCCGGGCGGAGACAGTTCGCGACTGGTTCGCTGCGCACCCTCGGTGATTTCGGCTCCCCGGAGGAACTCGAGGAGCTGCTCTCCCAGCTCGAGTACCTCGCGGTCTATCCGGGTAAGAAGGGGGTAACCAGTTGGGCATTGCTCGGTGCGGTGAACGCCGTGCTCAGACAGACACCAGAGATACCCGAACCGCTTGACGTGGTGCCCGCCGGTATGGTCGGTTTCGACGAGGCAATCCGTGGAATCCACCAGCCTGACACCCGGGGGCCGGAGCCGTTCATCGAGCGTCTGAAATACAACGAGGCACTGTCGCTGGCGCTCGTCATGGCCCTGCGGCGCGCGGATGCCGCCGCCCGTGTCGCACCCGCCTGCCCCGAGATCCGAGCCGGGCAGAAGGCGATGATGCTCGCCAACCTACCGTTCCCGCTTACCGCGGGCCAGGAGGCGGTGGGCGCCGATATCACCGGTGAACTCGCTGCCCCGGTACCGATGAGCAGGCTCCTGCAAGGAGAGGTTGGTTCCGGTAAGACGATCGTCGCGCTGCTGGCGATGCTCCAGGTCGTCGACTCCGGCAGGCAGTGCGCGCTGCTCGCCCCGACCGAGGTACTCGCCGTCCAGCATGCCCGCAGCATCACGGCGACCCTCATGGCGGCCGGTGTGCCCGCGACCGTGACGGTGCTGACCGGATCGATGACCGTCGCACGCCGTCGACAGGCGCTGCTAGACACCGTCTCCGGGCAGACCGACATCGTTGTCGGAACGCATGCCCTGATCCAGGACGGCGTCGAGTTCTTTGATCTCGGGTTGGTCGTCGTCGACGAGCAGCACCGCTTCGGTGTCGAACAGCGCGACCGGCTGCGCAGCGCCGGACGTGACGGCATGACACCCCACCTGCTGGTGATGACGGCGACCCCGATTCCCCGCACCATCGCGATGACGGCGTTCGGTGATCTCCGGGTCTCCACGCTTCGCGAACTACCCGGCGGTCGGCGCCCGATCAGCAGTTCCGTCGTGCCCGGCTCTAAGCCCGCCTGGGTCCGCCGGGCGTGGGAGCGGATCCGCGAGGAGGCGGCGGCGGGTCATCAGGCGTTCGTCGTGTGCCCGCGCATCGACGGAGAGGGTGGGGTCATCGAGACCTTCGAGACCCTCCGCGAACAGATCTTCCCCGAGCTCACCGTGGGGCTGCTCCACGGCAGGATGCATCCAGATGACAAGGACCGGGTGATGTCCGACTTCGCCGCAGGCGGGATCGACGTCCTCGTGTCCACGACCGTCATCGAGGTCGGCATCGACGTGCCCAACGCCACGGTGATGTACATCCGAGAATCCGACAATTTCGGTGTCAGCCAACTGCACCAGCTCCGCGGGCGGGTGGGCCGCGGCGGACACGCCTCACTCTGCCTTCTCCACACCGACCAACCCGAGGACTCTGATTCCTTCGCGAGGATCAGTGCGATCGCCGCGACGACGGATGGTTTCCGGCTCGCGGAGCTGGATCTGCGCTCGCGGCAGGAGGGGGACGTCCTGGGGACCGCACAGTCCGGTGGACGGCGCCACGTCAGGCTGCTCGACCTCATCGACGATGCCCAGATGATCGAGCGGGCATCGCGCGACGCGACGGAGCTCGTGACCAGGAACCGCGTTCTCGCGGAACAGTTGGTCAGCGACGTCGAGCTTGAGGAACAGGAATTCATCGACAAGGCCTGAGTCGATGAGGCGCACCGGGGAAAGATCGTCCGGATGAACGCAGTGTGTCCGCGGTTTGGTCGCCTGCGCTGTGGAGTCATCGCACCCGTCGTCGTGGGAGGTGCACTGGCGCTGGGTAGACGACCACTGCGGCATCGCGGCGACCCTGTACCGTCGCGATGCCGACCACGACGAAGCGACAGTGTCCGTCCCGGTCCCAGTGCGGGTACGTGGGGACGTTATCCCCGCAACCACCTGTTTCGCCGGACGAGGGAGCGGTCTCTCCAGCCCGGCGGGTCGGCCGTAACCAACGGGAGACAGTGGGTGGATCCTGCATGAGGTGTGCTCAGGGTGGCCCTCAGCCCATGAGGATCGCCGGCGGAATGGGGCGCCTGACTGTGCCTGAGAGGGAGGGACTGGTGTCGTGTGCCCGGGATGCCCAGGTGAACGGGAACATCTAGTGGACGGTGAATCCGAGTGCGCGGAAACGGTCCCGTACGGCCTCGGTCGCCTCCGGGGAGGGCGGCTTGGTGTCCTCCAGGGTGTAGTGCATGCCCAGTTCGTGCCATTTGTCCCGGCCCATGTTGTGGAAGGGCAGGACCTCGATCCGCTCGATGGATTCCTTCCACCGTGAGACGATGTCGCATACTTTGCCCACGTTGTCGGGGTCGTCAGTGAGGCCGGGGACGAGAACGAACCGAATCCAGATCTTCTTTCTGTGTGCCGCGAGGCGATCACCGAAGTCGATGGTCGGCTGCAGTTCGCGGCCGGTCACAAGACGATACGTGTCCGGATCGCCGGATTTCACGTCGAGGAGAAAAAGGTCGATCGAATCCAGGTCAACATCCGTCAACCGGGAACCGAGGTACCCGGACGTGTCCACAGCGACATGGATCCCGGCGTCGTGGATGGCGGTGAACACGCGCCGCGCGAACGCGATCTGGAACAGCGGTTCGCCGCCTGAAATGGTGAGTCCACCTCCGGACGCGCGAAAAACTCCCCGGTAGCGCTTCACCTTGGCAATAATGTCGTCCGCGGTTTCCAGGGTTCCGGTTCGCATCTCCATCGTGTCCGGATTGTGGCAGTACTGGCAGCGCAACGGACATCCGGAGAGAAACAGCGTCATTCGGGTTCCGGGACCATCGACAGCGGTTACCAGCTCCCAGGAGTGGACCAGGCCGATGTCACCGGTACGCCGGGCCGCTAACAGTTTTCTGCGGCCTTCGGCGTCATCGGGGAGTACGGAGTGAGCACCACCGATGCCCTCGGCGGTTCCCCGCACCTTCGGTCCCTCTGAGGGGGCGATGATGACGGGGGAGTTGATGCCGTCAGACATGGTGGTGCAGCTCCTTTGCGGTACTTCCGTTCCTTAGCGGGTGATGATCCCGGTGGCGGTGTCAGGCACCCTCATGGAACGTACGGGAGATGACGTCGAGCTGCTGCTCCTTCGTCAGTTTCACGAAGTTCACGGCGTAGCCCGACACCCGCACTGTCAAGTTCGGGTACTTCTCGGGGTTCTCTACCGCGTCTTCGAGAGTCGAACGGTCGAGGACGTTGATGTTCGCGTGGTAGAGACCGGAGCCGGAGTGGGTGGCGGCGCGGTTCGCCTTCATATCTGCGAGACGCTCGTCGAAGGAAAGAGAGGACATGATTGTGGTGCTCCTTTACAGTTGTGGCGGGTGAGAGGGGGTCAGTCGGTCTCGTCGATGTAGAAACCGGCGTCGAGAACGCCCACGAGGTTGCGGATTCTCTCGTCCGGGGTTCGGCCGAGGCCGGACGGGGTGATGGTGTTGGTCAGCGAAATGCCGTCCAGGGCGTCGTTGTAGTCGAGTTTGCCCACCGACAGCATCGAGGCGACCATGCCGTGTGAGTCGAGTGCGTTTTCGGGGTTCGCGCCCGGGGCAAACGGTGTACCGGCCTTGTGACCTGAAGGGAAAGACCCGGTGGCCTTGCCGTAGACGACGTTCGAGGTGATGGTCAGCACTGACTGGGTCGGGATGGCGTCCCGGTACATCGGGATCTCCTTGATCTTCGCCATCACGGTGTGCACGATCGTTGCCGCGATGTCGTCGGCCCGATCGTCGTCGTTGCCGTAGATGGGGAAGTCGCCCTCGGTGCGGTAGTCGACGATCAACCCGGTCTCGTCGCGGACGGGGTAGACCTTCGCATACCTGATCGCGGAGAGAGAGTCCGCGACGATAGACAGGCCGGCAATGCCGCAGCCCATCGTGCGCTGGATGTCCGAATCGTGGAGGGCCATCTCCACCGCCTCGTAGGCGTAACGGTCGTGGCAGTAGTGGATGATGTTCAGGGCCTCGACATAGGTGCCGATCACCCAGTCCAGCATGTCCTCGTACTTGCGCCAGACCTCGTCGAAATCGAGCGGGCCATCGCCCTCGACGGGGGTGAACCCTTCGACGATCTGTTTTCCAGATACCTCGTCACGTCCGCCGTTCATGGCGTAGAGCAGGGCCTTGGCCGCGTTGACACGCGCGCCGAAGAACTGCATCTGCTTGCCGACGGTCATGGGGGAGACGCAGCAGGCGATTGCGGCGTCATCACCCCAGTGTGACCGGATCTGCTGGTCGGACTCGTATTGGATCGAAGAGGTTTCGATGGAGATCGCTGCGCAGAATTCCTTGTATCCCTCGGGTAGTGCTGGATCCCAGAACACCGTTATGTTCGGCTCCGGTGCCGGGCCGAGATTGCGCAGGGTCTGCAGCAGACGGAACGCGGTTTTTGTGACCAGTGGGCGTCCGTCCTCGCCGAAGCCCGCATCTGACCAGGTGGCCCAGTAGGGGTCGCCGGAGAAGATCTGGTCGTAGTCGATGGTGCGCAGGAACCGGACGATCCGGAGCTTCAGGACCAGTTGGTCGATGATCTCCTGGGCATCCTCCTCAGTGATTCGGCCTGCGGCGAGGTCACGTTCGAAGTAGATGTCGAAGAACGGGGAGAGCCTACCGAAGGACATGGCCGCACCGTCCTGGCTCTTCACCGAGGCGAGGTAGCCGAAGTAGGTCCATTGCACAGCCTCCTGCGCGGTGGTCGCCGGACGGGAGATATCGAACCCGTAGTCCGCGGCCATCTTCTTCAGCTTCTTCAGGGCTTTGATCTGTTCGGAGTGCTCCTCGCGGTAGCGGCACCAGTGCTCGCTGAACGGATTCGAACCGACCGCGTGCTTGGCGGCCTCCTTGTCCTCGATGAGGCGGTCGACGCCGTAGAGAGCGACGCGGCGGTAGTCACCGATGATGCGGCCACGTCCATAGGCGTCCGGGAGACCGGTCACGATGTGGGACGAACGGGCCGCGCGGATCCGTGGAGTGTAGATTTCGAAGACGGCGTCATTGTGTGTTTTACGGTAACGGGTGAAGATCTCTTTGACGCGCTTGTCGGGTTCCTTGCCCGCCTCGCGGATGGCCTGCTCCACCATTCGCCAACCGCCGTTGGGCATCATTGCTCGCTTGAGTGGAACGTCCGTCTGCAGTCCGACGACGACGTTGTCGTCATCGGAAATGTATCCGGCGGGGAATGCATCGATGTCGGCTGGGGTCTGTGTGTCTACGTCGTACACCCGGCGTCGGCGTTCCTCGGACAGGTAGTTCTTTTCCAGAGTGTTCCAGACCCGAAGGGTCTTGGCGGTCGGACCGGACAGGAATTCCGCATCACCTGTGTAGGGAGAGTAGTTCCGTTGTACGAAATCACGGACATCAATATGGTCACACCAAGGGCCGGGCTCGAACCCCTCCCAGGGAGAGTCGGTGTCGGTGGGGGTTGGAGCGAAAGTGGTCACGGTTACTTCAGACCTTTCCAAGACTGGGGATCAACTGGGGATCCGGGTAATCAGGTTCACTCACGCAAACAAGCTCCATCAGACTGGTGTCCAGCGGTCGAATAACCCATCGCGTTCGACTGGCCTTCTATTCCCCGAATCAAACGGGGGCATCAGGCTCCATGGTGAGCTCATCGCGTCATCATTTTTGACGCTACGCCGGGTCGGTACTCGAGTGCAGGAGAGAACACTGAAGACGGGGGTGAATAGGTCCCCCGGATAGCTGTCGGTGTCGGGTAAACACTGGCAGGATGGGTATTTTCGCAGGTTGACTGGGGGTGGTGGTGTTCTGTGGGAATGATCACTACCACCTGTTGTGCGACCGGAGGGAACCTCTCTCCGGAAACCATCGGGACGCCGATGACGACGGGAGCGTCATCCGACACCTAATGAGCGCCCCGGTTCCCGTCTCGCTCTAGAGCGAGATTCCTTCGGTACGTCCCTGCGGAACCGGTTCCACCCGGGGCGCGTCCGGTCCCCGCAGCTCCTCCAACGGATACATGATGGGATGCCAATCGCCGCATCCCAGGGACTCGAAGACCACGGCTTTTGGATCGCCGAGGTCAACCATCTGATTGACCCAGTTACTCTTCTCGGCGATTACCTGCCCCTGGCCGTCAAGAACGCGCCAGGTGCAGGAGTCACCACCAGGGGCCCAGTACCAGCTGTATGCGGTGGTGACGCCGACCTTCTGTTTCCCGGGCCCGACGCTGGGTCCGTCCTCGAGATACAGAATCTTCTGCGAATTCTCTAGCTCGCGTGCGGCCATGTAGGAGGAGATGCCGAGGAGCACCGCCCAGGTCATGAGGCCCGCCACGAAACCGGCGAAGAACATCCCGAACCTACGGAGGAACGGTTTCCGTTCCTTGTCCTGTTCTGCGGAGTGCCTCCGTTGGTCTCCCCGGGGTTGAGGAGCGGGGGACTGTCCTGCCTGCCACCCGGGGGGATGGGGGGGAGGGGGCCCGGGCGGCGGCCCCTGGGGGGCGCCCTGCCCCGGTGACGATGGAAAGAACCCCGGGGGCGGACCCGGCGGAGTACCCCCGGAAGGTCCCGGCCCGGACCAGCCGAACCCCCCGTCAGACGCCGACCCCGGGATACGGGGGTATGGGGCCCCTGGTCTGAACTGCGGATCGACGGGACTGGGCCCGCGACCGCTAGCGGTATCGGAAGGATCGGTTGGTGGTCGTTCTGGGGACATGGTCTCTCCTCGGGCTCCCCCGCCGAAGTCGGATCGGCGGATATGTCTGATGGTAACGGGACCGACGACGAACCGTCTGGTTGCGATTCTGCTCTATCCGGGGTCTGTCCGCAGCGGATTTACTAAGTGTAGCGCCCCCGATTAGGGGCTAGTTTTCCCTGTGCGGCAGCCTCCGGTTACGTGCCCGCCCCATTCCGTCGGTGCGATAGGCTGAAAGCCATGAGAATCTGTGCTCCGTTCGCCGGAATAGTCCGCTACATGGTCGCGGACGGCGAACACGTCGACACCGGGTACCCCGTCGCCGTCGTCGAGACGGTCAAACTTGAGGCCCCCGTCCTCGCCCCGGGTCCCGGAGTAGTCCGTGCGCGGAGATTCCCCGACTTCGCCGATGTGACCGGCGGTGACGTGCTACTTGAATTGCTTGAATTGGAGGAGAACTGACATGGGCCTGACCCGCATCATTTCCGGTGAGGCTCGGGGTCGGAAGATCAAAGTGCCGCCGGTGGGAACACGTCCCACCAGTGATCGGGCACGGGAGGGACTATTCTCCTCGCTGCAGGTGCGTTTCGGATTTGCCGGTAGACGGGTCCTGGATCTGTTCGCAGGCTCCGGTGCGCTCGGTCTCGAAGCAGCGTCCCGTGGCGCCGATGAAGTCGTGCTTGTCGAGAACAACCGGGTTGCCGCAGACACCATCCGCCACAATGCCACGGTGGTCGGACACCCGAACGTCACCGTCGCGGAGATGAAGGCCTCCGTCTACGTCGCGGGTGCACCCCGTGGACACTTCGACATGGTCCTCGCAGATCCACCCTACGAGCTTGCGGATGAGGCGGTGGCGGAGATGCTGACTGCCCTGATGCCCGCACTCGCGGATGGCGCCGCCGTTGTCGTCGAACGGCACATCGACTCCCCGGAAACGGCCTGGCCTGCCTGCTATGTACCGACGACCCAGAAACTGAAGAAGCGCACCTACGGTCGGGCGCGGATGGATATGGCGGTCTTCCATGCCGATCTGGTTGGGGATGTCACCGGAAACGTGACTGGTGTGCGCTCACCCGATGATGAGACAGGGGAGTGACAATGAGGGTCGTCTGCCCGGGTTCCTTCGATCCCGTCACCATGGGACATCTCGATATATTCCAGCGGGCCGCCGACCAGTTCGGTGAGGTCACGGTATTGGTCACGGTCAATCCGAAGAAGCAGGGCCTGTTCACCATGGAGGAACGGGTCCGGCTCATCGAGACCGCAGTCTCCGGGATACCGGGAATCACCGTCGATACCTGGTCTGGTCTCCTCGTCGATTACACCACGCAGAACGGTGTGACCGCCCTGGTAAAGGGCCTCCGGTCCGGGATTGACTACGAGTACGAGCTGCCGATGGCGCAAATCAACAGGAGGTTGTCGGGAGTGGACACGTTCTTTCTCTTGACGGACCCCAAGTACGGGTACATCTCTTCCACGTTGTGCAAGGAAGTGGCCCGGCACGGTGGTGATGTCTCCGGGATCCTCCCGCCGAATGTCGCCAGGGAGATCCGGGCGAAGTTCTCCGGCGGAGACACAGGCCACTGACCTCCGCGGAACTCACCGAACATTCGGATGTAAGAGACTGGTCGAGCGGCGGGTCGGGAAGAATGTTCCGCCACCAACTGTCCTACCCCAGCTGACCCTGCGGTTCAGTGCCGCCGGTTCATTGTGAGCTCCGGAGGCTGAACGGGCAGTGACAACCGACCTCCCGATTTCACCCCCGCTGTACCCCTTTGCCAGACTATCAAGTCTATATTTCCACAGGCTCCAGTAGCGGCGGGCCTGCGAAAGCGAGACTGGAGTTGCCTAGTTTGGGGTCGACGCGGTGAATTCCGGCTGCGGCTGTACGATTCCCCGCATGAGCGTCCTAGCCACCGTCTCGATCACGGTGATCATCGTCATCCTGGGGTCCTGCCTGCAGCGCATATCAGGTATGGGATTCGGACTCCTCGTCGTCCCGGTCCTGGCGATACTGCTGGGCCCCGCAGACGGTGTTCTGGTGGTCAACGCCCTGGCAGCCGTGAACGCGGCGCTGACCACCTGGACTGTGCGGCAGTATGTGGACTGGCGGAAGGTCAAGCTCCTCGCCGTCCCCCTTCTCTTGGGAGCTTTTCCCGGGGTATTCCTCATCCGTGCGATCAACGCGGCACCGCTGCAAATTATCGTCGGTGCACTTCTCCTCATTGCCTTGGCGGTGGTCCTCGGAGGACGGCGACACATTCCTCATGTCTCTGGCAACGGAAGTCTGTTCACGGCCGGTGTCATCGGCGGGTTCATGAATACCCTCGCCGGTGCCGCTGGTCCCGCTATCACCGTATACGCACAGGCCGCGCGCTGGAAGCACCAGATGCTCGCCGCGACTCTGCAACCGCTGTTCGTGATCTCGGGTGGGCTGTCCTTCATCCTGAAGATTCTCCTCGGTGCCAGTTCTGTGACCGCCGTGCCGCTCGCGATCTGGCCGGTGGCCTTTGTCGGTATGCTCGTGGGGATCTTCGGCGGCACCATGCTGTCGCGGGCCATCCCTCGGGAGATCGCCCGTCGGATCGCGTTGTCCGTCGCCGGGCTCGGTGGGACCACCGCGATCATTCAGGGTGTCGTCTCGCTCGGCTCCTGATACCCGACTGACTGTGATGGCTCGAGACGGGTAAAGTGCGGGAACGATGGCGCAACGCAAGACCACGACGTGATGACGATCGGTCTGTTCTGTACCCGGACCGAGCTGGACCATGTGAAGACGCTGCTGCGGGAGGCAGGTGCGTGGCGGCTCCGCGCAGAGCGATTCATACCGTTTGATGCGGATCGGCTCCACATTGGATACATCGGGTCCGATTCTGACGATGCCATCTGGAAGGAGACGCGGGAGAGACACCTCGCGGATGATCGGGAGCTGGGCCGGATCGAACGCGAATTCTTTGTCCTGGTTCCCGGAGATACACCAGTCAACCTGCAGGGAGTCGGAGGAGACTCCGGAAGCGCCGCCGCGGCAAACCGGTACGAGGAAACTAGTGCCCTTGTGTTCGCGTGTCTCCAACGATCAGTGAGCGTGAGCGGTGATGACGGGGGACCCGGGGACACGGTGCCCTCCTGTGATCTCCTCATCTCCGCCGCCACGCCCTGCCCCGCCGCTGAACCTAGCGGCAGTCGTCTCTCAGAGTATTGAGGAGAGAAACGCCTGGGTGCGTTCGTGCTGTGGCGCGGAGATCACCTGGGAGGGCGGTCCGGCCTCGACGACCACACCGGCGTCCATGAAGGCGACCTGGTCTGCGACCTCGCGGGCGAACCCCATCTCGTGTGTGACCACGAGCATGGTCATACCGGCGGCGGCGAGCTGTTTCATCACGCCGAGAACCTCACCGACGAGTTCGGGATCAAGTGCGGAGGTCGGCTCGTCGAAGAGCATTAGCTTCGGGTCCATCGCGACCGCACGAGCAATAGCAACGCGCTGCTGCTGGCCACCGGACAGCTGGACCGGGTATGCGTCGGCTTTGTGGACAAGACCCACCTGATCGAGCAGTTCGAAGGCCTTCTTCCGGGCCTTGTCTACGGGGACACGTTTGACCTGGATCGGGGCCTCGATGATGTTCTCGATGACGGTGCGATGGGGGAAGAGGTTGAAGCTCTGGAAGACCATCCCGATGTCGGCACGCTGGCGGGCGGCCTCTTTCTCGGAGATTTCGTGGAGAACACCGTCGCGTTCGCGGTACCCGATCAGTTCACCATCGACGTAAAGGCGTCCCGCATTGAATTTCTCGAGGTGGTTCACACAGCGCAGCAGTGTTGATTTACCGGAGCCGGAGGGACCGATCAGACAGGTGACGGATCCCCGAGACACCTGGAGATCGATACCCTTGAGCACCTGGAGCTGTCCGAAGCTCTTGCACACCTGCTGTGCGTCAATCATGAGGTCAGTCATGTGAATTGTCCTACTTCGTGGTGGGGGAGACGGAGACATTACTCGGCGGGACGCCCTCAGCGTCAGCGAGGGCGGCGAGCTGGCGGGAGGACAGTTCGCGGGAGGAACCGCGGGCGAAATGGCGCTCCAGGTAGTATTGGCCGACCATAAGCACCGAGGTGATCACCAGATACCAGGTCGCGGCGACCATCAGCATTGGGACGGGCTGGAAGAGGCTGTTCGCGATGTCCATAGAACGGCCAAACAACTCGAGTGAGTAGGGCACCGCCACCACGAGGGAGGTGGTTTTGAGCATCGAGATCAGCTCGTTGCCCGTCGGGGGGATGATGATCCGCATGGCCTGGGGAAGGATCGTGCGTCGGATCGTCTGCGACCAGCTCATGCCTAGCGCCTTGGACGCTTCGGTCTGTCCCTCCGGTACCGCCTGGATGCCAGCGCGCACGATCTCCGCCATGTACGCGGACTCGTTGAGCCCGAGGCCGAGCGCTGCGAGGAAGAAAGTGTTCTGGAGGAGTGTCTGCACGTCGATCTCGGCGATACCGACGTTGATGGTCTGATACAGGGTCGATAGCAGACCCCAGAACACGAGCTGCACGTATACCGGGGTGCCCCGGAAGATCCAGAGGTAGAGCCACGACACCGACCGCATGACCGGGTTCGGCGACATCCGGAGCACCGCCATGATGGCACCGAGGACGACACCGATGATCATCGCGAGAATTGTCAGGAGGATCGTACGTCCGGCCGCGGTGAGGATCCGGGTGTCGAAGACGTAGCTGCGGTAGACGTCCCAGGAGAATGCCTCGTTGGTGGCGACCGAGTAGATCACTCCGACGGCGATGAGCAGCAGGAGGGCCGAGGCGATCCAGCGGCCCGGATGGCGCAGTTGCTTCGCCTCGATGGGTTTGGGCGCCGTGGCGGTGGTGTGTGACATGAATGTCCTCTGTGTCTGTGAGAATGTCGGGCGAGTTCGGGAAGGGGGAACGCCGGTCAGGGCCGGTACGGCTCACCGTTGATCTGGGCGGTCTCGATGAGGCCATGCTCGATTCCCCAGAAGCCGAGTATGCGTTCATAGTCCCCGGTATCCACCAGGTGCTGGAGTGCGGCCGCGAGAGCGGGACCGAGCGGGGACTGCTTCGGCACCGGCCAGCCGTACGGGGTCGCATCGAAGAGATCGCCGGTGATCTCGATTTTCCCGTCGGCACGGGCGACAGCGAAGGCGGCGACCGGTGAGTCACTCGACATCGCGTCCGCCCGCCCGAGGACAAGTGCCGTGGCGGCTCCGTCGGAGGAGTCGTACGCGAGTTTGGTGATCGGCTCCAGCCCGGCTTCGACGCACGCCTCCGATTTGGGGTTGATGTCATCGGTCTCGCTGACGGTGTTGCGTTGGACGGACACCGTCATTCCGCATGCGTTGTCCGGATCGACGGGGTTCCCGGTCTGGGCGGTCCACTGGATACCGGCGTAGAGGTAATCGACGAAGTCGTAGCTCAGTCGACGTTCCTCGTTGTCCGTGAAGCTAGACGCTCCGAAGTCCACCGTGCCGGCGCTCACCGATGGGAGGATGAGCGCGAAATCCTGTTCCGCGACCTCCAGTTCGAGTCCCATCACCTGTGCGACGGCCCGGGCGAGGTCGATGTCGAATCCGATGATCTCGCCGTCGGAGTCCTTGAACTCGGCGGGGGCGTAGGGAACGTTCGTTCCGACCGTGATCTTTCCGTCCTCCGCGATCTCCGGGGGAACCATGGCGGCGATCTCCGGGACGGCGGCGATATCGAGTTCCTCCCACCCGTCGGGGTGGCCGGTCTCTTCATTTGTCACGCAGGCTGTGAGAGCCAGGACCGACGCCGTCAGCGTGGCGACGAGTCGGGTCCCGGTACGGCCGGTGCGGGGAAAGTGGAAAAACATGAAGCGATTCTAACCCAAGCTTAACAATTGCTTTAGTTACCCGGCGCGTCGCTGCGGTCCTCGGTGTTCCTCAGGTGTCTCCGGATCAGTTGAGGTTGCGGAGTGCCTGCACCTGGCGGTTGCGATGCTGGGTCATCCGCTCTGCCCAGAGCGTGGCCACGACCGCCGCGGCGCCGATCACGATGAACAGGGCGGACAGGCCGACGTTGCCGGCGGGGGCGAGGAGGTCGGCGTCCGTGGTCTGCCACGGCCAGAGGGCTCGCAGTGACCCGAGCATCAGGCCCGCCATCGTGACCAGCGTCAGCGTGCGGTGGTGATGCATGAGGTACCCGAGCAGCCGGATGAAAAGGATGATTCCCGTACCGGCGCCCGCGACGAAAACCGCGATTACCGTGAGGTCCCGATCATGCACCGCGCCGAGGACGAAACCGTACAGCCCGAGTGCCAGAAGGAGGAATGAGCCGGAGACGCCCGGCAGGACGAGGGCGCAGACGGCGAAAGCCGCAGCGACGAAGATGAGGGGCAGTGCCGGCGAGGTGTTTTCGGCCGCAGTGAAGCCGGTGAGCACGAAGGTACCGACGGTGGCGGCGGCGAACAGAATCCCGGCGATAGTACTCCTCTTCCTCAGGTCCGTCCGGTCCACCATCTGGAGGGGAACCATGATGGAGGCGGCGACCATGCCGAGGAACAGAGACCGGGAGAGCTGAGGTTGGTTCTCGACGAAACTCTTCATGACTCCGGCGAGTGCGAATACCGTGAGGAGCATTCCAGCGCCGACTGGGAGGATGAGTCCCCAGTCGACCGCCCGTGCGTTCCTTCGGATGTTGGGGCGGTCGGTGACGAGGGACTTCGCGAGCGTGATGAGGTCATTTCCCGCGTCCAGGGCGCGTTCGTAGACACCGACGACGAGGGCGATGGTCCCTCCCGATATTCCGGGTACGAGTTCCGCCAGGGCGATGAGGCCGCCGCGGATCACGTTGAGCAGGATTTCGCCGATGCCCGTACGGGTGCGTGCTGGTGATGGGGACTGACTCATGGTTCCTGGTTTCCTTCGGTACGAACTTCCCGACTGATCGGGCTGCGGTGTTCGGGGAAAGATTACACGGGTTTCCCGCCGGCTCCGGGAGCGGAGACGCGTCCCGCGTCCGGGTCGACACTCGAGAGGGGGAGTACCGGAAAACCACCCGAAGTTGACAATGAAAATCAATACCGTTTAATTATCCCCATGACATCCACCACCAAGAACCGAACCCTGATCGGGGTTCTCGCCGCATCGGCGCTCCTGCTCGGGGCATGCGGCGCAGACCCCTCCACCGAGGAAACCCCGTCATTCTCCGGTGAGACGACTCCGCCGACGACGAACGCGGAACACCGTGACGGAGAATCCGACGGAGAGGCGGGAGAGCTCGCCGAGTCCCGCCGTGCCCAGCCCAGGATCGCCGTGGCCCATGAGGGCGGGATCACCGTCCTGGACGCCGGGGATCCGGGGGCCGGAACAGCGCCCGCGGTCATCGCCGATCTGCCCGAGCACGGATACCTGCGGCTCAACCGCGCCGGTGACGACCGGCACGTCTTCGTCTCCACACCCGGCGGATTCCGCGTCCTCGACATCGGCTCCTACTCACAGAGCCACGGTGACCACTCACACCACTTCGCGGGTGACCCGTCCCTGCTCCAGTTCACGGTGGACGCCGTCAAGCCCGGACATGTCGTCGGCGGAGAAGGTCACGCCGTGCTCTTCGACGACAAGACCGGAACGGTCACCGACGTGGATCTGGGGGGCATGACGGTGTCCGAGCAGTTCACGTTGCCCCCGCACCACGGAATCGCGGTCCGGAACGAGGACGGCACCTACGTCGCCACCATCGCGGACGACGATGCCGAACGGATCGGCATCGCCGAATACGACGCGTCCGGTTCGGAGCTCAAGCGTTTCGAACAGTGTCCCGGTGCACACGGGGCAGCTGAGGCCGGGGGCGGGGCCGTCGTGGTCGGCTGCACCGACGGAGCGCTGATCCACCGTGGAGACGGCGTCACCAAGGCAACGTCGCCCGATCCCTACGGACGGATCGCCACCCAGGTCGGAAACGGTACCTCACGCTTCGTTCTCGGGGACTACAAATCCGACCAGAAGGCGGCGGAGGAGGATCGCCGTGAGCATCCCACCCGGGTCAGCATCATCGACATCGAGACCGGTGAACTCCGGTTGGTCGACCTCGGGACGTCCTACACCTTCCGCTCACTTGCCATGACGGACGACGGCAACGCGGTCGTTCTCGGGACCGACGGAAAGCTCCACCTCATCGATCCCGGTACCGCCAGCGAGATCCGGACCATCGACGTCCTCGAGCCCTGGGAGGAACCGGACGAGTGGCAGGAACCGCGCCCCGCGCTCGCCGTCGCCGGAAACCGCGCCTACGTCACCGATCCCGCGGCAGGGAAACTCCACGCCGTGGTGCTGACCGGAGGCACGGACCCGGTCTCCGTCGACCTCCCCGCGACGCCGGACGAGATCGTCGCCACCAAGGGCTGAGTACCCGGGACCGGGACCGTCACCCCATCCTCCGGGGCTGTGTCCGGTCGCTTCCGGTCGTCCCCGGACGAGGTGGTCGATCTGTCCACGGTGTGTCCGTCACCCACGGCGACGGCGCAGGCATCAGGGTGACGGATGACGTGCGGGCCATGGGTGGATTCCACCCGCCGAGGCCTTCAACGGAAGCTCGGTTGCGGATCACGCGCTCCGACGGTGTCCGACCGCCGGCCCGCCGAGGGTTGCCACGGATGACGATCAGGGGAGGGGTCGCCGCGGACGCCTGCGGGGAGCGACGAAGACGTGGCCGTGTGTCGATCGTGGGGATCCGGCGAGCCGTATACCCGTTCAGCGCCCGCTCACCGGTACCCGGACCCTCCCCGGGGCGTAGGTCGGCACGGTCCGGGATGGCTCGGCGCCGCTCGCCACGGCGGACGCCGGGAGCGGCGCTGTGAAGGGGTCGGTGTCCGGCCCAGGACGAAGGCGCCGCCGCACTGCGCCCGGTATGATGACCTGCATGAATAGAGACGATCGCGGGTCTCGACCCTGGAACGCCGGATCGGGGGAACCGGTCCTCTGGCGGGATGTCCGCCAGATTCTCACGGTGTGCCTCGTTGTGGGGGTCCTGTCCGCCGTGTCGAACTGGACATCCACCGCTGAACTGAGCGGTCAGCTGACCGCCTACTCGGTGGTACGGAAAACCGTTAGCAAGCTGTTGAGTAGCGGAACAATCTGGGCCGCCGTCGCCGTGTTCGCAGGCTACCGACTCCGCCGGCCCCTCCCGTCTGCTCTGGGCGGGGGCGTCGCGGCGGAGCTCACCCTGATCATCCACTACGGATTCGGCCGGATGGTGGGGATCTACCCCGACACGATCTGGCGCGACAACCTGGTGTGGTTCTACGCCGGTGTGCTGCTGTGTGTGCCGCTCGGCCTGTGTGGACTGCTCGCCGCGCGCACGGACCGGACAGGCGTCGTCGCCAGCCTCCTGGTGCCGGTCGGGGCGGTGGCGGAGCCTCAGCTCCTCCACATGCTCTCGCCCCCGCAGTTGCTCCCGTGGCCCGAGCGGTGGTCGTCGGTGATCAGCGGTGTGATCCTCGTGGTCGCCGGACTGGCCGGGACGGTCATCGTGCTGTGGCGGGCGCGTGGGTCTTCCCGGCGCGCGGCGTGACTGTCGTCACCCGGGCGTTTGTCGGATCCCGGGAGATCCTCCCGGCTTTTCCGGCCCATGGTGCCCCCGGTGAGACTCGAACTCACACTGGACGGGTTTTGAATCCGTTGCCTCTGCCAATTGGGCTACGGGGGCGTGCGAGACGATGATACCTGAAGGCGGGCGAAGGCCCACAATGAGCCCTCTGACCCGGTCTCACGGGCTGCCGCCGCACGAGTCATGGGGCCCGACGGAAAACCCAGTTGGAGGCCGCCACCCAGTACACTCGTATCCCGTGAGTGCCTCTCCAGAAAAGCCCCAAGACGTTAAGCGATTGATGCTCATCGACGGACACTCGATGGCTTTCCGCGCGTTCTTCGCCTTGCCCGCCGAGAACTTCTCCACCACCGGCGGTCAGCACACCAACGCCGTCTACGGATTCATCTCGATGCTGGCGAATCTCCTCAAAGAGGAGAAGCCGACCCACGTCGCGGTGGCGTTCGATGTCGGCCGACAGACATTCCGGAGTGAGAAGTTCCCCGACTACAAGGCACAACGTGACGCGACCCCCGAGGAATTCAAGGGGCAGGTGGGACTGATCAAGGAAATCATGGAGACCCTCGGCATCGTCACCATCGAGAAGGAGAACTTCGAGGCCGACGACATCATCGCCACCCTGTCCGTCGCGGCCCGGCCCCTCGGCTTCGAGACCTCGATCGTGACCGGCGACCGTGATTCCTTCCAGCTGGTCAATGACACGACGACGGTCCTCTACCCGATGCGTGGCGTGTCGAACCTGCACCGGTTCACACCCGCCGCGGTGAAGGAGAAGTATGGACTGACTCCGGAGCAATATCCGGATTTCGCGGCCCTCCGTGGAGACCCCAGCGACAATCTGCCCAACATTCCCGGGGTGGGGGAGAAGACCGCCACCAAGTGGATCACGCAGTACGGCAGCCTGGATGAGCTGCTTGAGCACGCCGACGAGATCAAGGGTAAGGCCGGGGACAGTTTCCGAGAACGGCTCGACCAGGTGCGCATGAATCGGGAACTGACCGAGATGGTCAAGGACATGGACTTGCCTTATGGTCCGGATCAGCTCGAGTTGACCCCAGCGAGCGTGGGTGCACTCGCGGAGAAGTTTGATGAGCTGCAGTTCGGTACGAACCTCCGGGAGCGGATCCTCGGTGCCGTCGAGCACGACGGCACCGGTTCCGACGATGACACTCCCGTCGAGGATCGTCCGGCGTTGAGTATCGACGTGCAACCGCTGGATGACTGGCTTTCCGCCCGTCCCGGGGCCGGGCTCGCGGTGGCCGTCGCCGGAACCGCGACACCCGGAGCCGGGGACATCGAGGCGGTGGCGTTCGTCGACACCGAGCGCCATGCACTCGTCGTCGAGGTCGCGGATCTGTCGCCCGCGGAGGAGAAGGCGCTCGCCGAGTGGGTCAGCTCCGAATCGCCGAAGTATCTGCACGGGGCGAAGAGCGCGTGGCACATGTTCGCGGGTCGGAACATGGAGCTGGCCGGTATCGCGCATGACACCGCCATCGCCGCTTACCTGCTGCGCCCCGGTCAGCGGACCTACGGGCTCGGCGACGTCCTGCAGCGGCACCTGCAGCGTCAGCTCGATGGTGCTGATGCCGGGAACGGCTCCGGGCAGCTCTCCCTGCTGGACGTGCACGAGAACCACACCGGTCTCATCGCTGAGGCCGAGGCTATCGCTGACCTCGCCGTGGCGCTCACCGCGGCGCTTGAGGATATTGACTCGTTCGCACTCTACCGGGAGCTGGAACTGCCGTTGATTCCGGTCCTCGCACGGATGGAGCACGCCGGGATCGCCGTGGACACCGACAAACTGGAGCAGCAGCGGGACGAGTTCATCGCGAAGGTCGAGGCGGAGGAGGCCGCGGCGCGTGAGATCGCCGGGGACGACACCCTGAACCTCTCCAGCCCCAAGCAGCTGCAGGTGGTCCTCTTCGACACCCTCGGCATGCCGAAGACGAAGAAGACGAAGACCGGCTACTCGACCGCGGCGAAGGAGATCGAGTCGCTCGCGGTCAAACACCCGCACCCGTTCCTCGAGCATCTGCTCGCCCACCGTGAGTATCAGAAGATGAAAACGACCCTTGACGGCCTGATCAAGGCCGTCGCGGATGACGGTCGCATCCATACGACGTTCAACCAGACGGTGACCTCCACCGGGCGGTTGAGCTCCACGGATCCGAACCTGCAGAACATTCCGGTGCGTACCCCGGCGGGCCGCCAGATCCGCGGCGCGTTCGTCGTTGGTGACGGCTACAGCACGTTGCTCACCGCCGACTACTCCCAGATCGAGATGCGCGTGATGGCCCATCTCTCGGGAGATGCCGGGCTGATCCAGGCGTATCGAGACGGCGAGGACCTGCACAATTTCGTCGGCTCCCGGGTGTTCGACGTGCCGGTCGACCAGGTCACCCCGGAGCTCCGGCGCCGCGTCAAGGCGATGTCCTATGGGCTGGTCTACGGATTGAGTGCCTTCGGACTTTCCCAGCAGCTGGACATCTCGGCGGGCGAGGCGAAGCACATCATGGGCAACTACTTCGAGCGTTTCGGCGGGGTGAAACGGTACCTCGACACCGTCGTTGACACCGCCCGCCAGGACGGCTACACGGCCACGCTTTTCGGTCGTCGGCGCTATCTGCCCGAACTGTCCTCGACGAACCGGGTGGCGCGGGAGAACGCGGAACGTGCCGCGCTCAACGCCCCGATCCAGGGGACCGCCGCGGACATCATCAAGGTGGCGATGTTGCGGGTCGACGCCGCCCTCCGCGCCGTCGGTGTCCACAGCCGTGTTCTGCTCCAGGTACACGACGAACTCGTCGTCGAGATCGCTGATGGAGAACTGGAGCAGGTACGTGGGATCCTGGAGCGTGAGATGGATGGAGCGATCACCCTTGATGTGCCGCTGGAGGTCTCGGCTGGATACGGGGAGAACTGGGACGCCGCGGCCCACTGACCCTGTGGATCGCTATCCCCGGAGATGTGCGACGAAGATAGCGGTACCGGGGAAGAGTCTCCCCCGCAGCGGCGACCACTGTCCCCAGTTCTCGGCGAGGTCGTCGGGCCACTCCGGTTCGATCAGATCGTCCAGAATGAAGCCGGCACCGACCAGTTCCCGGATCCGGTCGCCGATCGTCCGGTGCTGTTCCGCGTACGTCACTTCTCGGGTATCCGGGTCACGTTCAACGTACCCAGACCGGTCAAAATAGCTGATGTAGGCGGTCAGCCCGTCCTCGCCGGGATCATCGGGGAAGATCCACCGCATCGGATGGTTGACGGCGAACACGAACCGACCACCGGGGACGAGAACGCGGGCGACCTCCCGCATGAGTCCGGCGCTGTCGGAGACGAACGGGATGGCGCCGAAGGCGCTGAAGGCCACGTCGAAGGATGCGTCCTTGTACGGGAGGTTCATCGCATCTGCCTGGACCAGTGCGACACCGTGGTCACTGTCTCCACGGGTGCGTCCTCGGTCGAGCATTCGCCGGGAGAGATCGAAGGCGGTGATGAATCCGACGCCATCCGCGGCCAGCCATCGGGCACACGGGGCGGATCCGCACCCGATCTCTAGCACATTGGCGGAACGGACGTCACCGAGGAGCCGGACGTCCCGCTCGTGCAGCATCTCTGGGCACCAGTGGAACTCGCCGACAGGGGAATCCGTACCCAGGTACGTCGCGTGCTCCCGGTGATAGGCGGCGGCGTCGGAGTCCCACCACGCGCGATTCGCCGCGGCGGACTCCTCGTCGGTGACGAGTGCGGAGTCGAGGGGATCGGTGCTCACATACCGGATGTCAGGGAGGGGCGAGGGCTGCGGGCCAAAATCGTTCATCCCGCCATGGTAGGCGGTCCGGTTGCCCGAACACCGAATCCCGGTTATTGTTGGTCTCGTGTGTCTGTAAAGGCGACAAGATGCTGCTCACAATAGGAGGGCGGCATCGGGAAAACGCCGTTACGGGTCCCTCCGGAGCCTCAACTCCGACTTCTCTCCCGTGGCGCCGCGGCTGAATGCCTCTGTAGCTTAGTCTTCGCAGGTCATGCAGGGGAGATAAGGACGGCACACATTCCCTGTCCACTTTCGATTCCTATCCATTTCGGAGCACTCAAACATATGCCCACCAACAACGCCCCTCAGGTTGCCGTCAACGACATCGGCTCCGCTGAGGACTTCCTCGCTGCAGTCGACGCAACCATCAAGTACTTCAACGATGGTGACATCGTCGAAGGTACCGTCGTCAAGGTCGATCGCGACGAGGTTCTGCTCGACATCGGTTACAAGACGGAAGGTGTCATCCCCTCCCGTGAGCTGTCCATCAAGCACGATGTCGACCCGGGTGAGGTCGTCGCTGTCGGCGACGAAATCGACGCACTCGTTCTCACCAAGGAGGACAAGGAAGGCCGCCTGATCCTGTCCAAGAAGCGCGCGCAGTACGAGCGTGCGTGGGGTGCCATCGAGGCCCTCAAGGAGAAGGACGAGCCCGTCACCGGTACCGTCATCGAGGTCGTCAAGGGCGGTCTCATCCTGGACATCGGCCTCCGTGGTTTCCTGCCCGCTTCCCTCGTCGAGATGCGTCGCGTCCGTGACCTAGATCCGTACATCGGCCAGGAGATCGAGGCCAAGATCATCGAGCTGGACAAGCACCGCAACAACGTCGTGCTGTCCCGCCGTGCATGGCTCGAGCAGACCCAGTCCGAGGTCCGCTCCGAGTTCCTGCACCAGCTGCAGAAGGGCCAGGTCCGCAAGGGCGTCGTCTCCTCGATCGTCAACTTCGGTGCCTTCGTCGACCTCGGCGGCGTCGACGGACTCGTCCACGTCTCCGAGCTTTCGTGGAAGCACATCGATCACCCGTCCGAGGTTGTCACCGTCGGCGACGAGGTCACCGTCGAGGTTCTCGACGTTGACCTGGACCGTGAGCGTGTCTCCCTGTCTCTGAAGGCCACCATGGAGGATCCGTGGCGCGTCTTCGCCCGCACCCACGCGGTCGGCCAGATTGTTCCGGGCAAGGTCACCAAGCTCGTTCCCTTCGGCGCGTTCGTTCGTGTCGAAGAGGGCATCGAGGGTCTCGTCCACATCTCCGAGCTGGCTGAGCGCCACGTTGAGGTCCCGGACCAGGTCGTTACCGTCGGTGAAGAGGCCATGGTCAAGGTCATCGACATCGACCTCGAGCGTCGTCGTATCTCCCTGTCTCTGAAGCAGGCTGATGAGGACTACACCGAGGAGTTCGACCCGTCGAAGTACGGCATGGCCGATTCCTACGACGAGCAGGGCAACTACATCTTCCCCGAGGGCTTCGACCCGGAGACGAACGAGTGGCTTGAGGGCTTCGACGAGCAGCGTCAGGCGTGGGAGGCCCGCTATGCGGAGTCCGAGCGTCGCTTCCAGCTGCACACCGCTCAGATCGAGCGTCACCGTGCCGCCGCCGAGGAGGCCGCCGTCGCCGGCGCCACCAACTACTCCTCCGAGTCCTCTGAGGCCCCGGCGGCTGCCGCTGCGGGCGACGCGGAGACCACTGGTGGCTCGCTGGCTTCCGATGAGCAGCTCGCCGCTCTGCGCGAGAAGCTCGCCGGAAACTAGATCGTCTCCGTAGCGGACTCGTTTTTGGTGGGTCCGCGATCCGAGGAGGCCCGGTGTCTCCGGTTCCCGAGCCGGAGGGACAGCTTCGACCGAGGGCCCCACATCCTGACCGATGTGGGGCCCTCGGTCGATTCAGATGCTCAGGAGGATGCGGATTGTCTGGATGTTTGCAGCCCGGTGCGGTTCCGGTTTCGCCCCAGGGTTGGTGTGCGTCGCCGCGGGTGCGTTCGACCCGGTTTTGCCGCTGGCTCCCCATAGTTTTGTACAGTGTCCTTGCTGAGAATTTCACAGAAGTTAACGAACCCGTTGGTGTTTCGGGTCGGTCTTACGCTAAGCTGTGAGATAGCTTACAAATGTTTTGTCCGTTCCGTGTTTTTATATCCGTAGCGGGCGAAATGCCACTTAAATAGGTGGCAAACGGGCGGGTAATCGACCTGTTCGGACAGTTGGAAGTTGGAGTACCCACGGTAATGTACATATGATTGTGGGGACTCACCGCAAACTCGGGCATGTATGGCCTCGATCACTGTTGCACCACACGGGTAATCCTGTGCAAACACATCGCCGCCTCCCAGGTTATTCCCAGATGAAGATGCGCGTCACGTGATGTGCGCTCTATCGAGATGACCGGTTGCATGGCCGCGGTTGAGCCGGTCAGGAATAAGCCTGAACCGGATGAGGATTCACCCCGCGCACCGTGCGGTGGTGACGTAAGAAAGGTTCGTACATGGCGTCTACAACGATGACGACATCACAGTTCATCCTGGAGAAGGTGGGCGGCGCTGAGAACGTCGCCAACCTGACCCACTGCGCGACCCGGCTGCGTTTCCAGCTGCACGATCAGTCCAAGGCTGATCAGGAAGGCCTGGATTCCAATCCCGACGTTCTCGGTGTCGTTCCACAGGGAACGACCGGCCTGCAGGTCGTCATGGGCGGTGGAGTCGCCGATTACTACCAGGCTCTGATCACCCAACCGGGTATGGGAGAGAGTGCCAAGGCCTCCAACGGTAAGAAGCAGTACGACGGCGTCCGAGGTAAGTACTCCTGGGTCGACTACTGCTTCGAGTTCCTCTCTGACACCTTCCGACCGGTCCTCTGGGCCCTGCTCGGTGCGTCGCTGATCATCACCCTCCTGGTGCTCTTCGATACCTTCGGTATCCAGGATTTCCGTGAGCCCACGGATTCCACCTTCATCTTCATGCACGCGATGTGGCAGTCGGTGTTCTACTTCCTGCCCGTCATGGTCGGCGCGTGTGCAGCACGGAAGCTCGGCGCGAATGAGTGGGTGGGCGCGGCGATCCCCTGTGCTCTCCTCACGCCGTCCTTCATCGGTTTGGGCGAGGCCGGGGACACGGTTACCGTGTTCGGTCTGCCGATGGTCCTGAACGGCTACTCGGGTCAGGTGTTCCCGCCGTTGATCGCGGCCATCGGCCTGTTCTGGGTCGAGAAGGGTCTGAAGAAGATCATCCCCGCCGCCGTACACATGGTCTTTGTGCCGTTCTTCTCGCTGTTGATCATGATCCCGGCGACGGCCTTCGTCTTCGGCCCCTTCGGTATCGGCATCGGCAACGGCATCTCGAACCTGCTGAACTCCGTCAATGAGTTCTCGCCGCTGATCCTCGCCATCATCATCCCGATGCTGTACCCCTTCCTCGTGCCGCTGGGTCTGCACTGGCCGCTGAACGCCATCATGATCCAGAACATCGCGACCTTGGGCTACGACATCATCCAGGGCCCCATGGGTGCCTGGAACTTCGCCTGCTTCGGCACCGTCACCGGTGTTATGTTCGTCGCCATGCGGGAGCGTGACCGCCAGATGCGTCAGGTCTCCCTGGGTGGCATGATGGCAGGTCTGCTCGGTGGTATCTCCGAGCCCTCGCTTTACGGCGTGATGCTCCGGTTCAAGAAGTCTTACCTCCGCCTGCTCCCGGGCTGTTTCGCCGGTGGTCTCGTCATGGGTCTCGTACCCATGATCATCCCCTCGGTCGACGCCGTCACCGCGAACGCCTTCGTGTTCACCTCGCTGCTGACCATCCCGGCCTTCAACTCGGTCGGCCTCTACGTCGTCGGCATCGCGGTCGCATTCTTCACCTCCTTCTTCCTGGTTGTCCTCTTCGACTACCGCTCCGAGGATGAGAAGATCAGCGCACGCGAGGCGTCCGCTGAATACGAGCGCAACCTCGCTGCGGAGGCCGATATCGAGGATGCCGCCGCCACGGGTACCGCCGCCGCTTCGGGCGCTGCGGGCTCCGTCGCGGTTGCTGAGGCTCCCGCCCCCGCCACCACGGAGAAGACCGCTCTCCGCCCCGGTGCGGTTACCACCATCACCGCTCCTCTGGCTGGCCGCGTTGTCCCGCTGAGCGAGGTTCCCGACCCGATGTTCTCCGGCGGCAACGTCGGTAAGGGCGTCGCCATCATGCCGAGCTCGACCACTGTGACGGCACCGGGCGACGGACAGATCCTGGCGCTGTTCCCGCATGCTGTCGGAATCCGTCTCGACAACGGCATCGAACTGCTCGTCCACGTCGGACTCGACACCGTCGAGCTCGAGGGCAAGGGCTTCACCTCGCACGTCGAGAAGAAGCAGCGTGTCCGCGCCGGTGATCCGCTGATCACCTTCGATCCGGAGGTCATCGCCGCCGCAGACAAGCCGATCATCACCCCGGTCGTTGTTCAGAACCACCGGAAGTTCGCTTCCGTGGAAGGCCACACCGCTGATTCCGTGGATTCAACCACGACGATCATCACCGTGACCGCCAAGTAGCGGCAGCTGATCGGCGAGACCCGGTCGGCCCCGCACTTCGGAGAGCCCCCTCACACCCGTTCGCGGGCGTGAGGGGGCTCTCCGATATCTGAGGTGTGGCTCAGGGTGGTTTCCATAGGCCGGCTACGAGTAGATGGTGTGACACCGATAGACTTAGGAATATGTTGAGAATCGGATTAACCGGCGGAATCGGCAGCGGCAAATCAACGGTCGCCGCTGCCCTCGCGGACCTTGATGGTGTGACCGTCATCGACGCCGACGCGATCGCCCGCGACATCGTCGAACCCGGCCAACCGGCCCTCGAAGAGCTGGCCAGGGAGTTCGGATCCGACATCCTCCAGGCGGATGGAACCCTTGACCGGAAACTCCTGGCCGAACGGGCATTCAGCGATGACACCGCCACGGAACGGCTCAACGCGATCATGCACCCCAGGATCATCAGGGAAGCCAGCCAGCGTCTCGACACTGCGGAACGGAACGGCGCCGTGGCCGGCGTCTACGACATGCCGTTACTCTTTGAGACTGGTCAAGCGGACAAATTCGACACCGTCATCGTCGTCGACGTCGACAGCGAGGAGCGGGTCCGGCGGCTCAAGGAACACCGCGGTATAGACGCAGCGGACGCCCGGCGTCGGATGGCTGCACAGATCGGCGATGAGGAACGGCGGAGCGGAGCCGACATCATCATCGACAACAACGGCCCACTGACCGCGCTCGAACTTCAGGTGAAGAGCATCGTCGCACCGCTCATCGAAGCGGAACGACGACGCCCTGGTCATTGATCGCGGTAGTCGACCACTCCGACGACCTCAAGACCGTCGTCATCGGAAGGATCGTAGCCGGGCCCTGCTGCGGGTCTCGGATCGGTGCGCGCGATCCGGTCCCCGCGGTAGGTGCGTTCCCCACCACCCAGTCCGAGGAGCTCATCGAGATCGGTGCGCATCAACAGGACATTGTAGTTGCTCCACGTTGTCGCGACGAAGTACAGGTCGCGTCCGGTGTCACCCGGGAGGATGAAACCACCGTAGAGATCGCCTACGGTACCGGTGTCGACCACCATGCGTTCCGTGCCCCACGGACCGGTGAGATTCTCAGCCGTCCGGAGCACCATGCCGTTACTGGTGGTGTAGAGCGCGATGAACCTGCCGAGATGCTCGTTCCACGCGACGGAAAGCTCCGACACCGGGCGGTCGAGGACCGCGACCGCTTCCTTGAGGCTGTACCACTCGGGATCACCGTCGGTACCCGGCTTGCGGTCGCCGGGGGAGAACCAGCCCTCGCCGTCGAAGAAGGTGAAGGACTTCTCATCGGGGAAATCGGCCACCGGCACCCGACCGAGCACCGCTGCGCCGTCCCGACCCGATGGTGTACTGAACCTGTAGATGAAGCCGTCGTGCTCGATGAACGAGGACATCTGCAGTTGCTCTCCACCGTCCCTATACCGGGGAAGATTCTGGACCCGGGTCAACGATGAAGAGCGCTTGTTCGTGCGGATCGAATCTCTCTCGAGGGTCCAGGTCACACCGTCGGGGGAACTGACCGTGGCCGCGTAGTTCGTCTCCCATTCCCCGGGAGCACCCCAGGAACGGACCGACATGTAGTCCACGTAGTGGATACCGTTGACGGTGATCGCCGCGGTCGGGATGGTCGTATGCTCGTACCCCGGATCCTTGAGGGAAGGGATGAACTCGATGGCGCGGCCCCTGTCCGACCAGCCGCGGCGGGTCAGGGCTTCGGTGATCTCCAGACCGTCGGAGTAGTCGAGATCCCCCGTGCGGACGATCGTGTTGCTGCGCCAGTTGTCCGACGAACTGTCGCAGGCCATCGTGTCGCCGAATACCAGGATGAGCCGCCCGTCGGCGTCCTGCATCGCGACCCCGAGATCGGTACCTGCGATACCGAAGGCGTGATCCGTTCGCTTCGGCGCTCCGGGGCCGGTCACCAGGTGCAGTGCCTCGGTGTGCCCCTTGATGATCGGCAACTGACCGGGGCGTCCCTTCATCCACGGTGGTTTATCCCCGGTGTCCTCCGTGGGGGCGGTTGCCGTGGTTCCCGATGATCCGAAACCGATCGAGCCGAGGAGGCCCCCGGTTCGCTCGGGCAACGGTTGTTGCCGGTGATTGTTCACGCACGGGCCGCCCGCTGCATCGGCCTGCGGGGCGGTGACGAGCAGGAATGGGCCGCCTACCGTGACGATGGCCAGTGAGGCGAAGTATCGGCGGCGACGTCGGTTGGCTGGTGCTTCACTCATGCTTACACGGTAGTCGTTGAAAGTACGGTGGGCGAATTACGTCCCCGGGCCAGGTACCTCAGCGGGGAAATCCTGGTGCTGGATAGATGGGTAGACTCGTGGCCATGGCTTTTGCTGCTGAACAACCCGTACTCTCCCATTCCGAGCACCGGCCTGTCGGTGAGATCGAGCGCACCGCCGCCACCTTCGAGGTGATCTCCGACTACGAACCCGCGGGCGATCAGCCCGCCGCGATCGCCGCCCTGAAGGACCGTTTGGAGAAGGGGGAGCGGGACGTGGTTCTTCTGGGAGCCACGGGCACCGGTAAATCTGCGACCGCGGCGTGGCTGATCGAACAGGTGCAGCGCCCGACCCTCGTGATGGCTCCGAACAAGACGCTGGCGGCCCAGCTGGCCAATGAGCTGCGGCACCTGCTGCCGAACAACGCGGTCGAGTACTTCGTCAGTTACTACGACTACTACCAACCCGAGGCGTATATTGCGCAGACGGACACCTACATCGAGAAGGACTCGTCCATCAACGAGGACGTCGAGCGTCTCCGCCACTCCGCGACATCGGCGTTGCTGTCCCGCCGTGACGTCGTCGTGGTGAGCTCGGTGTCGTGCATCTACGGCCTGGGCACCCCGCAGAGCTACCTCGACCGGTCGGTGGTTCTCACGGTGGGCGATGAGATCGACCGGGACCGGTTCCTGCGGTTGTTGGTGGACATCCAGTACGCGCGTAACGACGTCGCCTTCACCCGGGGTACCTTCCGGGTGAAGGGGGACACGGTCGACATTATCCCCGCTTACGAGGAGCTCGCCGTGCGGGTCGAGTTCTTCGGCGATGAAATTGATTCGCTGTACTACATCCACCCGCTGACGGGCGATGTGGTCCGGAACGTGGAGGAACTCCGGATTTTCCCGGCCACGCACTACGTCGCGGGCCCCGAACGCATGGAAAAGGCGGTTGCCGCGATCAAAGCCGAGCTCGCCGACCGGCTCGCCGATCTGGAGAACCGCGGCAAGCTGTTGGAGGCGCAGCGGCTGCGGATGCGCACCGAATACGATCTCGAGATGATCGAGCAGGTTGGTTTCTGCTCCGGCATCGAGAACTATTCGAGGCACATAGACGGACGTGCTGCGGGATCCGCACCAGCGACCTTGATTGACTATTTCCCGGAGGATTTCCTCACCATCATCGACGAGTCGCATGTCACGGTCCCGCAGATCGGAGGTATGTTCGAGGGCGATATGTCCCGGAAACGCAACCTGGTCGACTTCGGGTTCCGGCTGCCCAGTGCCTTGGACAATCGGCCTCTGACCTGGGAGGAGTTCGACGCCCGGAAAGGTCAGTGCGTTTACATGTCCGCCACGCCCGGCGCCTACGAGCTAACGGCTTCTGGCGGTGAGTTCGTCGAGCAGGTGATCCGCCCGACTGGTCTGGTCGACCCTAAGATCGTCGTAAAACCGACGAAGGGGCAGATCGATGATCTCATCGACGAGGTCAACCAACGCACCGCGAGGCAGGAACGTGTGCTCGTGACTACCCTGACCAAACGGATGGCGGAGGATCTCACCGACTACCTCCTGGAACACGGCATCCGGGTCCGGTACCTGCACAGTGACATCGACACCCTGCAGCGCGTCGAGCTGCTGCGCCAGCTGAGGTTGGGGGAGTACGACGTTCTTGTGGGCATCAACCTCCTGCGCGAGGGTCTCGATCTGCCCGAGGTGTCGCTTGTCGCCATTCTCGATGCCGACAAGCAGGGCTTCCTTCGCTCGACGACATCGCTGATTCAGACCATCGGGCGCGCAGCCCGCAACGTCGCGGGTGAGGTTCACATGTACGCCGACAGCGTCACCGAATCCATGCGGCGTGCCATCGACGAGACGGAACGCCGCCGAGAGAAGCAGATCGCGTACAACGAGGCACACGGCGTGGATCCGCAGCCGTTACGCAAAAAAATCGCCGACATCCTGGACCAGGTGTACGAGAACGCCGGTGACGACGGGGAGCGGCGTGCTTCGGCGACCGGAGACGCCGCACTCGTGGACCGGCCCGACGTCTCGTCGATGCCGCGGCAGGAGGTGCAGACTCTCATCGATGATCTGACCGCGCAGATGTCGGACGCCGCCCGCGAGCTGAAGTTCGAGCTCGCCGGACGGCTCCGTGATGAGATCGCGGATTTGAAGAAGGAACTCAGGGGCATGAAGGAGGCCGGAATCTGACGGTTCAGGTCAGTGGATGCGGGGCCGCCCACGGGGCCCGCGTTCTTGTGCCTACAATGGACTGGAAGAAAGACCTCCGTTTCGGTCGGGCTGCGGCGTGCCGCGGAACGGTCGACCAGAGTATGACCCACTGCTACCCCACCGGAAGGTTCACCATGAGTGACTACACCAAGATCGTCGTCGGTACCGACGGCTCCAAGTCGTCGATGCTGGCGGTCGAGCGGGCCGCCGCTATAGCCGCTGCCTTCGACGCCACTCTGATTGTCGGTTGCGCGTACTACGAGTCCGAGGAACAGGCGTCGAAGACACTGCGCAAGGATTCCGTCACCGTTCTCGGCGACGATCCGGCACAACGAAACCTCGACACTGCCGCGGACGCGGCCCGGAAGATCGGGTGTACGAAGGTGGAGACCGCCATCAAGCCAGGAACCCCGGTGGAGGCGCTGATGGCCATCGTCAACGAGAATGACGCGGACCTGCTCGTCGTCGGAAACCGCGGGATCAACTCACTGACCGGTCGCCTGCTGGGGTCCGTCCCTGCTGACGTCGCCCGTCAGTCCCAGTGCGACGTCATGATCGTGCACACCGTCAACTGACGGCGGGGCGGGGAACAACCACCCATCGGGCGGTCATTCCATGGCGGCGGGGTCGCTGTCGTGGGGTGGCTGCCCGATCACGGTCAGAGACTGTGTGGCTCGGGTATACGCGACATAGAGATCCTGCCACCCCTGGGGTGACTGCTCCACGATGCGGGTCGGATCGACGATGATGACGTGGTCGAATTCGAGTCCCTTGATCCCGTCCACGGTGACACTGCCCCGAATCTGACCGTCGTCCGGTGCGACGATGACGGTCGTGCGTTCCGGATCTCGTGCGGTGAGTTCCGCGGCGACGTCCCCCGGTTCGGTGCCCTTCTCAAGGAAACGGACGCCCCACCCTGTGTCCCGGATTGCGGTCGCCGGTGTGTGGTTGGGCGCGATCATCGGGAGCAGGCTGTTTGCGATGTCCGCGATGTCCCGGGGCGTCCGGTAGTTGACTGTCAACTCATGCCGGTGGAACCGGCTGTGGACGTACGGGGAGAGCGTGTCCGCCCAGGAGTCCACACCGGCCGGCGAACCGGTTTGGGCGGTGTCGCCGACGAGGGTCATCCAGCGGGATGGACACCTGCGCATGACCATCCGCCACTCCATTGGGGACAACTCTTGTGCCTCATCGACGATGACGTGCCCGTAGGCCCACATGTGGTCCATACGGGCACGCTCCGCTGTCGTCCGTGTGTCCCGGATCCGCTGCCGCTCGGCGAGGGTCTCTGCATCGATCACGTCATGGGCGGAAAGGATCTCCGCTTCGAAGCCGTCATCGAGGTCCGAGGATGCCGAGGAACTGAGGATGTCGAGGGCTTCCTGGGCGTCCTCGACCTGTTCCCGCCATTTCCTGACGGCGGTTTCACGGGAGGCCTCTGGATCGGGTATCCCGAGCCGTTCCGCGAGTTCGTCGAGAAGCGCCGCGTCCGACGTCGTCCAGGGGGAACCCGGAGCGCGGAGCAGCGCCCGCCGGGTCTCGTCATCGTATCCCGCTGCCGCGACGGCGATCGCGGACTCGTCCGTGAGCAACCCCTCCAATACCGCTTCGGGTTCGAGCAGGGGCCAGAAGGTGTCCACGGCGTCGACGACGGACCTCTCATCCTCGAGGTCTTCGTGCAGCTGGGCTACGTCGCCGCCATCCAGGAGGTTGCTTCCCCCGAGCGGATCCGTGCCGATTCTCTCCGCCAGCTGGTCCGCCAGCTGCGCGATGAGATGATCCCGGAACACCGGTTGCGCGAGATTGTGGGGCCGGCGGGACCTACGGGCCCGAGTCCGGGATTTCTTCACCATCGCCGGAGTGAGGGTGAGTTCAATTCCCTCAACCTTCAGCACGACAGGCGTCTCGGGGAGCGTCTGATGGGCCTTGACCGCCTCGGCGAGGATGACCGTCATCTCCTCCGAACCCTTGATCTCCCGGGTGAGCAGCGAATCCGTGGCCGTCGGGGTCACCCCCGGGTACAGCTCACCGATGGTGGAGAGCACAACCCCGGTCTCGCCCAATTCGGGAAGGACCCGCGATATGTAGTCGAGGAAGGTGCGGTTCGGCCCGATGATGAGGACACCCGTGGCCGCGAGCTGTTCCCGCCAGGTGTAGAGCAGCCACGCCACCCGGTGGAGCGCAACAGCGGTCTTCCCGGTACCCGGGCCGCCCTCCACGACCATCACGCCGCGGGTCCGATCTCGGATGATCTCGTCCTGCTCCCGCTGGATGGTTTCGACGATGTCGACCATATGGCCGGTTCGTGGCGCGGTCAGGACCGGGAGCAGGGCGGATTCACTGCCGACCCCGCTCCGGTCCCCTGTCCCGGGACCGTCCGTGGGGGAGAGCGAGAGTCGTTCGTCGTCGACGCCGGTGACGGTCCTGCCGCTGGTTCTGATGTGGCGACGGACCGTCACCCCCTCGGGTTGCGCGGTCGTCGCCAGATAGAACGGGCGTGCCATGGGAGCGCGCCAATCGAGCAACAGGGTGCGATAGCCCTCTTCCCGTGCGTCGAGCCCCATTCTTCCGATGTAGCGGCGGTCCAGCCCCGGTGCTCCGGGCACCGGATTCTCGGCTTCCGGATCCTCGACATCGATCCGGCCGAACACCAGACCGAGCTGAGCGAGATTCAGCCGATCCAGGCGGGCGTTGAGCGCGTGGTACTCGGTCTCGCGTTGAACGAGGGCCTCGGCATCGGGATTCGCCGCGTCGACCCGCTTCATCACCTCCCGCAGCCGTTCATTGGACTGTGCCACTTCCGCATCGAGCCGGGCGAAGAGCATGTCGGTGTACTCCTGCTCGGCGGCGATCTCCGGCTCCCCGCTGTCTGTCCGGGTTGGGGAGAAGGGGCGGTTCTGCACGATTGCAACTCCTGGAGAGACGCTCGAGATCCCGTTGCGGAGATTCGCTCGGGGCGTTGGATGAACAAGGCCGGTGAAAGAACGGTAGGGGACAACTCTAGTGACGCGGAGTCGGTGGGTCCATCCCGGTTTCCCAGGAGATGACACGCGACGCCCCGCCGACCGTGGTCCGGTGGGCGGGGCGTCGGGTACGGGGACCGGATCAGATGTCCAGTTTCTTACCCCACTTCTTCTTCGCTTTCTTTGCGGCCTTGTCAGCCTGCTTCTGGTACTTTGCGGCGTTCTTGGAGGCGTTCTTCCGAGCTTCGTCGGCACGGTCCTGCGCCTGGCTGGCAAGTTTGACGGCGCGCTTCCTGGCGGTCTGGGCGTTGGACTCAGCGGCCTTCAGCCAGTCATCCTTGTTGTCCTCGAAGTACTCCTGCGCCGCCTCGAGGTACCCGGAGGCCTTCTCACTGGCGTCGCCGAAGAAGCCCCGCGTGGACTCGGCGAGTGCGGAAGCCTGCTCGGAGGCGCTCTCCGCGAACTTCTCGGTCTCGGACTTCGTCGGCAGTGCCTTCTGGACCTTCTTGTTGGTCACCTTCGCGGCGTGCTTCGTCCGCCAGGCGATCCCGGGCTTGCCCTGGGTATCAGCGGTGGTGATGAACAGGCCACCGAGAAGCGCGATAGAGGTGAGGAATCCGGAACGGCGGGCACTCTTCTCCTGGCTGTCGTCCGCGTTCCAGAATGCGTGCCGGGCGAGGATCGTCGGGATGGAGGTGATCGCGAGGATCAGGGCAGACAAGCGCGGGAACTTGCCGAGCGCCAGCATGCTACCTGCGCCGACCTTGGTGGCCCCGAGGCCCCGGGCGACGAGCTCCGGATCGGTGGGCACGAACGCGGCGTACTGTCGCGGCAGAACGGTACGCAGCCGGTCGATGACCGACTCGGTGCCTTCCACGTGTGCCTCGGTGTTGGCGAGGGTGTCGACGCCGTCCGCGATGTACACGGAAGCGAGCATCGGTCGGGCGAGCTTGCGGATCATGGGTTACTAGGCTCCTTGGTTGAGTACCGGGTCCGGCACGCCGTGTCCCGGGTCCGAAAGGACCAGGTAAGTGGGGGCGACGTGCGACTGCTCGACAATCCTACCGGTTTCCCGCAGACAGGTGCACATAAAAGCCCTCGCCTTCACCAGCCGCGTTCGCTCCACTCCTGCAGCTTCGGTCGCTCTTCACCCACCGTCGTGCCCTTGCCGTGCCCCGGATGGATCACGGTGTTGTCTGGGTAGACGTCGAAGACACGGGTGGAGACATCGCAGAGGAGCCTCCGAAAGTCGCCGTCGCCGTTCGTCTTTCCGACGCCACCGGGGAAGAGACTGTCGCCGACGAACAGGTGCGTCGTGTCGTCGATGGTGGCCTCCACGCAGAGCCCACCGGGGGTGTGTCCCCGGAGGACCACGACTGGGAAGGTAATGTCCTCCCACTCGAGTGTTCCCCCATGCTCGAGCTCGACGTCGACATCGGAGGGCAGCGCCGGGGCGTCGAGTGACGAGGAGTAGTGCGTGGCCCCGGTTCGTTTGAGGACCTCGGGCAGCGCCCGGACATGATCCCAGTGACGGTGGGTGGTCACGACTCCGGTGATGGTCGCCCCGTGGTCGGCGGCGAACCCGATCAGCCGGTCGGCGTCATCTGCCGCGTCGATGAGCAGAGCTCGGTCGCCGGCGAAGAGAAAGTAACAGTTGTTGTCCATCTCGGACACGGACAGAGAGCGCAGGGTGACTTCGTGGGACATGCTGACCAGAGTAGCCAATCAATCCAGTCGTTGATATGTTCGATACTGTTTTCCCTCGACATGTCCAACGGAAGGTACCGAAGCCAGTGGCTGATCGGCTCATCGTGCGCGGAGCGCGCGAGCATAATCTCAAAGGGGTCGACATCGACCTTCCCCGGGACACCATGGTCGTGTTCACCGGGTTGTCGGGCTCCGGGAAATCCTCCCTGGCCTTCGACACCATCTTCGCTGAGGGGCAGCGGCGCTACGTTGAGTCGCTCTCCAGCTACGCGAGGCAGTTCCTCGGTCAGATGGACAAACCCGACGTGGACTTCATCGAAGGCCTGTCCCCGGCCGTGTCCATCGATCAGAAATCGACGAACCGGAACCCCCGTTCCACCGTTGGCACGATCACCGAGGTCTACGACTACCTTCGATTGCTCTACGCCCGGGCTGGAACGGCCCACTGCCCCGAGTGCGACGCCGTCATCGAGCGCCAGACCCCGCAACAGATCGTCGACCAGGTCCTCGACATGGAGCAGGGACTGAAGTTCCAGGTTCTCGCACCAGTGGTCCGGACCCGCAAGGGCGAGTTCGTCGACCTGTTCGCTGACCTTGCGGCGCAGGGGTACTCACGTGTCCGCGTCGACGGTGAGGTGCACCAGCTCTCGGATCCGCCGAAGCTCGAGAAGCAGGTGAAGCACGACATCGAGGTCGTTGTCGACCGCCTGCAAGTGAAGTCCAGCCAGAAACAACGCCTCACCGATTCGGTGGAGACCGCTCTCGGTCTCGCCGACGGGGTCGTCATCCTCGACTTCGTCGGGCTGGATGCGGAAGATGAGAACCGGACCCGTCGGTTCTCCGAGAAGATGGCGTGTCCGAACGGGCATCCGCTCGGCGTGGATGAGCTCGAACCTCGCAGCTTCTCCTTCAATTCCCCGTACGGTGCCTGTCCTGCCTGCGACGGCCTGGGCACGAAACTTGAGGTCGACATCGACCTCGTCATACCGGACCCCGATGCGCCATTGATCGAGGCGATTCAGCCGTGGAGCACCGGATTCAACACCAAGTACTTCGGGAAACTGCTCACCGGTCTTGCGCAGGCGATGGACTTCAGCGAGAACACCCCGTTTAGTGAGCTGACTGCGGCACAGCGCAGGGCTGTCCTGCACGGCAGCAAGCACACGGTAAGTGTCCGGTACAAGAACCGATATGGCCGAATTCGTAACTTCACCGCCCCCTTCGAGGGCGTTCTCCCGTATCTCCAGCGCAAGCTGGACCAGACTGATTCTGACAGTCAGAAGGATCGGATCTTGTCGTATATGCGGGAGGTTCCGTGCCCGACGTGCTCCGGAACGAGGCTCAAGCCCGAGATCCTCGCGGTGAGGTTGGCCTCGGAGAGTCATGGAGAACAGTCTATTGCGGGTCTTACCCAGCTGTCGGTCGCCGACGCGGCTGAGTTCCTCGACACACTCACCCTCGGAAAGCGTGAGCAGATGATCGCGGGCGCCGTGCTGCGAGAGATCCAGGCACGACTGAAGTTCCTCCTCGATGTAGGACTGAACTATCTCTCCCTCAACCGCGCCGCAGGCACTCTCTCTGGGGGGGAGGCTCAGCGGATCCGGCTGGCCACTCAGATCGGTTCCGGTCTAGCTGGAGTCCTCTACGTTCTCGATGAACCGTCGATCGGCCTGCACCAACGTGACAATCAGCGGCTGATCACCACTCTCGAACACCTCCGGGACATCGGCAACACCCTTATCGTCGTCGAACACGACGAGGACACTATCAACGCGGCGGACTGGCTTGTCGACATCGGTCCCCGTGCCGGGGAATACGGTGGAGAGATCGTCTATCAGGGTGAACCCGACGGTATCCGGAACTGTCCCGAATCCCTCACCGGGCAGTACCTTTCCGGTGAACGGGTCCTCGGGGTTCCGGACGAACGCCGGCCGATAGACCGGGACCGGATGCTCACCGTCGTCGGCGCACGGGAGAACAACCTCGACAACGTCGACGTGAATCTGCCGCTCGGCGTACTGTGCTGTATCACCGGAGTGTCGGGTTCGGGCAAGTCCACCCTGATCAACCAGATTCTCGCCAAGGTTCTGGCGAACCGGTTGAATAAGGCCCGCCAGGTTCCCGGGAAGGCCAGGCGGGTGGACGGGATCGAGCACCTGGATAAACTCGTGCAGGTAGATCAGTCACCGATTGGCCGCACGCCCCGTTCGAACCCCGCGACCTACACCGGGGTGTTTGACAAGATCCGCACCCTGTTCGCTGAAACCAATGAGGCGAAGGTCCGCGGATACAAACCCGGCCGGTTCTCCTTCAACGTCAAGGGGGGACGCTGTGAGGCCTGTCGTGGTGACGGGACGTTGAAGATCGAGATGAACTTCCTGCCGGACGTGTACGTTCCGTGTGAGGTGTGTGAGGGGGCGCGGTACAACCGCGAGACCCTCGAGGTCAAGTACAAGGGCAAGTCAATCGCCGAGGTGCTCGACATGCCGATTAGTGAGGCCGCGGAGTTCTTCCAGCCGATCACCTCGATCCACCGGTACCTGAACACGTTGGTTGACGTCGGCCTCGGATACGTGCGCCTCGGGCAGTCCGCGACGACGCTCTCCGGTGGCGAGGCGCAGCGGGTGAAGCTCGCCAGTGAATTGCAGAAGCGCTCCAATGGTCGGACGATCTACATCCTCGACGAGCCGACCACCGGCCTGCACTTCGAGGACATCCGGAAACTCATGCTCGTCATCCAGGGACTCGTCGAGAAGGGCAACAGCGTGCTCATCATCGAGCACAACCTCGACGTGATCAAGGCAGCTGACTGGATCGTCGACATGGGACCGGAGGGGGGCGCCGGTGGTGGGCGCGTCATCGCCGAGGGAACCCCGGAAGACGTCGCGCAGATTGACACCTCCTACACCGGGCAGTTCCTCCGCCCATTGCTCACCTAATCACTCGCCCCATGGGGCACGCTCACTCACTCACCGCTGCGCGCATCCGCAGCAGGCTCGGGCGCGGATTCCTTTGATTCCGGTGAGTGATCCCCGGGCACAGGGGCGGGAGACAACGCCCCGTCCTCCGTAGATTTTTCGGTCGACTGATCGCGTTTGGCGCGGAGAGCAGCGATCACCAGGAGCGCCATCCCGGAGACCAGGAAAGCGACAACCCGCATCATCCCGCCGATGGTGCTGAGATCGACGAAGACGAGCTTCACGACCCCGGCGACGGCGAGGAGAGTTCCGGAACTCAGAGACGTCTGTGCGCTGAGGTCGTTGTTCCCGAGTAGAACGTAGGCTGCGAGGCCGATCCACAAGATCGACACCGCCGCGTGTCCGGCGAAGAATCCGAGATCAACCTGATTCATCATCTTCCCGATGTACGTGGTCACCGACACCACGCCCACCGCAGACAGATGCAGTCCCGATAATGCGATCAGAACGCGGCCCCATGGCGGCATCTCATCGAAACTGGCGCGGGTCAACAGTGCCGTAGTGACGATGATGATGAGGAACAGGCCCTCGACCATCCGTTCCGGGCGGAGGAGGAACTCAACGTCGCGGCTGAACACAGCGCTGCTTGTGACGCTCGTGAGCACGAGCGCAGACCCTATCCACGTGATCCAGGGCGCGTCACCGGCCCGCAACCTGGGAAGAGCGACAACTGCTACGAGGGTGAGCGCCAGAAACACGGACCTGTCGTAGGTCAGGACACCTGACCATGCCCCAGACGCTCTCGAGACGGACGACCCGAAATCGATCAGGAAGAAGCTCAGCGGTATGGCCGTCGCACCGACCGAGACTAGTGCCGGTGCGACGAAAGCCGCGGGGGAGAGAACATCATCCGGGTATGTCCTTCTCGTGATGACATATCCGGTGATGACAACCGCAATGAGGACGATGAGGAGAATCCACTGGTGGATGGGGACTCTGTGGTCGCTGATGCCCAGAATCGGACTCGGATGCAACGATGAGATGAACAGCGCCGCAACTGGGGCCCAGACAGCGGCCAGCTTCTCCGATTTAGCCGACGTAGGAACACGGTCGACGATGACCACAACTATGAAGAGCACGGCTGTGAGTGCTGTCAGAGCGAAGTTGATATCCGATACCAAGACACTCCCGCTGAACAGGAATCGACCGGTGGTGCTACTTGCGATCAACAGGTACGCCGCGGTTTGCCGTGAATCCTGGTAGCCGCGTCCGATAGTCGAGATGAGCAGCAGCAACGCGGGTAGCGTTGCGGGCCAGGCCCAACTCAGCATGGACGTGTCAAGATCCCCGAGTGCGAGGTACATCAGCTTCGCGTGCCAGAGGATTGTGAACACGGCGCCGAAGATCCCGAGCATGATCCCTGTGGTCTTCATTCGCCACTGACGGAGGGCATAGAAGGCGACTGCGAGGAACACCATGCAGAGTGTCGATCCAGCCCAACTCGGCCACCAGCTGTAGTGGAATACCACGAACCATGTTGTGGTCATCGCGGTAAGAAGCGCTGTTATCAAAAACGCGTTGACGACCGTCGTAGTGTCGGCCGCCCGTTTGTCGAACCGGTTGTGAACGACGACGGTCCCCACCGCAAACACGGTTGCCAGAGCATATGCCAGGACTACTCTGCCGACCGGTCCGAGGAAACCGTTCTGGACAGCGAGAACGACCAACAGTGCTACACCGGCGAGTGTGATCAATGCGCCACCGATGGCCAGGAATCGGATGACGGCAGTCTCCGACCGCCACCAGGGTACGCGGGATTCCGGTTCGGAGCTTGGCACCGAAGGACCGTTAAACGTTCCGTCGGGCGCTGGTCGGGGTTCCGACTGTCGGTGTGGGTTTCCGGGGAACTGATGTGGTCCTTGTGGCCGTGGTGGTCCTGGGGGCCACGGTTGCGTACTACGGGGTTGTGGTGGTGTTCCGAAGGGTGGTCGCGGTGGGTCTTGTGGCCGTGGTGGTCCTGGGGGCCACGGTTGTGCGCCGTGGGCCCGGGGCCCCGGGGGCGACGGTTGGGAACCCTGCTGGTGTGGTGGCTGTGTCGGTGGATACTGGGATTCCGGCGTCCGTTCTGTTGGCCCGGAAGGTGGGGTCTGGGATCGGGGAGGCAGCTGATTGACTGCCCCGGGGCGGCCTTCCGGATCGGTTGCCCGTCCAGTGTTCGGCGTCGGCGGTCCGTCGACGTGCTGATCGCTTTCTGAGGCAGTGGGATCCGGGGTATCCGTCAACCCCGGAGCGGGGATTTTTGCAGCATCGGCGACAGCGTCGCTCTCCAGTGCTCGGTTGACCTTCAGGCGAGCGTCGGAAACAGCCTTTTCGAGAGCATCGAGGCTGTGAAGGGCTTCCTCGAGGTGTTTACGGGAGTTCTGGGCAGCTGACATAATTCAGATTCTACGCACAACTATCAAATTTGTGACCCTTGAAAAACAACACCGCCACCCGGGGAAGAGCACGGAGAAACCGGGACGATCCATCAACTGAAAAGGTAGCGGACGGTGCGGACCAAAGGGCCTGTGATGGTGGGTAGTCACGTGGTCGCACTATCCTCGGTGGGGGGCCAGCGAGATTTGGTTCCCAGACCGGCCCACTCCGGTGTATCCCACCGGGGCAGGCGAGTGGCACAGACTATGAATGAGGTGTACCCGTGACCGAATCGAACGACCCCAGCGGTTCCAGGGGCCGGGGAAATCCCGATCCGGACGGTATCCCCGATCGCCGGAACGACCGGGCGGACGTTCCGCCGGAGAGCGACGTGTTCGCGCACGGGGCCGGAGTTGGCTGGGGGGCTGCCGGAACGGATCCGACCCCCACTCAATCCATGGCGCCCGTCGGTCCCGAGGCTGCGGGAGCGCGTGCCTCCCAGCAGGTTGGGGCGCCGCCGTACACGACGACTACGGGTCCACGGCGGCGGGGCATGACCGGAATCGTCATCGGTTTCCTAGTGGTCGTCATCATCGCAGCACTATCCGTCGTCCTACTCGGGTTCACCGTACTGGGATGGGGGAGAACCGGGGACTCCCGGGAGACCCAGCAGCCCGAAACTCCTGCCGTGGTTGAAACCACCGTCGTGACGGTGACTGATGGCCCCACTGAGGAATCGGCGGCGACCACCACGTCTGAGAAATCGACGTCATCGGAACCAAAGACCGGTGAGAAAACGACGACGGAGTCGACGAAGGCATCCACGACGAAGAAGAAGCCCGTCTTCTCAGTTCCCGACGAAGCCAGCAACTGCGGTACTTCGGGAGGCTTCGTCGTTTATGCCGGAACAGACGTCACCAGTTGCGGCTTCGCGATGAACGTCGGAGGCCAGATAGCAGGCCAAGGCGGTAACTCGTCTCGGACCATCACAGCGGTATCGCCGGTGACCGGTCGGAGTTACCGGATGACGTGTTCACCGAAGGGCGCTGGCGCCTGGGTCTGCCGGGGCGGCGACAACGCTGTCGTTTATGTCGCCCCGTGATCGGCGACCACAATGGTGTGGGGAATCACCGCCGGTGGTCCTGTTCTCCTTCCGGCCCGGTTTGAAGTGGCCCGGCGCACGTGATACAGTTTCTCTCACTACCGCCCAGTGTGGGCTTGACACGTTTCTGTTCCGTAAACTCAGTTCGAACCAACACCCGGATAACGGGTAGCGGAGATCACCGAGAATGTACGGAAATAAACAGAGACATGGAAAAGTACACAGGGCCGCAAAGTGGAGATCCCTCCCACCATACGCCGCCCGGCCTTGCCGTCGGGTTGGACAGTGGTCGTTGCGTAGAGCCGTTGGTCTGATCCATTCGGCGGATTGTCCGCGTACTTCTGTCACGTCGTGTTGATCCGCAGGATGCTGCATCGTCCATCGGTCACGCACCCGGATCTCCCGTTGTCCCCCTCGAGGTGGGCAACGGGTTTTCGTTGTTTTCCGGGTTGTCGGGATGTCCAGGTTGCGGTGCGGTATCACGCATTATTCACTGCAACCCTAGGAGTACACATCAGCGCTGAAGCTCGCATAAATGAGCGAATTCGAGTCCCTGAGGTCCGGCTTGTCGGACCCGGTGGTGAGCAGGTGGGCATCGTCCGCATTGAGGACGCCCGCAAGCTCGCGTACGAGGCGGATCTAGACTTAGTCGAGGTCGCGCCCACTGCTAAACCCCCGGTCTGCAAGATCATGGACTACGGCAAGTTCAAGTACGAGACCGCGCAAAAGGCGCGTGAGTCCCGGAAGAACCAGCAGCAGACTGTTGTCAAGGAGCAGAAGCTTCGTCCCAAGATCGATGACCACGATTACGAGACGAAGAAGAGTAATGTGGTCCGGTTCCTTGAAAAGGGTTCCAAGGTCAAGGTGACCATCATGTTCCGTGGCCGTGAGCAGTCCCGGCCGGAGCTCGGTTACCGGCTGCTGGATCGACTGGCACAGGACGTCGCCGAGTACGGTGTCGTCGAGACCAAGCCGAAGCAGGACGGCCGAAACATGACCATGGTTATCGGTCCGCTCCGCAAGGGCAAGAAGTAAACACACTAGCTTTTTAAGGACATCAACTCATCATGAAGCAGAAGACCCACAAGGGCACCGCAAAGCGAATCAAGGTTTCCGGTTCCGGCAAGCTGCGTCGCGAGAAGGCCAACCGTCGCCACCTCCTCGAAGGCAAGCCCTCCACCCGGACCCGTCGCCTGAAGGGCACCACGGACGTCTCGAAGGCCGACACCAAGCGCGTCAAGCGTCTTCTCGGCCGGGCGTGATGCCGGGCCGCCAGTTCCGGTGGCCAGCATCCCCCTCAAAAGTAACTAAACCCCAAGATTCGTAAGGAAGTTTTACCGTGGCACGTGTCAAGCGGTCAGTGAACGCCAAGAAGAAGCGTCGCGTCATCCTCAATTCCGCCAAGGGCTACCGTGGACAGCGCTCGCGCCTGTACCGCAAGGCCAAGGAGCAGATGCTCCACTCGATGACCTACGCATACCGCGATCGTCGCGCACGCAAGGGCCAGTTCCGTCGCCTCTGGATCCAGCGCATTAACGCCGCCGCCCGGATGAACGGCATCACCTACAACCGGCTCATTCAGGGGCTGCGCCTCGCTGAGATCGAGGTTGACCGGAAGATCCTCGCGGAGCTCGCCGTCAACGACTTCGGTGCTTTCTCCGCGATTTGCGAAGCCGCGAAGGCTGCCCTCCCCGAGGACGTTAACGCCCCGAAGTCCGCCTAGGCTAGGCCTCGACTGCAACAGTTGTCGCCCTGAGCGGCGGCGCCGAGACCCGCCCTTCCTCCCGTACCGGGAGCAGGGGCGGGTTTCACGTTGTCGCCATCGGGTTGTTTCCACCGGAGAACCGCACTCTCCGGTACCGCTGCTAGGTTGGATCGCATGCACCTCGATTTCACCGAACCAGCGACGGAACGTACCCCACGCGTCGTGTCCGCCGTCAAACTCCACCGCAGCGCCGGCCGCCGGAAAGCCGATCTGTTCCTCGTCGAGGGGGTCAACTGCGTCGAGGCTGCCGTCGAGCGGGGCGTGGCCACCGACATCTTCGCGACCGAATCCGCTGCCGGGCGCTTCGCCGGGCTGCTCAACACTGCTGCGTCAGCCGGGGTGTACATTCACCCGGTCACTGATAAGGCCGGTCGGCAGTTGTCGGACACCGTGACCCCGACCGGCCTGGTCGCGGTGTGCAGGCCGGTGCTGACCGGGCTGGACGAAGCGCTCGCCGCGGACCCCCGCCTCGTTGCTGTTCCCGTGGAGACATCCGAGCCCGGCAACGCCGGAACCGTGATCCGCGTGGCTGACGCCGTCGGTGCTGACGCCGTAATCTTCACCGGGGAAACCGTCGACCCGCAGAACGGTAAGTCCGCACGCGCCTCGGCTGGATCCCTGTTCCACCTCCCTGTCGCGCGGCACCACTCGCACACCGACGTCATCGGCAAGCTTCGGGAACGGGGACTGACGGTCATCGCCACTGCAGCGGACGGCGAACTTAGTCTCGACGAGGCGGACGGGGTTCTCGCGGAGCCGACCGCGTGGCTCTTCGGCAATGAGGCCCACGGACTCCCGGATGATCTCCAGCGGGCTGCGGACCACCGGGTCCATATTCCGATCCGGGGGCGGGCGGAATCCCTGAATCTCGCCACAGCGGCGGCGATTTGCCTCTACGCCTCCGCCCGCGCGCAGCACGGATCCTGAGAACCCTACGGTCCGGATCCCCGAAACATGGTGTCGGACGGGCAACCGGGTAAGATCCTGCAGAGCACGGTGACCCGGATCATTCCGGGAAACCCCGGGTGGGCGGCCTAGTGGAAAAACACGGCCGTTTGCCCCTTCCTGAAGAACCGACCACCCAACCGACCCAGAAGGAGTCAGAGCCCCGGTGACTGACAGCCAGCTGACCGAAGCCAGCCTCAATCAAGCGGCGGAGGAGGCGCTCGCAGCGTTCGCGGCGGCGGACTCTCTCGACGAACTCGCCGCCGTGAGACGGTCCCACCTCGGCGACGAGGCACCGATCCCCCAGGCACGCCGTTCGCTCGGGTCAATCCCCAGGGAGCAGCGCAAGGATGCGGGTCGCCTCGTCAACATGGCCCGGGGACGGGTGGAAAAGGCGTTCGCCGAAGCGAAGGCCCGGCTCGAGGAGAAGCGCAACGCCGAGGTGCTCGTCGCCGAGCGCGTCGACGTGACGCTGCCCACCGGGCGGACCCAACCGGGTGCGATGCACCCAATCACCACCCTGAGCGAACAGATCGCCGACATCTTCGTCGGTATGGGGTGGGAGATCGCGGATGGCCCCGAGGTCGAGGCCGAGTACTTCAACTTCGATTCCCTGAATTTCCTTCCCGATCATCCCGCCCGCACCCTGCAAGACACCTTCCACATCGCGCCCGAGGGGTCCTCCCAGGTACTACGTACCCACACCTCACCGGTGCAGATGCGTACCATGCTGTCGCGTGATGTACCGATCTACATCGCCTGCCCCGGACGAGTGTTCCGGACCGATGAACTCGATGCGACGCACACCCCCGTATTCCACCAAATCGAGGGACTGGCCGTCGACCGCGGACTGACCATGGCGCATCTCCGCGGGACACTCGATCACCTTGCCCGGACCCTATTCGGACCGGATACCCGTACGCGCATGCGGGCCAACTACTTTCCCTTCACCGAGCCTTCCGCCGAGGTCGACGTGTGGTTCCCAAACAAGAAGGGGGGCGCTGGCTGGATCGAGTGGGGAGGTTGCGGCATGGTCAACCCGAATGTCCTGAGGGCCGCTGGTATCGACCCTGAGGAATTCACCGGTTTCGCCTTCGGGATGGGGCTCGAGCGCACTCTCCAGTTCCGCAACGGTCTGTCCGACATGCGTGACATGGTCGAGGGTGACATTCGTTTCACCCAGCCGTTTGGTGTACAGGTCTGATCGTCTCTTCCCCCGCTTTCACCACCGCTTTCAACCCCCAGGAGAACCTCACATGCTCATCGCCAAGAACTGGGTCATTAGGCTGCTGCGTTCCGCCGATGGCTCCCAGTCGGACTGGTCGGTCACCGACACCGAACTCGACAGCGGCTTCGTCCGTGTCGGTTTCGAGACCGAAGGCTTCTCCGCCATCCCCGAAACCACCGGTCCACTCGTCATTGGTCGGGTCGAGTCGATCGAAGAGCTCACCGGTTTCAAAAAACCCATCCGGCATTGCCACGTGAACGTCGGTGACGCCAACGGAACCGGGGAACTGCAGTCGATCGTCTGCGGCGCTCGCAACTTCAGTGAGGGGGACCATGTCATCGTGTCCCTCCCCGGATGCGTGCTCCCGGGGAACTTTGAGATCGCCGCGCGTAAGACCTACGGGCGGATGTCCGCGGGCATGATCTGTTCCGCTGCTGAACTCGGGTTGACTGCCCAACAAAACAAGGGGATCATCACCCTCCCGGACGACCGGGACTACGAGCTCGGTTCCGATGCCCGCGGCGTCATGGGGCTCGACGACACGGTCTTCGACGTCAACGTCACTCCGGACCGTGGCTACGCGCTTTCCGTCCGGGGGCTGGCTCGGGAGATCGCCAGCGCCTTCGACCTCACGTTCACCGATCCGGCGCTCGAGCCGGGTGTGGCGGGCATCGACGTCTCGGTACCCACCCCCGACGGTGAACTCCTGACCGTCGATCTCCGCCCGGAGACGAAGGCCGTCCGGTTCGGACTCCGCCGGGTCACGGGGACCGCGGCCGGAGCAGAGTCGCCGCTGTGGATGCAGCGGGAGCTGATGCTCTGCGGCCAGCGTCCGGTGAATGCCGCCACCGATGTGACGAACTACGTGATGATGCTGTTCGGACAGCCGATGCACGCCTTCGACGCGGCCCGGATCACCGGTGACACGCTCGTCGTGCGCCGCGCTGAGAAGGGGGAGAAGCTCGAGACCCTCGATGACGTGACGCGTACGCTCGATCCGGAGGACGTCGTCATCGCCGACGATTCGGGAGTGCTGTCCCTGGCGGGTGTCATGGGTGGTGCATCCTCCGAGATCGGCGACGCAACCACCGACGTTTACCTGGAGGCGGCGAACTGGGATCCGATCACCGTCGCACGGGCCTGCCGTCGGCACAGGTTGTCGAGTGAGGCCTCACGGCGTTTCGAGCGGGGCGTCGATCCGGCTCTCGTCGAGGTCGCCCTCGACGTCGCGGCACACCTGCTGTCCCGGATCGCCGGAGGCTCCGTGGACGCCGGACGTACTGTGGTCGGAGATCTTCCCGCCATGCCGACGGTACGGATGGGCGTCAACCGTCCCGCGCAGATCGCGGGGATGGACATCAGCCCCGACACCGTCATCTCCCGTCTCGAGGAGGTCGGGTGTGCGGTCGACCGGGACGGTGACGTTCTCACGGTCACACCCCCCACTTGGCGACCGGACATCACGATGGACGCCGATCTCGTGGAGGAGGTGCTGCGGTTGGAGGGACTGGAGGACATTCCCTCGGTCGTCCCCACCGCTCCCGCCGGACGTGGCCTGACCCCCACGCAGCGGCGCCGCCGCGCCATCGGCCACGCCCTTGCGTACAACGGCTACACGGAGATCCTTCCGAGCCCGTTCATCGCGGATGATGTCTTCGATGTCTGGGGTCTTGACGCGGGTGATCCTCGGCGGCAGACCGTCGGGGTGCTCAATCCGCTTGAGACCGATCGTTCCGTTCTCGGCACGACCCTGCTGCCGAACATGCTGGATGCCGTGCGGCGCAACGCCGCCAGAGGTCAGCGCGACGTCTCTCTCTACGGGGTCGAGCAGGTCACGGTCGCGGGAGAGGTCGACCGTTCACCGATGCCCGACGTCCGGAGCCGTCCCTCTGACGCTGCTATCGCGGAACTCCTGGAGTCACTGCCGGTGCAGCCGCTGCACGTTGCCACCGTCGGTGCCGGGGACATCGAGGCCGCCGGCCCGCTGGGGTCCGCCCGCGCCTACACGTGGGCTGACTCGGTGGAGTCGGCACGCGTTGTCGCCCGCGCGGCCGATATTGAGATCGAGGTCTCGGCGGCCGAGCAGCTTCCCTGGCACCCGGGCCGCTGCGCGGCATTGAGTGTCGATGGAACCGTCGTTGGGTACGCCGGTGAGCTGCACCCGCAGATTCTGGAGCGCGCAGGCCTGCCCCCTCGTACTTGCGCGATGGAACTGAACGTCACGGCTCTACCGTTCGCGCCTTCAGCGCCGGCGCCGGTGTTGTCCCCCTTCCCGGCGCTGATGCAGGACATAGCACTTGTCGTCGACGAGGATGTTCCGGCGGAAGATGTGCGCCGGACGCTGCTGTCGACGGCGGGGGAGCTGATCGAGAGCGTCGAGCTCTTCGACGTCTACCGCTCGGAGAGTCTCGGCGAGAACCGGAAGTCGCTGGCGTTCGCGCTGCGGTTCCGGGCCACCGACCGTACGCTGACCGACGACGAGTGTTCGGCGGCGCGGCTCACTGCGGCGGACGCGGCAGGCCGTGAACACGGCGCACGGATCCGCGCCTGATTCGCACCGTTCCCCGTGGCCCGGAATCCCGCAGAGGTTCCGGGCCACTTCCGGTTCGGGGTACAGGGGTAGCCTCCGGGGGGTCGATGCTTACGCTGTTTCCCGGATAATTCCGATGGTGCGTTGAACTCACTAAAGTCTCCTTCTGTGAATCGACTGATACGTAGATGGGCTTCCCTGTTCTTCATTGATGCGCTGACCGGTATGGCCTTCGGATTGTTCGCCACCCTCATTGTGGGAACGATCATGGTCCAGCTGGGCCGATATGTGCCGGGGACCGTTGGCGAGTTCCTTGTCGTCACCGGTTCCGTGGCCTCGGTACTGACCGGATTTGGTATCGGTATCGGCGTGGCCCACCGGCTCTCGGCGTCGACCTTCGTCATCGCGGGTACCGGCGTCGCGGGTATGGTCGGCGCGCACGCGGGCAAGATCCTCGGGGGAGGGGCCGTGGATGGTCTGTCCTTCCAGCTCCTCGGCCCGGGAGAGCCCCTCGGGGCGTTCATCGCCGCGTTCATCGCGGTTGAGTGCGGGTTGTTCGTGTCGGGGCGGACCCCCGTCGACATCCTCGTTACCCCGCTGGTGACCATCTGCTCGGGAGCGGCGGTGGGCCTGTTCATCGGCCCGACGATCTCCGAGTTCATGACGGCACTGGGGGAGATGATCAACTGGTCCGCCCAGCGGCAGCCCTTCCTAATGGGCATTCTCGTCGCCGTGATCATGGGCATCTGTCTGACCTTGCCGATATCATCGGCGGCGTTGGGCATCATTCTCGGGTTGTCGGGGCTGGCGGCGGGGGCTGCCACCGTAGGCTGCTGCTGCCAGATGGTCGGCTTCGCAGTAGCCAGCTGGCGGGAGAACCGCTGGGCCGGTCTGGTGTCCCAGGGCCTGGGTACCTCAATGCTCCAGATGCCGAATATCGTCCGGCGTCCGGCGATCTGGCTGCCGCCCATCATCGCTTCGGCGATCCTGGGGCCGATCGCCACGACCGTGTTCGCGATGGAGAACAACCCCGCAGGCTCGGGTATGGGGACCTCGGGCCTCGTTGGCCAGCTCATGACCTGGACCGTCATGTCCCCCGACCACGGGGCTGTATCCCTCACGCTGATGATCCTCGGTCTGAACATCGTCGGTCCCGCACTGGTGACGCTCCTGATCTCCGAGGCCATGAGACGGGCCGGCTGGATCCGTCCCGGCGACATGGCGCTCGAACGACCGGAGAAGAGCCGGGGAACCGCGAACTCGGAGGCCGTCGCGGCGGGGGTTCCGGCTTCCTGAGGACGTCCCGGCCGCCGGTTGCGGTGTCGCCGGCCAGGGCACCGATTCAGAGAATCTCCCTCAGGTCCTCGTAGAAATCCTCGAGAATCTTCTGTCCCACGTCCTCCCTGTTCTGTAGTTGGACCGCGCTTTCCACCGCCTCCTGTGTCTTGAGACCGGCTTTTTCGAGCGTCAGCTTGAGCAGCATCCTGGCCATCAGTTCCACGTTCCTGATGCGGGCGTCGACGTCATCATCGAACGCCGTGAGCGCGTCCAGCTTTCCGGAGAGATCCGTGCCGGTGTCGTCGAGGATCCCGTCCGCCCGGTCCGCGGCTTCGCTCAGCGCCGCAGCGGCGTCGTAGAGGGCGTACTTCAGGTTCTCCCGGTAGACGACCACCTCCTGTGCCGCGTCGAACTCGATCGGGTCCGTCGCGGTGTTCTCCCAGGTGTCCAGGATGTCCGCTCCCTCGATCAGGGAATCGGATACAGCACGCCACTTCTCCGGGTCCCTGTCGGCGAGAGCGAAGGAGTACTCCTTGGGCGGCCCCAGTTCGTCGGGATTCGGCGGCAGGATGGGGATGAGCGGTTCCCCTTCCGCTGTCGGGTAATCGGTGACGGGTTCGGCCGACAGATCTTTCGGCAGCATGCCGGCCTCCTCCATGGCGATGGTCCAGCCGTCCCTTGCCTGTTGCAGTCTGACCGCGGCATCCGCGAGGGGCAGCACGACACGGTCGTCCAGAACCTTGTCGTAGTCCCGGAAGACGTGGGAGCAGGCCGGGATCCGTCTGGCTGCTGCGTCCTGTTCCGGTGGCAGATTACCCACCTCCGTGCCGAAGTCGTAGTAGATGCCCTTTATCTCCGGGTGGCCGGTGAGGAGTGGGAGGGCCTCCGACATCTGTGCCGGAGACGCGTCCGGGGAGACCATCGGCTCGATGCGGTCGAATCTCGATGCGAGGTCGTCGCCGGAGCGGGCGATGACCTCGTTCGCCGGTTCCGGCAGGGTAGAGGTGGCCGTCCGGAATGATGCGATGGCCCGCCTGAGGTCGCCCGCGATCACTTCCGGGGCGATCCCTTCCTCGGCCTTGAAGTTGGTGAACTGGAGGTCGCTGTACCCCTGACAGACCGCGGTGACGTACTCACCGTCGGGAATCCGGGATCTCCACCGGAGTTCATCCTCGGTCGGCTGGCGGACCGGAGCCTCGATCGGGTCCGCGGCCCGGTGGCTCGGTGCCGGTGACTCCTCGGTGCGGGCTGGCGGCTCGGGGGACGGATCTCCCCCGCACGCGGTGAGGGCTCCCGCAGCCAGCACAGCGGACAGTGCCAGTCGGGGGAGTCTGCCGGTGGAGCGTCTCGAAGTGAACATGGATTCCTCCGGGTGAGTGGTATCGCGGGTGCGGAGTGGTACCGGGTGATACCGGGGCGGATGCGGAGCTGCTACTTTCGATTCTAGGGTTCGCCACACAGCAGGGGGAGCGACTCCGTCCTACGCGGGGGGGGGGACGGAGGTCGTGGCCAACGACGGGAGTGCATAATTTGCACAAAGGCGCATAAATGATATGGTGTCATCCATGTCAATCACAGTTGCAGTCGCAGGTGCCAGCGGATACGCCGGAGGAGAGATCCTGAGGATCCTCCTCGGACACCCCGAATACCGGAGCGGCGGGCTGCGGATCGGGGCGTTGACCGGCGCCTCAACCGCCGGGAGCACCGTCGGCGAGCTCATGCCACACCTTCCCGAGCTCGCGGACCGGGTCATCGCACCGACGACCGCCGACGAACTGGTCGGGCATGACGTGGTGTTCCTCGGCCTGCCCCACGGACACTCCGCGGCGATCGCCGAACAGCTCGGTCCCGATGTCCTCGTGATCGATTGTGCCGCCGACTTCCGGCTCGACGACGCCGGCGACTGGGAACGGTGGTACGGGTCGAAACATGCGGGCACCTGGCCCTACGGCATCCCGGAGATGCCGGGGAACAGGGAGCTGCTGCGGGGAACGAAGCGCGTCGCTGTGCCCGGTTGTTTCCCCACCGGCGCCACGCTGGCCCTGCTTCCGGCGGTCGCCTCCGGCCTCATCATCCCGGACATCGCGATAGTCTCCGTCACCGGCGTCTCCGGCGGCGGAAAGAAGGCCTCCGTCGGGCTGCTCGGTAGCGAGACCATGGGATCACTGAAGGCGTATAACACCGCCGGAAGGCACCGGCACACCCCGGAGATCGCACGGAATCTCCGCCTCCACAGTCGATCCCCGGTCACGGTGTCCTTCACCCCGGTCCTCGCACCACTTCCTCGGGGCATTCTTACCACGGCGTCAGCCCCGCTGGCCGAGGGAGTCTCCGCCGCGGACGCGCGTGCCGTGTACCGGGACGCCTACGCCGACGAGCCCTTCGTCCAGCTGCTTCCGGAGGGCACCCAGCCCCAGACACAGAACGTGCTGGGCTCGAACTTGTGCCAGGTCCAGGTCGAGGTCGACGATGATGCGGGCCGCCTGCTGGTCACCAGCGCCATCGACAACCTGACCAAGGGCACGGCCGGCGCCGCTGTCCAGTGCATGAACCTCGCACTCGGTCTGGACGAGACCGCGGGACTCCCCCGCTGTGGGGTAGCGCCCTGATCTGCAGCCATATCGACACCGCACCGACACCCCCGCCGAAGGAACTACCCCATGTCTGACACAGGAATCACCGCCCCGAAGGGCTTCTCCACAGCCGCCACAACCGCCGGAATCAAGGCGTCGGGCAAGCCCGACATGGCCCTCGTCGTCAACGAGGGGCCCGATCTCACGGCAGCGGCCCTGTTCACTCGGAACCGGATTGTTGCCGCGCCGGTGAAGCTCAGTCGCGCCAACGTCGCCGACGGCCGTCTCAAGGCCGTCGTCTACAACTCCGGCAACGCCAACGCCTGCAATGGCTCCAGGGGAGAGGCCGACGCGATGGACACGATCGAGAGTGTCGCACAGGCCCTCGGCGTCGACAGTGGGGACATCGCGGCATGCTCCACCGGATTGATCGGTGAACCGCTGCCCATGGACCTCGTCCTCGCCGGGGTGGACAAGCTCGTCGACGGGCTCACGGTGAACGGAGGGGACAATGGGGCTGCGGCGGCGGAGGCCATCATGACGACCGACACGGTCGCCAAGCAGTCGGTCGGACACGGCGCCGGATACACCGTCGGTGGCATGGCCAAAGGGGTCGGAATGATGGCTCCGTCTCTGGCGACGATGCTCGTCTGCCTGACCACCGACGCGGCGGTCACCCACGAGATGGCCGACACCGCGCTCCGAGCCGCTACCGCAGTGACCTTCGACTGCCTCGACATCGACGGCTCCACCTCGACCAACGACACCGTCTTGTTCCTCGCATCCGGTGCGTCCGGTGTCACCCCGGACCAGGATGACCTCAATGAAGTGGTTCTCCGGGTATGCACCGACCTGGCGAAGCAGCTTCAGTCGGATGCCGAGGGGGTCACCAAGCGCGTGGCAGTCACCGTCACCGGAACAACCGACGATACCCAGGCCGCCAATGCCGCCCGGACCCTCTGCCGCGATCCGTTGTTCAAGTGCGCGATGTTCGGGTCCGACCCCAACTGGGGGCGTGTCCTCGCCGCCGTGGGCATGGCGGATGCGGACATGGACCCCGAGCACATCTCCGTCCACTTCAACGGTCAAGCTGTATGCCTTGACTCTTGTGGTGCTCCCGGTGCCCGTGATGTCGACCTGTCCGGCCGTGACATCGACGTCACCGTCGACCTCGGCACCGGCGGACCCGGCACCGCGACGCTGCGTACCACCGACCTGTCCCACGCCTACGTCGAGATCAATTCCGCGTACTCCACCTAGATGGTCTCCGCTCACCGGCACCGAGACCATTCCACGACACCCCAGAAACCGGGACGAGACATGAACGACATGCTGAAGGACATCACACCCGAGGTTCGGGCCAACGTGCTCGCCGAGGCATTGCCCTGGCTCAAACATTTCCGCGACAAGATCGTCGTGGTCAAATACGGCGGAAACGCCATGATCGATGAGGACCTCCGCGCTGCTTTTGCCGCCGACATGGTCTTCCTCAGAACAGTCGGCGCGAAACCCGTTGTCGTCCACGGAGGCGGTCCACAGATCAACGCCATGCTGCAGAAACTGGGTATGGAGGGGGAGTTCCGGGGCGGCTTCCGGGTCACTACCCCCGAGGTCATGGAGATCGTCCGGATGGTCCTGTTTGGTCAGGTCGGTCGAGATCTCGTCGGACTCATCAACTGTCACGGCCCCTACGCCGTGGGCTGTTCCGGGGAGGATGCCGGACTGTTCACTGCCGAACGCCGATTGGTCGAGGTAGGCGGCGAGCTCACCGACATCGGTCTCGTCGGTGACATCACCCACGTCGACGCCTCATCGCTCATGGACATCATCGACGCGGGGCGCATCCCGGTGGTCTCCACGATTGCACCGGACGAGGACGGGCAGGTCCACAACATCAACGCCGACACCGCCGCGGGAGCGCTCGCCAGCGCCATCGGCGCGGAGCGCCTGATAATTCTCACCAACGTGTCGGGACTGTACACGGACTGGCCGGATACGTCATCGATGGTCAGCAAGATCTCCGTCGGGGAGCTCTCTTCGCTGCTCCCGTCCCTGGACTCAGGAATGATCCCCAAGATGGAGTCCTGTCTGAATGCCGTGCGTCAGGGGGTCCACGCTGCCCACGTGATCGATGGTCGCGTCGCGCATTCCGTACTGCTCGAACTCCTCACCGAAGGCGGTATCGGGACGATGGTTCTGCCTGACGCCTACGACCGCAACGATTATCCAGCCCCCACAGAGTTCCAGAAGGTTAAACCATGAACGAATCCAGGACCGACAATTTCGACGCGCTCGGTCGGTGGTCCGAAGCACTGATGAACACTTATGCCCCGGCGCTTGACCTGATCTCCGGGAACGGTGCCGAGGTGACCGCAGCCGACGGTACCGTCTACCTTGACTTACTCGCGGGTATTGCCGTTAATTCCCTGGGACACGCGCATCCTGCGGTGATCGAGGCCGTTGAGACGCAGATCCGCAGGTTCGCCCACGTATCCAACCTCTTTGCCTCTCGGCCTGTCGTGGAGGTCGCTGAGAAACTCAAGCAGCGCTTCGCACACGGAGACTCGGACGTTGCCGATTCAACCCGCGTGTTCTTCTGCAACTCTGGTGCCGAGGCGAACGAAGCCGCGTTCAAGCTCGCCCGCCTCACCGGACGACACCGGGTGCTGGCCGCGAAGCATGGATTCCACGGCCGGACGATGGGGTCACTGGCGCTCACAGGTCAACCGGACAAGCGGGCAGCCTTCGAACCGCTCCCGGGTGGAGTGGAGTTCTTTCCCTACGGTGACATCGACTACCTGCGGAAGATGGTGGAGATCAACGCCGCGGACACCGCCGCGATCATCCTCGAGCCCATCCAGGGAGAGACCGGGGTGATTCCCGCTCCGGACGGTTACCTCGCCGCAGTCCGGGCTCTCTGTGATGAACACGGTATCCTGTTCATCGCCGATGAGGTGCAGACCGGTGTCGGCCGCACCGGTGACTTCTTCGCCCACGCTCACGAGGGGATCCTGCCTGACGTGGTCACCATGGCCAAGGGTCTGGGGGCAGGCTTGCCCATCGGCGCGTGCCTCGCGCACGGCACGGCCGCGACACTGTTCGGCGTCGGTAGCCACGGCACAACCTTCGGCGGCAACCCGGTCTCCTGCGCCGCCGCCTCAGTGGTCCTCGATACTATCGATGAAGACTTCGTCGCGGAGGTCCGGGCAAAAGGCGAACACTTCACGGCGGCCATGAAATCCGTCGACGGCGTGACAGAGGTCCGCGGACGCGGCCTCATGCTGGGCCTCGTTCTCGACCGGCCCGTGGCCAAGGAGGCTGTGACGGTCGGATTGAAGCACGGCGTGATCCTCAATGCCCCGTCCGACACCGTCATCCGTATCACCCCGCCGCTCGTGATCACCACCGAGCAACTCGACGTCGCAGCCGAGCGCATCGCAGCCGTCCTGACCGATGTCTGGGACTCCGAGAAGAACACCGAAGGATAGAGACATGACCACCACACCGAACGTCCGCCACTTCCTCGCCGACGATGACCTCACCCCTGCGGAACAGGCGGAGGTCCTGACCCTCGCCGCGGAGCTCAAGGCCGCCCCCTACTCCCGTAAACCTCTCGCCGGACCGCAGTCCGTCGCCGTCCTTTTCGACAAAACCTCGACGAGAACCCGGTTCTCCTTCGACGCGGGTATCGCCGCACTCGGCGGCAATCCCATCGTCGCGGTCACCGACAAGACCCAGATGGGGAAGGGCGAGACCTATCAGGACACCGGATCGGTGCTCTCCCGGTTCGTGTCCATGATCGTGTGGCGGACCTACGCCCATGAGAACCTGCTCGCGATGGCGGAGACCGCGACCGTCCCGATCATCAACGGGCTCTCCGATGACCTGCACCCGTGCCAGATTCTCGCTGATCTACAGACCTGTGTCGAGAAGCTCTCACCGGAACAAGGACCGGCTGGTCTTCGAGGCAGAAGCGCTGTGTACCTCGGTGACGGGGCGAACAACATGGCCAACTCCTACCTGCTCGGTTTCGCGACGGCCGGTGTGAACATGACGATCGTCGCACCCGAGGGCTTCCAGCCCGAGGAGCGCTTCGTCGAACGTGCCCGGGCGGTCGGTGTGCGGACGGGTGCGGAAATCCGGGTCACCGACAGCCTCGACGGGGTGGACGGTGCGGACATCGTCATCACCGACACCTGGGTGTCCATGGGGCAGGAAAATGACGGCATAGACCGGGCTGCGGTGTTCCGCCCCTACCAGGTCGATGATGCTGTGATGGCGCGTGCCGCCGACGGTGCGGTTTTCCTGCACTGCCTCCCCGCATACCGGGGGAGTGAGGTCACGGCGGAGGTCATCGATGGACCACAGTCCGTGGTGTTCGACGAGGCGGAGAACCGACTGCACGCGCAGAAGGCACTCATGGCGTGGCTGCTGGAAAACCAGCCCGGTGGTGCGGCACGATGAGCCGTCCGGCACCGGTGACCCGTGCCGCCAGGCAGGGCCGGATAGTGGAAATCCTGGAGAAATACCGGGTCTCCTCCCAGGTCCAGCTCTCCGAATTGCTTCTCGACGAGGGGATTGACATCACCCAGGCCACACTCTCCCGAGACCTCGATGAACTCGGCGCCAAGAAGGTCCGGCCCGACGGCGGGCGAGCGTTCTACATGATCGGTCCTGCGGAAGCGCCGCTCACCGAGCAGATGCGGGGCCCGGCGGAGAAGCTGCGGAGGATGCTCGACGACCTCCTCGTCAGCGTCGATTCCTCCGGGAACACCGCCGTCCTGCGGACCCCGCCGGGGGCCGCGCAGTATTTGGCGAGTTTCATCGATCGGGTCCAGATGGACGAGGTAGTGGGTTGTATCGCCGGTGATGACACGATCTTCGTCATCGCCCGCGAACCCCTGACGGGCAAACAGCTTGGAGAGATGTTTGAGCGTCGCTGACGCTGGTGGGACGAGGACCGTGCCGGTGGCGGGTGAAAACCCACCACCGGTGCATAATTTGCATACTAGTGAATAAACCGGCTAGGGTTGCGGATGTCGGGCAGCGATCCGCCTTTCCACGCGGGTGCCTGCTGCACCTGCACCATCCGCACTGTTAGGGTGTGGTGCACACCTGAGTCGCCAGCCTTCAGGATTTCCGCTGGTAGAACCCACATATAAACGATGAATCACCCCTCAAGGAGAAGTCATGACTGATCGCGTAGTTCTCGCCTATTCTGGCGGCCTCGACACCTCGGTGGCCATCCCGTACCTGGCTAAGATGACCGGCGGTGAGGTCGTGGCCGTGGCCCTCGATCTCGGACAGGGCGGCGAGGACATGGAGAGCGTGCGTCAGCGTGCGCTCGACTGTGGCGCGGTCGAGGCGGTCGTCGTCGACGCGAAGGACGAGTTCGCCGAGGAATACTGCCTGCCGACCATCAAGGCCAACGGCATGTACATGAAGCAGTACCCGCTGGTCTCCGCCATCTCCCGGCCATTGATCGTCAAGCACCTCGTCGAGGCCGCCGAGGAGCACGGTGGAACCCACGTCGCTCACGGCTGCACCGGTAAGGGCAATGACCAGGTCCGTTTCGAGGTCGGTTTCGCGGACATGAACCCGGATCTGAAGATCATCGCCCCGGCGCGTGACTTTGCTTGGACCCGGGACAAGGCCATCGCCTTCGCCGAGGACATCAACCTCCCGATCGAGCAGTCCACCAAGTCACCGTTCTCCATCGACCAGAATGTCTGGGGTCGCGCTGTCGAGACCGGATTCCTCGAGGATCTCTGGAACCCGCCGACGAAGGACCTCTACGCCTACACCGAGGACCCGGCGATGGGCAATGCCCCCGACGAGCTCATCATCTCCTTCAAGGGCGGGGTCCCCGTCGCCATCGACGGCAAGAAGGTCACCGTCCTGGAGGCCATTGAGGAGCTCAACCGCCGCGGCGGCGCCCAGGGCGTCGGTCGGCTCGACATGGTCGAAGACCGCCTCGTCGGCATCAAGTCCCGCGAGGTTTACGAGGCCCCCGGCGCGATGGTCCTCATCACCGCCCACCAGGCACTCGAAGATGTCACCGTCGAGCGGGAGCTCGCCCGCTACAAGCGCCTCATCGACGCCCGCTGGTCCGAGGAGGTCTACGACGGTCTCTGGTTCGCACCACTGAAGCGCTCCCTCGATGCCTTCATCGAGTCGACCCAGGAGAACGTCACCGGTGACATCCGGGTGGTCCTGCACGGTGGTCGGGTGACCGTAAACGGCCGCCGCTCCGAGTCGAGCCTCTACGACTTCAACCTCGCCACCTACGACACCGGCGACACCTTCGACCAGACACTCGCCCGCGGCTTCGTCGAGCTGCACGGTCTGTCCTCGAAGATTGCCTGCCGCCGCGACCGCGAGGCCGGCAAGTAGAATCCACGATCATGCACGAGCCCTTCCGCCGATGACGTCACCCGAACCGGGTATGGCGCCACCAGCGGAAGGGTTTTCGCTGTGATTGACGATCCGCGGGCCCCGCGAATCGACACACGCCACGAAGACAACCGAAGAATAAAGCCACTCCCGAAGGAGCCGACGATAACCGTGGAACAGCATAAGACAAATGAAGGTGCCCTCTGGGGCGGCCGTTTCTCCGGCGGCCCTTCCGAAGCAATGTTCGCACTGAGTGTGTCCACCCACTTCGACTGGGTGCTCGCCCCCTACGATGTGCTGGCCAGCAAGGCCCACGCGAAGGTTCTGAACTCCGCCGGGCTGCTGTCGGACGCCGACCTCGAGATCATGCTCGCTGGCCTCGACGAACTGGGGGAGAAGGTCGCCTCAGGTGAATTCGGGCCCGAACCCACCGACGAAGATGTCCACGGTGCCATGGAACGGGGGCTCATCGACATCGTCGGCCCCGAGATCGGTGGTCGGCTCCGCGCCGGTCGTTCCCGTAACGACCAGGTTGCGACATTGTTCCGCATGTGGGTCCGGGATGCGGTCCGGGACATCGCCCTCGGCGTCACCGATCTCGTCGACGCCCTCGTGGGACAGGCGGAAGCGCACCCCGACGCCATCATGCCTGGCAAGACCCACTCGCAGGCCGCGCAGCCCGTACTCCTCGCGCATCAGTTGCTCGCCCACGCGCAGCCCCTGCTCCGGGATGTTGACCGCATCCGTGACCTGGACAAACGTCTCGCGGTGTCCCCCTACGGCTCCGGTGCGCTCGCCGGGTCATCCCTGAGCCTCAACCCTGAGGCGATCGCCGAGGAGCTCGGCTTCGACTCGGCGGCGGACAACTCCATCGACGGTACCTCCTCCCGGGACTTCGCCTCGGAGACGGCGTTCGTGCTCGCGCAGATCTCCGTCGACATGTCACGCCTGGCAGAGGAGATCATCTACTGGTGCACGCCCGAGTACGGCTACGTCACGCTCGATGACGCCTGGTCCACCGGCTCGTCGATCATGCCGCAGAAGAAGAACCCTGATGTCGCCGAGCTGACCCGCGGCAAGACCGGGCGTCTCATCGGCAACCTCACCGGTCTGATGGCGACACTCAAAGCGCAACCGCTGGCCTACAACCGGGACCTGCAGGAGGACAAGGAGCCCATCGTCGACTCCGTCGCGCAACTCAACCTCCTGTTGCCCGCCATGACCGGCCTCGTCTCCACGCTCACCTTCCATCCGGAGCGGATGGCGGAGCTCGCCCCCGCGGGGTTCACCCTGGCCACCGATCTCGCCGAGTGGATGGTTCGGCAGGGGGTTCCGTTCCGTGAGGCACACGAGGCGTCCGGGGCCTGCGTCCGGATCGCCGAAGCCCGGGGCATTGGGCTGGACGAGCTGACCGATGACGAACTCGCGGGTGTCGACGCCCGACTCACCCCCGAGGTCCGGGGAGTCCTCACCGTCGAAGGAGCTGTCGCCTCCCGGGCGACGCGCGGCGGGACTGCCGCTGTGCGTGTCGTCGAACAGCGTCAACGCGTCGCGACGATGTCAGCGGAGTACCGCGCCTGGGCCGGGACGCCGGTCCGGGGCTGATCACGCCCCCGTTCCACTCACCGCGGGGGCGGTTTGTCGACGTCTCAGACGAGACGCGCGACGGCGTCCCGGATTAGGTTCTCCCGCTTGCAGAAGGCGAAACGGACCAGGGGATCGAGGTGCCCGGTGTTCCCGCTCGTGGCGAATGCGGACACCGGGATCCCGACCACGCCACGATCGATGAGAGCGCCGGTACAGAATTCTGCTGCGTCGGTTACCCCGAGTGGCGTGGCGTCCGCGATGACAAAGTACCCGCCGGCGCAGGCCTTGACGTCGAAGCCAGCCTGGTCGAGCCCGTCCATGAGCAGATTCCGACGCCGTTGCATGTCATCACGGAGACGTTCCATCCAGGCCTGTTCGTTGTCCAGGGCGTGTGCGACGGCGGGCTGGACGTGACCGACCCCGACGAAGGTGAGGAACTGCTTCGCCTTCGTCACGGCGTCGATGATCTCCGGCGTGGACATTGCCCAGCCGGTCTTCCAACCGGTGACATTCAGGCACTTCGCTGCAGAAGACACCGTCACCGTGCGTTCCCGCATACCTGGCAACAGTGCGATGGGGGTGTGTGCGCGGCCGTCATAGACCAGTTTCTCGTACACCTCATCCGACAGGACCAGCAGATCGTGTCGCCGGGCGAGATCCGCGACGGCCTCCAGATCGTCGGAGCAGAACACATGCCCGGTTGGGTTGTGCGGTGTGTTGATGATGATCATCGAGGTATCCGCACCCACCGCTGCGCGGAGCGCGGCGTGATCCAACCGCCAACCGCTGTCGCTGCAGGCGTCGAGCAGTAGAGGAACTGGGACCAGGGTCGCACCGGCGAGCGCGACCGCTGCCGCGTACGCGTCGTAGTACGGCTCGATCACCACCACCTCGCTGCCCGGCTCCACGAGCGCGAGCACCGTCGCGGAGATGGCCTCGGTCGCGCCGACGGTGACCAGTACCTCGGTGTCCGGGTCGAGGCTGTGGCCGTGACTGCGCCGACGGTCCGCGGCAACCGCCGCGCGCAACCCGGCGAAACCACGACCGGGCGGATACTGATTGTTGCCGCCGCGGATCTGCCGGACGGCTTCCTCGAGCATTGATCGGGGCCCGTCCTCGTCCGGGAATCCCTGGCCGAGATTCACCGCGCCCTTCTCGACCGCCAAATTGGTCATCGTGGCGAAGATGGTCTCGGGAAAGTGGTTGAGTCGTGATACGAGGCGTGACATGGGCGCCAAGTCTAGTCCGGCGCCGGGACGTGGTCCTGCCGCAGTCCCGAGCTGGGTTTCTCCGGATGGTCGCGGGATGGTTTCAGTCGCCACCTGCACCACAGTCGACGGCCGAGCTCACATCGGTGGGGAAGGCGTGGTGCACGGTGGCGCGGAAACGCCCGGGCGAAGCCGACGGAACGGAGCAGCGGGGCAGTCCATTGACCACGGGATCGGTGACGGCGTTCCGACACCACCGTCATGCGGTGGCGCGGTTGTGCGGGCATTCCGGGGCCCCGTGGTTTCACCGGGGCACAGCGCAGACGTGGTTGTTCTCCGGGTAGGATCGGTGATTATGAGTATCGATCCACAGTTGCTTGATGTACTCGCCTGCCCGAAGGACAAGGGGCCGCTGGAGTATCTCGAGGACGACCAGCTGCTCGTGAACAGGAGGCTCGGTCTCGCCTATCGCATAGACGACGACATCCCCGTGCTTCTCATCGACGAGGCAGTCTCCTGGCCGTCCGCCGAGTGACCCACCGACCGTCCAGAGCAGTCTTTTAACGAAGAGGAACTGACAATGAACATCATTGACGAACTGAGCTGGCGTGGCCTGATCAACCAGTCCACCGACCTCGACAAGCTCCGCGAGGAAACCGATTCCCCGATCTCCCTCTACTGTGGCTTCGATCCAACCGGCCCGTCTCTGCACGCCGGTCACCTCGTTCCGCTTCTCCTCCTGCGCAGGTTCCAGCGCGCTGGGCACCGTCCCGTCGCCCTCGCTGGCGGAGCGACGGGCATGATCGGCGATCCCCGTGACGTCGGGGAGCGCTCCATGCTCACAGAAGAGACGGTCGCGGGCAACCTGGAGCGGATCCAGAAGCAGCTCGCCCGTTTCATCGACTTCGAGGGCGATAACGCGGCCGTTATGGTCAACAACGCAGAATGGACCGAGAACCTCAGTGTCATCGACTTCCTCCGGGACGTAGGCAAACACTTTTCGCTGAACACCATGCTGAACCGCGACACGGTCAGGCGGCGCCTCGACTCGGACGGTATCTCCTACACCGAGTTCTCCTACATGCTCCTGCAGGCAAACGATTACGTGCAGCTCAACCGCAGTCACGGCTGTGTCCTGCAGATCGGTGGCGGCGACCAGTGGGGCAACATCGTCTCCGGGGTCGACCTGAACCGGCGCGTCAACGGTGTCACCGTTCACGCGTTGACCGTTCCCCTGGTCACGGATAGTGAGGGCAACAAGTTTGGTAAGTCCACCGGTGGCGGAAAGCTGTGGTTGGATCCCGAAATGACCAGCCCTTACAGCTGGTACCAGTACTTCTTCAACACCAACGACGTGGACGTCGTCAAGTTCCTGCGCTGGTTCACGTTCCTCGATAAGGAGGAGCTCGACGCTCTAGAGGTCGAGGTGACCGAACGTCCGCACAAGCGTGAGGCCCAGCGGCGCCTTGCCCGCGAGATGACGACCCTCGTCCACGGCGCTGACGCGACTGAGGCCGTCGAACTGGCAGCCCAGGCGCTGTTTGGGCGCGCCGACCTCACCGATCTCGACGAGCGAACGCTTGAAGGTGCGGTCTCCGAGACAACGGTTGCCGAGATTGGTCCCGATTCACCACGTACGATCGTCGACCTGCTGGTGGCGACCGGTCTCGCCGAGTCCAAGGGGGCGGCGCGCCGTTCGATCAAGGAGGGCGGTGCCTACGCCAACAACGTCCGTATCTCGGACGAGGAGTGGGAACCCACCGAATCCGATCTCCTGCATGGCGGCTGGATCGTGCTGCGACGCGGAAAGAAGAACTTCGCGGGAGCACAATTCACAGCGTCCGCGTAACCGTCCGTTCACACTGGATCACTCCCTCGCCACGCCGACCGCCGGTGGAGAGGGGGTGTCTTCCCCGGGGGGGGGTTGATGCTCGGGCCTTCCTCTTTGTGGTGAGTGTGTGGGGTGCCTGGGGTGGGGGTTGGTGGTGGGTCTCTTGGTTGGGTAGATCTGAGAAAAGTGGTGTTGGCCTGGTGTTTTGCGTGTGGTTGGTGGTGTGTGTAGATTGATTCGAGTCAGCGCGGCGGGCCGTAGGGTTCTGGTCGGGTTGGTGGGCTTGAGGTTGGTTGCTGTTCTGGTGGGTTGACATGATCTGCTGGGTGGTACTAATGTTGAGCGAGTCGCTGTTGAGGCACTGGTTGTTCTGGTGTTGAGGTGGTGTACAGGTGATGTTTGAGAACTCGATAGTGTGCCAATGTATCTTGCCGGCAGGTGTGATCATCTTTGGGTGGTTGTGTTTGTTGGTGGGGTAATTGTTTTTTTGATTCGTTTCCGGATCATTCATGGTCGTGGCGTGTGCCGGGGAGTGTAAGTCGCTTCCTTAATCGACCACTGTCGGGCGCCTGCGTTGTGTGGGTGCTGGTGGTGGTTGTTGACTGTGGTGGTTGGGACGGATGTTTGTGTGGCGTGTTTGTTTTTCCTCGTCGAATGACACGCGTCACTATGGCGGATGTTTCATCTGCTTTTTGTTTTTTTGGACAATCATTTTTGACATTGCCTGGTTCCTTTTGTGGGGTCGGGTGGTGTTGCTGGTTGTTTGTTTTGCTAGGTTTTTCAAGCTTTTTGTATTGCTTAAAGGCTTTTATGGAGAGTTTGATCCTGGCTCAGGAC
>NZ_JAEIOT010000006.1 GCF_016342275.1 Corynebacterium marambiense
CAGCAGCCGACCGCGCCGAACAAACCTGGCGCCAGGCAGCAGCACAGACCGCGCAGATCGCCGATGAACTCGACCACATCGCCGCACAGATCAGCGACCTCACCGACGGGGAATCTTTCGACCAGGCCGCACACACCATCACCACGGTCGCCGCCAGCGCGCGGGTGTTTTCCACCAACGCCCAGATCATGGGTGAAAGTGTCGCCCGGCTCAACCCCATCAACTCCTGGGCACAAGCAGAAATCACCACCGCCGAAATGCAACTGGCGTTGATCGAGGAACCCGCAGAACGCGCGCTCGCGGAGAAAGCCTGGGTGTCATCCTTCCTCGGCGGGAGCCTGCCCGTGGCGGTTTCTGGTGCGGTCCCACCGATCAGTCACCTGATGGATTCCCCGGTTGACGGCCACGGTGGGCACACCACCACCGGTGACAGGATGACCCTCGGCACACCGGTACCACCGGCGGTCACCGGTGGTACCGGTGCAGGTGCTGGTGGTACCGCCGGGGCGATCACCTCCGCGCAGTCTGGTGGTAGTGGTCTGGTGCGCCCGGATGCGGTGGGGACTTCGGCTGCCGGTGCGGCAGGCGGTGGTGCACCGGTGGTCTCTGCGCCTGGT
>NZ_JAEIOT010000007.1 GCF_016342275.1 Corynebacterium marambiense
TGGTTTTAGCGGTGGGGAAACGCCCGGTCCCTTTCCGAACCCGGAAGCTAAGCCCTCCAGCGCCGATGGTACTGCATGCGGGAGCGTGTGGGAGAGTAGGACACCGCCGATACTATAACTTCACATTCTACGAAGCGTGGACCATGATCCGACCATGATGCCCTCAGGGGGTCACGGTCACGATCATGGTTCACGCTTTTTGTGTGTACCAGCCCGGAGATGAGGCGCGGTAACATGAACTGTTCCGGTTACCGCACACACTCACCGTGCGGTCGCTGTTTATATCGTTTTAAACCCGATGATCCCGGAAGGGCATGTGTCATGGCTGAACACAATTCCAACGACAACCGTTACTCGGGCCGGGGTCGGGGCGACAACCGTCCGTCCTCCGGTCGCGCCCAGAGCTCCCGCGGATCCCGCGGCGGACGCTCGGATTCAGGTGACCGCCCGAAGGCCACCTACGACCGCAAGACCGGTGGATTCAGCACCGACGGTGATCGGACGAAGCGTGACGGTTACCACGGACGCTCGGCCTCTGCCGAGGACAGGAACCAGGGTGACCGCCGGCGCGCCAGTAAATCTGGTGAGCGGACTTATGGTGCCCAGGACACCGAAGACCGCCGTGGCGGTTACGACAGGGGTGCTTCTCGTGACGGTGGCGCACCTCGCAGTGGTGAACGCCGACCGGCGGGGAACCGTGGTGATGATCAACGCCGCGGTGGACGCAACAACAACGCTGGCCGTGGGCACGCACAGCGGGCCGGTGCCGGTCGCCGTGACGATGAATTCCGGGCGGGGCCACAGCGGGCCGGTTTCCGGGAGGAACGGATCAAAGCCCGCATGGCGGAACCGGAACTCCCGGATGACATCACCGCACAAGACCTGGATCCGTCGGTCCGGCAGGATCTCCGGTCGCTGTCGAAAGACAACGCCGAGGCCGTCGGCAGGCACATGGTCATGTCCGCCACCCTCATGGCGGACGACCCCGAACTCGCCCTCCGGCACGCCCGGGCCGCCAAGGATCGGGCGGGCCGCGTCGCGGTGGTCCGGGAAACCTGCGGCATCGCCGCCTATCACGCGGGCCAGTGGAAAGAAGCCCTCGCCGAACTTCGCGCCGCACGCCGGATGAGCGGAGGGCCGGGTCTCCTCGCGGTCATGGCGGACTGCGAACGGGGGCTCGGTCGCCCCGAGCGGGCCATTGAGATGTCCAGAAACGAGGATGTCGATGCCCTCGATCCGGAATCGAAAACCGAGTTCGCAATCGTCATCGCCGGTGCGCGGAAAGACATGGGCGATGTCGATGCCGCAGTCATCGAACTCCAGCGTGAGGATCTGAATCCCGCCCGGACCGGGGCGTCGGCCGCCCGGCTGTTCTACGCGTACGCGGATGCACTCGCCGCCGCAGGACGCAGAGAGGAAGCTCGCGAGTGGTTCACCAACGCGAAGAAAGCCGACACCGAGGAGATGCTCGACACTGACGAGCGGCTCGGCGAACTTGGCTGACGCCCGAACCGGGGTACCTGCCACGGGCCGGTGACACACTGTTCACCGGGGCACCGGATGCGCTCCGATGGCCCCTCGGTACACTGATGGACCATGACTGTGGCCTCAGATTACGATGCACTTCTCCTCGACCTCGACGGAACGATCTACCAGGGTGGGGCCGCGATACCGGGTGCCGTCCCGGCCGTCAGCGGATCCGGACTCCCCGCCATCTACGTCACCAACAACGCCTCCCGCGCTCCCCGGGATGTGGCGGAACAACTTAATTCCCTCGGCCTGGAAACACGCCCGGAGAACATCATGACCTCCGCCCTGGCGGCTATCCAGCTCGCCACAGACCGGATCCCCACCGGTTCGACGGTTCTTGTTCTCGGCACCGATTCCTTCCGGACACTGGCTGCGGACGCAGGCTTCACTGTTACCGACACGGCCGACGACGATCCCGTCGCCGTCCTGCACGGGCACAACCCCGACACCGGGTGGAGACAGCTCTCCGAGGCTGCACTCGCCATCCGGAAAGGGGCCCTGTATCTCGCGAGCAACCTGGACACCACGCTGCCGAAGGAGCGCGGCCTGCACGTCGGGAACGGCTCGATGGTCGCGGCGGTAGTCTCCGCTACGGGTGTTTCCCCGATCTCCGCGGGAAAGCCAGAACCGGCGATGTTCCATTCTGCGGCCCGGACTCTCGGGTGCAGCGCGCCACTGGCTGTCGGCGACCGACTGGACACCGACATCGCGGGCGGGGTCGCCGCCGGAATGGACACCCTCTGCGTTCTCACTGGGGTAAGCGGATACCATGACGTGCTCAGAGCACCCGGGCCCCACCGCCCGACCCTCATCTCCGACACCCTGGACATCTTCAGTGAAGCCACCGATACTCTCCGTCCCGGGGCACAGGGGGGCTTCACAGCGTCCATGGATGGTGACGTTTTGTGCATCAGCGGCGGAAGCCCCAATTCGACCGCTATTCAGGCGCTCCGGACCGCCGCTGCCGTGGCCTGGTCCACGGGAACCACGTTCGGCGAGGTCACCGGGATCGGTGTCGATGCGCGGCGCGTGCTCGAACAGTGGTGGTGACGATGCCCGGACACCCGAAACCGGGACCGCGGCTGGGCGGTCCGCTGCCCGGTGATCCCGGGGCATCACGGATGACCCCGGAACAACTCGCGACGAGTCTGGACGCTGTCCTGGGCGAGGCGCCTGCCACGCTGGCCGAGGAGGCTGATCAACTCACCAGGGCACATCAGATCCTGCACGATGCGCTGCAGTAGTCACAGTGGTTCCGTCCCGCCACCCCATCACCCGTTATGCACGTCACCGAACACCGAGGAGTCTCTTGATGGTCGCCCGCCGGCGTCTCGACGCCGAACTCGTCCGCCGCAAGATCGCGAGGTCTCGTGAACACGCTGTGGAGATGATCCGAGGGAAGAGAGTGGAGGTGGGGGGAATCCTCGCGGTCAAACCGGCCACCGTGGTCAACCCGGATGTCTCAATTCGGGTTTCCGAAGCTGAGGAAGACACGTACGCGTCGAGGGGGGCACACAAGCTGCTCGGGGCTCTCGACGCGTTCGCAGCGGATGGACTCTCCCTGTCCGGGCGGCGTGTCCTTGACGCGGGTGCCTCGACGGGTGGTTTCACTGATGTCTGTCTGCGCCGCGGGGCGGCAGAGGTCGTCGCTGTCGACGTCGGGTACGGACAGTTGATCTGGCGACTCCAGAACGATCCTCGGGTCAAGGTCCTCGACCGGACGAACATCCGTGGGATCACCCCGGAGATACTCGGGGGACGCTGCGACGCGATGGTGGGTGACCTGTCGTTCATCTCTCTGCGGCTCGTCCTCCCCGTCATCCGCGAGTGCCTGATCCCTGGCGCAGATCTGCTTCCCATGGTGAAACCCCAGTTCGAGGTCGGTAAGGACAGACTCGGATCCGGTGGTGTGGTGCGCAGTCCCGAACTCAGGGCTGAGGTCACCTGCGGCATTGCCCGCTTCGCCCGGGATCTCGGGATGGGTTTCCGGGGAGTAGTTGCGTCCCCGCTCCCCGGACCATCCGGCAACGTAGAGTACTTTCTGTGGCTCGTCAATGGGCCCGCCACCGACGGTGAGGTGTGTCCGGACCACGGGGACGATGACATCCGGAAGATGGTGGAACGAGCAGTGGAGGAAGGGCCGAAATGACCGACCGCGAGGTACTACTTGTTCCGCACGTAGGGCGCAGAGCTAACCTGCAGGCCACCGCTGATGCGGCGGAGCTCCTCGACGCCGCGGGCATCCGAGTCCGCGTGCTCACCCCCAGCGACCCGACCGTCCTGGTCGAACACCCCGTCCTCGGACGGTTCCCCCGCTACGCGCACGGCGCGGAGGCCGCGGATGGTGTCGAACTCGTCCTGGTTCTCGGTGGCGACGGCACGTTCCTCCGGGCCGCCGACATCGCGCACATGAATGACCTCCCTGTCCTCGGGATCAACCTCGGGCATGTCGGATTTCTCGCCGAGTGGGAGTCCGATTCTCTCGAACTGGCCATCACCCGCGTCATCGAGCAGGACTACCGGATCGAGGATCGGATGACCCTCGACGTCACCGTTCTGGGACCGGACCAGCAAAAGGTCGGTACCGCCTGGGCGCTAAACGAGGTCAGCGTCGAGAACCTCAACCGTTCCGGAGTTCTCGACGCGACCCTCGAGGTGGACGGTCGCCCGGTCACCACCTTCGGGTGCGACGGCATGCTCATCTCCACACCGACCGGATCCACGGCATACGCTTTCTCCGCTGGGGGGCCGGTGCTCTGGCCCGAACTGGACGCCATCCTCGTGGTCCCGAACAACGCCCACGCGCTGTTCGCCAAGCCCCTGGTGGTCAGCCCCTCGTCGATCGTCGCGGTGGAGTCGAACTCAGATACCTCTGCGGCGGTCGCGATCATGGACGGTTTCCGCGAACTCCCCATGCCGCCCGGTTCCCGGATAGAGGTGGAGCGTGGACGTCACCCGGTCCGTTGGGTCCGGCTTGACGAGTCGACCTTCACCGACCGTCTCGTCACGAAGTTCCGGCTTCCCGTGGAAGGATGGCGGGGGCCCGACCCCACACAGCACCAGCGATGCGAGGCCGTCTGACGTCTCACCGCCCGCTACGCCTCTAGCACGCGTGTTCTAACAGTTGCTGTATCGTGGTGGCATGCTTGCAGAGATCACGATCGAGAACCTCGGTGTCATCCCCATCGCCACCACCGAACTCGACGGTGGGCTCACTGTCCTGACCGGGGAGACCGGCGCCGGCAAAACCATGGTGGTCTCCGGACTCCGGTTGCTGTGTGGTGGCCGGGCCGATGCCTCGAGGGTCCGGACGGGCGCCGCGCAGGCTGTGGTCGAAGGCCGGTTCCTCGTCGATCAGCTGCCCGCGGAGACCGCGCGAACGGTCACTGAACTCGTTGACGCCGCAGGCGGTACCGCCGACGAGAACGGCGAGTACATCGCCTCCCGGACGGTGAACGCAACGGGCCGTTCTCGGGCGCATCTCGGGGGTCGATCGGTGCCCGCAGCTACCCTCGCGGACTTCACTGCGGATCTGCTCACGATTCACGGGCAGAACGATCAGCTGCGGTTGCTATCCCCGGAACGCCAGTTGGCCGCTCTCGACAGGTTCGACCCTCAGATAGCGCCACTGCTCGCGGACTATCGTCGTGCCTGGCGGTCGTGGCGCGACAAGGCCAAGGACCTCAGGGAACGGACGACGCGGCGGCGTGAGCTCGCACAGGAGGTGGATCGCCTCCAGTTCGCGATCGGGGAGATCGACGACGTGGATCCCGCCCCGGGCGAGGACACGGACCTGAAGGAACAGATCCGTCGGCTCCAGGACGTCGACGGACTGCGGGAACAGGCGACCGCCGCCGTCGTCGCAGTCGACGGTCCCGAGGCGCTCGGTGGTTTCGACGGGGCAGCGGACACTTCGGGTGCCTCTGACCTACTCGGTGCAGCCCAGTCAGCGCTGGCGGATTCTGATGATCCCGTTCTCACGGCGATCGCCGTGCGGCTGGGGGAGATGACCGCGCAGCTGGGGGAGATCTCCGCGGAACTCGGCGGATTTCTGTCCAGTCTCCCCGCCGACCCTGACGCCCTCGAACAAATGCTGCAGCGTCAACAGCAGTTGAAGCAGCTGACCAGGAAATACGCTGCGGACATCGATGGGGTTCTCGCGTGGCGGGACAAGGCTCGCCGCAAGCTTGCCGCCATTGACGTCTCTAGCGAGGCGGTCGAGAAACTCCAGTCCGAGACGGTGGAGGCCGAGAAGATGATGCAGTCCACCGCGAAGAAGCTGACGTCGGCCCGCGCTGCCGCCGCGGAACGGCTGGGAAGTGAGGTGACCGCGGAGCTGCATGGACTCGCGATGGCGAAGTCCCGCTTCGAGGTTGCTCTCCGCCAAGTGGCCCCGGGTGCAGATGGCGCGGATGATATCGAGTTCCTCCTCGCCGCAACTCCGGACACGGAGGCCCGGGCCCTGGCCACGACTGCCTCCGGTGGAGAGCTGTCGCGCGTCATGCTCGCGCTAGAGGTCATTCTCGCAGCCGGAACCAGCGGGGCGACCCTCGTGTTTGACGAGGTTGACGCCGGGGTCGGGGGGCGGGCTGCGGTTGAGATCGGGCGCCGACTCGCGCGGTTGGCAGTGGACAACCAGGTGATCGTGGTCACTCACCTGCCGCAGGTTGCGGCATTCGCGGACACCCACCTCCACGTCGCGAAGCAGGTGGGGGACGCATCCGTGACCTCCGGGGTCGAGGTGCTGGATGCCGATAGGCGGGTCGAGGAGATTTCGCGCATGCTCGCCGGGCTCGATGACACTGCGACCGGCCGGGCACACGCCCGGGAACTGCTCGACACCGCTGTGAAGGTCCGCGCCGAATTCCGCTGACGGAGAGGCAGTCGGGTTGGATATCCTGCACCGCTGTTCCGCGAGTCTCCACCACGTGGAGCCTGCCTGGTTGCACAATAGCGACATGAGTCTGTTCTCCCGCACCGTAGATCTCCCCGGCCTGCGCGGTACCCTCCGCGAGTGCACCCGCCGCGGTAAGGGCCTCAAACGCCTTTCCGCCGGTGACATCGCGGTGATTGATGCGCCGGATATTAACCGGGCTTTCGCCCAGCGGTTGATCGACGCCAATCCCGTTGCCGTCATCAACGTCGCCGAGTTCACCACTGGTGCCGTACCGAACTTCGGTCCGCAGATGATGCTTGATGCTGGGATCACCCTGGTCGACGGGGTGGGGGCGGAGGTCTGGCGTCATCTCAAGGATGGTCGCAAGGGAGTGCTCACCGACGACGGTGAGCTGTACCAGGGTGACACGCTGATCTGTGCGGGCAGGGTCCTCTCACCGCCCGAGGCAGAGAAGGCTTTCACTGAGGCACAGGGGTCCCTCGTTGACCACATGGAGGCGTTCTTCGGGAACACCATCCAGTTCATACACTCGGAGGCGCCGCTGTTGATCGACGGCCTCGGTGTCCCCGAAACCGGAGTCGAGATCGCCAACAGGAAGGTCCTGGTCCTTTCACCCGGTCCAGACCACCGGGAACAGCTGAAGCGGCTGCAGAACTTCATCCGCGAGTACGATCCCGTGCTCATCGGCGTTGATTCTGCGGCGGATGCCCTGGTCGACGCGAAGTACACGCCGGACCTCGTTGTCGGCGACCCGTCCGGTATCGGTTCGGAGGCGTTACGCAGTGGAGCTCGTGTCGTGCTCCCCGCGGATCCCGACGGACACGCGGTGGGGCTGGAGCGAATCCAGGACCTCGGTATCGGGGCGATGACTTTCCCCGCCGCCAGCAAGTCTGCCACTGACCTGGCGCTGCTGCTGGCCGATTACCACGGTGCTTCCCTTATCGTGAACGCCGGATCCCCCCTGGATCTTCACACGATCTTCGTCGGGGGGCCCGAGGCGACGCCCTCGGCCTTGCTCACCAGAGCGAAGCTCGGCAGCAGATTGATCGACGGGGACACAGTCGAGGAGCTCTACAACGTCGGCGGCCGCGTGAATCTGGCGTGGCTCTGGACCCTGCTCGGTTTCCTCGTCGCGGTCGCCGTGGTCCTCGTCATCGCAGGTACCTCCGGGGACGGCGGTTTCACGGAGAATCTCATCGACACCTGGAACAATCTGGCGCTGACCGTTCAGAGTTGGTTCCGTTAACAGTTTTCCGACACCGACCCCCTCACCACATCTGATCAGGAGTTCTCACCCATGGCCCACACATCACAGCGCCGCTTCGGACCGCTGGCGGGCATCTTCTTCGGCATCGCGGGCGGCGTAGCTTTGGGAGCCTGTGTGCTGGCACCCATCCTCCCGGAAGGCGATTCAGGGACGGAGTCGATCACGCCCGCGCAACTCAAGGAGGCGCGCCTCGACGCCGAGATTGGCGCGGCCCAGGCGGATACCGCGGATGCGGTCGTCGCAAGTGTCGCGGAGGAGACCGTGGAAGGGGTACTGGCCGGCCAGTCGATTCTGTTGATGACCACACCGGACGCGGAGCAGGAGGACATCGAGAACATCGCCTGGCTCCTCGGGAAAGCTGGTGCGGTTGATGCCGGAACCGTGCAGCTGACGGAGAAGTTCCTGAACCAGGAGGGGGCGGACGGTCTCAAGACGATCGTCACCTCCACGCTCCCGGCGGGTGCACAACTCTCCCTCGACCGGCTCGACCCCGGCACCCACTCCGGTGAGGCGCTTGGGTCGGCCCTGTTCAAGGACACCGCGACCGGCGAACCGCAGGCCGACGCTGGGGAACGCAACCTCCTTCTGAACGCCCTCTCCGAGGGCGGATTCCTCATCTTTGCGCAGGGAACGATCCAGCCTGCCGACATCATCGTCATCGTCACCGGCGACGATGACGGCTCCGGCGACCGGTTCTCGGCGAAGAACCTCGCGACCTTCGCGACCGCCCTCGATACCCGGGGTCGCGGTGTCGTCCTCGCAGGCCGGGTGCACGCGGCGGCGGACACCGGGGCCATCGGCGTGCTCCGGGCCAACGCGGATGCCAATGCCCATGTCTCCACGGTGGACTCCATCGACCGTGCCTACGGTCGCATGGCGACGGTGCTCGCGGCACGCTACGAACGTGAGGGGGAGTCCGGCTCCTACGGATCCGCGGCCTCGGCTGAGGCCGCTGCGCCGGCCAAACCCACCGGCCCCGTCCGGGAACCGGAGCGCCCCGCCGACGCGCCCCCGAACCCGGAGGTCCCGACTGCGGATGCACCCGGTGGGGACTAGCCCGCTCCGGACCAACGAGCAGACTAGCGGCGTCCGGGAAGCGGAAGTTGGCTGTGTTAGACTGAAGACCCGTGGGTTACTATGCCGTTAACCTTCAGCACCACCTGGGGTTTCCTCCTTTTCGGGTCCGCTCCACGTTCGTGGGGTAGGCGGACGAACCGGTTGATTGCGAGTCCTCGGGTGGGGCAGTCCGCACACCTCGATCCCCTCCGGCAAATAGGCCGGGATCGACCTACAACCCCGGGAGCCCCTTTTGTCGCATACGCGTGGCATTGATACCAAGTACATCTTCGTCACCGGCGGTGTCGCATCCTCGCTGGGCAAGGGCCTGACGGCCTCCAGCCTCGGGCAGTTGCTCACCGCACGGGGCCTGAAGGTGACCATGCAGAAGCTTGATCCGTACCTCAACGTCGATCCGGGCACCATGAACCCCTTCGAGCACGGCGAGGTCTTCGTGACGGAGGATGGCGCTGAAACCGACCTCGACCTCGGCCACTACGAACGTTTCCTCGACCGGAACCTCGGTTCGAACGCGAATGTCACCACCGGTCAGGTGTACTCGACCGTGATCGCCCGCGAGCGTCGTGGTGAGTTTCTGGGGCACACCGTCCAGGTCATTCCGCACATCACCGATGAGATCAAGCGCCGTGTCCTTGAGATGGGCGAGCCCGATGCCGATGGCGTCCGCCCCGACATCGTCATCACCGAGATCGGTGGAACCGTCGGAGACATCGAATCGCAGCCGTTCCTCGAGGCCGCACGCCAGGCTCGCCACGATGTCGGGCGGGAAAACATCTTCTTCATCCACGTCTCCCTCGTGCCCTACCTTGCACCGTCGGGAGAGCTGAAGACCAAGCCCACCCAGCACTCCGTCGCCGCGCTACGCTCCATTGGCATCGTCCCAGATGCCCTGGTGCTCCGCTGCGACCGGGAGGTACCGGATGCCCTGAAATCGAAGATCGCGCTCATGTGCGACGTTGATGAGGAAGGCGTCATCTCCTGCGCTGATGCACCCTCGATTTACAACATCCCGAAGGTCCTGCACCGCGAGCACCTCGACTCCTTCCTGATCCGCCGACTCGGTCTCCCGTTCCGTGATGTCGACTGGACCGTGTGGGGTGGATTGCTGGAGCGCGTCCACAATCCCTCTGGCGAGGTCACCATCGCCCTGGTCGGTAAGTACATTGACCTGCCCGACGCCTATCTCTCCGTCACCGAGGCCATCCGGGCCGGCGGTTTCGGGAATAACGTCCGGACCAGGATCCGCTGGGTGCCCAGCGACGACTGTGCGACGACCGAGGGAGCCGCCCGGGTGCTCGCGGACGTCGACGGTGTTGTCGTACCGGGCGGCTTCGGTATCCGTGGCATCGAGGGGAAGATCGGCGCGATACGGTACTGCCGGGAGAACAACATCCCGCTCCTCGGATTGTGCCTCGGTCTGCAGTGCACCGTCATCGAGGCGGCCCGAGCCGCCGGAATCGAGGATGCGTCTTCCTCGGAGTTCGACCCCGAGACCCCCGCGCCCGTCATCGCCACGATGGCCGATCAGCACGACGCCGTCTCCGGTAAAGGGGATCTGGGGGGCACGATGCGTCTGGGAGCATACCCGGCTGTCCTGGCGGAGGGCTCGGTCGTCGCCGAGACCTACGGAACGACCGAAGTGTCTGAGCGGCACCGCCACCGCTACGAGGTGAACAACGCCTACCGCGACCGGATCGCCGAGGGCTCGGGGCTCGTGTTCTCCGGAACATCCCCGGACGGCAAGCTGGTCGAGTTCGTCGAATACCAGCGGGACGTGCACCCGTTCCTCGTGGCTACGCAGGCGCACCCGGAATACAAGTCCCGTCCGACGCGCCCGCACCCGCTGTTCGCCGCACTCGTGGCCGCAGCGGTGGAACGTCACGCCGACCGTTAGGAGGGCCTACCCGTGACCGAACCGGGTTCGCACGAGTTCACCGTCACTGAATCGGAGCTGCTCCTCGATGCCCCGATCATCGCGGTCCGCCGCGACCAGGTAACCATGCCCGGCGGGAGTGTCTCCGCCAGGGAGATCGTCGAGCACTTCGGTGCGGTCGCGGTGCTCGCCTTCGACGGGGAGCGGATCGCGCTGGTCCGCCAGTACCGGCACTGCGTCCGGGACCGGCTCTGGGAACTACCGGCGGGACTGCTCGACCTGTCGGACGAGGATCCGCTGCAGTGCGCCATCCGGGAGCTGACGGAGGAAGCCGGACTCCGTGCCGGTCGGTGGGATCTGCTCACCGATGTGGTCAGTTCCCCGGGCTTCTGCGAAGAAGCCGTGCGGGTGTACCTCGCCCGCGACCTCTCCGAGGTCGAACGGCCGGAGACGCCCGACGATGAGGAATCCGACATGATTCTCACCTGGTTCGATCCCGGGGAGGTCCACCGGATGGTGGTTTCGGGACAGATCGTCAACTCGATCGCCGTCGCCGGGATCATGGTGGGACTCGATGTTATCGCGGGGCGTAGCACGCCCAGGAGCGTCGACGAACCGTTCCGGCTCCGTCCGACGTCGCTCCCGCGACGTCGGGGAGTGGGCCGTGCACCGGGCACGGATCTCAAACGGTTGTGACGGATCCCCGGGAGCTGGCCGAGACCTGGCTCGATCATCTGGTGGTGGAACGGGGCGTATCATCGAACACCGAATCGAACTACCGGCGCGATCTTCGCCGCTACCTCGGTTGGCTCGATGCGGTCGGACTCGACGATCTCCGCTATGTGCGCGAAACGGACATCGAGCGTTACCTCGCCTACCTGCGTACGGCGGACCCGGACACGGGGCGGAGGGCATTGGCGGCGTCGTCAGCGGCACGGGCACTCGTCGTGGCCCGGGGTCTCCACAGATTCGGTGTCGCGGAGGGGAAACTCGAACTGGACGTGGCCAGTCAGGTACAACCTCCTTCCGTCGACGAACGGCTACCCGACGCCCTCACCGTCGAGCAGGTCGGATCCCTCATCGACGCTGTTCCGTGCGGTGAACACGCCCGTCCCGCCGATCTCCGGGACAGAGCTCTCCTGGAACTGCTCTACGGCACGGGTGCCCGAATCTCCGAGATCACCGCCCTCCTCGTCGATGATGCACCCCGGCCGACCGAGGACGGTTCTATGACCATGTTGGTGCTCACCGGCAAGGGAGACATCCAGCGCATAGTCCCGGTGGGAGGTCCGGCGATCCGGGCGGTTGAGGAGTGGCTTATTCGAGGTAGGCCCGCAATGTCCCGGGGAAAGACTCACGCTCTGCTGCTCAACCGACGCGGTGGTCCACTGAGCAGGCAGAGTGCCTGGCGGATCATCAGGGAGGTCGCGGACCGTGCGGGGCTGGGGATGGACATATCTCCGCACACGCTCCGCCACTCCTACGCCACCCATCTATTGCAGGGCGGAGCTAACATCCGCGTCGTCCAGGAGCTGCTCGGGCACGCTTCCGTGACGACCACGCAGATTTACACCCACGTGACACCGGAGAACTTGCGGCAGGTGTGGGCCAGCGCTCACCCACGGGCATAATAGTAAAGTCAAGGTTTCAAACTTGTTTATCGGCGTAAATCGGCCATTCGGCGGTGTCGTCCGGACGTTCACCGATGACCATGTAATCTGGAACCACACTGGTGTAAGAGAATGAGTTCCGGTGGCGATGCCCCCGGCGGCGTGGCTGGGTGTCTGGCTAGATGTGCGAGACGACAAGGAAGAGGGATTGACTGTGAGTGATTCGGCACTGTTCGATTCACCGGGACCCCAGGTGGGTCTGACCGGGCGCCCCCTCCGCGAGCCCGCAGAACCCGCGCCGTTGGACAGGCACGGGCCCGCGACGATCCTCTCCATGTGTAACCAGAAGGGCGGCGTGGGAAAAACTACATCCACCATCAACCTCGGTGCCTGTCTCGCTGAGGAGGGGCGCAAAGTTCTTCTTGTGGATCTCGACCCGCAGGGTGCACTGTCGGCGGGTCTCGGTATCCCCCATGATGAGCTCGATCTGACCGTCTATAACCTGATGGTTGACAGTTCCACGTCGGTCCTCAATGCGATCCACCGTACCAATGTTCCCGGTCTTGACCTTGTCCCCGCCAACATCGACCTCTCTGCCGCGGAGATCCAGCTGGTCAACGAGGTCGGCCGCGAACAGACCCTCGCCCGTGCTCTGCGCCCCGTCATGCGTGACTACGACTACATCATCATCGACTGTCAGCCGTCTCTCGGTCTGTTGACAGTCAATGCGCTCGCGTGTTCCCACGGCGTGATCATTCCCATGGAGTGCGCTTATTTCTCACTGCGTGGTCTGGCCCTTCTTACCGATACCGTCGAAAAGGTCCGGGACCGACTCAACTTCGACCTTGAGGTGGTCGGGATTCTGGTCACGATGTTCGACCGCCGCACGAGCCACGCTCGCGAGGTCATGTCGCGGGTCGTGGAGGTGTTTGGCCAACAGGTGTTCGATACCGTGATCACCAGGACTGTACGTTTCCCGGAGACCTCGGTCGCGGGAGAACCCATTATAACCTGGGCGCCTAACTCCCAGGGCGCGGACCAGTACCGGAACCTCGCCCGCGAGGTCATCGAGCGGACTGCCGACTGACCGTGGGCCAACGGATCCACGCGACCCCGGCGGACCTGGGTGAGCAACCCGAAATCACCGGTTTCCGGGTCGCACTCGCAAATTTCACCGGACCGTTCGACCTGTTGCTGCAGCTGATCGGGCAGAAGAAGCTCGACGTCACGGAAGTAAGTCTCTCGCGGGTCACCGATGAGTTCATCGCCTACACGCGAGCACTCGGAGAGACCGCTGAACTCGACGAGATCACCGAGTTCCTCGTCGTCGCTGCGACGCTCCTGGATCTGAAGACCGCGCGGCTGCTGCCCCGTGGTGAGGTGGATAGCGAGGATGATCTCGCCCTGCTCGAATCCCGCGACCTCCTGTTCGCGCGACTGCTCCAGTACCGCGCCTACAAGAAGGTTGCGGAGCTCTTCGCCACCTGGCAGCGCGGAGCGCTGAGACGGTATCCCCGCGCCGCCAGTCTGGAGAAGCGGTTCGCGGACCTTCTGCCACCCGTGAAGCTTGGGCACACTCCGGTGAGCTTCGCTGAGCTAGCGGCCGGGGTCTTCCGGCCCAAGGCCCCGGAGCTCGTCGGCACCGATCACATCCACAAGGCGGCGGTATCGGTTCCGGAGCAGGCCGGGCGGATGCTTGACACACTGCGTCTCGCCGGGGTGGAGCATTGGCTCACCTTCGCGACGCTGACCCGAGACTGCACTGTCTCCATGGAGGTGGTCGGGCGGTTCCTTGCGTTGCTGGAGTTGTACAAGGCACAGGCCATCGGGATCGAGCAAGAGGAGGCGCTGGGGGAGCTGCGCATCGCTTGGACCGGGATCGAGGTCGACCCCCGGGTGGTGGCGGCCGACAACTGGGAGTGAGCAGACGCGGTGCCTCACCAGAAGCCGGTGTATCTCGCCTCGGTGGTTTCCGGGTCGAGTCGCAGGTAGTCGCGCATTCCTGGCATCGGTAGATCGACGAATCCGTGCGCGGGCGCGGAGATGATGTGTTTGGCTAGTAGTCTCCGCCGGTACTGACCGACGTAGGCGGGGGACCGGTCCATTCGCGCGGCGATGTCGCTGGTGTGGCTCGGCCCGTCGTCAATGGCCATAGCACGGACGAACTCCAGCTCCTTCGCTGACAACAGCCGGAGGGCGGGGCGGTGCACCATGCGCCCGACCTCACCGATTGCCCTGCTCCGGGCCGTCGTGACGGCATCGAGGTCGATGACGTCTTCCCCGTGTACCGCGAAGGCGTGGTATCCGATCAGCTGGATCATATAGGGGTAACCACGGGTCGCGTCGACTGCGGAGTCGAGGGCGTCGGAGGTGAATCGCCGTCCTACCGCGGCCACGGGTACGTCGAGGGCAGCGCGGGCCTCAGCTCTCGTGACGGCCCCGAGAATCGCGTGGTGCGCCCGTCGCAGGAAAGTGATGGCCTCGCCGTTGAGCAGCGTGTCGACGTTCTCGGGTAGACCCGCCATCACGACGGCGACGGGACGTGCCTCCCGGAACAGGTGCTGGATCACCGTGGCCAACTCGCGGAGCTCCCTGGCGGAGCCCGGCCACACCTCGTCCACCGTCAGCAGTACGCCGGTCCGGTGGGGTGCGAGGATTTCGGTGAGGTCCGTGAGTTGGGAGCGCAGCGACGGGGTTCCCGGGTGCCGGTCCCGGACGGTGAAGCTGGCCCCACCGATCCCGCCCGGGGCGGTCACACCGTCGAGGTGCCTGGTCACCGACCGGGGATCGTGGTTCCGGAGAAGCGCCGGCAGATGGTCGGTGACGAGCCTGTCGATCAGCCCCTCCAACGCGGTCTCCGCGATGGCCAGCCAGCCAAGCGTCTGTGCCCGGTCCTCAATCGCGTTGAGCAATGCGGTCTTGCCGACGCCGCGCTGGCCGGACAGCAGCAGTGCACGCGTCGGTGATCCGGGTCCCTCATCGAGTCCGCGGGCGAAGGCATTGAGGATATCGTCTCGTCCGACGAGGAGTTCTGGGGAGCTGCCGAAGGTCGGGGTGAAGGGGTTTCTCACGGCTGGATCGGGCACGGTTCCTCCTCTGTCCGGTGGTACACCGCCAGTGCGTCCTCTTGTTAAATCTGTTAAAAACAACTCCGTGGTTGCCGATAATAGGCCAGTCCACCCCAACCAGGTCCGTGGGGTGGCCCATGGAACGGCTGTGGTCACCACCCGGCCCCGTTCTCCAGGGATAGGAACTCCAGCTGTGTCATACCCCGCCTCACTTGCGCACCCCTTTTCGGGTGTTTTTTGCGGGTGGGCCAGTCCCGTAGTCTCTTATTATGCTCTCCGTCACAGTTCCCGGTCCCGTGGTCTCCGTCAATTGGTTGTCCAACCAGCTCCACAATCGGGACGCGGACCTTGTTGTCCTGTGTGCGTCCATGGGGAACCCGGAGAAGAGCTCGGTGGGTGTACCGGGCGCCCTGCTCGCTGATCTGGACGGCGATTTTTCCGCCCCCGATTCACCGCTCCCGCACACCGCTCCCTCGGATGTCCGTGCACTGTTCGAGACCCGGGGAATCTCCGATGGCACGGCGGTCGTCGTCTACGACCGTTTCGGCATCATGTGCGCACCCCGGGTGTGGTGGCTCGCGAAGGTCGCGGGTCTCGACAACGTCGCGGTACTGGACGGCGGTCTCCCGGCGTGGATCGGTGCTGGGCTTGAGGTTGAACCCGTGGCATCGCCCACGATCCGGGGAACGATAACCGCGGTTGGGCACCCGGAACTCCTGGTCGGCATGTCTGGAGTATCCCGGGCACTCGCCCGGAGCGCCTGGGAGGTCGTCGACGCCCGAAGCGCGGGCCGTTTCGCCGGCGTCGAAGCAGAACCCCGGCCAGGCCTGAAACCCGGTCACATACCCGGGAGCGTGAATATCCCGTTTACCAGGGTCCTCTCCAACGGTCACATGCGTGCGCCGGAGGAACTGGCCGATCTGTTCCGACAGACGGTGGGTGACGCCCGCCGACTCACCTTCACCTGCGGCTCCGGTGTCACGGCGTGCGTGGATGCCCTCGCTGCGGAATGTGCGGGCTATAAGGATGTCACCGTGTATGACGGATCCTGGTCCGAATGGGGTAGTCCGGAGGCCGGCCAGCCGGTGGGTCCCTGATGTACTCCCGGCATCGGTAGAGTGTCCGGGGTGAGTGAAACAGGTTCCCCGGCACCGGTGACCGCGTTGCGGTCCCAGATCGAGTCCATTCTCCTCGTCATCGACACCCCCGTCGGCGCAGACACCCTAGCCAGCGTGCTCGGCGCGGAGACGAACCTCGTGACGGAGGTACTTGAGGAAATCCGTACCGAATTCGACGCCCGGGGCAGTGGTTTCGATCTCCGTTCGAGCTCCGAGGGGTGGCGCCTCTACACCCGCCCCGCCAACGCCGGTGTCGTCGAGAAGCTGATTCTCGACGGAAGTCAGTCACGACTCAGCCGCGCGGCCCTCGAGACACTCGCGGTCGTCGCCTACCGTCAACCGGTGACCCGCGCGCAGGTGTCGGCCGTCCGCGGCGTCAACGTCGACGGTGTGATGCGGACACTGCAGCTCCGCGGCCTCATCCGCGAGGTCGATAGCGACGAGACCACGGGAGCCCACCGCTACGTCACCACCGAGCTCCTGCTCGATCTGCTCGGCATCGACAGTCTCGAACGGCTGCCGGACCTGGCGCCGCTGCTTCCCGACGTCGACTCCATCGACGAGGACTACTGACCAGTGGGATCAAGGTCCTCCGTATTCTCCGGATCGAGGGCAACGAGAGTGAAGGTGCCGCCACGGTCCTCGAACGTAGCCCGGGTGCCCCCGGGATAGAGTTTCAGATCCACCGGTCGGCTGCAGAGATCGACCTTGGAGCGGCCGAATCTCTTGATGATCGTGCGCCCGGATGGCTTGACGATCCCGATCGCGTTGGAATCATCGAGGAGCCCGGCCTCCGGGATGTCCCTGTGAGGAACGCCACCGAGCACCTCGTCGACGGCCGCCCGGGGCTGGTAGGGACAGATGACCGCCATTCCCGTGGCCCCGGAGTCATAGAGCCTGGCCGGTACGACGTCGTCCGGATGCGCCTCCAGGGTCTTCAACAGGGGATCGCGGCCGAAGTCGCACGCCCCGCTGCTGAGCCCGGCGGCGACGAGTGTGATCGCCAGGAATACCGAGGTCGATTGGACGATCGGGCGACGTGACACGGAGGTCCTCCTTTTGCCATTGCCATCCAGCTTCCGGTGGTTGGACAGCGGTTCAGCCCATTATCCTCCTTCGCGATCGTATTCGTGAGGATCGTCGGTTCACTGAGAACCGGTGTCAGGTGCCCGCGTGGGCGAGCCGGTTTATCCTCCGTCCAAGGGCGAGCACCATCGCGCCGATTACGATGACGGTGAGTCCGCAACCGGTGAAATAGATCCGCTCAGCGGCCGCATCATCCGGGTTATAGAGTCTGGAAATGACGCCCGCCGCTGCGGTTCCCGCAGCCATGGTGAGGAAGTAGAGCGCGGAGAACCGCGTCCCGTAGCTCGCGGGCGCCAACGCGGTCGTGGTGGACATTCCCACCGGTCCGACGAGCAACTCCCCGCAGGTGATCACGAGGACGGCCGCAGCGAGCGCGAGGAACGGTGTACTGCCCGGCCCGCCTCCTGTGAAGGGGAGGAGCACGAGCAGCCCGCAGCCGGAGATGATGACCCCCACGGCCATCTTCGTCGCGGAGCCGATCCGGTCGCCCAGCGTGGCCCAGAGCAGTGCCGCCGGGCCGGACAGGATGAGAATGTACGCCGGATTGAGAGACTGCGTCCAGGAGGCCGGTACCTCGTGTACGGATCCGAACATCTCGACCGTTCGGTCGAGGCGGATGTCCGAGTACACGGCTAACACACCGTAGGTCTGGTTCAGGACGGCCCAGAAAGCCGTGGATGCGAGAAACACCGGGATGAATGCCGTGACCTTGCGTCGTTCCACCTCGTTGAGCGAACCGTCGCGGAGCATGTGTGCGAACAACAATCCGGCGGCGCCGAGGGTGAGCGTGAGGAACACGTTGGCGGCAGATCCGGCGTTCAGCCAGCCGGTAGCAACCGCGACGGTGACAACGGCGATTGCGCCCACGGCAATGGCGATGAGCCGCGGCCGGGACGATGCGGGCAGTGGATCGGTGGGGCCGGCCGCGATGCGCCGGGACCGGGTGAACAGGTAGTTCGCGAGTCCCACGAGCATGAGGACGGCGGCCGCGCCGAATCCGTAGTGGAAACCCCGTGCGGTTTGCAGCCAGCCGGTGAGCAGCGGCCCCAGGAGGGCACCGATATTAATTCCGAGGTAGAAGATCTGGAATCCTGCATCGCGTTTGCCGTCGTCATCGGAAAATGCAATACCGAGGACCGTGATCGCGGAGGCCTTCAATGCCCCGGATCCGACAGCGACTGCGAGGAGCCCGGCGGTGACGCCCGGGACCCCGGGCACCAGGGCGAGGATCAGATGACCTGCGACGAGGATGAGAGCACCGCCGAGGAGGGTCGTCTCTGCGCCGGTCAGCCTGTCTGCGACCCAGCCGCCGCCCAGTGTGCACAGGTAGACCAGGGAGCCGTATGCGCCCATCAGTGCAGTGGCGTCCGTGCGATCGATCCCGAGACCACCGTCGGTGGCGGAGTAGTAGAGGTAGTACAGCATGATTGCCTGCATCCCGTAGAAGGAGAACCGCTCCCACATCTCGACACCGGCGACGGAGATCAGGACCCGCCCCCGACCGGGGGCCGGGGGATCTGTCGAAAACGTCGCTGAACGCTGTTCAAAAGTCGTCATGAGGAGGATTATCGGCGGGTCCATGTGTTCTGAGCAAACGGGATCACGCCGAACGGTTACCCCCGTTAATGACAGAGGGTTGAGCGGAAAGCGACTCTGAAAAGGTGGTGCGAAGTCCCCGGGAGGGGTGGATGGACAGCTTTGATGTGACGGGAAGGTGAGCCGCGCCTTACCCTGGGACAGTTGAGAATACGTTCCCGCGGAGGAGGGTGAATGACAGCGACAGACGACATCCCCCGCGGAATCACCGTCAGGGCCCGCGCAGAGTCACCGGATGCCCCGCGCGTCGACCCAGGGACGACCCCCAGGCAGCTGCTGTGGCGATCGATGACCGCACATCCGCGACTCATGGTGCCGGCTCTGCTCTTGTCCGCTACACACCAGATCGGTGAGATGGGAGTACCGGTCATCGTCGGCCTGGCCATCGACCACGGTATCGCCGCAGGTGACGGCCGTACTTTCGTCCTACTGCTCATACTCCTTGCTCTCGACTTCCTCATGCTGTCCACCGCCTACAGGTATGCGTCCCGGCTCGGCTGGATCTCCATGAACTACGTCGAACACGGACTCCGCATGCGACTGACCGACCGGATGCTCGACCCCCGTGGGCTCGGGGGTCAGCCCAGACTTCCGGGGGAGCTGCTCGCCATCGCCGCCACCGACGCGCGCCAGGTTGCAATGAGCACGCAGGCGCTGCTTTATCCCGTGGGGCAGATGGTCGGCCTCATCTTTGGCGCAGGCATCCTGCTGCGCATCTACTGGCCGCTCGGCGTCGCGACAATCCTCGGGGCGCTGATCGTGGTCTTCGTCGCGGAGAAGGTCGGTGGGCCCTTGGCCTCTCGGTTCCGGAAACAGCAACAAGCCGCAGCGGAGGCCGCCGGAACCGCTGCGGACATGATGCAGGGAGTCCGGGTGATCAAAGGCCTCGGTGCCGACCACGCCGCGGAGACCCGATACCGGAGGCTCTCGCGGCGCGCGTTGTCCGCGACACTGCGGTCCGTGAACTCCAACGCGGTCCTCACCGGGGCGATGCGGATCACCGGGGGACTACTCATCGCCGCAATCGCGGTGGCGGGTGCCCTGCTCGCGGTCACCGGACGCATCACCCTCGGTCAGATGATCACCGTCATCGGACTCGCCCAGCTCGTCACCGAACCCCTGAACTTCGTCGGGGACTTTGGGGCGGTCCTCTGGGCGACCGGAAAAGGAAGCGCTGACCGAGTTCTGGGGGTCCTTCAGTCCCCGACGGTCTTCGATGACACCGGCAGAGCCGCGCCGGCCCACGACAGCACCATGACCCTTGACCTCTCCGTGCACGGTGCCGCCCTGGCCGTTGAACCCGGTGCGCTGTCCGTGTTCGATCTGCCTGCCACAGACGTCGCCCGCATCACCGATGCACTCGCGATGACGGTGCCCGCGGAACCCGGGATGATCAGGATCGGGGGAACCGACCTCGCGGATCTGGACGTCGACGCCGTTCGCTCCCGCATCCTTGTCGCACCGCACCGGGCGCAGGTATTTGAGGGCACCGTCGCGGGCAACATCGCCGAGGGCGCAGCCCTGGCAGTCTCCGCCCCGGGGACACGGGCGGCGGTCAGCGTTGATTCGGCCGCACTAGCGGCGGGACTTGACGACATCATTGCCTCCCCGGAGGGACTCGACACACTGGCCGGGGATGCCGGTGACAGACTCTCCGGGGGACAGTGTCAGCGAGTGGCCCTGGCCCGTTCCCTCGCCGCCGATGCGGACATTCTCGTCCTGGACAATCCGACTACCGCGGTGGATTCGGTCACCGAAGCCCGCATCGTCGAGCGCGTCCGTACTCTCCGTAGCGGGCGGACAACGGTCGTGTTTACCGGGTCCCCGGCCTGGCGGGCAGCAGCTGATCAGGTCATCGGTTCTGCGACCGCCGAGAACGGGGCGGCGTCGTGACCCACTCGAACAACGCAGCGACCCCGTGTACCCATCAACATCGGCCGGACGTCTCCGCGGCCGCCGACGCGCTACACGTAGCCACCGGAGCCCAGGTCCGCAGCACACTGATCGCGGAACTTCAACCGCATCTCGTCCGCTTCGGTGCGTCGCTCGTCCTACTCATCACGGGATCCGCACTGGGACTCGTGACCCCCCGGCTCATGGGTGGACTGGTCGACCTCGTCCGCGATGGTCGCCCGCTGCTCGGCCACACGGGTACCACCGCCGTCTGGTGGACGGCAGGCACCATGGCGACGGCCGTGGCAGCAATGGCACTGATAACCGGATTCGGTTACGTGCTCATGGCCGGAACTGTAGAACGTGTCATCGCCTCCCTGCGGGAACGTGTCATAGCCGGTGGAATCGGGATGCCTGCGGAGCGCATCGAGGAGGTTGGGGTCGGGGATCTGGTCTCCCGGACGACCGATGACGTCGCGGAGATGACCCGGGCGGTCAACCAGTCGTTGGCGTCACTCGCGATCGGTGGTTTCGCTGTGCTCGTGACCGTCGTTGGAATGGCCCTCCTGGATTGGAGGTTTCTCAGCGTGGCGGTGTTCCTCCTCCCCGTCTACGCAGTGTTCGTCCACAGGTACCGGAGGTACGCCCCCGACGCTTACCTGTGTCAGCGCATGGAGATGGCGCAACGGGCGTCCGGGATCCTCGCGAGCCTCCGCGGCCTGCGGACCGTGCGCGCATTTAACCTGCAGTCGTCCCGCCGGGTCGGGATCGGTGACCATTCCTGGCGTGCGGTGGAGCTGGGCGTCTGGATCCGGATCCTGATCAACCGACTGTTCGGCGGGGTCAACCTTGCCGAATACATGGGAATGTCCGGGGTTCTGGTGATCGGTTGGTTCCTGGTCGAACGCGGTGAGGTGAGCGTCGGCGTGGTGACCACAGCGACCCTCTACTTCCTCAGGCTCTTCCAGCCGATCGGGATGCTCGTCATCCTCATCGATCCTCTGGCTTCCGCCGCCGCGTCGCTCCGCAGGGTGGTTGGCGTGATTGTCGAACCGGACAGCCGTCCCGCGGAGATCGTCGACGCTCCCGGGTTGCCGCCGGGCTCTGCACCGGGGTTGCGAGTGGAACATCTCACCTTCAGTTATCCGGGCGGTCGGACGGTACTCGATGACCTCACCGCTGAGGTCGCGCCGGGAGCGGTCACCGCGCTGGTCGGGGCTTCCGGCGCCGGAAAATCGACACTCGGCGCCCTGATTGCAGGCTGTCGGCCGGTGAACTCGGGACGGGTCCTCATCGGCGGAACGGATGCATCGACGCTCACACCCGGGCAGCGCGCACGATCCGTGTGTCTCATCGCCCAGGGTGCGCACGTCTTCGCCGGGACGCTGAGAGAAGATCTCCTGCTGGCTCGCCCCGATGCGGATGACGACGCGCTCATCGACGCGTTGCGGCGGGTCGGCGCCGGCGATTGGGTGGCAGCTCTCCCCGAGGGCCTGGACACCGTTGTTGGGGAACGGGGACAGGTCCTCGATCCGGTGGAGGCCCAGCAAGTCGCACTGGCCCGGGTCCTCCTCGTCGACCCTCCGGTGGTGGTACTCGACGAGGCCACCGCAGAAGCCGGCGCCGGGGGATCGACCGCCCTGGAGGAAGCTGCGTGGAATGTCGTCCGTGGCCGGACCGCGGTGGTCATCGCGCACCGTCTCGATCAAGCGGTACGGGCGGATGAGATCTGGTTGATGGAATCCGGACGGATCGTGGAGCGTGGGACGCACCGGAAGCTCGTGGAACAGGAAGGAGCCTACGCGGATCTCTGGGCCGCGTGGTCCCGCGGACGGTGACGGCGCCGGAACAGAGTCGACTCCGACCCCTCTGGTGTGGTGAGTGCCCGTGCTTCTCACTGCCGCTCCGGTCTGTGGGCGACCGGGCCCGGGTAACTGCCTGTCGCAGCTGTTGTCGGTCGCAGCGGAGAGGACGGCGAGATCGGGCGGGGTGGGTGAGCCGCCCGGAATTATGCCGGGGATCCGCCGCGAGGCCAGCGGCAGCGGATCACTAAGACGGTCGTGCTCGTTGAGCAGCGACCTGTCATACTCCGGTACGGAAACATGACAGTCTCGTTCTGATGCACGTCTCTGCTCAGGCGCGGGTGATCGAGGATGGTGGTCGGGTTGGTCGAACCGTGTTCCCGCCCTGCGATCAGCGTTAACTGTGTGACGCGATAGAGTTTCCGGTAACCAGTGAACAACGTTCAACCCTGACGCGAGGAAGCGATGACCGACACCGTCACCTTCGATCAACAGCACATTTGGCACCCGTACAGTCCCACCCCGGCGGCGATGGATCCCCTGCCGGTCGCGTCTACTTCGGGTGTCCGCCTCACCCTCGAGGACGGGCGGACGCTGATCGACGGGATGAGTTCCTGGTGGGCCGCCTGTCACGGACACGGGCACCCGGCACTCGTCGCGGCCGCCCACCGGCAGATCGACACGATGAGCCACGTCATGTTCGGTGGGCTGACCCACCGCCCGGCGGTCGACCTCGCTGAGCGCCTGCTCCGGATCGCGGGAGAGCCGTTGAATCGGGTGTTCTTCTGCGACTCAGGTTCCGTCTCCGTCGAGGTTGCTATCAAGATGGCGTTGCAGTACCAGCGGGGAAAAGGACACCCGGAGCGCAACCGACTGATTACCTGGCGGTCCGGCTATCACGGTGACACCTTCGGGCCGATGAGCGTGTGCGATCCCGACGGCGGCATGCATTCGCTGTGGGCCGGAACCCTGACCGAGCAGATCTTCGCCCCAGCTCCACCCGTCCGGGGCTCATCGGTGGCACAGCGTGCCGCCTACCTCCAGCAGATCGAGGAGTTGATCGACGATTCCGTCGCCGCCATGATCGTCGAACCCGTCGTGCAGGGCGCCGGTGGGATGCGGTTCCACGATCATGAACTCGTCGCCGGTGTCCGGGAACTGTGCGACCGGCATGGAATCCTGTTCATCGCCGACGAGATCGCCACGGGCTTCGGCCGCACCGGTGACCTGCTCGCTACCCGTGCAGCCGGTGTCCACCCGGACATCCTGTGTCTCGGTAAGGCCCTGACCGGTGGTTTCATGTCCCTTGCGGCCGTGTTGGCGACCGACGCGGTGGCAGCCACGATCCAGAGGCCCGAGGGGGGCGGGGCCCTCATGCACGGCCCGACCTTCATGGCGAACCCGCTGGCATGTGCGGTGGGTTCCGCCGCTCTCGATCTGGTGGAGGAGGGTTATTGGCGTGAGACGGTGCCCCGAATCGAACGGGAACTGATCCGCGGGCTGGAACCGCTCCGGGAACTCCCGGGCGTCGCTGATGTCCGGGTGCTCGGCGCAATCGGGGTCGTGGAGATGGTTCGTCCGGTCAACATGCGCGCAGCGACGGACGCCGCTGTGGCTGTGGGCGTCTGGCTCAGGCCGTTCGGACGGTTGATCTACACCATGCCGCCCTTCACCGCCACGACGAAGGACGTCGTGGCGATCTGCACCGCGATGGCCGCCGCTGCGGAGGCGGGAGAGACCGAATGACCGTGCACATCATCACCGGCACGAACACGGACGTCGGAAAGACCATCGCCACGGCCGCGCTCGCCGTGCGACTACACACCACCGGCCGCGCCGTGACCGTGGTCAAGCCCGCCCAGACCGGGGAACCCGAGGGACAGGGGGACCTGACGACGGTGCGTCGACTGGTAGGGGAAACCGTGACGACCGTCGAGTTCGCCCGCTATCCCGAACCACTCGCACCGAATCTGTCGGCCCGACGGGCCGGTCTCAGACAGCTCGATCTCGTGGAGACGGCGGCCAAGATCCGGGACCTCGACGCCCCGGGCCGTACCGTCCTCGTCGAAGGAGCGGGAGGGCTGCTCGTCCGGATCGCCGACGACTGGACGATCGCGGACCTCGCCGCGGACCTCGCCGCCCCCGTCACCGTTGTCACCTCCCTCGGGCTGGGGTCTCTGAACTCGGCTGCGCTCACGGTCGAGGCCGCACGGCGTCGAGGTATCGGTGTCACCGGCCTCATCGGCGGGTGCCTGCCCCCTGACCCCGACCTCGCGACCCGTCTGAACCTCCGGGAATTGCCCGAGGTCACCGGAGTCCCGCTGCTCGGGTGCATTCCGCAGGGGGCCGGAAATCTCGATCCGGAGAAGTTCGCCCGCGTGGCGGAGCACCTCGACGCAGAACCTTTTTCGAGGTGAAATGGCGTCAGCGTCGCGACACGGCTAGAGTTGCCCCGTTACACAACCACATAGAAAAGGACACGATTACCGTGAACCAACCCGCTCGCCGAGACGGCACACCGGAGAAGAAGAAGCGCGCCGCTGACATCTACGTCTCCAAAGCCAAGCCAGCCCGCCACCAGCATGTTCAGTCCGACCACGGCCACCGCGCAGCCACTGTTGGCGATGCCGCAGGCGAAGGCGTCCGCCTCCAGAAGGTCCTCGCCCAGGCGGGCGTGGCGTCCCGCCGGATGGCCGAGAAACTCATTGACGCGGGTCGTGTCGAAGTCGACGGCCGCATCGTCACCACCCAGGGCATGCGGATCAACCCCAACACCGCCATCGTCCGCGTTGACGGCGCGAGAATCCGCGTCAACGAGGACATGGTCTACTTCGTGTTGAACAAGCCGCGCGGAGTGCAGTCCACGATGAGCGACGACATGGGTCGCCCGTGCGTCGGAGACATCGTCGGAGAGAAGCTCGACGCCGGTCAGCGTCTCTTCCATGTCGGGCGTCTCGACGCCGCGACCGAGGGGTTGCTGCTGCTCACCAACGACGGTGAGCTGGCCAACCGCCTCATGCACCCCAAATACGAGGTGTCCAAGACCTATATGGCCACACTCGTCGGCGAAGCCGACCGCAAGCTCATCAAGCAGCTCAAGGAAGGCATCGAACTAGACGACGGCGTCGCGCGGGCGGACTACGTTCAGATCGTCGACGTTCACCAGGGCAAGTCCATCGTCCGCATCGACATCCACGAGGGGCGCAAGCATATCGTCCGCCGCATGTTCAAGACCGCCGGCTACCCGGTGGAGCGGCTGGTGCGCACCAAGATCCACACCGTGGCCCTGGGGGAGCAGACCCCGGGCGCGATTCGTGCCCTCAACAGTGCGGAGCTCGGCAGTCTGTACAAGGCGGTGGGAATGTGACGGCCGATCTGTCGAACATGCCTGACGGTGGGCTGATCGTCGCCGTCGACGGTCCCAGCGGGACCGGAAAGTCCACGGTGTGCCGTGCACTGGCCACCCGTCTGGGGGCCCGTTACCTCGACACCGGTGCCATGTACCGGGTCGCGACGCTGCATGTGCTCCGGCAGGGGATCGATCCCGCTGACACGGATGCGGTCATCCGGGCGACCGCCGACCTCCCCCTCGAGGTTAGCGATGATCCGACGTCAACCGCGGTCCTCCTTGCGGGGGAGGACGTGTCCGGGATCATCCGTGGGGCGGAGGTCACCCGGAACGTTTCGGCTGTGTCCGCCATCCCCGAGGTGCGCCTCAACCTTGTCGAGCTGCAGCGCAGCCTTGCGCGGCGGGCGCACCGCTGCATCGTGGAGGGCCGTGATATCGGCACCGTAGTGCTCGTCGACGCACCCGTGAAAGCGTTTCTTACGGCCTCCCCGGAGGTGCGCGCACAGCGACGTTTCGACCAGGACATTGCGGCGGAACGCGCCGCTGATTACGACACCGTTCTAGCGGACGTGGTTCGCCGGGACGAACTTGATTCCACCAGAGCGGCATCGCCGCTCGTTCCGGCCGCGGACTCCGTGGTCGTAGACACCTCCGATATGACGCTGGAGCAGGTCATCGACCGTCTTGTCCAGCTCACCTCGGACAGCGCAGAAAGGACGCGCTCATGAGCGACAAACAGCATTCCTCTCCCGACGACGAACCGGAGACGATGTTCGTCTATCACACGCAGGGCGGCGAGATGGACGCCGTCGGTGTTTTCGCCGACGAGGACGTCGCTGCGCCGCACGGTGGACACGCCGCCAAGGACTTCGACCCGGCAGAATTCGGCGAACGCAACATCGACGACGCCGGAGACATCATCGATCCGGAGTTTGATGATTCGGAGTTCGCCGACGCCGATTTCGGCGAAGACTTTGATGACGAGGACTGGGAACGCATGGAGGAGGCCTTCGGCGTCGAACGTCCCGAGCACGTCGAGGAGTCACTGTGTACGGTTGCCATCGTCGGACGACCCAATGTGGGTAAATCGACACTGGTGAACCGGTTCATCGGCCGCCGCGAAGCGGTCGTCGAGGACTTCCCAGGTGTCACGCGCGACCGTATCAGTTACCTGGGGGAGTGGAATGGACGTCGCTTCTGGGTCCAGGACACCGGTGGCTGGGATCCGGACGCCAAGGGCATCCACGGCGCCATCGCCCGACAGGCCGATGTAGCCATGGCTACCGCCGATGTCATCGTCCTCGTCGTCGACACCAAGGTCGGTGTTACCGAGACCGATGAGGTCATGGCTCGCAAACTCCAGCGCGCCGAGGTTCCGGTCATCCTGGTGGCCAACAAGTTCGACTCGGATTCCCAGTACGGGGACGTTGCCGAGTTCTGGTCGCTGGGCCTCGGGGACCCGTACCCGGTGTCCGCACAGCACGGCCGCGGTGGCGCCGATGTCCTCGACAAGGTCGTCGCGTCCTTCCCCGAGGAACCCCGGCAGAAATCGATTCTTGAGGGGCCGAGGCGGGTTGCGCTCGTCGGCCGGCCCAACGTGGGCAAGTCCTCACTGCTGAACAAGATCACCGGTGAGGAAAGGAGTGTCGTCGACAACGTCGCAGGCACCACCGTCGACCCTGTCGACTCCCTGGTGCAGCTGGACCAGAAGCTGTGGAAGTTCGTCGACACGGCGGGTCTGCGCCGCAAGGTGAAGAACGCTCAGGGGCACGAGTTCTATGCCTCGTTGCGTACCAAGAGTGCCATCGAGGCTGCCGAGGTCTGCATCTTCCTCATCGACGCCTCCGAGCCCATCTCCGAGCAGGACCAGCGCGTCCTCGGGATGATCTTGGACGCAGGCAAGGCGGTCGTCATCGCCTACAACAAGTGGGACCTGATGGACGAAGATCGGCGCCCGCTCCTCGAACGTGAGATCGACCTGCAGCTGGCACACATCCCGTGGGCCCGCCGGGTGAACATCTCCGCCAAGACGGGTCGCGCCCTCCAGCGCCTCGAACCGGCGATGCTCGAAGCCCTGGAGTCCTGGGACACCCGGGTGTCCACGGGGCAGCTCAACACTTGGTTGCGTGCGGTCATCGCGCAGAATCCGCCGCCGATGCGCGGGGGCCGGTTGCCGCGGGTCCTGTTCGCCACTCAGGCGTCGACCCGCCCTCCGGTGATCGTGCTGTTCACTACCGGGTTCCTCGAGGCCGGGTACCGACGCTACCTGGAACGCAAGTTCCGAGAGTCCTTCGGTGGCTTCGAGGGGTCACCGGTCCGTATCGCGGTGCGAGTCCGGGAGAAGCGGAAACGGAAGTAGTGGTTAGCGTACTCAGGCAGCAGAAAGCCCTCCCACAGGGGAGGGCTTTCTGCTGCCTACACGACTATTTTTCATTAAGTTATTCCCATATTGGACCATCAGAATCACCCGTTTTCAATAATGTGTCAGACTATTCGAGGTAGACGGCTTGTAATCTTACGATGTTTTCAACTAGACTGATCGTTGAAAGAGCCAACCGGTCCATATGTTTTCAATAGGTCCGGATCCAATATCAAGGAGCCACCATGAGCCACACCATTCACGAGAGCCACGACCACGAGCACGGTGAGAATTGCGGACACGAGGCTGTCAAGCACGGCGACCACGTCGACTACATCCACGACGGACACCGCCACCACCGCCACGAGGATCACTGGGACGAGTGCGTAGCGGTCTAGCACCCCTAGCAAGCAGAAGCCCCTCAGGTGAAGATCGAGCCTGAGGGGCCTCTCGCTGTTCAGGGTAGGGTGGGTGCGGCGGCTGTACGGGCGTCAGAGAACCATCGCCGCCACCCACCCGGCCGCCAGCAGCGGCAGGTTGTAGTGGATGAAGGTCGGGATGACGGTGTCACGGATGTGATCGTGCTGGCCGTCGGCGTTCAAACCGGAGGTCGGTCCAAGAGTAGAGTCCGAGGCCGGGGAACCGGCGTCGCCGAGAGCACCGGCGGTACCGATGATCGAGATGGTCGCCAGGGGCGAGAAACCCATTGACATGCACAGTGGGACATAGATCGCCGTGATGATCGGCAGAGTGGAGAACGACGATCCGATGCCCATCGTCACCACGAGCCCGACCATGAGGATTGCGAGGGCCGCCGCTGGCCGGTTGCCACCGAAGAGGTCCGCAGCGGACTCGACGAGCGCCGGAATGTCGCCGGTCGCGGTCATCACGGCGGCGAATCCCTGGGCGGTGATCATGATGAAGCCGATCAGAGCCATCATGCGCATACCCGCGGTGAATACGTCGTCGGCCTCATTCCACTTCACCGCGCCTGAGGCCATGAAGATGGCCAGTCCCACCAGCGCACCGATCAGCAGGGAATCCGCGTCGACGTCCATGGCGTTGATGACCAGCTGGATGATGAAGCAGGACAGGATCGCGATGACCGAGATGATGATCTTGTACCTAGAAATCTCGCCAGGGCCGGAACCCGATCCGCCCGCTGAATCCCGGGAAGAGGAGCCCTTGGCCTCGTCGGCGATCGGGATGTCCTCGTAGATCCTCGGCCTGCGGTACGAGACGAAGACCGCGGTGAGAAGGCCGGCGACCATGCCGAGGGCGGGTATCCACATGGCGCTCATAACGTTGATTCCCGTGGTGTCGAGACCAGCGGTGCTGATGTTCCCCATCAGGATCGACTCGAGGTAGATGCGGCCGAACCCGATCGGGAGGAACATGTAGGTCGTGACGAGACCGAAGGTCAGGACACAGGCGACCAGACGACGGTCCATCTGGAGCGCGTTCATGACGCGGAGCAGGGGTGGGATGAGCAGTGGGATAAAGGCGATGTGAACGGGGATGAGGTTCTGGCTCATCACCGCCATGGCGAGGATTCCGGCGATCAGACCGTATTCGGTGACCGTCGCCGCCCGCTTCTGGGCGCGGGTCAGCTCACCATCCAGTCCGGCCGCGGTACTGCTGCCCGCGATTCTCCTGATCATCCAGTCCGCCAGCAGCTTCGGGAGTCCGGCGCTGGCGACCGCCATCGCGAAGGCGCCGAGGAGCGCGTACGACAACGCGATTGTGGCGCCGCCGCCCAGGCCCTCCTGGAACGTGACCATGGTGTCGGTGAAGCCCAGTCCACTGATCACGCCGCCGACGACGGCACCGATCAGCAGGGCGAGGACGACGTGGACACGGAGTACGGCCAGGAGGAGCACCAGCATGACGGCTATCAGCACAGAGTTCATGAAGACAATACTAAGGTCACGTATCAACCGGACTCATCATCACCCCAGGTTTGGTCAGGTGCGACCGTACCCGGGAGGATGGCAACGTTCCAGAGCGTCCGAGTTTTACCGGGTTTGGTTTCCAGAGAAACCGGTAACCGGAGACATAAGAAGAACGGGTGAGCCCCGGTGAAATGTTTCACCGGGGCTCACCCGTTCGCTGGTCGGACTGACAGGATTTGAACCTGCGACCCCTTGACCCCCAGTCAAGTGCGCTACCAAGCTGCGCCACAGTCCGCCGTTGACCCCGTTCTATCGGAGCAACTGCCACAGATTACAACAGCGTCGAGCAGTTGCGCCAATCCGCAGGCCACGACGGGAAAACGGGAAGTTCGCCGGATCACAGAGCATCGACGTAGACCCACCGCCCGCCGACGCGCGTAAAAGCGGAGTCCTCCTCCTGGGTTCCACGTTTTCCCGCACTGGTCCGGTAGTGGGCGGTAAAGTGGACACGGCCCGTGGCGTCGAACGGGCCGCCGCCGGACGTCCCGTGCACGACCAGAAGAAAGAACCTGGTATCGGCGTCGAGGGTCAGCTCGGCGGGTCTCGTGTCGGGATGCCAGGAAGCGAGGAGGTGGTCCACGTCACCCACGCAGAATGCCGTATAGCGGGACCGCATGAGGGCCTCCGCCGTCGGGGCTCGCTTAGAGCCGTCGAGGATGGCACCGCAGCATGAACCGTAGGTGTCACCGCTACCGCACGGGCACCTGTCGGCGCCCCGAAGGATGTCGGTCACCTCAGCTGTCTCCATCAATGAGAGTCGACGAGGTGGTGATAATTCTCTCGATCACACTCGAACTGGCGGCGGCGCGGAGCTCCGCGCGCTCGTTGTCGTCCAGGTCGCCGATGAGCTCTATGCGGCGCCGGAGCACGGTGGCCTCGTCGTCCGAACCGACGATGCGCGACACCGTCACCTTCACGTCGTCGAGCCCGCGGATGCGTGCCTCGTTCGCTGCGATCCTGATGCTCTGGGACGTTGCGGAGGCGAGGGCGGCGATGAGGAGCGACGTGGGGGAGAATCCGAGGTTCCGGCCCCCGAGGGACCGTTCCCGGTCGGTCGTGATGGTTTCCCGTTCGATGCGCACCAGATCGGTGAATTTGCCTGCGGGAATCGACCGCGCTTCGGCCACGCCTTCCGGCATGACGTCCGTGTCTTCGCCATCGGATTCGGTTGCCAGATACGGGTCGACCCAGGTGCGGATGAGGTTCGCCGCGCGCTGTGCGACGCCTGGGCGGGTGCAGAGATGATCGGCCTTGTCGAGCGCGATGAGTGATTTCGGGTAGCGCGAGAGCTGGAAGATCTTCTGGGCATTGTCGATGCCGACGGTCTGATCCGTCGGCGCGTGGAGTAAGAGGAGCGGTCGGCGGAGCTTACCCAGGTAGACCTCGGGGTTGATCTCAGCGAGATCCTCGAGATAAGAGCGTGAGATCGTCAGTTCCCGGCCCCCAAGGGTGAGGGTGACGGCGCCGTTGGCGTCTACTTCGCTGATCCGGTCCGCGAAGTGGAGCACGGAGTGCGCGGGATCGAACGGTGCACCGATGGTCGCCACGGCACGGAGCTTGGGCATCTGCGCCCCGGCCTTCAGTGCAGCAGCCCCACCCAGTGAATGCCCGATGAGCAGCTGCGGTGCGGCGTAGTTCCTCTCCAACCACCGATAGGCGGCGATCAGGTCCGCCACGTTCGATGAGAAGGACGTCTCCGCGAAGTCGCCCTCCGACTGCCCGAGCCCGGGGAAATCGAACCGCAGACAGGCGATCCCCTGCTCGGCGAGGGCCTTGCACACCCGGGCCGCCGCCGGAGTGAAGCGGGAACCGGTGAAGCAGTGGGAGAACATCGCCCACGCGACCGGAGGGGAATCGGGGATGTCGAGGGTCCCGGCCATCATCTGTCCGGAACTGCCGGGGAGCTTCACGCTGACGGAGTGCACGGATTCTCACTCGCTTTCGGGTCGTGGTTCGGGAGGAGTGGGCGAGGTCTGCACCACCGTCGCCCGTCGTCACGGCCACTCTATGCCAGTGGACGGTTGCCTGCTAAGAGGTGCGCGGTGCCGGGCACCGGGCGCAGTTGGTTAAGGTCGTTGTAGCGAGAGTTGTGTCAGATCAGACAGAGCGTGGCCCCGCGCACCCGGGGTGCTGCAATCCACACCGACGAGTAAAAGGAAGTCCCACGTGGCCGGATTCAACTGGTTCTGGAAGGCGATGGGCGGTCAGCAGAGCCGCAATCAGAAGCGGAGCCGCGCGATCGTCGACAAGGCGAGGGCCATCAACGATGAGCTTGAGGCCCTCGACGACTCCCAGCTCGCGGCCCGAGCCCGGGAGTTGACGGGTGGCGGATCCGTCGATGATCCCGCCGCACTGCTCGCGGTCCTCGGTGTCGCGGCGAGCAGAACCCTGGGACTGACCCCGTTTCCCGTGCAGTCGCAGGCGACCCTGCGCCTCCTCGAGGGGGACGTCGTCCACATGGCGACGGGTGAGGGCAAGACCCTCGTCGGGGCGATGGCGGCCACCGGATTCGCGTTGACGGGAAAGCGTGTGCACTGCATCACCGTCAACGATTACCTGGCCAGGCGGGACGCTGAATGGATGGCGCCGCTCGTCTCGTTCTTTGGCCTGACCGCGGGTGCGATCACGGAGAAGCTGACCCCGGAGGAACGCCGCAGGATCTACGCGTGCGACATCGTTTACGGGCCGGTGAACGAGATCGGGTTCGATGTGCTGCGCGATCAGTTGATCACCGACCGGTCACAGGCCGTCCAGCACGGCGCTGATGTGGCGATCGTTGACGAGGCCGACTCGGTGTTGGTCGATGAGGCACTCGTGCCGCTCGTTCTGGCTGGCAGCGAGCCCGGTCGCGCACCTCGCGGCCGGATCACCGAGGTCGTCCGTACCCTGGAACCGGGCACCGACTACAGACCCGACGACGAACGCCGCAACGTATTCCTCACTGACGAAGGTGCAGCGAAGGTGGAGCACGCTCTCGGGATCAGCTCGCTCTACGATGACGACCACGTGGCCACCACTCTCGTGCAGGTCAATCTCGCTCTGCACGCGCGGGAGCTGCTCATCCGGGATGTGCACTACATCGTCCGCGACGGGAAGGTCGCTCTGATCGACGCCTCCCGTGGTCGGGTGGCTGATCTGCAACGGTGGCCCGACGGGATCCAGGCCGCGGTGGAGGCAAAGGAGGGGCTCGCCGTCACCGAGGGAGGTCGGATCCTGGATACGATCACGCTCCAGGCGCTGATGGGTCGGTATCCCACGGTCTGCGGTATGACCGGTACCGCGGTGGAGGCCACGGACCAGCTCCGGCAGTTCTACGACCTGCGGGTTTCGGTGATCGACCGGAACCGGGAGCTGAAGCGCTTCGATCAGGCGGACCGGGTGTTCGCCACTCTCAAGGAGAAGAACGCCGCTATCGTCGAGGAAATCCGGGCCATCCACGACGCCGGTCAACCGGTGCTCGTCGGTACCCAGGATGTGGCGGAGTCGGAGGAATTGGCGGACCGACTCCGGGAGTACGACATCGAAGTGTCTGTCCTGAACGCGAAGAATGACGCTGAGGAAGCCCGGATCATCGCCGAGGCGGGTGACCTCGGTCGGGTGACGGTGTCCACCCAGATGGCGGGTCGGGGTACCGATATTCGGCTCGGTGGCGCCGACGAGGCGGACCGGGATCGTGTCGTGGAGCTCGGCGGGCTCGCCGTGATCGGCACCTCCAGGCATCGGACGGCGCGCCTGGACAACCAGCTCCGTGGTCGTGGCGGTCGGCAGGGGGATCCTGGATTCAGTCTCTTCTTCGTGTCGCTGGAGGACGATGTCGTCACCGCGGGTGGTGCGGGGGAGGAGGTCACCGCGACCCCCGGCCCGGGAGGGGAGATCGATTCGAAGCGGGTCCGTGATTTCATCGAGCACTGCCAGCGTGTCACCGAGGGGCAGTTGCTGGAGATCCACTCGCAGACGTGGAAGTACAACAAGTTGATCGCAGATCAACGGGAGATCATCGACGGCCGACGTGCCGCGATCCTCGACACGCCGGCGGCGTGGGATTCGCTCGCTCGGCGCGCCCCGGACCGTGCCGCAGAGCTCTCCGAGAAGCTACCGCGGGATGTCCTGGACACCGCGGCCCGGGAGATCATGCTCTTCCATCTGGACAACGCGTGGTCAGACCATCTGGCGCTGCTTGATGACGTTCGTGAGTCCATCCATCTGCGGGCCATCGCGAGGGAGACCCCCATCGACGAGTTCCACCGGATCGCCGTCAGGGAGTTCAAGGAGCTCGCACAGACGGCGATGGCGGAGGCGGTGGACACGTTCCGCACGGTACGGATCGACGGGGACGGTGCGCATCTTGAGGATCAGGGGCTGGCGCGCCCGTCGGCGACGTGGACCTACATGGTCAACGACAATCCGCTGTCCGGTTCGGGTAACTCAGTCATCGGCTCAATCACTTCGATGTTCCGCTGACGGCGGGGCCGGTTCCACGACCGATCCTGGATCCTCCAGCGTTCGGACGCGATTAGTGCGTCCATTGTGACGTCGTCTGGTGCATGACGCGCTCCTGTCGATACCCACCCCCGGGGTAGCAGGTCGGGAGATTATCCCACCCCAGAAGGGGTTTGGTGATGGATCGGTGCCGTCTTCGGCGCGGGACTCGGCGGTGACCCGCTATGATGTGAGGGAACGCCAGATATTTTGTGGTTTATCGTCGATCCGGAGGTTTAACATGAGCGACAACACCGGCTTTTCCGAGGCCCAGGCCGAAACCACCTCGGTATTCCGCGCTGACCTGCTCAAAGAGATGGAGTCCGGCGCTGCCGCCGGTTCTCCCGCGAACACCACCGGGACGACCGGGACTGAGAACCTGCCTGCGGGTGCTGCCCTTCTGGTGGTCAAGCGTGGACCCAACGCCGGTTCCCGCTTCCTGCTCGATCAGCCCACCACTACCGTTGGTCGCCACCCCGAGAGTGACATCTTCCTCGATGACGTCACAGTGTCCCGGAGACACGCCGAGTTCCGCGTGTCGGACGGGCAGTTCGAGGTCGTCGATGTCGGAAGCCTGAACGGTACGTACGTCAACCGTGAGCCGAAGAACTCCGAGGTTCTCTCGAGCGGCGACGAGGTGCAGATCGGCAAGTTCCGGCTCGTGTTCCTCGCCGGACCCACGAAGTAGCTCCACGGAGCGGTGGGGGACATTCCCGCCGACCCTGTCGGAGGACCCCAGATTCCCCACATCCGCCGATCCGACGAATCCGAGTAGACACCACGTGACAGCCTTAAGAAAGCCCGCAGGCGACAACTCCCCGGCCACGGGGACCCGGGCTGCGAAGCCCGCGAAGACCATGTCCATCGGTGTGGTCCTCGACCGACTGCGCACGGAGTTTCCCGATGTGACCGTTTCTAAGATCCGGTTCCTCGAGTCGGAGGGCCTGATCACCCCGCAGCGCACGGCCTCTGGGTATCGTCGTTTCACCGAGAGTGACGTCGAACGGCTGCGCTACATTCTGGTCACCCAGCGGGACAACTACCTTCCCCTCAAAGTCATCCGTGAGCAGCTCGAGGCAATGGACTCCGGCGCGGTCACGGCCATCCTGAGCACTGCGGAAGCAGCACCGTTGATCAGCCCGGAGAATTTCCGGGCGCCGGTTCTCACCCGGCTCACCGCCGCGGATGTGGCGTCCCAGGCGGGCGTGGAGGAGGACTTCGTTTGTGCTCTCACCGAAGCCGGTCTGATTCGCACTGACGAGTCCGGCTTCTTCACCGCCGATGATGTGCGCATCGTCCACACGGCGAGTGCACTCGGCGAGTTCGGCTTCGACATTCGTCACCTGAAGAGCCTTCGGACGACCGCGAACCGTCAGGCCGGGCTCATTGGACAGGTGGCGACCCCGGTCGCTAGGTCGAAGGGCGAAGGTGCACGTCAACGCGCGGAGGAACTCTCTCAGCAGATGACCGCGCTCGTCGTCTCACTCCATGCTTCGCTGGTCAAGAACGCACTGCGGGACGAACTCGGCTGATACCACGGTCACTTCCGGGCGATCTACGGTGGACGTCCCACCGCCGTACGTCCATCGCAGAAAGGTAGGGGTTAACCCGATGAACGAGGATGAACCGGTAGAGGTCACCTACCGTGGGGTTTATGTCGCCGGTCCGGAGAGCTTCACCTGCATGGTCCTGGATTGGCCGGGGACCGGTCGCGTCCTGCCGATCTGGATCGATACGGCGCAGGCCGTCACACTGAACGCTGTGAATGAAGGCACCGGACAGCGGCGACCCGGTAGCCACGAGATCATCGAGTCGTTGCTGTCCGGGTTCGGGGGTCCCGACCCGTCGATCCACATCAGCAGCTGCTGGCAGGGCGTATTTAACGCTGAGATTCACACGGGGCTGGACGACCCGGATGCGGAGTACGCGACGATCGACGCACGCGCCTCGGATGGTGTCCTCCTAGCGGTGACCGCGAACTACCCGATCTACGTCAACCGCTCTGTCCTCGTCGCCCAATCGGTCTACCTCGGGGATGCCCCGACCGAGTCGCTGTTCGATGGATCTCTTGATGCGACCGCCGCCGAGCGGGAGTTCCCGATTCAGGAGATCGTTTCAGCGTCGGGTGACGCCGAGGCCGATGCCGACTTCGAACAGCTCATGCAGTCCCTCGGGGTGTCGGAGGCGGATCTGCTGGGATCTGCGGATGCCACCGACAGCACGGTCGACGCCCCCATCGGGGGTGGAGAAGGGGGTGGTCTTGGTTGCCAGGACGCGGCGGGGGAGAAGAAGCCGTCTAAAAGCCCGACCGACGGAAATGACAACGATGTGACTGGTGGTGGCGATGTTACTGATGTTAAGGATGGTGAGTGAGCTTCCTGAACCTAAACTTGAGGTTTAAGTTTCGGGCGTGTCGCGCGTCGACTCCTTGACGTTGAACTACTCTTACCGAAGAATGAGCTGCAGGAAGCTAGATCACACAGGAGAGATTTATGAGCGACACAACCCGCCCCGTCCAGGAGTCACTGTTCGACCTGGGCCCCGATGAAGAGGTCGGGTACCGTGTGCCCACCGCCTGCCAGGTCGCGAACATCACCTACCGTCAACTCGATTACTGGGCGCGGACGCAACTCGTCGTCCCGTCGATCCGTTCCGCACGTGGATCGGGTTCCCAGCGGCTCTACTCCTTCAAGGACATTCTTGTCCTGAAGATCGTCAAGGGCCTGCTCGACACCGGTATCTCCCTCCAGAACATCCGCCAGGCGGTGGAGAAACTCCGTGACCTCGGGGTTGACGATCTCGCGACAATCACGCTCGTCTCGGACGGGACGACGGTCTACGAGTGCCGTTCCAACGAGGAAGTCATCGACTTGCTCGGCGGTGGCCAGGGGGTCTTCGGCATCGCCGTCCCCGGCATAATGAAAGAACTAACCGGAACCATCTCTGCGTTTCCGCACGAGCGGGTCGATGAAGATAGCGCGACGATCGTCGGCGAGGACGAACTCGCTGCCCGTCGTCGACGGCGCCACATCTCCTGACGCCCCGCTCCTGGATCCCGATGGACCCGCCCGCTGTCTCTCCTCCCGGGCGGGTTGTTCTGTATCCGGATAGCGGACACCCCACCCAGACGGCGAAGTCGGGTTGCAGGTCATCCGTCCGGGAGGCCGGTCCCGCTGGGGCCACGGATCCGGGTAGATCGGCACCGCAGGGCGGGATTCCCCGGTGACACAGAGGTACGCGATGGAACAGAACCGTGTGTCTGTGATAGTCGGGGCCTGTCCCGACCGGGGTGGGGTCCGGGCAGCGACATCACCCGGTGGAGTCTGAACGGGCGCCGCCTCCGCGGAGATGTGATATCTAGGGTCGGGCGACCCCGAAGGCGTCCTGCAATGTGTCCGCGATGGAGGCCACAGTCATGTCTGCGGTGACTGCGGTACCTCCGTTGCTTGTCGCCCACTCCGCGAGCACCGGATCGAGCGGTCCCGTTCCTACGTGCACGACCTGTGGGATTATCTGGCCCGAACCCCCGGCGGTCAAACCGTCCCTAAAAGCGCGGTCATCCATGGTATCGGCAGTACCGGATGTGATGATGACGAACCTGACCGCCTGGCCGGTATCTGTGGACCGCTGCGACACAGCTCCCAGAGCAGCCAGTACGGAGGTCCGCGTCATCGGGTCCCCACCGGTACCGAACCCCTTCACGGCCTTTGTCGCGGAGACTCCGGCGGTATCGTCGAGGAACGTGACGTTCTCCCGCCAGGGCCGGGTCACTCCAGGGGACAGCGGGGAGGAGTAGTTCCAGAGAGCGACCCGGCCACCGGCCCGGCCAACCGACAGCATCAGGGGATCGAGTAACAGTGCCACCTCACTGGCGATCCGGTGTCCGTCGATGAGGGCGTCCATATTCGTCGATGTGTCAAGCAGAACGAGTGTGTCTGTTCCATCGTCGATCGAGCCCTTGGATTCCTCTGGGACGGAAGCGAACCGTTCACTGATGATGTCCGCGGTGCTCAGGAGCTGCCGCTGGGGACCATCTGGCTCCGCCTGCTCGACTTGGGCAGAGACATAGCGGGCGAAATCGGCAGCAGCCCTGGTCTGCTCCTCGCTGACGCGATCGGTTGCGGTGAGAGGGATCGCGACCGTGCTCACGGCTAGATCGTCGGGTGCGTAGAAGGTGTACCCATCCGGAGTCGAATCTTCGGTCACCGCGAGGAGTGGGGAGCCATCGGCGACGGCATCATCCACGGTAAGGGTCCGATCTGCGCGAAGCAGATCGACGCCCCGGTCGATATCTCCCGAGGTGAGAGCGGACGCGGCGACCGCCCGGGCGTAGACGTTCTTGCCTGCCGGTATTACGACGCCGCGGTCCGCGAGCTCGGTCCAGTCGGCTCCCGAGACCTCGACATCATTCGTGTGTGCGACGCCGATGGCCGTGTTGAAGACGATGGGCCAGGTATCCGATGCCGGTGTCCTGTCCACCGCCTCCAGGGCCGCACGGGTCACGTCCCTGGGGCCGGACGCGAGAGTCAGCGCGGCATCAACGCCGGAGGATACGAGCTGCGGTTCGACGCAGTAGTCCCTGACCACGGGGTCCGAATCCTCGTAGCCGGCGATCAGCTCTGCCAGCTGCGGCGAGTCAATTGCCTGGATGGGTAGGGTCACTGTGCCGTTGATGCACGGTGTCGCCGTGGCGTGGTTGCGGTTTGTATCTTCCCGCGCCGTCGTCCACCAGAGGATGACGGAGACGATCACGACGATGGCAATCAGCCCAATGGTCAGCTCCCGGGACAGCCGCCAGTTATTGCGTCCGTTTGCGTGTCGTCCCACGTCATTCACCTGTCCTTGCCTCCTCGTGTGCCACATTCCTCGGTCCATCCCGGGGGTGTGTGGAAAGCACGTCGACCGGAATACCTACAGTGCAACTCTACTTGTTTCATCGATCAATGTGATCAAACTGCGACGCAGTGAATCCGCGCGTCGTGCGAGGTCGCGTTGCCTGGTGACGTATGTCCGCTTGCCCTCCGTTGTCTCGATGGGCACGATGCCTAGGCCGAGGTGGCGGACGTCGTACGGGGATGCCTCCATGTCCAGCACCCGCGCGGCGCGCGCGAGCTCGAAGCAATCCAGAAAGAGATCACCAGGGACCAGGGGGCCAAGTTTGCTGGCCCACTTGTACAGGTCCATCGTCGCGTGCACACAGCCACGCTGCTCGTTCACGGGTTGGCCATCCCTGGTCAAGGGCGTGATGTTGAGGGGGCGTGCGGGCTCGGTGAAGAACCGGAAGGCGTCGTAGTGCGTGCACCGGAGCTGGTGTCCCTCGACGACAGCGTCGGTTCCGGCCGGACCCAGCCGCAACGGAAGATCGTGGCGGGGATTGTCGGTGCGGTAGACCATCGCCCACTCGTGGAGCCCGAGACAATCGAAGTGGGCCGTGTTGGCGGCCGTGGATTCGAGGAGGTTCCGGATGTAGCGGAACGATTCCCCCCGTTTGTCCCAGAGTTCCCCGATGTCGACCCCGGTGGTACCCCCGGGGTCACTGTCGTAGTGACGCCACCCGGCATGTGGGCAGTCGCCACGGAGCCTGATCCCCGGTCCCGGGTGCCAACGCGCGAGTTGCGCGGGCGTCACGGGGTAATAGTCGAAGAGGAAGTCCCATACGGGATGCTTCTCCCCGTGGCTGCGGCGCTCGAGATGATCGGCCGTGAAACCGTGGGCCCGGGCTGCGTGAGCGGCGGCGAGCGGTTTCCACTGTGTCGGAGACAGCACACGCATAAAGGATCATGCCTCCTCGTGGGTCCAGTCCCGCACCGTGCCGACGAACTCCTCGATGAGATCCTCGAGGGTCACGATACCGATGAGTTCGCCACGCTCGTCACGGACCTGGGCCATGTGGGCGGAACGGCGACGCATGAGACGCATCGTGTCGTCGAGTGTCCCGGCGGCCTCCACCGTGATGAGGGGACGTAGTTCGGACTGTTTGACGACGTCGTTGAGTGTCGCCTCGGGGGAGACCATCCGGTCGAGGATGTCCTTGACGTGGATGTAACCGACATAGTTTCCGGCCAGCCCGGTGACGGGGAAACGGGAGTACCCCGTATCACTCACGGCGTGTTCCACCTCCCCGAGCGTCGGGCCCTTGGCACCGAAGTTGAGGGTGCGGACGTCGGAGCAGGAAATGAGAACCTCCCTGATCGTTCGGTTGTCGGAGCGGAGTGCCTTGTTGAGGCGGGCGTGCTCCTCCGCATCGAGCAGCCCTTCGGAGCGCGACTCGGTGATCATCGTCGCGAGCTGCTGTGGGCCGACGGAGGTGTCCATCTCTTCCCGTTGCTCGATGCCGAACATCCGGAGGGTGACGCCGGCGAACCAGTTCATCGCGACAATGACCGGACGGGTGAGCTTGACAAACAGCATGTGCGGGGGCACGAGGATCATCGCCACGGTCTCCGGCCCGGCGAGCGCGATGTTCTTCGGCACCATCTCACCAAGAACGATGTGCAGGTAGGTGACGATGCCGAGGGCGACCGCGAAGGCGACGGGGTGGAGGAGATTGTCCGGCAGCCCGAGGGCGCGGGCCGGACCCTCGATGATGTGGGCGATCGCGGGCTCGGCAACCTTGCCCAGCAGCAGGGATGCGATGGTGATGCCGAATTGTGCGCCGGCGAGCATCATCGACAGGCGTTCCGAGGCCCAGAGAACCTTCCGGGCGCGGGACTTGCCCTGCGCGATGAGGGAATCAAGCCGGTCCCGGCGGGAGGAGATGAGTGAGAACTCGGCACCGACAAAAAATGCGTTGATGAATAGGAGGAGGACGGCGAACAGCACCGCTGAGTAGTCGTTCATGCGTACTGTCCTGCTTCCTCGTTGGCGATCGGGGTGAGGTAGACACGGTCGACACGACGTTCGTCCATGACGGTGACCCGCGCCAACCAACGTCCCGTGATGCCGGACTCGAATTCGTCCATCGAGTCACGCTCGGTCTGAGGCAGCAGAACGATGTCCCCGGCGCAGGGAATCCGGCCGAGGGTGGCCATGATGAGTCCGCCGAGAGTTTCATAGGGACCGTCCGGGGCGAAGTAACCTATCTTTTCCGGGAGATCGTCGACGCGGACGAGCCCGGAGACGTCCCAGTTTGCGCCATTCTGTACGTAGTCCCGCTCGGCGTCGGCGTCATCGTGCTCGTCGTAGACCTCGCCGAGGATCTCTTCGACGACATCCTCGATGGTCACGATCCCGGCGGTGCCGCCGTACTCGTCGGCGACGAGGACGACCTGCGAGCCTGCGGACCGCACGGCGTCGAGAACGGCGTCGCCGTCGAGGCTGGCCGGTACCACGGGGATCGGGCGGGCTAGGGTACGTAGGCTCGTCTTCGCCCGGTTCTCCCGGGGGACGGCGAACGCCTCCTTGACGTGGACGACGCCGACCGTCGCATCCAGGTCACCGTCGGTCACCGGGAAGCGGGAATGACCGGTCGACAGTGCGAGATTGAGCAGATCTTCGACCGTGTCGTCGACGTCGAGATCCTCGATCGTCGACCGCGGAGTCATGAACTCCTCAGCTGTGGCCTCACCGAACTTGAGACTCCGGTCGAGCATGATGGCTTTCGACTTGTCGAGGCCACCGTGTTTCGCGGAGTTGCGCACCAGCGCACCGAGCTCCTGGGCGCTGCGCGCCGAGGCGAGCTCATCTGCGGGTTCGATGCCCATCTTCCGGACCAGCCAGTTCGCGGTTGAGTTCAGGGATTTGATGAACCACTTGAAGATCTTGTTGAAGATGCGGACGGGGCCGACGGTAATCCTGGCTGCGGTGAGCGGATCGGTGATTGCCATGTTTTTGGGCACGAGTTCGCCGTAGACCATCGAGAGCAGTGTCGCGGCGACCATTGCGAGAATCAGTGCTATGGGGCGCGCGGCTGCTTCGCTCAGGCCGAACCATTCGAGCAAGGGATCGAAGAAGTGCGCGAGCACGGGTTCCGCCAGGTAACCCGTGGCAAGGGTTGTGATCGTGATACCGAGCTGGGCACCCGACAACTCGAAGGAGAGGTCGTTATGGGCCTTCTGGATGTTTAGGGCCCGGGCGTCACCCTTGTTCGCCACATGGTTCTCGATGCTGGAACGTTCCAGACCGGTGAGGGCGAACTCGATGGCGACGAAGAAACCAGTCCCGACGGTCAGGGCTATGAACCCGACCAGGGCGAGGATGCTGAGGAGTATGTCCATGGACCAATCGTGGGAGTGGGGGAGGTCGCGGTCAGCGGCGTCGGCGGCGACGCGGGGTGCCGTCTGAACCGGGCTCCGGCCGGGGTTTCCGGGATGCAGGGCGTTCAGCGCTGGGGGAGACTTTACCGCGACCCTGTCCGTTTCCCCTAGCTGAGGGGTCCCCGGCGGGCCTGGCGGAGCGGCGACGCTTTGGGGGAACACCCCGTGCACCGCCGCGACCGTGGCCACGGGACTGCTGTTGCTTCGCGCCGGGATTGGCCAACGGCTCGCCTGACGGTGGTCGGGCCCCGGTGATGGTCGCGAGCTCCGGAGAGGTGGGGGTTACCCTGATCTCATCGGCTGTGACGCCCGCCTTCTTGAACAGGGTTCGGACCTCGGCGACCTGCTCGTCGGTGACGAGGGTGACTACGGTTCCCTTCTCCCCGGCGCGGGCCGTACGGCCGGCCCGGTGGAGGTAGGCCTTGTGCTCTGACGGCGGGTCGATGTGGACAACGAGAGAGACGTCGTTGATGTCGATACCGCGGGCAGCGATGTCCGTGGCGACGAGAACCGGGATCGAACCGTCGGAGAAGCCGGCGAGCGCGTTGGCTCGGGTGTTCTGTCCTTTGTCGCCGTGGAGACCGACCGCGTTGATGCCCACCCGGCGGAACTTCTTGACCTGCCGGTCAACGCCGTGCTTGGTGCGCATGAACATGATCGTGCGGCCGGCGCGGGCGGCGATCTCCGCGGCGACTTCGCTGCGGTTGTCCCGGTCACCGACGAGGAGGCGGTGATGGGACATGGTGTCCACGGAGGCACCGACGGGGGCGGTGGAGTGGGTCACTGCGTTGTGGAGATAACGGTTGACTAGTTTGGTCACGTCACCGTCCAACGTCGCGGAGAAGAGCAGCCTCTGGCCGTTCGCGGGGGTGAGATCCATCAGTTTGCGGACCTGTGGGAGGAAACCCATGTCAGCCATCTGATCGGCCTCGTCGAGTGCGGTGATCTCGACGTCATCGAAAGACAGGATCTTCTGGTTGATCAGATCCTGGGCACGACCCGGGGTAGCGACGAGGAGATCGACGGGCCGGGCGAGTGCGCTGATGTTGCGCTTGATGTTCACGCCACCGACGACCTCGAGGACGCGGAGGCCGAGTGCCTGCGCGGGAGCGTCCAGGCGCTCCTTGACCTGTGCCGCGAGTTCCCGGGTGGGAACGAGGACCAGGCCACGGGGGCGCCCCGGTTTGGAGGCGCCGGAGTTTGCGAGCCTGGCCAGCATCGGTAGACCGAAGGTGAAGGTCTTGCCGGAGCCGGTCGGTCCGCGGCCGAGCACGTCCCGGCCGCGGAGAGCATCCGGGATGGCCTCGGCCTGGATGGGGAAGGGTTCGGTGATGCCCTGTCGCTTCAGTTCGTGAACGACGGGAGTGGGCAGACCGAGATCGGAGAAGGATGTCATTTAGGCTTGGACCTCAGACCTGTCGCCGGACCATTCCGTGTGGAAGTGGCCGGGACGGTCAGTTCTTTCATAGGTGTGGGCACCGAAGTAGTCTCGTTGCCCCTGGATGAGAGCGGCGGGAAGCCGCTCTGCACGGAGACTGTCATAGTAGGACAGTGATGATGCGAAAACCGGGACCGGCAGGCCCTGGCGCGTTGCGTTGATGACGACCCGGCGCCAGGAATCGACGAGGTCGACCATTTCGCCGGTGAAGTAGGAGTCGAGCAGAAGGGACTCGATGCCGGGATCCGCGTCGTATGCGTCGCGGATGCGGTTCAGGAAGGTGGCGCGGATGATGCAGCCGCCACGCCAGATCGTCGCGAGATCCCGGGGATCAACGTTCCAGTCGTGTTCCTCGGATCCCGCCCGGATCTCATCGAATCCCTGCGCGTAGGCCACGAGTTTCGAGGCGTAGAGTGCACGGCGCACGTCCTCCACGAAGCGCTCGCGCTCATCGGCGGAGACGGGGCCGGCGATCGTTCCTGAAGGGAGGACGCCGGTCGTGGCGGAACGCTGGGCGCGGGCACCCGACAAAGCACGTGCGAAGACGGCCTCACCGATGGCGGTGACCGGGATCCCGAGATCGAGGGCGGCTTTCACAGTCCACCGACCGGTGCCCTTCTGGCCCGCGGCGTCGACGATGACGTCGATCAGCGGTTGACCGGTGTCGGAGTCGACCTGGTCGAGGACCTCGGCGGTGATCTCCACCAGGTAGGAATTGAGGTCACCAGTGTTCCATTCGCGGAATACCCCGGCGATCTCCTTCGGCTCCATGCCTGCCGCGTAGCGGAGCAGGTGGTAGGCCTCCCCGATGACCTGCATGTCAGCGTATTCGATGCCGTTGTGTACCATCTTGACGAAGTGTCCGGCGCCGTCCGGACCGATGTGCGTGCAGCAGGGGGTGCCGTCGACCTGCGCGGCGATGGACTCGAGCAACGGCCCGAGGGATTTATAGGATTCCGCAGGACCGCCCGGCATGATCGCAGGACCGTTCAGGGCGCCCTCCTCGCCGCCGGAGATACCCGCCCCGACGAAGTGCAGGCCACGGGCGCGCATCTCCGCCTCGCGACGGATCGTGTCGGTGTAGAGGCTGTTGCCGCCGTCGATGATGATGTCGCCTTCCTCCATGGCGTCGGCGAGTTGGCCGATGACGGCGTCGGTCGCGTTACCGGCCTGGACCATGATGAGGGCGCGACGCGGCCGCTGCAGAGAGGAAACGAAGTCCTCGATCGTCTTTGCAGGGAGGAACGCGCCCTCGTCTCCGTGGTCGGTGATGAGGGCGTCGGTGCGTTCGGGGCTACGGTTGTACACCGCGACCGTATGTCCGTGGCGGGCGAAGTTTCGGGCGATGTTCGAGCCCATCACAGCGAGTCCGACAACGCCGATCTGGGCGAGGTGCTTCTGGTCAGTCATGTTTCCACATCGTACCCGTTCACCGTGTCCGACCGGACACCCGAGGTCTGATAATGGGCACTGGGCCTGGATTTGTGACACCTCACGCTTCTTGTCATACGATTCAGTTCACCTGGTCGACTCAACAGGTTTATGGTTGGAGGCTATGGACGCCAGTAACCTCACTCTGAACCAACTTCTCGCCCTCGCCGCCGACCGACCGCTGCATATGCGGGAACTCGCCCGATTCGGTGATCTGAACGACGGCATCGACCGCCTGCTTGGTCTCCGGTACCTGGAGATCGCACCCGATGGTGTTCGGGCGGAAATGCACATCACCTCCGATCACCTCGACTGCGGTGGGAGCAACGTCTCCCGGGCAGTCTGCCTTGCCGTCGCCGAATCGGTCGGCAGTGTCACGGCGGCTGTCGCGGCACGGGGTAACCCGATCAACGTAGCGCACGTGACGGGGGAATTCTGCCGCAACATCGCGGCCGGGGTGATTGAGATCACTGGAACCTTCGTCAACGAGGGTGAGTCGGTCGCCCTTGTCGACGTCAGCGTCACCAACCGCGGGGATCTCATCCTCCGCAGTACGCAGCGTTCCGTGCGTGCGACCCCGTCGGCGCGCTGACCTGTACCGCGGGTGCGTTCCACACCATTCCCGCCCGACCGGGTGCGAACTATGCTGGGCAGCATGAATCCAGCGGATCCGACACTGACCGAACTACTCATGCGCGCCACCGAACGTGATCTCACCACCGAAGAGATCGCCGAGGTCAACCGCTGCAATGCCGGGGTCGATCCGCACATGGGTATCCGCTACACGCGGATTGGTCCGAAAGGGGTTCGCGCTCGGCTCAAGGTCGGGCCCGAGCATCTCCAGCCGTTCGGGCTCGTCAACGGCGGAGTGCTCGCGCTGCTCGCCGAATCCGCTGGCTCAATCATGGCGATCATCGCCGCGAAGGCCGTTGCCGTCGGCGTCAACAACAACACGGATTTCATCAAGTCCGTAACCTCGGGTGTGATCGAAGTTGAAGCGGTCCCCGTCCACGTCGGCAGCACGACCCAGCTGATCGACATCACTATGAAGAACAATGGTCAGGTTGCGGCCAGGAGTAGGCTCCGGACGTTGTGTCTCCGATCATAACGTTAGGTTGGTCTGTTGCAGGCTGAGCGGATCATCGGGTGTGTGGTTAGACTTGGCGGAAGAGTAAAAACAATAGGAGATCCGCGTGATGACAGAGCCTCGTCCATCCGAAACCTGCTTAGTAATTGTTGACGTACAGGCCGGATTTATATCTGAGTACACGAAACGCTGCCTTCCATGGATCCATGAGTTGGTTAAAGATCCTCGGTTCGCGTTTAAAATAGCTACCCGTTTCGCAAATGCCCCGGGTTCTCTTTTTCGGACGCGAATTGGTTGGAATCGGCTTTCTACCCCAGAAGAGATAGCACTTGATTCTGTGGTTGAATCCAATGTGGATGCCGTGGTTGACAAAGAAACTTACGGATGTGCTGAGGAAATCGACGATCTGCTCAAAGCCCGGGGGATCGGTCAGGTACTGCTTGTGGGAATAGATACTGATGTATGTGTCCTCCAGAACGCGGCGCAGTTGTTTGACCGTGGATATCCTGTCTGGGTTGATATGAGAGGATGCGCCACAGGGGGCGGGTATCAGGCGGATAATGCAGCGGTTCCACTCCTCCGCCGGACGATCGGAGGTGACCAGGTGATCGGTTGCACCGTCGATGGTGCCCGAGGGCAGGACCCCCGGTGAACCCTTCGGTTCCGACCTTGGAGTGGTGGGAATTTGCTCCCGTAGATCTGGGTGCTCCACTCGAGTCCAAACGGGTACAGGACGAGCTGCAGAGGTGCGCGGAGCGTGCTGGGTGGCAAGTTGTGGAAAATGACCGCGGGGAACGGTCTTCCGGTATGGACAGTATCAATCAGCTTATTCCGCATTGCATCGGGCGGTGGCGACTCCGTGGTGTTGAGCTATATGTTCCTCGTTCAGGGTTTGCGGTCATACGGTATCGCATGGCCTGCAAGCAGGTGAATGAAGATACCCTTGCGCCCGCTGTAGCGGGCATTCTGTTGGATCGTGTCGAGGAACATGCGAACCTCCAGGCGAAAGGAGTTTTCCTCGAGCATGAGGACGTTGATTCAATAGTCCGTTTGCTCAGGGATATGCTGCATTCGCGTGCTGGAATCAACTATCGGCTCAATGGTTCTGAACCTGTTCATACTTACGCCGTTTCTTGTTTCAGTCTTGTCGGGATGAAGAAATCGTGGCGAGATATCGATCGATGTCTCGCTGCCCTGCAGTGGCCTAGGAAAGTCGGATGCACAACATCGGTAGATCAATCCGAGTTACCGGATTCGGAGGAACTGTCGGAGTGTATACGCCGATTGAAACTAGCTGATGGCGTCGTTTTTCGGGAGGCTCTGGATAGGGGGATAGAGATCCGCGCTACGTGGTCTTCTGTGGTGGGCATTGAATACACCGGTACATCATATGTACTACTTCATGAGTTGATCAGTTGTTGCGAATATCGTGTTCAGTCAACCTGGCTCGCCGCCCATCAGATCGCTGAAGCCGCATGGAGTTCGGAAAACAGTGGTGGTCGTTTCAGGTCTCCGGCACATGTCGAATTCATTGCTTCGGATTTTCACCGCCTGGTTTCTGGTTATCGGGGGAGGATAGGTACAGATTCTCCGGATAGAGAAACCAGGGCACTTCTAGCTGTAGCGCGTAGTAGCGAAGTTGAATTCGAGATTGAACAAGCTGAAGCTGCGATTGAGGCACTTCAACATCATTCGAATTTGATTCAGGAGAAAAGGTCTCGAAGTGGGAGACTATTGCTCGAAAGCTTGGCTCTCATTTTTGCCGCTTCGGGTCTGGCAGGATTGCTTTTCCCATTGCCTATCACAAGGGAAGTGATCTTCTCTGAACCATACTTGTTTGGGGGATGGTTGATGGTGATTTTTATTGGAATATGGGCGGTTTGGCGTAATCAGTGGTGACAATCTGTGGGCGAGTTCTCTTGATCCCACTCCTAACTGTAACTTTCGAAAGAGAATCCATAACGGGTAGGAGTTTATCTATGTTGAAGCTCATGTCTGCCAGGTATTCTTAGTTTCTTGGCATGTTGTGGCGATGGGATGGAAACAGTCAGGATAGGGCAATGCGCCCATGTCGTCATGTACGTATACGGCGGTACGAGGACTTCGAAGATATTCTGGAGCAAAACTACCAACAGAGCTGGTTGTTGTTGCTCTGGCGCAAGTTTGGTTTTAACCTATCTGGAATTTCATGAGCTCGACCGGTTATCCAAACTCGGTCCAGCAAGTGTCCGGATGACCCGGAATACTTACATTCCGAATCTGTCCGCCTGATCGAAGAATTCCCGCTCGTGGACGCAGGCACTGAGGTATGCGCGGGCTGCCCGGGCGCGCTGGTCCGGCGAGGCTGCGGCGAGCGCACGCTCCACCCGTTCCACGGCAGCGCGTGTCTCCGCGACGAATTCCTCGGCCGCGTACTCGGTCAACCAGGCGTGGTACGGATGCTCCGCGTGGTTGTGTTCCGCCAGCGCGAGGCCGATCTCGACGTACAGCCAGAAACAGGGAAGGACCGCCGCCGCTCCGACAACGTAGTCCTCACCAAGCGTGTTTGCGCGGAGAAAATCGGTGTAGGCGCTCGTGATTGGTGATGGCCCGCCGATCCGCTCACGGTCCGCGAGCCAGGCCCGGTGGAGTTCGGCCTCGCCCATGATGCAGCCGACGGCGTTCTGGGCCCAGGCGATTCGGTCCCCGGTGTCCGGGGCCCTGACTGCCAGTGCAGCCAGGGCCCGGGCGTATTCATCGAGGTAGTGGGCGTCCTGGTCGAGGTAGAACGTGAATGAGTCCTCGCGGAGGCTACCCATCTGTAGTCCGGTGATGAGGGGGAGATTCATGATCTCTGTCCAGATGTCTCCGGTGGCAGCCCAAAGTGCGGCGGTCCAGGGGCCGGCCGGGGCGACGTGGGGGGTGGGCGCGGTGCGATCCGTTGCGAACACCAGTGACTCGGGGGCTTCTCCGGACGGCATGGGGCCGGTGAGGTGCCGCCACGGGGTGGTGTCGGCCGCTCGGGCGAGACGACGGGCTCGGTGGCCGTGATCGATGGGGCCGTGTCCGTGGCCGACCTCCAGCCGATGTGCGTGTTCGATGGCTTCGTTGAGCCAGCCGGTCACCCACTCGAGGGCTAGGTCCGCGTCCCCCGTTTCCGCCAGTCGGGTTGCTAGTGCGGAGGAGAGGGAACACCCGGTTCCGTGGGTGCAGGAGGTGTCGTGTCGTGGTGCCGAGACCGTGTGCGCATGCCCGTCGGCGCTGACGAGGGCATTCCCCGCTTCGGCCGTGGTCAGGTGCCCCGCCTTGACCACCACGGATGTCCCCGTCTCTGCGGCGAGAAGGCGGGCCTGCTTGACCGCTCCGGGGAAGTCCTCTGCCGGATCTGTGTCGCATAGAACCGCCAGCTCGGGGATGTTCGGGGTGACGACGTCGACGTCCCGCACGAACTCCCGGAGGGCGCATTCGGCGTCTTCGTCCAGCAGTCTGTTCCCCGAGGTGGACACCATCACCGGATCAAGCACGATCCACGGGGGCCGCTTTGCAGCGAGGTAGCCGCGCACCACGTCGACCGTCGCCGCGTCACCGAGCATCCCGATCTTCACTGCGTCGACGTCGACGTCGTCGAAGACGGCGTCCAACTGCGCGGTTAGAAAACTCAGTGGCGGTGTGTGGATCTCCCGTACCCCCTGCGTGTTCTGTGCGACGAGCGAGGTCGTCACGGCCATGCCGTATCCGCCTGCGGCAGCTATGGACTTCAGATCCGCGTGGATACCGGCGCCGCCACTGGGATCGGTGCCGGCTATGGACAGAACTCGGGGTAGAGCTGGGGACACGTCGTATTCTCCTGGTGGTCAACTCGGACGGATTTCTGCGGGACGAAATAGGGTGAGCAGGGTGCGTGCAGTCATGAACGGATCGTCGGCGCCCATCTGTGCCGAGGAGACACAGATGGTGTCGACCGCGGTAGCCCCGAGTTTATCCACGTTCCCGACAGTGATGCCCCCGACGGCGATAGTCGTCACACCTGCTGTGGCCGCTGCCCGGGCGATGGCATCAACGCCTTCCGGTCCGAGTGGAGGAACCTGGCGTCGGCGCGCATCCGTCGACCACACGGGGCCGATCCCGATCACGTCGGGGATCCGGACACCGAAACGGGAGCAGCTGGTGGCGAGAGTCTCGAGTGCGTCGGGTTCATCGATTGACACGCCGATCATCAGGTCGCCGGGCATCCGGCGTCGAGCCTCGAGGTAGTCGATGTCGGAGTGCTGAAGGAGTAAATGGAAACCGTGCCGAAGTGCGACCCGGAACCGGTCATGGACGAACACAGGAACGTGGAACGGTGTGTGCGGACCGGGCTCGGCAATCACCCGGGACACCTCCGCGCGGATCCTCAACGCCTGCTCCGCGAACACCGCGTCACTGGCTGTTCTGTCCTGCACCAGGATCATGTTGACACCGGCCCGGACAGATTCGGTGAGGATCTTCGACACCTTTTCGGTGGATACCAGCATCGAGGGATCGGTGGCCAGACAGAGCCCCCGGTGGGTTTCGGTGCGACCGGTCACTGCAACTCCTCGCCGTCAGAGATGGGATCGGTCGAGGACCGGTCCCAGTATCGGTGGTTGGTTTGCCGAGGGTAACACGCCGCTAGTTCTGTGTGTTAGGGCACCCTTGTTGTCCTATTTCCGGCGAAGCTCAGATCGTCCGCCCCCGAATCGGTAGCGTGGAACCCATGCCCACGTGGAAAGAAGTTCTCGCAGTCAACCCCGACCACTCTGAACAGTATGCGGCCAGGTGGCGCACATTCGCCGCCCAGGGCCGCGATCTCGACGGTGAAGCCCGTCTGGTGGATGCCCTCGCCCGAAACCGCAGTTCCCGGATCCTGGACGCGGGGTGCGGTACAGGTCGCGTCGGGGGCGTGCTCGCTGCGCGTGGGCATCAGGTCACGGGAGTGGACCTGGATCCCGTCCTGATCGGATACGCCGAGAGGGATTTTCCGGATAGTCGGTGGGAGGTTGGGGACCTCACCGGCGGTGACATCCCGGACGGGGAGTACGACCTTATCGTTTCCGCCGGAAACGTCATGACCTTCCTGCCTGCCGACGGCCGGGTCGCCGCTCTCCGGGCGCTGGCTGGGGTTCTGGCCGACAACGGCCGGATGGTCATCGGATTCGGTTCGGGGCGTGGTTACGGGTTCGACGAGTTCATCGCCGATGCTGCCGAAGCCGGTCTGGTTCCCCAGCACCGGTGGGGAACCTGGGAAATCGATCCGTTCACCGCGGAATCCGACTTCATGGTCACAGTGCTGGTCCACCAGGACGTGTAGCGGCGGCTACAGGGTCGTGGGACCTCCACAGAAACCACGGACAACGGCTGGCCGCACCGGTGATTTATCCGGTGCGGCCGGCCGTTGCACGGTGCCGCGGGAGATCAGCAGTCCGAGGTGATCAGGCCTTATCGGTCTTGCCGTTGAAGCGGGCCGTGTCTTTGACCTCGATCAGGTCGTCGCCTTCACCGGCGAGATCGCGTAGCTTCGCGAGTGCGGTTCGTGCATGCATCTGTTGGCGGGTTGTTGCCAGTTGCCAGCGGTTGCGTGAGAGCACGTTCAGTCCCCAGGATACGGCCGCGACGAAACGGTTCCGGAAGCCCACGAGGAACATCAGGTGGATAGCGAGCCAGAGGATCCAGGCGAAGAAACCGGTTAACTCGACCTTGCCGATCTTCACGACGGCCGAGAACCTAGATACGGTCGCCATGGAACCCTTGTCGTGGTACTCGAAGGGCTCACGCTCGGATACCGGGATGCCCTCAACGGTCCGGATGATCTGTTCCGCCGAGTACTCGCCCGCCTGGATCGCGACCTGGGCGACACCCGGGAGCTTATTCAGTGACATCATGTCGCCGACAATGAAGACATCCCTGTGCTCACCGACGGTGCAGTCGGGATTCACGGGGACACGACCGGCACGATCCGCCTCGACGCCACACTGGTCAGCGACGAGCTTGCCCAGCGGAGACGCCTGAACACCGGCGGACCAGATCTTGCAGAAGGCGGGAATCTTCTCGATGGAGTCGTCGACCATCGACTTGTAAGTGACCGCCTCCTCATCGACGTCCGTGACCATGGCATTCAGTCGTACAGTGACGCCCAGCTTTTCCAGTTGGCGCTGTGCGTTCCGGCCCAGCCGCTTGCCGAAGGGGGGCAGGACTTGCGGTGCACCGTCGAGGAGAACGATTCTCGCGCTTTCCGTGTTGATGTTCGAATACTCGCCCTTGAGAGTGCGGTGCGCCATCTCGGCCAACTGTCCGGCGAGCTCGACGCCCGTGGGCCCCGCACCGACGATGACGAAGGTGAGCAGGCGCTCACGCTCGACCGGATCGGTGCACAGTTCCGCGCGCTCGAAGGCGCCGATGATTCGGGCCCGGAGCTCGAGGGCATCGTCGATGGATTTCATACCCGGTGCGTACTCGGCGAAGTGATCGTTACCGAAGTAGGACTGGCTCGAGCCGGCGGCGACGATCAAGGAATCGTAGGCGTATTCGCGTTCGAAGTCGCCCAATCTGGTTGTGACCAGTTTCCCGTTGACGTCGATGTCCGTGACCTCGCCCTTGACGACGTGGACGTTGTCCTGGTCCTTGAGGATCTGACGGGTGGACGGGGCGACCTCACCGGAGGAGAGGATTCCGGTCGCCACCTGGTAGAGCAGCGGCTGGAAGAGGTGGTGGTTGGTGCGGTCGATCAGAGTGACGTCGACGTCCGCGTCCGCGAGTTTCTGGACGGCGAACAGGCCACCGAAGCCCGAGCCGATGACGACGACATGGTGGCGGCCGCCCTCGGGACGGAAAGGCTTGTCAGTCATATAGGTGTTGTCTCCTGGATGAGGATCTGGGCCGCAGGAGGAGGCTGCGGCAGTACGGTGCTTCATCGTAGTACGTTGTCGGATAAATCACATCACCCCGGCTCGCGGGGCGCTGTCTGCGGAGACCGCAGGCAGCGGCGGGATACTATCGGCGCACGTTTATTCGGCGCTCCACCCGGCTCCGGTGAACCAACCGCCCAACCCAACGAAAACGGAAGTAGTCAGACCCATGCCCGGCCCCGCATCCGGGGGGTACACCCCCGCCCATCTCCTCCACGTCGATGCCTCCAGGTGGCCCGGTGTCGCACTTGTTCCGGACAACCGGATCGTGCGGTACCAGGCATCTGCGGCGGAATCCCGGTTCGCGGCGGCTTGCGCCACCGCGGGTATCAGCCTGGACCCGGAGGCGCCGGGTGGTGCCGACCTGACTGTCGAGAATGAGGAGCTGTTTCTGCGGCTTGCGGACAGCGGCTGGCTGGGGTTGGCCGAGGGATACATGGCCGGAGAGTGGCGGAGCCGCGACCTGGTGACGAGTCTCGCCGGTCTCCTGGAATGCGGGTTCGCTCCACGCGGCAGGTTCCGAGCCGGAGCACCGAGGTCCGTTGTATCGGGCGGCTACGCCGGAGGGGAGCTTCCCGGGGATCTGGTCCGGCTCTTTTCCGGCGACGGAATGTCGGCCTTCGGTGCCAGGTTCTCCTCCGGAGTTCCGACGACGGTCCGTACTTCGGTGCGGAGCTTCGTCCGTGGTGCAGGTCGGGGGAGTGAGCCATCCAGCCATTTCGTCGACGTCACGACGCTCGCACCTCCGGTGGCGGTCGAACGTGCGGATCTCGGCCCGGCACAGCAGCGGGCCGCGGAAGCGCTGCTCGATGCGGCACGTGTCCGGGCGCGGACGGACCTCGTCGAGTTTCCCTGCGGTGGGGGGACGATGGCACTCGCCGCAGCGCGACGGGGCGCCACCGTCGATTGTCTGACGGCTGATCCGGAGCTCGCCGGAACCGTCCGGGAACTACTCGACCGGGGTCGGGATGGTGGTCGCGTGCATGTCACGGTGACGGACACCCCGATCCCGACACACCTGGACTGGAGCGGCAGGTATGACGCACTCGTGAGCGTCGAGAAGATCGAGGTTCTCGGTTCCTCCGGTCGATTGGACTATCTCCGCGCCGTGGAAAAGATGCTCGCTCCCGGTGGGTACGTGGCACTTCAGAGTGTCGTCTCCACCGACGGCATGCGTCGGGCAGGGCGGGATGCTCTCGTCGCGTTGCGGGCCTATATCTGGCCGGCGCTTGAGCACATCACCACGGAGGATCTGCACCGTGCCGTGGACAGATCCACGGACCTGCGGATCATCGCCGAGGCGCATTTCGCCTCCCACTACGAGACCACTCTGCGCCTGCAACGGGAAGTGTTTGCCGCAAATGAGCGCAGTGCGGCAGCCGCCGGTTTCGACATTGTGTTCCGGCGTCTGTGGGACTACCAACTCGCGCTGATGGAGGCGATGTTCCGGTTGGGTTGGTTGGACGCGGTACAAATCACCGCAACCTCCCGGAGACCACTACGCCGTTAGCGTCGTCAATGGTCCCAGGAGATGAGCCGCCACCGCCCAAACGGTGCATCGCCGGGTTCCATGATGATCAGCCCCGTGTTCGGTAGCGGATACGCCTTCTCGATGGCGATCCCGGTGGCGTGGCGCGCGAACAACCGCATGGCTGAGGCGTGGGCGACGACTATCGCGTCGCCGGACGGCTGCAGGGCCATCTCCCGCAGCACGACGTTGTCGATGACTGACCGGTAGCGGCCGAGGAACGTGGTGATGTTCTCGCCGCCCGGGGTCATCCCCGTGGGATCGCCTGAGAGCGCCGCGAAATGGGCTGCCCGGAACGTCTCGATCGACGTCATGTCGGTGAGGTCCTCGAGTGTTCCGGCGGAGAACTCTTGAAGGCCCGGACGTATTGACATCGGTACGCTTCCGGGGGCGAGCCCAGCATGAATCTCGAGGGACTCGACGAGTAGCGCACCGGTAGTCCTCGCGCGGATCGCTTCAGAAGTGTGTACTCCTGTGAGCCGACCGGGATCGCCATGGCGTGCACCGACTATGTCGGCGAGTCGTCGGCCCACCTCGGTGGCCTGGTTCCGGCCGCGCTCGGTTAGGGGAGCTCCCGGGGGGCGGGTATCCAGCGCATGCCGGATGTTCGCTGTCGTCTCACCGTGTCGGACCAGAATCAGGCGTCCGGTCATCGTTTCCTCCTCGTGTGGAACTAGTTCAGAGTCATCGTGGCGGTGTACGAGTCCTGAGCTTTTCAGTACCGCTGTGTTCTGCTCCGACCTCCCGGCGCGAGTGTCGAATCAGTGACGCCACTTTGATGAGCATCGGGATCAAGACGAGAGAGACACCGACGACGATGACCCAGTGCATGTACTCCTGTACGACGGGAACCTCTCCGAGAAGATACCCGGCCGAGGTGATCCCCGCGCCCCACAGCACACTGCCGATAACCGAATAGAAGGTGAACGTCCGGTGCGGCATGGATGAGAATCCGGCGATCACGGGGGTCACGGTACGGATGACGGCGACGAACCGAGCGAGGGTCACCGTCGCAGGCCCGAAGCGATCAAAGAAGTGGTTGGTACGTTCGACAGCCTCGGGACCTATCCACTTCATCGCCTGCGAATCCAACACCCTGGGGCCGTACCGTCGACCTATGAGGAATCCGAGTTGGTCGCCGAGTATCGCGGCGAGCGGGATCCCAATGAGTAGGACCCACAGTGGTGCAAAAGAGTTTTCCGCGTGGGCCATGATGCCCGCCGTGAAGAGCAGCGTGTCCCCGGGGAAGATGAAGCCGATGAGCAGCCCGGTCTCCATGAAAATGACAACTAGTATGCCGAGCAACCCAAACGAGTTGACCAGTGTGTCCACGTCGAACATTACCGGCCACCCGCTCTCCATCAGTTGTTCCATGCTATGAGACGCAACGGAATCGATCCACCTTCGAGGTGGCTGTCCCTCTGATGATACGACACGATTCCGGGCGACGTTACCCGGGGCGTTTCCGAAGGACCGGCGCTGATGTACCCGGACCCGTGTTCTAGATCTCCGTCATATCGACGTACCGGGTCTCGTGCATGCAGCGGATCGCTATGAGGGAGATCACTGAGACCACGACCAGGTAAGCACCGACGGATGCCACACCGAATGCCGCGACCAGTGCGGTGGCGACGAAGGGGGCGATCGCCGCTCCGAGGATGGATGCCAGATTGTAAGCGATTCCGGAGCCGGTGTACCGGACGTTGGTGGGAAACAGCTCCGGTAGAACCGCGGACATGGGGCCGAAGATCAACCCCATGATGAACATGCCGATGGTCAGGAACGCGAGGGTACTCCCGGTGGTTGCAGTGTCGGGGCTCAGGAATAGCGGAAAGACCAGACCGAAGCCGATCATAAACAGTGACACGATGCTCAGCGTTCGGCGGCGGCCCCGGGAGTCCGCCAGCCGTCCGGAGAAGACGATGCCGACGATGAACGCGAAGATGGAGATCAGCTGGATCTTCAGGAAATCGGTGTAGTTGATCCCCAGTCCTAGTCCCTTCTCCCGTGGGCCGATCCCGTAGGAGAGGACCCAGGTGGTGACGAGATAGAAGAGCGTGTAGCAGCTGACCATGATGAATGTTCCGAGTACCAGGGGACGGAAGGACGTACGGAACACCTCGGCGACTGGAGCGTTTACCTTCTTGCCGCTCTGGACAGCCCTGGTGAAAACCGGGGTTTCCTCGAGTTTGAAACGGACGTAGAGGCCGATGACGACCATGACCGCTGATAGCAGGAAGGGAATACGCCAGCCCCATGTCATGAAAGCACCGGTGGTGTCGCCGTTGGTATGTCCGAGTGTGCTCACCAAAATCAAGAAGAGTCCGTTGGCGGCGAGGAATCCGAAGGGTGCTCCGAGTTGGGGCCACATCGCGGCCCACGCACGCTTGCCCTCTTCGGCTGTTTCTGTCGCGAGCAGTGCTGCGCCGGACCATTCGCCGCCCAGACCCAGTCCCTGACAGAAGCGCATGAGCGCGAGCAGTGCGGGCGCGAGGACGCCCGCCATCGCGTAGGTCGGTAGGATACCGATGAGGAAGGTCGCGATGCCCATGGTGAGTAGCGATGCCACGAGAGTGGCCTTCCTGCCGATCCTGTCGCCGAAATGACCGAACAGAACCGAACCGAGGGGACGGCCCAGGAAGGCGAGTCCGAAGGTTGCGAAAGAGGCGAGGAGCGCAACGGTGTGGTCCTCGTTCGCGGGGAAGAACAGGTAGGGGAAGACCGCTACGGCAGCGCTTGCGTAAGCGTAGAAATCGTAGAATTCGACGGTTGTTCCCACCAGTGAGGCGATAACGATCCGGCGTCGCGTGCGCCGGTCGAAGGCCGGTTTCCTGGTGGGGGTCGTGGTGGTTGTTTCGGGCATGACTGGGATCAGTCCTTCGTACTTGAGGAGCATCGACGGGCTCCCATCCGGTGGTGTTACGGATGTGTGGGGGAGGGCGTCGTGTGGTGGAGGCGTACGGGTACTGCGGTGGTTGTTCCGCGATCGCCAGACAATACCTTAAGCCATAAAGTCCAACACGTGGAACACCACTCCCACTTTTTGGTATAGCCCGTATGGTCAACTCTCAGAAACGGGACCGTCTGCCCCCGTCCGTATTCCCCGGTGCGGTCATCCCGATCGTTTCTCCGCCTCCCTGACTATGTTGCGGGCCATTGTCGGGAATATGAACTGGTGGAAGGGGAGTATCGAGTACCAGTAGGCGAGTCCTGTGAGACCCTTCGGGAAGAAGATCGCGCGCTGGTTGTAGAAGACCGACCCCGTCTCGTCCTCGTCGGCGCGGAGTTCCAACCAGGCGTCACCGTTAACGCGCATGTCAGCTCGGAGAAGGAGGCGTTCGGGCCGGGTGATCTGCTCCACGGTCCACCAGTCGAGGACGTCCCCCACCCGAAGGCGGTTCGGAGATCTTCGTCCACGGATAAGTCCCGGCCCCTGGGCGAACTGGTCGAGAACTCCACGAATTCGCCACAGTAGTGGAACTGAGTACCAGCCGTTCTTACCACCAACCGATTCGATGACCGAGAATAGGTTCTCGCGGGACGCCGTGGTGGTGAGCGTGCGTTCGTCGACGAACACCTTCCTTCCGGTCCACTCGGGGTCGCTCGGGAGCGGTTCGGCGGCAGTCGTGCGGTCGTCCGTCCAGAATGTCTCGACAGAATCCGAGTCGATGTCGGACAGCGCGAGGCGAATCGAGTCCGGGTAGTCGGTGAGTCCCCCGTCTGGTTGTGCTATCACCCCGTCGATATCCCGTTCGCTGACCACTGCGTCGACCGCCAGGGACTGGATCAACGGTTTCGCGATTCCGGCGGGAACCGGCGTGACCACCCCGACCCAGTGCGAGGCGAGGCGGGGGGTGAAGACAGGAACCGGGATCATGGGGCGTTGCCGCAGCCCTGCGATCCGGGCGTATCCGTTCATCATCTCGCCGTAGGTGTGGCTCGCGGGGCCGCCGATGTCCCAGGTCCGTGATCCGGGGAAATCAGCCGTCGCCGATGCGGTCAGATAGTAGAGAACATCGTCGATCGCGATCGGTGTGACCCTGTTGTGGACGAACCGTGGCGTTATCATCGCCGGCAGTCGGTCGGTGAGGTGCCGGATCATCTCGAACGAGGTCGAACCTGATCCGACAACTATTCCGGCCTGCAGCACTACCGCGGTGAGGTCCGATTCGAGGAAAGCGTCGCCGACGGCGTGGCGCGAATCCATGTGGGACGAAGACCTACGAGGGTCGCGGAGCCCCGACAGGTAGATGATGCGGTCGACTCCCGCCGCCTCCGCGAGACGCACCATCGAACGGGCGCAGTCCAGTTCCACTTCGGCGAAGGCATCCGCTTCGCCCATCGAGTGGACGAGGTAGTAGATCACGTCGATGCCGTCGCAGCAGCCGCGCAGCGATTCCGCGTCACTGAGATCGCCGCGGAATACCTTGACCTCCCCGGCCCACGGCACCCCGGTGAGCCGTTCGGGATCGCGCACAAGGACACTGACCCGGTGCCCGGCTCGGAGGAGCCGGGGGACGAGCCGCCCACCGATGTAGCCGGTTGCTCCGGTGAGAAGAATCGAACGTGGTTCCAGTCTGCAGGTGTCCATTCCGTTAATGATATCAATATAGAGAACTGCGAGTCAGGGGGTGATCACGGGGCGCGACGCCTTCTCCAGGAGACACGCCACGCTCTGATAGGGCTTACCCGCGATCATCTCGAGCCCCATCTCGCAGGTCCGGTTGTCGGAGACGAACGCGTCGAAGTGCCCCGTGAGTCCGGCGCGTTCCTCACGGGTGGCCGATTCCACCAGCTCCGGGTGCAGCAGGCCACGGTCACCGGCGGTACCGCAGCAGGTCGCCTTGTCCGGTACGACGACCTCATCGGCGGCCCTCCGGACGAGGGCGACGAGATCGTCGTTGAGCCCCATGTGGGTGGTCGAGCAGGTGGGGTGAACCGCGACCCTCCCCATCGAATCGGTGAATGTGAGTCCGTCCACGACATCATCCCGCAACCAGTCGACGACATCCAGGATCCGGATCCGGGAGAAGTTCTCCGCGAGCTCACCGTCGAGGGCCCCGGGAACCTGCTCCAAGAGCCCGTGTGTACAGCTCGCGGCGTCGACGACCACAGGCAGCGCACCACCGTTGGTCCATCGCCACAGATCGGTGGCTATGGCCCGGGCACGGTCCTTGAACCCCCTGGTGTAGCCCTTCGACGACCATGGCGTGCCGCAGCAGTTGCCCTCCACGTCGCCGGGGATCCACACCGGTCGACCCGACCTGCGGCCGAGTTCCACGATGGCGCGCGGGAGTTCCAGCTGGTCCGACGGCGCGCCGTGGGGGCGGCCGAAGATCCGGTTGATGCAGGCGGGGAAGTAGACGGCGCTGGCGTTCTCACGCTCGGTGACCGGCATCCTCCGGGATGCGGCGTGCGGCAGCTTTCCCGGAATGGTTGGCAGGATGTCGGATGAGATCACCGCCCTGCCCGCGTTCGCGACGCCCCGCAGCGCGCCGGTTCCGGCGACACCGTCGAGAAGCTCCGCGGCCTTCACCCCGCCCCGGGCCGCCCGCTCGAAGTGCCGGAAGTTGCGTGCCGTCCCCAAGGCGATGTGCTCGGCGGTGCCGTCGTGTTCGGCGGCGCGGAACATCTTCATGACCTTGCCGGTGTCGATGCTGATCGGGCACGCCACGGCACACGTCCCGTCGGCGGCGCACATCTCGACGGCGTCGTACTCGTACTCCTGCTGGAGTTTGGCCAGCAGTTCGCTTCCCTCGGGCTGGCGGGCCATCTCCCTTCGCAGGACGATGCGCTGCCGCGGGGTGACCGTGACGTGCCGTGAGGGGCAGATCGGTTCGCAGAAGCCGCATTCCACACAGGCGTTGATCTCGTCCTCGACCCTGGGGAAGGACTTGAATCGCTGGAGGTGGATGTCCTGGCTCCGGGTGAGCTTCACGTTCGGGGCGAGAATGCCGCGGGGATCGATGAGTTCCTTCACCCGCCACATCAGTTCCCAGGCGTGCTCACCCCACTCGCGCAGAAGGAAGGGAGCCATGTTGACGCCGGTGCCGTGCTCGGCCTTCAGCGACCCCTGGTACTCGTCGATGACGAGTCGGGCGAGATCATCGAGGAAATTCGCGTAGTGCGCGCGCTCCCCGTCGTCGTCCAGGCGGGGGAGCAGGAAGAAGTGCAGATTGCCGAATGCGGCGTGGCCCATGACCATCTCCGGGTAGCCGTAGCTGGAGAGCAGGTCCAGAAGATCCGCGGCCCCCTGTCCGACCTCGGCGGGCGGGAAGCAGACGTCCTCGGTGATCAGGGCCGTGCCCTGCGGGCGATCCCCACCGATCAGCCCGAAGAGGCCGTTCCGGATCTTCCACGCACCGCGCTGGCCCTCCGGTGTGCGGTCGAAGGACAACGGGGAGAGCAGCTCCGCATCGGCGAGGACGTCCTGGGCCGCGGCGATCGCCCGTTCGAGCTCCTCCTCGGAGGTCCCGCCGACCTCTAGGAGGAGTGCCGCGGTGTTGTCGTCGATGTCCGCCCACTCGGCGGGAGCCTCGCGGAAGTTGTCGACGGAGCGCTTCAGCACCGGAGCGACGAGCAGCTCACAGGCCTGCGCACCGGTGTCCATCAGTGGCGCGACATAGGAGGCCGCCTGCCGCAGGTCGGGGAGCATCACCCAGGCGACCGCCTTGTACCGCGGCAGCTCGATGGTGCGGATCACGGATTCGGTGATCGCGCCGAAGATCCCCTCGGACCCCACCATCAGGCGCATGAGGATGCGGACGGGGGTGTCCTCATCGAGGAAAGCGTCGAGGCGCAGTCCGTTGGTGTTCCGGATGGAGAACTTCCTGCGCAGGAAACCGACCAGCTCCTCGTCCCGGCGGATCTCGTCACGCAGCGCGAGTAGACCGGCGACGAGTTCGGGTTCGGCGGTCGCCAGTTTCTCCCCCGCGTCGGGGTCCGTGGTGTCGACGATTGTGCCCGAGGGGAGGACGAAGGTGGCCTCCTCCAACGTGTGGTAACTGTCCCGTTCGAGGGAGCAGCGCATTCCCCCGGCGTTGTCCGCGAGGACGCCGCCGATGGTGCACACGGACGTCGAACCCGGATCGGGGCCGATCATGTGGCCGTGCCGTGCGAGGACCGCCTGTGCGTCCCCGAGGACGACACCCGGTCGCGACCAGATGCGCTTCCCGCCGTCGCGTACCTCCATACCGGTGAAGTGGGTCTTGACGTCGACGAGGATGTCCTCGCTCATGGCCTGCCCGTTGAGGGAGGTTCCGGCGGCCCGGAACGTGATTTTCCGGTCGTTCCGGGACGCGAAACGCATGAGTCTCGCGAGGTCGTGGGCGTTGCGTGGCCGAACCACGATCTGCGGGACGGTGCGGTACGGGCTGGCGTCCGAGGCGTAGCGGATGAGGTCGCTGACCCTGCCGGAGACGTTCTCCTCGCCGAGGAGCGTCTGCAGTGCCTTGAGCAGGGGAGCGGGAGCACCGTTCACGCGGTCGGCGGGTACGGCGTCCGGCTGTGGGACGGCGCCCTCGGGCCGCCCGATACGACTGGGATCCGGGGTCAGCAGCTTGTTCATGGATGAAGTCTAACGCGCATGAAATGACATTCGGCATCACACTCCGACGACTCTCAGGGTCCGAGAGAATTAGGCTGACCTTGGTTTATGTGGATATGCGCCCCCACGAACGGAAAAATGAAACCATGTCGGGAACTGCGTTGGGGGTAATTTAAGGGGGTGGTTTTGGGGTGGTTTGTTCAGGTGACGGTGATCGGTCCACTACCGTGATTCGGAGTTGCAGAGCCGGTGCCACACCCCGCACCCGCAGCTGACGTCCACCGGACACGCCGTCACCCCGGCCCCGGAGCACGACCACACCGCGGACATACCGCGCGGTGGGTTAATACCGTGCCCGTACCGTCGGACACCGCGAAGAGATCACCAGTGGAAGGAAATACCGTGTCCCTTCTGGACAGTCACAGTGCGCCGCATCCGCCCGAGACGGCCGACATGGAGGAACGCTCGGCGACGCTCGCCGTACTCGCGTTCCCGGCGGTCGTCATCATCGGCGCATTCATCGCCTATCTCATGCCGGACACGTTCATCCCGCTGAAGTCCTGGATCTCGCCCGGACTCATGGTCATCATGTTCTGCATGGGGCTCACCCTCACCCTGCCCGACATCGGAACGGTGGTGAAACGACCCTGGCCGATCTTCCTCGGGGTCGTCGCCCAGTACATCGTTATGCCACTGTCCGCCGTCGTGGTCGCCAAGGCACTCAACTTCGGACCGGAGGTGGCGGTCGGCCTCCTCATGCTCGGATCTGTCCCCGGCGGCACGGCGTCGAACGTCATCGCCTATCTCGCCAAGGGGGACGTCGCACTGTCCGTCGCCATGACCAGTGTCTCGACGCTGTTGTCACCGATCGTCACCCCGATGCTCATGCTCTATCTCGCCGACGCCCAGGCTGACGTCGACGCAGGGGGAATGACCTGGTCACTGGTCAAGACGGTACTCATCCCGGTCGGCCTCGGTCTCATCCTCAGGGTGTTCTTCGACCGCTTCGTCAACATGATTCTCCCGGTTCTCCCGTGGTTGTCCATAGGCACCATCGGAATGGTCCTCATGGTCGTCGTCGCACTGTCCGCCGACAAACTCGCGGTGGTGGGGCTCGTCGTCCTGCTCGGCGTGATCATCCAGAACCTCCTCGGCTACGTCGTCGGCTACTACGCCCCGAAGCTGCTGGGTCAGAAGACCGCCGCGTGCCGGACCACGGCCATCGAGGTGTCCACCCAGAACTCCGGCCTGGCGTCCGCGATGGCGACCCAGTTCTTCAGCCCCGAGGCCGCGATCCCCGGCGCCATCGCCGCCATCTGGGCCAACGTCTCCGGAGCGCTCTACGCCGCCATCGTGCGCCGTATGCCCGTCAGGGACTGACCCCCGAGGGACGCCGCACACCCTGCCGCAGGGTCGGTTAGGACCGGAGGACCTCGACCACGGCCGCCAGCGCCCCAGCCGCCGCCGCGAGATCAGCGTCGGTGGTCTCCCGTCCCAGGCTGAACCGGAGTGCGGTGCGGGCGAGATTCTCCCCGACGCCCATCGCGATCAGGACCGGTGATGGGTCCTGGGATCCCGCGGCGCAGGCCGAACCCGACGAACAGATGATTCCGCGCCGTTCCAACTCAATCAGTACGGTCTCGCCGTTCACGCCGTCGATCGTGAAGGAAGCGTTGCCGGGCAGCCGACGGGTCGGGTGACCCGTCAGCCGTGCACCGGGAACCGTCGCCAGCACCCGCCCGATGAACCCGTCCCGCAGGCGCGTCATCCGTTCGGCCGTCGATGCGCGTTCCGACTCCGCGGAGACCAGGGCCGTGGCCAGGGCGACGGCGCCGGCCACATCCTCCGAACCGGAACGGCGGCCCCGTTGCTGGCCACCACCGTGGATCACGGGCTCCACGGGAAGGGACGAGCGGAGCCACAACAATCCGATTCCCCTCGGCGCTCCGAGCTTGTGCGCCGACAGTGACAGCGCGTCCACCCCGAGCACCGACGGCCGGATGTCCAGTTGCCCGGCGGCCTGCACTGCATCGGTGTGCAGTGCGACGCCGTGCCTCCGGCACACCGCGGACAGCGCCCGGAGATCCTGCACCGTACCCACCTCGTTGTTGGCCGCCTGAACCGACACCAGGGCCGTGCCCGGTCGGAGGAGAGCATCCAATTCCTCCGGATCAACCAGCCCCGTTCCATCACAGGTCAGGCGGTCCGTCCCGATGGCGTGGAACCTGTCCAGGTAGGCGGTGCTCTCCGACACCGCACTGTGTTCCAGGGGAGTGGTGACCACACGGGCCGATCGCCCTCCGCAGGCGGCACCGAGGGCGATGCCCTTGACCGCGAGGTTGTCCGCCTCCGTGCCTCCGGAGGTGAATATCAGCTCCTCGGGGCGCACCTCCAGTGTGTCGGCTATCGCACACCTGGCCGCGGTGAGCCCGGCCCGCGCGGCTTCGCCGACCTCGTGGTGACTGGACGGATTGCCGAACTCCGTGGTGAGGAACGGCCACATCGCACGCAGTGCCTCGGGACGTGGTGGCGTGGTGGCGGCGTGATCGAGGTAGATCAGGTCCGGACCGCTCACCGGGCGTCCCCGGAGGGTCGTACGGTCACGTCGAGCCCCAGGTCCAGGGACCGGACGCCGTGGGTGAGCGCACCGACGGAGATCACGTCCACCCCGGTCGCCGCGATGTCTCCGACCGTGTCCAGACTGACTTGCCCCGAGGCCTCGACGACCACCGCACCGCCGATGAGGGCCACGCCCTCCCGAAGCTGCGCCAGGCTGAAGTTGTCCAGCATGATGGAGTCGACACCTGCCGCGAGGACATCCGGGATCTGGTCGACGCGGTCGACCTCCACCTCGATGTGGGTCGTGTGCGGGAGCCGGGAACGCGCCGCCCGGAGAGCCCCGGTCACCGAGACACCCTCGGCGAGCAGGACCGCCAGATGATTGTCCTTGACCATGACCGCATCGGACAACGTGGCCCGGTGGTTGTGGCCGCCACCGTCCCGGACGGCCTTCTTCTCCAGCAGGCGCAACCCTGGGGTCGTCTTGCGGGTGTCGACGATCCGGGCCCCGCTACCGGCCACGGCGGCCACGTACCGCGAGGTGAGCGTGGCGATCCCCGACATACGCTGCACGAAGTTCAGACCGATCCGTTCCGCACGCAGAACCGACCTGGCGGAGCCGGACACCTCCGCGAGAACCTCACCGGAGGAGAAGACGGCGCCGTCCGCCACCCGGACATCGACCTGTGTACCGGGATCGACGCGCAGAAAGGCGGCGGTGAATACCGCGCCGCCCGAGAACACCCCGTCCTCACGGGCTGTGAGCGTCGCGGTCGCACGGGCGTCGACCGGTATCAGCGTCTCGGAGGTCAGGTCGCCCCACGGGGCGTCCTCGCTGAGGGCGTTGTCGATGATCCCGTTGATCTGAGCTGCCGTCGGATACACGGTCAGTTCCCCTTTCCACTGGTTGATCCGGCCGTCGGGCGGGGTGCGACGGACAGCATGCGTTCAAGGGCGACCCCCGCCTTTTCGGCGGTGTCCGGGGCGACGGTGATGCGGTTGACGGTGTCACCCTCTACGAGGGACTCCAGTACCCACGCGAGATACCCCGGGTGGATCCGGTACATGGTCGAGCACGGGCAGACCACCGGATCCAGGCAGAAGATGGTGTGCTCGGGGTGCTCGGCGGCCAACCGCTGGACGAGATTGATCTCGGTGCCGATCGCGAACACCGACCCCGGGGGAGCGGCGTTGATCGCCCTGACGATGAAGTCGGTGGAGCCCGCGGAATCCGCGGCGTCGACGACCTCCATCGGGCACTCCGGGTGCACGATGACCTGGGCATCCGGATATTCGGCGCGGGCACGGTTGATCTGGCCGACGGTGAATCGCCGGTGGACGGAGCAGAAACCGTGCCAGAGCAGGATCCTGGCTTCGAGGAGTTGCTCCCGGGTGTTTCCGCCGAGCGGCAGGTTCGGGTTCCAGAGGGGCATCTGCGCCAGTGGGATTCCCCGGGCACGCCCGGTGTTGCGACCGAGGTGCTGGTCTGGGAAAAACAGGACGCGCTGACCGCGCTCGAACGCCCACTCCAGCACCGCGTCGGCGTTGGAGGACGTACAGACGATGCCACCGTGCTCACCGACGAATGCCTTCAACGCCGCCGACGAGTTCATGTAGGTGACCGGGATGACCGGGACGCGACCGTCGCGGTCGGTGGCCGAGTCGAAGATCTCCTCCACCTGCTCCCAGCAGTCGGTGACCGCATCAAGTTCGGCCATGTCCGCCATTGAACAGCCGGCGGCGAGGTTTGGGAGAATGACCTTCTGGTGAGGCGCTGAGACGATGTCCGCGGTCTCCGCCATGAAGTGGACGCCGCAGAACACGATGGCCTCCGCGGCGGGTCGGTTCCGTGCCGCGTTCGCGAGCTGAAAGGAGTCGCCGACGAAATCGGCGTGCCGCACGATCTCATCGCGCTGGTAGAAGTGTCCGAGGATGACGACCTTCTCGCCGAGCGCCGCTTTCGCCGCGTGGATCCGATCGTGGAGTTCTTCGTCGGTGGCCTTCCGGTACCCGGGTGGCAGACTGCCCTGGCGGGGAGCGTCGTTGGGGAACGGATCCGACATTGATGCGCCGGGCCCGTACCCGGGCATGGAGTCGAATGCCCAGGGGTCCTCGGTGAGTGCACTGCTGCAGGAGGATCCGGCGCGGGCACCCGCCGTGATCAGTTGTAGCGTCCGATCCACGGAAGCTGGTTCGCGCAGGCCGGTTGATTCTGGGGTGGGCATGATGTCTCGGTCCTCTGGTCGTTCGGTTTTGGGTGGTCGGTGCGGTACTACGGGCGGGCTGAACCCGGAGTGCGGTAGCTGTAGAGTTTGGGCGGCCGGTGGGGTGTTCCGGTGAGCACCTGTCCGGTGTCGATGAGGTCGGGGGAGGAGGTTATCGAGCGACGGAAGTTCGCGGGGTCCAGGGGATGTCCGAGGATGGCCTCGTGGACGTGCCGTAGTTCGGTGAGGGTGAATGTGTCGCCGAGGAATGACCGGGCGATGGCCGAGTATTCGACCTTGGTTCGCAGGCGGTCGAGTGCGTAGTCGACGATCTCCAGGTGATCGAAGGCGAGGTCGGGGAGATCCCCGGCGGGAAACCACCGGACATTCTCGTGTTCCCCGGCGTGCTGTGCTTCGTCGGTCCGGAGCAGGGCCCAGTAGACGACGGAGACGATCCTGCCGGTGGGGGATCGATTCACGTCACCGAAGGTGTAGAGCTGTTCGAGATAGCTGGGGCGGAGGCCGGTGGTCTCCGCGAGCGTGCGGGACGCGGCATCCTCCAGACCCTCATCGGCGGGGAGCCAGCCTCCCGGCAGTGCCCATTGACCGAGATGCGGATCGCGGGTGCGTCTGACGAAGGGGGTCCACAGGGATGGTGTGGCTTCGGGCTCCGGGCGAAGCGCGAAGATCACGGTGGATACAGCCAGTCGGGTGTCGGGCGCGGGCACCGTTCCTCCTGTCGTCAGTCTTTTGGTCAGAATGACCTTTAGCGGTGTTAATTAGCTTACAGTCAAATCGACCTAAAGGGTGGTGGGGATCGCGGATTGGTACAAAAAGAGCATCATTGGCGGCTCGGTCTTCCGGTTCGGGGCCGGAATCACCTTTTTGGCGGGCCGCTCGTGACACCGGCCCAGTATGCTCGGGTCTGTGACATCGGCGGCGACCCCGACACGCTCGAATTGCAGGCATAGCGCGAAAGCCGCCTTGTCACCGCCACACCCTCCGCGAAGCGATCACCACCCGCCTCGATCATGGACATGTCGCCTGAGGCTCTCATGCACCTCGCGTCTCATCGCCGCTGAGCTTCGATGTTCGAATTGCCTGATAGCTGGCAGGGGGCGGTAATTCGCCTGATGTCGGGCGGCCGACGGGGTGGGTGCAGGAGTGGGGAAGGGGAGTATTTCGGTCATGTTTCCTGATATCTTGACACCACCCTTATAATTTATTCACCTTCTTCGGGAAGAAAGAAACAAGAACAATGCATCAATTCCTGGGCCTGGACAAAAAGTGGTCCGCAAGGGGAGTGTGCGGTGGCGGTAAATCGAATAAAAAATTCATTGCCTTGTCCGTGGTAACTGCCTGCGTAAATTTTTGATTTTTTCATGGCTTTTATCTGATATGTCAATTGGTCCCAATCTGACAGCACTGATAATTGCAACGTTGAGCGCGCTAAATCTGGCTCAGGTTCTCACCAATACGGGAGAAGGGCTATAAAACCGATCCCTGAAGGAAATTGCGGCCGCAAGCGCAGCCCGCTGCATGGTTTCACACCCACCAACTGCTGTGAAAAGTGCGGGTGAAATCACCGTTTCAAGAGTCAGTGGACGGTCTTCATGTTCCGGTAGCTTATATGCTCATGGTTAAACACCCGACAAAATGTCCCGAAGGATCTGGTCCAGTCAAATGGCAAGGCGGGGGTCGTTGAGGAGTTATCATCGATGTATCTGTGGGATGCTGATCGAACAAACAGCTGTTCCCGAAAAGTGATGGAATATCCTTACGTCTGAATGGGCGGGGGATGTGGTGCGGCGAGCGTATTTGCGAAAATGCGATCGAGACCGCAGGAGACAATTCCTGAGTGGCTATCAAATAACTGGCGTGTTCCTGTGCTTCGGCTGTTGATTGGGTCGTGTTCGCTGGCATTTTCCTAGCGGATCTCCGGTTGAGTCTGTTGCCGGGGGGACTGGATTGTGCGGCACAATTGAATGTCTGAATGGAACAGCCTGGCACTGCACTAGAGTTCCGTAATGGTAGATTAAACACTCCAATGCTCTGACTGGCGCATACAGCGACGTAGCGACGACCTAGCACCCAAATGTGCCGGGCGGTGTGATGTGTCAGAGCTTCCCCAGCTGTCGCCTGCGGCTGGATTTCCGCAGCCGCCCACACCGCACCGCGAGCGGGTCCCCGCACGCTGAGCAGTCCGAACGGTCCCTCCGGGAAACCAAGTTTTATGTCCGGGTAATGTCGGCGTTACTGCGGGGCCGGCGCGTGCACCATTGGTCATACTTCCGCCGCCACGTGCGCCACTTCTGATGTCGGTGCCGCGGGGCGCGGACCCCGGAGAAAGGTGGCGGTGTGGGGACGCTGACCGTGCCGGCCGGGCGACGTACGCCTGCCTGGCTGGCCACCGCCGGAGAATGTGCCCCGGCCGAGGATCTCGACCGGGCGTCGGCACTACGGCGGGACGGGGCCGTCGACAGTCCGGACGCTCAAGGGGTTCGGGGTGGAGGTTGCTCCTGAGACTATTTGTCGGGGCGGGGAGGTGCGCGCCTGGTGGGTAGCGGAGCTGGGAGCGGTGGCACGCGATGTTAAGTGACATAATGTACATTATCGGACAACAAGTGGTCAGAAAGTCACCTGGGTGGGGCCGCGTGTTGGTGGACGAGCCCGTGTCCCCAGGCAGCTCTCCGACATTGGCTCGTCGGTCGCCATTGTTTCGGGAGTAATGCCGTTCGTCGACTGTGGGATGCTCGTCGAGTTGGGCCGGGTGTCCGTGGTGTCCCGAAACGTCGGGTTTGTCACGGCGCATCCCCGCCACCGTCGCCTCCGGAGGGGTGCGACCGGCGGCATTCCGGAGTGGTCCGGTCATCGAACGAAAGGCCGATGGCCGGTGAAAAGACGATCAATGATTGTGTTGTTCCCCAGCTGCATCGCACTGCAAGCGACGCCTCCTTTTTGTCACTTGTGACAAAAAGGTTAGCACCGATTCTTTCGCTGAGCCGACTTCTCCGGATTCTTCCCGCCGGGTCCGGGTTGATCGGCGCGGATGCGGTCCCGTGTGCTCTGGGCGGTACGCAACTGGAATCCCGTCAGGACGAGAAGGACGACGCCGATCCCCGCGATCACCCACATCTGTGAGTACACGGTGTATCCCAGAAAACCGATCAGAATGATGATGCGGAACCAGAGCATCGGGATCATGCGGTGTGCCATGTGGCTCTTCCCTTACTTCTCGAAAACGAGACGGATGTTGATCTCGCCTTCTTCGGCGATGGTTGCCGCGACGAATTCCGGTGGGTAGATGTTGTAGTCGGTCCGGTCGATCTCGAGGACGCCAGCGACGATGACCCGCTCGCCGGTTCGGAGAATGTCGAAAGTCGGAACCACATCACGGGAGGTTCCGTGCAGCGTCAGCACCCCGGGGACCTCGGCGCTGGACATCGTGCCGTCCTCGGGAATGTCCGTGAGATCTACGGGACCCTTGACCTGGAATGTCGCCGTCGGGAAATCATCGGTGTGCAGGATGTTCTTCCGAACATTGATATCGCGTTTCTCGATGTCCGTCCTGATGCTCGTGGCGTCGGCGACGATCTCGCCTGTAGTGAGTTTACCGTTGTCAACGTCGAGGAAACCGGTCACTTTGTGGGTACTACCCGATGTGGTCTTCCGTTCACCGGGTAAAACCTCATTGAAGGTGAATCCGACTCCTGTTGTGTTCGCTCCGGATCCCGGCACGAGATTCCAGTGGCCGTCCACACCGGTCGATGCCGGAATGGCGTTCTCCGCGTTGATGCCACCAGTGCGGATACCCGGATTGGTGATGGCTTTGTACACCAGCGGTCCGACGCTCGCCAGCGAGATAACGATGATGGCGATGACGGTGAGCGCCACAAACGGCTTCTTGAGGGTTTCCATGTAACCTCTTCCGGTGTTCTTTACGTGAGGAGTTAGCGTAGATGTTCAGCGCGGCGCGCGATCGTGACGAGTTCTGCGCAGAGCCCCCGGATCTCGTCCGCGGGGGAATTCTCCTCCGCGGCTGTGGCGATGTCCTCTGCGGCGCAGCGGAGCTCGAAAAGCAGGTCAGTGAGGCGTTCCGCCTTCTCCGGGCGCATGATGACCGCGTCTTCGGGTATCGACGTTCCAGATACCCGGGTTCGCTGTTCATAGGCTCGCTGTCGACACGAATGGCTGCAGTATTTCCGCGGCCGCCCGCGACCTTGTTCGGGAACAGCTCCCTGGCACCATTGGCATGTCACCTGACGCCTGGCGATCGCTTCGTCACTCACTCCCCCAACCTTAGGGCCTGTTCGCCCCCATCATCAACAGCCACTCCGGACTCGGGTGTCCGGTCCGTGAAGCGGGGGCGGGAGGTGGCGTGCTCGGTGGTGGTCGTGAAGCATAGTCTAGAGCTATAGTGGTGTGGATAAACAGCCTTTCCGTCAGTCGACCCCGGATCAGCCCGATGACATAGAAGGCGGCGAACCAACCGGGCATGCCGGCTTCAGTCGAATCCTTCGGGGACAGTACGGCAGGTGAGTGCGGAAAACATCCGCCCCACCAACTGAATAGGCCTGTTAACCAGTATTTCGCACAGTAAAGGATTGATACTTCTATGGCAGATCGTGTTCTCCGCGGCAGCCGCATGGGCGCCGTGAGCTATGAGACCGACCGCGACCACGACCTCGCGCCGCGCCAACTGGTGAAGTACCGCACCGATGACGGGGATGTGTTCGAGGTTCCCTTCGCCCATGATGCGGAGATCCCCGGCACCTGGATGTGCAAGAACGGCCAGATGGGCACCCTGATGGAGGGTGAGGGGGTCGAAGCCAAGCCCACCAAACCGCCACGCACCCACTGGGACATGCTCCGCGAGCGTCGTTCCATCGAGGAACTCGATGAGCTCCTTGAAGAGCGGATTGAGCTGCTGCGCAAGCGGCGTCGCAACGCGGCGCGCCTGCTGAAGCAACAGCAGGAGGAAGCGAAGAAGAACGGATCCTAGGTTTCAGGGAACCCGAATGGGCCGCCACAACCGATCATCGGTTGTGGCCGTCCGTTTTTCTTTCCGGAGGCTTTGAAGGGTAAACGTCGGCCTTCGAGATGTGTCCGCTATCGAATCCACACCGGTGAAGACCGGTTCCCGGTGACCCGCTCGCCAGGTGGTGACACCGGGAACCGGTACCATGATGCCGCTGGAACAATGATCTCGGGCTCACACACCAGGAGATCTCGGACAGCGCATGTCAGGCAGTTCGGCGGACGGATGGCGCGGTTGTCCGACCACTCCCCACCACGGGATGCTGATCAGCTCTCCCCCGGATCGACCGCCACCGGCCATCCGCCGGAGACAGAGAAGCCACCCAGCGGAACTAGTATCCGGGCGGGGTGGCTGGTGGCGTATCTCAGTTGTTGCGGCGTCGCTGCCGCCGACGGAACTCGATTTCCTTCTTTACTTCCTCCGCGATGGCGGAGAGTTGTTCCCGGCGGTGTGCGACGCCCCACGCGGTGACCTGCGCGAGGGAATCCTTGACGAAGCTGCCATCCAGTTTCGACTCACCGATCTCGCGCTCGGTGAAGGTGATCGGTACCTCGCGGACATCGAAGCCTTCCCGCACTGCCCGCCACGCCAGATCCACTTGGAAGATGTATCCGGCGTTAGACAGCTCGTCGAGATCGAGTGACTCGATCAGTTCGCGGCGGTACGCGCGGTAGCCTGCGGTCATGTCGCTGAGCCCGGCCCCGAGGGCCAGTGAGATATAGATGTTCCCTCCCTTGGAGAGTAGCCACCGCTGCTTCGGCCAGTTGATGACCTTCCCGCCGTCGACGTAGCGGGAACCGATGACCAGTTCGGCGCCATTGTCGATCTGATTCAGGAGAAGGTGCAGCTGTTCGGGGGCGTGTGATCCGTCGGCGTCCATCTCGCACAGGACCCGGTAGTCGCGCTGCAGTCCCCACCGGAACCCCTCGACGTAGGCGCCGCAGAGGCCACCCTTGCCGTTCCGGTGCAGGACGTGGATCCGGGGATCCGCGGCGGCGATCTCGTCAGCGAGTTCACCGGTGCCGTCCGGGCTCGCGTCATCGACGACGAGTATGTCCACCTCCGGGGTGGCGGAACGGACCCGTCCGGTGATCAGGGGAAGATTCTCCCGCTCGTTATAAGTCGGGATGATGACCAGGGTTGCGTCGCTGGGCTTCGACATGGTTGAGTCAATCTCCTCCGTGTGGCTGGCGCCTGCGCCGGGATGGACCCGTACCGGTGCTTCGTCCGGTGACGAGCGCTACGAACAGACATATCCACCCAATCATACCCAGCGTCAGCTCAATCCAGGAACCGTGGCGGGCCGCAAACGTGAGCCGGTCGCGCAGCGGAAGCGTTTCGGTGAGTACGGCAGGGGTGAAGATTCTCGTGCTCGCGGTGACATTCCCGGAAGGCAGGATGATAGCCGACACCCCCGACGTGGCGGCGACCACGACCGCCCGGTCCAGTTCCAGCGCCCGCATCCGGGACATCGCCAGCTGCTGGTAGGTCATGTCGGAGAATCCGAATGTGGCGTTGTTGGTGGGGGTGGTCAGGATGCGGGCACCGGCCTTGACCGCATCCCGGCCTGCTGCGTCGAAGGCGACCTCGTAGCACGTGGACACCCCGACGCCGATCGTTTCGCCGGTGGCGGGGACTCGGATGTGCACCACGCCATCGCCATCGCCGGGCTTGTAGTCACCCGCCCGGTCGACGTACGGGGACAGAGGGCGGAGCAGATCCCGGTACGGGATCCATTCGCCGAACGGCTGGAGATACTTCTTATGGTGCCACTCCCCCGGCCCCGTGATCGGATCGAAAACGACGACGGTGTTGCGGTCGCCGACATCGTCCCTGGTCAGTGTCCCCACGAGAACCGGGGCACCGGCGGACCTCACCGCTTCGTCGACGAGTGCACGGGCCTGGGGATCAGCGAAGGGGTTGACGTCGGCAGAGTTTTCCGGCCAGACGACCAGATCGACCGGTTCCCCGATGGTTTCAGTGACCCGGGTGTGGTTAGCCAGGACGGCCCGGCGTTGCGCGTTGAAGTCCAGCCCGAGGCGGGGCACATTGCCCTGGACCGCCGCGACGGTGATCTGCCCGGTGTCCGCATCCGATCCGGGAGTGGCGACCCACGAGCCTGCGGCGGCGAGCGCGGGGATGGTGATCAGCGCGAGCGCCTTGTATCGATCGCCGCGGAGCACAAGTGCGGCGATTCCGGCGGCGGTCATGACGGTGCCGAATGTGACGAGTGCCGGGCCCCCAATCGGGGCGAGAAAACGGAGTGGACCGTCGATCTGACCCCATGCGAGTCGCACCCACGCGAATCCTCCGAACGGCCAGGAGCTGCGCAGCCATTCGACAGCGACCGCGATGAATGCGTAGAGGACCGGGCCACTCCGCAGGCGTGCAGCCGCTGCGACCCCGAGGCCGAGGACTATAGCGTAGAGGGATTCGGTGACGGCGAGCGCCGCGTAGGGGAATGCCCCGACGAGTTCGCCGATCCACGGCAGGAGCAGCAGGTAGAGGGCGATCGAATGGCTGAAGGCGAGAAAGACACCGGTGCGTAGCCGGGGCGATGATTTCAGCGCACGCGCCCGCCAGGGGGCCAGAGCGACGTAGAGCAACGCCATCCCGACGATGCCCGCGGGCCACCAGCCGAGGGGCTCGTAGGAGGAGTAGACCAGGACCCCGCTGCCCAGTGCGAGCAGCAGGCGGACGAGAAAGCTCATCGATCGCCGTATCAGGCGCGTGGGCGGGAGTCGCCGGTCGCTCCGTCCCCTTCATCCCCGCGGTTGTCCACGAAATCCTCCGGGGTCACTTCGCTGCTCCAGCGCTGGATCTCCTGATCGCCCGGTGCGGAGGTGGTGGAATCCCGCGACGCATCGTGATCGACGACGAAAGATCCGTAGCTGGTCGTCTGCCGGTACCGGTTGGTGGCCTCGAATCCGCGGACCCCGAGGTCCTCGATCTTGCGGCGCATCTTGCGCGCAAGGATCCCGCGTACGACGGACCTCGTCGGGGAGAAGATCAGCAGTAGGCCGATAATTGTGGTGATGAAACCCGGCATCGCCACGCCGAGAGCGCCGGCGGCGACGAGCCCGTAGTCACCGGCTCCGCGTCCCGCGTTCACGCGCCCCTGGGATAGTTTCAGCGCGATGCGGCGCATCTCGACGGCCGCGAGCAGCAGTCCACCGAAGAAGAACAGCAGGAGCAGGAGCAACGCCCAACCGACCCCCAGCCATCTGGCGACCAGCCAGAAGGCGAGGGCTTCGGTCAGGATGTACGGGATGGCGATGAAGATAGGCACCCGTCCGAGTGTACCGGCTCACTCCCGTGGACGGCGGCTACTGCCGGTCCTCCAGTTCACCTTCTGTTTCAATGAACGTCTCGCGCAGCAGTTCCATGGCTTCGTCGGAGGGTTCCTCCCACAGCCCGCGGTCGGCGGCCTCGATGAGACGCTCGGAGATGTCCCGGAGCGCCCAGGGATTCGACTGGCGGAAGAACTCACGATTGACCTCGTCGCGGACATAGGTGTCGGTGAGGGTTTCGTACATCCAGTCGTCCATCAGGTTGGTCGTGGCGTCGTAGCCGAAGAGGTAGTCCACGGTCGCCGACATCTCGAAGGCCCCCTTGTAGCCGTGCTTCCGCATGGCCTCGATCCAGCGCGGGTTGACCACGCGGGCGCGGAACACGCGGCGTGACTCCTCGTGGAGGGTGCGGGTGCGAACGGTCTCCTGGCGGCGGGAGTCTCCGATGTAGGCCTCGGGATCGTTTCCGGTGAGTGCCCGGACGGTCGCGACCATTCCGCCGTGGTACTGGAAGTAGTCGTCGGAGTCGGCGATGTCGTGCTCTGCGGAGTCGACGTTCTTTGCCGCGACCTGGATCCGCCGGTAGGCGGTGCGCATGTCCTCGGCGGCCTCGACGCCCTCGATGCCGCGTCCGTAGGCGTAGCCGCCCCAGGAGGTGTAGACCTCGGCGAGATCGGCGTCGTCGCGCCAGGCACCGGACTCGATGAGCTGCAGCAGACCGGCGCCGTAGGTCCCGGGCTTGGACCCGAAGATCCGGCGGGTGTGTTCGTCGAGGGTGCCGTCGGCACGTGCGTGGGCCCGGACGTAGTTGCTCTCGTCCGGCTCGTCGAGGTTCTTGACCATCTGCACCGCATCGTCCAGTAACGCGAGGACATGCGGGAACGCGTCGCGGAAGAAACCGGAGATCCGGACGGTGGTGTCGATGCGTGGGCGCCCCAGTTCCTCGAGATCGATGACCTCGAGGTCGGTAACTCGGCGCGAGGCCTCGTCCCAGACCGGACGGACCCCGAGGAGGGCGAAGACCTCGGCGATGTCATCGCCGGACGTGCGCATCGCGGATGTCCCCCACACGGACAGGCCGACGGACGTCGGGTAGGAGCCATTGTGATCGTCCCGGTAGCGGTCGATCAGCGAGTCGGCGAGCAACTGTCCGGTCTCCCAGGCGAGGCGGCTGGGCAGTGACTTTGGGTCGACGGAGTAGAAGTTTCGGCCGGTCGGGAGGACGTTGATCAGGCCACGCATCGGGGAACCCGAGGGACCGGCGTCGATGAAGCCGCCATCGAGGGCGTGCAGGATCTGGGTGATTTCGCGCGGGGTTTGGGCGAGTCGGGGCACGATCTCGGTGCACGCGAAGCGCATGATCGCGGCCACCGTGTCCCGGTCCGCGGTGTCGGGCATGGGAGTCCCGTCGAGTACGGAGTCGACCTGCTCGACGTCCCAGCCGAGTTCGTCGAGGCGGCTGAGGATCCCGTGCGCGACCTCCTCGACCGTGTCCACCCGGGTCCGGGTCTCGTCGCCTGCCTCGGACAGGCCGAGCGCCTCCCGCAGTCCGGGGACGCTGCGCTCTCCGCCCCAGAGCTGGCGCGCTCGCAGCATCGCCAGGACGAGTTCGATGCGCATCTCGCCGGAGATGTCCCCTCCGAGGATGTGCAGGCCGCCGCGGATCGCGACGTCTTTGATCTCGCAGAGCCAGCCGTCGATGTGCATGAGCATGTCATCGAAGACCTCTTCGTCGGGGCGCTGCTCCCAGCCGAGATCCTGGTCCATCTTCGCGGCGGTGAGCAGGGTCCAGATCTCCTGCCGGATGGCGGGCAGCTTCGCCGGATCCATCGCGGAAATGTTCTGGTGCTCGTCCAGCAGCTGCTCGAGCCGGGTGATGTCGCCGTAGGACTCCGCGCGGGCCATCGGCGGGATCATGTGGTCGATGAGGGTGGCGTGGGCCCGGCGCTTCGCCTGGCTCCCCTCGCCCGGGTCGTTCACGAGGAACGGGTAGATCAGCGGCATGTCGGCGATCGCCTGGTCGGTGTAGCAGTCCGCGGACATGCCGACGGTCTTGCCGGGAAGCCACTCCATGTTGCCGTGCTTGCCCATGTGCACGATGGCGTCCGCGCCGAAGACGCGACGGAGCCAGTGGTATGTCCCGAGGTAGTGGTGGTTCGCAGGCAGGTCCGGGTCGTGGTAGATGCCGACCGGGTTGTCACCGAAGCCACGGGGCGGCTGCACCATGACGACGACGTTGCCGAAGACGAGTCCCGCGACGTACAGCTCACCGGTGGCGGGGTTGACGTAGTGCGTGCCGGGAGCCTCGCCCCAGTGCTCGGTCATCTCCTCACGCATGCCCTCCGGGAGGGTCGCGAAGTAATCGAGGTAGTCTTGCCTCGACAGCTTGAGCGGATTGTTGGCGAGCACATCCTCGGTGAGCCACTCGGGGTCGTGGCCGCCGGCAGCGATGATGGCGTGCATGAAGGTGTCGCCGTCGAGATCGTCGTAACCGGGGATCTCCGATGTGTCGCCCAGGTGGTAGCCGGCCTCTGCCATGGCGTGCAGCACCCTGAGAGTGGACACCGGGGTATCGAGGCCCACCGCGTTGCCGATCCGGGCGTGCTTCGTCGGGTACGCCGACAGCATGACGACGATCTTCTTCTCCGCGTTGTCGAGATGCCGCAGCCGGGCGAAGCGGCAGGCGATCCCGGCGAGCCGGGCGCAGCGCTCGTGGTCGGGGACGTAGGAGATCAGGCCGTCCGCGTCGTACTCCTTGAAGGAGAAGGGCACGGCGATGATCCGGCCGTCGAACTCCGGCACCGCGACCTGGGTGGCGACGTCCAGGGGTGAGAGTCCGTCGTCGGATTCCTCCCACCGGGCGCGCGGGTTGGTCAGGGCGAGCCCCTGGATGATGGGGACATCGAGGGCGGCGAGCGCCGCCACATCCCACGCCTCGTCCTGCTCCCCCGCCTGCGCGGTCGCGGGTTTCGTGCCACCGGCCGCGAGCACCGTGGTGATGAGCACGTCCATGTCCGCCAGCTCGGCGAGCAGGTCATCCGGTGCGGTTCGGATGGAGGCGGAGTAGATCGGCGCCGCGCGCACGCCGAGGTTCTCGATCGCGTCGGCGAGACCGTGGATGTAGTCCACGTTGCCGGCGAGATGCTGCGCCCGGTAGTAGAGGATCGCCACCCGCGGCGCGTCGCTTGGTCCGGAGAACTCCGGGCGGTCCAGATGACCCCAGAACGGCATCCGGACCGGCTCGTCGAAGCCGAGTCCCGTGAGCAGCACCGTGTCGGAGAGGAAGTTGTGCAACTGGTGCAGATTGTCCGCGCCACCCTCCGCCAGGTACGTGTGCGCCTGGGTGACCACACCGGCGGGCACGGTGGACAACTCAGTGAGTTCTGCATCGACAGCGAGCTCGCCGGACACGACAACCGCCGGAACACCGCTGCGCAGGATGTGGTCCAGTCCGTCCTCCCATGCCTGCTTGCCACCGAGCAATCGCACGATCACCAGGTCGGCGCCGGAGAGATGCTCGTCGAGCATCTCGGTGGATAGACCGTTCGGGTTGGCGAAGCGGTACTCCACCTCCGGATGGTCATTCGCGGACTTCGCGGACAACAGATCGGTGTCGGAGGTGGAGAGAAGCAGAATCACGGTGGAGGGGTCCTTGCCTGCGGTGCCTGTGGGGCATCGCGTTCGGGGGTACGTAAATGGGTCTTTGCCTCTGGTCAGCCTACCGCAGAGCGGACAGCAACCACGCGATGTTGCGGGGCAAACGGAGGTAATAGGGGAGGAAGTGATTCAGAGTCGTCAGCCCTGGGACCCGGGGCATCATGGATTCCCGGTAGGAGATGTCTCCCCCCACCGCGGTCCACCGGCGGGCCACTTCCCGTACCTGGCCAACCGGTATGACGTCATCGTTCGCCGACCCCCACAGCAGGACCGGACACGAGGGCCCTGCGCTCCCGAGCAGCTGCCGGCGCAGTGCACGTCGGACGACGGGCAAACTCTCCGCCAGATCGACGAGGGACCTGCCCGAGACCGTCCACCGCCGCGTCGACGTCCACGCGGAGGTGACGATGCTCCCCCCGGCGCAGGTCGCCGTGTTCGCCCGGATCTGGGCCCGACCGTGATCGTTGAACAGCGGCCACAACGTCCGGCGGAGCTCATCCGAGCTGACCATCAGTCCCGCAATCGCGTAGGCGAGCGCCCCGGTGATCAGACCACCGTCGACATGGCCCAGCACCGCGCCGAGATCCGACGGTGGAGCACCAATGACCGCGGCCCGCGGAACGACGTCGGGGGCGTAACCGGGGTTCTCTGCCAGCCAACCGGCCGCACCACCCCCCTGGGAGAAACCCCACAGCCCCACAGGCGCTCGTGGTGACACCCCGAGAGCGACCGCGGCCCGCACCGCGTCGGCGAGGGCCTGACCGCCGGCGATGTTGTCCCCGTAGAACTGGACACCGGTCGCCTCGTCCCGGGGATAGTCGATGAACACGACATGAAACCCTGATGCCACCAGCGCGAGAATGACCGGTAGTTCATAGGCGATGATGCAGTCCACGGGCGGTCGCAGGAACAGGTTGAGGCCGACCGTGCAGCTCACCGACGGATCGCAGTGCCGCGCCACGCCCTGCGTTGATGGGGCGAACGCGATGAGTGGACGGGGCCTCGCATGATCAGCGGTGAGCCGTCGGGATCGCAGCAGAACCCCCGTAGCGGGGATCAACCGACCGGAAGAGTCCCGGGTGGCGTAGCAGAATGCGGTCGCCGTCGCGGGATTGAGGCGACTACCGGCCCCGAGCACCTGCACCGGTTCCGCGGACAGGACCGCGCCGGGTTCGGCGTCAGCCACCGGCCCCCGGAACTGCCCGCGTTCCGGGTAGCGGATGGCCGCCCGTTCACCGCTCAGCCACCGGGCGATCTGGCTCCTCAGCACATCGACCGTCACCGGAATGACGGTGCGGAGCAGCACAGATGCCACGGTGAGCAGGCTGGGGGGCCGAAATCGGTGGACCATGCCCCCCACCTTAACGACGCGCACGGCTCCGGTTGTTCCCCATCCCCTCAGCTCCCGCATGTGGCGGCGGAACATCGCCGCACCGGAGCCCGCCCCCGGACTACCCGGGTCCTAGACTGGTGACCATGAGCGTGGAATCCAGGGAATCATCAGCCACCGAACACACGGTGGAGAACTCCCGCGGTCTCGGCGACCGTGACCGCCCCGATGCCTGCCCGGGTGCGGTACACATGCACCGCGCCGCGGATGGCCAGATCGGGCGGATCCGGGTTCCGGGGGGATACATGGAACCCGGTATCTGGGAGACCCTCGCGGATCTCTCCGACAGCTACGGGGACGGTGCGATCCACCTGACTACCCGCGGCAACCTCCAGATCCGGGGGATATCCGAGACGAATGCCGCAGACTTCACCGGGGCCGTCGACGCGGCGGGCCTGCTGCCGAGTATCACGCACGACCGGATCCGCAACATCATCGCGGCGCCCCTCTCCCCCGAGCTCGTACCGCTCGTCAGGGAGCTCGACCGGTTACTGCTGGACGATCCGACCACGGCACGGTTGTCCGGACGTACGTTGTTCGGCATCGACGACGGTAGCGGCATGATCGCCGCACGCCGTCCCGACATCGGCGTGCTCCCCGACGACGGGCTCCACCACCTGATTCTCGGCGGCTGCTCTGTCGATGCCGCCACGAAACCCGGTGACACCGCCCGGGCACTGGCCCGGGCGGCCGCCCTGTGGGCCGCCCGCCGTGGGAAGTCCTGGCGTATCGATGAACAACCCGGTGCCGCATCCGGCATCGTCGCGAACCTCACCGGTTCGGGCCTCGCCCGGACGGTCCCTGCGCCGTCCGTCCCCGTGGAGACACCCGATCCGCCGATCGGCTGGATCGACCGCCCGGACGGGACCGTCAGCCTGGCCGCCGGACTGAGATTCGGCGCACTGGACACGACTCTCGCCCGGATGATCGCGACCATCGGTCGGCCGACCCAGGTCACCTGCTGGCGCTCTGTGATCATCGAGGGGCTGGATACCGCGTCCGCGGAGGTCGTGGTGAAGGTACTAGCCCCCATGGGGCTCATCTTCGATGCGGACTCCCCGTGGCTCGAGGTCTCCGCCTGTACCGGGTCCACCGGATGCGACAAATCCGCGTCCGACACGCGGGCCGATGCGGTGTCCGCCGTCCGGGAACACCGCGTCCCCGCCGCCCCCGGGGACCACGTCCACTTCTCCGGATGCGAGCGCCGCTGCGGTCACCCCGTGGAGGGGCCGTACACGGACTATCTCGCGGTCGGTGAGGGTGAATACGAGGTCGGACGCAGGAGCGGAAAGAGCTGACATCCCGGAACGTAGAATGAGACACCATGCACGAGTACATCACCGACGGCGCGGAGATCTACCGCCGTTCCTTCGCCACCATCCGTAGCGAGGCCGACCTCTCGGCCTTCGACCACCAGCAGGCCACGGTGGCGGTCCGGATGATCCACGCCGCCGGTGAGGTTGATCTCGCGGGCGACATCGCCCTGTCCGCCGATCTCGTCCCCGCCGCGCGCCAGGCACTGCAGTCTGGTGCCCCCGTCCTCACGGATGTCCAGATGGTCGCCTCGGGCGTGACGAGACGTCGGCTCCCGGCGGACAACGAGGTCATCTGTTTGCTGGGGGACCCGCGGGTCGCCGATCTGGCCGGGGAACTCGGGACCACCCGCACGGCGGCGGCCGTGGAGCTGTGGCGCCCCGTCCTCGACGGCGCCGTCGTTGCCATCGGAAATGCCCCCACTGCACTGTTCCACCTACTCAAGCTCCTCGCCGCCGAGCCGGAGCTCCCCCGCCCGGCAGCCGTTCTCGGCATCCCCGTAGGGTTCATCGGAGCCGCCGAATCCAAGCAGGCACTCGCGGATGACGCCATTTCCCTCGGGATGGAGTACCTCACGGTGCACGGGCGCCGGGGCGGATCCGCCGTCACCTGCGCGGCGGTCAACGCACTCGCCGAACCCCGGGAGATCCTGTAAATGGCCGCCAACGGAGGGTCCCTCACCGGTGTCGGCGTCGGCCCGGGCGATCCGGATTTGCTCACGGTCGCCGCGACCCGCGCGATCGGATCCGCCGACGTCGTGGTGTATCACGCGAAACCGGGAGGTGCGTCCGCCGCCCGTGCGGCCGCTGAGCCGTACATGCACGATGGGCAGATACATGAGCTGCTCTCTTATCCCGTCACCACCGGAAACACAACCCATCCTGGCGGGTATACCGGGGCGCTGGCGGAGTTTTATGTCGAGGCTGCGCAGCGCCTCGCCGTACACCTCGACGCGGGCCGTGACGTGGTCGTGCTCGCGCTCGGTGACCCGATGCTCTACAGCTCCTACCAGCATCTGCACCGGGTTCTTGCCGATCATCCCGGTACCCGTCGCGCCCGGATCATCCCGGGGGTCACCTCGATCACCGCAGCCGCGGACGTCCTCGCCCGCCCGCTAGCGGAGGACGACGAGATACTCACCATCCTCCCAGGGACCCTCGATGAGGGCGAACTGTCGAGGCGTCTCCGGGACACCGACACAGCCGTGGTGATGAAACTCGGGAGAACCTGGCCCAAGGTCCGTCGGGCACTCGACCGCGCCGGGGTCCTCGACCGGACGTACGTCGTCTCCCGGATCGGGATGGAGGGGCAGAATGCCCTCCCCGCCGCCGAGGTGACCGAGGTTCCGTACTTCGCAGTCGCCGTCGTGCCCTCCCACCGGGAAGGCGTTTGTGCGGCCGCGGCACCGGACTCCCCCGCGGCAGATGTAACGCGGGGGGAGGGTGAGGTGGTTGTTGTCGGACTGGGACCGGGTGACGCCGGGTGGACTACCCCCGAGGTCTCCCGCGAGCTCCAGCTCGCGGGAGACCTCGTCGGCTACTCCACCTACATCAACCGTGTCCCGGAACGTCCCGGACAGCGCCGCCACCTGTCCGACAACAAGGTCGAGGCGGAACGCGCGGCAATGGCCCTCGATCTCGCGGCCAGGGGGCGGCGGGTCGCCGTCGTCAGTTCCGGTGACCCCGGTGTGTTCGCCATGGCGGCCGCCGTCCTCGAGACCGCCGACGATGACGCATGGCGGGACGTCTCCGTCCGGGTGGTCCCGGGAATGACCGCGGCGCAGGCGGTGTCCTCCCGGGTGGGGGCGCCGCTGGGTCACGATTTCGGTATGATCTCACTGTCCGACCGGTTGAAATCGTGGGACGTCATCGCCCGCCGAATACACGCGCTCGCCGGAGCCGACATGGCTTTCGCCGTCTACAACCCCGCTTCGAGAACCAGGAGGCGCCAAGTGGCGGAGCTGCGGGACATTGTGTTGGAGCATCAGGACCCGGATACCCCGGTGATCGTTGCCCGGGCGGTCGGTTCCGACCAGGAGAGCGTCACGGTGACCACCCTCGCAGGCTTTGATCCGGAGGTGGTCGACATGCGGACAATGCTCATCATCGGCGCGTCGACGACCAGGGTTTATCAAGGGCCGAACGGTCCGCGGGTGTTCACTTCGCGGCGCTATGGTTAAGATGTCATAAACCTTCGGTCACGATGCGGTGTCGCCCACGGAGTGTTACGGGTCCGCGTCGTCGCCTTTTCCCTTAATCCAAGGAGATTCACCCTGATGCGGAACCCCACCCACCGACTTTGCCGTGCAGCGCTCTCCGGCGCTGTCCTCCTCGCTCTCACCACCGGAGCCGTCGCCCCCGCCACCGCGGAAACTCCGGCCGATACGCCGGCCACCGCACAGGCTGTCGAGGTCGCGAAGAAGTCGGGCACAGGCTCATCCGACCTCGGTTCCGTCGCCAAGAACAGCTTCTCCTCGCAGCTTGGTGCTGACGATCTCCAGAAGTGGTATAACGGCTCTCCCGGTTGGGCGCGGGTGCTGCTCTCCATCGTCACCGTCGCCCTTGCTCTCGATGCGCTGGGCATCCTGATTGGCCCGCTGCGTTCCATGCTGTTCAACATTCTCCCGAGGTAGTCACCCCGCGAACCCTGTCTTGGCCCCGATCCAACGTTGCACCGTTGGCTCGGGGCCGCACTCGTTCCCGGGACCATCGTGGCCGGGCCGGGCCGGGTAATGTTCGGTCAAACGCTTGACTAGATAAAAAACATATCTAGTCTGGACGGTGACAGTTCATTCGACGAGCAACAAGGAGAACCCGCGCACATGTGCAATGGTCTGATCACCGCCCAATCCGACTGGGTGACCGAATACCGCTTCCATCTCGCTGTGAGCGGCAGGCTCGACGGCGAAGCGCTCTCCAGGGAGACCGACACCATGCGCGACGCCATGATCCGTGCCGCCGTCGATCCCGACGATGAGGAGTGGTCGACACCACGCGAGGCGGCGCGGGAGACCGTCGCCACCTACCCCTACGCGCCCGAAACCGCGGCACTGACGTTCCGGAACCTGCTGTCGGGCGTGCTCATGCAGGCCGGATTCACGGTCCTCATCGCCTCGTTCTGGCTGTTCACCACTGGATGGACCTTCACACTCAGCACCAGGATGATTGTGTTCGCCCTCGGATTCACCGTCAGCCTCACGGCGCTTCACCTCGCACTCCTCAGCCATGGCAGCGGACGGTCCATCGGCTTTTGGGGTGGTGCTGTCGGAACCGTCGTTGGAATCCTCACGACCGGCGTGACGGCGGTCGTGACAGATCCAGCACCGATTATCGATCTGCCGTCCGTTTTCGTTCCGGCCATCGGTCTCGGACTCGTCGCTCTGAGCTGGTGGATCACCCCGGACGACGGCATCGTCCCCGACCACCAGCGGGACACCTGTGACGATCCCGGACAGTGGGTGTCTCGGTACGGCACATTGCTGCGTAGTAACTACGGGTACAGCCCCTCCCGCGCAGAGCAGGAGGCCCGCCAGCTCGCTGACCACTCGCTGTCTCGGGGAGTCACCCCGCAGGAGGAGTTCGGATCCCCGACCATCGCCGCGGCCCGTACCGGAGGAGAGGATAGATCACTGCGGAGCCGCAGCCGGTGGCGGCTTCTCCAGTACGCGTTCATGACCCTGGTGGCCGTCAGCGTGATGCGGAGCGGAGAGACGTTCCCTATCGTGATGGGAGTGATTCTCTTCGCCGGCATCGCCCTGACGATCCCGAAACTCTGGGTGGACGCGGGTCTGCCCACGCTCCGGGGAGGAGACGATGGGTGACCGTTCCGACCGGGAATTCGCCGCCTGGCAGCGTGTGACGCTGCCCCTGCTGCTGCTCGGTGAGATGGAGGTCGCGCCCGGGCACGGCTACGGACTGGCCGAGCGACTCGTGGAACGGGGACTGAACCCGGTCAAGGGTGCGGCCCTCTATCCGGTCCTCAACCGGCTCGAGGACGACGGCCTGGCCACGTCAACGTGGGAGCCCGGTGAGAGCGGCCCCGGCAGGAAGGTCTACCATCTTTCCCCCGCCGGGGCCGAGCAGCTGGCGCAGTCCCGCAGGCGGTTCACCGAGTTCGCGGCGATCGTGGGCGGCTACGGACAGCTCACCGCACCCTAGAGCTCCATCGCGGCGTTGAAGGCCGCCTCCGCGGTGTGCACCACGGTGATCCGCCCGCCGCCTGGCAGGTGTGGGCGGCGCAGCATCACCACGTGGATCCCCAGTTCGCGTGCTGCGTCGAGCTTCGGTCGCGTGTGCTCGCCACCGGAGTTCTTGGTGACGACACAGTCGATCTGATTGTCCCGCATGAGTTTCTTCTCACCTGCGACGGTGAACGGTCCGCGGTCGAGGAGCACCCGGTGCCGGGCGGGAAGCGGGGTATCAGGTTCGTCCACGCAGCGGATGACGTAGAGGTTGAGATCGTCGTGGGCGAAGGATGCCAGCTGCTGCCGGCCGATGGTGAGCAGGATGTGGTGGTAATCGCGCTCCGTGATCCGCGCGGCCTCCTCCATCGTGTCGACCATCCGCCACTTGTCCCGTGCGACCGGCTCCCATGCGGGTCGGTGCAGCGCGATCAGGGGAACACCGGTGGCCCGGGTGGCCTCCGCCGCGGAGATCGATATCCGTTCGGCGAAGGGATGGGTGGCATCGACGACGACCTCCACACCCTGGTCGATCAGCCAGCGGGCGAGGCCTGCAGGCCCACCGAACCCCCCGATGCGGACCTCCCCCACCGGCAGCCGTGGGCTGGCCACCCGGCCCGCGAGTGAGCTGGTCACGAGCCATCCACGGGCGGACATCAGAGCGGCCAGTTCCCGCCCCTCCGAGGTTCCGCCGAGAATCAGTGCACGCACGGTATCGTCCGTCCTTCCGCGTCACGTGGCCGGTCATCGGAGTAGAGGTAGCTGTCGGGGAAACCCTCCGCCCCGAGTACCTCACCGACGACGATCACGGCGGTCCGGCTGATCCCGGCCTCCTTCACCGCCCCGGCGATGTCACCCAGCCGACCACGCACGATCTGCTCCTCCGGGCGGCTGGCATAGGCGACGACGGCGACGGGGCAGTCCGCCCCGTAGCTCGGGGTGAGTTCGTCGACGACGCGGTCGATGTCGTGTGCCGCGAGATGGATGCACAACGTGGCGTGCGACGCACCCAGGGTGGCGAGGTCCTCGCCCTCGGGCATCGCGGAGGCACGTCCGCTGACTCGGGTGAGGATCACGGTCTGGCCGACCGTGGGGACCGTGAGTTCGTGTCCGAGTGCCGCCGCCGCGGCCGCGAAGGACGGGACCCCCGGGACGATCTCGTAGTCGATACCGGCGGCGGTCAGGCGGCGGGCCTGCTCGGCGAGAGCCGAGTACACCGACGGATCCCCGGAGTGGAGCCGGGCGACGTCGAGACCGCTTGCGTCGGCCCGCCGGATCACGGACATGATCTCGTCCAGCGGCATCCGGGCGGTGTTGATCACCTCGGAGCCATCGGGGCAGTGCTCGAGGACCTCCTCGGGAACGATGCTGCCCGCGTACAGGCAGACCCCGCACGAACGGATCAGGCGGTCCGCCCGGAGGGTGAGGAGATCGGCGGCACCGGGGCCGGCGCCGATGAAGTAGACGGTCATGGTGTGTGGTTCTCCCCTTGCTCAGTTGATTCGGGAACCTGCTTCGTGGCTCTCCATTGCGTCACGGGCAGCGCGGGGCGCAGGGCGGTGAACCCCCCGATCGACGTCTCCGAGTCGACCTGGATGCGGGTGATCCGGCCACCGAAACGGGCACGGAGCCGCCAGAGCATCTGCTCCGATTCGACGGTCACGGCGTTGGCCACGAGGCGTCCACCGGGACGCAGCCGTTCCCAGGCGGTTTCGACGAGTCCGGTGGTGGTGAGCCCTCCGCCGACGAATACGACGTCAGGGTCAGTGGTGGCGGCACTGAAGGAAGCCGGCGCGGCACCGAGCACCTCAAGGTGCTCCACGCCGAGGTTCCGGGCATTGTCCGCGATGGTTTCCCTGCGGTGATCGGCCCTTTCGAAGGTGACAGCCGTGGTACCGGGGGTACTGCGCAACCACTCGATGGCCACCGACCCGGCACCACCGCCGATGTCCCAGAGTCGCTCCCCCGGGCGCGGCGCGAGGGCACAGACGGTCCAGGCGCGGACATCCGCCTTCGTGAGCTGCCCCTCATCAGTTTCGTAGGAGTCGTCCGGTAGGCCCGGAAGCAGGCTTCTTCCCCGGGTTCCGGCGGGTACCACGGCGATCACATTCAGTGCGCTCCGCGGAGGTTCCGGGGCGGCTGCGCGGTAGGTCTGGGTGTGGGCGTCCGGTCCCCCGAGGTCGCTCAGGACGTGGACCCGTGCCCCACCGTGCCCCCGAGCGGCGAGCAGTGAGGACACCTCGCCCGGCGTGGTCTCGTCACGGCCGAGGGTGAGGAACCGCCTGCCCTGATCAAGCAGCGGGAGGATGGCGGACACCGGGCGGTTCACCAGACTGACCACAGGGGTGTCGTTCGACGGCCAGCCCAGGTGGGCGCAGGCCAGCGACACCGACGATGCGAGGGGAAGCACCTCGATGTTTCTGGGACCGAAGATCCTGGTCAGTGTCGTGCCGATCCCGTGGAACATCGGGTCACCCGAGCCGAGTACCACGATGCGACGACCGGAGAACTCCTCGAACAGTGGCTCAATCGACGGCAGCAGCGGGGACGGCCACGGTCGGCGTTCCGCGAGAATCTCCCCGTCGATGAGGTTGAGCTGCCGCCAGGAACCGATCACCACATCGGCCGCACGCAACCGATCGAGGGAGGTCGCTGGCAGATCACCCATCCCCGCGGCACTGATCCCGACCACGCTCGCGAGGAACGCTGCCGGGTGCGAGACACCGCTGTCGGTCGCGGCCCGGTCACCGGTGGCGGAGTTGGTCATGTGGCGTCATCCTACCGGGTCGATCAGCGGGGCATCCGGCGCCACACCGGGCGGGGAACGAGCCGCATCACCCGGGCGAGAACCTCCAGTCGGCGCGGGATCCACAGGGTCGTGCAGCGGACTCGCCCCTGTCTCTCCTGAGACCGGATCTCCCCGACGATCGCGTCGGCGACCTCGGACGAGGTGACCGACATCGGAGCCGGTTCCATGCCCTCGGTCATCCGCCCGATGACGAATCCGGGTCGGGCGGTGATAAGCCGGACCGGACCGCCGTGGAGCCGGTCGGCCAGCCCCTGACAGAATGCGTCGAGGCCGGCCTTCGTCGATCCGTACACGTAGTTGGCGCGGCGGGCGCGCCAACCTGCCACCGAGGAAAAGGCGACGATGGTCGCCGGTCGCCCGACGGTCGCCGCCCCCGTGAGCAGATCCGCCAGTACGGTCAACACGGACACCTGGGCGGTGTAGTCCACCGTCGTGATGTGCACGGCATGTGCCTCGTCATGCTCCGCGCGCCGCTGATCACCGAGAACACCGAACGCGATGATCGCGTAGGCCGGCGTACCGGCTAGCCGGATGGCCTGCTCGACCACCGCCCGGTGACGGTCGAGGTCGGTGGCGTTGAACTCGAGCCGGTAGACGGACGTGGCACCGGCGGCGCGCATCCGGCGCGCCACGTCATCCAGAGTGGAGGCGTCGCGCGCGGCGAGTACCACCTCGCGTCCGGCGACGAGACGTGCTGCCAGTTCACCGCCGATGTCGCTGCGGCCACCAAGCAGGAGCACGGATCCGGAACTCACCAGAACAGGCTCCGCGGCCGGTTGTTGAGCGGACGCACACCGTCCTCCGTCACGACGACAATGTCCTCGATCCTGGCACCGACCTTCCCGGTGAAGTAGATGCCCGGCTCGACGGAGAACGCCATGCCCGGTTGGAGAACCGTATCGGAACCCGACGAGATCGATGGGGCCTCGTGTGTGGTGAGCCCGATGCCGTGACCGGTCCGGTGGATGAACTGCTCCCCATATCCGGCGGCGGCGATGGCGTCCCTGGCGACCCGGTCGATCTCCCCGGCGGTGACGCCGGGGCGGACCGCCTTCACCGCAGCGGCCTGGGCTTTCTCGAGGATCCGGTACATGTCGAGGACCCGCTCGGTGATCACCTGCGGATCCGAATCAGCGACGAGATAGGTGCGGGTGCAGTCGGAGCGGTACCCGCTCGGCAGAGCCCCTCCGATGTCGACGACGACGAGTTCGCCGGTCCGTAGCTTCCGGTCGGAGAAGCTGTGGTGCGGATCGGCGCCGTTCGGACCGGAGCCGACGATGACGAAGTCAACGGACACGTGTCCCTCCTCAAGGATCATCGCGGAGATTTCCTCGGCGATCTCCGCCTCCGTCCGGCCGGGTTGGAGAAGCTCCGGAACCCGGGCGTGGACACGGTCGATGGCGGCTCCCGCTGCGGCGAGTTCCTCGATCTCGTGATCGGTCTTCACCATCCGCAGCTCGTCGATGACCGGTCCAGCCAGGACACAGCCGTGGTTGAACTCGGCGAGCCGGCTCTGGATCTCCAGGACGTGATCAGCGGTGAGCGAGGCGCCGAGGCCGACTCCTCGGACCTCCGACGCGCCGTGCGGAGCCTCGGGCAGAACGATGTTCCGGACGATCAGCTCATAGGGCGATTGCCCGTCCTGCCACGGGATCAGCCTGATACCGTTCTCCGCGGTCCGTTCACGGACGGCCTTGCCTGCGTCGACTGCCGGGGCGATGAGGAAGTCGTCACCGTCGGCCTGGATCACGAGCGCGGTGAGGCGCTCGTGGGAGCTGATGTCGAGGCCGGTGAAGAACTCGAGATCGGGGCCGGTTCCGAGAACCATGACCGACATTCCTGCCCCGCGCATGTTCTCCACGATTGCGGTGCAACGGTCGCGATGGATGTTTTCGGTGGATGGGGTCGCACTCGAAGTCATGGGCCCCATCATAGGTACCAGGGCGCAGGCGTACGGGGCGGGGGCCGGTGCCGCTCCGCTACTCAAGCGATGGCACACGTCGAATCATCGGAGTGAACGCCAATGCAAACAGCCCGGTCCCCGGATCCGACGGCCCGGTCGCTGATGCGAGTGTCATCCGGCTGCACCGTGGTGGTCGTGGTGGATACTACTGCTCCGGATTCCTCACGTCTCCGGAGGTGCTGGCCGGGGTAGGTCGGGATGACGCCACCCGGGGCGGCACCCGGCGATCGTGGAGGTCGCGCCGATGGCAGCCCAGTTCCTCCGGAACGTGGATGTCCCCCCGGCGAGCCGAATTTCTGGGTGACGTTGGTGCAGGAGGGTGGCTGACGCCCGGGTCATCGTTGGCACGGGTATCGCTGTACTCCGGTTAGCTTGACCCGCACCTGCTGTTCCGTTGCTGCCGATAGCGACGGTGACGACTCCGGTTCTCACGGACACCGCTGGCTACGGATTCGGCGGCGGGGTCACGGGGCCCGCTCCGCCCCGGAACGGGAGGCTGGTCGCGAAGTGCCGTTTGCCGTGTCGCTGAACCTGCGGATCCCTCCGGCGGGGTACGCGTCCCCACTGAACGGAGTTAGTTCTGCTACGGAGATTCCGGAGGCCCGGTGCTCGTCGACGGCATGGTGGTCGGACTTCAGTCTCCTGGTCGGGTACCGCCACCGCGAACTAGTCAATATCGCGATGGTGGCATTCATCACACCCCACCTGACCGCGGTTCGCTGAGCCACAGAGATCATGTCGGGAGGTGAGCAGTCGGCAGGGTCACGAGCCGAGGGCGACCACTCCACGCCGGATCTCGTTGATAGCGGTGCGCGCGTTGCGCCTCACCTCGTCGGTGTAGCCTGTTTTCGCCACCTGCTCGAGGAGATCGACCACCTGCCTGCACCACCGGACAAAATCGCCCGGGGTGAGTTCCGCCCCTGACTCCGCCGCGGCAGCCATGCAATAGCCCATCGGCGCACCCGCAGTCCACTGGTGAATGGCGAGCGCGAATTCGGCCTCCGGCTCCCGAGTAACCGGGAGATTGTGGCGCTGCTCATCAAAGACCAGCTCTCCGTGGATCCGCATCGTGGCGTTCATTGCGGTCGCCATCCGATCCGTAGCGGCGTCCGGAGCCACCCCGCGAACCTCCCGCCGGTTCTGGAAGGTGCACATGCTAACCACCCCGGCGAGTTCCGCAGGATCAAGATCGTTCCAGATACCCCGACGGAGACACTGCGCAACCAGGAGATCGGACTCGTTGTGGATCTGCGCGAGCCGCTCCCCTTCCTCCGTGATGACTGGTGTGGGCTCCGCATCACCCTCCCCGGTGACGAACTCGAGGTAGTCCATCTCCGCGAGCAGATCGACGATCCGGTCGAAGGTGCGGCCGAGGGTATCCGTCGCAGCCGAGACCCGGGATACGAGCCTGTCGAGATCTCGCTGCTTGCGGACCAACTTCTCCGCGGTCCTGGCGAGTAGTTCCCGGTCTGCCCAGTCGTGGGCCGGATGGGCACGGAGCTCGGCACGCAGTTCCCTGACCTGGTCGGTGTCCCGGATCCGCGTCTCGTGGCGCAGTCGCTTCGGGCGCGGATAGTCCCCACGACGGAATTGCTGCACCACGACGCGGGCGTTTTTCCGGGGTTTGCGTTGCACGTCTTTGCCCAGGGACATGTGACCGACAATCTGCGGCGCGACGGCGAAGGACTCGGCGTTCACCCTCCCCGACCAACCGGTTTCGGTGATGATCCAGGGACGTGGGTTCTTCGAATCTGGTGCGGGGGTGACGACGACCGCGAGCATCGGGCGCTTCTTCGTGGGGAGTGCGATCACGTCTCCGATCTGGAGCTTCCGCAGCGCGACGACTGTCTCGGTGTGCCGGTCCTCGAGATGACGGCGGCGCGCCTTCTTCTCCGTTTTCGACAACTCGGTCCTGATCCGGATGTAGTCCAGGAACTCCGTGACCGGGTCGCCGTATGTCGACGGTGGATTCGCCGTGGTCACGGCCCGCTGCAGCTGATCACGGAGATCCGCCACCTTGCGCTCGGCACGCTCGATCTCTCGGACCTCGTCGACGACGGATCCGTCCGCCTGGAACTGGGCGAAGGACTTCTCCAACAGGCGGTGAGCGGGACCGTAGCCGATGGTGCGGATGAGGTTCACGCTCATGTTGTAGCCGGGCTGGAAGGTGGAGATCAGCGGATAGGTGCGGGTGGATGCCAGTCCGGCCACCGCCCGTGGGTCGATGGCGGGTGCGTACTGCACCACCGCGTTCCCCATCGTGTCGATGCCGCGACGGCCGGCGCGACCCGTGAGCTGCGTGTACTCACCGGGAGTGAGATCGACGTGGGCCTCCCCGTTGTACTTGACTAGTTTTTCGAGGATGACCGACCTGGCGGGCATGTTGATGCCGAGTGCCAGCGTCTCCGTAGCAAAGACCGCACGGACCAGTCCCCGGGTGAACAGTTCCTCCACGATGTGTCGGAATGCCGGCAACATCCCCGCATGGTGTGCCGCGAACCCGCGTGTCAGGGCCGCACGCCACTGGCGAAACCGCAGTACCTCGAGATCGACCTCCGGGATGTCTGACACCCCGGCATCAACGATCCGGCCGATCTCCTTCGCCTCATCCTCGGTGGTCAGTGTCAACCGGGAACCGAGACACTGGTGCAGCGCCCCGTCGCACCCGGCCCGGGAGAAGATGAACGTGATCGCCGGCAACATGTCCCTGCCCTGCAAGACCTGCAGTACTTCGGGGCGTCCCATCGGGCGTGGTACCCCACCTTCCCGGGGTTTTCCGGAGCGGTGACCGCCGCGCCTCCGGTCTCGACGATCCTCCACGTGTCCGGCGCTCCGCGACCGGAAACCGCCGCCCGCCGAATATGTCTGGGAGCCGCGTTCGATCTCCGCGGAGTTCAATCGTTGGACGTGCTTCTCGAGTTCTCGGTTGACCTCGCCACCGGTTCCAGGTTCAAACAGCGGATAGAGTTTCCTGCCGAGCATCATCCACTGGTCGAGCGGAACCGGTCGTTGTTCAGAGACGATAACCTCGATGTCGCCCCGAACTGTCCGTAACCAGGCGCCGAACTCCTCGGAGTTCGAGACCGTGGCTGAAAGCCCGATGATCCGGACGGATTCATCCAGGTTGAGGATCACCTCCTCCCACACCGGTCCCCGGGAGCGGTCGGCAAGAAAGTGGACCTCGTCCATAACGACGTGGCTAAGCCGGTCGAGTGCGGGCGAACCGGCGTAGATCATGTTGCGGAGGACCTCAGTCGTCATGACGACGATCTCCGCGGTGGCATTCACCGAGACGTCCCCGGTGAGCAGCCCCACCGAATCCTCTCCGTGAGCCTCAACGAGATCGTGGAACTTCTGGTTCGACAAAGCCTTGATCGGGGTGGTGTAGAAACACTTGGTGCCTCGGGATAAGGAGAGAGATACCGCGAACTCCCCCACGATCGTTTTTCCAGCGCCGGTAGGGGCACAGACGAGGACACCGTGATCAGCTTCTACAGCGCGGCACCCTTCGAGCTGGAAAGCGTCGAGGGGAAAGTCCAGTCGTGCGGTGAACTCATCGAGATGGGTGGCGGTATCCGTCATGGGTACCACGCTACCCGGGTTCACGCCGCGGCCCCGATGAACGGTGGCCGTCCCAGTCGAGGCGGCGGGGGTCAGAGAACGTCGTCGAAACCGCTACTATCGTGGCTGTCGAATCTTTGTCGCGGTGCCGGTCGCTCCGGGGGTGTATTCAGGGGTCCAGAGGATGCCACCGGACCCGAGCCTCGGACGGGGCCGCTGCTCTGAGGATCCGCACCCGGACTGTACAGAGGGGAGGCCTCGTCGTCGTCCAGGTCAGCCCACTCGGGGCGTTGCCGGTCGCGGCGACGGTCGTTGAAGCGGCAGAACTGGATCGACATCTCCACGAGCAGGGTCAGGGCGATCGCGAGCGAGACCATGCTCATCGGTTCCTGGCCGGGGGTGATGGGGGCCGCGAAGCAGAAAATGAAGAAGATGATGATGCGTCGCTTGTCCTTCAGCTGCTCATAGGTCACCACCCCGATGATGTTGAGCATCCCGATGATCAACGGAACCTCGAAACTGACCCCGAAGATCAGCAGCAGGCCGATGAGGAAACTGAAGTAAAGCTTGCCGTTCAACGCGGTCGTCGAGGACTCGCTGGCGAATGTCAGCAGAAACTCCAATCCGAAGCTGATGACCCAGTACGCGAGGAGCGCACCGAGCACGAAGAGGACGACCGCCACCGTCACGAAGATCGCGGTCGAACGGCGCTCGTTCTTGTGCAGGCCGGGCGTGATGAACAGCCACAGCTGGCTCAGCCACACCGGCGACGCGAAGACGAGACCGGCCAGGCCACCGACCTTGAACCGGAGGCCGAACATCTCGAAGGGGCCGGTCGCGAGCAGTCGACAGCTGCCGTCCGCGGAGAAGTCGGCACGCACCTCGTCAGGGAGCCTGCAGTAGGGCTCGCGGAGGAGATAACCCAGGGTGGGCAGACCGAACACGGAGTGCTCGAACCAGATCACGCCCAGCACCGTTCCCACGGCGAGCGCGATCAGGGAGATGATCAGCCGACGACGGAGCTCCTTGATGTGCTCGACCAGGGTCATCGTTCCGTCGCTGGACCGCGCTGAGTTCCCCTTGCGTCGAGGAATGAGCCGCTTCTTCGGGGTGGGTGTGCTCATGGAGATTAGTGTTCCGCTCCGTGTTCGATGCACCGAAATACGGGTGCATCGGGTCAGGCGGGCGTCGGGATGCCCGCATATTCACTCGGGCTCGTTACTGCTGCCTGGGGTCGTTCGGGTTCGGCTGCTGGTACCCGGGTGGCATCGGCTGCTGGTAACCCTGCGGGGTCTGATATCCCTGCTGCTGCTGATACCCCGGTGCGGGAGTCGGGGGCTGCTGGAGGTTTGCCTGCGGATTGGGGACACCGTATCCCTGCTGCGGGTATTGCGGGGATTGGGGGTTCTGGGTCAGCTCCCGCGGTTCAGGAACCACGTGGCCGGGTTGCTGCCCGGAGGGGGCATTGTCCGCCACCTGATCGTCGTTCTTCATCTCCTTGACCTCGGATTTGAAGATACGCATCGATCGACCGATGGAGCGGGCGGCGTCGGGAAGTTTCTTCCAACCGAACAGCACCAGCACGACGACGGCGATGATGGCCAGTTCAAGGGGTCCTGGGGTCATGGAGAAAGCCTTTCATACGAGCGGGTGAGGAGGGAGCGGGGTGGCTCTCCTTTTCTAGCGATGATACGCCCCGAGCCCATCCCTGGCGCGCTTCGACACTTGAGCGACCAGGTCGGCGGGACTGTCGACGATCACCCGGCCGCCCTGCCCCAGGATGAACCGCACGAACCAGTCTCGGGAGGACACCGGCATGTGTGCGCGGTAGAAGCCGTCGAGCGGAGTCGAATCCGGAGGCAACTCGAAGGGGACGTAATCCGCGAGCCAGACCGCGTCTTCACGGATTCGGACCTCGGCGCGACAGGAGACGGTGGCGAAGGAGAAGGGGTCCTCTGAATCGAAGGCGAGCTCGTCGAGGTGCGGATCCCCCGATTCACCGGTGGATCCGACATCACTCATCCTGTCCAGACGGAACGTGCGGTGTGTACCGGCTGCTGTGTCCCACGCTGAGACGTATGTGTTGCCCTCCTTGGTGAACACGCGGGCCGGCACTGCCCGCCGACGGGACGTCGTATCGGAGGCCGCACTGTAGTACTCGAATTCGAGGATCCCTCCGCCGTCGAGTGCGTCCCGGATGGTCTCGAGGACGGGGGACGTGGATGAATGAAAATCATCGGACACGACCGAGTCGACGACCGCGACCGTACTGTCGGGGACAATGTTACGGAGTTTCTCGGCGGCGCTGACCACCGCCTCTCGGTCGGTCAACCCGCCCACATTCTCCAGTGATTCGAGAGCTAGGAGAAGAGCACCGGCCTCGGTGGGGGTGAGGCGGAGGGGCCGATCCATTCCCTGGTTGTTGGTGACCCGCACGGACGGATAGGAGTGGTCGAGATCGACGAGATCTCCGGGGCCCATTCCCGGGAGACCGCAGCACCACAGTCGGTTGAGGTCGTCCATGATCTGCTGCGGTGGGTAACCGAGTTCGCCCGCTGCCTCCATGATCGACCGTCCCGGGTGCGCGTCGAAATAAGGCAGCAGATTCAGCATCCGAACGAGATCTCCGAGTCGGTCCCCACCCCTGCGTCGGTTGTTGCTTCCGCTCATGTCGGATCCCCGTTCTCTGTGGCGTGTCGTTCGGCGGCCCTGGTCAGCGTCTCGATGACCGCGAGTCGGATATCGTCCGGTTCCATCACAGTGACTTGGGGGGCGTGCGCGGCGGCGATCCGGATAAACCAATCCCGTTCGACGTTTCTCAAAACATGGATGTCATCGCTGAGGTGGTCCGCGGATCTGGTCAATTCTCCCGCCGATCCGGCGGTGGCCCGGAATCGGACGTCGACGAAATCGCGGCCCCTCCCGAGCGAGCGGGCCACCAGATCCTGGAGATCCGAATCACCCGGTTTGGGATGGGATGCGGGTCCCGATTCTCGCACTTCGCTGACCCTGGTTATCCGGAAACTGCGTACCGCATCCCGGTCAGCGTCGTAGCCCACCATGTACAGGCGGTCCCGATGGTTGACCAGCCCCCACGGATCCATCGTGCGGGTCACTACCTCGTCCACGGGTCCGCGCGAATACGAGAACCGGATTCGGCGCCGGTGTCGGCACGCTCCGAGGATGGTATCGAGGGTCTGCGGCCCGAGGTGCGCCGTATCGTTGAGCATGCTGACCACCGGGACGGTACCGAGTTCTCTCGACGCGCCTGCGGCGGCCAGTTTCGTCCACCCCGACCTGGCGAAGGCCGCGAGACGTTGCCCGAGTCCCATGTCACCCGCTAGCGCGAGGACGGTGGCCTCCGCGGGAGTGAAGCTCACCTCCGGCAGCGGGTACTCCTCGGATTGCAACCGGTATCCGGTCTGTCCCGGATCCTCCGGATTTGCGACGATCTCGATCGGTACGCCCGCGGCACGAAGCACGGCGAGATCCCTGGTGAACATCTTTCGTGCGGCGTCCGCGCTGCGGTCGGAGTAACCGGAGACGTTGTCTCGGACCCAGGACGCAGTGAGCAATCTCCGGCCACCGTTCTGCTCTGCATCGAGGAAGGCGAACGTGAGATTGACCAGTCGTTCCAGAGCCTCGTCCTTGGCCGTCATGACGTCGGGCCGTACTCCGCGGCGTGTGCGTCCATGTAGGCGATGAGGTCATCGACGCGCGCATCTTCCGAGGCGAAGGGATCACCGAGTTGTACCACCTGCGGCTCGGGGCGGTTGACCCGGAGCCGCATCCAGTCGACGGTCACCGGTGCACCCACCGCCCGGGCGTGGTCGAGGAATCTGCCCCGCAATGCGGCACGGGTGTCCTGCGGCGGGGTGTCCATGGCGGCGGTGATGGCGTCATCGGTGGTCCACCTCGCGATCATCCCCCGGTCCATCAGGGCGTAATACAGTCCGCGGCCGGGCCGGATGTCGTGGTAGGCGAGATCGATTTGGCCCAGCTTCGGATGTTCGAGTCCCGATCCCAGCCTGTCCTGGTATCGGGTGATCAGCTTCCGTTTGATCACCCAGTCGATCTCGGTGTCCACCGCCGAGAAATCACCCGTGTCCAGTGCGGTTATCATCCGGCGCCAGAGACCGACGATGCGAGTCAGCTCCTCCGGCGGGGTGGATCCGTCAGCAGGCTCCCGAACCCCCAGCCACTTCTCCGCTGCGGAACAGTACCGATCCTGGAGATCGAGGGCGGTGACAGTATCTCCGCCGGCGAGCGGGAGTTCCGTCCTGCCACGGTGGTCGCGGGCGATGTCCCGGATCGCCGCTGCATCATTGGCGAGTTCGATCTCCGGTAGAGGGAACCCGGCTTCGATCATCTCCAGCACGAGGAGAGCAGAACCGATCTTCAATGCGAACGTCGGTTCCGCCATCGATGAGTCGCCGACGATGACGTGGAGTCGGCGGAATCGTTCGGAATCGGCGTGCGGCTCATCGCGGGTGTTGATCATCGGCCGTGAGCGGGTGGTCGCCGAGGACACACCCTCCCAGACGTGATCGGCGCGCTGCGACACACAGAACCCGGTCCCGTACCTTTCACTCGGGCTACCGGGGAATGGGCGGTAGATCTTCCCGGCTCCGGCGATCAATTGCCGGGTGATGAGAAACGGGACTAGCGCCAGCCCGAGTTTCTTCAACGACAACTCCCGCCTCACGAGATAATTCTCGTGACATCCGTAGGAGTTTCCGATGGAGTCGACGTTGTTCTTGAACACGTAGACGCGTGCCCCCGTGCCCAGTTCGCTCTCGACCCGCAGAGCGAGGTCATCGATCACCCGGTCTCCGGAGCGCTCGTGGTTGAGCAACTGTGTGATCGAGCGGCATTCGGCGGTAGCCCATTCCGGATGTGAACCGACATCGAGGTAGAGACGGGCCGCTGATGGGGTGAAGATATTCGAGCTGGAATGCTCCTCCACCACCGGACGGAACATCTGACGAGCAAGTTCATCGGGGATGATCCGGCCGCCGTCAGCTGTCGTGCAGGAGATTCCGTACTCGGTTTCGACGCCCATGATCCGCCTGGACAGGGCTCCCGCTGCCGAATCGATCATGGTGGTTACTGTCCGCCCTTCTGAACGTACGAGCGGACGAATTCCTCGGCATTGGATTCCAGGAGACCATCGATTTCGTCGAGTAGGTCGTCAGTTCCATGCGTGTCTATCTGCGACTGTCCCACTCCCTGATCGGTGGGATCGTCGTCGCCGTGACCACGACCGCCTCCGGCGTGAATGCTCGGATTGTTTCCCATTGTGTTTCCTTCCCTAGGCGTGTGTCAGGTACCGGTTTGTCGGCGGCCTCCGTCTGGAACGGTGAGCCCACGCCGTATTCGTTCCGGGTTCAACTGTAGCGACCACCGGAGTTACCCGTCCCGGGGGCATGTTGAATCGTGTTCACGGACGGCAGACAACCGTGTAGAAAACCGACGACAAGGATGTGTAGCGCCGAGAATGGGTCTCAAGAGTAACTAGATGCTTAATAAAACCTGTGCTAAGCATGGGTTTTGACCCCTGTCTAATGGTGGACAAACTTAGCCTAATCTGTGTTAGATTGTTTGCTTGTAAGTCCCGTCTAACATATCTGAATGGGTGTGGGCGCCCGTCCGGAACACTCTGGACGCATGAAACGTACAGGTGAAAACCCTGTCGCCAGCAAGTACAGGTATGTCGACGAGGGTGGTTTCTCTTGGCTGGTGAGCGCCTCTCACCATCACGCCGGTCTCCCCCTTCGCGAATACGTGAAGCAAAAATAAGGATAATCTGAATGGCTCAATCAAGTCGCCGCATGTCCCGAGCAGGATTGGCAGCGATCGTCTGCCTCTCGCTCACTCTCTCCCCCATCAGCCCGGTCGGTGTCGCACTCGCCGATGCCACCTACACCAAGGGTGTGGAAGCCACCGACGGTGCCAGGCAGGTCTACGCCGCCGAGACGGACGCACTCCGCTGGGGCGTCAACGAGATGTTCCGTGGAAAGGCGACCTCCTTCGAGGCCGCCGACGGGGCCCGCTACGACGTCGAAGCAAAGCAGTTCGTCTTCCCCTACGTCTCCATGAACGACGCGGCGAAGACCGTCAGCTACACCGGATCCGTCACGATCCTTGGTGAGTGCGAGGATGCCGCAGATCCCTCCCGTGGTACCTGCAAGGTCGATGTGACCCTCACCGACCCGGTCGTCACCGTGGACCCCGATGGCACGAGTTCCGTCTCCGCCACCGTCCACTCCACCAAGGACGGTGCCGAGTGGTTCGGCCCCGAGACCGTCGAACTGGCCACCCTCGACTTCTCCGGTGCTAGGTTCAACAACAGCGACACCGACACCACTTGGGTCGATGTCGCAGCCACCGCCACCGACGCGGCGGCCGACAACGCCTTCCTCGGCACCGGAGCGCTCGAGAACGTCGAGTTCACCTATCCGGGCGAAACCGAGGAGAATCAGTCCACCGAGATCTCCGTTGAGAAGTACTCCGCCGCGGAGACCGATCTGAGCATCGGCGACATGATGGAGACGATCGAGTTCGACGACGGAACCGTTCTCCAGGTCGCCGACCACTACGGAATCGACGCGGCACTGTTCAACGCGGATCACTCCGAGAGCGTCTCCGTTACCGGTATCGAGAGCATCTTGGTCGTCGCCGACACCGCTACGAAGACCCTGTACTGGATCGACGACAATAACGTCATCAAGACCGGGGCTCTCGGCGACGACGGAAGCATCACCGGTACCGCCGAGTTCGCTCAGCTCGGGGAAACCGGGCACGTGACAGGCTTCGCCCGGCAGTCCGACGGCACCCTCGGTATCGTTCTCGTCCCCAAGTACAACACGGAGCCCACCTACGCCCGCATCGTCGAAATCACAGCCGCCGGAGAGAAGACGGTCACCGGACTTCCCTCGGCCAAGGAACTCCACCCCGAGATCGACGACAGTGGCGAGTACTACACCGATGAGGCCTACGGCCTGTCCTTCGGTGATGACCGCAGCCTCGATGCTCTCCCCGACGGGACATGGATCTTCAACCATGACTACGAGGTCACGGAAGGAAAGGGTGCCACCCCGATCCACATCACCCCGAAGGCGGACGTCAAGGCCTCGCTCCTGACCGGGGCCGCCGATCTGTTCGCGGACTTCCAGGTCGTCCGGGGCCTCTACGCGAACGGCGACATCGTCGCCTTCTACAACGCCCGGAAGGAATCAGACGCGAACAAGCACACCGTCGTCGGTTTCTACCGCTACGCCGACGGTGAGCTGACCCCGATCTACACCAACACCGCTGCCGCCGAGTTCGAGACCATTGGTGGAGTCGGCACTGACGGCGATTCTCTCTACATCCTCAGCTCCGCGAACAAGACACTCACCGCGTTGAGTGCAGCGGACGGAACCGTCCAGGACAGCGTCGTTCTGGACGAAGCGACCGAGATCTTCAAGTACAGCAACACCGACTACAACAACCTCATCTCGACGGGTGACAAGGTGATCGTCACGGTCCCCAAGGACGGCGACAGATGGGGCAACAACCACACCAAGCTCGCGACGATCTCCAAGACGATGTCGGGGATGACGGCCGATTCGACCGTCGAGCGCGTCACCGTCGGCGAGTACAATGATGCGATCCGTTACGAGCCCACGGTGGACGACACGGCCGTGGAAGCGACCGTCGGTACTCCGGTGACCACACCCGCGCCGACCTTCGACATGGTCGTCACTGATGAAATTGAGATGGGTACTGCGCCGACGGGGACAAAATTCTACATCACGAATGATGTTCAAGGGGTAACTGTTGGTGTTAACGGAACAGTCACTCTCAACGCCGTCGAAACCCAGGCTGATACCAATGTCGTAGTCCCTGTTCTGGTCGTTTATCCGGATACGACCACCGACGAGTACACAGTGACCTTTACGGTCAGCGCCGCCGCCGATCCCATCGCGGACACCGGCAAGGTGTTCTACGGTAAAGACGCACTGACCGTCACCGCCGGTGAAACTGGCACCGTTGCACCAGCATTCGTTGTTGACGGTGAAAACAAGGATGTCCCGGCCGCGACCTTCGTGTTCGAGGGCGATGTCCCCGCAGGTGCCTCGATCGGCGAGAGGACTGGTGTGGTCACCTATTCCCCGACCGAAGCGACCGATGACGTCAAGAACATCAAGATCCGCGTGACCTTCACCGAAGATGGAAGCACCCAGCTCAGCGGTGTTTCCCTCAAGGCTGAGGCCGCGACGCCGACTTACTCCGAGCAGGTCTGGTACCCGGATGCGATCACCGTCGCCCCCGGTGAGACCGCAACGACCACGCCGAAGCTCGGCGGAATCGAAGCCGAGAGCGAGAAGAAGGACATCCCCGAGGACTTTACCTTCCGTCTCGTCAAGGACATCGCCGGGGTCAGCATTGACAGCACGACGGGAACCATCACCTACGTGGCTCCCGCCGATGCCGCCGAGCAGACCATCTATCCGCGGGTCGAGGTGACCTTCCCGGGTGGGAAGACCCAGCAGACCGGGACGATCATCAACGTGAAGAAGGACGAGCCCGCCCAGAGCGAGATCCGCGTCTTCTATCCCAGTACCGTCATTGTGGATCCCGGACAGGAAGCGGTGGCGACTCCCGAAGCTGCAACAATTAGCCCCTACACCGTCGTCGACATGCCCGCGGGCACGACATTCAAGTTCGTCGACAAGGACGATGAAGCACGCCCGGCAGGCATGAACCTCAACGAGAACACCGGTGTCGTCACCTTCACCCCCACCGACGATCAGGCCGGACAGAGCTACTTCTTCTACGTCCAGGCCACCTACGGTGACGGAACGACCTCCGCGCGGCCCGCCACCGGCCTGATCAAGGTCAATGGGGCAGCCACCCCGGAACCCGAGGAAAGCTCGAAGTACAACCTGTTCTACCCGAACACGGATGTCACCGCCGGAGAGAGCGCAACGTCCGCGCCCTACGCCGACATGGCTGGCACGGATGACATCGAGGAAGGCAAGATCCCCACCGGGACCACCTTCGAACTCGCCCCGGCGGGTAACCCCGAAGGAGCGGTGATTGACGAGAACACCGGCGTCATCACCTACACACCGGCTGCTGACACGGAAGCCCAGAACGTCGCGTTCTCCGTCACCGCCACGTACTCAGATGATTCGACTGACACCGCCATCGCCGTGTTCATCGTCTCCGCTGCCGCGCAGCAAATCGATGACAACGCCAAGTACACTCCGGTGTACGCCAACGGCCAGGTGCAGGCCGGTGAATCCGTGGCAGTCACACCGACCTTCGACATGACCGGCACCGACACCGTCGAGACCGATTCGGCCCCGGCTGACACCACCTTCGCATTCTCCGGTGCCCCGGCTGACGGATTCTCCATCGACACCGGCACCGGCGCTGTCACCTACGAAGCCCCGGCAGATGCCGGGGACGCCACGATCCAGGCCATGGTCACCGTCACCTACGCTGACGGCACCAAGGACGAGTCGACCGTGACCGTCGCTGTGAAGGCTGCGGAGGACAACACTCCGGCACCGTCCGGTTCGTCTTCTCTTATCAACAAGCTCACCGGCAGTGTCGCCGGGGGGACCAAGACCGGCGGCATCATGGGGCTGCTGTCAGTGGGCGTCCTGTTTGCCGTCATCGCAGCGATCATCCACTTCCTCAGGATGCAGGTGCCCGGTTTCCCGAGGTTCTAACGCAACAACAGGTAGCTACGGCGAACCTGATCATCCGATGACCCCGGCCCGGGGTACATGGCCTGCACGCACTGAGGTCATGATCGCCCGGGGTCGGGGTTCTCGGCGTGTGAATGGTTTTGCGGTACCTTCCCCAGGGAAAGACCGCGGTGCGATTGCTCAGGTTTCGTCGGTTCCTTTCACCGGTACTCAGCCGTACCTGTCACAGGGTGGGCCGAACCCACAGACACCGCCTCCTACGGAGACGCATTCACTATGCTCGGTGATTGCGAGGTGCCGGCCGACTCGACCCGCGGAACATGTGCCGTGGGTGTCACATTCACAGAGTCGGTGGTCACGATCAATCCGGAACACGGGGCCGCCACCGTCCACTTCCTGAAGGTTCAGATGCCCGGCGGACCTCACCTCCCGGCGTACCCAGGCATAAAATCATGAGCCCACTCCGTGATCCTGCGGGATTACGGAGGCCGACTGCATGAGCCCGGCCCCGGGGGTCCACTCCGCAGATCAGCGGAAGGAGACCTCCGGGGCCGGGTTCTGTCATGCATGCGCCGTAGTGCTGAACGGAGTGAGGTGACGCCCTCCCGGTGGTCGGGATGTGGTCTATCCCCTCGTTCATCGCCACTAAACCGGTGTATCCGATCGGAGCGGTTCTGGATAACGACCGCACGTCCGAGGTCGATGCTCTTACCCCCGGCGTATTTCCGGGGGTAAGTTCCGCGTTCGCCGCGGGTTCCCACTGGACATTGGCTTGTTGAGTAGAGGCAGGACGCAAAGATCATTCGTTCGGTGGATGGACCACTACCTAATCCAGTTCCTGGCCCTCACCTGGAGGTTTCTGCGGCGATCAGCGGAAGGTATCGACAGTGTCATTTGACGCGCTCCCAACATTTAGCTGGCTGCAAAAATGATAGTGAGGAGTGCCTAACCTCTGTTACTGTTGCCACCATTCGCCGGTGCGATCACCCCCGCAACATCGGACCATGACCCCACCGGTGACCGACTCCGAACACAAGATCCCTTAAGGACCCCATCAGTGCCCAGAATGACCTCACGCCGCCTCACCCGCATAGGCCTTGCCGCCGTCACCGCCGTATCGGTGAGCTTAGGTATCGCAACCCCCGCCATCGCAGGCGTCGACGACACCATCGGTATCGTTCCCCGCCCCGGCGTCACCCAGAAATTCGAGGACTCAACGCCCGCCCTTGAGTGGGAGATCCGAGACTCCTTCAACAACTACACCGGTGGAGCAACCCACTTCCTCGATGGTGCGGAACTCGTCGACGGAACGTTCCTGTGGCCCTATAAGTCCACCGCGACTGATACCGACGGCAACACCGTCGTCCAGTACGGCGGAACGGTCAACTACATGAAGTACTGCGAGGGCGACGAGCCCGTGCGCGGCGGTTGCCAGCTGGACCTGACCGTCGCCGACCCGAAGATCGTCTTTGACGCCGCCAAGGGAACCGGAACCCTCTACGCAACCGTCAACTCGCGGGTCTACCTCACCGGTGAATGGTTGGGGGTCAAGGAGGTTGCCTTCGCGACCCTCGATTTCAAGGCGGGCCGGTACAACAACCAGACCGACACCACCACGTGGAAGAGCGTGGCAGGGTCCCTGCTTGAGGATGGACAGAAGGCCTTCTCCAACTTCTATACCTCGAACCCCTACATCAGCTCCCTGGCCTTCTCCTATCCGGGTAAGACCGAACTGAGTACGTCCGGTGTGAACGGATACTCCCTCGCCGAGAGCATTCAGCTTCCGGTCGAGGCCGGTGGCTCCGAACGGCTCTACGCACTGTCTGACGGTTCGGTACTCTACGTGACCAACAAGTACGGTGCGGGTAAGGGCGTCGTCGTATCGCACAACCTGGATACGGTCTCAGACCCCTTCGAGTTCGTGACCAACGACGCGACCGATACCGCCTTCGACACTGCGACGGACACCCTCTACTGGGTGGAACCGAAGCAGGAACCCGCTATAGCAGTCATCCACAGTGCTCCTGTGACCGCCTCCGGTATCGGCACAGCCACGGAGGTCGCCACCGTCGAGGGCACCGTCTCCGGTTTCTCGCGGGACTCGTCCGACGGGACCCTCGGTGTCCTGCACCTGCTGCCCAAGATCGAGGACTCTGTCGACGACTACCCCGCCCGTTTCACAACGATCTCCGTCGACGGCAGCAAGACCACCGTAGAACTCCCGAACGAGACCGAGCTCTACCCGGATGTGGACACCGAGGCGCACTACAACGAGGTCTACGGGTCCCCTTACATATTCGGCGCGACCTCAGGTCTCCGCGCCCTCAATGACGGCACCTACCTTTACGTCTACGACCACGGCGTCCCCAGAACCGACGGAACGGTTCCGGGCGCACTCCCGGTGCACATCACCCCGGCAGCCGGCGGTGCGAAGGCCGCTCTTGTCGAGGCTTTCGCCCCGGCCAACAAGGACCACAGCCACAGCTTCCGTGGCATCGCCACCGATGGCACGAACATCGGTATCTACAACGACTACAGCAACTCCAATGTGGCGTTCCTGAAGTACGAGAACGGCAAGTTCACCATGCCGTACCATGCCGCACAGCCGGAGAAGCTCGTCTCCATCGCAGGCATGACCTTCAACTCGCAGGGCCGGGCGCTGGTCTCGTCCGCGCAGAACTACTTCATGGTCGTCGACCCGTCGACGGGTGCCGTCCTCCAGGAGGCGTCGCTCTCCGGCAACATGAAGGGTGCCGAGAAGAACCTGCCGCTCGCAACGATCATGGTCGGCGACGATGTTTTCATCGTCGACCGGCGTGAGGTTAACTACACCGACTACGCGGGTCTCCAGCGCCTTGAGCTCCCCGGCGCCGATGGCCAGTACAACCCCGATATCGACGTTGTGAACATGGGCCACACCCCGGAGAACACTGATTCGACGACCACCGCTGAGTCCGTGGATGCCTACCTCGAGAAGAACACCCTGGAGGTAACGGCCGGTGAGTCCGTCACCTCCGACAAGGTGGTCTTCGATGAGACGACGACCACCGATCGCGAGGCTGCGGCAGCGCCTGAGGGAACCGTGTTCAGCCTCATCGAAGCCGTGGATGGCGCATCGATTGACGAAAACACTGGTGCTGTCACCTACGCCGCCGCCGCGGATGCACCGAGTAGCGAGATCACTGTTTCAGTGAAGGTCATGTTCAAGGACGGCAGCGAGGATACCGTCGATCTGACGGTGAAGGTCACCGAAGCCGAAACCACTCCGACCTCGACGTCGACCCCAGCTCCGACGTCGACCCCGGCTCCGACGTCCACCCCAGCTCCGACGTCCACCCCAATGCCTTCGCCGTCGGGTAGCAACGGTAAGAACATCTTCTCTGGTCTTTCCGGCGAGTTCAAGGGCGGCAGCCTGCTGGCGCTGGTGTCGTTCGGTGGAATCCTGGCCCTGATCGCGGGTCTGTTCCACTTCATCAACACGACCATTCTTCACCGATAGCGAGAACTGATTAAGACCCCGCACCAGGTATGTCACCGGGTGCGGGGTCTTCGTCATGCTGCTGCCTGCACGTGTCAGCGGCCGGGGCCGCCGATGAGATCAACCGGCGCCAGGTTGCGCTCATCCACGAGCCGGAGAAGATCAGCGGCGTCAGCTGCCAGGTCGAAGAGGTCGCCGCAGTTGTCCCGGGTCAGACAGTCTAGTTCGGGCATCCGCAGCCGGTGGTGGCCGGTAACCCGATCCCCGTTGACGACCACGGTGTCCCAGCTCGCCGCAAGAACCTGGTCAGGCCAGCGACGCATGATTTCACCGCGAAAGAACGCGCGGGTGTCATCCGGGGGCGTGAGTGCCGCGGCGTCGATCACCGCGGGATCGACCAGCCTCCGCATACTACCGCGTCGGACCAGCGCATGATGAAGACCTCGCTCCGGATCAATGTCCGCGTACTGGAGGTCGACCAATGCGATCTTTGGATGTCCAACGTCGAGACCACGGTCGGTGAAACGGCGAACGAGGGACCATTTCGCCGTCCAGTCGAGTCTGTCCGCAGTGCGTAAGGGGTCAATCTCGAGATCGTCAAGAAGCTCACCCGCTATCCTCAGCACCAGGTGGTCGGTGTCGTCGTTGGCACTGCACCGCGAGAGATACTCCCGGAGAATCTCGGTTGCCCGCAGCTCACGGCCGTCCGTGAGACGGAGGGGACAACGACAGTCGAGATCCCGGGACACCTGCTTCACCGCGGCCACGGGGTCCGCGAGTTCGAGATCCGAGAACTCCTCCCCGGCCTCAATTGCGTCGAGAACCAGCGAGGTCAGGCCGAACTTGAGGAGGTTCGCCGTCTGCGACATGTTGGCGTCACCGATGATGACATGCAGGCGGCCCCATCGGTCGGCGTCGGCGTGCGGCTCGTCGCGAGTGTTGACGATTCCCCTGTTGAGGGTCGTCTCCAGCGAGACGGGCTGTTCGATGTAGTCTGCGCGCTGGCTGATCTGGAACCCCGGCAACTCACCACGCTCCCCCAGCCCGACGCGGCCAGCGCCGATCAGCACCTGCCGAGTGACGAAGAACGGGATGATCGCTCGGGTCAGGACGTCGAAGTCGGTCGACCGGTTCCAGCGGTAGTTCTCATGACTTCCGTAACTCGCGCCCTTGCCGTCGACGTTGTTCTTGTACACCTTGAGTGCTGGGCACGGGGGCTGTCCCTCAATGACGCTCTCGCCACGGGCTGTGTACTGCTTGACCGCATCGACAGCTCGGTTCATCACGAGGTCGCCGGCGGCGTCGTAGATCATCGCCTGCATCGCATCGGAGGTCTCCGGAGCGGAGTATTCGGGGTGGGCGTGATCGACGTAGAACCGGGCACCGGATGAGGTGATCACGTTGGCGACCCCGACGGTGTTGGGATCGATGACCGGTGCGGTGCGGAACCTGCGGAGATCGAAGCCCCGGGCATCCCGGAGGGGGGATTCCTCCCCGAAGTTCCAGCGGGTGCGGCGGAGTGAGGCGCCGGTGGCGACGGCGTAGGCCAGTACGGTGTGCGTGGAGGTGACGATCGGACTTGCCGTCGGGTCCTCTGGGGTGGAGATACCGTACTCGGTTTCGGAACCGATGAAACGGGTCATTGTCGTGCTTCTTTCTCGCGTGGCGGGCAGACGATCGGATCAGGCGCCCGTCTCAAGGATGCGGACACAGGTGACCCGGCTTCCCGGGCGGCCGGTGATCCGGGACCATGCGTCCGGATTCGAGGTGTTCGGGAGATCCTCGTTCTCCGCATTCTCGGCGTCGATGGCCCGGGCGAGATGCTCGTCTGTGATTCCGTTCGTCCGACCGGAGAGGTGGTCCTTGATGGCTTCCTTCTTTGCCCGGTCGACGATGTTTGCGATCATCGCCCCGGAGACGAAGTCATGGTAGTGGAGAACCTGGGTACTGCGGTCGAGGTACGTGAGTTCCACGAAGGGACGCGGGCGGAATAGGTACTCTGCGGCGTTGTCGATGAGTGCCTCCGGATCCCCGGCGATGGGGATGTTGTCGTGGAGAATCCGGTGGAAGATCTCTCGGGAACCGGACCTGTCGGGGCGGCGCACTCGGATCTTGACGTCGAGCCGACCCGGGCGGAGGATAGCGGGGTCGATGAGTTCCTCACGGTTCGTCGCGCCGATGACGATGACGTTGGACAGGCTTTCGACGCCGTCGAGCTCGGCCAGCAGCTGCGGGACAACCGTGGTCTCCATGTCGGAGGACACGCCAGTTCCTCGGGTGCGGAAGATGGACTCCATTTCGTCGAAGAAGACGATGACGGGTCGTCCCTCACCCGCGAGTTCCCGGGCACGTTCGAAGATGAGCCGGATCTGGCGCTCCGATTCTCCGACGTACTTGTTCAGGAGTTCGGGTCCCTTCACATTGATGAAGTAGGACCGGGATCCGTCGCCGATTCGTTCCGACAGCGAATTCGCGACCGCCTTGGCGATGAGGGTTTTTCCGCAGCCAGGCGGACCATAGAGCAGGACCCCCTTCGGGGCTCGGAGATTATATGCGCGGTAGAGCTCGGGATGGGTGAACGGGAGTTCCACGGCATCCCTGATCCGCATGATCTGGTCGTCGAGTCCTCCGATATCCGACCAGGTGACGTCTGGCACCTCCTCGAGCGCGAGTCGCGCGACCTCGGTCTTGGGGATCACCTCGAATGCGTAGCCTGCTCGGGGGTCAACGAGCAGCGTGTCGCCCGGGCGCGGCGGCTTCTCACCGCTCAGGAGTGGGCCGGCGAGCCGGACGAGATACTCTTCGCCGGTGGTGTCGACGACGAGGGCGCGGTTGTCGTCCAGCACTTCGGTGACGCTCGCCATCTCCCCGGAGTCGTCGAAGCCGCACACCTCGACGACCTGGGCTCCCTCCCCGAGTCGTACCCGTGCTCCGGGGACGAGCTCAGAGCGCTCGATCAGAGGGCTCACCGCCAACCGCATACGCCTGTTCGACGTGAAGACCTCGGCACATGTCTCCTCGAGTCCCGGAGTCGGTTCGAGATAGGTGCCGTACGTGGACGGCGGGGCCGCGAGTTGTTCCAGCTGCTCGTTGAGGGTTGCCAACTTGCGTCGGGCCGCGGTGAGCAGCTCGACGAGCTTGGTGTTGCGGCTTGCCAGTTCGCGGTTGTCCCGGTGGGCGCGGCGCAGCTGCGTCGTGAGGTCCCGGTTCACATCAGCTGCGGACTGCGGCGCGGGAATCGTTCGCCCGGGAGCTTTGGGGGCGGCGTTGTCCGAATCGGGGGTGTCGGCGGAGGTGCTCATGGAACTCCAATGTAGACCACGTAGACCGGTGAGTTTGAGGTCAGGCTGACTTATCTTGACGTGCGGTGTATTCCGGCACCGTCATTTCCGGGCGCGTCGCTGCGGCCGGGGTGCGACCGTGCCGTCCGCCAGGCGCCGCGCCCAGACCAGGAATGCGGTGTGGGCGTTCATCCTGTGCTCGGGGCGGGTGGCCAGTCCCTCGACCTTCCACTCCCGGACGAGGGATTCCCAGGCGCGGGGTTCAGTGAAGCACCCCAGTTCGCGGATACCCTCCATGACCTTCATCAACTGCGGGACGGTGGCCACGTATGTCATGAATACTCCTCCCGGAAGAAGAAGTCCTCGTACCGCGTCGAGACATTCCCAAGGCTCCAGCATGTCGAGGATGATGCGGTCGACGGGACTTCCGATGTCGTCCACCGTGACCTCTTTAAGGTCGCCCAGACGAGGAGACCAGTTGGAGGGTCTCCCCCCGAAGAATTCATCGACGTTCGCCTCCGCGTAGTTGAGGTGATCCTGCCGGATCTCATAGGAGATCAGTTCACCGGACTCACCGATGGCACGGAGCAGTGTCATGGAGAGAGCTCCGGAACCTGCACCGGCTTCGAGTACGCGCGCGCCCGGGAAGATGTCGCCCTCGATGAGGATCTGGGCTGAATCCTTCGGGTAGATGACTGCTGCGCCGCGAGGCATGGACAGAACGTGGTCCACCATCAGATGGCGGAAACAGAGGTATAGACCGCCCTGGGAGGATTCCACCACGGTACCTTCGTGCTGGCCGATGATGTCATCGTGTGCGATGCCCCCCTTGTGGGTGAAGAAGCTCTGCCCTTCCTTGAGCACGATTGTGAAGTGACGGCGTTTCGCATCGGTGAGCTGGACGCGGTCGCCCGCCTGGAAGGGGCCGGAATAAGCCATGAGTGTCTCTCGTTCGTATCTCGTCGTGGGCGGTTCGGGTTAGACGCCGGCGTAGTAGGTGCCGAGGATTTGAGCCAGCGTGTCGACGTCGCGGGCGGAGGCCATCTCGCGTGCGGAGTGCATGGAGAGGATGGGAACGCCAACATCAAGCGTGGTGATGCCGAGGCGAGTCGCAGTGATCGGACCGATGGTCGTTCCACAGGGTACGTGGTTACCGGAAACGAACACCTGGTTGGGGGCACCGACGGTGGAACACAGCCGGTGCCACAGGGCTGCGGATTCGGCGTCGGTGGCATACCGCTGCTTCGCGTTGACCTTCAGCGCTGGGCCAAATCCGGCAAGTGGACGGTTGACGGGATCGTGCCGTTCGGCGAAGTTCGGGTGGACCGAGTGCGCGGCATCGGCAGAGATGCACGATGAGCGGGCGTACATCCGGGCCCGGCCGTCGATCCCCCGGGCACCTAGGGCCTCAGCAGTGCGATCGAGGACGTTCTGCAGGATCGGTCCGGCCGCCCCGGTGACGGCACCGGATCCAACCTCCTCGTAGTCGAAGGCCGCGAGGACGAGGATGTCTCTCTGGGCGTCCGCGCCCCCGTCCCGCACGGCTGTGTTCAATGCGGTGGTCGCGGGCCAGACGCTGGAAAGATTATCCAGGCGGGGCGCCGCCAGAAGGTCCAGCTCGGCACCGAAGAGCTCCGGGGCCTGCGTGTCGCAGGTGATGAGGTCGTGGGCGATGATGTCGTCGTCGATTCCCGCTAGACGGGCGACGGTCTCGAGCACGGTCTCCCGGGGGTCACCTGTGCCGAGGACCGGATAGAGGTGGCGCTGCCGGTCGTACTCGAAGCCCTGGTTCACCTTCGGATCGAGATGGATCGCGAGATTCGGGACACGGAGTAGCGGGCCCGTGTCCACGAGGTGCTGTGTCCCGTCCACGGTGATGACCCGACCGGCGAGCCGGAGTTCGCGGTCGAACAGCGTCGACAGGATTGGGCCGCCGTAGACCTCGCAGGCGGCCTGCCGCCAGCCCGCGGTTCCGGCGTCCGGAAGGGACTTGAGCTTCAGTCCGGGTGAATCGGTGTGGGCGCCGACGATCCGGAAACCTGAGTCGGGGCCCGCTTCCCGGGGGATGTACCAGGCCAACACAGCGCCACCCCGGACCAGGAGATGGCCGCCTGGTGTCGCGTCCCAGGTATCCGTCTCATCCTGTTCCGTGAATCCCGCGGCGAGAAGCTCGCGGCGCACCTGGTCCGCTGCGTGATAGGAACTCGGGGAGGCGTGGATAAAGTCGCTGAAGCTGCTCATGTTTCCATCCAACCATCACAGGCCAACGGTCCGGCCACACACCCCGTCCCGACAGATCTGCACATGCGTGCCACGACCCGGGTGCGGGCCGTCGACCCGGATACCTGACGGGCCTGTACCGAGGATGATCGCTGCGGAATCGAGTTGTCGGCGGAGCCGGGAGAGCGCCTCCACCGTCGGTGACATGACCACCGCGCGGGTTGGGCCGGATGCCGCGAGTTCACCGAGACTAAGCCACCCGCCGGCCTGGAGGGGGCACGCGCCGGCGACCTCCCCATGGACCGCGAGGATCTCCCGTCCACGGCTTGCCCACCGCTCGGCGGTGTCCGCGTCCCCGGTGGCACCGATGACCATCGACCCGGTGAAGAAGGCTTCCCCCGCCACCGCGACTCCGGCGGGGGCAGAGGTGTCGAAAGGATCCCGGGCGCGCAGTCCGAGCACCGGGATGGGACTGCCGCTGTCGAAATAGGTGCCTGGGTTGTCCGGGTCCGCATGGCGACGTTCGATCTGATTGAGGGCGTCCCGGAGAATCCGGAGGCAGTCTTCCGTGAGTGCCTCATCCCCGGTGCAGGTGGCTGCGGAGGCTGTTCGGGTCGACGCCAGGGCCAGCCACGCGAGGTCTGCGAGTGATGCGGATTCTCCGCCACTGACTCGGAGAAAACCACCGTCGGTAGTCCGGTGCAGCCTGTCCAACCCGAGGATAGCGTGCACGGCCGCGTCACGGAATGTATCGTTCCCAGCTCCCGGCAGAAGTTCCGCCGCCTCACTGAGGGCGACCGCGGCCATCGCGGTACCTGTTGTGGTTGCGGTGTCATCCCGCCCGGGTTGCGGGTCTCTCGCCCGGGCGGCGGCGAGCTGTTCGCGGATGCGGAGGAAGCGGGGCATGTCGTCTGGATCACGCGACAAGGTGGGGACGGAGCCGCCTTCGGCATCATCATTATTGCTGATACCGAATAAGGTGGCGATCCAGTTGGCGTCGTCGGAGTCCCCTAGTGCGGCAGAGACTCTGTTCCGGGTGTAACGGTAGGTTGCGCCCTCGACTCCGTCGGTGTCGGCGTCCAGGGAGGTGGCGAACAGTCCGTCCCGACGACGCAGTGAGGTGAGCAGGAACCGTGCGGTGTCATCTGCGGCCCGAGTTGCCAGGGGATCACCCGTTGCGTGGGCATGCGCCACGAGCGCCCGGAGCAGGAGCGCGTTGTCGTCGAGCATCTTCTCGAAGTGCGGGGTCCGCCACGCCGCATCCACTGTGTATCGGGCGAAACCCCCTCCGATCTGGTCGAAGATCCCGCCGCGGACCATGGATTCAATGGTCCTTCCGACGAGCGCGTGCACACGGTCGTCTCCAGTCCGTTCCGCCCGCCTGGTGAGCCCCAGGAGTGTGGCGGACGGCGGGAACTTCGGGGCACCGCCGAAACCACCGTGCACCGGGTCCTCGGAGTCCTGGAGTGCGGACGTCACCCGGTCGAAGACCTTGTCGACGGTCGGGACCGGGCGGACGGGGGCGGAGTGCAGGGCCATCATCTCGCGAACCTTCTCCCCCATGTCGGCGATCTCACTACGGCGGTTGCGCCAGGTTTCGTCCACGGCGCGGATCAGACGGGGCAGGCCGGGGCGCCCCGGCCGGTCCTCCGGAGGGACATAGGTGTCGGCGTAGAACGGTCGTCCCTTGGGATCGGTGAAGACGGTCATCGGCCATCCACCATGGCCGGACAACGCGATGGTGGCCTGCATGTAGAGCGCGTCAACGTCGGGGTGCTGTTCCCGGTCCACCTTCACGCAGACCACATGCTCGTTGAGTAGTGCCGCGATGTCCGGATTCGAGAAGGACTCCCGGGCCATTACATGGCACCAGTGGCACGCCGCGTACCCGATGGAGACCAGTACCGGGACATCGCGATGGGAGGCTTCGGCGAAGGCCTCCGGGCCGAACGTCCACCAGTCGACGGGGTCGTCGGCGTGCTGCCGGAGGTAGGTGCTGTCACTGCCGGAAAGTCGGTTACCCATTCCCCCATTGTGCACGCTCCCCTGGTACGTCCCTGCGGTGTGACCACCCCCGGATCGGGTTCCCTCGAACAGTGGAACGGACGATCACCCCAGCTCAGATGTCATGACGGAGGTCACCCTTTGGAGATTATGAATGGTGTTCAGATTTATCCGTAGAATTGGGGTGGAATACCACCTCCCGCAGGTCGGAGGCCCCGCGGGGAGGACCGACCACGCCAGGGAGAAGGATCGACCATGGACACCACCACCCCGCTGCTCGCACTGGACGACGTCACCGTCTCCGTCGATGACACGATCGTCTGCCGCGACATCACACTGACCGTCAACCACGGAGAGAACCATGTTCTCATCGGAGCGAACGGCTCCGGGAAATCATCACTGCTGAACGCGATCATGGGCACCGGACCATTCCAGGTCACCCGTGGGCGGATACTCCTGAACGGACAGGACATCACGGAGCTTTCCGTTGATGAACGCGCCCGAGCGGGACTCGGTCTCGCGGTGCAGCATCCACCCAAACTCCACGGAATCACGGTGAGCAAACTCGCTCAGGCGATCCACGCCGGTGACCGGTTGCCCCGGCTCGCCGAGGAACTCAATCTCTCCGACTTCCTGGACCGGGACGTCCACTGCGGATTCTCTGGCGGTGAGATGCGCCGTTTCGAGATGCTCAAACTCCGGCTCCAGCAGCCGACCATGTGCCTGCTGGACGAACCGGAGTCAGGTGTCGACATGGAACACGTCTCTGTGGTGGGGCGCGCACTCGCGGACCTGCTGCAGACCCCGTGCCCCGATGGAACGGCCCGGAGCTCGCTGGTCGTCACACACACCGGGTTCATCCTCGACCACCTCGATTCCCCCATCGCACACCTCATGTCCGGCGGACGCCTCACCGACAGTGGCGACGCCCGCGACATGCTTGCCCGTGTCCGTACCGACGGCTGGGCAGCCTGATCCCGGGTATTTTCCACCCACCGACGAAACCAAGGACTGATTCCCAATGACATCCACCGTTCCCGCAGTCACCCCGGTACCCGGTCTCGGCAGCGCCAGCGTGACGCCCGGGCTGCTCACCGATCTCGGTTGGCGCGACGAGGAGTCCTGCGCGGGCACCTCGTTGATGGTCGACCATCACTTCGAACGCATCGTCACCCACGACGGGCAGGTCGAAATTATGCCGCTCTCGGATGCGGTCGTCACCTACCCCTGGGTGCAGCAGCTCATGTTCTCGCTCATCGACCCACTCTCCGATGACGTCCTGCGGCGTGCCTTCGAATCCCAGGATCGGCCGCTGGGCACGTTCACCTGGGTCCACGACGGCGCGATCCTCGACGGGCCACTGCAGAACTTCTCGTTCATGACCGTGCCCCAGGAAAGACAATTCGTCCACGATCTGACCGTCATCGGAGCTGGTGCCCGGGTCGACCACATCAGTGGTTCCGGTGTCACCCCGAAAATGACCCACGGTCGCCACGTCTCTGTTTCGGAGACATTCATCGGTGAAGGCGCCCGACTCCGCTCCCTCGATGTCGAACGGTGGGGCTCCCAGATGGACGTCCACTCCTGGTCCGGAACTCGCATCGCCCGCGACGCCGTGAACAGTTCCGTTTCCGTCGCGGTCTCCGGGCTCCGCAACCACGTCGCGCACTCCACCGTCGAACTTGACGACGGGGCAACCGACACCAGCCACTCGGTGGTGTTCGCCCCGGCCGACACCCACCGCGAGATGAGGACCGAGATTCGTCTCCTCGGAGCGGGGTCACGTGCCGAACAGGTGTCCCGCATGGTTTCCGACGGTGGGGAGATCTCCAACGACACCACGCTCGTCGGCGTCGGACGCGGGTGCTCCGGATTCCTGGAGTGTGATGGTCTCATGCTGAGGGACACCGGATACATTGACTCGGTCCCCGCGTTGAAGGCGCGTGTCGACGAGGCGCAGTTGAGCCACGAGGCGTCCGTCGGCATGATCGACGGTGACCGGCTCGATTACCTCATGGCGCTCGGACTCGACGAGGACACCGCCCGCGACCTCATCGTCCGGGGGTTCCTCGATCTCACCGAGCAGTCTGTCCCCGATTCCCTGCGCGCCACCGTCGAGGGGCTGGTCACCGCAGCTCGGGAGGCTGAGCTTTAGGGATACCAGTTGTGGATAGGACGGGCCCCTCCGTCAGGGGTCCACAACAGACTGCGCACCCTGGGACGGCTGCGTCCGGGGTGCGCGGTAACGTGATGTCCCATGACCTCACCGGTAACGACCAGCCCGTCCACCCGGCCCCGTCCCCTCGCGCTGTCCCCTTCCCGGGCGAGCGACTACCAGCAGTGCCCGCTGCTCTACCGGCTGCGGGCCATTGACCGTATTCCCGAACCGAAGACCGTCGCTCAGGTCAAGGGAACACTCGTTCACGATGTGCTCGAGCAGATGCACACGTGGGCGCCGGAGCGGCGCACCTACCCGGCGGCGGTCAAACGCCTCAAACCCACCTGGGCGGCGATGTGCGCCGCCGACGATGAGCTCGACGAGCTTGTCCCCGAGGACGCCCGCTACGACTTCCTCGTCGAGTGCCGTGCCCTGCTGCGCGGCTACTTCGAAATGGAGAACCCCCAGGGCTTCACGGCCAAGGCATGCGAGATGTATGTGGAGTCCGTGCTCCCCAACGGGGTGCCGGTCCGCGGGTTCATCGACCGCGTCGACGAGGCCCCGGACGGCCGCATCAGGGTCGTCGATTACAAGACCGGCAAGAAGCCCATCCCCCGGTTCAGTCAGCAAGCCACGTTCCAGATGCGGTTCTACGCCCTGGTCTACTGGCGGCTGCACAAGGTGCTTCCCGCACAGCTCAGACTGATGTACCTCAAGGTTACCGACTCGATGTTCCTCACCCCCTCGGTGGAGGAATTGGAGTACTTTGAACGTGATCTGGGGGATCTGTGGGCGAAGATCGAGGCGGATGGGCGGAGCGGGAACTTCCGGCCGAAGACCTCCAAGCTCTGTGGCTGGTGTTCTCATCAAGCGTTGTGCCCGGCCTTCGGCGGTACTCCGCCCGAATATCCGGGGTGGCCCGGGAGCACCACCGACGGTCAGGTCACCGCGGGCTCCTGATCAGATATCGACCAGGCCGGACCGGAACGCCCAGATCACGAGCTGGACCCGACCCCGTGCCCCGGTCTTGGACATGGCGTTGGAGAGGTGCGTCTTCACCGTGGACGGCTCAAGAAACAGGGTGTCCGCGATGCCGTTGTTGCTCTGTCCCCGGCACAGTTCACGCACGCAGTCGATCTCTCTCGGGGTCAGCGGGGCCACGAGCGGCCCGGCGCCGGGCGCGGACCGGGTGCGCCGGTTGGCGAATTCCCCGATGACCCGCCTCGTCAACGGCGCATCGACGAGTCCCTCGCCACGAGCTGCGCGCCGCACACCCGCGACCAGCACATCCATGGGACTGTCCTTGAGCACGACACCGCAGGCCCCGGACTCGAGAGCCCCGAACACGTACTCATCGTGGTCGAAGGTGGTCACCACCAGTACCGCGGGTGTCGGTTCGGCGAGGGACGTGATCTCCGCCGTCGCCCACAGTCCGTCCCCGTCCGGCATCCTGATGTCCATGCACACCACATCGGGCCGAAGGGCTCGCGCCTGGGCGACTGCCGCGCTGCCGGATGCAGCCACACCGACGACCTCGATATCACCGGCGGCACCGAGAATCGTGGACAGTCCCGCGCGGATGAGTGCCTCATCATCGGCAACGACGACCCTGATCACGGTGCCTCCCCCCAATCGAGTTCAACGATCCACCCTTGCGCATCACAGCCGTTCCGCAATCGCGCACCGATGGCGGCGGCTCGTTCCGACATGCCGATGCTCCCGGTGCCTGGAGGGGCGTCGGCGACATTCCCCGACGTTCGCACGCTCAACTGTCTCTCCGTCATCCCCACGGTGACCGGATATCCCGGGGCGTGACGCCTGGCGTTGGTCAGCGCCTCCTGCAGTACACGGTGGATCGCTCTCCGTGCTCCACCCGACGGCAGCAACCCCTCGGGGACGAGTGTCGCGGTGATGTCCATGCCCGCTCTCCTGCCTGCCTCGATCAGATCGGCCGCGGTCAGGTCCCCGGTGCCGCCCGGAAGATCGCCGACCCCGTCCCGTTCGTCAGCGTTGGCGCGGAGATGCCCGACGGTCTCCCGGACATCGTCGAGTGCCGCCGAGGCACTCGACGAGATGCTCCGGAGTATTTCTTTGGCCGCGGCTGGATCGGTGTCGATGACCGCGCGTGCCGCGGTCGCCTGAACGGCGATGGCGGACAGATGATGCGCGGTAGTGTCGTGCAGTTCGCGGGCGATACGGGTCCGCTCCTCGGCTGCGGCAGCCTCGCCGAGGGCGATACGGCGACTGTCCGTCAGCTCCGCACGCTCCCGGAGGACTTCCGTGTACAGGTCCCGGTGCCGGAGGATGTAGGCGGCCACTACCATGAGCACCACCGTAACCACGGCACCCGTCACGGAAATGGCGTTGAATGCGGCACCGCCCACGACAGGCGGCGCGGTGACGATCTGTACCGTGAGGGCGATCAGGAACGCCGTCGACCCGTTGATCAGACTGCGCCGGTCGAGATCCCGCTCCCGGAACAGTGTGTAGAGGGCGACGAGAAGAGCGATGGAGTTCGCCCTGGTGGCGTCTGGTTCCATCATCGCGTGCAGGATATCGGCGGTGATGTCGAGGGCACTGCACGCCCACAGCACACCCACCGGTCGCTGGCGGCGGACCAGCAGAACAAGTCCCTGACCGGCGAACAACAGCGCGATCAGCATCCGCAGCCCGGAGGACGGCGTCGTGAACGGGATCCCGAGCGGTGGGGACAGGGACGTCATCAGCACCCCCGCCAAGCCGATTGCGGTGGTTCCCGTGGCGACGAAGACGTCGGTGCGTGTGATGGGGCAGGCCGGGTGGGGGCCCGGTTTAGTATCGGTCATGGTGACTAGAGATTGTATCGGTGGAACCGGACCACGCCGAGACCCACGACGAGGACCGTCCACCCCAGGACACTGCCCAGGCCCGCCCAGGAAGGGAAATCTCCGGTTGGATCCGACAGCCCGATTGCCATCCTGGCTGACTGCAGTGGAAGCCAGCCGGCCGCCCGTGGCCCCAGCCCCGCGAGCGCCGACACAGCCGTGACGAGGAACTCGACCACGGCGACCGCCGCGACAGCCGCCGCCGTCCCGCCGAGGCTACGGAAAACCAGGCCCAGTCCCGCGCACAGAACAGCCACCAGCGTCAGCACGACGATCCCTCGTACCTGCAGCAGAAGGAGATCAGGAACATCGACGGCGAAGTCTACATCATGGAGCATCATCGCGATCAGCGATACCGGCCAGCATAGAAGTGCACCGATGGCGGCGGGGACAGCGGCGACGATCGCCGAGGTGCACAGAATCGATGCGCTGACCCGGGTACGGGACGAGTCGATGATCTGCCAACACACCGCTCCGTGCCGGATCATCGTGGTTCCGATGAGGATGCCGCTGATGATGACGGTGAGCTGCGGCAGGGTGAGTACGTCAGAGCTGGTCGAGGCGAAGACATCGAAGGCACCGCGCTGGAGCTGACTCGACGCGGGACTGGCCGCCGCCAGCGCTGCTGCGACCCGTTCATCCTGGACCGCAGCACCGAGATCGAGGTGGGTCAGCAACACCGGCAGCGCCCAGGTCGCCGCGCAACTGAGGACGATGGCGAGGAGTGTGAGCGCGCTGGATGCGCGCACGGAAGTCAGTCTCGTCGCCGTGTAGAGCTGTGCACGCAGGGTGTTCATCGGGCCTCTCCCCCGATCAGTGCGAAGTACGCGTCGTCGAGGCTCCCGGTCGTGGTGCCCGACGTCATCTCCTTGAGTGAGCCGGAGAACCGTAGCGTGCCACCGCAGATGACGGCGACGTCATCGGTCATCCCCGCCGCCTCCGCGAGGTGATGGGTTGCCATGAGAACCGCGACCCCCCGCTGGGCGAGATTGCGCAGCAGGGTTCCGAGCCATCTGATCCCCTCCGGATCGAGACCCGCCGACGGCTCGTCCAGTACAACCAGTTGCGGATCTCCCGCCAGTGCCGCAGCCAGCGCCGTACGACGCTTCATCCCCATCGAGCACTTCCCGATCTTCATTGCCGCCGCATCGGTCATACCGACGGTGTCGATGAGGTCATCCACGCACCCGGTCGAGACGCCGACGGACAGTGCCCGTGCGGTGACATGCTGACGGACGGTGAGACCGGGGATGAGCCCGCCGTCGTCAAGCAGAATGTTCGTGTGCTTCGGCCGGTGGCACTCGCCCGCGTACCGGCCGACGAGACCGAGGCCTGCGCGCAACGTCGTCGTCTTACCTGCGCCGTTGGGCCCGAGGACACACGTGACACGTCCCGGTTTGGCACTCAGGCTCATGTCCCGGACGACCCGATTTGTGCCGTAGCGCACCTCGAGGCCTCGTATCCGGAATTCGTTGTCTGTCGATGTACTGGTCATACCCCGACGCTAAGGAACACCCACCGGTCGGCACCTCCACCGGACCGGGGAAATCCGGACCTCCCCCAAAAGGCGGACCCGAGATCAGAGAACGACCGAACCGAACAGGAACACCAACGCCGGGGACAATGCGATGCAGAGGGCACCCGGTATGAGGAACGGGTGATTGACGATGTACCTTCCGATTCTCGTGGAGCCGGTGTGGTCCATCTCCACCGCGGCGAGCAAGGTCGGGTAGGTGGGGAGTACGAACAGTGCACTGAACGGGGCAAAAGATGCGACCGCGGTGAGAGGAGGAACACCGATGGCGGGTGCCGCCGGCATGTGTGGATTGGCCGTGGCGGCCTGGGAGTAGAGCAGTGCAATGGCGAAAAAGAGGACCATCGCGAGCAACCCGGGGGTCCGGGACAGGATATCGCCGGACGCTTGCTGGGTGCTGTCGATGTGTGCGTTGATCAACGTGGTGCCAAACAAGGCGACCCTCATGACACACACGCAGGCCGACATACCGGCCCAGAAAACCTGGGTTGCGGGGATCTCGTCGGCGGGGATGCGGCAGAAGATGGTGATCACTGCGGCGCAGGCGAGCATGCGGGACTTGATCGCCTCATTCCTCGGCAGTGCGGGCTCGGTGATGAGGCCCACCTGGTCGGAGATCGCGGTCGAGTAGGCGACGATGAGGATGATCGCTGCGACGAACATCCACACAGCGAGTTTGGTCGCCGCGGGCGCTTGCTTCTCTGCGTGTTTCTTCGGTGAGCTGATCAGGCCCTTCTCGAGGCGTTCGCGGTAAATCGGGTCCTTGTCCAGGTCGAGGCCGAGATGGTTCGCCACGAACGCGGTGGGGAAGACTGCGAGCAAGGTCGACAGGGATCACGACCGCGAGTAACTGGAGATACCCGATGCCGTGTGGCGCGAGGATCGAGGCGAAAAACACGAGGCTACAGAGATCGGTGACGCGTGGTGTCCACCATCTGGGAGGCCACGACGGGGCCGGCACCTTCCCTCCTTGGACACTTCCGCGATGACTGGGGTCGTGGCTAAGACTGTGTGCCCGGTGCCGGCGAGGATAATCATCGTGTAGGTGACTACCGGGGCGAGGTAGGTGATGTACCGGGGATTCCTGCGGAGCAGTTTCTCCGCCAGGTCGACCAGCCAGTCCGTTCCCGCGGCCCGTTGCATGGCGGCGAAGACCACGTCTGTCCCCGGGAATCCGAGCAGGAGCATACCTCGATCACCGGTGAGACTGATGCCGATTGGACCCGGTCGTGCCTCCAATACGATAGCGGAAATGACGGACGATGATCTGATGGCTGAGAATCGCGGCCTGTACTCCTGGTGGATTGTCGCGGTTGTGCCTGTGTTGGATAACTGGCTATTCAAGAAGACGTACCATCGGAGTGGGGATCAAACTGAAGCCCCGACCTGCTCATGGACCTGGAAGGGCCCCGCTGGAACGGCGGGGCCCTTATCGAAGAATGGGTCAGAATCCTAACGGTCGAGGTGAAGCTGCCCGCGGAAGACCGGATGCATGAGATTCTCCTTGCTCAGTACTTGATCCAGGGTCTCGGCGTCCATCAGTCCCTTCTCCAGGACGAGCTCGCGAACGGTCTTGCCGGTTTCTGCCGCTTCCTTACCTATGAGGTCACCATTATGGTGACCGATGAACGGGTTCAGGTAGGTCACGATTCCGATCGAGTTGTCGACGTAAGCCCGACAGACGTCCTCGTTCGCGGAGATTCCATCGACACACTTGGTGCGGAGCGTCTCGACGGCGTTCCGGAGGATTCGGATCGATTGGAACAGGGACTCCCCGATTACCGGCTCCATGACATTGAGCTGGAGCTGGCCGGCCTCGGCGGCCATGGTAACGGTGATGTCATTGCCGAACACCTTGAAGCACACCTGGTTGCAGACCTCGGGAATAACCGGGTTAACCTTGGCAGGCATGATCGATGAACCGGCCTGGCGGGCCGGGAGGTTGATCTCGTTCAGGCCGGCCCGTGGACCGGAGGACAACAGGCGCAGATCGTTACAAATCTTCGACAGCTTCATCGCGGCTCGCTTCACCGCGCCATGAGCGAGCACATAGGCACCGCAGTCGCTCGTCGCCTCAATGAGGTCCTTCGCTGACTTGACCTCCAGCCCCGTGACTTCACTGAGGGAAGCCGTGACCTGATGACGGTAGCCGGCTGGAGTGTTCACTCCGGTGCCGATGGCTGTCGCCCCGAGATTGACCTCCAGGAGACGCTCCGAGGCATCGCGGAGGATGACGCGCTCCTCAGACAGATTGTGGGCGAAAGCGGCAAACTCCTCACCGAGTGTCATGGGTACCGCATCCTGGAGCTGTGTGCGACCCATCTTCAGGATGTCCACGAACTCGTGTCCCTTCGCGGCGAAGGAACTTTCGAGAGCATCGAAGGAATCGATCAGGTCATTGAGAGCGTAGTGGACACCGAGCCGGAATCCTGTCGGATAGGCGTCATTGGTGGATTGGCTCATGTTGACATCATCATTCGGGTTGATGATGTCGTAGGCGCCCTTCGGCTTTCCCAGATACTCCAGAGCCAGGTTCGCGATTACCTCATTGGTGTTCATGTTCAGGCTGGTTCCGGCACCGCCTTGGAAGACATCGAGCGGGAACTGGTCCATGCACCGTCCCTCGACCAGAATCTGGTCACACGCCCAGATGATCGCCTCGCACTTCTCGGCGGGAAGAGTGTGCAGCCTGCGATTGGCCAGGGCACTGGCCTTCTTCACCTGGACCATGCCACGGATGAACTCCGGGATTTCGTTGACCGTGATCCGGGAGATCCGGAAGTTCTCCATTGCACGGAGCGTGTGAATACCGTAGTAGGCCTCATCCGGAACGTCCAGTTCCCCCAGCAGATCCACTTCCGTGCGGGTTCCGTTTCTCTCGTACCCCGCTCGGGAACGGGAACTGTCGGGACCATCCTGCACCTGCGTCTCCGGTTCCGGTGCGGATGCCGGTTTCTCCGCGGATACCGCGGGGTCGTCGCGCTTTCCCGTCTTCTGGGTGCCTGACTTACGCTTTGATGACTTGACCATCATCCTGTCACCTCTCTACTCGGCCGTTTTCCTGGTGCGGCGAGATCCGCTCCGCCCCAGCATAACGACGATTCGGTACACACGAGCGGTGGTGGCTTCACCGCCTTCCACAACGGGGCCCCGCAGAACCAGATATCCCGGAGGGTTCCCCATTCTCCCAGTACAAGACGTTAAATCTGGACACAGGGGTGTTTGGCTCGGATGATAGACGGACATCCAACCAATCCACGGGGAGGCATTTCTCATTGTGGAAGATCGTTCTCCCCTCCTCCTGACCGGGTCACCCCGCCCCTCGGGCATATCCGATTCAGGGGGAGCCGGGGCATGAAGAAACCCCTGTACCGGTCAATGCCGGGTGCAGGGGTCGAAGCGCGCCCGCGATCAGAGCCGGGCGATTCGGATCTCCGATGCGAGGATAGCTTGGGCACCGATTTCCGCGAGCTCGTCCATCACGTCATTAGCGTTATTGCGCGGAATCATCGCGCGTACGGCGACCCAATCGTCCAGGGCAAGCGGGGACACCGTCGGCCCGGAGATACCCGGAGTGACCGCGGTGGAGGCGTCGAGGAGCGAACAAGGTACGTTGTAATCCAGCATGAGATAGTTCTGGGCGTGGAGAATGCCCTCGATCCGGCGGAGCAGCACCCGCTGTTCCGCGGTGACGCTCTCACCAGCACGCCCGACGATGACGGCTTCTGATGAGACCAGAGGCTCGCCAAAAGGCTTGAGCCCCTGCTTGCGTAGCGTCCGGCCCGTGGAGACGACATCGGCTATCACGTCGGCGACACCGAGCCGGATGGAGATTTCCACTGCCCCATCGAGGCGGATCACCTCGGCGGACTGGCCGCGGGAGGCGAGATCCTCACGGACGAGATTCGGGTAGGACGTGGCGATCCGCTTGCCGTTCAGGTCATCGACGGACCAGCTTTCCCCTGCCAGAGCCGCATAACGGAAGGTGGACTTCCCGAATCCCAGGGAGAGGACCTCCTGCACGTTGGCGAGGGAATCGGATGCCAGATCGCGGCCCGTGATGCCGAGATCGAGTTGACCGTTCGCGACGTAGATCGCGATGTCTTTGGGCCTGAGGAAGAAGAACTCGACGTTGTTCGCTCTGTCGGTGACGGTCAGAGCCTTGCTGTCTCCACGTCCGGTGTAGCCGGCCTCCGAGAGAATCTCGACGGCGGATTCGGACAGAGAGCCCTTATTCGGTACGGCAACTTTGAGCATGATTTCCCGGGGATCCTTCAGGGGTACGTGGTGGACGGTGCGACGGTAGAGTCTCAGAGGTATTTGTAGACGTCCCCAGGTTTCAGGCCCCTGGCGACCATGACGACCTGGGTCCAGTACAGCAGCTGTGAGATTTCCTCGGCGAGCTCTTCGTCTGACTGGTACTCAGCGGCCATCCACACCTCCGCGGCCTCCTCGACGACCTTCTTCCCCTGGGTATGGATACCCGCGTCAAGGGCAGCCACGGTGCCCGAGCCTTCGGGGCGTTCGGCGGCACGGGAGAGTAGTTCTGCATACAGGGAGTCGAAGTCTTTCACGCCGCTCATTCTTGCACATCCCGTTCGGAGCGTGGCGCAGGAGTGGGGGTGATGGAGCGGAACAGTGCGTCGATAGTGGCTACGTCTATGCCCCGGAAATCGGCCCCGGTGAGTTCAGGGGCTCCGGTCAGGCCCCCGAGTGTGGGTACATCCTTGGGCCCGTCACCGGCGGGTCCGGGTACTCCGATCACACGACACCCCGCATCCCGAGCGGCTGTCATGCCCGTCGGGGAGTCCTCGAAGACCAGGCACTCCCCCGGTGAGACTCCTGCGCGTCTCGCTACCTCGCGGTAGATGTCCGGGGCGGGTTTCCCCCGCGTCACCTCGTCACCGCAGACCGTGTCGGCGAAGTAGTCACGCCCGACGGCCGTGATCGCGAGATCCGCGAGCTCGCGGGGCGTGTTGGTCGCGACATACATAGGGGTGCCCCGGGACTGGAGCCCGTTGAGGATGTCCCTGACACCTGGGTTGAGCGTGAGGCGCTTGGAGAATAGTTCGGCGACCCGGTCGAAGAGAATCCTCCGATATCTGTCCCTGGTGGCGTCATCCGGGGTGATATCGGCGTGTTCGGCGCATACCCGGAACGTGTTGTCGAAGGTCCCACCCATCGTGGCGGCATGTTTCTCCACGGTCAAGCGTCGACCCATACGCTCACTCATCTCGTAGGTCGCGATTGCCCACAGGGGTTCGGTGTCAGTGAGGGTGCCGTCCATGTCCCAGATGACGGCGGCGGGAGCGGTGTCCACTTCTGGCGGATTCGGCTCGGTCACGGTGGGTGCCTCCTCCCCTAGTCGAAGGCCGGAAGCTCGAAACCGTCCTCGGCTTCCTCCGTCTCGGGTGGGGTGAAGCCGGTCACCGTGACCGACCGCGAAATCAGGGAGTTCAGTTCCTCGAACTCCTCGGGTTCGATGACGGCGTCGCCGTGTCGGGCATTAAACGTCTCGACCGCGGTGATGAACCGGGTGATCACCCCGGTCAAGGTATCCGCGTCCGGGGATTCCGGAAGAAGGTCCAGTTCGGTGAGGAATCCGTCGATGATCTGGCGTAGCTGCGGGAGGACAGCGGGGTCGAAGGGCTGCTCCCAGAACTCCTTCTCGTCCTTTCCCAGATAGGAACCGGTCGCGAAGGTCTCAAGGTCATCAATGAACTCATCGACGACCGGGGAGAACTGCTGGCTGATGGGCGTGGATGTCATGCCCCTATTGTGTACCAGCCGCGCTGGCCGGGTCGGCCCGCCCCTCCGCTCCGCCGTGTCTGCGCCGGTCAGTGGGCTGCGGAGAGCAGCGGGACCCCCATCAGGGAATCCAGGGCACGGGAAACCAGATCTCCGGCATCGGTGGGGTCCGGAGCGTCGTGGTGTCCGGACAGTGTCGTCGCCGCCCAGTCATCCACCATGGTGAGTACCCGGGGCGTGTCGAGATCGTCCGCCAACGCTGCACGGACCCGTTGGATGAGCTCCGTGGCGGCGTCGGTATCGGTCGCCACGGCCGCAGCGGAGCGCCACCTCGCGAGCCGGGCCTCCGCATCCGCGAGCACCTGATCGGACCAGTCGCGGTCGCTCCGGTACCAGCTCGCGAAGACGCCGAGACGGATGGCCTCCGGCTCATGCCCCGCCGCCGTGAGCCGGTGGACGAAGACGAGATTCCCCAGGGACTTGCTCATCTTCGTTCCCTCGAGCCCGATCATCCCGCTGTGCACGTAGTGGCCGGCCATCCTCTGTGACCCGGTGGCGGCCTCGACGTGGGCCGCGCTGTATTCGTGGTGCGGGAAAATGAGGTCGGTGCCACCGCCCTGGACCGCGAAGGAGGAACCCAATCGGTTCAGGGCGATCGCCGCGCACTCGATGTGCCAGCCGGGACGTCCTGATCCGAACGGGGCGTCCCAGTTCGGTTCCCCCGGGCGTGCGGCGCGCCAGATGAGAGCGTCCATCGGATTCCGCTTACCGTGCCGATCCGGGTCGCCGCCCCGTTCGGTGAAGAACCTCATCATGGTCGGGCGGTCATAGTTCGACTCGTACCCGAACTCCGGGGTCGCGTCGATCGACGCATAGATGTCCGGGTGCTCGTCATCGACGACATAGGCGCTCCCGTTGCCGAGCAATGTGGAGACAAGGTCGATGACCTCGTCGACGATATCGGTGACGGCGATGAACTCGGTCGGTGGGATCACCCGGAGCGTCGACATGTCGGAACGGAAGAGATCGGTCTGATCGCTCCCGAGTTCCCGCCAATCGACGTTGTCCCGGGCCGCACGTTCGAAGAGCGGATCATCGACGTCGGTGACGTTCTGCACGTACCTGACCGCGTGGCCGTTGTCCCTGAGCTGACGGATGACCAGATCAAACGTCAGATAGGTAGCCGCGTGCCCGAGATGCGTCGAATCGTAGGGGGTGATCCCGCAAACGTACACGCCGACGGTGTCTCCGGCGACGGTGACGGGACGGACTGTGGCGTCCGCGGTGTCGAACAGATTCAGCGGTACCGGTGTCCCACCTATGACGGGGACCTCTGGTTCGGGCCAGGAATGCATGGGGACAACTTTAGCGCGGGTGGTTGACGGTTGCGGACGGACCCCGTTAACGAACCCGAGTCACCCGGTCAGGGCTGAAGAACACCTGCTGCGAGTAGTCCTATCACCGCGAGCCCGACGGGGATGCGGTAGGCCGCAAACCAGGAGAACGAGTGCGTGGAGACGAACTTCAGCAGCCAGGCGATGGACACGTAACCAACCACGAAAGCGATACCTGTTCCCACCACGAGTTGAGCGGCGGACGCCGCCTGACCTGCTTCGGGTGCGAAGGCGTCCGGCAGGGAGAAGAGCCCGGAGGCCAGAACCGCCGGAATGGCCAGCAAGAAGGAGAATCGTGCCGCGACCTCTCTGTCGAGTCCGAGGAAAAGGCCCGCGGAGATCGTGCCGCCGGACCGGGATACCCCGGGGATCAGGGCGAGGCACTGGGCGAGTCCCATCAGCACGGCATCCCGAAGGGTCAGATCCCCGAAGGAACGCTTCTTGTTTCCCCACCTTTCCGCGGCGATGAACACGAAGCTGAAGAGCACGAGCATCCCGGCTGTGACCCACAAGTTCCGCAGGTTGTCGCGGATCAGGTCTTTGCCGAGGTAGCCGATGATCCCGACCGGAAGGGTACCGATGATGACCATCCAACCCATTCGGTAGTCGAGTCCCCGCTGTGACCCGTCGACCAGTCCGCGGAACCAGCCGGTGGCGATCCGCCAGATGTCCCTGGCGAAATAGACGAGCACTGCGGCTTCGGTACCGAGCTGCACGACGGCGGTGAAGGACGCGCCGGCGTCCTGTCCGAAGAACAGCGAACTGACGATCCGCAGGTGCCCGGAGGAACTCACCGGGAGAAACTCGGTCAGCCCCTGAACCACGGAGAGGACCACCGTCTGGATCCAGCTCATCTGGTCCACCGACCCGTCGGCGGCACCTGTGGCATGCAGTGGAGGCAGGACGTCGCTCGCGGTGCGGAGGGACGCCTCCGCGGCGGACAGGGATGCTTGGGCACGGCCGGGCACCAGACCGGCGAGGAAACTCATCAGACTCACGCACCACACCGTACTCTGTCCGACCGCTAGGGTGGTGCCCGTGCGAGAAAATACGGCGGGTACAAGCGGACTGAGGGTCTCGGAACTGGGCCTCGGGGTGTCCACCTGGGGGGAAGCAACCCCGGCTGAAGACACCGGGGCAATTCTCCGCACGTTCGTCGATGCGGGCGGAACACTGATCGATACCTCCCCAGCCTATGCCGATGGTGTTGCGGAGAAGCTGCTCGGTGACCTGCTGCGGCGCCGCACGGTCGATCGTGGTCAACTGGTGCTCTCGTCCTCGTCGGGGGTCGACCCCACCCTTCCCCTAGGGCGACGGGTCGACTGCTCCCGGCGGGCTCTGATGGCCCAGTTGGACCGCAGCCTTGCAGTCCTCGGAACGGACCACCTTGATGTGTGGAGCGTCGGTTTCTGGGATCCCCGAACACCACCGGAGGAAGTCGCCGAGACCCTGGACTGGGCGGTGCGTACCGGACGATCCCGGTACGCCGGCGTCCGCGGTTACTCCGGATGGCAGCTGGCGGTCACACATGCCGCGGGTGGAATCCGGACGATCGTCGCCGCGCAGGCCGGATACAGTCTCCTGGATCGTCGGTCAGAGGAGGAACTCCTCCCCGCCGCGGAGCACCTGGGGGTCGGTTTCTTCGCGGCGGCTCCACTCGCGCAGGGGGTACTCACCGGGAAATACCGGCAGGGCATACCCACCGATTCTCGGGGTGCGTCACCGAAACACGACGCAGAGGTGCAGGGGCTGCTGGTTCCGCGGAGCGTTACGGTGGTTGACGCACTGTGTACGGCTGCGGAGGGCCTCGACATTCCGCCGGCCGCCGCAGCGGTGGCGTGGCTCAGGGGGCGAGGCGCCGTGACCTCCGCGGTGATGGGGGTACGCACCGTAGCCCAACTGGAGGAGGTCTTGGGGGGACTGGCTGCCGGATTGCCGAAGGCGATCAGGGCTGCACTGGACGAGGTTTCTCTCTAAGGTTCCTGACTCCAAAGGCGGTGGTTGAACTGGCCTTTCTCCCAGCGCCCCGGCGACGGGGACGTAACCGGGGGCTCTGGTAACGTCCCGTGTGTGTCTACCCCACGTCCTGTCCTGATCGCCGCGCTCGCCGCTGCAGCCATCGTGGTCTCGGCCTGCAATAGCGCCCCTTCCCCCGTCGACGAATCGTCGTTGCCGCAGCTCACCGAGGCGGCGGTGGCCGAATCACCGCCCGCCGACTACACGGACGGTCGAGTTTTCCGTCCGGGCGGGGTCCTCGCGGACTCTGAACTCACGGATCTCGCCGTCGCGGCCGGTGACGTTCTGGCCGTCCGGTCCGGGGGGCACCTCGGGATCGGCACACCGGAACAGTTCGAGGCCGGAGACAACGCGGTCGTCGATATCGCGGCCGGATGTGGCCCACTGTCCGCGAGGGAAACAACGTTCGTCCTCGCATGCCCCGACGAGGAGGATGGTGGCATCATCCGACTCTTCGACGCCGACTTCCCCGGGTCCTCCGAGACCATCCGGGTGTCGGCCCCGGTCACTGCGGCCGCAGTGACCGATGATGGCCGGATCCTGGCGGGTGCGTCCGGTGACGGCGATGTCCTGGTAATCTCACCCGGTGGATCCGGGGAATCCGACACTGATGCCAGGATCGCCATCAAGGACTCCGTGGACCAGCTCATCACGGTACCGGTATCCGGGGAGTCGGACCGCGCAGTCGTGATCGACCGTGGGAACACCGTGATCAGCGGCGTTGACTGGACCAACTCGAAACCCGGCGCCGCGCTCCGTGCTGGTCTGGGGGTGGGTCGGCTGACCGTCGGTGAGCCCGGAACCGGGGTGGTGTTCGCGTCCGACACCCGGGGCGGGCAGCTGCTCGTGTACACCGTGAGCCCGGTCATCATGCTCCACCAGATGGCTACCGCCGGAGCGAGTCCCTGGGCATTGACCTGGGACAGCGGGAACCAGGTCGTGTGGGTCTCGGATACAGCGGACAACCTGATCACCGCTTATTCCGTCGCGGAGGGCGTACCCGTAGCCGTCGGCTCGCTTCATTCCGCCGCCGACATCCGGGGGCTCGGGATCACGAGGTCCGGAGACCTGATTGCCGTCGGTTCCGACGGCATCCAGATCGTTGATGCCACCACCCGGGGCAGCGCCCTGGAGGACACCATTACGTCCTGACCGGACCCGGGGCGGTTTTGGCCCCGGATCGTCGTAGGATGGTGCCCCGGAGGTGTCATCACTCCTCGCCCCACGTACACAACGCACTCTTTACTGATTCACCGAGTTTGAGGATCAATCATGTCCGACCTGCCGTCACGGCCCCTGTACAACCTCGCGCTACGGGCCATGTTCACACTTCCTCCCGAGCGTATTCACAACTACATCATGAATGGTCTCCAGATGCTTCACGGCATGGGGCGGAGCAACCGGTTGCTCGGGCGTGTCCTCGGGGTGTCCGATCCGGTGCTTCGGCAGGAGGTGTTCGGTGTCGAATTCCCGCAACCCCTCGGCCTCGCTGCGGGCTTCGACAAGAACGCCTCCTGCGCGGACGCCTGGGGTGCCCTCGGGTTCGGATACGCCGAACTGGGAACAGTCACCGCCTCGCCGCAGGCGGGGAATCCCCAGCCGCGCCTGTTCCGGCTCCGGGCCGACCGCGCGATCCTCAACCGGATGGGTTTCAACAACCACGGTGCCGCCGCGGTCGCCCGGAACCTGCACCGACGCAAGCTCAACGACGTGATCGGCATCAACATCGGCAAGACGAAAGTAGTTCCCGCTGAGGAGGCGGTCGAGGATTACCGGACGTCGGCGAAGATGCTCGGTCGCTTGGCGGACTACCTCGTGGTCAACGTCTCGTCCCCTAACACACCGGGACTCCGGGACCTGCAGGCGGTGGAGTCTCTCCGCCCGATCCTGAGGGCTGTCTTGGAGGTCGCGGACACTCCGGTCCTGGTGAAGATCGCACCGGATCTCAGTGACAAGGATGTTGACGCAGTAGCTGATCTCGCCGTGGAGCTCGGACTCGCGGGTATCGTCGCAACGAACACGACCATCTCCCGGGAAGGCCTGGTCACCGACGCTGAGAAGGTTGAGAAGATGGGCGCGGGTGGTGTATCCGGCCCCCCAGTTGCCGCACGCTCCCTCGAGATCCTGCGCAGGTTGCACGAACGCGTCGGTGATGAATTAGTTCTCGTCAGTGCGGGCGGTATTGAAACCGCCGAGCAGGCGTGGGAACGGATCACCGCGGGTGCCGCATTGCTCCAGGGGTACACGGGCTTCATCTACGGAGGTCCCTGGTGGATCCGGGATATCCACAAGGGGATCGCTGCCCAGATCCGGGCCCATGGGCTCGACGGTATCGCGGATGCGGTCGGTAGCGGCCTGGCCTGGATCGACAACTAGGTGAGGTCTAGGCCACGGGGATCATCTGGCGTTTGATGATCAGACCTGCGAGCAGCGAGACGATGGCGTAAGAGGGTAGCCAGTACTGCCCCATCACCATGTAGGTGTGGTTCGGCAGCACCCGACTCAGAACGATGAAAACGAGCGCGATACCGAGGGTGACCACACGCCCCATCGTCACGTACTGCGTTCGACCCGAGGTGGCGGAACCACCGATGATGATCGCAGCGATGCAGATCAGCAGGAAGCGCGTCGTCACATGGAACGGTGCCAGCCAACCGTTCAGGACGACCTCAAGGAATGTCCACAGGGCGAGAACGATTGCGAGTGCGATGAATGCACCACCCACGCGCAGTGCCGGGGGAACCGCTTTTACCGGCTGCGGTTCAGTGTTGTCGCCGGAATTATTTTTCGTCATAACGGTTACTGACTCTAGCCTTCTTAGCCGTTACCGCCTCAACTCGCGGGGACCCCGTGGTGCGCTGACTGTCACGCGTTCTCGTGCCAGCCCCAGAGAATCGCGCGTCCGATGCTGTGGAAATACAGGTTGAATCCGAGGATAGCCGGGGACGCGTCTTCCGGAACGTCGAGCTTCTCGACGTCCACGGCATGTACCGCGAACAAGTAGCGGTGCGGTCCGTGTCCCTCCGGCGGCTGCGGTCCGAAGTAGCCGCGGGTACCGCTGTCCCCCACCAGACTGAGGGCCTCGGGGACACCCTCGACGGTGGCACCCCCGGCTCCGGTCGCGAGCTCTGAGACTGAGGCCGGAATATTCAGCACCGCCCAGTGCCAGAACCCAGCCCCCGTGGGGGCATCCGGGTCGAAGCAGGTAACCGCTATCGACTTGGTGCCCTCGGGGAGCCCGGACCACGCGAGGTGGGGAGAAACATCGTTTCCTCCGAGATGGCGTTCGGCGAAGGTACCGCCGTTTTCCAGGTCATCGGAGCGCAGGGCGAAGGACGGGAGGTTCTTCAACGGGGCGTAGGGATCGGGTCCGGGGAAACGGGCATCGTCTGCGTAAGAGGTCATGCTCCCCTTTGTAACAGAATTCGTAAGACGGTGTCGTGCTGCGGTTCACTTAGTTCCCGTCACGCGGCCCGCTCCACCGCGCGTGGAGGTTAGCGTACCGGCCATCGGCCGCGAGCAACTCCTGATGGGATCCGTCTTCGACCACGGCGCCCCGGTCCATAAGAATGATCCGGTCAGCGACGACAGCCTGGTCGAGGCGATGCGCTACGACCAGTGAGGTACGTCCCCGCGCCACGGCCAGCGCGGCCTGCTCAAGGCTGCGCGCATTGTCCGATCCGGCCTCACTCGTGGCCTCGTCCATGATGAGGACAGGGGGATCGATCAGCACGATCCGGGCGAGCGATATCTGCTGCTCTATCTCAGGTGCGAGGTCATCGTTCCCGGCGCCGATTCGGGTGTCGAGGCCATCGGGTAGCCACCGTTGCCAGCCGGCGCTGTCCGGTGCGAGACCTACTCGGGAGAGAGCCGCAGTGAGAGTCGCATCGTCCGCGTCGGGAGTGGCCATCCGGAGATCCTCCCGCAGCGTTCCCGAGAATAGATGCACCTCCTGGCTGATCAGGGCCACCTGGCGGGCTGTCCATGTGTCCGGGACCGTCGAGGTGTCGGTCCCGTCGATAGAGATGGTCCCGGTTGCCGGTCGCTGAAGGCCCGCGATCAGCCCCGCGAGGGTTGACTTCCCGGCGCCCGACGCCCCCACAAGCGCAGTCATCGTCCCAGGCTCGAGGGTCAGGGACAGGTCATCGATGATCGGTGCGCCACCGGGGTAGCGGAAACCAACATTCTCAATTCTGACCTCGGGGCAACCGGTGCAGTCCCCGGGAACTGGGGCGTCGACTGCGTTGTCAGAGAGCAGGGCCAGTGAGACCGCGCGGCCGAGCGCGGTGAGTGCATTCTGGATCTCCCCGGTAAAGACCAGCACGTTGAAGACGTGCATCTCCAGTCTGACGACGAGTACGACAGCCGCGGAGGCCTCTCCCGTGGTCAGCATGTCCTGTGTGACGAGGTGGGTCGACATCGCGATCGCGCTGGCGAGCAAGAGACCGTAAGCGAGGTATCCGGTTCCGATGAGCCGGAGGAACAGTGGGATCCGGTCCGCCTCCCGCTGCACCGCGTCCCAGGAGTTGCGCTCCAGACGTTCGGTCGCCCACGCCCGGACGCCGAAGGCCCGGATGGTCGGCATGCCCCGGATCGTGTCGAGCAACATGTTGTTGCGACGCGCTTGCGCGGTGGATAGCGCATTGGTCGCGGCAGGCAGCCCGTTCAGGGTCCGCTTCACGGGAACGGCGAAGATGGCCGGGAGAAGGATCAAGAGCAGCAGGTACCAAGGCGAGATCAGGGTGAGCGCGACGAAGGTGAACGGGAACATCAGGGTAGTCACTATGAAGCGGGTGCCGATGCTCTGCACAGCACGGTACGCCGTGTCGATGTCCTTGGTGAGTCGGGTCATCACGTTTCCGGTACCGAGTTCGAGGACGTCCGGGATCGGCGCCTCAAGGGTCGCCGCCAGACATCGGCGCCGGAGATCGACCGTGAGTCTCCGGGTAGCGGAGAATATCAGGTAGGCCGCGGCGGGACGGGTGATCAACTCGAGGAACATGAGGATCCCAACGGCGACGAGAAGTGAGGTGAATCCGTCGCGACCGGAACCGAAACCGGGTACGGCGAGGCCGGAGATGAGATCGACGGATCTCCCGAGGAGCGTCGAGGAACCGGTCATCGACCCTAGATTGAGTACGAACACCGCCGCAGTGAGGAGCCACCAACCGGCCCCCGGAAAGCTGGGCAGCGAGCGGATACACCGACCGATGTCCCGCACGGATGCAGGGGCCAGAGCGTCGTGATGCCGGCGGTCGCCGGAGAGCGAGGTCGTCATCGGAGGAGCTCTGCATCGGTGAGAACACGGTCTGCGACGGCTCGCCACGCCCGCCCGGCGGTGATGATCACCGTCGGGCGCGCTCCGCGCAACCTCGTCACCGCCCGGGCCACGTCGTCAAGGGTGACGGCGTCCAAACCGGTCGTCGGTTCATCGAGGAGCAGGATCTCGGCGTCGGCCGCGAGGGCCCGGGCCAGAGCGACGCGCTGACGCTGTCCACCGGAGAGATTGAGACCTGCCTCCCCGATCGCGGCGTCCGGTAGATCACCGTCCGGTCCGTACCCGCCAAGCCTGGTGACGATGTCCCCGCAGCATGCTGCGTCGAGGGCAGCACGGACCCGACCGGTGGATAGTTCACCGGTCGGGTCGATATTCTCGCGGAGCGTACCTTCGAAGATGTTCACCCCGTGCGGTGGGGCGAGGACGCCGGGCACAACTGCCAGCTTCCGGGCCTCCTCTGCCGCGGCACGGCGACCTTCCGGGGTCACCGGAGCCCACACCGTGAGTCCCCTCTCCGGGACCGCTGGTGAGGTCTCCGCTGAGATCCTTTCCGGGGAAGTCAGTGCGGCAGCGAACCTGCCGATCCGGCCCGCAGACGCTTGTGCCCTCGACCAGACGTCGATAAAGAATCCCAGGGAGAACCCGGTGACGGTGAGCGCAGGGGGTGCGAGCAGAACGACCGTGAGGAACTCTCCCGGGGTTATCCGCCCTTCGAAGGCGAGCAGTGCCGCCCCGATGACGAGACCAAACCCGAACACGGCGGGAACCGCCTGCCGGATGATCGTCATGAACACGCCGATGCGCACCTCACGGAGCATCACCGTCAGTGCGTCTCCCGCCGCGGCATCGAAACGCGCCTGACTGGTCTCCACAGCCCCGAGCCCCTTAATAATTCGTGACCCCTGGGCGAAATCCGTTGCGAGTGAGACAGACCGAGACTCAGCCGCGCGACGTGCCTCCGCGACCCGGGTCAACGGACCGGCGGTGGCAGCCGCGACGAGCGCGGTGCAGACTCCGCCGCCGACGACGCCTACAGCGAGGCGCCAGTCGACTGCGGCGATCACCAGTGCCGAACCTGTTAGATAGAAGAAGAGGGACAGTGTGAAATCAAAGGACTGCTTGACCTCCGCGAGGGCCGACGTATCCTCGTCCACCGTGGTGAGAACCGTGCCTGGCGTCAGTGTGTGGGCTTCGAGAACCATCAGATTCTGGGTAAGTTCCAGCCGGAGACCGTGGACCATCCGGGCGATGGACATGTCGTTGAGGCCGATCTTCGCCGCCTCGCTCCAGAAGCCGATCCCCTGCAACACGAGGATGAGGGAGACGGTGCCGAGCAGCGCAACCGTGTGCCCGGTGTCAATGACAGCGCCGGTCGACCATCCCGCAATCCGGGACAACGCGATACCGCATGCCTCGGACACCAGTGTCATCGATATGACGAGCAGCACGATCCGCGGATGGTTGAGCAGTGCCGAGAGCGTCGTCCGGAACGGAGACATTCTCCCGGTCCTGCCGTGGAACGGGTTCTCGGCGGGAGGTTCGGTAGGGACGAACCAGGACCAGGAGCGTTGGCGGGCCCGGTTCAGATGGATCGTGGGCATGAGATGACGATACACCGATGGGGTCAGTGGCCGGGCCGCCAGCAGTGAAGCCACTGTGCAGGATCCGAAAGCCACTCTGTACTGGGGATTTGATCCCGTCGATCATTTCGGGCTAAAGTATGCGAGTGTCCAGCCGGGGAGGCTGGAAAACAAAAAGATACATCCACTCAAGTCCGGGTGGCGGAATGGCAGACGCGCTAGCTTGAGGTGCTAGTGTCCTATTAACGGACGTGGGGGTTCAAGTCCCCCTCCGGACACAGTTAAAAACCCGAGGAACACTGCCGTGTTCCTCGGGTTTTTCGTCCCTCTAGAAAGCAGTGTTAGCGACGTGTTAGCCAACGGTTGTGACGCAGGGTGCGGTGTCCCGACCGGCGATGACACGTCCGAGGGATGAGGGGTGTTTTCCGCGACAAGAGTCCACTGTATGAGCTGAATACGTTACGATTCAGGCGATTATTCTTTATCTGTGCACACATGGGTGCACAGACCGAATCCCGAGATACGCGAGGATAACAATGCTCCATAGAACAGTCGCCATCTCGATCGCGACCGCCACAGTGACAGTCCTGTGTTCCGGTTGCGTCTCACCAGGTTTACTCCGGCAGATCGGAGATAGCTCAACGACGCCGTCCCCGACCTCACCGACGCAACAGACCTTTTCGTCCGGTACGGTTGCCCCGATGCCGGGTGCGGGTGGAGCCGGCGACGCCCTCGTCAGACCCGATGACGGTGGTTCCGTGGGCTTCACTCCGAGCAACGTTCAGACAGTCCGTCCGGGTCAACCGGTTTCCGGTGTGGGCGTGGACATCGCCATCGACAGCGCGTCGCTGCGCAAGGACACGTCCGGACCTGTTGCTGTCATCAAGACTAGAGTCCGGAACACCCGGGGTGGATTAACAGGCGAGGAGTGCGGAACTAAACCGATCGTCGTCATTCAGGATGCTCAGGGGTACGCCAATGCCCCCGTGATGGACTTGGATGATGTCCCTGGTCTCGCGGCGAACCCGGGCGCAGATCCCGCCACCCAGCTCGACGACATCGGTGCGCTGGTCGATGATCTGACATGTCCCGCCAAGTGGCGCGTCGGTACCACTACCGAACAGACGTGGGAGATCCCCATCGAGTCGGGAGGAAAGCCCGCCGTGTTCGGCTTCTACAACCCGGCCGTAGCCGGGGCTACCACGACACCGGAACTCACCTGGATCTCGCTGCAGCCCTTCCTGAACTGAGTTCCTCTGACGTCTGAGTGACCGGGTAGAGTCTTCCGGAGCCGCACACACCCGTTGCCCGGACCCCCGAGTATCAGAACGATGCTCCAGGTCCGGCATGTGGTCCGCAGACGGAAGGATTCAAGTCAGTGTCCATAGCGCCAGACAACCTCGAGGTGTGTCTCGAGGTTATCGAGGAAGCCGGTCGCCTCGATCCCGACCACCCGGATTCGGTCCGCATCCAGCGGGCGGTCGCAGGACTGTTCAAACAGGTCAAGAGATCGCGCAAACTCGCTGCCCGGGAGCGCCAGAAACGCGCCGATGAAGCGGTCCTGCATGCCACCGCTACGGCGAATCCCCGGCGCATCGACGACGAGACCTCCGGGCTTCTCATCACTCCCGCCGAGGGTGCCACCGCTCAACTCGAACCCGGTGCGGTGGCTACCCCACACGGCTTCGCAGGGCGTCTTCAGCGTGCCCAGAACTGTTACGTGTGCAAACAGCCCTACACACTGGTGGACTCGTTCCACCACCAGCTGTGCCCAGATTGCGCCGCGGACAACCGACGACGCCGGGAGGCCCGCGTGAATCTCTCTGGTCGGAGAGCGCTGCTCACCGGTGGGCGTGCAAAGATCGGCATGTACATCGCGCTCAAACTCCTCCGCGATGGCGCGGACCTGACAATCACCACGCGTTTCCCGAGGGATGCGGTTCGTCGGTTCACCGCGGTCGCCGACTCCCCCGAGTGGATCCACCGGCTCCACGTCATCGGCGTCGATCTGAGGGACCCGGCGCAGGTCATCAGCCTTGCCGATTCCGTCGCTGCGGCGGGACCTCTCGACATCCTGATCAACAATGCCGCGCAGACCGTTCGGCGCTCTCCTGGCGCCTACTCGGGCCTCGTCGATGCCGAGTCCGCACCGCTCGAGGGTGTCGAGCAGGAGGTCGAAGTGTTCTCCCTGGGGTCGACCTCAGGACTCCACCCAGCGACCCTCACCGGCGCGGGCACAGACGGGGACGCCGCGGTCGCATCGCTCGGTGCTGATGGTGGCCGTATGATCGATACGGTGGCCGCCGCCGCCCAGGCTCACGCCTCCCGTCTCGCCGCACTGGCGATGACGGGTGGCTCCGCCGCGATGGATCGGGTCACTGACGGAACAGCCATCGACGCGGGTGGCCTAGTGCCCGATGAAGTCAGCCATAACTCGTGGGTGGCGCGCATCGGACAAGTCGACCCCCTGGAGATGCTCGAGGTCCAGCTGTGCAACGCCACGGCGCCGTTCATCCTCATCGACCGGCTGCGCCCGGCGATGGAGGCTTCGCCTGCGCGGCGCAGATACATCGTCAACGTCTCCGCGATGGAGGGTATCTTCGGTCGGGGGTACAAGGGGCCCGGGCATCCGCACACCAACATGGCGAAGGCCGCACTGAACATGTTGACTCGGACGGCCGCAGGGGAACTCGCCGAGCACGGCATCCTGATGACCGCCGTCGACACTGGCTGGATCACCGACGAACGGCCGCACACGACGAAGGTCCGGCTCGCCGACGAAGGGTTCCACGCCCCGCTTGATCTCGTCGACGGAGCGGCCCGGGTGTACGACCCCATCGTTCAAGGTGAGAACGGCGTGGACCTCTACGGATGCTTCCTGAAGAACTACGTTCCTAGCGCGTGGTGAAGGCGCTCCCACATCAGTCGATGTGTGGCCGCTTGACGTTCGGCGTGTAGGACTGGGTTGCATCATGCGGGTGATTGTGTGGGATCGGAGGCAGGACTTCGTAGCTGGCGTGAACGTAGCCCTCCCGGGTTGTACCGGCACCGATGAGCCGGAGAGGAATATCGCAGTTCACTCCGCCGAACAACGGGATACCGTCCCCGAGGACCAGGGGGACGGTGGTCACGGTCAACTCGTCAACCAGACCACGCTCCAGGAACTGCCGGATTTTTCCCGCGCTGTCGATGAATACGCCCCTGTATCCCCGATCGGCGATCAGGGACACCACCTCATCGAGGTCACGCGCCACCGTGGCTCTCTCGTCCGAGAAGGACTCCCGGGACGTCATCACGATCACATCCTTACCGGGGTACGGCCACTCAGGCAGGTCATTCAACTTGTCGAACGCTGGACGACTGATGACAACGGCATCGGTCTCCCCGAAAACCCGCGAGAAATCTCCGGCGACACCGGGGGCATGATTGACCGGGTGCTCGATGCCGTGATCCTGATCCAGGAGCCAGCTGACATCACCGTCTGGTCGGGCGATGAAGCCGTCCAGACTAGTGACGATGAAGACGAGTCCCTTCCAATTCCGCTGCATAACTGCGTTTCCTCTCGGGTTGTTGCCTCACGACCCGCCGACCGGCGGGTCGTGGACCGGAGCGGGGGTGGTACCCCGGACGGGTCCGGTCGATACCCCCAGAATAGGTCTTTTTTCCCTGGCCTTGCTAGAGGAACAGCCGGAGACTGACTGGATACCACCCCTAAGGGTGGGGAACCGGAATCAACCTCTCGCCCCGGGGCCGTCGTGACGTGCGCAGACCGACAGGAAGGGACGGGTTCATAAAGAAAAAGCGGCTCTCCGCCCGTTAACCCGGTGGGGAGCCGCCTGACTGCGGGACGCGACGATCGATCAGTCGTCGTGCTGCTCGTTCGGATCGTTGTCTGCGTCTTCCTTAGTTGCGTGGATCGTTCCCCTGACGTGATCCGGAGCCGCGTAAATCGAGTAAACCTTGAGCGGTTCGGAGCCCTCGTTCACGACGTTGTGCCACTTTCCTGCAGGAACGAAGACCGCCCAGTCATCCTCGACGGTCTGGTCGATGTCCAGGTTGTCGGGGTCGTCGCCGATCATAACGTGGCCTTCTCCGGCTTCGAGGCGGAGGAACTGGTCATGGTCGTCATGGACCTCGGCGCCGATCTCCCCACCTGCGGGAATGCTCATCACCGTCATCTGGAGGAACTTGCCGGTCCACAGGGTGTCGCGGAAGTTGTCGTTGTCCTTGGTGGCCTTCTCGATGTCGAGGACATACGGGTTCGGACCATGGTCGGCACGAAGGTCAGACATATGAGTCTCCTATTATCTATAGGGTATTCTGTTTACAGATCCCACTGTACCCACCTCGGGAGCCCTTTGCATTGCCCCATGTCAGAACTAGCTTCTCCTGTGCTAAGAGCCAATCACGAGCGCGACACGACAAACCTCAGTGGCCTGTCGTGGCGTCGAATGCCTCGAGAATCTTCTCCGCGGCGAGCGTCGGGGTGATCCGTCCGTGGCGAAGCTGGTCCTCAACGAAGGCCCGGGTCTTTTTCACCCGGCCGCTGGTGTTCAGTCGCTGAAGCAGGGTTTCGTGCACCATCGACCACATCCAGCCGACCTGCTGTTCCCTCCGGTTCTCCTCGAATTTCCCGCACTTGAGCATCGCCTCATGGTGTTCCTGCACGGTGTCCCAGAACTTGTCGACGCCCTCACCCTCGACCGCCGACATCGTCATGGTCGGCGGATGCCAGACGGCGTCCTCGCTCCTGACCATGCGGAGCGCGGCGGCCAGTTCACGGGCCGCCCGCTTCGCCGTCTTCGTATTCGGTCCGTCCGCCTTGTTGATGGCCACGAGATCCGCCATCTCGAGGACACCCTTTTTGATGCCCTGGAGCTGGTCTCCTGCGCCGGCGAGAGCGAGGAAGGTGAAACAGTCGACCATATTCGACACCGCGACCTCCGACTGTCCCACGCCGACCGTCTCGACGAGGATGATGTCGAAACCAGCGGCCTCGAAGACAACCATAGATTCCCGGGTCGCCTTGGCCACTCCCCCGAGGGTGCCCGCCGATGGTGAGGGCCGAATGAACGCGTCATCCTGGATGGAGAGCTTCGACATGCGGGTCTTGTCCCCGAGGATCGACCCCCTGGTCCTCGTCGAGGATGGGTCGATGGCGAGGACCGCCACCCGGTGTCCCTCCCCGATGAGCTTCATCCCGAGAGCCTCGATGAACGTCGACTTCCCCACGCCTGGAACGCCGGTGATCCCCACCCGTAGCGCATCGCCTGAGAACGGGAGCAGACGCACGAGGAGTTCCTGGGCCAGGACTCGGTGTGCGGGAGCCGTTGATTCGAGGAGCGTGATCGCCCGAGAGATCCGGGTCCTGTCCCGGTTCCGGACAGCCTCGAAGAGCTCGTCGACATCAATCCGACGACGGGCACGACGCACCACCTCCGGGGCTACCGCCGTCGCGGAACCGAGATCGGTCCCAGCGGTCGTCGTGAGCGAACCGAGGTGGTGCTCGAGGAACTCATCGTCGATGCTCATCTTCCCCTGGACCTCTCTACGCCTCGACCGGCGTGCCGTAGGAGCCCTCGGACGCCTCGGCCTCGGCCTGCAGGTCGTCCGGAAGGTCCAGGTCGAAGCCGAGGTTCGCGGATAGCTTCGTGATCATGTCGATGGCGGAATCCGCGATGACGGTGCCGGGCGGGTAGATCGCGGCGGCGCCGAAATCATAGAGATCCTGGAAATCGCCCGGAGGGATGACCCCGCCAACGATGATCATGATGTCCTCACGTCCGAGCTTCGCCAACTCCTCCTTCAGCGCAGGCACCAGGGTGAGGTGCCCGGCTGCCAGGGAGGACACGCCGACAACGTGCACGTCGGCGTCGACAGCGGCGCGGGCAGCTTCAGCTGGCGTCTGGAACAAAGGTCCGACGTCGACGTCCATTCCGAGATCCGCGTAGGCGGAGGCCACGACCTTCTGGCCACGATCGTGTCCGTCCTGCCCCATCTTCGCGATGAAGATACGCGGACGACGCCCCTCCTCGGCCTCGAATGCATCGGCCATCGCGATCGCGCGCTGAACGTTGCTCACAGCACCTTCCTTTCCGACCTCGTCCTTGTACACGCCGGATAGGGTGCGGATCTCAGCCTCGTGCCGGCCGAAGACCTTCTCCATGGCGTAGGAGATCTCGCCGACCGTCGCCTGGGCGCGGGCGCAGTCGACGGCGAGCTTCAGGAGGTTGTGCTCGAGGTCGCCGGCCTCCTTCGATTCCATCCGGCAGGCCTCGGTGAGCTTGTCCAGCGCCACCTGGACGGCCTCATTGTCCCGTTCCGCGCGGAGCCGGTCGAGCTTCTCGAGCTGCTCCTGACGCACCTTCGTGTTGTCGACCTTGAGGACCTCGATTTCCTCATCCTCCTCGACGATGTACTTGTTGACACCGATGAGTGCCTGACGTCCGGAGTCGATGCGGGCCTGGGTACGGGCCGCGGACTCCTCGATGCGGAGCTTCGGGATGCCCTCAGCCGTGGCCTGTGCCATGCCGCCTGCGGCTTCGACCTCCTCGATGTGTGCCCGGGCACGGTTCGCGAGTTCGTTGGTCAGCCACTCGATGTAGTAGGAACCCGCCCACGGGTCCACCGGGCGGACGGTTCCGGACTCTTGCTGCAGAAGCAGCTGGGTGTTACGGGCGATGCGCGCGGAGAAATCGGTCGGCAGCGCGAGTGCCTCGTCCAGCGCGTTGGTGTGCAGCGACTGGGTGTGCCCCTGGGTCGCAGCCATGGCCTCGATGCAGGTACGCGGAACGTTGTTGAACACGTCCTGCGCGGTCAGCGACCAGCCCGAGGTCTGCGAGTGGGTGCGCAGGCTCTGGCTCTTCTTGTTCTTGGGTTCGAAACCGCCGACCAGCTCGCTCCAGAGGAGTCTGCCGGCACGGAGCTTCGCGATCTCCATGAAGGTGTACATGGAGATGCCCCAGAAGAAGGACAGCCGGGGGGCGAACTTGTCCACGTCGAGACCAACGTCCTTACCGGCACGGATGTACTCGACGCCGTCGGCGAGGGTGTACGCGAGTTCGAGATCGGCTGTCGCTCCGGCCTCCTGGATGTGGTAGCCCGAGATTGAGATCGAGTTGAACCGCGGCATCTTCAGCGACGTGTACTCGAAGATGTTGGAGATGATCCGCATCGAGGGCTTCGGCGGATAGATGTAGGTGTTGCGGACCATGAACTCCTTGAGGATGTCGTTCTGGATGGTCCCCGCGAGCTGCTCCGGGCCGACGCCCTGCTCCTCGGCCGCGACGATGTAGAGGGCGAGAATCGGCAGGACGGCGCCGTTCATGGTCATCGAGACGGACACCGCGCCAAGGTCGATTCCCTCGAACAGCTGGCGCATGTCGAGGATGGAGTCGATGGCGACGCCGGCCATACCGACGTCACCGAGGACCCGCTCGTTGTCGGAGTCGTAGCCGCGGTGGGTGGCCAGGTCGAAGGCGACCGAGAGGCCCTTCTGCCCTGCCGCGAGGTTCCGCCGGTAGAACGCGTTGGACTCCGCTGCGGTGGAGAAACCGGCGTACTGGCGGATCGTCCACGGCTGGTTGGTGTACATGGTCGGGTACGGGCCACGCATGTAGGGCGGGGTGCCCGGGAAGGTGTCCAGCGGATGCGGCGGCCGCTCTCCGTCACCGATGGTGGCGGCGTCCCTGTCGGAACGGGTGTAGACACGCTTGACGTCGATGCCCTCGGGCGTTGCCCAGATCTGGTCCGCGGCTTTGCCGGGATCATCGACGGACGACGGGGCCTCGCCGGTGGTACGTGGGATGTCGTGGAAATTCGGGATGGTGCTCATGGTGTTCGTCACGCTCCCAGCGTCTCGAGCAGGCCGGCCAGGGTGGCCGCGGCGTCAATGGTCATGTTGAGGTAGTCATCGGGGGTGTCCTCCGCCTCGGTGAAGGACTTCGGGGAACCGGCCACCAGCAGGGTGCCGACCCCGGCGGCACGGGCCGCCTGAACGGCCTCGGCGCCGGTTGCGGTGTACTCCGGATCCGCACCGCAGAGAACGGCGATCTTAGCGTCCTTCACTGCGTCTTTGAACTCGTCGGTTCCGGGGACGAGCTGACCGGGGTTGACGACCTCGATCCCGCCGGAGGCGAGGAGGTTCGTCGCGAAGCCCGTCCGCACGTTGTGCTTGGCCAGCGGGCCGATCGGGATGAGCACCGCACGCGGTCGCTCGCCGTGTTCCTCGAGGAATGCATCGGACCGGTTGCGCAGCGCCTCGAACTCAGCGGCCCACCGGCGAACACCGGCGGGCTCCACCCGGCGGTCGGCCGGAAGTGGCTTCTCGGCGAGGTTCGGGAACTCGTTGATACCCGTGATCTGCTTCCTCCGGTGTGCCACATCGGCTCGGACGGTCTCGTAGGACTCATCGAGAGCCGCCTGCAGGGCGCCGGACTCGTGGTAGCTGCGGAACCCACCGTCTGCCTCGACACCGGTGAAGATGGACCACGCCGCATCGGCGAGCTCCCGGGTGAGGTCCTCGATGAAGTAGGATCCGCCGCCGGGATCCACGACGAAGCCGAGGTGTGACTCCTCGAGGAGCAGGAGGTTGGTGTTACGTGCGATCCGGTGTGCGAAGGACCTCGAGGTTCCCTGCAGGCCTCCCTTGACAGCCGCGTCGAAGGGCAGGACCTCGACGTCGGTCGCGCCACCGACGCCGGCGGCGAATGCAGCGACGGTGCTGCGGAGCATGTTCACCCACGGATCACGCTGGCTGAACATCACCGGAGCCGTCATCGCGTGCTGGGGTGCTCCCCCGGCCTCCGCGTGACCGACGACCTCGGCGACCCGGGCCCACAGCTGGCGGGCCGCCCGGAACTTGGCGATCTGGGCGAACTGATCATCCGTCGCGGCGAACCTGAAAGAGATCTGACGCAGGGCAGCGGCGGTGTCGAGTCCGGCGTCGACGAGCGCGCGGAGGTACTCGACGCCGGTCGCCAACGCGAAGCCGATCTCCTGGGCGTCGGTCGCGCCCTGGTTGCTGAAGGCGACACCGTCAACGAGGAGCGCACGGACGTCACCGGGACGCGCGGACGCCTCAACCGCGAGTTCGAGGGCCGTCGGGAGGTCCACGGAAGCGGTGGCATCCACGGAAGCGGTCAGTGGGGCGCAGGACAACTCAAGGGTGATCTTGTCTGGATTGTCCGCCACCCCCGCCAGCTTGTAGAGCTCACGGGCTGCGGCGGGGGTGTCCACACCCGCAGTCAGCCGCAGCGGAACCAGATCGAGCAGGACACCACTCAGCAGGTCCCCGAGATCGGACGCGGTCAGCTCTCCGGTGAGATCAAGAACGACGTCCGTGGTCCCGTTGTATAGCGCGTGCAGAATCTGCTTGTTGACGGCGGCGGCATTCTCGACGGCGTCCCGTCCGAATGTCTCCGTGACCCCCCACCCCGCGCGCTGGGCGTCCTTGACCTCGTTGCCCCGGGTAAACGGGAACACGCCAGGTGCCGCGGCCTCGGAGAATTCATCGGCACGGGTGTAGAGCGGTCGGACGTCGATCCCGTCGTAGGTGGTCTTGATGAGCTTCTTCCACACATCGAGCGGCACATCGGCGACGTCCTTGCGCTGTACCCGGGCGAAGACGCCGGCGACTGATTTGTACCAGGCATCCTGGCGCTGACTGAAGTCATCGGGAAGCCCCGGGGACTCCACCGGGGCTTCCTGTAGGTGCTCACGGTCATTTTGTGTAGTGGTCACGGTGAGAACATCCTGTCCATCGGTCGTCGTGGCTGCCTTCACGGCAGTATTTGAGTCTAACCGGTGTCACCGCACCCCATGAGTCAATTCGATAAACACCTCACCCCCCTTCGGGTGGGAGATTTCGCCGCGATACGTGGATCGTGTGTCATCGGCCTACCCACCATCGCGACGTGATGCGGACCCGTAAACTGGGAACGGTGATCGGATTTCGAAACAGAGGGCAACAGGCGCTCCATGCCTTTACTCTCAGCGCGGCGCAGATGCTCCGCGGATTCCTCGCGCTTCCCCTGCTAAAGCGCCTGGCGATCATGGCTTTCGTGGGGGCTACTGCGGTCATGATCGTCAACGTCGATGTTCCCGGGATCGCGCGGTTCCGGGCGTGGTCCGAGGATGCCGGAGGGTGGTTCCCTCTCGTTTTCTTCACCGGATACGTAGTCATTACACAGTTCCCTGTACCGCGAACGATTCTGACGCTGGCCAGCGGTATTCTCTTCGGACCCGCACTGGGTATCCTCATTGCGGTGACTGCGACCACCACGTCAGCGGCACTGTCCCTGTCGATCGTGCGGACACTTCTCGGGGACTGGATCAGACCACGTCTCACCCATCCCACTGTTGTTGGGATCAACGCGCGCCTCAGGGAACGAGGCTGGTTGGCGGTGGCGTCGCTGCGCATGATTGCGGCGGTGCCGTTCTCGGTGCTCAACTACACCGCGGCCCTGACGCAGGTACCGCTGTCGGCATTCACCGTGGCCACTCTCCTCGGTTCGGCGCCCGGAACCACCGTGACGGTGATCCTCGGGGACGCACTGGCCGGACAGGCTAATCCCGCGGTCGTGGTCATCACCGTGATCCTGACGCTGGTGGGAGTCAGCGGGCTAATCCTGGATTCGAGGATTCCGGTGACCGGCAAACTCCGCTAGGTGCCACACCGAAACCCGGCGTGTAGGCGATCTCCCGGATCCGCGTCAAGCTATCCACGTGCCATCGGAAACAGGAAAACCCGACGGTGGTCAAGCCCTGAGCGTAGACTTAGCTCTTGGTGTCACTGATCCGGCCGCCAGATGGCCTGCAGACATTGAAGAACGGGAGAAAAGATGTTCGCACTCCACGCGCGCTACCGCGGTCGGGAGCGCCGTCGGGCTGATTTGGTCCGGCGCTCCGCCGAGGCACTGTCGACGCTCAATGGGGTCGGAAAGTTCGAACTGCTCGGAGTCGAGGACATCTGCGCGGTGATCGATTCCGCCGAGGCCGTCACCGACACCACGATGGCTCTGCTCTCCGCCGGTGACTGGGCGATCGGGATCGGTATCGCTCCGGGCGCGGATGCGGACCCCGGTGAGGTCCGCAAACTCGCAACCACCGCCATCGGTCGCCGGTGCCGCACTGGTGTGGTGCGGGTGTGCTCGCGGAGTAATGATGACATGGGCGACATAGTGGCTGTCTTCGCATTACTGGCCCACGTACTGGCGAAACGGACGACCGAGGGTCGTGAAGCGACACAGCTGATGCGGGGCGGGATGAACCAGAACGAGGCGGCTGCGGAACTTGGCATCTCCAAACAGGCCATGTCCCAACGTCTCGCGGCAGCGGGTTGGTCGGCGGAAACTGCCGGGTGGAAACTCGCTGTCGGGCTCCTTCGCAAAGCGGACTGCGGGTCCGGCCACACCCTCTGACGCAGCCACGCGTATCGATGAGGCAGAAGCGCCGCGAAAGACCCCAGCGACATGGATTGATCCGTGGAGCTGGGGCCTTTGGTCGTGCTGTCAGTCGGTTTTCTCCCGGTCCGAATCAGGTCCGCCCGCTGTCGGAACCGCGGGTCCCCCGGGTGCCGGGTGCGCGGTCAGCGGTGGAATCGGAACCTCCGGCTCAGGTGTCGGGTTCCTCTTGATCTCGTGCGGTGAGGGGTCGACCGGCTTGTTTGCGACGGCGTTCGCAGCTGCGACCGCTGCCGCGATCTCCGGATCGGACTCGGTGGAGAACCATCCCTCGGTGTCCTCGTCCTCGGCGATCTCCCGGGTCCGCTCATCGACGTCGGCCGGCTCGAAGCGGAAGATACCTTCCTCGTCCTTGTTCGCCATCGCCCTCGCGAACTGCTCCAAGGAATCGCCGAACTGGTTCGGAATCATCCACACCTTGTTGGCGTCACCCTCTGCCAGCTTGGGCAGCTTGTCGAGGTACTGGTACGCCAGTACCTCGGGAGTCAACTGTGAGGCCTTGATGGCGGCGTTGATCTTCTGGATCGAGCGCGCCTCACCCTGGGCACGGAGGAAACTGGCGGCGCGGTCACCTTCGGCGCGGAGCATCTCCGCTTGTCGTTCGGCCTCAGCCGCAAGAATCGCGGCATGCTTTTCGCCCTCGGCGGCGAGGATCCGGGCCTGCTTCTGCCCTTCAGCGGTCTTGATGTACGCCTCCCGCTGGCCCTCGGCGGTGAGGATCATCGCCCGCTTCTCCCGCTCCGCGGTCATCTGCTTCTCCATCGGCTGCTTGATGGACGGCGGGGGATCGATCGCCTTGAGCTCGACCCGGGCGATGCGCAGACCCCACTTCGTCGTCGCGCCGTCCAGTTCGCTGCGGAGCCGTCGGTTGATCACCTCGCGGGAGGTCAGGGTCTCCTCGAGATCCATGCCACCGACGACGTCGCGGAGGGTGGCGACGGAGATCTGCTCGACGCCGTAAATGTAGTTGTCCACACCATAGATCGCGAGATGCGGTTCGTTGATCTTGAAGGTCACCACGACATCAATGTCCACCGTCAGATTGTCCTTGGTGATGACGGCTTGTGGCGGGAAACTGACGACCCGTTCACGAGTGTCGATCTTCGCTCGGACCCGGTCGATGAACGGAATCAGGAACGTCAGGCCCTGTGCTGTTCGGGTATAGGATCCCAACCGTTCGATGACAGCGGCTTCCCCCTCGGGGATGAGCTTCAGTGACTTCGACACCACCAGTCCGATGAGGATGACGATCAACGCCATCAGGACAAGTTGAACCAGAGCGGCTTCGGGCATGCTCAGATCTCCTTCCAGACGACGGCGATTGCACCGTCGATCTTGATGATATTCACTCGGTCTCCCGGGGTGAATCTGTGTGTGGGGTCGAGGCTTCGAGCGGACCAGATGTCGCCGCCGAGCCGGATTTGCCCGCTGTGACCATCAACGTCCTCGAGAACCGTCGCGGAGGTACCTATCAGTGCCTGTGGCGAAGTATCGAGTACGCCTGCGGAACGGGTTCGGCGGCGGAGCACCGGTCGGACGAAGACGAGGAGACCGATGGAAGACAAGGCGAAGGCCGCGATTTCCATCCACACAGGCACATCGAAAACCCCGACGCCGGCTGCGGCGAGGGCAGCTCCGCCAAGCAACAGCAGGGTGAAATCACCTGCCAGCAGTTCAAGGGCTGCCAGCAGTATCGCAACTATCAACCAAACAAGTGCACCCACGATTTCACCCTACCTGAACATATTCTGTTGCCCCGGGCCCAGAATCAGACCAGATCCCGCTTATCAACGCCCGGAATGGTGACAAAATCCACGAGCCTCTCGACGGCGCCAATCAAGGTCGAGTCGAGATCCCGGTAGCTGTCCACGGCACTGTACACCCTGTTCCACCCTTCACGGGGTGTCCCCCACTTCAGGCGCGAGCAGATGCCGGTCTTCCAGTCCTCTCCCCGGGGAATCTCCGGCCAGAACCGCATCCCGAGTTTCTCTGGTTTCACCGCCGCCCAGATATCAATGAAAGGATGCCCAGTAACCAGGACATCGGGCCCCAGGGATCGGGTGAGTCTGGTTTCCTTGGACCCCTCGACGAGATGGTCCGCAAGCACACCGACCCGCCGACCAGGACCTGGTCGGAACTCGTCGAGACGCTCCGGGAGGTTGTCCAGGCCCTCAAGGTACTCGACGACAACTCCCTCGACGCGCAGGTCGTGGCCCCACACCTTCTCGACGATCGCCGCGTCATGGATACCCTCGACCCAGATCCGCGATGGCGCCGCGACCTTGGCGGTGACGTTTCCTACCTTTCGGGAGCCCGAGTTCGAACGTTGGAGTCCGGTCTTCGGGACATACCGGGTGAGTGTCACCCGCTGCCCTTCCAGAAGGAACGCACCGTGTCTCAGCTTGAACAACCGCTCCCCGCCGTACCGGTCCTCGAGGCGGATGAAATCACCATCGTAGGTGCGCTCGAAGCCAGTGACGGCCCCGACGAACCCATCTGCGATCACCTCCACGACCAGCCCGGGTTCCGCAGGAATCTCGGGGTATTCCGGTTTACGGCGACGGGCGTGGCCGGAGAGGATGTCTCCGGAGTAGGGGTCACGGAAGCTCATGGGACTTCACTCTATCGGCTAAACTCTGGCAACCATGGATTTCCGCGCACTGGTGTACTCACCCCTCCAAAACACCGCCGTCTGGCTCGCCGGTTGGCTCTACGGCAGGGTCAGCTATGACGACCTCCTCGACGCATTCTGTGAGTACGGGGCCCGACACGCCCTCGTCTCCATCGCGCAGGACGGGTCCGGGGCCACGCGCGTCGGTGAGTTGATCGAGCTGCTGCGTCGTCTACGCGAGACCACCGCTCCCGTTCTTCCGTGCCTCGCCCCCGGGGAACCCGTGCTCCGGCTCGTGTTTGGGGGCCCTGGTCAGGTCCCGGGGCTCAGCGCGGGGTCCCCGGCGGCCGAAGCGGCGCGCGCACTCGGACTCAGTGCTCTGGTGGTCCGTGACCCGGATCCAGAGATCAACCATGTTCTGCTTCCCGACTCCGGCCTCGGTGATCCCGCAAGGGCGGTCGAGTGGCGGTGGTACACGGAACGCGGACGGGTACCGGCGTCCGATCATCTCGGACCGGGTGACGCCGACCGGATGCTCGCCGGGGCGACCGCACGTGCCGCGGAGCTGATCGAGGCACGGGGATTCAGACGGAGCCCACTGCCCGCTCCACGATTGACGGTGGGTCGGCTGGACGATTTTTATTCGGGTCCTGGACTCCCCGATTCTGTCGCGCCCCGCGCAGCCAGGCTCTTCGCCCGGGCGGACCGGGTGGCCGCGATCATCGAGAGCGTCGTGACCGAAGCCGGTGACCACAGTCATGACGCGGAGCTGACCCAGCTGCTCTCGCATCTCCGAACCGCACGCATGGCCGGTGTCGCCTATGCAGTAGGTGAGTACGGACGCCGCTCCTGATGCCGCGAATCAGCTGCCGTCGAGGAAACCCTGTACGACAGGGCCGAGTGACTCAATGAGGTCAACGGTGGATAATTCCCGCGCGGCAGGCAGACGTAGTAGGTAGCGGGTCACGATGATCCCCGCCAACTGCGCCTGGGAGAAGGCGATCCGTCGCTCGGTTTCAGTACGGTCGATGCCCTTCTCCGTCAGCCTTGCGCGAACTGGTGCCCACAGAACGGACGTGAGGTATTCGGAGAAAGGGGCGGGATCCTCGAGAGCACCCCGAGCCATTGCGAGCAGTTGGTCAGCGACGGGCGATTCCCACAGGCCGATGATTTCCTTGACCAGTGCTGGGCCGAGTTCGTCGAAAGGAACTGAAACAAGCACGGAGTGAACATCTCCCGGGTCCTCCGGGAACTGGATCACTGCCCGGAACAGTCCCTCCTTGTTACCGAAGTAATGCGGGATGAGGGCGACGTCGCACCCGGCCCCCGTAGCCACGGCACGCAGCGTCGTGCCACGATATCCGCGGGCCGCGAAGAGGCTACTCGCTGATGCGAGTATTCGGTTGCGTGCGCTGCTCTTCCCCATCCCCAAGATTCTAGCTTCCGGATCGTGCATCACCCAGTGTCAGGTCCGTCGCTGCATGAACAGCGCGGCCATAACCAGGCCGCCTAGTGAAAATCCCGAGAGAATCAGCATGTCCGTTCCAAAGCCTGAGTAAACGCTGTTTTCCACAGCGAGATGTTGTTGTGCCTTCACCGCGTAGGTCAAGGGCAGGCTATCTGAGAACCACTGGAGTGCTCGGGGCATCGCCGCCGTCGGAACGAAAATTCCGGAGAGGAAGAGCTGCGGGCCGATCACCAAAGGAACCATCTGAACGGCCTGGAATTCGTTCCGGGAAAAACTGCCCGCGACCAGGCCCAACACGGCACCGGTAACCCCGGACAAGAGTGAGACGACCGCCGTGCCCAAGACACCGGAGGGTGGATCAACACCGAGAGCCTGGTGGGCGACGCCCAGCATGACCGCGGCCTGCACGACGGCGAAACCACCGAAGGCTAAGGCGTATCCCACCAACAATTCGGTGTGCGTGAGACAGGTCGTCCAGAGACGTTCCAAACTCCCAGCCGTGCGTTCCCGCTGGACGGCGACAGCAGCGACGATGAACATCATGACCATTGGCATGAGGCCGAGGAGCATCTGAGCGACGATGGTGAATCCCGGATAATCCCGGTAGACAAAATACAGGAGTGTGAGGAGCAGCGTCGGGAGTACCAGCATTTGGGCTGCGAGCCGTCGGTCACGAATGAGCTCCAGAGTGAGCCGAGCAGAAGTCGACAGAGTTCGTTTCATCGCACTCACTGCTTTCGCTCCTCTCCGCTTGCGCCGGAGCCTTCCCGCACCAGTTTGAGGAATGCAGATTCAAGGTCCGGGCATCCGGTCCGGTGCCTCAACTCACCCGGAGTTCCGGCTGCGATTAGTTCACCCTGCCTGAGCATCAACACACGGTCGCATCTATTGGCCTCCTCGAGAACATGTGAGCTCAACAGGAAGGTGACACCGTCGGCTGCGAGGCTCCGGAAGTGGTTCCAGAGATATTCCCGGGTCAGCGGATCGAGCCCAACCGTGGGTTCATCGATGACGAGGAGTTTTGCCCGGGAGATGAGTGCACAGGCCAAGGAGACGCGTTTGCGCTGGCCTCCGGAAAGCCTGTCCGCGTTGATTTCAGCTACCTCCGTGAGACCGAGTACTTCAAGGAGCTCGTCGATGACCGCACGCCGAGGGGCGGCGTCATGCCCGAGTGTTCCGTAATACCGGCAGTGCTCGCGGGCACTGAGCCCGGGGTGCACCGCAGCCTCCTGCGGGTCGTATCCAATTCTCCCCCGGTTCGCCGGATGTCCTGCCGGGCGTCCGAGAACAGTGAGCTTTCCCTGATGACTCTGCAGGCCGGTGATGGCACGGATCAGTGTGGTCTTACCCGCTCCGGACGGGCCGACCAATCCAGTGATGCAGCCTGGAGGTACGGCAAAGGACAGTGATCTGATGATCGTATTTCGGTGACGATTCGTACCGCGTGTGATTGTGAGGTCGGTGCCGGTGATGACGGGCGACATGGCGCCCCCTTTCAATGTTCAACGACTGTTGAACATGTAGACAGCGCTCACGATACGCGAAAATCCCCGAGTGTTCAACAGTTGTTGAAAACCCGGGGATTGAGATCCGTCGCGGTAAAACTATCCCGAGCGCTGAGCAGCCGCGGGCCGCCTAGCGGGAGTACAACAGCCCTCGGCGCAGAAAGCACCGTTTACGGTGCACCCCCGCAAGGGCGCACTACCGAGACGCAGAGGATCCCTTTTCTCAATCATTTCGAGAACCAAGGCGACCACCATCTGCGCGAACTCGGTAGTCGGCCCCGCGGTGCCGGTTCTCTCGATGGGAATACCGAACCCCTCAGCCTCCTCGGCAAGCTCAGAATCCAGGTCCCACACCACCTCGATGTGGTCGGAAATGAACCCAATGGGGCAGACCACAGCCGCTGGAAGCCCCGCCCCCTCATGCAGGTCGGTTACGTGATCAACAATGTCCGGTTCCAGCCACGGCGTGTGCGGCGAACCCGACCGCGACTGCCACACGACGTCATAATCCTCCACTCCAACCTCGCGGGCGACCAGTGCCGCTGCTTCGTGCACCTGCCTTGAATAGAGCGGACCGTCAGCCGCAACACCAGCTGCATTGTCGGCTGCTGTCGGAATCGAATGCGCGGTGAACATGAGCCGGGCGGAAGCGCGAACGTCCTCTGACAACCGTGAATAGGCGTCTCTCACAGCGTGTGCCATCGCGCGAATGAACAGCGGGTGATCATAGAACTGACGCAGTTTGGTGAACCGGATCTCCGGTAGCCCCTCCGCGGCCAGACGTTCCCGCATGCCTGCGATGTCTTCGTCGTACTGTCTGCAGCCCGAATATCCAGCCCACGCTGATGTGGCGAACACGAGTGCGTTGCGGACGCCGTCCCGCGCCATCTCGGCGGCCGTGTCCGGAGCCATCGGATGCCAGTTCCGGTTGCCGAAGTAGACAGGGATGTTGATTCCCCGCGCCGCGAGCTCCCCGCGCACATTCGAGATGATCTCGCGGTTCAACTGATTCAGTGGACTGACACCCCCGAAATGGTGGTAATGCACCTCCACCTCATCCAGGCGCTCCGGGGGGATCCCGCGGCCACGGGTCACGTTCTCGAGGAAAGGACGAACGTCATCATGCCCTTCCGGCCCCCCGAAGGAGAGGAACAGCAGTGCATCATAATCAGAGGTTCCAGCGTCAGCCATAGCCTCTAGACTACCGAACGCCCCACCGATGGCGAACATCCATCGGTGGGGCGTACATAATCCCCAGATCAGATCAAACGAACGGCATAGGGACTCATACCGGACCAGCGGACCGGGCTAATCTGCACGTGACCACCGGACTGCGGCGCCTCGATCATCATCCCGTCGCCGAGGTAGATGGCGACGTGGTACTCGGCGTTCGGCCCCCAGAACAAGAGATCCCCCCGCTCTATGTTCGATGTCGAGATTTTGGTCCCCCGCTGATACTGGTAGCCCGTGTAGTGGGGTAACGCGATACCAGCCCCAGCGAACGCGTAAAGCGTGAGCCCGGAACAGTCGAAACCGATCTTGTTGTAGTCACCGTAGGAATCGGCGACCCCACCATCGCGAATACCGCGGGTCGGACCCGCTGCGTTCCCGCCACCCCACGCATACGGCGTACCGATCACCGCAGTTGCCCGGGCGATGACGGCCTCAATCTTCTCCGCCCTCGAACCCGTGATCACACCGGTAGCTGTCTCGGTGACCTCATTGAGATCAGTAAGTGTGACGTAGTCGACAACGGTATCGACGGTTCCGGTAGCGGAATCATCGGCCGAACCGTTCCGGTTCGTCGTCGGAGCAGCCGTGCTGGTCGGTGCGGCAGTAACGATCGCGGGCACGCCCGCCTCATTGCTTGCCTCCACATCGCCGACGGTCGCACTCTCGTCAGCTACCGCAGGTTGGGGCGCCGCCGAGTGGCCGCCACCGAAGTTCTCGTCAAGGAGGGAAACCGTATCCCGGACGGCGGCGATCAGGGTATCAGCGTCGGATTCGTCATTGGGATAGGGATTGTCCAGCGTCGCGTGATCGGGCGAGTTGACCGCGACCAGCGCCGCCGCGGCGAGGGAAGCCGCCGCGCTTGCCGCACGCATGAGATCCTGAGCGCGTTGAGCATCGTGAGCTCCGGAGCCCACTTCCGCGGTGGCCTTCTCCGCGACTTGCTGGGCCCGGACAGCCTGATCCGCGGCCTCCTGGGCTTTTTCACGGGCCTCCGCTCGGTCAGGCGCTTCCAGTGCAGCGGCTGCCGCAGCACTCGCTGCGACAGCCGCCTGTTGGCGACTGTCCGCAGATTCTTCCGCTGCAGCGGCTTTCTGCCGTGCGGCCAATTCCGCGGCGACCTCGGCGGCTTTCCGCTCGGCCTCTGCCCGGGTGTAGTCCTCAAACTCCTTACGCTGGTTCCGCAGCTCGCCGGAAGCAGCGCGGGCATCGTCGAGGCGTTTCCGGGCGGCGTCCCGTTCCGCGGCGAGTCGGTCCCGTTCAGCCGCGGCTTCCTCGATCCGGCGGGCAGTGTCTTCAATCTCGGCGCGCGCTGCGGCCTCCGCCGCGGCGGCTTCGGCTTCACGTTCCTCGGCGATCTTCCGGGCGACCCTCAACTGTGACTCTTCGTTCGCGTTCTCAGTTCGCAGCCGGTCGAGCGAATCAAGAACCCGCTGCTGTTTCGCAGCGGTGGTACGTAGGAAGGTCTGCCGGTCCAGTGCAGCATCGGCGCTCTTCGCCCCGGCCAATCCGCTCACCGCGAGCGACGTGGTTCCCCGACGGTATGCGCTGCGGGAAATCTCGTCGAGCTTCGATTGCTCGGAACTCAACTGCTCCTGGGTTTCCTCGAGGTCTGCACGGGCACCACGGGTGTTCTGCCGTGCCTGCTCCGCGCCGGCCTGGGCATCGTGCAGGTCGACCAGAGCCTTGTTGACAGCCTCACGGAGCCTGCCCATCTCGTTCTCGAGGCCTGCGATCTGGTCCTGTGCGGCGGAGAGTCCCGCGGCGAGAGACGCCACATCCCCCGAGCTCAGTTCCACCGCCTGCTCCGCAGCGGCGATCTCCGAGTCATCGGGGTTCCGCGGTGCCGCAACCGCGGGGGTGGGGGTGAAAGCCAGGGACACGGTCAACAAAACACCGATCATGCGGCGGGGCGCAGAGGGGACGGACCCCTGGACTGCGCCGTTACCCGGGACGCGGCGGGGCATAAACATTGCCACTGATTAACTCCTATCCCCGCCCGACCCGATCTGGCGACCGCCCCTGAGCGGCTGGCCGCTCAGGCCCGGCGCCCGACCCCGGACCGCTGTACGGGACCGGTGGTGGCGGCGACTGCTTCGTGGATCGTGGGCCGGGACTCCGGAGCGCGAACTCCCAAGACCCCGGTGATTGAACATTCGACATCGCCCACGAGCCTTACCGGCTGCGCTCGAACACACCAGGCATGCTTCCCCACGTGCCAGACAGATCGTTCCCAGAGGACGATGCTCTCGACCAGATCCAGAGGAACCGTGTTGAGCATGTGACCTATGGGTGCAGATTTGCTCGGTAAGACTCATGAGCCGACAACTGAACGTTAATTCACTTGAAAGAACTTAGGCACACAACGGCATCAACAGTCACACGGGTAAAGCCCGGACACATGACCGGCAACGTACCTGACCTGTACTCTTGACCGATAGACAGAGATTAGTGATGTTTATCACACATTATTGACCACTCGGCGTGTCGCCCCCGCCCCAACTTTCCCATTCCCGTCAACTCGACCTTAACCCTCTCCGGCAAATCCCCAAGGAGTGCCTACGGTCAGGCTCTTAGGCTTGACCGTAGGCATCGGCGGGAGTTGTTGTCGGTTTCCCCGGATCACGCTCTCTGTGAACGCAGTACGAGTGCCGTCACCAGAACCGCGACGAGAACCACGAGCATGATCCCGATGTTGATCGCCTGCCAGGGGACCGTGGAGTGGCTCAGATCTTCGACGAACATCTGAGCCCCCGCCACCAGGTCTGGATTGGCGAAGAGGTCGACTTGTGCAGATTCAATGGCGGCCCGGGAATGGTCGCCGCTCACCACAGCCCCCCCTACGGGGGACCTGAGGATGAGCGTGTCGGCACCGGTGACGTCGAGGAGGTCCTGGGCGATGTCCCGCTGGTCAGCAGCGACCGCTGGTGCGGAATCGAGGAAAACGAACCGCAGCTCGCCGAATCCACTCTCGCGGGCTTCGTCGACGACGGTCGATAGTGCATCGGATAGTCCCGGATACTGCGTATCGAGCGAGCCGATCGCCACCCCATCCGCGGAGAGATCCTCCGTAATGTCCGTCAATTGAATATCAGCGGGGACCATGGGGCGAGATTTTCCTCTCAGTAGGGCGACTGGCAAGACGATCGGAGACCGGCGATCCGCCGATCCTCCACCGGTTCCGACTATCGCACGCTCATGCACTGATGCGGGTGGAGACACACCACCGTCTACCACGAGTCGGCAAAAACCCGGTCTTTTAGACTGTGACGGGGGTGAACGTGATTTTTGGCATCGCACGCGGGTCACGGACACCACCCCGGGGGTGGATGAAGAAACGCCCTTGCGCGAGCGACCACGGTGTTTGAAAGCAAAATGATAGATTACGGGGGTGGGAGATATCGGTACGGACAACGATTCTCGAACAGAACGCTCGTACTGTTATACTTTACCGCAGATGACGTTCATTTCGGCCTAAGGCCGCGATGAACCGCTCTTTTGACCTGCGTCGGCGCCAGCCGGAGAGTCACCCAGCCGACGCTCTACTCACCCGAATATTTTAGGAATGGAGCTTACGTGACTGAGAGCCAGAACTCATTTAACGCCAAGAGCACCCTCGAAGTCGGCGACAAGTCCTACGAGTACTACGACCTCTCTGCCGTGCCCGGCATGGAGAAACTGCCCTACTCCCTCAAGGTTCTCGGCGAGAACCTTCTCCGCACCGAGGACGGCGCCAACATCACCCGCGAGCACATCGAGTCGATTGCCTCCTGGGATGCCTCCGCTGAACCGAGCATCGAGATCCAGTTCACGCCCGCCCGCGTACTGATGCAGGACTTTACCGGTGTGCCGTGTGTCGTCGACCTCGCCACCATGCGCGAGGCCATCAAGACCTTGGGCGGTGACCCCGACGGTGTTAACCCGCTCAATCCGGCGGAGATGGTCATCGACCACTCAGTCATCATCGAGGCGTTCGGTCATTCCGATTCCCTTGAGAAGAACGTGAAGATCGAGTATGAGCGCAACGAGGAGCGCTACCAATTCCTCCGCTGGGGTTCCAAGGCATTCTCGAACTTCCGCGTCGTTCCCCCGGGAACCGGCATCGTCCACCAGGTCAATATCGAGAATCTCGCCCGGGTCGTCTTCGACAACGAGGGCGTCGCATACCCAGACACCTGCATTGGCACCGACTCTCACACCACCATGGAGAACGGTCTCGGCATCCTCGGTTGGGGCGTCGGCGGCATCGAGGCCGAGGCAGCGATGCTCGGTCAGCCCGTCTCCATGCTCATTCCCCGCGTCGTCGGCTTCAAACTGACCGGCTCCATCCCGGCCGGCGTGACCGCTACGGACGTTGTGCTGACGATCACCGAGATGCTGCGCCAGCACGGCGTTGTCCAGAAGTTCGTCGAGTTCTACGGATCCGGTGTCAAGGAGGTTCCGCTCGCGAACCGCGCGACCATCGGAAACATGTCACCCGAGTTCGGTTCAACCTGTGCGATGTTCCCCATCGACGAGCAGACCACCAAGTATCTCCAACTCACAGGCCGTTCCGAAGAGCAGATCGCCCTCGTCGAGGCGTACGCCAAGGCACAGGGCATGTGGCTGGACGAGAACACCCCTGAAGCCGAGTACTCTGAGTACCTCGAACTCGACCTCTCGACCGTGGAGCCCTCCATCGCCGGCCCGAAGCGGCCGCAGGACCGTATCCTGCTGTCGAAGGCAAAGGAGCAGTTCCGCAAGGATCTGCCGAACTACTGCAACGACGAGGTTGAGGATGACGAGAGCCGCCCGGCCGTCCGCATGGACGCCGAGGGTGAACTCGACTTTGGCGACGCTGATGTCGCCGATCTGTACAACTCTTCCCGTGAAGGACACGGTGAGTCCGCTGCGAAGGATGCGGAGGGCCGCGCCTCCCGTCCGGTCACGGTGAAATCCCCCAACGGAGGCGAGTACACGCTGGATCACGGCATGGTCGCCATCGCGTCCATCACCTCGTGCACCAACACCTCCAACCCGTCGGTCATGATCGGCGCTGGCCTCATCGCCCGCAAGGCTGCGGCGAAGGGACTCAAGGCCAAGCCCTGGGTCAAGACTATTTGCGCTCCCGGTTCCCAGGTCGTCGACGGCTACTACAAGCGCGCCGACCTGTGGAAGGACCTTGAGGCCATGGGCTTCTACCTCGCAGGCTTCGGCTGCACGACCTGCATCGGTAACTCGGGCCCGCTGCCCGAGGAGGTTTCGGCGGCGATCAACAAGTACGACCTGACTGCCACCGCGGTACTCTCCGGAAACCGCAACTTCGAGGGGCGTATCTCCCCCGACGTGAAGATGAACTATCTCGCGTCCCCGATCATGGTCATCGCCTACGCCATCGCGGGTACCATGGACTTCGACTTTGCGACACAACCGCTTGGCCAGGATGAAGACGGCAACGACGTCTTCCTGACCGACATCTGGCCCTCCACCGAGGAGATTGAGGCCACGATCGAGGAGTGCATCTCCCGCGAGCTCTACGAGGCTGACTACGCTGACGTGTTCAAGGGCGACGAGCAGTGGCAGAACCTCCCCACCCCCGAGGGCAAGACCTTCGACTGGGACGAGTCCTCGACCTACATCCGCAAGGCACCGTATTTCGACGGCATGACGATGGATCCGGAGCCCGTCGCCGACATCAAGGGCGCTCGCGTCCTGTGCAAGCTTGGGGACTCGGTCACCACGGACCACATCTCCCCCGCATCGTCCATCAAGCCCGGTACCCCCGCAGCGCAGTACCTGGACGAGCACGGCGTCGAGCGCAACGACTACAACTCCCTGGGATCCCGGCGTGGCAACCACGAGGTCATGATGCGCGGAACCTTCGCCAACATCCGGCTCCAGAACCAGCTGGTCGACCAGGCTGGTGGCTACACCCGCGACTTCACCCAGGAAGGAGCACCTCAGGCCTTCATCTTCGATGCGTGCCAGAACTACAAGGCGGAGGGTATCCCGCTGGTCGTTCTCGGCGGCAAGGAGTACGGCACCGGTTCCTCCCGTGACTGGGCGGCGAAGGGCACCAACCTGCTCGGTGTCCGTGCCGTCATCACCGAGAGCTTCGAGCGGATCCACCGCTCAAACCTGATCGGCATGGGTGTCATTCCGCTGCAGTTCCCCGAGGGTGAATCCCACGAGTCCCTCGGCCTTGACGGCACCGAGGTATTCGACATCGAGGGCATCGAGGAGTTCAACAACGACACCATCCCACAGACCGTCAAGGTTACCGCGCACAAGCAGGACGGCGGGGATGACGTCGTGTTCGAGGCCAAGGTTCGCGTCGACACGCCCGGTGAGGCGGCGTACTTCCGCAACGGGGGCATCCTGCAGTACGTCCTCCGCAACATGGCGCGGGACGCTTCCTAGCTCAGTCCATGATCCGGGGCGTCGTTCGAACCGATCCTCGCTCCGGATTGGGACGGTTCCACTCCAGGTGTGACCGACGGGGGCTGCGTGGCGCGGGCGGTATTCGCCGTCCGCGCCACGCAGCCCCCTTGTCGTCGGAAACGCCAGTACAATCCACTTGTGTAACCTCCACCCAGGTGCACCGGATGGATCACAACGCCACAACCAAGGAGAACTGTCATGCCCAAGGTCAGTTCCTCGGATCTCTCACAACGGCGTCGGGAGATCCTCGAAGGCGCCCGCCGTTGCTTCGCTGAATTCGGTTACGATGGCGCGACCGTCAGACGTCTCGAACAGGCCACCGGAAAATCACGGGGTGCGATCTTCCACCACTTCGCGGACAAGGAGAACCTGTTTCTTGCCCTGGCTCGGGAGGATGCCGCACGGATGGCGGATGTCGTCACCGCGGACGGCCTCGTCGAGGTCATGCGCGACATGCTCTCTCACCCGGACCGCTACGACTGGCTCTCCACCCGACTCGAGATCACCCGGCTTCTCCGGACGGACCCGGTTTTCTCGGCACGGTGGGTTGAACACCAGGCGGTTCTCGACGAAGCGATCCGGTCGCGACTGCAGTCCGGCGTCGATGCCGGGCGGATGCGCACCGATGTCCCGGTAGAGGTGCTCTACACTTATTTGGAAACGGTGATGGATGGTTTTATTACCCGCCTGGCCAGCGGTGAACCCACGGAGTGCCTGCACCAGGTCCTTGATCTCGTGGAGGCGAGTGTGCGGACGCAATCCCCCGCGAACATCTGATCAGACCGGTCTGATCATTTTTTCGGGGATTCCGATGTGATTGTTCCCATATTTCAGTGAGGAGACAGTAATATCTCTCGGTATGGCCATCACCGAGATCACCAAACCGTTTCTTCTGCTGAGCACCCGCCCCGAGGATGATGCCGCAGAAGCCGAGTACCGCTCGTTTGTCTCGATGATGGAACTTCAACCCGAGTACCTTATCCAGAAACGCGTCGACCGGGAACCTCTGGGGCCCATCGTCCTGGATGACTATTCGGGTGTCATCGTCGGCGGAGGGCCCTACAACGCCACCGAACCCGAAAAAACCGACCACCAGGTTCGGGTCGAGACGTGTCTCAACACAGTCATCCAGGAATGCATCGAGCGAGACTTCCCGTTGTTCGGTGCCTGCTACGGAGTCGGGATCATCGGCAGCGTCGCAGGTGGTGTCATCGACCGACATTTCGGGGAGAAACCCGGATGCATCGTCGTCGACGTGACCACCGAGGGACTCGCGGACCCGATCCTCGATGGGATGCCACCACAATTCCCGAGCATCGTCGGCCACAAGGAGGCGACCCGGGCGCTTCCCCCGGGGGCGACGCTGCTGGTCCGGGGTGAGGACTGCCCCGTCCAGATGTACCGGATCAAACGGCACATCTATGTCACGCAGTTTCATCCCGAGCTGGAACTCGAGACCTTCCGTGATCGTCTCGAGGTATACCGGGAGGCCGGCTACTACGAACCGGAACAGTTCGAATCGATCATTGATTCATGTTCGGGCCACGACCTCTCGACGGACAACCGGCTTCTCTGGAACTTCGCCCACATCTACGCGCGGTGACTAGCCGCTCGACTAGGGAATCATCCCTCTGAGATACCGGCGCGTGATGAGACTTTGGACGGCGCGCGCCACCGGAGCCCCAGCCCTAGCCAGCCACCACGCGTGCACCGAAAAGGCCGTGATCCTCCCCCTGACTGTGCCATCCTCCCCGAGCTCGACGGCGAACGCCTCCTCGCCGCTTTCGACGTGCCCGGGCAGCGAGCCGTACACGAGCCGCGTCGTCGTCTCTTCCACGTTCGCACACAGGATCAGGCAAGGAGAATCAGTCCCGGCGAACCGTACACGGATGACGTCGCCGACGGTCGCCGGCCGCCAGGCACCGACCCCGACTCCCGCAAACCGGTGTGCCCGCCACATCAGGAGCCGTTCCGACGCCCGGAGGTGACAGTCAATCCCCGAACCGAGGACCATAGTCTCATCGATAATCCGCCACGGTCCTGCCCGCAACCGCGGCTGCGGCCGCGGATCATCCATCATGCGGAGCGTCGTGAACATCAGATCCTCGGGATAGGTGAGTTCCTCGCCCCAATGCTGCCGCCAGTGGCCGGTCACGTCGTGCAGGTCCATGTTTCTCCAGCATAGGAATGTTCGGCGGTGCAGCTCCGGATCTCGGCACTTACCCACCCACACGGCGCGGACCGGCGGTGACGCGTCACGCCAGTTCCACGATCTCCATGTATTCGTCGCTCCACAGGTCCTCTGTACCGTCCGGGAGCACAATGACACGTTCCGGGGAGAGCGCCTCAACCGCACCGGGGTCGTGGGTGACTAGGACGACCGCACCGGTATAGGTGGCCAGGGCATTGAGAACCTGTTCGCGGGACACCGGATCCAGGTTGTTGGTGGGCTCGTCCAGGAGGAGGACATTCGCCCGCGAGCTAACTAGCGCCGCGAGCGCCAGCCTGGTCTTCTCACCGCCTGAGAGGGTGCCTGCCGGTTGCTCGAGCTGATCGCCCGAGAACATGAAGGCACCGAGCAGTCCCCGGAGATCCTGGGCACCCGCATCGGGACACGCTCTCACGGTGTTCTCCCACACCGTGGCCTCCGGATCGATGGTGTCGTGTTCCTGCGCGAAGTACCCGATCTTCAGCCCGTGGCCGGAGACGATTCCGCCCTCACCGTCCGTCCGCTCGACACCGGCCAGAAGCTTCAGCAGCGTTGTCTTACCCGCGCCATTGAATCCGAGGACTACGACGCGGGAGCCCTTGTCGATGGCGAGGTCGACACCGGCAAACACCTCGAGCGATCCGTACATCTTGGTTAGGCCGGTCGCGTTGAGCGGGGTTTTACCGCATGGGGCGGGTTCCGGGAACGTGATGTGCGCGACCTTATCCGACCTGCGGATCTCATCGGTCTCCGAGATCATTTTCTCGGCCCGGGCGAGCATCTGTTTGGCCGCTGCGGCCTTGGTAGCCTTAGCGCCAAGTTTCGCGGCCTGCTTCTTCAGGGCCGAGGCCTTCTTTTCAGCGTTGGAACGTTCACGGCGTCGGCGGGCCTCATCGGTTGCACGCGCATCCAGGTACTTCTTCCAGCCCATGTTATAGACGTCGGCTTCACCACGCACCGCGTCGAGGAACCAGATCTTGTTGCACACGGCTTCGAGCAGATCAACGTCGTGGGAGATCATGATGAGACCACCCTCATGACGGATGAGGAACTCCCGCAGCCAGGTGATCGAGTCGGCGTCGAGATGGTTGGTCGGCTCATCGAGGAGGAGCGTCGTCGCAGATTTTCCGGAACCGGCGGACGCCGCGAACAGGATCTGCGCCAACTCCACACGACGACGCTGTCCACCGGACAGTGTCTTCAGCTGCTGATCCAGAATCCTGGCCGGAAGACCGAGGGCATCACAGATGCGGGCGGCCTCACTGGCGGCCTCGTATCCTCCAAGGGCGTGGTACCGCTCCTCGAACCGGGAGTACCTGCGGATCGCTGTGTCCCGGCGGTTGTCGTCCGCCGTGGTCTCCATGACCTCCTGCTGCCGCTCCATCGCCGACTGGAGCTTGTCCAATCCCCGCGCGGAGAGCACCCGATCCCGTGCGGTGACCTCGATATTGCCTTCACGCGAGTCCTGCGGAAGGTATCCGACCGTTCCCGAACGGATGACCTCGCCGGCGTAGGCCTCCGCCTCACCAGCGAGAATCCGCATGGTCGTCGTCTTTCCCGCCCCGTTTCGACCGACCAGACCAATGCGGTCCCCCGGTTGTACGCGGAGCTGCTGGCCCGGAGCGGTAAGCAACGTGCGGGCACCGACACGCACTTCAAGATCACTGGTTACAATCACAGCCGGACAGTGTATCAGTGGGCCACCGCAACCCCGTTTCTCGGAGGCGGAGGCGCCAAGCAGCGGGAGGCGGCAAAGGTGGACTCAGTGATCCCTGGCCCCGACGTGGGGCCCGCGGTTCCGCTACCGCCCGCGTCGGATTCCCCTCCCCCTTCGGGGCCACTCGACATGATCGTCGTCGGCCTCGGACCCGCGGGTGCTGCCCTCGCGCACAGAGCGTCCCTACGGGGATGGAACGTCCTCGGGATTGATCCGGAGCCCGCGTGGCGCAACACCTACGGTCTGTTCACCGACGAACTACCCGACTGGCTGCCCGATCCTCCGGTCGAGACCCTTTCCACACCATCGGTCATCGGAGAAAGCGAGCATCACCCGGGCCGGGAGTACGCGATCCTGGACAACGACGCACTTCGCAACCGTTTCCTTACCTTTCCCACAATCAACGAGGCTGCGGGCGACATCGGCAGAAACCGCGTTCGGGTGAACGACGAGGCTCATGTCGCCGACATCGTCGTCGATGCCCGTGGTGGAACGGACATGGAAGGCCCTGTTCAACAGGCATACGGAGTCGTCCTCAAGGACGATGCAGCACCGGTATGGATGGATCTCCGACCACTGGAAGGCACCGAAACCCCGACCTTCCATTACCAGATCCCGGTAAGCGGGGGGACCCTCCACGAGGAAACGAGTCTCATTCATCAAGGCCCGCTGCCCTGGTCGGCTTTGCGGGATGCCCTGAGGCAGCGTATCGGTGACCACCCCGACACCGAAGTCATGGCCTCCGAGACGGTCCTCATCCCGATGACCGCCATGGCGGAAGTCGATTCCACCGGCCCCGTTCCCTTCGGCGCCAGAGCGGGATTCGTTAACCCGATCTCGGGGTTCTCCGTCGCGACATCGTTCGATCTCGCGGATCCCACCCTCGATGCATTGAGCCTCATTATCCGTGGCGACACGCTAAACCGGCTGCCGTGGATGGCACTCAGGTACCGGCTCGATCAATGGCTACTGTCCATCGGACAGCAGGTACTCCTCGAACTGGATGCCGGGAAACTACCGGGTTTTCTCGAGAAGGTATTCACCTTGTCGACAGCGGAACAGAAACGTTTCCTGCGCCTCGGTGACCCGGTAGGGACCGCGCGGGGGATGCTCCGGATTTTTCTTGCGTGTGATCGGAATCTGCGCAGAAGTATACTCCGGGCCGTTGTTTCCCGGAGTCAGAGGTGATGCCCCCTGGAACGTCCACAAGGAAGGTGAGAGCCTAGCTGCTCGCGGTGAACAGGGACTGGAACCACGCGACGGCCGCCTGGAACACGTCTCGGAAACCACCGGACATCAGTGGTTCACCAACCTCGTCAGCCGGATAGTGAATCTCAGCATGCACATCGGAGACGTACATCAACTCCCCCTTCCTCGACGTACACCGGAAAACGTGCAGTGATTGCTCGCCCACCCGACTTCGGTGTGAACGCCACACCGGTCTCGAAGTTGGAATCACCGAACGCTGTTCTCTCGACGCCGTCAATGGTGAAAGTCACCATTTCACCGACAGTCCCGAACCTCTCGGGAAGAGTACTGATTCGTGCCATGACACGTAGCTGAGAGGAATCCGCGATTTCAGAGACGGTGAGATCCATCTCGCGGGCGATGATCACGGGGTCAACTGGATGCGGATGATCGCAGTTCTGTGGCCGGGGTGCCTGGGGATCTGTGGCGATGAGGCACGGATTCTGAGGTGTGGGGACCTCGCCGCCACGGCGGACGTTTCACCGAAAGCCAGACACGATGCTGCGGTGACGGAAGCGAAAACAATTCAGGTGGACCGATTTCCCATCGAACGACTCCTCTGTGCCTAGACAGCAAGCAGCACACCTGCCGCTTATCTGCTTTTCAGGTCGAGGGGTGGGAAAACGGGAATTAGATTTGGCTTACAACCAAGGATATAACCCTCCTGACTTGGTGTGATCCACACGTTTCACACCGACTCATCTGCCAGTGGGCCGCACCGCCGATCCCGGATAACCGACACCGCCCCGCAAGCCACAGAATCGAGAATTGGCGGCATCGCCACGTCAGGCCCCGGACTCCGGAGGCGGAGTTCATCCTCTCTCAACAGAAAGAAGGCCCACGGGGCATGGTTTTCACCATTTTCCCGGGGGCACCTCTTCCGCCTAGGCCAACCCATCCTGTCAGGAAAGTAGTTGGCGCACCCTCACATCAGCGGCCGATGAGGTTGAACAACCAGTTGAAGTTGCCCAGATGGTAGAACCACGGCAGGTACCTGAGCAGCGCAACGATACCGGTGATGAGAGCCACGGCCGTTCCTACCCCGATCACACCAGCGACAATGGGGTTCTCATTGTTACCGGTGTCAGGATTCTCGGTCGGTGTCGCTGTGACCGTCACCGTTTCCGGTGCACTCGTTTCAACGACGGTCTCCGTGAGCGGGACTGCCGTAATGGTCGCAGTGACGGTGGCCGTCGACGGATCGGGGTTGATCGTCATAGTCACCGGGTCAAGTGTCGACGTCACCGTTTCGGTGACCGGGTCCTGCGTCTCAGTAACTACCTCAGTCACCGGGTCAGGCGTTGACGTCACCGTTTCGGTGACCGGGTCCTGCGTCTCAGTAACTACCTCAGTCACCGGGTCAGGCGTTGACGTCACCGTTTCGGTGACCGGGTCCTGCGTCTCAGTAACTACCTCAGTCACCGGGTCAGGGAACTCTGTGGTAGTTTCCGTCTCCGTGACTGAAGCCGGTGTTTCAGTCGTCGTCTCGGTGACCGGGTCAGGTGTCTCGGTAACAGTGACCATCGTCGTCTCGGTGACTGGGTCCGGTGTCTCCGTGACAGTGGTGACAACCGTTTCGGTAATCGGATCGGCGGTTTCCGTGACCGGGCTCGGTGTTTCAGTAACCGTTTCGGTGACCGGGTCCGGTGTCTCCGTGACAGTGATCGGACCTGAGGTCTCGGTGATCGTCACCATCTCAGTTTCGGTTGCTGTGGCTGTCACAGTCACCGGTGCCGGGATCTGTGTAGTGGTTTCCGTCGAAGTGACCGGATCCGGCGTTTCGGTGACGGTCGACGTCTTCGTCATCGTGGATGTATCGGTTGTGATCGACGTGGACGTCTCGGTCACCGGATCAGCAACCACAGTAGTAGTCACAGGATCAGGCATCTCTGTAACCGTCGACGTGGACGTCTCGGTCACCGGATCAGCAACCACAGTAGTAGTCACAGGATCAGGTGTCTCCGTGATCGTCGACGTGGACGTCTCGGTCACCGGATCAGCAACCACAGTAGTAGTCACAGGATCAGGTGTCTCCGTGATCGTCGACGTGGACGTCTCGGTCACCGGGTCACGAATTTCCGTGGTCGTGGAGATCTCCGTGTCCGTGGTCGTCGACGTCTCGGTCACCGGATCAGGAACCACAGTAGTAGTCACAGGATCAGGTGTCTCCGTGATCGTCGACGTGGACGTCTCGGTCACCGGATCAGCAACCACAGTAGTAGTCACAGGATCAGGTGTCTCCGTGATCGTCGACGTGGACGTCTCGGTCACCGGATCCGGGGTCTCGGTGACGGTCGTAGCCGGCTCGGTCGTTATCGTGGTGGAGGTGACCGTGGTTGTGACGGTGTTCGTCACCGTCTCCGGCGGTTCCGGTGAGGGCACCGGCAGGACGTTGAAGGATCCGGTGGCGGAAGCAGCCGGATAGTCCGTCGTGCTGTCGGAGGATTCCTCAATTGCAGCGGTGACATTGACGGTTCGTTCAGCGTCGCCGGTCGCAATCGAATCGACTGTGTATCGGACAACCGCGAGACCATCCACGTTGGTGATCGCCTCCGCGATGATCTGACCATCGACACTGAATACGACCGGAATCCCTGCAACGGCGCCGTCTGGTCCGGAGATACGGGCCGACAGTGGGATGGACCGGGGTTGCCCGTCGGAGACCAGGTCCGATTGTTCCCCGAGGGTGACGGTGCGTTCGACGACCGGGCGATCCTCGGGGTGAACGGTGGCCGACCCCTGGGCATCTCTGCTGAGTAGTTGGACGCCGGGAGCTGCGGTGGCGATGAGCCGTGCCCGGAGCCGGTGGGTCACGCTGTCAGAACCGCTGGGGACGTTTGGCACGGTGAACGGAATAGTCGCGGTTCCTTCAGCGGTAACGTCGACCTCCCCTACTTTGACGGCGTCGACGTAGAGAGCGACGCGGGCGTCACCCGGGATCTGTGCTCCTTGCTCCCTCATGTCAACCGTGACTACGGCGGTGAAATCGACGGGGTCTCCGGTCGCCTGGACAGGTGCGATCGGTTCGATCGTGAGGTCTGCGTGGTTCTCGGTGATCTGCCCCTCGTCGCCGAAGCTGACGCGCGGAAGAGTCATGGTGATGATCTTGTACGGCTCTCCTTGATGCCAGGGCCGGCCGATACGCCAGGAGACTGTGGGCTCGTAGTATCCGCGTTGAATATCTTCCTCGGTTACGGTGTGCACCGGGAAACCGCATTCCGCGACGGTTTCACCATTGTACCGGTTCCACCGACAGTTCTTACGCGGGGATGTGACCGGATCAAAGAGTTCGAGTTCACCGGAAGGGAGGATTCCGACCGGTGTCGAATGGGGGTTGTCGACCCGGAAAGTGTAGTGGATCTTGCTGCCCTCGACGAAGTCTTCACCCGGGTTCTTCACGGATGCCGTGATAGATACGTCTCCGGCGCTGAGAACATGGCCGTCAATGACCTCAATACTGAAGGTATCTTGTTTCACAACGCCCGCGTCATCGATGCGGAACGTTCCCTCGACTGTACCGTTGGGTGCATCGGCGGGAGCGGTGACCTCGAAGGAAACCTCCTGCGTGCCGCCCGCCACGACTGTTACATTCGGCGCCTTTCCCGTCCAACCATCCGGTAGGACGATCTCGAGGGGCCGGTCGACTATGTCGTCACCGAGGGTGTTCGTGACGGTACCCGTGACTGTGACGGTTTCACCGGGACGGACCTGGGAGGATTCCGTCTGTATGTCCAAACAGGAGGCACCGAGCCACTCCAGGTTGAACCGCGAGAAGTGGATGTTGTTGTGGGGGCCGTCGTTGTGCTCCTCGAAGAGAAGCCCGATGTTGCCGTCCGGGAGAGTCGCCATCGATGTGTACTGGATGTTTCCGGCTCTGAACGAACGCGACACCGGCCACGTCTTGCCGTCGTCGCAGCTCAACCGAATGGTTCCGTTGCTGCGGGAGCTCGTCGAGGCGGTGTTGCTGAACAGGAGTGCCTTCGCCTTCGGGGATCCCTCTGGAGCGTTCGGGAACAATCTGATCAGGGAGGCGTTGTTGTGCGGATCCGGCAGCGAATGATCGAGATAGGGTTCGGTCCAGGTGACGCCACCATCGTGGCTGAAACTGATTTTTCTGGCACGTTCTCCGCCTGCGGAGGAACGTGAGTTGTCCATGAGCGTTCCGTCGGAAAGCTCGATGATCTTGTTCTCGTCCATACCGATCCCGAAGGGGTGTCCGGCGTACCAGGTCTGACCGTGATCGTCGGAGAGCCAGGCGATAGCCTTGAACTCACCCGATGTTGTGACGACCATCGCAGGTTGCACAAGACGACCCGCATGAGCACCATACTGTAGCTGAATACCATTGCCGGAGGTGGCGAAACGTCCACGCCAAGGATTGTCGCCGGTGACAGAGTGAGTGATGACATTGTCGTCATCCCATTTCACACCGTTATCGGAGCTCTTCGCGTAGGCGGCGTGGAGGACGTTCCGATCGTTCGGGTCCGTGCCGAGCCGGGAGTTCCGGATACCGGCGTCAAAGCTCTTCACATGAAAGTTGAAGACATCACCGGTGTGGTAATCGACCAGAACCGAGGGGTCCGAGAAGCCGTACTTCGGTGCGTTCACTTGACCGGCCGCGACGGCCTGGGGCTCGGTCCATGAGAGACCGTTGTCGCTCGAGCGGCGTTGAACGATGGTATTCGCCTGGGGTGCATCGGCGCAGCTTTCCGGCCTGCCGTCCCAGGATGCGAGCACCGTACCGTCCTTCGCCACTCCAAGTGACGGGATCCGGTAGCAGTCGTAGCCATCCTCCCCACCGACAGCGAGGACCTCATCTGTGAAGAACGGCTCGCCGTTCAGGTCGTCATTTGCGTCAAACCCCGCCGGTCCCACCGTGTTCTCGGCGGCGAAGGCTTCAGGTAGTCCCGGAGGCGAGAGCATACCGCCCATCACAGCAAGTATGCTGAACACCCCCAACACCGTCTTTCGTCGATTCAAAATCTTCATCGATGCTCCCGGATCTCATGTTCGAATGGGCACGACCCCTCAACCATGTAGCCCATCACACGATGAGCTACATGTAATAAAGGTCACTTTTCCGGAGTGTAGACGATCTGAGGCAATCTACAGCATTCTCTCAGCCTTTTGTCCTACAAGAAAGCGAAATGGGTACCCCCATTGGTGCTGGTGTTTTCCAGAGGGATTCGTGATACATTCGTCGGCCATCTTTGATCCAATTCACTGACTCCGGAACATCCGCGCAAAACCCTAGAAGACCCTCGAAGATCAGAGGGCACCAGGCGTCAACCATCGAATCAGTCATCCGTTCACGCAGCGAAACATCAACTCCAACAACGGATGCCACGGAGAAAGCCGTCCAAAAACGGGAACGGCGCCAACCTGTCTGATATGTAATTTCAGCTATGTAGTATCACTATCGAAAGGCCGAGAGCCCGGAGTGCTCGCGCCTGTCCACTTTTCCCCGTCGTGGCTGTAGCTGATCTTGCGCATCAGCACCGACCTGTCCGATGACGCGAGTCGCCCATCAGCGTCCTGTCCGAGAGCCCGGCGATCTTGTTCTCGTCTATTCCCATGTCGAAGGCTCGACTGAGGAAACAGCTCGCTCCGTGGGCGCCATTCCGGATCCCCCGGACATGGATAACCCGCCCCGGCATGCCAGGGCGGGTGTCAGAGATACCTCGCGAACGAGATCCGCCACGAAAAGGAAACTCCCCGTTCGGAGGGCCCGTCCTCTACTTCCAGTTGCCTCCGAAGCCGAAGAGCCCACTCAACAGTTTCAGCAACCAACCCAAGAACCCTCCGAGGCTACCGATACCTGGATTCTCCGGCGCGGTGTACTCCAGCTCCGCGTGCGCGGCACCTTTGATGATCAACCCTGCGCTCTCGGACTTCATCGGCAGATCCGCGACGATAACACCTCCTTCGGACAGCGGATGGAACACCACCGAGACCGAATCATCGGCCCCAACCACCGCCGTGTAGGTCTCACCGTCGATAGTGAAGGTCACCGTCTCCCCCTTTGGCGGGAATGGAGCCTTTGGCCCGTTTTTCACCACCGCCGTAACACGCATCTCCGAGTTGAACGGCCCCTCAGGGGTCACAGACAGGTTGAGGGAACGCGGGACGTAGATCGGGTCAACGGGGTGCGGCATATCGCACAGGGCAGCAGCACCGGGAACGCACTCGCCGCCCACCGTGGGGGTCACCGGGGTCGCGGCGGCGGCCCCGGTGCCCGAGCCGATGGCGACGAGGACAGCCGCCGAAACGGCGATCCCGGCACCGGAGCGCGTCCGAGTCACCGCTCCACGACCGAGCCGACCCGATCGAATCCCCCGGGCGATCACTGTTTCATCCCGAAGATGCTGGTGAAGAAGTCGAGGATCATCTGGTAGAAGCTGGTGATCATGCCAGTGATGGAGCGGACGGACGAGCCCGAGGATCCGGAGTTGTCCGGGGTACCGGTCAACTCCACGACCATCTTGGCTTCAGCGGCCCCGTAGATGGCGTGGTCCTCGTAGTGAGAGTCGACGCTTGCGGTGACCTGGACCCCAGACTCCAGAGCCTGCTCGTCCTCGAAGGTCACGACGTGGTAGATGGTCGCCGCACCCTTCGCGTCCGTCACCACGTCGACCGTGTACTCGGAGGCCGGACCGCTGACGGAAAAAGTCACGACCTGTCCGGCGATACCGTGCCCCGTCGCGGGGTCCGCGGACGTCAGATGCGCCTTGATGAGGTACCTCTGCGCGTGGTTCTCGACGTCGCCGACTGGAATGGACTCAAGGGTGAGCTCCCGGGCGATGGTCCGTTTCGCTGTGTCCGCCGGGTACACCGTAACGGTCGTGGCTTCGGCTGGAACAGCAGCGGCGACCAGGACACCGGTGGCGACGAGTACCCCGGAGGTCAGAGCGGCTACACCAGCGGTGCAGATTCGATGTGTTCTGTATCGCATGTGATTCCTACCTGTCAGAGTGTTTGGAGTCAACACTAGCTGGCAGGCAGTCCACACGAAAGCAGATGTGTCACAGGGGGAAAATACGAAGGGATACCACCCCTGCGGAGAATGAACCGGCGGTTCTGCGTTCGGCTCCTATCCGTGCTAGGCGGCGACAGGAACGGTGTTACCTCAATTGAGGGGCGATGGTCGCCTCAGACCGAGAAACCCAGTGCGCGGAGTTGTTCGCGTCCGTCCTCGGTGATCATGTGTGGACCCCACGGTGGACGCCAGACCCATTCGAGATCGAGTTTGCTCGCGGTTCCAGATCCCACGACGGCTGTCTCCGCCTGTTCCTCCAGAATGTCCGTCAATGGGCATGCCGGGGAAGTCAGGGTCATCTGGACGACGGCCTCATCGCCGTTCTCGATCCAAATGTCGTAGACCAGACCGAGGTCCACGACGTTGATACCCAGTTCGGGGTCGATCACGTCGCGCATGTACTCCTCGACATCGCTCGCCTTGGCGAGATCCGCCTCGGACTGCTCGGGACGAACCCGCTCAGTCTTCTCATCAGACCTGTCCGGGGGCAGATCGCTACTGTCGGACGAGATCGCGTCGGGATTCTCTGTCTGGTCGGTCATTTCTTCTCCTTGAGTGCTTGAGCGGTCGCGGCCTGGAATGCCTTCCATCCGAGCAGTGCACATTTGACGCGGGCGGGGTACTTCGAAACACCAGCGAACGCGATGCCGTCGCCGATCAGGTCGGCGTCTCCCTCTTCGGTACCGCGGGAGGTGACCATCGCCTCGAATGCGGAGACGCTCTTCATCGCATCCTCGACACTCGCACCAACGATCTCCTCAGCCATCACGGACGTTGAAGCCTGGCTGATGGAACAGCCGACGGCGTCGTAGGAGACGTCCTCGACGGTCTCGCCGTCCTCCGAGAGACGGACCCGGAGCGTGAGTTCGTCACCACACGAGGTATTGACGTGGTGAACCTCGGAATCAAACGGGTCCCGGAGTCCCTTGTGCTGTGGATGGCGGTAGTGGTCCAGGATGACCTCCTGGTACATCTGTTCAAGTCGCATCAGTTGACCCCGAAGAACTCTCGGGCCCGGAGGATCCCGGCGCCGAGCCGGTCGACCTCATCGGGCGTGTTGTACATGTAGAACGAGGCGCGTGCGGTCGCCTGCACCCCGGAGGCACGGTGGGCCGGCCACGCGCAGTGGTGTCCGACCCGGATCGCGACAGAACCATCGTCGAGCACCTGCCCGAGATCGTGCGGATGGATTCCCCTGACGGTGAAGCTGACGGCACTCCCCCGGTCATCCGTCGTGGGCGGACCGATGATCTGGACCCCCTCGATACCAGACAGGACATCCAAAGCGCGAGCCGTGAGGATTTTCTCGTGGGTCGCGATGGCATCCATCCCGACTTCGGAGAGGAAGTCAACCGCGGCTCCGAGCCCGACTACCTGGCTGTTCATTTGGGTACCCGCCTCGAACCGCTGCGGGGGCGCGGTATAGGTGGATCCCTCCATGGTAACCTTCTCGATCATCGAGCCACCGGTGAGGAAAGGCGGAAGCGCCTCGAGAACATCCGAACGGCCGTACAAGGCTCCGACCCCACTGGGGCCGCACATCTTGTGACCGGAGAACGCGGCGAAGTCGACCCCCATGGCGTGGAGGTCCACCGCCTGATGGGGTACAGACTGGCACGCATCGAGCACAGTGACGGCCCCGGCGGAGCGGGCACGCCGGACGATTTCGGCGACGTCCGTCACCGCGCCCGTCACGTTGGACTGATGGGTGAAGGCCACAACTTTGACCGTCTCGTCAAGCTCAAGGGAATCGAGGTCGATCCGGCCGTCGGCAGTCATTCCGTACCACTTCAACGTCGCGCCGGACCGGCGGCAGAGTTCCTGCCAGGGAACGAGGTTCGCGTGATGCTCAAGCTCGGTGACCACAACAGTGTCGCCTGCCCCGACCCGGTACTCCCCCGAGCGGTCGTCACCGAGCACATGGGCCACAAGGTTCAACGCCTCGGTGGCGTTCTTGGTGAAGACGATCTCAGGCTCGTCGACACCGACGAACCTCGCGATACGTTCACGTGCGGATTCATAGGCGTCGGTGGCCTCCTCGGCGAGGAGGTACGCTCCGCGGTGGACCGGTGCATTACTACCGAGCACGAAGCGCTCCTCCGCACGCCACACCCGCTCGGGGCGTTGCGACGTCGCGCCGGAATCGAGATAGGCGATGGGCGAGCCGTCGCGCCCGGTCCGATTCAGGATCGGGAACTCCGCGCGGACCGCCGCTACATCCAGGCTGCCGTCGGGGTTACGGTACATCGGGGATCCTCCGATCATCAGAGGAAGCGGTCGTAGCCGTTGGCCTCAAGCTCATCAGCCAGTTCCGGTCCACCGGAGGTGACGATGCGTCCGTTCGCGAAGACATGCACGTGATCGGGCTTCACGTAGTTGAGGATCCGCTTGTAGTGGGTAATCAGGAGCAGCCCACCGTTGTTGCGGTCACGGTAGTTGTTGATGCCCTCGCTCACCACGCGCAGAGCATCGACATCAAGCCCGGAATCGGTCTCGTCGAGGATGGCGAACTTCGGACGGAGGAGACCGAGCTGGAGAATCTCGTGGCGCTTTTTCTCACCACCGGAGAACCCCTCGTTGACGCTGCGCTCGGAGAACGTGCGGTCGATGGACAGCTCGTCCTGCGCCTCGCGGACTTCCTTGATCCAGTCACGCAGTTTCGGTGCTTCACCGCGGACCGCGGTGACCGCGGTCCGCAGGAAGTTCGCCATTGAGACACCCGGAACCTCCACCGGATACTGCATGGCGAGGAACAGTCCTGCGCGGGCACGCTCGTCAACCTCCATGTCGAGTAGATTTTCACCGTCGAGAAGGACTTCGCCACCGGTGACCTCGTACTTTGGATGGCCGGCGATCGTGTAGGACAGCGTTGATTTGCCGGAACCGTTGGGCCCCATGATCGCGTGGGTCTCGCCGGACTTGATCGTCAGATTGACGCCCTTGAGGATCTGCTTGGGCTCACTGTGTTCGTCGGTGGCGGCAACCTGTGCCGAGAGGTTCTTGATTTCAAGAGTGCTCATTATGGATTCTTTCTTGGGCTATGAGGTGTAGTACTGCGGAGGCTCCGTGTGTAGGGCACACGGTCGACGTTTTTACGTTCTTAGAGGCGTGTTCCCTCGAGCTCCTCGGCGATCTGCGCTTCGAGCTGATCACGAACGGCCTTGACCGGGATCCGGCCGATGACCTCGGAGAAGAAGCCACGGACGATCAGACGGCGTGCCTGGTTCTGGTCAATGCCACGGGAGAGCAGGTAGAAGAGCTGGTCATCATCGAACCGTCCGACGGTCGCCGCGTGACCTGCACCGGCGATTTCGCCGGTCTCGATCTCGAGGTTGGGGACTGCGTCCGCACGAGCTCCCTCAGTAAGAACAAGGTTGCGGTTCGTCTCGTAGGTATCGGTTCCCTGAGCATTTGCCCGGATGAGGACGTCGCCGACCCACGCCGTGCGCGCCTCGGGGCGATCGGAGTTCGGGTCAGCCTGGAGAGCGCCCTTGTAAAGAACGTTGGAACGGCAGTTGGGTTCGGCATGATCGACTAGGAGCCTCTGCTCGAAGAACTGTCCGTCATCGGCGAAATAGACACCGAGCAGTTCGGCGTCACCACCCGGGGCGGTGAATTTGACGCTCGGGATCAACCGAATGACGCCGCCGCCGAAACAGGCGACATTGTGGCGGAGCACTGCGTCGCGGCCCATCGTGGCGCGCTGGTTTCCGAGATGCACGGCGGTATCGTCCCAGTCGACGTGGACGACAACCGTCAGTCGAGCGTTATCCCCGATGACGTACTCGTGGTTGTCCGCGTGTGTGCCGTCACCTGTGTAACGGATGTTGACGACTGCTTCGGCGCCATCCTCGACGAAGATGCTAACCGCCGTGAAGGAGGTTACGTCATCCCCCTTACCCGTGATCGTGACCGTGACGGGCTCCCGGTTCGTCGAGTTCTTCGCGAAGGTGACGAGTGTCGCCTCCTCCATCGAGGTCCATGCCTGGGCTCCGACCCTGTCGACCGGAGCGCCGGCCGCACCAATACGCTCGTCATCCCGCGTCACGGTCTCGACGCACACGCCATCGGCGGCAGAGGGAACATCGACGGAGACATCTGCTGTGGTCGCCGTGGCGAACTTACCGTCGTGCAGGCCCCGCAGTCGACGCAAGGGCGTGAATCGCCAGACCTCGTCGCGTCCCCGGGGAACGTCGAAATCATCGACGTTGAAAGAGGTGAACAGGTCACCCTTGGTGTCGTGGTAGGTCGCATTCTTGACGCGTTCCACTTTTGTTTCGGTCATCGGGTTTAACCCACCGATCCTTCCATCTGCAGTTCAATCAGGCGGTTGAGTTCGAGCGCGTACTCCATCGGAAGTTCCTTGGCGATGGGCTCGACGAAACCACGAACGATCATGGCCATGGCCTCATCCTGTGCGACGCCGCGGCTCATGAGGTAGAAGAGCTGGTCCTCGGAGACCTGGGAGACGGTGGCCTCATGGCCGAGGGAAACGTGGTCGTTCCGGATGTCGTTGTATGGGTAGGTGTCTGACCTCGAGATGTTGTCCACCAGGAGTGCGTCGCACTCCACGTTGGAGGTCGAGTGGTGCGCGTTGGCGTTGATCTGGACGAGCCCCCGGTAGGCCGCGCGGCCACCCGACCTCGCGACGGACTTGCTCACGATGTTGGATGACGTGTGCGGCGCCATGTGGACCATCTTCGCCCCGGTGTCCTGGAACTGTCCCTCACCTGCGAAGGCGACGGAGAGTACTTCCCCCTTGGCGTGGGGTCCGGTCATCCACACGGCCGGGTATTTCATCGTCACCTTCGAGCCGATGTTGCCGTCGACCCATTCCATCGTGGCACCCTCTTCGCACTTGGTGCGCTTGGTGACGAGGTTGTAGACGTTGTTCGACCAGTTCTGGATCGTCGTGTAACGGCAGCGCCCGCCCTTCTTCACGATGATCTCGACGACCGCGGAGTGCAGGGAGTCCGACTTGTAGATCGGTGCAGTACAACCCTCGACGTAGTGGACGTACGCGTCCTCGTCGACGATGATGAGTGTCCGCTCGAACTGGCCCATGTTCTCCGTGTTGATGCGGAAGTAGGCCTGCAAGGGGATGTCGACGTGCACGCCTTTGGGGACGTAGATGAACGACCCACCGGACCAGACCGCGGTGTTCAAGGCCGCAAACTTGTTGTCGCCTGCGGGGATGACGGTACCGAAGTACTCGCGGAACATGTCTTCGTGCTCCCGCAGGGCGGTATCGGTATCGAGGAAGATGACGCCCTGTGCCTCCAGGTCCTCGCGGATCTGGTGGTAGACGACCTCGGACTCGTACTGCGCAGCGACGCCTGCGACGAGGCGTTGCTTCTCCGCCTCCGGGATACCCAGCTTGTCGTAGGTCTCCTTGATGTCCGCGGGGAGCTCGTCCCACGTCGTCGCCTGCTTCTCCGTCGAACGGACGAAGTACTTGATGTTGTCGAAGTCGATTCCGGAGAGGTCAGCTCCCCAGGTGGGCATCGGCTTGCGCTCGAAGATGCCGAGTGCCTTCAGCCGGTTTTTCAGCATCCATTCGGGTTCGCTCTTCTTGCCGGAGATGTCCGAGACGACCTCGGCGCTGAGTCCGCGCTTCGCGGCCGCACCGGCGACATCAGGATCGTGCCAACCGTAGTTGTACGCGCCGATCGAGTCGATGATCTCCTCATCGGTGCGGGGGGCGTCGACAACCGGCTTTTCTTGGGCCTGGGTCATTTAGCCTCTCCTTTCATCAGGAGTGTGGGTTATGGGTGTCAATGTGAGCTGCCCGACCGGAACGTTGGTGGTGCAGATGCCGTGGCCCTCGGCGATGGACGCCAAGGGTTGCACGTGATTGCCGAGCAACCTGGCGATCGCCTCATGCTCCGCCTCACAGAGTTCGGGGAACTCCGAGGCGACCTGGGAGATCGGGCAGTGGTGCTGACAGATCTGCACGCCTCCGCCGGCATGGTGCACCGTGGCGGCGTAACCGTGAGCGGAGAATGCGTCCGCAACCGCGCGGGCTGTCGCGGGGACGGACTCCTCATCGTCAGCGGGTGTTATCCCGTCAACGATCGTCGAAATGCGCCGGCGGGCAAATGCCCGGACGGCCTCCTCCCCACCCGTCTCCCGCAGTGCCTGAAGAGCGGAAACGGCGAGGGAGTCATAGTCGTGGCCAAACGTCGCACGGCCCCGGTCGGTGAGCCGGAAAGCTTTCGCCGGGCGCCCCCGTCCGCGGCCACGCCCGACGGGGTGGGTGACCTCGACCAATTCATCGTCAACCAGAATGTCCAGATGTCGACGTACACCCGCTGCCGAGAAACCGAGGTGGGCCCCAATGTCCGAGGCGCTCACCGGCGCCCGCTCCAGCAGTGTCCGGAGAATCGCACGGCGAGTATCGCCGTCCTGAGGACGGAACGAATCTGTCGGGGAGCAGGTAGACCGGGACTCGGCCTGATCGGGTCGTGCTGTCGTCACCGTTGTCACCTCCTGCTCTCTCGTTCGTTGTTTCCTCCGGGTGGTTCCCGGGAGGCCGCCGCCGGTCTACCGATACCGGGAGAGGCAGAGAACGGATAACCGGGATACGTCTGTCAACGGTGGGACAGACCCGCCGCTCATCATTAGACAACACAAGTGTTCCGTAATTCATTCCCGTTGTCCAACTGGTGAAGATACCCGGTGGACCAGCGCTCTGCACCGACGGCCGACAGCGTCGACCGTGGACAGCGGTCCCGCGGTTGACCACCGTTCAGTACCGGGATGCCCGACCATCGTGCACCGGACAATCACGGGCGCCAGGGGTATCCACAGCCAAATACCAATACCCCCGACCGTTCGGCAATGTCTTCCCCTGGACAGCGCGGGGCACTGTTCGCGGCGTCACCCGGTTAGAATGCCGGTGTGCCAGATGCCCCTTCCCGCCGAACGGTGATCCTCCGCGCGCTCACCGGGGAACTCCCGCGGCTGGGGTCCGCAGGCTCGCGGTCCGCGTCCCTTCACCGGACCGGAGGCGTCGAGGATCCCCGGGCGTACCCCGGGGCGTCCGTGCTCCCGGTGCGATTCGCCTTGCTCCGCTGGATAGGAACGGTGGGAGCCCTGATGCTGAGCTTCGGTGCCCTCGGTGCGGGGGCACTCCCGGTCACGGCGAATGTCTACCGGTCGTTCCCCGGTGGTTCGCTCATGCAACGCATGCTGCAGACCTCATCTACCGTCGCGCTGACTGGAGTCGCCCTCATCGTCATCGCGTGGGTGCTGATGGCACCGTACGTGGGCACCAGCATTTTCCATGGGGGCACCCGACAGATTCGGGTCAGTGCGGGACAGCTGTACCGGACCTTCGCGGTATGGATGGCGCCGATCGCGCTGAGTGCACCGATGTTCACCCAGGACATCTATTCATATCTGGCCCAGGGAGCCATCACCGCGAGAGGACTTGATCCTTACAGCGCCGGACCAGTCGACCTCCTCGGCCCCGACAACCCACTCGCCCGTTCCGTACCGCTGATCTGGTCCCATTCCCCCTCACCCTACGGACCGGTGGCCAGCGGTATCTCCGCCGTCATCTATCAAATCTCGGGAGAATCCGTCTTCGTCGGCGTCTACCTCCACCGCCTGGTGGCTGTCTTGGGGATAACTGCCGCAGGCTGGGCCTTGAGCCGCCTGGCATCCCGGTGCGGCGTCAGTGTACAGGCCGCCCTATGGCTTGGGGTGCTCAACCCGCTGACACTCCTCCATCTCGTCGGGGGCATCCACAACGAGTCGGTGCTGCTCGGTCTGTTGCTCGTCGGCATGGAGACCGGTCTCCGGGGTGTCGACCGCGTCACGGCGGCGTTCCGGCGGGACCGGTGGGCGGGATGGGCCTTGGTCACTGTCTCTGGGATGCTCATCGCCGGCGCAGGCATGGTCAAGATTACGGGCTTCATCGCTCTCGGATTCACCGGGATGGCGTTGGCCCGCGCGCTCCGATCAAGGGGCGTGCATCCGGTGGCCGCCGTCGCCGCTGCGGTCCTGTTCCAGGGCGGTGTGATGACCGCCGCGGTGGTCGCACTCACCGCGACCACCGGGATCGGTCTCGGCTGGGTGACCGGACAGGGCGGTGCGGTGGCGGTGCGGTCCTGGATGTCCGCAACGACAGCCCTCGGTGTCATTGCCGGTGGGATCGGCATGCTCGCAGGGCTCGGCGACCACACCGCAGCCATCTTGACGGTCACCCGGGCCGTCGGTGTCACCGTCGCCGGAGTCTTCATGGTCCGAATGCTCATCGCTGTCTACCGGGGCACGATCCACGCCATAGGCGGCCTCGGGATCTCGACGTTCGTCCTCGTTCTGTTGTTCCCCGTCGTCCAACCCTGGTACATGCTGTGGGCGATCCTACCCCTCGCGGCATGGGCGAACCGCCCCCTATTCCGGGTGTCCGCGACCGTCTACTCGGCGGTCGTCAGTTTCTTCGTCCTGCCCCGCGGGCTGCCACTCCCACCCGGAACGGTCGCCGGGATCTACCTTTCTACGGCGGTGTCAACGGTCGCCGTGACTGCCCTGCTGTGGTGGGCTGTACGACGTTGGCACCCTCGTGTCATAGACTGGCCGTCGTGACTGAGACAGATGATGTGCGGCGACGGACGGGCAACACCGCCACAGCCCCCGCGTTGGAGACCCGCGGACTAACGCGGATCTTCGGCGACGTCCGCGCCGTCGACCATCTGGATCTCCGAGTCGAACCGGGAACCGTCTTCGCGCTGCTCGGCCCCAACGGGGCGGGTAAAACGACGACGATCGAGATGTGTGAAGGATTCACCGAACCCACGTCCGGACGAGTCCGGGTTCTCGGTCTGGATCCTGTCCTCGACGCCGATGCCGTGCGACGCAAAATCGGGGTGATGCTCCAGGGTGGCGGCGCCTACCCGGGCATTCGGGTGCGAGAGATGCTCGAACTGACCGCCTCATACAGCGCACACCCCCTAGATCCCGACTGGCTCCTCCAACTCGTCGGTCTCACCCGGCACTCCCGGACCTCGTATCGCCGACTCTCCGGGGGCCAGCAACAACGCCTCTCCCTGGCCTGCGCCCTCGTCGGACGGCCTGAGCTCGTCTTCCTGGATGAACCGACTGCAGGAATGGACACCCAGTCCAGGCTCGCCGTGTGGGAACTCGTGAACTCCTTGCGCCGAGACGGGGTGACGGTCGTCCTCACCACCCACCTCATGGACGAGGCGGAGGCTCTCGCCGACCGCGTCGTTATCATCGACCGTGGTGTCAAGGTTGCCGAGGGAAGTCCCGCGGAGCTCACCGCACTGACCGGCGGCGGTGCGGCACAGATTCGGGTCGATACCTCCGCACAACTTGACCCGATCTTGTTCCGCGCCTCGTTGATGTCCTCTGGACACGAGGAGGGAGCGACCCTCACCGCAACGCGTCCACTGTCCTACCGGATCCAGGCCCGCCCGACACCGGATCTCGTCGCCGCCATCGCCTCGGCTGCGGCGGAACAGAGCGTACTGATCCGCGGGCTGGGCATCGACCACCGGAGTCTCGAGGATGTCTTCCTCGACATCACCGGGCGCGAAATGAGGAGCTGACAGTGATACCAGAGCAACCCGACACCCGTACCGGTGGCGAGGCCCGATTCGCACCCGGAACCTTCTCCCCCGATCCGCAGCAGGCCGGCGCCGTACACATGCTCCTCGCCCAGGCACTGATCGAGGCACGACTCTTCCTCCGGCACAGTGAGCAGCAGCTACTCAGTCTGGTGATCCCCCTCGGCTCACTCATCGCCCTGTCGCTCGTGCCGCTCCTCGATGCCGAGAATCCGGTGGCGCTCGTCCTCCCGCTCACACTCGCGATCTCGGCGGTGTCCGCCGGGTTCACTGGTCAGGCCATCGCCGTCGCATTCGACCGGAGGTATGGTGCCCTGAAACGAATCGGGGCCTCCGGTGTGCCCCGGTGGGTGATCATCACGGGCAAGGTCCTCGGGGTACTCGCTGTGTCGGCCGTACAGACCGTCCTGCTCTGTGTGACCGCCCTCATCCTGGGTTGGCGCCCGGATGTCGCCGCGCTTCCGGTAGCCGTCCTCACCCTGATCGTCGGTGTCGCGACATTCACCGCACTCGGTCTCCTCATGGGCGGAACCCTCAGCTCGGAGATCGTCCTCGCGTTGGCGAACCTCGTCTGGTTCCTACTCATCGGAATGGCCTCCTACGTCCAAATTCGGGCGGGAAGCATTGGCGACTGGGCCGATTGGACCGTCATTATTCCCTCTGTAGCGCTGACCCAGGGCCTGACCGGGGCACTATCCGGTGGGTTTCCCGGTGTCGAGCTGCTTGTCCTCACGGTCTGGGCCACCATCGGTGGCATCGTGACTGTGAAGGTGTTCAAGTTCACCGCCTGACCCGTGGGCCTCATCCCTGTACCATCTGACGGCACGATAGGATCAGGGGCGTGAGAACCAGCCCAGCTCCTTCCCTATTCACCCACCCACTCCAGTGGTTCCGCTCCCTCATCGACGGTCCCGAGGTCCGGATCCAGCGCCGGTTGGCGATGATCCTGCTCGTCTGTCAGGCAGGCATCACGGTCACCGGTTCAATCGTTCGGGTCACCGGTTCCGGCCTCGGGTGCGTCACCTGGCCTAACTGTCAGCCCGGATCGCTCGTTCCCGTGGCCGGCGCCGCCCCGTGGGTTCATCAGGCGATCGAGTGGGGCAACCGCCTTCTGACCTTCGTGGTAGCCTCCGCCGCCCTGCTCGTGTTCATCGCGGTAGTGCGCGCCGCCCGCCGCCGCGAGGTCATCATCCAGGCCTTCATCCAAGGCATTGGAGTTATCATCCAGGCGATCCTCGGCGGAATCTCCGTCCACCTGGAGCTCCGGTGGTGGTCGGTGGCCATGCACTTCCTGCCGTCGATGCTCCTCGTCTGGCTCGCCGCGATCCTGTGGGTGCGGATCGCCGAGCCCGATGACGGCACCCCTACCGAAACCTATCCCAGACCGCTCCGTTCCCTGGCGGTCCTCTCCGCGGCGACTCTGGCGGTCGTTCTCGGAACGGGAACGATGGTCACCGGCGCCGGAGTGCACTCCGGCGACTCCGGGGTCGGCATGGAGGGCCGGTTGGACATCGATCTCGCCCGCATCGCAAACATCCACGCCCACTTCATGTACCTGTACCTCGGGCTGACGGTAGGCCTGGTCATCGCGCTCGTCACCGTCGGGGCGGCGCTCCGAGCCAGGCGGATCGGGTGGATCCTCATCGGGTTCATTATCCTGCAGGCGGCGATCGGCATCATCCAGTTCAACTTCGGCGTCCCCCGGTGGACCGTCCCGGTCCACGTGGGTCTCTCCGGAACAGTGGTCGCATTCACCGGTGTGCTCTTCGCCTACGGCCGGGACAGAGTCGGAGGAGATGTGGGAACCACCGGCTCCCGCGACGGTGACCGGCGGCGCCGGAAACGCACCTCCGCACGGGATGCCGGAGTCGGCGGCGGAGCCCGCGTAGCCTGATCACGGGCGGCGGGCTGGTGACGCACGTTAAGATTGACCTATGCGAGCTATCCGGATATCCAGTCACGGCGGGCCCGAGGTTCTGGAACCCGCCGATGCCCCACGCCCCACGCCGAATGATGACCAGGTTCTGGTTGCCGTTGACGTCGCCGGGGTCAACTACATCGACACCTACTACCGGGAAGGCGTCTACAACGCCGAGCTCCCGTTCATCCCCGGACTCGAGGGAACGGGCCGCGTCGTCGAGGATCCTCGCGGCGAGATCGCCGAGGGAACCCTCGTCGCCTGGTGCGATGCCTTCGGTTCCTACGCGGAGTACACCGTCGTCCCCCGGGACCGGCTCGTCGCCGTACCCCGCGGAATCAATCCCCACACAGCCGCATCCATGCTCCTCCAGGGGATCACCGCGCACTACCTCACCGACGGCGTCTATTCACTGCGCGACGGCGACACCTGTCTGCTGACGGCGGGTGCCGGTGGGGTCGGCCTGCTCGCCACACAGATGGCGGCCGCCCGAGGCGCGACCGTCTACGCGGTGGTGTCCACCGATGAGAAAGATGAGCTCGCCCGCCGCGCCGGTGCCGCCGAGGTATTCCGCTACTCCGACCGCCTCGCCGACCAGGTGCGGCACGCCAACGGCGGAAACGGTGTCGACGTGGTCTACGACGGAGTCGGCAAGGCCACCTTCGACCAGTCCCTGCGGGCGGTGCGTCCACGGGGCACCGTGTGCCTGTTCGGTGCAGCCTCCGGACCCGTGGACCCCATCGATCCGCAGCTGCTGAACACCCACGGATCGATCTTCCTCACACGGCCCTCCATTGGCGCGTGGACCGCGCGGGAGGGTGAGTTCGTCATGCGGGCTCAGGCCGTCACCCAGGCGATCGTCGAGGGACGGCTGAATGTCCGCGTCGGATCCGTCCATCGGCTCGAGGATGCCGCCGTGGCGCACCGTGAACTCGAATCCAGGGCTACCACCGGGGCGATCGTCCTCGAGGTCTCATGAAGAAGTGCCCCGGCCGGGAAGGCCGGGGCACCCGCGGTGTTCGTGTCGTACGCTCAGAAGAAGGTCGTGGATACCCCGAGCATCTGCCCGACTGTCTCCAGCCCGAAGAAGGCATCGAGTGACAGCGCGACGAAGACCGCCGCGAGGTAGTTGTTCGAGAGGATAAAGAGCTTCAGCGGTTTGACCTCCACTCCACGTAGGACGGCGCGATGCAGGAGGTGGGCCATGATGAGGAACCACGCACCCGCAGCGACCGCCACAGCCGCGTAGATGAATCCCGCGGCCGGAATAAGCAGGAAGGTCGTGATCACAGTCGCCCAGGTGTACAACACGATCTGGCGGGTCACCTGTGACTCCGTACGGACCACCGGCATCATCGGCACACCCGCGGCCCGGTAGTCCTCCTTGTACCGCATCGCCAGAGCCCACGTGTGCGGCGGTGTCCAGAAGAATATGATGAGGAACAGCACGATCGCCTGCCACCACTGGGGTGGTACTCCGGCGGGGAGATTGTCAGTGATCACCGCCCATCCGACGACAACCGGCATGCAGCCGGCGGCTCCACCCCACACGACATTCTGCGGAGTGCGGCGCTTCAGCCACTTGGTGTAGACGAAGATGTAGAACGCGATGGTGGCCATAACGAACAGCGCGGCGAGGAGGGACCGGCACAGCAGCCACAGCCAGAGGAAACTGACCACCGTCAGCGTCCACGCGAAGATGGTGGCGTTCCGGTTGGTCACGACCATCTTCGCGAGCGGACGTCGCTCCGTACGTTTCATCACCTTGTCGATGTCACTGTCCGCGACCATGTTGAAGGTGTTCGCCGCAGCGGCGCCCATCCACCCACCGACCACGGTCAGGAGGATCAACCCGACGTGGTTCTCACCACGGTCCGCCTGGAGCATCGCGGGGATCGTGGCGACCAGAAGTAGCTCGATGACTCTTGGTTTCGTCAGCGCAAGGTACGCCTTTATCGTCTCCAAGGACCATTCCTCCAGCAGATGTCGGGTCGAAGCGCCAGTGAGTCTCGGGCTTCAGGGGTATGCCATCGGGGGCGACGCCCGGTCAACCGGATCCCTCCAGCGTGATTCCGGAGCCGGAATGTGTGAAAGACGGACCCACCACTGACGTGGCAGTGTGCCCTCGGCAATAAACTGAGGGTACACACCCGATCGATCTTAACTGCCGTCGGCCCCTGTTCACAGTCTCAGGTATCGACCTCCCCCTTCCGGAACCGCCCCGCCGTACCCCTACCGGTGCCGGGTGATTCCGCCGTCACCCCCACCACGATCCAGCATTCCGTGAACCCGCCATCGGGCCGGGAGCACACGGATACCGACGAGCCGTTAAGCTGGTGACGTTGACCGCCCCGGGGCACACGTCCCGCGGCTGACGAGCGCGCCAGTATCTGGCCATCCGAACGAAACGAGGAACCAGACCGTGACACTGTCTGACGAATTGAAGGAATCCACCCGCCGCAACTACCCGGAGGACTGGACCGACCTCGACACCCGGGCCGTCGACACGGCCCGCATCCTGGCTGCTGATGCGGTGCAGAACTGCGGGTCGGGACACCCTGGGACCGCGATGAGCCTCGCCCCCCTCGCGTATACGCTCTTCCAGCGCACGATGGACATCAATCCCGCTGAGCCGACCTGGGCCGGCCGCGACCGCTTTGTCCTGTCCTGCGGGCACTCCTCGCTGACCCAGTACATCCAGCTCTTCCTCGGTGGCTTCGGTCTCGAGATGAACGATCTCGAGACACTCCGGACCTGGGGCGCGAAGACCCCGGGACACCCCGAGTACCGACACACCGACGGGGTCGAGATCACCACCGGCCCCCTCGGACAGGGCCTCGCTTCCGCGGTCGGCATGGCGATGGCCGCGCGCCGCGAGCGAGGGCTCTTCGATCCCGAGGCACCCACTGGCGAATCCCCCTTCGACCACTTCATCTACTGCATCGCCTCCGACGGCGACATCGAGGAGGGCGTGACCAGCGAGGCGAGTTCCCTCGCCGGAACGCAGGCACTCAGCAACCTTATCGTGTTCTGGGACGACAACCGGATCTCGATCGAGGAAGATACCCAGATCGCCTTCACCGAGGACACCGTCGCCCGCTACGCGGCCTACGGGTGGCAGACCCTCGAGGTCGAATCCGGTGAGGATGTCGCAGCGCTCGAGTCAGCGATTGAGGAGGCCAAGGCCGATACCTCCCGCCCGTCCTTCATCAGAGTCCGCACGATCATCGGTTACCCGGCTCCGAACATGATGAATACCGGCGCGGTTCACGGCGCAGCGCTCGGCGACGACGAGGTCGCCGCGACGAAGAAGGTACTCGGTTTCGACCCCGATGTGTCCTTCCACATCGACGACGAGGTGCTAGCCCACACCCGTTCCCTCGCGGATCGGGCCGCCCGGAAGACCGCAGCGTGGACCGAGAGATTCGATGCCTGGGCCGAAGCCAACCCGGAGCGCAGGGAGCTGTTCGATCGGCTCGCGGCCCGCACGCTCCCGCAGGGCTGGGCCGACGGCCTGCCGACCTGGGAGGCGGACGCCAAGGGTGTCGCCACCCGAAAAGCCTCCGAGGCAGTCCTCCAGGCACTCGGTGCGACGCTGCCCGAGCTCTGGGGCGGTTCCGCCGATCTCGCGGGCTCCAACAACACCGTCATCAAGGGCGCACCGTCCTTCGGTCCCGAGCACATCACGACCGACACGTGGACCACGAACCCCTACGGCCGGAACCTGCACTTCGGTATCCGCGAGCACGCGATGGGCTCGATCATGAACGGCATCGCCCTGCACGGCGGCACCCGCCCTTACGGCGGCACCTTCCTGATCTTCTCTGACTACATGCGTCCCGCGGTGCGCCTTGCCGCACTGATGGGTACCGACGCCTACTACGTCTGGACCCACGACTCCATCGGTCTGGGCGAGGACGGCCCGACCCACCAGCCGGTCGAGCAGCTTGCGAGCCTCCGTGCCATCCCCAACTTCTCGATGCTCCGCCCCGCGGACGCGAACGAAACCGCGGCAGCGTGGAAGCACTCCCTGCTCTACCGGGAGGGGCCGAAGGGCCTCGCGCTCACTCGCCAGAATGTCCCGGTTCTCGAGGGGACCGCAGAGAAAGCCGATGAGGGAGTCGCCCGCGGCGCCTACATCCTGGTCGAGGGGTCCAAACCCACCCCGGACGTGATCCTCATGGGTTCTGGCTCCGAGGTACAGCTCGCCGTCGAGGCGGCCGCGGTCCTCGAGCAGGACGGCATCGCCGCCCGCGTCGTCTCCGTCCCGTGCATGGACTGGTTCGAGGAGCAGGATGCCGGGTACATCGAGTCCGTCCTCCCGGCGTCCGTTACCGCCCGAGTCTCCGTCGAGGCCGGCATCGCGATGCCGTGGTACCGCTGGCTCGGTACCGCAGGACGCCCGGTCTCCCTGGAGCACTTTGGTGCATCCGCACCGTACGAGAAGCTGTTCGAGGAGTTCGGCATCACGACCGACGCGGTCGTCGCCGCTGCCCGTGAGTCTCTCTCCGCAGCACGCTGACAACTCACCCGCCCGCTAGCCGGGCCACCGCGTCTCCTCGTGTTGTGGGGTCGTGGTGGCCCGATCCACGGTCGCCGTAGATTCCGCGACGCTGCACCACAGGAGAAAGCCGACTACCCTCGTGTTCCGGAACCGAGGGACAGTTGAACCCCCACGCCTGCACTAGGAGCCGCCACCATGAACCACATCGATGAACTCGCCGAGATCGGCACTGCCACCTGGCTCGATGATCTCTCCCGCGACCGCTTGGACAGCGGAAACCTCAAGGAGCTCCTGACCTCCAAGTCCATCGTCGGGGTGACCACCAACCCGGCGATCTTCGCCGCAGCCATGACGAGTGGCACCGCCTACGACGACCAGATTGCCGTCCTCAAGTCCGAGGGAGCCGACGTCGACGCCGCGGTCTACGCCATGGCCGTCGATGATGTCCGCCGCGCGTGCGACGTCTTCCGGGACACGTTCGAGCGCACCGGCGGAGTCGATGGGCGGGTGTCGATCGAGGTCGATCCCCGCATCTCCGATGACGCCGAGGCGACCATCGCCCAGGCCCGGGAGTTGTGGAACAGGGTCGACCGCCCCAACCTCCTCATCAAGATCCCCGCGACCCCCGGCTCGCTTCCCGCCATCACCCGGGCACTAGCCGAGGGAATCAGTGTGAACGTCACTCTGATCTTCTCCTGTGACCGCTACCGCGAGGTCATTGACGCGTACATCGCCGGCATTCGGGCTGCAGCGGAGAACGGCCATGACGTGGCTGGTATCCAATCCGTTGCATCCTTGTTCATCTCTCGCCTCGACGTCGAGGTCGACCGTAGGCTCGAGGAGATCGGGACCAACGCCGCACTCGCGCTGCGTGGCAAGGCCGGTGTCGCCAACGCCCGTCTAGCCTACGAGCTGTTCCGCATCTCCTTCGCCGATGCCGCGCTGCCCGAAGGTGCCACCATCCAGCGTCCGCTGTGGGCATCGACCGGGGTCAAGAACCCCAATTACCCCGACACCCTGTATGTGACGGAGCTCGCTGGTCCCCAGACGGTCAACACCATGCCCGAACCCACGATCGATGCGGTCCTCGAGCAGGGTACCCTCCACGGAGACACCCTCACCGACCGTGCCGAGGAATCCCGCGAGGTGCTCGCAGCTCTCACGGCAGTCGGCATCGACCTCGATGACGTCTTCGACGTCCTCGAACGCGAGGGCGTGGAGAAGTTCGAGAAGAGTTGGAACGAGCTCCTCGACTCCATGCGCCGACGCCTCTGACCGTTTTCCTCCTCGACACCATCCACCCACCGGTGACAGTGAGCCGGTGGGTGGATCCCACCACCGACAAAGCAGGCAGACACAACCGTGAGCAATACCCTGACCGGCCTCCCCGACAATGCACCCTGGTTCAATCCACTCCGCGACAGCCAGGACAAACGCCTGCCGCGCATCGCCGGTCCCTGCGGAATGGTGATATTCGGCGTCACGGGCGACCTCGCCCGGAAGAAGCTCCTTCCGGCGATCTACGATCTGGCGAACCGGGGACTACTCCCCGCAGGCTTCGCCCTGGTGGGTTACGGGCGACGGGAGTGGTCGAAACAGGATTTCGAGGACTACGTGCACGAAGCCGTCGTCGCCGGTGCCCGAACCGAGGTCCGGGCCAATGTCTGGGAGAGGCTCGCCGAGGGAATGGAATTCATCAGCGGTACCTTCCGTGACGATGCCGCCTTCGACACCCTCGGTGCGAAGCTCGCGGAACTCGACCGTACCCGGGGCACGGCCGGGAACTGGGGTTTCTATCTCTCCGTTCCCCCGGACTACTTCTCCGACGTCTGCCACCAGCTGAAGCGATCCGGATTAGCGGAGGCCCCCGCCAACTCCTGGCGCCGCGTCATCATCGAGAAGCCCTTCGGTCACGATCAGGACTCCGCCCGGGAACTCAACCGCGTGGTCAACGCGGTGTTCCCCGAGGACTCTGTGTTCCGGATCGACCACTACTTGGGCAAGGAGACCGTCCAGAACATCATGGCGCTCCGGTTCGCGAACCAGCTGTTCGATCCCCTCTGGAACAGCCACTATATCGACCACGTACAGATCACAATGGCGGAGGACATCGGTCTCGGTGGCCGCGCCGGCTACTACGACGGCATCGGCGCCGCCCGCGATGTCATCCAGAACCACCTGCTCCAGCTCCTCGCGCTGACAGCGATGGAGGAACCAGTGAGTTTCACTCCGGCGGAACTCCAGGCCGAGAAAATCAAGGTCCTCCGCGCCACGGCCCCCGTGTACCCGCTCGCCAAGACCACGGCGCGGGGCCAGTACACGGCCGGGTGGCAGGGCTCCACCCGTGTTCCCGGTCTCCGTGAGGAGGAGGGGTTCTCGGATGACTCCAACACTGAGACCTACGCCGCCTGCACCCTGGAGATCAATTCCCGCCGCTGGGCCGGGGTACCGTTTTACCTCCGGACGGGAAAGCGACTCGGTCGGAGGGTCACGGAGATCGCGCTGATCTTCAAGCCCGCCCCCCATCTGCCATTCGGTGACGTCATGACCTCGGCGCTGGGCCAGAACGCCGTCGTGATCCGGGTTCAGCCGGACGAGGGCGTCCTCATGCGTTTCGGTTCCAAGGTCCCCGGCTCCACCATGGAGGTCCGCGACGTCAACATGGACTTCTCCTATTCGGAGGCGTTCACCGAGGAGTCACCCGAGGCCTATGAACGCCTCATCCTCGATGCGTTGCTCGACGAGTCGAGTCTCTTCCCCACCAACGAGGAGGTCGAGCTGTCCTGGCAGATCCTCGATCCGATCATCCAGTACTGGGCACAGCACGGACGCCCCGAGGACTATGAGGCTGGCACCTGGGGTCCCGCGTCCGCGGACAGGATGCTGGCCCGCGAGGCCCGTACCTGGCGCCGACCCTGACGTCCGCCTCCCCCCACACTGCTCCCACGCCGTCCCAGTCCGAAAGGCACCCATGATCATCACAATGCCCGACACCGACACCCGGGAGATCGCCGCCAAACTCGTGTCCATTCGTGAATGGGGTTCACAGGTCACGACGGGTCGGGTCCTCACCCTCATCGTCGTAGCTGACGCCGATGACGACGTCGAGGCACTCATAGCCGCCACGAACGACGCGTCCCGGGAACATCCGTCCCGGGTCCTGGTCATGGTGACCGGTGACTCATCGGCGGAGGCGTCAACGGTCGACGCCGAGATCCGGATCGGCGGTGACGCTGGCGCCTCCGAAATCATCCTGATGCGGCTCAACGGCGAGGTCTCCGACCACGTTGAAGCCGTAGTCACCCCCTTGCTGCTGCCGGACACCCCGATCGTCGCCTGGTGGCCGGGTACAGCCCCCGTCAACCCCTCGACTGACCCCATCGGCCGGATCGCCGCGCGACGGATCACTGACGCACTCTGCGATCCCCCGGAGGATTCGATCTACCGACGCCGGAATCACTACCGACCGGGCGACTCGGACATGGCCTGGTCACGGATCACCCAATGGCGCGGCGTTGTCGCGTCGACACTCGATCAGCCGCCGCACGAGGGGGTCCTCGATGCCGAGGTCCACGGGCCCGCGGACTCCCCCAGCGTCGATCTCGCCGCAGGGTGGCTCGCCGACCGATTCGGTGTCAACGTCGTCCGGCAGTCGACCGGTCAGGATGCCGTCCCCGTCGATGACGAGGGCCGCGAGTGTATCGCGATCACCCGCGTCGTTCTTTTCCGGAACCGGTCGACAATCACGGTGGAGGTCCGCGACGCGGAGACGCTCTCCGTCTCTGTCGACGGAGACCCCTACGGGCTCGTCGCCCTCGGCCGCCGGAGCCAGGCGGACTGCCTTGCGGAGGAGCTCCGACACCTTGACCCCGACCTCGCCTACGCGCGTGCACTACGTGGTCTGAACCGCGTTCGGTACGTTGACGCGTTCACCGACTGATCATCACGACCCCAGGAAGGAACCCACCATGGTGGACATCACGCGTGTCCGAGACCTCAATTCGCTCATCACGGCAGCCGCGACCAGAATGACCCAGACCATCGCCGCCGTGCAGGCCGGTGGCGGACGGCACGGCGACGGCGTGGCACGCGTGGTCCTGACTGGTGGTGGTGCAGGAATCGGGTTGCTCGAGAAGCTGGCGGAGTTCGATGCGACTGCCCGCACCATGAGCGACGACTTCCCCGTCGTCCACATCGACTGGTCACGGGTCCATGTGTTCTTCGGCGACGAACGCAATGTCGATGTCACTCACCCCGAATCGAATGAGGGTCAAGCCCGGGCCGTGCTCCTGGACCATGTGGACATCGACGAAGCCAACATCCACGGCTACGGTCTCGGCGAGCGCACTCTCCACTCAGCCGTGGACGACGTCGCGCGGGACCTCCGCGCGTTCGCGCCTAGAGGCTTCGACCTCCATCTGCTCGGCATGGGCGAAGAAGGCCACATCAACTCGATCTTCCCCCACACCCCGGCAGCTCTGGAGGAGGAGAACTTCGTCGCCGCGGTGACCGATTCTCCGAAACCGCCTGCGGAACGGGTCACACTAACATTGCCTGCGGTCCGATCGGCCGACCGCGTCTGGTTGCTCGTCGCGGGAGCAGGAAAAGCTGAGGCAGCCCGAGCGGTGATCGATGGCGCTGCTGCGGAGGACTGGCCAGCCGCAGGTGCCCGGGGTAGATCGGAGACCGTCTTGTTCCTCGACGATGCGGCAGCCGGTCTAGGCCACTGATCCGGGCCCGCTCCACCCCACCCCGGAGCGGGTGTGGATGATGGTCGGGAAATGCGAAACGCGAGACCGCCGCAGACCACCACTTTCCCACTCAAGGTGGTGGCGCGCGCGGTTCCGTTGTGTCGGGCTCCTCGAAGGTTTACCGTCAGCGGCTGAATCACCAGTGCTGGGGCGTGCACGCGTTCTCCGTGTCGAAAGCCCACCACCCGGCGTAGGGTGGTGGGCGGAGAAAACTGCACGAGACCGGGACAATGTTGTGCCACGATCTTGGCAACGATGCGGAAGTACCCCCGTAACGCCAGGACAATGTGGGAGCCGGAGGTTTGTCGCGTGGTGTCACGTGGGGCCGGGACGGTCCCGGATGTGACGGGGCCACAATCGGTGTTGTTCTAGCCGACGTAAGCGTGGATCAGGTTCAGCCCGACGATGCAGACGATCCAGATGATCGCACAAATGATGGTGACCCGGTCAAGGTTCTTCTCGACGACGGTGGAGCCCGAGAGATTCGACTGCACGCCGCCTCCGAACAAGCTCGAGAGACCGCCGCCCTTGCCCTTGTGCAGCAGCACGAACATGGTCATGCCCAGGCAGGCCAGGAAGAGAACGATCTGAAGCGTAAGCACCATGGAAACGTGGATCCTTTAATCGTGGATAGGTCTGTCTTGTCCGGCCCCTGTCCGGGTCAATGAGACCGTTGATGGTCTCACCGGATCAACGGCCGTCGGATACCACCATACACGCCGGTGGACGTGAAACGCCCGTGGTACCGGAGATCCGCCGCCCGCGCCGGCTGTGGGCTGCGGACCCGGTTCACCGGCCCCAGCTATCCCGAGTTCCGGAGAGCGGTGGCCAGGCCGTTCATGGTCAGCTGGATACCGTCCGGGACACCCTCATCGGAATCTCCGGCTCGGTAGCGGCGGAGCAGCTCCAGTTGGATGACGTTGAGCGGGAGCAAGTACGGGTACCTGCTGCGCACCGAACGTTCCAGGGTCGGGTTGTCCGCAAGTAGACGGTCGGCGCCCGTCACTATAAGGAACATGTCGGTAGTCAGCTCGTACTCCTCTGAGATCGCCCTCGAGATTCGTTCGGCGACCTCCCGGTCCTTGACTAGCGACGCGTAGAGCTCCATCAGCGGCATCTCGGCCTTCGCCATTACCTGCGCCATGTTCGACATCACGGATGTGAAGAACGGCCAGTTCCGGTAGAGCGCACGGAGTTCCTCGAGGCGATCCGGGTCGTCCGCTATCCACTCCCGGAGGGCGCTGCCCACACCGAACCACCCGGGAATCATCGCGCGGGACTGCGACCAGGCGAGAACCCACGGGATCGCCCGGAGATCCCCGATGGACGAGGTTTGCTTCCGGGACGCGGGACGCGAACCGATGTTCAGAGCACCGATCTCCTGCAGTGGAGTCGAGGTGGTGAAATACTCGATGAAACCCGGGTCCTCGTGGACGAGGGTCGCGTACTTCCGGCGGGATAGTTCGGCGATCTCCCGCATGATCTCGTGTGCTCGTTCCGGATGATCGAGGTCATCGACGGGGAGAAGCGATGCCTCCAGTGTCGCGGAGACGAGTGCCTCGAGGTTGCGGCGCGCGGTAGTCGGGTGGCCGTACTTGGCCGAAATGATCTCCCCCTGCTCCGTGACCCTGACTGACCCAGAGACAGCTCCCTCCGGCTGTGCGAGGATCGCCTCGTAGCTGGGTCCGCCCCCGCGTCCGACTGTGCCTCCGCGTCCGTGGAAAAAGCGGAGCCGGATCTGGTTCTCTCGGCAGGCCTCGACGATATCGAGTTCCGCGTCGTACAGCGCCCAGTTGGCCGCGAAGTAGCCGCCGTCCTTGTTGGAGTCAGAGTACCCGAGCATGACCTCCTGGATCTCGCCCCGATGCCGGATGTAGGACCGGTAGACCGGGACATTCCAGATATCCCGGAGAATGGACGAGCCGGCCCCTAGGTCTTCGATCGTCTCGAAGAGTGGGATGATGTCAATGTCGCCGCGCGGCTGACCCCGTTCGATCCGGATGAGGCCGAACTCTTTGAGCAGAACCATAGGTTCGAGAATGTCGGACACCGACTGGGCCATCGAGATGATGCAGTGGGGCACCATCCGCTCGCCGAACTTGTCCACCGCCTCAGCGGCGGCCGCGATGATGTCCAGTTCACGCTGGGTCTCCTCACTGAAGTCCTGAGGATGCGGTGGGATCAGCGGGCGCGGTGAACCGAGCTCCGCGACGAGTATCTCCCGCTTCGCGTCCTCGTCCAGCGAACGGTATTCCCCGGTGACCCCGGCGTGGGCGAAGACCTCGGTGAGCACGTTCTCGAAGGACTCGGAATTCTGGCGCAGGTCCAGCGAGTAGAGGTGGAACCCGAAACTCGCCACCGCGGACCGGATCCTACCGAGCCGGTCGTCCGCGATCAGTCCGTCGTAGGAGTCCCGCAGCGCCGTATCGATGACGTCCAGATCTGCCGCGAACTCCCCGGGGCCCGGGTAGGGCTCGTGGCACTTGTACCAGGTTCCCTCCACAGAATCCTGCCCGATGAGCTGGGCCTGGGTGGCGGCGATCCGTCCCCGTATACCGTGCACCGCCCGCCGGTATGGCTCGTCCACCCGACTGGGTACATCGTTGTGTCCACGGTCGGCGAGTTCGATGAGTTCGCGGCTGACCTCGGACAGTCGGTCGGACAGGGACAGCTCATGCTCCAGTTTGTGGAGCTGGGCGGCGTAGAACTTGAGCACGGTCTGGGCGGCGCGGGTCGTCGCGTAGCGCAGGGTCGTCGCCGTGACATAGGGGTTTCCGTCGTGGTCTCCCCCGATCCAGGAACCGGGCTTGACCACAGCAGTCGATGGCACGGTGTCGCCGTACCTGGCCTGCAGCTCGTGCCGCACATCGTGGTTGATCGCGGGGATCTGCCGAAGAAGGCTCAGTTTGTAGTAGCGGAGCCCAACCTCGATCTCGTCCTCGATCCTCGGACGGACGACGCGGATGAGAGCGGTCTGCCACAGGATCGTGATCCGCCGCTGGATCGCCCGATCGATCTCGCTGATACGCGCATCGGTCCGAATGTTCCGCGGACCCGATGCGATGTCGTGGCGTTCCTGCATCAGGGCCGTGATGTGCTTCTGTACATCGAACACGGTACGGCGACGGGTCTCCGTCGGGTGTGCGGTGAGCACCGGTGCGACCTCCGCCCGTGCCACAGCCGCCGCTACGGCCTCCGCGGTGATGTCGGCTTCCTCGAGTTTGACCCAGGTCGCCTCGAGGGTGGAGTCGGGGGCTGGCGCCCCACCGTCGAGAATCGCTTGGCGGGTGTTCTCGTCGTTGAGGTCCTCGACCAGGTTGACCAGTAACGCAAAGTGGGAGAAGGCCCGTACGACCTTGATCATTGTGGAGGTGTCGCGGTCACGGAACATCCCGACGAGATCGTCGAGGGTCCGTTCCCCCTTCGCGACACCGAAGGACGCTCGGCGCGCGCCTTCGACCAGGTCGAAGATGTCGTCGCCCTCCTGTTGACGGATGACGTTTCCGAGGATACGTCCGAGATGCCGGATATCCTCGCGAAGTTGTTCAGGCACGGTGTGTTTCCTTATCGGTTGGCGGTGGAGCCGGAATTCGGTCCGGGCGCCGGGGTGTACGCGATCTGCCAGCTGTTCTGCGCAGACCGGTGCCCGTCGTCACTGCGACGGATCCGAGACCTGGATGATGGGTATCGGTCCCGCAGATGACGCCGGGCACTGGGGGCGGACGTGGAACACATCCGCCCTATGGGGGAACTAGGACTGAGGTCCTGCGGCGTTCGCAACGAGCTTGGCGAAGTCCTCACCGTTCAGCGACGCCCCACCAACGAGGCCACCGTCAACATCGGGCTTACCGACGATCTCGGCAACCGAATCTGCTTTGACAGAACCGCCGTACAGGATGCGCATGCCTTCGGCGACCTTCTCGTCAGCGAGTTCGCGGATGGTAGCGCGGATCGCGGCGCACACCTCCTGGGCGTCGTCGGCCGACGCGACCTTTCCGGTGCCAATGGCCCAGACCGGCTCGTAGGCGACGATGGTGTTCGCGAGCTGTCCGGCATCCAGGCCCGAGAGGGATGCCCGGGTCTGGGCGACGACGTAGTCGACGTGCTCGCCGGCCTCGCGGACGTCGAGCGGCTCCCCGACACAGACGATCGGGCTGATGCCGTGCTCCAGGGCGGCGGCGGCCTTGGCGGCGACGAGTTCATCGGATTCACCGTGGTACTCGCGGCGTTCGGAGTGTCCGACCACGACCCAGGTGCAGCCGAGCTTCGCCAGCATCTCAGCGGAGACCTCACCGGTGTAGGCACCGGACTCATGCCTGGACACGTCTTGGGCACCGTAGGTGATCCGGAGCTTGTCGCCGTCGACGAGAGTCTGCACGGAGCGGATATCGGTGAACGGGACGGTGAGCGCGACGTCGACCTTGTCGTAGTAGTCCTCCGGCAGTGCGAAGGCGAGCTTTTGGACGACGCCGATGGCCTCCAGGTGGTTGAGGTTCATCTTCCAGTTGCCGGCGATGAGGGGGGTGCGTGCCATGTTCTGGCCTTTCTCGATGGTTGGGTTGGATGGGTGTGTCCAGGGTGCCCGCCCGGGGGGCGGGCGGGTGGTGTCAGTTCTCCAGAACGTTGACGCCCGGCAGGGTCTTGCCCTCGAGGAATTCGAGAGAGGCGCCGCCGCCGGTGGAGATGTGGCTGAAGCCGTCCTCGTTCAGGCCGAGGGTGCGCACGGAGGCAGCGGAGTCGCCACCGCCGACGACCGAGAACGCCCCGTTCTCGGTGGCGGAGATCATCGCCTCCGCGACGCCCTTCGTGCCCTCGGCGAACGCCGGGAACTCGAAGACACCCATCGGGCCGTTCCAGAAGATCGTCTTCGCCTCAGCGAGGCGTGCGGCGAACAGCTCGACGGACTTCGGGCCCATGTCCAGGCCCATCCAGCCCTCGGGGATCTCGGAGACGTCGACGGTCCGCTTCTCGGCGTCCTTGTCAAACTTGTCGGCGGCGACGACGTCAATCGGCAGGACGATGGAGTCACCGAAGCGCTCGAGGAGGTCACGGCAGGTGTCGATCATCTCCTCCTGGAGGAGCGATTTCTGCACGTTGTGACCCTGCGCGGCGAGGAACGTGTAGCACATGCCGCCACCGATGATCAGCGCGTCGGTCTTGGGTGCGAGCGCCTCGATGACACCGAGCTTGTCCGAGACCTTCGAGCCGCCGAGAACGACGACGTAGGGCTTGGCGGGGTTCGACGCGACTTCGCCGAGAACCTTGATCTCCTTCTCGACGAGCTGACCGGCGTAGTGCGGGAGGCGCTGGGCCACGTCGTACACGGAGGCCTGCGCACGGTGGACGACGCCAAATCCGTCGGAGACGAACGCACCGTTCTCGCCGGTCAACGCGACGAGTTGGTCGGCGAACTCACCGCGTTCGGTGGCGTCCTTGCTGGTCTCGCGGGGATCGAAGCGGACGTTCTCCAGCAGCAGTACATCGCCCTCGGTCAGGCCGTTGGCGCGCTCGTGGGCGTCCTCGCCGACGACGTCGCCGGCGAGAGCGACGTACTGGCCGAGCTCATCGGAGAGCGCCTCCGCGACCGGTGCGAGCGAGAACTTCTCGTTGACCTCACCCTTCGGCCGGCCGAGGTGCGCCATGACGATGACCTTGGCGCCACCGTCGACGAGCTTCTTCAGGGTCGGGAGGGACGCCGTGATGCGACCGGAGTCGGTGATCTCACGGTTCTCGTTGAGGGGGACGTTGAAGTCGGAACGGACGAGGACGTAACGGCCCTCGACCCCTTCGGCGATCAGGTCGTTGAGGTTCTTGACGGTCATCGATTCTCCTTGAGTTCTGTTCTGTCTGTATCGGGGTAAAGATAATGACCGAACCCGTGTCACCGGGTTCGAGTGCGCCAACGGCCCGGGGCGTACCTCCGTAGAGGTACGCATCCCGGGCCGTTGGCGTTTTCAGGGCATCAGCCCGGACGGCGGAGGTTTCCGCGCCGTATCAGAGCCGATCGCCGACGTACTCGGTCAGCGTGACGAGCTGGTTGGAGTAGCCCCACTCGTTGTCGTACCAGGAGACGACCTTGACCTGGTCACCGATGACGCGGGTCATGCCCGAGTCGAAGATGGAGGCATGCGGGTCGGTGACGATGTCGGTGGAGACCAGGGGCTCCTCCGAGTAAGCGAGAACGCCCTTCAGGTCACCCTCAGCGGCCTTCTTGATGGCGGCGTTGACCTCGTCGACCGTGACGTCCTTCGAGGCGGTGAAGGTCAGGTCCGTGCAGGAACCGGTGGGAACCGGAACACGCATTGCGAAACCGTCGAGCTTGCCCTTGAGCTGCGGGAGAACCAGGGCGACGGCCTTGGCTGCACCGGTCGAGGTGGGAACGATGTTGACGGCTGCGGCACGTGCACGGCGGAGGTCACTGTGCGGTGCGTCCTGCAGGCGCTGGTCGCCGGTGTAGGCGTGGATCGTGGTCATGAGGCCACGCTCGATGCCGAACGCCTCATCGAGCACCTTTGCCATGGGAGCTAGGCAGTTGGTGGTGCAGGATGCGTTCGAGATGATGGTGTGGTTCTCGGGATCGTAATCGGTGTGGTTGACACCGACGACGAAGGTAGCGTCCTCATTCTTAGCAGGCGCGGAGATGATGACCTTCTTCGCTCCGGCCTCGATGTGTGCCTTCGCGGCGTTGGCGTCGGTGAAGAAACCGGTCGATTCAATGACGATGTCGACGTCGTTCTCGCCCCACGCGAGGTTCTTCGGGTCCCGCTCAGCGGTGACGATGATGCGCTTGCCGCCGACGACGATGGACTCGTCGTCGTAGTCGACGTCCTGGCCGAGGCGGCCGAGGATGGAGTCGAACTTCAGCAGGTGCGCCAGGGTCTTGTTGTCGGTCAGGTCATTGACCGCGACAACCTCGATGTCGGCACCGCGCTCGAGAATGGCGCGGAAGTAGTTGCGTCCGATACGACCGAAGCCGTTGATGCCTACACGAACCGTCACTGTGATCTCCTTTGTCCTGTTGGAACTATGATCATCGGAATGACCCTGAACCGGGGAGTTCGGGCGTTCATCCCTGATGGCTCCCACTGTACCGACGTGAGACGAACCGTGCAGTGAAACCGGGCACACACACACCGGAAATAGACATATCCGGACATGGAACCGGACAGTTACACGAAGAGGTTCCAGAAAAAACCCACACCCAACAATCCAATGATTTTGGGAAACACGAGTGCTATTCCGAGGAAACCCACATCCAGACGGTAAAATTACCCCCAAAAAGCGGCCCGTCGCTGTTCCGGTTGCCGGTCGATCGCACGACCGACCCAACATTGTGTCGTTTATCACAGTGAGGTAGTTGTGTCGCCTGGCGGCACAACCGGACGACAACGCCCATCACGGAAGGGCGTTCGCACCCCCGATAAGCCGGGTGATCTAGATGTACTGGCCGGACACGGTACGTGAGCAGGCGAACTCACTCGAGATTTTCCGCACACCGGTTCAGAGCACTGCACAGTGCGTAATGCTGCGACTCAGACAGTCCCCCAAGCATCTGACACTCGATCGCCACAATCAACGCGCTCGCCTCATCGAGCACCGCTCCTCCCATGACACTCAATTGCGCGGGCCTCGCTCGCCCGTGATCGACTGAATCAGGTCGCTCCACCAGGCCACGCTCCTGCAGGCCGCGCAGAACCAGGTTCATGGACTGTCTGCTCACGAACGCCCCACGCGCCAGCTCGGCATTTGATAGTCCCGGCCTCTGTCGCAGCAACTCCAGGCAGGCATACTGCGGCACAGTGAGCCCCACCGGACGCAAGGCTTCATCCATGCGCGCCCGCAGGAGAGTAACGACTCGCTTGAGCTGGTAGCCAACCGCCTCGGACAGAGGATTGGCCGGAACATTGTGCGCCATGTCAGTATTATGACATACTAGCGATGTCAACACGCTGACATTAAGGAGCGCGACATGACCCCACTGGCATCGCTTTCATCGCGCTGCAGGTTCGGGACACTGAACGATCCGCAGCCTTCTACCAACAGCACCTCGGACTCGTTCGCGCGCCGCACGGCCCGGAGCACGCAGTCATCTTCGCCACCGACCCGGTCCCCTTCGCAGTGCGCGACCCACTCCCGGGAGTAGACCTGGAGGCAGCATCGCCCCGACCCGGTGTGGGCACCGCACTGTGGTTCCACATTGAAAACACCGAGGCACTGAACGAAGCCCTGCTTCACGCCGACGTCCCCATCGTGGCTGACCCCGTCGACGGTCCCTTCGGGCGAACGTTGAGCTTCAGCGGCCCCGACGGCTACGTCATCACCGTCCACGACAAGGCCTGACCACCACGCTCACGCAGCGAGGACCAGCCGCCGTACCGCGCTGGCCCTCGCCTTATCCGAAAAGGGACACCCTTGCCCCGTGCCAATGCCACACCCACCCCACGACACCGCCTAAAGCTCTCCCAACTCGTCATCGAAGAAAGCTAGCCGCTCAGCAAGATCGCCGCTCACTTTCAGGCGTCCCAGCCCACCGGAAAAGCGTTGATCCGATCACTATCACGTCGGCGAGTCGACGACTGACCGGTTCGCGCCCGTCACCACAGCCCCAACAAGACCCCCGAAGCTCGTCAAGCACGGCATCAGCCGACGCCTCCGATTCCGCCAAGGGTCAGTGCAGCTCGCGCACCGACCCGGAGTCACACCATCAACGGTCCACCGCATCCTGACTTCCTGTCATCTCCACTGCCCGGCGCACGTTGACCGCCCCACCAGTGAACCGATCGACCGCTACGAACACGACCATCCCGACACCCTGCTCCACGTCGACGTGAAGAAGATCGGCACCACCCCCAACCGCGGAAAAGGCGCTTCGTCGACCGCTGCCAGGGCGCGAACAACCAGGCCGCCACTGCCGACAAACCCAGGACCAAACACGACAACCCGAACATCGGTCATGCGGTCATCCACTCTGCCATCACCGACCACTCGCGCGTCATCTAATCGAGGTCCACGACGACAAAACCGCCCTGACCGCCACAACGGTCTGATCCGGGCCGTCGAGTGGTTCAACCCAACCGGGCGTCACTGTCGAGCCGGCCCCTTCCGACAACGACAGCACCTACCACGCACACCTCTGGCACCAGATCTGGGATCACCGCGGGATCACCGGGAACAAGACACGCCCCCCACCTCCCACAGACCACCGGCAACATCGACAGATTCCACTGCCCCTAACCGACGGCTGGGCCTCCACCCGCTGCAACGCCAGCGAAACCGAACGTCGCAGGACACTCGAAGGTTAGGCCCACTACACCAATCAGCACCCCGACACCTCCTGCAACAACCAGCCACGATTCTCGCGATTGATCAACGTCCCCGGTCAGTACAGCTAGGCGTCGTCCGCGAACAGACTCTCCGTCACAGCTTCCGACGTCGTCGGTACGCCGAGTTCCGCCGCTCTCCGGTCCGCCATCGACAGCAGTCGGCGGATCCGGCCCGCCACGGCGTCCTTGGTCATCTGCGGATCAGCCAGGCGTCCGAGTTCCTCGAGTGAGGCCTGCCGGTGCTGGACACGCAGCCGCCCGGCCTCCGCCAGATGATCCGGTACATCCTCGCCGAGAATCTCGAGGGCCCGCTCCACCCGCGCCGCCGCCGCCACCGCCGCCCGGGCGGAACGCCGGAGGTTCGCATCGTCGAAGTTCGCGAGACGGTTGGTCGAGGCACGCACCTCCCGCTTGGTGCACTGCTCCTCCCACTCCAGCCGGGTCCGCTGGGCACCCATCCGGGTCAGGAGGGCACCGATGGCCTCACTGTCCCGCACGCTGACCCGGTCCGTTCCCCGGGATTCCTTGGTCTTCGCGGTAATACCCAGGCGTCGAGCACACCCCACGAGCGCGAGTGCTGCCTCCGGGCACGGACAGACAACCTCGAGTGCTGAGGACCGACCCGGTTCCGTGAGTGAACCATGGGCCAGAAAAGCGCCGCGCCATGCAGCCTCTGCATCGGAGATGGTGCCCGACACGACCCGCGGTGGAAGTCCCCGCACGAGATGGCCGGACGGCGACACGAGGCCGACCCGGCGGGCTACCTCCCGGGCCCCATCGGTTACCGTGACCGTGTAACTGCGGGTCCGCCGCCCGCTTCCGGAGCTGACAGCGTGAATGAGCGCCTCGTGTCCGTAGAGGTACCGAATGGCGTCCCTGATCCTGCGTGCGATGTCCATGGACTCCACATCGGCCTCAATGACGAGCCGTTCTCCCACGACCTGGAGGGTCGCCGAGAACCGGAGCAGGGTCGCGAGTTCCGCGGTCCTCGGGGCGTCACGCTTGACGGTGACCTGTCCCAGCTCTTCCTTCACCCGCATGGTCAGTGCCACTGTGCCCGGCTCCCCTCTTCGCTGTTCTCCGACATGGCGGCGGACCCGGTCACCCGGATCGCGTCGCGACCGTTGATACTACCGCTGCGGACAACTGAAGATGTGCCGGGTATAGACCCGCTGAAGTGCAGAGGCGAGCTTGACCGGGTCATGGCGGTTCACCCAGCCACCGTTACCGTCATCGGCCCGGACCGGTTCAAACGCAACATCCGCGCCGATGGTTGCAGCGGCACGGGCCAGATATCGCCTTTCGACATCGCTCGAGATCATCGTGGAATCGATGATGATGTGATCGATCCGAAGGTCGGGTGCGTGCTGCGTGAGCATGTGAATGTGCCGTTCCGTGGAGAAACCGGCGGTCTCACCGGGCTCCGCGGTGAGGTTCAGGATGACCACCCGGCAGGCGTCGGTCTCGATCAGCGCGCGGGTGATGTCGGGTACGAGGATGTGCGGTATCACCGAGGTGAACCACGATCCGGGACCGAGGGTCACCATGTCCGCCGACCGAATCGCCGCGACCGCGTCCACGCCTCCCGGAGGATGCTCCGGAAAGAGCCTGACCCTGCGGACATTTCCCGTCGTTGATGCGACGGCCACCTGACCGCGTACCGGGCGCACCGCCATCGGTTCATCACCGAGGCCCGCGACCTCTGCTTCTATTTCGAGCGGTTGTTCGCACATGGGGAGAACCCGACCGTGAGACTGCGTTAACTTTGCCACAGTATCAAGCGCCTGGACTTGACTTCCAAGGATGTCCGTCAGTCCGGCGATGAGCAGGTTCCCCACGGCGTGCCCGGCCAGGGCACCGTAGCCACCGAACCGGTGCTGCAGGGTCTCCTCCCACAGCCGCCCCTCCTCATTGTCCCGGGACAGCGCGGCGAGGGCCATCCGGAGATCGCCCGGGGGGATCTGCCCGAGTTCTTGCCGGATACGGCCCGACGATCCACCGTCATCAGCGACGGTCACGACCGCGGTGATCCGGTCGATGTCGAGATATCGACCAGCTCTGAGGGTCTGGAACAGGCCGTGACCGCCACCGAGACAGGTGAGACTGCCGAAATCCGGGGATGCCGCGGTACCACTGGTGTTGTTCACGTCTGCCCCTCTCTTCAGCCGCGGCAGATGTCGCGGTGGTTCACCGAGACGTCGAGGCCGTCGATCTCATCCAACTGCCGGGCGATCTCCGTGGCGACCGCTACCGAACGGTGGTGTCCGCCCGTACATCCGACAGCGACAGTGATGAAACTCTTCCCCTCCCTGCGGTACCCCCCCACCATCGTGGAGAACATAGACACGAAATTGTCGATGAACTCCCGCGCCGCGGGCTGCGCGAGGACATAATCGCTCACGGGTTTGTCGGTACCCCGGAACGGACGGAGATTCGGCTCCCAGTAGGGATTCGGGAGGAAACGCACGTCAACGACGAGATCGGCATCCGACGGGGCACCGTTCTTGAAACCGAATGACTGCACGGTGACGTGCTGGCGCATGTTGTCGATGGTGGCGAAGGAGCTCTCTATCGCCCGTCGGAGATCGTGGACCGACAGGTCAGAAGTGTTGATCACCACGTCGGCCCGCTCCTTGATGCCGGTGAGGGCCTCCCTCTCCCGTTCGATACCCATACTCAAGGTGTCGGAGCCCTGTAGGGGGTGCGTGCGGCGAACGGTGTCGAACCGGCGGATGAGCATGTCGTCCCGGGCGTCCATGAATAAGACCGTTGGGTTGATCCCCTTGTCCCGTAGTTCATCCAGGACCTGCTGCAGTCCACCGTGAAAACCGCGCGAACGGACGTCCGTGACCATGGCGAGTTTATCCACCGGGGAATCGTCGCGACGGCAGAGCTCGACCAGCTCCACCATCAACTCGGCTGGGAGGTTCTGCGACACATACCAACCCAGGTCCTCGAGCACACGGGCCGCGGAGCTGAGGCCTGCCCCGGACATACCGGTCACGAGGACGGGCTCACTCTCGATCGAGTGACTGGTCGACGGCTCGGAAGAATCTTCACGTGGATGGGCTGTCATACGCGCATTCTATCGCAGTAACCGGGTTCGGGGACACGAACATTGTCCGCGCTACCCCGCACTTTTACGGTTGCTCCGGGTGAAGACCCCGGTAAACGGCCGCCGCGAGCGCGGGACCGAACCCCTTCACCTCCGTGATGTCCTCCACGGCCGCGGCCTTCAGTTTCTTAACGCTGCCGAAGTGGCGGACCAGCTCCGCGCGCCGCGCCGCTCCGAGCCCCCTGATCCCGTCGAGTTCACTGACCCGCATCCGCTTGCTCCGCTGCTGACGGTGGTAGGTGATGGCGAAGCGGTGCGCCTCGTCACGGATCTGCTGCAGCAGGTAGAGCGCCTGACTGTTGCGTGGGAGGATGACCGGTTCGCTGTCCCCCGGGACCCAGATCTCCTCCAGCCGCTTGGCCAGTCCGACGAGGGTGACATCCGTGACACCGAGTTCGTCGAACACCGCTTGTGCTGCGTTGACCTGCGGCAGACCACCGTCGACGATGAACAAGTTCGGCGGATAGGCGAACCGACGGGCGTCGGTGGTGTGCTCCTCCACCTTCTCGTCGTCGAAGCGGGTGCCGTCGAACTCCTCGGCGTCGGGGACGTCGGTAGCGTCGCGGTGGTGCCGCAGGAACCGGCGCCGCGTGATCTCGGCAATGGATGCGACGTCATCGCTGTGACCGTCTCCCGCCGCCTCCCGGATCCGGTAACGCCGGTAGTCGGATTTCCTGGGCAACCCGTCCTCGAAAACCACCAGGGAAGCCACGACATCGGTGCCTGCGATGTGAGAGATATCGGTGCACTCGATCCGCAACGGTGCCTCAGACATGAATAACGCCTCCTGGATGTCACGCAGGGCGGCGGAGCGTGCTGTCAGATCCCCAACGCGCTTGAGCTTGTGCTGTCTGAGAGCTTCCCGCGCGTTGCGCTCGACGGTGTCGGCCAGCGCCCGCTTGTCCCCGCGTCGGGGTACCCGTAGATCGACCTTCGCCCCCTTGAGAGCACTAAGCCACGCGGTGGTCTCCTCAGGGTCCTCGGGCAGTTGCTGGACGAGAACCTCTCTGGGAACGGGAGAGGTCTGCACATCCTGTCCGTCGTCCCCGTGAGACAACCGGTCGACGCCGCGACGTCGGATCTTCTCCGCCTCCGACCGGTCGTCCTCCGCCCGTTCGGCCGCCTCCCCGTAGAACTGGGTGAGGAAGTTCTGGATGATCCGCGGAACTGCAGGGTCGCGGCCGTCCGCCGCCATCTCGAGTTCGGTGTCGCCGGTCTTCTCTACGACCCAGCCGCGCTGGCCTCGGATCCGACCCCCGCGAACGTGAAAAATCTGCACCGCGGCCTCAAGTTCGTCTGTGGCGCAGCAGACGACGTCGGCGTCGGTGCCGTCGCCGAGCACGACCGCCTGCTTCTCCATCGCCTTCGTGATGGCTCCGAGATCATCACGCAGCCGTGCCGCCCGCTCGAAATCCAGTGCCTCGGCGGCCTCATTCATCTCCCGTTCCAGCCTGCGCGTGACCCGGTCCGTCTGACCAGACATGAATGAACAGAAACCGTCGACGATCTCCCGGTGTTCCTCCGGGCTGACCCTGCCGACGCAGGGAGCGGAACATTTGTCGATGTACCCGAGGAGACATGGCCGACCGAGTTGCCGGTGACGGTTGAGCACCCCCTTGGAGCAGGTCCGCACGGGAAAGACCCGGATCAGCAGGTCGAGCGTCTCCCGGATGGCCCAGGCGTGGCTGTAGGGGCCAAAGTACCGCACACCGCGGCGACGCGGCCCCCGGTACACGAAGGCCCGTGGTATCTCCTCCCCGGTTGTGACCGCCAACATCGGGTAGGTCTTATCGTCGCGGTACTTGACGTTGAACCGCGGATCGAACCGTTTGATCCACGTGTACTCGAGCTGGAGTGCCTCCACTTCGCTGGACACCACGGTCCACTCGACGGAGGATGCGGCGAACACCATCTGCCGGGTCCGCGGGTGCAGCTGGGTGACGTCCTGGAAGTAGGTGGACAGCCGCGCGCGGAGGTTCTTGGCCTTCCCAACGTACACAACCCGCCCGGATTCCTCGCGGAATTTGTACACCCCAGGTTCCGTGGGGATCGTCCCCGGCGCCGGGCGGTAGGCTGCCGGATCAGCCACGGTCTACCGGACCGTCCGCGTGCATGCGTACGTACTCCACAGTCTTTCCGGTCCGCCCTAGTCCTCGGGCATGTAGGCGTCCTCGAGGTCGCGGAACCGGGACACGGCCTCGACCACGGACTCGCCGTCGGCTGACTGGAAGGCCCACATCGGGACGAACTCGAACTCCGGAAGCTCCAGTCGCGCCCAGCGGGCCCCCTTCGGGAACGACAGTCCGTAAATCACGGACCAGGGGTAGAATCGGGTGCCGATGAAGTTCCGGACCTCGACCCCGTCTCCATTGGCCCGGACACGCGGCCTGGCGATTCCGATACAGCAGCACGCGAGAACGAGACCGATCCCCACGAAAGACCACTGGTCGACAGTGGTCACCGCGGCACCGGTGTCACCGATCGCGACGGCGAACGCCATGAAGATGTGGACGGCCATGACGATGATCATCGCCACAACCGCGAGAACCTTCAGGCGCCGGGAGGTGACGACCAGTTCCCACGGGCGCTCCGTGGTGGTGGGAGCGTCCGCAGCGAGCATGCGCTGAATGTCGACGCCGCCGTTTTCGGCTCCGCTGGTCTTGCCCTCAGGGTTCACGTCCACTCAATCTCTGTCTCATCGATCCGGTTGTGCTTTTGCGCCCAGTCTAGCCCGCCACCCCCGGATTCCGGCAAAGAGTGCGGCCCGACCCTGGCTCGCCGTGATCAGGTCAGGCACGCGCCGCCAGGGTGCGAAGATGCCCGACCTCGGCGTCGGGATCGTCGGCACCATAGACAGCGGAACCGGCGACGAAGGCGTCGCATCCCGCTTCGGCGGCGGCGGCGATGGTGTCCCGAGAGATCCCGCCGTCGATCTCGATCGTGCAGTCCAGTCCCCGCGCGTCGATCTCGCGACGGAGAGTGCGCACCTTTTCCAGCTGGTCGAGCATGAAGGACTGCCCGCCGAACCCGGGTTCGACGCTCATCACGAGGACCTGATCAAACTCAGCGAGGATCGGAAGGTAGTCCTCGATCGGTGTCCCGGGCCGCAGTGAGAATGCCGCCCGGGCCCCCCTCTCCCGGATGTGCCGGGCCAGGGAGACCGGATCATCGGTCGCCTCCACGTGGAAGATCACCGTGTACGCGCCGGCGTCGATGTGGTCGTCGACCCACTTCTCCGGGTTCTCGATCATCAGGTGGACGTCGAGCGGGATGTCCGTCGCCCGGTGTGCCGCCGCGGTGATCATCGCCCCGAACGAGAGGTTCGGGACGAAGTGCCCGTCCATGATGTCGACGTGGATCCAGTCGGCGCCGGAGACGCGGGCGATCTCCTCCCCGAGGCGGGTGAAGTCGGCGGACAGGATTGACGGTGCGATGATCGGCTCTGACATACCGCCATTCTATCGTCTCGTCCACTCAGAACGCACGGTCAGGACATCAGCTGCGGGCCCACCCGGAGCACGCTGAAAAACATCGCGTCGGTGCCGTGACGGTGGGGCCACATCTGGACGCTCGCGTGCTCACCAGTGTTCGGCATCCCGCAGGCGAGCTCTCCCGCGTCGAGTTCCGTGACACCGAGTTCAGCCACTGCACGACCGACGACTCCACGGGTCTCCCGGAGATCGGGTGAACACGTCGAGTACACGACCACCCCACCGGGTCGGACCAGGGATACGGCGCTGGAGAGCAACTCGAATTGCAACCGGGTGAGTTCGGCAATGTCGGCCTCGGATTTACGCCAGCGTGCCTCGGGTCGGCGGCGCAGCGCGCCGAGTCCAGAGCAGGGAGCGTCGACGAGCGCCCGATCGTACCCGGGCTCGAGTCCCGGGTCGCGGCCGTCGGCCGTAACCACGTTGACGGGTAGCCCGCTGGTCGCGGTGCGCACGAGCTTCGCCCGGTGTTCGGACACCTCCACCGCGTCGAGGTGAGCACCGTCTATCCGGGCGAGCGCACCGATGAGAGCCGCCTTACCACCGGGTCCGGCACACAGATCGAGCCACCGGCCGTGGTCCGTGCCCCCCACCGGAGCCTCAACCACTGCGCGAGCGATGATCTGGCTGCCCTCGTCCTGGACCGTGGCGAGCCGTTCCCGCAGGGGTTCCAGGTCACCGGGGTCCCCCGAGTCGAGGTGAACGGCGTACGGCGAGTACGGGCCGGGCTCGCCACCGGTGGCCAGGGCCAGTTCCTCTGCGGTGATCTCGCCGGGACGGGCGGCCAGGTGAACCTTCGGGCGTTCCGAGTCGGCGGCGAGTGCCTCGTCGAGTTCGGCGTCCCCAAGCACCCTGGCGAAGCTCTCCGCGATCCAGACCGGGTGGGCATTCGCGAAGGCGGTGGCCGCCACACCCCCCGCCGGGGCGAGTTCACTCATCCACTCGTCCGGCGTCTTCCTGGAAATCGTCCGGAGGATGGCGTTGACGAATCCCTTGGCCCGTTCCTGCCCGATGCCCTCGGTGAGCCGTACCCCAGTGTCCACCGCGGCGTGCGCGCCGACCCGCATGTTCAACAGCTGGTAGGTGGACAGCCGGAGAACATCGAGGAGCTCCCCGTCGATGGTCTCGAGCGGCCGACTCGACGCCGCATCGATCACCTCATCAAGGACCCCGAGCTGACGCAGCGTTCCGTAGGTCAGCTCGGTGGCGAACGCGGCATCCCGGTCCGTGATCCCGTGGGTGCGGAGCAGACCGGGGAGAACGAGATTCGCGTAAGCGTCATCGGCGCGGACCGCACGTAAGACATGCAGTGCCGCCGCGCGCGGGGCGTCGACACCCGGGGTCAGGGGGCGAACGGATCCACCGGGCGCCCCCTTCGTCGTGGCGTCGGCGGCGTCACCCGAGCGTCGGCGAGACGACTGCGCCTGGCCCTGTTTCTTCCTTCCGCCACCGGCCCGCCGCTGCGCTCCCGTTCCTCCATCGGTGGCCGGAGAGCTATTGCGCCCGCTGCCGCTCCGTGCGCGAAATCCACCGGACTTTTCCAAACTCATACGAGTACCGTTCCTTCTTCCGGATGCGCGCCGCGCGCCCAGTCCATTGCAGCCATCATTTTCTTACCCGGGGCCTGGATCCGCCGGAGCAGCACCGCCCCGTCTCCCGTGCCGACGACGAGACCCTCATCGGTGGCGCGCAGTTCCCCGGGCGCCGGTGATTCGGGCCCGCCAACCGCCGCGGCCACCGGCCCGATTTTCATGCGCTGCCCATTCAACGTGGTCCACGCCCCAGGCGCCGGAGTGAACGCACGGATCCGACGGCCGATTTCCGCCGAGGTCCGGGTCCAGTCGATCCGGGCATCGTCCTTGGAGATCTTCGCGGCATAGGTCGCTTCACCGCTCTGCGGCGTCGGCTCCAGTGAACCGTCGGAGATGCCGTCCATGGTGTCCACCAGGAGCTGCGCCCCACTGTGGGCGAGCCTCGTGAGCAGGTCATCGGCGGTGTCGTCCGCGGTGATCGTCTCCGTGACACGGGCAAACACCGGCCCGGTGTCCAGACCTTCCTCGATCCGGAAGGTGGCGGCCCCGGTCTCCCTGTCACCGGCGGCTATGGCGGCCTGCACGGGAGCTGCACCACGCCACGCCGGGAGGAGGGAGAAATGCAGGTTCACCCACCCGTGCGGCGCCACCTTGAGCAGGTCCGGGGTGATGAGATTCCCGTACGCGACCACGGGGATGCAATCGGGCGCGAGCTCAGCCAGGCGTGCGCGCAGCACGCGGCCGTCCTCGGAGTCGGGTGTGAGGGTCGTGGGTCTAAGCACCTCGACGCCGTGGGCGGCGGCGAGCTTCGCCACGGGCGACGGGTGCAGGGTTCGGCCCCGCCCACGGCGGGCATCGGGTCTCGTGATCACCGCGACGACCTCATGGTTCGAAGCCAGTAGCTTCTCGAGAGCGACGACGGCGGGTTCCGGGGTGCCGGCGAAAACCAGGCGCATGAGCGAGGAGCATCCTTACTACGGGGATTGTCGGGTCAACGCCCCATCCTACGGCCCCGCGCCGCATCGGTTGAAGTCCGTCGCTCCGTCCCCGGGTGACGGTGATCAACCGACGTGCAGCGGGTCAATCTGGATGCGGAGGGGAAGCTCGTCCTTACGGACCGCCCGCGCGGTCCGTCCTGACCGCAGTGCCCGCCCGAGAGCGCTCCGGGGCCCGGACCCGAGCGGCACCCGGATGAGGAGCCGTTGCGGGAGCCCGAACCGGGACTCGTCGTACTCCCCCGGCAGCGGGGAACCCGGCGGTAGGTCGACGGGCCCCAAGATGTCCGCACCCTCCGGCAGCTCGACGAGACCGAGGAAGTCGTCGAGGCTGGTCTGGGGTCCATCCACCGCGGCCAGGTGCACCGCCGGCGGAAGATCTACTTCCCGACGCTGGGCCAGTTCCATCGCGGCCGCGGTGACAGGATCCCACCGGATCAATGCCTGGACCGGAGAAAGCCCCGGGTCCGCGACGACGATCACCTCTCCCCCGTTCCCGTTGGAGGCGACGAGGGTGGCGGCCGCCATCCACTTCGCGAGTGTGTCCTCTGTGGCGCGGAGATCCGCCCGCCCTAGGAGCGCCCAGGTGTCGAGCAGCAGACAGGCCCCGTAGCTACCGTCCCTGACCGGAGGTTCGGCACCGGGGGTGGAGACCACGAGCCGAGCTCCCTGCGGAACCTCGTCGAGGACGCGGGTTCCGCCGGACGTGGAGACCGGAATCCTGGGGAACGCCCTACCCAGCTCCTCGGCAGTGCGCTCAGAGCCGAGGACCACGGCGCGGAGCCGGACGGATCCGCAGTGTCCGCACCGGTGGTTGGCCGCGGGCCGTCCACACCACCGGCACATCGGTACGCCGGGCGCGTCGTCCGCGCCCGCCGGGAGTCCGAGCGGCCCGTTGCAGGCACGACACCGGGCGGGTAACCGGCACTGTCCGCACGCAAGAGTCGGCACGTACCCTTTTCGTGGTGTCTGGATCAGTACCGGCTCATCCCGGTCCAGTGCCCTACGGACCGCGTCGAAAGCGACCGCCGGGAGCCTGGCGGATCTGGCCATCGGATCGCGCTCAAGCGCGACGTCACTGTCTGCGGTGGCACGGACCCGGGGCATACGTTGCCGCAGGACCTCGCGCGGTGCCACGAGACTGTGCATCCAGCCCTGCTCGACCATGAGCTGTACCTCGGCGGTTCGGGTGTGTCCGCCGAGGATGAGCGCACAACCACTCTGTGTGCTGCGGGTGGTGAGAACCTCTCGGGCGTGTGCGTAGGGCGCTCGGGGGTCGATCAGGTTATCGTCACCGTCATGGAGGAGTACGGCCAGCCTGAGGTCAGCGACCGGGGCATAAGCCGCGCTTCGAGTACCGATGACGAGTCGGCCCTGTCCATGGAGGACAGACAGGAAACGTCGGTAGCGCGCCTGCGGCCCGAGAGCGGAATTCAACACCGTGACCTGCCGGGCGGAAACGAGTTCACGGAGGACAGATTCGAGCGTGTCGACGTCCCGTTGATCCGGTAGCACGATGAGGACACCACCTCCGGCCTGCGCGGTCGCGACCGCCAGCCCCGCGAGGGCCAGCGCCCAGTCGTCGCCGGGGGCGATCTGCCAGGCTGCACGTGCCGAGCGGCCTGCGAGGACGGCGTCGACGAAGTTCGGACCGTAAAGGTAACTGAGCCACGGGGAGAGGTCGGGGTCGGTGACGGTACCCAGCTCATCCCAGGGCGTCGAGGTATCCGAGTTCTCCGCGGTGGCGTGCCGGGCAGGGATTGCGGAGCGGATCAGGTCACTGCGAACCCCTCCGTAGCGGTCGCAGAGAGCTTCGACGAGAGCGCGTATCTCCTCCGGGTAGACGATCTCCGGGGATATGACCCGGTCAAGCCAGGTGAGGTTCCCGGCGTGGTCGCTGACGGAGGTACGGGCGAGCACCACCGCGTCAACCAGGCGCCCGGAGAACCGGATGCGGACTTTGACCCCGGGGCGGCAGTCAGTGTGCTGCTTCTCGTCAACGAGGTAATCGAAGGGCCGGTCTAGGTGGGCGAGCCCGAGAAGCGGCAGAACCCGTGCCACCGGCGCACTCGGAGCCGGGGAACGGGGTCTGGACATGCCGGCAATTGTATATCGCCGCTCCGGCGGAGCGGGTCAGAGACCAGCCGCGGCCCGGAGTTCGTCGACCCGGTTGAGCTGCTCCCAGGGGAGATTGAGATCCGTGCGCCCGAAGTGACCGTACGCGGCGGTATCGGCATAGATTGGGCGCAGCAGATCCAGCTCGCGGATGATCGCACCCGGGCGGAGGTCGAACACCGCCGCCACGGCTGCTTGGATGTCAGAATCAGTCAGCCCGCTGTGCGCTGTTCCGAAGGTCTCCACATAGAGTCCCACCGGGTTGGCCCGGCCGATCGCGTAGGCGACCTGGACCTCGGCGCGGTCCGCGAGACCTGCCGCGACGATGTTCTTCGCGACCCAGCGCATGGCGTACGCGCCGGACCTGTCGACCTTGCTCGGGTCCTTGCCGGAGAATGCCCCGCCGCCGTGCCGGGCCATGCCACCGTAGGTGTCGACGATGATCTTCCGACCGGTAAGCCCGGCGTCGCCCATGGGACCACCGACAACGAAGGACCCGGATGGGTTGATGAGGATAGTCAGATCCCCGTCGACGAAGTCCTCGAGCTGTGCTTCGCGGATAACGTGGTCGATCACGTGGGTACGCAGCTGCTGCTCCAGCCATTCCTGACTGACGTCGGGATCGTGCTGTGTCGAGATGACCACGGTGTCCAGCCGCACGGGCCGGTCGTCGCTATCGTAGGCGAAGGTGACCTGGGTCTTCCCGTCGGGCCGGAGGTTAGGGACGATACCCTCCTTGCGGACCTGGGTCAGTCGGCGCGCGAGCCTGTGGGCCGTGGCCGCGGGCAACGGCATGTACTCAGGGGTCTCGTTCGAGGCGTACCCGAACATCAGCCCCTGATCACCTGCACCACTCTGGTTGTCGTCGTCCCCGGTGTCACCGTTCCGGAATTCATGGGAGGTGTCGACGCCAGCGCCGATCTCCTGGGACTGCTCCCCGATCGCGACGGTGACACCGCAGGTCGTTCCGTCAAACCCGACCTCGGAAGACGTGAATCCGATGTCACGGAGCTTGGTCCGCACGAGCGTCGGGATCTCGACATACCCGGAGCAGCGGACCTCACCTACGACATGGACGAGGCCGGTGGTGACGACGGTCTCGACGGCGACCCTGGAGTGCGGGTCGACCTTGAGCATGGCGTCGAGGATCGTGTCGGAGATGGCGTCGCAGATCTTGTCCGGGTGCCCTTCAGTGACCGATTCGCTGGTGAACAGGCGGACGGCGGTGGTACCTACAGCCACGGGACTTCCTTCTCAACTCGTTTTTCCTGATTTGACGGGCTCGTGCGGTGTTCTGGGAGCGACTGTACGGGAAGTCCCGGAGCGCACCGTTGGGGCGCCGCTCGCAGCGGCACGATGATCAATATAGACCAAGCTGTCTAAAACTGCAATGGTGTCCTCACCCGCCGGTCAGAGGTGCGGCATCCGGGCGGAGACCCCCATCACCGTTCCGCGGTGATCTGCACCACGGAATCAAGGAGGAGGGAGGCCACCTCGAGCTTTGTGCCGTCCGGGACCTCCACAACGGAACCGTCGGGAGTGATCAGCCAACCACGGTTCCGGCTGCGACCGAACACTTTCCCGGAGCCGACGTCATTGCACATCAGAAGATCGCAGCCTTTCCTCCGGATCTTCCGGATCGCGTGGTCGAGAACGGACCCTGAGTCATCACCGGTTTCCGCGGCGAACCCGACGATCACCGTGTCCTCCGGAACCCGGCCCTCTCGGCGGGCTGCGATGAGCCCCGCGAGGATGTCCGGGTTCTCGGTAAGTTCGATACCGGTCGGTGCGGATTCCGAGGTCTTCTTGAGCTTCGCCGGCGCGGTCACGGTAGGCCGATAGTCCGCGACGGCTGCGGCCATGATGATGATGTCCTGGTCAGCGGCACGGCAGTCGATCTCCTTGGCGAGTTCACGTGCCGATGAGATACGGATCACCTCTGCACCACACGGGATCGGAAGCTCGTCCGTGGCCCCGGCGATCAGAGTCACCTCGGCACCCCGCTGCGCCGCGACCTCGGCGAGTGCGAAGCCCTGCCGTCCGGAACTGTGGTTGCCCAGGTAGCGGACCGGATCAATGCTCTCCCTGGTGCCACCCGCGGTGATGAGGACCCGCCGACCCGACAGGTCTTGCGGTAGGTCGCGGCCTGCGAGCCGGAGGAGGGACAGCGCGACGATCTGTTCCGGGTCCGGCAGCCGACCGGCTCCGGTGTCCGGTCCGGTCAGCCGACCATGGGCGGGCTCCAGCACGGTCACACCCCGGTCCCGCAGTGTCGCGACATTGGCGCGGGTGGCGCGGTGGTTCCACATCTCGGTGTGCATCGCCGGTGCGACGACCACGGGACAGCTGGCAACGAGACAGGTCGCGGTGAGCAGGTCGTCGGCCCTTCCCGCCGCCAGCCGGGCCATCAGATCCGCTGTGGCGGGGGCGATGACCACGAGATCAGCCTCCTGACCGACCCGGACGTGCTGCACCTCGTGGACGCGGTCGAATACACCGGTGGAGACATGTTGACCGGACAGTGCCTCGAAGGTCGCCGCACCAACGAAGTTGAGTGCGGATTCCGTCGGCACGACACGGACGGAATGACCCCGTTCCGTGAAACCGCGGACTATATGACAGGCCTTATAAGCGGCGACACCACCGGCGACACCAAGGACGATCTTCCTCGATCGAGCGTTCGCGGAGTCGCGGGGTGCCGGGGAGCCAGAGGGCGACGTACTGGTCACGAGGTCCTTCAATCTTCAGTCAAGATTCGGTCGAGGCGCCGGGATGACGCCGGGAAAACACGAGATCCCTCCCCCCTTCATGATCCGGTCGCGCCGAAGACTGTGTGGCCAACGGTGTCCGTAGAAGGGGGAAGGGTACGTGCGGGACGGCAAACGCGTCGGGGCGACCTCGAGGGTCAGCCTTCTTCGTGGTCAAGCATTCCGCGGTTGATCTCGCGGAGGGCGACCGTGAGCGGCTTCGCCTGACTGTCATCGATCAGCGGACCAACGAACTCGAAGACACCTTCATCGCGCTGATGGAGGTAACTGTTGATCTGGCGCGCCCGCTTGGCGGCGAAGATCACGAGGGCGTACTTCGAGGACACCTTGTCCAGCAGTTCGTCGATCGGCGGATCGGTGATACCGACCGGCGGATCGAAGACGGCCTCGGTTGCGGTGATGTCATTGGTCACTGTTTAGCACCTTCAAAAGTCGGGGAAAAAAGAGTGTTGCTGGTTCACCCGGGATAACTGGATTCCCGGAGCGGTCAGTCACCGGTGAGGATCGCACGGATCTGCGCGACTGCCCGGTCCACGTCGTCGTTGACGACGACATAGTCGAACTCGTCTGCGGACGCGAGTTCCTCCTTGGCGGTCTGCAACCGGCGCTCAATGACGTCGGCGGGTTCCGTACCACGTCCGGTCAGGCGTTCCACCAACGTCTCCCACGAGGGGGGAGCGAGAAACACCGTCCGGGATTCGGGCATGATCCGGGCAACATTTCGTGCCCCGACCAGATCCACCTCCACGAGCACGGGACGGCGGAGTTCCAGTGCTTCGCGGACGGGCCGGGCGGGAGTTCCGGACCGCTGAAGACCACCGTGAATCTCAGCCCATTCGAGCATCTCACCAGCATCGATGGTCCGTTGAAACTCCTCCGGGGTGACGTAGAGGTAATCACGGCCATGAACCTCTCCGGGACGTGGCGCACGTGTCGTCATGGACACGGAGAAGAACAGGTCGGGGACTTCATCACGGAGCCGGTTGACCACGGTCGACTTACCGACCGCGGAAGGCCCGGCGAGCACGACGAGGCGCGCGGGGATCGAATCACCCGACATATCGGCGACTAGTCCTCTTCGGAGAAGCCGAAACGCTCCAGAAGCGCCCGGCGCTGGCGGTCACCGAGGCCACGAAGACGGCGGGTCTGCGCAATCTCAAGCTCCTCCATGATCTCCTTGGCCTTGACCTTGCCCACCTTGGGCATGGCCTCGAGCAGTGCGGAAACCTTGGTCTTACCAATGATCTCATCGCTCTGCGCCTGGGCGAGCACCTCCTTAAGGTTGGTGCCACCTCGCTTCAGTTTCTCCTTCAGCTCGGCGCGTGCCTTACGGGCCTCGGCGGCCTTGGCAAGGGCATCCTTGCGCTGCTCATCGGTCAACTTGGGAAGGGCCACGGGGTTCCTCCGTTTTTCATTTTCTTGGACAGTGTCATTGGGTAGTCTCGAGATCCGGTTCTACCAGTTCTCGCCGGCCCCGGCACCGCTAATTTCATCGGTGTCAGCCAGCGAACTTGGAACAGTCTAACACTAGTGACGCAAAGTCAAAGGTCGGGGCGGTAAACGCCGCCGCCAGGATTCGACAAAAATCCTCTGACCAGCGGTTTATCCACTACCCGGTGGGCCGTCAGCCACTGAAGGCGCTAGCCTGCCGCACACAAGCTTTCCGCAGGTCATCGACACTCGGCCCAGCCCGCAGAATACCCCGGGAAACACTGGCGAACGCCAACGGCTCAACGCCTTGGGTGAGTAAGGCCACATCGTCCGGTCCGGCTCCCTGCGCACCGACACCAGGAAGCAGGACTGGACCACCGAGCTGCTCGAGCGAGGGCGGACCGGTCACCGTCGCCCCCACCACGACACCGCAGGGGCCGTATCCACCGGCAGTCACAAACGGTTCATTCCGAACCGCGCAGGAGTCGACGACATACTGTGCGACCGACGTGCCGTCAGCCCGTTCGGCATGTTGCACCTCCCGTCCTTCCGGATTGGAGGTGGCGGCGAGCACGAACACCCCCTTACCGTTCTCCACGGCCAGGGACACGGCGGGCTCCAGCGAACCGAACCCGAGGTACGGAGAGACGGTCACCGCGTCCACGACGAGCGGCGAGTCGTCGTGGAGCCAGGCGTCGGCGTATGCCGACATCGTGGATCCGATGTCTCCCCGTTTCGCGTCCGCGAGCACGAGGCACCCGGCCTCCCGGAGCGTCCGAATGGTTTCCTCGAGGACCGCGTACCCAGCGCTACCGTGACGTTCAAAGAACGCCACCTGCGGCTTCACGAGGGCGGCCGTGTCCGCGAACGCCTCGACGCAGATCCGGGCGAAGTCGGTCAGGCCGACGGCGTCGACAGTCAGCCCCCAGTCACGGAGCAGGCCCGGGTGCGGGTCGATGCCGACACACAGTCGACCCCGGTCGGCGCCCGCCGCGGCGAGCCGGTCCCCGAAGGAGGGGGTCACGGTGCCGCTCATTCCTTCTCCCGGACCATGTCGACGGCGTGATCGAGCTGCTGCAACGCACGGACACCCAGTTCGCCAGAGCGCATGGCCTCGATGCCCTGGACAGCCGCAGTGACGCCCTGGACGGTGGTCACCAGCGGCACTCCGACTGAGACCGCGGACGAACGGATGTCATATCCGTCATGCCGTGCACCGGCGGAACCGGCGGGTGTGTTGAGGATGAGATCAATGTCGCCGCCAAGGATCCGGTCGACAACGGAGATCTTGTCGTCCCCCTGCTTGACATCGGAGTGCTTGTACACAACCTCGCACTCGATTCCGTTGCGGCGCAGCATCTGTGCCGTACCGGAAGTGGCCAGAATTCTGAACCCGAGGGTGGCCAGGCGCTGGATCGGGAAGATCAGGGTCCGCTTGTCCCGGTTGGCGACCGAGACGAAGACCGTGCCCTCGGTCGGCAGACCACCGTAGGCACCATCCTCGGCCTTGGCGTAGGCGGCACCGAAGTTGTCCGCCAGGCCCATGACCTCACCGGTGGACTTCATCTCCGGGGACAGCAGGCTGTCGAGCAGCGATCCGTCCGCGCGGCGGAAGCGGTTGAACGGCAGGACCGCCTCCTTGACCGCGATCGGCGCATCGAGCGGCAGTGAACCGCCGTCGTGGCTGGTCGGGATCATGCCCTCCTCCCTGAGTTCGGTGAGCGTCGCGCCGAGGGAGATCCGTGCGGCGGCCTTCGCCAGCGGGACGCCAGTGGCTTTGGACACGAACGGCACGGTGCGGGAGGCGCGGGGGTTGGCCTCGATGACGTAGAGGATGTCGTCCTTCAGGGCGTACTGGACGTTCATCAGGCCGCGGACACCGATCCCGTGCGCAAGCTTGACCGTGGACTCGCGAACCTTGGCGATGTCCTCCGGGCCAAGCGTCATGGGCGGTAGCGCGCACGCGGAGTCACCGGAGTGGATGCCGGCCTCCTCGATGTGCTCCATCACGCCGGCGAGGTAGACCTCGTCACCGTCGCAGAGGGCGTCGACGTCGATCTCGATGGCGTTGTCCAGGAACCGGTCGACGAGCACCGGGTGATCGGTGGTGATCTCGGTGGCGCGGTCGATGTAGTCGGACAGCGACCGCTCGTCGTAGACGATCTCCATTCCGCGTCCGCCGAGCACGTAGCTCGGGCGAACGAGAACAGGGTAGCCGATCTCCTCGGCCACAGCGCGGGCCTCGGAGAAGGAGGTCGCGGTGCCGAAGGCCGGGGCCGGAAGCTCCGCTCTGCGCAGGACCTCTCCGAACTCGCCGCGGTCCTCGGCGAGGTCGATGGCCTCGGGGCTGGTGCCGACGACGGGAACTCCGGCGTCGCGCAGCTTCTCCGCCAGACCCAGCGGGGTCTGGCCGCCGAGCTGGACGATGACACCGGCCACTGTGCCGGACTGCGTCTCGGCGTGGTAGACCTCCATGACGTCCTCGAACGTCAGCGGCTCGAAGTAGAGACGGTCGGCGGTGTCGTAGTCGGTGGAGACGGTCTCCGGGTTGCAGTTGACCATGACCGTCTCGTATCCGACGCGGGACAGTTCGAGCGCGGCGTGCACGCAGGAGTAATCGAACTCGATGCCCTGGCCGATCCGGTTCGGGCCGGACCCGAGGATGATAACCTTCTCCCGCTCAGTCTGTGGGGCGACCTCGGATTCTGCGGCCGGGTCGAGCTCATAGGCGGAGTAGTGATACGGGGTCTTCGCCTCAAACTCCGCGGCGCAGGTGTCGACCGTCTTGAAGACGGGCCGGACGCCGAGGGACCAGCGCAGTCGACGGACTCCGTCCTCGCCCGCGAGTTCCGGGCGCAGTGCCGCGATCTGCAGATCGGACAGCCCGTACCATTTCGCGGTGCGCAACAGTTCCTCGGTGAGTACCGGTGCGTTCTCGAGGGTGGCACGGAAGTCAACGAGTGCCTGCAGTTCGCCGAGGAACCAGGGGTCGATGCCGCTGGCCTCGTGGACCTGATCGACCGTGGCGCCGAGACGGAGCGCGAGCTCCGCGTCGTAGATCCGGCCCTCGGTCGGGCGCTTCAGATCGGTGAGTACGGCGTCGACGTCGGTGGCCCTGTCCCCGGCGAAGAACTCGTCGGGTTTCGTCCAGAATCCGGTCTGCTTGGTTTCGAGGGAGCGCATGACCTTACCGAGGGCGGCGATGTAGTTGCGGCCCAGGGACATCGCCTCACCGACGGACTTCATGGTCGTGGTGAGGGTGTCGTCGGCACCGGGGAACTTCTCGAAGGCGAAGCGGGGCGCCTTGACGACAACGTAATCGAGGGTCGGTTCGAAGGCTGCCGGAGTGACGCCGGTGATGTCGTTGGTGATCTCGTCGAGGGTGTAACCGATGGCGAGCTTGGCGGCGATCTTCGCGATCGGGAAACCGGTCGCTTTGGAGGCCAGCGCCGAGGAGCGGGAGACACGCGGGTTCATCTCGATGGTGATCAAGCGACCGTCATCGGGATTGATGGCGAACTGGATGTTGCAGCCACCTGTGTCGACTCCGACCTCGCGGAGGATCGCGAATCCTTGGTCACGCATGATCTGGAACTCACGGTCCGTCAGCGTCATGGAGGGGGCGACGGTGACAGAGTCCCCGGTGTGGACGCCGAGAGCGTCGACGTTCTCGATGGAGCAGACAACGACGCAGTTATCGTTGGCGTCACGCATGAGCTCGAGCTCGAACTCCTTCCACCCGAGGATGGATTCCTCGATGAGGACATTCGCCTCGGGGCTCGCGGCCAGTCCCCCGCCGGCGATCCGTTCAAGGTCCTCATCCGTGTAGGCGAGACCGCTGCCGAGCCCACCCATGGTGAACGATGGCCGCACGACAACTGGGAGACCGAGTTCGGCGACGGTCGCCCGCACCTCGTCCATGTCGTGGCAGACCCGGGAACGAGCTGACTCGCCGCCGATGCGTTCGACGATGTCCTTGAACTTCTGCCGGTCCTCACCGCGTTCAATCGCGTCAATGTCCGCACCGATGAGCTCGACATCGTACTTCTTCAGGCTGCCACGCCGGTCGAGGGCAATGGCGGCATTCAGCGCGGTCTGACCACCGAGCGTCGCGAGGACGGCATCTATCGGGTGTCCCGCGGCACGTTCCGCCTCAAAGATCTTCTCGATGTACTCGGGCCGGATCGGCTCGACGTAGGTGTGGTCCGCAAACTCGGGATCGGTCATGATCGTCGCCGGATTGGAATTGATGAGGGTGACCCGCAGGCCTTCCTCTTTCAGTACGCGGCACGCCTGTGTACCGGAGTAGTCGAACTCGCAGGCCTGTCCGATGACGATCGGCCCGGAGCCGATGACCAGGACGTGGTTGATGTCACTACGTTTGGGCATGGGTTCTTAACCTTCCGTCGGGGTGCTGCTGGTGGACATGAGCTCGACGAAACGGTCGAACAGGGGGTTGGCGTCGTGGGGACCGGCCGCGGCCTCCGGGTGGTACTGCACGGAGTACGCGAGTCCGTTGGTGAGGGCGACACCCTCAACGACGTCGTCGTTGAGGCAGGTGTGGGTGACCTTCGCGGGTCCGAAGTCTGTGTCGAACTCGACGCCCGCCTCCCCCTTGAGGGCGAAGCCGTGGTTCTGGGCGGTGATCTCGACGGTGCCGGTGGAGTGGTCGAGCACCGGGACGTTGATGCCGCGGTGACCGAACTTGAGCTTGTAGGTCTCCATCCCGAGCGCGCGGCCGAGGATCTGGTTGCCGAAGCAGATCCCGAAGAACGGGATCTTCGCGGCCAGGACGTCCCGGACCGCCGCGACCATGTTGTCGGCGGTGGCCGGGTCCCCGGGGCCGTTGGAGACGAACACTCCGTCGGGCGAGTAGGAGGAGATGGTGTCGAATCCGGTCCCGGCGGGGACGACGACGGTGCGGATACCGCGGGCGGCGAAGTTGCGCGGGGTGTTGGTCTTGATGCCCATGTCGAAGGCGACGACGGTGAAGCGGTGCTCCCCGTCGGGTTCGACGGTGTAGGGCTCGGCGCAGCTGACCTCACCGGCGAGGTCCGCGCCGGCCATGGAAGGCTGTTCGTTGACGATCCGGACGAGTTCGTCGGTGTCCCGCTGTGCGTCGGCCCCGCTGAACACGCCCGCGGACATGGACCCGTGGTTCCGGAGGTGCCGGACGAGTGCGCGGGTGTCGACGCCCCGGATGCCGACGATCCCCTGTTTCTCCATCTCCTCGGCGAGGGTCCGTGCGGCACGCCAGTTGGACACTCGGTGGGCCAGATCCCGGACGACGAGGCCCGCGACCCAGATCCGGTCACCGCGGGATTCGCCGTCTTCGTCGTTCCAACCGGTGTTGCCGATCTGGGGTGCGGTCGCGACGACGATCTGACGGTGGTAGGAGGGATCGGTCATCGTCTCCTGGTACCCGGTCATACCGGTGGTGAACACCGCTTCACCGAGGGTGGTGCCGGTGGCACCGAAACCGAAGCCACGGTAGGTGCGTCCGTCGGCGAGGACGAGAACTGCTGGGATGTCGGTCCGTTGGGTGTCGACGGAGTCGCTCACGGGGCCGCCTTTCGGTGATGTGGAAAGAGAATCAGATTTATTCATCAGGCTGTATTGTATGCAATCTTGTCGTGGGGTGCGCAGGTTCAGTTCCGGGGCGCCGCAGCGGCTCCGTCTTCACAGGTGATCCGACCCCGCAGGATGGTGGCGCGAACCCGGGTCGAGAACTCCCGACCCTCATAGGGGGTGTTCTCCGCTTTCGACGCCATCTCGGTACCCCTGGCGGTCCACCGACAATCCGGGTCGACGACGCACAGGTTCGCGGGTTCCCCTTCGGCGACCGGTCGACCGTGTCCCGGGAGTCGGGTGATCTCGGCGGGACGTTCGCTCATCACCTTCGCCACCCAGCGCCAGTCCGCGAGACCGGTCTCGACAAAGAGCTGGGCGATAATGGCCAGCGAGGTCTCGAGGCCGAGCATGCCGGGACGGGCGTTCTCGAACTCGCAGCATTTCTCCTCGGACCCGTGGGGGGCGTGGTCGGTCGACACACAGTCGATGATCCCGTCAAGAAGCGCCTGCCGGAGCACCCGGGTGTCACCGTCCTCACGCAGCGGGGGATTCACCCGGTAGCGGCCGTCGTAGGAGGTGAGGAGCTCATCCGTCAGCAGGAGATGATGTGGCGTGACCTCCGAGGTCAGCGGGATCCCGTGCTCGCGGGCCCAGGTGAGCAGCTCCACGGTACCGGCGGTCGACGCGTGGCAGATGTGCACGCGCCCGCCGTAGTCGCGGGCGAGCAACGCGTCCCGGATCACGATGGACTCCTCTGCGGCGCGGGGCCAGCCCCGAAGGCCCAGCTCCGCGGCGATCTCACCCTCGTGCGCCACGGCACCGGCGGTCAACCGCGGATCCTCGCAGTGCTGGGCCAGAAGCACATCGGTACCACGGGCGTACTCGAGAGCCCGGCGCATGATCAGCGGGTCGGAGACACACATGCCGTCGTCGGAGAACATCCGGACCTTCGCCGCGGAATCGGCCATCAGGCCGAACTCGGTGATCTCCTTGCCCGACAGTCCCTTGGTGATGGAGCCGACCGGGTGGACATCGCAGAGACCAATGTCCTGGCCCTTGAACCAGACGGATTCGGCGATGATCGGCTGGTCCATGACCGGATTCGTGTTGGCCATGGTGAACACGGCGGTGAAGCCGCCCTTCGCGGCGGCAGCGGAGCCGGTGGCGATCGTCTCGGTATCCTCGCGGCCCGGTTCCCGAAGATGGACGTGAATGTCGACGAGGCCGGGCAGAAGAACGCCGCCACCTCCGTCGATGCAGCGGTCGGCGGCGGTGTCCGCGGGAGCGTTCAATGAGGTGATGACACCGTCTGTCACGAGTACGTTGACCGGCGCGCCCTCGCCGTAGGGGCGGACGTCGGAGATGAGGAGGGTACCCGGTTCCACGGGTGCGAGGGCACCGGTGGCGGGCCGGTCGGAGGTCTTGGTTGCAGTCATGGAAGTCACGCGTCCTGGAGAAGTCTTTGAGGGTTGTGGGTGAGTCGATAGTCAGCCGGCGAGCAGGGTGAATAGCACAGCCATCCGGAGATGGACACCATTGGATACCTGCTGCAGGACCGCCGTCTGCGGTGCATCGGCGACGCTGTAGTTGATCTCCATACCGCGCAGCATCGGGCCGGGGTGCATCACGATGCACCCCTTCTTCAGCCGGGCGAGCCGATCCTTCGACAGGCCGTACCGGTTCGCGTACTCGCGGTGCGACGGGAAGAAGCCACCGAGCATGCGCTCCTGCTGGACACGGAGCATCATCACGACATCTGCGTCAACGATCTCATCGTCCATCGACCACGCGGTCCGGACCGGCCAGTTCTCCACCCCTGCAGGCAGGAGCGTCGGCGGCGCGACGAGCACAACCTCGGCCCCCAGAGTCGACAACAGGTCGACGTTGGAGCGGACGACACGGGAGTGGAGACAGTCCCCCACCAACACCACTTTCCGGCCCTCAACAGAGCCGAGCCGCTGCCGGATGGTGACGGCGTCAAGCAGTGCCTGGGTCGGATGCTGGTGCGCACCGTCGCCGGCATTAATGACGCTCGGGCCGTCGCCACCGGGCGCAACCCACTGGGCGAGCTGCTGGGGGGCGCCCGACGACGGATGGCGGATGATCAGTGCGTCTGCACCGATGGCCTTCAAGGTCAGCCCCGTGTCCTTCAGCGACTCGCCTTTCTTCACCGAGGACGATGATGCGGAAATGTTGATGACATCCGCGCTCATCCATTTGCCGGCGGTCTCGAACGACGACCGGGTGCGGGTCGAATTCTCGTAGAAAACGGTGAAGATGGTCCGACCACGAAGCGTGGGGAGCTTCTTCACTTCCCGGCCCTCGAGCGCCTCGCGGAACCGGTCCGCCTCATCCATCAGACCGATGATCTGGTCGCGGTCGAGGTCTTTGATACTGAGCAGATGCTTCATCGGGTATCCCTCACACCCCGTCGGGGCGGGTCAGCACGACGGCGTCGCGGCCATCGATGTCTTCGAGCAGGACGTCGACGTCCTCGGAACGGGAGGTCGGGAGGTTCTTTCCGACGTAATCAGCCCGAATGGGCAACTGCCGGTGCCCCCGGTCCACGAGAACCGCCAACTGGATGACGTCGGGCCGTCCCAGGTCGCGCAGAGCGTCGAGTGCGGCGCGAATGGTGCGTCCGGAGTAGAGGACGTCATCGACGAGGATAACCGTCGCTCCGTCAATACCCCCGGCCGGTACGTCGGTAGGTTGCAGTGCCCGGTGACCACGCGAACGCAGATCGTCCCGGTAGAGCGTGATGTCCAGCGAACCGCAGGAGATATCCACCCCTGAAAACTCCGCGATCTTGCTCTTCAGACGCCGTGCGAGGGGAACTCCCCCGGAAGGTATGCCCAAAAGAATGACCCGGCCGGACTCAGCAGAGTCGAGGGCCGTTTTCTCAATTATCTGGTGCGCGATGCGCGCGACCGTCCGACTGACATCGTCCGCTGACAGCAGCTCTGTCGTAATCGGTTGATCGTGTCCGCTCATCGTGACCTCCTTTCCCGCCTCACGGTGCGGTTCCTTAAAGGATGCCTATGCTTGAACTACGATGACCACCCTAGCACCACCGGAACCGGCGGGAGACCCTTCTCCACCGGCTCCACCTATCCGGCGGTAAAACCAATGATGGGAGCGCCAGCATGAGTCTGACGACCAGCCACTTCGTGCCCTTCGACAGGGAGGACGTCTGGGACTGGCACACACGCAACGGAGCCGTCGTACGCCTGTCTCCCCCGTTCGCCCCCATGACTCCCGTCAAACAGGCCGAACGACTCTCCGATGGCACGACGGTGTTCAGCCTCCCGGCAGGCCTCAAATGGGTCGCCCGCCATGATCTCTCCGGCTACCGGCGAGGCCACCGATTCACGGATGTCTGTGTGTCTGCGCCACTCCGCTCCCTGTCCAACTGGCGGCACGTCCATACCTTTGCCGACGCCCCCGGCGGTACCGTCATCACGGACGAAGTCTCGACCCGGGTGCCGGGTTCGACATTGACCGGACTGTTCGCATACCGCCAGCACCAGCTTTTCGAGGACCTCAAGTTCCTCCGCCGGATGTCGGTGTACACCTCCCCGGAGTTCCGGGACGCAGAGGGTGGACCCCGATCTCTGACCATCGCGGTCACCGGTACCGGGGGTACGGTCGGCAGGGCACTGTGCGCCCAGCTGGGCACGGCCGGCCACACGGTTATCAGGCTGCGGCGTGGACCGGTGCGGAGGGACAGCGGTGACAAGGCCCGAACCTGGAATCCCGTGGACCCTGATCCGTCCCTCCTCGACGGCGTCGATGTTCTCGTCCACCTTGCCGGCGAGCCACTGCTCGGCAGGTTCACAGAGAGCCACAAGCGGGCGATCCGGGATTCCAGGACGGCACCGACGAGATATCTCGCCGAACTCGTCGCGGCCTCCCCCACTTGTCACACGATGGTCAGCGCCTCGGCAATCGGGTTCTACGGGCACGACCGGGGTGATGAACTTCTCACTGACACCTCCGCCGCCGGCGATGGATTCCTCGCTGAGGTGTGCCGGGACTGGGAGCGGGCATGCCAATCCGCCACCGACGCTGGGAAACGGGTGGTCACCATCCGGACCGGGATCGTGCTCGCGGGTACTGGCGGGGTACTGCCCCTACTGAAGATGCTGTTTTCGGCGGGCCTCGGCGGGAAATTCGGTGACGGATCTATCTGGTTCAGCTGGATCTCCCTCGACGATCTGACGGACATCTACTGCCGTGCCGTCGTCGACACCGCGCTCACCGGACCAGTCAACGCAACCGCACCCCACCCCGTCCGGAACGCCGAGATGACCCAGAAGCTCGCCCGTGAGCTCAACAGACCCGCGTTCCTCCAGATTCCGGCACTGGGACCGAAACTCCTCCTCGGCAGCGAGGGCGCCGAACAGATCGCCCTGGCCAACCAACGGGTCATCCCGACGGTCCTCGAGTCACTGGGGCACACGTTCCGTCACCCGACGATCGGGGACGCACTCGCCCATGAGCTCGGCGGCGAGGACCTCCTCGGCTCGCGGGGATCCGCTCCCTGACCACATCTCGCACTGTTTCGTTTGCGCGAAGAGAACCGTGGGGACACCGACACCGGTATCATGACGCAGGACACGCGCGACGTTGCCAGCGCCGCCCCCTTTCTTCCGCAACACGAGGAGCTCTGCGCCACCGTGACCGACACCGACAACATCCCGACTCCGGTCGATCTCGACCGGGTCACCGACATCCTCGACGCACAGGACCTGCGGTGGCTGTGGGACGAGGAGTCCCCGGACATCCTCCGTACGGGTTTCCCCAACGCCGCCTTCGCCTTTTTCATCCGCGACGACAAGATCCTCGCGGATGCGGTGTGGCGGGGCACACCCCGGCGGGAGCGCGCCCCGGAAATGCTCGCAGCGGTCAACGAATGGAACTTAACCCAGATCACCCCGATCCTGCATTTCTCGGAGTCCTCGGACGGGAGCTTGTCGGTGCACGCGCACCGGCGGCTCCTCGCCGCTGAGGGGGCGACCCGGAATCAGGTCGGGGCCTTCACTATGTCCACCCTAGAACTCACCGTGAACTGCTTCGACTGGCTAGGTTCACAGTTCCCCGATCTCGTCACCTGGCAGGAGCACAACCATGAGTAACGAAACCGAGAACACCGTCGACCCGTCTGCTGGAGGCACCGCAGCGGTCGGCCCCGTCACCTTCGATGATGTCCGTGAGGTCATGCGGGGTTTCGGCGTCGAATTGATTATGGCGGACGAGTCGACCATCGGCGGAGCCAACCTCAACGGCACCCAGGTGACCTTCGCCATCATCGGTGGCGGAGTACTCCTCATCCGCGCGGACGTACCCACCGGGAGCGATCCGACGGCGGGCGATCCGACGTTGTTCCTCGCCGCCAACAGGTTCAACGCCCTCAGTTTCGACGTGAAGGCGGCTGTCGTCGACCGGACCGAACAGCTCATTCTCCGGACCGAAAGCGAGACCCTTCTCGCGGCGGGTATGACCGGACCGCAGCTCACCGCGGCGGTACGCTCCGGCGTCGACGTCGTCCTCGCGGCACAACAGGCGTTGACTGAGATCACCGAGTCCATTCGCAACACCGCCCAGGGCCAGCCGTCCGCTGACGCCTAACTAACCGGTCGATGGTCCCCGATCCCTTCCGAAGGCCCGATACCAGTGAATCACATTCTCGAGACCGCCTCCCGCGTCCTCACCTCAGACGGACAGGTCGTGCAGCATGGCGACGACCGCCTCACGATCGAGACCGACACGTGGGTGCTCACCTTCACGGTCTCGGACAAGGATTCCCTGATCGCCTCAGGCATGTGGAAACGTCTCACCACGATGGAGGATTCCGCCGCCGTCGTGGACCTGGTCCAGGCGTGGTACACACACGGCTGGGACATCCCGTCCGCCGGCTACAACACTGACATCGCCCCCGGGCACATCGTGCTCGTCTCGTCTGCCGCGTTGATGTGCGCAGACCGGATCGATGTGGAGACAATTGCCGATTTCACCCGCTCCGCGCTCGACGGCACACGCATGCTCATGGGGTACGCCGAGGAGGCACTGCCCGGCGGTGTCCCGGCGAAGCCCGCGTTCGACGTGATCAGCGCTTCGGAAACGGCCCCCGGGCACGGTCCCGGGATCGATCCGTCGCATATCCACGCCGTGTTGTCCGGTATCGAGGGGACAGCCGTGGGGGTGACCCACGGGACCGCCCGTCGTGGTCCGGTACCGTGCACCATCACCGCCGCGGACCGTTCGCCCTGGTACAGGATCGAGGGGCGATGGCCGACGGAACTGCCCGCGGACGACCCGAATATGCTGACGATGACCCTGCACATCTGCAACGAGTTCACCGTCTCCGCGGCCGGCCCCGTCATCGATTTCGTCGCGTCTCGGGGGCAAATAGTCCTCAAAGCGACGGCTCTGGTCTTCTGCCCCCGAGAACTCGACGATGCCGTTCTGGCGGAGACCCTCGACCGTAAGCTGCGCTGGATACAGGCCGGCCTCCACCACGTCTCGAATCGACTGCAGGCTCCCTCTGTGTGTCCCCTCCCCTGAGAATCAGCTCTCCGCGAGACGCTGCTTCTCCTCCTCAACGTCGAAATCGGGTTCCGGCCACTCCAGATCCATGGAGCGGAGCGCATCGAGCAGGAGGTACTTCACCACCATCCGCGCGTAGGGTTTGTTGTCCCCAGGTACACAGTACCAAGGGGCGACATCGGTGGAGGTCCGGCGCAGGGCGATCTCGTAGGCCTCCTGGTACTCCTCCCAGTAGCCTCGTTCCGTCACATCGCCGGGGTTGTACTTCCAGTGCTTGTCGGCACGTTCCAGACGTTCCTCGAGGTTCTCCCGCTGAAATTCGGGACTGATGTGGAGCATGACCTTGATGATCCGGACGCCGGATTCGGCGAGTTCCCGCTCGAACTCCACGATCGCGCCGTAGCGACGCTCGATCTCATCCGCCGGGGAGAGACCGTGGACACGATGAATGAGCACATCCTCGTAGTGGGAGCGGTCGAAGACGCCGATCTGTCCTGGTCGGGGCAGCTTCTTCCGGATCCGCCAGAGGAAGTCGTGTGACAGCTCTTCCTCGGTCGGCTTGCCGAAGGCGGCCAGGTCCACGCCCTGCGGGTCGACGATCCCGAGCACGTGCCGGACCACCCCACCTTTCCCCGCAGTATCCATCCCCTGGAGGATGAGGAGGACAGCGCCAGCACTGCCAGCGGACGCCCGGCCGTTGGCATACAGCTTCTCCTGGAGCTCCGAGAGCTCGTCATCAATCTCGGAGAACTCCTTCTTCAGCTTGTTCTTGTCCCCCTTGAAGTTCGGGGTATCCCCGGGAGCGACGTCAGCGAGGTTAAAGTCCTGCCGGACCCGGAGTGTTTTCGCGTCTTCCGCACTGAAATTAGCCATGCTGTCATGGTAACCGTAACCACAGCGCTTCCCCGGCCACCCATCATCGGCCCCGGGGCTGACACCACCTGTCCCGGAGTCAGCGGGTTATGTCGGAACCGTCCGGAGCCGGGTTGACTGCGTCACCCGGGTCCTCGGGATCGGATGACCCGCCGGTGACGCCACACGGAAGATCCGGCTCCTCGTCGTGATCGTCCTCGGCCACCGCAGGGTCTCCGACATCGAGGAAGTCGGGCGCCTCGGGCTCCGGTTCCCCGGCACGGAGGGTGTCAAGGTTGCCGGCTACCGAGTCGAGCACCGCGTTGACGTAGGCCTGTGCGGTGTCGGAGGAATAGTCTCCGGTGAGCCGGACGGCCTCATCAATGGCGGCCACGGGCGGAACGTCCTGGTTGAACAGCAGTTCCCAGACCGCCACCCGCAGTATCGCCCGTTCGACGGCCGGGAGCCGCCCGAACGTCCAGTCCTCGACCAGGTATTTCGAGATCGTCTCGTCGACGCGGTCCAGCTCGTAGGCCGTTCCTTCGACGATCGTCCGCGTGTAGTCCGCGATCGGCGCGACGTCGGGTTGCGGGAGCCGGGACAGCTCCACCCGGTCCTCGACGATCGCGACAGGGTCGACGTCACGGGCCTCCGCCTCGAAGAGGATGTCCACGGCACGGCGACGAGCGCGGAACCTCGCGCCTCGACGCTTGTGGGGCGGACGTCGGCCCGTGTCCGCTCGGTTGTCTTTGTCAGTCACAGCTGGAATCGCCCCGGCGATCAGTTGTTGACACGGGAGAGGTAGGAGCCGTTTCGGGTGTCCACCTTGAGGACGTTGCCAGTCTCGATGAACAGCGGGACCTGGATCTCCGCACCGCTCTCGAGCGTGGCGGGCTTGGTGCCACCGGTGGAGCGGTCACCCTGGAGACCCGGGTCGGTGTGCTCAACCTTGAGTTCAACAGCGATCGGTAGTTCCACGAAAAGTGGTTCTCCTTCGTGGAAGGAGACCTGAACGGTCATGTTCTCGAGGAGGAACTTTGCGCCGTCACCCATGAGATGGTCACCGACCTCGATCTGCTCGAAAGTCTTGGCGTCCATGAGCACGTACGAGGTGCCGTCGTGGTAGAGGTAGGTCATGTCACGGCGGTCGACCGTCGCCGTCTCGACCTTGACGCCGGCGTTGAAGGTCTTGTCCACAACCTTGCCCGAGACCACGTCCTTGAGCTTGGTCCGCACGAAAGCGGGGCCCTTGCCCGGCTTGACGTGCTGGAACTCGACGATCTGCTGCAGCTTGTTGTCGATCTTGAGCACAAGACCGTTCTTGAAGTCGGCGGTGGTTGCCACTCGTTGCTCTCCCTCGGATGTTGCGGTGCGGGAATGCACCCGGTGGATCCGAGGCTTCCCGCTGGTACGGCGTATCAGCTTACATCACGCCCCGGGATCAGATCACCTGCAGGTCCTTCGGCAGGCGGGTGATCACTTCCGGGGCACCGGCGGTGATGATGAGCGTGTCCTCGATCCGCACTCCCCCGCGACCCGGGATGTACACCCCAGGTTCGATGGTCAGGGTCATGCCCTCGCGGAGTCCCCCAGATCCGGTCAGTGAGGCCATCGGCGGCTCGTGAACATCCAATCCGATCCCGTGGCCCGTCGAGTGCACGAAGTAGTCGCCGTATCCTGCGGCCGCGATGATGTCCCGGCAGGCGGCATCCACTTCGCGGAGCGGTGTCCCCGGGGTAGCGGCCTCCACGCCCGCGGCCTGCGCGCGGTGCACGAGGTTGTAGATCTCCTCGGTAAATTCCGTGGTGTGACCCATGATGTAGGTACGGGTACAGTCCGAGTTGAATCCGCGGTCGTGCGCACCGAAGTCGATCGTCACGAGATCGCCGGCCTCGATCACCCGGTTACCGGCGCCGTGGTGGGGTTTGGCCGAGTTCGGTCCGGAGGCGACGATCGTGTCGAAGCTGACCCGCTCCGCCCCGAGCATCCGCATGCGATACTCGAGATCGGCGGCGACCTGGCGTTCCGTCCGACCGACAGCCAGTTCCCCGGCGTCCAGTACCTCCCGGAGCGCCTGCGACGCGAGCTCCGCGACGCCGGTGAGCCGCTCGAGTTCAAGCTGGTCCTTGATCAACCGGAGATCCTCGATGAGGCCGGTCACGGGCACGAGCTGGACATCCTCGCCGCAGGCGTCGGTCAGTCTGTCAAGCTGCGCTACCGTGACGTGAGAGGCTTCGAAACCGACCCGCCGCGGTCCGGTGACCTCCCGGAGGAGTTCAACGCCGACATCCCGTGCCTTCAGGCACTCGATGTCCGGGACTTCTTCCGCGATCTGTGTGGTATAGCGACCGTCCGTCGCGATCCGGGCGGACAGATCCTTCGACAACAACAACGCACCATTCGAACCGGAGAACCCGGAGAGGTAACGCACGTGGGTCAAGTGGGTCACGAGCATCGAATCGATGCGGCGACCGGCCATCTCGGCGGCCAGCGCGCGCCGGCGGTTCGAGAATCGGGTATCAGCGAAAAAAGCCACAATGTCACCGTGCCTAACATGGTTGCGGGATCGGCGTCAGCCCCGGTTGTTCAAACGGAGCCAGTAGGCCGACACGACGTTCTTTGACCATAGGTTAACCCGTGTGCCCGTTCCTCAATGACGGGGGCGGGTGAATGTTGTTAACGGGGGTGCCACACCGCGGAGGCCTGCCACGTCTTCTCCACAAAGCGATAATCGGGGAACGAGCATCCCTAGTGAGGCGTCGCCAACTGCCCCCTCCATCACGGAGGGAAGCGAAGCGGCACCAGGCTACGTAGCCAGCTTCCGGAGTGCGAAGGAGTATCCCTCGATGCCGAGCCCGGCGATCACGCCACGAGCAATCGGGGAGAGATAGGAATGTCCTCGGAAGGGCTCACGGGCGTGCACATTCGAGATGTGAACCTCGATGAAGCCAGCCCCGTCAGCGACCTCAGCGAGGGCGTCCCGCAGGGCCACGGAGGTGTGGGTCAAGCCTCCTGGATTGATGATGACCGGATTTCCCGCGTCGGCCGATTCGTGGATCCAGTCAATCAGCTGGCCCTCCCAGTTCGATTGCCTGCACCGGACCGTGACGCCGAGTTCATCAGCCAAAGCGGAGAGCTGGTCCTCCACGTCCCCGAGGGTCGTCGAACCGTAGATCTCCGGCTGGCGTTTTCCCAACCGGTCGAGGTTGGGACCGTTGTAGACGTCTATGGTGCGCATGGAGCCGATTCTAGCCACTGATCGCGGCATACGCGGCACGGAGACTGTCCATCGACGGCCCCTCGAGCCGGGTCGTGGAGCCCACGTCCGTGAGCGCGACGAAGCGGATCCGGCCGTCACGGTTCTTCTTGTCTCGGGTCATTCCGGCGTGGAGTTCGTCGAAGCACCCTGCGGAATAGCTGGTGGGCAGACCGACGGATGTGAGGATGCGGCGGTGCCTATCGACCAGCCCGGCGTCGATGTGCCCTAGTTCGCGGCTCAGCTCAGCGATGAACATCATGCCGACGGCAACCGCGCGACCGTGCCGCCACGCGAAGTGCTCGCGCAGCTCGACGGCGTGTCCGAACGTGTGTCCGTAGTTGAGGATTTCCCGCAGCCCAGCCTCCTGGAGGTCTTCCGACACGACCCGGGCCTTCACCGCCACCGATCGGGCGATGAGTTCCGGTAGGTGACCGTCCACCCGCAGACACGCCTCCGGCTCTGACTCGTAGCGGGCGAGAATCTCGGGGTCCGCGATGAACCCGGTCTTGATGATCTCCGCGCTTCCGGCGACGATCTCGTCCATGGGAAGAGTTCCCAGGCGGTCGAGGTCGATGAACACGGCGGCTGGTTCGTGGAAGCAGCCGACGAGGTTTTTCCCCGCAGCCGTGTTGATCCCCGTCTTTCCACCGACCGCGGCGTCAACCATCGCGAGCAGCGTCGTGGGAACCTGGATGACCGGCACGCCACGCATCCAGGTGGCGGCGATGAATCCCGCCAGATCGGTGGCGGCACCGCCTCCGAGTCCGATAACGACGTCCCGGCGCCCGAGCCCCGCCCGACCGAGTGCATCCCAGCATTCACCGGCGCTCTGCAGAGTCTTCCCTGCCTCGGCGTCCGGTATGACATGCCGGACGACCTCCAGTCCGGCGGTGGAGAGTGCCTCCGTCAGGCCCTCCGCCACTCCGCCGAGGACGCCTTGATGGAGAATGGCGGCCTTCCGCGCGCCTGGCAATCCGGAGGCGAACCCGGCGATCGCACTGTCCAGGCCGTGCCCGATCCAGACGGTGTATGGGGCGGGGCCGGCGACGGAGATAGTCGATTCAAAAGTTCCGGATGTGCTCACTGTGGTGCCTTTCGCAGTCGGTATGTGGCGGTTGCGGATGGGCACTGGCTAGACCTCGGAGTCGAGGTACCCCAGTACGTCCGCGACCACCTGCTGAGGGGTCCGTTCGTCGGTACGGGCGCGGAAGCTCGCTACTTCACGGTAGAGCTCGCGGCGATCGTCGAGGAGTTCCGTGTAACGCGCGAGCGCGTCCTCACCATCGAGCACCGGGCGATTTCCTCCGGCGGTACGTCGTACTCCCTCCTCCGCTGACACATCGAGCCAGATGACCTCATGCTGGTCGAGGAGTTCCCTGGTCGAGCGCGTGACCACCGCACCGCCGCCGAGACTGACCACACCGTTGTGGGCCAGGGCCGATTCGACGACCCGCGCCTCGAGTTCGCGAAAAGACTCCTCACCGAGTTCCGTGTAGATGTCACCGCAGGGTTTTCCCTGTTCCTGCTCCATCATCTGATCTGTGTCGATGACCGTCGTATTCAGTGCACTGGCCAGTCGACGACCGATGGTGGACTTCCCGGCGCCGGGTGGACCGACGAGTACGACACGGGGTTTGGACATCAGTTATCGAACTCCAGACGCTCGGCAACACGGGAAAGGTAGCTGGTGATGTTCCGGGAGGTCTCACAGAGGCTATCACCCCCGAACTTGGTGAGGACAGCTCGGGCGAGGACCAGCGCGACCATCGCCTCGGCGACGACGCCCGCGGCCGGAACGGCACAGACGTCGCTGCGCTGGTGGATGGCGCTGGCGGCAGCTCCACTCGTCATGTCCACGGTCTTCAACGCCCGCGGAACGGTGGAAATGGGCTTCATCGCAGCGCGGACCACGAGGGGCTGGCCGTTGGTCATTCCGCCTTCGATGCCTCCGGCTCGGTTGGTGGTGCGGGTGACACCATCAACGGTCCGGATCATCTCGTCGTGCGCCGCGGAACCCCGGCGTCGGGCCTCGGCGAATCCGTCACCGATCTCCACGCCCTTGATCGCCTGGATCCCCATGAGTGCGGCAGCGAGTTGGGCGTCGAGCCGATCCTCGCCCGAAATGTGGCTACCCAGTCCGACAGGTAGCCCGTGGACGACGACCTCGACGACTCCACCCAGGGTGTCACCGGCCTTCTTGGCGGCCTCTATTTCGGCGATCATCGACTCCTCGGCCTCGGCGTTGAACGCACGCACCGGCGACTCGTCGATGGCGCCGAGGTCACTGAACACGGGAATCTCTGCGCCCTCGACGACCTTCGAATCACCGATGGAGACAACGTGCGAGAGTACCTCGACGCCGAGGGTCTCCCGGAGGAAGTTGCGCGCCAATGTCGCTGCAGCCACGCGCGAGGCCGTTTCCCTGGCGGAGGCCCGTTCGAGGACCGGGCGTGCCTCGTCGAAGTCGTACTTGAGCATTCCCGCGAAGTCGGCGTGCCCGGGACGGGGGCGGGTCAGTTTCGCCCCACGACCGGAGTCCATGGCGCGGGCGACCTCGTCGTCGTCGAGGTCGACCGGGTCGGCGGACATGATCGTCGTCCACTTCGGCCACTCGGTGTTCCCGATCATGATCGCCACCGGGCCACCGATCGTCCGCCCGTGGCGGACCCCGGTCAGCATCGTCACCTCGTCGACCTCGAACTTCATCCGGGCCCCGCGACCGTAGCCCAGTCGGCGGCGGGCGAGTTGTGTGGAGATCTGATCAGTCGTCAGTGGAACCCCCGCGGGCATGTGCTCCACCAGTGCGATAAGAGCCTGACCGTGGGATTCCCCTGCTGTAGTCCATCGAAGCATGCGCTCATTCTTCCATGCGGCCGGTTCGTCGGAACACCTGGGTCCCCGAAGATGCCCCCGTTCACGGCACCGCTCCACCGGATACCGCAGCGATCACCACGATAAGGGTGCCGGTGATCATGGCGGGACCATGGGGAATCGAGGTCCGCCGACGGACTAGGAGAACCACCGAAGTGAGCACCCCGGACACCATCGCGGCCAGGAGACCGCCGGTGATTCCGCCGGTCACTGTGGCCAGGATTCCGAGGGGCACCGCAAGCTTGATGTCACCTCCTCCGATACCGCCACCGGTGGCACCCGCGAGAAGCAGGTAGATCAGGAACCAGGCGAGACCGGGTACCACATATCCGGGAGCGAACCAGCAGGTTACCAGGATCGTCGACACCGCCGGGGGCAAGGTCAGGCCGTCGGGGAGCCTACTGTGACGGACATCAAACCACACGAGCAAACACATCCATATGAGGAGGACGGGGATCGACAGGAGTGCAGCCACCCACGAGAATTTATTCTCCCCAGATCCGCTACGCACGGAGAGTGCGGCCCACCTGTGGAGTACTCCGTCCGAAGCTCAGAAAATCGAACTCACGAACATGACGACACCGAAGATCAGCAACGGGAGAACAGCCAGGTGATAGCACGCGAACGTGACGGTCATCCAGGCCGGCGGTCGAATCGTGTCGAATCTCTCCAGGTGGCGGGCGTAGACGACGGCGTTCACAACCAGCGCGATCGTGGCGAGCGTGAGATAGCTCAACTCCGCGAAAAGTCGTTCCTGCGGATTGAACCCAGAAAGGAACACCACCAGGAGAAAACCGACTGGAACGAACAGTGCGATGAGGAAGTGCCCAAACCAGGGACCGTTTCCGCTACGACGTCCCCTAGTCATGATCCGGAACTCCGTTCGCGGAGCGCAGCAGTCAGGGCCGCGCGCATCGCCTCGCGAGGAGCCGGTTGACCGGTGAACTGCTCAAACTGGCTCAACGCCTGGCCCGCCAGCATCACATCACCGCCGACCACGGGCACACCGTTGTCCGCTGCTGCCCGGGCTAGTGGTGTCGGCCACGGATCGTAGATAACGTCAAGAACGGGAGCTCGTGCGAGATCACTCTCTATCCCGCCCAGTCCCGCCGCGGGAACCGTCGAGATCACCACCGCAGCACCGGACACGGCCGATCTGACATATTCCGCGGCCAGACCCGCCCAGTGGAGCTCGATGCCGAGTATCTCCGCGAGCGGCGCCAGCTCGGCGCCGCGGTTCGACCGGTTGATCACAGTCACGACTCGGAAACCCGCCTGACCCAGTGCCCACAGCGCGGGTCGGGCGGTACCACCGGCTCCGACGAGCACGGCATGATCCTCGTCCGCGGGGTTCCGGACACCCAGTTCCTCAAGTGCGGCCGAGACACCCTCGCAGTCCGTGTTATCGGCGCGCCAACCACCGGGAACCCGGACCAGGGTGTTCGCGGATCCGATCGCGGCAGCACGGGGCGTGATCTCGTGTGCGACCTCGAGAGCCGCGAACTTCCCGGGCATGGTCACCGAGAAACCGGCGAACTCTGCCGGGGCGTCCGCCACGATTCGCGGCACGTCCTCCACACCACAGTCGATTCGGGTGTAGCACCAGTCATCGAGTCCGATCGCCCGATACCCGGCCGTGTGGATGACGGGCGAGAGACTATGCTCGACCGGACGTCCGAGCACAGCGGCCCGGTGACGGATGGGATCACTCACAGACGATTCTTCCTTTCACGGGAGCCTGCGCCCCACAAGGGACATCAGATCAGACATACCGGATACCGGTGACGGGAGCTGTCAGCGGTTGGAGTCGAGGACGCCATTGTCCATCGATTGCTGGGTGTCCCGCAGGTGATCCTCGAAGGTGTCGTTGAAAACGGTCGTGCCGTCGCTATCGATGGTGACGAAGAAGAGCCAGTTGCCGTCGGCCGGATTCTCCATGGCCTCAATCGCCTCTATCGACGGAGCCGCGATGGGAGTCTGCGGCAATCCGTCCATGGCGTACGTGTTCCATGGGGTCTTCCGGGCACGATCCTCGTCAGTAGTCGCCACCTCGACGTCGGTGAGATCGTAGTTGACCGTCGAATCGAACTCGAGGCGCATGGGCGCGGCGAGCCGGTTGAGAATGACCCGGGCTACCTTGTCGAAATCACCGGCGGGTGCCTCCCGCTCCACCAGGGACGCCGCGGTCAGCAGTTCGTAGGGCGTGAGCTGCATGGCATTCGCACGGTCGACGATACCGGTGGAGTTGTACTCCTCAGTACCGGCGCTCACGAGTTTCCTGAGGATTCCGGTGGCATCCTCCTCCGGGTTGATCACGTAGCTGCCCGGAGTGATGAGTCCCTCGAGGCGCTTCGGGTCACCGTTGCGTGCACGTACCTGATCGAGGGCCCACTCCGGTGCCCCGAGTTCAACCGGATCTGTGGTGGCTGCGACACGCTCGAGCTCCGCCGCCGTAACACAGTTCGGGGATCCCTCGGTACAGGTCACCGCAGAGATCTTGGTATATATGCCGGGGCGGGTGTCTCCGCCGATGACCCGGACATCCATCAGCGTGGCCCCTCCCGGGATCTCCAGCATCTCCACCTTGTTTGCAGGATCCACGAGGGCGGAGACCGCAGACTTGGCGCTCATCTCCCCTTGAAGGCGGTAGAACCCCGGTTGCACCCGGGCTGCATCAGGATTCGCTCCGGCTGCGGCCTGGAACGCGCCGTTGGATTTGACGATCCCCCTGTCCACGAGTTCCGGGCCAAGTGCAGATACAGACGACCCCTCCTTGATCTGGACGAGTTGGACGATTTCGTTGCCTGCACCCTCGAAGTCCGGCGGAGCGTTCGAGCCGCTGCGGGATCCCACGATGTATACGACCGTCCCGATGATGATGAGGATACTGGTTATGACGATGGCCATGCCGTACTGCCGCCGACGGACATACCTGCGTTCCATCCGACGTCCCTTAGGGCTGCGCCTACCGCGTGCTCTGCTCATCTATGAACCGTCCTCAACGTCGGTGGCCGACAGGGCGTTCGCCCGGGCGTCAAGCCAGGATTGGAGAATTTCAACGGCAGCGGCCTGATCGATCACGCTGCGCCCATTCTTGATCGTGCGCCCGGACATGTGCAGTGCCCTGGTGGCAAGGACAGAGGTTAGCCGTTCGTCGGCGAATTTGACCGGGATCGTCCTCCCCTGGTCGTCCCATCCAGTCAGGCGCCGATCGATGCGGAAGGCGAATTCCTTCGCGTGCTTGACGGAGGCGGAGCCGTTGGCGTGGAGATCCCGTGGTAATCCGATGACGACCTCCACGACACCGTATTCAGCGATGAGCTCGATGATCCGGTCAATGTCCGAGCCATCCCAATCCTTGCGGCCCGTGACCCGGGGAATCGTCTCCACCGGGGTCGCCAACCGACCATCGGAGTCAGACACCGCGACGCCGATCCGCACGGTTCCGACGTCGATCCCGAGACGCCGTCCCCTACCGGGATCATCATCTCCGGGTTTGTCTGGCTGTATGCGCATACTCGCGGGTTCGTCCTTCGTCTCGGGCGCCGGTATGGGGCGCTCACACCGGCGCGTGATCTGTACAGATGACCTGAGCTCCGGTGGGCGCGACGCACCCACCAGGCACCGACCGTAACAGAACCGTCACAGTGATGCGGGGGATACGTGTCCCCCCAAATCTATAGTATTGGCGCTCCGCCACACATCTGCACCATTGCCGACGGCGTCGCGTGTCCCCGTACCCAAGCCGCCCGCCCGGACCGGAACCCGGGCGCTGGACCACCGGGACCCGGATGGGTCACCGGTTGCGGAGGTCATCCTCCACAGCCCTGAAGCCCGCGTCGATACCGGAGGCGTCCGAACCCGAGCCCTGGGCCATGTCCGGCTTGCCGCCACCGCGTCCGCCGACCAGCCCACCGAAGATCCTAATGAGGTCGCCGGCACGGACCCCGCGTTCCACGGCGCCGTCGGTGGCTGCGACCAGGAACGGGACCTTGCCCCCGTTGTCGGCCGTGGCGAGCACGATCACGGCGGGTTCCGCTCCGATCCGGTTCTTCAGATCAGCGGCGACGGTGCGCAGGTCGCCACCTGCGGTACCTTCCGGTAGCCGCGCAGTGAGGAGCGTGAAGTCACCGACCCTGCGGGCCTGCTTCAGGTAGTCGGCGGTGGCGGCCGCCAGCTGCTTACGGTGCAGCGCCGCGATCTCCTTCTCAGCGGCCTTCAGTTTCTCGGTGAGCTGTGCGATCCGGTCCGGCAGCTCGTCGCTGGGCGCCTTCAGGGACGTCGCGAGGCCTTCGACGAGGGCGCGCTCCCGGGACAGGTACCGGAATGAATCCAAGCCCGAGTATGCCTCAATCCGCCGGACGCCGGAGCCTACAGACGCCTCACCGAGAACCGAGACCGGTCCAACCTGGGAGGAATGGCGAACATGTGTACCTCCACACAGTTCCATCGAGAATGGGCCGCCGATCTCGACGACACGGACCCGATCACCGTAGTTCTCGCCGAACAGCGCAAGTGCACCCATGGCCTTGGCCTCATCGAGGCTCGTCTCGAAGGTGTTGACCGCCCAATCGGCGTCGACCGCCTGGTTGGTGATGGTCTCGATCTCGGTGAGCTGTTCCGGGGTGAGCGCCCGGGCGGAGTTGAAGTCGAAGCGGAGGTAGCCCGGTTTGTTCATCGACCCGGCCTGGACGGCGTTGGGGCCGAGGACCTGACGCAAGGCGGCGTGGATGAGGTGGGTACCGGAGTGCGCCTGACGGGCGGCGTGCCGCCAGCCTTCGTCCACGGAGGCCACAGCCTGTTCGCCGACGCCGATCTCGCCGTTTTCCACGGTCGCCTTGTGCACCCAGAGTTTCTTGCCGATCTTCTGGACGTCGTTGACGCGCAGCCTGGTATCCCCGAGGGTGATCGCACCCCGGTCACCGAGCTGTCCGCCGGCCTCCGCGTACATCGGCGTCACGTCGAGGATCACCTCGACGTCGTCGCCCTCGGCTGCCCGGGTGACGGTCGCACCACCCTGCAGCAGGCCCAGCACCCGACCCTCGGCCTCGAGGTTGTCGTATCCCACGAACACCGTGGGGTGTTCGTCAACGAACTCCCGGTAGACGGAGAGATCGGCGTGACCGTGCTTTTTGGCACGACTGTCGGCCTTCGCGCGGTCCCGCTGTTCCGCCATGAGGGCGTCGAATCCGGCGCGGTCCACCTCGAGGCCCGCTTCTGCGGCCATCTCCATCGTCAGGTCGATCGGGAAACCGTAGGTGTCGTGCAGTGCGAAGGCCTGGTCACCGGCCAACGTCTTCGCGCCCGACGAGCGGACGCTCTCGGCGGCGCGCTCGAACAGGTGGGTACCCGACTCCAGTGTCCGGAGGAAGGCCCTCTCCTCGGTCACTGCGGTGTCGAGGATTCGGCCCCGGGACTCCGCGATCTCGGGGTACGACGGGGTCATCGTGTCCATGATGGTGGCGATGAAGCGTTCCATCGTCTCGCCCGTGGCACCGAGCAGCCGCGCGGACCGGATGATCCGGCGCAGCAGCCGGCGCAGGATGTAGCCGCGGCCCTCATTGCCCGGGGTGACGCCGTCGAGGATCAGCATCATCGCGGTCCGGGAGTGATCGGCGATGACCCGGAACCGGATGTCATCGGGGTGCTTCTTACCGTAGGTCGCGCCGGTGAGCTGCTCGGCGACGTCGATCACGGGCCGCAGGAGGTCGGTCTCGTAGACGTTCTCGACGCCCTGCAGCAGGCAGGCGACGCGTTCGATGCCGAGGCCAGTGTCGATGTTCTTCTTAGGCAGCGGGCCGAGGATCTCGAAGTTATCCTTGCCGATGCCCTCACCGCGCTCATTCTGCATGAAGACGAGGTTCCAGATCTCCATGTAGCGGTTGTCGTCGGCTTCCGGGCCGCCGTCAGCGCCGTACTCCGGCCCGCGGTCGTAGTAGATCTCCGAGCAGGGGCCACAGGGGCCGGGGATTCCCATGGACCAGTAGTTGTCCGCCATGCCGAGCCGCTGGATGCGCTCCTTCGGCAGACCGATCTTCTTCTCCCAGATGTCCGCCGCCTCGTCGTCGTCAAGGTAGACGGTGACCCACAGGCGTTCGGGATCCATCCCGAAGCCGCCGTCCTCGACCGAACCGGTGAGCAGATTCCACGCGTGGGAGATCGCACCTTCCTTGAAGTACTGGCCGAAGGAGAAGTTGCCCGCCATCTGGAAGAAGGTGTTGTGCCGAGTGGTGATACCGACTTCCTCGATGTCCAGCGTACGGACACACTTCTGGATCGAGGTCGCGGTACCGGAGGGGAACGGCGGGTTCTGCTGGCCCAGGAAATAAGGCTTGAACGGCACCATCCCGGCGTTGACGAACAGGAGGTTGGGGTCGTCGAGGATCAACGGGGCACTGGGTACCTCGACATGTCCAGCTTTGACGAAGTGCGCGATGAAGCGCTCCCGGATCTCGTGGGTCTGCACGGTTCTAGAATCCTCGCTGTCGTGTTTTGGGATCGGTCCCGGACAACCTTACCCGCTCCGTCCGCACCTTCCTGTCCCGCCCCGGAGTGCACCTGAGGCGGCCGGTTCCGCCTGCCCCCGGGACCGGGGCACGCGCGACAGTCACCGGAGCCCGGTCACCTCCGGCTCTCGCGAATGATGCGGCGCAGCCGCCCGACGACGTCCCCGAGACGTTGCTCGGCGCCGTGCCCTGTGGGCCGGTAGTAGCACGCATCCACCAGCGAATCCGGAAGATACTGCTGATCCAGGATGCCGCGGGGATCATCGTGCGGGTAGCGGTAACCAACAGCGTTGCCGAGCTTCTTTGCCCCAGCGTAGTGCCCGTCCCGGAGATGCGGCGGAACGTGCCCCGATTTTCCCTCCCGAACGTCGTACAGTGCCGCGTCTATCGCCGTGATCACGGCATTGGACTTGGGGGAGGTCGCCAGATGAATCGTCGCCTGGGCGAGGGCAAGGCGGGCCTCGGGAAGCCCTATCAGCGCCACCGTCTGAGCCGCGGCGACCGCTAAGGGGAGCGCCTCGGGATCGGCCATCCCGATGTCTTCCGAGGCAAGGATGACCAGACGCCGGGCGATGAACCTCGGGTCCTCCCCCGCCTCGATCATTCGGGCGAGGTAATGGAGCGCGGCATCAACGTCGGAGCCGCGCACCGACTTGATGAATGCACTCGTGACGTCGTAGTGCTGGTCGCCGTCGCGGTCGTAGCGGACGATGGCCCGGTCGACATTGTCCCGCACCATCTCGACAGTCAGTTCACCACCGTCGGGCACCGCCTCAGCGGCGGCTTCCGTGTAGGTCAGGGCCCGGCGGGCATCGCCGCCCGCCAGCGCGACCAGCTGGTCGACGGCTTCACCGGTGGCCGTGATGCGCCCACCGAGACCGCGCTCGTCGACGAGCGCCCGCCGGACCACCGTCGCGACATCCTCATCTCCCAGCGGATGTAGCTGGAGGATGAGCGACCGGGACAGCAGCGGCGCGACGACCGAGAACGATGGGTTCTCCGTCGTCGCCGCAACCAACAGCACGATCCGGTTCTCGACGGCCCCGAGGAGCGCATCCTGCTGGGTCTTCGAGAACCGGTGCACCTCGTCGATGAACAACACCGTCCGGCGTCCGGCGATGAGATCCCGCCGGGCCCGGTCGATGACCGAACGGACCTCCTTGACACCCGCATTGAGTGCAGAGAGCCCGACGAAGCGACGCTCCGTTTCGGCGCTCACGAGCGACGCGATCGTGGTCTTCCCGGTACCCGGGGGCCCGTAGAGGATGACTGACGCGGCCCCGGAGCCCTCGACGAGCCTGCGTAGCGGCTTCCCAGGGCCGAGGATGTGCTCCTGGCCGACCACCTCATCCAGGGTGCGGGGTCGCATTCTCGCAGCGAGAGGCGCATGATCCCCGGGGTGAAAGTAACCGGCGCCGTTGTCGACGGCACCGTCGTCATCGTCTCCGCCGGGAAACAGCGTGGCCTGTGCCATGGAGGGTGAATCTTCCTTACTCTTTTGATGCGCGGGTGTGCCGACCCCGGTGGCCGGCCCTCCGGCGGGGAGTGGGTCAGCCCCGGTTCAGTGCGTCGAGTCGTTCCACCACGGCGGCGGCAAAACGGTGGACATCCGGGAAACGGGGATCCTGTCCGCGTTCGGCGTAGTGAGCGAGGGCGATGAACGTTTCGTGGAGGTCGTCACGGGCGAGCACGCTGTTGTCCGAGATGTCGCCCAGCGCATCGGCGAGGACATCATAGCCCTCGTCGATGTCCCTGACCTCGGCGGTGGCAGCCGCCTCAATTTCCGGTCCCGGAATGTCATCGGCGCTGACCCTGGCCCGCTCACCGTATTCACTGACGACCTGGTTCATGGAACCGTAGTAGAGGTAGCAGACACTTGACATCGCCCACCCGACCATCGCCGTGACTATCCTCGCCTGCAGACGCGCTTCGTTGGTGACGTTGGGCCAGATCCTCCGGACCTCCTCAACCCACGACTCCGTGAGCGCATCGACCTCGCCATCGGTGATGGGGCGCGTGAAGAGGAACTGCGGGAATCCCGCGATGACGCACGCGATGTCGAAGGTGGCATCCCGGAATCCCGCCCATTCGTAGTCGAGGAACTGGATACGGTCCGCGAGGATGATGTTGTCCGGGGACAGGTCGAACGGGGTGAATGCACGGTGCCTGCCGCTGACCAGCCGCCGCTTCGCGTCGGAGGCGAAATGCCGCACGTTCGCGGGAATGTCGATGCCCGCGGATTCGAGCAGTTCGAGGCCGCGGTCGATCGAAGCCGGAAGACCCCGTTCCCGTGCGTACTGGAGCTCCTCGGTGTCGGGGTACGTCCGGAGCATCCGCTTCAGAAGAATGTCGAAACCGGCCTCGCGGTCCGCGGTACCGGCGTGCATCCTGCCGAGGGCACGTCCCAGGTTCCGGATCAGGGGCAAGCGCTTCTCCCCCTCCGCATTAGCCAGCAGGTCCGCATAGGTCTCGCCGTCACCGGAGTCGGTGATGACCAGGATCCTGCGGTCGATATCGTGGGCCAGGAGCACCGGCCCAGGACGAACCTCGGCGGGCAGAGACGTGGTGAACTGGTAGGACACGACCTCGCGGATGAGTGCCGCATCATCGATCCGGTCGCCCGTCGGTGGCGTGTACTTGAGCACGACCGACCGTTGCTGGAGGAACGGCGATACGGCGACGCGGGCCCGGAGCACCACCGCGTTACCGGATCCCCCGAGGGAGACCACGTCCCCGAGTTTCTGGGTACCCCCGAAACGTTCGGACAGCAGCTCCTGGGCCACCTCGACGATCTCTTCGGTCGCGAGCATGGAAAAACTCCTTCATGGTTCATTCGCCGGAACACCGGCGTGGCGAGGGCACACGTAGACGCACGATCACGCCCTCAAGGCTCCCCCTCACTGTATCCGGAGGGAGTAACGCGCGTCGTCCTTCTGGACGCTGCCGCGGCGGGTCTGGCTCCGGAAGAATCCGGAAACAAGCCTTGAACAGCGCCGGAGACACAGGGAAATCTGGAACACGGTTCCGCGGAGCCGGTCGACACAGCCACCGGGGGTGCTGAATCCCCATCGGGCCGGTCAACCGGCGGCCGTCCAATGCCCGATGGTGGAACAGTCGCCCCACCCGGTAAGCGGAGCGCCGGTGCAGGCGTCAGCTCCGGTTGGACTGGCCCTGCTTCTTCGGCTTGGCATCAATCCCGGATTCCTTGCGCTGCTCCGGGGTAATCGGCGCCGGGGCATCGGTGAGCGGATCGACCCCGCCACCCGACTTCGGGAACGCGATCACGTCGCGGATCGAGTCGAATCCACCGAGCAAGCTCATGATCCGGTCCCAGCCGAAGGCGATACCGCCGTGCGGAGGCGCACCGAAGGCAAAGGCGTCGAGCAGGAAGCCGAACTTCTCCTGAGCCTCCTCTTCCGTGATACCCATAACCTTGAACACCCGCTCCTGGACGTCCCGACGGTGGATACGGATCGATCCGCCACCGATCTCGTTGCCGTTGCATACGATGTCGTAGGCGTAGGACAACGCGGAACCCGGATTCTCGTCGAAGGTATCCAGGAACTCCGGCTTCGGTGAGGTGAACGCGTGGTGGACGGCGGTCCACTTGGAGTGGCCGAGGGCGACATCGCCAGATGCGGTGGCATCGGCCGACGGCTCGAACATGGGGGCGTCGACGACCCAGGTGAAAGCCCAGTCCCCGTCCTTGATGAGGTCAAGCTTGCGGGCGATCTCACCGCGCGCCGCGCCGAGCAGCGCCCGAGAGGACTTGGTGTCTCCGGCGGCGAAGAAGATACAGTCGCCGGGCTTCGCACCGACGTGCCCAGCGATACCGGCACGTTCCTTCTCCGTGATGTTTTTCGCGACGGGTCCGCCCAGCTCCCCATCCTCCCCGACGAGGATGTAGGCGAGCCCCTTGGCACCGCGCTGACGGGCCCAGTCCTGCCATGCGTCCAGCTGACGACGGGGCTGGCTCGCCCCACCCTCCATCACGACAGCACCGACGTACTCGTTCTGGAAGACACGGAACGTGGTCTCGGAGAAGAATTCGGTGCACTCGGTGATCTCGATGTCGAAGCGGAGGTCGGGCTTGTCGGAGCCGTACCGGCGCATCGCCTCCGCGTAGGTCATGCGCGGGATCGGGGTAGTGATCTCGTATCCGATCAGCTTCCACAGCTCAACCAGGACCTGCTCGGCGAGCTCAATGATGTCATTCTCGTCGACGAAACTCATCTCCACGTCGAGCTGCGTGAACTCAGGCTGGCGGTCCGCGCGGAAGTCCTCGTCACGGTAGCAGCGGGCGATCTGGTAGTAGCGTTCGAGGCCCGCAACCATGAGCAGCTGCTTGAACAGCTGCGGCGACTGCGGCAGCGCGTAGAAGGTTCCCGGCTTGAGTCGAGCGGGCACCAGGAAGTCGCGGGCCCCTTCAGGAGTAGCCCGCGTCAGCGTCGGCGTTTCAACCTCCGTAAAATCATTAGCGTCCAATACCCGACGAGCCGCCTGGTTCGCGGCGGCGCGCAGGCGCATCGCCTTGGCCTGGCTCGGGCGACGGAGATCGAGGTAGCGGTAACGCAGACGCGCCTCCTCGCCGACTTCCCCGGATGCGGCCGAGTCCTCGATCTGGAACGGCAGCGGTGCAGACTCGTTCAAGATCTCAAGTTCGGAGACATTTACCTCGACATCACCGGACGCGAGGTTCGGGTTCTCCGACCCCTCGGGGCGGGGCTCGACCACACCGGTGACCCGGATACAGAACTCGCTGCGCAGGTGGTGGGCTTTCTCCGCCACCTCCGATTCCCGGAAAACTACCTGGGCAACACCGGAACGGTCCCGCAGATCGATGAAGATCACACCTCCGTGATCGCGGCGGCGAGCCACCCATCCGGTCAGCGTCACCGTCTGTCCCGCTGATTCCTTCCGCAGGTCGCCGGCAAGATGAGTGCGCAACACGTGTCTGGTGTCCTTCCACTAGATAAAATGAAACTCTGATCGAGCTGCGAGTCTACCCTCCACCATCCGTGCCCCGTCCTCCCGGGCGGGAATTACCGGTCCGGTGGTGCGCGCCCCCGGAACCATGTACCCGATGGGAGCTTCCGCAACTGCTCGGCCCTCATGCCTATGTGGCATGATCAGCGCATGACCTTTCGTGATGATGTGGACCTGAGCTCATCCCGTGCCCGTCGATCGGGAGGTGGGATGAAACTTGCCGCGGGTGGCGGCATCGGCACCATAATCGTGGCCGTGGCCTTCGTCCTCCTGGGTGGTGATCCCGCTGAACTCGACGAGGTACTGAATCAACGGCAGGTGGGGGCACAGCGCGACGGTTCCACCGGAAAAACAACTCTCGATCACTGCCGCACCGGCGCCGACGCGAACAAGTACGCCGACTGTAGGGTCTCCGCGACGGCCGAGTCCCTCGACGCAGTGTGGGCGAGCAGACTCCCGGCGCAAGCCGGAATCGAGTACTCGCAGCCTGGTCTCGTCATCTTCGACAACTCCACCCAATCCGGCTGCGGAATGGCGTCTTCGGCAACCGGACCTTTCTACTGCCCGGTCGACCAGACGGCCTACTTCGATGTGAGCTTCTTCGACCAGATCGTCCAGCTCGGCGGAGAAAACGCGCCACTGGCGCAGGAGTACATCGTCGCCCACGAATTCGGTCACCATCTGCAGAACCTCGAAGGAACCCTGGGACTGAGCGACTACAAGAACCCCGGTGCCGATTCGAACGCGGTGAAGATCGAGCTCCAGGCCGACTGCTACGCCGGGGTGTGGGCGCACTACGCCGATGACGGCGACGAGGCTTTCCTCGAGCCAATCACCGACGAACAGATCAGGGACGCCGTGCAGACGGCACGTGCGGTGGGTGACGACAACATCCAGAAACGCAGTCAGGGCGAGGTCCGGCCCGACGCCTTCACACACGGTTCATCCGAGCAACGCGAACAGGCTTTCCTCGCCGGCTACCGGTCCGGTTCGATGAGTTCCTGCGACACCCTGAACCGCGGCGGGTACCGGAAATAAATGCAGACACCAGCCCGCGGCCCATACTGTTGACCATAGAGGGTCCCCTACCTAGAGTTGTTTAGCGGCCAGCTCACCGAACAGACAGGTTGCATCACGCAATGAGCACCTCCCCGAACACTCCCCTTCCTGCCCGGTTGAGTTTCCTCGACAGATGGTTGCCGGCGTGGATCATCGCCGCCATGATCCTCGGTATCCTCCTCGGACGCTTCATCCCGTCCCTGGGGCGGCTCCTCGACTCGTGGACGGTGGGTGGAATCTCGGTTCCGATCGCCCTCGGGCTGTTGGTGATGATGTACCCGCCATTGGCGAAGGTCCGTTACGACAAGACGGGCGAGATCGCCACGAACCGGCGGTTGATGGTGATCACGGTGGCACTCAACTGGATTCTCGGCCCGACGCTCATGTTTGCGCTGGCATGGCTCCTGCTCCCGGATCTTCCCGAGTACCGGACCGGCCTCGTGATCATCGGCTTGGCCCGGTGTATCGCGATGGTGTTGATCTGGAATGACCTCGCCTGCGGGGACCGGGAGACGGCCGCCGTTCTGGTGGCCATCAACTCGGTGTTCCAGGTCGTCATGTTCTCGGTGCTCGGCTGGTTCTATCTCCAGATTCTCCCCTCCTGGATCGGTCTCGAGACGACCAGCGCCGAATTCTCCTTCACCGCGATTCTCATCTCGGTCCTTGTCTTCCTCGGGATCCCGCTCCTCGCCGGGTTCCTTTCCCGGGTATTCGGTGAACGGCTCCGGTCCCGCCGGTGGTACGAGACGACGTTCCTCCCCAGGGTCTCACCGCTGGCTCTCGGTGGTCTGCTCTACACCATCGTCGTTCTGTTCAGTCTGCAGGGAGGTCAGCTCACATCGAACCCGTGGGCGGTCATCCGGATCGCTATCCCCTTCGTCTTCTACTTCTTCGTCATGTTCTTCCTCGCCACGGTCGTATCGCGTGCCGCCGGTTTCGGGTACGCGACCTCAACCACAATTGCGTTCACCGCAGCGGGAAACAACTTCGAGCTGTCCATCGCCGTGGCGATCGGCACCTTCGGCGCGATGTCCGGACAGGCCCTGGCGGGGACGATCGGTCCCCTCATTGAGGTCCCGGTCCTGTTGGCACTCGTGTACGTCGCCATGTGGTGGGGACCGCGGCTCTTCCCAGGCGATCCGACGCTTCCCGCCGCAACCGCCGCTCCCCGGGTCCGGTGACCGCATCCTCATCCCATGGAGATGTCCCCGATGATGCCCCGACAACGTCCACTCGTTCTGTTCATCTGCACCCGCAACGCGGGGAAATCGCAGATGGCGGAGGCCCTCACACGCAGATACGCCGCCGGTGAGGTGGAGGTGCATTCGGCGGTACGAGACCGAAAGGATCCGTCAACCAGATCTCCGCGGCGGCCGTGGCCGAGATCGGTGTGTCGATGGACGGGGCGGTTTCCAGTGGCATTGACCCCGACATCCTCCGGCGTGCCGACCGCGTCATTGTCCTGGGTACCGAGGCGATAGTCGATCCGGTACCCGGAATGCGGTCCGAAATGGAGGTGGGGGTGACCGACGAGCCCTCCTACAGGGGCGTCGAGGGTATCTTACGCATGCGGTTGATCCGCGACGATATTGCAGAACGCATTCAGGTACTTCTCCACGACCTCGGCGTTCCATCAACGGAGACGGGGACTGAACGGCGCTAGCCCGCCGTGTTCCTCTGACCGGTGTCCTCCACCCCGACATCCTCCGGTCCGTCGTCTGCCAGCCCCAACCTGCGACGTTCCTGGGCGATGATCTGCCGCGCCAGTTCCGGTTCGGAGATGTCGACCGCGTCAGGTACCTCAGCTGCGTCGGAAGTCCGGGCGAAGGCGTCGAACACGCCTCGTTTCACCGCGAGAATCTCGAGCATCCTCTCATCGACGGTGTCCGCTCCGATGAGGCGGTGAACGTGGACAGTACCGGTCTGCCCCATGCGGTAGGCGCGGGCGATGGCCTGGTCCTCCTGGGTGGGCTTCACCTGGGGTTCAGTCAGAACGACCACGGATGCGGCCTGGATGTTCAGGCCCTGTCCACCGGCCTGGATCTGGGCCAGGAGGATACTACCGCCGGGGGCCGTGCCGAATGAGTCGACCAGCGCCTGTCTACGCGCCGGGGGAACCGAGCCGTCGATCACCCCGACCACCGACTCCCCGAAGGCATCCGCGATGAGCTCGAGCACATCGAGAAAAAAGCTGAATACCAGCAGCCGCTTGCCGGAGTCTCCGGCATCGGCGACTATCTCCGCCAGCCGGGCGAGCTTCGCGGGGCGGCCGGTTGGGGTGACCCAAGCCGCCCGCCGCATCCCCATCCACGAGCCCTCCGCGACGCTCTCCCGGTAAAATTGCTGCTCTGCCTCAGTGAGCTCGACCCACTCGGTTTCATCCACCCGGTCCGGGAGCTGGTCGAGCACCTGGGTGACGTTTCTCCGGAGGTATGCGGGCGCGATGAGCCGCCGGAACGTGTCCGCGTCCAACTCAGCCATCCCCCGCGTGACCAGGTCTGGTCGGATGATCCGGACGAGATTGACAAACTCGTCGACCCGGTTCTCCAGTGGTGTTCCGGTCAGCAGCAGGACCGTTTCAGAGGCCTCGGCCAGGGCGGTACACGCGATCGTCCTCTTCGCCCGGGGATTCTTGATCATGTGCGCCTCATCGACGATAAGCACGTCCGGGTCTCCGAGATCCAGGGTCCTCGCACCGTCGTAGGTGCACACCAGCACCCCTCCCCGGTTCCGCCACGCCGCTACAGCGACCTGTTTATCGGGGCCGTGGGCCACGAAGACTTCCAGGGTACAGAATGCCGCGAGTTCGCGTGACCAATTCACCACCACGGAGGCGGGACAGACCACGACCGTGCGACCGACGCCCCCACCACCGTCACCGGAGGATCTCTCTTCCGCGAGGTGGGCCGCCACGGCGATCGCCTGGACGGTCTTGCCAAGCCCCATCTCATCACCAAGGATGATTCGGCGTTGCACAACCGCAAATCGCGCCCCGTAGGACTGGTACCCGCGCAGATGGAGATCACGGAGGTAATTCCGGTTTAGCCGGATGCCCCGAATCCTCTCGATGAGCGCCCCGTCGAGCAGTGTGGGATCTTCACCCGTGACTGTGTCGAGCCGGAGCAGATCCGCGAGGAGTGCCTGGTACCGGGCCGGTCTCGAGAGGTAGTCATCCCACGCGGCGGGCCCCGGGTCGGTGACCGAGGCCGGCAACAGCAGGGCCGGACCGACGGCGGCCCATCGGAGATCGTCCAGGAGCTGCTCTAGCGCACCGGCCCCGCGGACGATGACATCGTATCCGTCCGGTGACGGTCCCACGGGGAGTTTCCGGAAGAAGTCGATGAGTCGATCGCGTCGGGCACGTTCCGCCTCGTCGAGCAGACCGACCTGTTCGTACCGGGAAAGGATGCGGGTCAGGGACACCGCCTCCGGGAGCGGCTCATCACCGATCCGCTGCGTCGGGTTCGCCGTCGCCTCCGATTCGAGGGTACGGGCCGCGGCCTGTAGCCGACTGGCTGTCTGCCGCCCGATCCCGTTCACCGCTATCAACCGGTCGATGGGGGTGTCGAGGATGTCAGCGACCGTCGTGACACCCACCTCGACCAGGCCCGTGAACCGGAGCCTATCGTCGGTGACCCGTTTGAGCGCCTCCAGCGGAAGCTGCTCCATCAGCTGTCTCGCCCGTCGCCGGCCCAACACCGCCAGTGCCGCATCGGCTTCAGCCCGGAGCACAGGTTCCGAATCCGGGTGCCGTAAAACGCGCTCCACCGCAGCACGGGCTCCCGCCAATGCCGTCCCATCGATCCGCCCGAACCGGATATCTCCGAGGTTGTCCCCGGCGCCCCGGATCACCGCGTCTCTCGCGGCTTCGATGTAGAGATCGGCGGGTGCTCCGGGTCCGGGCGTGAGCCGGACCCCGTTCCGTCGTTGCTGCTCTGCTGCGAGGTACGCGTCGGAGAGAACCTCCCGAACCGCGCTCACCGTCCACCCCGTCCGGACATCCGTGAGTAGCAGGAAGAGATCCGCGGCCGCGGACTCCGCAGCGGGGTCCGGTCGACCGAGTCCGAAGAACCTACCGAATACCCCGGTTCCGGCCCGGGATGCAGGCCCCCGCAGTGCGTCAATGCGGACAACTACCGACACCAGTTCGTGGACGAGGCGTCCGAATTCCGGGTGGCGGCCGATCACGGTGGCGCGGGGGTAGAGGTCGTCCGGCCACTCCGGGGAGTGGGGCGGAAGAATGATGACGGATCCCGAGGCTGACCCACAGTGCACGCCGTGGGCCGGGTCCACCGAGGGGGCTTCCCCGTCGACGATGTCGAGGAGGCCGACCGCCCGGGCGGCCAGGGATCGGATCTCTTCAGCGTCGCTCAAGAGACTCCGCAGCTGGGTTCTGTCCATGGGACCATCCTGCCCGTTCGCAGCCGTACCGGAAAGCTGATGTGCAGAGAAATTGGACAGAACTGGAAGTGAAGACTATCACTTTAAGGGAGGTATTCACCACCGAGACAGAATCGTCCCATCCCCCACATTTGGAGAATCCGTTGCGCGCCGATGCCCTCGAACGCCGGAACCGAATCATCGACACCGCGTGTGAGCTCTTCCGCCGCCAACCGGAGACCGTCCCGTTGGAGATTATCGCGGAGCGAGCTGACGTCGGCATCGCGACGTTGTACCGGAATTTCCCCGACCGAGAGTCACTCCTGCACGCATGCGGTGCCCGGCTCTTCGTCCGGGCGATCGACCTGCAGAAATCAGTGCTCGAGAACTTCGATCAGGATCCGGAAGGCCAGTGGTTGCACTACGTGGATTCACTGGTCGACATGGGGCTCGGTTCGTTGGTCGCCGCGTTCGCGCCCGATGACCTGGCCCTCCTCCCACCCGATGTGATGGATCTCCGGCAGCACACCGCGAAGCTCGGCAACGCGATCCTGGAGGAGGCGAAGAACCATGGCCTCGTGGAGGCATCGATCCAGCACGACACCTTCATCATCGGTCTGCTGACCGTCTCCCGCCCTCCGGTCCCCGGGGTCCTCTCACTGGAACCTAACATCACCGCGAACCTCGTGGAGCTCTTCCTCTCGGGACTCAGACACGGAACGCTCCGCCCACTCAGATACTGAACGTCCGGGTCACCAGAACCAGGCCACGGGAGCCCCCTGCATGTCACGGCAATCGAACAGGATGTTTCCCTTCTCTACGCAACGGGCCACCCGACCGTCACCGACATCCACCGTCCGCGGCTCCGCGAAGTGCACATTTCCCATTGCATTCTCATTCGCGAACGCCTCAGCCATCGCGGTCTCGGCGGCCCCGCAGCTCTCGGCATCCGGAGCGGCTATGTAGTGGATCCCGTAGAATCCGCCCGCAGCGCAGATGACCGCGGTCTGACCGAGCACCTCGGTCCGCTCACCCGGATACAACGGATCCTCGGGCATCTTCGCAGCCAGCTCGGGATCGTAGTCGTCGCCACCCCAACGCTTCGCCTCCAGGTCCGGGGGAACGGGCAGAGCTACGGACACACCGGTGGCCGCGTCCGAGTCGACCACCCCGCCTGTCGGAACTTCTGGCTGAGATGCCCCCGTGGTTGCCGCATCCTCCGAACCCCGGCTCTCGTGATCGGATCTCGTCTCGAGAGACGCGGGTGCTGCGGTGGATGCGGTGGGGGGTGGGGCGTCCTTCACACCGGTATCCGTCGTACCGCAACCTGCGGTGAGCAACGCGGTGGTCAGTAGCGCCACCGCGATTCCGGTCCTTCGGTTCCCGATCATAGACAAGCTCCTCCCGGGTTCAGGGTCCGCGCCGGTAGACTCCGACGCGGTTGGTCCGGCCGATTCTACCGCCCCGTCCCCGCCTCCGGCGGTGCCGACACCGCACCCCAGCTACAGTGGTGGTCGTGCCTGATGCCTCTGAAATCACCAGCAGAACATCCTCCGCGCCGACCGCCGTCGAGTCCTCCGCAACGGAGTTCCTCAGCGCCTTCAACCAGATCGAGGCCTTTCTCCGCGATACCCTGGACGCCCGTCGATCAGACTCGTTCACCTGGATGGTCCGCCAGCTCGCGAAACGTAACCAGGTGACGCGATCCCAGTCCGATGCCCTCCATGCCTTCGCTGACCTCCGCAACGCGATCAGCCACGGTGAGTACCGGAGCGGGAACCCGATCGCGGATCCTCGGCCCGACATCGTGGAGGAGATACGCCGGCTGCGGGACATCCTGCTGGCGGCTCCGACGCTGGTGAGCGTCCTCAGACAGAATCCGATAGTCCGGTTCTCCCCGGACACCCCGGTGCACGATGTTCTCTCCGCAATCCGTGAGAAGGGTTACTCCCAGTTCCCAATCTACGACGACGGCGGCAGCTACCACCGACTGCTCACTGCGCGTTCCGTGGCACGGTGGATAGCCCACGATCTCGCAGACAACGGCCAGCTGGACGCCGCAACCGTGGCGGACGTCCTGCGTTTCGCGGAACCCCACGACCGTGCGGTCCTGGTGCCCCGGACGACAACCGTCCCCGAGGCGCTGGAGATTCTCGGTACCCGGGACTCCGGGGGACAGCTGCCCGACGCGATGATCGTGACGGAACACGGGAAACGAGAACAGCTGCCGCTCCTCATCGTGGTCGCCGCGGACATCCCCGCGCTACTCGATGCCGTGGAGTTCTGATCCCCCAGGCACCGCGTAGCCGACGACCACCGCATCCGGGTGGCTAGGCGCTGAGCCGGCTCTGCAGATGCGTGACCAATTCCGACAGGGATACATCGACCTGCTCATGGGCCGCTAGGTCCTTGACAGCAACGACCCCGGACTCGATCTCCCGGTCCCCGAGAACGAGCGCAAAGCGTGCACCGGCCCGGTCAGCACCCTTCATGGCACCCTTGAGTCCGCGGTCCCCAAAGGACATGTCGGCGCTGATTCCCGCCACCCGGAGCCGGTCGATCTCGATCGCCATCCTCCGCCGCGCTGCGGCACCCAGGGCGACGCCGTACACCGAGACGCGGGAACCATCGGAGACACTCAGGTTCTCAGCCTGCAGCGCAAGCAGCGCGCGGTCAACGCCGAGCCCGAACCCGATACCGGAGAGCTCCTGGCCCCCGAGCTGAGCCATGAGGCCGTCGTATCTGCCGCCACCGCCGATGCCGGACTGCGCACCGAGGCCGTCGTGCACGAACTCAAAGCATGTACGGGTGTAATAGTCCAGACCACGGACCAGCCTCGGGGCCAGGGTGTACGGGACGCCCATCTCATCCAGGAGGCCCGTAACCGTCTCGAAGTGCCCACGGCAGTCCGGGCACAGGTGATCAGGCATGAGCGGTGCCTCGGCCGTCATCTCCTTTACCTCAGGGCGCTTGTCGTCCAGGACGCGGAGCGGATTGAGCTCGGCCCGCTGCCGGGTCGCCTCATCGAGGGGCAGACCGAGGAGAAACTCCTGTAATTTCCGCCGATAGGCAGGCCTGCAGACCCCGTCACCGAGGCTGGTCATCTCGAGCCGGAACCCGGTCAGTCCGATGCTGCGGAAGCAGCGGTCCGCAAGTGTGACAGTCTCGGCATCGAGTGCCGGGTCGTCCACACCGATCGCCTCGACACCGACCTGCTGCAGCTGACGGTAGCGGCCGGCCTGCGGACGCTCGTAACGGAAAAAGGGGCCGCCATATGACAACTTAACGGGCAACTGTCCCCGGTCGAGGTTGTGCTCGATCACGGCGCGCATCACTCCGGCGGTACCCTCCGGGCGCAGAGTCACGGAGCGCCCACCGCGATCCTCGAAGGTGTACATCTCCTTGCTGACGACGTCGGTGGACTCCCCGACCCCCCGGGCGAACAGTCCGGTGTCCTCGAACACCGGAAGTTCTATGTGTTCGTAGCCCGCGAGCCGCGTCTGCCGGGTAAACGCCTCACGCACGGCCAGAAACTCGGGAGATGTCGGCGGCACATAATCCGGAACACCCTTGGGGGCGGAGAAGGGCTGGAATTTCGGGGATTCGCTCACGGATCCAGAGTATAGAGGATGCCGTTCTCGGCATATGAGTCGGTCAACTGGATCGCTTGCTGCACCCGGACACCGCGCTCACCCCCGATTCAAGGCGAGGAGGAACGGATTAGAGCGACGCTCCGCCCGCATAGTCGTCACCGGCCCGTGCCCGGGGAGAACCTGAAGTCGGTCATCGAGGGCGAGAATCTGCTCGCGGAGGGTGCGGTCCATAGCAGCCGGGTCGGAGGCCGGAAGATCCGTGCGCCCGATCGCACCCCGGAACAGGACGTCGCCGGACAAACAGATTCCCGCACCGATCAGCAGCGTGCTTCCCGGCGAATGACCCGGAGCATGGCGGATGGTGAACTCCGTCCCCACGAGACCAAGACGTGTCCCATGGGTGAGGTCCCGGACCGTCGTTGGGCGGATCATCCGGTCCGCGGTGAACAACTGAACCGACGCCGCGGACACACCCGCAGACGGATCATCAAGCATCATCCGGTCGCCGGGATGAATGTAGACCGGGACACCGAAGCGGTTCGCCAAGGTTCCCGAATCACGAGTGTGATCGATGTGGCCGTGGGTGAGGACGACGGATTCCAAGGTTAGACCCCGTTCGTCCAGGATCTCGAGGACACGCTGCGCGGCGTGCATTCCCGGATCGATGACGACACATCTTGTGTCATCGACGAGTAACCACGTGTTGGTCTGGTACGGGCCTGCGGCGAATCCGAGAATCTCCATGGCGACATCGTAACGGCTGGAAACACACACGGTCACCGGAACCCCGTGAGTGCGGCCGAGTGAAGTGCCCGGGCTAGGATGGTCGGGAAAAGTTCGCCACCACCCGACATCCGTGACAACGGTTGCCGACCGACCCGATCTGACCAGGGGACAAAACGTTGACCAGTAACAGAACCCGCCGAACCGAAGCGATGAAAAAGCTCGAGCAGGAGCTGAAGAGCCGCGACCGCTCCGAGAAGACGAAACCCCTGACGGTCGCGTTCGCCTCTCTGGCGGTTATCGCGCTCATCGTCGGCGGAATTTGGTTCCTGAGCACCCAGACCGGTTCCGATGACGCCACCCTGGATGCCTCGGAGCAGACGACGCAGACCTCGGCACCGAACGAGGAGCCTGTCATGCTCGACGGCGTCCGTTCCACTGCCCTCGGCGAGACCGTGTCCTGCACCTATGAGTCGGCGGGTCAACCTGCGGCACGCGAGATCGACCCCCCGACCCACACCACGGACGTGCCCGCCACCGGCACGGTCGATCTGACGCTGAACACCAACAAGGGCCCGATTCCGCTGACTCTCGATCGGGCCGCGTCACCGTGCACGGTGAACGCGATCGAGCACCTCGCCTACTACAAGTACTACGACGACACGATCTGCCACCGGCTGACCACCTCGGGCATCCACGTCCTCCAGTGCGGTGATCCCACGGGCACCGGTACCGGTGGCCCGGGCTTCGTGTTCCCGAACGAGTACCCGACCGACGACGTCGATGACCCGAGTGCCCCCGTCGTCTATCCCCGCGGCTCCATCGCGATGGCCAACTCCGGCCCCGGCACCAACGGGTCGCAGTTCTTCCTGAACTACAAGGATTCGCCCCTTCCCGCGCAGTACACGTACTTCGGAACGATCAGCGACGAGGGCCTCGCCACTCTCGACACGATCGCCGAGGCCGGTGTTTCCGGCGGCGGCGCCGACGGAACCCCCGCCGACGAGGTCCGGATCGCAACCGCGGAACTCGGCTAGCGTAAGGCGTGTTGATCGGCGGAAACAACAACCGGAGGATTTGTCGGGACCCGAGGAAGGTCGGTGCTCGAGCTGGACACGGCGAAGGCGCCGACTCCGACACCCCCGAATTCGCCGTTTCACCCCACCCGTAGTCAACCCTCATTACTTGATATAGCCAAAATTAGCCTATGTATTTCATAAAATTACAGTGTGTGTCGACTTAGATGTGGTGAAGGCTCCACATGAGCGGTTACGCTGTGAGCCAGTCCCAACGCTTTTCAACATTGAAATGAAATTAGGAACATCCATGAAGCTGCTGTCCCGCAAGTCCCTCGTCTCCGCCGCTGCCGTCATCGCGCTGTCCACCTCCGGCCTCACCGCACCGGCGATGGCCACGCCCTTGACCCTGACACAGCCTGACGCCGTGGCTGCCGCCAACGACGAGACCCCGAAGGAGGACGGCTCCTCCGTCGACAAGATCACCAAGGGCTCCTCCGAGGGCTCCTCCGCTGACGAATCCTCCGAGGGTTCCTCCGGCGAAACCAAGACCTGTCTGAAGAACGGCAAGGAGAAGCCTTGCTCGACGCTCGACTACTACGTGTCCAAGATCAGCGGCTGGGTCAAGATGCTCACCACCGTGGCCTCGCTCTTTACTGCGATCTTCGCCATCAGCAACGCTATCCAGAAGGTCACCAAGATCGCCGGCTAGTTTGAGCCGTATGACAAATCCGGCCGGTTCTCCGGTCGAACGTCAGAAAAGAGGGGCACCCAACGGAAAACCGGTGGGTGCCCCTCTTCGCGGCTGACCCCGACCCGAAATCCGGAGTGATGGGACACACCGGTGTTCCGGGGAGGACATTCAGCGGGTCTTTGGGTTATCATTACCCCCAGGTATCCGACCCCTTCCATGACAAGGAATCCCATGAAGCTGATCTCCCGCAAGACTCTCATCGCCGCTGCGACCACAGTCGCCCTGACCACCTCCACCCTCACCGCCCCGGCGTTCGCCGACGATGATGACGCGGTCACTCCGGACAGCTCCGTCTCCACTCTGACCGACGGCAGCTCCAACAATGACGGTTCCTCCGTAGGCTCGTCCAGCGATCCGATAACCTACATCGACGAAAAGGGCGATTCGAAGACGACCACCAAGCTCGACTACTACTCGAAGAAGATCGGCTCGTGGGTCAAGATGCTGACCACGATCGCATCCCTGTTCACCGCGATCTACTCCATCAGCAACGCCATCCAGAAGCTTGCCCCGAAGGCGTAACGTCGGCGCCTGAAATAACGACGAAGCGGTCTCCCGGCAATGGAGGCCGCTTCTTCGTGTTTCTGTAACATCTCCACAACAGTTGATGATGTAATGTGCAGTTCAGGTGTTGATAGTTACTCAACCGAAACACCCACGGCCAAAACACGCACGGCGGGTTTCCGTGACTTTCCGTGGCAACCGTTCACCCATTCCATCCTGAGGATTCTTTAGTACTATGAAGCTCTTTTCCCGCTCGACCGCCATCGCCGCCGCCACCACTTTCGCTCTCGCAGCGTCATCCCTCACCGTTCCGGCGTGGGCCGATGATGCTCCCTCGTCCTCGCAAATCTCCGGGAAAACCGACTCAGGCTCGTCCGACGCCGACAAGGCTGATGGCACCAACGGTGACTCCGATTCGAAGGACGACGGAACGGCGAAGGATTCCGACCCGATCGCCGACGCCCTCCGGGGCTCCTCAGACAATTCCCTGTCCTCTGGTATCGGTTCCAGTGATGAGACCGTCTACCAGAACCTTGACGGTGACGAAGTCACCGGGCCGAAGATCGCCATGGTCTTCACGAAGATCATGCAGCTCATCAAGACCGTTGTCGGAATCGTGAGCCTGATTTCCGCCGCCGCGTCGCTCATTGAGCTCGCCAAGAAGTATATGCCCCGCTAAACCCCGCCGGATGTTCGTCATGGGAAGGACGCCCACCCCCTGATCGGGAGTCGGGCGTCCTTCCTGTTTTCTACGGTGCCCCGTGGCTCCAGGGACTCAGGCACTAGAGACACGGTAGACGTCGAACACTCCCTCGGTGTTCCTCAGCTGCGTCATGAGCGACCCGAGTTGTTTGGTGTCCGAGACCTCGAAGGTGAAGCGACAGACCGCGACGTGATCCTCCGCTGAGTACGAGTTCATCGCGGTGACCGTCACCCGCTGCTCGTTGATGACCCGGGTGAGCTCAAACAACAGTCCGCTCCGGTCGAGTGCCTCAAGTTGCAGAGTCGCGGCGAACACGCTTCCGGATTCCTCCGACGCCCAGGACACGGCAATGAGGCGCTCCGGTTCCTCATGGAGCTTCGCCGAGTTGGTGCAGTCGGTGCGATGTACACTCACGCCGCCGCCTCGGGTGACGAAACCGAAGATCGCGTCCCCTGGGACCGGGCTGCAGCACTTGGACACCTTCGCCATGACATCAGGACTCCCCTCGACAAGAATCCCGGTGCCGTCCCCGGTTGCCTTGGTCCGCGAGCTGACGAGCTCACTGAACGGTGTCCGGGCGGCAAGCGCATCCTCCGCCTCATCCGTGGAACCGAAGTTCGCCATGAGCCGCGAGGCCACGTGCTTGGCCGAGACCGCACCAGCACCGATCGCGGTGTAGAGCGCGTCGACGTCAGGATAATGCAATTCCGTCGCGACAGTCTTCATCGATTGTGCGGTGAACAGCCGGTGCATGGGGAGCCCACCCCGCTGGACCTCTGTGGCGAGTGCGTCGCGGCCGAATTCGAGCGATTCCTCCCGACGCTCCTTGGCGAACCACTGCCGGATCTTAGCTTTCGCTCGGGGTGAGACGACGAACTTCTGCCAGTCCGCACTCGGTCCGGCACCGGGGTCCTTGGAGGTGAAGACCTCGACACGATCGCCGGACTTCAACCTAGATTCAAGCGCGACGAGTTTCCCATTGACCTTCGCTCCGATGCAGCGGTGGCCGACCTCCGTGTGCACGGCGTAGGCGAAGTCGACCGGCGTGGCGTCGACCGGTAGATTCACCACGTCGCCTTTGGGGGTGAACACGAAGATCTGCGTCGCCTGGAGGTCGTAGCGCAGCGAGTCCAGGAACTCATTGGGATCCGCGGCTTCCTTCTGCCAGTCCAGCAGCTGGCGCATCCACGCCATCTGGTCTACCTCGGACTGCTCCCCCGAGTGAGATCCCTTGGTTTCCTTGTATCTCCAGTGCGCGGCGATCCCGAACTCAGCGTTGTAGTGCATCTCGTGGGTGCGTACCTGTACCTCGAGAGCCTTGCCCCCCGGCCCCATCACGGTGGTGTGGAGCGACTGGTAGACGCCGAAACGGGGCGCGGAGATGTAGTCTTTAAAACGGCCTGGCAGTGCCGAGTAGAGCGAGTGCACGGCGCCGATCGCGGCGTAACAGTCGTTGAGGTTGTCGACGAGGATCCGGATCCCGACGAGATCAAAGATCTCGTCGAAGTCTCGACCCCGGACGATCATCTTCTGGTAAATCGACCAGTAGTGTTTCGGCCGTCCCATCACGCTCGCTGTGATCGAGTTCTCCTGCATCGTCGATTGGACATCGGCAATGATCTCCGCGAGGTAGCGGTCGCGGGACGGCGCCCGGTCGGCCACGAGCCGGACTATCTCGTCGTATTTCTTGGGATAGAGGATCGCGAAGGAAAGATCCTCGAGTTCCCATTTGATGGTCGCCATGCCGAGGCGATGCGCCAGCGGGGCGATGACCTCGAGTGTCTGCCTGGCTTTCTTCGCCTGCTTTTCCGGCGGCAGGAAACGCATCGTCCGCATGTTGTGCAGGCGGTCAGCGACCTTGATCACGAGGACCCTGGGGTCCTGGCTCATGGCGACGATCATCTTCCGGATGGTCTCCGCTTCGGCGGCGGCCCCCAGGGCGACCTTGTCGAGCTTGGTCACTCCATCCACGAGGCGCGCGACCTCCTCGCCGAACTCGGCGGTGAGGTCCTCCAGACTGTAATCCGTGTCCTCGACAGTGTCGTGCAGGAGTGCGGCGACGAGGGTGGTGGTATCCATGCCGATCTCGGCGGCGATCGTCGCAACCGCGAGCGGGTGCGTGATGTACGGGTCCCCTGACTTGCGGTACACACCGTCATGGAGCCGCTCAGCGGTTCGGTACGCGTGCTGCAGGACATCGATGTTCGCCTTGGGGTGGATCTTCCGGTGGATGCTCACCAACGGGTCTAAGACCGGGTCAACCTTCGTCCGGGTGCCCGTGAGACTCCGCGCAAGCCGGGCCGACATACTCCGCATGTTGACCTGCTGCCTGCTGTTACGCCCCTGATTCATCGGTGGTCACCGTCAACCGGCTCATTGACCACGACGAGTGGGCTGTCCCCGAGCCGCCCGCGGCCCCCCAGCCCTGCGACCTCCAACACGACCGCGTGGCCGGCGACCATTGCACCACAGCTCTCCAGCAGCTTCCTGGCGGCGACGAGGGTGCCGCCGGTAGCCAGGACGTCATCGACGAGAACTACCCGGGTCCCATTGAGGTCCGTACCCGTTCCGGCCGGAATCTCGAGTGCCGCCGTGCCGTACTCCAGCTGGTATTCCTCCGTGTGCACGGGTGGCGGTAGCTTCCCCTGTTTCCGAATCGCGAGGATCCCGAGCCCCAGGCGATAGGCGACCGCGGATCCAAGGAGGAACCCCCGGGCGTCGAGCCCACCGATCAATTGCGCACCGAAGCGCTCGGCGGCATCGGCGAGTTCGTCGACGACCAACTGGAACGCCTCCGCATCCGCGAGTACCGGGGTGAGATCCTCGAAGAGGATGCCTTCTTCCGGAAAGTCCTGCACATATCGGATCTTCACCGCGAGTGCATCACGGGCATTGTCGTAGGTCATTGTCCTTCACTCTCCTGCCACCGGTCCATGTTCCACCCGATTCCGGAATTACCGGTATTCACCACAACGTTACCCACGTTTCGGTCCACCACAAACGTGCGGGGTTCCGCAGCCAACGGCACCGTAGGAACGTCCTGCCAGAGACGTTCCTCCGCCGCACGGAATCCCTTGAGATCGTCACTGGTCACATTGATCGACCCGTACTCCCCCTCGGGTCCGAGCGCCACCAGCAGCGCATCGAGATTTCCCTCGGTGACTCGGGGATTCCACCATTCGTCGAAGGAAGAGGTCACGAGATCCCGTAAGGTGCGACCATCCGCACTCGCATCAATGACCGCTATACCTGCCGGTTCACAAGACATCCGGATCGCCTCCACCATGGATCTGAACCTGGGGTCCGGACCGAGATAGCCGATCCTGATCGTCGTTCCCGCCAGTAGCTGCGCCTTCGGGATGTTGACACCGAGGTGCGCATCCGACACCGGCCGGTCGTAATCGGTGGCTGGGCTGTCTGCGGGGGAAAGACGCACGCCCATCGGTGGAACTGGATGACCCGCGATCTCCGATGATGCGGCGGCGACCGCGGACTGATCGATGCACGCGGCGAATGCCGCGCGGTTCTCCGGCGTCGACAGCACACCGCCGTCGCCCAGCACAAGCTGTTCGATCCGGACACCGGTCGCGTACTCGACCTGTGTGGTGTTGCCCGGTTCGTCCCGCTGTACCCAGTCCACCGGGGTACCGCCGGTGAAATCTGCCAGGATGGTGGAGGCCTCATCTCTACGGCCCGAGACGTCGATTCCACGGGGCCAGACGCGCACAGATTCCGCCTCCGCGCGATCCCCGTTGAACAGTTCATTGCGGCGCAGTAGCACCGTGCCGTCCCCGTCGACGCGGTCGATGGTGAACGGGCCGGACGACACCTGAAGGTCGGGATCGAAGTTGTCGAGATCGAACCCGGTGTTCCACACCTCCGCGACCGGACGGAGCGTCTCGACATCATCCGTGGCGAGCGCGGTGACGAGCGCCTCCTCCGTCAGGCCGACTTTTGCCGCTATGGCATGTGCAGGCAGGACGGTACCCGGCCCGAAGAGGTGCCGCCATCTGGCCCCGGTTCCCTCGTTGAAGATGACGGTGAATTCTCTCGAACCGGCGGTGCACTCGAGATTCTTTACCTGCGCTGTGAGTGGCAGAAACGCCTCGAACAGTCCGGGCAGAGTTCCCGCCTTGTAGGAGAGCAGGAAGTCCGTGCAGGTGACCGGGGCTCCGTCGGAGTATGTGGCTGCCGGATTGATCGTGTAGACCACCCGGGGTTCCGCTCCGGGCAGGGTCTGCGCCGTAACCAAGTCTCGATTCGGGATCTGCTGCCCGGACGGGCCGTGCACGAATGCGGGCGGGTACAGGCGTCCGGCGAGTGTGTCGGCACTCGTCGAGGCACCGAGAAGCCCCGCAGCGTTCGTCGTCGCGAGTGGTGAGGAGGTCGCGAGGGTGAGGCGTTTAGGTTCCGGTGGTGGTGGATCATCCTGGGAACCACCGGGGGTTGTGGCGCACGCGGCGGTGAACAGCAGGACTCCGCACAGCGTCGCGCAGAGGCGCGGGATCCTGGCGGATGCGCCCGGTTTTCGGAGCAGCACGTCGGCCATTGAGGGCAAGTCCTTGTCGGTCGTCGGGGATTTCTGTCGCGTCGGATACATCCGATGAATCATCCCCGCTCTCTGATCACCGGCTGGAGAGACCGGGGATCGCTCCACGTGGAACTCATCACAGTATATGCAACGACGGACCGGTTCTCCTCATCGTGCGGGTCACCCCAACACAACGGGAATCGGCCGTCCGACGCAGGAGACGTCGCACGGCCGATCCACTGGTCATAGGTCCAGTTACTTCGGGCTACTGCCCCGGTCGCCAGCTCGCTCCGCTGGACCCGTGTCCAGGGTTCACCGGAGCGACGGGTGTCGACACGGTCCGCCGTGCAGCCGAGTCGCCCTCGGGCGTCGACGTCTCGAGCGTGGCCTGCCGTCCCTCGCGTTCGGCGACAACGCGGGCATTGTGTTCACGAACCTTGCGCTGCCGGTTCTTCAGCGTGACCAGAATCGGCGTGGCGAGGAACACGGAGGAGAAAGTTCCCTCGATGACACCGATGAACTGGACGAGAGCAAGGTCCTTCAGGGTACCGACACCCATTAGCCAGACTGCCACGACCATGAGCGCCGCGATCGGCAGCGCAGAGATCACGGTGGTGGCGATCGAGCGCATGACCGTCTGGTTAACGGCGAGGTTGGCCTGTTCGGCGTAGGTACGCCGGGTCGTGTTGAGGAATCCCGCAGTGTTCTCCTTGACCTTGTCGAAGACGACGACGGTGTCGTAGAGGGAGAACGCCAGGACGGTCAGAAGACCGATGACGGTGGCCGGGGTGACCTCGAAACCGATCAGGGCGTAGATGCCCGCGACGACGACGCCATCGACGAACAGTCCACCCATGGCCGCGATCGCCATGTCCCTTTCGAAACGGACGGTGATGTAACCGAAGATCAGCACCAGGAAGACACCGAGGGACAGCAGCATCCGGTTGGTGATGGTGGATCCCCACGACTCGGACACCGTGGAATCACCGACGACATCAGGGTTCGGTTCCCCGGTCGCGTCAACCGGTTGGAAGGTGTCGAATAGTTGCTCTCGGGCTTCGCCGATCTGCTGCTCGTTGAGGCGTTCGGAGTTGATCTCGAGGATCCGGGAGTCTCCGGCACCGACTACCTGGACTTTCTGCGGGGTAACACCGGTCGCGTCGGTGAACACCTCGGCCGCAGCCTCCGTGGAGATACCCTCCGCGGGCATGTTCATCTTGGTCCCGCCCTCGAAGTCAATGCCGAGGGTAAAACCACGGATGACGATACCGAGAAAGCAGATCACGAGGACGACGCCCGTGATCGAATACCACACCTGGCGGCGTCCGACGAAGTCGACGCCACCTTCACCGGTGTAGAGACGTCTGAAGATGGAAGAGCTCATGGTTTACTTCTCCTCGTTCTCGCCGGACTCGACACCGGGCTTTGATGGGGCGACCGGGCTCGAACCGGATGTGTCTCCCCGCTCGTCCGTGAGGCGTGCGATGGTCTGTGCGTCGGTTTCTCCGTCGAGAGCGTTGTCCGCGTGATCGCCTGCCAGCCATTCACCCCGGCTACGCCGTTCGCCTGCGACCTTCATCACGCCGGCTAGTCCGTTGACCTTCGGGTTGGCGAACGCGGGCTTGCGTGAAGCGAGGATGACAAGCGGCGAGGTGACCAGGAAGATGACCAGGAGGTCGAACACCGTGGTGAGACCGAGTGTGAAGGCGAAGCCCTTAACATCGCCGACGGCCAGGACATAGAGCACGACCGCAGCGATGAGGGACACGAAGTTACCGGAGAGGATGGTGTGCTTCGCACGTTCCCACGCCCGGGGAACCGCAGAACGGAACGTTCTGCCTTCCCGGACTTCGTCCTTGATCCTCTCGTAGAACACCACGAAGGAGTCCGCCGTGGTACCGATGCCGATGATCAGGCCAGCGACACCCGCAAGATCGAGGGAGTAGCCGATCCACCGGCCGAGGAGCACGAGGGAACCGTAAATGAGTGAGCCTGCAGCGAACAGCGTGAACACGGTGAGGAATCCGAAGGCCCGGTAGTAGGCGAGACAGAAGATACTCACCAGGATCAGCCCGATGATGCCGGCGATGAGGCCGGCCTTCAGAGAGGCGAAACCGAGTGTTGCCGGGATGGTGGTGGCGGTACCACCGCGTTCACCGTTCTCTCCGGCGAAAGACAGCGGGAGCGCTCCATAGCGGAGGTTGCTGGCGAGTTCCATGGCCTCCTGCTGGGTGAAGGATCCGGTGATTGACGTTCCAGAACCGACCGGGGTCGGCGACTGGATCACCGGCGCGGAGATGACCTCGGAGTCGAGGGTGATGGCGACCTGTCGCTTGAGGTATTCCTGAGTGAGAGATGCCCACGTTGCACCACCCTGCTCACCGGGACCGGATTTGAAGGAGAAGTTGATCTCCATCTGCCCGGTCTGGGAGTTCAGGCCACCGTTGATGGGGCGGTTGGTGTCGATCTCGTTTCCGCTCAGACGTAGTCCGTCGACCGGGTCGGTCTCTCCGACGAGCAGGGGTGACGGACCGAGTATGTACTTCGCACCGTTCTCGACGTCGCAGGCGACGAGCGGCTTCGCTGGATCATCCGTTCCGGCGATTGGATCGAGTTCCTCGTTGCACACCAGGAGAGACGCGGCAGCGAGCTGCGTCGTCGGGTCCTCCGACTGTCTGTCCTCACGGAGCATGGAGGTCACCTGGGCACGCCGTTCCGCCGCCTCGATGGAGTTGGCGGGCGCCTCGGGCACCTGGGCGGTGACCGTCGGAGCTTCAATCTTGTCGACGTCGAGTTCGGGCTTCACGGCATCGGTGGCTGCCCCGTCTCCCCCCACTTCCTCGCCCTCGGCCTGTGCCTGCATGTCTGCGATGGCCTTGGCTTGCTGCTCCGCGTTCAGGTTGAGTTGTTCGGTCAGTTCATTGACCGCTGTCTGCGCCTGATCCGGCGAGATCACACCGAGAGAGACCCAACGTTCCGCCATATCCGTCTGCTCGGTGAGGAGTTTCTCCGGATCAGGCTGGCCCGGTTCCGCCACGGGACGGAACAACAGCTGTGAGGTCTGTCCCAGGGCGCGGGCCTGCGAGGTGTCCTCACCCGGGACCGTGATGACGAGAGTGTTTCCGTCTGTCACGACTTCCGCGCCGGAGACGCCCATGCCGTTGACCCGGTTCTGGAGGATGTTGCGGGCCTGGTCGAGCTGGTCCTTTGTCGGTTCTTCACCCTGGGGTACCAGGGTCACCCTGGTACCGCCCTGGAGATCGATGCCGAGCTTGGGCTTCGCCGAATGATCACCGGTCAACAGGACCAGAGAGTAGACGAAGATAAGGATCACCAGATAAAGGGCGAGCGCGATCACCGGCCAGTTCTTCTGCCCGACGCGTCTGCGCCCAGATTGCGAAGCCAATGGAGTGTCTCCTTGTGTCTCAGCGACCCTGCGGAAGTACCGCGTTTCGGCGACTGGCGCCGAAGAGTGCTGATCGGGGGTCTGACACAGCTGATCCGCCGCCCCGTTTCCACGGAAAGCGACGTTCAACTGTGAATATGTGTCTGTTCAATGTTCCGGGGTGAGAGGAGGGCGCATCACCGTAGCGAAAACACCACTCCGACCCCGGTAGGCTCCTTCCCGCACGATGGCGCACAGGAAAGAGCCCGGTGTCACGGTTATAGTACGGCATCGGGGGCAGCTGGACGGCTACACCCCGCCACCGGATACGTGGCTAACGGGGCCGAAGACGAGTAAGTGCACCGTAACGGCCCCGGATAAGGTCAGCCACACCACATATCTGTGCCCAGGGTCACTTCCGGGTGTCGGTTCCGTCGGGGTCCCGCTCGATGGCCACGTCAGTTCCCGTGTCCATGCCGGGGTCGGACTGTGCGGACTCACCGGCAGGCTCCTGAGCGTCGTCCCCGGATAGGACGTCATCGTCCTCCCAGAATCGCTCGTCACCGGTTTGACGAGTAGCCGTGGCAGAATCGACCTTCCGGATGATGGCACTTCGTTCCCAGGTCATGGTGACACCGACGGCGATCTCGAGATCGACGAGCTCATCAGACATCCCGCGGACGACACCGTGGACACCCGAGGTGGTCACGACCCGGTCGCCAGCGCGCAGAGAATCCTGCAGTGCCTGGATCTCCTCCATGCGGCGGCGCTGGCGGCGGGCCTGGATGGTGGTGGGGATGATGAATACAGCGGCGATAGCGGCTAATAAGAGAAGTTCCATGGATCCCACTATGCCAGAGACCTCCCTGCACCCCATGTCCCTGGCCCACCGGGACTCGTCCCGGTGGGCTATCCCGTCAGCGAGCCGGGCTCCACTCCGGGCGTTCCCTCGGGTGGCGTGAGACCGAGGTGCCGCCACGCGGCGACGGTAGCCACCCGGCCCCGGCCCGTGCGGGCGATCATGCCCGCACGGACGAGATAGGGTTCGCACACCTCCTCGATCGTCGCCGGTTCCTCACCGACCGCGACGGCGAGCGTATTCAATCCGACGGGGCCTCCCCCGTGTCCGCGGATGAGTGCGTCCAGGACGGCCCGATCGATTCGGTCCAACCCCATGGAGTCGACATCGAAGACGACGAGCGCGGCCCGGGCCGACCCGATATCTATGTGTCCGTCGCCGTGAACCTCAGCGAAGTCCCGGACTCGGCGGAGGAGACGGTTCGCGATCCGGGGGGTGCCGCGCGAGCGGGAGGCGATCTCCGCGGCGGCGTCCGCGTCAACGGTGACCCCGAGGATCCGCGCCGCGCGGGTCACGACCCGGGTCAGGTCCGCGGTGTCGTAGAACTCCATCTGTGCGGTGAATCCGAACCGGTCCCGCAACGGACCGGTCAGCATTCCCGACCGGGTGGTCGCCGCCACGAGAGTGAACGGCGCGAGTTCAAGCGGGATCGAGGTGGCTCCCGGGCCTTTACCGACGATGACGTCGATCCGGAAATCCTCCATCGCCATGTAGAGCATCTCCTCGGCGGGGCGGGCCATACGGTGGATCTCGTCGATGAAGAGGACGTCTCCGTCCATCAGGTTGGATAGCATGGCTGCGAGGTCACCGGCCCGTTCGAGCGCTGGACCGGAGGTCATCCGGAGGGAGCTGCCCAACTCCTGCGCAATGATCATCGCCATCGTCGTCTTACCGAGTCCTGGCGGACCGGACAGCAGAACGTGGTCGGGCGCGACCCCCCGATTCCGGGCCCCGGTCAAGACGAGGTCGAGCTGGTTCCTGACCTTCGGCTGGCCGATGAACTCGTCGAGTGACCTCGGCCTGAGTGTGGTTTCGACGTCCCCGTCCGCAAGTTGCCGGTTCGGGGTGACCGGAGCATCAGCAGGCCGACCCTGACCGGGACGTGTGCCGTCCGGAAGCTGGAACTCCGTTTTCTCGATGTCGGACATGGGACTCACCCTAATCCCCTGGCAATCCCCCGGCGGCATTCTGCCCGCCAGGTGTTGCAGGACCTCTCATCAGCCGCGACCGAGCCGGGCCAGGGCCGCACGGAGCGCGCCGGCCGTGTCGAGGCCGGGATTCTCCTCCGCCACGGCCGCCACGGTAGCCCCCGCAGTACGCTCGGGGAAACCGAGGCCGACCAACGCTTCAATAACCTGCTCCGGAACCACGGAATTCACGGACACCATCGGGGACTCCGGGGTGGGGTCGGAAGAATAAGGCCCAACTTTGTCCCTGAGGTCAACGATCATCCGCTCCGCCATCCGTTTTCCGACCCCGGGGATCCGCTGCAGGCTCTTCGCGTCTCCCCCGGCGATAGCAGTGGCCAGCTCAGCGGGTGAGAACACGGACTGCGCGGCGAGTGCGAGCCGCGGGCCGAGTCCCGAGACGCTCTGCAGGAGCGCGAACATCTCCCGACTGGATACATCCGTGAACCCGTAGAGATTCATCGCGTCCTCGCGGACGACCAGTGTGGTGAGTACGCGAGCGGATTCACCCCGCCGGAGTGTCGCGAGCGTCTGAGGTGTAGCAGTGAAGGTGTAACCGACGCCGGTGCATTCGATGACCGCCGTGTTGAGCCCGATGTCGATGACGTCTCCGTGCAGTGAGGCGATCATGAGGGAAGACTCCTGTCCTTGTTGTGCGGTGCCGGTGTCGGGCGGGTAGCGGTCGACCGGACACCGTCGATGAGCCCGCTCCGTTGACGGAAGATCATGGGGGCACGCCAGCAGTGGCAGACGGCGAGCGCAAGTGCGTCCGCGGCATCGGCAGGTTTTGGGGGTTCCGACAATCCAAGGATGCGCGTGATCATCGTGGTCATCTGCCGCTTGTCCGCGCGACCGTTACCGGACACCGCCTTCTTGACCTCACTGGGGGTGTACATGTGAACGGGAACCTCACGTTCCGCGGCCGCAAGCACCAGCACACCAACGGCATGGGCGGTGTGCATGACGGTCGAGACGTTGCCACGCTCGAAGACCCGCTCGATGGCCACGACGTCGGGACGGTATTCGTCCATCCATTCGCGAACCGCACACGACAATCTGAGGAGCCGCAGCGCGAGGTCATCACCGGAGGGCGTACGGACGACCCCCACAGCGACGGGCAGCACCGCACGTCCCCGCCCCGCCTGAACGACGGAGAGCCCACAGCGCGTTAACCCGGGATCGATACCCATGACCCGCAGCCCCTCGAGATTCACCCGCGGCACCGATCCTTCCGCCGAAAAGTCCCGGGACAAGTTGGAAAAAGTGACGGTCCGGTACCGTCAGCTGGGACTGGCCGACGACCACCGAACGGGGATTCCACACTGGAAAGCCGTCGGACACCGTCCCAGATTAGCACAGATTTTCTAATCCGGATCAATCCCCGACGGCCGGTGGGTGGTTGGCTCAGTCCTCTTCGAGTTCCGCAAGGACCTCATCGGAGAGGGCCATGTTCGTGTAGACGTTCTGGACGTCGTCGGAATCCTCGAGACCGTCGATCAGTTTGAAGATGCGGCGAGCGTCAGCGGTCTCCAGCGGGACCTCGAGGGATGCCCGGAAGTCACTGTCCGAATCTTCGACAGGGATGTCGGCGGCTGCGAGAGCCTCTTTCACAGCGGGGATGTCACCCGGAGCGGACACGATCTCGAAGAGTTCACCGAGCTGGTTGACCTCCTCGGCATCCACTCCAGCCTCGAGGACGGCCATGAGTACGTCATCCTCGGTGCGCCCTTCGGCGGAGACCGTGACAATACCCTTCCGGCTGAACAGATAGCTCACCGCGCCGGAATCCGCCATGGAACCACCGTTCTTGGTCATGCGGGTCCGGACCTCGGTGGCGGCCCGGTTCCGGTTGTCGGTCAGGCACTCGATCAGCACCGCGACACCGTTCGGACCATAACCCTCGTACATGATCGTCTGCCAATCAGCGCCGCCGGCCTCCTCGCCGGATCCGCGCTTACGGGCACGTTCAATGTTGTCATTCGGGACCGAAGCCTTCTTGGCCTTCTTGATCATATCATCGAGGGTCGGGTTCGCGGAGGGATCACCGCCACCGGTCCGCGCCGCCACCTCGATGTTCTTGATGAGCTTGGCGAATTCCTTACCGCGCTTCGCGTCGTTGGCGGCCTTCTTGTGCTTGGTGGTCGCCCATTTGGAGTGGCCGGACATCGTCTACCCTTTCCTCTGTGCGGTACCACCCGCCCGGTGTCCGGTACTTCGGACCACGGACGACGAGGCGGATCAATCGCCCGTTCCCTCCGATGTCGTTGATGACACGGCGGCACCACTGAAGTACGTCGTTGGATTGCGTCCCGATTATACGCGGGGCGCGGGCGGGACCCACCGCGCCCTCGATTCGCCAGCGGATCAGACGGTCGCGGCGACCATGTCCCTGAACAACTCATGCACCCTCGTGTCGCCGGTGCATTCCGGGTGGAAGGACGTCGCAAGTGAGTTTCCCGAGCGGACCGCGACGACCGCCCCCTCCGCGGGACCGTCCGGGACCGTCGCCAGAATCTCGACGTCTGGGCCGACCCGCTCCACCCACGGAGCCCGGATGAACACCGCATGAACGGGCTCGTCGATACCCGCGAAATCGAGATCTGTCTCAAAGGAGTCCACCTGCCTGCCGAATGCGTTACGGCGAACGGTGACGTCGAGGACACCGAAGCTGTGCGCGTCGGCCCGCGTATCCAGGACCTCCTGCGCGAGCAGGATCATCCCCGCGCAGGTCCCGTACACCGGCAGTCCATCAAACAAGAGTTTCCGCACCGGATTGAGAAGACCACCGAGTTCCAGCAGTGTAGACATCGTGGTGGACTCTCCACCCGGAAGAATGAGCCCGTCAATCCCGTCAAGGTGCTCAACCCTGCGGACCTGACGATGGGCGACGCCGATCCTGTCGAGGGCCTGTTCATGTTCCCTGACGCCGCCTTGCAACGCCAGAATCCCGATCATCACCGCTGTGACGTCCTTTCCTTGGGGGCCAGTGTAGACATGGGAATGGACTGAGTTCCCGGTCTCAAGGTACGCGCCAAGCCCTCCTGGGTGACAACGGCCACAAGATTTCCCGATCTGTCAAATATCCGTCCATGGGTCAGCGCCCGGCCTCCGGAGGCGGACGGCGAGACCTGGTCGTAGAGCAACCAGTCATCGGCGCGAAACGAACGGAGGAACCACATCGCGTGATCGAGTGACGCTTCCTGGACCTCCACACCCGCATGAGGGACGAGAGCGGACTGAAGGAGCGTCATGTCCGACATGTAGGCGAGCGTGCACACGTGCGCTGTCTCGTCATCCGGGAGGGGCGTGCGGGAACGCAGCCAGACGACCTGTTGGCTGGCCGTATAGGGGTTCTGCCGGTACTGCGACGGATCCACGACCCTGATGTCGAAATCACTCCACTCGTCGAGTAGGGCCCGGAACGACTCGCGCATCCCGGACGTGTCCATCACGATCTCCTCGGGGTCGGGTACCTCCCGCATCCGATCGGAGTGTTCAACGCCGTGGTCCCCCGACCGATGGAATGACGCGGACATCGTGAAGAGGTTCTTTCCGTCCTGGATAGCTCTGACCTGACGGGAGCGGAAGCTCCTGCCGTCGCGGAGTCGGTCGACGAGGAATACGGTCGGCCGGTCCGATTTCCCGGCGGAGATGAAGTAGCCGTGGAGTGAGTGCACCGAGAAACCCTCGTCGACGGTCCGCGTCGCGGCCACGAGTGCTTGTGCGGCGACCTGCCCGCCGAATGTGCGGAGCAGCGTCGACTCGATGACGGTTCCTCGAAAGATGTCCCGATCGATCTGTTCCAGATCCAGGACCCTGTTGATTCTGGCCACGGGAATTCCCAACTCCTTCTTTCGGGTGTTATCCGACCGACGGGTCGGCCCCGGCGACGAGTGGACACAGGTCGGACCCACCGGAACACAGTGTTGGTTCCAGCGGGTCCGGGTGCGGAGAAGCTACTTTCCGGCGCCGATACTTGCCAGGCCGATCTCCGAGACTCTCCGGACACCGGCCTCGTCATCCGGGGTGACGAGTGACTGGTTGTGCAGGAGCGCCGAGAGACTCGACGCCCTATCACCGACGAGGATCGGATCGGAGTCTATCGTGTCGTTGATGTTCCGGACCTCGGACAGCAGCGAGTCCACCCCGGAACCATCCAGAACCTGGCTGCAATCGAGGACGATGTAACGGCAGTTCCGGAGGCGCTTGCTATTGAGGACCATTCGGGCGGTCTCGGCGCTACGCCGGAACTCCTTCCGGTTGAGACCCGCCCCGGATCCCGGGCCCAGATCATCAATGAACTGTTCCAGTCGCTGCACGCCTCCGGCGAAATCACCGGAGAGGAAAGCGGCATCCGAGTCAGCCTCGGTGTGCTTCTCAGCGTCAGCGCTCAACAGAATCTTGAAGACGAGGGGAACGCTGCCGTCATGCTGACCCAGCAGAATACGGTCACCGCCCTCAGCTTCTGTCGCGGCGTAGATGTAGCTGCTGTTGGCCATGGATGAAAACCTCCTGCTAAAGATGAACGTTCGATGCTGCCAGTGTAGTCCTACAGCCCTCGTGCGGGGCAGATGGTCACACCCGCCCCGCGCGAGACTCACCAGCCGCGCTGCGCGAGCCGGTGTGGCTGAGGGATATCGTCGACGTTGATACCGACCATCGCCTCTCCCAGGCCACGAGACACCTTCGCGATGGTCACCGGATCCTCGTAGTTCTGGGTGGCCTGGACGATTGCGCGAGCACGCTCGGCGGGATTCCCCGACTTGAAGATCCCGGATCCGACGAACACACCGTCGGCGCCGAGCTGCATCATCATCGCCGCGTCTGCGGGGGTCGCGATACCACCCGCGGTAAAGAGCACCACGGGCAGGGTACCGGTCTCCGCGACCTCGCGGACGAGTTCGTACGGTGCCTGGAGTTCCTTGGCCGCGACGTACAGCTCATCTTCGGCCATCGAGGACAGGCGCTTGATCTCCGCACGGATGGTGCGCATGTGGGTGACGGCGTTGGAGACGTCGCCGGTTCCGGCCTCACCCTTGGACCGGATCATCGCCGCACCTTCGTTGATGCGGCGGAGTGCCTCACCAAGGTTGGTCGCACCGCAGACGAAGGGGACGGTGAACCCGAACTTGTCGATGTGATTGGCGTAATCCGCGGGTGTAAGGACCTCGGACTCGTCGATGAAGTCCACACCGAGGGACTGGAGAACCTGCGCCTCGACGAAGTGGCCGATGCGGGCTTTAGCCATGACCGGGATGGACACGGCCTCAATGATTCCCTCGATCATGTCCGGGTCCGACATGCGCGAGACACCGCCCTGTGCACGGATGTCCGCGGGCACCCGCTCAAGCGCCATCACGGCGGTGGCTCCGGCGTCTTCGGCGATCTTTGCCTGCTCCGGGGTGACGACGTCCATGATCACGCCGCCCTTGAGCATTTCTGCGAGTCCGCGCTTGACTCTGGCGGTGCCTCGGATGGGTTCGTTGTTGCTCACTGCGTTTTCCGTCTCCTGTATGCGGGGTGGGTCCTGGAAAGTACCCGCTCATAGTAGAACGGACAGCCCAGGAAGGCACACAACAGGTGGACTTAGTTTCACGTCCGCCCGCCGACGGGGACGGTGGTCACTTCTCACCGTCGTTGAGTGACAGCGCAAAATACTCCGGTAGCGGCGCAGTCCCCCCCAACCGGAGAAGCCGGACAAGCGGGCGGGTCCGCAGCGACCGGGTCCTGGTGACGTAGTCGTTGTAAAATCGGTAAGAGGTGTCCACGCGGAAGACGGCACGCTCCAAAAGCTCCGGTGGATCGCCCTCTATCTGCCGGAGGTGGGAGCTGATCCGGTGCTCCAGCTGGGCGCGCTCCGTAAATCGCCCGGGCGCCAGTGGTACATCGATGGCGCGACGGGCGTCATCGACCGCACCCGTGGCTAGGACACCGACGAGATCAGCGCGCCTGTCCAGTGCAGCCTGGAGACTCGATAACGCGGCGTCGGTTCCAATGTGGAGCCGGTTGAGCCGTTGCGCGGTGAAGTAGCACCAGCACACGAAAACGGTGACCACCACCGCAACTGCGACCCAGATGATCAGCACACCCGCACCCCCGTACCATCATCAACGGTCCGATAGACCTCGAGGACCTTGTCCGCGACCGCCTGACAGTCGTACTTCTCCGCTCTCCGGCGCCCCGCCTCAATGAGCCTCCGCCGACGTTCCTCATCGTCGAGGAGAAGTCCGAGTTTCTCCGCGAGGTCGCCGTCGGAGCCGACGGTGAACAGCAACCCGGCCGGCTGCTCGGACTCCGCGTCACAGACCGCAGCGAAGGCCTCGAGGTCACTGGCGACGACAGCGGCACCGGCGGCCATAGCCTCGACGAGTACGATTCCGAAGGACTCGCCACCGGTGTTCGGCGCGACATAGATGTCCGCGGCTCCGAGTATCGCAGCCTTCTCCTGGTCGCTCACGCGGCCCACGAAACTGACGGACTCCATCGACCTCGGGGTCCCTCCCCCGATCACCGTGCAATGCACGTCCCGGTCCAGCTTCGCAAGTGCTCGGAGCAGGATGTCCAGGCCCTTCCGGGGCTCGTCGATCCGACCGAGGAACACGATCTCGGGCTGGCGGTCCGGACAGTCCGCAGACAACCCGGCAGCGACCGCACGTTCATGGTCGGCGCGGGCCGCCGCGAAGAACGCCGTATCCACGCCGTTCGGGATGAGGATCGGATCCCCTCCCAGTTGTTCAACCTGCCACCTCCTGGCCATCTCGGAGACGGCGATACCGCCGCGGATCTTCTCCAGCATTGGACGCAGCACCGGAAGCGCCAGACGGAGCAGCCGGGAGCCGCTCGATGAGGCGTGATACGTCGCGACGATGGGGCCTTCCGCGAGTCGCAGCGCCGCCATCGAGAAACTCGGTGAGTTCGGCTCGTGGATGTGGAGAACGTCGAAGTTCCCTTCCCGGATAAACCTCCGGATCCTGCGGTCGACCCACGGGCCGAAGGACAGCCGGGCGACAGAACCGTTGTACCGGAACGGGAGACTGGGTCCACCACGGACAACGAAGTCCGGGACTTCCGTTTCGTCAGAGCAAGGTCCGATGACCTCGACGTGATGGCCCGCCTCGATGAATCGTCGCGCGACATCGATGATGTGGGCCTGTACTCCACCAGGTTCGTCGAAGGAATACGGGCAGACGACGCCTATCCTCATGCGCGGTCCTCTCCGCTCCGGCTCAGTCCTCGCCGGAGGCGGTCCGCATCAAGATCAGCGAGCCACAACGGCTGCAGCATGTGCCAATCGGTCGGGTAGGCCGCGATATTGGCGGCGAAGATGTCAGCCATCTTCTGGACCGCTGCGTCGAGGTCGCATGCCACGCTGATCTCATCCGAGACACTGAAGCCCCACCCATCCTGGGTGAAGTAGCTGTGGGCGACATGCAGGGCGGCACCAGTCTCCTGCGCGAGCCGGACCGCGCCACTCGGCATCCGTGTGGGTTCGCCGAAGAAGTCGACCGTGACGCCAGTGTGTTTGAGGTCCCGTTCCCCCATCAGACACACGGTTCCCCCTGATTCCAGCCGCTCCCGGAGGATCGGGAACGAGGCGGGACCACCCGTCAGCGGAAGCACTTCGAATCCGAGTCCGGTCCGGAAACGGACGAAAGCGTCGTAGAGGACCTCGGGTTGCAGCCGCTCCGCGACGGTCGTGAAGCTCCCGTATCGCTGAACCATCAGCACTCCAGCCATGTCCCAGTTACCCGTGTGCGGGAGCACGAGGATCAGTCCCCGGTCCGAGGCGACAGCGGCGTCAAGGGTGGGCAGCCCGATCACATTCGGCGCGAGCTTCCCGAGGAGATCGTCATCCTTTGCGAGGACGGGCAGCCGGAAGGCCTCCAACCAGTACCGGGCGTACGAACGGACCGAGGCCCGGACGAGGTCGCGAGTCACGTTCTCGGCCCCGACAACCCGACTTAGATTGGCCCGGAGCTGATCCATGCCGCGACCTCGGTCCGAGGTGAGATCCGCACCAATGTTGAACAGCACCCGCGCCACCGGGGTCGGCAACCACCGGAGGAAATGCCACCCCACCAGGTAACCGACTGCGGCAGGGTCCCCAGAGCGGACCGCGTCCGCGATATCGGCGCCCCATCGGCGGTGAGCCGGGGCGATGTGGTTGCGGTCCATGAACAGGATTCTCCTAGGTTGTGTAGCTGCGTGCTCCAGCGGGCGGCGCGGTCTTCTCCGAGGCACCTGCCGACCGCGCCGCGAACCTCAGGCGTTGAATGACGGTGAGCACGGTGCCTGCCGCGAGGACGAACAGGGTGATCTCGATAGCCCACGGGACACCGAGGCCGGTGAGTCCGATACCGAGGAGACCGAGTATAAGCCGTTCCGGTCGTTCGATGAGGCCACCGACGATCTTCAACCCGGAGGCCTCGCCGCGCGCCTTCACATAGGAGATGACCTGGGATCCCACCAGAACCACCAGAGCGGCGACGACCACAGGGGCCGCGGCCTCGTGCGTGTAGATGAGCCACCAGGTGATCGCACCGAAGAACGCACCATCAGTGATCCGGTCACACGTCGCGTCCAGGGTGGCCCCGTACTTCGTGCCGCCTCCGCGCATCCGGGCCATTGTTCCGTCGATCATGTCAAAGGCGGAAAACAGGCCCGTCAGTACCGCTGCGGCGAACAGGTGTCCGGCGGGAATCAGGATCACGGCGAGAGCGATGGTCAACGAGGCGGAGACGACCGTGATCGTATTCGGGGACAACCCCAACCGGAGCATCGCCCTCGCCACCGGTTCCACCACCACTGCCGCCGGACGGCGTCCTCGTGCACTAAGCATTCGTCTCTCCCGGTGCATTCTCCAGACTCGTCCAGGCCTCCGCCAGTAGACGCCTGGTGTCACGCAGCAGCTGCGGCAGTACCTTGGTGCCGCTGATGACGGTCATGAAACTGGCGTCGCCGGCCCACCGTGGGACGATGTGCAGGTGCAGGTGGTCTCCGACTGACCCTCCGGAGGCCTTACCGAGGTTCAGTCCGACGTTGATGGCGTCCGGGTGCGACACCGATTTCACGGCCCGCACGGCGGTCTGTGCAAACGACATCAGCTCTCCTGACTCCTCCACGGTGAGATCCTCGAGGTTCGCGACCTTCCGGTAGGGAACCACCATCATGTGCCCGGAATTGTACGGGTACAGATTGAGGACGCAATAGACCGACTCACCCCGGGCGACGATGAGACCTTCCTCATCATCAAGATCGGGAATCCTCAGGAAGGGATCCCGTCGGTCGGTACCCGAGCCGGAATCCGGGTGTCCCTCCGCTCCGGAATCGGCGATGTAGCTCATCCGGTACGGAGCCCAGAGGCGAACGAGACGGTCTGGGACTCCTGCACCGCGATCAGTCATGGTTCCATCACACACCGGGTCATCGTCAGCGACGTTCCGCAAGGCGCTCCTCATTCGGTTGATCGTTGATTCGGTCCCCTACCCAGGCGGTGATCAGGGCAACCGCTTCATCGACCGGAATACCGTTGGACTGGCTGCCGTCGAGGAACCGGAAACTCACAGCATCAGCTTCGACGTCCCGGGCGCCGGCGAGAAGCATGAAGGGAACCTTGCCAGTGGTGTGGTTGCGGATTTTCTTCTGCATCCGGTCATCTGAGGTGTCCACCTCCGCGCGGACTCCGGCCCGACGGAGCCGTGAACAGACCGACTCGAGGTGCGGTGCGAAGTCATCGGCGACCGGAATACCAACCACCTGGTGCGGAGCGAGCCACGCGGGAAATGCCCCGGCATAGTGTTCGAGGAGGACCCCGAAGAAACGCTCGATGGAGCCGAACAATGCCCGGTGAATCATGATCGGGCGCTTCTTGGTTCCGTCGGAGGCGGTGTATTCGAGATTGAAACGCTCCGGCAAGTTGAAGTCGAGCTGCACAGTCGACATCTGCCAGGTCCGCCCGATCGCATCCTTGGCCTGGACGGAGATCTTGGGACCGTAGAAGGCCGCTCCACCCGGATCCGGGACGAGTTCCAGCCCGGAGTTGTGCGCGACCCGCTCGAGGATCACGGTGGACCGCTCCCAAATCTCATCGGAGCCGACACTCTTCTCGTCGTCTCGCGTTGACAGTTCCAGGTAGAAGTCGTCCAGCCCATAGTCCCGGAGCAGGGAGATGACGAACTCGAGGACGCTCGTCAACTCCGCCTCAAGCTGATCGTCGGTGCAGTAAATGTGGGCGTCATCCTGGGTGAATCCGCGGGCCCGGGTGAGCCCGTGGATCACGCCCGACTTCTCGTACCGGTAGACGGTACCGAACTCGAATAGGCGCAGCGGCAGCTCCCGATAGCTCCGTCCTCGGGACGCAAAGATCAGGTTGTGCATCGGGCAGTTCATGGGCTTCGCATAGTAGTCCTGCGCCTGCTTGGTCACGTTGCCGTCGGCATCCGTCTCGCCGTCGAGCTGCATCGGCGGGAACATGCCGTCAGCGTAAAAGTCCAGGTGACCGGACTTCGCAAAGAGTTCGCCCTTGGTCAGGTGCGGCGTATTGACGAAGCTGTAGCCGGCGTTGATGTGCTGCCGCCGGGAGTGTTCCTCCATCTCGAGCCTCACGATGCCACCGTTCGGGTGGAACACCGGGAATCCGGAACCGATCTCGTCGGGGAAGCTGAACAGATCAAGTTCGGTTCCGAGGCGCCGGTGATCGCGCTTCTCCGCCTCGGCGAGCATCGTCTGGTACGCCTCCAGGGCTTCCTTGGTCTCCCAGGCGGTGCCGTAGATCCGCTGGAGCCCGGCATTGCGCTGGTCCCCCCGCCAATAGGCCGCGGAACTGCGGGTCAGGGCGAAAGCTGGAATATAGCGGGTCGTCGGCACATGGGGCCCCCGACAGAGGTCGTACCACTCTGGCTCTCCGGTACGGGGGTTGAGGTTGTAATAGCCGGTCAGTTCGCCCGCACCGACCTCGGTCGCCTCATCGGAATCGGGATCGACGGATCCCTTGTCCTGGATCAGCTCAAGTTTGTAGGGCTCGCCGGCGAGCGCTTCACGGGCGGCATCGAGAGTCGGGTAGACACGACGCTCGAACCTCTGCCCCGACTTGATGATCTTCTTCATCCGCTTCTCCAGCTTGCGGAGATCCTCCGGAGTGAACGGTTCCGCAGCGTCGAAGTCGTAGTAGAACCCACCGTCGATGGCGGGACCGATCCCAAGCTTTGTACCGGGGAACTCCGCTTGGACGGCCTGTGCGAGCACATGGGCGCAGGAATGCCGGATCACCGAGCGACCGGCCTCGGTGTTCGCAGGGATGGGGAAGAATGCGGAGTCCGCGTCCGGAACGTGGGAGAGGTCGAACAAGGTCCCGTCCGCGTCCGCAACACAAACGATGGCGTCCTCGCCCTTGTTCGGGAGTTCCAGTTCACGCATCGCCGCTCCGACGGCGGTGCCCGCGGGAACTCGGAATGAGGGATAGGTTCCGGGTTGAGATTTTTCTGTCGTGCACACGATGCTGGTCGCGCTCCTTCTTACGCTCGGCGGGACCGGCATACCTGGCCGGCTCCCGTTCACGGTGGTGGGACAGTCCCGTCCGGCAACGGTTTCCACCGGTTGCGAACGGCCCCCGCGCCAGGACGCCAGGTGGACCGACGCCGATCCCGCCACCACCGGGTGGCGCGATGCGCCACGGCGATTGGACCAGATCGGCCGAACTGTCAGCCATCATCTTAACGCGCCCGATCAATCCTCGAGCAGCGTGGCTCCCCAGTAGGTGTCGCGCTCGGTGTCGTTCCGCCCTGTTCCGCGTTCCTCGTCTACTACCCCGGGCGGGCAGGCGAACACCGCAGAACCGATGTGTGTGATCCACTGGTTGAGTCTGTCCTTCTCATCCAGCCGACGCTGGATCGGGACGAACTGCTCGAGCGGGTTCTTCTGGAAACAGATGAAGATCAGCCCTGCGTTCGAGGTCTGTCCGCTCCCAGGTTCCGGCGGCAGATCGTAGTTGAAGGCACGTCTCTTAATCTTCTGGTGCGGCGCATCGTCCGGATTCGTTGACCGCGCGATATGGCTCGCCGGATCAATCACAGGAAGTCCGTAAGAGTCGATGGCACCGAAGTCGGGTACATCGAACTCCTCATCGCCGGTGAGCGGCGCTCCGCTGTCGAGGGTGCGGCCCATGACGACCTCCCGAGAATTCCGGTCGAGCATCTCCCATTCGTCGAGATTCATCGCGACGCGGCGAACCACCAGCGCGGTACCGCCGCGGAGCCAGTCCGGGCCCTCGTTGATCCAGACGATGTCGTCGAACTCCTCCCGGGTACGCGGATTCACCGTACCGTCCTTCTGGCCGAACAGGTTTCGTGGTGTCGCGTTGTCCGGACGGGTGCCGTCGGAGTTGAGGAACCCCTGCTGGAACCAGCGCACTGAGACGTAGTCGACGCCGGCCCTGATCATGTGACGGGTGGCGTGGGACAACGTGACCGGGTCATCGGAGCACAACTGCAGCACCACGTCGGCTTCGCCCCACTGGTCATCGAGCTGATCACGGGAGAATGCCGGAAGGGGCCCGAGCCACTCGGGCTTGGCCTCCGGACGCCCGATAATAGTGAAGAAAGTTTCTCCGAAGCCACACGTGATGGTGAGATTGGCGGGGGCATCAACCATCTCCGGTTCAAGATCACCGAGTGGTGCTCTGCCCTCGCACAGCCTGCGGGCATCCTCCGTCCACAATCGCATTAGTCGACGGGCCGCTCCCCTGTCCGCCATACCGCGGAAACTGAAGGCCACCAGATTCAGGTGAGCCTGAAACGGTGTCGCTATGCCTGCCTGGTGTTCGCCACCGAACACGACTTTCTCACTGCCGAGTTGGGAATCAACCCCTTCGCGGTCGCCGGGTACCACGACCCCCGGTTCCAGATCGCGGGAGCTATCTGAGGCGCAGGCGACGAGCCCAGCCCCGGCGGCACCCGCAGACAGTCCCGCCAGAAATCCGCGGCGAGTCAGGGAATGGGGAACAGGACAGGATTTGCTCTCGTGAGGCATGAGGTATCGGCGGTCTTTCAGGGTGTAGCAGTTGTGGCTGGATCGGTGGGCCTGGATCCGAGTTACCGGGGTAGAGCGGGCTCCGCAGATTCCAGCCCGACTCTCAGCTCCAGGGGCAGCGCCGGTCAACCGCAGAAACCACGCCGGGTAGATCGTGCAACTCGGTTCCGGAGTGGGCTATTTGTCTTTGTCGTGACCCATCTCGTGGTCACCATGCGCGGAGTCGGATCCGTAGTCCTCCTCGCCTGCTCCGATCGCACGCACAGGAACCTCCTTGACGACGATCTTCGAGCCGTCGGAGAACTTCAGAGTGATGTCGACCGTGGATCCGGCCTGGATCGCCTTGTCGTAATTTAGGATCATCAGATGGTCGGCACCCGGCTCAAGAACATGGTCGCCACCAGCCTTGATGGTAATTCCGCCCTCTTTCTCCTGCATCTTGCCGTCGACGACTTCGTGGATCTCGTATTCGGCCTCACCGAGCGACGTACTGAAACCGATCAGATGGATCTCACGGGCAGTGTGGTTTTCCAGCGTTCCGAAGATAGCGGTCATACCGGCACCGGCGGGCATCGCCTTGACGAAGCCGTCGTGAAGGTGGACATCCTCCGCCGTGAGCGTGCCAGCGGTGTCGTTCCTGGCGTCATCGGCGCTGTCCTTCGCCTTCTTTCCCGCCGCCTCGGCGGCGTCCTTGGCGTCGGCGGCACCTTCCTTCACCTTGTCACCGGCATCTTTGGCGGCGTCTTTAGCGTCGTCCCCGACTTCGGCGGCCGCCGAGGTGACGGCAGAGGCCGCGTCATCAACGGAATCCTTGGTGGAATCGGAGCAACCGGCGAGTGCAAACGTTGCAACGGCGACGGTGGCAATAGAGATGCGGCTGAGTGAACGGGTGGTCATAAAAACTCACTTTCTCTTCTTAATGATCAGGCCTGCGACGATAAGGAGAAGCAGGAGCAGCCCGCCGCCGACGGCGACGGCAGGAACAGGTGACGAGGACTCTTCTGGGTCGGACCCACCGGAGGGGTCCTCTGGGGTCGTCCCCGGTAGGGTGTCGGACGGGGCTTCCGAGGATGCTCCGTCGCCGCCCGAGACTGTAAAGGTGGTCCGTCCCCGGGTGGCGTGGCCGTCAGAGGACGTGATCTGGAACCCCACCGTGTATTCCCCCGGCCCTGGGCGAATGTCGTCGGGCACCACCACCGTGACGACCTGATTGTCCAGCACGGGCTCATCTCTGAACAGGACCGTGGACGTTGTGGTGTCACTCACCGCAACAGTGTTGAAACTGTCCCGGGGAATTCCAGAAAATTCGAGGACGATCTCGCGGGGAAACTCGTCGACCGTGGCACCGTCTGCGGGCGTTGAGTCGAGCACGACATCGTGTGCTACGGCGTAACCGCTGGACCAGGACGGACCTAAGCCCGATTGACAACCCACTATCACGACAGGGGCACTCAACGCAGCTGCGGCGATAGCCGCAAGCCTGCGGTACCGATGTCCGTACTGTCGGGTCACGATCAACTCCATGGTCGTTGTTGGGTGGCCTGCCGTAGCTCGGAAGACGGAGACATGGGACACCAGACGGTTCCCATTTTTTGAGGGCCTCTTCCACTAGTCGGTTGGTCCGGGCAGAAAGTTCCCGACCGACGGGACCAACCGGCGCGGCTTTGTCGAGCTGCATCTTCTCCGGGCCTTCTCCAGCGCCTGCTTCGGGGGTGAACGGCAACTGTTTCTGTCCCCACCCAGGGTACGCCGAACGGGCAGCCCGGACATCGGACTTGCCCTGGGAACAGCGGAAAAGCCCGGCCATAGTATGGTGGCCAGGCTAGTTGCGGTGGTCCCAGCTGGGATCGAACCAGCGACCTTTCCGGTGTGAACGGAACGCTCTTCCACTGAGCCATGGGACCTTCGACGAGTACGCCTCGCCTGCCTAGTAAGTTAACACGATCGCCGAGCGCTCACCTAATCCGCTGGTGGTGCACCGGTGTCTCCGCGACACTCACCGGGAGCAGTCCCCGTGCCTACCGGGACCCGTTCGGCGACAGGTGTGCCCCGTCACCCCCGGGTGACCGTAATCCAGTTCTGTGGAACGAAGAAATCTCGCGACAGGTGTGCCCCGTCACCCCCGGATAACCGTACCGAGGCTTCCGAAAGAACAGCCCGAGGAACATCGACCGGGTGCATCCCAACTGCCGATTTGTGCCCGAGTCCCGAATAGGGCTAGAGTTTGGTCTCGCACCACACCGGGTCCACGGATCCAATAAGTGTAGTGATGCGGATGTAGCGCAGTTGGTAGCGCATCACCTTGCCAAGGTGAGGGTCGCGAGTTCGAGTCTCGTCATCCGCTCTGGTATGGTTTTCGTACCTGCACAGCCACGGTGGAATGGCCGAGTGGTGAGGCAACGGTCTGCAAAACCGTGCACACGGGTTCGATTCCCGTTTCCACCTCCAATTTTATAGTCCTGCGCGTTTAGCTCAGCGGGAGAGCGCTTCCCTGACACGGAAGAGGTCACTGGTTCGATCCCAGTATCGCGCACCGGAGTAGCACAACTCCTAAAAATGTGCGTGCGGATGTAGCGCAGTTGGTAGCGCATCACCTTGCCAAGGTGAGGGTCGCGAGTTCGAGTCTCGTCATCCGCTCTGGAAATACTGCACCGCAGTCTTTCTCCCCGCGCGTTTAGCTCAGCGGGAGAGCGCTTCCCTGACACGGAAGAGGTCACTGGTTCGATCCCAGTATCGCGCACCGGAGTAGCACAACTCCTAAAAATGTGTGTGCGGATGTAGCGCAGTTGGTAGCGCATCACCTTGCCAAGGTGAGGGTCGCGAGTTCGAGTCTCGTCATCCGCTCAATGATCACAGTGGCCCGGCCCTCGACGGCCGGGCCACTTTTGTCATGCGGTGCCACGGACTATCCTTGCCCTCCATGAGCGATTTCCCAGGTGCCGTCCCCGCGGACGTACTGATCGGACCGACGCAGCCAGTCGGGATCTCTCAGATTCGCGCCGTGTCCGCCGTGACACTGACCGGAGCGACCACGATTGGCGGCACATCGGGACCGCTCGGCAACGCCACGGACACGAAACTGCTCCTCGCGCTCCGATCATGGAGTGATGTCATTCTCGTCGGCGCCGCGACCGTTCGAGCCGAGAACTACGGCAGGGTCGTCCTTTCCCCTGGCGACCGCGCCCGCCGAACGTCGGAGGGACGTCCACCGCTACCACGGGTCGCGGTCGTAACCCGTTCCTTCAACCTCTCCCCGGATTCCCCCTTGTTCGCCGACAGTGAGGTCCCGACGCTCGTTCTCGTCCCGGCACAGGCATACGCGGACCCGAGACTGGCGGGGCCTCGCGACGCGATCATCCGTGCGGGCGGGCGGATCGTGTCGACGGAAGGTGGCACACCGGGCGAAATCATCGGATGCCTCCGGGAACAGGGCCACCGTCGGATCATCTGCGAAGGCGGGGCACAGCTCCTCGGACAGCTGGTGCGGGCGGATCTGATCGACGTCCACCACATCACCATTGACCCGAGCCTCACCCTCCCTGTCCATCCGGGACTGATCGCCGAGGTGGACACCCGACCGAAGGACCCGCAGGAACACCACCGCCTCTGTCTCGACGAGGTCCGCGCCACATCGGACGGGTGTGTGTTTCTCCGGTATACCAGGAAACACCCCGGCCTCGCTCCCTGATCAGGGAGCCTCCCGCGGTATGGTGGGACAGTGACTGACCTAGCCCACTCCCGCTTGACCACGATCTGGAACTCTCCCGGCCCTCGTGTACCCCCGACGGCACCGACGCCCAGGACAACCGGTTTCGACCGTGTGGCACAGATGGTTTTCTGGCCCCTGTCACTCATGCTGATCATCCACCGTATCCTCGTGCTCTCGGTCAACGGGTCCGTGACCGACGACTTCTCCACGGTCTACTACGCTCTCCGCCGGTTCCACGACGGTGTGCCGATCTACAACGAGATCTACCACCACGTCGATCCCCACTACCTCTACTCCCCTGGCGCGACGCTCGTCCTGTCGCCACTGGGACTGCTGACTGATTTCGACAGTGCCCGGATGTGGTTCATCTGCATCAACGCGGCCGCGATCGTCACAGCACTCGGCGTGCTGACCAGAATGTTCGGTTACGCCCTGTCGTCGGCCGTGTTCCCGGGTGCCGTGTTCTTCGCGTTCCTCACCGAGGCGGTCCAGAATACGCTGGTGTTCTCGAACATCAACGGTGTCCTTCTGCTCGCTCTCGCCGGATACCTCTACTGTCTGCTCCACGAGCGGCGGTGGGCCGCGGGTATCCTCATCGGCCTCGCCATCCTCGTGAAGCCGATCTTCGCCCCCCTGCTCTTTCTTCCCTTCGTGAAGCTGAACTGGCGGACCGTCGGCACCGGTGTACTGGTCCCGGTCGTCACGAACGTCATAGCCTGGCCCATCGTCCCCGGTGCCGGAGACTATGTGACCCGAACCGTGCCTTATCTGGGTGAGGTGCGGGACTACGCCAACAGCTCGCTGCCCGGCATCGCAACCTACTACGGTATGCCGTGGTGGCAGGAGAAGTTCTGGTTCGTCTTCTTCGCCGTCGTCGTCGCGGTCGGTGTAATCGTTCTCCTCAGGTGGCGGTACACCGATCCCCTGCTCTGGGTCAGCACCACCACCGGCCTGCTCCTCGCCGGCGTCTTCCTATTGTCCTCTCTCGGACAGATGTACTACTCAATGCTGCTGTTCCCGCTCCTGTTCACAGTGCTGCTCCGGCGTTCAGCGATGCACTCGCCGGTCGCCTGGGTCGCCGTCTACTGCTTCCTCTCCGCGGATGTCTGGTTCTCGGACGAGTGGCTGGATCTCGGGCGCGCCATGCACTATCTCAAGCCGACCGTCGGTTGGGCGCTCATCATCCTGACGATCACGGTGGCCGCGGTCGTATGGTGGTGGCAGGAGCGTCACGGTCACGCAGCCACAGCCACGGAGCCACCGGCGACTACGGGCGACGGGAGCGGACAGGTCGCTGTACCCGCACGTCAGGACACCATCAGGACCACATTCACCCCGACGACGACATCCACGGAGAATGACGATGACCGATTTCAGACTCATCAGTGACGATCAATGGCGCGAGCGGCTGAGCGCCGAGGAGTACCGGGTGCTGCGTCGTGCCGGAACCGAGGCTCCACACACCGGACGGTACACCGACACCGAGACCGAAGGCGTCTACTCCTGCAGAGCCTGCGGTACCGAGCTGTTCCGTTCCACGGAAAAGTTCTCCGCCCACTGCGGTTGGCCGGCGTTCTTCTCCCCGCTCGCCGGGGACCGTGTCATCGAACGTGAGGACCGGTCACTCCCGGGCCGACCCCGCGTCGAGGTGTTGTGCGCCACCTGCGACTCCCACCTGGGGCACGTGTTCACAGGTGAGGGATACGATACCCCCACGGATCAGCGCTACTGCATCAACTCGATCTGTCTCACCCTGGAGGAGAAGCCCATCAGCTAGCAGCGGAGACGACGGACGCCCGTCGTCCCGGAATGGGGCCGACGGGCATCATTTCGCTCCGTACATTTTCGTCGCGATCACGGCATGACCGCGATGATCTCCTCGACATCATCAACCCGGCGACCGGAGAAGAATGGGATCTCCTCGCGCACGTGTCGGCGAGCCTCCGTGTAACGCATGCGGTACATCAGGTCGACGATGCGGTGCATCTCGGGTGCCTCGAACGCGAGGATCCACTCGTAGTCACCGAGGGAAAACGCGGGGACGGTGTTGGCGCGGACATCCGGGAAGTCACGCGCGGCCATACCGTGCTCGACGAGGATCTTCCGGCGTTCCGCGTCGTCGAGCAGATACCAATCGTAGGAACGGACGAAGGGGTAGACGGAGATCCACCGGCCGGGTTCCTCCCCCATGATGAAGCTCGGGAGATGCGACTTATTGAATTCGGCCGGCCGGTGCAACGCGGTTCCCGTCCAGAACGCTTCGGTGCACCGGCCGAGTGTGGTGGTGCGTCGGAAGTCGTTGTATGCCCGCTGGATGTCCTCGATCTCTTCGGAATGCCACCAAATCATCACGTCAGCCTCGGCACGGAGCCCGGAGATGTCGTAGATGCCACGGACGGTCACGGGGCCTTCCCCAAGTCCCCTGAAGAACTCTCTGGTGTCGGCTATCGCCTGCGTGCGGTCATCGCCGAGCGCCCCGGGTATGATCCGGAAGGCGGCGAACTGGGAGTACTGCTGCATCGAATTGAGTTTCTCGAAATCCTTGCGCTGGGCCACTGTATTCAGGTTCCTTTCATGGTGGGGCGGTCCCTGCAATGGGGCCTCCGGTAGACGCCGACAACGCGGTGTTCTCCGTCGTCGGCCGCTGGTCTCCATCATAAGTTGGATACCCGTCCACGGGTGCCACCACCCCGGTCGGCGCGCCTCCCCGCCCATCATGTTTCCCGGAGTTAGGTTGAGAGTCGTGACCGAATCCGAAGCCCCCCAGCATCCCGCATCCGCCGGGACATCGGCCGACACCGACGCACCCCTTCTGTTCAACGAAGCTGTCAAGTCAATGCATCGTGCCCGGCTCCGCTCCGAGGTGTCTCTGGGAACGATCCGTCCACCCCAGCGTCTCGCCCCATACAGCCACGCCGTCGGTCTCGAGGTCGAACGCGCCATCGACGACAACGGCATCGCCACGGACAGTGATGGCGACGCTTTCGGTCGGCTCATCCTGCTCCATGATCCCGGAGCAGAGGAGTCTTGGGAGGGAAAGATGCGGCTCGTCGCCTACATCCAGGCGGACATGGATGATTCGGTGGCGGGTGATCCGCTTCTTCCCGATGTTGCCTGGGACTGGCTGAAGGAGTCCCTCGATGAGTCAGGGGCCACTTACACGAATCTCGGTGGAACCGTCACCTCGACAGCGTCCGTCCGGTTCGGTGACATCGGCGGTCCGCCCCGCGCATTCCAGGTTGAGATGCGCGCCTCATGGACAGCCGTCGACAACGATCTGTCCGATCACGTCACCGCGTTCGGCGAACTGCTCGGACACGTCGCGGGCCTCCCGCCGGAGGGGGTCATTCCGCTCGGCAGACTCCGTGGAATGCCCCTTCCCTAAGCTATTGTAAGGCGTTTAGAAGTACACGGCGACGGGTCGGCCATCAACCTCGGTCACGGTCAGGTCGACGTCGTAGAGAGACGCCAAGTTCTCCGTGGTCATCAGTTCCGCGGGAGTGCAGTAATGTACCAGACGACCGTTCTTCATGGCGATGATGCGGTCGGAGTACGCGGCCGCGAAGTTGATATCGTGGATCACCACCACGACCGTCCGTCCGAGTTCCTCGGCGGTCCTGCGCAGGAGTTTCATCATCGCCAGTGAGTGTTTGATGTCCAAATTGTTCAGTGGCTCATCGAGCAGGATGTAGTCAGTCTCTTGGGCGAGAACCATAGCGACGAACGCGCGCTGGCGCTGACCACCGGATAATTCATCGAGGTTTCGTTCCGCAAACTCCTCAAGCTCCAGGTATTCCATGGCACGCTCGATCGCTTTCTCGTCTTCCCAGGTCAACCGGCCCGCGCTGTGCGGAAAGCGTCCGAAGGCGACGAGTTCCCGCACCGTCAGCCGGACTGCGACCCGGTTGTCCTGCCGCAGCACCGAGAGTATCTGCGCAAGTTTTTTCGACGATGTGGTCGACACGTCGTGACCGTCCACGCTCACCGATCCACCGTCGGCCCGAATCAGACGGCTCACTACTCCGAGCAGGGTCGACTTGCCTGCACCATTGGGGCCGATGACGCTGGTCACTCCCCCGGCGGGAATGTCCACGCTGATATCATCGACGACCGTGTCGGAGTCATATGTCTTGGTCACACCAGAGATCCGGATCAACGGCCCAGGCCTTTCTTTGACAACAGGAGGTAGAGGAACAGGAGTCCGCCAGCGAACTCGATAATCACCGACAACGAGGTGTCGAAGGAAAATAGTCTGCCGAGCACCCACTGGCCGACGACGAGAAACACCACACCGAGGGCGGAGGCGGCCGGGATGGTCCATCCGTGTCTGTCGCTCCGGACGAGCAGGTACGCGAGATTGGCGACGAGCAGACCGAAGAAGGTCACGGGGCCGACGAGGGACGTCGACACACTCACGAGTACCGAACAGATCACCAGCGCCGTGATCACCTCACGCCGGTGATTCACACCGAGGGACACGGCGGTGTCCCGACCGAGGAGCAGCACGTCAAGCTGCCTGCGGCGGTACAGAAAGATCCCGACGCACACGATGGTCACCAAACCCGCCCAGGGTAGGAGTTTCTTATCGACCACCGAGAATGTCGCGAAGAAGACATCCTGGAGTACCTGGTACTCCCCCGGGTCCAGCATGCGTTGCAGCAGAGCGGACAGGGAACGGAAGAAGACACCGGTCACGATGCCGATGAGCAGGAGCAGGTCAATCGAGGTACGTCCCCCAGCGAATACGGTTCCGAAGAGTAGGAGGGAGAATCCCACCATGATGACCGTGTTGACCAGGAACATCGCGGCGGACGGCACCGTTGAGAAGAACATCGAACCCAACCAGTAGACGATGACCGTCTGGACGAGCAGATAAAGACTGTCGAAGCCCATCAATGCTGGGGTCAGTATCTTGTTCGCGGTAATCGTCTGGAACACCACCGTCGATGCCCCGATGGCAACGCCGACGATCACGAGTCCCGCGACCGTCGAGACACGTAATTTCAGCGCGAACTTCCAGACCGAGGGAAGGTCCCAGGTCAGGAAGAAGGCAATGCCGAGTACAGACAGGAGGATCAGACCAGCGACGAGAAGTCTGCGGAACCGGTCCGCCCTGCCCCGCCGTGCGTGCTGCTCCCCGGCGAGGGATGGGGTGTTCGGTACTGTGGTTTCAGCTGCGGACACGGGAATTCCTCCGGTATAGGATAGCCAGGAAGATGGCGGCGCCGATGACACCCATCACGGTGCCGACGGGCATTTCATAGGGGAAGCGGATCGTCCTTCCGAGAATGTCGCAGACCATGCACATCATCGCCCCGATGAGAGCGACCCAGGGAAGCGAACGTCTGGTGTTGTCCCCCATCACGAAGCTCACCAGGTTCGGGACGACGAGTCCGAGGAACGGGATCGCACCGACGACGGTGACCGTCACTGCGGAGACGACCGCGACGACAGCCAGACCGAAGGTCTCTACGGCGCGGGCGTTGATGCCCGCGTTCACCGCGTAGGAGTGCCCGAGCCCGAGGATCGTGAATCTGTCGGCGGCCACGTAGCTGACAACTACCAGTATCCCGATGATCCACAGCAGTTCGTAGCGACCGCGCAGCACTCCCGCGTAGCTACCCAACTGCCAAGACCCGAGGGACTGGAGCAACCCGTAGTTGTAGGCGATGAAGGTGGCTAGTGCCCCGATGACGCTACCGAGCATGATGCCCACTAGTGGAACGGTGAACAGGCCGGGATTCGGTATCCGCCGAATAGCTCCGAGAAACAGGGCTGTTCCGGCGAGAGCCGTCAACGACGCCGCCACCATCTTCCACCCAATCGGGGCTGCCGGGAAGAAGAGGGTGACTAGGAGCAGCCCAAGTGCCGCCGACTCCGTCGTACCGACCGTCGACGGCTCGACGAAGCGGTTGCGCGCCAGCAGCTGCATTAGCAGTCCCGCCACCGCGATCGTCGCTCCGGAGAGCAGAATGGCGACGGTCCGGGGGATCCGCGAGACGACCATGATCCGCCAGTCCGAGTCGGCGACGCCCACCAGCAGACTGACGGCGGACAGCACCGAGAGCGCCAGAATAGCCGGAAGTAGCAGCGTCGTTGAGTTGAATCTCATTCCGCCGGGTCAGCCCCTGTACGCGGAGCCTGCAGCGTCGATCATCTTGGACATCGTGGTCAGACCGCCGACGACGAGGTACCAGTCCGAGGAGTCGAGGTAGACGATGTTGCCGTTCTTGGCGGCCTTCGTGTTGTTGATCAGCTCGTTGTCGAGAGTGGCCTGGGCGGTGTTGCCGTCACGCCCGATCGCGGCGTCTCGGTCAACCACGAAGAGGTACTCTGGATCGGCGTCCGCCACGAACTCGAAACTCACGGGGTCACCGTGCGGTCCGGCTTCATCCAGCTTCGCCGCGGGAGTGTAGCCAAGGTCGAAAATCATTCCGAAGCGGGATTTTTCGGAGTAGGTCGACAGTTCTCCGCCGTTGGTCATGATGACGAGCGCGGTAGGAGCACCGGCGGAGATCTTCTTTTTATAGTCGTCAGCCTTCTTCTTGAGCTCCTCGGCCTTCTCCTCAGCCTTGTCTCCGACACCGAATGCGGCGCCGACCATCTCGGCGGACTCGGCATTGGATTTCAGGTAGTCGTCGTACTCAACCGTGACATCGATGGTGGGGGCGATCTCGGACATCTGCTCGTAGGTTCCCGCCGTGCGTCCACCAATGACGATCAGGTCCGGTTCGAGGGAGGCGATGGCCTCGTAGTCGGGCTCGCGGAAGGAACCGATGGTCTGCTTATCCTGGAAGCCGTCGAGAATCTCCGGAGCAGCACCAGCGGAGGTGACACCGACGATGCGGTCGCCGTAGCCGATTGAGACCAGGTAGTCGACGCCCGAGTAGTTCATGGCGACGATCTTCTGCGGCTCGGCTTTGATCTCGGTCTCGCCCTGACGGTGCTTCACCGTGACGGGGTACTGGGCCGCGACCTTGCCGTCGTCCGACTTCGTGGTAGCCGAGCTGGCGGAGCTGGATCCGGTGGTGGCGTTCTGGTCTGCGTCGTCATCTGCGGACGAGCAGCCTGCGAGCGCGAATGCTGCGACTGCCGCCACAGCGGTGACACGGGTCCTGATGGTCATAATCTTCCTTTTCCTTCTGCGAAATTTCGGGATTTGGGCCACCCTTGTCACACCCTGTGGTACATCCGGGTCCAACCGGATACACACATTTCCGGGCGGGCCCATCTGTCCGCCACGCACAAACGGGGGGTACCTCGGCTCATTGGACAACGCATGTCCAAACTTCCGACTGGGGATTACCCCATTTGCGGACGGCCGTGCCAGGATAGCCCAGCCTCCCCTACACGGACCACCGTGGACTACCCACCCCCGTCAACTTCACCCCCGATCGTTCATATTTCTGAACTTAACCTAAACAATATCTGAACATTCTGAGTGGAACCCATTCCGGCGTCTTTGGAGAACATCAGGGGCACGGACCGCACTACACTTAGGGGCCATGGCAGTACCGCTGACTTCACCGACCGGTGGCACACCGAAGCTCATCGACAGCGCCCGGGGTTTCAGTGCCGCGGCACAGGCGTTGTCCGCGGGGCGCGGTCCGATAGCCGTGGACACCGAGCGCGCATCCGGATACCGGTACGACGAAAGAGCATTCCTTATCCAACTACGTCGCCGGGACACGGGAACCTTGCTCCTCGACCCGGAAGGACACCGTGACGAGCTCCGCGAGGCGTTCGCCCCGGTCTTGAATTCCGCGACCTGGATCATCCATGCCGCCCCCAGTGATCTCCCGTGCCTCGCACAGTTGGGGCTGTACCCCGCAGATCTCTTCGACACAGAACTGGCAGGCAGGCTCGCCGGCATGGACCACGTCAATCTGGCGGCCATGACCGAGGACATCCTCGGGTACACGCTGTCCAAGGGACACGGGCAGGAAGACTGGTCGACGAGGCCGCTTCCCGACGAATGGTTGGATTACGCCGCTCTGGACGTCGAACTGCTCAATGAGCTCGCCGAGGCCATGGTTGAGATACTTGATGCCGGGGGGAAACTCGACTGGGCTGTCCAGGAATTCCAGCACATCAGACGTCTCCACGCCCCAGGGGCTAGCTCCATCCCACCGACGTGGGTGCGGGCCAAGGGCATCAACGGCCTGAACCGGCCGGAACAGCGGGTTGTGGCGCGGGAACTGTGGCTCGAACGGGATCGTATCGCACGGAAGCGGGACTGCGCGGTCCACCGAATCCTCAAAACAAGAACGATGATCGAGATCGCACGAAGGCTCCCCGAATCTCCTCGGGATCTGACGACGATCAGCGGATTTCCCAAGCGTGACGAACGAGCGCGGGCCAGATGGATGTCCGTGGTCGACAGGGCGCGACGCAGCCCCCGTTCTTCCTGGCCAAAGCTCCCCGAACACGGGTCGTGTCACGTTCCGGGACGATCGGCGATGGCCTCTTATCCGGAAGTCAAGGAGACTCTGACCCGGGCCAGGGAATCACTCTCGGAGGTCGCCGAACAGGTTGATGTCCCGGTGGAGAACCTTCTCGCCCCCGCTACGCTCCGTTCCACCGTCTGGAACGCCGTGGAGACGGGGACGATCCGGTCTGTGGGGCAGCTGGTCGATCACCTCGAGGGTCTGGAGGCCCGGCCCTGGCAGATCGATCTTACCGTCCCGGTCCTGGCCCGGGAGCTGCTCTGACCCGGCCCCGCGCGGACCGGACCACAATGTCGAAGTCAGCGGCCTGCAGGTGTCTCCGGTGTGTCGGCAAACCCAATCCCACGGAGCCACGAGTCGATCTGTGCCGTGACACCAGCGGTGTCGAGCCCCAGATCTCTGAGAACCTCGCCGCGTGAGGCATGATCGAGGAAACGTTCTGGGACAGCCATCTGCCGCAGAGGGGTATCGACCTCACTCGCGTTGAGTGCCTCGGAGATCATCGAACCGATACCTCCGTGCACGACCCCGTCCTCGATTGTGACGACGAGATCATGATCTGCTGCCAGCGCGAGAACAGATGGTGCGACGGGGATAACCCACCGGGGATCGATCACGGTCACGTCCACCCCCCGTTCCCCGAGCTCCGTCGCCGCCGCAACCGCGGTGTGGGCCATCGCCCCGACCGAGACGATGAGAACCGAGGGTGCCTCAGGATCGTCTGTCGCATCCGTACCGGGGCGCTCCTCCGGCCCGAAGGAATCCGAGTAGACGAGAACATCGACACCGTCCCCGAGGGTGAAGGACGCCGGGAGTTCATCGGGCAGCGGCCCCTTCGGGAAACGCACGACGGTGGGTCCGTCGTCGACGTCGGTGGCCTCGCGGAGCAACTCCGACAGCCGCCGACCGTCCCGGGGCGCAGACACCCGGATGCCCGGCACGATTCCGGTGACCACCATGTCCCACACCCCGTTGTGACTCGCGCCGTCGGAACCGGTGACTCCAGCCCGGTCAAGGACGAGTGTGACGGGCAAATCGAGGAGGGCTACGTCCATCAGCAGCTGGTCGAATGCCCGGTTGAGAAAGGTCGAGTAGACCGCCACGACCGGATGCAGGCCCCCCAGCGCGAGGCCGGCCGCTGACGTCAGCGCATGTTGTTCCGCGATACCGACGTCGAAGAAACGGTCCGGATAGGCTTCCCCGAACCTGGTCAGCCCCGTGGGGCCCGCCATCGCCGCGGTGATGGCAACGATGTCGTCCCGTTCCGCGCCGATCTCGACGAGGTCCGCAGCGAAGAGCCCCGTCCACCCGGGAGCGGAGACTCCCACGGCCTCGCCGGTCGCGGGGTCCATGACTCCGGTGGAGTGCATCAGATCGGCGACGTTGTTCTCCGCCGGAGCGTAACCGCGTCCCTTCTCGGTGACGCAGTGCACGATGATCGGCCCCTGGTGCTCCCGCGCGTAACGGAAAGCGTTCTCCAGGCCCGCCAGGTCGTGTCCGTCGACCGGGCCGATGTACTTCATACCCAGTTCCGGGAACATCTCACTGGGGATGACGGAGTGCCTGACACTCTCCTTGACAGCGCGGAGAGCCTCGAACGTGCGCCGACCAACCCAGCCCATGGAATTCAGCGTCGTCTTGCCCTGTTCCATGACCCGGTCGTAGAACGGCTGCATCCGCAACGAGGCGAGGTTCTCCGCGAGACCACCGATGGTGGGTGAATAACTGCGTCCATTGTCGTTGACGACGATCACGACCCGCCGTTCGTATCCGGCGGCGATGTTGTTGAGCGCCTCCCAACACATGCCACCGGTAAGTGCTCCGTCGCCCACCACGGCGACGACCGTGCGGTCCGTCTGACCGGTGATCTCGAAAGCCTTGGCCAATCCGTCGGCGTAGCTCAGCGATGCTGACGCGTGGGAGGATTCGGTCCAGTCGTGCTCGCTCTCACTTCGACTGGTGTACCCCGACAACCCGCCTTTCTGCCGCAGGGAGTCGAAACGATCTGCCCGCCCGGTGAGTATCTTGTGCACGTAGGACTGGTGGCTTGTATCGAAGATCATCGGGTCATTCGGGGAGTCAAACACCCTGTGCAGCGCGATGGTCAGTTCGATGACACCGAGATTAGGGCCGAGGTGCCCACCCGTTGCGGAGACCTTCTCCACGAGGAAGTCGCGAATCTCCTCCGCGAGTCCCTCCAGCTCAAGATCACTGAGGGTGCGGAGGTCAGCGGGAGTGTGGATGCGGTTGAGGATCTCCATTGGCGTGAGTCAGACACCTTTTCTTTCGTCGGGCTCAGTCGGTGGGTGACCGGGAGCCCTGGTCGGGCGTGCCGTCCGGCTGGGAACGGCGTGATGGTCGGGAAACTGGGTCACACTCGAGCCGTCGCCTCGAATCAGGAACATCACGTGTTCCTGCCGGTATCCGTGACGCGATCCGTCTAGGACCTGTGCTGCGGTACCCGACTCCGTCCGGACCGGAACGGGTCCGGGTGCGGCGGAACGACCCGGGTGTGGTTGTTCCGCCAATCCTACCCCGTGTCGATTTGCCTATGCCATCTGGGAAAGGAACCGCCCCCGGGTCCAGATGCCCGATTCATTAACCATGGTCCGGTACGAGAAGGCCGAACGCCTCCAGATGGTGGGTCCCCGGGAAAGCCCCGATGACCGCCAACCTGGCCAGTCGGAACCCGGAGGCGGACCAAGCGGCAATATCCCGTGCGAACGTCGCCGGATCGCAGCCGACATGAATAACCGCGGACGGGCGGGCGCCGGCGATTGCGCTGACGGTGTCAGCTCCGGCTCCGGTCCTCGGTGGATCAAGCACAACCGCTCGAGGTGCCGGTAACTGGGGAACCTCCGCGTCCACCTCCCCAGTTCGGAACTCTACGGGCAGGTCAGCGAGTGCCGACCGGCCGCATTCCCCGGCCATCGCGGACTGTTCAACGGAGATGACGGAGGAATCAGAGTACCCGGAGGTCTCCCGCAGAGCATCAAGCAGAGCGGGCGCGAACAAACCTGCACCTCCATAGAGGTCCCAACCGACAGGTGCACCGGGTGCTGACGGCACCGCATCTGTGTCAGAGGATAGCGCGTCGGTGAGCCACGACCGGACGATTGCGGTGAAGGTCGCCGGGGCCTCCTTGTGCGCCTGCCAGAAAGCAGTGGCCGGGAGGTGGTAGGTGTGCCCGCCAATCTTCTCGGTGCAGACGCCGCTCCCCTCCAGCGTCCGTTGGATCGCCTCCGTTCTCCGACCGCGTGCCGCCCGCCGCGATTCAACCACGTGGCGGTCACCGGTGGAATCGACGGCGACAATGAGCTCGGCGCCTGGCGTGAACCGTCCGGCCCCGGGACCGACCACTCCCTCAAGCATGCCCGGGAGCGCCTGCATGCAGGCGATCGATAGAAGCTCGTGACTACCGGCGATCCTCGTCCCGGCGTGCCCGGTCGCGTCCACGCCCAGGCGGACGCGCGTCCGCCACCCCGAGACCGGTTCCAGGGCAATGCTCTCGACCTCCGGAATATCCTCGTCGCTGAGACGTCCGATCCGGTGGAGCTGATCGAGCAGTACCGCACGTTTGAGCGCATCCTCCGCCGCCGGGTCAACATGCCCATAGTCACAGCAGCCCGCTCCCCGTGCGGCAGCTGCGCACCGCTGGGGGACCCGATGTGGAGACGACTGGACCACGTCGATGATCCGGGCCGCAGTAAACCGCTTCTTTACCTTGGTGATCTCGACCCGGAGCACATCACCGGGAATCCCACCGCGGACGAAAACGATACGACCGTCCGGCAGATACGCGATCCCTTCACCGCCGTGGGCTGGTCGATCAACGTTCACTGTGATGCGGTCACCGACTGCGACGGGGTGCTGCTCCGTCGGACGGGAACTATCGGGGGATATATTTTCGGTCACTGGGGTCCAATCGGTTCAAGGTTGAGAATGGGGAAACTGGTGAATGGTGCCTCGCCGCCCGAGGTCAGGTTGGCATCCCGGGTCCGGAGGCATCCGGTTTCCCGGTTGTCTCCGCCGCCGCCATCGCTTTCGATGCATGACGTACCGCCCACACGGTCAGGAGCGCAGCGACACCGGTGAGGGGCCACCCCATGGCGATCCGCGCGACCGCGAGAGCGTTCGTCGCGTCAGCCTCGTAGAGATTCCACTGCACGAGGAATCTGGCGAGAAACACCAGCGACCAGGCAATCGTCGCCCCGGAGTAGGCGCGTCGCGCCCCGGGGATGAGGCGCCAGGTCATGTCATGACCGTTCAACCCACGCCAGGCGACGCCGACCATGGGCCAGCGCACCACCACGGAGGTCAGGAACACGACCGCGAAAAGCAGCGACATCCAGATCCCGTAGAGGAAGTAGGCCTTCGCGTCGCCGGTGAACAGGGCGAAGGCAGCACCAATCGCCACACCGAAAAGACCGGATATCGCCGGCTGGAGATTCTCCCTGCGGGCGAGCCGCCAGGTGAAAATCGCGACGGCCACGGCGAGTGAAGCGGTGAGCGCCCAAATCAGCCCGAACCGGTTGTTGACCGGGATCAGGACGAGGATCGGGAGCGTCGAGGAGACCAGGCCCCCGAGTCCACCCATCTGTTCGAGCAGCGTCGGGGTCGGCGGTTCAGCTGACGCCGCACCGTCCGCGACAACCTGTTCCTCGGCGCTGCTGTGGTCGCCGGCCACTACCGGTCCGTCTTTCGGATCTCCTGCATCGCAGATGCTTCAACCCGCGGGCCGGAACCAGGGTCCTCGGTCGTCTGCCGGTTGCCGGGACCGTCGGCGTGGCTTTCGGGGGAAGCGTCGGCAGGAGTTTCCGCGGTACGCTGCTGCTGTGCGGCCTCCTCTGGGGTCGCGGTGCGCGCCCGCAGGTCACGGGTGTCCATCTTCCCGGTCTCCTGCGCCTTCTTCAGTCGTTCCTGCATAGCCTGGGTGACCTGCCTGGCCAGGGCTTCGGGGAGTGCGACGGGGAGCGACTGTCCGGCCGGCATCGGCCCGTCGCCGCGGTACACGAATGTCCGGGCGGTAACGTCTCTCCCGAGTTGAGCGAGCTCATCGGCCGATCCCGCAGGCGCAGCGAGGGTCATCCGGAGCATCCACCGGGGACCGTCGACGCCGATGATCCGGATCACGGCTTCACCCGCTGCACCCACGACCTCACGGCCCCAGGGACCGTGTTCGACATGCACGGTGAGACCGTCCTTCCGCATGCCCTCGACGATTTCTCTGGTCGACTCCCGCCACTGGCCGGCTGACCGCGGGGCAGCGAACGCAACCGGTGTGATGCGACCGTACGCCGTGATGATGTGCAGCATCCGAGGGCCCTTTTCCCCCATCTCCACCTGGACCTCAGAGCCACGGGGCATCGGCACCGCGAGCGATCCGAGGTTGAGCACGCCGTCTGCGAAGTCGGAGAAATCGAATTCCCGGACATCGACGGACTCTCCGTCGAAGGGGCCGACCTCACCGGAGACAGCATCGTGGAGTGAGTCGGGGCCGTCGATCTCGATGCTGTTCTGTGTCCCAACCTCTGACTCCACCTTCGCTGAATCTCCGCTGTCGTCAACACCGGAGAGAGACACCTCCTGGGGCTCAGGTGTATCCCAGGACTCGTCATATGACGGATTGTCCTGCTGGCCTTTTTTCTTTCCGAATCCGAATAGCGCCATGTGCTGTTCAGTCTCCTTCCCCGTGTCACCGGTGTTCTGATGCCGACGGCACGCCGAATCGGTTGCGGGTTGTAGTTGTTTGTCGTTGTGTTCCAGCCCAGGTCGCATCTGCCCCGGCCGCCACCGGAACCGGTGCCGACCTCCATTATGCAGCTACCCGAGCAACCGCCGTCGTTGGATGAGGCTGTTCGGTGTCCCAGCTACCGCCGGATCCTCAACCGATCCCGGTGGAACCGTACCCGGATGCACCGCGCACCGTTTCATCCAGTGCGTCGGTCTCGACGAAATCACAGAGTTCCACCTTCTGGATCACGAGTTGTGCGATGCGGTCCCCGGGTTCGATGGTGATCGGCTCCCGCGGATCGAGATTGATCAGGCACACCTTGATCTCACCCCGGTAGTCGGCGTCAATGGTGCCGGGAGTATTCACGATGGACAATCCGTAGCGTAAGGCCAGGCCGCTCCTGGGGTGGATCAGACCGACGTAGCCGAGAGGCAACGCGATGGCCAGACCGGTACCAACCAGGGCTCGTTCACCCGGTTCGATTACGGTTCGCTCCAGGGCGGCGAGGTCAACCCCTGCGTCTCCTCGATGGGCGCGGCGGGGTATGACGGCACCCGTGTCGAGCCTGAGGAAACGGATTGCCGGGGCAGTCTGATTCGTATGAGTCACGCCCCCAACACTACGCAACGTGCGACGGGTCCTCGCGAGGCCCACCCGAGCCGGCCCGAGTTCGCGGTGCAGTAGAATACCCCGTGTGAGTGAATCCGTATCGAACGCCACCAGGGTCGTCTACCGCGAGCGGCAGTGGGTGCCGTGGTCGTGGTGGATTTTCGGTGGCCTTATTGTTGCGCTGCTCACCGGACAACTGGCCCACAACCGGTCGGAGATCTGGCTGTACGCCCCCGGAGTCATTCTCACGGGAACGGCAGTCTGGGTGCTGCTGTCACTCTCAGGAACCGTTATCTCGGTTGAAGAGGACGAAGAAGGTGTCCGCTGGCTGCGCGCGGGAGACGCGATCCTCCCCGATGACGCGGTCTCGCGGACGCTGGCAGTACCTGCGTCCGCCAAACGGAACGCGATGGGCCGGCAGCTCGACCCAGCCGCCTTCGTCGTCTCCCACGGGTGGGTCCCGGAGATGGCGATGTTCGTTCTCGACGATCCGGAGGACCCGACCCCCTACTGGCTCATCGGGTCCAGGGATCCGGAGTCATTGATCGCGGCATTGCTACCGGAACAGCACACTCCCGCCGCGTAACACCACCGCACCCACACACCCCGCTGGTGCCAACCGCCAGACTGAAGAGGTGCGCCCGGTACATCCCATATCCAGGCGCGACCCAGTGTATGGACGGCTTCGGGATACGGCCCCGGCTCAGATCAGATCAGGCGCAGTCGAGGCAGATCTGGTCGCCGTTCTCCTCGACGTGTGAGAGCCGGTTCTGGCGTTGCACGAGGAAACAACTTCCGCAGGTGAACTCATCGGCCCGCCGGGGAACAACCTGGATGTTGAGTTCCTCCCCCGAAAGATCCATCGCCGGGAGTTCGAAGGGCTCGACAATCTCTCCGTCATCATCCAGGACGGTCTGGGCGCTCTCGGAAGCCTTCAGCCCTTCGAGGGAATCGGTCTCGATGTCGTCATCGGGCCGCAGCCTGGGGGCGTCGTAATCGGTAGCCATGGTGTCGGCTCCTTTGTCTCACAATGTGGTCGGGCGGTGCAGATCAGGTAGCGGGGCCTGGCCCGCCATCGTATTGCATGTCGACGCGCATATTAAGCCTTAAACGCGCCCTTGTCATATTCAGCTCTCCTCAACACAGTTTCGGCAGTTCACAGCGTCGAGAGCAAAGGATCTACCCACCAATGCCGCCGGGATACGGTGTCATTCTGCGCTCTGGACTCTGGCAACGGCACCACACCGTTCCAGAAGGGCCCCGAAGTCGTCTGCCACGGTCTCGGCAGCCGCCCAGATCAGTTCCCCGTCCGCTGATCTCGAGTCCAGTGTCGGCGCCACCACGCGGGCCCCCGACTCCCGGGCTATCACGATTCCCGCGGCGAAGTCCCACCCGTTCAGTGCGTGCTCGTAATAGGCGTCCACGCGCCCACACGCCACCTGACAGAGATCGAGCGCAGCACTGCCCATCCTCCTGATGTCCCGCACCCGGGGCAGCATCCGGGCGAGCATCTCAGCCTGACGCCCACGGAGCGCGGAATCATAGGAAAACCCGGTCGCGACCAGTGCATGACCGGTGTCACTGACCTCGTTGCACCGCAATCGGCGCAGCCGGTCATTGGCCCCGGTGACGAACGCGCCACAACCGGTCGCTGCGGAGTAGAGTTCGCCGGTTGCCGCATTCAGGACGACACCCGCGACGGGTGTCCCGTCAACGGCGGCCGCGATCGACACCGCGTACATCGGAACACCGTAGAGGAAGTTCACCGTTCCGTCGATGGGATCGACCACCCAGTGGACAGAGGTCGAGGATTCCCTGTGCGCGCCTTCTTCCCCGATGAGTCCGTCCCCCGGCCGCTGCTCCGCGATGAGAGAGGTCACCAGTTCCTCGACGGCTCTATCCACGACGGTGACGGGGTCCACCTCCGAGGATTTGAATGTGACGGACGCACTGAGATTATCTATCCGCGACAGTTCGCTGACGATGAGGTGGTGGGCCCGGCGCGCCCACCCGATCGCGAGGTCACGGAGGATTCGCGGATCCGTGGTCTGCTGTTTGTCCCCATCTGCCGAAGCGTTGATCTCGTTCATACCTCCATTGTGCCGCCAGTGACCCCGGACGTCACGACAGCGGATCCGGGAAGTTGAGTTCGTCGAATTTGTACAATGAACCCATGACAAACATCGGTTTTGGAATTGACGTCGGCGGATCGGGTATCAAAGGCGCCCGGGTCAACCTCGACACCGGCGAATTCATCGACGACCGTATCAAGATCCCCACACCGCGACCGGCGACACCCGAGGCCGTGGCCGGGACCGTCGAGGAGATCGTGCGCCTGGCAGATTGGGACGGCCCCGTAGGTATCACGGTACCTTCGGTCATCCGGGAGCAGCGCGCCCTGACCGCGGCCAATATTGATCCCACCTGGGTCGACACCGATGTGAATGCGCTCTTCCACGAGACCGTCGGCCACCGACGCATCAGTGTTCTCAACGACGCCGACGCCGCCGGGCTCGCTGAGGTCTCCTTCGGGAACCCTGAGGCCCGAACGGGATCCGTGATTCTGTTGACCTTCGGTACAGGTATCGGAAGTGCGTTTCTTATGGATGGGGAGCTGTTCCCGAACACCGAACTCGGCCACCTGCTGATCGACGGCACCGAGGCCGAACACCTCGCTTCCTCAGCAACGAAGGTTCGTGAGGATCTCGGGTACGGGCAGTGGGCCCGCGAACGCGTGTCCCCGGTGCTCCGAGAATATGAACGCCTGTTCTGGCCGTCGCTGTTCATCGTCGGGGGCGGAATTTCCCGCAAGGCACACAAGTGGGTACCCAAACTCGAGTGTTCCACCCGGGTCGTACCTGCTGAATTGCGGAACCGTGCCGGAATCGTGGGAGCGGCCATGGCCGTGGACCGGAACCTCGCCCCGTAGCCGCCGCGGGACGGGAGCCGCCTTTCCACGGCGACAGCGGCGGCTGTGGGTGTACCGTCGGCCACGAACACCTCGCAGTTCATCTATACTGGCGAGTTGACCGTGAATTAACCTCGTCTCACTGTAGCCGTCACAACCGATCAGGAAACCGGCCTTGAACCGGTGGTAATACAGCCCACTCCGTCGGATGGGACCGCGGTGAGCGCACCTGATTCACCCATGTGGCCGGTGCTGGTATTCGTGGAGCTCATTGTTCTGCGGTCAGCTCCCGCCCCTGAGCGGACCTCCTGACGGGGCTCAACTGGGGGCAAGCATCCAGCACCGGACACAGAACACGATCTCAAGGCGAAAGGGCGCACGTGGCAGCCACTGATTCTTCAGACCTGGCCCGACCGGAGGACTCTGAGAGCTCCTCCTCGGACACACCCGCAGCACGCAAAACGGTAAAGAAAACAGCCCGGAAAACCGCGCGCAAGGCATCGGCCCGGAAGGCCACCCCACGAACTGCGCGCACCGCGGCAGCGACTTCCGCGGCCGGGAACGGTGACGCCGACGAAGCCCAGGAAACCACCTCCGTCCCGGTGAAGAAAACGGCAAAGAAGACGGCCAGGAAGAGCACCCGGAAGGCAACGCCGAAGAAGGCCACGCCGACAGCCAAACCGAAGACCGCACCCGACTCCACCCCCGCGACCGCGGAGGAAACAGAGACGACGGGGACGTCCGCGACCGCCAAAGCCGTGAAGAAGCCCACGAAAAAGACGGCAAAGAAGACAGCCCGCAAGGTTCCGGCCACAAAGGCGGCACCGAAAAAGACCACAAAAACGGTGGCGCCGAAGAAAACGGACAAGGATCCAGACGTACCGCAGGATGACACAGACGAGGTGGTCATCACCGCTGATCCTTCGGACGATGAGGACTTCACGGGCGGTGATCTTCCCGCCGACGAGGACAACGAGGTCACCGACACAGACGATGTGACCGCGTCGGACGATGAGGACGAAGATGGATCCTCCGTCTGGGACGAGGACGAGTCCGCCGCGCTCCGCCAAGCCCGCAAGGACGCGGAGCTGACCGCGTCCGCCGACTCTGTGCGTGCCTATCTCAAGCAGATCGGTAAGGTCGCGCTGCTGAACGCCGAGCAAGAAGTCTCTCTCGCAAAGCGGATCGAGGCGGGACTGTACGCCACGTACCGCATCGAGCAGATGCAGGAGGCGTTCGCCGCCGGCGACAAGGATGCGAAACTCACCCCTGCCGTCAAGCGGGATCTCCGGGCGATCGCCCGCGACGGTAGGAAGGCGAAAAACCACCTGCTTGAGGCGAACCTCCGCCTCGTGGTCAGCCTGGCCAAACGCTACACCGGTCGCGGCATGGCCTTCCTCGATCTCATCCAGGAAGGCAACCTCGGACTGATCCGCGCGGTGGAGAAGTTCGACTACACCAAGGGCTATAAGTTCTCGACCTACGCCACCTGGTGGATTCGCCAGGCGATCACCCGCGCCATGGCGGACCAGGCCCGCACCATCCGTATCCCGGTCCACATGGTCGAAGTCATCAACAAGCTCGGTCGTATCCAGCGTGAACTGCTCCAGGACCTGGGCCGCGAACCCACCCCGGAAGAGCTCGCGAAGGAGATGGACATCTCGGAGGACAAGGTCCTCGAGATCCAGCAGTATGCCCGTGAACCGATCTCCCTCGATCAGACGATCGGTGACGAGGGCGACAGCCAGCTGGGTGACTTCATCGAGGACTCCGAGGCGGTTGTCGCCGTCGACGCGGTGAGCTTCACACTCCTCCAGGATCAGCTCCAGGATGTCCTGCAGACACTGTCTGAGCGTGAGGCTGGTGTAGTCAAGCTGCGTTTCGGCCTGACCGACGGCATGCCCCGGACCCTCGATGAGATCGGGCAGGTCTACGGCGTGACCCGCGAGCGGATCCGGCAGATCGAATCTAAGACGATGTCGAAACTCCGGCACCCGTCACGGTCCCAGGTTCTGCGGGACTACCTCGACTAGACAGGCGACAGGCGCACCCCCGAGCACCCGTAGCGACGGCCCGGATCGTGATCGCCGGTATCGCAGATCCGGGCCGTTCTGTTGTCTCCTGCCCAGCCAAGCCGGGATTTTCCGGGTAGGGGTCAGTGCTCTTACCTACCCGGCTCTCCCCGGTCATCGACGATCGGATCGCGGCCGGCCACCGGCTGGCCCCAGTGCCGCGGTAGCCCCGCTCTCCCGTAGGCGAGCCTGCGGTGCAGCCATTCCAGCGGGCCAGGACGACCGAGACGCTCGAGCACCACGGCGATCACCACCGTCACGAGCCAGACGACGATTCCTGCGGCGGTACCCGCGGCAGCGCTGCCCGGGGTGACCAGATGGAGCCCGAAGGAGGAGAGGAACACCACGCACAGCACCGACTGGAGGACGTAGCCGGTCATGGACCGCCGCCCGAGGGCGATGAGGGCCCTCGTGCAGAAATCCGGTCGATGCTCATCCCCCGCCGCACGCGCGGCATCAATCCTCCGCTGGAGGGGCACGCTGCCCAGGGCGATCGCCGCGACGAGGCCCGGTCCGGTGAACATCCCGACGATGGCGTTGACCGCCTCCAGCCGTGGCGCCCAGCCGACCGGAGCCCAACCCGCCATCGACAGTCCCCACGGAAGCCCGACGAGAACCATGACGGCGACCGCGGCCCCGACAGCGGTCCACAACACCCGCAGGTGTCTCTCCGGATGTGTGAGCACGCCGTTTCGGGCGGCGACGAAACCGACGATGATCACGGGTGCGATCATCGCGAACTGGACCGGGAACAGGAACAGGGACCCGATGAGGACCATCCCGCCGACCGCGACGTATTCGCCGTAGCTGCTGAAGTCCAACGATCCCTGCATGTCGAGATCCGAGCTGAACATGATCATCGGGATCAGGAACAGCAGCGCGATCGCCTGGAGCACCGCGGCGATGATCAGCAACGTCCGGTCCCTGAGCGGGAGAAGGAAGGCGAGGATCACGCCCATCAGCCCGTAGAAGGTCATGATGTCGCCGTAGTAGAGCACCAGCATGTGCACGGCACCGAACGCAGCAAGGAAACCGTAGCGCCGGGCGAGTACCGCACGCGCCCCACTGACCGGGAAACCCCGGCGCCACAGACTGAGGGCGAGGAGCCCGAATCCGTAGCCGAGGAGCGTGGAGAACATCGCGACACCGCGGACGTGGATGAACAGTGCCCCGAACACCACGGCGAGACGGTCGTAGAGGCTGCCATCCGCGATTCCGCCCGCGGCGGCCGCCAGATCGGGTTCGTCGCCAACCGGGGCCAGCCAGGTACTGGTGATGTTCGCGATCGCGATACCGAGGAGCATGAGTCCCCGGGCGAGGTCCGGGCTCACGAGCCGCGCCCGCGGGGGCACCGTTGATGCACCGGTCGCGCGGTGTGAGTCGTCTCCGGACTTCTCCGGCGGTTTGTGTGAGGGGGATGTGCTCACTGTTCTCCTGGTACGGATGTCGGGGACATTGTTCTCATGAGGTGCCGAGCCTACGCCCGTTCCACGCACTTCGGTGTCTCGGACTTCTCACCAGTCCCGCAGGTAGGCGATCCGGTCACGGAGTTGCTCCGCCGTACACAGTGCGGTCGGCGGGCCGCCGCAGTTCTGCCGGACCTCGTTGTGGATGGCTCCATGTGGGCGCCCGGTCCTGCCGGAGGTGATGGACACCAGCGTGTTGAGTTCCTTACGTAGCCGGGGAATCTCGTCCGACGCCGTGGATTTCGTCTCCTCCTCCGCCTGGTTCCGTTGCACGGACCTTCTCTCCTGCTCGTGGCGGTGGTCCTCGGCGCGCGCCTCCACCTGTTCGGCCTGGCGCTGTTTGAGCAGCTGGCGCATCTGCTCCGCATCGAGCAGCCCCGGTAGACCGAGGTAGTCGGCTTCTTCGGCGGAGCCGGCAATTGTGCCGGTTCCGTAGGTTGAACCGTCGTAGATCAGCGAATCGAGTTCCGCCTCCGCGCCGATTGACTCATAGGACTTCGTTTCGTCCGGCTCGTTCTTCTCCCTGTTCGCCTCCACGAGGAGCTCGTCGTCCCAGCCCTCCTTCACCCGGTCCGGTTTCCCCAGGACATGGTCGCGCTGGGTTTCCAGCCGGGAGGCGAGATCAAGCAGAACGGGAACCGACGGGAGGAACACCGACGCGGTCTCACCGGGCATCCGGGAACGCACGAACCGGCCGATGGCCTGAGCGAAGAACAACGGCGTCGATGCGGAGGTGGCGTAGACACCGACTGCGAGGCGCGGCACGTCGACGCCCTCGGAGACCATACGGACCGCGACCATCCACTCGTCCATCGAGTTCGAGAAGTCCTCGATGCGTTGCGACGCCCCAATCTCGTCGGAGAGCACGACCGTGACCGGGGTCGAGGACATGCTACCGAGGATCTTGGCGTAGGCGCGTGCCGTGGTCTTGTCCGTGGCGATGACCAGGCCACCGGCGTCCGGCATCCGCTCACGCAGCTGCATCAACCGCGTGTGCGCACCACGGAGGACCGCCGGGATCCAGTCACCCCTGGGGTCGAGGGCCGTCTTCCAGGCGCGGGCGGTCTGCTCGGCGTTGAGTGGTTCCCCGAGCCGCGCGGCGAACTCCTCCCCCGCCGAGGTACGCCAGCGGGCCTCACCGGAGTAGGCGAGGAACACGACCGGACGCACCACTCCGTCGGCGAGCGCGTCGGCGTACCCGTAGGTGTGGTCGGCCCGGGACTTGAGGTAGCCCTCCCCGTCGTCGGTGTACCGGACGAACGGGATCGCCGCATCATCCGAACGGAACGGGGTACCGGTCAGCGCGAGCCGACGTTCGACGTCGTCGTAGGCCTCCCGGATACCGTCGCCCCAGCTCTTAGCGTCACCACCGTGGTGGATCTCGTCGAGGATCACCAGGGACCTGTGCGCCGTCGCGACGGCGCGGTGCTTGTACGGGTGCATCGCGACCTGCGCATAGGTGACCACGATGCCGTGGTACTCGGGATTGACTACACCGGCAGTGTTGGTGAAGTGCGGATCCAGCGAGAGCCCCACGCGCGCGGCCGCCTGGGACCACTGCACCTTGAGGTGCTCAGTCGGCACGACCACGATAACCCGGTCGACGGTCCTGTTCCCCACGAGTTCGGTGGCGAGCCTCAGCGCGAAGGTCGTCTTGCCTGCACCCGGGGTTGCGACGGCGAGGAAGTCCTTCGGCTGGGCGGCCATGTACTTGTCCAGCGCCGCACGCTGCCAGGCGCGTAGTCTGCCGCCGCTCACTTCTTGCGCAGGGACCGGTAGACACGCTCACAGTCGGGGCATACCGGCGATCCGGGCTTGGCCTGCTTGGTCACGGGAAAGGTCTCTCCGCACAGCGCAACCACCATGCGGCCGGAGACGGCCGACTCGACGATCTTGTTCTTCTTGACGTAGTGGAAGAACTTCGGGGTGTCGTCGGACGTCGTCGTGTCTTCCCGGACATCGGGACGTTCAATGGTTTTCGTCGTGGTGTTCACGGAACCCATCATGCCCCAATCCCGGCCCCCCGGGCACAACAGGGTTATCGTGGGATCATGGTGCAGCAGCGGAGCGACGATGAGTCCGGAGGTGATTCCGGTGGTCACACGTCCGCCGACCGATCCTCCCGGGACAGCGTCGCCGCCGCGGCATCGGCGCCCGCGCGGCGCCGGGGACTGCGCCGGTTGCTCCCCCGGCGCGGCCGGGTCGAGCTCATCACCGACGCCCGCCAGACCCCGCTGGACAACCTGAACGCGAGACGCAGGAAGTACGCGATCCTGCAGGGTTCTCGAATCCCGTTTCTTCTCGCGAGTGCGGCGACCTGGGTCTGGTGGGAGAACACGTGGATCTCGGCGATTCTCTTCCTCATTTCGGTCCCGCTGCCGTGGATAGCGGTCGTCATCGGCAACGGCGCCGGTGAACCCCGGGACCCCAGGGTGAAACAGGTCTACAAACCGGCCGTGATCCGCGAACGGAACGCCCAACATATACTGCAGACCGACAGAACCCCCGAGCTGGGGCCCACCATCGTCGATTCCGAAGGAGACGGAACGACATCCCCCGGGTCCGCGGACTCCGGTGGGCCCGTCATAGATCACGACTGACCCGCCGGACCAGTCCCGGCGGAGGCAATCCACCGTTCTTCCGAGGAGTTTCCCTTGCCCGACGCCCTTTCCGCAGCTGTACCCCACCTCGTCCGGGTCTTCGGGGAACATGGTTTCACCGAGAGCGGGATCTCGGCCCAGTTGGGCGCGGCCGCGGCCGCGGCCCTGCTCCGCGGCGAGTCCGCGGCGGTGCTGCGGGCGACGGACGGATCGGGCGACCCCGGTAGGGCCGAGCTCATCCGGGTGTTCCTGCTCCGGCAGCCGACCGGACGCCGGGAACTCGCCGAGCTTCTCGGCACGAGGACGGTCGGGCTCCTGGATGACGCCGGGGTGTTGGAGCATGAACCCGGATCCGGCAAGGTCCGGATCTCGGTGGACATTCGGCCCCGGACGATCGACGGCGCCGACCGGTGGGTCTTCGCGGACCCGGATCCGGCGGTGAGCGACCGGAGCCCCGACCCGGATCACGTCCCGGGTGTCGGTGCGGCCTCACTCTCTCTCCTGCAGGCGACACCGACCACCCCGGTGGACAGCGTTCTCGACCTCGGAACGGGGTGCGGGATTCAGTTGCTCGGGCAGCTGAGCTGCGCGGAACGGATAACCGCCACGGACATCCACGATCGTGCCCTCGACTTCGCGGAGGCGACTCTCGCAGGCACCGGGATCCCGGTGACCCGGGAGGGACGGCGGGTGAGCCGCACCGAGTCCAGCAGCGGCGGCGTGGCGATGGTGGATCTGCGCCGCGGGTCGTGGTTTGAACCGGTCTCCGGGATGCGATTCGACCGGATCATCGCGAACCCGCCGTTCGTGGTCAGCCCCGGTGGCGGGTTCGTCTACCGGGACTCCGGTCTCGACCTGGATGCCGCGAGTCAGCTCGTCGTGTCAGGCGCCGTGGAACACCTGAAGCCCGGTGGTACCGCGCATCTACTGGCCTCGTGGGTGCATACCGCTGCAAGCTCCTGGACCCAGCGCGTGGCGTCATGGATCCCGGACACCGGTGTGGCCGCGTGGATCCTCCAGCGGGATGTCGCGGATCCGGAACTGTACGTCTGCACCTGGCTACGGGACGGCTCCGTCGATCCCCGCTCCCCGGAAGGGGCGCGGAGCACGATCGAGTGGCTGGACCACTTCGCGGACAATGACGTTACCGGCATCGGGTTCGGGTTCGTCGCTCTCCAGCGGATCGATGACGACCTGCCCTCCGAGGTCACCGCGGAGGACTTCCGGATGAATGACACCTCCGACCTCGGCACTGAGGTGACCGAGTTCTTCACCCGCTCCGCCTGGCTTCGGGGCAGGACAGCCGACGAGGTGGCGGACTCCCGGTTCCTGGTGCGTCCCGGGGTCGCCGTGGAGGATGTCCGCACCACCGATGACGAAGCGTGTCGGGGTTTCCGCCCAGCGGCCCTCCGCATCAGCCGGACCGAGGGGCCACGGTTCACCCACGACATCGACGAACACCTGCTGGCGATCCTCTCCGGGCTCCACCCGGAGGGCCTCAGCCTCGCGGAAACGGTGGAACTCTACTGCGCCGCACGGGGACTGGATTTCTCCCTGGTTCTCCCCGAGGCCACCGCCGCGGTCGTGGATCTCATCCGTCACGGTATCGTGTTGCCCGCGGACATCACCGTCAGCGACGACGAGGCACACGAGGTGCCCCGGTAGTTCGAAGGAGGATTCCTTGAAAGCTGTTCTGACCCGAGTTTCCCGTGCCAGCGTCGCCGTCGACAATCAGGTGGTGGGTGAGATCAACTGCCCGGACACCTGCGGACTGCTCGCTCTCGTCGGCGTCGCCCGCGGCGACGGCGAGAATCCCTCACGGGTTGAGACCATGGTGCGGAAGATCGCCGAGCTGCGGATCCTGCCGGACGAGGAATCCGTGGAGTCGGTCGATGCTCCGGTCCTCCTCGTCAGCCAGTTCACGCTCCAGGGGCGCACCGCGAAGGGGCGTCGGCCGAGTTGGTCCGACGCCGCCCCCGGTGACGAGGCCGAGCCGGTGATCGCCGCCATCGCGGAAGGTCTCCGTGCCCGGGGGATCACCGTCGCCGAGGGCCGGTTCGGGGCGATGATGCGGGTCTCCTCCGTCAACGAAGGGCCGTTCACCGTCCTCGTCGACTGCTGAATTACGAGATTCCGTATTGCCAACCTGCAGATACTGACCCCCGGAGTCTCCGGGAACTATCCCAGCACCTTGTCCGTTAAACGGATTGAGAACCCGATGAAAGCAGGAGGCCAGTATGACGACCACGTCCCAGCAGGGCATCGATGTCGAGGAGCCCGACCGCGGATCACGTCGGGGCCAGACCAATGACAATCCGTCAGCTGACCTGGTCCGCGTCTATCTCAACGGAATCGGGAAAACGGCACTCCTCACTGCCGAAGACGAGGTGCATCTGGCTCAAACCATCGAGATCGGCCTGTACGCCGACCATCTGCTCGCAGACCCCGGCAAGAAGCTGACGCGGGCGATGAAGCGTGATTTGAAGGTCCTGTCTAAGCAGGGAAAACAGGCTCGGTCGCACCTGCTCGAGGCCAATCTGCGCCTCGTGGTCAGTCTGGCGAAACGCTACACGGGCCGCGGAATGCCCCTTCTTGATCTCATCCAGGAGGGCAACCTCGGTCTCATCCGCGCGATGGAGAAGTTCGATTACACCAAGGGGTTCAAGTTCTCCACGTATGCGACCTGGTGGATCCGTCAGGCGATCACCCGTGGCATGGCGGACCAGTCCCGCACCATCCGTCTCCCGGTTCATCTGGTCGAACAGGTCAACAAGCTCTCCCGGATCAAGCGCGAGCTCTACCAGAGCCTCGGACGCGAAGCCACCAACGAGGAGCTCGCCGAGGAGAGTGGCATCGACGAGTCCAAGATCGAGATGCTCCTCCGGCAGTCCCGAGACCCAGTAAGCCTCGATATGCCCGTTGGTGCCGATGAGGAGGCGCCGCTCGGGGATTTCATCGAGGATTCCGATGCGACCGATGCCGAAGCAGCGGTGGTCGCTTCCCTCCGGCACTCAGACGTCCGCGCGGTGCTCGCATCGTTGGAGGTCCGTGAGCAAGAGGTCATCCGGCTGCGGTACGGACTCGATGACGGCGTGCCCCGAACACTCGATCAGATCGGCAGGCGCTTCGGGTTGTCCCGGGAGCGGGTCCGTCAGATCGAACGCGAGGTGATGAGCAAACTCCGCGACGGGGAACGTGCGGACAAGCTCCGCGCCTACGCAAACTGAGTCCCTGGACTGTCGAGTTCCGCCTCATTCATCGCACGTCTGCCCCACTTCTCCCTACGAAACGGTACGCTAGTTCGATAACGGATATCCGCCGGAGGTCCGGTTCATAACCAGCTTCACTTCTTGATTTTGTACCGAGGCGGTACTCCCGCTCGCCGCATGGAACCGTGAGAACCGGCAACACGTGGGGGACAGCGGGGGTAGTCACGCTGTCCCACGGGAACAACATGGTCCCTTTTCTCGTTGATCGGTATGCGACGGTAGTAGACGTCCAGACCAACCACCGAACGTGGTCCTGGCTCCGTCGGACTTCCGGTGCTCGATGAAGTGAATACGGCATAATTATATTTATCTATCGGGCACATTAAAACCTGAGGAAAGGCGTTATCTCCGTGAAGGACCTGGTCGACACCACTGAAATGTATCTCCGCACCATCTACGAGTTGGAGGAAGAAGGCGTCGTCCCACTGCGCGCACGCATCGCGGAGCGCCTCGAGCAGTCTGGTCCCACGGTGAGTCAGACCGTGGCCCGGATGGAGCGCGACGGACTCGTCCACGTCGCCCCTGACCGGAGCCTCAAGATGACGGACATCGGCCGGTCGACCGCCATAGCGGTCATGCGCAAACACCGACTCGCGGAACGTCTCCTCACCGATATGATCGGCTTGGACATCCTCAAGGTCCACGCAGAAGCATGCCGGTGGGAGCATGTCATGAGTGTTGAGGTCGAGCAGCGGCTCGTCGCCGTACTCGATGACGTTTGCTCGAGCCCCTTCGGCAATCCGATTCCGGGGCTGAAGGAGCTTGGTGTCGAGAACGCGAAGGAGGTCGCGTTCGGGGAACGAGCAGTCGACCTTCCTCAGGATCAGACACTGACGTGTCGGGTACTGCAGTACAACGAGATCCTCCAGGTCGATGTGGAACAGCTGAAGGCCCTCATCGATGCCGGGATCACGATCGGCACCGAGGTTGAGGTCACGAACACCGATGGGGTCGTCACTCTCACCCTGGACGGAAACAGCGTCACCGTGGATCAGGATCTCGGACACGCGGTCCGCCTGGAACGCCTGGGCTGATTCGCGCTGGACCGGGCTGTGGGGCCGACCTGATCGGTCGGCCCCACAGCCATATCAACGGCAGCTTTCGAGTATGAGATCGAAGCGTCCACGCCCGTAAGCGGAAAGCAACAAACCGGTCAACCGGTGTGACGGATTCTCCTCGTACGAGTTCCGGAGCGCGGACCAGACCCTCGTGGTCCGGCCACACGCGATCACCGCAACGGTATAAACGCACAGCGCATTGCACCGGATGTCGCCGCTGAAAGTCCGTGCCACAGCGAGCATGAGCTCGGCCAGCGGGGGAGCAACCTCCGGTCCGGTCGCGACTCCGAGTACAACATCCCTGGCCTTGGTGTGAGCGACGAGTCGGGCCGCGCCGGAAAGCAAATCTTTTTTCTTCAACAGGTTCTCCCCTTCGGCAAGCAACCGACGCGTCTCATCGATCAGGCCCTCGACGAAATCGGCGAGGAACATCCGGAAATCAGAACTCCGATGATCATCACACAGTGCATCAACTATCCCGGTGCCGCGATCCACCACACCTCTGGTGATTCGCTCGACGACGTCAACGGGCAGACCTACCGTGGTCCGGGCGAAAAACTCCAGGGCCTCTCCCCTGTCCACCGCCGGTAGCATTCCACCGCCGGAAACCAGTTGACGTACCGCAGCATTGGCGGCGATATCCGGGATAACACCGCTCTCCCACCCACCGTCATCATCGTGTGAGTTCGACCCCGTGGTGTCCAAGAGAATCCGGTACGGGGTACCTGACAAGATGCACGGCACCCACCACACCCCGAGGATCCGGATGTTCCGGTCGGACGCCTCCTGGTGGAGGAGGGCTGCAGTCTCTCTGTCGGGGATATCACCGTTCTTTCCTTCCCCAATGAAGAAGGCGAATGCCGATGTGGCACCCACATCGCACAGTGCTCCGAGCGTCGCGGTGACCGAATCGCCGTCGGTGATGTCCGCCCTGGTGATTGGACCGATCCGGGAACACCCCGGCTGCGTCGAACGGGGATTGAGGGCCACCATGACCAGCGAGTTGCTCGGGTAGAAACCCAGGAATGCGGGGATACTCGCGATGAGGTCGGCCGGCATGGATAGTGTTTCTGTCATGACGCCGAGGGTGGCACGCTGCGCTCCTCGGTGCCTTCACCCGAGACCACGACGTACGCGCTGGGCCCTACCGGAGCGGCCATGCACAGCCGACGATCACTGTCATGGCGGATGAAGTACGAAGCGGTGTATCCTTATGGGTCAGTCTCTATTACCCTGATTTTCTCGCGCCACGGTGGATGCGGTGAACTCAGTGGATGCGGTGGAGGACTGCGATCGCGATGGGCCGGTGGAACCACTGACGGTCTCGGCGAAACGACATCCGGGTAATTCCACCCGGAATATCCTCCCGCCGAATCATGTTGACGGATATGGAGCATCCCTCAGCAGGGTCTGCGGGAAAATCGGCCACTGGCCGGAGGACGAGCGCACCGACGTACGAAGGAGAAACACACATGCAGGACAACAGCCGCCGCATGTATGAGCTGGAGTACCCCGCGCCCGAGATGAAGCCGAAAAACGGAACCACTCTCGTGGTGGCCCTGCAGGGCTACGCGGACGCGGGTCAGGCCGTGGACTCCTCCGCCAGTCACCTGTTGAGTTCCCTGGAGAACAGCCCTGTGGCGGCGTTCAACAACGACGAACTGATTGACTACCGGTCACGCCGTCCCGCGGTCCGGATCTCCAACCACGAGGTCGTCGGCATGGACGAACTCACGCTCGGGCTCTACGCCATGCGAGATTCTGCGGGCAACCCGTTTCTGCTGCTGGCGGGACCAGAACCCGACATGCGGTGGAACGCCTTCACGGATGCCGTCATCGATCTCTCAGAACGATTCAACGTCAGCCGGACGATCTGCCTGTACTCGGCGCCGATGACGGTCCCCCACACCCGACCTTTACTCGTCACCGCGCACGGTACCGCAGATGAGATCACGCGCCGACACTTCCGGGTGAACAGCAATATGACGCTGCCGGGCTCAGCTTCCCTCCAGCTCGAGTACGTGCTGGGATCGAAGGGACGGTCTGTCGCGGGATTCACGGCGCACGTCCCCCACTACATCGCGGCGTCAAATTATCCCGAGGCTACGTTGAAGCTCCTGCGAGCGGTGGAAACGGCCGGGTCACTGTCCCTTCCGTTGGGTAGTCTCGAACAGGACTCGGCGAAGATGATGACACTCCTCCGGGAACAGGTCGATGATTCCGGAGAGATCGCCGCCATGGTCCAGTCCCTTGAGCAGAGCTACGACGAGGAAATCGAGTCCTACCGCGAGGACAATCCCGAAGCACTACTCCCCGGCGCCACGGAAGCCACGGATGCTGATGCCCTCGCAGAGGAGTTCGAGAGATTTCTCGCTTCCGTCGACAAACCGGCGGATCCCCGGGATGGAGAGGACGATTCCTCCGATATCTCCGGGGACGGCGAAGATCCGGCACCGGGCCCCGACGATCGGGATTCCTGACCGATACTGCCAATGGCGTTGGTCCGGGCCGTCCGGTTACGCTGGAGGACGTGACCCTCACCCAGATTCTCCCCGACCTGTCCGATGTCCCCGAATCCCTCATCGACGACTGCATCTGGGATTCCTTCACCGGGTGGACCAGGGACAAGGGGATACAACTGTATCCGGCCCAGGAGGAAGCGGCGCTCGGGATCCTGGCCAGTAACAACGTGATCCTGGCGACCCCCACCGGCTCCGGTAAGTCCCTGGTGGCCACGGCAGCGCACTTCATTGCCCTCGCCCGGGGACAACGGACCTTCTACACCGCTCCGATCAAGGCACTGGTGAGTGAGAAGTTCTTCGCTCTCTGTGACATCTTTGGCCCCGAGTCCGTGGGCATGATGACCGGCGATGCCACCGTCAACAGCGGGGCGCCGATCATCTGTGCGACGGCGGAGATCGTCGCCAACATTGCGTTGCGCGACGGAGCGGACGCCGACATCGACCAAGTCATCATGGACGAGTTCCACTACTACTCGGAGCCGGACCGCGGCTGGGCCTGGCAGGTGCCCCTGCTCGAACTGCCCAGGGCACAGTTCCTCCTCATGTCTGCGACACTCGGCGACACGGCGTGGCTCGAAGCGGACCTGACCCGGCGTACCGGCCGGGACACCGAGCTGGTATCGGGGAGCGAGCGTCCTGTCCCACTCGAATTCTCCTATGTGTACACGCCGGTCCACGAGACCATCGAAACTCTCATTCAGGAGAATAAGGCACCCGTCTACGTCGTTCATTTCGCTCAGCGGGAAGCGATCGAGCGCGCGCAGGCACTGACATCGATGTCCATCATCAACAAGGAGACCAAGGAACGAATCGTCGCCGAGATCGGGGACTTCCGTTTCACCACCACGTTCGGCCGCACGCTGTCGAAACTGCTCCGCAAGGGCATCGGTGTGCACCATGCAGGGATGCTGCCGAAGTACCGGCGTCTCGTGGAAAAGCTCTCGCAGACCGGTCTCCTCAAGGTGATCTGCGGTACCGACACCCTGGGAGTGGGAATCAACGTCCCGATTCGGACAGTCCTACTCACCGGCCTGTCGAAGTTCGATGGGACGAACCAACGGATGATCAAGTCCCGTGAGTTCCACCAGATCGCGGGGCGCGCGGGGCGCGCCGGGTACGACACGATCGGGCACGTCGTCGTGGAGGCACCGGAACATGAGATAGAGAACTACCGCCTGCGGCAGCGGGCCGGGAGTGATCCCAAGAAACTTAAGAAACTACGCAAGAAGGCTGCCCGTCCGGGTGAGGTCAGCTGGACGGAGAAGACGTACCAGCGGCTGACTACCGCAGAACCGGAGGCACTGAGCAGTCAGTTCCGAATCTCCACCTCGATGCTGCTCAATGTCATCGCGCGGCCAGGCGACGGATTCGCGCACATGCACCACCTCCTGCGGGACAACCACGACACCCGCCGGAAACAGAACGAAGATATCCTGACGGCGATCGAGTTGTTCCGTGGTCTGGTGTCGGCAGGAATCGTCCAGCAGGTTCCTGATGGGCCGGATACTACCGGGCGTCACTGGCACCTCACCGAGGATCTCCAACGGGACTTCGCACTCAACCAGCCACTGGCTCCCTTCGCATTGGCCGCACTCGACTTGCTCGACCCCGATTCGAACACCTACGTCCTCGATATCATCAGTGTCTTCGAGTCGATCCTCGACGACCCCCGTCAGCTCCTGATCGCGCAGCAACGCACCGCGCGCGGCGAAGAGATCGCGGCCCTGAAATCCGAGGGTGTGGACTACACGGAGCGAATGTCCATCGTCGAGGACATCAGCTGGCCGAAGCCACTCGAGGAACTGCTCGAAGCGGGCTACGAGTCCTACGCGGAGGGCCACCCGTGGGTCAGGGAGTTCGAGCTGCGTCCGAAGTCCGTCGTCCGTGACATGATCGAGCACGGCATGACCTTCTCAGATCTCATCGCTACCTACGGCCTCGCACGTAGCGAAGGTGTGGTTCTGAGGTACCTGACCGACGCGTGGCGCACCCTGCGCCAGTCAGTGCCTCCCGAGCACACACCGGAGGAACTCGAGGATGTCATCGTCTGGTTGGGTGAGATGATCAGGCAGGTTGACTCCTCACTCGTCGATGAATGGGCACAGCTGGCCGATCCGGACGCCCCGGTATCCCGGGAAACCCTGGAGCGCGAGCTGGCCTACGGTGTTGAGGACCCGACAGCGCTCACCGCCAACCGTCGGGCCTTCACGATCATGGTGCGTAACGCCATGTTTCGGCTTGTGGAGCTGTTCGCCTACGAGAAGGAGGATCAGCTCATGGAATTCACGGAGTACCTCGACAACCCTCCGGACTTCGGAGCAGGTATGGACGCGTACTTCGAGGAGTACGCGGACATGGATACCGGTCCCGCAGCCCGGGGGCCCGAGTTTTTCCGGGTGGCCCAGGAGGGCCGACTGTGGACGGTCCGGCAGATCCTCAAGGATCCCGAGGGCGACAACGCCTTCGCCTTTGTCGCGGCCATCGACCTGGATGCCTCAGATGCCGCCGGTGAGGTGCGCTTCGCGGAGCTGGCCCTCGAGCACAACTAGTCACCCGCCTGCATGCGGCGTGTGGTGGCCTGCCCCTCGCAGTCGAACGTGACGTAGTGAACCTCGCCGCGGGCGTCCGAGACGACCGTCGCGAGGTTCGTTCTCCCCTCCGGCAGCAGCCGGACGGTGACCTGTCCGTCGACAGCTGAGTCGATGATCTCAGCTGCGGCCGAACGAACCCCGACGAGCACGGCGCACTCCGAATCCGGGTCCCCTCCGGGCACACCAAGGAGAGAAGTGGACTCTGACCGCTCGTCGAGAAGCACGACCCGCACCCCCCTCGATCTGGCCTCCCAGACAGCCCGATTCACCCGCGGACGATCAAGCAGGGGCGATCTGATCGCGTCCCGGAGCCTCAGTTCGAGGCGCTTCGCGTCCCTCCGCCTGTCGGCCTCCGGGCGTGCGTCATCCAGGATGACACGGACGAGGTCACCGACCCATTCGCAGCTTTCCCCGAGATAGCTTGACCGGGTGGTGTCCCGGGACAGTCCCGCACTTCGCATTCGCGTCGCCTCGACGGCAACCGGGAATCCCGCAGTGGCCCGCCGAACGAGCACTGGAACCAACGCCCCGGTGATGGTTGTCGCCGTGAATATGAGGATGCCCGTGTCCGCTCCCTGGACCTCGGTACCAGCCAGCACCAGTGCGCGGACGAACGCCGCGCAGACGAACGTCGTGGCCAAGGCGATACCGGCCCGGCACCGGATTGCCAACAGCGGGAGTGAAACCTGTGTGGCGTACACCCACCACCCGGCGGGCCACGCGTCGGTAGATCTGGTACCGGTGAATGCACCAGCAATGACCATCACCATGACGGAGAGGACGACGATCGCGGTGGCCCGGCCCCCCAGTTTCTCGGTGGTTCCGGAGGTCACCGCGAATACCGAGGTGATCAGTGCGGCGATCCCGATCGCCCACGGGAGGCCATGGGCGCATCTCTCATCGACGAGTGAAATACCGGTGAATATCGTGATTGCGACCAGCGCGAACCACGGGCTGTGGGTGATGTACATGCCGGTCAGTCGGTATAGCGGAGGCAGAGCAGGCTCTTCCCGGTTGCCCGCGTCCGCAAGGGCCCGGCCCGGGCGGCGGCGCCAGTTGAGCGTGACCCGGGTACCTGAGCCCAGACTGGAACGGACATCGACGGAGCATCCGGGGGTTGCGGCGACGCGCCTGGTGATAGATACCCTGACGCCGGCGCGGTTCTCCGGGACGGAAGCAGGATCGAAACCGATGCCGTCATCGATGAATTCCACCCGGAACCCACTGAGTTCGCCTCTGATTGTGTTCCAGCTAATCATGCAGCGCCGGTCATCGGTCTGCGCATGGCGGATCGAATTCAGTGCCGCTTCACCTACCGCGCCACAGATGGCCGTGACCACCTGACCGGGTAGTCCTGCACCGACTGGCAGCGGCTTCTCGGTCACGATGACTCTGCTGCCCGGAGCAGCTTCCATCACGACCTCACGCACCATCCGGACAGCCTCAGCGACGGGTATCCCGGTCTCCGGGGTTGGGACCTCTGCTGGAGCGAGATGGGACAGGATGACGTCCTTGTCCGGTGGGAGGCCACCGGATGCCACCGCGCGTAGGAGCGTGAGAACCGTGTCATGGATGTGAGCGAGGAACTGGGCTTCAGTCTCACGCAGTTCCCGAGAACGGATTTCACACAAGATCTCCCGATGCGCGCGGCTGATCCTCGCGTCCAGTCGCCGAGCCGCTCTGAGGCCCATGGTGAAGGCGACGAAGAAAGGCAGAGGCACGATCCAACCGTGTCCTACCGACAACAGCTGGAGGACCGGCGTGCTGACCTGGTTGTTCGCAATCGCCGACACCGCAGTCATTATGAGGGCGAGAATGAAGCCCAGAGGCAGACCGAGGGCCGCCGCGATCATGATTGCCGGAATCCCGCAGTAGTCCCCCAGGTGCACCGGTTCAAGCCGTGAATGCCCCCGGGAAAAGAACAGGGTCACGTCGATCGTCAGCATCAGCAAGTAGATACCTCCGCCGGCCGCCATGGCGAGCCGGTAGGCGAAGGCACGCTCGGAGAAACAGGCCACCAGCTGGACCAGGGCGCAGCCCACCAAGATCGCGTACGCCCCTGCGACGAGAGGATCACCACCGACGCCTCCGCTACCCGTCGTGGTCCGCGACGTATACGAGGCCACCAGATGCAGCAGCAGGGAGATGCCCGTGACCAGAGCCGTTATCCGCAGAACCGACACCTCTGCATCCTGGTGGCGGGCGAGACGGGCGAGAAATTCCTCGGAGATCCGGCTTCCCCGGTGCGAGGGAGCGGATGAGAAGAGCCCCTCGGCAGGATCGGGGGAGTCATCCACTGGATGCGGTACCGGCGGGGCGGTATTCCGGGGAGCACACGTCGTGCTGTCGGAGGACGAGTGCGGCATGGTCGGTGTCAGTGGTCCAGGGGACCCCGAATATAGCCGTCCTGCTGGGCACGGCGGTAGAGCTCTACCTTGGTGACTGCAGCGCGTCCGGCATCGACGTACTTACGGCGGATTCGGTTCAGGTGGTCCTGAACTGTCGGCGCCTTCAAGCCTGTGGCCCGGGCCACGGAATCCGCGGTCATCCCGCTCGCGTAGAGAACGAGGATCTCCTGTTGCCGTTCAGTGAGGTCGATCGCCTCCGCAAGTGGGTCCGAGTCGATCAGTGATGCCCAATCACTGGTGGCGTAGGTGTCGTCGGCGGCGGCTATCTTGATCGCACCGATCAGTTCCGCCGAATCCACGGACTTCTGAACCATCCCGTTGACGTCAGCCAGGAGTGCCCGCCGCATGAAGAAAGGACTCTCCATTGCGGAGAACACGAGGACCTTGAGCCCGCACTGCCGCAGACGCACGACGTTCATGTATGGATCGGATTCGTCTCCGAGCCGTAGATCCAGGAGTACGAGATCGACTGGTGGTGCGTCGGGCGCACGGAGAAACTCCGTTAGGGAGTCGACGTTCGGGAAACCTCCGACCAGATTGCACTCATCGGATTCCTCGAGGACGCACCGGATACCAACCAATGCGACATCATGGTCATCAACTGCGACGACATTGATAGACATGAAAAACTATAATAGTAGTTATGCAGCGGAATAGCGCCTGTTTTCGGTCTGACTCCCCCCGCATGGGTTGACCCGACCGGTACCAGTGGCGGCGCGCTGCCGCCGCCCCGCAGCACACGACGGATCCCCGACCCTGACCCGAAGGAAACCGGAACGGGGATCCACATCGTGCGACGCGGGAACCGACTGACCGCCTTCCTAGCGGGCGGCCTCGATCTGGACGGCCTGGGCGACACCGGAGATCGTCGCGGCGATCTTGACCGCCTCGAAGACCTGTTCCTTGGTGAGTCCTTCGCCACGGACGGTCTTGTCATGGGCCATGGTGCAGTCCGGGCAGCCGTTGATCGTGGAGACAGCCAGGGACCATAGCTCGAAATCGACTTTGTCGACGCCGGGTTTACCGATGATGTTCATCCGCAGGCCCATCTTGACCTGACTGTAGTCGTCGCCGAGGAATTCCTTGGCACGGTAGGCGACGTTGTTCATCGCCATGATGGATGCGGCACCGAGGGAAGCCTCCACAGCTTCGTCCGAGAGGTGGCTCGAGGCCTCCTCGGAAATCTCGGAGAAGACGGTGTCGTTGCGGGTTGCCGCAGCACAGGCGAGGAAGGTGCCCCAGAGCTGCTGCTCACTGAGCTCGGTGCTGCGGGCAAGGCTGCTCAGGTTGAGCTTCAGATCCTTGGCGTACTCAGGAAGTCCGGACTTCAGGTTATCGATCGACATTTACTTGAGCTCCTCCTTCAGGACGTCCATCTTGTCGATGGTCTTCGTGGGATCGTTCTTCTGCCAGTTGCAGGCACAGACCTCTTCGGACTGGAGCGCATCGAGGACGCGGAGAACCTCGTCGACGTTACGGCCGACAGCATCCGGGGTGACGGAGACGAACTGGATAATTCCGTCGGGATCAACGATGAAGGTGGCACGGTCGGCAACACCCTCAGCGTTCTCGACACCGAGTGCGCGCATCAGGTCGTGGCGGATGTCGGCGAACATCGGGAACGGAACGGTCTTCAGCTCGGGGTGGGTGGCACGCCAGTTGAAGTGGGAGAACTCATTGTCGCCGGAACCGCCGAGAACCTGCGTGTCGCGGTCCTGGAATTCCTCGTCGAGCTTGCCGAAAGCGGCGATCTCGGTGGGGCAGACGAAGGTGAAGTCCTTCGGGTAATAGAAGAAGATCTTCCATTTGCCCGCGTACGAGTCATTGGTAATGGTCTCGAAGTAATCCTCGGGCTGGTTGGCCTTCACGTCGTGGAGGGAACCGCCCTTGAGTGCGGTAAGTGAAAACTCCGGGAACTTGTCGCCGATGGTCAGCAATGCCATGTCATGCCTCCTGGTAGTGATTCAGTGAACGATTGTCAGTTCTTTCAGCGGCCCGATGTACCGGCTGAGCGACTGTCTTCTGCCTGCCGGTGTCGAACACAGTCGAGTATGCCCGGATCCATCCGGCACGTCAAAAGGTTTATCTTTAGGGTGTGTTATATAGTGATAGGTATGAGCAATAAAGAGTACCGCCCGACACTCGCGCAGTTGCGAACATTCGTCACCATCGCCGAAAACCGCCACTTCGGGACGGCTGCAGCGAAACTGTCGATCTCTCAACCGAGTCTGTCCCAGGCACTGGTGGCGCTCGAGACCGGACTGGGGGTACAGCTGATCGAGCGCTCCACCCGGCGCGTGATCGTCACCCCGACGGGTGAGGAACTGCTTCCATCCGCGAAGGCGACCCTCGACGCCGCAGAGACGTTTCTCGCCATGGCTCGTGGAGCCTGCGGAAGCCTCACCGGTCCACTGGCGCTCGGAATGATCCCGACCGTCGCCCCGTACATCCTTCCGAGGCTCCTCCGGCACGTCACCTCGGAGCTACCCGATCTCCAACCCTGCATCATCGAAGACCAGACCAAACACCTGCTCGAACAACTCCGGGACGGACAAATCGACTGCGCCGTGGTCGCGCTTCCCGTAGCGGGGACCGGGCTCGCGACCGATGCTCTCTACGATGAGAATTTCGCCATCGTCGTGCCGGAGACCTCTCCGCTGGCGGGCCGCGAGGACGTGACTCTCCCGGAGGTCAGGCAACTGAACCTCCTGCTCCTTGATGATGGCCATTGCTTACGGGACCAGATCATCGATCTCTGCCAGAGCCCGGACTTCTCTCCGATCTCCTCAGGACCGGGAACAGCGACGACCCGCGCGGCAAGTCTGTCGACAGTGATGCAGTGTGTGGCCGGCGAGCTGGGAACGACACTGGTCCCGGTCAGCGCGATCCCCTCCGAATGTAACCGCCCCGGCCTTGCCGTCGCACACTTCGCCCCGGGGATCGACGCGCACCGGACCATCGGGCTCGCTTACCGCGCATCCTCGGCACGGCGGGAGGAGTTCCAGCAACTCGGCGAACTCATCCGCTCCGCCTACACGGAAACCGTGTCCGGGCTCAGCGGCACGTCAATGCCACACGCCACAGATGCCGATTGACAACACCCTCCCCTCACCGCCACCGCCACCGCCCGCGACTCCGCACCCGGTTAAGATGAACCCCTAGTGATGACAACGACTGACTCCAGCCCCCAGGCCACCGCCCCATCGAAGAAGGACCTCACCGAACGTCTCCACGACGTGTCCCTCGCCGATGAGAGATCCCTCCGTCGGAGACTCCGTAAGGCACGCTCCCCCCAGGCGTTGCACGCTATCGCGCGTGACATCGGTACCGCACAGGTGAAGATGGCTGCCCGGGTTGCGGCGATCCCCGCCATCACTTTCCCGGCCCAACTCCCCGTTACCGCGCGGCGCGAGGACATTGCGGACGCAATCCGGGACAACCAGGTGGTGATCATCGCCGGGGAAACCGGTTCCGGCAAGACCACCCAGATCCCGAAGATCTGCCTCGAACTGGGCCGCGGACGGCGTGGGCTCATTGGACACACACAGCCGAGGCGTCTGGCTGCCAGGACCGTGGCAGAACGGATCGCCGATGAGCTCGAGCAGAGCGTCGGCGAGTCCGTCGGCTACGCCATCCGCTTCGATGACCGGGTCTCGGCATCGACATCGGTCAAGTTGATGACCGACGGTATTCTCCTCGCCGAGATGCAACGTGACCGGTACCTCTACGCCTACGACACGATCATCATCGACGAGGCCCACGAACGCAGTCTCAACATCGACTTCCTCCTCGGGTATCTCAAGCAGCTGCTCCCTCGACGGCCGGACCTGAAGGTCATCGTCACCTCGGCGACCATCGATCCCGAGGCATTCGCGGAGCACTTCCACGACGCCGGGGGAAGACCCGCCCCGATCATCGAAGTATCGGGCCGGACCTTCCCGGTCGAGATCCGGTACCGGCCCCTCGAGTTCGAGGTAGACGGTAAGACCGTCGACCAGGATCCACTCGATGGGCTTCTCGACGCCATCGAGGAGCTCATGACCATTGGCCCCGGTGACATCCTCTGTTTCTTTGCCGGGGAAAGCGACATCCGGGATGCGATGGAGGCCATCGAAGGGCGCCGATGGCGGGGTGTGGAGGTCACTCCCCTGTTCGGCCGGCTCTCCAACGCCGAACAGCACAGGGTGTTCTCGAGCCACCGAGGCCGCAGGATCGTCCTCGCCACCAACATCGCCGAAACCTCGCTGACTGTCCCCGGAATCCACTACGTCGTCGACACCGGTCTGGCCCGGATATCGCGCTACTCCGTCCGGACGAAGGTGCAGCGCCTTCCCATCGAACCGATCTCGCAGGCTTCCGCTAACCAACGGTCCGGCCGCTGTGGACGCGTCGCGGACGGCGTCGCCATCCGCCTCTACTCGGAAGACGACTTCACCACCCGACCGGAGTTCACGGATCCGGAAATCCTCAGGACGAACCTGGCCAGCGTGATCCTGCAGATGGCGTCCCTCCGGCTCGGGGACATCACCGACTTCCCGTTCATCCAGGCACCTGACAACAGGTCTGTCCGCGACGGTCTTCTGCTTCTCCACGAACTCGGAGCCTTAGCCGAGGGCGAAGACAACGGCGCACCCGAGCTCACACCGGTGGGCCGACAACTCGCCCGTATCCCGGTCGATCCCCGCATGGCCCGCATGCTCGTCGAAGCGGAGAAGCTCGGTTGCCTGCACGAGGTCATCGTCATCGTCGCAGCACTCACGATCCAGGACGTCCGGGAACGGCCCCTCGATCACCAGGCACAAGCCGATCAGTCGCACGCTCGGTTCAAGGACACTACCTCGGATTTCCTCGGCTACCTCAAGCTGTGGGGCTACCTCCACGACACACGCGACGAAGTGAGCGGAAACGCATTCCGGAAACGGATGAAGAAGGAGTTCCTCCACTACGTCCGGATCCGCGAATGGTTCGATCTGGTCAGGCAACTGCGTGGTGTCGCCAAACAACTCGGGTGGACTGCGGCCGAGGACGTGGCGACAAAGACCGACCCCCGTTCCGTTCATACCGCGTTACTCTCCGGTCTCCTTTCCCACATTGGCATGAGGATCGGCGATTCCCGGGAGTTCCAGGGCGCCCGCGGAACAAAGTTCATGGTGTTCCCCGGCTCAGCCCTCGCCAGGAAGCCGCCGCAGTTCGTCATGGCTGCGGAGCTCGTCGAAACCTCAAAGCTGTGGGCCCGTGATGTGGCAGGAATCGAGCCCGAGGCTGTCGAGCGAATCGCGCCGCATCTGCTGCGCCACTCCTATTCGGAACCGTTCTGGTCGGCCAAGCGGACGGCGGCGATGGTCCACCAGAAGTCAACGCTCTACGGGGTCACAATCATCGCGGATCGGAGTGTGCCGTACCACCGCGTTGATCCGACCGCGGCCCGGGACATGTTCATCCGGCACGCGCTCATCGACGGCGACTGGACGACCCACCACAGTTTCTTCCACGAGAACCGCGAGATGCTCGAGGACGCCGCCGGCCTCGAGGACAAGGCACGCCGTCGCGACATCGTCGTCGACGAGGACACGCTCTTCGAGTTCTACGATGCCCGCCTACCAGAGACCGTGACCACCGGCCGGAACTTCGATTCCTGGTGGAAGAAGACCCGCCGGAGCGACCCGGAACTCCTCAACTTCGATCCCAACGCGCTCATCAATGAGGGAAGCCACGGCATCGACGAGGAGGCATTCCCCGATTTCTGGCGTCAGGGCAGCCTCGATTACGCGCTGACCTACCACTTCGAACCCGGGGCCGATGATGACGGAGTCACCGTCCGGATCCCGATCCCCCTTCTCGCCGGGGTATCGGACGCGGGATTCGACTGGCTGGTGCCGGGCGTACGCCGGGAGCTGGTGACTGAGCTGATCCGGACCCTGCCTAAGGCGCTCCGCCGATCCGTTGTCCCGGCGCCAGATTTCGCCGAGCGTGCTCTTCCCCTGCTCCGCCCCTACTCGGGAACGATCTGCGGTCAACTCGCTGATGTCCTCCGTGGTCTCGGCGGGACCGGCATCAACGATACCGATTTCCGTCCCCGGAACCTGCCGGAGCATCTCCGTATCAGTTTTGCGGCAGTGGACAAACGGGGAAGGGTGGTGGACCGAGACCGAAGTCTCGGGGCTCTGAAGCAGCGCAATGTGGAGCAGATCAACGCCTCCGTCAACCGTGTCAGCAAGGGTATCCAGCGGGCCGCGGCGAAAAACTGGGATGCAACGACCATCGGCAACATTGAGCCCGAGGTTCTGACCCACGTCGACGGACAGGAGGTAACTGCATACCCTGCGTTGGTAGCCACCCCTGAAGGAGTCGCCGTCCGGGTCATGCCGACAAAACAGGCAGCGGACTCGTCAATGCTGACAGCCACGCTCACCCTCCTCATGCGGGAGATAAAGGTGCCGACCAAGCAGATGCTCAAGGGCCTGCCGTTGAAGCAGCGGGTCGCCGTCGAGAACTATCCGCACGGAGGTGCCGACGGGCTGGTGAATGATGCGCGGGTCGCCTCGATCCGGGATACTCTGCTCGAGGCAGGTGGGCCGGTACGGAAGCCCGATGCTTTCCGGGGACTCGTGGACAAGGTCGCACCCGAGGTTCCCCGACGGGTACGGGAGGCGGTCACCGGCCTGGCACCGGGACTCGTGGACTATCACCGGGTCGCGGACGAACTGTCCCGGTGGACCGGAGAGGCGATCGAGGACATGCGCGCCCAGCTCGATTTCCTCGTCCCGGATCATGCGGTGTCGATCCACGGGATCAGCCATCTCAGGCACCTCCCCCGATACCTGGAGGCGATGGCGATCCGCCTCGATTCGATGGAACAGGAACCCGACCGGGATGCGGACAATCAGGAGACCGTACAGGCGGCCGCCGATTACCTCGAGGACAAGCTGCGCAAGCTACCGGCGGGCCGCGCGAAGACAGCGGAGGTGAAGGAGATCCGCTGGATGATCCAGGAACTCCGGGTGAGTCTGTTCGCACAACGGCTCGGAACCCCCCGGCCGGTGAGTCTCAAGCGGATACAGAAGGCAGTTGATCGGCTCCGCTGAGAACGTTCTTCCCCTCAGGCTTCACGGGAGCGACGACGCATCAACCGGATCTCCGATTCGAAGTCACCGGCCGATTCGAAGGACTTGTAGACCGACGCGAACCGCAGGTATGCGACCTCGTCGAGCTCACGAAGGGGCTTAAGGATCGCCAACCCGATCGTGTTCGCCGGAACCTGCGAACTACCGTGTTGACGGACGGTCTCCTCCACCTGCTGAGCGAGGCGTTTGAGCGCGTCGTCAGAGACATCCCGCCCCTGGCACGCACGCCGTACACCGGTGATAACCTTCTCCCTGCTGAATGGCTCGGACACCCCGTTTCGCTTGACCACCATCAGCACAGCCTTCTCGACGGTCGTGAACCGACCGTGACAGCTACTGCACTCACGACGCCGTCTGACCGCCGAACCACCGTCGACGGTGCGCGAATCGATCACTCGGGACGTTGACTGGTGACAGAAGGGGCAGTGCACTGGCGGATCCTCATCAACTCGGAGATTCTGGGGCCGGACCTCGGACCTCCATCCTAGTTCGGACGCGGTGCATCAGTGAACCGCTGCCGAGGGCTAACGCAGGACCGCAACGGAGCTCGTGGAAGATTGCGTCCCCTCCCCTGCGGGCGCACCACCGGACGGTGCGGAGATGAACAGCCCCGCGAACAGGGCGCTACCGATAAGCGCTCCTGCGAGATACGTCCGCAACGCTGCACCCCGACCCGCTGCACGTCCGACAGCCCAGCCGTCACGTCCAACACCGTCATCGCAGTGCTCCCGCGGAGTTGGACCGGGTGTTCTATATTCGCATTTTATGATTCGAACGCCACCACCGCCATACGGGGAGATGGGCCAACACTGGCCATTCCAAACGGCGGCCGCGGAAGCACCGGAAGATCTGGCGAATTCATTGCCCTGACGTCGGGATACCCTGTTTCCTACATTGCCGTTCAGGATGGTCACGTTCTGTTCCTTCGTCATGTCGGTGAGCGTAGCTGAAGCATCGGACCTTTCGAACATTGTTTTCGTTCAAGTGTTCGAACTGGACCGTATGTTCGATTTATAACAGGCGACCGGGACATTGTCTAGCCCCAGCCCCAAATTTTCGAACACGCGTGTTAAGATCGTGCAAAACTATGTAGGGTGGAGTGCACCATTAACACCACTTCCTCACCACCTCAACGAACTGTTCGAACGCCGAAGAGAAGCCTGAGACAGCGAGGAGACAATGCTGGGGGCGACCTGGAATCACCGGCCGCTTCGCAGAGTCCCAGCTAAACCTCAAACCCAAAGGCCTATAGGACACGGCGGCCAAGACCTCCGGGCCCACGTTCCCACCAAGCAACAGGCCCCGCACCACACCACGACGACAACCAGGAGACCCAGATGTCGACCGCCAGAAAATACGACCCGTCCGAACTCTCCCCACGACAGCGCCGAATTCTCGAAGTCATCCAGGATGCCGTGGTACTACGTGGCTACCCGCCGAGCATCCGCGAAATCGGTGATGCCGCAGGCCTCCAATCCACCTCCTCCGTGGCCTATCAGCTCAAGGAACTCGAGAAGAAGGGCTTCCTCCGCCGAGACCCGAACAAGCCTCGCGCCGTGGACGTGCGCAACATGCCCGGCCCGACACGGAGCCGGGCCCGGAAGGTTCAGCAGCCGGAGTCCACAGATCAGGCTCAAACCAGCATGGTCCCCGCTCTCGGCGCCATCGCGGCAGGCAGCCCGATTCTCGCCGAACAGAATGTGCAGGAGTATTATCCGCTCCCCACGGAGTTCGTGGGAGACGGTGAGCTCTTCATGCTTGAGGTCGTCGGGGAGTCCATGCGTGACGCGGCGATACTCGACGGCGACTGGGTCATTATCAGGAGTCAACCGGTTGCCGAGCAGGGTGAATTCGTTGCAGCGATGATTGACGGCGAAGCCACCGTCAAGGAGTTCCACCGCGATTCATCTGGTGTCTGGCTGCTCCCCCACAACGACGCATTTTCGCCGATCAACGGCGACCACGCTGAGATCATGGGCAAAGTCGTCTCGGTCATCCGTAAGCTCTAACCACCACCGGAAACGACCCCAGGCGACACGAGGCCGATATCGGGCAACTACACGCGATCGGGGGGTTGTTGTCTGTTTCTCAGAAAACACCAGCCGGTTCCCCCAATCCGGTTTCCGAATCCCACATATTCCCGTTAAGCTGCGATTATATGTGGTTTTCTATATCTTCTCCACGAAAGGACACCTGCTGAACGCCTGTGAATTTGTGGTTTTGCTCTCCTACCAGCGCCCTATTTCGTCCGTTTGTTTCGTTTTTGTGGGAGACTGGAACAGTTAATCAAAAAGGCAGGCCAAGTCACCGACTGTCGATGATCCTCCCCCACGTCGCACCCGAAACAATCATCATGCCCGCGACGTATTCATCATCCAGCCGTTGTTCCCAGTGGTGGAACACTGTTCCCACCACAACAGGTTCCTGCCGTGCACCAAGGAGGACCCATGTACGCAGAGGAACGCCGTAGGCAGATCGCGTCACTGACCGCTGTAGAGGGCCGTGTCAATGTCACCGAATTGGCAGAACGCTTTGAGGTGACCGCGGAGACCATCAGGCGAGATCTCGCGGTACTCGACAGTGAAGGAACCGTTCACAGGGTTCACGGTGGCGCTGTCGCTAGTCAGAACTTCCAGACGGCCGAGTTAGCAGTTGATGTTCGGGCCAAGAGTGCGTCATCAGCCAAATCCGCCATCGCCCGCGCCGCCGTCGATTACCTACCGGATCCCCAGGGCGGAATGTTCCTGGACGCCGGAACGACGCTCGCCGCACTCGCTGACCTCATTTCAGCCCATCCGATGGGCCCGCGCTGGTCCATCGTGACGAACTGCCTTCCAATCGCCCTCAAGATGGCTTCCGCCGGATTGGATGAAGTTCAGCTCCTCGGTGGATCTGTCCGTTCCATTACCCAAGCGGTCGTCGGGGACACAGCACTTCGGACCCTCGCTCTCATGCGGGCGGACGTCGCGTTCATCGGGACCAACGCCCTGACACTCGACCATGGGCTCTCCACGGCTGACAGTCAGGAAGCCGCTGTGAAGCGGTCGATGATCATCAACGCACGGAAAGTCGTCGTCCTCTGCGACGCGACCAAGATGGGGTGCGACTACATGGTCAGTTTCGCGAGTGTCGATGACATCGACGTCGTCATCACCGATTCCGCGGCACCCCGGTCCTTCGTTGATGCACTTCGGGAACGCGATATTGAGGTCGTGATCGCGGAGTGATTCTCACGGTTACTCCGACCCCCGTACTCGAACGGTCAGGCGTGATCGGTGTCCCTCTCACCGGTGGTGATGTCCTCCGGCTCCAGCAGGTGGACACCTACCCGGCAGGGTGCGGGGTGACGGTGTCACGTCTGGCCTACCTCGCCGGACATCGGACACACGCCATTTTCCCAGCGCCGGAGATCAGCCAGTACCTCCGAATGATCGGACTCGTGGGGCTACCACACGACTATGTTCCGGTTGCCGGCCCAATCCAGACCCGGTTCCTTATCACAGACAGCACCGGCGAATCCACGCAGTTCCTAGATCCGGCGATGCCCCTTGATGCTATTCAACTCGCACAACTCCGGGATCTCACGGTGACCAGGGCCGAGGACGCCGAGTGGGTTGTCCTTGGAGGTCCGCTCCCTGACGTCGCCCCGAATGGGTGGTACGTCGAGGTCATCCGGGCCCTCGCCCTCTACCATCCAGGGGTCCGGACCGCGGTCGCCACCTCCGGGGGACCACTCCGCGCTCTCCTCCGACAGCTTTCAGCCATCACACCGTCCGTCCTTGCGCTTCGCAACGAAGACATCACTGATCTGCTCCCCGGGTCGACGTTGGCTGCGGTCGACGTTGCTCTCCGGGCCGGTGACTTGGCACTGCTCGGGCCGGCCATCTGCCCTATGCTGGAGGCCGGTGTGTCAGAGGTTGTCGTCAGCTGTCCGCCGGATACGGCAGTAGTCTTCGGAACCGGTTCCGGCTACGTCGCCCGGTCCACCTTACGTACAGCTGCCGACGGTGACCGTTTCCGGGAAGTTCTCCTCGCGGGTTACCTCATGAGTGACGCAGACGACGAGCGGGAGAAAGTGTCCTCCGCACTCGCCTATGCCACGGCCGACGAGTCTCTCCACGACGACGAGCTACCCACCCCGGACCTGGTGGACCTCGGAACGGTGTACGGAACCAGGCTGAGCTACTGAGTTCGGATCTTCCGGTACCAGGATTCTCCGGTCGCCCACGGACAGAAAAGCCGCCCCAGAACCTCGCGGTTTCCGGGACGGCCTTCTTGTTGGACCTACACCTGCGGAAGCGGGATGATGTCCCGGACCGCATCCCGGGCAGCCGTGGCGCCCTCGGCGTCAAGTGCAGCCTTCGCTGCGCGGACACAGGTGTCCAGATCAACCTCGGCGAGCTGGGCGCCCACCGCCGCCAACGCCGTCGATGCCGCAGACAGGGAGTTAACTCCAAGGCCCGTCAACACGCACGCGAGCAGCGGGTCAGCTGCGGCCTCACCGCAGACACCGACCGGAGTCTCGGTCTTCCTGCCTTCATCGCACGTCATCTTGATGAGCCGGAGCACTGCGGGCTGCCACGGATCAGTGAGATAGGCGAGCTGCGGCGACATCCGGTCGGCCGCCATCGCGTACTGCGTCAGGTCGTTTGTCCCGATCGAAACGAAGTCGAGGTGGGGCATGATCTTGTCGGCCATCAGCGCAGCTGCCGGGACCTCGATCATCGCTCCGGCAGTGAGACCACGCTCGGCACAGAGCCCGGCGAACCACTTCGCCTCTCGGGCGGTGGCAACCATCGGCGCCATGACCCAGGTAGGCGTTTCTTCGCCTCTTCCGAGGTCCTCAGCGGCCTTCGCGATAGCGTCGAGCTGCCGGATCAGCAGACCTTCGTTTGCCCTGGCGATACGCAGACCGCGGACACCGAGTGCCGGGTTCATCTCGTCGGCGAGGGTCGCGAAGGCGACGGGCTTGTCAGATCCGGCATCCAATGAGCGAACAACCACCTTGGAATCAGGGAACGCCTCGAGGACCTTGGTATAGACCTTGGCTTGCTCCTCGACGGAAGGCTCGGACGTGGCCGACAGGAAGCACATCTCGGTGCGGAACAGGCCGATACCCTCGGCTTCCGTTTCAGCCGCGGTTGCAGCTGCCTTGCCGTCCTGGACATTGGCAAGCAGCTGAACGCGGTGTCCGTCACTCGTCTGCGCCGGGCCGCGCCACAATGCCACTTTCTCAGCGAGAGCCTTAGACTCGGCGACCTGCCTCTTGGCGTCTTCGGGATCAGCACCGATCTCAATGCTGCCTTCACCGCCATCAACAAGAACCATCTCGCCTGCGGCGATTTTGTTCACGTCTTCCCCGACCGCGACGATGCACGGCACGTTGAGCTGCCGGGCGATGATGGCCGTGTGGCTCGTTGGTCCACCAAGCTCGGTGACGAGTGCCGTGAACTGGGTGGTGTCGAGTGCTGCGGTGTCCGCGGGGGAAAGATCATCGGCGAAAAGCACGACCTCCCCGTCGACCTCCGGGAGTCCGGGTTCGTCCTCGCCCCGAATCTCGGCGATGGTCCGATCACGGATGTCCCTCAGATCGGTGACTCGCTCCGCCATGATTCCACCGGCTGCCTCGAACATTGAGATGAACTTGGTCGTCGCCGCAACCACCGCATAGTCGGCGGGATGTCCGGCTGCGGTGTTCTTCTTCACCGCTTTGCGCCAGCCACGGTCTCGAACCAGACCTGCCGTGGCATTCAGAACCTCGCTGGCAGCTCCGACCGCGCGTTCCCCCCTGGCCGAAAGCCGTTCAGCAACCGTATCGGCAGCGGCCACGAAACGCTCGTACTCTGCGCCACGCTGCCCCTCGTCGACCTGGGCACCCGCCTGCGGTAGCTTCGGCCGCGGCTTGATCCACACCGCCTTCGCGTACCGGATCCCCGGAACAACCGCGGTTCCGTGAAGCACTGTGTCTTTCGTGTCCTGTGTCACATTATTCATATTCCAGTTCCTGTCCTCACTATTGCTGCAGTGCTACCGAAGATACCACCGACAGAACCGGAACGTCATGGGTTCCCACATATCCCACACAGGAACGGGAGAATTCGGACAGAAACACAGTATCAAGGGGTAGTTCCCCGCCCTTGGATTAGGTTTTCTTTCCCCTCCGCGACCTGCCGTCACCTGCAGCTGGTGGCAGCCGGACCGGCTGAGGGAACCGTATCCGGGGACATACCGAACTGAACCACTGCTCTCGACCGCACCATGGTCCCCGCCGCCTGCTACGGTTGTCGCAGCCTCAGCAGAGCACGCCGCGTCGCCCCACCCGGTGCAGACCGGACTCCGTGGGAGGTCCGGGAGGACCGGGGTCCACCTGCATCTTCCGAGGAGCCCTGCAATCCAGCTCGTGTATCCCTCTGCGCCACCGATCAAATCTGAGGACCTCCCCTTGATTCTCACCCTGACCCCGAATCCGAGTATCGACCTCAGTCTGAGTCTTCCGACTCCGCTCCAGCCGGGCGGCGTACAACGCCTCACCTCCGTCACCCAATCACCCGGAGGAAAAGGGATCAACGTCGCACACGCCTGTCATTCCGCCGGAGTCGACACACTCGCATTGTTCCCCGCCCCGGCACAGGGGACGTTCGTCCGGCTCATGTCGGAGACCGGAGTCCCCTACCGGATCATTCCGGGTGGTGTCTCAGTCCGAACGAACACGACGGTAACAGAACCGGACGGGACGACGACAAAACTCAACGGCCCCGGTAACCCACTCTCCCCCAAAGCTGTCAAGGCTGTTGAGGAGGCACTCATCATCGCCGCTGGCGCAGCGGAATGGGTTGTGCTGAGCGGCTCCCTCCCGCCGGGTGCGCCGCATGGTTGGTACCAGGATCTACTGGGCCTGGTCCGCGACACCTTCCCCGACATCCCAGTGGCGGTAGACACGTCGGACGGCCCCCTCCTCGAGTTGGCCGACCGGGTCCGCGGTGGAGCACCCGCTCCGACGCTAGTCAAGCCCAACGGACACGAGCTCGGACAGATCACCGGGATCGACGGATCAGTGATCGAGAACTCGGCACTCGACGGTGATTTCGCTCCCGCGGTCGACGGTGCACGGCAGATTCTCCGGTACGGGGTGCAGCGGGTCCTGGTGACGCTGGGTGCCGCCGGTGCCGCTCTGGTGACCCCCGAAGGAGCCTGGACGGCCCCGGCACATCCGATTCGTCCGGTCTCGACAGTGGGCGCCGGTGACTGCACCCTGGCGGGCTATCTCATGGCCGATGTGCGGGGCGCCGTACCGGCGGTCGCGCTCGCGGAAGCGGTGGCCCTGGGGGCCGCAGCGGCGAGCCTGCCGGGCACATCGATCCCGCGTCCCGGGATGGTCATCCCGGATGCAGGTCTCGTCCGTAAATTCCAGTAACGGGTCAGCACAACCGGACCTGAAGCGGACATGCAGCGGGTCCGTGTCGTCGCCAGAGTTGTGAAATTCACCCTGAACTGCAAGAACAAGGAACCCTGATGTGGTCTGGGCAACCTTTCCAACCTCCTTGTGGCGCATGTCGCGGGATAGTGCGTAGAGTTGTAACCGGTACCTCACCGCCTGCCCCACAGGATCGACCCCCGTGCTCCAGTGGGCGGCAGAGGTTCGTAAACAGCTAAGGAACCACTTCGCCCATGCCTCACGCATGAGGTAAGAAAGGACTGCCACATGGCTTCCAAGACCGTTACCGTCGGCTCTTCCGTCGGACTCCACGCCCGACCTGCAACCATCGTCGCTGAAGCAGCTGCCGAGTACGATGAGGATATCTTCCTCTCTCTCGAAGGTGAGGACGCGGACGAAGACCCCACTGACGCCGCATCGTCGATGATGATCATGGCCATGGGCGCCAACTCCGGAGACCGCGTCACCGTGACTTCCGAGAACGCGGAAGCTGTTGAGAAGATCGCCGCGCTGATCGAGAAGGACCTCGACGCCTGATTCCCACCCGTGCGGCCGGGGCGTTCCCCGCACCGGTCTCGCACAAGAAAAGCCTCGGTACCGCAGTCGCAGTACCGAGGCTTTTCTTGTGCGAGGGAAGGCGTCATCACCGACCAGAGATCAGAGGAACTGGCCTTCGCCGATATACCGGTAGAGGCGGTTGAGGATCGGGTAGACGATGATGATACCTGCAGAACCCCAGGCGATTCCCTGGAGCTCGAGGCCGAACACGGTGAGCGTGAGATTACCGATTCCCGCGATCATCGCGACTGCAGCGGCCATCAGGTTAACCGGGCTGCTGAAGTCAACCCGGTTATCCTGCCAGATCCGAACGCCCAACATCCCGATAAGTCCGTAGAGCACGATGGTGGCTCCGCCCATAACTCCACCGGGAACGGTGTTGATCAGAGCCCCGAACTTGGGAACGAAGGCCAGCGCCACCGCTGTACCCGCAGCCACCCAGTAGGCAGCCGTGGAATAGACGCGCGTCGCGGCCATCACGCCGATGTTCTCGGCGTAGGTCGTCGTTCCGGAACCACCGAATCCCCCGGCCAGCGTCGTCGCCAAACCGTCCGCGATGAGCGCATCGCCCGCGACATTATCGAGATCCCGGCCGGTCATGGCAGATACCGCCTTGACGTGCCCCACGTTCTCCGCGATGAGCACGATGACGACCGGTAGGGTGACCAGCACAGCGGATACCTGGAACGATGGCGTGTGGAACGTCGGGAAGCCAATCCAGTCTGCTGCGGAGACCGCTTCCGTCGCGCCTTCACGGAGTTGCCCGGTCACGGCGGCGAACACCCAACCGACGATGACACCAGTGAGGATCCCCAGCCTGGCGATCATTCCCCGCCCGGCCACCGAACAGAGCAGAATCACCGCGAGGGTCACGGCCGCCACCCCAGGCTGCGCGGCGAAGTCCGAGGCCGCTACGGGAGCGAGATTCAACCCGATGAGAGCCACGATCGCGCCGGTGACGGCGGGCGGCATCACGGCGTCCAGAACCCGCTTCCCAGCGAGTTTAACGACCGTTCCGACCCCGACCAGCACAAGACCCGCGACGACGATGCCACCGAGCTGGACCGCGATCCCCTCCCCCTGCGTCGCGATGAGGGGGGCTATGAACGCGAAGGAGCTACCCAGGTAGCTGGGGAGCCGGTTCCGCGTGATCACCAGGAACAGCATCGTTCCGAGACCCGAGAACAACAAGGTCGTGTTGACCGGGAATCCAGTCAGGGTGGGAACCAGCAGGGTCGCGCCAAACATCGCAATGACATGCTGCATACCGATGCCGATGGTACGCGGCCAGCTTAACCGTTCCTCAGGGTTGACAACCGCACCGGGACTGATCTTCTTGCCGTCGCCGTGGACGGTCCATCCGCATATTTGGCTCACAACGTGCCATTATTCGCCGGAGAGTGTCCGTTAGGCAATCTGACCACCGTCGAACGCCATTAAGTGTGTCCTCAGGATGGGATGACTGTCCCGAGGGTTACCCGTCAAACGGCCGCGCCGCCTCGATGCGTCGTGTGATCTCGAGCAGCGCCGCTGTATCGGTGTCCGCGGTGTCGATGGTCACCGCATACTTGCCGAACACGTCCACAGCGAGATTCTGGGTCACCGGAATCAGCGGAACAGTGGCCCGGGCTGCGCCCCCTGCGGTGAGCTCCAGCAGTCCTTCGGACCTGCCGACAAGCGCCACGCCGCCCTGCTCCGTCATCAGGCCATGGATCTTCTCGACGAGCTGGCGGCCGCGGTCGAGGACCTCATTCGACTCCTCGAAACTCATCTGGGACGTCAGTCCCTGTTCGATCAAGGTGATTCCGTAGGGTGCCGCCTCCGGGTGCTGCCGGTAGTACTCGACGAGGTCGTGGAGATTTTCGAGGCGCCCGGAGGGGTTTCCGGAGAAGTAGGTTTCCATGGACGGGCCGACGCCGGCCACTAGAGCGTCGATGAACGGGAGATTCTTCAGTTCCTCGATGGTCTGCTGGAGCTCGGTACTGGGTTCCACGACGGTGATGTGGGCACGGTCGAGCGCCTTCACGAGTACCGGATCGAGTCCCATGCCGATGACGGTGAGCTCGGCGCCCGTCGCTTTCGCCGGGTTGATACCGCAGGCGGCCCGGAAACCGAGGGCTAGGTCGGCTGCACTCCGCCCGAACACCCCAGGCGAATCGACGCGATCGTCGATCGGGACGATGCCGCGGATGTCACACTCACCGTAGCCGGCCTTCGCCCCGTAGACCCCCGCGACCATGGCCGGCGAGATGACCGACCCCTGGGTCTCGGTTCCGAAGGTTAGGTCCGCGTAGTCGAGGGCGATGGCGGTGGCCGATCCCGTCGAACTGCCGGAGGGATCCCGGTTCAGTGGGTCCCGCGCATCGAGGGTCTGCCCGCCGACAGCACTGAATCCGTTGGGCCCTTCGAGGGTGAGGAAGTTGGCTAATTCGCTGAGATTGGTCCGGCCCGCGACAATGGCTCCGGCTGCGCGAAGTTGCTCGACGAGCGGCGAGTCCGCATCCGCCACCGCGGAATTCAGTGCCCTCGATCCCGAATCATTCGGCAGCCCTGCAACCGCAATGTTTCCTTTGACGAGGACCACCGCACCACGGAGGGGATGATCCTCGCTGGGACCGACTCCGCGGGCATCGAGCTCCGCTGCCTTCTCCACGGCCGTCGGATCCAGCTGCAGAACAGAGCGGTAATAGCTGTTCGATTCCCTCATGTTCGCCACGTAGTAGGCCAGCGACTCGGTGTTCGTCACGCCGAGATCCCGCCGCGCCTGCGCCCGTCCGGCGAGATCCCGCCCCTCGAAAGCGAGGGAAATCTGGTGGTGCCGCTCCGGACTCAGGTCCGCGAGGATGCTGTCGTACGGTGCGTAGTCGATCTCCGTCTGGCCTGTGTAGGAGTTCACCTCCTCATCGAGGGTGAAATCACCGTCGAGGCGCCGCTGGAGGGAACCATCCCGGCTGCTGAGGTTGTTGTAAGTGATGACACCGGCGACGGTGATGACGCCGATCGCGATGATCGAGGTGACGACTCTGGTTATCGTGCGCATGATCCGGCTCATTTCTCGTGGACGGGTGATTGGTGCTGCATGGTTGGGAGATGGCCGGAGCACGGCTTGCGGCCGTCCTCCGGTCTCCACACCTCACACATTGTTTCTACTCGGACGGACGGGACACCGTGGGTAGTTCAGTGTGTCGCAGGTCGGTGCAGAGCGTGTCAGTGTCCGGTGGTGTCCCCGGGGACCGTGAACTCGGCGAGTTCGGCGGCCACCGACTGCGGGAGCCGGACGTCCACGATCGTGCCCGTTTCGCCGTAGGTCTCCGACAGTACGGTCCCCTGCTCATGCAGCCTCGCGACAATGTCTCCACGACTGAAGGGGACATCGAGGTGGACATGGGCGTCGAGCGAGTTCAGGAACGCCTCGACCCGTTGCTCCAATTCAGGGATGCCCTCCCCCGTCAATGCCGAGACGAAGACAATGTCATCGATGGCATGGCGGAGTTCCGCTAGGACTAGAGGATCTGCGGCATCGATCTTATTGACGACGATGAGTTCCGGAGGCGCGGATACATCGAGTTCGCGGACGATGTCGGTGATCACCCCGTTGACTGCCTCGATCTGCTTCAGCGGGAACGGATCCGAACCGTCCACGACGTGCAGCACAAGATCTGCCTCCACGACTTCCTCGAGGGTGGAACGGAATGCCTCGACGAGCTGCGTCGGTAGGTGCCTGACGAATCCGACGGTGTCGGTGAACACGACTGCCCGACCATCAGCGAGTTCAGCTCGCCGAGTCGTCGGATCGAGTGTCGCGAACAGTGCGTCCTCGACGAGGACCCCAGCGCCGGTCATCGCGTTGATCAGTGAGGATTTACCGGCGTTGGTGTAGCCTGCGATCGCGATCTGAGGAATGGTCGAGCTCCGACGTTTCGACCTCTTGATGTCCCGCGAGGTCTTCATCCCCGACAGCTCCCGGCGTAACTTCGCCATGTCCTGACGTAGTCGTCGGCGGTCTGCCTCGATCTTCGTCTCACCCGGACCACGCAGTCCGACGCCGCCGTTGGACCCGGCACGCCCGCCTGCCTGGCGGGACAGCGCCGAACCCCAGCCACGAACCCGGGTTATCAGGTATTCCATCTGGGCCAGAGAGACCTGTGCCTTACCCTCCTTCGACTTCGCGTGCTGGGCGAAGATATCGAGGATGAGCATCGTCCGGTCGATGACCTTGACGTCGAGGGCCTTCTCGAGCGCAATGAGCTGACCCGAGGAAAGCTCGCCGTCGCACACCACGGTGTCCGCACCGGTCGCGGTCACGATCTCCTTGAGTTCCCGGACCTTCCCCGAGCCGATATACGTTCCGGCGTCCGGGCGGTCCCGCTTCTGGTAGATCATCTCGACTACTTCAGAGCCCGCGGTCTCGGCGAGTGCCTTCAGCTCCGCCATCGTCGCCTCGATCTCCGCGGTCGTTCCCTCCATCCAGACACCGACGAGGACGACACGCTCGAGTCGCAGCTTCCGGTATTCGACGTCGTAGCCGTCGGACTGTTCGGTGGTGTGGGTATTCGCGCCACGGGTGAGTCGGCGGAGGCTGGTTCGGGCCTCGAGGTCGAGTTCGCCGGTGGTCGGATCATGCTTCGGAGCACCTACATCCTTGCTCGATGTGGCGTCACCGACGGTCTCAAGCTGGGCGTCGGGCGCGGACTGATTCCTTGGATGGTCGACCGGATTTCCGGGGGCGTAGCCCGCGACATGATCCTCGAAGGCGGCTGCGAGCAGGTCATCGTTGTTTCTCTGAGTCATTGCCGTCCATTGTGGCACAAACCCACCGGACTGGGGCCGGAGTTGATCCAGCGGCGTCTGATCACGCGGTCGCATCACCCCGGCCCCTGGCATCCCAGGTGCCCGAAGCAGCTTCCCCGAACATCACCACCTAGAATCGGTGGCATGAGTGAAGATCTCGCAAGCATCGGCCTCCAGTACGACCGGTGGCAGGACGCCGTGGAAGCTGCCATCGCCTCCGGACAGCTGTCCGTGACCGGGGAGGTCAGGGGTGGTCAGTTGATCCAGTTCACGGACCCATCGGGCGCGTGCATAAACATCCTCGCGGTGGAGCCGTTCGCCACCTGGGCCGGGTTTGAGTCGACCACAGATGCTCTCGGACACGTCACCATGCTCACCGATGTGCTGGCGTTCTGTGATGTCGTGACCGGAGACGGTGAGCAGGTCGCCTCCGTCACCGCGAATCTCGCACAGGGACCGTTGCTCGTCGACGAGAACGCCCAGCAGTGGCAACAGCTCGCAATCACCGCCCTGGCGGTGGACACCATGGTGTATCCCTCCGCCGACGACTTCACGACACAGAAGGGTGGCGAAATCGGGATGCTGGTGAGTCACGGAGCCGCGGTGGTTCTCGCGGGGGACGGATCGCGGGCTCCCGATGCGGGAGCGACTCTCACAGCAGAGGTGCGCTCCGCCGAATACCGGACCACGGCACTCTCCGGACAACGCTTCATCCACTGTGACATCGAGGCGCCGTTCCCGATGGACCTCTGTCTTCCGGATTCGCCGGAGTTACCTGCCCCTGGTTCCGTGGTCGCCGGTACCGTTATGCTCACCGCCGCGGTCAAGATGCCCGCCGGTTGTGGCTCCGGCAGTGGTGGCTGCGGTTGCGGCTCCGGCGGTTGCTCTTAACCCCGGCTCCCGGATGACTGACGGGGCGGTTCCACCGTCACCTTCCTGAACAGTGAGGATGTGAGCGATCATGGACGACGACACACTCCCCGAACGGAGTGGTGGTGGCAGTCCTGTTGCGGCATGGCCACTCGTGGTCACCGGTTTCCTCTGTCTCCTGCTTGCCTCATGGCTGAAGCTCGAGGGGATCATTCTCGGGGCGCTCATCATGTCGATGGCCTATTTCGTGCTCCACCACCGACCTGATGGAGCGGAAGCGGAGTCCCTCGCCACCTCCATCCGACTGTCTGCCGAGGACATCGCCGATGTCATCGAGGAATTTGAGAGATTCCGTCACGGTACTGATGCGGACACTGTGGCGGACAGATCGCAGAAGCGTCCGGCACTGGCTGATCCCGATTGCAGCCACCCCGACATCGAGACCTTCTACCTGGAGTACGGGACGGCACGACGTTTCCTTGATCGCCTCGATGAGCGGCTCTCGGGTGATCTGAGTGTTCCCCAGTTGGAGACCCTGCTCGGGGTCACCGACCGGAAGGCGTTGGACCTCCGGGACGCCTGGGCCAGAGCACGGCGGGCGGCGCTCCACCTCGGCGCCGACTACGACTGATCCACCGATCACCCCTAGGATGACCACCATGATGCATCCCGTTGATCCACGTCCCACCACCGGTGCCTCCGGTGCCGAACCAGCACGTGGTTCGACCCCCGACGCCCTCGCCCATATCCCGGACGGCAACGGGGTGGCCATCTTCGCCCTGTGTGTCGCAGGGCTCCTGGGGGTCGGATTCCCTCTCTACCAGGAGTACCCGGTGCTCCAGTGGGTCCTGTTCAGCATGTCGACACTGGTGGGTGTCCTCGCGGTCCGGCGGGCGCTGCAGATACCCCGCGGCCAGCAGGGCCGCAGACTCGTGATGTCGGTCGCCGCGATACTCATCTCCCTGTTCATGTTGTGTTTCACGGTCTGGTTGGAGTTCTACGTCATCCGCGGGGGCAACCCGATCCCCGGACTCGAACAGTTCGTGACGGTCCCCGGCCAGGCCTGATCCTGGACACCACCGCAGCCGACAATCGTCTCCGGGCGTCCGGGATCCTCCCCTTTCTTTTACCGTCCGGTGACGTCGAGTGCATCCCGGTCGATGACTCCCTCTGCGACGATCAATGACGGACCGGTGAGCGTCGATCCATTCTCCCGGATTGTGACCGTGATTTCACCTCCAGGGACAACCACAGTCACCTCACCAATAACCTCACCGGCGTCGGCGAGCGCCGCGACGGCGGCCGCTACTGTGCCGGTACCGCAGGAGAGCGTCTCTCCCGCACCACGTTCGTGCACCCGCATGTGGATCCGACCGTCGGTGAGCTCCGTGAGGACCTCAACGTTGGCACCGTCCGGGAAGAAATCGGGATCGAGATCGAAAGGCTGATCCACGGGAAGCGTAGCGAGTCCCGCCGGATCCAGGCCTGGCAGTACGCAGGCGAGATGGGGGTTACCCATGTCGATCCCAATTCCACCGAAACGCTGCCCTGAAACGGTGCACGTACTCACACCGGTCACCTCCGGTATGCCCATCTCCACGGCAATCTCCGCGGAGGTGCCGGAGCAGTTCTCGATCCGGACCTGTCGGAGTCCGGCCCTGGTGCCCACCCGCACTGCGTCCCCGTCGACCGTCCCGCTCGACCGGAGCCAATGTGCGAACACCCTGACTCCGTTGCCGCACATCTCCGCCGTCGTGCCGTCGGCGTTGCGGTAGTCCATGAACCAGTCGTCCGCGGCGACTCCGCCGGGCAGACCCTCGAAGACTCCGGCGTCGACCAGATCCTCAGCCCGGGCGACCCGCAGAATACCGTCGGCACCGATGCCCCGGTGCCGGTCACAGAGCGCCCGGATAAGACCCGGTGAAAGGTCGATCCGAGCCTCAGGATCGGGGAGAATGATGAAGTCGTTGCCCGTGCCGTGGCCTTTCGCGAAGGAGAGCTGTCGTCGCTGGTTCGTCATGGGTCACGAGTCTAGCGATTCCAGTGCCTGCGCCAGGCTGTCCGCCGTCGCATCCAGCCAGACGGTTCTCGGGTCACGCCGGAACCAGCTCCGCTGCCGCCGCACATATCGCCTGGTCCCGGTGATGGTCCGCTCCACCATTTCTTCGGCCGTGAGTTCACCCCGATGGTGGGCGAATACCTGTGCGTATCCGATCGCGCGCCCGGCCGTGGACTCCGCGACGAGCCCCGATTCCCGCAGTCGTTCTACCTCATCGACGAGGCCCTCGTCGAACATCCGGCGGGTCCTGAGCTCGATCCGTGGATTCAACCAGCCGGGGTCTGCCTCCAGCCCGAGGATGCGGGTCCCCCATCGGGCCGGAGCATCGATCGGCGGCTGCGAGGCAGCGAAGGGGCATCCGGTGAGCTCGATGACTTCGAGCGCCCGGACCGTCCTGCGCGGATCATTGACCTCTATCACCGCGGCCGCCGCGGGATCGAGCTCGGCAAGTTCCGCGTGGAGTGCAGTGACGCCAATCTCGTCGAGCCGCTCCCGGTATTTCTTGCGGACCTCCGGGTCCGTGGGCGGGAAGTTCCAGTCGTCGACGAGAGCCTGGACGTAGAGCATCGATCCACCGACGAGAACAGGGGTCTTTCCCCGCCCCAGGATCTCCTCGACGTCAGCGACCGCCTCTCTCTGGTAGCGGGCCACGCTGGCGTTCTCGGTGACGTCGAGAACATCGATCTGGTAATGCGGAACGCCCTCTCTCTCCGCGACCGATAGCTTGGCTGTACCGATGTCCATCCCTCGATAGAGCTGCATCGAATCGACATTGACCACCTCGCCGTCGAGCGCGTGCGCGAGGGCTATCCCGAGCGCTGACTTTCCCGATGCAGTGGGTCCCACAACGGCGACCGGCGTCTGGACCTTCATGCGTCGATCCCCCATTCCGCGATATAGCGGCCGACGCCAGTCGTCGTATCCGCCGCGACGAGATCCGCCCGGTCCGGGCGCACCTCGGCTAGTTCCAACCAGAGGTCGGGTTCGATAATCCCACCTTCGCGCAGACCATCGGTGGTCATCGGCTCCGGAGGTTCGCCGGCCAGCAGGGCCCTACACCAGGCGTCGACCGATTCCGCGCCGGCAATCAACGCCAACGGCGCTCTCTCGGTCAGCCCCGCGGACCCATCAACCGCAACCACCGTGAGAACTCCGGGGTCGGGGTGGCCGAGTTTCCCACGGACGTCGACAACCCGCTTCCGATTATCCGCCCCCAGCAGGAAACGCTGGACCAGCTCCGGGAGATGATCCCCCGCCCCCACGTCCACAGACGCATCCCCCCACGCCGCGAACGATCCCCAATGGCAGGTCCACCAGCGGGGATCCCTCGATCCGACGAGATGCACGGGAATATCCCGGTACCGGCCGAGAACCCGCCCGGCCGCGGCCCGCAGCCAGGAGCCCGCGGGATCAGCGTCGCCGGACAGGACGAGCGCCGGACTGGCCGGTACCACGACCACGGGACCGGGCCTGACACGGGATTCGGCGTCGGGTGCTTTTATTTCAATCACGGGACCAGAGTAAACCAACGGTTTCCGCTGTCCTCTTCCGCCAGTATCTTCACGCTGCCATCCCGGGGGCTGTATTCTCGGTGAGAGAGTCCTTTTTCAGGTACTCCCCATCTTTCACGGCTGCCGTGTCGCGCGGCGATGATTCCCTAAGGACGTTGACCATGAGCACGAACTCCACTCCCAAGCCCGGCCCCCGACCAGGTCCCCGGCCCGGCGCCATGCCTGCCGTCCGTCCGAAAGCTCCGGCCACACCACTGGTCTCCCGGAGTGATCCGAGCAAGTGGGGCAGGGTCGATGATAGTGGCAACGTGTACGTAACCACCAGCAACGGCGAACGCCTCGTCGGCTCCTGGCAGGCCGGTACCCCGGAGGAGGGCCTCGCCCACTACGGAGTCCGGTTCGATGATCTCGCGACCGAGGTCGAGCTGCTCGAGGCCCGTTTGAAGGCGCACCCAGACGAGGCCCAAAGCATCCGAGACACCGCACTCCAACTCCGTGAGACACTGCCGACCGCGGCTGTAGTCGGGGACCTCGACGGTCTCGACCGCAGGCTGGCTGAAATCATCAATGAATCGGAGGAAGCCGGGGAACGCGCTAAGGCCGAGAAAGAGGAACGCCGAGCGAAGGCGATCGCGCGCAAGGAGGAGCTCGCCGCTGAAGCTGAGGAGATCGGCGATAGTTCCACCGAGTGGAAGGCCGCCGGAGACCGCCTCCGGGACATCCTCTCCGAATGGAAATCCATCCGTGGCATCGACCGGAAGACCGATGACGCACTCTGGAAGCGGTACTCGCGTGCCCGCGATGCTTTCAACCGGCGCCGAGGCTCCCACTTTGCGGAGCTCGACCGCGGTCGTGCCGCAGCCCGGAGGGCGAAGGAGGCCCTCGTCGAACGCGCTGAGGCTCTCAAGGACTCCACCGACTGGAATGAGACTGCCCGGGCGTTCCGGGATTTGATGACCGAGTGGAAGGCCGCCGGGCGCGCACCCCGCGAGGTCGATGACAAGCTCTGGGCCGCGTTCAAAGCCGCTCAGGACCACTTTTTCGAGGCTCGAAACGCCCTCAACGAAGAACGTGAGCGCGAGTTCGAGGAGAACGCCGCACGGAAGGAGGCACTGCTCGCGGAGTACGGACCGCAGATCCGCCCGGACGAGGATCTCGGGAGCGCCCGAACGAAGTTGCGCGAGCTCCAGGAGAAATGGGAGGAGATCGGGTTCGTCCCCCGTGCGCGTATCCGCGAGTTCGAGGACAGGATCGGAGCCATCGAACGCAGTGTGTCAGAAGCCGCAGACGATCAGTGGCGTCGTACCGATCCCGCTGCCCAGGCCCGCGCCGCACAGTTCGAGGAGAAGGTCAGGGACTTCACCACACAGGCGGAGGCCGCGGAAGCCCAAGGCAACACAAAGAAGGCAGAGAAACTCCGCGCCCAGGCAGCACAGTGGTCCGAGTGGGCAGAAGCCGCCAGAGCAGCCATCGAGGAACGCTAGCCGTCAGAACGCGGGGCGCATGGTGGGACGATAGACTGTCCTCCCATGCGCCCCGTCCAATTCACCACGCCCCCACTCGGGACTTCTCCGGACACCGCCGCGGAATCGGTCCGGAACTGGACACTGATGCTCGGTGTCCACGGGCAACAGGTCACCGGCACTGCGGACGCGTCCGTATCGGTCGATTCGCTGCTGAACACGTTGTCCGGTGGCCCGGATGTCCGGGTGATCGGCCTCGCCATCGCGGACGATGGCGACCCCGGGACAGCGCGTGCCATCGCGACCACCGACATCTCCGACCTCGGGTACCCGCTGATTCCCGCCACCGGTGATGACCGCGCGCCAGTGCTCTACGCGTGGGCGGCGATCTCGGTTCCCCTCCGGGAGAACCTGTCCGTATGCGGGCTGGAGATTACCCTCGACGTCCCGTTTCTTCCGCTGCCCGGTGAGCCACTGGGTGACGAGGGCAAAGCGGCGGTCGACGCGATCATCACCGAGGTCGGAAAGATGAGCGGTCTTCTCGGGAGGAGTGTGCTCCAGGTACGGCAGTTGACGGAACCGGATCCCGCCGCCGGGGATCCCCTCGATTCCCTTTACCGCACTCGTGGATTCGTCCCCGCACTAGTCGAGGAGCAGGCAGCGGTTCCGGTGCCGGCTCGACTGCCCCGGTGCGACCTGCCAACCGGGTACTCGTCCCGGATTCTCGTCGGCATGAATCCGGTGGCCACGGAACCGTGTGTCACGGATGGGCTGTGCAGGTTGCTCGAGGTGTTCTCCGAGGATATACCGCTGGGGAACCTGGTCTCTGAGCCACAGCGGTGGGACAGGGCACGGTTGGAGCGGGCCGACGCCGACACCCGCTGCACGGGGCGAGCGGTCGTCTGGGCGGTGGTCTGCGACGGATCCGGGATGCCCGTCGCGGCGTCCGCCTTCTCCCAGGACCTCGCGGACTCACCCGATGTTGCCGCACAGATGATGACGGTGGTCCACCGCGACCACCGCGGCCGGGGACTCGCCCAAGCCGTGAAGAACACCCTGCTCGGGGCCGCACACGACAGGGGTGTCCGCCGCATCCACACATCCACAGCCACCGGTGCAACGGCGATCCGTGCACTCAACGCGAAATACGGCGCGGAACTGCGGGCACGGAACGTCTACTGGCAGAAACCGCTCGACTTCTCCGGGATCTAGGGGGAATCAGACGGTCCCCTCGACGGGCCCCTCTGGGCGATCCCGGCCCTCACGGCGTGCCCGGTCGCGGTTGGCCCGGCGCCGCTTCGCGGCACGCGAGCGCCGGTCGTCCACGTAGACATCGTGGCTGTCCCGCTCTAGCTGCGCAGCGAGCAGCTCTTCCTGCACCTTGTGCACCGCACTCTCCTGCGGGGTGTGTCGTCTCGCCTCCGCGAGCGCATTCTGGAAGCTCGACCGTCGGAGCACGATACGGGTGAGGCTCAGTGCCACCATGGTGACGCTGACGGCCCCGAGGATCAGGCCATACGATGGTCCGACACCGGGTTCCGTCGGGGGGCGGGACTGGCGCATCCAGATCGCGAACAGCGAATAGAACATGCACGCCCCTGAGAAGAACCACGACAGGTAGGCGATCAGCGATGACCGGGTGACGATCGTCGCGCCGGTGAGCAGGAGGATCCCGGTGACGCCGGTCCAGGCGTAGATGCGTTCCGGCCAGGTGGTGACGAAAGCCTTCGCGGTGTCGGAGAAGAACAACACGTCCAGTCCGAGCACCTGACCGGAATGCGGCAGGAAGAGCGACAAGAGGAATCCGAGCATCCCGATCCCGAGGAACACCTGCTGCGGGCCGAGATAAAGAGTCTGCGCCGCCCGCTTCTCGGCGTTCGGTAGATCGTCCATGTAGGGGGCGAGTTTCTCGGCCCTCAGACGTCGACGTTTCTCGACCGCAGATTCTTCCGGTTCTCCGGCAACGGAGTGTTCCCGGGAGGGGTTGTTGTCACTCACGGCGTCGGGGTGCTCCTTCATTTGGTGATTGGATTCATGCGGTGGACACATCCAACTATGCCACCTGTGGTCCGGACCGCGACTCTCAGCACCCGCAACCTGAGGCGGACGCTGTTGTGATCCGTTCAGCGGGAGGTCCGAACGCGGGTAGTCCCAGGCCGACACCCGTCGGCCTTGTGGTGGGAGTCTTCCCGGCCTCGGACATGTCCCCGGCGGTGGTCCGACGGTGCGTGAGCACCCCGTGGTCCGCGATCAGGTAATGCGGTGCTGAGGACGTCACCGTCGCGGTGACGATGTCGCCAGGCCGAATCTCCCGGTCGACGGCGGTTGGTTTCTGCGGGGCCGCCACCGGGTTGAGGTGGACGAGGCGGCCATCCCGTGCGCGTCCGGAGATCCGGTGGGTCCGATCGTTCTTTCGCCCGCCGTCGGCCTGGATGAGCAGTTCCACCTCGGTGCCGATGAGGGCGGCATTTTCCTCGGCACAAATGCGTTCCTGCAGCTCCATGAGCCGTTCGAAGCGCTCCTGGACAACCTGTTTGGGAATCTGGTCCTCGTATTCGGCTGCCGGGGTTCCGGGGCGGGGACTGTACTGGAAGGTGAATGCGGAGCTGAATCGGCTGGCCTCCACCACGTCCAGCGTCGCCTGGAAATCCTCCTCGGTCTCCCCCGGGAAACCCACGATAATGTCCGTCGTGATCGCGGCGTGCGGGATCTTGGACCGGACCTCATCGAGGATCCCGAGGAACTTCTTCGACCGGTAGCTGCGCCGCATGGCCTTCAGTACCCGGTCGGAACCCGACTGGAGCGGCATGTGCAGCTGGGGACAGATGTTGGGGGTCTCGGCCATCGCGTCGATGACGTCGGAGGTGAACTCAGCAGGGTGCGGGGAGGTGAAGCGCACACGCTCCAGCCCCTTGATGCCGCCGCAAGCCCGCAGCAGTTTCGAGAACGCCGAGCGGTCACGTTCGAGCTCCGGATCGGCGAAGTGCACGCCGTAGGCGTTGACGTTCTGTCCGAGGAGTGTCACCTCGACAACGCCCTGGTCAACTAGTGCCTGTACCTCGGCGAGGATGTCCCCGGGACGCCGATCGGCCTCTTTGCCGCGGAGTGAGGGGACGATGCAGAACGTGCAGGTGTTGTTGCATCCGACGGAGACACTGACCCATCCGGCGTAGGCGGATTCCCGTTTCGCCGGGAGCACAGACGGGAACTGCTCCAGCGAGTCGACGATCTCGACCGCGGCCTCCCGGTTGTGGGCCGCCCGGTTTAACAGAGCGGGGAGAGACCCGATGTTGTGGGTACCGAAGACGACGTCGACCCAGGGGGCCTTCTCGACCACGACCTGCTTGTCCTTCTGAGCCAGGCACCCGCCGACGGCAATTTGCATGTCCGGCTTCGTGCGCTTCACGGCACGCAGCGCGCCGAGGCTGCCGTACAGCCGTTGATCGGCGTTCTCCCTGACGGCACACGTATTGAACACGACAAGATCCGGATCGACACCGGTTCGGGCGCGTTCGTAGCCGGCTTCCTCGAGGAGTCCCGCGAGCCGTTCGGAATCATGGACGTTCATCTGGCAGCCGAAGGTACGGACCTCGTAGGTACGGATGGGCTGGGATGTCAGATTCTGCTGCAACACAATGGCTAATCATAACCCCTAGTACCCCCATCAACCGACCCGCAGCACTCCCCGTATTCAACCGCGAGTGATCGTGCCTGCGAACGCCTGAAACAGGGCTGAACAGTGGGGAATGAGAATACCCCCGATCCACCAAAAGCGCTGCGAAACCCCGTCCGCCGAGGAGACTTCCACCCCCCCGGAGAGGATTTGTGTCCTGCATTACATTAGGCTTCCGCTATGGCGAACAACACTACCGACACCATGATCCGCATGCGGAACGTGGAAAAGTATTTCGACAACTTCCATGCTCTGAAGGACATCAACCTCGACATCCCCAGAGGGCAAGTTGTCGTCGTACTGGGCCCCTCCGGTTCCGGGAAATCCACCCTGTGCCGCACGATCAACCGTCTGGAGACAATCGACTCCGGTGAAATCTACATCGACGGCGAACTCCTACCCGAGGAGGGGAAGGATCTCGCCCGTCTGCGTGCGGATGTTGGCATGTGTTTCCAGTCCTTCAACCTGTTTCCCCACCTGACCATCAAACGCAATGTGACACTTGCGCCGATGAAGGTCCGCGGGATGAAGCGGGAGGAGGCGGACGCCGAGGCGATGCGCCTGCTCGAGAGAGTCGGAATCGCCGAACAGGCGGACAAGTACCCGGCGCAACTGTCGGGCGGCCAGCAACAGCGTGTCGCCATCGCACGCGCACTCGCCATGAACCCGAAGGTCATGCTGTTCGATGAACCGACATCGGCTCTCGATCCGGAGATGGTCAATGAGGTCCTTGACGTCATGACCGACCTCGCCAGCGGCGGCATGACCATGGTCGTCGTGACCCACGAGATGGGTTTCGCACGCAAAGCCGCCGACCGGGTGCTTTTCATGGACGCCGGAAGAATCGTCGAGGACACCGATCCCGCGACCTTCTTCGACCGCCCCGAATCCGATCGGGCTAAGGACTTCCTCGGGAAGATCCTCGGACACTGAGGCCCCCAGGGGCCTTCTCCCACCCACATTCTTCCCACGGCGTCACCGACAGCCCTGGGCCGGAGCGAGAATCCCGCTCCACCGACAATTAAGGACACTCATGAACAAGCTCATCAGAAACACCCTCGCTATCACCGCTGCCGGTGCCATGGCCCTCTCCCTCGCGGCATGCGGCGGCGACAACGACGCCGACAGCGCCGGTCTGCTCGGAGCCATCGAGTCGGGCAACGTCAACATCGGGACCAAGTTCGATCAGCCGGGACTCGGCCTGCGCACCCCTGACGGCAGCTTCACCGGGCTCGACGTCGACGTCGCGACCTATGTCGTGAACCACATCGCCGAAGAGAACAGCTGGGACACCCCGGAGATCACCTGGAAGGAGACCCCTTCCGCACAGCGTGAAACCATGATCAAGAACGGCGAGGTCGATATGATCGCTGCCACCTACTCGATCAACGCCTCCCGCGCGGAGGCCGTGAACTTCGCCGGCCCGTACCTCATCACGCACCAGGCGCTCTTGGTGCGCAAGGACGACGACAAGATCTCATCCCTCGAAGACCTCGATCGCGGCGGAAAGCTCTGCTCCGTGTCCGGTTCCACCCCCGCACAGAAGGTCAAGGACGCGCTGCCTGGAGTCCAGCTGCAGGAATACGACACTTACGCATCCTGTGTTGAGGCTCTGAGCCAGGGCAAGGTTGACGCGGTCAGCACCGACGCGACGATCCTCTACGGCTACGCCTCCCAGTACGACGGCCAGTTCCGGGTCATCGAGATGGTCAAGCCCGACGGCGAAGCCTTCACCGACGAGTATTACGGCATCGGGATGATCAAGGATGACGCGGACGCGACGGACGCTGTCAATAAGGCGCTGACCGAGATGTACTCCTCCGGAGAGTTCACGAAGCTTCTGAAGAAGAACCTCGGTGACGATGCCTCCGTGGTCGAAGAGGGAACCCCCGGCGACCTCTCCTTCCTGACCGCCAAGTAGAACGAACACCGGAGGTGGTCGGCTCACCCCGACTGCTTCTCCGACACCGATAAGGAGTCTGCACCGCTTATGAACGCCATGTGGAGCGACCTCGCGCCGGCACTCTGGCCTGCGTTTTGGGTTACCATTCAACTGACGGTCCTGTCGGCCATCGGCAGTTTTCTCCTTGGTACGGTGCTCACCGCGATGCGGGTCTCCCCGGTCTCGATCATGCGGCGATTGTCCGTTCTCTACATCAACACGGTACGGAACACGCCACTAACGCTGATCGTCCTGTTCTGTTCGATCGGGTTATACGGGAATCTCGGGTTGACGCTCGCCCCGGACAACTCCCATTTCATCGAGTCGAACAATTTCCGGCTCGCGGTCCTGGGATTCGTCCTGTACACCTCCGCCTTCGTGGCGGAGTCCCTGCGCTCCGGCATCAACACCGTGCACTTCGGGCAGTCCGAGGCTGCGCGGTCACTGGGACTGACGTTCCCGCAGATCTTCGCGTCGGTGATCTTCCCGCAAGCCCTGCGGGCGGCAATCGTCCCACTGGGCAACACGTTGATCGCCCTGACCAAGAACACGACGATCGCTTCAGTCATCGGTGTCGCTGAGGCCTCGCTCCTGATGAAGGCGACCATCGAGAACCATGCAGCGCAAGGATTCCTGGTCTTCGGGATCTTCGCCCTCGGATTCCTCATTCTCACGCTGCCCATGGGTCTCCTGGTCAGCCACTACTCGACGACATTGGCGGTGAAGAACTAGATGAGCAGCAGCGTACGCGCAACAGTTCTCTATGACGCTCCTGGTCCGAAGGGACGACTCACCAACCGGATCCTGACGGTCATCACGCTCCTCGGGGCGCTGGCGATCGGAGTCTGGATACTCCAGGTTCTCCACGACAACGGTCAGCTCGAATCGGGGAAGTGGACCCCCTTCCTGAAGTCCACCACGTGGACGACCTATCTCCTCCCGGGTTTGTGGGGCACACTCAAGTCGGCGTTCTGCTCGATCATCCTTGCACTCGTGCTCGGTACGCTCCTCGGGTTGGGTCGTCTCTCCCCTAACCGGCTGGTGTCCATTTTCTGTGGCATCATCGTCGAGTTCTTCCGGGCGATTCCGGTCCTGATCCTCATGATCTTCGCCTACCAGATGTTCGCGCTCTACAACCTGGTTCCGTCATCACAGCTCGCGTTCTCCGCGGTGGTGTTCGGACTGACCATGTACAACGGCTCGGTGATCGCAGAGATCCTCCGTTCCGGTATCCGGTCTCTACCGAAGGGTCAGATGGAGGCCGCCAGGGCGCTCGGCCTGTCACACCGTAAGGCGACCTGGTCAATCCTTCTCCCCCAGTCGGTGGCGGCAATGCTGCCTGCCCTGATCTCACAGATGGTCATCGCCCTCAAGGACGCGGCTCTCGGCTACCAGATCGGTTACATCGAGATCGTCCGCTCCGGTCTGCAGTCGGCATCCGCATACCGTAACTACTTCCCCGCACTCATCATGGTGGCGGTCATCATGATTGTGATCAACTACGCGCTGACACGACTGGCTGAACGGATCGAACGCCAGCTGCGGGCAGGACGCGCACGCAAACTCATCGTCGCGAAGGTTCCGGAGCACCCCGACCAGGGCGTCGAGACCAAGGACCGCGCCGTCGTCGACTGGCACGAGCCATCTCACCGCGACCTGCGTCCGCAAGGGGAATGATCCCACCGCGACGGTGACACTGACGAGGGGTCACGACGCTACCCCGTGGTGCCGACATCCGGGTCACCCGCGTCCGGGTCAGGAGAGTTCCGAGATCCGTTCTTCGAGAGCTTCCCGCGCCAATTCCATGGACATCCCTTGGGGGAAGCCCCGGCGCCCCAGGACGCCGAGTATGCGCCTCAAAGCACGATCCCGGTCCGCGCGTTCCCGCGGCGCACACGCCACCGTGGTCTGTGCTTTCTTCCGGGCCAAGTGAAGGGCCATCGCCCGCTCGTCCGCCTCCGCGATTTGGTCGAGCGCGCGGATCCGCAGCTCGGGTGCGACACCTTTGTCCCGGAGTTCCCTGTCCAGGACGTCCCGTGACTTCCCCCGGCGCCGGTGACGCTGACGAACCCACTCGTACGCGAAGGTCTCATCGTCGATGAGACCGACCCGTTCCAGATCGTCGAGGACATCAGCGACGACTCCGGCCGGAAACTCGAGGTCTCCGAGTCTCCGGTCAAGTTCCTGCCGCGACCGTGATCGGTGGTCCAGGAGACGAAGAGCCCGGTGCCGGACCGCAGTCCTGTCTTTCTCCGCCTCGATGTCAATGAAGACGGGATCCTTGGATTCAACGGCGTGGACCGCATCCCGGAGGCGGTCCACGGTCAGCTGTCGGGCTCTCCACTCACCGTCAGCGGTATCTTCCTCCCTCATCATGCTCCTGTGATCCTCTTCCGTCTGCTGTGCGGTACGACAGGTTCAGCCGCGCCTCTACTTACCGGCGGTGTCATCGTCGATGTCGTCGAAATCGACATTCGGGATGACATCCACCGGATCATCACTCAGTGCGTCATCATCGGTGTGTCCGGCGACACCCAGCTTGGCGAAGATCTTGTGCTCGATCTCGTCGGAGATATCCGGGTTGTCCTTGAGGTAGAGCCGGACCTTCTCTTTACCCTGTCCGAGTTGATCGCCGTTGTAGGTGAACCACGATCCGGATTTCTTGACGATTCCATTCTCGACGCCGAGATCGATGATCGAGGACTCCCGTGAGATACCCTCACCGTAGATGATGTCGAACTCGGCGAGCTTAAACGGTGGGGCCACCTTGTTCTTCGCGACCTTCAACCGGGTCCGGTTACCGATCGCATCCTGCCCGTCTTTGAGGGTCTGGATACGCCGCACATCACAGCGGACCGAGGCATAGAACTTCAGCGCCTTACCGCCTGTGGTGGTTTCGGGGGAACCGAACATCACACCGATCTTCTCACGCAGCTGATTGATGAAGATCGCCGTGGTACCGGAGTTGTGCAGGGCCCCGGTCATCTTCCGCAGAGCCTGACTCATCAGCCGGGCCTGAAGCCCCACGTGGGAGTCACCCATCTCACCCTCGATCTCGGCTTTCGGGGTCAAGGCCGCCACGGAGTCGATGACGATGATGTCGATGGCCCCGGAGCGGACCAGCATGTCCGTGATCTCCAGTGCCTGTTCGCCGGTATCCGGCTGACTCACCAGAAGATTGTCGGTGTCGACCCCAAGCTTGCGGGCGTAATCCGGGTCGAGGGCGTGCTCGGCGTCGATGAACGCCGCGATCCCGCCCTCCTTCTGCGCCTGTGCGACCGCATGAAGTGCCACGGTGGTCTTACCGGAGGACTCGGGACCGTAGATCTCGACGATTCGGCCCCGCGGAAATCCACCGACGCCGAGAGCGATGTCGATGGCGGTGTTTCCCGAGGAGATCGCTTTCACCGGTGGCCGGTTATCGTCTCCGAGCCGCATCACCGCGCCCTTACCGAAGTCCTTCTCGATCCGTGACATAGCCACATCAAGGGCCTTGCGACGCTCATCTCCGGTAGACGCTGCGTTGGTCTTCTTCTTCGTTGCCATTGCGGTGGGAACCTCGTGCTCTGTTTTCGGTGGTACTGGAATGTTCGGGTGAGCGGAAAGCTCAGGGCTCCGCCGACGGGCGGAACGGTTGTTCCCAGCCTGGATCACCGCGGCAGGGAAGCTACCCTACGTGGGACCCGCGGCAGGGGCGAAAAGGATCCCGCAAGTTCCGTCTCACCCCCGTGGGAGTGGTCTGACGGACTTATGGGTGACCGCGTTCGTCGATACCCAGGGGAGTCAGGTCGTATGGTATCCGGGGTCCCTGACACGGCTCGAGCGTACACGCACACGTGTTCGATTTCAACGCGACACGGAGGTGCGGGAAAATGGCGTTTCCCCTCCCCAGAGGTCATTCGTCGGGCCCGAGAGACCGATCCTCCGGAATTTCGAAATCACGACAGATCTCCCACCAGACATCCCGAGGATCGACGCCGCCCTCGATGAGTTCGAGCGCTGTCCGACCGCGGCGCGACAGAACGTGGGACCTCATGATCCACATACCGTGCGAATGGCCGAATTCCGCGTCAATGAGTCGATCGAACTGATGCAGGCGCATGACGGCAATCCTACAGTCGCGTCGCGCCATCGCCGCCGCGGGACGCACCCCCTCAGACATGAACGCTGTTCAAGTGCTGCACATCCGGGTACTGTCTGCACATGTGAATGCCAAAAGTATATTTAACGTCCGTGACCTCGCCTACTCCGCGGTCTTCGCCGCCCTCATCATTGTCCTCGGGTATATCTCGATCCCGGTGGGAGGCGCAGGAGTACCGATCGTCCTCCAGAACGCCGCATGCATCATGGCCGGCCTCATCCTCGGTCCCCGCAGAGGCTTCCTCGCCCTCGTGATCGTGTTTCTGCTCGGCATCGTGGGTCTACCCGTCCTCTCCCAGGGCAAGAGTGTCCTCACCGCCCTGAGTGGCCCCACCGTCGGATACCTGCTGGGATACCTCCTCGCGCCGCTCATCGCCGGCGTGCTGAGCGCCCGGGCACCGCGCCACCGCCGCGGCATGGCGATCAACTTCACCCTCGCGTTCCTCGCGGCGATGCTGGTCCAGTATTTCTTCGGTATCCTCGGCCTCATGTGGCGTCTCGACATGACGCTGGTCGAGGCTCTCAAGGTCCAGATCCCGTTCATTCCGGGTGCGATCATTAAGACCATCGTCGGTGTGATCATCGCGGTGGGCGTCCACGCTGCACTCCCGGATCTCCGCAGGTTCAGTTCCGGTACGGAATCCGGGGTGCGACCCGCGGCGAACCCGAAACCGGAGTAGCCATCGCGGACGCCACCCCCTACCCCGGGTGCCCCCGGTACCGCAGCCCCGGTACCGACCACCGGCACCGGGCCTCCGTAACTTCCCGGTCGCGCCGTGTGGACAGAAGCGCACACGGGTTCTCACGACGGGATCCTGATCCATTTTCCCCCGGGGCTGCGGGGCGCGCGCGAAAGGTCGACGACGAATGCCCCGGATAGTCTTCAACGAGGTCTCGGCTGTCTTCGACGGCAGGACCGTCCTCGAGCCCGTCTCTCTAGAACTCACAGAATCACGGATCGGGGTTATCGGAGCCAACGGAGGCGGAAAATCCACACTGATACGAATGATCAACGGTCTGGGTGAACCGACGACAGGAACGGTCACCGTCGACGGTGTCGATTCCACGACTCACGGCCGCGATATCCGGCGCAAGGTCGGTTTCGTGTTCTCCGATGCGGAGAACCAGATCATCATGCCAACGGTACGGGAGGACGTGGCGTTCTCCCTCCGTCGGATGAAGCTCAGTCGGCGGGACCGTGATGCCCGCGTCCACGCGATGCTCGACAGGTTCCGGATCGGCCATCTGGCGGATTCCTCGCCGCATGTGCTCTCCGGTGGCGAGAAGCAGCTGCTCGCGCTCGCAGCGGTCCTCATCATCGCACCCGATGTGATCATCGCTGACGAGCCTACGACCCTGCTCGATCTCCGGAACCGCCTCCGGATCAGACGCGAGTTCGACCGCCTGGAACAGCAGGTGATCGTGGTCACCCATGATCTCGATTTCCTCACGGGATTTGACCGCGTGATCTGTGTCCACGAGCACCGGATCATCGCGGATGGGACACCCGACGAGGTCGTCCCCCTCTACCGCGATCTCATGACCGGGGATGGGCACTGATGGCACGGGCGATCATGTCATCGATCCCGATGGGGGTGTACGTCCCCGGTAATACCCCGGTTCACAGAATGAATCCCACATGGAAATTCCTACTGCTCATCGCTTACATCATCACTTCAACGGCGTTGATCCATTCGCTCCGGGGAGCCGTTGGCTGTCTGCTCGCGGTCATACTGTTGATTACCCTAGCTCGGATACCTGTTCGAATCGCCTGGGGACAGATATGGCCGGCTCTCCCGTTGCTCGGCTTCTTCGCCGCGTTTCAGTGGTGGCAGCAGGGCTTCGAACCGGCAGCGGTCGTCTTTCTCCTGATCAGTTCCTCCATCATGGCGGCGACGCTGCTGACGCTGACGACCAGGGTATCCGCGATGATGGAAGCTCTTGAGGACAGTCTCCGGCCCCTGGAGCGGTTCGGGTTTCCCGCCGCGAAGATCAGTCTGGCGATGTCCCTCACCATCAGGCTGATTCCGCTCCAGCTGGCCACCGTCCGCGAGGTGCTGGATGCGCGGAAGGCCCGGGGAGCAACGATGTCGGTGGCGGCATTCGGCACCCCGGTTATTATCCGGTCCATCCGGCGTGCGCAGCGTATCTCCGATGCACTTCTCGCCCGGGGTGTCGACGACTAGACCTCTCGCCCGGGGTGTCGACGACTAGACCGTGGCGGTCCCCACCCGGCGGCCGAAACATGGGCCATCTGAATGGCCGAAGGACGGCTCTGCCGTGAGGCCAGTGCCATCCTCTTGCGAATCCTTGTCCGGGGATACGGAACCTACCTGTTCTCCTCGCGCAGCTGGCGCATCTTCTCTTCCACCGCGGAATCAGCGATATTCGGGGTGTTCGACTGCGGCTCCCACTCCAGTGCCTTGTCAGGGCTGCCGCTCTCGAGTTTCTCGGCAGCCATCTGGGCGCGGATCTGCTCAAGGCGACTGTGTCCAGCAAGGTGGACACCGGCCTGCTCGACCTCAGCCATGCGGTTCTCAACTGAGTTCTCAGCCAGTTCCGCCTGGCCCAGTGCATTCGCGTAGCGGCGCTCGATTTTCTCCCGGACCTGGTCCAGATTCGGGGTACTGCCTGAAGCGGTCATCGAGTTCATCGACCGCAGGGACTCGGAGACCTTCTCCTGCATCTTCGCCTGCTCGAGTTGACTGAGCAGCTTGGTGCGCTCACCGACCTTCTGCTGCAGCATCATGGCATTCCGTTCGACGGCCTTCTTTGCCTGAGCCGCCTGCTGCAGGGCCTGGTCGTGGAGCTGCTTCGTGTCCTCAACGGACTGCTCCGCAGTGACGAGCTGAGCGGAGAACGCCTCGGCGGCGTTGGTGTATTCGGTGGCCTTAGCGGTGTCACCTTCAGCTGCAGCCTTATCCGCCAGCTCCAGTGCCTGACGCGTGTTCGCCTGAAGCTTCTCGATCTCGGCGAGCCGCCGGTTCAACTGCATCTCGAGCTGACGCTGGTTGCCGATAACCGTCGCGGCCTGCTGGGACAGCGCCTGGTGCTGCCGCTGAGCGTCTTCAATGGCCTGCTGGATCTGGATCTTGGGGTCGGCGTTCTCCTCGATTTTCGAGTCGAAGAGCGCGATAACGTATTTCCATGCTTTGACGAAGGGGTTAGCCATTGTGAGAGTCGAGCCTTCCGTTCATTAAGGTTCCGCCCACGGTAGCTACGACAGTGGGCTCATGATGAGGTCTGAGGCACGGAGTGTACCGGGCAGCCGCGGATCTATCCGGGCCGAGAACGGCCCCGTCCTGCTACCAATCTAGCCGCTATGACACTACACCGCAGCAAGGTCCGCCTCGGCGGTGTGAACCGCCATCGAACCGGCTGCCTCGATGAGAACATCAGAGACCGTCGCGCCGAGCGCGTGACAGACGGCTGCGAGCAGCTCGGAGGATACTTCCTTCCTGCCGCGTTCCAGCTCCGACAGGTACCCTGGGGAAACCCGCGACGCCTCGGCGAGTTCACGCAAAGTTATCCCCCGGTCGGCCCGGAATGCCCGCAGCGCAGAACCAAGCGCTTCACGGAGCAGAGGCTCACGGGGTTCATCAGCACGTGCCGGTGCGCGAACCGGCTGGTCGAGAAGAGCAGTGTAAGTAGCCATCACTACTATCAACGTCGCAGGTACCGGATTTGTTCCCTGATCCGGGGAGATCCACCCGGCTGGGTCGCTGTGCTGGTGTTTTCAGGATCCGGTGCTTCCCGAGTCGTAGGCCACCACCGCACGAAACAGCTGCCGAAACGCCTCCGAAACAGCCTCCGTGCGAATGGCGTCCCGGCCCCCGGGGAGAAGGCCGCCACCGGCCAGGATCGCCCGGGCCCTACCCCCCGGTGGCGCCAGTCCGATCCAGACCTCGCCGACGGGATGACCGTCCTGCGAATCCGGGCCCGCGACCCCGGTGAGCCCAACACCCCAACTGGATTCACAGAAGTCCCGGGCACCCACGGCCATGGCTGCCGCGCACTCCCCGGAGATGACACCATAACGCGCGACGAGGTCCCGCGGCACCCCCGCGAGCCGGATTTTCAGATCAGTCGCATAGGTCACGAGACCACCGCGGAGAACAGCGGACGCGCCGGGGACCTGGGCCAGGGACGCAGACGCCAGGCCTGCGGTTAGGGATTCGCAGAAAGCGACAGTCTGCCCCCGCTCCCTGAGCTCACCAACCAGATCAGCGGCCAGCGGGGCGAGACGAGCCTGCCGTGTCACCGCGTTCTCACCGGCGCTGCGAAACCATCAGGTACTGGACGCCGGTGGCAACGGTGACCACGACGGCCAGGAGCATCACTAAAACGACAACGGGGTGCAGGAAGTCCGGCAACGGGACCAGGTACAGGGCGACGGCGACTGACTGCAGAACAGTCTTCAGCTTCCCGCCCCGTGAAGCGGGAACAACCCGACCGGCACGCAGCTGGCCCATGCGCCACAGGGTGATGCCGAGTTCGCGGGACACGATCACGACGGTGACCCACCACCACAACGCCCCGGTGAGGTTGAGACAGACCAATGCCGCGATCATCAGGGCCTTGTCTGCGATGGGGTCGGCGATCTTCCCGAAGTTCGTCACCAGCCCACGGGCGCGGGCGATGTCTCCGTCGAGTTTGTCGGTGATCATCAGCGCGATGAACAGCGCAAAGGAGGACCACATCCACCCTGCGTGTTCGCTGCCGCTTCGAAGTACCAACCAGGCGAACAACGGAATGGCGATGATCCGCAGCGAGGTGAGGACGTTGGGCAGGTTGAGGTTCGACGGCTGCTTCGCCGTCCCGCTGGATTTCTTCATGGCACCACTCACAGTTCTCTACACTACTCATATCGGTGGCCCGCGCCCCCGCGGACCATAGTCACTACAAACTCCCGCGGACCACAGTCACTACAATCGGTGTACATGATCACTTTTGCCGTTGAGTACTCGTATTCCGCTGATTCCGATCTGATCACCGAGGTCCGGCCACGACACCGGGAGTTTCTCGCAATGCTCAAGAAGAAGGGGCAGCTGATCGGATCCGGTCCCTACACCGACGGTGACGGCGGAGCACTCATCGTGATCCGCCTGCCCGAGCCCGCCTCACTCGACGACGCGCGGAAGCTGATGGACCAGGATCCGTTCCATACGGAAGGCGCACTCACCGCGCGGGTTTTCCACACGTGGAACCCGGTACTCAACGTCTTCAGCGACTGACTCTGTCCGGAACCGGCGGCGCCGGAGGGAAGTCGTCATACCTCCTAGAAGCCGATGCCCGGTGTGGATGACGGCTTTCGCACGTCGGGGACCATCCGGCGTCAGTTGGCGGAAGCATCGTCGTGGATGTGCTTCGCTCTGTTCCATTTGGGGGCCACAGCGCCCTGTGCCTCATCACGCTTGGTCTTGATCACCGAGGCAATCGTGGTGAGGACGAGGGTGACGACGATGAACACCAGGGAGAACACCGTCGAGACTTCCGGGACGTGCATCGACTCGCCGCCGTTGAGGAACGGCACGCTGTTCTCGTGCATGGCGTGGAGAGTAAGTTTGACGCCGATGAATCCGAGGATCGCCCCCAGCCCGTAGGGCAGGAACACAAGACGGTCGAGAAGTCCGTCAAGCAGGAAATACATCTGACGGAGACCCATGAGCGCGAAGGCGTTCGCAGTGAACACGATGTAGGGCTCCTGCGTCAGGCCGAAGATAGCTGGGATCGAGTCGAAGGCGAACATCAGGTCGATGAAACCGATGCTGACGAGGCAGATCATGAGCGGTGTGACCATTTTTCGACCGTTGACGCGGGTGAACAACCGGTCCCGGTCGAAGTTACTGGACACAGGGACAGCCTTCCGGACCGTTCTGACGACGAGCATGTCATCCACCTCAGTCTCTTCCACACCCCGGATCTCATCAACGATCAACTTGACCGCGGTGTAGAGGAGAAAAACACCGAAGATATAGAATACCCAGCTGGCCGCGTTGATTGCTGCCGCGCCGAGTCCGATGAAGATCCCCCTGAAAAGCAACGCCAGGGCGATCCCGATGAGCAGCACCTTCTGCTGGTACGCCCGGGGAACTTTGAATGAACCGATGATCAACGCGAAGATGAACAGGTTGTCCACGCTCAATGAGAGCTCGGTGATGTAGCCGGCGAGGAACTCGATGCCGTGCTGGTGGTTCCCTTCTGGACCTCCCCAGGTGAACCAGAGGAATCCACCGAAGGCGCAGGCCAGGAGGACGTAAAAGACCATCCACCCGGCGGCCTCCTTCATGGAGGGTTCGTGGGGGCTGCGGACATGACTGACGAAGTCGAAAACGATGAATCCGAGCAAGACGGCAACGGTGATAACCCAGGTTAGGGCGTTTACTTCCACTTGGAAAAGACCTCCGGTCTCAGGGTACGACGTGAAAACCGGAGGTCTCCCCCGCTACGCGGGACGCGTAGCCGACGCAGCCGGGGAACCGTTCCGCTGGGCCGGCGTCGCGGTGCGGGACGGCCACCGTGTTGACGACCGGCGCCGATGGGTGGGGTACTCCCCTCCATGAACGAGACCACTCTACAGCGGCTTCGCCCGCCGGTGCCACAACCGGGCTCCCAGGACACTGATGCGGTTCAGAATACCCCGCCCGCGGGGTTCGTCGTCACCGCCGCGGTACCATCGCCGGCGTCATCGTCGGCGTGAGCATCGCCGCCGTGATCACCGCCGAAGTCGTCTTCCCTGGGGGCCTCAGCGGGATCGGCTCCCTTGATCATCCAGACGATCGTGTCCAATTCCTCGGGTTTGACGAGTACCTCACGGGCCTTGGATCCTTCAGAGGGACCGACGACACCTCTGGTCTCCATGAGGTCCATGAGGCGACCTGCCTTGGCGAATCCGATCCGGAGTTTCCGCTGAAGCATCGAGGTGGATCCGAACTGGCTGGTCACCACCAGTTCAACAGCCTGGAGCAGATCGTCGAGATCATCTCCAATGTCGTCGTCGATGTTCTTCTTGGCTTCACCGGCCTTGTCCTCCGTGACTCCCTCGGTGTAGTCCGGTTCCGCCTGTGCCTTTACCGCATCGACGACGGCCTGGACCTCTTCATCGGTGACAAAGGCACCCTGGATCCGCTGCGGTTTCCCGGCACCCTGGGGAATGAACAGTGCGTCACCCATCCCGATCAGTTTCTCGGCGCCCGCCTGGTCGAGGATGACCCTGGAGTCGGTGAGCGACGAGGTGGCGAATGCAAGCCGGGACGGGACGTTCGTCTTGATCAGGCCGGTGACCACGTCGACGGACGGACGCTGGGTGGCTAGCACCAGGTGAATGCCCGCTGCACGGGCCTTCTGGGTGATCCGCACGATGGAATCCTCGATCTCCTTCGGAGCGGTCATCATAAGGTCGGCGAGCTCGTCGACAACACACACGATGTATGGGTACGGGAGGTATTCCCGCTGGGACCCTTGCGGCGCGGTGACCTCCCCGACGAGGACCTTGCGGTTGAAGTCCTTAATGTGCCGGACGCGTGCGGACTTCATGTCCATGTAGCGCTGTTCCATCTCCTCGACGAGCCACTGCAGCGCCGACGCAGCCTTCTTCGGCTGCGTGATGATCGGTGTGATCAGGTGCGGGATGCCCTCGTAGGGGGTGAGCTCGACCATCTTGGGATCAACCAGGATCAGCCGCACCTGCTCGGGTGTCGCACGGGTCAGCAGGGAGACGAGCAGTGAGTTCACGAAGGCGGACTTACCCGAACCAGTCGCACCTGCGACGAGGAGGTGAGGCATCTTCTGCATTGAGTGCGACACGAACTCGCCCTCAATGTCCTTGCCGAGGCCGATGAGCATCGGGTCGTGGTTATCGACGGTCGCGGGTGCGTTCAGCACATCACCCAGCCGGACCATCTCCCGGTCGGTGTTCGGGACCTCGATACCGACGAGTGACTTGCCCGGGATGGGTGCCAGGATCCGGACGTTATCGGTGGCGACGGCGTACGCGAGGTTCGACTGCAGGTTGGTGATCTTCGAGACCTTCACGCCAGGGCCGAGTTGGACCTCGTACCGGGTGACCGTCGGGCCGCGGGAGAACCCAACGACCGAGGCGTCGACGTTGAACTCGCTGAATACCTCGGTGATTGCCTCGATCATCCGGTCGTTGGCCTCGGACCGGGTCTTCGGCCGGTTTCCGGGGATAAGCATGTCGGCGCTCGGGATGACGTACTCGTCGGATCCTGCAACCACCGACGCCTGTTCCGGTCCTGCCTCTCGCAGACGAGCGGTGTCCCGTTCGCTGGCGGGAATGGCTGCGGGCACCGCTGCGGCATCGACTCCCGATCGGGCGACGATAGCATCACGAACCGCCTTCCTTGAGGCGGACACCGCATCATCGATCCCCTGGGAGGCCACCGTCGCCGCCCCCACAGCAGCGCCGGCCCCCGCGGCGCCCGTAGCCGCCTGGGACGCGGCCCCCGCAGCCGCACGCACCGCGGCTGCACCGGTACCGACGGCATCCGGCAGCCGCCGTTTCGCCGCGGACTGGGGGGTATCGGGAACCACGGGCAGTTCATTGGTGTCGGAGGCGGACGGGGGCTGCTTGCGTACGGTACGTGCAGGCCTCTGCACGGGTGGCACCGAGAACAGGGTGTGTTCTTCGTCCTCGTCATCATCAGACAGCGGGTACGCATCCATCGGACTGGCCGGTCGACGGCGCGGCATCGTCGAGCGAGTGGGGCGATAGGTCTCCTCATATTCCGCGAAATCAGCGTCGCAGTCGGCACCGTCGTCACTGTCGCGACCGTCGGCGTCCGCCCGTCCGTTCGCCGGGTCAGAGACCCCACCGAAGCCGAAGAAGGCGGCGAGCCCCCCGAGGAAAGAGGGACGTCCACTCTCTAGTTTCTTGCTGTCACTCCGCTCGAGCAGCCCGCCGAGATAGGTGCTGAACTCCCGGACCGTTATACCGGTCACCTTCAGCGCCCCGTAGACGATGACAAGGAAGAGCAGCGGCACCGCGATATAGGGGGTGAATCCCCGGGCCGCGACGTCGCCAACCAAGGCTCCGACCGTTCCGCCGGCATCACGCCGTCCGGGGATGTCGGAGGGCAGCCCCGCGAAAATGTGGATCAGTCCCAGCATGGACACAACGATGAGGACGACCCCCACCACGATTCGCTGCGTGGGTGCCGGTGATTCGTTCTTCTGAGCACCCTGGCCGATCATGAGGGAGACGGCACCCACGATAAGGACGATGGGCAGGATGAGCGCCCCAGCCCCGATGAGCCACCGCACGCCACCGTCGATCGCGTGGCCGACGGGACCCGCGACATCGAGCCACACGGCACCCCCGAGAACGACGGCGAGGGCGATGAGAGCCAGTCCAAGTCCGTCGTGAGGGGAGCTTTGCGGCTTATTGGGATCAGGCTCCGAAGGGTCATTCACCTCGGTTCCGGCTTCGCGGCGCTGCGCGTCACGACCGCCCCGCCGTCTACCGCCGCCGGTTTCCGCGCTCACTGTCCGCCTCTTCCGGTCATCTGAGTACGTGATTTCCTCAGTCCTCTCATCCCCGAGTTCGTCTGCTACCACGTCATCCCGCGCACTCATCGACCGGGTGGCGTCTCCGATCCCCCTGGCCGCCGCACCGAACACTCCCCGGATACCTCCACCGACGGCCCGGAAGGCACTTCCGGTCCGTTCGTCGGAGGTCACTGCCGCGCGCTGCGCCGGACGCGTCTGAACAGCGCGGGGTGCGCTCCGCTGGCTGCGCGAGGTACCGGGGCGCTTGCTGTCTCGTCGTGTGGTTCCGGGGCGGCTCTTGGCTGGCATGACTGAAAGAATAGACGCATCCGACACTCCAGTAACAGGTGCCACACCGGAACGCGGTTGAGAAGGTTACCGCTTCCCTCCCCCCCCCGCCACACGGCAGTCCCTCTCAGATACTCGTGAACCGGATCCTGTCCCGGTCGCCGGTCACCTTCACAACCGCTTCCTTTCTGCCGAAACAAAAAAGCAGGAGCTCACCCGCGAAACCGGATACACGGACGACATCCGACCCGTAGCTGGCGACACCGCGGCGCTCCGCGGCGACGATCGACGGGGCTCCGTCAGGATCGAGGATCACCGGCCCTTCCGACCCCCGGAGCAGCCGGGCACCGAACCGGCGGAGAACGGTCAGCAGAGCCTGCGCGTCGTCGGTTCCGAAGATGCGCGGCTCCCAGCCTTCGCGGGCACGCCGCACATCCTCGTGGTGGATGAAGTGCTCCCCGACATTCAGCTGGGTGTCGAGAAACCGCAGTGGGCTGAGTCGTGACGGACCGGAGACCCATTGCCGCACGATGTCCGCGTAGTCGCGTGATCCGACCTGCTCGCTCACCGAGCGGAGATGACCGTGGAGCGCAGGCAGGAACATGCCCGCGGCCGCATCTGGACGGTTCTCCCGGACGAGCAGATGGATCGCCATGTCCTTCGTGGTCCACCCCTCACAGAGGGTTGGTGCGTCAGGGCCGAGTTCGAGGAGGAGTGAGCCGAGTGCGGCCCGTTCGGATGCGGCAAAAGTCATGGCCCCAGCCTAGTCGTACCGGTTCGGTGGACCGATTCGACAGGGCCGGGGCCATGCCAGTGATCATCGTGGCGGATCAGCGGGTCTCGCGGGCCTTCTGGACAGCCTCGTCCGGGACCGGGCTGTGGCTATCGGAGCTCATGGGAACGACGGTCGGGATGACCATCGGCTTGCGACGCCACTTTTGCTCCACGAAGCGGGACACCTTGCGACGCAGCTGCCGGACCATGCGGTAGGGATCGTTCTCGCCTTCACCGGCGAGCTGACGCATGGTGTTGTCGACCAGTTCGGTGATCTCCGGCATCATCGCCGTCGCATCCTCCGAGAAACCCTTGGCCTGAACGGTCGGACGTTCCAGCGGGCGTCCCGTGCGATTGTCGATGACGACGGTGATGGAGATGAGACCACCTTCGCCCATCTCAGTACGGTCCGCGAGCACCTCATCGTCGATGTCACCCATCGTGACACCGTCGACGTAAAGGTTGCCGATCGGGATCTGACCGACGACCTCGGCCTTACCATCGACGAGGTCGACGACGACACCGTTCTGCGCAAGCATGACACGCTCGCGGTCGACGCCGGTCGACACAGCCAACTCCTTGTTCGCACGGAGATGACGCCACTCACCGTGGACGGGCATGGCGTTCTTCGGGCGAACAGCGTTATAGAGGAACAACAGCTCACCGGCGTATCCGTGACCGGAGGTGTGCACTTTCGCGTCTTTGCCCGTGATGACGGTGGCACCGATCTGAGCGAGCATGTTTATAACTCCGAACACCGCCTCCTCATTGCCGGGGACGAGCGATGACGAGAGAATGATCAGATCACCGTCTCGAACGGTGACCTGGCGGTGCTCGCGACGCGCCATACGGGACAGTGCCGCCATGGGCTCGCCCTGGGTGCCAGTGGTGATCAGCATGACCTTGTGCGGGGCCATCCGACCGGCCTCATCCATGCTGATGAAGGTTCCCTTGGGGGCCTTGAGATAGCCGAGCTTCTCGGCGATCTCCATGTTGCGGATCATGGAACGACCGTTGAAGGCGACCTTGCGGCCGGTCGCGACGGCGGCATCGACGGCGGCCTGGACGCGGTATACGTTCGAGGCGAAAGATGCGAGGATGACCCGCTGCTTGGCCTCACCGATCAGACGGCGCAGTGTCGGGGCGATATCAGACTCGGATCCGGACATACCGGGGGTCGTGGCATTGGTGGAATCACAGAGGAACAGGTCAATGCCCTCGTCACCGTAGCGCGAGATCGCCGGCAGGTCGGTGGGACGACCGTCCGTGGGAGTCTGATCCAGTTTGATGTCACCGGTGAGAAGAACCGTACCGGCCTTCGTCTTCAGCACGACGCCGAGGCAGTCCGGGATGGAGTGGTTCACGGCGAAGAAGCGGACGTTGAACGGTCCGTAGTCCTTCTCCGAGGCCTGGTCGACCTCGATCAGTTTCGGGCGTAGTCGGTGTTCGCGGCACTTCGCGGCAATCAGAGCGAGCGTGAACTTCGAGCCCACGATCGGCAGATCGGGGCGCATCTTCAAAAGCCACGGAATGGCGCCGATGTGATCCTCGTGGCCGTGGGTGATCACCAGTGCGTCGATGCGGTCGAGTTTGTCCTCGAGGTACGAGAAGTCTGGCAGGATCAGGTCAACGCCGGGCTCACCGGAGGAAGGGAAGAGCACGCCGCAATCCACGATGAGGATGCGGTTGTTATACTCGAAGACCGTCATGTTGCGGCCGATCTCCGAAATACCGCCGAGCGCGATAACACGGAGGCCGTTCTTCGGCGGCTTCGGGGGCTCCGGGAGACGACGGGTGAGGTCTGCTCCCTGCATCGACTTGACGACGTTCCGGCCGTTACCTGCGGAGCTGTTGCGGCTGTTGCCGCGGTTGCCCTGGGCACGTTCGTTACCGCTGCCGTTGTTGCTGCGGTTGCCACCTCCGGAGTTATTGCCACGTCCACGGCGGTTACTACCGGAGTTCCGGTCGTTACCTCCGCTGCGATCATCCTTACGGTTGCCGCGTGCCTCGTTCTGCGAACCGGCATCGGACTTCCTGGTGCCCCGGTTGTCGGTTCCGGCATCACCCTCCGCGCCTTCGGCTGCGGGGGTGGGCTGCTCGGGGGCCTTGAACTCGGGGGCCTCCGGCGGACCCGCCTTGCGGGTCACCTTCCGGGATCGATTACGGGTGTCAGACATATTTATAGGACTCCAGCCTGTTCTAAATCGGTGCGGAGTTCCCCGAGCTGCGCCTGATCCACGGGGATCTGCGGCAGCCGGGGTTCTCCGGCGTCGAGGCCCTGCAGTCGCAGGGCCCCCTTTGAGAAGCTGACTCCACCCAGGCGTGCCTGGGCGCGGATCAGCGGGGAAAGTTTATTGTTGATTGCCCGCGCACGGACGAGATCGCCTTCGGCGAAACTCGTGTGCAGCTCGCGCAGTTGGCGAGCGGCGACATGCCCGATCACCGAGATGAAACCGGTGGCCCCCAGCGACAGCCAGGGGAGGTTGAGCGGATCATCTCCCGAGTACCAGGCGAGACCGGTCTCGTTGATCAGGGGCGTGGCGGCGGCGAGGTCACCTTTGGCATCCTTGACGGCCACAATCGTGCGGTGTTCAGCCAGACGTCGAATGGTATCAGATTCAATCGGTATCACCGAACGGGGCGGGATATCGTACAGGCATACCGGAAGATCGGTGGCGTCGGCGACGGCGACGAAGTGCCGGTAGATGCCCTCCTGCACCGGTTTCGAGTAGTACGGTGTGACCACGAGCAGCGAGTCAGCTCCCGCGTCCGCGGATGCCTTCGCGAGGGCGACAGAGGCCGCGGTGTCATAGCTTCCGGCTCCGGCGATGATCTTCGCTCGATCGCCGACCTCGGCTTTGACCTCGCGCAGCAGGGTGAGCTTCTCATCGACGGTCGTCGTCGGAGACTCTCCGGTGGTGCCGGCGAGAACGAGGGCGTCGCACCCCTCGTCGACGAGGTGTGCGGCGAGGCGGCGACCGGTTGCGATGTCAAGGTCACCGTCACGGTTGAAAGGGGTGACCATTGCGACGGCTACGGTGCCGAAGTGCTCGGCCCCGGTGCTGACTGTCATACCTGTGCTCATGTCACACGAGGTTACCCGGTCAGCTGACCGTGCCGGGCATTGCGGCCCCTCCGGCGTGTGGCACCGGCCCCTTGGATCAGCTGATCCGGCGGTCAGAAGTCGGTCACGTACGGGCTGACCGCCATCTCGGACCCGTCCGAGACCGTGACGATGTCGAAGTCTCCGAAAATGGTCGGGGCTATCCCCTGGAGCAACCGGAGACATTCGACGGCGACAGTCCGAATCTCGATGTCGGCATGCTCGGTCGCCCGCATCCCGATGAAATGGCGCCAGGCCCGGTAGTTTCCGGTCACGACGATTCGGGACTCCGTCGCGTTCGGGAGAACCGCCCGGGCCGCCTGCCGCGCCTGCTTCCGACGCAACAGGGCGTTCGGCTCGTCCACAAGCTTCTCCTCAAGTGCCGCGAGCAGCTCGTTGAATGTGAAACGTGCCTCATCAACGCCCTGCATGAAGAGCCGGGTGAGTTCCTCATCCTCGGCGATCAGGCGCGGGACCACCACCTCGCTCTGCTCCGAGTGCACGAAGCGCTGAGAGAGCTGGGAGAAAGAAAAGTGCCGGTGTCTCACGAGCTCGTGGGTTGCGGATCGCGAGATTCCCCGGATGTACATGGTCGCGCTCGAGTGCTCGAACAGCGCGGTGTGACCGACCTCCATGATGTGCCGCAGGTACGCGGCGTTCGACGCGGTCCGCGGGTTCGGCTTGTCGAATGTCTCGTAGCAGGCGCGCCCGGCAAACTCGGCGAGAGCTTCTCCGTCTGCGGCGTCAGTCTCCCAATCGATATCCTCGGGCGGTGTGAAGGTGGTGTGCGCAATCAACTGCACCTTCAGGTCCACGGGTCGGGCCACGGAACGTGTCTCCTCGTTTTGATTCGGGTGAAGCGGGGTACAGGGGGCAGGGTCAGAGATCGAGGAAGTTCTCGAGCCCGACGGTGAGACCGGGGAACTCATGGATCCGCCGGATACCGACCAGGACACCGGGCACGAAGCTCGTTCGGTCGTACGAGTCCTGCCGGATGGTCAGCGACTGCCCCTGGGAGCCGAAAATGACCTCTTCGTGGGCGACCATTCCGGTCATCCGAACCGCATGTACCTTGACCCCTTCGACATCCGCTCCCCGGGCACCGTCGAGGGACTGATCGGTGGCATCGGGTTGCGCTCCCAATCCCGCGTCCCGGCGGGCTGCGGCGATCCCCTCTGCGGTGTGGATCGCGGTGCCGGAGGGGGCATCGAGTTTGTTCGGGTGGTGGTACTCGACCACCTCGGCGGAGTCGAAGAACCTGGCTGCCTGCTTCGCGAACTCCATGGTCAGTACGGCGGAGATCGCGAAGTTCGGGGCGATGAGGACACCGACGCCCTCGTGGTCCGAGTCGGCGATCCACGTACTCACCTGCTCAAGACGTTCCGGTGTGAACCCCGTCGTTCCGACGACACAGGAGATCCCGTTGCTGATGCAGAACTCGAGATTGCCCATCACGGCCGAAGGCGCGGTGAAGTCGACGATGACCTCGGCACCGGCATCGACCAGTGCACGGAGAGCGTCCTCGCGGTCGATCTCCGCGACTAGTTCGAGGTCCGCCGCGTCACGGATCCCCTCTACCACCGCCTGTCCGACGCGGCCGCCGGCTCCGAGAACTCCCACCTTGCTGAATCCGCTGTTTGCCATATCTGCTCCTCAAGTCCTTCTCTGGGTCTCCCGGTGGACCGACACCGCCCAGGGCGCGTGGCCGCGGGCGTCGGCGCACCGTTCTCCCGGACCAGTGTAGGCACCGCGCCTGGTTGATTCTTCCCGGGGTATGTCCCGGTGGGTGGGGTGACACCGGCGGTACCGGAGGCCCCTGCCGGTTGGACCCATCTTGTACGACGCGGACCACCGCCCCGGGCGGAGCGAATTCCGTTGGGAATCCACCCGCCCGGAGCGGTGGCTCTGGTCGGCGTGTCCGCCGGGTTGGTGATTACTCCGCGGCGTCTTCCTCGACGGGCGCGAGGGAGATCTTCCCGCGATTGTCGATGTCCAGGATCTCCACCTGGATCTTGTCGGCGACGTTGACAACGTCCTCGACGCGTTCGATCCGCTTCTTGCCGCCCAGCTTGGAGATGTGGACGAGTCCGTCGCGGCCCGGCAGCAGGGAGACGAAAGCACCGAAGTTAGTGGTTTTGACGACAGTTCCGAGGAACCGTTCGCCGACCTTCGGCATCTGCGGGTTCGCGATGGAGTTGATCTTCTCGATCGCAGCGTCCGCGGCTTCCCCGGAGAACGCGGACACGTAGATGGTGCCGTCGTCTTCGATGGAGATGTTGGCGCCGGTGTCCTCGGTGATCGAGTTGATGGTCTTGCCCTTCGGGCCGATGACCTCACCGATCTTGGACTGCGGCACGGTGACCGTGACGATGCGGGGCGCGAGGGCGCTCATCTCGTCGGGGCCGTCGATGACCTCAGACATGGTCTCGAGAATCGCCAGGCGGGCATCCCGGGCCTGGGACAGCGCACTGGCGAGAACCTCGGACGGGATGCCGTCGAGTTTGGTGTCAAGCTGGAGGGCCGTAATGAGGTCCTCCGTGCCGGCGACCTTGAAGTCCATGTCGCCGAAGGCGTCTTCGGCACCGAGGATATCGGTGAGCGCCACGTACCGGGTCTCCCCATCGACTTCGTCGGACACGAGGCCCATGGCGATACCGGCAACGGGGGCCTTCAGCGGCACACCGGCGTTGTAGAGCGACAGCGTCGACGCGCACACCGAACCCATCGAGGTCGATCCATTGGAGCCGAGGGCCTCGGAGACCTGTCGGATCGAGTACGGGAATTCTTCGCGGGTCGGGAGCACCGGTAGGACGGCGCGCTCGGCGAGCGCCCCGTGGCCAATCTCGCGGCGCTTCGGAGAACCGACGCGTCCGGTCTCGCCGACGGAGTACGGCGGGAAGTTGTAGTGGTGCATGTAGCGCTTGTGGTCGACGGGCGACAGCGAGTCGATCTGCTGCTCCATCTTCAGCATGTCCAGGGTGGTGACACCGAGGATCTGCGTCTCGCCGCGCTCGAAGAGCGAGGAGCCGTGAGCACGAGGAATGAGGTCGACCTCAACGCCGAGATCACGAATATCGGTGATGCCGCGGCCATCGATGCGGAAGTGATCCGTGAGGATTCGGCGCCGGACGACGGCCTTCATCACTGCGTTGTAGGCGTTGCGGATCTCCTTGCCGCGCTCCGGGAACTCCTCGATGAGCGCAGCCTCGATCTCGGCCATGTGCTCGTTCGTGGCATCGTCGCGGTCCTGCTTGCCTGCAATGGTCATCAGCTTCGTCAGCTTGGACTTGGCCTTCTTCTCCACCGCGGCGTACACGTCGTCGGCGTAGGGCGGGAAGAGCGGGAACTCCTGCGTTTCCTTCGCGGCTTCCTTAGCCAGCAGCCGCTGGGCCTCGCAGAGCTTCTCGATGTAGGGCTTCGCTGCTTCGAGTCCCTCGGCGACGACGGACTCCGTCGGGGCGGGCGCCCCCTCAGCGACACGGGCCATGACGTCTTCGGTGGCGCAGGCCTCGACCATCATGATCGCCACATCGTCGCCCGATTTACCGCCCTTCTTTCCGGAGACGATGCGCCCCGCGACGACGATCTCGAACAATGCCTGGGCGTGCTGCTCGTGGGTCGGGAACGCAACCCATTGACCCTTCGGGTGCTTCTCGTCGACGACGAGCGCCATCCGGACGCCACCGACGGGGCCGGACACCGGCAGACCGGAGAGCTGGGTTGCAGCGGAGGCGGCGTTGATCGCCACGACGTCGTACATGTCCTTCGGATCCATCGACAGAACGGTGATCACGCACTGGACCTCGTTGCGCAACCCCTTGACGAAGGTCGGGCGCAGCGGGCGGTCAATCAGACGGCAGGCGAGGACGGCCTCCGTGGAGGGGCGCCCTTCCCTGCGGAAGAATGAGCCGGGGATCCGCCCGGCGGCGTACATGCGTTCCTCGACATCGACCGTCAGCGGGAAGAAGTCGAATCCCTCACGGGGATTGCTGGAGGCGGTGGTGGTGGCTAGCAGCATCGTGCCCTCATCGAGGTACGCGGTGACTGATCCGCCTGCCTGGCGGGCCAGCTGGCCCGTCTCAAGGCGAATGGTGCGGGTACCGAAATCGCCGTTATCGATCGTGGCGGTGGCCTCGACGATTCCGAATTCGGTGTCATTGGTGATTGTAACGTCGCGCAAGCGAGTTCTCCTTTTCTCAGCCTTCTGCTCGGCGATCTTCGGTGTCGCCGTTCATGTCTTCTTCGTGGAAGGCTCCGCACCAGGTTACCAGCACATTGGACAGCCTTACCCGTATTTTTCGATGTCCCGATACCTCCACCCCCACGACGTATGCCCCGGAACGTCAGTCCGGACCTGGTTCAGAGACCGGGCACCGGGCTCCGGAAACGCCCTGGATACGCAGCCGGAGCAGCCACTCCGCCCCTGTGGCGCAGGCGACTCCGATGACCACATCACAGAGGTATCTGACTAGACCAGGCACCCCGCACGGGGGATGGTCCGGAGCGATCGACGCACCGGATAACGCCGTACGACGTAGGTTTTCCGGCCCCGGTCAGGAGGGATCAAAGACGATAATCCAGGAGCAGCGCGGCAGTCGCGCTGTCCGTGACGAGTGCGGGGTTGACGTCGGAACGGGCAATGGCCGAAATCGCCGCCACCTTCTCCCATCCCCAGGCCACCACCAGCGGCAGATCTATCTTCTTGAGTCTTTCGGGCGCGAGGGAAATAGTCCGGTCGCAAAGAGCGGTGTGAACATGACGTCCCCTCACATCGAAGTGGTGCCCGGAAAAGTGCGCCACTACGTTGTACCTCTTGAGTTCGCGGGTTATCTGCGGGGTGACGAACCGCTGGAGCAACGCGCTGGAACTACCCTGTCCCACCGACCCGACCCCGACGACAGCGATATCCGCACGAGCCGCGAGTTCCAGGGTGGTCACCATCATTTCTTCACGACGTGCCCACCGGGCTGCGGTCGCCGAGCGCAGAACGATGGGTACGGGGAGCAACCGGTATCCCCCGCCGAATTGCGCAGCGAGACGCCGGGTCAGATCTGGTGCGTCCACAGCATGGTGCTCCGATCCACCGTAGGAACCGACCATCTGACAGACAACGGACAGCGGCCAGTTCTGCTGCGGCATTGCTTCGACCACCGCAGCAACCGAACGTCCGTTGGACAGGGCGACAACTGCCTGCCGATGGCCTGCACTCTCGATGATGTCGGCGGCGAGCCTACCGACGTCCTGGGCTGCGGTGTTCTTCCCCGAGGAGGAGGCGACGAAAACCCGCTCCAGACCAAGATGACGGCGTAGCTGGCGTTCCAACTCGAAGGACTGCTCCAGGGGGTGGTGGACCGTCGTCCGCACCATGTGGCGTTCCCGGGCCTCCTTCAACAACCGCGATACCCGTGACCGCGAACAGAACTGTTGCTCGGCGATCTCGGCCTGCGAGAGATGCTGCTCGTAGTACAACCGGGCCACGGTGAGAAGCTCTTCAACTCTCTCCCGTTCGCTATGTCCTCTATCCGCGCACATAGTTGCAACCTTCTCAATCAGTTGGTTTGCTACATGCTCCACCGTATACTTCTTTTCCTGCGAAAACAACGATATTGACGAATGGTGCGGGAACTGGTCTGCACATTTGTGCAGATTAGCACTCCCAACGCTGCTGCAGCTCTGGCAGCGTACGACGCAGGCGAAACGCCTTTCGCGTCAATTTCAAGGAGTGAAACTATGTCACAGTTTGTACGCACCATTTTCGGAGACGTGGCCCCTGAGAGTCTCGGCGTGGTCAACGCCCACGATCATCTGATCAGGGTTGGCGCTGGTGAGGTCTACATCGACGCCGACCATCAGCTGGCGGACGTCGACAAGGCCGTTGAAGAAGCCACCTACTTCGTCGAGGCATCGAGGAACTGGGCCGACGGTGGAACCGTGGTCGACATGTGCCCCGTCAACTGCGGCCGCGACCTCGATAAACTCGCCGAGGTCAACCGCCGCGTCCCGGGCCTGCAGGTCGTGGCCACCACCGGTTTCCACCGCGAGCACGTGTACCTCGAAACGCAGTCCCACTGGGTGAGCCGCTACAGCGTGGATCAGATCGCAGACCTGCTCATCGCCGACATCACCGAAGGAATCGACCGGCACGACTACTCCGGGCCGATTGTCGACCGCACCGAGTACAAGGCCGGCTGCATCAAGGTCGCCACCGCCTACGGAAAGATCACGCCCTTCGAACGCAAGTGCATGGAGGCCTGCGCCAAGGCCTCCCTCGAGACCGGTGCACCGATCAACACCCACACCACCTACGGCACGTGCGGGCTGGAACAGGCGCAGCAACTGATCGAGATGGGCGTACCCGCCGACCAGATCGCGATCGGTCATATCCAACGGAACGCCGACGTCTACTACCTCCAGCAGATCCTCGACACCGGTGTCTGGTTGGAGATCGACGGTACGTACCGCATCAAGTATCAGCCGGAATCGAACCGCATGATGGAGCTGAAGGAGCTTGGTGAGAAGGGCTACGGGGACCGCATTCTGCTGGGCACGGATTCCGGGAAACGGAGCTATCAGAAGGCCTACGGCGCAGTTACCGGAGTGGATTTCAACCCTGCCGTCGACGGACCGCGCATGCTCGATGAGGGATTCGATCCGGAGTACGTCACCAAGCTGCTGGTGACCAATGGCCAGCGGTTCTTCACCATGCGGGGAGCTGAATAGCAATGAGACCACAACTTCAGGTCGCGGTGGACTCCCTCGACATGGTCTCCGCTTTGGGTCCTTTGAACAAAGCGGTCGAGCACGTCGACGTCATCGAGTGCGGAACGATTCTGGTGATCGCGGAGGGCCTCCGGGCCGTCCGCGAGATCCGTGCTCTCTATCCCGGTAAAACCATCCTCGCCGATGTGCGGATCGCCGAGGCGGGTAGCCTCATCGCCCGCCAGTGCTTCGAAGCCGGTGCCGACTGGGTCTCCTGCGTAGCAGGCGCATCGCTCGCCACCATCGAGCAGGTTGTCAAGGTCGCCCGGGAATACGACGGCCAGGTTCAGGTCGAGCTCGGTGAAACCTACTCCGCCGATCGGGCACGATTCTGGCGGGACCTCGGGGTTCAGCACGTCATCGTGAAACGGTCCCGCGACCGGGAGGCGGCCGGAGACCTGTCGTGGGGAGACGCTGACATCCAACGGGTCAGCGAACTCGCCGAGATGGGTTTCACCGTCACCGTAACGGGCGGCATCAAGGCCAGCGAACTCGGTGTCTTCACCGGTCGCCCGGTTGGGGTCGTGATCGCAGGCCGCGAGATCATGAAGGCAGCGGACCCGAAGGCCTCCGCGCTCAACCTCCAGCATGCAATCAGCCAGGTCTGGCCATGAGTACCATCCGTCTCGGAATCTACGAGAAGGCTCTCATCAGTGGCCCCTGGCCCGAGTTCTTTGAGCAGGTCAAGGCCGGAGGTTTCCACTTCGTTGACCTGTCCGTCGACGAAACCCCTGAGCGGGCTGCACGGCTGGACTGGTCGCAGGAACAGCGAGATGCGGTCCGTGGAGCCGCCCGCGATGCGGGAGTGCAGATCGGAGGAATCTGCCTCTCCCTGCACCGGAGAATCATGCCCGGATCCGCTGATCCCGAAATCCGGGAACAGGCCCGCGAAGTGTACCGGAAAGGTATCGACCTGGCTCATGACCTGGGGGTATCGGTCGTACAGGTCGCCGGGTACTACGCCTACTACGAGGAGGATGATCCCGGCAGCCGGATGCGCTACATCGAAACGCTAAAGGACGCGATGCCGTATGCGGCGCACCAGGGCATCATCCTCGCGATCGAGAACGTTGACGGGAATGACATCTCCTCGGTGCAGGACGCGATGGCGGTGGTCGATGAGTGTCACAGTCCGTGGGTACAGATCTACCCCGATGTCGGCAACATCGCGGAACACGGCGGGGACGCGACCGAAGAATTGGCGGCGGGTTCCGGGCACATGGTCGCCCTGCACGTCAAGGATGTCCTCCCCGGTGAGCCGCGCCGGATCGCATTCGGCACCGGTATCGCCGACTTCGACGCGGCATTCACGGAACTCAAGCGACAGGACTGGGACGGGCGAATCATGCTCGAAATGTGGAATGACGATTCCCCGGATTCGCTGGAAACCTGCACAAACGCCCGGCGCTTCATCGAAGAAAGACTCATTTCCGCCGGTTGCATCGTGCAACCCCGACACAGTGAAGGAGGCAACACCGAATGATGCTCAAGGAACTACGGGAGCAGGTCTGCGAAGGCAACCTGGCGCTTCCCCGGCACGGTCTCGTCGCATGGACGGGAGGTAACCTCTCGGCACTCGCCGACTCCGGTGACCGGATCGTCATCAAACCATCCGGCAGGCTGTACACCGAAATGACCCCGGATGACATGGTGATCGTGAGCCTCGACGGGCGCATCATCGAAGGTACCCACGGGCCCAGCTCGGACACCTCCTCACACCTCGGGATCTACCGGGGCCGTGACGACGTGAAATCAGTGGTACACACCCACTCCACCTACGCGACCGCCTGGGCGGCACTCGGAGAGGAGATCCCCTGCTGCCTTACCGCAATCTCAGATGAGTTCGGAGGACCAATCCCCTGCGGCGGCTACGCGCGAATAGGAGGCAACGCGATCGGAGAAGAGATCCTCCGCAGCATCGGCCACTCACCGGCAATTCTCATGAAACAGCACGGCGTCTTCACCATCGGCCCAGGAATCCAGAAGGCGCTCCAGGCCGCCGTGATGGTTGAGGACGTTGCACATACCATGTGGGCCGCACGGCTCATGGGTACACCAATCCCGCTTCCCGAAGAGGAAATCGCGGCCAACTTTGACCGCTACACCCATCGTTACGGGACAGCCCAAGCATCCGAAGGGGTGACTGAAAATGTTTGACATCACATCCATTGGCGAAGGCCAGATCCGACTGACAGTGATCGAGGGGCGACGACTCGTCAGCTCCACAAAGGTTCTGCTCAACGCTGCATGCTCGGAAGCGAACGTGTGCGGAGTTCTCTCCCAACTCGGACGCGCCACATCATGGTGCTCAATCCTGCCCGAGGGCGACCTCGCGGAGCGTTGCCTCTCCGAATACCGCTCCGTCGGCGTTGATCTCTCCAACATGATTCGTGTGCCCGAGGGCCGGACCGCACTGTACTTCATGGAGCCCGGCAAATCACCGATGCCGTCCCGGGTAACCTACGATCGCCAGCACACCCCGTTTCGAGATATCCGGGTCGATGACGTCAACTGGGATTCCATGCTGGACACCAAGCTCGTGTTCGTCACCGGAATCACCGCCTCACTGACCGACAACACCGGTGAAGTCATCACCCATTTCGTCAACTCCGCCGCCGATAGGGGCATCGACGTGGTTCTCGACGTGAACTACCGGGGTCTGCTTTGGTCCCCGGAGAAAGCCGCAGAAGTGCTCACCCCCCTCGCGGAGAAATCCACTGCGCTGTTCTGTTCCCGACGCGACGCCGAGATCGTCTTCGGTATCACCGGCGACGGCCCCGGGTGCGCTAGGACCCTGCGCGAGCGTTTCGGTGCGACATATGTGGTGTCGACGGATCAGACGAATCCGGTGTACTACGCGGGGCCGGACGGTGAAGACAGCGTCACCGTCGAGACCGTCCCCATCGTGGATCGCCCCGGAGCCGGTGACAGCTTCGTCGCCGGTTGCCTGCACGGCTTCCTGTCCGGGGACATGCGCAGAGGTGTCGAATACGGCAAGGCGATCGCGAAGTACGCACTCACCCACCACGGTGATCTGACGAGAATCAATCCGGCAGAACTGTCCATCCCCACCACCGCAGACATCATCCGCTAGCGGATTGTCCAGAGATTAAGGATATCCCCATGTCCAACACGCCTACTGCGCCGGTGATGACTGCCGCCAGTCAGATTGACGCCGGGAAACTCACCCGGAACCAGAAGTCCATCGTCGGCCTCGTCATCACGGGCAACATCGCCGAATTCTTCGACATCTTCCTCATCGGCTTCGTGGTGTCGCTCCTGGTCAAACCGTGGAATCTCTCAGGCTTCGAAGCCGGAGTCATCCTCGCCTGCTCCGGACTCGGAACCGTGGCCGGAGCCATCCTGTGGGGCCGACTGGCCGACAAGGTCGGACGTAAGGGTGCATTCTGGTGGTGCATCGTCCTCCTCGTGGTTTTCACCGCACTGTGCATCATCACCCCGGATCGCGGCTGGTGGATGCTCGCGATTCTTCGGATCGGCGTCGGCATCGGTGTCGGCGGTCTCAACATCACCTCGATCCCCTACGTCCAGGAATTCGTCCCCGCCAAGCACCGTGGACTTCTCGCCGGTCTCGCGTCCGTGTTCATTCCCGTCGGCCTGCTGTTGGGCGCCCAGGCACAGCAGTGGCTCGCCGAGCCCATCGGCTGGCGCGGCCTGATCGCACTCGGCGTCATTCCGGTGTTCCTCCTGTTCTGGCTGGCACGGGTCCCCGAATCCCCCCGCTTCCTGCAGACCCACGGCCGGGCCGAGGAAGCCAAAGAGGCGTACGCCTGGGCCCTGATGGTTCCTGTCGGAGAAGTCGGTGACCTCCCTGAACTGAAGAAGGAAAGCTCCGCCAGCTTCAGCAAACTTTTTGAATCCCACAAGAAGTCCCTGGCACTGATCACCCTGGGTTCGTTCTGCTTCATCCTGGGTTCCTTCACCATCCAATCCTGGGGCCAGACCCTCCTCAAGGACGGTTTCGGCTACACGGCCTCTATGGTCGGACTAATGTTCACGTTCGTCTCGCTCGCGGACATCATCGGGCGCCTCAGCTCCGCGTGGCTGTCCGACATCATCGGCCGCAGGTGGGTCATGTTCAGCTTCGGAATGCTCGGTGCCGCAGGCTGCGTGATATCCGCCACGGCCTCCACGGGAACCGTCTTCTTCATCGGTATCCTCATCGCGATGATGTTCGGTGACGGTGCGTTCGGCATCCTCAACGCCTTCGGTGCCGAACAGTTCCCGAACGATGTGCGCTCGACCGGCCTGGGACTCGGCTACGGTATCGGCGCTTCCGCGAAGATCTTCGGACCGGCGCTCATGGGATTCCTCATCGGCGGTTCTGCGATCCGGCAGGATGTGACCCTTGATGCGGTGCCACCCGCGTTCTTCCTGTTCGCGGCGCTACTGGCACTCGGTGGTATTACCTACCTGTTCGCCAAGGAGACGAAGGCCCTGCAGCTGGAGAAGATCTGACCTCTCCGCGAGACGCGGTTCCCATGGAAAGAACACCGTTTTACCCGGATGCATGACTGTTAGACCCTGAGTCGGCGGGAAGGTTCATCACGACCTTCCCGCCGATTCTCCGTCGGCTCCGGGCGCATGTGCCCCGGGCGATCCTTCCCCTGCGTGCTGTCACACACGTCGAGCAGATGGCACAACGGCCAGGCGGAGCATTCAGTCATCGCGCACGAGAGTCTTTCTGCTCCGGCACCACATCTGGTGCTCTCGGCTGCGGTCGAGCTATTCACGACACAGAAAAACCGCCGACCCGGAAACCGGGAACGGCGGCTGAACGTTGTTACGAAAACCTCAGCGGCGCAGACCCAGGCGGGAGATCAGGTCGCGGTAACGGTCAACGTTGTTCTCCTTCAGGTACTTCAGCAGGCCGCGGCGACGACCGACCATGAGAAGCAGACCACGGCGGGAGTGGTGATCGTGCTTGTGGAACTTGAGGTGTTCGGTGAGCTCACGGATGCGCGTGGTGAGCAGCGCAATCTGAGCCTCCGGCGAACCGGTGTCGGACTCGTGCAGACCGAATTCGGCCAGGATTGACTTCTTCTTCTCGGTGGAAAGTGCCACGGAGTATTCTCCTCTTACATAATTTCAGTCCACATGAAAATTCCGTGCGCCCAGCGTCACCGCTATCCGGCGTTCGACCGGATCGCGGGTGTACCCCGCACACGGGGAGCAACTGCTGTGGACCGCAGTCGCAAACCTCGGGCCACTATAGCACGCACGACTGTCGACGTTCTCACCCGTCCGACCGGTGCGCCTCCATGATCCTCCGGGTGCGACGCACATCCCGATCCATGGCGGTCAGCAGATCATCGACACCATTGAACGTCTCCATTCCCCTGAGATGCTCGATGAACTCGATCTCACAGTGCCTGCCGTAGAGATCCGCCTCCCGGTCGAGGACGAAGGCCTCGACACTACGGCGCTCATCACCGAAGGTAGGGTTCGTGCCGACCGAGATCGCGGTGATGTATCGGATACCCGGCTCCATGTTCCCGTCAACCGGACCCGCACCGGGGTCATCACCGATGGTGAACCAGCCGCAGTACACGCCGTCGGCGGGTATTGCGACGGTGTCCGGGAAGTAGAGATTGGCCGTCGGATAGCCGAGCTCCCGACCACCCCGACCAGCGCCACGCACGACCTCCCCAGACAGGCGGAAGGGCCGCCCGAGAGCCCAGTTCGCACGGGCGACGTCACCCTCATGCAGTAGCCCCCGGATGACCGAGGATGAGACGGTCATCCCGTCATCGGTGAGAAGATCCTGAACATCAACCTCGATACCGTACGCGGTGCCGAGCTCACGGAGGGTGTCGATGGTGCCGGAGGCGCGGTGTCCGAAAGTGAAGTTCTCCCCCACCACGACGGCGGCGGCTCTCAGCTTTTCCACGAGGACCGACGCGACGAACTCTTCGGGAGTCTGTTTCGCCATGCTCGTCGTGAAGGGGACGACGAGCATGTGGTCGACACCGAGCTCTCGGGCGAGATCGGCCCGGGTGGTCACGGTACCGAGCATCGGGGGAAGTTTGTCGGGGGCAAACACCGCCATCGGGTGCGGATCGAAGGTCATGAGGACCGCGGGAACCCCGAGCTCGCGAGCCCGACGCGTCGCCGCCGCGATGAGTCTCCGGTGTCCGCGGTGGACCCCGTCGAAGACGCCGATTGTCACCACCGAACCTTCAAGGTCGGCGGGTATCTTCTCCAGTCCGTGCCAAATGTCCACTGGTTCAGATTACGTGATCGCCTAAACTGTCCGCATGACTGATCCCCTCGCCACATCCGGACTCGTTATCGTGGACAAGCCTGTGGGGCTGACCTCGCACGATGTGATCGCCCGCCTCCGTCGGGCCTTCGGTACACGGAAGGTCGGGCACGCCGGCACACTCGATCCGATGGCAACCGGGGTCCTGGTCGTCGGCCTCGAGCGTGGCACCCGGTTCCTGGCCCACCTGGTGGCTGAGACGAAGTCCTACACGGGAACGATCCGGCTCGGTGTCTCGACGTCGACAGACGATGCGGACGGAAAAATCGTCGCCACCGCAGCGGCGGGTGCGATAGCCGGGCTGGATGACACTACGATCACCGCAGCGCTCGAGAATTTGCGGGGGCCGATCATGCAGAAACCAAGTGCTGTGAGCGCGATCAAGATCGACGGCAAGCGGGCGTATGAGCGCGTGCGGGCGGGAGAGGCCGTAGACATCCCGGCTCGACCGGTGACCCTCCACCGGCTAGAGGTCACGGATCTGCGTCGCGACGCAGAACACGTCGACATCGATATCGACGTCCTGTGCTCCTCCGGGACGTACATCCGTTCCCTCGCACGCGACCTCGGGGCGGCACTCAGCGTCGGGGGCCACCTCACCGCACTCCGACGCACGTCGGTGGGGCCATTCGATATCTCTCGTGCCCGCCCACTGGCGGAGATCATGGATCAGCCGGAGTTGTCCCTGAGCCTCGACGAGGCGCTCGTTGCGTCCTTCCCGGTGCTCGAAATCACCGATGGCGAGGGGGCTGCTCTCGCGATGGGGAAATGGCTGGAACCCCGTGGCCTGGAGGGGGTCCACGCCGCGGTCACACCCGACGGCCGAGCGGTGGCCCTGGTGAAGGAGGGGCGGAAGCGTCTCGCAACAGTGTTCGTCGCCCGTCCGTCGACCCTCTGACCCGTCTCTAGGTGACCGCCGTGGTTGCGATCACGTAGCCGTCCCGCATCACCCACCTGCCTGCGATGAACGGCACAGGAGTCGGGCGGACCAGCAGGTAGGACACGAAAGTTCCGTCGAGGCGCAGATCGATCTCGGCCTGTTCGAAACCGAGCCAGCGGTGGGTCAGCGGAAACCACGCTTTGTAAGTGGCTTCCTTCGCGCAGAACAACAGGCGGTCCGCCCCCCTGATGCCCGCGTCCCGGAACTTCTCCAGCTGGGGAAGCTCGCCCTCCCGCGCGATCGAACCGAGTATGCCCTCGGGCAGCTCCTGTGCAGGTTCGGCATCGAGCCCGAGTGATCGGACGAGGAGGGACGGCGCGACCACCGCCGCGCGGAATCCCCCGGTGTGCGTGAGCGACCCGGACACCGCGGGCGGGAACAGGGGCATGCCGCGTTCACCCCTCAGGATCGGCGTCCCCGTCTCCCGGCCCAACTGGTCGAGTGCCCGGTGCGCGCACCAACGGGCATCACCGAACTCCGCCTTGCGGACATCGAGAGAGTGGGTCACCAGGGCCTTCTCCAGGGGGTGCAGCCCGTTGAAGTTGGTGAGGTCGTTCACCCCGATCTCGGTCTTCACCCAGCAGAATCTGGCGGAGTTCGGGAACAGATCACCGTCAAGCATCCCGCACCTCCAACACCGGGTACGGCCAGATCCACTCCCCCAACCGGTGCCGGTTCCATTCCCGTGGATAGCCGAGCGAGACCTCAATGTGCGGAACACCGTCGACCACTGTGATTCCGGGAGTGTGCAGATGCCCGTAGACCACGGCACGGGCCCCGTACCTTTGCGCCCAGGTACGCGTGTGTCGGGTACCGCACCAGAGCGACAGTTCGGGGAAGGCGATCTTCTTCACCGGTTCGATGACCAGGGGCCAGTGGTTGATGAGGATGGTCGGACCGTCGACCTTGCTGAGCCGTTTGATCGAATACGCGAGCCGATCCCAACACCAGGCGCGGATATCGACGAAGGGGGCGATAGCGAACTGATCGGTCATGACGACCTGCCGGTCGTGCGCGGCTTGGATCGCCTGTTCCACGGTGTATCCGGTCTTGCGGAACGAGTAGTCGTAAAGGGTGAACAGGGGAACGATGGTGACCCCGTCAAAAACCGGGTACGGATCCTCGGGGGTGAGCACGTCGATCCTCCGACACCCGGCCACCAGCTCGTCGTACTTGGCCCGCCCCTGGTGTCTATCCGTGGATCGGCAGAACAACTCGTGGTTGCCGGGTGCCCAGATCACGCAGGCGAAGCGCTTGCGGAGCCGGGTGAGGATCTGCAGCACCAGGTCTGTGCGTTCAGCCACGTCCCCGGCGACGATAAGCCAGTCTGAGGGATCACGCGGTCGGATCGAGTCGATCATCTCCGCGTTGTCCTTCACTGCCCCGTGCAGGTCGGAGACCGCCCACAGGGTCCGTGTGACTCCGCCCGGTGAGTCGGACCCGCCGGAACCTCTGGAGGACGGTGACATGCGGTTCATTATGCCGTACCCGTGGCACTCCGGTCATCGGTTACCCCGCTTAACGCGGAGCTACCGGCCCGCGCCCACCTCATCGAGATGAATCGCCGGACCACGAACCCGAGTCGCAGAACCATGAAGGCCGTCAAACCGCACCAGACACCGGTGAGGCCCGTCCCGGTGAACAGCGCGAGCCACACCCCGGGAACGAAACCGATGAGGACGGATGCAATCGTCGCGTTTCGGAGATAGGCGACATCTCCGGCGCCGAGCAGGACCCCGTCGAGGGCGAACACCACGCCACCTGCGATGATCATCGCGACCATCAACCACCAGGGACCGCCCATGGCGCTCAACGTCTCCCCATCGGCGGTGAACACCCCGGGGATCACGGAATACCCGAGCACGAAAACGGCGGCGAGGACGGTGGCCAGGCCGCAGGAGAACACTGTGACCCGGGTACCGACCCTTCGTGCCAGCTGGGAGGTGCCGGCTCCGAGCGCAGCACCGGTCAAGGCCTGGGCAGCGATCGCGAGGGAGTCGAGGACGAGAGAGATGAAGTTCCACAGCTGCAGCAGCACCTGGTGGGCTGCGAGCGACGCCGCACCGAACCGGGCCGCCACCGCGGCCGCGGAAATGAACGCGACCTGGAACGACAGGGAGCGGGCGATGAGATCACGGCCCATCACCAGCTGCGTGCGCATGATCCGCAGGTCCGGTCGCCAGTCTCCTCCGTGCATCCGGGCGAGGCAGATCAGGAAGAGTATCGCGGTGACGGATTCACCGGTGAGATTCGCCCAGGCCGAACCGACGATTCCGATATGCCCCACGAGGTACGGGACGAGAATCGCTGACGGAATCACGCCGGCGAGGGTGAACCACAACGGCAGCCGGGTGTTCTGGATGCCCCGCAGCCATCCGTTTCCGGCCATCGTCACGAGTATCAGCGGGATGCCCATGCCTGCGACCCGAAGCCACGTCGTGGCTTCTGCGGCGACGACCGCATCACCGGCCAGCCACAGGGTCAGCCATGGCGCGCCGGCGAGGATCACCACCGCTATCACCAGACCGACAGTCAGTGCCACCCACGTCGCCTGGATGCCTTCACCGACCGCGGCGCGCTTCTCCCCTGCACCGTAGAGTCTGGCGGAGCGCGCGGTAGTTCCGTAGCTGAGGAAGGTCAGCTGCGTGGTCACCATCGCCTGAATGGTGGTGGCTGCGCCGAGGGCTGCGAGTTCGTGTTGCCCGAGACGCCCGACCACGGCCGTGTCAAGCAGGAGATAGAGGGGTGTCGCGGCGAGCACACCGAGTGCCGGGAGGGCGAGGCCGAGAATCTCTCCGAGGCTGACCTTCTCCAGGTTCCTGGCCGTCCTGTCGGTCACGTGTCATTCTCCGGCGTGTGCAGGGCGTGTGCGTGTTCACCGACGGCACGGCGCACCACCGACAGGACCGTGTCCCTCGTTCCCCGGACGGTCGCGCCTGCGGCCAGGAGGTGCCCCCCGCCCCCGAGCGACATCGCCACAGAAGCGACGTCATGGTCCGTGGAACGCAGTGAGATGGACCAGACGTCGGGCTGGTTCTCCTTGAGCAGAACACCGACTCCCTGTCCCGTGGCCCGGATGAATTCGGTGAGGGCTTCGACCGTCTCCGGATTCGTTTCCGTGATGATGGCATGGTCGGCGGTGAGCAGCGTCATACCGGGGCCGTCGGAATAGACCTCGACTCCGGCCAGTACCCGCCCGATGATCTTCAGGGAATCCGGGGTCGTCGCATCCATGAGATCGACGGCGATCGCCCGGGTATCGATGCCCCGTTCCATGAGGTCGGCAGCCATGAGATGCATGCCGGGGCTGCCCCAGCGGAAACTGCCGGTGTCGGTGACCAGCCCGGCGTAAAGCGCGTGGGCGATGTCCCGGGTGATGTCGTCCCCCGCACCGGTGAACCAGCGGTACAGGATCACGGTCGTTGATTCAGCGTCCGGATCAATGAGGTCGACGGTCCCGAAACCCGTGTTCGACGCATGATGGTCGATGACGAGAACCCGGTCGTGTGCATCGATACCCTCCGCGCAGGCACCGGTACGCCCGAGATCACCGCAGTCGACCGTCACGACCAGGTCCGTGTCCGGAAGCCGGTCCACGAGCCGGATGCCGCGGGAGCCGGGGATGGTGTGCAGGTTCGCCGCGATGGGATCATCCTGCCCAATAACACCAATCGCGTCGATCCCTCGCTGACGGAGCACCGATGCCATCGCGCACACGCTCCCGATCGCGTCGGCGTCGGGACGGATGTGCCCGACGACGACGGCGCTGGAAACAGAGTCCGTGTCAATCAGTTGCTCAGCGGCGGTGAAGTCCCGGTCCGCCACGGTGTCAGTTCTCCTCAGTGCGGTACGGGTTTTCCTCCCCCACGGGCTTCGCGTTCTGGCGGAGCTTCGCGAGCTCCTCATCGCGGGCCCTGGCCTTGGCGAGCAGCTGCTCCATGTGGTCCGCCGTCTGCGGAACGGTGTCGTGTGCGAAGACGAGAGTGGGCGTGAACCGGACACCGAGATCGTCACCGACAAGCTTGCGGAGCTGGCCACGGTAGCGCTTGAGCGCTTCTGCCGCGCTGGGGACGTCCGGTTTTTCGTCGAGGGTTGCGCCGCGGACGGTGTAGAAGACCGTCGCCTCATGCAGATCCCCGGTAACCTTGCAGTCCGTAATGGTGATCAGCTCCAGGCGTCGATCGTTGATCTCGTTCTCGATCGCGGTCGCGACGATCATCTGGATGCGCTTGGCCATGCGGGCGGCGCGGGCGTGGTCGACCATGGTCGGGACTCCTCACGGATTCGAGGGACGCTGTGTGTCCCCGGGGATTGCTCCACCGGTGTCCGGATCGGTATTCGGCCCAGTGGTTGTACGGTGCCCGATCCTACCCGTCCTGGAGCGAGTGTCCGCTGTCACCCCTCCCGGATGTCGCCCATCCGTCTGTCGCTGTGGACCCGGGGAATGACGGTGGGGTCGCGAGAAGGGATGCGGGAACCGCCACCGGATCGAACCGTGCCTGTGAAGACTCCTCCGACGGTGAAACACGAAACCACCCCGTCCCCCGGAGACTCCCGGGAACGGGGTGGTTCGTCAGAGCCTCACCGATCAGTCGCGGGGAACCTCGACCTGCTCGTAGGCCTCAACGATGTCACCGACGGAGATGTCCGGGTAGGACAGCACCATGCCGCACTCGTAGCCTGCGGACACTTCGGTGGCGTCGTCCTTCTCGCGGCGGAGAGAGACGATCGTGGCCTTCTCCACGACGACGTTACCGTCGCGGATGAGACGGACCGACGCGTTACGGCGGACCTTGCCGGATTCGACCATGCAACCTGCGATGAGGCCGACTGCGGAAGCCTTGAAGAGCGCCCGGATCTCGGCGCGACCGATCTCCCGCTCCTCGTAGACGGGCTTCAGCATGCCCTTGAGGGCCTGCTCGATCTCCTCGATGACCCGGTAGATGACCGAGTAGTAGCGGATCTCGACGCCTTCGGTGTTGGCCTCTTCAGTGGCCTTGCCTTCGGCACGGACGTTGAAGCCGATGATCACGGCGTCTGACGCCGCGGCCAGTGAGACGTTGGTCTGCGTGATCGCACCGACACCACGGTCGATGATGTTCAGCTGGACCTCGTCGTCGACCTCGATCTTGAGCAGGGCCTCCTCCAGCGCCTCGACGGAGCCGGCGTTGTCGCCCTTGAGGATGAGGTTGAGTGTCGAGGTCTCCTTGAGCACCGCATCCAGATCCTCGAGGGAGACGCGCTTGCGGCTCCGCGCGGCGAGCGCGTTGCGCTTGCGTGCGGCGCGCTTGTCGGCGATCTGGCGGGCAATCCGGTCGTCCTCGACCACGAGTAGGTTGTCTCCGGCACCACAGACGGCGTTGAGTCCCTGCACCTGGACCGGACGCGACGGTCCGGCTTCTTCGACGTCATTGCCGTACTCGTCAACCATGCGACGGACACGGCCGTGAGCGCCACCGGCGACGATGGAGTCGCCGACGCGGAGGGTACCGCGCTGAACGATGACGGTGGCAACGGGGCCGCGGCCACGGTCGAGGTGCGCCTCGATGGCGACACCCTGAGCGTCCATATCGGGGTTGGCGACGAGTTCGAGCTCGGCATCGGCGGTCAACAGCACGGCTTCGAGGAGTGCCTCGATGTTCGTGCCCTGCTTAGCCGAGATGTCGACGAACTGGGTATCACCGCCGTATTCCTCGGGAACGAGACCGTACTCGGTGAGCTGGCCGCGGATCTTCTCCGGGGAGGCACCCTCCTTGTCGATCTTGTTCACCGCGACGACGACGGGGACGTCAGCGGCCTTGGCGTGGTTGATCGCCTCGACCGTCTGCGGCATGACACCGTCATCCGCCGCGACCACGAGGATCGCGATGTCCGTTGCCTTGGCACCACGGGCACGCATAGCGGTGAAGGCCTCGTGACCGGGCGTGTCCAGGAGGGTCAGCGCGCGCGGCTGATCCTCGAGGTTGACGGTCACCTGGTAGGCGCCGATGCCCTGGGTGATTCCGCCGGCCTCGTCACCGCCGACGTTGGTTTTGCGGATCGTGTCGAGCAGTCGGGTCTTACCGTGGTCGACGTGGCCCATGACGGTGACCACCGGGGGACGCTTGGCGAGTTCTTCCGCGTCGCCTTCGTCCTCACCAAACTGCAGGTCGAAGGACTCCAGCAGCTCGCGGTCCTCGTCCTCAGGCGAGACAACCTCAATTTTGAAGTTCATCTCCTCGCCGAGGAGAACCAGGATCTCGTCCGACACGGACTGGGTCGCGGTGACCATCTCGCCGAGGTTGAACAGGACCTGGACCAGGCTCGACGCATCGGTGTCGATCTTGTCGGCGAAGTCCGACAGGGAGGCACCACGGGCGAGCCGCAGGCTGGCGCCGCGACCGTCGGGCAGACGAACGCCGCTGACGACGTTCGGGGCCTGCATCGCCTCGTACTCGTTGCGCTTCTGCCGCTTCGACTTGCGTCCACGACGGGGAGCGCCACCGGGGCGTCCGAATGCACCGGCGGTACCGCCGCGGCGACCGCCGCGACCGCCACCACCGCGCCCGAAGCCGCCGGGACCGCCGGGGCCACGTCCACCGGGACCACCGGAGCGTCCGCCGCCGGCGGACTTCTGCGGCATGGCACCGGGGCTCGGGCGTTCCGGCATCATCGCCGGAGTCGGACGACGTCCACCGCCCTGGCGCTCCGGAGAGGATCCGGTTCCCGGACGCCCGCTAGGACGCCCGCCCTGGGCGCCGCCCGGACGGGGACCGCCACCGGGGCGAGGTCCTGCAGCACCGGGACGTCCCCCCTGGGCGCCACCGGGGCGCGGGCCACCAGGACGGGGACCACCACCCGGACGTGGGCCGCCACCGGGGCGGGGCTGGGTGCGCTCGGTACCGGTAGAGAAGGGGTTGTTGGCTACGCGGGGTGCGCGTGCTCCGGGCTTGGGGCCGGGCTTAGCCATGGGACGCGGCATCGGGGAACGTCCCTCGGATGCGGACTTATCCGCATCGTCCTTCTTCGGCGCGGCGGAAGCCGGAGTCGCCTTGGCTGCTGCGGGGGCCGCATCAGCCGGGGTCGGTGCCGAGGGCTTCTTGGCCGGCGGGGTGTCATTCTTGGTTTCCGCGACGGCCTCGACCGGGGTTGCGACGGGCTTCTCGGCAGGCTTATCCGACGCGGACTTCGCGGCTGCGGGTTTCGCGGCTGCGGGTTTCGGCACGCTACCGGGCTTCGGCGCAGGACCGGGCTTGGCACCGGGCTTCACGCCGGTGGAGGTCTTCTTGTCGCCGGCAGGCTTGTCACCACCACCGTTGTCGACACCGATCCCCTTCTCGGCGTAATAGGCCTGCATCTTCTTCACGACCGGTGATTCAACGGTCGATGATGCTGTCTTGACAAACTCGCCCTGCTCTTTGAGCGAGGCAAGCAGTTCCTTGCTTGTTATACCGAGCTTCTTAGCGAGCTCATGTACACGTAGCTTTCCGGGCACTTCTCTCCTTGTAGGTTTAGCTCCAGGCGGATCGAAGGCCGGCGGACCGCGCGTTCTTCAGATCAGCAGGCTGCCGGGTTCTCCGAGCGCCTGAAGATGTAGCGTGTGACGTTCATCGCTGATGCTTCATCGTGTGCTCATCAGTGTTCGTGTCTTTCCTGGGGTAGGTGGTTCGACGGCGTGTTCCCGTATCCAGGTACGCACCGCCTCGGTGTCCACGGAGGTGGACACCCGCAGCGCACGGTTAAACGCGCGCCGTTTCTCTGCCAGCTCCAGTGCCTCCAGGCTCGGTGTGAGCCATGCGCCACGCCCCGGTTTCCGGCGGGCCGGATCCGGGATGAGGCGCTCGGAATTGGAAGCGTCGACGACAATCCGCAGTAACTGCGTATCCGCTGTGCGTTCACGGGTGGCTATACAGGTACGCATACGGATACCGGTAGGTGCCTCGGCACTAGGTCCGGTCTTCCGCATTCGTCTCCTCGTTGCACTCGTCACCATCGGTGTGATCCGGCGGTGCGTCGGGCAGAGCAATCGTGTCCCACCTGGGACACGTCATCTGTCTCGACGTCTGTTAATGTCGCCACGCGCTTCATCGGGTGATGATTCTCCGACAGTGACTCGGGCGATTCCCGGGGATCCACTCCCCCACTAGACACAGCGTTTCCACTGTCTCCACTGTTCCCACGTTTCCACTGCGCTCACGGGGAGAACAGGGATGATCAGGAGAGATCGCAAATCCCACGGTCAAGCGCCTTCGTCGGCACGGGCCTCATACAAGCCTACGCGAAGAAGCCCACAAATGTGAACCCGCCCGACGCCCCCGCGCAGGGGCATCGGGCGGGCGTCAGGCAGTAAGCAGCCGGGAATTACCCCGTTGTGGTTATCGGCTGACGGTCGAGCCGGAAGAAATCAGCGTTCCACCGGATCGGCATCGGAGTGGATATCGATCTTCCATCCGGTAAGCCGCGCCGCCAGGCGGGCATTCTGACCCTCTTTACCGATCGCGAGCGAGAGCTGGTAGTCCGGCACGGTCACCCTGGCGACCTGCATGTCGGGGTCAATCACCTCGACGCGCACAACCTTTGACGGCGCGAGAGCGTTTCCGACGAACTCCGCGGGATCCTCCGAGTAGTCGATGATGTCGAGCTTCTCCCCATCAAGCTCACCCATGACGTTCGAGACGCGTTGCCCGCGCGGCCCGATGCAGGCGCCCTTCGCGTTGAGTCCTTTGACGGTTGCGCGGACCGCTACCTTCGATCGGTGCCCGGCTTCTCGGGCGATACCTGTGATCTCCACGGAGCCGTCGGCAACTTCGGGGACCTCCAGTTCGAACAGACGCCGGACCAGTTCAGGATGTGTGCGGGAGAGGTTGATCTGGAGGTTGCGCTGTCCCTTGGTAACACCGACGATGTAGCACTTCACACGGTCACCATGCTTCAGCTTCTCTCCCGGTATCTGCTCGGCGGGCAGCAGGATACCGTCCTGGCCGTCCACCTCAGTACCGAGGCGAACGACGACGATGCCCCGTTCGTTCGCGCGGGCGTCTGCCTGGACGATGCCGCTGATGACTTTTCCCTCGAATTCCGCGTACTCACCGAAGGCGCGTTCGTTCTCCGCGTCCCGCATCCGGCGGATGATCGCCTCCCGGACCACACCGGCGGAGACCCGGGCGAAATTGTTCGGCGTGTCATCGAACTCGGAGACGACCTCCCCGTCACCATCGAACTCGGTGACGATGACGGCGACGGACCCCGTGGAAGCGTCGATGTCGATCCGAGCCCGGGTGTTCTCACCGGTGTCTCCGGTATGCGTGTGGTAGGCCTGCAGGAGCGCCCGTCCGATGGTGGTGAGCATGTCGTTGACGCTGATACCGCGTTCCTTCTCGATACTCTTCAGTGCCGCGACATCAATATTCACTTGTTTTCCTCCCGCTTGGACAGCGCATCTTCGTAACTGAGATCCGCCAGAGCGGCTTCTGCCGCCGACGGTTGTGAGAACTCAATTTCTACCACTGCGGTGGTATCGGACCCAATCCCGGCCAGCCGGAGTGTGTCGATGGTCACGTCCTTACGGCCTTTTTCCGGCCTGCGGATGAGGATGACGGCACTCTCCTCCTCATTGAGCGCGCCGATTCGCCCGAATTCCGTGTGCCCGTCCCTGGTCAACGCGACGAGCCTGCCGCGGTTCCGGCGCCAGTGTCGGGGGCGAGTCAAGGGATGCTCGATTCCCGGTGTCCCCACCTCGAGGGTGTAGCCCTGTCCACCGAACTCGATGTCCCCCCGTTCCTCGGCGCCATCGAAAGCCGCCGAAATCTCCTGGGAGACGCTCTCCAGGAGGTCCAGATCGGGACGTTCGTCACCGTCGAGAGCCACCGTGACGGAGGACTTCGCCCCGGCACGATTCACACGGAGTTTCTCGACGTCGAGAGCGTGCGCCCCCGCGATCGGTGCGACCAGTTCGGTCAGGGTCTGTTCAGTTGGGAATGCCATGGACCCAACCCTACCGTGCCGGAACATCCACCCGGGTACACTGATGCGCCGTGAAACGCCGTCGCTTCAGCCGTCCCATGATGGCTCCCGTCACCACGCTGTCCCTGCTCCTCGCCGGGTGCCTCTCGGCCTGTCAGATCACGCCGTCCCCGGAACCTGACCCGGCCCTCGCCGTGCTCTCCGCGGACGCGCATATCGATGTCGCGGAGTTGTCCGGTACCGACCCCAGGGGCGCAGCGGTGCGAGAGCGGCACGCCGAAGCTCTCGATGCCGAGATCCGGCGACTGTGTGGTGTGCTGGAGGACGGGTCGACACCGGACTCCTGCACCGTGCCGGTGTCGACTGATGCAGCGGTTTCGGTTGACACCGGATCCGGTGACGTTCTGCCGGACTCCGCCGCGTTGATCGCCCGCAAAGCGGCCTCCGCACCGAAGGACTCCGTCCTGAAGCTGGCCCGCATGCACGGGGAACTCGCGGTCATCACCGGCACCACCCCGGAACCGTCGGCGACCGGGAAGTTCGTGGACGGCACCGTCCTCGCCCCTGACTCAGCCGACCTGAAGGCCGCGGAACGGGCCCTGGAGTGGCAGTATTCCGCGATCTACGGTCTCGGGGTGGCCCAGGCCTGGGCCGATTCCGGGACCGCCGCGGTAATCGGAGAAGCGGTGGATGTCCACCGGCAGCTGGCGAACCAACTCCATGAACTTCTGTCCGGGGTCCCGGGAGCGCGGTCGCCCGTGCCCGCCGCCGGCTACGAGTTCTCAGGCGGCGACGCGCCGACCGATCCGGATTCGGCCCTTGCCGCGGCCGTCCGGATAGAGACCGATTCGGTGCTGATGTGGCAGGCCGCTGCGGCTGGCGCCGAGAAGCCGGGTTGGCGGGTGTGGTGTCTGCTCGCCGGTTCGACCGCGACGCTGCGGGCAGTCCCGCTCCTCGCGATAGCCGGAACAGATCCGGCCGCGGCGGGCCTGCTCGACCTGGAGTGACCAGAGCGTCAGCCTCGTCAGATCGGTTGCCACTCGGGCTTGTTGTCGAACGCATAGCGGTAGTAGTCCGCGTTGACGAGCCCGCCCGCAGCGTCCTCGTCGATGATGACGGTCGCGTGGGGGTGGAACTGCAGTATCGAGGCCGGGCACAGGGCGGATACCGGGCCCTCGACCGTCGCCGCTACCGCAGCCGCTTTCCCCCCACCGGTGGCCAGCAGAAGGAGGTGGTCCGCCTCACTGATCGTCCCCAATCCTTGGGTGAGCACGTGGTGGGGGACCTTGCTCTCGTCGTCCCCGAAGAACCGAGCGTTGTCCGCGATGGTCTGCGGATGGAGGGTCTTCAACCTGGTCCGCGACCGCAGTGACGAGCCCGGCTCGTTGAACCCGATATGCCCGTCGGTGCCGATACCCAACAACTGGACGTCCACTCCCCCGGCCGCCGCAATCGCCTGATCGTAGGCTATCCCGGCCGCCGTCGGGTCATCGGCGAGCCCGTCGGGACTGTGTACATCGGCATCCGGGATATCGATGTGGGAGGTGAAGTTGTCGCGGATGAAACGGTAGTAGCTCTGCTCGTGGGTACGGGCGAGACCGACGTATTCATCGAGGAGGAAGGCCCGACAGTGCGCGAAGCTCAGGCCTTCATCCCGGTGTCTGCGGATGAGCTCCCTGTACATCGCCAGCGGCGTGGAACCGGTGGCTAAGCCCAGGGTGGCGGAATCGCGGCGCGCGTACTCGGCGAAGACATCAGCGGCGACGCGTGCGACGGCGTCGGCGTCGGGTTGAATGATGACCTCCATGTCAGGGGTCGTCCTTTCTCCTCGGGGTCGTGACCATCGGTTAGATACCGGTGGAACAGCCGCCGTGTGCGGCACCTCCAATTCAACACCAAACGCGGCGTGTCAGACAGGAAAATCGGCGAAGGGTGTTCCCTGCCGCCGATTTTTCTTTGCCCGAAACTCAACACACCTAGTTGTCAGACAAGGGACCGTACCTCGTTAAGAACATCCGACACCGGAACCTCACGTACCTCACCGGACTCACGAATACGGAGTTCCACGATTCCATCCGCGAAACTACGCCCCAGAACAACAACGAAGGGCATACCCAACAGTTCGGAATCCTTGAACTTCACGCCGGGACTGACCTTGGGTCGATCGTCGAAAAGCACCTCAAGGCCCGAGTCGGACAGTTCTCCCACTAGCGTCTCCGCGGCTTCGGTCGCGTCAACGTTCTTGTTCGCCACCACAACGTGGACCTGGAATGGCGCGACCGACACAGGCCAGTTCAGCCCCTTCTCGTCATAACGCTGTTCGGCGATGACCGCGACCAATCGCGAGACACCGATTCCGTAGGATCCCATGGTGGGGACGGACCGCTTGCCGTTCTCATCGAGGATCTGCAGTTCCAGCGCTTCGGAGTATTTGCGCCCGAGCTGGAAGATGTGGCCGATCTCGATGCCCCGGGCGAGACGCAACGCGCCCTGGTTGTCCGGCGCCGGGTCTCCTTCCCGGATCTCAGCGGCCTCGATGTAGCCATCCGGGGTGAAATCCCGACCGGCAACACAGTTGACCACGTGGCGTCCCTCAGCATCCGCACCCGTGATCCAGGACGTACCGGGGACCACCCGGGGATCAGCGAGGACCGGCACGCCGTTGGCGGCCAGTCCTCGGGGACCGATGTACCCCTTGACGAGGAACGAGGTGGCGGCGAAGTCCTTGTCAGAGACGAGCTCGACGGCGGAGGGTTCCACTGAAGCCTCTAGACGCTTCATGTCGACCTCCCGGTCACCCGGGACGAGAATGCCGGTCAGTTCCGGCTCCTCGCCAGGGCGGGTGATCTTCACCACAAGGCACTTCAACGTGTCCGCGGCAGTGACCTCCCGCTCATCGACTCTGATTCCCGCACGATTGGCCCACTCCACCAGTTTGTCGATCGTCTCGCATTCGGGACTGTCGTACTCCAACGCCGCAGGCTGCCCCTCGATGGGCTTCTCCTCGGCCCGCGGCGTGATGACCGCCTCCGCATTCGCCGCATAGTCTCCCTCCGTCGCACGGACGAAGGTGTCTTCCCCGTTCTCGCAGACGGCGAGGAACTCCTCCGAAGCTGATCCACCCATCGCACCGGACGTGGCGGCACAGATGACGTAATCAATGCCCATACGATCGAAGGAGTTGATGTACGCCTGTCGGTGCTTCATGTAAGCGGCGGCCAGCCCATCATCGTCCATGTCGAAGGAATACGAATCCTTCATCGTGAACTCACGGCCCCGCAGGATACCCGCACGCGGGCGCTCCTCGTCTCGGTACTTCGTCTGGATCTGGAACAGGATCGCCGGGAAATCCTTGTAAGAGGAATACATGTCCTTGACTAGCCCGGTAAACATCTCCTCATGCGTCGGGCCAAGCAGGTAGTCATTTCCCTTGCGGTCCTTGAGTCGGAAGAGGTTGTCGCCGTACTCCGTCCATCGACCGGTCTGCTCATAGGGTTCCCGGGGAAGCAACGCGGGCAGGCAGATCTCCTGCCCACCGATGGCCTCCATCTCCTCGCGGACGATGCTCTCGATCTTCCGCAGCGTGCGCAGGCCGAGCGGAAGCCAGGAGTACACACCGGGTGCCGCCCGGCGAATGTACCCGGCGCGAACCAGGAGCTTGTGGCTGGGGACCTCAGCCTCAGCCGGGTCGTCGCGCAGAGTGCGCAGGAATAGGGTGGACATGCGTGTGATCATGAGCGCCAATATACCCGCCCGCCCCCACGGGTTAGGGTGGTGACCATGCTCATTGTCCTGCCCCCTTCCGAAACCAAAGCCAACGGTGGCGACGGTGCCCCACTCGACCTCGGCGCCCTGTCCTTCCCTGAGCTCAACCCCGTTCGCAAGTCAATCGCGGATGCACTGCTTGCCCTCGATGACGTCGCGATGCGCGAGGCGCTGAAGATCAGCACGAAGCTGGACGGTGAGATCACCGCGAACCGCGAACTCTGGGCGTCACCCACGATGCCCGCGATCCGGAGGTACACCGGCGTACTCTACGACGCTCTCGACGCCGGTTCCCTGGATGCCGAAGCACTGTCGCGGATCACAATCGGTTCGGCATTGTTCGGTCTGGTCCGCGCCACAGACCAGATCCCCCACTACCGGCTGTCGGGTGGTTCAAAAATTCCGGATACCGGTGCGGCCACGTCACCGACGATGAAATCCCGCTGGGGAAAGAGGATCACCGAAGCACTGCGCGCAGCAGCGCCGTCGAAGGGGCCGGTCGTGGACCTGCGCTCCGGCGCCTACCTCACCCTCGGTCCTCTACCCGGCGCCATCACCGTGCGGGTGGAATCGGTGCAGGAGGACGGGTCCCGAAAGGTGGTCAGCCATTTCAACAAGCACTACAAGGGAATCCTTGCCCGTGTCCTCGCCACCGCCCAGATCGACTTCGGTCCGACAGACGGGGCGCCGGAAATCGCAGCCGCTGCCCGGGATTCCGGATTGTCTGTCGAAATCACCGGATCGGACTCGCTGACACTCATCGTCTGACGGCCTGCACGGCAGAGCAGCTCAGGACACCTGAGCCGTTTTCTCGTCCGCCGTGACCAGGAATGATTCTCACCATCCGGAACGTGGCCTTCCACTAATAAAATGTTAGACCCATCATTACTGCATATCTGAGGAACGTCCTGTTGGGGCTCCCCTACACCCCCGGTATGGGGACGTTCTCCACATATCCCCCTATTCCGGGACAACGATTGGTAATACTCTGACATCAGGCCCATATGTCGGACGGAAGTACTCGGCAGGCGCCCCTGGATGTGACGGGATCGCCAGAGACATAGCGGGTCCAAACACAACCAACGCGACCCCAGGAAGCCAGAATGTCAGGGAATACTCGTCACCAGGTCACCACAACACCATGGGCACTGGGAATAGACGTCGGAGGTACAGCGATCAAAGCCGCCATCGTCGATCAGACAGGGGATACACACCACCCGCTCACCATTCCCACCCCCTCAGACCCACGCGTCTTCGCGGATACAGCGGTGAAAGTCACCAGAGAGCTTACCGGTTGGGCACGGTCGAATGGTGTCAGTACCGTCGACACCATCGGCATTAACATCCCCGGCATCATCGATGAGGTGCGCGGAATCTCGGTCTTCTCAGCGAACCTCGGATGGCGCAATGAACCGATCGCCGCGATGCTCGAAGATTCCCTACGCCGTCCCGTGGCACTCGGACACGACGTCCGCAGCGGAGCCCTCGCCGAATCCCGGTGGGGCGTCGCCTACCCCGATTTCTTCTTCCTCGCAATCGGTACCGGGATCTCCGCCGTCGTCATCAACGGACACCAGCCGATGACCACCTGGCAGTGGGCGGGTGAGATCGGACAGGTCCTCGTTCCCGGTTACGACGGTGCGCTGATGCCTCTCGAACAGGTCTGCTCGGCAGCCGGCATCGGACACCGGGGAGCGAGCCTCGGACTCGTACCGGAAGGCGCTGGATCCCGTGAGGTCTTCGAGCTGGTGGATCAGGGCAATGTACAAGCCACCGAAATCGCCGACACCGCCTGCGAGACGCTGGGCCGATTCCTGGCGCCAGTTGTCGCTACCCTGGGCCCCATCCCCGTCGTCATCAGCGGCGGCATGGCCGCACGAGGAGACAAACTTCTCACCCCGATACGGGAAGCACTGACTAGATACCTCGGTGTGGTCCCCGCACCAACCCACATTGAAGTAGCTCGGCTCGGTGTCGATGCCCAGGTCCGGGGTGCAGCGCTGAGGGCTTTCGACGCCTCCGGTTGCAAGATTCAACCGCAGAAAACACAGGAGACCGGGACTGACGCCGAGCCCTCCAACTAACACCCCGGTCTGTTCTGTCCCACCACAGGACAGGTCCACCGGACGACAGTGGGCGAATGAGCTCGTTGACGCCACACCTCCCATGGATATGACTCCTGGCAGCTCTTCCATTGCCGTCATCACACTTACCTTGTCACCTTCCGTTTCTTCCTACGGGGAATAACCCGTACAGAACCACCTGAAAGGTCAGTCATGTCCTTCATCCGTGATCTCAAATCCGCTCCCCCGGTCGGGCGTGCCATCGCACTCACCGCAGCGGCCCTCGGCATCACCTACGGCTACGACATTTCCAATATCGCGGCCGCACTGCTGTACCTGGAGAAAGACTTCGGTCTCGACACCACCGGGCAGGCGACGATGGCCACCGCCGTCGTCGTCGGTCAGATCTTCGGCGCGATCGCCGGCGGACCGATGGCCAACGCCATCGGACGGAAGAAGACGATGCTCATCGTCGCCGGTGGGTACGTCATCTTCTCGGTCGCCAGTGCCTTCGCCCCGACCGCCGGCCTCCTGGTGTTCCTCCGCGCGCTGCTCGGCGTGACCATCGGCCTGTCCATCACCGTCGTTCCGGTGTTCATCGCGGAATCCTCCCCCAACAGGATCCGTGGTGGCCTCCTCACCTCCTACCAGGTGACCACGGTCCTCGGTATCATCGTCGGTTACCTCGTGGGTTGGGGCCTATCCTTCTTCGAGAGCTGGCGCTGGATGCTCGGCGCCGCCGCCATCCCCGCGGCCATCGTGTTCGTCGCACTGCTCAAGATCAGCGAGACCCCGCAATGGCTGGTCATGAGGGGACGCACCGCAGAGGCCCGGGCTGTTCTGCTGAACATCAACTCACCGAAGGAAGCGGAGGAGGAATTCACATCTATCTCACAGTCCGTCAACCAGAACCGTGGCGGAAACGACCTCAAGCGTCTCGGTGAGATGTTCCGCGGTCCCATCTCCCGTGCGACGATCTTCGCCATCGCGCTCGGTTTCTTCATCCAGATCACCGGTATCAACGCGACCATCTACTACGCGCCCCGGATCTTCGAGCAGATGGGCTTCCACGGCACCGCTCAGCAGTTGCTCCTCCCCGCAGTCGTGCAGACCTTCGGCCTCGCCGCCGTCCTGGTCTCCATGGTGGTCATCGATTCCTTCGGCCGCCGCAAGGTTCTTCTCAGCGGCATCGCCACGATGATTCTCGCCGACATCCTGCTGATCCTCGTCTACCGCATGGGTTCCGAGTCCTCCACGGCGTTCCTGGTCCTCGGATTCATTGGCATCGTGCTCTTCACAATGGGGTTCACCGGTGGCTTCGGCGCGATCGTCTGGGTGTACGCCGGGGAACTGTTCCCCACCCGGTACCGGGCGCTCGGCGCTTCTCTCGTGCTGACTGCGGACCTCATCGCCAACGCCATCGTCGCGCAACTCTTCCCGCCGCTGCTGGAGGCGGTCGGCGGTGCCGGGGTGTTCGCCATCTTCGGTGTGTTCGCCGGGATCGCCTTCGTCACGGTCTTCCGTTACGCTCCGGAGACGAAGGGCCGCAAGCTGGAGGATATCCAGAGCTACTGGGAGAACGGCGCCACCTGGTCGGGGCCGGTCAAGGCCTGACATCTCCAGACTCCACCGGCGTCGCTGTCTGAACCCACGATACCGGCGGTATCGGAGCCCGGGCACCTGTGCATTTCGCACGGTAACCGGGCTCCATCTCACTTTCACCAGGTGGGAGGTTGTCCGGGTATAGGCGGCCTCCCGGGGCGATTCATCCGGTACGGCCGCCGACGATCCACGCGGGCCCGCCGCAATCACCGACCTGTCCGACTGGCCCCGACGCCGGTCAGCGGATCGCGCGTCTGGCGTCGGACCACCATGCGAGACCCCCCAGCACGACCACCCAACCGACCAGCGCGATACCACCCTGGAGCGGCGTGGCCGTGATACCCGGGATGGAGATTCCGTTGGCTATCCGCCCGGACAGGAAGGGGAGCACCCAACCGAGGTCCTTCAGTGTCTGGACGTTCAGGGCATAGACCATGGACTCGATGACGAAGACATCAGCGGCGAAGATCAGGGATGCGAGCACCGTCGAACGGGTTATCACGGCCAGAAGCGCGGCGAAAAGAACCGCGATGATGAACTTGATGAACTCGAACCGGAACTCCCGGAAATCCTCGTCTGAAATATCGACCGGGAGATGCTCCCCCATGAGGAGAAGGGCACCGTGGGCGAGTGCCAGTCCCAGGACGAGGGCCATGAGAGCACCGCTCAGGAGAACACCGATACGAATGGCGGTCCCTCTGCTCCTGTGATTGTCCACCATCCACATCCAGGCGATGGAGTGGTGCCGGTAGGCTCCTCCGACGATCGCTGCGGCAGCGAAGCCCGCAATGAGGAAGGACAGATCAGTGCCGACTGTGAGGTCACGGAGTGTCGCGGGCTCATCGTCTCCGGCGAGCCGTATCGCTACCGTAAGTGCCGGAATCACGAGTATCACGGCGGCGAGGAAAACCAGATGACTGCGGACCGACGTCAGTTCCGTGATAACGGCGGCGAGCAGCCCTCCGTAGCAGGGACGCCGATCTGTTCCGGTGGTCGGGAAAACCGGGGTTGAGGCGGTCATGATGAGGAGCTCCTGTAGGTGGTGGTGTCGGCTGTTGCAGTGAGGAAGACGTCTTCGAGGGACTGTTCCCGGGAAGCCAGGTGTGTGATCACGATTCCTGCCCCCTGGCACAGCCGGGCGATGCGCTCAGCGGTCGTGGTGTCCGCGCTGACGGTGATCAACCCGTCGGGCGCACGGTCGGCGGTGATGCCATGCTCTGCGAGGACCCGGACGGCGGCGTCCACATCGGTGCACCTGATCTCGTACATCGCATCCCCGACGAAGTCCGAGAGCGGTCCCTCCGCGATGAGTCTTCCCTGTCCGATGATCACGAGCCGGTCCGTGGTCACCGACATTTCGGAGAGCAGGTGTGAGGACACCAGCACAGCGCGTCCCTCCTCCGCGAGCTGCCGGGTCATCCGGCGCATCCAGATGACCCCTTCCGGATCCAGGCCGTTGACGGGTTCATCGAGGATGATGTGGCTGGGATCGCCGAGCAGAGCGCACGCGAGACCGAGCCGCTGCCGCATGCCGAGACTGTATCCGCCGACCCTCTTGTGCGCGACGGAGTGCAGGCCCACCCGGTCGAGCACAGTATCGACACGATCGACGTCGATACCGCCCGCTCGCGCCATCATGCGCAGATGTGCCTCTCCGCTTCGCCCCGGATGGAACCAGGAGGCATCGAGCAGCGCGCCGATGACGCGGGCCGGTGCAGGCAGCGTGGTGAAGCGATGTCCGTCGATGAGGGCGGTGCCCTCGTCCGGGCGTTCGAGTCCGCAGATCATGCGCATGGTGGTGGATTTTCCGGCACCATTGGGTCCGAGAAAACCCGTGACCTGCCCGTCGGGCACGGTTAAGGAGAGATCGTCGACGGCGACGGTACCGCCGTATCTTCTGGTGAGTGAACTGACTGTGATCATGTCTCCACGATCCCGCACCGGAGGGGTTACCCGCGTCCTCCCCTCCGCCGATTCCCCGGATATCAGTCCCCGGGGTGAGCGAGCAGCTCCGCGCGCCCCACCAGACCGGTGCGGTAGGCGTAGAGAACCGCGTGCACCCTGTCCCGGGAACCCGTTTTCGCGAGAATGTGCCGGATGTGGGTCTTCACCGTAGCCATGGACACGAACTCACGGGCAGCGATCTCATCATTGTTGTAGCCGAGCGCGACCAGGCGCAGGATCTCGGTTTCCCGTGGCGTGAGCGGATCAACGAGGGACAGTGGAGGGGGACTCTGGTCTTCTGCCACCTCCGCACCCGTGTGCCCCGGTGCCCGCAGTCGTTCAAGCAGGTCTGCGGTTACCGACGGAGCGAGGACCGCCGCCCCGGAGTGAACGGTGCGCACGGCGTCGAGAAGCTCCTCCGGTTGAGCGTCCTTCAACAAGAATCCGGACGCTCCCGCAGCGATCGCACCGCTGACGAAACGCTCATCGTCGAAGGTGGTGAGCATGATGACGCGGACGGTGCGGTCACTCGCGAGCACCCGTCTGGTCGCCGGAATCCCACCGATCCGGGCCATCTGGACATCCATCAGAATGATGTCGGCACCCGATTCCCCGTCGGGAATCTCATCACCGTCACCGGCCTGCCAGGCAATGTCCATGTCATCCTGGCTACCGATGAGCATGGCGAAACCCGCGCGCACCAGGGGCTGATCGTCGACGAGTCCGACTCGGATCATCTCGGCACCACCGCCCTCACCACGAACTGTGCACCCGAGTCCACAACACCTAGCTTGCCTCCGATCGCCCCGAGGCGTTCCCGCATCCCGGTGAGCCCGAATCCCCTGTCCGAAGTTCCCGTCTTCGGACCAGTCGGATTCGTGGCGGTCACTGTGACTTCCCTGTCACTGCTGTCCACCGTGAGATCCCCGGTGCCGGTCCCGTGCCGGAGCATGTTCGTCAGCATCTCCTGGACCAACCGGTACAGAGTCATTTGCGACAACGGGGACAAGTCCGTCGGGATCTTCTCCAGCCCCTCTGCCCGCAGCACCAATCCACTCCGTCGGGCATCGGCGACCAAGCCGGGAATATCAGCGACCCCGGGTGGAGCCGTCTCTGAACGCCCCTCATCCTCCCGCAGGACGCTCAACAAACCTCGCATCTGAACCAGCGACTCCCGGGAGGTCTCCGCAATCAGTTCCAACGTGTCGACCGCCACCCGCGGATCCTTAGGCGCCGCAAATCTGGCGCCGTCAGCGAGCGAGATCACCGCAGCCAATGAATGCGCCACGATGTCGTGCATCTCGCGAGCAATCCGGGTGCGTTCCACCACCCCGGCGAGTTCCGCCCGTTGGCGAAGTACCTCAAGGTCGCGGTGACGCCGACGCGCGGCATCGCCGAGCATCCAGAAGAATGCCACCCAGGTCCACGACGAGAAGATGGCCGCCATGAGCATCACCACGGGCCACCTGTCTCCTTCGGGGAAGAGAGAGATGTTCCACAGCATCAACAGGGCCACGGTGGCACCGAGCAGCATCGCGCCGAGGTACACGAAGCGGATCCGCGATGTTATGCGCGCGGCGGTGAGGAACGCACAGTACGCCACGGCCACCGCGCCGACCACAGGTCCGCCGGGTAGACCGCGCAACAGGATCGCCAGCAACGCGATGCCCGTGGTTCCGACGGTGGCCTCCGGGTACCCCGGCGCAACGAGTAACACGCAGGCAATGAAGAGATAGAGGACCGAGGAGAGTGTGTCAGTCTGTCCACCGGCATCCAAGAAGATGACCCCGGACGCACAGAACACGTAGCAGAACGCGTTACCGGGTCCGCCGACAGCGACGCGGACACGCTCCAGAAGCGCGGCGGAGGCTCCGGAACGGGTGAAGGGTGGCGGCATCGGACAGATCTCTCGGATCGGGTGCGGGTCCACCTACCAATCGTAGGACCCAGCGGGCGGGAGAAAATCAGCCTCAGGGATGACTGTAGATCCGTCCGGAACGGGTCCGCCGGATACCCACCAGGAAGCACTCTCGGTCACCTGCCTGGCCAACAGTTCCTCCCCGGAGAGGCTTCACTCCGGCGAATCCCCACGATGTACCGGGCACCCACCGTGGGATCGATACACCGCGCTATCCCAGGGTGCTGGCTTTCTCCGCTTCCCTACCCTCACGGATCTGTTCCGGGGTGAAACGAACGAAGACCAGGGAGATCATCACGACGGCGATCGCCAGGCCCGCGCAGATGAGCAGTGATGAGGTGTAGCCCGTTCCGAGCGCCGCACGTGCCGCGTCATTGAGTGCAGCGCGGTCAATCGTGTCGAAGGCCGCACCGAGAACTGAGCGTGCCCGGTATTCGGCGTATGCGGTGACGGCCGCGAGTCCGAGTGGTCCACCGAGGGTCTGGGAAACCAGCGACGTGGCGGTCAGTGGACCGACATCGATGGGTTTCACACCGGCGACAACGGACAGAGTCAGTGGGATAAGGACAACGCCAATGCCGAATCCGATAATGAGGATCGGGACGAGGAGATCGGGGAGATAGGTCGTGTCCACACCGAGGGTCGATCCGTAGACGAATCCGGCGACCAGAATGAGGCCGCCCGCGGCGATGATGAACCGGGGTGCGGTCCGCTCCACGACGAGCCCGGCGATCCAGCTTCCCGCCCCGAGCGCGAAGGCGAAGGGGATGAACGCCAGTCCCGCCTGGAGCGGGCCGTAGCCGACGACCTCCTGGACGAACAGCGCGACCTGCACGGTCATCGCCATCATGAGCGCACCGACGAGAAGCAGGCAGATGAACACAACGGCGCGCGAGCGCTCCGCGAACATGTGCAGCGGCAGCACCGGGTTGGGGACCCGACGCTGGGAGAGAAAGAACGCGACGAGGGTGGCTGCGCCGAGGATCAGTGCGCCGACGACGACGGGCGAGTATCCGGTGCCGCCCTCCGCGAGGCCGAACACCAGGAGGGTGGACGCACCCGTGGCAAGAATCGCCCCCCGGACATCGAGCCGGATCCGTTCGAATGCGGGTGTGCGGGCGAGCACTTTCACACCGACGGCGAGGATCAGTAGCCCGATGGGGACGTTGATGAGGAAGATCCACCGCCAGCTCGCTTCGGTGAGGGCTCCGCCGGCGACGAGGCCGAGCACACTGCCCAGGCCCGTCATCATCGCGAACACGGAGAACGCCTGGTTCCGCGCCTTGCCCGGGGCGAAGGTGACCACGATGAGTGCCATCGCGGTGGGTGACGCGATGGCCGCACCGATCCCCTGGATAACCCGTGCTATGAGCAGGATCACGGGGGTCGTCGACAGACCGCAGGCCAGGGAGGCGAGGGTGAACAGCCCGACACCGGTCAGGAACACCCGCTTCCGGCCGAAGGTGTCGCCGAGCCTCCCGCCGAGCAGGAGCAGGCCACCGTAGGCCAGGGCGTAGGAGGTGACGACCCAGGAGCGGAGGTTGTCCGTGAGGCCCAGCTCGATCTGGATGCGTGCGAGCGCGAGATTGACCACCGTCCCGTCGAGAACCACCATCAGCTGCAGCGCCGAGAGCACGGCGAGTGGCCAGCCGAGGGCGGAGGCGGCTACCGGTGGGGCGATCTCCCGGGCGCCGGGACCGGTTCCACGCGCGGTCACAGGTCGGCCACCTCTCCGATGACGATGACGGCGGGCGGGGTGATCCCGTTGTCGGCTATCAGCGCACCGAGACCGCCGAGGACACCCCGGAAACTGCGCTCCCGTGCCGTGGTTCCCTCCTGGATCACGGCTACCGGGGTTTCCGGACTGCGCCCGGCGGCGATCAGTGCGGTCGCGATGGCCGGGGAGTTCTTCACCCCCATGATCACGACGAGGGTGCCGCCGGTCCGGGAGAGAGCCCCGTAGTCCACGAGTGACTGCGGATGTCCGGGCGGAAGATGCCCGGAAATCACGGTGAAGGAGTGCACCACTCCTCGCTGGGTGACCGGGACGTCGGCTGCTGCGGGAACAGACACCGCGCTGGTCACCCCGGGAACGACCTCGCACTCGATCCCCGCCTCGCGGCAGGCGACGAGTTCCTCGAATCCCCGGCCGAATACGTAGGGGTCCCCACCCTTGAGTCGGGCGACGGTGCGCCCGGCGCGGGCGTGGGTGATCAGCAGCTCGTTGATCTTCTCCTGCGCCATCTGCCTGCCGTACGGCAGCTTCGATGCGTCGATGACCTCCTTGCCGGTCAGGTCGCAGAGTTGGTCCAGCTGGTCGGTCGGTCCGAGATGGTCGGCGACGATGACGTCGGCGGCCCGGAGGCGGTTCATGCCCCTGACGGTGATGAGGTCGTGGGCTCCCGGCCCGCCGCCGATGAGGGTGACGTGGCCGGATGCGGGCTGTCCGGTACCGGTGCTGGTGGGTGAACTCATAGGTGTCCAGTGTAGTCGTTCGGTTCAGGCTCACCTGGGTTGGAGTCCGGTCGGTGGAGAACACCCAACCGAACGGTTGATTCGTCAAATGGCTAAACGAACTGTCCGTTTCTGTCCGGTTTTCCGATTCCACAGGCGGATAATCCGCGCAGACTGGAGGACAGTTCCCACCAGTCCGACCCTGAAGGAGGAGTTTCCCCGATCATGTTCCTCGCTCTCCGCGACCTGCGGGCCGCCCGCGGCCGGTTCGCCCTCATCACCGTCACCGTGGCGATGATGGCCCTGCTGGTCAGTTTCCTCTCCGGCCTCACGGGAGGCCTGACCCACCAGAGCATCTCCGCCCTGTCGACCATCGGCGGTGCCTCCGCGACCCTATCCGACACGGGTGAGGCGAACCTGGACCGGTCACGGCTCGATCCGGACTCCACCACGGCGCTTCTCGACGCCGCAGCAGCGGCCGGAACCCCCGCCACCGCAGTGGGAATCGACCGGAGCCTGCTCGGCGAGGAATCCGTGTCGGTGCTGGCGACCCGGCCCGCGGCCGACGGCCCGGCGGATGCGTCCACTCCCCTGCCCGGACCGGTTCACGTCGTCCTCTCCGAGGCCGCGGCGAAGGCCACGGGACTGGCCGCCGGGGATTCGGCGGACCTCGGCCGCTACGGCACGGTGACGGTCGACGACGTGCGTGGCGACGACCACTACTCGCACCAACCGGTCGTCTGGGCCCATCTCGACGAGGATGCGCCGGCCACGTTCATCGCCTCGGGCGACCCACTCGACGGGGTGCCCGGCACGCTGGGCATCTCCGCCGGGGACCTGCCCGGCACGATGGCGTCGCACAAGGCGGAGTCGACCTCCCTGACCATGATCAACGTGATGCTGCTGATCATCACCGCGTTGGTCACCGGCGCCTTCTTCACCGTGTGGACCATCCAACGGAAGCCCGACATCGCCACCCTGAAGGCCCTCGGAGCCACGAGCGCGGCCCTCGTCATTGACGCTCTCGGCCAGGCTGCGGTGATCCTCGCAGTGGGGGTCGGTGCGGGACTCGCGCTGACCCTCGCCGCCGCATCGCTGATCGGCGACGGACTTCCGTTCGTGGTGTCGACCTCCACGACGCTCTACCCGGCGCTCGCCATGTTCGCACTCGGCCTGGTCGGTGCCGCCGCAGCACTGTCTTTCCTGAGATCCGCATCCCCGCTTTCCGCTCTCGGAGGTAACCGATGAACTCCCGTCCCGTCCTCACCCTCGACGACGTCACCCTGACCTTCCCCGACGGCGCCGGTGAGATCACCGCGGTCGATCGCGCGTCGCTGTCCCTCGACGCCGGTGAACTCATCGCCATCACCGGCCCCTCCGGTTCCGGCAAGTCCTCGCTCCTGGCCGTCGCCTCCACACTGCAGCCCCCGACCTCCGGGTCGATCCAGCTGCGCGACCGGGAGCTCGCCGGTCTCTCCTCCCGGGAGGCCGCCGCCGTCCGACGGAACGACATCGGGATCGTCTTCCAGCAACCGAACCTGATCGGATCACTCACCGCCACCGAACAGTTGATGATGACCCGGCACCTGGAGTCCCCGTGGCGGAGACGCTCCCCCGAAGCCGCGACGCGGGACCGTGCTCTCGAGCTCCTCGAGCGTCTCGGGCTCGCCAAGGCCCGCGACCGGAACGTCGGCGCACTGTCCGGCGGCCAGAGGCAGCGTGTCAACATCGCCCGCGCCCTGATGAACTCCCCGGCACTCCTCGTCGTCGACGAGCCGACCTCCGCACTCGACTCCGGGCGTTCGGCGGACGTGATGGACCTGCTCCTGGAACTCGTCGCGGAGGAGAAGGTCGGGACGCTCCTGGTCACCCACGACGAGGAGGCCGCCCGGCGCGCCGACCGCCGGTGCACCATGGTGGACGGGAAGCTCACCGAGGATCACCGGGCGCTCGTCGGCGGCTAGCCGCAGGCGGCCACGAACCGTTCGATGGCTCTCGGGGTCGCGGCCGGATGACAGTGCAGATAGGACGCGTGGACGGTGTCACCGGCGAAACCCTCCCGGACACCCCGCCCGTCCCAGCCACGCCAGCCCCAGGCGGGTGACCAACCGGCGACGGTGGTGTCGGTGAGGGCGGTGTGGTGGAACTCGTGGCCCGTGAGTCGTTCGCCCTCCCGGTGGAGCACCGAGTCGGACAACGCGACGGCTTCCCGGTATCCGAGGGTGAGCCGCCGCCCCATGGCGGCGTGGGTGTCGATCACCCCGAGCATCGGATGCGCGTCGAGGGTCGCCGTGAGCCACAGCAGACCCGCGCATTCCGCGTGGACGGGCATGCCGTCGGCGATCCGTTCACGGACCCGCTGACGGAGGCCGGTCCGCCCGGCGAGATCCTCCACGTGTTCCTCGGGGAATCCACCGGGAATGATGAGTCCGTCGCATTCCGGCAGGTCATCGGTGAGCGGGTCGAAGCGCACGACCCGGGCACCCGCCGCTTCGAGGAGCTCGGTGTGCTCGGCGTAGGCGAAGGTGAATGCGGGTCCACCGGCGATGGCGATGGTCGGGCTGCCCGCCGGCGCCACCTCGGCCCGCGGATTCCACGCCTCCCCGTTCCACGTGCAGTCGGCGACGGCGATAAGGCCATCCAGGTCGAGGTGCTCCTCGACGAGGTCGGCCATCCGTTCGACGGCGGTGACCGCGGCGCCACCCTGCTCTACTGCGGTCACCAGCCCCAGGTGGCGGGAGGGCACCTCGATGTCGGCGAAGCGCGGCAGGGAACCGAGGACGGGGACACCGACTGCATCACACGCGTGGCGGCAAACCGCTTCGTGGCGTCCGGTTCCCGCCCGGTTCAGGATCACCCCAGCCAGGCGCACCCCGTCGACGGCCGTCGCGAATCCACGGACCATCGCGCCGATCGACTGACTCATGCCACGGACATCCACGACGAGTATGACCGGCATTCCCAGGGTGCGGGCGATCTCCGCGGTGGAGCCGGGTGCGCACACCGGGTCCGAGCCGGCCGCGATGCGGCCGTCGAACAGACCCATGACACCCTCCACGATCGAGATGTCACACCCGGTCGACCCGTGGGCGTAGAGCGGTCCGATCCGGTGGCTCCCGCACATCACGGAGTCGAGGTTGCGGCCGACCCGCCCCGCGGCGAGACCGTGATACCCGGGGTCGATGTAGTCGGGGCCGACCTTGAATGGGGCTACCTCCATCCGGCGCGCCAGCGCCCGGATCAGGCCCGTTGCGATGGTGGTCTTCCCAGTACCGGATGCGGGTGCCGCGATACACAGACCGGGTACTACCACTCGATGCCCTTCTGCCCCTTGCGTCCTTGGTCCATTGGGTGCTTGATCTTCGTCATCTCGGTAACGAGATCGGCGACCTCGATGAGTTTCGGGTCCGCATCCCGACCGGTCATGACGATGTGCTGACGTCCCGGCCTGTTGGCCAACGTTTCAATCACCTCGTCAACGTCGATCCAGCCCCATTTGATGGGATAAGTGAACTCGTCCAGAACGTAGAAGTCGTGGGTTTCCGCCTCGATCCGACGCCGGATCTCCGCCCATCCCTCGGCAGCGTCGCGGGCGTGATCCTCCTCTGCCCCGGGTTTTCGGGCCCACGACCATCCCTCCCCCATCTTGTGCCACTCGACCGCTCCGCCTTCCCCGGTCTGCTCGTGTAGTTCCCCGAGGCGCCGGAACACGGCTTCCTCCCCGACCTTCCATTTCGCCGATTTCACGAACTGGAACACGCCGATGTTCATCCCCTGGTTCCACGCGCGCATGGCCATTCCGAATGCTGCGGTGGATTTTCCTTTACCGGGACCGGTGTGCACCGCGGTGACGGGCAGCATGCGACGTTGCCGGGTTGTCAGCCCGTCATCGGGGATGCTTGCTGGGTCGAGTTTTCCCTTGGGCATGGGGAGTATCCTTCGGTGCGTCGGGTTCGGTGGTTCTGGGTCATCCTATCGCGACGGCAGTTGGGCCACGTGGGTTATCCGGTGACTAAACCGAACCGAAGCCTGCGGAAAATGACCGTACCCCGCTCTCCTTTTTCGGGGAGCGGGGAACAGTTTCACTGGTCGGGATACCGGGTCCAGGTCCGGGGAAACGGGTATCTAGGAGCGCATGCCCGGAATCGAGGGGAACTGGAAGGCACCGGGGAACTGGATCTTGACGAAGTGGAACAGTGCCGCGATCATCGCGACGATTCCGCCAACAGTCAGGAGCGAGACGAGGCTCAGCCCACCGGACCCCAGCATGAGCTTGCCGGAGAGACCATCGAGTTTGTCATTTACATCGGACGACATGCCGTCGTGGTCATCGGGTGTCACCGGGGTAGACGTCACCGGGGTAGACGTCGCCGGAGTAGACGTCGCCGGAGTAGACGTCGCCGGAGTAGACGTCGCCGGAGTAGACGTCACCGGAGTAGACGTCACCGGAGTAGACGTCACCGGAGTAGACGTCGCCGGAGTAGACGTCGCCGGAGTGTCGTCACCCTTGAGCGGCTCGTTGTCATCGGAGGACCCGAGTTCGACGACCTCGAGGGTGTCATCAGATGTGCCGACGGTGAGACCCTCTCCGCTGGTGGAGACCTTGATGAAGGTGAGGGTCTCGTCGCCACCGAAGTCGTTGACACCGGAGATGAAGATGTCGTCACCGACGAACTTCAGGGTTTCCGCCGCCTGGCCGTTCGAGTACTGCAGGGTGGAGCCGACGGTGGTGCTCGAGATCACCTCGAGGGTGGTCGGGTCGAGAACGGCGAGTTCGTGGCCGTCACCGGCGCTGGCCATCACGAGGTTGCCGTCGGCGTCGAAGGTTGCGCCGGTGATGAAGTCGAAGGCAGCGACCTTGTCGGCGGTGCTCTTCTTGGTGAAGGTGCCGTCGGAGTAGGTGTAGACGCCGACGGACTCGAAGTCATCGCTCACGCCGTTGTAGAACACGATGTTTCCGTCGACGATGCTAGCGGTACGTCGTCCGCCGCCGTACAGCACCGACTTGAACTGCTCCTTGGCTGCCCCGATCTCCACGGCGGCCGGGGTCTGGCCCGGGCGGATGTGCAGCGGCGTGCTGCCTGTGCGACCATCGGGGCCATCGAGGATGTCGTCGAGGATGTAGACGAACGTGCCGTCGGGAAGGGCACGGAGGCTGACGGCATCACCGGTGGGTCTGGAGTAGCCGTAGGTGCTGTCGAAGTTCCCGCCGTCTCCCTTGGGATCAGTTCCACGGACCTCGCTCATCGGGGGCAGCTCTGTCTGGGTGGAGGTGCCGTCCGCGAGATTGAACACCGTGATCACGCCCTTGCGCGTACCGGGGTCGGCGGTGAGGACGCCGAGGGTGTCGTTACCTTCGGCGTAGGCGAGACCGGTGACGTTCGAGTTCGGAACGGTCCCCAGTTCCATTACGGCACCGAGCCCCGCTGCGGTTGCGTCGGCGTAGCGGATCGTGTTTCCGTCAGCCCAGTAGAGGGTGTCGGAGGCGGACTTCAGCGCCGAGGGGTTGCCCGTGTTGACGGTGAAGTCGTCGATCGCGGTGAATGTACCCAGGTCGTTGTCTGCGATGACGATCTTGGAGTCACTCGCCTCCTTGCCGCGGGTGATGTGCAGGACAGAGCCGTCTTTCAGACCGAAGAGCCGGTTCGCCTTGCCACGGGGGAACACAGTGACGGCCTCCGTCTCCAGGCTGAGCTCTTCCGTGACACCGGTGGTGGTGCCGAAGGTGACCGGCCCCGTGAAGGAGAGGTTGAGGGCGTCGAGGTCGTCGTATCCCTTCGGGTTTCCACTGAGTGCCGCCCGGCCTTCTTCGGTGACGGCGACCGCGATGTCACGAACGGTGGAGGTCTCGCCGGATCGGTACTTCGCCTTCGAAAGATCGAGGTTGGCCATCACGACGCGGGAGGGACCGACCCATTCTTTCGTCTTCTTGTCCAGCGAGTGCACGATCATCGAGAGGTTGCCGGTGCCGTCGGACGGATTGATGGTCACGGTGGGTTCACTGAGGGTCAGATCGAGCTTGCAGTTTCCCCGCTCGTCCTTGGCGCGGTAATCCGGTCCGCAGAAGTTCATCACGTTCGCGGTACCGGCGTAGTTCACTACCACGGTTCCGTCGTCGGAATCAGTCCGGGAGACGAAGGCGAAGGACGGTACACCCGAGTGGAGCGTCGCCCCGTCGAATACCCGGTCGAAACCGCCGGATGCCTGCCGGAAGATCTCCAGCACACCCCAGGCGAGAGCTGGGGTCTCCTCCGCATAGCTGCTGGTGGAGGCGACATGCTCGATGCCGAGCTTCGTGTTCTCGTCCGCCCCGGATATAGCGGGGGCGACGAGCGAGATCGACATGGACAGGCAGGCGACGGCAGCGAGACCGGTCCGGGAGAGACGACGGGTGGGCTGTTTCATGGTGCGTTACTTTCTGGGTATCGGGAGGATCACGGTGGTGCACGGATCCGGCCCCGGTTCAGCGATGTTTCACCGCCGGATGACGGCCGGGACCCATCCCCCAACGTACCTTAGGCATACCTCATCCAGCACTGTTTTTCTGAAAGAACATTCATATTTCTATCAGGTTAATCTTTGTCTAAATGTTCCCGGATTATATCTTCCGGAATATTCGAGGCCCGATATCCGTTGATCCGGGTGACCCGCCCGTACACCACACTCCCCCACGACCCCCGAAGGAACACCACTAGTGTCGACCCCATCCTCCGTACCCGAGTTTTCCGATTCCTCCCGCCTCGTCGGCGTCTACAACGCCAACGGCAGTGTCCTCGGTGAATTGTCCTATGTCATCGGCAAACTCCGGGGTACCACCCACTGCAGTCTCTGCGACATCAGCCACGGCAGGTCCGTCCGACAGCGGAAGGAATGGAGTACCGCCATCCGGAAGCTGCCTCTCCCCTTAGAGACAGTGCATCTCAACGAGATGGATACCGCCACTGCCCGGGTAGCCGACGGGGTCAGCCCAGTCGTCGTCTACCTCGATGGAGACCACGACCGCATCCTGCTCACGCCGGCGGACTTGGATTCCTGCGCCGGCCGGGTCGATGAGTTCCTCGAACTAGTCACGAACCGACTGGCGGAGACCCCCTGATCTAGTGGGGGCCCCAGGGCAGCCGGAATCCCGCCGGCATCTGGGTCCGGAGAAAGTGGATGATGCCCGCCACGAGCGCGAGGAAACCACCGATGGTCAGAACCGGGATGAGACCGGGCAGCCCAGCGGAATCCGAGCCACTGGATCCACTGAACAACATTCCGAGGAGCTTCCCCGGATCGGTCGACCCTCCAGCGGCTCCATCAGCGTCTGCCCCGACCACGAAGGCGGCGATCGCCTTGTCCACGCTTCCATCGGGGTAGGTGACCGTCACGACGACACCGATGGTCTCCCCGACATCAGAGGCTGCAGGTGTTAACGTGACCACCCCGGTGTCGGGATCCACCACTGCACCTCCGGGCCGGTCACCGTCGAGCGAATAGCTCGCGGCACCTGGGGTGCGTCCGCTGTCCGAGGTGAAGGTGGGGGTGGGCGAAGCGGCCTTTCGTCCGGATACCGCCCGCGTCACCGGGTAGACCGGGGTGAGTTCGTGGGCATCGGTCACCGGCGTGGATGGCGTACCTGTGAGCGATTCGTCCATGTAGAACGGGGTGATCGACGGATCGAGTTTGCCCGCGGCGGTGGCTTCCTCCAGCACCTGGAGTCCGATGTAGGTGTTCAGGTCAGAGTCCGGGTTCTCGGTGCTCGGCCGGCCGTCGATCACGACGATCCTCCCGCCGGTTGCGACAACCCCGTCGTTCTGGTTGCGTTCGGTTCCCTTCATGTAACTCGAGAGGGTTGCCGAGTCCAGTACCTCGAAAGTAACGGGATCGATGATGGCCAGGGTGGACTTGTCGGCGTCGGTGAGTACGAGATTGCCGTCATCGGTGAAGGCACCACCGGCGAGATGCGCGAGGTTCACCCCGTCCACTACTACCTTGTCCCGGCCGTGCACCTGCGTGAAGGTTCCGTTGTCGTAGGCGTAGGTGGCCACCCCCTGCCCTTCCTGGTCCGCGTAGTCGTTCCAGATCGCGATCTGGTTGCCCCGGACTGCGACGCCGTCGTTGGATGCGACGAACTCGTACTGCGGCCAAGCAGCGGTGACCAGCGTCGCGGTGACATCCTCCTTCGGCGTGACATGGATCGGTACGGCACCACGTTTCCGCGGTCCGCCAAAGCCGTCGTCCGTCCCCTCGACCGGTGTCGTCCCGTGATCATTCACCGACAGCCAGGTCCCGTCCGGTAGCCCGAGGAGTTTCGATGCGCGCCCGTTCGGGATGGATTCGCCGTAGGCGCCGTCCGAGTAGTACTTGTCATCGACGGAAATACCGAACAGCTGGCTTCCACTGGGCAGATCCACGGTGGTACGCTCACCGCCCGGAGCGATCGTGGTGAATTGGTCCTCGCCCTTGCGGGCCTGATGGATGATGCCCACCTCGCCGGTCGAGGCGTTGAAGCCCATCGAGGTGACGCGGTGCGGGAGGCGGGTGATGAGCTCCGGTTCACCCACGCCTGCCGCCGTGACCGCGACCTTGTAGACAGGGGTGTCCACGACCGGATCCAGGAATCCAGCGGGCTCATTGTATCCGGCGAAATAGAGCACGTTCTCCGTCGGGTCGTAGGCGGAGGGGTTGTCCGAGTCGAGATCGATCGTGCGTTTCTCGCCGATCGGCTTCATGTCCCGCCCGATCAGGACGGCGGTGTTGGCCGCGTGGTCACCCGCGACCAACACCAGCGATCCGTCACTCCGCGGGAAGAGACGCACCGCGTGCTCGAGGACGATCCCTGTGTGCTCCGCGACCGTCGTCGAGTAGCCGCCGTCCCCGGCACCCGTGAACCCGGGGGCACCGGTGTAGGTGAAGTCCAGGAGGGACAGTGCGTCGCCCTCGTCGAGGATGTCGCTGAACGCGTGTGCACCGGCGACGGTCAACGCCGAAGGAACGTCCGCCCATGTGGTTAAGCCATCCGAGGTGTTGTACCGACCGTTCTTCAGGTCGAAGGTGGCTAGGTCAAGCCGTTCGGGCCCCTCCCACTCACCGGAGTTACGGTTGACGGTGTGCACGACGGCGCTGAACACTCCCCTCCCCGTGGCCGGGTCATAGGTGATCCACGGACGGGAGAAGGTCAGGTCCAGCTGGCACTGACCGCGCACCTCCTCGGGGGTCTCACAGAAGCTGCGGATGTTGGCTGTTCCCTGATACTTGAGCAGCACCTGACCGTCCGAGGTCGTCTCCCGTCCCACGAAGGGCCAGATGATGTCGCTCGTCCCCTGCCTCGCTCCATCGAGTGTGGTGTCGGCACCGCCGGAGATCTGCATGAACAAGTCGCGGATGTTCCAGTACATCGCCGGTGTGTCATCGGCGTACTCGGTGACCTCTGCCGTGTGCGTGATCCCGATGGGATTGGTCTCATCCGCTGTGGCCGGAGAAACCACCAGCGGGGAGGCGGTCAGGGCCACGCATGCGAGCGTGCCGATTCCCGCGCGTCGGATTCGGTGGATTCTTCTGGTCATGAGGTGTCCTCTGGGAGATCGGAAAAGGTGCGGTACAGCAACGCGAGCCCGGGATCTCCCTTGCCGCAACAGTGCTGCCTCTACCAATACCTTAGTTTAGGCTTGGCTATACTCGACGTGTTCATGGAAACTGTGAGACAGTCCTCAAGCTCCCGCCCTGTCTCACACGGCCTCGATGACTCCGGCCACAGAATCAGCCGACACCTCGTCCAGCCGGACGCAGACACCCTCTAGCCGCTTCGCTAGATCTGCGGCCAGACCGAGCCGGATACGTCCGCTCCGTTCGCAGTCGATCACCAGACTCCCCGCGAGTCCGCGGTCCCGGATGACGGCGGCCGCACGGCGAACGCCGACGGTACCAGAGGCCCCGGTTGCACGCCCATCCGAGAGCACGACGAGCAGAGCGCGGCGCCCGGGTTCCCTGCGGTGTTCCCGTTCGATCAAGTCGTGGGCCATCATCAGGCCCTCCCCGAGGGGTGTGCGCCCGCCGGTCGGTGCTCCTTCGAGCCGACGCACCGCGGTCGCGGTCGAGCCGGTCGGGGGAAGCAGGATCTCAGGGGCCGATCCCCGGACTGAGATAACCGCAATCCGGTCGCGGCGCTGATAGGCGTCCCGGAGCATGGAGACCACGGCACCAGTCACCGCGGAAAGCCGGTCCTTTCCCGCCATTGATCCAGAGGCGTCGACGACGAAGACGACCAGGTTCGATTCCATGCCACGGCGAAGAGATCCGCGGAGATCCTCCGGCCGGAAGTCGATCAGGCCATCGATGATCCGTGCACCACGGTCGGCCGCGGCGAGCACAGATCCGACCATATTCAACCCACGTCCACCGACGACGGCCCGGACGTTCTGTCCCTGCACGGACCATGCCTTGGACCTTCTACCGGGGATGCCCTCGTCCCCGGGTCCCTTACGCCTGAGAACCCTGGGGACGAAAGGGGGCGCCCTGTTCGGCGCGACCTACCTTTCCATCATCGGTCGGCTGTTCGGACGGTTCCTCCGGTTGCCGCTGAGGTTCCGGGCTCTGCTGGTCCTGAGCATCGTCCGGCTCAGGGTTGTCATCCGGTTCCGGTACGTACGACTCCGCCTGCGACTCGGGTTCCGGATGCTGGTCGCGGGCCTCATCCATCGTCTCGTCGAGTTTGTCCTCATCGAGTCCGGGCTCATCGAAGGGGTCACGGCGCCGCCGGTGCGGAAGCGCGAGCTGTGCCGCGGTCCGGATGTCCTCGTCAGTGACAGCGGTGTCGCCACGGTAGGCGGCGCAGGCCGCCGCGGCGCGCGCGATGACGAGATCGGCGCGCATTCCATCGACGTCGAAGCTGGCGCAGATGTGCGCGATCCGGGCGAGGTTCGTCCCCGTCAGCTCGACTTCGGGCAAGATCTCCCGCGCCCGAGTGATGCGGGCGGCGAGATCGGCGTCCTCCCCCTCCCATGCCGATGCAAATCCCGCGGGATCTGCCTCATAGTCCAGACGCCGCCGGATGATCTCGGCACGGATCTCGACGTCACGTGATGCGGCGACATCCACGGCTAGACCGAAGCGGTCGAGCAACTGCGGTCGCAGCTCTCCCTCCTCCGGATTCATCGTGCCGACGAGCACGAAGTCCGCCGGGGAGATGTGTGAGATGCCGTCACGCTCAATGGTGACGCGGCCGGTAGCCGCCGCATCGAGAAGTGTGTCCACGAGGTGATCGGCGAGGAGATTCACCTCGTCCACGTAGAGCACACCTCCGTCTGCCTGTGCCAGCAGTCCCGGATGGTATTCGGCGCGGCCGGTGGTCAGTACGGTCTCGACGTCGAGTGAACCGACCACGCGGTCTTCGGTAGCGCCGATGGGCAGGTTCACGAGCGGCGCCCCATCGAGAAGAGCTGCGAAGGCCCTCACCGTGGTCGTCTTCGCCGTGCCTTTCTCCCCACGCACGACGACACCCCCGATCCGGGGCGAGATCGCATTGAGGATCAGGGCCAGCCGAAGCTGATCCTGACCGACGACCGCAGTGAACGGATAACCGGCGTCGGGGGTGGAGTGCGTCACTATTAGTCCTGGTCCTCCAGCTTGAGGGTCTTCTGGGTACGCTCCCAGGTCTCATGGAACAACTTCTCATCCATGGCGAGCTTGATGCCGTAGGTCGGCACCATCTCCTTGATCTTTGGGCCCCACGAAACCATGTGCGAACCGAAGCAGCGTTCCAGGAGTTCGAGCATAGCGGCAGGAGCGATGGAGGCCCCAGGAGATGCTCCGAGGATGCCCGCGATGGAACCTTCCGCGTTGTTGATGAGTGCGGTACCGAACTCGAGGGAACCGAACCGCGGTCCCGCGACAGGCTTGATCACCTGGACGCGCTGACCGGCGGTGACCAGCTCCCAGTCCTCGGAACGGGCGTTCGGTATGTATTCACGGAGCGATTCCATGCGGGCCTCGGCGCCCTTCATCACCTCGGTGATGAGGTACTTGGTCAGCCCCATCTCCTGTAGGCCAACGGCCGCCATCGAGGGAATGTTGGTGAGCCGCAGGGATTTGGCCAGATCCAGCCAGGACCCCTGCTTCAGGAACTTCGGGGTCCACCCTGCGTAGGGACCGAAGAGCAACCCCGTCTTCCCGTCGATGACGCGGGTGTCCAGGTGCGGCACGCTCATCGGGGGTGCACCGACGGAGGCCTTGCCGTAAACCTTGGCGTGATGCTGGACGATGATGTCCTCATTGGTACAGCGCAGCCACTCGCCGGAGACGGGGAATCCACCGAATCCGCGGATCTCCGCGATCCCGGACTTCTGGAGCAATGGAAGGGCCATTCCTCCGGCTCCGACGAATACGAAGTTCGCCCGCACCACACTAGTGTCACCGGTGTGGACATTCTTGACCTTGATTTTCCACTTGGCCCCATCTCGGATGATGTCGGCAACCTCGTGTCCGTACCGGATCTCGGTCCCGGACTCTTCCGCATTGCGGAGGAACTGACGGGTCAGCGCACCGTAGTTGATGTCCGTTCCGGCATCGATCCAGGAGATGGCGACCTTCTGTGCATCGAAGTCGCGGCCCTCAGCCATGAGGGGGAGGAACTCGGCGAACTTCTGCTGGTCGTCAGTGAACTGCATGCCCGGGAACAGCGGATGGACAGACAGCGCGTCATAGCGCTTGCGCAGATACTGGACCTGATCATCGCCTTGGGCGAAGGAGACATGGGGTACCTGGTTGATGAAACCACGTGCGTTGTCAAGCTGGTTGTTCTCCAGGAGGTAAGCCCAGAACTGGCGGGACACCTGGAACTTCTCGTTGACGGCAACGGCCTTGGCGGTCTGAACCTCGCCGTTGACCTCCGGGGTGTAGTTCAGTTCGCACAGCGCAGAGTGTCCGGTACCGGCGTTGTTCCACGGCGAGGAGGATTCCTCGGCGGGACCGTCGAGCCGTTCGACGACGAGCTGCGACCATCCGGGTTCAAGCTGGCGCAGCATCGCACCGAGGGTGGCGGACATGATGCCGGCGCCGATCAGACAGACATCGACCACGTCTGTCACATGAGCTGCAAAAACCTTGGAGTCAGACACTGTATTCAACCTTCGCTAGTTCTTCGAATTGTGTATTCGCCCCAGTCCCGGTAAGCGGATCCGCTCCGGAACCACACCCATCACGTCATCATCCACCGTTCCGCCTGGACAGACCGTCCGGTGCCCACTCACCCCTGCCCACGATCCGGATGACACGCGCGACATGACACGACACCGACGGAGCCCTGCCGAGCATCCCGATCGACCACCGCTAACCGATGCTTCCGTCACCAGCACCGGCGCGGCCCAAGATGAGGATTCCCGGACTGGCCTATCGCTGTAACACATTACGCCCTGCACCTCGGGGGTATCAGCACGGCCCCGATTTCAAGGTCCAACTACCCCCACAAACACCCCCGTGCGCCGCAGTATCACGCCACCCACCACGGCGAACTCGCCGCGATCTCGAACGGATTCCCAGGGAGAGAAGACCAAAAGGAGAGCCGCCACTACTAAAAACACCCCCACCATCGCCCCCGAACCGTCCCACGCCGCGAGTTCCATCGCATACGGGAGGTGGAGCAACTCGGCGCCCGTCACCTGAAAATCTGATAAATATTTGGTGACCATGTCCAGGGATCTACTACCAGAGAGTTAGATTTCCCACTGAGTACACCGGAATCGCCCCTCCCGGGACCAACTCCCCAGAAAAAGGAAAACCACGCGCATGCTCACAACCTCCCTCAGCCGACCAACGACCGCACTGCTGGTAGCCGCTGCGGTTGTCCTCGGAGCCACCTCCGCAGTCAGCCCCGCCGCCGCTGACGAAATGACCGTCCCCCAGTACGGATTCAAGAACCAGTACATTCCGATGGGTACACCGGATGAAGCCACCACCCCTCCAGCAGGGTTCGAGCAGGTCTACACCATGGTACTGGGTCGCCACGGTTCCCGGGGAGCAAGTTCTTCCTCTCGGTTCAAGAACACCATGAAATACCTCAAGAGTGCGAAGGAACAGCCCGGCGCGCTCACTCCTCTCGGAGAGCGGGTTCTCGTCGAGATCGACCAGGCGCTCCAAATCACGAGGAACTTACCGGAGAACAGCCACCTTACCCCTCCGGAGAAGGGCGGATATGGAACGCTCACAACTCTCGGAGCACAGGAATGGCAGGCCATCGGACAGCGTAACTACGCCCGTAACCGCGACTTCTATACCCGGATCGCGGCTGCCGGGGAAAACGACAAACTCAGGTACCACAGCTCGCCAAGGGGTCGATCGCAGTTCTCCGGAGTCAACTTCGCCATCGGTCTGCACAACTCGGACAACGCCCTCGACCCCTTGATGGGGTACGACACCGCTGCGCCGGTCCCCATTAACACCGGTGTCTTCGGCGCCGACGGTGAACAGACCCCCCAGTCCAAACTGATGGTCGAGTACAAGAACACGCAGAGCCCCGCATATCCGGAGTACAAGGCCTCCCAGAATCTTCCCGATGAGAAGCAGGCTGGCGAGGCATCCCACAGTGATCCGGCCGTCATCAGCGCCGCCCGGGAGATCCTGGGACATCTCTACTCACCCCAGTACCTGGCAACCCTGGACGATGAGGCCGCCATCTCGCAGGCTCACCAGTTCTACTCTGTCAACGGCTACGCCCGTTTGCTCACCAAGGAAGCCGGGGCACCGACGGGCGGCTGGGCCACCGAGGAGTACATGACCCCGCAGACCGCCCGGGAGATGCGGTATCTCTACGAGGTCCACGACTTCTACACCTTCGGTCCCGGACGCGAGGGATCCTCGGATTCCTACCGGATCTATGATCCCCTCATCCGACTGATGCTCAAGGACGTCGATGACCGTGCGAACGGAGCATCGGAGGTGGCGGGCAACTTCTACTTCACCCACGGCGAAACCCTCGGCCCCGTCGAGAGCTACCTGCAGATCCCGCAGGCGAACCACCCGACGCCCCCCGGCAAGTACTTCGACAAGGACAACGCCTGGAATTCATCGGTGACCGTGCCGATGGCCGCCAACATCCAATGGGACGCATTCCGGAACAAGGCCGGGATCACACTGGTTCGGATGTTGTTCAACGAAAAGGAGACCCCCTTTGGGCCGAAGTGTCAGCCCATCGCCGATGGCTCCCCGTTCTACACACTCAAGGAGCTCCAGGCTTGTGTACCGCTGGACTCCGTGTCAGACCACTCCAACGCCCGTCCTGCGGCAATCTGGGCACCCGGGCTCTCGACGGAACCGGTCAACGTCTGCGAGGGTGAACCCCTCGATCCGAGGGCCGGAATCATCGGACTGCCGGACGACGCCACAATTGAGGTCGTGGCGGCCGCGGACACAGGTACGGCGGGCGAGAAGAAACAGGAGATCAACGTCAAAGTTCCTGGTGAAAAGACCCGGGAGCTCACCGTTCCGGTCAGTGTCATCAAGTGCTCTACCGAAACCGCCACCACGACCGTGACTAGCACCAGCATCGTCACCGAGACGGCTGATCCGAAGACCGTCACGGAGACGCCTGACCCAGTCACGAGTGTGACCAACGAAATCCCCGAGCCGGTCACCACAACGGTGACCACGACTCCGGAGCCGGTGACGGTTACCGCAGAACCGACCCCCACCACGGTCATCGTAACGAAGGACCCGACTCCCACCACGGTCACGAAGACCCAGACACCCGCGACTGTCACCGAGACGCCCGCGCCGGTTTCCACGACGGTTACGGAAACCTCGACCGTTGTAACGACGACGACGATATACCCGGAACCGACGACGGTAACCGCAGTTCCGGCACCGGCCACCGGGACCGTGACAGTGACCGAGACCGTCGGACCGAGCACCGTTACGGTAACACCGGAACTGACCGTGACCACCGTCACCGAACAGCCCCGCCCCGCTGATTCCCTCCCCGCCATCGCAGGCGTGATCGCGCTCGTGGGATCGGTGCTGGCAATCATCACCGCTCTCAATCTCCCGACGATTCTCAGCGGACTCACAGGCGGTGTCACCAATCTCTTCCTCCCGCAGTTCAACAGCGGGGTACTGGAGTCGTTGCTGGCTGTGATTCGCTCCTGGCAGAACCTGTAGGGGCTTCACCCGCTCCGGGTTGGACCCCGCTGGAGCACCCTCCCGGAGGCGTGCCAGCGGGGTTCACTCGCGATTAGTCTGTGCCGGTGCACCGGTACAAGATCTCATCCTGCGTCCGCGGTACAGGGTCGGCGTGATCTGTGTCCCCGGGATAGGGTGATCCACATGAACGATCTGCCGATCTCCGAGACGTACACGGACGACATCCTGGGCGAAGGATTTACCCGACGCACCCTGCGACTGGGGGAAGACCCGGAGGGCGACGGCCCCGTGGTGGCGACGCTAGTCCGGTATCTACCACGGGGCTGCGGTGATTTCAGCGCCCGGCCAGCCATGATCTTCGTCCACGGAATGAGCGACTACTTCTTCCATCGACACGTCGCCGAGCGCTTCCACAGTGAGGGATACGCCGTGTACGGCGTGGATCTGCGAAAATGCGGGCGCTCCCATCTGGCGGGACAATTGTGGCACGACGTACGAGATGTCCGCCGGTACTTCGAGGATCTCGACGCGACCCTGGATGCGGTGCGGCAGGACCACCACCAGGTGATCATCCAGGCGCATTCCACAGGTGGTCTGATCGTTCCCCTCTGGCTGGATCATCTCCGGAGGGCGGCGGTCGCCGGGGACCCCGTGTCCGCAGCGCGCCACTCCGTGGTCGCTGCGACGGTCCTCAACAGCCCGTGGCTCGACCTCATGTTCCCCGGTCCACTCGACCGGTGGACCCGTCCACTGATCCGAGCGCTGGGTGACCGCGCACCGGAGCTCACCCTCCCGGGCGGACTCGCCGGTTACGGCGAGTCAATCCACGCCGATCACTACGGCGAGTGGGATTTCGACACCCGGATCAAGCCGATTGCAGGTCACGCGAAGAACGCGGGCTGGTTCGCAGCCGTCGTCCGCGCGCAGGACACGGTGCACGGGGGAGGGGTGGAATGCGGGACCCCGGTTCTGGTGTTGTGTTCTACACAGTCCTGGCTCAACAAGCCGTACTCAGCGGTGACGGACACCTCGGACGCGGTGCTCAATGTCGATCAGATCCGGCAGTGGGCACCGTCACTCGGCGCAGATGTCACCGTGACCCCTGTCGAGGGTGCTCGACACGACGTGTGGCTCTCGCTCCGACGCCCCCGGGAACGAGCTTTCACCGCCGTGATCAACTGGTTGGCCAAAACCCTGACCGACCGGCCCTGAGACGAATTCCCGCGACAAGAACAGCCGATCCACACACGAACCCGACACGACAAGGAATTGCGAACCACCTGTTATGACTATCTCCTCCCCCACCCACTACGACCTCATCATCATCGGAACCGGATCGGGTAACTCGATTCCGGGTCCGGAGTTCGACGACAAGAAGATCGCTATCGTAGAGAAGGGACGCTTCGGCGGTACCTGCCTGAATGTGGGCTGCATCCCGACGAAAATGTACGTCTACACCGCTGACATCGCGGAGGAGATCCGCAACGCCGCCACCTACGGGCTGGACGCTCAGCTCAACGGCGTGGACTGGGCATCGATCCGCGAGCGTGTCTTCGGTCGCCGCATTGACCCGATCGCCGATGGCGGTGAGGCTTACCGCCGCGGGAACGAGACCCCCAACATTGATGTCTACGACCACGCCGCGCGCTTCGTCGGTGAGCGAACCATCGAGACAGGTTCAGGAGACGAACTCGTCACCATCACCGGTGACACGATCGTCATCGCCGCCGGGGCGCGCCCCACAATTCTGCCGGCGATCGCGGAATCGGGCGTGACGTACTACACCAACGAGAACATCATGCGCCTGGAGGAACTGCCTAAAACGATGACCGTCCTCGGCGGCGGATTCATCGCCGTCGAGTTCGCCCACGTCTTCGCGTCCCTCGGGGTCGACGTCACGCTGGTCAACCGGTCGGAGCGGTTGCTGCGGAAGACGGACACCGCCATCTCCGACCGCTACACCGAACTCGCCGCGAAACGACTCAACCTCCGGCTCGGTGTGACCCCGACCGGGGCGACCGAGGACGGGCGTGGCGTGACGCTGAAGCTCAATGACGGCTCCGAGGTGACTTCGGAGGTACTCCTCGCCGCAACCGGCCGCACCCCCAACGGCGATCAGCTGAACCTTGATGCGGCGGGCATCGAGATGGACGGCGCACGCATCAGAGTCGACGAGTACGGTCGGACCACAGCCGAGGGTGTCTGGGCTCTGGGTGATGTCAGCTCGCCGTACCAGCTCAAGCACGTCGCCAACGCGGAGATGCGCGCAGTGCGGCACAACCTGCTTCACCCGGATGACCTCAAGCCGATGCCGCACGAGAACGTCCCCGCTGCGATCTTCACCCACCCGCAGATCGCGAGCGTCGGTCTCACCGAGGACGAGGCCCGCGACGCCGGACACGACATCACCGTCAAGGTGCAGAACTACGGCGATGTGGCCTTCGGTTGGGCGATGGAGGACAGCACCGGCTTCGCCAAGCTAATCGCCGACCGTTCCAACGGGCGGTTGCTCGGTGCACACATCATCGGCCCGCAGGCCTCCACCCTGATCCAACAGCTGATCACGGTGATGGCTTTCGACCTCGATGTCCGTGAGGTCGCCCGGGACCAGTACTGGATCCACCCGGCTTTGCCCGAGCTCATCGAGAACGCGCTGCTGGGACTGGAGTTCGGGCCCCAGTAGCCGCGAGTACCTCGGCGCCCGCGCTTCCCTGCCTTCGGTTTCGGGATGCTCGCGGGTTCCGGTCGGTTTCCCGGACGCAGTAGGATTGGCCGCTATGTCCACTGCCACACAGTTCGAGGATCGCCGAACGGGCATTTTCTCCCACGGCTTCGGCGCGACCACCGTCGGTCTGCTCATGGCGATCACCGCCTGCGCCTTCGATAACACGGCGGTGACGGCGGTGATGCCGCGGATCACCCACGAACTGGGCGACACGGGAGCCTACTCGCTGGCGTTCTCGATTCCCTTCGCGGTGTCCATCGTGGCGATGGTCGCCGCAGGAATCGCGACCGACGTCGCCGGTGCCAGGTTATCCATGGTGGCCGGAACCGTGATTCTCGTGATCGGACTGGTGCTCGCGATAGTCGCATCCGATATGACGGTGTTCCTGTTCTCCCGCGGTATTCAGGGGTTCGGGATCGGTGCGGTGATCGTGGCCATCTATGCGGTGATCGCGCAGGTCTATCCCGCTCCGTTACGTGCCCCGATCTTCGCCGCGTTCGCCGGGGCATGGGTGGTTCCTTCACTGGTCGGGCCAGCGTTGGCCGGGCTACTCACCGAAGCGTTCACCTGGCACGCGGTATTTCTGTTCACCCTGGTGCTGCTCGTCATCGCGGCAGTGTTGCTGGGGCCTGCCATCCGGAGACTACCGGTACGGCGAGGAACGCTCTCCCGCACGAGCGTCCGGATGCTCGTCGCGGCGCTGATCCTCTCGATGGCGGCGGGGGCACTCAATTACTCGCCGCAGCTTGCGCTCGGGGCGGGGCTGGTGGCATTCGTGCTATCTCTCCCGGTAATCGCGCTGGCGATCCGCCCCCTGGTGCCGGTGGGCACGCTACGGGGCCGGGCCGGGGTGCCCCGTCTGGTCCTTTCCCGGGTCCTGACCGACATGGTCCTTGGCGCCGAGATCTACATCCCGCTGCTGCTCGCCCAGGTCTACGGACTGGGCCCCACCCTCACTGGACTGGGGCTCTCCGTCAGTGGCGTGACCTGGTTCATCGCCTCACAGATACAGGGGCGTTTCAGCGCGGAGTGGTCGATGCCGGCCGTCGCCAGGATCTCCGCCGCAGCGATGAGCACCGGATTGATCATCGTGGCACTCACCGTGGGGTTCGGGGCGCCCTGGGCGATCGCGGTCGCCGGCTGGGGTCTCTCGGCGTTCGGAATCGGCTTCATCTATCCCCGTCTTTCCAGCGAACCTCTCGAGCTCTGTCCACCGGAACAAAGTGGATTCATAGGTTCCGCCCTTCAGGTCGCCGGAATCACTGGAATGACCATTTCCATAGCGGTGGGAGCCCTGACAATCGCGGCGTTGGACTTCACCAACGTGAACGCCCGTTTCCTGGTCACCTACCTGGTACTGACCTGCGCCATCGCTCCCTTCGCGTGGTTGTGGCGTCCCGGTGTGGAGGCGGTGTCCCCACCCACTCGGGGGTACTGAATTCTCTGGGAAAAATACGGACCTGGCAATCCCTCCGCCGACCTCTACACTGGATGGTCGACCATCCCGCATCAGGCAAACGGATGCGGGGCGCCGAGAAAGGACCCCGTGCCCCCCAGCTACTCACCCCACCGAACACTCAGTGTCGTCATACCGTGCCTCAACGACGCCGGCCTACTCACCCGGTGCCTGCGTGCACTTCTCCATCAGACGGTGCCCGCAAGCGAGATCATCGTCGTGGACAACGGCAGCATCGACGACTCGGCGGTGGTGGCTCGTGGACACGGCGCCCGTGTGGTAGACGAACCCCGCCGGGGTATCACCTGGGCGACCCGCACCGGCTTCGACACTGCGACATCGGATGTCATGTTACGCACCGACACTGACGTTGCACCGGCCCCCGATTTCCTGGAGAGGCTCCACCGGGCCTGGGATCTGGCCGAGGATCAGATGCGATCCGGGGCGAGTCGGCGTCGGATCGTCGGCGTGACCGGGTCAGGGCGATTCGAGTTACCCGGGTGGCGGGGCTCGTTGGCCAGTGCCGCCTACCTGGGGGCGTATCGGGCCAGCGTCGGTTCCGCTCTCGGCCATCAACCGTTCTTCGGGACAAACTACTGTATCCGGCGGGACTGGTGGCTGAAAATCCGCGATGAGGTGGACATGAGTGACACCGAGGTGCACGAAGACATGCACTTGAGTTTCGCGGTACACCCCGACGAGACCGTCTGGTTGCAGTCCGATCTGACGCTGGCGATGGATGCCCGTGCAGTGGAACCTGGGCCACAGATGCTGCGTCGTTTCCGCCGGGGCTTCCACACCATCGCGGTAAACTGGCGCCGCGAAAAACCCTGGCACCGTCTCGATTCCCGGGGGCTCCTGCCCACTCTGCACCCATCGAAGGACACTCTCTCATGACCAGTACCACTACACCACGGACAGCCGTCATCATCGGGGCGGGGGTCGCTGGGCTCGCCACCGCCGCCCTGCTCGCCCGTGATGGTGTGTCAGTCACCGTCGTCGAACAGGGATCCACTATCGGGGGACGGGCCGGCACGCTCACAGTAGACGAGGCGCCCGGTTTCCGATGGGACACCGGCCCGAGCTGGTATCTCATGCCTGACGCCTTCGACCATTTCTTCCAGTTGATGGGCACCAGCACGGACGCCGAGGTCGGACTGACGTCCCTTGATCCGGCGTATCGAGTGTACACCGAAGGCCATCCGCCACTGGATGTTCCTTCAGGACGGAACGAGGCCGCAGCATTGTTCGAGTCCATCGAGCCCGGAGCGGGTGCTCAGCTCGGGGAGTACCTCGATTCCGCGGCGGACGCGTACCGGATCGCGGTGGAGCGGTTCCTCTACACCACGTTCACCGGGCCCGCCGGATTCATCAACCAAGATGTGGGCCGTCATCTGGGGGTCCTGGCTACGTTGCTGACTACTTCACTGGAGGATTTCGCTGCCCGCTACGTCGACGACGTCCGGCTGCGCCAGATACTGACGTACCCGGCGGTGTTCCTGTCTTCCCGTCCTGACCAGACCCCTGCCCTCTACCATCTGATGAGCCACACCGACCTGGACCAGGGGGTGCGCTATCCGGTGGGTGGATTCACCGCCCTGATCCAGGCCATCGACCGGGTCGCCCGCCGGGCCGGAGCAGTGATACGGACATCGAACCGGGTTCTCCGGATCACCACCGACGATCACGCGAGATCGACGCGGAGATTCCCGGACCGGTTCGGGCGCCTCCGCCCGACGAAGGCCAGGGTGACCGGGGTACAGGTACTCGCCAGCGACGGTACAGTGGAGACCCTCACCGCAGATGTGGTGGTCAGCTGCGCCGACCTGCACCACACGGAGACCGCTCTGCTTCCCGCTCATCTGCGCAGTTACCCCGAAAGCTGGTGGGGTACCCGGAACCCGGGGCCTGGTACCGTCCTGGTGATGCTGGGTGTTCGGGGCGCGCTACCCCAGCTCGCACACCACACACTGTTGTTCTCCCGCGACTGGGACGCCGACTTCGACGCCGTATTCAACGGCCCGGGCATCGACCGGGAACTCCCCGCCTCCCGCTCGATCTATATCTCGAAGCCCTCGGCCACCGACCCGGATGTCGCACCCGAGGGGCACGAGAACCTATTCGTCCTCATCCCGGTCCCCGCCGATCCGCAGCTCGGCCGCGGTACCGCTTACGCGCCGAATGCGGCCCCCCTGGTCGAAAGTATCGCCGATGCAGCGATCGAGCAGATAGCTCGGTGGACCGGAGTCGAGGATCTCGCCGAACGAATCGTGGTCCGCCGAACCCTCGGGCCCGGGGATTTCTCCGAGCGGTACAACGCGTGGCACGGCGGAAGCATCGGGCCCGCGCACACCCTCGCGCAATCAGCTTTTCTCCGGGGCACCAACGCCAGCCACCTGGTGGATGGTCTGTACTACGCCGGCGCCACAACCCTCCCTGGGGTCGGCGTACCGATGTGTCTGATCTCCGCGGAGAACGTACTCAAGCGTCTGCGTGGCGACAGGACACCTTCGCCGCTACCGGAGCCGATCTGAGATGGACCAGTGGCTCTACCTGGCGAGTATTCTCGGCTCGATTCTGGCGATGGGGTTGTGCGACTACCGATGGCGTCTAACGTTCACGGCGGCACCCGCACGTGCGACAGTGACCAGCGTCCTTCTGGTGGGGGTATTTCTGGCGTGGGACGGCATCGGGATCGTCAGCGGAGTCTTCTTCCGTGGTACATCACGGTGGATGAGCGGAGTGGAACTCGCCCCCGAATTGCCGCTGGAGGAGCCTTTCTTCCTCTTCTTCCTGGTCTATCTGGCGCTCAACCTCACCTCCTTCACCCGCATGACGATATCCAGGACGGTGGTCATCCGATGACGTATCTGCTGATCAGTCTTCCATTCGTGCTTGCCGCCGCGGCGGTGTGGTGGACCAGGAGACACTCGGTTCCCGGGCAGACCACCGTGACCGCGGTGGTCGTCACCACGCTCGTTGCCCTCACCATTGTCTTCGACAATCTCATGATCAGGGCTGGACTGGTGGGTTATGATCCGGCACACCACACGGGTCTGGCCATCGGCGTGATGCCCGTGGAGGATCTCGCGTACGCGGTGGTCGCGGGGATAGCCGTACCCGCGATCTGGCCGGGGAGGGGAAGCCGCCGATGATTTCCGCCCTCCTGCGCATCCTGGGCGCCTCCCGACCGTTGAGCTGGGTCAACACCGCCTTCCCGTTCCTCGCCGCCTACCTCGTCACCGGTGGCGGCATGGACACCCGGTTCTACCTGGGCACCTTCTTCTTCCTCATCCCCTACAACATCGCGATGTACGGCATCAATGATGTCTTCGACTTCGAGTCCGATATCCTCAACCCGCGGAAAGGCGGCGTCGAAGGAACCGTCCTTGCCAGGGAACACCACCGGACCCTGCTGTGGGCTGCGGCGATCAGTTGCCTGCCGTTCGTGGTGTACCTCTACGCGGTGGGCACGCGGGCATCCGGAATCTGGTTCACGATGTCGCTGTTCGCGCTCCTCGCTTACTCGGTGCCCGGTCTCAGATTCAAAGAGCGCCCTTTCCTCGACTCGGTCACTTCCTCGGTGCACTTCGTTTCACCGGCGCTGGTCGCCGGCACCATGATCCCGGGTGGGGTAAATACGTGGTTCATGTGGTGTATGGTCGCCTTCTTCCTCTGGGGCATGGCCAGCCACGCTCTCGGCGCAATCCAGGACGTCACCGCCGACCGCCAGGGCGGGCTGTCCTCGATAGCGACGGTCCTCGGTGCGCGCACCACCGCGAGGCTCGCCACCGCCCAGTATCTCGTCGCGTCACTGATCCTGTTCCTCCTCCCCCATCCGAGCTGGATAGCGGGCCTGGTCATTCTCCCGTACGCAATCAACTCAGCGAGATTCCGGTTCATCACCGACGAGACGTGCACCCGCGCCCGCTCGGGATGGCGTTTCTTCCTCTACATCAACTTTTTCGCGGGCTCCGTACTCAGCATCACCATGCTGTGGGTGGGTCTCCGGTAGCACCGCTGGCTGGCCGATGTGTGTCCGCGGTCCTACCGCGACAGCGGACGGGGCGCCTAATCTATCTTCATGGATGCTCTTCATGATCTGCTCACCCGCGACCGGATCGCCGTCGGTGTCCCCGCACGCGACTGGCGGGAGGCGATCCGCCGCGCCGGAGAACTACTGGTGTCGACGGATGCGACCGACGCCGGGTACACCGACGAGATGATCGGGACCGTCGAAGAAAACGGTCCCTACATCGTCATCGCTCCCGGCGTCGCGTTCGCCCACGCCCGCCCCTCCAGATCCGTTCACCGCACAGCTCTGTCGTTGATCGTTCTGACGGACCCGGTGTCCTTCGGTCATCCGTCCAATGATCCGGTGGATATCGTGGTCGCTCTGTCCGCCACCGATCCGGACACGCACGTGAAAGCGATGAAGGTTCTCGCCCGGGGTCTGGGATCCGAGGAGCTTCGCGCCGCCCTACGCGAGGCGGCCACAGCTGATGAGGTGATTGAACTCATTGATCGGGCCACGACACGGACACGGATCACCCGCGATACGTCACCGACACCGAGGGACACCCCAGCACCTAGCGGTGCCGATGAAACCGTCCCCAGCAAGGGCCTGATCCTCACGGTGTGCGGAAACGGCCTCGGCACCTCCCTGTTCCTGAAGAACACCCTCGAGGACGTGCTCGACGAGTGGGGCTGGTCGCGGTACATGACGGTTGAGGCCACCGACACGATCTCCGCGAAGGGGAAGTCCGGGGACGCCGACTGCATCCTCACCTCCGGGGAGATAGCCCGGGCCCTCGGGGACCTCGGGGTCCCGATGCGGGTGATATCCAACTTCACCTCCACCGACGAGATCGACGCCGCCCTCCGCGAGATCTACGCGGTCTGACCGGCACCACCACACAGAAAGGACTTCCGACATGGTTGTCATCGAGTTCCTGGTCAACCAGATCCTCTCGGTCCCGGCGTTCCTCATCGGCATCATCACCGCGGTGGGGCTCGCGGCACTCCGCAAATCGACGGGCGAGGTCATCGGAGGCGCGGTCAAGGCGACCCTCGGTTTCCTGCTCATCGGCGCCGGTGCCGGTCTCGTCGTCACCTCCCTGGAACCATTGGGCACGATGATCACCGGTGCCACCGGGGCGCGGGGCGTGGTGCCGACCAATGAGGCGATCGTGGGGATCGCGCAGGAGAACTACGGCGCACAGGTCGCCTGGTTGATGGTCCTCGGTTTCGCGGTGTCGCTGCTGCTGGCGCGATTCACACCCCTGCACTACGTGTTCCTCACCGGCCACCACGTGCTATTCATGGCGACGCTGATCACCATCGTCCTGGCGACGGCGGGCTTCTCGGCGGGTGTCACCGTTCCGCTCGGGGCAGTGCTGCTGGGGATCCTCATGGTGTCCCTGCCTGCGTTCGTGCACCCGTGGACCAGACGGATCACCGGCGACGACTCGATCGCCATGGGACACTTCGGTACGGCCGGGTACATCGTCGCGGGTGGTGTCGGCTCGCTCGTCGGCGGACGGAAACCGGAGAAGCTGTCCCCGTCCACCGAGAACCTCAAACTGCCCGAGGGACTGAAGTTCCTCCGGGACTCGATGGTCGCCACCGCGCTGTCCATGGCGCTGATGTACGTCATCCTCGCGGTGATCTTCCTCATCCGGGCCGACCGGGACGAGGCGTTCGCCGCATTCGAGGACGGTGCCTCCGATGTGGGGGCGTACCTGATGCACTCGTTCACCCTGGGCCTGCAGTTCGGTGTCGGCGTGGCGGTGATCCTGTTCGGTGTGCGCACCATCCTCGGTGAATTGGTGCCGGCGTTCCAGGGCATCGCCGCGAAATTCGTGCCCGGAGCTATCCCGGCCCTCGACTGCCCGATCGTCTTCCCCTACGCGCCGAACGCCGTGCTCATCGGGTTCATCTCCTCCTTCATCGGCGGGCTGGTCGGCCTGGCGCTGCTGCAGGTCGCGTTCAACCCGCTGTTCGGTGTCGTGCTGATCCTGCCGGGACTGGTCCCCCACTTCTTCACCGGTGGTGCGGCGGGTGTCTACGGCAACGCCACCGGCGGACGACGCGGTGCCGTGGCCGGCGCATTCGCCAACGGTCTCTTCATCACCCTCGGCCCCGCGTTCCTCATGCAGGTGCTGGGCGTGTTCTCCGGGGAGAACACCACCTTCGGCGACGCCGACTTCGCCTGGTTCGGCATCCTGATCGGCGCCGCGGCGAAGACCGGGACGATCGCGGGAACGATCCTGCTCCTGCTCATCGGTGCGGCGATCCTCGGCGGTGCGATCCTCGTGCAACGGCGCGTCGTCGACACCGGTTGGGATCCGAGTCCCGCACGCGCGGTCGTGTCCACGGGCGCCGTGGTCAGTGGTTCGCCGACGGCCTCCCCGCGAGCCGCCTCAGGCCCGGACGTCTCCTCCGGGTATCCGAAGATCGCACCTCCCAACGGCGCACCGGTTCCCCCTCCCCGGCGCGCGCACGAACCTGACTCTCCGTCGTGACAGGCTGCCACGGCACCCGGCGTGGAGGGTCGGACGTGGCTAGAATGAGGGGCCGCAACCGCCGCTGACCCGACGATGACGAAAGCTGCACATCTTTTCACCGTGACTCCCCTACCACCGTCCCCGCGCCACCGTGATGTGCCCGCTGCAACGGCCTCGATCGCCGCTGCTGTGGCGCTGCTGTTGGCGACCCTGGGGTTAAATTACACGAGGAGTCACGTCGGCTACGCCGGACTGGCCGCCGCGACGGTGGCATTCGGTGCGGCGAGTGCCCTCGCTCAGTTGTATCGCCCGGGCAGGGTTACGGTGTTCCGGGCGCTGTCCGCGGCCGGGGGTATCGCGTTGCTCATGCTGGGGGTACTCGTCGCGGCGAGCCGAGTCACGTCCCTGGACGAGGTATTCACGGTGACCACCCTGGCGACGGTGTATCTCACTCCCCCGGCCGTCATCGCGTGTCTGGCTGGCGGGCTCGGTCAGCTTCCCGGGCAGTGGATCCCCAGGGTGGGCTTCAGCGTGGTCGGTGCGGCGGCAGCCGGCTGGTTCGCGCTCGGCCCCGATACCCCGGCGACCCGCGGGCTCGTGGTCGTCTCCGCGATCCTCGCTCTCCTCGGTTGTGTACCGGTGCTCACCGGAGCCCGCAACTGCAGCGTGCGCGATCATGGCTGGCGGTGGACTGCGGTCACCGCCGCCGCCGGGATTCTCGCGGCGACGATGCTCTATGCGGTTGTTCTCGCGGCCACTCCGATCACCTGGTGGCCGGCCCAGGCCCCGAGCATCGTGCTGGCGTGGGCCTACATCATCGCCGCGGCCCTACCTGTGGCGGCGGGCGTAACCTACCGCGATCGGCCGGCCCACCCCGAGATGACGGGCTAGTTCAGCTGATCTTCACCGAGGGTGATCCTCGTGATCGCCCGCCCGTTGATGCCGCCCGGGACCTTCACATCGATCCTCGGGTAGCTGGCGACGGCAGCGCACGGCCCTTCGCCGACGCCCGGGCGGAGCCCTTCGACGGCGGCGACGCCAACGGTGTTCGGGGTGGTGGTGACCACGCCACGGACTCCGTAGCAGCTACTGTCACCGGAGGGGATCGTCATGCGGATGGTGTCGTTGTCGATCACGGTGTAGAAGAAATCGGTCTGGTGCTCGGAGTGCATGCCGGTCGCGGGTTCTCCGGTCGTGCCGGTATGCGGGTGGAGGGGCATCCCGAACACCTGGATGATCTGTCCGATGAACCACTCGAGGGTGGACTCGGAGGAGTTGGTCCCCGATGAACCGAACACGTGCTCATCCGCGGAGGCGACCGCGGGGGACGCGCCGAGGAGCAGAAGGGTTGAGGCGATGGTGGCGGTCATCCGCCGGGGCAGCTTGTGCATGATGGAGACTCCTGGTGTGCGGTGCGGGAGGGACAACGCCCGTTATAGCAGATTCTCTTTTCTGCACGGCCCGAAAATCATCCCCGTAACCGATCAGATCGGGTTCAGGTTTCCACCGGTGCGCAGCGGTCGTCCACCGATTGGCGTCGTGCAGCGGGGGTTGCCGGGTCACCTTCGCCCGATGATGCCGTCCAGATCGAGGGCCTGCTCCACCGCGTCCGCGATCAGATCCAGCTGGCGGAGGCGTTCGGCGTGGAAGGAGGTGTCCGCCGCGAGGACGAACCCGCTCCGCCCGGTGGCTGCGGCGATGTCCCGGAGGAAGGCACGTCGGTGTCCGTCATGCTCCAGGTGGCCGTGCCGGTGGGTACCGAAGCTGACACCGCGTCTGGCTCCCTCGTCCCCGATCCACGGCTGTTCGGTGGAGCGCGCAACCCTCCCGTGGTGCACCTCGTAGGCTCCCCCCTCGTGCCGGATGAGGGTCTTGTCCGGGTGGAACACGATGTCTGTGTCGAACACCCCGAGGCCGTCGACGGGGCCGGTGGAACCGGACTCCACTGGATCGGTGATGCTGCGGCACAGCATCTGGTAACCACCGCAGATCCCGAGCACCGGCCGGTTCTCCCGGACACGCGCGGTGACGGCTGCCGCGATCCCCGTCCGTCGCAGCCAGGCGAGATCGTCGACGGTGGCACGTGTCCCGGGGAGAACCACGAGGTCGGCGTCGGCGATCTGGTCCGCGTCTGCCGACCAGACGACACTCACCCCGGGCTCGCAGGCGAGTGCCTCGACGTCGGTCGCGTTCGAGATCCGCGGCAGCCGGACGGCCGCGACCCGCAGGCGCTGGGTGCCAAGGGCGGGTGTGGCGGGTCCGACGCTCGCGCCGAGTGGCGACTGGAGCGAATCTTCGGCGTCGATCCACAGCCCGTCGATGAACGGCAGTACCCCGACGGTGGGTACCCCGGTCAGTTCCTCGAGTTGGACGAGGCCCGGGTCGAGGATGGTCTGGTCACCGCGGAACTTGTTGATGATGAACCCGCGGATCCGGGCCCGGTCCCCGGCGTCGACGATCTGGTGGGTGCCGTAGAGATGGGCGAGCACTCCCCCGCGGTCGATGTCGCCGACGATGTAGACGGGCAGGTCGCAGGCCTCGGCGAGGCCGAAGTTGGCGACGTCGGTTGCCCGGAGGTTGATCTCCGCCGGCGAACCCGCACCCTCGCAGATGACGACGTCGAACCGGCGGCGCAGGTCGGTCAGGCACTCGGCCGCGACCTGTCTGAGGTGGGTGCGGTGCTCGATGTAGTTCCGGGCGCTCACCGAACCGGTGGCACGCCCCCGGACCACGAGTTGGCTCGTGCGGTCGCTGCCGGGTTTGAGGAGTACCGGGTTGAAGTCCACGCTGGGGTCCAGCCCGCACGCCGCGGCTTGCAGTGCCTGGGCGCGCCCGATCTCTCCGCCGTCGGGGCAGACGGCGGAGTTGTTCGACATGTTCTGCGCCTTGAACGGCGCGACGGAGACACCACGGCGCGCCAGTGCCCGACAGATTCCGGCGACGATGACGGATTTACCGGCGTCGGAGGTGGTTCCGGCGATGAGGATTGCGGACACGGTCGTGCCGGATCAGCTGTCGTGGCCGTAGGAGTCGATGTCGGCGTCAGGGATGGTCAGGATCTCCGGGCCGTCCTCGGTGATGACGAGGGTGTGCTCGAACTGGGCGGTGAACTTCCCATCCCGGTTGGCCACGGTCCAGCCATCGTCCCAGATGTCGTAGGGCAGGTCGCCGATGTTGATCATCGGTTCCACGGTGAGCGTCATGCCGGGTTCGAGGATGGTGTGATCCTCCGGGTTGTCGTAGTGCACGACGACGAGACCGTTGTGGAACGTCGGGCCGACGCCATGTCCAGTGAAGTCGCGGACGACGGAGTACCCGAACCGTTTCGCGTAGGACTCGATGACCCGGCCGATGACGTTGATCTCGCGGCCGGCTTTCGCCGCCCGGATGCCCCGCATCGTGGCGGTGTAGGTGCGTTCCACCAGTAGTCGGTGCTCCTCGCTGACGTCCCCGGCAAGGAAGGTCCGGTTGGTGTCACCGTGGACGCCGTTCTTGTAGGCGGTGACGTCGATGTTGACGATGTCACCGTCCCGGACCACCGTCGAATCGGGGATGCCATGACAGACGATCTCGTTGAGCGAAGTGCAGCAGGACTTCGGGAAACCGCGGTAGCCGAGTGTCGACGGGTAGGCACCGTGGTCACACATGTACTCGTGCGCGATACGGTCCAGCTCGTCGGTGGTGATGCCGGGAGCGACGGCCTGGCCTGCGACGGCGAGGGCGTTCGCGGCAATACGACTGGCCTCACGCATCGCCTCGATGGTCTCCGGGGTCTGGACAAGCGGCTCTCCACACGCTTCCCTGACGGTGTCTTTCCAGGCGTACTCCGGGCGCTCGATGTGCTTGGGTACCGTGCGGACGGGGCTCTGTTTTCCGGGGGTCAGGCGTGCGCGTGCGTTAGACATGTTCTCATCGTAGCGCTGCCAGCCGGTATTCCGACGGTGAGGTACCGGTGCACCGAACTTTGTTCCGCACCCCCACGCCGGTTCTGTTCTACAGGTAGGGCGGAGGCACCGCCGCAGTATTCTCCGCCTGTGCGGGAGCTGCGGGTGCCACCGCTGCGGGGGCAGGCTCATCCTCCGGTGCTGGTGGGCGGGAAGCCTCCTGTGGAGGCAATAGTGATGGGTCGTCGAGGGCCCGGAAGAAGTGGTCGGTGATGGCGACGGAGGTCTCTGATCCGCCGCCGAGCACCACAAGCGTGGCGAAAGCGATGTCGTCATCACGGAAACCCGCAAACCAGGCGTGGGAGCCCCCGGCGATCTCGGCTTCACCGGTCTTGCCGTGGATCGCTCCCCCGGCCTGCATTCCGCGGGCTGTGCCGGTAGTGACCACCTGCCGCATCATGCGCTGCAACCCCTCAATGGCCTGCGGGGTGGGCGGGTCGACGTGCTCGCTCACGGTGGTCTCTCGGCCGTTGATGAGCACGGGAACGGGAGTACGTCCCGTCGCTGCAGTGGAGGCGACGAGCGCCATACCGAAGGGGCTGGCGAGGTCCTTTCCCTGGCCGAATCCGGCCTCGGTGCGGTCGACCAGTTCGTCACCGCGCGGGATGGATCCGGTGACGGTACCGAGCCCCTCAATGGTGTAATCGAGGCCGAGTCCGAATTGTTTGCCGACCTGCTCAAGTTCTCCGGGGTTCAGGCGCGCGGAGATGTCGGCGAAGCTGGTGTTGCAGGATGCTGCGAATGCACGTTCCAGAGGAACCGACCCGAGGGAGAAACCGTTGTAGTTGGTGACGATGCGGTGCCCGATCTCCATCGCACCGGGGCAGGGCACGATGCTGTCGGGCGTGAGGTCCTCGTCCATCATCCCGGCGGTCGCGGTGATGATCTTGAACGTGGACCCGGGAGGATACTGGCCCATGAGCGCGATCGATCCGTCCCGATCTGCCGCGGCGGTCTGCGCGATCGCGAGGATCTCTCCAGTGGAGGGGCGCATCACCACCATCATCGCCTTCATCCCCGAGCGGAGGTCGACTGCCGCCTGTGCCGCCCGCTGGACGTTGGTGTCGAGGCTGACCCGCACAGCGGGTGCGGGCGTCGGGGCGTGGATCTCCAGCGTGTCGATCTGGGCGCCGTAGGCGTTAACCACGGCGATCTGCCAGCCGCGCTCACCGTCGAGATCGTCATTGACGATGCGTTCGACCCGGGAGATGATGTCGGGTGCGAGATCACGGTCGGTGCGGACCATCGCCGCCTCGGGGTTCACGGTGACGGCATCGACACCGTCCAGTGCCTCCAGGACCTTCGGTCCCTCGATGGCGTCGACCAGGCTGACGGAGTACATGCCCTTCGCGCGGCGAAGGTTGTCCGCCAGTTCGTTGGCATTGACCGTGGCCACGCTCCGGTCCCGCGAATGCGCCGCGTCGAGTGCACGGGCGATGGTCCGGGCTGTGGAGTCCGCGTCCTTCAGCCCCTTGGTGTTGACGAGAACCCGGTAGGTGGTCCCGGGTTCCAGGAGTGCGACGCCGTCGTTGCTGATCACCCTGGCGCGCTCCGCGTTGATACCCCGGAGTTCGAGGTGCTGGCTCGCCCCCAGCCGGGGATGCAGGAGATTCGGCTGCCACCGCACGAGCCAGTCTCCGCCGACCCTACTCAGCGACATCCTGGACGGATAGCGCAGCTCGCGGTCTCGCGGGAGTGACCAGTCGACGGTGAACTCAGCGGTGGCGGTGTTGTCACCGGTGGAGACGCTGTTCAATTCCGCGCCGATCTGCTCGGCCTGCAATCCCTCGAACGACTCACGGAGCATCTCGGACGCCGCCGACGGATCATCGGTCAGCGCCCCGGCGGCGTCAAAGTCGCCGTCTGAGACGGCCGCGAAGAACGCCTCGACTGTTCCGTCTACGGGTGGGGTCTTTGGGGTACAGCCCACCAAGCCGACGGCGACCATCATGATCACCGTGAGCAGCGCGGACGTCTTCTTCATGGGGATCAAGGTAGCAACAGGCATGGCCCGGGGGCCGGAACCTCGCGGCGTGCCGGGACGGGAGACACGAAGTTGTGACACATGGGACTGATGGGATATGTCGGCCCGTCAACGACCCGCACCGTACGCCCCAGGGAAGACACGTCGGCGCACAGGAGCCACGCGGAGGGCTCAGGAGGTGACCTTCACCTCGGGGGAACCGCTGACGCTCCCTTCCTCGAGGCCGAGTTCCTCGGCGATTTTCATCGCCTCCTCGATCAGGGTCTCCACGATCTGCGACTCAGGCACGGTCTTGATGACCTCACCCTTGACGAAGATCTGGCCTTTACCGTTTCCGGAGGCCACTCCGATATCCGCGTCGCGGGCCTCACCGGGGCCGTTGACGACGCACCCCATGACGGCGACACGCAGGGGAAACTCCATCCCGTCGAGAGCCGCAGTGACCTCCTCGGCGAGCTTGTACACGTCGACCTGGGCACGGCCACAGGACGGGCAGGACACGATCTCGAGCTTGCGCGGACGCAGGTTCAGGGACTGCAGGATCATGTCACCGACTTTGATCTCCTCCTCCGGAGGAGCCGACAGCGACACACGGATCGTGTCGCCGATCCCCTCCGCCAGCAGCGCGGAGAACGCCACGGAGGATTTGATGGTGCCCTGGAACATCGGGCCTGCCTCCGTGACACCGAGGTGCAGCGGATAATCGCACTGCGCGGCGAGCTGACGGTAGGCCTCCACCATGATGACCGGGTCATGGTGCTTGACGGAGATCTTGATGTCCCCGAAACCGTGATCCTCGAAGAGACTGGCCTCCCAGAGCGCCGATTCGACGAGGGCCTCCGGGGTGGCCTTGCCGTACTTCTCCATGATCCGCTTGTCCAGCGAACCGGCGTTGACGCCGATGCGGATGGGGATACCGGCAGATCCGGCCGCAAGCGCGACCTCCTTGACCCGGCCGTCGAACTCCTTGATGTTGCCGGGGTTCACGCGGACCGCCGCGCACCCGGCGTCGATGGCCGCGAAGATGTACTTGGGCTGGAAGTGGATGTCGGCGATCACGGGGATCGGGGACTTCTTTGCGATGATCGGCAACGCTTCCGCATCGATCGGCTTCGGGCACGCCACGCGCACGATGTCGCAGCCCGTGGCTGTGAGCTGGGCGATCTGCTGCAGGGTGGCGTTGATGTCGTGGGTCTTCGTGTTCGTCATTGACTGCACTGAAATCGGGTGGTCCGATCCGACACCGACGCTGCCGACCATGAACTGCCGAGTCTTGCGTCTCGGGGCGAGCACCGGCGGCGGCGCCTCAGGCATGCCAAGTCCGATGGGGATAGTCACTGTGAAAGAACTCCTTGTCGCGCACCGCCTGCAGGTCGGTGCTCGTGGGTGAGATTCTGGCGGGCCGTCGTGGTCGATGGTATCACCGGCTCCGAGACTCGTCCGGTGCGGGGATCCGCGCGCGGCGGACCGTCAGCCAGGTAGCCGGATCGGGTTCACCACATCGGCGGCGATGACGACCATCCCCACCGTCAACAGGAGCGCGGCAACCGTGTAGGTCAGCGGCATGATTCCTCGGTAGTCCGCGGGTCCCGCCGGTGGCAGCCCTCGGAGCCTCCGCACGGCATCCCGCAGCTTCTCCCAAAGGACGACGGCTATGTGTCCGCCGTCGAGCGGCGGAAGCGGCACGACGTTGAACAGCGCGAGGAAGAAGTTCAAGCTGGCCAGCATCATCAGGAACGTGGCCCATTCGCTGCGTTCCGCTAGTTCGCCACCGATGCGGGTCGCACCGACGACACTCACCGGCGAGTCCTGGGCGCGTTCCCCGCCGAACACCGCAGCGGCGACGCCGGGGATCTTGGCGGGGAAGGACTTCAGTCCCTCGACGGTGCCGGAGAACATCAGACCGGCGAAACGGAGCGAGGCACCGATTCCGTCGACGGGGCCGTAGGCGCGGAACACGTTCTCGACCGGTGCCCGCGACACGCCGATGGCGCCGACGGTGACCTCCTCACCCGCGGCGTTGAGCCGGGTGGCCTCGGCGACGGTGACCGCGACCTCGCGGGCCGACCCGTCGCGTTCCACGGTGAGCTCCACCGTCTCGCCAGGTCTCGCCATGACGGTGTCGCGGAGCTCAATGAAGGTGTGCATGCGCCGACCGTCGACGGCGGTGATCCGGTCGCCGACAACGATGCCTGCCTCCGCTGCGGGCCCCGCACCGGAGCAGGGTGACAGAGTTCCGTCGGGGTTCTGGGCCGGAGCGACACAGTCGGTGCCGTCGACGGTCGGTGTGAGATCGATGTCGGGATCCGGGATACCCGCGCTCACAGCGACGGTGTAGATGAGGACGAGACCGACGAAGACATTCATGACCACACCGCCCGCGAGAACCGCGATGCGCTGCCACGCGGGCCGCCGACACATGGCGAACGGCTCCTCATCCGGGGTGAGCGGATCGTTGGCCGTCATTCCCGCGATATCGCAGAACCCGCCGAGCGGTACCGCCTTGAGCCCGTAGGTGGTGTGCCCTCGGGTGAACTGGCCGACGGTCGGGCCGAAGCCGATGAAGTACCGGCGGACCCGCATTCTGAGCAGACGCGCCACGCCCATGTGGCCCGCCTCGTGCAGCGCGATGGTCAGCGCGATACCGAGGGCGAAAAGAATGACGCCCAGCAGATAACCCACGGTGAGGTCACTCTCCTTGCATGTCTGTCGGTGTTCCGGTTCGGCCCGGTGGCCGTTATTGCGGGGTCAAGTCTCGCACACCGGCGGATGGTTCAGCGCTTCCCCGCGAGAATCTCCCCCGCCAGCCGGCGGGAGTGCTTCTCCACGTCGAGGACGTCGTCCACCGTCCCGGCCGGTCGGACGAATCTCGAGGCCCGGTCCAGAACCTCGGCGACAGTGTCGACGATCTCCGGGAACCGGATACCCCCCGCGAGAAAAGCAGCGGCGGCCTCCTCGTTGGCGGCGTTGTAGACGGCGGGCCAGGTTCCCCCGGCCGCAACAGCCTGAGCAGCCAACCTGACCGCGGGAAACGCAGCGTGATCGACGGGTCCGAAGTCCCAGGAGAACACGCCGGAGAAGTCGAGCGCGGGCTGCGCGTCCGGGACCCGCCTGGGCCAGTCCAGGGCAAGGGAGATCGGCAGTTTCATCGACGGCGGGGACGCCTGGGCAATGGTGGCTCCATCCACGAAGGTAACCATCGAGTGCACGATTGACTGCGGGTGGACCACCACGTCGATCCGGTCCCCGGGAATCCCGAACAGAAGCGAAGCCTCGATGAACTCAAGTCCCTTGTTCACCAGAGTCGCAGAGTTCAGGGTGTTCATTTGCCCCATGGACCACGTCGGGTGGGCGGCGGCCTGCTGCGGTGTGACGTCCATCATCTGCTGTCGGGTCCACCCCCGGAACGGGCCTCCCGACGCGGTGAGCACCAGTCGGGACACCTCCCGGCTGTTCCCCGCCATCAGGCACTGCGCCATCGCCGAGTGCTCGGAGTCGACCGGAACGAGTTGCCCGGGTTCCGCGGCCCGCAGCACGAGCTCACCACCGGCGACCAGTGATTCCTTGTTCGCCAGCGCGAGGACCGAGCCACTTTCCAGGACCGCGAGTGTCGCCGCGAGCCCCATGGAGCCCACCAACGCATTGAGGACGGTGTCGGCCTCCACGACGCCGACGAGATCCCGCGCGGCGTCAGGGCCGCTGATCACCACTCCCCCGAGCGCCCGGGACACCTCAGCGGCTGCCGTGGAGTCGGCAACGGCCACCCGGCCTGCATCGAGACGTAGGTGTCGGGCCTGGGCGATGATCTGCGCCGGGTCGGACCCGCCCGCGGCGATCCCCACGACCTCGAAGGCCTCCGGATTGGCGTTGATGACCTCGATGGCCTGGGTCCCGATGGAACCGGTACTTCCCAGAATAAGAACGCGTTTACTCACCCATCCCATTGTTCCATTGATCCGTTGCGGGCGTGGAACCGGACCCGAGAGGCCACATCAAACTTTCCACTACACCCGAAAGGGGCGGGATCTGCGGCCCACCACCGCGGCGAGCGGCAGAAAACCCGGTTCACGGACTGGTTTTCCCGCGGGTTTGTCACGTCCCGCCACCGGATCGTCGAGTTTAAGTCGCTGTCGGCGGAATGTTATGAGATGATGGCGGCAACAGAATGCGATTTCGGTACGTGTGCTTTATCCCATAAGGAGTTTGACGTGTCTGGTTCCGACCACAACGTTCCCCAGGTCCACAACGGAGTGTCGACCCTCGACGAGCCCTCGGCGGCCTGGGGCTGGCACGGTCTCAGCCGTAACGCCATCCAGATCTCCGGCTGGATCTCGGTCGCTTTCCTTTTGGCCTACCACTTCGGTAACCACCACGGCCACGTTGAGACGATCTGGTTATTCGCAATTACCGCTCTGATCGTTGTCGGCCTCCTGCTGAACCTGTTCCAGCCGAACCTGAACCAGGTGCGCACGGTCACCGCCCACAACAAGCCGATCGACCACGTCGAACCCGACTGGGCCCATGATCAGCACAACCTCACCGGTGTCTATGGCAATCTCACCGATTCGCAGCTGCGCTCCCTGAACATCGACCCGGCCACCGTTCCCGGTCGCTCCAGGCACAACTCGATCGACGCGTAGCACTCCGCACAGTTCTGGCCGAACCGCGATCCGCGCCCCGGATCGCGGTTTTTCTGTCCTCTTCCGCCTCCTCCGTGTCCGTGTCCTGGGCGGGGTCCGTCAGCTACAGACCCGGTGACTCCGGAAGTCTTCTCGACGGAACCGGGGTCCTTCCTCCACGTCGGCGGTCCCGTGATTCGGCACAGCCTGAAGCGCGTGGAAAACGGACGGCCGGGTGGCGGAGTTCCACTATTCACCTGACCCTCCGGCCCTCCAGTTGACGAGGATGCTGCACCTCAGCGTTCCTCCGCAGCCAGCTGACCACACGCCGCTGCGATCTCCTGGCCTCGGGTGTCGCGGACGGTGCAGGCAACGCCCTGCGCCGCGACGCGGCGGACGAACTCGTTCTGCCGGTCCTTCGGCGATGCGTCCCACTTCGATCCTGGAGTCGGGTTCAGCGGGATCAGGTTCACGTGCACCCGGGCCCCCAGGGCGTTCCTGAGCTTCTTCCCGAGCATGTCCGCGCGCCAGTCCTGATCGTTGATGTCGCGGATCAGTGCGTACTCGATGGACACCCGGCGCCCGGTCTGATCCGCGTAGTAGCGGGCCGCATCTAGGACCTCGTCCACCGACCACCTGTTGTTCACCGGTACGAGCGAATCTCGGAGTTCGTCATCAGGCGTGTGCAGGGACACCGCGAGCGTGACGGACAGCCCCTCATCCGCCAGACGCCGAATCGCGGGGGCCAACCCCACGGTGGACACCGTCACGTTGCGCTGGGAAATCCCGAATCCCTGGGGGTTGGGTTCGGTGATCTGCCGGACGGCGTGGACAACCCGCTTGTAGTTCGCGAGAGGTTCCCCCATCCCCATGAACACGATGTTAGAGAGCCGACCACCCTCGTCGCGCATAGTCTTGGCCGCAGCGCGGACCTGATCCACGATCTCCCCGGTGGAGAGGTTGCGGTCCAGTCCGCCCTGGCCGGTGGCGCAGAACGGGCAGGCCATTCCGCATCCCGCCTGGGACGAAATGCACAGGGTCGAGCGGTCGGGATACCGCATGAGCACCGACTCGAGGAGCGTGCCGTCATGGAGGCGCCAGAGCGTCTTGCTGGTCTGCCCCGCGTCGCAGCTGATACTGCGGACGGGCGTCATCATGTCGGGGAAGAGCGCCTCCCGAACCGTGTCGCGTTGCGCGGCCGGCAGGTCCGTCATCGTGCGGGGATCCGCCTCCAGCCGCCCGTAGTAGTGCCGGGCGAGCTGATCGGCACGGAACCTGGGTAGACCGAGGTCACCGAGGGTCGCGATGCGGCGGTCGGCGTCAAGGTCAGCGAAATGGGTGGGCGGCATACCCCTTTTGGGGGCGGCGAACACCAGGGGTAGTTCTTTCGTCATAATTCCCCCATCATTACACGTCGCAGTGTCATTGGTGGAACTGGCGGGTTGTGTAACCCGCCCCGGAGCCGTTGAATGGGGGTATGAACCGAAACAACGAGGCCGAGCACTCCGCCGACACCACTCCGACGCCAGACGCGTCACCAGAGGTTCCAACCTATCCCGACACCGGCGCCTCGACATCCACGACGACGCCGGAACCGGCGAATGTGAGACGCCGTACCCTCGCCGGCAGCACCTGGGTCTCGATGATCGTCGGTGCCCTGCTGCTGATCCTCTTCCTCATCTTTATCATGCAGAATCAGCAGGCGGTGGACCTCACCCTCTTCGCCTGGGAATTCACCGTTCCCGCCGGTATCGGGGTTCTGCTCGCCGCGATCGGCGGAGCACTCATCATGGCCCTCGTCGGGGGTGTCAGGATGCTCGAACTGCGTCGTGAGCTGAAGAAGTTACGCTGAGTCTCACCGACAAAGAGAGAAACGCCCCGCCGGTCTGGACAACCGGGCGGGGCGTTCTGTGTTCACGGGCGCAGACAGGCAGCTCAGGACTGCAGGAAACTGAGCACGAGCCAGGTGACCATCGCAGACGGGAGCAGTCCATCTAACCGATCCATCAGCCCACCGTGCCCCGGCAACAGGGTCGACATGTCCTTGATGCCGAGTTCCCGTTTGAACTGGCTCTCCACCAGATCCCCGAGGGTCGCACAGATAACGAGACCGGGACCGAGGATCAATCCCCGCCACCAGATGTCGTCAAGGAGGAAGTGCACGAGCAGCACACCGGAGACGGTGCCGAGGAACAGGGAGCCTGCGAAGCCCTCCCAGGACTTCTTCGGGCTGACCGCCGGCGCCATGGGGTGCGCACCGAACAGAACCCCGAAGATGAAGCCGCCGATGTCCGAGGCAATGACGCACACCATGAAAGTGACGATGAACATATGCCCCGGAACCCCTTCCCTGGTGATCAGGGAAAGCATCGCGGCGAAGGACGCAAAGAGGGGGATCCAGGTGAGGACGAAGATGCCGAGTGACGTGTCACGAAGGTAGTTCTGCGGCGCGGTGTTCGCACCGTGGTGGAACAGTCGGCCGAACATCAGCGCGAGCACACTCACCACGAATCCCGCGACCAGGCCCTTGGTCCCGAAAGGCCACGAGAGCCACAGCATCAACTGTCCCCCGACCAAAAGGATCACCCGCGGGATAACGTACCCACTCTCCTTTAGCCGCGAGTGGACCTCCCAGGTGGCGACGCCGACGGCTGCCGCCACGAGCGGATACCAGCCGAAAGGGACGACGAAGATCATCAGGAGAACCAGCGCGCCAAGTCCCGCACCGACACCGATCGCCTTCTTCAGGTCCCGTCCGGCGGAGTTGCGGGGTTTGGGAAGATGATCGAGGCCCAGTGCACGGAGTGAGTCGGTGACGTCGCTGCTACCGCCGCGAGATCCCCCCGAGAACAGGCGCCTGACCAACTCCTCCGAATCAGTCAGATCCTCCGCATCGGCGTCGACGGGGTCACCGGCCAGCCACGAGTCCGGAAGCCCGATATTCGAGGCGTCTCCTTCGCGGTACTTCCTGGGTGATATGTGATGTTCAGACATGACGGATCCGCACTGACGACCCCCGGGACAGCGCGCACACGACCATGGAGGGAGTTTCCAGGGTGTCCGCCGGCGCAGGCCGTGGTCTCCTACCGGATTCGATGGTGGCCATCTAGACCTCCATCAGCTCCTTTTCCTTCTTCTCCACGAGTTCGTCGACCTGCGCGACATACTTCTGCGTCGTCTTGTCGAGCTCCTTCTCGGCGGCAATCACCTCATCTTCACCGGCCTCGCCGTCCTTCTGGATCTTCTTCAGGATCTCCATGTGCTTGCGACGGACGTTGCGGATCGCGATCTTCGCGTCCTCGCCCTTCGACTTGGCTAGTTTGACCATGTCCCGACGACGTTCCTCGGTGAGCTGGGGCACGGTGACCCGCAGAACCTGGCCGTCGTTGGTGGGGTTGACGCCGAGGTCCGAGTTGCGGATCGCGTTCTCGATCTCATTCATCACGTTCTGCTCGTAGGGACGGATGATGAGCATCCGTGGCTCCGGCACAGAAATCGTCGCCATCTGGGTGATGGGGGTCGGCACACCGTAGTACTCGGCGACGATTCCGTTGAACATTCCGGGGTTCGCACGCCCAGTGCGGATGGTCGTCAGATCCTCCCGGGCGTGCTCGACGGAGTTGGTCATGCGTTCTTCGGCTTCGAGGAGAGTGTCATCAATCATGGTAATTTCGTCTATTCCTTAGGACTTGGCCAGTCCGCCTCCCACTCCGCACCACCGCAGACGGTGACGCGGCGCAGTCACGTCAGGAAGGGGCACGCGAACTGGCCTGGACTGATTTATTCTGTTGCTCCCGATAAACCTATCAGGACTGGACGAGGGTTCCGATACGTTCGCCGGTGACGGCGCGTGCGATATTCCCCTCAGTGAGCAGATTGAACACCAGGATGGGCATGTTGTTGTCCATGCACAGCGAAAACGCCGTAGCATCGGCGACCTTCAGACCCTTTTCGATGCAGTCCCTCGGGGTGATCCGGTCGAAGAGCTCGGCATCCGGGTTCGTCCGGGGATCGGAGTCGTAGACCCCGTCGACACCCTTCGCCATGAGGAGGACCTCACAGTCAATCTCCAGGGCCCGCTGAGCGGCTGTCGTGTCGGTGGAGAAATAAGGCATGCCCATACCTGCACCGAAGATGACGACGCGCCCTTTCTCCAGGTGGCGCTTCGCGCGCAGCGGAAGATAAGGCTCGGCGACCTGCGCCATGTTGATCGCCGTCTGGACTCGACAGTCGATTCCGAGCTGGACCAGGAAGTCCTGCAGGGCGAGGCAGTTCATCACGGTGCCGAGCATGCCCATGTAGTCGGAGCGGGCACGGTCCATGCCCCGCTGCTGGAGCTGCGCGCCGCGGAAGAAGTTTCCCCCGCCGATCACGACCGCGACCTCGGTGCCATTCTGCACGACCCCCGCGAGCTGCCGTGCAACGTTCTCCACGACGTCCGGATCGATGCCGACATTACCCCCGCCGAACATCTCCCCTCCGAGCTTCAACATCACCCGTTTGAATCCCTGACGTCTGGCGCCCGCTTCGTCGGCCATGCCGCACTGTCCTTCCGTTGTAAATCTCGTGGTTCGGATCGTTGTTGCACGTCTTCAGTGACTTGCTCTACCGACAGACCAGCTTACCCGAGGACCGCCGCACCATTCGACGCCCAGACACCTCAACTGCGGATCCACGGCAGCAGACTCGTCCACCAGTCTTGAGTTGCTTCCTGAAACGTGTGACCCTGCTCAGGGGAAATTGCCGCAATTCTCTTGATTCTCCACCTCCTGGACCTAGGTTTAAATTACCCAATCCCAATTTAGGAGCGTCATATGAAAGCCCCCTTCACAAGGAAATCAGTCACCGCGGCTGTACTCGTCGCGAGCATGACCCTCACCGGAGTCACTCCTGCAACCGCGGACCCGCTGTTTCCTCCCGCCGAGATCGCCATCGCTGATGTCACCGACCCGGTAGCCGATACGCCGGAGCCCGAGCTGACGGAACCGGTCGATCAGAGTGACACCGATGTCGTTGAACCCCAGGAAAATGACGTCATCGCCGACTTCGTCGCAGGTCTCCCCCAGCTTCCCGCACTGCCCCCGTTGCCTCCGCAGCTGGTTCAGGTGCTCGGAGTCATCGGAGGCGGGCTGATCATCGGCTTGCTCGCCATGATCTTCGGCGGCGGCGGAAGCTCAGGGAATATAGCCAACAGTTCACCGGGTGGACTGTCCCCCGAACCCACATCGAAGCCCACGCCCAAGCCTACCCCCCAAACCACCACAAAGCCCAAGCCAGAACCCAAACCGACACCCAAGCCCCAACCCAAACGCACATCTAAAATCGTCGCGAATGCCCGACTCACAGCAGGGCAGCAGCTGACGTCAGAGAACGGTGAGTATTTTGCTGCGGTTCAGGATGACGGAAACTTCGTGATCCGGCGTACCAAGGACCGATCTCCTATCTGGGCAACCGGAACTGAAAAGGTTGCTGGAAGGGATGCGTACCTGCGTATTCAGAAGGACGGCAACCTCGTGCTCTATTCCGGGGGCCAAGCTCGGTGGGCATCGGACACCGCAGGTACCACCGCCCGTATCCTTGAACTCGGTAACGATGGGGTTCTTCGGGTCAAAGGGGAGAACGGCCACGTCTTCTGGATGCGTCCGAAGCGCAAAGACAGCAGCTCCACCAAAGCAGACAAAGTGATGGACCGCTTGATCTCTCAGACACGGGGCAAACAGGTCTACAACCACGGTGCGAACCAGTGTGTGGCCCTCTTCAACCACTACAACGAGAACATTCTCGGACACGGTTTCATCTCGGTGATTCTCGCACGGCAGCTGTACTCCGCAGCACCGGATTCCCACTGGGAGAAGCTCCCGGCCAGCGCCAAACCACGCCGCGGTGATGTCGCTATCTGGGGCAAGGGCTGGCCGTGGGACACGGAGGCAGGTCACGTGGCGATGGTTGTTTCCGACGACGGCTCGCACGTCAAGGTGTGGACCCAGAATCCCGGAGCGGCGCATGAAGCACGATTCACGAAGTCTTATCTCATCGGCTATCTGAGGCCAAAGCTCTGATCACGGTTCTCGCGTAGCGACGATGGCGGACCGACACCTGAATCGGTCCGCCACGGGCACAACAAAAACACCGTGGGGCGTCCCTACCGTCATTGGTAGGGGCCCAACGGTGTTTTATCTGTACCGAAAAGCTCGGATCAGTGCTGGCCGACCTCGTAGCGGACGAAACCGGTCAGCGTGACGCCGGCCTCCTCCATGATGGCCTTGACGGTCTTCTTGTTGTCCGTCACGGAGGCCTGCTCGTTGAGACAGACATCCTTGAAGAAGCCGTTGAGACGACCCTCGACGATCTTGGGCAGCGCCTTCTCGGGCTTGCCCTCCTCTCGGGAGATGGTCTCGGCGATGTTGCGCTCCTTCTCGACGATGTCGGCGGGCACATCCTCACGGTTGAGGTAGGTGGCCTTCATCGCGGCGACCTGCATCGCGGCGGCGTGGGCGGCGGCACCGGCTGCCTCGCCCTCGCCGGTGTAGGCGACGAGCACGCCGACTGCGGGGGGCAGATCAGCGGCACGGTGGTGCAGGTAGATGGCGACGTTGTCGCCCTCGATGGTGACGGCACGGCGCAGCTCAAGCTTCTCACCGATCTTGGCGGACAGCTGCTGGATGGCCTCCTCGGCGGTACCACCATCGACCGGAGCATTCTTGAGCTCTTCCGGAGTGTTCGCCTTCACGGAGGCGGCAGCCTCGGCGATCTTGGCGGCGAAATCCTTGAACTCGTCGTTCTTCGCGACGAAGTCGGTCTCGGAGTTGACCTCGACCATGGTGTTGCCGGAGACTGCGATGAGGCCCTCGGCGGCGGTGCGCTCGGCGCGCTTGCCGACGTCCTTGGCGCCCTTGATGCGCAGGAACTCGATGGCCTTGTCGAAGTCGCCGTCGTGTTCCGCGAGGGCCTTCTTGCAGGCCATCATGCCGGCGCCCGTGATGTCACGGAGCTTCTTAACGTCTGCAGCGGTGTAGTTCGCCATTATGGGGCGATCCTCCTTGATTGGTTGTGAAAGTAGAAATCTGTGCGGTGACGTTCGTCGTGGACGAGCTTAGCCAAACGCAGGCACGCCATGTGCCGGGCGTGGGGCATCCGCGACGCGTGGAATCCTCTCGGCTTTCCAGTGTGCCTGACCACGGGCCGATTCGCAGCGTAGGTGTGCGAACGGAGGTACCGCGTACGACACGAAACCCCCCGCGCCTGTGTCCTCCCCGGCCCCCACCCACGGTCGGTGGGTGGTCGCTGTGCGGTCGCGGAGTATTCTCCGCCACCGAACAGTGGCTGGGTCGCGGCGAGGGGGTGTGATCAGGCGGAGGTGGTGACTACTCCGCGGCGGCGGTATCCTCGGCGGACTGCTCAGTTGCGGCAGCCTCTTCCTTCGGAGCAGATTCCGCGACAACCTCGGTGGCTTCTTCCTTAGAAGCGGATTCCGCGACGGCCTCGGTAGCCTCGACCTTCGCGGCGACCTCGACCTTGGCGGTCTCATCGCCAGCCTCGATCTTGGTCTCGCCGGCATTCTCCTTGGCGGCGGCCAGCTCACGGTCGGAGCGAGCCTTCTTGCCCGCCTCGACAGCGGAGGAGATGATGCGGCTCAGGACGGAGATGGAGCGGATCGCATCATCGTTGCCGGGGATCGGGAAGTTGACGACATCGGGGTCGCAGTTCGTGTCCAGCACGGCGACGACCGGGATGTTCAGCTTGTGGGCCTCGCTGACGGCGATGTGCTCCTTGTTGGTGTCAACGATCCACAGTGCGGAGGGCACTCGGGTCATGTCGGAGATACCACCCAGGACGCGCTCGAGCTTGGTGCGCTCGCGGGTCAGCATGAGGATTTCCTTCTTGGTGCGGCCCTCGTAGCCATCCTCGGCCGCATCCATGGCCTGCAGTTCCTTCATGCGGTGCAGACGCTTGGACACGGTCTGGAAGTTGGTAAGCATGCCACCCAACCAACGATGGTTGACGTACGGCATACCGACGCGATCAGCCTCGGTGGCGACAGCTTCCTGAGCCTGCTTCTTCGTACCGACGAAGAGGATGGTGCCGCCGTGGGCGACGGTCTCCTTGACGAACTCGTAGGCCTGGTCGATGTAGGTCAGCGTCTGCTGCAGATCGATGATGTAGATGCCGTTACGGTCCGTGAAAATGAAACGCTTCATTTTCGGGTTCCAACGGCGGGTCTGGTGCCCGAAGTGGACACCGGCGTCGAGAAGCTCGCGCATGGTCACAACTGCCATGGTGATGCTCCCTTTCTGTGCTCGGAGTTTCGGTTTTTGATTGTGCGGGTTTTTATCCCACACCCTGGCGACCGACACCCGGCCTCTCACCCGCACACCGTACCCCGTGTGAACAGGGGCGTTGAGCGGGACCTTGAGTGGCCCATATCAGGTTTCCGGCAGCTGGCCCGACCGGTCGCGGACCCCGGAAAACGGGATCGGATCGATCAGGTGCGTCCGGCACGCGGCCGCGCGTAGTCAGCACACCCGGGAACGGGCACACTGCTAACCGATGATTATAGCCCTGAACTGCCGATTGAACCAAAAGAGCGATCCAGCACACTCCGGATTCCGGAACCTGGGCACCAAGGGCAACAGACGCCCCATCATCCACAGGTTGTCCACCGCTCGCGCATCCCGTCACGGACTCTCGACCAGGATCAGGGCCATGAGCAACTGGAGCAGGAACACCCGGTGGCCGCGTCGCATCGCGGCAGTCGCCTCCCTGACCCTTCTGTTTGCGCTTCCGACGACCGTCCACCCCGACGCCGTACCCACTGTAGGTGCTTGGGTCTCCCCCACAACCGGCCGGGGAGACCCCGGGGTGGTCCTGCGTCCGTTCGATCCGCCCGCGCACGACTGGCTCCCGGGGCACCGGGGTGTCGATCTGGCGCTCCCCCGCGGCGGGCCGGTCCGGGCGGCGGGCGACGGCACGGTGTTCTTCTCCGGTGCGGTGGCCGGAACAGCAACAGTGTCCATCGATCATCCGGACGGAACCCGAACCACCTACCAACCGGTAATCGCCACGGTCACCGCCGGTGACACCGTCACGGAGGGGCAGGTCATAGGAACGCTGGGAACTGATCCGCGCGGTTGGCCCGGCCTGAGCTGGGGCGCCCGCCGGGACGGGGCGTACGTCAATCCGCTCGGTCTCCTGCCGCGGCCGTTGATCAGGCTCAAGCCCGTGGATGGGCCTGCCTGAACGCCTCCCCCAGGCGCGCGGTGGAGACGTGGGTGTAGATCTGCGTTGTCTGCAGCGAGGAATGTCCCAGCAGTTCCTGGACCTCCCGGATGTCCGCCCCGCCGTCGAGCAGATGCGTGGCGGTGCTGTGCCGAATCCCGTGGGGGGTCAGCCCCTCCGCGCCGGCCGCAGCGGCTGCGGCGTGCACGATGCGGCGGACCTGCCGGGGATTGATCCGCCCACCCCGGACGCCAACGAACAGGGCCTTCTCCGCGCACGTAGCGAGATGCCCGCGCCCTTGGTCCAGCCAGGCGGAGACCGCTTTCACGGCAGTTGAGCCGAACGGGAGGATTCGCTGCTTATTGCCCTTACCTGTGACCCGGGCTGTTCGTGCGGCGAGATCGACATCGGCGACGTTAAGTCCGCAGAGCTCGGATATGCGAACCCCGGTGGCGTAGAGGAACTCGAGCATCGCCGCATCCCGGAGCTGCTCCGGTTCACTCGCGGCGTCCGCGGCTTCCACGACACCGACGGCCTCGTCGACGTTCAGGACCCGCGGCAGATGTCGTGCCGTCTTGGGCGTCGCCAGCCTGGCGGCGACATCGGTGTCGAGATACCCCTGGCGGGCGGCCCAGGAACTGAATGAGCGGGCGGCGGCGGTGCGCCGGGCCATGGTTGCGCGGGCGAGACCGGAACGATGTGCGTCGGCGAGCCACGTCCGCAACGCGGCCTGGGTGAAGTCGCCCCACCCGGACATCGAACCGAGCAGTGGCGAGAGGTCGCTCCGGTAGGCGCGCACCGTGGCGTCCGAACGGTTCTCCACGAGCGAGAGGTGCTCACAGAAGTCCTCGAGAGCCTCCGGGAGCGGACCTGTTGGTGTCGTTGGACCCTTCACGGCTCTCCCCTTCCGTAAGTGGCTGGTCGGTGAGTGGTGCCGGACCCAGGACATGCAGAAGGCGGCACGATCATCGCTGACCGTGCCGCCTTCGCATCTGACTCACCCATATGCATAACCCTAGCGCCTTCATCAGCCTCATCCAGGACTTGGAGGTGCGGACACCGCCCGGTGCGTGAGAAGCTTCAGAGGCAGTTGCTACAAGGAACCAGCCCGAACCTTGAAGCAGTAACTTAGGCTTGCCTCTGTAACTTTAGGGTTGGCTTTGTCATCATGCAACCCTCTGACTGAAATTTCTTCCGCCGATCAACTAACCGGACCGCCGCCACGAAACACCATCCCGCTGCACCAAACCCTTCTGCTGCAGGTCAACCAGTATGTGAACCGCCAGAGGGACTGTGATGCCCGCCTCCGCGGCCACAACTTCTGTGACACGGCTCTCACTGGAGGTGGCGTCGAAAACCTTCAGTTCCGTGTGACTCAACGCCTGAATCCTGTCGGGTGGGAAAGCACACTCGTACTGGGCTTGCGCATCCACGGTCCCGAGCGGCTCGATCAGTTCCCGGACCTGTTCAGCCGATGTGACCAGTTGCGCGTCCCCGTTCCGGATCCGCTCGTGACAACCGAGCGATCCGTGCCCCGTCACCGGACCGGGTACGGCCATCGCCACCGAGCCGAGTCGCGCCGCCCAGGTGAGGGTGTTGAGTGCGCCGGAACGCCACGCCGCTTCCACCACAACGGTTCCGCCGCTGAGCGCCGCGACGAGCCGGTTTCTGGTGAGGAACCGGTGCCGTGCCGGATGGACACCGGGTGGATACTCCGAGATGATGGCACCCCGTGTGCCGTCACCGGCGATGTGGTCGAACAGGGCGGCGTTGCGGGCCGGGTAGGTCCGTCCCGGGCCGCACGCCGCAACGGCGATGGTTGGGGTTCCGTTCGCCAGTGCGGTCTCGTGTGCCACGGTGTCCACCCCGAGCGCCCCTCCGGACACGATCGTCCACCGGGACGCCGCAAGCCCTTCCACGAGCATGCGGGTGACCTCCCAGCCGTATCGGGTGATGGCACGGGTGCCGACGACGGCGACCGCCCGCTGCGTCAGCTCCGCCGGTGATCCGCCCCTGGCCCACAGCGCGTGCGGTGCCACGGCATCCCGACCACCGGATCGCCCGACGTAGTCGCTCGCGGCGCCTACGAAACCGAAGGCCCTGTCCAGGGGGTCAGACGGCCATTCTGCATCGTCCGGGGTGATGAGCCTGGCGCCGTTTCTGTCGGCCGTGAGGAGATCCTCCGCGGCACTGTCCGTCCGGTACCGGGCAGCCGTCTGCCCGAGCAGTTGCCCGATCCACGGCTCCCGCCGCCTGACCCCGTACGCGATGGCCTCGACGTCCCGGTCCTCGGCGAGCAGCTGCTGGAGCGGCGCCGACGGACCCTCGATCACCCGCGAGAGGTAGGCCCACGCGTGTCGCCGGGCCGACCATCGGTCGTTGATCGTGATTCTCTCAGGCATCGGTGTCGCCACCGTCCAGTACGCCGGAATGACCCAGGGCACGGGCGACGTGATCCAGATCAGGGATGTCCTTGCCCTCCAGATCCGCGAGTGTCCAGGCGACCCGGAGGGTCCGGTCGACGCGCCGCTGGCTGATCCGGCCCCGCGCCGTGTGCGCGGCGAGCAGCTCCATGGCCACATCGTCGGCGGGATGCTCCCGGCGCAGCACCGTTCCCCTGACATCGGCGGTGAGTATCATATCCAGCCCGGCACGCCGCCACCGGTCCGCCGCCCGCTCCCGGGCAGCGGCCACCCGTCCGGCGATCACTTCCGAAGATTCCCCGTCCCCCGGTGTAATGACGGTTGACCTGGCCCGGGTCCTGACGTGGAGGTCGATCCTGTCCCGCAGCGGACCGGAGAGATTGTTGAGGTACCGCGAACGTTCCCCGGAACGGCACCGGCACCGACGGGGATCGTCTGACGCGCAGCGACACGGGTTGGCGGCCATCACCAACTGGAACCGGGCGGGGAATGTCACGTCCTGCCCGGCCCGGAGGATCCGCACCGCACCGGTGTCGAGCGGCGTCCGGAGACAGTCGAGGATGCGGGCCGGAATCTCACTGACCTCGTCGAGGAAGAGGACACCGTGATGGGCGAGACTCACCGCCCCCGGCAGCGGGCTCCCTCCACCGCCGAGCAGCGCCGCGCGCGTGACGCTGTGGTGGGGAGCGATGAACGGAGCCCTGGACACGACACCGGTGAACGTCCGCCCGGCCACGGAGTGCACGGCGGTCGCCGCCAGGCACTCCCGCTCCGTCAACGGCGGGAGAATCCCCGGGAGACGTGCCGCGATCATGGACTTCCCGGAGCCGGGCGGACCGATCATCAACATGTGATGGCCACCGGCCGCGGCGATCTCCGCGGCCAGCCGGGCCTCCGGCTGGCCCACGACATCCGCGAAGTCCGTGTTCGCCTTAGGCTCGACGACGCTGGATCCGACATCGCCTGCTGCGGTCAGGTCACCGGCACCGGTCGCCCACCGGAGAACCTCATCGAGGGTGTCGGCGATCATGACGGGAAACAACGGAATCAGTGCCGCTTCACCGGCGTTGCCCCGGGGAATGACGGCTCCGGTCAGTCCCGCCGTGCGGGCCGCGAGTAGACACGGCAGTACGCCCGTCACCGGGCGGATCGCCCCGTTGAGACCGATCTCCCCCAACACCAGCGTCGAAGCCAACCGGTCACCGTCCGCGGGGACCGATCCGCCGGCGTTCAGGATCGCGAGCGCCATAGCGAGATCGAACCCCGACCCGGATTTCGGCAGTGAAGCCGGTGAAAGACTGACCACGATCCGGGTGCGCGGCCACGGCAGGCCCAAGTTCTGGCACGCCGTGCGGATCCGGTCCCGCGCTTCACTGACAGCGGTGTCCCCGAGCCCCAGGACACTGATGCCGGGCAGCCCACGTCCGGTACTCACCTCCACATCGATGACGGCGGCCGTGACACCCCTGACCGCTGCGGTGCGGGTCCTACCGAGCGCCACGGTCGATGTCCTCCCAGCACTCGATCGACCAGTGACCCGCGTGCGGGGTCACCAGAACCGCGTCGAAACGCACCGAATGCGCGGGATGCCCCGCCAACCAGACAGCCGCAGCGCGCCTGATCCTGGAGAACTTGCGGGGCGAGATCGCCTCGATCCCACCGAAATTAGGCGTGGAACGGGTCTTCACCTCGACGAAGACGACAGTTCCGTCAGCAGCCTCGACGATCAGATCGATCTCTCCTTGAGGGCAGGACATATTCCTGGCGAGGATGCGGTCGCCTTTGGACGTGTAGTGCCGGGCGGCGGTTTCTTCACCGGCACGACCGAGTTCAGCGGGTGTGGGAATGGGCATTCGGGCGACTCCCGGGGATCGGTGGCAACGGCTCCGCCCCGTCTTATTCAACGGCGGTGGCTGACCTCACCGTCCCCCGAAACACATGCGTCGGACATTCCTCATGTCCGGTCGCTGTGTACAACACGCCGGAACCGGTTGTTGTCCACCGGAAGCCGGGAACGATATGAGAAGAAAATCGGCGCCAAATGTGGCTGGATATGTTTGCTGCACGGAAGGTGACCCGATCACGATCAGGAAGAGCCCTCTTCCGGCGGACCAGCTCCCAGACGATCCGGAGGGTTCGATCGACGCACGGGACTGATGCACGATCAGGTGACAGTTGGGTGCCAGGCCGCGGGACTCACTTCAGGTTTTATGATCGTCTGATATAGCGTTCGCATGCTGATAAGGAAGGCATCCGGGGCACCGACAGTCATCGGCGCCGAGGCTGACCCACGCTTTTCGAGTGCCCTGCAGTCCCTCGACCCAACAGCACCCGTGACGAGACAACCGAAATCCGGCTCGCACTCTGCGGCGCCACAGTCTTCTTCATCCACCATCTGGTGTTCCGCATGCTCGGGGTGTTCTTCGTGTGCAGTCCGTCACGGCCAGAGAGTCGCGTTTCGGTGGCCGTGTCGGCGTCCTACCTCCTGACCACGGCATCGACTCTGGTGTCGGTTTTTGCCCATCTCCCGGAACACGGTTGCATTCCACTCACCGGTGTGGAAACACTGGGCGTTGTGACGATGAATGCAGGCGCCGGACCTGACGTGCGCGACAGACCGTGCACCGGCCAGGCGTGCGGGGTACGAACCCAGGCCGAGGCCCCGATGCAATGGGATCGCGCATGACGAGCAGCGTCGCACTCTCTGAACTGGAGCGGGTAGCACGCGCTCATTTCGTAGCAGCAGCTCTACCCGGAGCCGTCCTCCATGTGGTCACCTCCGACGGGCCCCTGCTCACCGTTGAACACGGTGAACTCTCGGTGAGGACCCCGGTGATGCTGGGATCGACCAGCAAGTCGATGACTGCCGCGCTGCTGTTGCAGCACGTCGACGAAGGACTGGTCAGGTTGGATGACCCGGCGAAACGATACCTGACTGAGGCGGATCTCCCAGAGGACATCACCCTCAGCGACCTCGCCTGCCACGTCAGTGGCCTGCGCACGGACGCCACTCCCGGGCGCCTCACCCGACAACACGACCGGAGCTTCAGCTACGCAAACCAGAACTACAACCTGCTCGGGCAGGTCCTCAGCACGGCCTCGGGGGTCTCGTTCGGACGCCTCCTATCCGCTCGGATCCTGGAGCCGCTGGGTATGCGACACAGTGGGTCCGCACCTGATGTCATCGGCACGCGCGGCCGGACAAACGTCTTCGGAAAGAACTGCCCGGCTATGCGGGCCGACTTCGGCCCAGAATCATGGATCCAGGGGCCGTCCGGAGGCGTCATTGCCTCATCTGAGGATGCAGGCCGGTTCCTATCGATGATCCTGTCGGGCGGCACATTCTGCGGTCGACAGATACTCTCACAGTGCGCGATCGACACGATGTTGAATTCCGGTGTCACCGTGCGACGCAGCCCAGCAGTCAGCGACGCCTTCGGTGACTCCGGCGTGTACGGCTTCGGATGGGTGAAGAAGGACATCGCGGGTCATGCCGTCCACACGCACAGTGGTAAAGTCCCACAATCCTCGAGCGTCTTCGGCCTCGTACCTGATCTGGGCATCGCGTTCGTTCTGGTAGCCAACCTCGGTGACTTCCTGGTGCGTACGCCATTGCTCGAAGACTTGGGCGGGGAGATCATTCGTGTGCTGCTCAACCTGCCGATCAAGGAGCTCCCGGCCAAGCAGAAGGCACGAATACGACAGAATATCCTGAATCTGGCCTATGCCGCATTCCTGACGGTCGGAGTCTTTGGCTGGCACTCTCGCACGCGACCCCGACGAGTGGAGGGATCGCTGCTGTACCACGCCGTACTACCGACGGCCCTTATGCTCGGTATCCGTCGGGCGTCCGGGACGCCGTGGCCGTGGCTGTTCCGCTTCGCCCCCGACGCAATCGGCGTCCTGACGGTCGGCTGCCTCAGCATGCTCACCAGTGGACTGGAACGCATGGCGACCGCAAAGCGAAAGCACGGCCCGACCGGCACCGCGTGATAGACCCGGCGATCAACCGACTCACCTTGATTCTCATTCACCAGACTCGGAGCCGAACCCGGGACAGTTCAGCCGGGGTTGCATGCCGCACCTCTCGCGCCGAGGGCTTGCCCTGACGAGGCGCAACCGTCACCGAATGAAACCACCCTCACTGTTGATCACCTGACCTGTGACCCACCTGCCATCGTCCGACACCAGCCAGTCGATCAGGCGCGCCGGATCATCAGGCTCGCCCCACCGACCGAACGGGAAGCGATCAGCCAGCATCTGGCGGAGTTCGTCCGTCACATAGGAGTCCGTATCGACCGGTCCCGGGTTGACGCAATTGACCGTGATACCGCGCGGAGCGAGCTCGTGCGCCACGGTCGCGAGGATGCCTACCAAGGCGGCCTTGGCGGCCCCGTAGGCAACCTCGCCGGGCATGGGCCCGAGGTTCTGGCCTGAGGTCATCATGACGATTCGACCGCCCGGACGACCGTCGTGCTGGGCCGCGAACTCCTTGCAGAGCAGAAGGGTGGAACGGGCGTTGACGGCCCAATGTTCATCCAGGGACGCAGACGTTTGCTCAAGCAGGGGACCATCGCCGCCGGAGCGAGCATGGTTGGCGACCAGGACGTCGATATGACCAAATGCGGTCCGCGCCTCGCCGACCAGACGAGCTGGCGCATCGGGTTCAGCAAGATCGCCACCGAACGCCTCAACTCGCCGCCCGGGCTCCAGCCGATCGCGAATGGCTGACACCACTGCGTCAACGTCATCCGCACCCCACGGTTGATCGGCATCGTGCGGCGCGTGATGGGCGAGAACAAGATCGAACCCACGCGCCGCCAATCGTGAAGCAACGGCGAAGCCTATTCCACCACGCCGAGAGACACCGGTGATGAGGGCCACCCTTGACTGCTCCATACCTCATTGAACCACACCCCTGAGCAGATCCTGCCTCGTGACCACGAGTCGGACACCAGTCGAGCACGGGCTGCCCACGCCCGGTCCTCACCTCCACATCAATGACGGCGGCCGTGACACCCCTGACCGCTGCGGTACGGGTCCTACCGAGCGCCACGGTCGATACCCTCCCAGCACTCGACCGACCAGTGACCCGCGCGCGGGGTCACCCTTCCAGCCGAACAAGAAGGACGGCGCAAAAGTGACCAGTAGCCCGCGTGCGGGGTCACCAGAACCGCATCAAACCTCACCGAATGCGTGGGATGCTCCGCTAACCAGACAGCCGCAGCACGCCTGATCCTGGAGAACTTGCGCGGCGAGATCGCCTCGATCCCACCGAACGACGCCGTGGAACAGGTCTTCACCTCGACGAAGACGACGGTTCCGTCAGCAGCCTCGACGATCAGATCGATCTCACCCCGGTGACAGGACATGCTCCTGGCGAGGATGCGGTCGCCTTTGGACGTGTAGTGCCGGGCGGCGGTTTCTTCACCGGCACGACCTAGTTCAGCGGGTGTGGGAATCGGCATTCGGACGGCTCCCGGAGGATCGATGGCAACGGCTCCGCCCCGTCTGACACAGCGGCGGTGGGTGACCTCACCGTCCCCCGAAACACATGCGTCGGAGGTTCCACATCGCTTGGCGCTCTACACAACGCACCGGAACCGGTGGTGACTGTCCACCGGTGCTCGGGAATCACCTGAAGTCGAGTCTGAAGCGGGTTCGACTACTCCAGTATCGACGGGAAGCCCTTTGTGCTGACAGCATGGACGATCTTCCCACCCTGGAGACATACAGTGAACACGCGACCCTACACTTCGAGCCACAGCATCCTTCTGACACCGAGAGCAACAAATGTGCCGTTAGACAGGATCCGGAGAAGCACAGCCAGGAAATGCTCCATACAAATATCTGTCACGGTCAACTGCCCTGGGGCCAAGAACCAATAAAATTAGCGATTCCAAATGTCTACAATCACGCGAATGAAAAAGAAATTTCCCAAAGACCAAACTCCCACTCAGTTCCAAAATCCTTCAATGTGAAATCGAACACATTGAGGAACGCCCTTCGGACATATTCACGCAACTCAGTCAACTGAGACACTGATACCTATTGCAGCGAAAGTGGAGTTCGTCAAAAACTGCAGCCCCGATCATACGAATAGAATATACGGCCCCGAATCTGCACATCTCGACACAACATTCCGACCAGTCTAGCCGGAGCCAGAAGAGATTGCCACATCTTTACCGAGCAGCGGACAACACATTGACCCAACAACCTCCCACACACTCGAGACACCTTCCGTTCATCGTTGAAACTTAACACTTTTGTTGCACTATTCACGTTTCTTTCATTTCTACCAGTTGGAATCACTCCTCAATCAATAACTAATGACACTTTGAAACTCAACATATCATTTTGCCACACAGAAACCAGGGCTAAACTAGTCTTCAACGACTTGGACACCAGATACGTACATGCACACATTTCCATCGAGAATCCTGAGGGCTGAAATTTTCGGGTGGATTCATTTCAGCTTTCTGTGAACATTTGCCCTACATGGCCGAGCCGCAATCCAGATACCGAGTAGCGTTCTTCCTTCTTCTGAACTTTCGACGACGCGAAAAAAGCAGTCCAGAACGGTGCTCCCTGCCACCTCGCTACGCGTAGACCAATTGTCTCTCGCTATAGTAGACATATGTGCACACGCGTATTTGAAGTTTTTGACCTTGCCTGGCAACGATGAATCGACCGGGATACGTCGATCGCAGCAAGCTGCAAAGTTGGGCGAACACGCGTACCTCGCAATCCCAGTTTCCGCGTCTCGTGCGGCGACTCATTCAAGAGACCACACCTTGTCTGGTGGAACTTGAGATGCCCGCTGGCGACGGAGTCGCCGCTGGTGGCTGGGATGGTTCTGTAAGAACGACCAAGGCGACACCATGGGTACCCGAGGGTTTGTCCGTCTGGGAACTGTCGGTCAACGCGAGCCCCAGCAAGAAGGCTGACGAGGACTATGCCAAACGAGCTGAAACTCCAGATGGCACACCAACCGACGGCTGCACCTACGTCGAAGCGATTCTACGACCTTGGACAACCCGTAATGCGTGGGCAACGAATAAACGAGAGACGAAAGTTTGGAAGGACGTTCGAGCACTCGGGCTCGACGACATCGAGACATGGCTAGAAGCTGCTCCCATCACCTGGGCATGGCTGTCAGAGGAACTGGAGCTTGCTCCTTACGGTCTTCGCACAGGTTTGACATGGTGGCACAACTGGGCAGAACAGACTAACCCAGTACTGACACCAGACGTTGTACTTGCAGGTAGAGGTGCTGAAGTACAGGAGTTGCAGAACCGAATCGAGTCGGCAGATTCGATAGTTACCTTATCTGGAGCATCGATAGAGGAGTTGTGCGCGTTCGTTGCGGCGGTCGCGATCAATCTTGATGGACAAGGTAAAGGTCAGATGCTCGCTCGTCTCGTATTCGTCGACGCCCTCACCACGTGGAGGCATTTGATTGCCTCGCCCCAACCGCTTCTCTTGGTCCCTCGTACATCCCAGTTAGCTGATGAAATCCCCGTCGATACCTCCCATACCATCTGTGTTCCGGTCCTCGCTAACGAAAACGCGGACATCACTCTCCCCGCGTTACATGCCACCGAGTTGGCGGCCGCACTAGAGGGCGCAGGGGTACAGAACGAAAAAGCCGATACTCTAGGCCGACTCGGCCGTCGAAGCTTGACTGCGCTCCGCCGGAAAATTGCGGTGAAGCCGGAGCTGCAGCGACCGCGATGGGCCGAGACACCTCCATCTCGGAGCTCCCGGGCGATCCTGCTCGCCGGCGCTTGGAAAGAAAACTCACTAGCTGATCGATCGATCATCGAATTACTATCCGGTTGCGACTACGAATCGTTTAAGGAAGAGATCACCGGGCCTTTGGACCACCCTGCCGATCCGCTGGTTATGCAGACCTCGGGAACCTGGCATCTCGTTTCAGCTGTGGACGCCTGGATCTTGTTGATATCGAAGCTAACACACGAGGATCTACAGCGATTCGAGGCCGCTGTCGAGACAGTCCTTACCGAGGCAAACCCAGCTCTCAATCTACCCCGCGATAAGCAGTGGAGAGCCACGATTGATGGCAACATCCGCCGTCATTCCGACGACCTCCGTCGAGGTATCGCTCAGTCACTGACCTTGTTGGGAACTTATGGCGGGAACGTCACGACTCCAGGCGGGGCATCAGGTTCAGAGTTTGCCAACTATATCGTCAGAAAACTCCTTAAGTGGGCGTCATCCGACACCTCCGGACACGGTTGGGAATCACTCGCCGACATTCTGCCCCTTCTCGCTGAGGCAAGTCCCGAAGAGTTTCTTGATGCAGTTAGTGCAGATTCCAGGGGTGATGAGCCCTTGTTGGCCAATATGTTCCAGGACAAGTCAGACGAATACCATCTGTTCTCCGGTAGTAGCCCTCACACCAATCTACTGTGGGCTCTCGAGCGCCTATCTTGGTCAAAGCGGCACTTTGCGCGTGTAGTGACTCTTCTAGCTCGACTCGATGAGATCGATCCTGGTGGACGCCTATCGAATCGCCCTTCGGCCTCACTCGCCGCAATATTCTGTCCCTGGCATCCCGAGTCATCGGTTGAACTAGATCGTCGAATCAAAGTCCTCGACATGTTACGCCGCAGACATACTGATGCTGCTTGGAAATTGGAATCCAGCATGCTACCAGAAATTCACGACACCCACTTTGCGATAGATTCCCCAACATTCCAGACTTGGAAACCGGATTCGATCTCGATAACATACGGAGTTCTTTGGAATACGACTAGCCAGGCAATCGAGCGGTGTATAGAGGACGCACACACTGACATCCAACGCTGGACAACGATCCTTGAGCACACCGGTGCGATGCGGCCAATCGACCGAAATCGAGTAATCGATACTCTCGACTCATTCATCGATCAGCCCGACCTCCCAGCTGACTTCCGAGAATCAATTTGGCGGGCTCTTGAAGAGTTGATTGATGAGCACCAAGAGTTCTCAGATGCTGAATGGGCACTTCCTGACGAGGATCTGTCCAAGCTGAAAAAACTGGCCGGACGGTACCACCCGAACTCCGAATACTCACGATTAGCCAGGCTGTTCCAGTCATGGAATCCGTTTATCGGCAAGCGCTATTCTGGTGATTACGAACGCTACGAACATGAACTCGCACGCCATCGCATCGCAGCCATCAAAGCGATCGAATCAGAGGGTGGATTCGAAGCCATCACTAGGCTGGCTCAAGATGAATCATCAGTTCCTTGGGCCATCGGCACCGCCCTAGCTAGCATCGACACCTCACATGATGAGGAACTTCTTGGATGCCTGGCAGTTGATGAGCCGAATCTATCCGACATAGCAATGATGTACTTCTCAGCTCGCTACAAACGGGAAGGCTTCGAGCTCATTACAGATATACTAGCTCGAGATAACCTCACAGTTGATCAGCGTGCTCGACTCCTGCTTGTTGCGCGCGATAATCTTCCAGAAGTTTGGAACATGATCGCGGCAGACCAAGAGCTGAAATACCGTTACTGGACAGAGTTCCAACCGTTCGGCCTGGGCCACAGGTTCGACAGACTGGATGAGGTATGTGAGGGGTTCATGAAGGTCGGTCGTTATGCCGATGTACTTCAGCTGATAAGCATGTACGCACGCGTCGAGAAGGAATGGGCTCCAGAGATAGCCAAGCGTACTGTCCAGGCATTGGACGCACTTCTAGCGGACGAGAAAGGCCAAGCGGCCGCTTCTAGCTTACAGACCTACATCTTCCAGCAGGTGTTCGACTACCTCGAAGCCATGTCCGAACACCTCGACCCCGGCGACCTAACCAGACTTGAGTGGGAGTACCTTCCAGCACTCGGATATGAGACAAGAGTACCTACCCTATCCCAGAGTTTGGCGACCGATCCCACACTGTTCGTTAAAATCGTATGCATACTCTACCGAGCTAAAACCACATCTGAGAATCGCGACGCTGTCAAAGGGGATGACGGCGAAAAATACAGTACGTTCACCTTAGATAAAGCATATCGGCTACTTAACGCTTGGGATTCGCCACCGGGGCTAGTGAACGGCGCCATGCATGAACCAACACTTCGAGCTTGGCTGGACCAAGCGGTGGAACTTTTACAGGCGTGTGGACGCGTTGAAGTGGGACTGCAACAAGTTGGGCAAGTTCTCGGTCATACACCACCGGACCCAGATGGGATCTGGCCCGGAATTGTCGTGCAAGATCTTCTCGAGAGTGTGGAGCTGGAGCACCTCGAAAAGGGCCTGTACTTGTACATCGTAAACAGTCGCGGTATAACGAGTCGTGATCTGGATGAAGGCGGCGATCAAGAACGCGAGCTCGCCACTAAATATCAAGAAAAAGCCGAGGCTTTTTCTGACAGCTCACCCCGCGTGGCTGCAATATTTCGGCGAGTAGCCGACTCGTACGAAAGGGAAGCAAGGTGCCACGAAGCCGACGCCGAACGCTTTAGACGTGGCCTCCAATGACCGTCAAATTAAGGTCTGCTATACGGTAGATTACCGGTCGAAATTACCCCGCCACCGCGAAAACAAATCGAGTTCATCATAACCGAAATCGATACACGTCAAACGACCCCGCCTGATGAGATCAGCTGACATTCGGGACGGCTAGCCCCTGCTACTGGCGTCCACCTACCCCGCATCCCGGTAGCAACCCCGGGAAACCGAGAGCACTTCAGAGCGGATGCCCGAGAATCTGGTCAGCCTTGACGTCCAGCTCGATGCCAACTTCACCGAGAAGGTCGGGCACCTCCCATATTGCTGCCTTTACCGACGCTGGTGCTCAAATCCGGACGCGAGTAATTAACCGGTGTCGATCCAACTGAATCTTCGCTACCAGCGACGGTGTCCCACCAGCGGCACCCGGACGGTTCACTTGGCGAGTTACGCGTGACTACGAGGCCGGAAACCCGTTCACGCGGTCAGTCAACCACCACCGGTTCCCAGATCAGAAACGAGCGATGCCCGGATACAACGCGTGGGGGCAAAGCAAAGAGATTCGTGACCGTACAACGAATGTCCGCTATCGGCGTCGGGGAACAATACGGCGTTCCGGCTCTCTGAAAAGAGCCGACCCCACAGAGCACCACGGTACGAAGTCACCGGCGAACCTGCCGGGATGTAATTCGGAAGCCGAAACCCCGCCGGGCACGGAACCCGCCTCGAAATCACTGTCTCCCCGAATCACTCCGGGATGATCATCTCCGGTTTGTCGAGTTCCTCGATGTTGACGTCCTTGAAGGTGATCACTCGGACGAAGCGCACGAAGCGTGCGGAGCGGTACATGTCCCAGACCCAGGCGTCGGACATGCGTACCTCGTAGTACACCTCGCCGTTGGCGTTGCGCGGGATGAGTTCCACGGCGTTGGCGAGGTAGAAGCGGCGCTCGGTCTCGACGACGTAGGAGAACTGGCTGACGACGTCCCGGTACTCGCGGTACAGCGACAGTTCGACCTCTGCCTCGTAGTTCTCCAGTTCCTCGGCGCTCATTCGTGCCAGACCTCCTCGGGGCCGCGTGTGACAGCTGACGCTGACCCGGCGCACCACTGTCGGTGTGCCGTGGCCACATTGGCGTAAGTGTAGCGGTGCACGGGGCTTGCGCCGTGGCGGCGCACCGCGTCCATGTGCGCGGAAGTTCCGTATCCCTTGTGTGCGGCGAAGCCGTATCCGGGGTGTGTGCGGTCGAGTTCGACCATGATCTCGTCGCGGGTCTGTTTCGCCAGGACGCTGGCTGCGGCGATGCACCGGGCTGCGGCGTCGCCACCGATGATCGGCAGGCTGGGTGCTCCGAAGCCGGGGACCCGCATGGCGTCGGTCAGGACGTATCCCGGCGGGGTGGCGAGCTGGGCGACTGCGCGGCGCATTCCGGAGATGTTGGCGTGCTGGATGCCCCAGCGGTCGATATCGGCGGCGTCGATGAGCACGACCGACCACGCCAGTGCGGTGTCCTTGATCAGCGGTGCGAGGCGGGCGCGGAGCGCGGGGCTCAGCTTCTTCGAGTCGGTGAGGCGTTCCAGTTCGGGAATGGGCCGGTCCGGGAGCACACACGCCGCGATGGAGATCGGCCCGGCGCAGGCGCCCCGCCCTGCCTCATCGACTCCGGCGACGGGGCCGAGACCGTGTTTGTCGAGGGTGTGCTCGAGGGTCCGGGCGTGGGGCATCCGCCGGACCCGGACTTGGCGTACGACGTCCACCGCCACGGTGGTCAGTTCTGGATGTCGGGATCGTCGACGAGGCCGATGCGGCTGATCGGCAGGATGATGGCCTGCACCTTGCCGCGGATGTTCTCCTCGGGGATCGTGCCCTGGAACTGGTCCCCGAGGTGGTAACGGGAGTCCGCGGAGTTCGTGCGGTTGTCCCCCATCACGAAGATGTTGCCCGCGGGGACGGTGATCGGGCCGAAGAACGCGCCGCCGCACTCGACGGATCCGGTTCGTTCGTCGATGGGGTAGGTCGGGGGCTTCTGGATGAAGGAGTCGTCTACCTTCTTACCGTCGACCATGACACCGGGGTCGCCCGCCTGACATTCGATGGTCTGGCCGCCGGTGGCGATGATCCGTTTGACCAGCGTGTTCTCATCAGGGGCGACGAGCCCGACGTAGGAGCCGAGGTTCTGCAGACCACGGATGGCGGGGTTTGTGGAGCGGTGCGTGGTGAACTGGGCGTTCCAGGATTCCGTCCCCTTGAACACGACGACGTCGCCGGGTTTGGGGTCGCTGAAGCGGTAGGTCAGTTTGTCCACGGCGATCCGGTCGCCGGTGCACCCCTCACAGCCGTGCAGGGTGGGTTCCATGGACTGCGAGGGGATGAGATAGATCCGGCCGACGAACAGCTGCATGATCGCCACCACAACGAGGGTGAGGACGACGACCACGGGGATCTCGACGTACCACGGATAGGAGCTCTTCTTCTGCCCGCGGGGCTCGTCTGCGGGATCTGTGGCGGCCTCCGCGTGGTCGTGTGCTTCCGCCTCTTCAACCTCGTGTGGGGTCTGGTCGGAGTCGGGGGTGGGGTTCGTCGGTTCGTTCACGTCGGACCACGTTACCAGCACCACCGCCGCATTCATCGGAGCAGCACAGCCGGGTAATCGTGGGCTGGAAAAAGGAAAACCACCCCACCTCCCGCCGGGGCGGGAGGTGGGGTGGTCTGGTGCTGCATCCGACGGCGCGTCAGCGCCTGTCGGGTGTGGGTCAGCGCTTCTCCTTGATCTTGGCTGCCTTGCCGCGCAGGTTGCGCAGGTAGTACAGCTTGGCACGACGCACGTCACCGCGGGTCAGTACCTCGATGTGGTCGATGTTCGGGGAGTGGACCGGGAAGGTACGCTCCACACCGATGCCGAAGGAGACCTTGCGGACGGTGAAGGTCTCGCGGATGCCACCGTTCTGGCGACGGATGACGACACCCTTGAAGACCTGGATACGGGACTTTTCGCCCTCGATGACCTTCACGTGCACGTTGACCGTGTCGCCGGCGCGGAAGTCCGGGATGTCGTCGCGCAGCTGTGCGGCATCGACCTTGTCGAGAATATTCATGTGTTGATTCCTTAGCTTCTGGTGCTGGACAGAGGACCCTGGCGGCGTCTCCCGGTGTCGGGCGCTCGGCCGGTTCGTGCCCGGTACATGTGCGTCGCCTCCGGACTTGGTCCGGTATGACAACTGCACAAGTATGCCACCATCAACGCGCGTGCACAAACCCGGAACGGGCACCGCCCGCGCCGGTCCACGGCTCTTGCCGGGCGCGCGGTACACCGGTGCGGGAGCACATGGGGCATGATCGGATGCATGAAGAAGATGATCTGCGTTCTCGTCCTCGGCTCGACACTGCTGGCGTCCTGTGCCGGAGGGGGCGATGCCCCGGAGAACGACGCCGCCACGACGGTCACGTCGACCGGATCGGCGGGCGCATCGACGCCGGCCACCCGGGTCCCGGAATTCGACGGCGGGCACGTCTCCCCCGCCGAGTTCGCGGCGGCAGTTGATTCCGGTGCGACGGTCCTCGATGTGCGGACCCCGGAGGAGTACCGCGAGGGGCACATCCCGGGAGCCCTGCTCCTCGACGTCAACGCGGATGATTTCGATGCGCTGGCCGGGCATCTGAACGAGGACACCGACTACGCCGTCTACTGCCGCAGCGGATCCCGTTCCCGCGAGGCGATCAAACGCCTGCGAAAGGCCGGGATCCGGCGGACCGTCGGGTTGGACGGCGGGATGAATGCGTGGCCGGGTGACGTGATCCCGGGCGAGCCGAGCTAGCCGCCAAACCAGTCTGGGCCCCGTCAGTTCCCGAAGCCGGCCTTTTTCAGCGCGTCCGCGAGTGACCCACCGGGGGCGGGCCTGCCGTTGGCATTGCTGCGGGTGCCGTCTCCCCCGCCGCGCCCCTTCCGGCCGCCACGGTTGCCACCACTTCGGTTGCCGCTACCCGCACCGCCACGCTGTGGTTTCGGGGCGGGTGCACCTGGTTCGTCGTCGAGCCGCAGGGAAAGCCCGATGCGTTTGCGGTCGACATCGACCTCCATGACCTTGACCTTGACGACCTGTCCGGAGCGGACGACGGTGTGCGGGTCCTCGACGAACTTTGTGGACATGGCGGAGACGTGGACGAGTCCATCCTGGTGGACGCCGACGTCGACGAATGCGCCGAAGGCCGCGACGTTGGTGACGGTGCCCTCGAGGATCATGCCCGGGGTCAGGTCGGAGATCTTCTCCACACCTTCCTTGAATGTCGCCGTGGTGAACTCGGGCCGGGGGTCGCGGCCCGGTTTGTCGAGTTCGGCGATGATGTCCGTGACGGTGGGCAGGCCGAACTTGTCGTCGGTGAAGTCTGCCGGGTCCAGGGACCCAAGGACCCGGGAGTTGCCGATGAGGTCAGCGACGCCGAGGCCGGTCGCTGTCGCGATGCGACGGACGACGGGGTAGGCCTCGGGGTGGACGGCGGAGGCGTCGAGGGGGTCTTCGCCGCCGGTGATACGGAGGAAGCCGGCGCACTGCTGGAAGGCCTTGGGGCCGAGCCTGGGCACGTCCTTGAGGGTGCGGCGGGAGGGGAAGCGGCCGTGCTCGTCGCGCCAGCCGACGATGTTGTCGGCGAGCGTGGAGCTGATTCCGGCGACGCGGGTGAGCAGCGGCGCGGAGGCGGTGTTGAGGTCCACGCCGACGGCGTTGACGGCGTCCTCGACGACTCCGTCGAGGGTGCGGGCGAGCTGCGTCTGGTTGACGTCGTGCTGGTACTGGCCGACACCGATGGATTTGGGGTCGATCTTGACGAGCTCGGCGAGCGGGTCCTGGAGCCTGCGGGCGATGGACACCGCGCCACGCAGGGAGACGTCCATGTCGGGGAACTCGGCGGCGGCGAGGCTGCTCGCGGAGTAGACGGAGGCGCCTGATTCGCTGACGACGACGGTGGTGGGTTTGCGCCCACCGGCTTTGGCCAGGAGGTCCGCGACCTGGTGGGAGAGTTTCTCGGTCTCCCGGCTGGCGGTGCCGTTGCCGACGGCGATGAGTTCGACGCCGTGGGTGGCGCACAGGTCGGCGAGTTCGCGCACGGCGCTGTCCCACCGGTTCTGCGGCTGGTGCGGGTGGATGATGGTGGTGGCCAGGACCTTTCCGGTGGGGTCCACGACGGCGGTCTTCACTCCGTTGCGGTAGCCGGGGTCGAGGCCGAGGGTGGCGCGTTGGCCGGCGGGCGCGGCGAGCAAGACGTCGCGGAGGTTGGTGGCGAAGACATCGAGGGCGCCGGCTTCGGCGTGCTCCTTGAGGCGCATGCGGACGTCGAGTCCGGAGGAGACGTAGAGCTTGGTGCGCCAGCCCCAGCGGACGGCGTCGGCGAGCCAGGTGGAGGCGGTGACGTCGAGGTCGAAGCGGTCGGCGATGAGTCCCTGGTAGAACTCGTCGTCGCCGGCGTCGAGGTCGAGGTGCAGCATGCCCTCCTTCTCCCCGCGCAGCAGGGCGAGGATCCGGTGGCTGGGCAGCCGGGTGAAGGGTTCGGAGAACTCGAAGTAGTCCTTGAACTTCGCTCCCTCCTGTTCCTTGCCCTCGATGACGGTGGCGGACATGCGTCCGCGGCGGTACATCTCCTCGCGGATCTCGCCGACGAGGTCGGCGTCGGTGGCGAACCTGTCGATGAGGATGGCGCGCGCCCCGTCGAGCACTTTCTTCGTGTCCTCGAAGCCCTCGCAGATGTAGCCGGCGGCGGCTGTCTCGGCGTCGGTGCCCTGTTCGGTGGTGAGCGTGTCGACGAGGGGTTCGAGGCCGGCTTCCCGCGCGGTGTCGGCCTTGGTCTTGCGGCGCTTCTTGAACGGCAGGTAGAGGTCCTCGAGGCGGGCCTTGGATTCGCAGGCGGTGATGAGCGCCCGGAGGTCGTCGGTGAGTTTCCCCTGCTCCTCGATGGCTGTGAGAATGGCGGCCTTGCGGTCCTCAAGCTCGCGCAGGTAGCCGAGCCGCTCCTCCAGTTGCCGGAGCTGGGTGTCGTCCAGGCCGCCGGTGGCCTCCTTCCGGTAGCGGGCGATGAAGGGGACGGTGTTGCCTTCATCGAGGAGGGCGACGGTGGCCCGGACGTGGGCCTCCGGGACTCCGAGTTCACGGGCGATGGTGGAGATGATCATTCGCCTCAGTCTAGTGGCCGGCGCCGGGGCCCTTGACACCCCTTCAGATAGTGCTAGTTTAATTAGCACTAGCAGTTCTTTACTTTTCGGGAGGTCTCCCGTGCTGATCACCCTCGACACCTCGTCACCGATGCCCGTCTACACCCAGCTCGTCGCGGCACTGACCCGGTCGATCACCGACGGGGAGACACCCGCGGGTGCAAGGCTGCCGTCGGCCGGGGAGCTCGCCGAGGCACTCGATCTCAACCGGAACACGGTGCTGCGCGCCTACCGTCAGCTCCGCGACCAGGGACTGGTGGAGCTGCGCCGGGGAAAGGGCGCCACGGTGCTCCGGCCACCCGAACGGATCACCGCCGTGGAGAACGCGCTGGACGCCCTCGCCCGCCTCGCCCGGGAATCGGGGATCTCCCTCGACCAGCTCGCCGCGTCCCTCGCCGCACGCGGCGTCACCGGATGACTCTGAAACGGAGCCCACCCATGAAGCCAACGACACGCTTCCGTACCCTGGCCCTCGGAATACCGCTGTTCATCGCCGTCGCCCTCACCGGGGTCGCCGCCGTCATGGTGCGGGGACACCGGGGCGAACTCGCTACGCACTTCGCCCTCGATGGAACCCCCGACGGCTTCGACTCCCCCACCGCGTTCCTCCTGGTCGTCGGCGGCATGGCCATCGGAACCACAGCGCTGATGGGCGCCCTGGCCGGAACCCGCCAGCGGTTCCTCGCGGGCTGCGCGGGCTTCGCCGCGACCTTCCTGGGCGCACTGGAGATCTGGACCGTCCACGTCAATCTCGTGGCCCCCTCACCTCAGGATGTCCGACTGCGCACGGTCTCGGTCCTGCTTTTCCTGGCGCTGTCTGTGGCGGTCGGGGCGCTGCTGGCCCGGGCGGCGACGCCCGTGCCGAAGGAATCCGACGGGGAGCTGGTTGCCGCGGTGGTGCCGGTCTCCGCGTCCCGGCGCGCCGTGTGGTTCGGGCACGCGACCGCCCGCCCGTGGCTGATCGCGGTGACGGTGGGCATCGGCGCCGTGTTCACCGCCATCGGACTGCTGTTCCCGGACGACACCGGTGGCGCGGACCGGGTGATGATCGGCTCAGGCCTCGTTCTCGCCGTCGTCGGACTGATGTTCACCCGGGTCCGGGTGCGCGTCGACCAGCGTGGCCTAACCTGGTCCCTGTGGCCGGGACTCATCCGTTCCACGATCCCCCACGAGAAGATCACCGGGGTCCGTGCGATCGACCTCGACCCTCGTGAATGGGGCGGCTGGGGCTGGCGTCTGAGCGGAAACGGTACCGCCCTCGTCCTGCGCGGCGGGCCGGCGATCGTGCTCTCCCGCCGGAACGCTACCGATTTCGCCGTCACCGTCGATGACGCCGACACCGGGGCGGGGCTCGTCCAGGGATATCTCGACGCTCTCCGGGATGGAGGGAAGAGCTAGGGCCTCCAGGCGCAGGCGGCACCCGAGCCGGGCTCGGTGTGTCCCTCCTTGGAAGTCCCATACCAGTAGGTGTCCTCCGGCAGTTGGGCGATGACGGCCTTCGTGACGGCCCGGAGATCGAGGGCCGAGACCCCGTTGACGATCACGCGGTGCAGCACCTCGGAGGTCGGTGCATGCCCCTCGGCCTGCATGAACTGGGCGACGAGCATGTTCTCCGGCTCGCAGGACAGCGAGATCTCCTCGGCGTGCACGGTGGCTTCCAGATACCCGGCGCGCTCCAGACCGCGGCCCAGCTTCCGCGAGATCTTCCGCCATTCACCGGGAGTGATCAGCAGGTTCAGGTCGGTGGACACGGCGCGTGGGGTGGGGTCCGCGAGGATCTTCTCGTCGTCGGTGCTCAAGGCGTTCTCCAATCGTAGTTTCTCGATGAGTTCGGGACGTCGCGCAGCGGTACAGAGCAGTGACTGTTCCCGCCGCCAGGCGTCGATGTGGGCGTGGTTGCCGCCGATCAACACCCCCGGGACCTCGAGGCCGCGCCACTCGCGGGGTTTCGTGTAGCTCGGGCCCTCGAGCAGCCCGTCGGAGAAGCTGTCGTCCACGTGGCTCGCGGCGTTGCCGAGGACCCCGGGGATCAGCCGGACGATGGCCTCCGCGATGACGAGGACCGCGACCTCACCGCCGATGAGCACGTAGTCACCGATGGAGACCTCGCGCACCCGGTAGCGGTGGGCGGCATCGTCGACCACGCGCTGGTCTATGCCCTCGTACCTGCCGCAGGCGAAGACGATGTGGTCCTCGTGGGACCAGGCGCGAGCCATCTCCTGGGTGAAGGGCGCACCGGCCGGGGTTGGGACGATGAGCAGCGGTGCGGTCCCGTCCTCCTCGGCGCGGACATCGCGCCGGGTGTCGTATCCGGTGAAGCCCGCACCCGCCAGATCGTCGTGCCGGGGGCGATCGACGTGGGGCTGTGCCGAGTCGAGTCTGTCGGCGACCGCGGCGGGGCCGGTTCCGGCCGAGATATCGTCGAGTGCCGGACCCCACACAGTGGGTTTCATCACCATTCCGGGGCCACCGCCGTAGGGCGGGCCGTCGACGGAGCGGTGCACGTCCGTGGCCCAGTCGCGCAGATCGTGGACACCGACGGAGAGGATCCCGCGCTCGATGGCCTTGCCCAGCAGGGCGTGCCGCAGGGGATCGAGATAGGCGGGAAAGATCGTCGCGACGTCGATGCGCAGCCCGCTCACAGGTCCAGCAGTCCTTCCGGCGGGGTGATCGTGGCGGTCCCCGCCCCGAGATCAACGTCGGGGACGATGGCGTGGACGAAGGGGATGAGCACGTCCTTCCCGGTGTCCAGGCGGACCTCGAGCGTCTCCCCAGCGGGGCCGTGCAGGACGCCGGTGACCTCGCCGATCTCCGCTCCGTCCTGCACGATGCGCAGTCCCTCGAGCTCGTGATCGTAGAAGCCCTCCTCACCCGGCTCCGATTCTCGAGGTTCCCCGAAGAACCGGGTACCGCGCAGGGAATCGGCGGCGTTCCGGTCGGCGATCTCCGCAAACTTGATCAGCAACCGGTTCTGGTGCCCGCGCACCGAGTCGATGGTGAGCTGGTGCTCGCGCCCACCCTGACGCCCGGTGAGCACCTCACCAACGACGAAGCGGGCCTCCGGTTCATCGGTGGTCACCTCCACCGAGACCTCACCCCTGATTCCGTGAGACTTCACCACACGCCCGACCAACAGCTCCACATGATCCATGGGCAGTGATCCTATCCGACCCGGTATCGACACCCGCACATTCGGGAAGACAAGAGAACTTTGATTAGGCTTGCTTGTGTACGATCTTTCCTTCATTGTCAGGAGAACACCATGCCCCAGAAGCCGTCCGAGAAGCCGCAGAACTCCTCTACCCCCCTTCCCGCGAGCGACCGGGAGGCCGGCAAAGCCCCCGGGCACTGGCTGCTCGCCAGGGTCGGGAAGAAGGTCCTGCGCCCGGGTGGACGGGAGACCACGGAGTGGGTGATCAACCACCTGCCCGTCGAAGACCACGCTGTCGTAGAGTTCGCCCCGGGACTCGGGGTGACGGCCGCGGAGCTACTCGCCCGGAAGCCGTCGAGTTATATCGGTGTCGACGCGGACGCGGATGCCTGCGCGATCACCGGCGCCAAGCTCCCGCAGAATAACCCCAACTTCCGGATGCAGCTCGGTTCCGCGAAGGAGACAAACCTCGACGACGAGTCGGCCGATGTCGTCATCGGCGAAGCGATGCTGACAATGCAGACCGACAAGCACAAGCTGGAGATCATGCGGGAGGCGCACCGCATCCTGCGGCCCGGTGGCCGGTACGGCATCCACGAGCTCGGGCTGCACCCGGACAACCTGGATCCGGTGATCAAGAACCGCATCCAGAAGGACCTCGCCCGCGCCATCAAGGTCAACGCCCGGCCCCTGACGACGGCGGAGTGGACCGAGCTGGCGGAGGAGGCCGGCTTCCGCGTCGTGGACGTCTACCACGCGCCGATGGCACTGCTCGAACCGAAGCGTATGGTCGCTGATGAGGGCCTGCCACGGACCCTGAAGATCATCTTCAACGTGCTCCGGCAGCCCGAGATCCGTAAGCGGGTGATGACGATGCGCCGCACGTTCACCACCTACGCCGACAACCTGAACGCCATCGGTATGGTGCTCGAGAGGAAGTGACAGGAACATGGAGATCCCGGTCAACCAGCCGGACACCTTCGGTAAGCCCGAGCGCGAGTCAACCGGAACGATGACCGTGCTGGACCTCATCGGGGAGGCCGCGGACGCCAATCCGGACCGCAGAGTCCCGGCCGTGAAGCGGATTCTCGAGGGCAACGGAGCGAACATCATCACCTTCAGCTTCGCCCCGGGTCAGCGACTCAACGACCATAAGGCCGCACATCCCATTACCGTGCAATGTCTCCGTGGAACCCTGGACTTCAGCTGCGAGGACACCACGGTCCGCATGACTCCGGGGACAGTCCTCCATCTTGACCCCTATGTGATGCACCGAGTGCAGTGTCCGGACGATACCGCGGAGGAACAGTCGATCCTTCTCCTTCACATGCTCACCGGAGAAACCCCCTAACCTAGCCATCCTCCGTAACCTGACCGGCGGCGACGGTGAGTACTCGCGTCGCCCGGAAACCATCGCGCATCCGTCGATCATGTGTCACCAGTAGCACAGTACCGCTGAACCGATCCGTGGCTTCCTCCAATTGTTCGATGGCAGGCAGATCCAAATGATTGGTGGGTTCGTCAAGAACCAATACATTTGTTCCTCGAACCTGCAAAAGCGCTAACGCGGCACGCGTGCGCTCCCCCGGCGACAGTGCGGCACATGGTCGGGTCACGTGATCGTCGCGGAGACCGAACTTCGCCACCACGGTACGCAACTCGGAGGGAGAAAGATCGGGCAGTTCGGAGCTGAGCGCGTCGAGAAGCGTCCGCTCCCCGCTCACCACCGCGCGTGCTTGATCGACTTCCCCCACACGCACGCCAGCCCCCAGATTGTCCGGGTCCAGCATGAGACGTAGCAGCATCGATTTTCCTGCACCATTTGCCCCGTTGATCAGCACCCGGTCCCCGTAGTTGATCTGTAGCGTCACCGGACCGAGCTGAAAGTCACCGGCACATACCACCGCGTCACGCACACTGGATACCACTGTGCCGGAACGGGGTGCCGCCGCAATATCCATCTGCAATATCCATTCCTTACGCGGCTCAGCCACCTCCTCCACGCGTTTCATAGCGCGCTGCGACTGCGCGATCTTTGCCGCTTGCTTTTCACTGCGTTGCCCCGCCCGGTGCCGAATGTGTTTGTCATTATCCGGGGCGCGTCGAATAGCGTTCTTTGTCCCCCGATCCAACCACGTCTTTTGGGTCTGCACGCGCTCCTTTAACCCGGCGATCTTCGCGGCGTATTCCTCATAGTCGGCTCGTGCCTGTGCCCGCGCACGAGCGCGCTCAACCAAATAAGATTCCCATCCGCCTTCATACACAGTGATCTGTTGCTGTGCAGAATCAAGTTCCACCACCCCGGTGACCGTGCACGCCAGAAACTCACGATCATGGCTCACGATCATCATGGGCCGATGATCGGACAGAACAAACGCTTCAAGGATCTCCAGTCCTTCAAGGTCAAGATCATTAGTTGGTTCATCCAAAAGCAATACGTCATGACTCGACAGCAAAATGACAGCAAGATTGACACGAGCGGCCTGTCCACCGGACAACGCACTCATCGGCAGTGCCTCATCCACCGTCAGCCCCAGTCGCGCGGCAACGTGAGCATAGCGCTCTTCAAAGTCCGCGCCGCCGAGCGCCAACCAGGTATTCAGCGCATCGCTATAAGCGTCATCCACGGTGTCGTCCCCCGCCGCCATCGCGGCCGCATACCGTTCCATATCGTGTTGTGCGGCGGCCACCCCAGTACGACGCGCGATGAACTCACTGACGCTTTCCACACGGCGTTGAATCTCCTGATGAAGGAAACCCACTGTCATATCGTGCGGTGAGCGCCGTATCGTACCGCGTATTTCCGCGGCACCGGGTGCCCCCGCTAACGCCGAAAGAACAGTGGATTTTCCCGCGCCATTCGGTCCAGTCAAACCCCAACGATGCCCCGAATCTATCACCAGATTAAGGCCATCAAATAAGGTGCGCGCCCCATAGTGGGCACTCAACGAGGTGACCGTGATCGTACTCATGCCGCGATAGTACCCGCGGTATTTTCAATGCCCAATAATGCAGAAATAGCACACCTGCTTTGTGGCTCCCGACACATTTCATAACTTTTTCGGAACAAAATCTTTCCCTCACCGGCCATGTGGCAATAGGATAGCCTCACCTTAACCATGTCGTGTATCTATGATTTCCTTACGCGCTCATGGTTCCCCATTCAATAAACACATATGGAGACTTCCATGGCTTTGCCTTCTCGTTCCACCCGCGCCGGTCGGCACGCTCTCGCAGCGCTTGCATCTACGGCCCTTATCTTCGCGATCGTCCCTGCGGTAGCACCCACCGCCTACGCCCAAACCACGCACAACGACGCAGCAAGCGACACCGCCACGGCACCGACCGCAGCGGTCACGAGTTCGTACACCTACGTGACGAGCTTCGGCCGCATTGATGCCGGTTACTTCGTCACGGTCACCGGACTTACCCCTGGAGTGCCCCTCACCGCAACCGTTGACGGCAAGCCCGTTAGTTTTTGGTTTGAAGGGGACGAACTGAAGCCGACCAGGACCATCGACTCCGCGGAGAGCGCTTCTGTGGAAATCACCGGCAAGGCCGGCGAGATCTTCGGTGGTATCGAGCACACCATCGCAATCACCGACGGCACGCACACGGCTACGACCACCGCAATGCTCGACCCGCTATTTAATCTGGGCAGCCCTGAGGCCCCTACCTTGGCAAACACCGCTATCGGCACCACGAACTTGCAAGTCAAGGTGCAGAACCTCGCCGCGGGCAGCAAGATCACCGCAGTCGGTGTCGATGGTGCCAACTGGCTTACCCCCAACGCCACGTACGTCACCGATTCGGCGGGCAATCTCACCATCCCCGACGTACACATCCCCAACGATCCATCGCTGATCAATAAGACCGTCAAGGTGTCTTATCTCGCCCCCGGCGAAACCACGCCCCGTGAGTACGACACCGACGAGGAGATCCAACCGCCGTCGCCGGTGCTCAACCCCGGCGCCAACGAGATCGTGTCCACCGTATTGGGTCGTGGTCTCTATCAGAGCGCCTACGCACCGACGATGAACAAGCTGTTTGTCACCCGCGCATCCCGCGATAGCGACAAGGCGGGCACCATCTACGTCATTAACCCCGACACGCTTGCGGTGGAAAAGAGCTTCGATACTATCGACCGCAACGGAAAGAAGAACACCACCGAATCGCAGCCGCACGGCATTGCTATCGATGAGGTGCACAACAATATCTGGGTGAGCAACAGCCACGGCGACTCCGTGAGTGTCTACGATGCCACCACGGGTGCACTCAAGCACATCAGCGCTCCAGGTGAGGTCAATCACCCGCGTAGCTTCGCCATCGACACCGCCGCCAACCGCGTGTACGTGTCCGAACCGCTCCAGCACGACCAGGAGAGCATCTCCGTTTTCGATGCAACGACCTTCGCCAAGCTCGATTCTCTGCCGACACCGGGTTACGCCGGCACGATGCAGTTCGTCTTGGATCCAGCGACGCATAGCCTCTACACCAACAACTGGAAGGGGACGAGCGCCGCACGGATCAACACGGAAACCGGAAAGATGGACCTCTTTACGCTGCCGGGTGATGGTGAATCACGACGCGGCTATTCAGCTCTTGACCTGAAGCGCAACCGTCTCTACGTTGCCAGCCAGTTCCCGTCCGCTGTGTACGCGATCGATCTGAACACCGGGGCCGTTGTCAATAGCGTCGAGGTCGGCGGGCAAACCCTTGGTGTCGCATATGACCCGTCTATCGACACGATCGGTGTGGTCAGCCGGACATCGGGTACATTCACCACCATCAACCCCGACACCTTCGCCATCGAATCCAACCAGGCCGTAGGCCCTTTGGCTAACGATGTCTCCACCGATGGTGCAGGGCACTTCTTTGTCACCACTGCCCCCAGCCGTGCCCAACTCCAGGGCGGCGACACGCTGCTGCGTATCAGCCCGAAGAAGACTCAGGATAACGGCAGCACCCCCGGCTCGACATCGAGCAGCGCCGGACTCCTTGGTGTCTTTGCCGCTATCGCAGCTCTCTTGGGCGGCCTAGCGTGGATCTTCCATTACCCCGCACAGCAGTTGCTGGGTGCTATCCACCTTCCGCAGCTCCCCCAGCTCCCCCGTTTCTAATCTCGGGTGAGTTATAGCAGCGCCACGCTGGGCCCCTGACGGGTCGTCCAACGCGGCGCTGCTTGAACCTTAAAGCAAAAGATGTAAGCAACAATAAACCCCAGGACGCTCATGCGTACCTGGGGTTTATTGTGTGCACCGGATAACCGGAATCACTGATACCGACTACTCAGCAGCGGCTTCCTCGAAAGCGGCAGCCTCTTCAGCAGCGTCCTCGGCCTTGACCTCGTCAGCGGCGGCCTTCTTGGCGGCCTCTTCCTTCTCGGCGCGGGACTTGCGCTTCTTCTCCGTGATGGCCTCGGCGGAAGGGCCCTCGTTGGCCTCGGCGAGCGCGGCATTGAACAGGTCCAACTTGCTGGGCTTCGGCTCAGCGACGCGCAGGATGCCCCTGGGCCCCTGCAGGCCCTTGAACTTCTGCCAGTCGCCGGTCACGTTGGTTCCGCGCACCTGCAGCAGTGCGCGAGGGCGGCGCGGGTCCGCTCCCCCGGTGAGAGGGAGTCGCAGACGCGGTGGACGTGGTCCCCGGTGAAACCGAACGTCGCGAGCAGGGTCCGTAGCTCCACGATGGCGAGATCGGGTTTCTCCGCACCGAACACGTCGACGAGCGGTTCGGAACCATGGAATACCTCGCGTGCCTGGTCGATGCGCCCGAGACGGACACCGGACCCCAGAACCGAAGGATCGGTCAGCATTCCGAGAAGCGTGGATTTACCCGAACCGTTGACACCGATGACCAAAATCCGGTCCCCGTAGTTGATCTGGAGATCGACGGGCCCGAGTCTGAAATCACCGAGATCCACCACGGCACCGTTCAGCGTCGCCACAACATACCCGGAGCGGGGCGCCGCCGCGATGTCCATCTGCGACACCCATTCCTTCCGCGGTTCCTCCACTTCCTCGAGCCGGTCGAGGGCACATTCGGACGGGCGATCGTCCCCGCCTGCTTCTCGCTACGCTGCCCGGCACGATGTCTGATGTGTTTGTCGTTGTCGGTGGATTTCCGGATCGCGTTCTTCGTCCCCTTGTCCAACCAGATCTTCTGGATCTGAACCCGGGTCTTCAGTGCCCCGACCTTGTCGGCGTATTCCTCGTATTCCTCCCGAGCCCGCTCCCGCTCGACGAGGAAGGACTCTCAACCGTCGTTGTAGACGGTGATCTGGCGCTGCGCCGAGTCAAGTTCCACGACACCGGTCACGGTGCGGGAGAGGAACTCGCGGTCGTGGCTGACGATCATCATGGGCCGGTGATCAGAGGCGACGAAGCCCTCCAGGATCTCCAGGCCCGCGAGATCGAGGTCATTGGTCGGCTCGTCAAGGACAAGGACGCCGTGCCCGGTGAGCAGAATCACCGCCAGGTCGCGCGCGCCGCCTAACGTCCGGAGAGCGCCGTCATGGGCAGATTGGAGGCGACGTCGAGCCCGAGGTGCACGGCGACGCGCTCGTAGCGTCCGTCGAAGTCGGCTCCCCGAGAGCGAGCCATTCCTGGAGCGCGGCACTGTAAGCGTCCCCGGTGGCCAACGCCTCGGCGAGGGCGTCCATCCGGTGCAGAGCAGGTTACACCGGTGCGCCGGGCGATGAAGGCACAGGTGCTCTCCTCCCCGCGCTCCACCTCCTGTTCGAGCAGACCGACGGTCGCGCCGGGCGGTGAGAGCAGGCGCTCGCCGGCGATCTCCGCTGCAATGTCCACACCGGCACAGACGGCGAGGAGCGTCGATTTCCCGGCGCCGTTCGGACCCGTCAGCCCCCACCGCTATCCGTCCGCGACCACCACGTCGAGATGCTCGAAGAGGGGACGCGCGCCGTGGGCCGCGCCGAGATCGCGGAGGGTGACGGTGGTCATGCAGCCAGGGTACAGCCGACCCCACCGGACGACGGAAAGCGACGGATGATTCTTCCGGCGGCGCCATCGGGGGAACACCCCGACCGCGGTGCAGGTGCTTCACCAGGCCATAGGGTGTCCTCGGGTCCACCGTGCGGTACCGCCGGGGTATTCGGATCCGGACGTCGATCTTCCCGAAAGCTGCACATGTCGGGAGAGTAAGCGGTGACACAGCGGGGGCACCTCATGAGGGAAACAACGTAAGGCACATAATGGGAACATGACTAGCTCACAGCAGGTCGGGGAACCGGCCAGAGAGAAGACCTTCTTCGGCCAGCCGTGGGGACTGGCCAACCTCTTCGGGGTGGAGATGTGGGAGCGATTCAGCTTCTACGGCATGCAGGCCATCCTCGTGTACTACATGTACTTCTCTGCGACCGACGGTGGCCTCGGTATGGACAAGGCGCAAGCCACGTCCATCATCGGCGCCTACGGTGGCCTGGTGTACATGGCCTCCCTCGTCGCAGCCCTGGTCGCCGACCGTTTCCTTGGCTCCGAACGCACGCTCTTCTGGTCTGCGGTGCTGGTCATGGTGGGTCACATCTCGCTCTCCGTACTCCCCGGTGTCGCCGGGCTCGCCATCGGCCTCATAGCCATCGCACTCGGATCCGGTGGCATCAAGACCAACGCGTCCGTGGTGCTCGGACAGCTCTACTCGCGTACCGACTCGCGGCGTGACGCCGGTTTCTCGATCTTCTACCTCGGCATCAATATCGGCGCTCTCGCCGGTCCGATCCTCACCGGCTGGCTGCGGGTATCCAACGGGTTCCACTGGGGCTTCGGCCTCGCCGCGGTGGGCATGTCCATCGGGCTCACCCAATACATCCTGATGCGGAAGACAACCATCGGCGCAGCCGGGCACGAGGTCCCGAACCCGCTGCCCAAACGCCAGTACCCGCTGTGGTTAGGCAGCGTCATCGCGATCGTCGTGGTCTGTGTACTGCTCATCGGCACCGGCACGGTCAAGGTCCAGTGGCTGTCCGACATCGTCACGGTCGTGGCGCTCATCTCGGCGGTCGTGCTCTGGTGCCAGATGTACTTCTCTCCGCTGACCACCGCCACCGAGAAGTCCCGCCTCATCGGTTTCATCCCGATCTTCATCTCAGGATCGCTGTTCTTCGGCGTCTTCCAGCAGCAGTTCACCGTCATCGCGATCTTCGCTGAGACCCGCCTCGACCGGAACGTCCTCGGTGTCGAACTCGCCCCCGAGTTCGTGCAGTCGATCAACCCGACCTTCATCATCCTGTTCTCCGTCGTCTTCGCCACACTGTGGACGAAGCTGGGTGACCGCCAGTGGTCGAGCCCCGTGAAGTTCGGCGTCGCGAACATCATCATCGGCGTCTCGCTGTTCTTCTTCCTGCCATTCGTCGGGGGTGAGGAGAACTCCACGCCGGTCTATGCCATCGTCTGGATCCTGTTCCTGTTCACCATGGCGGAGCTCCTCCTGTCGCCCATCGGCAACTCGCTCGCCACCAAGCTCGCGCCCGAGGCCTACCCGTCACGGATGTTCGCCGTCTGGATGATGGCCATCGCGACCGGTACCGCACTGGCGGGCAGCCTCGCCGGCCACTACCACCCGGAGGACCCCTCCTCCGAGCGCACCTTCTTCCTCGTCATCGGTGTCGGCTCGGTCATCCTCGGTGTCCTGCTGATCGCGGCGAAGAAGTGGATCATGGCGAAGTTCGTCGACGTCCGCTAGAGCCCACGCCGCTGCGGCGGTCCTGATGGACTGTGCCCCGGTACCTCGGTGAGAAGGTACCGGGGCACAATCATGCCGCCTGCTGCTTCCCCTGCGCTACGGGCACCGGACGGCCACCGAAGGAGTCGGGGCTGCGGCGTGCTCCGCGCGGATGTTCTCACGGGGCCGAGCAACAGTGTCCGGACTCTTCCGCAGTGGTTCTCGCGGTACCCGTCCACCGGCCCGATTCCGCGCACCGGTACCGGTTCATCCGGTCCGGTCCCCCGGGGTCGTGGTCGCTGCTCAGGATTCCCCGCGCTGGGTGTACGACCCCGGGCCGCGTATCTCCCCGGCGGGCATGCCCGGGACACGAAAAAGCGCGCCGCGACCGAAAATCGGTGGCGGCGGGCTTTCTCGGGATTCCACAGGAAAGGCGGAACAGAGAGCTGGGTCAGAAATTACTCCGCTGCCGCTTCCTCTGCCTTCTCCTCGGCCTCGTCCTCGGCCTTGACCTCGTCAGCGGCGGCCTTCTTGGCGGCCTCCTCCTTCTCGGCGCGGGACTTGCGCTTCTTCTCCGTGATGGCCTCGGCGGAGGGGCCCTCGTTGGCCTCGGCGAGCGCGGCGTTGAACAGGTCCAGCTTGCTGGGCTTCGGCTCGGCGACGCGCAGGGTGCCCTCGGCGCCCGGCAGGCCCTTGAACTTCTGCCAGTCGCCGGTCACCTTGAGCAGTGCGAGAACCGGCTCGGTCGGCTGAGCGCCGACGGAGAGCCAGTGCTGTGCCCGCTCGGAGTCGATCTTGATGACGGAGGGATCGGACTTCGGCTCGTAGATGCCGATGTTCTCGATGACCTTGCCGGAACGGCGGGTGCGGGCGTCGGCGACGACGATGCGGTAGTGCGGGGTACGGATCTTACCGAGACGCTGCAGCTTGATCTTGACAGCCATGTGAGGCTCCTTCTTGTTGTTCGGTCACCGGGCAGTACAGGCACCCGCCGGACCGGCGGGCCGGTTCAGCCCTTGGATTTAACCTGCGCGTGACCACCGTTCGACCGGGGTCGGGGACGGTGTTACGCAGGAAAGTCTCGTGCTCGTTGCCGTGGACGCCGGGTGAACTCCCAGGTTAACCGGAAAGTTCGCCGAGTCACCCCGGAGAAGATCCGGGCATCGGGTTACCGGCGGTTCAGCGACGGGATTCCACCGCTTCGACAACCTGCAAAATTGTACCAGCTGTCCGGGGAAGGATCCAACGATCCTGGCCCGAACCGAGCGCGTCTCCCCGGTGTCCAGCCGAATATCTGGCAGGGTTGGGTGGCATGAACACCAGTGAACGTACGGCCCGGGCACTCCTCAGGGTCCAGCGGGCGAGTATCGAGGAGGCCGAGGCCGTCGAGCGACTGCGGCAGTCCGTCACCCGTGCGGTGCGTTCCGGCGCGTCCTGGGCGCAGATCGCCACGCATCTCGGGGTGACCGAACGCGCGGCGAGACGCCGTTTCGGTTCTCCACCCGCACCGGAGGACCAGACCACCCTGTTCTGATTCCCGATGGGCCGGTGCGCTACTTCTTCCCGCCCTGCCCGAAGTCCAGGTTGTCGAGGTCGATGTTCTCCATCCCCTTGGGCATCTTCGGCATACCAGGGAGTTTACCCAGCCCGCCGAGCCCGGGTAGCTTCCCACCGCCGCCCATCTGCTCCTGGAGTGCCTGCAGCTCCTCCATACTCGGCATGCCTGCGCCACCCATCCCGGGCATTCCCGGCATGCCACCGGGCATACCGCCCGGCATCTGCGGCTGCGAGGGTCCCTTCTTCGGGGGCTTGCGCTTGCCGTTCTTCTTCCTGCGGCCCTTGGGCTTCTTCTTCGTCGCTTTCCGGCTCATGCCGGGCATACCGAACTGGCCGGCCATCTGCCCCATCATCTTCTTCGCTTCGAAAAAGCGCTCGACAAGCTGATTCACGTCGGACACGGTGACACCGGAGCCAGCGGCAATGCGCTTACGTCGGGAGGCGTTGAGGATCTTCGGGTTGGCCCGCTCCGCGGGCGTCATGCCCCGGATGATGGCCTGAATACGGTCGAGCTGCTTCTCGTCGACCATGTCGGCCATCTCGTTCATCTGCTTGCCGCCGGGCAGCATCTTCAGCAGGTTGCCGATGGGGCCCATCCGGCGGATCATCAGCATCTGGTCGAGGAAGTCCTCCAGGGTGAGTTCCCCGGAGCCAAGCTTCGCGGCCGTGGCCTCCGCCTTGGAGTGGTCGAGCATCGACTCGGCCTGCTCGATGAGGGTGAGCATGTCGCCCATACCGAGGATCCGGCTGGCCATGCGCTCGGGGTGGAAGACGTCGAAGTCCTCGAGCTTCTCGCCCGTGGAGGCGAACATGATGGGCTTGCCGGTGACCTCACGAATCGACAGTGCGGCACCACCGCGGGCGTCGCCGTCGAGCTTGGTGAGCACGACACCGGTGAAGTCGACACCATCGCGGAATGCTTCGGCGGTCTGAACGGCGTCCTGACCGATCATGGCGTCGATGACGAAGAGAACCTCGTCCGGATCGACGGCATCACGAATGTTGCGGGCCTGCGTCATCAGGGTCTCGTCGATGCCGAGGCGACCGGCGGTATCGACGATGACGACGTCGTGCTGCTTCGCGCGGGCTTCCTCGATACCGCGGCGGGCGACGTCAACGGGATCACCGTGGGAGGTGCCCATCTCGTGATCGGAGGAATCTACGGTGGTACCGGGGTCCGGGGCGAAACAGGGCACGCCGGCGCGCTTGGCGACGATCTGCAGCTGCTGGACGGCGCCCGGGCGCTGGAGGTCGCAGGCGACGAGCATCGGCGTGTGCCCCTGCTTGCCGAGATGATGCGCGAGCTTACCGGCGAGGGTGGTCTTACCGGCGCCCTGCAGACCGGCGAGCATGATCACGGTCGGCGGGGTCTTCGCCAGCTGGAGCCGACGGGTCTCCCCGCCGAGGATGCCGACGAGTTCCTCGTTGACGATCTTGATGACCTGCTGCGCCGGGTTGAGGGCCTCGGAGACCTCCGCACCGGCGGCGCGTTCCTTGATGCGCTTGACGAAGCCGCGGACGACGGGCAGGGAGACGTCGGCCTCGAGGAGGGCGAGCCGGATCTCGCGCGCGGTGGCGGCGATGTCGGCTTCACTCAGCTTGCCCTTGCCCCGTAGCCCCTTGAGGGCTCCGGTCAACCGGTCAGACAGAGACTCAAACACGTTCCACTCCCTTATTGGGCGGCTCGACAACACTGGTAGTTTCACCATGGTAGCCCACCGGACCACGGCACCCTACCTGCAGGTGACGGTCGCGCCGCGCCGGACTACGCCGCGTTGAGCACCCGATTGACGTCCCGTTCGATCTTGGCGCGGTCTGCGGTACCGCCGCGGAGTCGAAAGCGGGCGACCATCGTGGCCCCGGGTGTGGCGGCCTCCATCCAGTCGATCTCGGGCAGGACGCTCATCACCGCGCCGATCACCCCAGGGCGGTCGACGGTGCGGACCTCGAGGGTCCTACCGGTCCAGGCCGTCGCGGTGGCCGCCGGACGGACCTCCGGGAGCGTGGAGAACACACCTGACGCGTAGGCCTGGATGAAGGCGTGTTCGTCGACATCTCCGGGTCGTTTCGCCGCACGGGGCCGGACGTCGAACTCCGCCCGGCAGCTGCCGTCGGAGGCGTCGGTCACCATGCGCGAACCCTGGATATTCCAGCCCTTCGCCGCAATGAGGGCGAGTACCCGGACGATCTCCCGCTGATAGGCCCCACGCCAGTGCACCCGGAGCTCCCCATTGTCCCGTACCACCAGTCCGAGCGGCGTGGGTGCGGTGACGAAGGGGCGTGTCGCGACGACCGCTGTGAGTGCGCGGCGGGCACCGGCGGCGAGGCGGTTTACGGACTGCTCCGCGCGTGCGGTCCACACCCCGGGACCGGTCGACAGCGCATCGGCGCGGGTGAGCTGCTGCAGCAGATCGAGGGTCAGAAGGTCGTAACCGACGGCGTCGAGCAGCGCGCGGACTGTCTCCGGGTCGGTGGGGTCGTGGCGCAGCGCGAACTTCATCAGTGTGGTGTGTTGGGCGACGATGGTCTGGGCGCAGCAACGGTCCCGGAAGCCGAGGCCCATCCGCGCGGTCATCCGGGCGATGATCTCGGCGCCGACCTGGGAGTGGGGTCTGGAGGCGCCCTTGCCGATGTCGTGGATGAGGGCGGTGAGCAAAAGCAGATCCGGTCGCGGCACGTTGACGGTGGATTCGGCGCATCTGCGCACCGTGGCGATCAGGTGCCGGTCGATGGTGTGCACGTGGCTGCGTTCCCGGGGCATGAGCCCCCTGATCCGGGACCATTCAGGGACGAGCGGGGTCCACAGGCCGTGCCTGTCCATGCCATCGATGATGGTCTCGGTGTGCTCCGGGGATGCGAGCAGCGCCACGAAGTCGTCAGCGGCGTGGGCCGGCCACGGGTCCGGGAGCGCGGGAACCCGTTTCAGTCGTTCCCAGACCGCGTCGGGGACCGGCAGTCCCGTTCGGGCGGCGGCGGCCGCGACGCGCAGAACAAGGCAGGCATCCTCCATGTCCGGGTCCCGGGAGAGGGTGATGTATCCGCCCCCGTCGACGACGTCAACGTCGAGGGGACGCCGTGGGGTACGGCGTATGCCGCCGGGTGTCGGGAGGATCGAACGGGCGGTGGACAGGGCATCGGTCAGGGCATCATCGGTGGCGCGGGCCGCGCGGGCGATGGCGCGGGCGAGTTCATAGCGGTCGGGGTAGCCGAGTCGGAGGGCGATGTCGTGGGCGAACTCGGGATCGAGGACGTCCCGCGGGCGGCGGGCTTCATCGTGGAGCAGGGTGCGGATGTCGAGCAGCAGGCCACGCTGTTTAGCCAACGGCGGGGCGTCGCACAGGTTGCCGAGGGCGAGGGCCGCGATGAGTTCCCCGTCCCGCAGCCCACCGCGTCCGTGCTTGAGATCCGGATGGGTCATCGCCACGACGGATCCCGACCGGCGCCACCTGTCGATGGCGGTGTCGGTGATGTGGTTGAAGCGTTTCGGCAGGGTCCGGCGCCACTGTTGCAGGACCCGGCGGCGGGCGTCGGCAACGAGGTCCTCGTCGCCGGTGAGGTGGCACAGGTCCAGCAGCCCGAGAGCCGCGGTGGTGTCCTCCGCAACAATGTTCACACAGTCGTCCGGGGTACGGACGGAGTGGTCGAGGCGAATGTGGGCGTCCCAGACGGGATACCAGATGTCGGCGGCTTCGGCCGGTGGAGATCCGGTGTGCAGGAGCATCAGGTCGATGTCCGACTGCGGGGTAAGTTCGCCGCGGGCCAACGACCCCGTGGCGGCGAGGGCACAACCCGCCGGAATATCGATGTCCGCGATGATACCCAGCGCCCGCGTGAACGCGGTCTCCCGGAGTTCGGGGGCGCTGGGCTGGGCGGAGGTGTCCGCGGGATTGCCTGGCATCGTGCGCTAGACCGCGTCGGTGCCGCGTTCGCCGGTCCGAACACGGATGATCTCGTCGACGGTGGTGACCCAGACCTTCCCGTCTCCGATCTTTCCGGTGCGCGCGGCGTCGACGATCGCCGTGACGGCTTCCTCGGCGCGGTCTTCAGTGGTGACGATCTCGATGCGGATCTTCGGGACGAAGTCGACCGCGTATTCGGCCCCGCGGTACACCTCGGTATGCCCCTTCTGCTGGCCGAAGCCCTGCGTCTCGGTGACGGTCATTCCGTGGACGCCGATCTGCTCGAGGGCATTCTTAATGTCGTTGAGTGTGAAGGGCTTGACGATGGCGGTGACGAGTTTCATCTGTTTCTCCTGGGGAAATCGCTGTGGGAAGCGTTGATGGAGGTCCGGGCGCTGGTTCTCCCGGACACTCTACCGCCCGGGGCAGGCGGGGCCGGTGGATCAGCGGATCGCGCCACCGGCTTGCTCGTAGGCCGACTCTCCGTGCAGTGCGAAGTCGATGCCGTTGTGCTCTGCCTCCGGGTCGATGCGCCAACCAATGGTGGCCTTGATCGCAAGGGCGATCACCACGGTCACCAGCCCGGAGAGCACCATCGCCACGAGGGCGACGAGGATCTGGATGATGAAGAGCTGGAACCCCGCCCAGCCGCCGCCAGTGAACCACCCGGTATCTGTGGCGAACAGCCCGACACCCACGGTGCCCCAGAGTCCGGCGACGAGGTGGACGCCGACGACGTCGAGTGAGTCGTCGAACTTGAAGCGGTACTTGAGCCCGACACCCAGGGCGGCGAGTCCACCGCCGATCGCCCCCAGGATCAGGGAGGTCACCGGGGTCAGGGCCCCGGCGGCCGGCGTGATGGCGACCAGACCCGCGACGACACCGGAGGCGGCGCCGAGGGAGGTGGCGCGACCGTCCCGGATGCGCTCGACGATGAGCCAGCCGCCGATGCCGGCTGCCGCGGCGGCCGTCGTGTTAAGCCAGGCCAAACCGGCGATTCCGTTGGCGGCGAACGCGGAGCCGCCATTAAATCCGCACCAGCCGAACCAGAGGAGGCCTGCGCCGAGCATGACCATCGGCAGGTTATGCGGACGCTGGACGCTCTTCAGGAAGGTGCGACGGTGTCCGACGATGACGGCGAGGACCAGGGCCGCGGTGCCCGCCGAGATGTGGACGACGGTGCCGCCGGCAAAGTCGATCGGTGCGATCCGGGCGATCTTCTCGCCCTCTTCGAGAACGGTTCCAAAAATTCGGGCGGAGATGCTGCCGTCATGGTGACTGAGCAGTCCCCCACCCCACACCATATGCGCGAGCGGGAAGTAGGCGAGGGTGACCCAGATCCCGATGAAGATTAGCCAGGAGTTGAACTTGACCCGGTCCGCGAGGGCGCCAGAGATCAGGGCACAGGAGATGACCGCGAAGGTGAGCTGGAACCCGATGTCGATGACGTTGGCGTAGCCGGCCGCGCCCGCAACATAGGTTCCGTCCGGGTTCACGATCGAGTCCCGTAGTCCGAAGAACTCGAACGGATCAGCCACGAACCCCCCGAAGGAGTGGGTGCCATAGGACATCGACCAGCCGACGAGGATGTAGATGACGGTGACCACAGCGAGCGCGCCGAAGGACATCATCATCATGTTGAGCACGGATTTCTGACTCGACATACCACCGTAGAACAGTGACAGAGCCGGTGTCATGAGCAGGACGAGGGATGCGGAAATGAGGATCCACGAGGCATTTCCTGATGCTGCCATTGTCATGTCTGGGGTCACGGGGGCCTCCTGGTCGAACGCGGGCCCCATCGGTTTCGGGACCCTCTGCGTGTGGCCGGAGAAGCGATCGCCTCCTGCTCCACGCCTCTAACTATAGTCCGACAGGTTTAGTTTTCTATAACTGGACAGTTTTTACACTCAACCCCTCCGACCCTCCAGGCAAACACCCATCGCAGGAGCGGAACCCGACACATCCACCATGGGGAGTGTCCGCACACTTGCGACCGGGCGACAATAGGGATACCTTGACCACTACTTAGGGAAGGCGTCCCTTGTTAGGAAGGTCTCCCTTATTCGACCCTTCGACCACTGGAGTTTCTTTGCCCTATACACGCAGCCATCAACTCGGACGCCGTGCCATCGCAGCAGTCGCGAGCGCCGCGCTCCTCTCCACCGGGATCACCGCAGTCACCGCACCGCAGGCTTTCGCCGTCGAAGCCGAGGCATCCACGGCTGCGGTGGCAATCAGGTACGCCTACACCTACCCAGCAGGAGACATCACCGCCGCCGTCTTCGAGGTCACCGCGACGAACCTCGCACCCGGCGCCACGCTGACAGCGCTGATCGACGGTGAACCCGTCGGGTTCCACGCGGGTGGCCTGAATATCGCACCCACCGCAACAGTCAACGAGGACGGTACCTACACCGGCCGCGTCGTCGGAATGGCGCCCGCTGTCGCAGGTGGCGTCCAGCACACGGTCACTCTCTCTGACGGCACGAACACGGTCAGCGCGGATGAACAGCTCGACCCACAGATCACCTTCGGTAGCACAGAAGCCCCCGAAGTGGAGAACACCGCCATCGGTACCACGGATCTCGCCATCCACATTCTCAACCTCAAGCCCGGTTCCGTCATCACCCGCGTCAGCGCCGGCGATCTCAACCTGCTCTCCGACGGTGTCACACACACCGTCGATGACAGCGGCAACCTCACGATCCCCGGGCTCTCCATCCCGAATGACCCCGCGCTGATCGGGCAGGAATTGTCCGTCACCGCCAAGGTCTCCGGATCCGAGACGGAGACCACCTTCGATGACACCGCGACGATCTCCCCCGCTTCCCCACTGAAAAACACCGACGGATTCGCCGTCACCTCAAAGGAACTGGGCCCCGGCCTCTATCAGGTCGCCTACTCCGCCAAACAGAACGCACTGTTCGTCACCCGCTCCCAGTTCTTCGGATCAGAGAATCCCACCTCGATCTACAAGGTCAACGCCGACACCCTCGACATCGAGGCCACCTACACCCCCGTCACCGCCGACGGCACGACGGGAACGGACGCCACCAAGGTCTTCGGACTCGCCATCGATGACTCCCGCGACATCCTCTGGGTGACCAACACCCTCAACAACTCCGTCAGCGCATACTCCGCCGTCTCCGGTGAACTACTCAAGGCGTTCCCCGAGGGATCGGTCACCCACCCGCGCGCCGTAGCCGTCGACGAAGCCACCGGTCGTGCCTACGTCTCCACCCCGACCTCCCCCGAGGAATCCATCGCGGTGTTCGACGGAACGACCCTCACCCAGATAAATTCTCTCGCAACACCCGGATTCTCCGGCGCGATGGAACTGCGTTTCGACTCCGAGGCGCAGGTCCTCTACACCGTCGGATTCAAGAACGGCAAGGCCGCCCGTATCTCCCTCTCTGACGGCGCCACCACCGTCTATGATCTCCCCGGCGATGACACCCCCAGAGGCGGCGGAGTCGCCTTGGACACCAAACGCAACCACCTGTACGTCGCCAACCAGAACCCCTCCACGGTCAACGTCATCGACCTCGCCGACGGTTCCGTCATCTCCACCATCGTCACCGGTGCAACTCCCCTCGACGCCATCTACGATGCCGTCAGCGACCGCGTCTTCGTGGTCAACCGCGGCAGCGGCACCGCCACCGTCATCAACCCAGAAACCCTGGAGATCACGGGCAACCTCGACGTCGGCTTCTACCCGAACGATCTCGCGACCGACGGTAAGGGCGCCATCTACGGGGTGAACAAGCCGACCAGCGGCAACTACGGCACCGCCGACTCCATTTTCAAGATCGAACCGATCACCGAGACCCCGGCCCCCGGCAGCTCCACGCCGGCGGGCTCCGTGGCCGGGTCCGCCGCAGGATCCGCAGTGGGCGTCATCGCGATCCTGGGAGCACTTGCCGCAGTTCTCGGCAGCTTGTTCCATCTCATCACCTCAGCCACCCTCCCCACCGAGATCACCAACCTCATTCCCTGGCTGAAGAAGTAATCGCCACGCCCGACCGCTAGCACGAACCAGCACCGACGGGCGGGTGTACACATCCCATCACCTCCCTCCTCCAGCACCACCGGAGGAGGGAGGTTTCACCATGTCAGAAACACCCAGACCGAACACGGGAGGGACAAGAGAGAGCAGCCACGGTTGTCCCCAGTTCCGAGGCATTGCCAGACCGGGGGGAAGAACGCTACATTTCCCCTAACGTCTTTAGATAGGGATGCCTTCCCTAAATTAGACAGTCATTTATCCTTACCCCTCGAGCCTTGGAGTTATCTGTGTCCCTATCCACCCACCGTCTCATCGGCCGCCGCAGCATCGCGGCGATCACCACCGCCGCACTGCTCTCCGCAGGCATGGCGGTCGTAACCCCGAATGCACTGGCCCAGGAGGCGGAATCCACTCCCACCAGTGAAGCCGTCAACGAGTCACGTGCAGCCGCAGAAGAGAATCCGGCACCGGCGAACCTGGAAACCACAGCGGAGGCTGCCGTTTCTGTTTCCCGTACCTTTATCACCGCCCGGAACGGAATCGTCGCCAGTGTCTTCGAGGTCAAGGCGACCGGATTCGCCCCCGGTGCGACGCTGACCGCCGGGATCGACGACACCGAGGCCGGATTCCACGCGGGCGGTTCCACGGTGGTCTCAACCGCCACCGCAGATGAGAATGGTGAATATAAGGGCCGCGTTGTGGGCCCCGCAGACACGTTCTTCGGTGGAACCGAGCATACGGTGACCCTCACCGCTGGAGAAACGAAAGCTGCAGCCTCCGCGTACCTCGAACCGGCTGTTTCCTTCGGCAGTACAGACGCCCCTGATGTGGAAAACCTCTCCGTGGGTGCTACGGACCTCGCAGTCACGGTCCGCACCCTGAAGCCCGGCTCCACCATCACCGCCATCGGAGTCGACGGCGCCAACTGGCTTCCCGCAGGAACTACCTTCACCGTTCCGGAAAGCGGCACGATCACCGTTCCCGACCTGAGCATCCCCGCAGATGATTCACTCATCGGCAAGAAGATCGCGGTGACCGTCCGCGTCGCCGGGTCCGACGCTGACGTCACACTGGCCAAGACCGGGACCATCGCCCCCGGACTAGGACTGTTTGGTTCCGACCAGTACAACGTCTCCTCCCGCGAACTCGGCCCCGGCCTCTACCAGATGGCCTACTCCGCAAAGCAGCATGCCGTGTTCGTTACCCGCAACAACTTCGGCGACCAGACCTCCTCCATCTTCAAGGTCAATCCTGAAACCCTGGAGCCCGAGAAGGAATTCGCCACCGTCGATGCGCAGGGTATGAGCTCCCCCGCGGCAGGTGTGTTCGGCGTCGCAGTCGATGATGTGCGTGATCGCCTGTGGGTCACCAACACCCTCAATGACTCGGTCTCCGTGTACTCCACCGTCACAGGTGAACTACTCAAGGCATTCGATAAAGGCCTCGCCCCCCACCCGCGCGCCGTCGCCGTCGATGAGAGCACCGGCTACGCATACGTATCCATTCCCACCAGTGGTAAAGAAGAGATCGTCGTATTCGGCGGCGACTCACTGGACGTTCGCAGCCCGCTGCAGACTCCCGGATTCTCCGGTCACATGGAACTGCGCTTCGATGCCGCAACCAAATCCATCTACACCGTGAGCTTCAAGACGGGCAAGGCCGCCAAGATCAGCGTCGAAACCGGCCAGGCCGACATCGTCAACCTCCCGAACGCCGATGCCTATCGTGGTGGCGGCGTGGGCCTCGACACCAGGCGTGGTCATCTGTTCGTCGCCAGCCAGATCCCGTCCTCCGTCGATGTCTTCGACATCAACACCGGCGCACTGTTAAAGACCATCCGCACCGGCGCAGGTTCTCTGGACGCACTCTACGACGCGGTGACTGACCGCGTCTACGTGATCAACCGGGGCAGCCGGAGCGCGACCGTCATCAATGCCAAGACCTTTGAGGTCGTCGCCAACCTGGATGTTGGTTTTAATCCGAACCATCTGGCGACCGACGGCAAGGGCACCGTCTATGTCGTGAACAAGCCCGCCATCGGCAACGCAGCCGACAAGGACTCCATCGTCAAACTCACCCCGAAGAACCTCATCCACATCCCGCCGATGTCCGGTGGCGAGACCAGCTCCGGTAAATCGGACGGGTCAACGATCTTCTCGGGTTCCACGTCCACCGGTTCCACGTTCACGGGAATCTTCTCCTTCCTCGGCGTCATGGTGACCATCTTCGGCAGCTTGTTCCACTTCCTCACCTCCACGGTTCTGCCGCCGCAGATCGCCAAGTTGATCCCCGGTGGTTCCTCCGCCCGCTGATCAACCCCCACATCAACCGTGTGCTAGCGCGGTTTGAGTGCAAGACGCCCCGGGAAGCAGGTGCTTCCCGGGGCGTCTCTCTACCCCATCATTCAACTCTGTCCCGAGTTGCCCATGCGCTTCTAGCCGAGCAGGGCGTCGACGAAGCTCTCCGGCTCGAACGGCGCCAGGTGGTCCGCGCCCTCACCTAGTCCGACGAGCTTGACCGGAACACCGAGTTCCTCCTGGACCTGGAACACGATGCCGCCCTTGGCGGTACCGTCCAGCTTCGTCAGAACCACACCGGTGATGTCGACGACGTCGCGGAAGATACGGGCCTGGGTCAGGCCGTTCTGCCCGACCGTCGCGTCCAGCACGAGCAGGACCTCATCGACGTGGGTCTTCTTCTCCACGACGCGCTTGACCTTGCCGAGCTGGTCCATCAGGCCGGTGGAGGTGTGCAGGCGACCGGCGGTGTCGATGAGCACCACGTCGACGCCCTCGTCCACGCCACGGGCGACGGCGTCGAAGGCCACGGACGCCGGGTCCGCACCTTCCTTACCGCGCACCGTCTGCGCGCCAACCCGGCGACCCCAAGTCTCGAGCTGGTCGGCGGCGGCGGCACGGAAGGTATCGGCGGCGCCGAGCAGCACGTTGTGCCCCATCGACACGAGCACCCGGGCGAGCTTGCCGGTCGTGGTGGTCTTACCCGTGCCGTTGACGCCGACGACGAGAACGACGGCGGGCTTGCCGTCTGCCGGCATCGCACGGATCGAGCGGTCCAGTTCGGGCTTACATGCCTCGATTAGGGTCTCACGCAGCATGGCACGGGCCTCCGCCTCGCTGGACACACCGCGCGCTGCGATCTTGTCCCGGAGCTGATCCACGACCCGCATCGTCGTCGGCGTGCCGAGGTCCGCCATGAGCAGCGTGTCCTCGATCTCCTCCCACGCGTCCTCATCCAGGTCACCCGCAGAGAGGATGCCGAGCACGCCCTGGCCGATGACGCTCTGCGACCGGGCCAGCTTTCCCCGCAACTTGCCGAGCCTGCCCTCCGCGGGGGCGATCTCGTCGATGTTGCGCTGCGTGGCGGCATCCACCGATTCCGGCTGTGCGGGTTCTACGGGGGCGGGCGTCTCGACGAGCGCGGCCTCCGCAGCCTCGGCGGCGGCCTGCGCGGACTCGGCCGCTACAGCGGCCTCGATCACGCGCGGATCGTCGTCGGTGGCTTCCTCAATGCTCTCTGGCTCCTCCGCGGTGTCGGCTTTATCGTCCTCGGCGGCGAAGGTGTCGGCGTCGACCGCATCGGTGTCGTCGGCGAGCTCCCGGAAGATCGGGGTTGCGGGTTCAGCGCCGGACGGCTCATCGGTGGTGTCGGCCTTTTTCACGATCGTCTCGTTCTGAGCCGGGGCCGGAATTGGGGTCACGGACTCACCGGAAGCCAACCGGTGGACCGGGGTCTCCCCCGCCTCTGAGGACTGTCCCGGGACCTGGGGATCAACGACGGGTGCTGCGTCCGTCGGCGGTGCCGGGGTGCGCTGCGGTTCGGAGTGCTGCTGTGGTTCAGGTGCGGGCTCCGGCTCGGGTTCACGCACCGGCTGTGCTTCCGGGGATGGGGCGGGAATCGGCGTGACCTGCGGTGCTTGTTCCTCGGCTACCGGGTTCGACGGGGCCGGAGTCTGTTCGCGATCCCGATCCGGAAGGGACGCAGCAGCCTCAGCCTGCGACGTGGCAGGCTTCTCCGGCGTCGCGGCGCCACTGCGCTGCACCGGCTGCGGCTCCGCCTTCTTCTCCTTCACCGCAGGGGCGAAGTTGAAACCGCCCTGCGGGGTGTAGTTACCCGATTTCTCCGCCTGGGTGAGCTCCTTCGGCTCCTCGGCCTCCTCCTCGCCGAAACTGATCGTCTTGGCCTTCTTGCGTTTCAGGCCCCAGACGATGAGAAGTATAAGGATGAGCAGCACCAGCACGACGCCGGCGATGATCTGGTAGGTCGGGTTCGTGGCGAACTGATCCATCACGTTCTGCAGGTTGTCCATGCGTACATGGTTTCACATCCGGGAGACGTACGCTTGTGACGCCTCGCCGGAGAGATGTCAACCGATCACAGTCGCCGATCATCTGATTCTGCGGATGGGTGGGAACGGCCCCTCCCGAATGCTTCAAACATCTCCCCGAAAGCACGTTCACAGCTCTATACTCTGCAAGGTGAGCACACGTGTACCCAGCAGGGACGATATTTACGACGCACTGCGAACGGGCAAAGCGCTGATCTGTACACCCGGCGAGAAACCCGACGTTGGGGCCTGGCTCGACTTCACCACAGCCTTGCTTGAGGTGCTCCGCGATCCCGACATCACACCCCACCCCGATGGGATGAGGATCCGGGGCGCCTATTTCGCCGGCGGGCTGAAGCTAAATAACTACACGATAAACCATGACCTCAGCTTCGAGGACTGCACTTTCCCTCTTCCCGTGGAGGCGAAGTACGCAAACTTCCATTCCCTTTATTTCAGCGAATGCACGATACAATCAATCAGGTTGGTGCTTTCCTGCATCGATGGTTCATTCATCATTGAGAAAACCAACATAAATAGCGCAATCGAACCAGCCCTCAATTTTTTCTGCACAAAAATAAAAAGAGGCTTCAGCGCTTCAAACGTTCATATATCAAGCGAGTTTAATGCGTATCGGGCCGAAATTGACTGCTTTTTTATTGTCGAGCACTCAACATTGACAAACCCCGAAGACCACGCCCTCAAACTCGACGGCGCCACCATCACCGGCGGCCTGTTCGCCCAAAAGCTCGAAGCCGAAGGCGAAGTCCGCGCCCTTGGCGCCACCATCAACGGACAACTCGCTCTCACCGACACAACACTAACCAACCCCGAAGGCCACGCCCTCAAACTCGACGGCGCCACCATCACCGACGGCCTATTCGCCCAAAAGCTCGAAGCCGAAGGCGAAGTCCGCGCCCTTGGCGCCACCATCAACGGACAACTCGACCTCACCGACGCAACACTAACCAACCCCGAAGGCCACGCCCTCATACTCGACGGCGCCACCATCACCGGCGGCCTGTTCGCCAGAAAACTCGAAGCCAAAGGCGAAGTCCGCGCCCCTGACGCCACCATCAACGGACAACTCGACCTCACCGACACAACACTAACCAACCCCGAAGGCCACGCCCTCAAACTCGACGGCGCCACCATCACCGACGGCCTATTCGCCAGAAAACTCGAAGCCAAAGGCGAAGTCCGCGCCCTTGGCGCCACCATCAACGGACAACTCGACCTCACCGACACAACACTAACCAACCCCGAAGGCCACGCCCTCATACTCGACGGCGCCACCATCACCGACGGCCTATTCGCCCAAAAGCTCGAAGCCAAAGGCGAAGTCCGCGCCCTTGGCGCCACCATCAACGGACAACTCGACCTCACCGACACAACACTAACCAACCCCGAAGGCCACGCCCTCATACTCGACGGCGCCACCATCACCGGCAGCCTGTTCGCCCAAAAGCTCGAAGCCAAAGGCGAAGTCCGCGCCCCTGACGCCACCATCAACGGACGACTCGACCTCACCGACGCAACACTAACCAACCCCGAAGGCCACGCCCTCAAACTCGACGGCGCCACCATCACCAATCTGTTTCTTAACTACAAGACCGTTGATGGATCAATCAGACTGGCAAAGACCAGGATTTCATACCTTCAACCCCCAGACGTGATTGAACCCAGGCATGGAAAAATTCTGGCAACCGGCTGGAAGGTGGATTCAATAGCAGGAGCTCTGCACACTAATCCGGAGACCGCCAAGAAGTGGCTCGCCACAACACCGGACAATGAGTTCTCTCCTCAGCCGTTCATGGAGTTGGCGCGGTATTTCGATCGTGTTGGTCTCCCCCACCGTGCACGTCATCTTCGGGTGTATTCGCACAGTCAGGTGACGAACAATATGCCGCTCAAGTCCCGGCCGGGGCGGTGGATGCTGCATGTGACGAGTGGATACGGCGAACGTCCCTGGTACGCACTGGTATGGATCGTGCTTCTGTTCGGGTTGACGTGGCTACTGACGTGGTGGCAGGCCGACCACTTGGAGGCTGCGGATCAGGTGCGGGACGTCTGCCGGGACGGATGGCGGATCACCGAATACGCGGGAAAGAACGCGATCCCGAGTTTCCCCGGGGCGACAACCAAATGTTCGCTGGCTGATGACACCCCGATCTGGCTGCGCCTGAGTTTTGCGTTCACCGCCGGGCTTTCCTGGATCTTGCTCACGATCTTCCTTGCTGGTGTCGCGGGCATCCTGCGCAAACCCGCGGATTCGTCCACGTCCTGACCCTGCACGAAGTCGCGGCGGTTAACTCCTGACTGCCGCCACCACCGACACGGATGGACCTCCCTCCCCTAGTCCCCGATCCCGGGATTCGTGACGGCGAGGACCATCGCCTCGGCGGCGATGAGGTCGCCGGTGACGAGGTCCGGGGTGAGGTCGGCGAGGCGGCTCCATCCGGGGGTCGCTGCGGTGAGCAGTTTGGATTTACCCATCAGCCCGTGGGCGTGCATGCGGGCGGCGAGCGCGAAGACGAGGGACACGACGGGGGCGAGTGCCCAGGTGTTCGCGCCGGAGTCGGTGTCCACGCCCTCGAGTTTGTCAAAGCGGACCCGAGCCGAGGAGTACAGGCGCCGGTTCGCGCCGCGCATCGCCTTCATCAGGGCCGCGGCGGAGGTGACCATCTCACGGTCGGCGAGCAGGGCGTTGAGTTCGTGGCGTTTGTTGAACGTCTCGAACACGGCGAGGAGCCGGGCGCTGTCGTCCATGATGGGGCCGGGGACGATCTCGGCCTGGGCGAAGAACATCTTGAGCAGTGATTCCTGCTGGGCCTCATCCATCTGGGCGATCTGGACGGTGGACTGGTCGATGCACGCGGTGTCGAGGGTGGCGTCGCGTCCCGTGGACAGCGTCTCCACGAGCCGCTTTCCGGCGACCTCCGCCAGCCGGTCGAGCAGGGCGCGGAGTCGGGCACGCGGTTCGCCCTCTTCGACTGCGGTGTGGACGGCGGGGAGCTGCGCCAGGAGTTCGAGGGTTCCGATCCACGCGGTTCGGTGGATGGCGACGTCCGTGTCCTGCGCATCGGCTGCGTCGGCGTCGGCTGCGTCGGCATCCGTGCCATCGTCTGCGTCGGCGGCGGGTGCGGCGAAGGGGCCGTGGACGAGCCCGGAGACGACGACCTTTCCGGGTTGCGCTTCGCTGGGAACGAGGGATGCGGAGAGTCCGGCGAGCGCGGCCGCCGGGTTCGCCGCGAGTGCGGTGCTGACCGCCCTGCGGAGTTGGATGGCTGCGTTTGCCGCTTCGTTCTCCGGATCGGTGGGCGCCGTGACCTCGGGTGTAAATCCGGCGAGGAAGTCCCAGAGTACGGGCATGACGGAGGTATCGGTGGGGGCTGTGTCGGAGTCTCCGGAGAGGAACGCGGAGAGTTCGTTCAGTGGTTCGCTGCTTCCCGTGTAGTGCCCGGACTGGGCCACGGTGAATGCGGTGGATCCGGGGACGATGGGCGCGCGGAGAACGGAGAACGGGTCGGCGGAGTGGAGTTGGACGGTGAGATCGCCCGCGTCCACGAGGTCAGCCGGTAGTTCGGTGCGCTGGCCGGTGACGGGGATGGTGCGGCCGAACACCCACGGCGCGGCTGCCGGCCACACCCAGGCCGCGAGATTCCGGTCGCGGGCGAGCCCCTCGAACACCAGGTGACCGTCCTCCACCGTGACGCCGGTGGCGTGCGGGGTGGAATCGATGAGGGCGAGGTTGACAGAGACCCGCCGGTCGCTGCGGGGGTCGGTCCACTCGAACTCCATGCGCCCGCCGGGTAGAACGGCGGTAGACGCGGCGAGCTGCGTCATGGGCGCGGTGTAGGTGCGACCGTCCTCTGCGGTGAGCCGCACGGTGCGCAGTGGTGCGCCGTGGTGGTTGCGGACGGTGACCTTCGGATCGCCGAGTTCCCCGGTGGCCCGGATGCGGAGGGTACCGTCTGCGTCGAACTGGCGGGCACCACAGATGAGGCGGGTGGTGCGCCACATCGGCGGCTGGGTGGTCAGGGGCACCTCGAAGGTCAGGCGGGGCGGGGTGAACCGCAGGGGCATCGCATCGCCTTCGTCGGTGGTGATGACGGTGCCGCCGCCGGCTTCCTCCGGGTCGACGTGGATGGTGCGGGGCTGCGCGGTGAACGGTTTGGCCCCTGCGCGGACGGTGCAGCTCGCTTCGCTGAGGCCTCCCGCGGCCGGGATGCGGACGGAACGGCAGGCTCCGTGGATGTCGGTGGAGGCGTTCAGCCCTTCCACGATGGCGTATTCATGACGGAAGGATTCATTGCGGGGGCCGCGTAGGCGGACGAGGTATTCCCCGACCCAGGGTGCGTCGTAGAGTTCGGGGTCGAAGATGTCGAAGACGCCACCTTCGGCGGGGATGATGAGCGGTTCGGCGGGTGCGACCTCATCGCCGGCGTGCCCGGTTCCCGCGTATGCGGAGATGGACAGCCACCAGGTTTCCTCGGCCCCGGAAACCGTGGGCGGGAACTCGGCGAGGAGTGACGCGGAGTGGATGGGCAGTCCGCCGAGGCTGCGGAGGTCGGCCACCGGTGCGGCGGGGTCGCGGAACATGACCCGCTGACGGGGGTCGACACAGCGCACGTTGTGCATCGGTGAGGGGGTCTGGCCCGGCCGTAGCACCTGGAGTGATGCGGCCTGTGAGGTGTCCACGCGGCGCGCGGTCCAGCCGGCCCAGCCGTCGACAGTCCCGGATGAGATGACCGGGATGTCGTCGCCGGTGACGACATCGACGAGGCGGGAGTCATCGGGGGTGACGACGATGAGTTCGGGGTGGTGCAGGGAGGCGAGTTCGGTGAGGTTCTGTCCCTTCACCGAGAACACGAGGACGGGATCCTCGGAGTCGACGACCGGCACGACCCAGGTCGTCTCGTTGGTGATGTCCGCCACGGTGAGTTCACGGAGCTGACGTTCAACGTGGAGGTCGAGCAGTTCGGAGTATCCTCCGGTCTCGCCCCAGCTTCGGCCGGTCCGGTAGATCCGGGTCGTGCCGTCGACCGATACGCGCCACTGGACCTCGGCGTCCTGTCCTTCAGGCAGCGCCTGCTCCGGAAGCCGGAGACACACCTTGCCGCGTGCCGCGTCGAAGATGATGCGGGGGGTGTGTTCGCGGGTGGCCACGCCGACGGCGGACCCCCGGTTCTCTGTTCCGACGGGCCGTTCCCTAAGCTCTGCAGCGAGTGTTCCCCGCAGGAGGACGGGGAGCGATCCGTTATTCTGGGTGTCCCGCCCGGTGTCCAGAGCGCGCCATCCGAGGGGATCGGTCCGGGTCAGTTCGCGCAGGTCGATGACCCGGGTGATGACATCGGTGAGCATCTCGGGTGCCGCTGCGGCGACACCGACGGTGACCGGAAGAAGTTCCCCGTCGGATTCCTCGTCCTCTGCGGGCAGGAATCCCACGTAACTGCCATCGGCGAGCATGTCCACGATGCCTGCACCGGTGAGTTCGTGCCCTGCGTCCTGCAGGACATCGAGAAGCTCCAGCAGCCCCGGGACCTCATTACCCGTGATCCCGGCGTGCGCGGCGAGCAGCAGCACCGGGTCATCCAGCTTCTCGGGAACCACAAGCCCGACCCTGCGGACAAGGTCGATCGTCACTCCCGAGAGCTCTTCATCGAGTCCGTTCGTCGGGGCGAGCCCGAGACCATGGAGGTACTCGACGAAGAAATTGGTCTGGTCGGTCATCCGTGCCGCCCGGGAAACCAGCGTGACGACGGCGACCGTCGGGGTGACATCCATCAGGGCGTCGAGTGTCGCACCCGCCGCCATCTGCCGCGACAGGAACGTGCCGTAGAAGCGTTCGATGCACTCGATGTCATCGCACTTCAGCCCTGTTCCGGTGACCCGGTCCCGGTCAGCGAGGACCTGCGCAAGTTTCAGTTCGGTCTGGGAAGCCCAGCCGAGGAGGGAATCGTTCAGGTCCGCGATCGGATTGGTGCTGCCGCTCATAACGTGGTGTGTGCCCCTTGGAATGTGTGGCGGTTGATGTGTGCCTGCGGCGAGCAGGCCAGTTGATTCTAGCGTCCGCGTCCATGTCGCGTGCGGGCACCATCGAAACCGCGGATCAACTGCACTGATCGGCTGGTTTTGTTGCTCAGGTGGAGGTGTCGGCGGGTTCGGTGGCGCCGTCCCGTGCACGCGTGGTGGGCGACATGCGCTGGCTGATCACCCGCGTCACTCCGTCGCCGCGCATGGTCACCCCGTAGAGCACGTTGGCGACATCCATCGTGGGTTTCTGGTGGGTGATCACGATGAGCTGGCTGGATTCACGCAGTTCCTCGAAGAGGTTGATCAGGCGGCGCAGGTTCACGTCGTCGAGGGCGGCCTCGACCTCGTCCATCACGTAGAAGGGACTGGGCCGGGCGCGGAAGATCGCGACGAGCATCGCCAGCGCAGTGAGGGACTTCTCCCCGCCGGACAGCAGAGAGAGGCGTTTGACCCGTTTCCCGGGTGGTCGGGCCTCCACCTCGATGCCGGTGGTGAGCATGTCGTCGGGGTCGGTGAGCACCAGCCGCCCCTCCCCGCCGGGGAAGAGAGTTGCGAAGACGCGGGGGAACTCGTCCTCAACGTCGCGCCAGGCGTCGGTGAACAGTTGGAGGATCTTGGCGTCCACCTCCTCGATCACACCGGTCAGGTCACGGCGAGCCTGTTCGACATCGGAGAGTTGCGTGGAGAGGTACTCGTAGCGTTCCTCCAGGGCCTTGAACTCCTCGAGGGCGAGCGGGTTGACCTTGCCCAGGGAGGCGAGGTCCTTCTCCGCCTGTTTGAGCCGTTTCTGTTCGGCGGCGCGGTCGAAGTCCTCCCCCGGGGTGTAGTCGGCAAGGATCACGTCGACGGTGAGGCCGAGCTGCCCGGTGATCTGTTCCTCGGCCTGTTCCATGCGCACCTGCGCCTGGCTGCGGGCGATGTCGGAGGCGTGCGCGGTGTCGGTGAGCCGGTTGAGGTGCATCCGGGCGGCGTTGACCTCGTCCTTGGCCCGGGCGAGCCGCGTGCTGATACCCGCCCGCGCCGAGTTGAGTTCGTCCCGCTGGGCTGCAGCCCGCGCGGTGGCGTCCGCGGTGCGGTCCGCGACCTCACGGGCACCGCGTTCCACGGCGGCAGCGAGTTCGGCCGCCGCCCGGCGGGCAGCCATCGCCTTCTCGTGACGGGCCTTCGCCTGCCGTTCGTGCTCCGCCTGACGGCGCAGCGCATCGCCTTTCCCGCGCACCTGCCCGGTGCGTTCCTCGGCGGTGCGGAGCGCGAGACGGGCCTCGACCTCCATCGCCTTGATCTGGGCGAGGGCGGATGCCGCCTCGTCGCGGGCTGCGGTGGAAGGCTCGTCGGGTTCGTCGGTGTCCTCGACGCGGGCCAGGCGGTCGAGGGTTTCCTCGAGCTGTTCGGCGAGTTCATTCCGGCGGAGTTCCGCTGCGGTGACGCGCGACGCCATGCGCTGGTGTTCGGCCCGAGCCGCGTCGTGGCTCTTGGCCAGTCGTGCCGCATCCCGGTTGAGGGTCTCGAGGTCACGGTCGTGTTCGCGGAGGGCGGCTTTCGCGGCGGCCGCGTCAACCCGCGCCTCTTCGGCGGCTGTCTCGGCGCCGGAGAGCGTCCCGGCGAGTTCCGCGAGTTCGGCCTCGGCGGTGGCGAGTTCCGCGCGGGCGGCATCGATCTGCGCGGTGATCTCCACGGCGGTTCCGGCTCCCTGGCCGAGGGTCAGCCAGCCGTGTCCGCGGAGTGTGCCGTCACGGGTGACGGCCTTCAGTCTGGGGTCGTCGCTGATCACCTGCCGTGCCGCCGCCTCATCATCGGTGAGCACGACGTCGACGAGGAGCCTCACGACGGCTGCGCGGACACCGGGATCGAGTTCCAGGTGGTCGAGGAGCCAGGAGCATCCGGGCGGCAGATCGGTGTCGAGGCGCCAATCCCCGCTTCCGGTGCCGGTCGTGTCGATGAGTGTGGTCCGGGGGATGTTCGCGTCGGACAGGCGGCGGAGGACGCTCTCTTCGAGGTCTCCGGCGACGGCTTCGGCAACGGTCCCGAGGGCCGCGGCGACGGCTTTCTCCGTTCCCGCAGCCGGGTGGATGAGGGCGGCGAGGGGTGCGAAGCCGTCACCGAGTAGCTCGGCTGCGTCGACGGTGGGCACGGTGGATTCGAGGGTGTCGATCCGGGAGGTCAGCGAGGACACCCGACGTTCCAGGGTGCGTTCGGCGTCCCGTAACTGGTTGAGGCGCGCGTCGGCGGCCTGTGCCTCTGCGGACGCTCGGGTGTGCGCCTGTTCCAGTGGTTCGCGGTCGCCGGTCGTCTCGTTGATGCGGGACGCGATCACCTCGGCCTCGGCCCGCGCTGCATCGGCCCGCCCGAGGGTCTCCTCGAGTTGCTCGGTGAGCCGCTCGATGTCGGCGTCGGCGGCCTCGATCTGGCTGCGCTGGGATTCCTCGGCGGCGAGGAGCCTGACCACGCCCTCACGACGGTCGGCAATGGCCCGCATCTGCGCGAGGTGCTCGCGTTCGAGTTCCCGGGCGGTCTGTTCGCGTTCCTCGACCTCCCCGCGGATGGATTCGAGGCGCTCGGTGGCCATCTCGACGGCCTCCTCGAGACCAGCGAGTTCCTCATCGGCGCGGTCCGCGCGCCGGGCGAGATCATCGGGGTCCGGGCCGGAGTAGCTGATGTCCGAAACCTGGTTCGCGGCGCGGTCGGCGGCGATACGTACCGTCGCAGACACCCGTTCGGCCAGCGCGGACAGGGTGAACCACAGGTTCTGGGCGGCCTCGACCTCGGGCGTGATGCGGGCGAGTTCCTCGTCCAGCTCGAGCTGCCTGCCGGTGGCTTCCTCAAGCTGTTCGGTGACGCTGCGGACCTGAGCGGCGAGCAGCTCCGCCTTTGCCTCGGCATCCTCGGCGTCGGCGCGCAACCGCACCAGGCGGTCACCGGCGAGCCGGAGCCGGGCGTCACGGAGTTCGGCCTGCACCGTCGCCGCACGCTTCGCGGCCTCGGCCTGCCTGGCCAGCGGCTTCAACTGACGTTTGAGCTCACCGGTGAGATCGGTGAGCCGGTCGAGGTTCGCCTGCATGCCGACGAGTTTCCGGTGCGCCTTCTCTTTACGTCTCCGGTGCTTGAGCACACCGGCGGCTTCCTCGATGAAGGCGCGCCGCTCCTCCGGTTTGGCTTCGAGGATCTGGGCGAGGCGCCCCTGCCCGACGATGACGTGCATCTCCCGGCCGATGCCCGAGTCGGACAGCAGCTCCTGGATGTCCATCAGTCGGGCTTTCGTCCCGTTGATCTCGTACTCGCTCGCGCCGTCGCGGAACATCCGGCGGGTGACTGAGACCTCGGAGTAGTCGATGTCGAGGGCACCGTCGGCGTTGTCTATGGTGAGGGTGACCTCGGCGCGGCCCAACGGTTTACGGTCGCCAGCCCCGGCGAAAATGACGTCCTCCATCTTCCCGCCGCGCAGGGTTTTCGCGCCCTGCTCCCCCATAACCCACGCCAGCGCGTCGACGACGTTGGATTTACCCGACCCGTTCGGGCCGACGACGGCGCAGATGCCCGGTTCGAATTTCAGGGTCGTCGCAGACGCGAAGGACTTGAATCCCTTGAGCGTCAACGATTTCAGATGCACCGGAAAATAGTAGCACCGGCCCCGGTCAGCGGTTTCGGGTGAGTTCCCCCGGTTCCAGCTCGTCGAGGAGCACGATCTCCCGGTCCCCCAGATCACGGGAGAGCGGGACGTCGACGGCGGCGAAGCGCGCCTCCTCGGTACAGGGGCCGTCCGTGCCCGGAAGGGTTCCGGCGACGAGCGCGAGCCGAACCTCGTTGTCGGTCTCGTCCACGACGGGTCGGACTCCGAAACACCGCGCGGTGCCCGTCATCCCGGCGATCCGGATGGTCCGCTGATCGATGACCGCATGGTCCTCGATGCGGGCGATATGTTCGTCGCGCATCCTGTCGGACGCCCTGTCCACCGGATACTCTGCGAGGGGCACCACACCGGTTCCCGCGTCATCGCCTTCGTCCGGGAGCTCCGCAGTTGAAGCGGTCGATGATGCGGGTCGTGCTGGATCGGTGTCAGCACCCTGCGGCGAGCATCCCGCGAGCATCGCGACAACCGCAACCGAAGCGAGAATCAGCGGGCGCATCAGTATCCTCATCGTTCGGTGAATCCCGATTCGCCCCGGGGCTCGGACCACTGGTCGATCACCTTGTCGACCCGCCCGGGGCGTCGGGTGGTGCTGGGCTGCTCGGCGAGCCGATCGAGGAGCGCGACGCACGCCCGCTCATCCCCTTCCGCGACGACGAGCACACGCCCGTCCGGATAGTTGGTCGCGGAACCGGCGAGCCCGAGTTCCTTCGCCTGGCAGCGGGTCCACCAACGGAACCCGACCCCTTGGACGTGTCCGTGCACCCATGCCGTGAGCCTCGTCGTATCCCCTGCACCCATCGTTACCAGTCCTCCGTGATCATCAGCGTGGTGAAGATCTGTCCTGCCGTTCACTGTACCGAGGAATAGACACGCGGAACGGGGCACCACCCGGCATACCGGATGGTGCCCCGTTGACGGAGATCGCTGCGCCTACTTCACGCGGCGCGAGACCTCGTCGTAACGCTCATCACGCTGGAGGATGGCATCGGTGCCGTCCCAGCACTCCATGTTCTCCCAGCCACGGAGCTTGGGCAGATCGTCCCGGTGGAACACGGGATTGAGGCCCTTCGCCCGCTGCTCCGAGAAGTGCCTGAGCAGCGCGACGGCCACGCCACCCAGCGGGATGATGGCGATGAGGTTGGCTGTGGCCATCAGGCCGGAGAAGGTGTCGGCCAGTGCCCAGACGAGCGGGACGGAACCGAGCGCGCCCGCGAAGACGCAGAGAACCACGAGGCCACGGAAACCGTTGAGGACCGACTTGGACCCGGTCAGGAACTCGATGTTGGCCTCGCCATAGTAGTAGTTGCCGATCACGGAAGAGAACGCGAGGAAAATGATGATCACGGTGAGGAAGTGGATTCCCCACGTGCCGACGCTGTCCGCGAGAGCGTTCTGCGTGAGTTCCATGCCACCGTGTCCCTCGCCGTACTCGGGCTTGGACAGCAAGATGATGAACGCGGTGACGGAGCAGACGACGACGGTGTCGAAGTAGACACCCAGTGTCTGGATGAGGCCCTGCTTCGCCGGGTGCGAGACCGTTGCGGTCGCCGCAGCGTTAGGAACGGAACCCATACCGGCTTCGTTGGAGAACAGGCCCCGGCGGACGCCGTTCATGATGACGGTGCCGATCGCGGCACCGGAGACCGACCGGAAGCCGAAGGCCTCGGCCCAGATGTTGCCGATCATCGCCGGAACCTCGCCGATGTGGATGAAGACCACGATGAATCCGACGATGATGTAGGCCACCGCCATGATGGGAACGATGATCTGGGTGACGGCACCGATCCGCTGGATACCACCGAAGATCACGGCGGCGGTGACCAGAGCGAGGACGGCGCCGACGATGACCTTGACGACGGTCGGGTTGGACGCCTCGAAGGAGGTGCTCATCGACGCGGCGATGGAGTTCGACTGCACGGCGTTGAACACGAAGCCATAGGTGAGGGTGATCAGCACCGCGAAGGTGACGGCCAACCAGCGCCAACCGAGCGCCTTGGTGATGTAGTAGGCGGGGCCACCACGGAACGAGTCCTTGTCCCGCACCTTGTACACCTGGGCGAGCGTTGACTCCACGAATGAGGTCGCACCGCCGATGACAGCGAGCATCCACATCCAGAACACCGCTCCGGGACCACCCACGGCGATGGCGATGGCGACACCGGCGACGTTGCCGGTACCGACACGGGACGCCGCCGAGACGGTGAACGCCTTGAAGGCCGAGATGTTCTTCTGCCCCTTCTCAGCGGGGGCCCGCTCGACGATCGAACGGAACATGTCCGGGATGAACCGCAGTTGGACCACGAGGGTGGTCCAACAGAAGTAGAGCCCCGCGCCGACGAGTAGAACGAGGACCAGTTGCCAGTATGTGTCGTTGAACTTGCCGATGAAGTTCTGAAGTTGTTCCATGCGGAGAAACGTTAACCTAAAACTAGGCAAAAAGTCAGTATCTTCGTTGACAATTTCCGCAGAAATGACTGGACCGGTTCATGAACTGCTCACGAGTCACGGGAAAACCGCAGCGCACACAGTCCCTCCCGGTTCTACCGTAGACATTGAGCGAACGGTCAAAATATCCTGAGTCACCGTTCACGTTCACGTACAACGCATCGAACGAGGTTCCGCCCTGGGCGAGTGCGTCACGCATGACGTCGATACCCGCCCCCAACAGGTGTGTGATCCGCGTCACCGACATGCGTGAGGCGCGCTGCCGGGGATGGACCCGCGCCCGCCACAGCATCTCGTCGGCGTAGATGTTCCCGATCCCGGAGACGATCTCCTGGGCGAGCAGCAGTCGCTTGATCTCGGTGTCGCGGGTTTTCAGGGTTCGTGCCACGGTACCGAGATCGAGATCGGGTTCGAGCAGGTCCGGGGCGATGTGGGCGACCCGGAGCGGAACCCTCCTGGTATCTGGACCGGCGGTGGACCGGCCGTCGACGAGGGGGCCGGTGGACCAGTAGCCGAAGGTCCGCTGGTCCACGAACCAGACTTCCCGGCCGTCATCGAGGACGGCGAACGCCCGCCGATGTCGCAGGTTCGGGTCTCGTTCCCCCGCCCCGGGATCCTTGATCAGCATCTGTCCGCTCATGCCGAGGTGCACGAGAAGCGCGTCGTCCCCCGGGGCGAGGACCAACCAGAGGAACTTGCCGCGGCGTTCGACGGAGGAGACAAGTCGGTCTTTGAGGGCTGCGGAGACCTCTCCCTGCCCGCCGGCGTTGTTGCGTGCCGCTCGGGGATGAAGCACCTCAGCCCGGTCGATACGCGCCCCGGTGATTAGGTTTGCGAGGCCCGATCGGACGGTCTCTACCTCAGGGAGTTCAGGCATGGACGGTCGTCAGGACCGGTTCCGGCCGGAGGCGGCCTCCCGGGCGATGGTCTCGGGGGAATCGGGCCCGAAGTCGAGCTCGTCGCGCAGTCGCGCGTACGCGATCGCCGCGGCGTCCTGTTCGGCGGTTTTCTTGCTTGTTCCGTGTCCCGCGCCCAGGTCCCGGCCCGCGACGGTGATCCGCGCGGTGAACTGACGATCGTGATCCGGCCCTTCGGAGGTGACGGAATACTCCGCCATCGGGAGCTTCCGCTCCGCGAGTCGTTCCTGCAGGGACGTCTTCCAGTCGTTGTGCACGCCGGTGGCCGCGGCCGTCTCGATGAGGTGGGAGAACAGCCGAAGTACCACGGAGCGAGCCACCTCGAAGCCGTGTTCGAGGTAGATCGCTCCCAGCAGCGCTTCGGTGGTGTCCGCGAGGATCGAGTCCTTGTCGTCGCCACCGCTGGCCCGCTCTCCCTTGCCAAGGAGGATGAATCGACCGAGGCCGATGTCTCGGGCGACTTCAGCGAGTCCGTACCGGCTCACGATGGAGGCGCGCATCTTGGAGATGTCGCTCTCCGACCTCGTCGGGTGCAGTTGGTAGAGCTTGTCCGCGACGGAGAGACCGAGTACGGAATCGCCCAGGAATTCGAGGCGTTCATTGTTGGGAAGATGCCCGTTCTCGTTGGCGAACGAACGGTGTGTCAGCGCGAGCCGGAGCAGATCTTCGGGGAGTTCGACCCCGAAGCTGGCCAGCAGGGGCGCATGGTCGACGGCACCGAAAGACTTCTGGAGTGCCTCTATTCCGGTGAGCCGTTTGCGGGGGCTCACCGGAACTTCTCCAGGCCTGCCCAGCGGGGGTCCGGAAGATTCTTCTCGTCCTCCCCCGATACACCGTCGGGTTCCGGGGTGTGCTCGGAGTCGCATTCACCGATCCCGAAGTAGTCGCAGGTCGGAGAGAAGGGCAGGTTCAGTCCGACGACGTCGGTCAGCGCCTGTTGGATGTCGAGTTCCGTTCCCTCGATCCGCGGGGGGTTCTCATCCGCGTCATCGTCCGCGGCGTCGCCGCTGACAAAATCGTCGGAGGCGGCGAACACCTCGTTAACGTGGAAGGAGTGCTCGACATCCAGGGGGCGGAGGCAGCGAGCGCATTCACCCATGAGTGGGGCGGTGACGGTGGCGTCGACGAGGACGGCGTCACCGAGCGGTGAGAGGAAGGCATCGACGGTGACGTCGGCGCCTTCGTCGATAGCGACCAGCGGGAGCCCGATCCGTAGCGGACTGGGGCCGGTCTGGGTGCGCTGGGTTGGTGTGGCCGAGGAGCGCAGCAGGGCTGCGACATCAAATACAAATGGTGAGTTCATGACGTCCCACAGCCTACCCTCTGAGCGGGTAACCGCCCAGATGCCGCAGACCGGGACCCCACCGGACGGGGACTACTCCACGTAGCCGCGTGCGGAGTAGCGGGTACCGCGCTCGGGACGCTCGGGGCGGTCCCGGTGTCCGGAGCGGTCACCATGGCCGACAGCACCGGCGCCTCGGCGGAGTGCGGCACGGTCCTTGGACACGCTCCGCAGGGTCGCGGACAGCGATTCCTCGAACTCGGCGAGCTTCGTGTCGACGAAGGCATCACACTCGCTGCGCAGCCGGTTGGAGTCGGCGTGCGCGGAGTCGATGATCCGGTGAGCCTCTTCGTTCGCCCGGCGGACCACCTCGGAGTCGCTGACCAGGCGGTGCTGTTCCGCGAGGCCCTCGTCGACGCTGCGCTGGTACGTCTCGTTTCCTTTGGCCACGAGACGTTCCGCCTCGGCATTGGCGCGGTCGACAGTCGCTTCCGCCTCGCGTTGCGCATCGCTCACTAGGCGCTCGGCTTCCTCCTCGGCGCGGGCGACAAGGAGGTTTGCGTGGTTCTCCGCGTCGGCGACCATGGCATCGGCGTCCGTGCGTGCCGTGGAGACGAGCGCGGAGGCTTCATTCTCCGCTTCGGTGACCAGGAACTCTGCCTGCTCTTCGGCACCGCGGATCAGCTCATCACGCTTGTCCAGGACATCCTGGGCGTCGTCGACCTCCTGCGGCAGGGCCTCACGCAGGTCGTCGAGGAGCCGGAGCACCTCCGTCCGGGGCACGAGACAGTTCGAGGACATCGGCACGCCGTAAGCCTGCTCCACGGTGGCGTTGAGCTCGTCAAGGGATTCAAATACGCGGTACATGCCCCTTACGGTACCCAACAATCGTCGCCGTGGCGTGAGGACACAGTACGAATTCTGCAGCCCGGACAGTCGCAGACGCACGACGACCCTGTTCCCGGGTCTTCCCACCATCACTGGCGGGTCGGGGAACAGGGTCGTCGTGGTGATCACGCGCGTGATCTTGACGGAGGGCCGTGGACTAGATGATGCCCTGGGCGATCATCGCGTCGGCGACCTTCTTGAAGCCAGCGATGTTGGCGCCGATGACATAGTCGCCCTCGTGGCCGTACTCCCTAGCGGTCTCGTCGCAGAGACGGAAGATGTTGCTCATGATCTCATGCAGACGCTTGTCGGTGTACTCGAAGGTCCAGGAGTCGCGGCAGGCGTTCTGCTGCATCTCCAGTGCGGAGGTGGCGACGCCACCGGCGTTGGCGGCCTTACCGGGGCCGAAGTGGACACCGCGCTCACGGTAGACCTCGACGGCGTCCGCGGTGGAGGGCATGTTGGCGCCCTCGGCGACGAACTTGCAGCCGTTGTCGGCGAGCTTGATGGCGTGCTCGCCGTCCAGCTCGTTCTGGGTGGCACAGGGTAGGGCAACGTCGCACGGGAGATCCCAGATGGAGCCGTCGGTGTGCAGGGTCGCGCCCTCGACCTCGTCAACATAAGCGGAGATCCGCTCGCGGCGGGTTTCCTTGACGTCCTTCAGCTTGGCGACATCGACACCGTTGGGGGTCTCGACCCAGCCGGAGGAATCGGAGAAGGCGATGACGGTCGCGCCGAGTTCCTGAGCCTTCTCGATGGCGTAGATGGCAACGTTTCCGGAACCGGAGACGATGACCTTCTTGCCATCGAAGGACTCACCGTGTGCGGCGAGCATCTCCTTGGTGAAGTACACCAGGCCGTAGCCCGTGGCCTCGGTGCGGACGAGCGACCCGCCCCAGTTCAGTCCCTTGCCGGTGAGGACACCGGACTCGTGCTGGTTGGCGAGGCGACGGTACTGACCGAAGAGGTAGCCGATCTCCCGGCCGCCAACCCCGATGTCACCGGCGGGGACATCGCGGTACTCCCCGATGTGGCGGTGCAGCTCAGTCATGAAGGACTGGCAGAAGCGCATGATCTCGGCGTCGGACTTGCCCTTGGGGTCGAAGTCGGAGCCGCCCTTGCCGCCGCCGATGGGCAGACCGGTCAGGGAGTTCTTGAAGATCTGCTCGAAGCCAAGGAACTTGATGATTCCGACGTTGACCGACGGGTGGAACCGCAGGCCGCCCTTGTATGGGCCGAGCGCCGAGTTGAACTGGACACGGAAACCGCGGTTGACGCGCACCTTGCCCTCGTCATCGGTCCACGGCACACGGAAGATGAGCTGACGCTCGGGCTCGCAGAGCCGCTCGATGAGGCCTTCTGCGGCGTAGTGCGGATCCTTCTCCAGGATGATCTTCAGGGAGTCGAGGACCTCGGCGACAGCCTGGTGGAACTCAGCCTCGCCGGGGTTTCGGTTGAGCACCGTGTTGTAGTACTGGGAAACCTGTTCGTCAACGTTCATGTGGCTATATTCCTTGTCTCCGCGACCCGGTTACGACAGGGGACGGGCGGTGCCGTCCCAAAACCGGCGTCCCCCGTCCCACGCTGGGGCGGGTCGGGGCTATCCGGGACCCCGTGGGCCGCGGTGCTGCGACGGGGTTTACTCCAGTCTTGACTGGCAATACCTGTCATGCAACTCAAAATTGTGTGTCATAGATCACAGCTTCCCTGTTATGTGGCACACCCTGCAGTTTTCCGAGGTTCGTCTGTAACACGACGGTCCCAATTCCGGTCCCAAGTGGCACCGGACCGCACGAAATCTCCCCCTCCCCACCCCCGGCCTGCCAATCGACCAACAGGTATTTGACGAGAGCCACCACGGTGGGGTTGTACGGCATGAGCATGTGCCCGCCGAGATTCTCCGGACAAAGGTCCTGCAGCACGATGTTCCGTACCCGCTCCCCATGGATCGGCTGCAGGTCTGACCGCCACATCATCTCATCGAACCGCGTGGACACCGTCACATACGCGGGACCGGGGACCGTCTCCCCCGCAGCGTTGAAATCCATCAGGAACCGCGAGCCGACGAGGAGATCCTGCAGCGACGGGGAGAACACTGCATCCCGGAAGGGCTGCGGGACCGTTTGTACCAGACCAGTCAGGCCGTCCGGCCCACCACCACGGGTGGGAGAAGCCAGTCCGATCCAGGTCGCGGTGTATTTGCCGCCGTCAATGACGTTCGTCCAGTAACGCGCGACGGTCGCCCCCTGCGAGAACCCGATCAGAGACACCTCCCGGGCGCCGGAGGATCGGAGCGCTGCGGTGACCGTGGCATCCAGCTCGGCCGCCGACTCCGCGATCGTCCGCCACCCGAACCCATCATCCGGCCCCGGGCCACGTCCATAATCCATGCCGTAGACGCACCACCCGTCATCGGCCAGTTCCGCACCGAGCAACGAATAGTCCGCGTAGAGCGTCGAGTCCGTACCGTGGACGAGGACGACGGCCCGTTCCCGCCCCGGGGACACCCGGCACCCGGGGTCATTGACGCCCTCCGGCACCAGCGGCGGATAACCCATCGTCCGTTCCACCACCCGGGCTCCGGCGAGATCCATGTTCCGTGGCCCGGTGACTCCGTTACCGCCGAAGGACGCTGCGGGCGCCACCGCGCTTCCGACTACTCCACCCACTACACTGACTACACCGGCGATCAGTGCCGCGGTGGCCATCCTTGACCCGGTTGACCCCCATCTGATTCCCATAGCCCCACAGTAGCGTCCGGATACGCCGGACCGGACTGATCCGAAGAGGTAGACAACGTCGTGACCGCACCGAACACACCTGACGCCAGAACCTCGGGCCCCACCGTGGTCCTCGCACCCGACTCCTTCAAGGGCACTGCAACCGGGCCCCAGGCCGCAGAATGGATCGGCGCCGGATTCACCGAGGTCTGTCCCGACGCCGAGATCATCCTCGTTCCGATGGCCGACGGAGGTGAGGGCACCGCATCCTGCTTCAGCGGCGAGGTGTGCACGCTCCCGACGGTCACCGCCGCCGGTCGGCTCACCGAGGCCTCCTACGTCTTCGACGCCACCGGCGGCGGAACGGGCGTCCCGCAGGCCTACATCGACGTCGCCGCCGCATCCGGGCTTCCCGCGGTCGCCGACACACCGGTCCCCGGAACCGGTGACACCTTCGGAACGGGAGTTCTCATCGCGGATGCGGTCTCCCGCGGCGCGGCCCACATCGTCCTCGGGCTCGGTGGGTCCGCGACCGTCGACGGCGGAACGGGAATTCTCATCGCCCTCGGAGCACAGCCCCTCGACGCCACGGGACGGGCGCTGCCTCAGGGGGGCGAGCACCTAGCGGAGCTGGCGGACATCGACACCGCGCAGCTGAACGTGCGGGCCGCGGCTGCCGAATGGACCCTCCTCGCCGATGTCACCGCCCCCGTCACCGGCGCCGAGGGAGCCGCCGCGGTCTTCGGCCCGCAGAAAGGCGCGGATCCGGAGCTGATCAGACGCCTGGACGCCGGGCTGGACCACTTCTGTTCCTTCGCCGGGATCGACCCGCGCACACCCGGCTACGGCGCCTCAGGGGCAGTGCCCGTGGGCCTGCACTGGCTGAGTTCCGTCGTCACCGGCGGGGCACCACGCCTCCACCTGCGACCGGGGGCGCGCACCGTCGCAGAGGCGGTCGGGTTGCCCAACTTCGCAGCCGACGCCGATCTCGTCGTGACCGGCGAGGGCAGAGTCGACGGACAGAGTTTCACCGGGAAGGTCGTGGGCACTGTTCTCGACATCGCGCGCACAGCCGGGGTCCCGGCTGCTGTCGTCGCCGGGGAGATCCGGACAGAACTACCCGACGGGGTGATCGGCATCGAGCTCAGTCCACGCGGCGACGCCGCTGCTCCGCACCGGACCGAGACCCAGCTGCGTGAGGCCGGGCGGCGCTTGGCGGAACGTCACCTCGAAACCTGCACCGCCCAGGGATAGGTCGCGGGCAGTTCATACAGAGCCTCCTGTTCCAGCAGCACTCGATCCCGCGGCAGAACCGCGGGCGGCGTCAACAGCCGGGACAGCGTCATCGCCAGCTGGTTCACGGATCCGCGAACCCCGGCCAACTCGATCCGGTAGCGGCACACCGAGGCATCGGCCATCTCGACGTCCGCATGTTCCACACGGTAGATCCTCCGGAGTTCCACCTCCAGATCCGGATTCACGCGCGGGGACGCATCGAAGACGACGTCGGCGGCCTCGATGTCACCGGCCTCGACGAGTTCGTCGGTCGCACGGCTGAAGCGCTCGGACAAGCCTGCGGCCTCGATGTCGGGAACCAGGCAATCAAAAACTATCGTGGGCATGCCGCCACACTAGCGAATAATCTGGAGAATTATGAGCCCCTATTTTTCCACCCGACAGACGCCGCTCACGACAATGGCCGACGGGACGATCAAGCAGGTCAACCCGTTCACCGGCACGGAGGTGTGGACGGTCCCCGGACGCGGAAACCGGCCCCTGTCAGTTCCCGCGACCACCACGACCCCCCTCGTGGAGATCGACACCGACCGCCACTGCGCGTTCTGCCCCGGCAACCTGCTGCTGACTCCCCCAGAGAAGGCACGCATGGTACGTACCGGGGGTATGCACACGGGGCACAATTCCGGCAACGACGGGTGGGAGATCATCACCGGTCTGCTCCCCCACCAGCTGCACGACACCACCGCCGAGTTCCGCCGCGTGCCCAACCTCTTCGAGATCGTCTCCTACGACTATTGGCGGGCGAACTACGGATTCATCATGGATTCCGCGACGTCCGCACGCATGGCCGCTTACATCGCGGACGCCGAGGGCCGGGAACACGTGCGCCGGACCGTCGAGACCAGGCTCCGCGCATCAGGTGTCCTCGCCGCGGACGAGGTCGCCGATCTCACGGAATCCGACCTCCTCGAACGGGCCGGCGGTTTCTTCGCAGGAGGACACGACGTCATCATCGCCCGTAACCACTTCGCACCCGGAGCCACCGACTCCGGCCAGCTCGCGTCCTCCGGAACGCTCAGCCCCGAGGAACACGCCGCGCTGATCCGCTTCACCATCGCATCCACCGCAGATCTCTACGCCCGGAACCGTTACACGCCGTACGTGGCGGTATTCCAGAACTGGCTCAAACCCGCGGGAGCCTCGTTCGACCACCTGCACAAGCAGCTCGTCGCCATCGACGAGCGCGGGGTCCAGGCGGACACGGAGATCGCGCAGCTGCGTGCCAACCCGAACATGTACAACGAGTTGGCGGTGGACTACGCCGCCTACCATAACCTGACCATCGCCGAGAACGACCACGCGATCTGCTTCGCGGGAATCGGACACCGGTACCCGACGCTGGAGATCTACTCGAAGTCCGCCACACCGGAGCCCTGGCTGCAGTCCGACGAGGAGGTCCGGGCGATGAGCGACCTCATCCACGCCTGTCACGCCGCCGCCGGCCCCGGCGTCCCGTGCAACGAGGAGTGGCACCACAAGCCCATAGACCTGGATATGCCGATGCCGTGGCGCGTCGTTATCAAGTGGCGGGTGTCTACCCTCGCGGGATTCGAGGGCGGCACGAAAATCTACCTCAACACTATTTCTCCCCAGTCGATCAGGGACCGGATGGTGGCGGCGATGTATCGCCTGCGCGATGACGGCGCCATCGCTCCGGGCCTCAGGATCGCCACCGAGTGCCGGCTGGAACGCAACAGTCTCCGGTACAACCCCTTCCTCAGCAGGCACTGAACGAGCCCCACCCACCAGCCGGTAGGCAGCGGATATCATTCGCGAGCTGCATCCCGGTGTCGCCGGAAGTCCGGTACGGACGGTAAAACATACCGCTCCGGACCCGTTCTTCCGGTATATCTGGACTACTGGGTACCGTCACGATATTCGGCACGGTACCCCCCTAGTGACCATTTCCGGTATCCGGCCCAACCCGGGATGACCGTTCCCTGTTCCCACGGGAATCGTCACCTGTTCCCGGAACCAACGAAAACTTCGATAGGAGTACTCCACACATGGCGGAGAATACGGAGACAGATTTCCCTACCACCACCGCAGCGCCGGCCTCGGTCGCGGCGCTCCTCGCGGCCCACGGTAGTGACCTGTCCTGGCAGCGTGACTTCTACCGAGAGATGCACGCCCATCCCGAGCTCTCCGGACACGAGAAGGAGACCGCCGAACGCATCGCCACCCAACTGACTCGCTTCGACGCGGAAGTGACCACCCACATCGGCGGCTACGGTATCGTCGCCGTCTTCACGAACGGCGAGGGGCCCTGTGTGCTCATGCGCGCGGACTTCGACGGGCTCCCCGTCAAGGAGGAGACCGGTGTCGAGTTCGCCTCGACCGACATCCACACGCAGGACAACGGCTACGTCAGCCCGGTGATGCACGCATGCGGACACGACATGCATACCACGGCTCTGCTGGGTACCTGTCAGGTCCTCGACGAGCACCGCGACGCGTGGCGCGGTACCTTCATCGCCTTGTTCCAGCCCGCGGAGGAGAACTCCAACGGTGCGATCGCCATGGTCAACGACGGGCTCATGGAGATCATCCCCCGCCCCCAGGTGTGCCTGGGACAGCACATCGTCCCGGGTCCCGCAGGCACAGTCATGTCGATGCCCGGTGCAGCTCTGGCCGCCTGCGACACGATCACGGTGACGATCCACGGCCGCAGTGCACACGGTTCCATGCCGCACAACTCAATCGACCCGACGTTCATCGCGGCGATGGTCGTGGTGCGACTCCAGGGCATCGTCGGCCGGGAGGTCTCCCCGGAAGATTTCGCGGTGATCACCGTGGGCACGTTGAGTTCCGGACACTCGAACAACACGATTCCGGAAACTGCGACGCTGGTGCTCAACTGCCGGTTCTACGACAACGACGTGAAGCACCGGGTGCACCGGGCCATCGAGCGGGTGGTGCGCGCCGAGTGTATGGCGAGCGGATGCGAGCGGGAACCTGAGTTCGCCTACTCGGCGCACGGAGACCTCACCGATAACGATCCGGCGGTGTTCCGGCGTGTCCGGGCGACCTTCGACGCGGTGTTCGGTGCAGATTCCGTCGACGCCCGACGGTGGACGGCTTCCGAAGACTTCTGCGATATCCCGAACGCGTTCAAGGTCCCCTACCTGTTCTGGACGGTCGGTGCGACCCCCCGTGAACAGTGGGCCGCTGCGGCCGCCGCGGGCCGGATCAACCAGGACATCCCGACGAACCACTCCGGCACGTTCCTGCCCGACTACGCCCCCACGGTCGACGCCTCAACCCGGGCCGCCGCGGCGGCAGTACTGAGTTATCTCGGACGCTGACCGATAGCGGGCACAACACAGAACGGCGCCCCACGACCTTCTCCGGTTCATCCGGACAGGGCCGTGGGGCGCCGTCGCCTGTACCGCGCGTATGCACTCACCTGCGGCACGGCGGGTCGATCAAGCGTGGTAGGTGATCCGACCAAGTTCCGCGGGGCTGACGAGCAGCGGGTGGGAAGGGATCACACGGGCAGTGAAGCCGACGTCCCCGGGCCGATCGCTGGGCAGCGTGACGGTGTACCCGCCATCCGCGGGCGCCATGTCGAACACCTCGGTGGGCTCGAGTGTATCGACCGGCGTGCGGTGCCCCTTCACCAGCTGCACGGTCACGTCCTCCGGCGTCAGGCCACCGAGATCGGCGGAGACGGTGAACGTCATCGGGTCACCGGCCAGGACCTTACCCTCCGACTGCGCGGGAACACCGTTGACCCTGAGATCGCGCAGCTGGACGGAGTTCCAGTTCCCACGGACTCGCTCCATCCAGTCGACGAACGCCGCAGCGTCGCCGTCGTTCGCCATGATGAGGCGGGCGGAAGCGTCGGCCGGACGGTAGTACCCCTCCGTGTAGTCCCTGACCATGCGGAAGGAGGTGACCATCGGGGACAGGGTGGTCAGCGAGCGGCGGACCATCTCAAGCCAGCGACGCGGGATGCCCTCGTCGTCACGGTCGTAGAACAGCGGGGCGATCTCGTACTCGAGCAGGTCGTAGAGGGCCTGGGCCTCGAGGTTGTCCCGGTAGTCGAAGTCCTGGGTGTGCACCGTCGGGATCGTCCAGCCGTAGCCCTCCTGCGGCATCTCGTCCCACCAGCCGTCGGACACCGACAGGGTGAGGCAACCATTCATGACGGCCTTCATTCCGGAGGTACCGGAGGCCTCCTGCGGGCGGACCGGGTTGTTCAGCCAGATGTCCGCACCGGAGATCAGGTAGCCTGCGAGTCCGATGTCGTAGTCGGGCAGGAAGATGAACTTGTCCCGCAGCCCCGCGTCATCAGCGAACTGGATGACCTGCTGCATGAGCTGCTTGCCGCCCTCGTCGTGTGGGTGTGCCTTGCCTGCGATGACGAACTGGACGGGACGCTCCGGGTTCGTCAGGATCCGCCGCAGCCGTTCCGGGTTGCGGAGCATCAAGGTGAGCCGCTTGTAGGTGGACACGCGACGCGCGAAACCGACGGTGAGAACCTCGGGGTCGAGGACATTGCGGGTCCAGTACAGCTGGGCTTCCTGCTGCCCACGGATCAGGCAGGAGGAGTGGACGGCTTCCCGGGCGACGGCGACGAGATCGTGACGCAGGCCGTTGCGCGCGGACCACAGCTCTTCGTCACTCACCGCGTCCGGGTGTTCCCAGACGTCGGTGGAGGTGAGATCGGCCTCGCCGGATATCTTCGCGATGATCTCCGCCATCTCGGGCTTGACCCAGGTCGGGAGGTGGACGCCGTTGGTCACGGAACCGATCGGCACCTCGTCGCCGTGCCAGCCCGGATAGAGGGAGGCGAACATCCCGCGGGAGACCTCACCGTGCAGCTTCGCCACGCCGTTCGCGTGCTGCGACAGCCGCAAGCCGAGGTGCGCCATGTTGAACAATCCTGGGGTCGCTTCCGCACCGAGCTCCAGCGCTCGATCTATCGGGACACCCGGGCACAGGTGCCGGGAGGGATCCTGTCCGTCACCGAGGTAGCGGCGCACGAGATCGATGGAGAATCGGTCGATACCAGCCGGAACCGGAGTGTGGGTGGTGAAGATGTTAGCCGCCCGGACCTGAGCGAGAGCGGCGTCGAAGGACTGACCCTCCTCCATGCGTTCCCGGATCCGCTCGAGGCCCAGGAATCCGGCGTGGCCCTCGTTGAGGTGCGCGACGCGGGGGCGTTCGAGCCCACGGGCATCGCAGAAGACGTTGACGGCGCGGATTCCGCCGACACCGAGTACGAGTTCCTGCTTGATCCGATGCTCGCTGTCGCCGCCGTAGAGGCGGTCGGTGACTTCCTGCATTCCGGGCGGGTTGTCGTCGATGTTCGTGTCCAACAGCAGTAGCGGGATCCGCCCCACATGGGCGATCCACAGAGCGATGACGATGTCGCGACCATCGGGGTAGGCGACGGTCACCTTGATCTGTTCACCGTCGGCGTCCGTGACCCGCTCGATGGGCAGGTCCTCGGGGTTGTGGTACTCGTAGCGCTCCTGCTGCCAGCCGTCGGCGGACAATGACTGAGTGAAGTAGCCGAAGGAGTACAGCAGGCCGACGCCGATCAGAGGCACGCCGAGGTCGGAGGCAGACTTCATGTGGTCTCCCGCGAGAACACCGAGACCGCCCGAATAGATGGGCAGTGAGGGGTGGATGCCGAACTCCATAGAGAAGTAGGCCGCCACGGGGTCAGTGGACGTCGAGGATGCTTCGGCGGAGTGGGTCTTCTGGTACCAGAAGTCACCGCCCAGGTAGTTGTCGAGGTCCTCGACCTCGGCCTTCATCTGTTCGATGAAGGCCTTGTCGGCGGCGAGTTCCTGCAACCGGGAGTGGCTCACACGGTGCAGCATCATCTTGGGGTTCTCCCCCAGTTCCTCCCAGAGGAGGGGATCGATGGACTCGAAGAGCTCGCGCGTGGAATCGCGCCAGGACCAGCGCAGATTCAGTGCGAGACGACGCAGGGGCAGCAGCGCCGTCGGGGTGTTGTGGGATATATGGACGTTTCCTGATGAAATCACTTGGTCAACCTTACGTTAGCGTTCGCGTTTCCATGCACGACCGGGGGGCGAGGGTGTACCCGGTGTGCTTTTTCCACCCCTTGTGACAACGAGAACCCGGCTCGCGGTCCGCGGGCCGGGTTCTCGTAGTTGAGCAGAGATGGCTTTCGATCGGTCAGGATTTGGTGACGGCGTTCTCGCCGAGCAGGTGAACCTGGATCATGTTGGTGTTGCCGCGGATTCCGGGCGGGGTTCCCGCGACAACGACCATCACGTCGTCACGCTTGTACTCGGGCATCGCCAGGAGAGCCTTGTCAACCTCCCGCATCATGCCGTCGGTGTCCTCGACCTGCGGGCAGAGGAATGTCTCAGCGCCCCAGGTAAGTGCCAGCTGCGAGCGGACAGCCGGGTCCGGGGTGAACACCAGCAGCGGCAGCTGCGAATGGAGCCGGGCGACCCGTTTGGCGGTGTCACCGGAGGATGTGAACGCCACGAGGGCCTTTGCGTTGAGGCGTTCGGCGATGTCGCGGGCGGAGTAGCTGATCACGCCGCGTTTGGTGCGCGGAATGTGGCTGAGCGGCGGGACGCTGCCCGCAGATTCCGCAGTCCGCACGATCCGGGCCATGGTGCGCACGGTGTTCTGCGGATCGCGGCCGACGGAGGTCTCACCGGAGAGCATGACGGCGTCCGCACCGTCGAGGACGGCGTTGGCGACGTCGGAGGCTTCTGCGCGGGTTGGACGAGAGTTCTCGATCATGGAATCGAGCATCTGGGTGGCCACGATGACGGGCTTGGCGTTCTCGCGGGCGATCTGGATGGCACGCTTCTGCATAAGCGGCACCTCCTCCAGCGGTACCTCGACGCCGAGGTCACCGCGGGCGACCATGATCGCGTCGAAGGCGAGAATGATGGATTCAAGGGCGTCGATCGCCTCGGGCTTCTCGAGCTTCGCGATGACGGGTACGCGGCGTCCGATCTCGTCCATCACCTCGTGCACGAGCTCGATGTCGGCCGGGGAACGCACGAAGGAAAGCGCGATGAAGTCGACACCGAGTTTCAGCGCGAACTTGAGGTCCGCGATGTCCTTCTCGGAGAGCGCCGGGACGGAGATGTCCATGCCGGGCAGCGAGACACCCTTGTTGTTGGACACCTCACCGCCCTCGATGACCTCGCAGACGACGTCGTTGCCGTCGACCTCGACGCAGACGAGTCCGACCTTGCCGTCATCCACCAGGAGCCGGTCACCCGGCTGGGCATCATTGGCAAGGTTCTTGTAGGTGGTGGATACGCGGTCGTGTGTGCCGACCACATCGTCGACCGTGATGCGCACGGTTTCGCCGGTTGCCCACATCTGCGGGCCGTCAGCGAAGCGGCCGAGACGGATCTTCGGCCCCTGTAGGTCAGCGAGGATACCGATGGCGCGCCCGGAGGCGTCGGTCGCTTCGCGAACCCACTTGTAGTTCTGTTCATGGTCTGGGTAATCGCCGTGCGAGAAGTTGAGGCGGGCGACATTCATGCCAGCTTCAACCAGGGATTCGATCCCTTCTTTGCTCGCGACAGCAGGTCCGAGGGTGCATACAATCTTGGTTCTTCTATCCACGTCCCCGACTGTAGTCCCCCGTGTCCGAAAACGTCGCCGGTGGAAGCCTGTTGGTCACCTCCTTCGCACGTCACCGACTGTCTGTGAGGCCCAACACAGCACCCTGTGGACCCGCCCGATACTCTCCCAACCAGGCACAAACAGACACGTTCGGGCGCAAACAGTCGGCAATGGCGGGCTGTCACCCGATGCCCGCGATACTGCTCACACCGCGTCGCCAGGGCGAAAAATTCATCGTGTCGTTGCTGGTCCGTCACCCTCCGGCATGAATCCCGACACACGGGAGCCGCCGCTCCGGTCGTCGGTGCCCGTGCCGCCGATGCCGGTCACCGAGTCGACCCGGCCAGCGTCGGTCTCCGCCACACGGGATCCGTCTCCTCTTGGATCAACAATCTCCGGATCCTCGCGTCTGCCCCGCAGCAACAGCAGGAACAGGACTCCACCGATAAAGAGCAAGGTCGACGTCACGGTGTTCACCCGGAACCCGAGAATGTGGTTGGCCGGATCCGACCGCATGAGCTCAACCCAGAACCGACCCGCTGCATACGCGGCGACGTAGAGCGCGAACACCCGCCCGTGTCCCATCCGGAAGCGTCGGTCCGCCCAGAGCAACAGTACGACCACCCCGAGGTTCCACAGCAGCTCGTACAGGAACGTCGGATGCACCACAGTGAGTACCTCCCCCGTGGAACGCCCGGTGAGGGGGGCAACGGCACCGGTTTCGTCGACCCGGCGGTAGATCTCAAGTCCCCACGGAACATCGGTCGGGCGCCCGTAGAGCTCCTGGTTGAACCAGTTTCCGAGCCTACCGACAGCCTGGGCGAGAATGATGCCCGGGGCCGCGGCATCTGCCAGCGGGGCGAAGGGCAGACCCTTGCGCCGCATCATGATCCAGACGCCAAGCGCACCGAGCGTGACCGCCCCCATGATCCCGAGGCCGCCATTGGTGACCATGAACACCTCGAGCGGGTCGCAGTCGGAGCAAAAGTAGGAGTCGTAGTCGGTGATGACGTGGTAGAGCCTGCCTCCGATGATCCCGAGGATGACGGAGACGACCGCGGCGTCCATGACGATCTCGGGGTTGCCACCCCTCGCCGCGTAGCGAGCACGCGTGACGAAGATGGCGGCGACGATGCCTGCGACGATGCACAGTGCGTAGGCCCTGATCGGGAGGAATCCGAGGTACCAGACACCCTGTGGCGGTGAGGGGATAGTGGCGAGAAGTGTGGTGGACATGAGATGAGAACCTGTCTGCCGGTGCGGTGACTGTGGCGACGGGTCACTACCGGGTGGACCGGTTCCCGTCGAACTGACCAGCCCAGTGTGCCCTACTGGGACCCGACCGCCCAAGAAGAACGGGGCACACCCCTGTGGGTGCGCCCCGTTCACGGCCGATCATCCGTCCGTCACTAGCCTGGTTACCGGGCTACTGCTCCGGCGTTTCCTGTCCGGGGAATCCCGGATCCGGAATCTCCGGAGCCTGACCCTCCGAGGCCTCCCCCGCGTTCTCGACGTCCGACATTCCCGGAGCCTGCTCCGGCGCCGCCGCATCCTGCCGGGCGATGAGTTCCTCGACGGTCGCATTGTTCGGCGGCGGCACCATCCGGACCGCGCGGGACGACGCGGTGCCAGACTCGAGTGCCGCACTGATCAGGGCGTAGAAGCTGTCCTCACTGGGGTTTTCAGCCATCTCCGCCGCGGCATCCGCCGCCGCGCGGTAGGTCTCGGCGAGCTTCGGGCGGTGCCAGACCAGCGGATCAAGGGCACGACGCTCCGCGTCCGTCACATCCTCCGGAATCTTCCAATCATCGAAGCCGTCCGCGATTTCACCGATCGCTTCGGCGATCACGCGGTAGTCGTCGGCGCTGATGGCGGGGAGTTCCGTGCCCGGCAGCGGCGGGTTCTCCAGCGGGAGAATCTCGATGACACGGCCGAAATCCTCGTTGTCGCGGATGATCTCACCCTGGGCCAGATTCATGAAGTCGACGTAGGCGGTAACGACTCGGTCCTCGGACACCTCCACCTTGGAATCGAAGGCGCCGCACACCGGAACGGCGTCGAACTGCTCCCGCTGCTCGCCTTCGAGCCCCTCGACGTAGTTGAAGAAGCTCTCAACCCCCTCGGAGCCACCTTCAATCGCCATCGGCGGAACCTCGGCATCGGTGGTCAGCCGCTCCTGGATGGTCGTGTCCGGGGTGGTTTCGACGGCGGCGTTGATGAGCTTCGTCGCGGTCTCGTACTGTTCGAGGGCGTCGCCCTCAGCGTCTCCCTCAACCGCACGCAGTTTGTCCTGAGCCGTGACCAAGTAGGCGTGTGTGCCCGCCAGCAGGGGTCCGTTGCCTGCATCGGTCTGTGCCGCCGCAAGGCTGTAGAACGCGTTGCACAGCGCACCGATGACGGTGTCGTCCTTTTCGTCGTTCGTCGAGGAACAGCCGGTCAGAACCAGGGCCGCTGCGGAGAGGGCGGCAACGGAGGTTCGGAGCACCGTACCGCACCGACGCGGGGGAGATTTGGGTTTTACAGGTGAGATGTCCATAGGGTCCAGTGTGACTGTCCCCGGGGCGGGCGGCAACTTCAGGTGTGTCTCAGGGCCACCATGCAGACGGACAAGCCGGGTGCTGGCCAGCGGCGACGAGTTTGCGACACATCCCCGCCGGGTCCTCCGCTGTGACCAATTCCTCGCCGATGACCACGGCATCAGCTCCGGAGCCTGCATAGCTCATCAGGTCACGGGTCGTCCGGACGCCGGACAATGCGACACGGATCGTACCCCGGGGGAGCCCGGGGGCAATCTCGGCGAAGGCCTCCCGGTTGATGGTCAGCGTCCGGAGATCCCGGGCGTTGACACCGATCACCCGCGCACCGGCATGGATCGCCCGGGACGCCTCCTGAGGCGTACGGACCTCAACCATCGCGGTCATTCCCAACGACTGCACACGGTCGAGCAGTGATTCCAGACGCGGCTGGTCGAGAGCGCTGACGAGGAGGGGCACCATGTCGACCCCGTAGTAGCGAGCCTCATGGATCTGGTACGGATCGAGAATGAAGTCCCGGCACATCACGGGGACGGTGACTGCACTGCGTACCGCGCGAATATCCTCAAGGGACCCGTGGAAGCGTCGGCGTTCCGTCTGGCATCCGATCAACCGGGCACCACCCGCCTCGAAGGCACACGCCAGTTCCGCCGGAGACTCGATGAGCGCGATCGGGCCGCGGACGGGGTTCGCTCGTTTCAGCTCAGCGATCACTCCACACCCTGGGCGGGTGAGCGCCGCGATGGCATCCCGTGCCGGTTCGACGTCACGGGAGCGGGCCTTCATCTCCTTGAACGGCACGACAGCCTCCCGCGCGGCGACGTCCTCAACGACGCCGGCGATGATCTGGTCGAAAACCGTGGTCATGTTTAATCCGTCCGCGTCCGTTACCCCGGCGGGTAGCCCGCCGGTGTTCAGCCATAAGGCTAACGGCTTTCCGGGTATCCGGCGAAATTGTCCCGGCGCCCGACGGCGGTCTCATACCCCCAAACTATCCCCTTCAGTACAAGGGGAAGTCACGATAACACCGTTCTACGGTACCCCCGAGATCCTCCCCTTAATCATCCGTGGGATCGATGTCCGCATCGAGCGCATCCCAGAGAACCCGCCCCGAATCGGGCGACTGTTCAAGATCCTCCTCCAGCCGCGCCTGCCGGGCGCCCGGCGTGACATATCTACTGGATGCCTGCTGTGCAGCGGCGCCGGGCCGCAGGACGAGCAACACCCCACCGACCAACGCCAGCGCACACCCCACGAAAGCGACGACGGGTCCGGTGATGTGGACATCCAAGCCGGTGACCGTCGCCCAGTCACTCAACGTCACGGGCGAATTGGCCCTCTGCGTCGCGGCACCCGAGGTGAGCAGCATGCGGGCCCGCTCGGGATCCGGGGATCCGGCGAGCAGAGACAGTGGTGCCCAGCTGGCTCCGACGGCCGCGAGGGCGGTCAGGGCTCCGATACCCCTCCGTACGGCCCCACGCAGTGCGAATGCCCCCAGTGTGCCTGCGAGGAGAACGAGGGCGATCACGGTGACCTCCGAGGCCCACACGGCACCGGGTAGTTCGCGGACCGCATCACCGGATTTGTCATCGAATGCGGAGACCGTTACCCAGACCAACCGGGAGGAAAGCCACAGGGATACCGCCCCGGCACCGACGATGAGTGCCGCGGACCGAGACCATCGTGCGGTATTCACAGCAGCTCATCCGCATCGAAGCAGGTGTGGTCCCCGGTGTGGCACGCGCCGCCGGTTTGCCGGACAGTGAGCAGAATCGTATCCCCGTCGCAGTCGAGCCGCGCACCGGTGACCTCCTGGACGTTCCCCGAGGTCAGTCCCTTGATCCAGTACTCACCGCGGGAACGGGAGTAGTAGGTACCGCGGCGGGTTGCAAGGGTGTAGGCCAATGCATGGGTATCCATCCACGCGAGCATCAGCACGTCCCCGGTCCCGTCCTCCTGGACCACGGCAGGCACGAGTCCCGCATCGTTGAATTTCAGTCGCCCAGCGATGGCCGGATCCAGTGCATACCGGGAGGGATCATCCTGTCGGGAGCCGGCGGAAGGGTTGACGGTCATCGCCGAACCTCGAATCCCGCGTCAGCGAGAGCATCCTTGACCTCACCGATGGTGATCTCCCGGAAGTGGAAGATCGTGGCGGCGAGCACGGCGTCGGCACCGGCTGCGACCGCCGGTGGGAAGTGTTCCACGGCGCCGGCCCCGCCGGAGGCGATCACTGGAACCGATACCGCAGCCCGGACGGCCTGAAGGAGCTCGAGGTCAAATCCGTCCCTGGTGCCGTCACCGTCCATGGAATTCAGCAGGATCTCCCCCACTCCGAGTTCCTCACCGCGCCGGGCCCACTCGATCGCGTCGATACCCGCGGACCGGGAGCCCCCGTGGGTGGTCACCTCGAAACCGGAGGGCTGGGGAGTTCCTCCCTCAGGTACCCGGCGGGCGTCGACAGACAGCACGATGCACTGCGCACCGAAGCGTTCGGACAGTTCGCGGAGGAGCTCCGGCCGGGCGATCGCCGAGGTATTCACGCTGACCTTGTCCGCCCCCGCGCGCAGCAGTTGGTCGACGTCCTCGACGGACCGGACACCGCCGCCGACGGTCAGGGGAATGAATACCTGTTCAGCGGTCCTCCGGACGACATCGAGCATCGTCCCCCGCCCGTCCTTCGACGCCGAGACGTCCAGGAACGTCAGCTCGTCGGCGCCCTCCGCGTCATAACGGGCGGCGAGTTCCACCGGGTCTCCCGCGTCACGTAGGTTGGCGAAGTTGACGCCTTTGACGACGCGGCCGTCAGCCACGTCCAGGCAGGGAATGATACGGACAGCTACGGACAAGTTCCGTCCGCCTCCTTCTCAGATCGGGTGAAGCGTTTTCAACGGTCGGTGCCGAGGGTCTCACTGATCGTACCGAGGATGACGTCGTGCACACCTTTCACCCCGGCGACCACACCGAAGGAGTCCGGACGCCACTCCTCCCCCGCGAGATCGGTGACGACTCCCCCGGCGGCGCGGACGAGCAGGACTCCGGCGGCATTGTCCCAGACATACGGGCTGAAGGTGACGGTACCGCCGAATATCCCTGCGGCGGTGAACGCGAGATCGAGTCCGACTGATCCGGTCACCCGGAGCCGGGGGTGTTTCGAACCCAGTCGATCGAGCAGCTCGTGCCTGGCCGACGTCGGAAACGAGGAGTGCACGGGCGAGATGATCGAACCGAAGCCGATGTGGCTCATCCACGGGTCGCGCTCGGTGACCGGTCGCTGGGGCCGCCCGTTCCGCATGAGCGGCGAGCCCGAATACGCGGTGAAACGCTGGCCCGTCGCCGGCTGGGAGGTCAGGGCACACACGGGCTGGCCGTCAACGAGGAGACTCAGCAGGAACGCGCACATCGGATTCCCCGCGGCAAAGTTGGAGGTTCCGTCGACGGGGTCGACAACCCAGACGGCCCCGGCGCTGAGTTCTCCCCCGGCCTCCTCCCCGAAGACAGGGATACCGGTGAGCAGTGTGAGCTGCTGCCGGACGGCCTCCTCGACGGCGAGGTCGACCTCGGTGGCGATGTCCCCCTCTCCCTTTTCCATGACGCGTGCCTGTCCGAGCGACGAGCGGATCATCCGTTCCGCGTCATCGGCGACGGCCTCAGCCACCGCGAGCAGCCCGCGGGCATCCAGATCCCCGGACACGGTCAGTCGCGCCCGGTCAGGTCATCGGTGGTGCCGGCGACGGCGGAGAGCACCTCACGGAGCGTGAAGCGTCCCTCGTAGAGGGCCTTGCCGATGATGACGGAGTCGATCCCCTCGTCCACGTACGGCATGAGACCGGTGACGTCAGAAAGCTCCGCGATACCGCCGGACGCGGTGACGGGTGCATCCGTAGCGGCGGCCACGTCCCGCAGGAGATCGATGTTCGGACCGGTCAGGGTACCGTCCCGGGAGACGTCGGTGACGACGAAGCGACTGCACCCCGCCTGATCGAAGCGCTCGAGGATCTCCCAGAGATCACCGCCGTCGGACACCCATCCGCGACCGCGCGTACGCCACTCGCCGTCGATGAGACGAACATCCAGGCCGATCGCGACGCGGTCACCGTGGGTTCCGATGACCTTCACCGCCCACTCCGGGTTCTCCAGCGCAGCTGTACCGATGTTGACCCGCCGAGCACCCGTCGCGAGCGCCCGGTCGAGTGACGCGTCATCGCGGATACCACCAGTCAGTTCGACGTCGATGTCGAGCCTGCGCACGACCTCCGCCATCATCTCGTGGTTGGAGCCCCGACCGAACGCAGCGTCGAGGTCGACGAAGTGCAGCCACCGGGCCCCCTGGTCCTGCCAGTTCAACGCGGCGTCGAGCGGACTGCCGTAACTCTTCTCACTGCCTGCCTCTCCCTGGTGCAGGCGGACGGCCTTGCCGTCCACGACGTCGACTGCGGGTAGAAGTGTGAGGCTCATGGGGCCAATCCTAGCGGTGCCGGGACGGGGCATGTCACCCCCGTCGGTGGTGGACTGTCAGAGTGTGTCGATCCAGTTGCGCAGGAGCTCGGCGCCCGCGTCCCCGGACTTCTCGGGATGGAACTGGGTGGCCCACAACGGTCCGTTCTCCACAGCGGCGAGGAATCGGTCACCCTCGTGCTCGCCCCAGGTGAGGACCGGCGGGGTGAGCACGTCGTCCCCCGGCATGTCCCAACTCCGGGCGGCGTAGGAGTGGACGAAGTAGAAGCGCTCGTCCGCTATCCCCCGGAACATCCGTGAATCCTCCGGGGCGTCGACGGTGTTCCAACCCATGTGCGGCAGGATGCTCGCCTGTAGCTTCTCCACTATTCCCGGCCACTCGCCGCAGCCTTCCGCTGTGGTTCCGTGCTCCACACCACGTTCGAAAAGGATCTGCATCCCGACGCAGATGCCGAGGACCGGGCGCGACCCGGCGAGCCGTTCACCGATAAGCCGTGCGCCCCGCACGTTGCGCAGGCCCTCCATACACGCGGCGAACGCCCCGACGCCGGGGACGAGGAGCCCATCGGCCGCCAGTACGGTCCTCGGGTCACTGGTGACGGTGACCTCGGCTCCGACGCGCTCAACGGCGCGGTGTGCGGAACGCAGGTTTCCGGAGCCGTAGTCGAGAAGGGCCACGGTGGGGGTCTTGCGGCTGGTCATCTGGTACTCCCTGGGGTATCTGTGTCGGAGTCGGTGGTCGGGTCATCGGGGGTGTGGGAGCCGGTGACCGGATCGCCGGTATCCGACGTCCCGCTCGGTGGTGCAGTCCGTCCGCCATCCCGCGGGGTGAGGTCCACCGGTGTCACCGATGCCTTCTTCGTGGGACGCGCCCACTGTTCCTGGGCGGGGCCGCCCGATGACCGGAGTTCCGCGAGACACCGACGTTCCATCTCCCGGGCTTCCTCCCGGGCGCGTTCGATATGCGCCTGAGCTTCCTTGCGGGCACGCTCGACGTGGGCGCGGGCGGCCGCCCGGATTTCACGGACCTGGGCCCTGTACTCGCGCTGGTCGGATTTCCGCTCGGCTTTCAGGGCGCGCCGCTCGGCGGCCTCGGCACGGAGTTCAGCGTTGAACTCCTCGCGGCTCATGCCCGCCGGGCGTCGCCGGACGTGGGGACGTGGGGTGCTCTTAGCGAGCAGCTCGGCGACGTGCACGGGTTTCATGCCCGCTCGGCCGAGCGCCCGGGCGCTGCGAACCGCAGTCCGGGCCATGGGAACCCGGCGGAGGGTGGCACGTGTGTTGTTGTACTCGGCAATGCGGTGCCGCCCGATGATCCGGTCCGCGAGTACGACGACGAGGCCGAGAATCACCAGACCCGCGGCTGTTCCGAAGGATCCGGAGTAGGCGGCGCGTGCGGCGACGACTCCCAGGACCACGGAACCGAGGCCGGTGCCGGAGTCGAAGGCGATGTTCCACATCGCTGAGGCCTCAGTGACCTTGGACCGGGGCAAGCGGGCGAACATCATCAGCAGCGCCTCGTTCTGAACAGCGCCGAAACCGGCGCCGAACAGCAGTGCGGAGAGGAGGAGCAGCCACGGGTTCATGCCTGCGGCGAGGACGAGCGTCGCCAGCGCCAGACCGACGACCCCGGAGACGAGCGACGGAATGACCAGTCGCCCGGCTTCACCACGACGATCCGCGATGATGCCCGCACCGTAGCGGCTGAGCATCTGGGATCCTCCGACAACCGCGAGAACCAGGCCACCGACCACGGCACCGCTGGCCGGATCGAGTTCCTTCACGGCGGCAGGAAGGAAGGAGGAGATGGCGCCGTAGCCCATGGCGATCGTCGAAATCGCGAGCGCCGGAACGGTGATGAGCTTCCAGGTGGCGACGGAGTAGCCGGTCTCGGTGACCGATCCGGTGCCGCGCAGGGACTCCCGCTTCTCCGGGGAGAGCCGGGGCAGGGACCAGCACAATGCCGTGGCGCCGATCCCGATCACCGACGAGATGATGTACACCGCGGTGAATCCGATGGTCTCCGCAATATAGAGTCCGGCCGGAAGGAACAGCATCTGCAGGAGCCCGACGACGAGCCCCAGCGCCCCGGATGCCTTGCCGAGGAATCTCCGCGCCACGAGTTCCGCCATCAGCGCGGACTGGGCGACCGTCAGTGCACCGAACCCGACGCCACGGACCGCGGAAATCGTGAGCACCGGGATCGCGTCGACGGAGAAGGCGTACAGCGCGGAGGGCACGCACAGGAGGAAAGCCGAGACGACCATCACCGGGATGTAGCCAAACCGGCGAAGTGCCTTCGGGGTGAACATCTGGGTGAGGACGGTCGCCGCCATGAAGACACCGGTGACGGAACCCGCGAGACTGTCGGAGCCACCCGAACTGATCACCGCGAGCGGGACCACCGGGAGCATCAGCGACCAGGAGGCGAAGGCGGCGGCGACGGCGGTCAGCGTCGTCTTCAGCGCCGGGCTGCCCCACATGTTGTCGAGCTTCTCGAGTTCCTCGCGGGACAGCAGCCGCGCCGACGTCTTCACCTATCTAACCCACCTCTCCCAGTAGCCACAGCAGCGCCGCGGCGAACGCCACGGCTGCAGCCAGAGCGCCGATGAATGTCATGACCCGGTTCTCGGCCTGGTACGCCGCCCAGGTCCCACCGACCAGGAGGCCGGCGATGATGAACAGCAGGTAGATGAGCCAGTGTCCGGAGCCTTCCTGCGGTCCGGCTGCCACTTTAACAAGGTCCGGCATCGGTTACAGCGCTCCCTTGGTGGACGGGATTCCCGTGACCCGGGGATCCGGTTCCGTCGCAGCCCTCAGCGCACGGGCAACCGCCTTGAACTCGGCCTCGGTGATGTGGTGCGGGTCGCGGCCGTAGTGGCACCGCACGTGGAGGGCGATCTGTGCGTTGAAGGCGAGCGACTCGAAGAAGTGCCGGTTGATGACGGTGGCGTAGTGTCCGCCGATCACGGCGGTGATCATCTGGTCCGGTTCGCCGTCCATGACGAAGTAGGGACGGCCCGAGACGTCCACGATCGCCTCGCACAGGGTCTCGTCCATCGGCAGCTGGCACGACCCGAAGCGGCGGATGCCGGACTTGTCCCCCAGCGCCTCCCGGATCGCCCCTCCCAACACGATCGCGGTGTCCTCGACGGTGTGGTGCGCATCGACGTCGGTGTCCCCCGAGGCGTGGACGGTGAGGTCGAAGCTGCCGTGGGTACCGAATGCGGTGAGCATGTGGTCGAAGAACGGCAGTCCGGTGGTGATCTCGCAGTTGCCGGTGCCATCCAGGTCAATCTCCACCGCGATGGTCGACTCACGGGTGGCGCGTTCCACTCGGGCCCGACGGCTTGCGTCGGTGCCCTCGAATTCGTTGCTGGTGGTGTGGTTCAGGTCAGCCATGGCTTGTCGTCTCGTTCCTCGTGACTCGGTGGCGGGTGCTGTGGGCTTCTATGTGGTGGACGTGCCACCGGTGGTGATACCGGCTGCGTCGGCGATATCCCGAGCGGCGGCGATGAATGCGTCGTTCTCCACGTCAAGACCGATCGTGGCGCGCAACCGGTGCGGGACGCCGACGTCACGGATGAGCACCCCGGCGTCGAGGAATCGGCGCCACACGGCGGCGGCGTCATCGAAGTGACCGAAGAAGATGAAATTCGACCGGCTCGGCACGACGTCGTAGCCGATCTGCTCCAGTGCGGCGACCACGCGGTCACGTTCGGCGGCTATCCGGGCGACCGTCGCCAGGGTGTCCCCCGAGTGCTTGAGTGCCACGATCGCCGCGGCCTGGGACAGGGTGGAGAGGTGGTACGGCAAGCGCACGAGCATGACCGCGTCGATGAATGCGGGCGCCGCGACGAAGTAGCCGAGACGTCCTCCGGCGAAGTCGAAGGCTTTGCTCATCGTCCTAGACACCACCAGTCGGGACGGGAACTCCTCGATGAGTTCCACTGCGGAGGGACCGTCGTTGAACTCGGCGTAGGCCTCGTCGACGATGACGATGCCCGGCGCAGCTTCCGCGATCCGGCGGATGTCGTCGAGGGAGGTCACATCACCGGTGGGATTGTTCGGGGTGGTCACGAACACCACATCGGGCTGGAGCCGCTCGATCTCGGCGAGGGTGCGGTCCATATCGATGCGGAAGTCGGAGCCCCGTTCGCAGCGGAGGAACTCGGTATGTGTGCCGGTGGCGAGGATGGGGTGCATGGAGTAGCTGGGGACGAAGCCCAGGGCCGTACGTCCCGGACCGCCAAAGGCCTGGAGCAGCTGCTGGAGCACCTCGTTGGACCCGTTCGCCGCCCAGAGGTTATCCCGGGTCACGGCGACACCGGTCTGCACCGAGATGTACGCGGCCAGGTGTTCCCGCAGTTCGATGCAGTCGCGCTCGGGGTACCGGTTCAGCTCGCCCGCGAGCCGACGCACGGTGTCTACGAGTTCCTCGACGAGCGCGTCCGACGGCGGGTACGGGTTCTCGTTGGTGTTCAGCCGGACGGGAACGTCGAGCTGCGGTGCGCCGTAGGCGTGTTCGCCACGCAATGCGTCCCGGAGGGGAAGATCCGCGAGCGTAGTGTCCGCTGCGAGCGGTGTCGTGGCGTCGGTCATCGGTTGTCCTCGGTGGTGGAGTCGGTGGGCAGGTTCTCGAAGCGGGCGCGGATCGCCTCGCCGTGAGCAGGCAGGTCCTCGGCGTCGGCGAGGGCGACGACGGTGTCCGCGACCCCCTTGAGCGCGGTTTCGTCGTATTCGATGAGGTGGACGGCCTTGAGGAAGGTGCGGGTGTTAAGCCCCGACGAATGGCGGGCCGTCCCGGAGGTGGGTAGGACGTGGTTGGAGCCTGCGGAGTAGTCGCCGAGCGGGACCGGCGCGTACGGGCCGACGAAAATGGCGCCGGCGTTCCGGATGCGGCGGGCAACGTCCGCGGCGTTGTCGGTGTGGATCTCCAGGTGCTCGGCGCCGTAGGCGTCGACAACGCGGATGCCGGTCTCCAGGTCGTCGACGAGGATGATGCCGGACTGGGTTCCGGTCAGCGCCTGTGCGACCCGCTCGGAGTTCCGGGTCACCCCGTAGCGCGCCGCGACCTCACGGTCGACCGCGTCGGCGAGTTCCCGGGAGTCGGTGACCAGGACGCTGGCGGCCATGACGTCGTGTTCCGCCTGGCTGATCAGGTCATAGGCGACGTGCACGGGGTCTGCGGTGTTATCCGCGAGGATGGCGATCTCCGTCGGGCCGGCCTCCGAGTCGATACCGACGACCGAGCGGCACAGTCGCTTCGCAGCGGTGACGAAGATGTTGCCGGGGCCGGTGATCATGTCCACCGGGGCCAGGTCGGCTCCATCCTCGTCGCCGTACGCGAGCAACGCGACCGCCTGCGCACCACCGACGGCCCACACCTCGTCGACTCCGAGCAGGGAGCAGGCAGCCAGGATCGTGGGGTGCGGCCAGCCGCCGTGCGCGGCCTGGGGTGGCGAAGCGACGACGAGGGTGTCCACGCCGGCTTCCTGCGCGGGGATCACGTTCATGAGGACGCTGGACGGGTAGACGGCATTTCCACCGGGGACGTAGAGCCCGACCCGTTCGACGGGTATGAATCTCTCCTCGACGGTTCCCCCGGGGGTGAGTTCGACGGTGTGCCCCTCCGGGACCTGGGCGCGGTGGACCCGTCGTATCCTGGTGATGGATTCCTCCAGCGCAGTCTTGACCTGCGGATCGAGGGTGTCGACAGCGGCGCGGACAATCTCAGCGGGAACCCGGACGCTATCCGGCGTGATCCCGTCGAATTTCTGTCCGTAGGCCAGTGCTGCGGCGGCGCCGTTATCACGGACGTCGGCGACCAGCGGCGCGACGACGTCGAGGACCGAGTCAACGTCCGTTCCGCCCCGCGGCAGGGTCCGCCGCAGATGACTGGCGGTCGGATTCTGGCCGGTGAGGTCGGTGAGCGTGAGCATGGGCATTCCTGCATCATCCCGTCATGTGTCTGCGTGGGTGGTGGCGCCACAGTACCCCGGGTAGGACGGTGGGAGACAGTGGCGCTGTCTGCGGTCATTGTATTCGGCCCCACTTCCAGGGACAGCACGGGGACACCGGAAGCGGGGCCGAATCCCCGGCCCCGCGTATATTGGCGGAGAGGTTCGATGACCACACGGTGAGGAGTGAAGCAGATCATGGGCGACCGCACCGGGGGACACACGGGACCGACGAAAATCGGTCTGGAGGACGTGGCGGCAGCTGTCGGCGCATGCGACTACCGGTTCCTGCACGGTAGTGAACGCCTGTTGCTGCCGTGGGAGACACACCGCGTGTTCGTCTACATCGGGCGGATCGATGCCCCGGTCCTTATCGCCGAGGGCGAGCTCCGTCGCACGCTCGATCTCTCCGACATCAACGCCCTGGCACACAGCATCACCGACTGGAACATGAAGCGGATCAACCCGACAGTGATGCTGAGTATCACCGACGATGGAGAGGTGTCGGTTCGCTTCCGGACGTCGCTGCCCATCGGTGCGGGAGCAACCGACGAACAGCTGCGCACATTCATCCGCACCGCGATGCAGTCCACGGAACTCGCGGTCGATCACATGCTCACGGAGTTCGCACATCTGAAACCTGTCGAACAGACGCCTTCCCCGAGGGATGCGCTCGACACGGATGCCCTCCACGGAGAACTCCGGTTCCGGTCCGCTCCGGAGGGCAGCACACACCACGGAAAAGAGGGAACAGCGACCATGAGTGAACAGGAGGACCGGGACGACGACCGCGACATCAGCGACGGGGTCAACTCCGACGCCGGCGGCGACCCCGATCTCCCGAGCCCGGATTCCCCGGTCCCGGTCGATCTCGCCCGCCTCGAGTCCACGCTGTCGGATCTCGGCATCCGCGGTATGCACAGGGGGGCGAGTTGGCTCGCGACCAAGGTCAACAGTATTCTCATCGGATTCCACCTCGACAACGGACCCTCCCTCATTCTCCGAGGCATGTGGGATCCCAACCTCGATCCGGACCGGGACTTCATGCGGATATTTCTCTGTTGCAACACCTGGAACGAGAAATCTGCACTGACGAAAGCCTACTGTCACACCGATGATGATGGACTCCAGGTTCGGGTGGAGATGTCCATTCCGACCGCCGCCGGACTGACGTCCACTCAGCTCCGACACACCCTCTCCCTCGGGCTCCGGCGGATTCTGCTGGCCATCGGGTCCATCAGCGAGGATGTCACTGGGGTGTCGGTAGTGGAATGGCCGGAGGACTGACCCCGTGGCGTCTTCTCCCGCCGACCATGAACCAGAGTCAACGACCGGCGGTATTCCGGACGACCCATCCAGCCTGTTCTCCGTCGACTATGACACGGTATTCACCGGCGGCACACCACCGGGCAGGCTCAACCGGGGTCTGCGGCTGACTCTCCTGCGGTTACTCGGACCGGCACCGTTTCGGGCATTCCGCCGACAGCGGGAGCGTTCCGGTGAGCCGACCAAGCCGCTGACCTTCGATATGGTCCGGGAGGCACTGGACGCGCTCCGGGTGTCTCACTCGTCGTTCCGTGACCGGATCACCATCGCTTGGCCGAGTGTCCGCGGTGAGCTTCTCGTGGTCAGGGACAACGGTGGACTGCACCTCGTTCTCCAGGGACGGCTCCGGGGGCGGACTGGGGTGGAACAGCTCCCCGTCCTGCAGGACTCCCTGGCACTGGGAGGGGAACGTTCGCTACCCGTCTGCTTCTACCCTTCCGTTGCGGCGGACGGAACCCTCAGCGTCCGGTTCCACACGTCACTGTGCGTCGAGTCGGGGATCACCGACGCACAGCTGCGCACGTTCCTCGAGCGTGGTCTTGTACTCGTGATAACCGGATGCCTCGCTCTCATCCATGAAATTCCGCAGCTGGCCGGGCCGCGGGTCGATCCCCCGGAGCTGCTCCGCGCCGATGCGGTGGAGGCGACCCAGCCGGTAGCGGGCGCCGTCATTCCTTCTCCTGACGCGGACTCCGCACTCCCGGCAGTTCCCACACCACTCGACATGTACCGGCTCCGGCTCATCCTGGAGCGGATCCGCGGGGATGCGGAACCCCACCCGAAGTTCCGCGCCCTGGCGCTGACGGTCGATGAGGTCGAGGTGCAGGTGACGATCGGTACCGACGGGACGGGCGCAGCGGGCGATCTCATCGTCATCTCGCGGTGGGAGGTGCCCGTCGAGGGAGCTGCGACCGCTGTGTTCGGGGAGGCTGCGCTGGCGTGCGCCGCATTTGACCGTCGCTGCTCGACGGTCAACGCCCGTGCGGCCCTCGTGGAGGCGGATGCCGGAAACGGCCCCGAACGCGTGGTGGTCTGCGCGGTGGCGATGTTCCCGGTCACGGTCGGAGCCACCGACGCCCAATTGGTGGCCGCGCTCGAATGCGGCATCACGGGCGTCGTTGAAGCGATTACCGTGATCCGGGAGGTGTTGCCATAGAGCAGCCGGGCACAACCGGGCACCGAAGGGATGTGGGCTCAGCCATCATCGGCAGGTGTCCGGCCCGGCCGGACGAGGACGGCGGCCGACCAGTAGGTCAACAATGCTAGGTACGGGGCGATGATCACACCCCAGTGCAGGGTTACCTGGGGGACGAAGGCGTAGTCCTCCCCAATCTGCAGTGCCTCCTGGGCGGGTGCCGGATGCACGAGATGCGCCGCAACGTCGCTGATACCGACGATGGTGAAGGCACCGATGAGCGAACACAACGCCACCCAACCGAGCATCTTTGGGCCGAGAAGCTCCGGCGCACCGAAGAACGCGATCAAAGCGACGATGATTCCGAGGATCGAACTGCCGGTGATCATCCCCAGCCACGTGTCGAACTCCTGGGATCCCGGTGCCACGAGTATGACTGTCGCGTCCTCGAGCACCCGTCCGGTGTACACGGGGCGGAACACTCCGGAAAGGATGCCCGCTGCCAGCGCGAGAATGAGCGAGAGCGCAAGGATCCCGGCGTACGATCCAGTGGCCCGGCTGACTCGGGGCAGCATCGAGTGGAGCCGCGACCGATCGCCTGGTGCGGAAACCGCGTCACCGGCACATACGTCAACGGTCTCTGGCGTGTCAGATGGTTCGCCAACGGGATCAGGATGGTTCATGGACGTCCAATCTACGCGGAGACCTCCACCGTCACCTAGCTACCGGGGATACCGGATGGGGACGAATCAACGCTGTCCGAGGTAAGCGGAATCGACGCGGCCATGCCGGGAGCACGACGCGTCCCATCCGTCCGGCCGGATCTGGACGACCATCCGGCGACCACAGAGCTGGCAGTAGCGTGGCGCCTCCAACCCGGCACGCGCCGAGGGCGACAACCGGATGTCCTCCCCCTCGGCGATGCACTGACCGGTATTCGGATGATACACCGGTGCAGCGCCCGTGATCAGTGCCTCGAGGAGATCGTTGTTGTCCGCGATGCGGGCCATGAGTCCAGGTCTCCGGATTCTCTAGCAGGTGGAGTTGAGTGCCTTGATGGGCAGTCGAAGTTTACCCATCATCTCGAGGTCCTGCTCCTGCGGCCGCCCAAGGGTCGTGAGATAGTTGCCGACGATGATCGCGTTGATGCCACCGAGGAGGCCCTGCTCGGCCCCGAGGTCACCGAGGGTCAATTCCCGACCTCCGGCGAAGCGGAGGATCGTCTTCGGCAGCGCGAGCCGGAACGCTCCGATCGCGCGCAGTGCATCCTGGGCGGGCATGACCTCGTAATCCGCGAACGGGGTCCCGGGGCGCGGGTCGAGGAAGTTCATCGGAACCTCGGTCGGATCGAGGGCGGCCAGATCCTGGGCGAACTCGGCACGCTGTTCAAGGGTCTCCCCCATGCCGAGGATGCCACCACAGCACACCTCCATGCCCGCTTCCTTGACCATCCGGAGTGTGTCCCTGCGGGTTTCCCAGGAGTGGGTGGTGACGACCTGGGGGAAATAGGAGCGGGCGGTCTCCAGATTGTGGTTGTACCGGTGCACACCGGCAGCAGCGAGGCGGTCCACCTGTTCCTGGGTCAGGATGCCAACGGACGCCGCGACTTCGATGTCGACCTCGGACTTGATCGCCGCAACGGCCTGTTCCAGCTGCGATAGAAGACGCTCATCCGGCCCCTTGACCGCGGCGACGATGCAGAACTCGGTTGCGCCGGTCTTCTGGGTCTGCTTCGCAGCGTCGACGAGTGCGGGAATGTCGAGCCACGCCGAACGGACGGGGGACTCGAAGAGACCGGACTGCGAGCAGAAGTGGCAGTCCTCGGGACACCCACCGGTCTTCAGGGAGATGATTCCCTCCATCTCCACCTCTTCGCCGCACCATTTCAGACGGACCTCATGGGCCAATTCGAGCAACTCCGGGAGACGATCGTCCGGCAGATTCAGTACGGCGAGAGTCTCCTCCTTGTCCAGGCCGACTCCGCCCTCTAGGACCTTCTTCCGGGCGACCGCGAGGATGTCGTCCTGCGCTCGCTCAGACACATCACTGTCGATGGTTGCCTTGGTCATTTTTCGGTCCTCCTGGGGATCGGGCTCCGGGATCAGTCTCCGGACACCGATAAAGGGCGGGCTGGTGGTCATTGGAAAACAAGGATACCGACTCGGTTGAACGCTGTTCAAAAAATGGACCACACCAATCACCGACTAACCCGATCCGGGGGGAGCTGCAGGAGAGCTGCATAAATGTCAAAACCCCGCCCGGGGACCCTGTTGAGGTTTCCGGACGGGATTTCAATTTTGCCTGTCGTCACCGGCTTCAGCACCGGTGACGGACTCCGATCAGTCGCAGAGCTTCCAGACGCCATCCTCCTTGAGGAACCGCATGGTGCCGGTCTCGACCTTGTCGCCTGAGTTGGCGGTTACCGTGGCGGAGGCGGTGTTACCCTCAACCATGATGTCGGTCACACTCTGCACTTCAGCCTTGCGGCCCTGCAGCTCGGGAATGAGTTCCATCGGAACATCCGGGATCTGGTTCAGGTCGTAGGCCTCGCGACCACCATTGGCCTGAAGCACGGAATTGCAGGTGTTGTCGAGAATGCCACCCAGGTAGCCCTTCAGGGTGGGGGCCCAAGCAACACGCCGGGTCAGATCCTCGATGGCCCGCGCCTCCTCTGGGGTCGCCGGGCGGCCCCCCTGGACCGGCGCCGCAGGTTTCGGGGACGGGAGATTCGCGGCTGCGGCCGCGACCGCGGCCGCAGCCTCCTGATCCGGCACCGGCGCCTGAGTGGCGGTTTCCTCCGACGTGGAGGGCTCCTCGGAATCGGTAGTTGTGGTGCTGCTCGTGGTCGAAGTGGAGGTCTCGGTCGAGGTCGACGTCGAGGTCGACGCGGACGTGGAGGTAGATGACGTGGCATCGGCCGAGTCATCTCCGCTCGAGCTACACGACACCATGGTCATGGAGAGCGGGGCGATCAGTGCGGCTGCTGCAATGGTCTTCTTCGCGAGACTAAGACTCGGCACGGGTGGTACTCCTGACTAATTCTGTGGACGGCACGGAAATCCGCACCCTGATCTGAAGTTTCACAATTTCTGGCTCCTCCACCCTAACAACCATGCCCCAGATTCCTCGTTATTTTTCCTTAAACTTGGACAATCTTTGACTGACCGTCAGGTGTGCGGCATCCACTGCACAAACTCCATGGTCCGCAAATCTACTGCACTCCCCCCTTCCGATCCACCGCCCACCCACACGCTGCGAGAAAACTCCCCGACCGACGACGTCGACGGCTATCGTGGCGGTGTGCAGTTGACCCGAGAGTCCATCATCACCGCCAGCCTCGATATTGCAGACACCTACGGGCTGGCGGACATGACCATGCGCCGCGTGGCGCGACAGCTCGGCGTCGCCCCCGGCGCCCTCTACTGGCACTTTCCCAGCAAGCAGGCGCTCATCGCAGCCATCGGACAGACCATCTGTGCTCCGGTCCTCGATGACGCCGCCACTGTCACCGGTACCACATGGACGGAGGCGACCTTAGCGATGTGCGCGCGCCTCCGGGCCGCGCTCCTCGACCACCGCGACGGGGCGGAAATCGTCTCCGCTGCCCTGTCCGACGCCACCCTGCACACCCAACTCACTGCCACCATTTCTGCAGCTCTCGGCGTCGGAGACGAGTTGAGCCGGGGCCACCGTGAGACCGGCGCCGTGACCCTCCTGCACTTCATCATGGGTGAGACTCTCCACGAGCAGTCGGTGGCGGCCATCCGCATCGCCGAGGGCGCGGCCCTACCCACGGAGGCGTCTGAATGCGGGGAAACCACGTTCCGACGGGGAGTGGCAGTCGTGCTGAGGGGACTTGGCGCACCGTGCGATATATGATTGCTCACCATGACTAGTTCCACCGCAGACGCCCACCAGATTTGGCCCGGCGACGCCTACCCGCTCGGCTCCACATACGACGGAGCCGGCACCAATTTCGCCCTCTTCTCCGACGTCGCGGAAAAGGTCGAGCTGTGCCTGCTCGACGAGAACAACAACGAGACCCGCATCCCGATCGAGGAGGTCGACGCCCACACCTGGCACTGCTACCTCCCCGGGGTACAACCCGGACAGCGTTACGGCTACCGGGTCTACGGCCCCTACGACCCGGCCAACGGTCACAGGTGCGACCCCAACAAGCTTCTCGTTGACCCCTACGCCAAGGCCTTCGACGGCGAGTTCGACGGGCACCCCTCCCTGTTCTCCTACGACATCAACGATCCCGAGGACCTGAGCAAGCGCAACACCGAGGACTCTCTCGGCCACACGATGACCTCCGTCGTCATCAACCCGTTCTTCGACTGGGCGAACGACCGCGCCCCGAAGACCCCCTACCACGAGACGGTCATCTACGAGGCCCACGTCAAGGGCATGACGATGACCCACCCGGATGTCCCGGAGAACCTCCGAGGCACCTACGCCGGACTGGCGCATCCCTCGATCATCGAGTACCTGCAGGACCTCGGTGTAACCGCCATCGAGCTAATGCCGGTCCACCAGTTCCTCCAGGACGACCGGCTCCGTGAACTCGGACTGCGCAACTACTGGGGGTACAACACCTTCGGGTTCCTCGCCCCGCACCAGGATTACGCCGCAGCGACGAAACCGGGCGGCGCCGTGAGCGAGTTCAAGGGAATGGTCCGGGCGTTCCACGACGCCGGGATCGAGGTCATCCTCGACGTGGTCTACAACCACACCGCCGAGGGCAACCACATGGGGCCGACCATCGTGTTCCGCGGAATCGACAATGCCGCCTACTACCGGCTCGTCGAGGACGACAAGCGGCACTACATGGACTACACGGGTACGGGCAATAGTCTGAACGTCCGGCACCCGCACACCCTGCAGCTGATCATGGACTCATTGCGCTACTGGGTCACCGAGATGCACGTCGACGGTTTCCGCTTCGACCTCGCTTCGACTCTTGCCCGTGAGCTCCATGACGTGGACCGACTATCCGCGTTCTTCGATCTCGTCCAGCAGGACCCGGTGGTCAGCCAGGTCAAGCTCATCGCCGAGCCCTGGGACATCGGTGAGGGCGGATACCAGGTGGGTAACTTCCCGCCACTGTGGACCGAATGGAACGGCAAGTACCGGGACACCGTTCGCGACTTCTGGCGCGGCGAACCCGCGACTCTCGGTGAATTCGCCTCCCGGCTGACCGGGTCGTCGGACCTCTACGCCAACAACGGCCGCCGCCCCACTGCATCGATCAACTTCGTCACCGCCCACGACGGCTTCACGCTCAACGATCTGGTGAGCTACAACGAGAAGCACAACGACGCCAACGGAGAGGACGGACGTGACGGCGAAAGCCACAACCGGTCCTGGAACTGCGGTGTCGAAGGCCCGAGCTCCGATCCGCAGGTCCGGCAGCTCCGCGCGCAGCAGCGCCGGAACTTCCTGACCACGCTCCTGCTCAGCCAGGGAACCCCGATGATCGCCCACGGTGATGAGATGGGGCGCACCCAGGAGGGCAACAACAACGTCTACTGCCAGGACTCCGAGCTGTCCTGGATCGACTGGGAGCAGGCGGAGGATAACAAGACACTGGTGAACTTCACCCGCCGACTGCTGCGCATTCGGGCCAACCACCCGGTCTTCCGCCGCCGTCGGTTCCTCGCCGGTGGCCCGCTCGGCGACGATGATCTCCGCCAGCGCGACATCGCCTGGCTCGTGCCGTCGGGAAAGCTGATGACCCAGGCTGACTGGGACTTCACCTTCGGTAAGTCCCTGATGGTCTACCTCAACGGCGACGCCATCGCGGAGCCCGGTGACCGCGGCGAGAGGATCACCGATGACTCCTTCATCATGTGTTTTAACGCCTACCACGAGCCGCTGGAGTTCACCCTGCCCAGCAGGCGGTTCGGTGTGCGTTGGCGCCTGATCGTCGACACTGTCGAGGAGACGGGGTATCCACTGGAGGAGGAGGTCATCGAGGCCGGTGGCAAGATCACCGTCCCCGCGCGCTCGACGATGATCCTCAAGCAGGTGGAACCTCCGGCGAAGGACCTGGACGATGAGACCGCATCCGATCGCACCACCCCCGGCTGTGTCCACGGAACGGACGACGAAATGCCCGAATCGAAGGCACCCGCGGCCGGCCCCCGGCGCACGGGTGCCGCCGAGGACGACTACCGCGACCGGACCGGAGACTACGTCTGATCCGAGTATGAATCGGGCCCGTCGCGGCCCCCAGCATCGAGAGGTGAACCCGACGTGATCGCAGCCCACGGCAGCACGGTCACCGTCACTCCGCAGCAGGTGACGGTGCACAACGACCCGCTGTTGACGGCGCTCCGGGGCTCCGGGCCGCAGATCCCGCTGGACCGGGTCACCGGCGTCACAGTCATCCCCGGTGACCCGGTCACCTGCGGTCGCGTGCTCCTGGTGGGACCGGACGCGGAGATCGTGTTCAGTCCCAACCAGACGGCCGAGATGCAGCAGTTCGTCGCCGCCCTCGATGTGGCACGCAGCGGCGACGCCCCCGCCGTCGAGATCCCCGGACTCGATTTCATCGCCCTCCACGTCGATCACGACGCCTCTTGGGACACGGTCACCGGAATCGCCGCCGCACGGGTCAGGGACGGCCTTGTCATCGACAACACGTCCTGGGGGAATCCGGGGAACCCCGACGGAGGTACAGACACCGCTGATCTTGTCGGTGTGCTCGCCGACTACATCGGTGACGATGCCGAGATTCTGGTCGCCCACAATGTCTACCGGCAGGTCACCGCCCTCCTCCGCACGGTCCGCGGATCAGGTACGTCCATACTTCCCGAGCTCTCCCTCGGGTGTACGCTCGCACTCGCACGAAGGGAACGGCCCGGCGACGACGACCACTCCCTCGCAGCGCTCTGCGGCACGTTCGGCCTCCCCGCACCAGACTCCCCCACTCTCGCCGCGGAGGCCACCGCCAGGCTCCTCGTCCTCCTGAACGGGGACACCACCACCCGGGACACGGTCGGCAAGGTTCTCACCGCATCCGGTTTCGATCTCGGCCGAATTGATCACGAACGGGTGTGGCCAGTGCTGGACATGGTCCCCAAGGCCCCGACACGCCCTGCCCCAGCTGGTTCCGAGGGGGGAAAGCGGAAGTCCCCCCGAACCGTCCCCTGGGCCAAGGTCGCCGTTCCGGACACCATCCCGGACCCGAACCCCGACGCCGATCCCGACGGTCTGCTCTACGGTCAGAATGTGACCCTGTCCGGCGATTTCGGCCCCTTCGACAAGGGACGGCTCTGGCACGAGATCGCCGACGCTGGGGCGACCATCGGCAAGAACGTGACGAAGAAAACCACCATCCTCGTCTGCGGTGAGTGGGGGAAGCCGACCTCCAAGCAGAAACGCGCGGAGGAGCTCATCGCCAAGGGACAGGACATATCACTCTGGTCCGCCGAGCAGCTCTTCATCACCCTGGGGCTGGATCCCGACGGGGAAGAGGATCTTCAGCCGCCGTTCTGAGGGGCCGGGAACCCGGTCGGTGTCGACCCGGGTCAGATCGGGTATGCGAACCACCACCTTCCCCGACGGATCGGGCGTGCATGTCTCTACGAACCTCGCGCACCCGCTGAATCTCCGGCTACTGCCTTTCCCGGTGTCGCGGTTTCCCCCGACCGGGCACGTGGGTATCGCGCTATCAGCGGGATTCGCCGCAGGCATCTGCGCCGGGGACCGGCTCCTGACAGAGGGGGATCTGCTGCGTTCCGGGATACCGGTCCGCACCGCCTGGGACCGGGCCGCAGCTGGAGCCCTCGAGGCCGCGCGCACCAGTGACGGGGTGCGGGTGTACGTCCGCACCCGCCCCGTGCCTGGATACCCGGGCAGTATCCTTCAGGTGGCGGTCCCCGGTCGTCCGACGACTGACTGGCTGGCGCATCCCGAGACATTCACCACCATCGACAGGCATCTCACCACGGTCTTCGGCAAGAACCCTGTGTGGTTCGCACCACGAGTCGGTGAGCTGTACGCGACCACCGGGGACCACGCTGCGTTGCAGGCGTGGGCCACCAGGCGATTCCACGACTCGGGGCTCGACGCCATCTGCCCCGAGCCCATCCACTGCACGGATGGCTTTCCCGTCGTGGAACGGCCCGCACAGGTCCAGGACAACAGCTGACGCCCGGACACCCGACTCCGGTTCAGGCCGTGATTCCGACCCCTGCAGCAGTTTCGCCACGCTTGTTCCGGACACCACGCGGGCTACAGTAGTGAACGCACGGGTCCGATGCCCACCTCAATGACCAACCCAGGAGAATCATGAGCCGCCGCCCCATCACCGCCACCTACCGTCTGCAGCTGCGTGGACCCGAGGCCGATCCCTCAGGCAGGGCATTCGGCTTCGCCGAGGCGGAGGCGGTTGTCCCTTATCTGGCGAAACTGGGCGTCAGCCACCTCTATCTCTCTCCCATACTCACCGCACCGGCAGATTCGGCCCACTCCTATGACGTGATCGACCCCACCGAGGTCAATCCGGCGTTCGGGGGTATCTCCGGGCTGCGGAGCCTCGCGGAAACCGCCCGAGACCATGGCCTCGGAATCATCATCGACATCGTCCCGAATCACCTCGGTGTCGAGGATCCCCGCCAGAACCCGTGGTGGTGGGATGTGCTGAAACTCGGCCAGGACAGTGAGTACGAGAGCTACTTCGACATCGACTGGCACGACGACAACGGTGCCGGTGGGAAACTCGGATTGCCGGTTCTCGGTGCGGAGGATGACGAGGAGAAACTCACCCTCGACGAGATCGACGGCGAGCCCGTCCTCCGCTACTACGACAGTGTCTTCCCTGTCCGCCCCGGAACCGAGGACGCCGACGACCCGGTGGCCGTCCACGACGCCCAAAGCTACCGGCTGATGTACTGGAAATCCGGCGTAATCGGCTACCGGCGTTTCTTCTCGGTCAACGGGCTGGCTGGTATCAGGCAGGAGGACCCGGTGGTCTTCGAACACACCCACCGGGTGCTGTCCCGACTGATCGCCGAGGACCTCATCGACGGGGTCCGGGTCGACCACCCCGACGGACTATCGGATCCCTTTTCCTATCTCGGACGACTCCGTGCTCTCATCGGGGACGACCGGTGGCTCGTCGTCGAGAAGATCCTCGGTGTGGACGAGCCCCTCGATCCGCGCCTCGCGGTTGACGGTACGACCGGATACGACGCGCTGCGGGAGTTAGATGGTGTGTTCATCTCGCGCGATGCGGAGGACACCCTATCCATGCTCGCGATGCAGCAGTCGGGGTCCGCCTGGGATGACGCCGCCGTCACAGCCACCGAGCACGCACTGAAGCGTTCCGTCGCGGCCGACGAACTCGCCGCAGAGGTGCGCCGACTGGCCAGGGCTGTGCGCCGCGACAACTTCTCCACCGCCGGTGACGGGGTGAGTGAGCGGATGCTGACGGACACGATCGTCGAGCTCGTCGCCGCGATGCCCGTCTACCGCGCCGACTACATCTCCCTGTCCCGCGTCACCGCCACGGTCGTCGCGGAGATGACCCGCCGCTTCCCGTCCAGGCGGGACGCCCTCGACCTCATCACCGCCGGACTCCTCGCCGACGGAGAAGCGGCCGTCCGATTCGCCCAGGTCTGTGGTGCTGTGATGGCCAAGGGCGTCGAGGACACGACGTTCTACCGGGCGTGCCGACTGGTCGCCCTCCAGGAGGTGGGTGGCGCACCGGGGCGTTTCGGTGTCGGCCCCGCCGAGTTCCACTTGCTCCAGCAGGAACGCAGTGTGCTGTGGCCGCGGACGATGACGACTCTGTCCACCCACGACACGAAGCGCAGCGAGGACGTCCGGGCCCGGATCATCGAGGTCACCGACATCCCCGGTGACTTCGCCGAGATGGTCCGCGAGGTCACCGCGATCACCCCTCCCCCGGATGGCGCCACCGGACACTTCCTGCTGCAGAATCTCATCGGTGTGTGGCCCGCCAACGGCCCGATGACCGATTCCGTCCGGGAGCGTTTCCACGCTTACGCCACGAAGGCGGTCCGCGAGGCGGGTACGCACACGACCTGGACCGACGTCGACGAGGGCTTCGAACAGTCCGTGTCGGATTGGATCGATGCACTCTGTTCCGGCCCCGCCACCGAACGGATCGCCGCGTATGTCGAACCCGTCGCCGCCGCCGCTGTTCAGATAACTCTGGGGCGGAAACTCCTGCACCTGATCGGCCCGGGTATCCCCGATATCTACCAGGGAACCGAGTTCGTCGACGATTCGCTGGTGGACCCGGATAACCGGCGTTTCATCGACTACACGGCCCGGAGTCAGACTCTCGAGCTTCTGTCGGCGGCCCCGAACCCGGTCGCCGCGGTCTGTGAGTCGGCGATTGCCGCCGGCGTCGCGGTCCCCGCACACGCCGGCGAAACCGATCTCGAACTCACCCCGGAGGAAGCCGAGGACACGTATCCGCATCTGCGGATACGGGCGGACATGGCGAAACAGGCGGTCGTCCACGCGGCGCTCGACGTCCGCCGGGACGAACCGGATTCCTTCGTGGGCGGTGACTATCAGGCGGTGTTCGCGGTGGGGCCAGCGGAATCGCATGTGGTCGGCATCGCGCGCGGACCGGAGGAACGCGACGTCCACGTGATCGCCCTCGCGGTGCGTCGCCCGCTCCGGCTGGCCGCCGACGGGGGCTGGCAGGACACGACGGTCACCCTTCCGGAGGGCACCTGGACGGATCGTTTGACCGGGAGGACGTTCTCCGGGGTCCAGCAGGCCGCTGTCCTGTTCGCGTTCCTCCCCGCTGCGCTGCTCGTCCGGGTGGCAGAGGAGGGCTGATGGGCGAACCGAACAGGCGGATCTCCGTGCTCGGACAGCGGTACGCGGAATGGGTGCGCGCCCATCCCCGGGCGGCGGGCGAATTCCGCGACGTCATCGAGGAGCTGCTCGCAGAGTCGGGTGTCACCTATGACCGGGTATCCGTGCGGGTCAAGGAGTGGCGTTCGCTAAAGGCGAAGGCCTATAAGACCGACGAGACGGGGAGACCCGTCTACCCCGACCCGTGGGACGACATCCACGACATCCTCGGTGTCCGGGTCACGGTGTACCACTCCACGGAGATCCCCCAGGTGATCAGTGTTCTGCGGGAGGCGTTCACCGTCCACCGATCGGTGGACAAGACCGCAGAGACCCGGGTGTCGGGTTCCTTCGGGTACGGCTCCCACCACCTGATCGTCGGTGTCGAGGGAACCAGTGACGCAACAGCTGAGCTCGCCGACTATGCGGGACTCCGCTTCGAGGTCCAGGTCCGCACGGTACTGCAGCACGCTTGGGCCGAGTTCGAACACGACATCCGGTACAAGGGTGGCGGGAAGACCCTCGATCCGCGGGTCGACCGGGCGTTCACACTGACAGCGGGGTTGATCGAGCTCGCCGACCAGCAGTTCGACCTCATCGCCTCGATCCAGGGGGATGCACCGGGAGATGCAGGCGAGGTCGAGCTGTCCGCTGAGACCCTCCCCGGCGTCCTCGCAGTTCTCGTGGGAAACCGTTTCCCCAGGTCCAAGTTCGAGTACTACGTGTGGTTGGAGGAGATTCTCGCCGCAAACGGCATCACCACCGTCGGGGAGCTGAAGAGCCTGCTCGACGACGCCGACATCGACGCAGTCCAGAGGTCCATGCGATACCAATTCACCCCGGGACAGGTACGAATCATCGACGATCTACTGCTCCGCCGTTTTGGCAGGGAACACATCGAGCGAACAAAAAAGACGGGTATCCGCGCGGCGAGCCGGGCCGCGCGTCTCAAGCAACGGCTTAAGGTAATGGAAGCTGATCACATCATCAGCTGACACCGGGCCCAACGCCAGAACGAGACCGCAGAAACCTGCGGCATCGGATACAAGGAGTAGATGAAAAACATGAGTTCCATCCAGAATTTCCCCGACCTCGCCGACGCCATCCACGTGTGGGCACTGTCCGTCGCAGATTTCTTCCGCGGATTCGGCGCCAACTTCCCGCCCGCAGGCTCCAGCATGTGATCTGCTGCGTGAGGTGATCAGGGTGCCCGACCGAGCAGCCGGTCCGTCTCCCGCCGTTCCCGTTTGGTCGGTCGCCCCGCCCCGCGATCCCGCCGAGGTACCGACGCGAGTATTTCCTTTGGAGGTGGCGGTGGCGAGTGGTCGATGTAGCACGTCCTGGCGACCGCGGCGCCGACGCGTTTCCGGATCGTCCGAGTCACCTCCACCTCGTGCAGCCGATGGTTCACCCACACCCGGACACGGTCACCAGGCACGATCTGCTGGGCGGGTTTCACCGCTCCACCGTTGACCTTCACATGCCCCGCCTTACACGCCTGACCGGCAGCCTGGCGGGTTTTCAGTAGCCGGACCGCCCAGACCCACGCGTCGACGCGAACCGGACCGATCTCTTCCACGGACTGCGTGCCACCAGCCATCGTCAGTTGTTGTCCCGGTGACCCGTGATCGCCTGGATACGCCGCCAGTTGTAGAAACCACCAGCGACCGCGGCGACGAGCCCCAGAATCAACCAGAACCAGCTCGACGCGACGAGCGCCAGCACGATGCCTCCGACGACGCCACCGCCGACGCAGACCACACCGGCCCTCGCGTGCTTCCGGACCGCGTGTTTCCGCTGTTCGATCGGGTTCCTCGGATATTTTTCAATGCTCATGGGAAACCAGTCTATCGGGGCGAGGCGATCAGGGAAGTTCAATCCACTCCGTGCCCAGCCGCTCCGGCTCCACGGTCCCCTGCGTCACGGACGCCAGAGTTCCGGTCAAGTCGGCACCGCCACCGGGTTCCACCGCGACGTGGATCGTCGCCTGCGCCGCGTAGTCGGTCCCCGTCACCTCGATCCCCCGGTTGCGCAGCTCCGATTCCAGGCGACCCGCGTCGGCGTGCCCGACCGTAACCGCGTACAACTCACGCCGCGCCCGGGTCACCACCGGAACCCGCTCCAGCGCACCGGACACCGCGTCCGAGTAGGCGCGCACCAATCCACCGGTGCCGAGTTTGACGCCGCCGAAGTACCGGACGACGATCACTGCGACGTCGAGAAGCCCCGATCCCCGCAGCACCTCGAGCATCGGTGCACCCGCGGTTCCCGAGGGCTCCCCGTCGTCACTGGAGCGCTCCACCGGATTCGCGGCATCCACGTGGTAGATGTAGGCGCTGCAGTGGTGGCGGGCATCCGGGTAGGTGCCCCGCACCTCGGCGATGAACGCCCGCGCTTGGTCCTCATCCGCTGCCCTGGTGACCAGGGTGATGAACCGGGACCGCTTGATCTCGAGTTCTGTCGTGGTGACGACGTCGGGCGCGGGAAGGCGGTACATGAACACCATTGTGCCGGAAGTCGCGTCCTCGCCTAGCCTTGGGTGCATGCGACATTTCTCAGTCTGGGCACCCAACGCCGATGACCTCCAGTTGATCGTCGATGACACCACCCACGCCATGCGGCAGCTCGATGACGGGTGGTGGACACCGGAGACACCCCTGACCCCGGAACCCGGTATGCGCTACGGATACCGGATCCGAAAGGACAGCGAGTGGGTCGGCCCGTGGCCGGATCCGCGTTCCGCGGAGCAGCCGGACGGTATCCACGGTCTATCCCGGGTCCCGGAGGACACCTACCCGTGGTCCGACGGAGACTGGACCGGCCGTGACCTTCCCGGGCAGGTGATCTACGAACTCCACGTGGGCACCTTCTCCCCCTCCGGTGACTTCGCGGGAGTCGTCGACCGGCTCGACCACCTCGTCGACCTGGGCGTGACCACCATCGAACTCATGCCGGTCCAGCCTTTCGGCGGCAACCGCAACTGGGGCTACGACGGCGTGCTGTGGCACGCGGTCCATGCGGGCTACGGCGGTCCCGAGGGCCTAAAGAAACTCGTGGATGCCGCTCACGCCCGCGGCGTCGCCATCATCCTCGACGTCGTCTACAACCACTTCGGTCCGGACGGAAACTACAACGGATTCTTCGGCCCCTACACCGCCGGCGGATCCACCGGATGGGGTGATGTGGTCAACCTCAACGGACCCGACAGCAACGAGGTTCGCCGGTACATCATCGACGCCGCGCGCGGCTGGTTCGAGGACTTCCACGTCGACGGGCTGCGCCTCGACGCGGTGCAGGCCTACCACGATCCCGGTGCACTGCACCTGTTGGAGGAACTGCAGATCATGGCCACCGAGGTGTCCGCGGCGACAGGTGTACCGCGCAGCCTCATCGCGGAGTCGGACCAGAACGACCCCCGACTGGTGACCGCCCGCCAGGCAGGTGGCTACGGTGTCGCCGGCCAGTGGGACGACGACATCCACCACGCACTGCACACCCTCGTCTCCGGTGAGCGGCACGCCTACTACGCGGACTTCGGTTCCACGGAGGTTCTGGCGAAGACCCTCCGCGAGGTGTTCCTCCACGACGGCACGATGTCGACGTTCCGGGGCAAGCGTCACGGCCGCCCCGTGAACCGGGAGTTCACCCCGGCCAGCAGCTTCGTCACCTACACCACCACACATGACCAGGTGGGCAACCGGGCGACCGGTGACCGCCCGAGCATGAACCTCTCCCCCGCCCAGCAGGTGCTCAAGGCGGCGACGATCCTCACCTCGCCGTACACCCCGATGCTGTTCATGGGGGAGGAATTCGGTGCGACGACGCCGTTCGCGTTCTTCTGCTCCCACACCGACGATGAGCTGAACCGACTCACCGGTGAGGGCCGCAAGCGGGAGTTCACCCGCTGGGGCTGGGACGAGCAGGAGATCCCGGAGCCCTCCGATCCCGCCACGTTCGAGGCCTCGAAGCTGGACTGGGACTTCACCGACGGGCAGCAGGACATTCTCGACGCCTACCGCTCGCTGCTCCAGTTACGCCGGGAGCACCGTCTCGCGCGTCCGTGGCTGTACGACATCGACGTCACCCACGGTGAGCGGTGGGTGGCGGTGGACCGGGGCGACGTGGTGTTCGTCGGCAACTATTCCGACGAGCCCGTCAGGGTCGATTTCGGTGGCGAGCTGATCTACTCGTTCACCGATCCCGAGGTCGGTGCGGATGCGACGACGCTGGATCCCTGGGGCTTCGCACTGATCCGGCGCTGATTCCCTGGTCCGCCCGGGTGCCGTTCAGTCCCGGGTGCTCAGGGTCCGGTTCGCGACGAGAACGGTCAAGAGCGCCACGAGCGCGGCGACCGCGCTGGCGGCGACGACCCCGTGCCGGAACGCCAGGTCCGCGGCGGCGATGAGGTCGGTGTTCCCGCCCGCCAGCTGGTGGGCGCGCACGAGGGAGTCTCCGGCGGCCTCGGGGAGATCGGTCGTCGCGGCCAGCCGGTGGCCGAACACCCCCATCACCGTCGCGCCGAGCACCGCGGTACCGAACGCCCCACCGAGCTCGTAGCCGGTCTCGGACAGCGAGGCGGCGGCACCGGCGCGCCTCGGGGGCGCCGCGGTGAGGATGTAGTCGTTGCTGACGGGGTCGATCATGCCGCAGCCGACTCCGAGGACGGTGAACCCGACGGCGAGCCACGGGCCCGAGCCGCCGAGGTGCTCCCCCATGCCGAGGGCGTCGGCGGCGAAGATGACACTCGCCACGGCGGCGAGGATCAGTGCGGCGACGAGCAGGGGGCGGGGCGGGATCCGCACCATGAGCCGGCCGGTGACCAGCGTCGCGACGACCGAGGCGATCAGCCCGGGGAACATGAGCAGGCCTGCGGCGAGCGGGGTGTACCCGAGCACGGTCTGCAGGTACTGGGAGAGGTAGAAGAGCACTCCGATGTAGAGGAACATCGACACCCCATTGATGACGACGACCGTCGCGTAGACGCGGTTGCGGAGGAGCTCGACGTCGATCAGCGGTGTCTCCGTGGTCCGTAGGTGCCGGACGAGCAGACGGGCGGAGACGACGCACACTGCCGCGCACGCGATGACCCAGGCGTCGATTCCCTCGACGGGCACGACCTTCACCACGTAGACGAGGGTGAACAGCGCGAGAATACTCAACACGGCGCCGGGGCCGTCGAATGCCGCTCCGCTCTTGCCCGCGGACGCCGGGAGCGTCACCAGTCCCCCGACGATGATCACGGCGACGAGTGGCACGTTGATGAGGAACACGGAACCCCAGTGGAAGTGCCCGAGCAGATAGCCGCCCAGCACGGGGCCGATGGCGGCACCCACGGCGTACACCGACACCCACACCGATACGGCCCGTGCCCGTTCCCGGGAGTCGGTGAACATCTCCCGGATGAGCGACAGCGTCGACGGCATGAGCGTCGCCCCGGCGGCACCCTGGAGTGCACGCCCGACGATCAACCATTCGGGCGTCTGGGCCGTGGCGGCGAGCACCGAGGCCGCACCGAACAGTCCCGCGCCGATGAGCAGCACCTTCCGGCGTCCCACCCGGTCGCCGAGCGTCCCCATCGTGATGAGGAGCGCGGCCAGCACGAAGGCGTAGACGTCGATGATCCACAGCAGCTGCGTCGCGGACGGGTCAAGGTCCGCGGCAATCGCCGGTACGGCGAAGTTGAGTACGGTGGTGTCGATCGCCAGAACAGCGATGGCGAAGCAGAGGACGGTGAGTCCCCACCAGCGTCGCGGGTGGGCCTGAGGGGTATCTGTCACGGGTTCTTCCGGGGTCGGTCCGAGTGTGCTTACCTAGTTCAGATAACACGACCGCTTCCGACCTCGACAAACCGGTGGAGCGCTACGTGAGGAAGTGGTACTCCGGGGTTCCGGGCTGCAACTGGCGGCACCCGATCCGCGACTGTGCCATTCGTGCGAGCAGCGGGTCCAGATCCGTGGCAGCCCCCAGTTGCAGGCCGACGAGCGCGGTTCCGGTCTCCCGGTTGTTGCGCTTGAGGTACTCGAACAGCGTGATGTCATCATCAGGCCCGAGGATCTCCTCGAGGAACATGCGCAGTTGCCCCGGTTCCTGCGGGAAATCAACCAGGAAATAGTGCTTGAGCCCACGGTGAACGAGCGAACGTTCCACGATCTCGTTGTAGCGCAGCACATCATTGTTACCGCCTGAGATGATGCACACCACGACATCCCCCTTACGGGGGCGGAACTCCTTGAGCCCCGCGACGGAGAGCGCCCCGGCGGGCTCCGCTACGATCCCCTCATTCTGGTACAGACCAAGCATTTCCGTACAGACCGCGCCCTCGCTGACACTCATCATGTGCACCCGGGAACGGTTCCGGTCGATCACCTCGTAGTTAAGATCACCGATCCGTTTGACAGCGGCACCGTCAACAAAGGGGTCGATGGAGTCGAGCGCCACGGGACCGTCAGATGCAAGCGCAGCCTGCATGGATGCAGCACCGGCGGGTTCGACGCCGACGACAGCGGTCCGGGGAGCCATGTCTGCGAGATAACTCGTGACACCTGCGATGAGCCCACCGCCACCGACCGGCACGAGGATGCTGTCAGCGGTCTTCCCCAGGGACGTGAGCTGGGAGAGGATCTCTGCAGCCACTGTTCCCTGGCCGATGATGGTGTTCCGCGCGTCGAAAGGTTCCACGACGGTCGCACCGGATTCCGCGGCCGCGGCCCGTGCCGCGGCGGAGGCCTCGTCGAAGTTGTGGCCGGTCACGACGACCTCAATGCGGTCCCCACCGTGGACGCGGATCCGGTCAAGTTTCTGCTTCGGAGTCTGGTCCGGCACGAAAATCCGACCGTCGATCCCGAGAGTCCGGCACACATACGCAACTCCCTGTGCGTGATTACCGGCGGATGCGGCGACGATCCCGGCCGCCCGCTGTTCCTCGGTAAGCTGAGCCACGTTGTTGTAGGCCCCCCGGATCTTGTACGAGCGGACATCCTGCAGGTCCTCGCGCTTGAGGTACACCTCGGCGCCGGATTCCTCACTCAACCGGGGACAGTACTGGAGCGGGGTCGGGCCGATCACCGTGGAAATTCGCGCCTGTGCCATCTGGATGTCTGCAGCATGAATCGGCATGGTCGCCGTCGATACAGGGTCGGATGAGACAGAATTGGTTCGATGATCGGTCATGACCGTTGATTGTAGTGGTCGGCACGACACGCAAGTCTGTCTGGGTCCCGGCCCCCGGAACACGTCACACGGATTTCAGGCCCTGTTGACCCGACCGCCACTTTCCGTGCACCACGATGCAGTACAAGTGGTACTACCCGACCCAGCCACAGGAGATCATCGTGTTCCGACGCTCATCGCACCACCGAAGTGCTCTTGCCCTCTGCGTGACGACGGCCCTCACCGCCGCAGCCCTCACCACGCCGACCTCAGGGGCGGTGATCGTCGAGAATCAGATCAGCGCGCAGGCCCCCGGCGCGGCGCTGTCCCTGACGCCCCTGGGAACGTACGAGAGTGGCCGGATCGGTGAATCAGCCGCCGAGATCACCGTCTACCACGCGGCGAGTAAGCGCCTGCTCACCGTCAACGCCCACGCCGGGGCCGTCGACGTGATCGACATCGCCGACCCGGCGAATCCCGTCAAGCTGTTCTCCATTAGCGCCGGGGCGGATGTCACCATCAACTCCGTCGCCGTCCGAGCGGACGGCCTCGCCGTTGCCGCGGTCGAGGCACCGACCGCCACAGACCCGGGAACCGCCGTGTTCTTCGACGCCGCCAGCGACGGAGCGATCCTCGGTTCCGTCGGTGTCGGTGCACTGCCCGACATGGTGACCATCACCGACGATGGTCGTTACGCCCTCGTCGCCAACGAGGGCGAACCGAACAAGGACCACACCGTCGACCCCGAGGGCAGTGTCAGCGTCATTACGCTGCCGGGCACGATCGCCGCGGCCATCGACGCGGATGTCCGGACCGCGTATTTCACCAGATTCACCGAGGGCGACCTCCCGGAGGGCGTGCGGGTCTTCACCCCGGAGGGTGTCCCTGGCACCGTAGCGCAGAATCTCGAACCGGAGTACATCACAACCCACGGGGACACCGCCTGGGTGAGCCTGCAGGAGAACAACGCGCTGGCGGTCATCGACATCCCATCCGCAACCGTTACCGACCTTCTACCGCTCGGAACCGTCGACTTCCGTGAAGTACCGACTGACGTCTCCGACAAGGACGGCGAACTGAAGCTCGGCAACTGGCCGCTGAAGGGACTCCTCCAACCCGACGCGATCGCTTCCTATGAGGTGTCCGGCACCCCGTACATCGTCACCGCGAACGAGGGGGACGCCCGCGATTTCGAGGAGGCCAGGGTCGGCGATCTCACGCTGTGCCCCGGGTTCGAGGGCCTCGACGCAAAGGCGATCGGTGACCTGCAGAAGAAGAAGCGGATGGGTCGCCTCAAGGTGACCACCACCCTCGGGTACAACTCCGACGACTCCTGCTACGACGAGCTGTTCGCCTTCGGCGGTCGTGGATTCAGCATCGTCACCGCCGACGGAACCCGGATCTACAACTCCAACGATGATTTTCTCCGCATCGTCTCCCAGTTCCCGGAGCTCGCCGCCGACATCGACGGCCGTTCCGATGACAAGGGCACCGAACCTGAAGGGATCACCCTCGGGCAGATCGGGGGACGCACCTACGCCTTCATCGGACTGGAGCGCGCCGGCGGGATCATGGTCTACGACATCACCGACCCCCGATCCCCCGCATTCGTCAGCTATGTGAACAACCGCGATTATGGGCATCCGTTCGACAGCCCGGCAGCGGGCGATGTCGGACCCGAGGGACTGGCGTTCATCCCGGCAGCCGAGTCACCGAACGGCCAGAACCTGCTGGCCGTGGCCAACGAGGTGTCGGGTACCACGACGATCTGGGAGATCACCGCAGAGAGCGACGGGAACGACGACGGAGATCAGCTTCCCGTACCCGACGGATCCTCCCACGGTTCGATCACCGGTGGGGTCATCGCGGCAATCCTCGGGACTCTCGGCGCGGTGTTCGCTGAGATCCCGGTCATCGGTGGGTACCTGCACGCTGCGCTCCAGTCGCTCCAGAACCTGCTGCTGCGCGAGCAGTAGAGCGGAGAACGCACTGGAACAACCGATGCCGGGCCGGTGGGAACCGGGGGTTAGAAACCGATCCGGCCACGGTCGATGTCGCGCGGGTCATCCTGCGCGGAACGACGTACCCCGGGGTCGTGGTCGTCCATCTTCCCGTTCAGTCTGGCCCGAGCCACCTGTATCGGTATAACGACCACAGCGACGGCCACCAGCACGAGGAACCAGACCATGACGTCCCCTTCCCTCGTCCAACGTGGTGTGTCCCACCACGCCCCGGTGCGGGGTCCCGCCTGGTGCACCGATCCTGCAACGCGGGATAGCGGGTGGTCGGCATCCGCTACAGAACAGTGATGGCTCAGTTGCCGACGGTCCCGTGATCTACAGTCACAGTGTGCCCGCTTTTTCGGGTCACCTGTGGACGGTGACGGATCCAGGGCGCCGCCGACGGTGATCAGGATCGGGGTCACGATCCAGGTCGGCTCCCACCGTCGGTCGACCGGTTCGGGTTCTGTCGGTCCCCACCGTCCGAGCAGGAGTCGGTCAACCTCGGGCAGGCTCCGGTCGAGTTCCCGGCCTCTACGGGACCGCTCACCGATCTTCTCGCTCTGCTCCTCGCGCCACCGCCGACCCGAAAGTCGACGGCAGGCCGCACCGCCGAGGACCACGGTCTCCGGAGCACCGGAGTGCAGGGTTTCAGTACGCGACGGCGGCACCATCAGCCGAATCCGCGTCTCCGCTCCCCCGGTTCAGGGCCCAGGTCTCGGATTCGCGGAGCATCGCCCACAGTTGGGCGTATGCCCCACCTGCCGCCAACAGCTCCCGGTGAGTTCCCCGCTGGACGCACTGACCGCCCTCGAGGACGACGATGTCATCAGCCCTGACGATGGTGGACAGTCGGTGTGTGACAATGATCGCCGTCCGTTCCCGGCACAGCTCGTCGAGCGCACGGAGAACGGCAGCTTCACTCACCGGGTCGAGGGAGGCCGTCGCCTCATCGAGAAGGACGACGGGCGCGTCACTGACGACAGCCCGCGCGATGGACAGTCGTTGACGCTGCCCACCGGACAGTCCTGCACCGTCTTCCCCTAGGACGGTGTCGTACCCGTCATCGAGTGAGGTGATGAACCGGTGGGCCTGCGCGGTGCGGGCGGCGGCGATGATCTGGTCCCGCGAGGCCCCCGGGTTGCCGACCGCTATATTGTCCGCAACGGTGCCCGGGAACAGATGGATGTCCTGGAACACCTGGGTGATCGTCTTGCACCGGGTGGCTGTGTCCATGTCTCTGACATCGACTCCGCCGATCAGGACCACGCCTTCCCCGGGGTCGTCCCCTCTGTCGATCAGGGACAGCAGGGTCGATTTGCCACTACCTGAGCGTCCGACGAGGGCGGTGGTCGTTCCCGGGGCAACACGGAAGCTCACCTCCCGGAGGGCCGGGACACCGTCTGTGTAGGTGTAGCTCACCCCGGAGAGTTCCACACCGTTGTCGGAGGGCTGTCGGGGTTGCCGGGGTGCGGGGAGCGGCGGGAGCCGCAGAACGTCCACCGCCCGCCTGATCGCAGCCTGGGTGAGTTGCCAGGATTCGCCGGCGGCCAGCACCCCGTGCACCGGCTGGTAGACGCCGACCGCGAATGTCGCCACCACTGCGACAACAACACGGGTGTCGGTCACCTCCCCGTGGGTCAGCCGCCAACCTCCAACCGCGAGGATCAGGGGAAGACCGGTCTGGACGACGAGCCCGGCGGCACCGGAGGGCACGACCAATCGGTGCACCATTTTCACGGACACCTCACGAAAGGCGTTCACCGCACGGCCGTAGTAGGACAAGCTCCGCTGTTCACCCGCGTAGAGCCACAGCGCCGGTGCCGAGGCCACGAGATCAATCATCGCCGAAGCCGCATGAGCTTGTTTCCCCTGTCGCTCATCACCGAGCTCGGCGAGCCGCCTGCCGCTCACTGCCATGACGGGCCAGACAGCGATGATCGGCGCGGCGAGCGCCAGTGCGAGAACCGGGTCGTGGAACAACACGACGACGATCACCGCCAGCGGAAAGCCGAGCACCTGCCCGGTGCGGGGTAGCGCATCGGAGAGGAACTCCTCGACGGTCTGGGTGTCACTGGTCACCAGGGCGGAAATGTCCGCGCGTGTACGACCGCCGAGTGAAGTCTGTGGGAGGGTCACGATATGGTTGAGTACCGCGATCCGCAGTTCGGCGACCACCTCGTAGGCCGCAAGCCACGACAATCGTGCGGCGAGCCACCCCATAACCAGTTGCCCGGACAATGAGAGGATTGAGAGCACCGCGACCTGCGTCACGTGATCACCATGCATGATCCCACCGGTGGCGAGAACCATGATGACTGTGACCGCCGCATAGAACCCGAGGGCCAGGAACAGCGACTGCGCGATTCGGGCTGTAACTCCACCGAGCACCCGCCACCTGGCGCCACCGGCGTGCCTCCAGAGAATCGCCACCCCGTTCACAGCTGATCCTCCCGGCGCATACCTGCGCCGTGGTCCGGGCGTGTCGTTCCGGCGCGCCCGGCTGCGACATCGGCCGGAACGGTGTGTGCGCCCCACAGGACGGCGTATCTACCGCCACGCGCGATGAGTTCATCGTGGGTGCCCTGTTCCGCGACGGTGCCCCCGTCGAGGACGATGACGTTGTCCGCGTGGCGGATCGTGTGTAGCCGGTGTGCGACAACGATGACGGTGCGCCCACGGGTGAGCTCGTTCAGACCACGGTGCACGGCGGCCTCGTTGTCCGGGTCGGTGGCCGCCGTCGCCTCATCCAGAAGGAGTACGGGTCGGTCGGCGAGCAGTGCGCGGGCGATGGCGATGCGTTGGCGTTGTCCCCCGGATAGCCCGGCACCTGATTCACCGAGTACGGTCTCCAACCCCTCCGGCAGGCCTTCCACGAATCCGTCGACGGCGGCAGCATGTGCCACCGCGGCGACGGTGGCGTCGTCGGCATCGGGCCGGGCGAGGCAGATATTGTCGCGGATGGAACCGGCGATGAGGTACGGCTTCTGGAACACCGCCGCGACATGGCGCGACAGTTCGCCGGGTTCCATCTCGTCGACTGCGCGGCCACCTAGTCGGATCTTTCCGGAATCCGGGGTGTGGAAGCCCGCTATCATCTCGATGACCGTAGATTTTCCGGCTCCGGAGTCACCGACGATGGCGGTGACCGAACCTGCGGGAACGTGGAATGAGAGATTGTGGAGCACCTCCAATCCGGGTTCGTGAGAGAAGGACACCGAATCGAAGTCGACGGCGATTGGCCGGAGGTCTCCCGGCACCCGGGTTCGGGTCCCTGTGGCGCGGTGGCTGCCGGTGTCCGGGTCGGCGGCGAATTCGGTTTCTATGGCGGTCGCACCGGCGGCGAGCATCGGCAGCGCGACCATGCGTTGGAAGACTGTGACGAGTGGGACCGGGTAGGCCGGTCCGATGACGACGAACAGCAGAAACCCGGAGACGGTGAGGTCGCCGGTGTACAACAGCCACGTTCCCACCGGGGTGATGACCAGGACGGTGGATGCCACGAGACTCGAGAACGGGGATCCCCACCTGACGAAGGCGGCCCCCACTCGGACTGCAGCCGGGCGTTTTCACGGACTGTGTCTGTGGTCCGGCGGTGTTCCGCCCCAGTCCTGTTGAATACCCTGATGACGGGCAGTGCGGTCAGCAGGTCCAGCACCGCGGCCTCCATTGCGGTTCTCGCCTCGAGCCACCGGCCCATGCGGTGTCCATTGCCGCGGATCGCCCGCAACATCGTCGCGAAGGCCACGGGTACGAGCGCCACCGCAGCCACGGTCATCCGCCAGTCGACAGTGAACAGCCACACGGTCACACTGATCCACACGGTCACGGCCGCAGCAGTCTCTGGAATGACGTGGGCGATGAACAACTCCATTTTCTCGCAGCTGTCCAGCGCGAGGGTTTTGGCCGTCGAAGAGTGCCTCCGTTGGAGCTCACCGACCGGACGCCTCACCCACGCTCCGCCCAGGGCGAGCCTGATTTCGGCGATCGTATGGAACGCCACCAGGTGTGCCAGAGCTGTCGCAGCGGAGTAGGCCACCGCCCGCCCCAGGACCCCGACCCCGCATAGCACCACGTGACGCCACACGGTCGCCGGGTCCCCGTCACCGTCGACGATGACGACCACGACCCGCCAGATCGCCCACACCGAGAGCAGTTCACCGAATCCCGCGGCGATCCCCAGCGCGACCGCGCCGAGAAGCTGAGCGGTCCGCCCGGCGAGGTACCGGGCGAGAAGCAGGGGCGCAGCCCAGAAGTCGAGTCCACCCTGTTGTCGCCGCCGGGGGACTGATCTTTCTCGATACTCATGACGTCATGCTCTTTTCGTGTGTTCCATGTCGTTCTTCGTGTTTGTCCCCGTGGCGATAGCAACCAGCGCCGGACCTCCCGGCCGGATGCCGCTACTCCGGTTACCCCAAACGCCAACCACGGATTAACTGATGGATTTTGCGAAACCTAGTTGAAAATCCCTACCACCAACTAATGGTAATGTATTCCAACACCACCCGTCGTGAGATCAGGCCCGCCCATAGCCAAGCCTCGACTGAGCTAGGCGTGCCGTGTGTCCCCATCCGCCACGGAGCCGGAAAAACACCCGATCACGGAGCCGGAGCCACCTGCATTCCTCTGTCTCTCCGTCACACTCTTCAATGTCAGGAGCCCCCGATGAACACACCGTCCCGTCCCCGTCCCTCCGCGGACCACCACACCGAGGTCGCGGTCGTCGGGGCCGGAGCCGCCGGACTCGAAGCCGCGCTGGTGCTGGGCCGGCAACGTCGACGCGTCCTCCTCATCGACTCAGGTGACTACCGCAACGCCCGCTCCACCGGGGCACACATGTTGCTCGGACTCGACGGCACCCCACCGACGGAGATCCGTGACCGAGCGCTCGCCGACATCTCCGGCCTAGACACCGTCATCTACCTCCGTTCAACCGTCACAGCGGCACACCTCGACACGGAAGACGGCGAGGGTCGCACGGAGCCCACGGTGTCGCTGACACTCTCCGACGGCCGACGGATCACCGCACGACGCCTCATCATCGCGACCGGCCAACGGGACGTCACCCGGGACGCCGACGGCGTCCCCCTGATCAATGGCCTCGACCGAGGACACGGTATCTGGACCAGCCACTGCCCCTACTGCCACGGATGGGAGAACAGGGACACGAACATACTGGTGGTGCCGGTTCCGGGAGTCCCGGTCATCCGGACCGTCTACCAGGCCCTGTACCTGCGGGACCGGATATCTGATCGTGTCCGGATCATCGTCGACGCCGCGGAAGTGCCGGACGTATTCCGAGAGGCGTTGGCAGATGGCGGGGTAGGCCTCATCGATGACACCGTCAGCACGATGAGTGGTGACTCGGATGCGGTAAGCGTGCGAACGACGGGTGGGCACACCATCCGCGCCGACACGATTTTCGCCACACCACCGACGACAGCCGGATCCCCGCTCGGGGAAATGCTGGGTTTGCAGATGCAGGGACCGTGCATCCTCACCGACGCCCATCAACGGTCCTCGGTCCCACAGGTGTTCGCCGCAGGCGACGGCGCTGTGCGCCGAGGCGAACCCGAGCCGATGACCTTCGTCACCCAGGCAGCCGCACAGGGACAGCTCGCGGCGATCTGGGCCGACCAGGACCTGTTCTTCGCCAGACCCAGTATCCCGGCCCCTCCCGTCCTCCCTGAGACATCTCTCACCCTCCCGACAGCCACTGGCGAAATTCCCCTCATCCTCCGCGACTCCACCGAATGACCTCCCTCCGACGACCCGATCCACAAGGAGAATCACGTGCACAGACGTACCTTCCTCAAGTTTCTCGCCACAGCGACGGCGACCGCCACAACCAGTTTCTGGCTCGCCGGATGCTCGGACAACGGCAACAACGCCAACGGTGGCGCTTCGACAGATTCCAGCGCAACCGGTGAGGCTGTCCTGAAGACCCTGCGGGTCGCTGCGACAGGTGGCCCCGGTGAAGAAGTCCACCCGAGCAAGGCACTGCAGACCGCGACCTGGGCCGCGATCTACGCGGTGTTCGAGTCCCTGGTGATCCACACGGATTCCGACGCGCGGTACCAGCTCGCCGACACCGTCAAGTCAAACGATGACGCCACCGAGTGGACCGTGACAATCCGCGAAGGCGCGACTTTCTCCGACGGCAGCCCCGTCACCGCAGATGACGTGATGAAATCCGTGGCATTCACCACCCGAGACCCGATGAAGGCAGCGATCATCGCGGACATCGACACAGAAGCCTCCACGATCGTCGATGACCGGACGGTCACATTCAGACTGGCCCGCCCGCGCGCTGATTTCATCGAGTCGGTGCTCGGGATGGCAAGCCTCGTGTTCAAAGACGGCGACCCCGGCACCGGTATCGGTTCCGGTCCGTATGTTCTCGGCGCCGGGGATTCCGCGCAGGGATGGACACTCGACGCCAACCCACACTTCCCCGCCGACAGACGGGTGTCGGAAACCCTCGAGATACAGGTCATCGCGGATCCGGCGGCACGCACGCGGGCCGTCGAGTCCGGTGCGGTGGACATGGCTCTGAACCTTCCGCCCACCGCGGCACGCACACTCGACGAAAGCATGGTCTGGATACCCGGCCCATACGATTCGCGTCCGCTCCTGGTCGTGCTCAACACCCGCGTGGCCCCCTTCAACGACCCCGAGGTGCGGCATGCCGTGAAGATCGCGATCGACCGTGAGGAACTCGTCGCGCAGGCACTCGACGGCGCCGGTGAACCGGGCGCCGACGTTCCGGGTCTGGGCTTCGCGGATTACCCGGAGAAACTCACCCCGCCGAAGCGGGACGTCGGCAAAGCCGCCGCCATATTCGCGGAGAAAGGCATCCGTGAGCTGACGCTATTCACCGCGGACCTGGTTCCCGGAATGAACGACGGAGCCGATCTCATCGCCCGTCAGCTCGGGGACGCCGGTGTTACCGTCACCGTCGACAAACGTGATCCCGTCTCCTACTACGCCGACGTACCTGCGCTGCAGGAGCTCCCCATGTTCGCGAGCTACCTCGTCAACCGTTCCGTCCTCGCATCCCTCACGTTCATCACCGGCTCTCGGGCGGTGTTCAACCTGTCCGGGTTCGGGACCGACGGAGAGTGGGATGAAAGACTCTCGGCGACACTCGCGGAGACCGATGAGTCGGAGCGCCAGCGAATGCTGACGACCCTGGCCACAACAGTCAGTCGGGAAGGCGGCGACCTTATCTGGGCGTTCGCCAACTCCGTCAACGGTCTCGGGGAGGGGGTCCCGCCCGTGCCGGTGTCCTACTCAGTTCCCGTATTCACGGCGTGATCCGGCGACTACCCACTGCGGTACGCACCGTAATCCGATTCGCCACTGTGGTTCTGTGTTCCGGGTCAGTCGTTTTCCTGATCATGGTATGGCTACCGGGAGATGCGGCGACGGTCGCGGTGCACACACCGGACCCCGAACGGATCGCGGAATTACGCGCACAGATGGGAATCGACCAACCGGCAATCCACCAGCTCCTTTCCTGGTGGGGGGGACTGCTGCACGGTGAGGGCGGGACACTCCACGGGTCCGGGCGCTCAGTGTGGTCTGCGATCGAAATCCCCGTCCGCAACTCGGCGATTCTCGTGGCGTTCGCCTGGCCACTGCTTGTCATCCTGGGATGCACCCTGGGCATCGCTGCAGGGACAGCGGCCAGATCAGCCAGGGACATGGGGCTGTCCACGGGTGCACAGGCGACACTCGCGGTACCAGAGTTCGCCACCACGACCCTTCTCCTCGTCATCCTGTCGGGCATCCTGCATCTTGTCCCCGCCGTATCGCTGGTGCCACCGGGCGGGACCCCGTTGGACAGGCCCGAGGGACTGTTCGTGCCGGCACTGGGTATCGCCGTCACCGGCGGCGCCTGGCTGCAGCGCATGGTCCGCGCTGCGGTCGCCGACGCGCACGTGCTCCCCCACGTCGCCGCGGCACGGCTCTCCGGTATGCACCCACTCGCAGTGTTGATGCGGCACACGCTGCCCGCGGCGTCCGCACCGGTGGCCCAAGCCTGCGCGGCGACCATTCCGTACGCGGTGACGGGGACCGTCGTGGTAGAGAACGTGGTCGGATTCCCGGGAATCGGAACGCTGGTGGCGAACCTCATAGCGAACCGGGAGGCCGAAGCCACAGCAACCGTGACCGTGCTCCTCGCGGTGATCACGATGGCCGCTTTCCTGGTCGCGGACCAGAAAATCACGGATGTAGGGTCACCATGAGATCACCGGTGCCGTACGGTCCCCGCAGAGCTGACCGCCGGACCGCCACGGTGATGTTCTCCGTGCTCCTGCTGACAGTCTGGGCGGGTGCGGTGCTCACCGCGCTCGCCGGTCCTCTGATTGCCCATGTTCTCGGGCTTCCTGATCCCGCGGAGCCCGTCGCCCGCCCCTTCACCGCCCCGGGACCGGGTCATCCGTTGGGTACCGACCGTGTGGGCAGAGATGTCCTCGCACGACTCTGCATGGGCAATATGGTCCTGGTGATTCCCCCTGCCCTGGCTGCAGCGGCGTCGACCATCTCAGGCACCGCGGTCGGGCTAACGGCCGCTCTGTGCCCCCGGCTGAGACCCTGGATCAGATTCCTGACAGACACGCTGCTCGTCGTCCCGCCGATGATCATGCTCCTGGCAGTCATCTCGGCGAACGGAGTCGGACTTCCCGGTGTCACCCTCATGGCCGTAATCCTCTCTCTTCCCCTGTCCTCACGGTATCTGGAAGCCGCGGCGAAACCCGTCGTCTCATCCGGGTATGTCGAAGTCCGGCGAGCCACAGGGGTACCGTTTCCTGTGGTCGTCATCGGTGACGTCCTCCCCGCGATGCGTCGCGCCCTGTTCGCCGATCTCGGCATCCGTTACGTGGGCGTGGTGTTCCTGACGGCGACCGCAGCATTCCTCGGTGCGACGGTCGGTACCGGCACCCGAACCTGGGCCTCGATGGTTCCGGAAGCCCTGTCCGGGCTGGCGTTGAACCCGTGGGCGGCGGCAGCCCCGGTCCTGCTGATCATCGCTCTCACCACCCCACCGGCGATCCTGATCGACATCATCACCGGAAGTGGACGCTGATGGACATCATCGTTTCCGGGCTGACTGTCAGCGCACGGGCAAGCACGGTGCTCGACGGGGTGGACCTCCGGATGGACGCAGGGGAAATCACGGCGCTGCTCGGTGGATCAGGGACTGGAAAGACAACACTCGCCCACGCACTTCTCGGGCACATACCCCGGGGACTGACCGTGACAGCCGGTGACATCTCCTGTGGCGGCACGAACCCCCTGAAACTGTCCGGACGCAATCGGCGGGCTTTCCTACGACGTGCCGCTTACGTTGACCAGGACCCGGGGGCGGCACTCCCTCCCACGATGTCCGTCCGCGACATCATCAGCCAACGACGTGCATTGGGAGCTGGAAGCGCCCGCCCGGGAGACGACCGGATCCGCGAACTGCTGTCCGACATGGGACTCGGCGACACCGCGGAGATCCTCGACCGGACACCCGGCCAGCTATCGGGTGGACAACGGCGCCGGGTGGGGGTGGCCGCGGGAATAGCCTCCGGACCTGAACTGCTCATCGTCGATGAACCCACCGCCGGCGTCGACACGGCCTCCGTTGCCGCCGTCATCGACACCATCCGGAGGGCCGTCGCCTGCACCGGAGCCACGTCACTGATCATCACCCACGACACCGAGGTGGCCGCGGCACTGGCGGACCGCACGGTGCACCTCGAACGGGGCATCATCCGCGCCGGGCCAGCATCTCCAGCCATCACATCCACCAGAGACCTGACGCATCTGATGGATCAGACAACCACGGTCACTGATTCCCCGGCGCCCACCCACGGTGGTCTCCGAGCCACCGGTCTCTCCGTCGGATGGGCCGGAGGGCCAGTGACCGTCCCCGTCGATTTCACCGCACCGCACGGATGTCTCACCGTCATCTCCGGACCCTCAGGATCAGGGAAATCGACGCTATTGCGCACGCTGCTCGGTCTGCTCCCTCCCCGGACCGGATCCGTGGACCTCGACGGCACACCGCTCGCCCCCGTGTCGAGGCGACGACCACGATCGGTTCGGAGGTGTTTCGCCTGGATACCGCAGGAGTCGGAACTCGCGCTGAATCCCTCTGCGCCGGTCGCCCGGGCACTTCGTGTCACCGGGGCACCACGCGCAGAGATCGACGCTGTCCTCGCCATGCTCGATCTCGGAGACGTCGATGTCGCACGGGTGAAACCCGGTGACCTGTCGGGAGGCATGAGACAGCGGGTCTGCGTGGCGGCGGCGCTGCTCGCCCAGCCGGACGTCCTCGTGGCCGACGAGCCGACGTCAGCTCTCGACGGTGCGAGCGCCGAGCTGGTTCTTACCGCGCTGCGCCACTGCAGTGAGCGGGGAGCCTGCGTGGTCGCGGCCAGCCACGATCCAAAGCTGCTGGAACTCGCCGATCGGGTGGTGCGTGTCTCCGACGACCGTGTCCCACCGACTATCGCCAGCTAACCCAGGATCCCCGGCCCCATCGTGGCCTTCAGGTCACCCATGAGGTTGCCGTCACGGTTGACCCGCAGATGCTCCCCGAGGATCATCACCGTTGATTCATCGCCGTCAACCAGGTTCAGGTACACGTCCGAGTCGCCCTTGTTCGCCATGAGCACCTGCTTGAGCTTCGCGATGGTGGGCATGGTGCACTGGTCGGTGCGCAACGTCAGCCGCAGGGGAAGCCCGGCGCCGTTTCCCGGCCCGAGATCCGGGGTCTTCAGGTCGTCGCAGAACAGGCTAGTGCGGTCGTCCCGAATCGAGATGTGGGCCTTGGCGAGAATGATGTTGTCCTCCACGATCTGGGGCGCGACCAGTGCGTAGACCTTGTTGAACACGAGCAGCTCCACGGAGGCCCCGTTGTGGTCCTCCACGGTGACGATCGCCCACGGGGAACCGTCCTTCTTGGAGAAGCGCCGGTCGACGGCGGAGATGATCCCGCCGATCTTGACCTCGGCCTTGTTCTTCAGTTCCCCAGCGAGGATCGTCGTGAGCGGGGTGTCGGTCTGCGCGGCCAGTGCCTGCTCGAACCCGTCGAGCGGGTGCCCGGAGACGTAGAGGCCAAGCATCTCGCGTTCGAGGGCGAGCTCGTGCTTGCGTTCCCACTTCTCGTCCGGAACCTGCACCGCGAAAGCGTTGGCGAAGGTCTCGTCCTCTCCCCCGAGACCGGCGAAGAGATCGAACTGACCCTTGTCCGCCGCTTTCTTCGTGGTGATGACGGAGTCCACGGCCTCTTCGTGAATCAGCATCAGCCCCTTACGAGGATGCCCGAGGGAATCGAAGGCGCCGGCCTTGATGAGGGACTCGGTGACCCGCTTGGAGCAGGGGCCTGTTTCGATCTTGTCCAGGTAGTCGGAAAAGTTCGCGAACGTGCCCTTCTCCTTGCGGGTCTTCACGATGGATTCGACGACGTCGGCACCGACATTGCGGACCGCCCCGAGACCGAAGCGGATGTCCTCGCCAACGGACTGGAACGTGAGCTGAGACTCGTTGACGTCCGGGGAGAGCACGCGGATACCGAGGTGACGACAGTCGGAGAGATAGATCGCCGATTTGTCCTTGTTGTCTGCGACGGAGGTCAGCAGAGCGGCCATGTATTCGGCGGTGTAGTTGGCCTTGAGATACCCGGTCCAGAAACTGACCAGACCGTAACCGGCGGCGTGTGACTTGTTGAACGCGTACGCCGCGAACGGCTCGATGGTGTCCCAGAGCTTCTTGATCGCCTCATCCGAGTAGCCGTTGGAACGCATGCCCGCCTGGAAGTTCACGAACTCCTTGGCCAGCACCTCGGGCTTCTTCTTACCCATGGCCTTACGGAATCCGTCGGCCTGGCCGGCGGTGTAGTTCGCCAGTTTCTGGGAGATACGCATGATCTGCTCCTGGTACACGATCAGACCGTAGGTGTCCTCCAGGATCTCCTTGAGCGGTTCCTCCAGCTCGGGGTGAATCGGGGTGATTGGCTGGCGCCCGTTCTTGCGGTCCGCGTAGTCCCAGTGCGCGTTCATTCCCATCGGGCCGGGGCGGTAGAGCGCGAGAGCGGCGACAATGTCGTCGAAGCCGGTGGGCTCCATCCGCTTCAGCAGTTCGCGCATGCCGCCGGAGTCGAGCTGGAACACGCCGAGGGTGTCGCCGCGGGCGAGCAGCTTGTAGGTCTCCTCATCATCGGTGGTGAGTGCCTCGAGGTCGATGTCGATACCCCGGTTGGCCTTGATGTTCTCGATGCAGTCACCGATGACGGTGAGGTTGCGCAGCCCCAGGAAGTCCATCTTCAGCAAGCCGATGGCCTCGCAGGAGGGATAGGGCCAGCCGGTGATGATCGCGCCGTCCTGGGCACGTTTCCACATCGGGATGCAGTCGAGCAGCGGGACACTCGCCATGATCACGGCGCAGGCGTGAACGCCGGCCTGGCGGATGACGCCCTCGAAACCACGTGCGGTGTCGTAGATGGCGCGCACGTCGGGGTCGTTCTCGATGAGGGTGCGCACCTCCTGCGCCTCCCCGTAGCGCTCGTGCGAGGGATCCATGATCCCGGACAACGGGATGTCCTTGGCCTGCTGTGCCGGAGGCAGGGCCTTGGTGATCCGGTCGGCGATCTGGTAACCGGGCTGACCGAACTGCACGCGGGCGGAGTCCTTCAGCGCCTGCTTCGTCTTCACGGTGCCGAAGGTGATCACCTGCGCGACCTTGTCCTCACCCCACTTGTCCGCCGCATATCGGATCATCTCACCCCGGCGACGGTCGTCGAAGTCAATGTCGATGTCGGGCGCGGAAGGACGTTCCGGATTGAGGAACCTCTCGAAGAGCAGATCGTGCTCAATGGGGTCAATGTTGGTGATCGTCAGGGCGTAGGCAACCAACGAACCGGCTGCGGAACCTCGACCTGGCCCGACCCGGATTCCCACCGAGCGGGCGTGCTTGATCAGCTCCGCGACGATGAGGAAGTAGGAGGGATAGCCCTTGCCGTCGATGACATCGATCTCGTAGGTCGCCCGATCCAGGTACTCCTGCGGAACCTGACCACCGTTGAAACGTTCCTTCAGTCCTCCCATCACCTCGTGGGTGAGCCACGAGGTGGGGGTGTACCCGTCCGGAACCGTAGCAATCGGCATGCGGTCGTGAGTGTGCGGCGTCCACAGTTCGCTGTAGTCCTGGACCCGCTCCGCGATGAGCAGGGTGTTGTCGCAGGCCCCTGGGACGGTGTCATCCCACATGGAGCGCATCTCCTCGGCGGATTTGATGTAGTAGCCGTCACCGCCGAACTTGAACCGGTCCTCGTCGTGCAGAGTCTTGCCGGTCTGCACGCAGAGCATCGCCTCGTGGGCTTTGGCCTGGTCCTTGACGACGTAGTGGCAGTCGTTGGTCACCAGCGGCGGTAGGTCGAGGCGTTTACCGATCTCCAGTAGTTCGCGCCGGACCCGGGTCTCGATGTCGATCCCGTGGTCCATCAGCTCGAGGAAATAATTGTCTTTGCCGTAGATGTCCTGCCACATCGCCGCGGCCTCGAGAGCCTGGTCGAACTGCCCCAGGCGCAGACGGGTCTGAACATCGCCGGACGGGCAGCCGGTCGTAGCGATGATGCCGGTGGCGTTCTCCGCGATGAGGTCGGCGTCCATGCGGGGCCACTTGCCGAGCTGCCCCTCGTAGGACGCCATCGAGGACAGGTAGAAGAGGTTGCGCAGCCCGGCGGCGTTCTCCGCGATCATCGTCTGGTGCAGGTACGCGCCGGAGGCCGAGACATCGTCTGATTTCTGGTGGGGTTCTCCCCAGCGGACACGCTGCTTGTTGAACCGGGATTCCGGGGCGAGGTAGGCCTCGATCCCGATGATCGGCTTGATGCCTGCATCGGTCATGGCGTGGTAGAACGCATCCGAGCCGAACATGTTGCCGTGGTCGGTCATGCCGACCGCAGGCATCTTCTGTCGGGTGACCTCCTCGGCGAGCAGGTCCACCTTGGCCATGCCGTCGAGCATGGAGTATTCCGTGTGGTTGTGCAGGTGTACGAAGGAGGAACCGCTCATGGCCGCTTAGTCTATCCGCCGGGAGGGGCCCCGGCGAGGGCCCCAGGTCACGGCCCCACCCCGTGGGTGACAACGGTGTCATTCGCCGATCCACGGGACATCCGTGGGCTACCGGAGCCGACACGGGTAGTGTGTTCCGAATGATATTCGGGGTTCTCGCTTACCTGCTCTGGGGTTCCTTCGCCGCCTACTTCCCGCTGCTGAAACCCGCCTCGCCGCTGGAGATCCTGGCACACCGCATCGTGTGGACCGCGCTCGTGATGTTCCTCGTCCTCGGTGTGACCCGCGGCATCCCGGTTCTGCGTCGGGCGGACCGCAGGACCTGGGGGACCATCGCCGGCGCAGCGGTGCTCATCGCACTGAACTGGCTGGTCTACGTCATCGCGGTCAACACCGGACATGTATCGGAGGCGGCTCTAGGCTACTTCATCAACCCCCTCGTCAGTGTTGCGATGGGCATGATCTTCCTGAAGGAGCGGCTGCGCCCAGCGCAGAAGGTCTCGGTGGCGATCGCGGTCGTCGCGGTGCTCATCCTCACGATCATCGGCGGCGAGCCGCCACTACTCGGTCTGACGCTCGCGGTGACCTTCGGAGCGTACGGGCTGCTGAAGAAGCGGGTTGGTGTCCCGGCGGCGGCCTCACTCGCCGGCGAGACCCTCGTCCTTCTCCCCCTCGCAGCCGGGTACCTGGTGTTCCTCGGCATCCGCGGTGGGGGTACCTTCACCGGCCACGGCACGGGCCACACGTTGATGCTGATGAGCACCGGGATCGTCACCGCCGTGCCGCTGCTGCTGTTCGGGATGGCGGCCAGCCGCATCCCGCTGGCGACGATCGGGATGCTCCAGTACATGACCCCTTCGATCCAGATGCTGTGGGCAGTGCTCATCGTCGACGAAACCCTCTCCCCCGTGCGGTGGGTGGGGTTCTGCATCATCTGGGTCTCGGTGGCGATCTACCTCGGCGACCTCGTGGCGCAGCAGCGGTCCAGACGTCGCGGGGCTGCCGCCGTGGAGGATGTCACTCCGGTCTGACCACCGGCCGCACCCCGATCCGGCCCCACGCCGCGTCCGGGGGCAGCACCTCGACCGCGAGCACCTCAGGTTCCTCCGCGAGGATGCGGAGGACCGTCCCGTCGTCCCAGACGACCACACCACGCAACCGTCGATCGGGCAGAGTACCGCCGTCACCGAGGGAGTGGTCAATGAGGTTCAGGGTGCGGTCGAAGACATCTTCCCGCCCTTCCGCGCCGGTGGGTTCAGGCAGCGCGACGGGGACCGCACCATCCAGGACGAGTGCGTTGACCCGCCCGATGTCGGCTTGCTCGAGGATCCTCGCGGCGTCGGCGGCGGGCTGCAGGTCGTAAAATGTCACGAGAGCGAATCCCTCGTCATCATCCGGGGCCGCCGCGAGACTCTCTGCGGCCCGTTCCCGGTAGTCGTCCAGGGATTCACCGTGATCCCGTCCGAGGACGTCGCCGTTGACGGGCATCGGTTTCGCTACCCGGTCCGAGGTGGACAGCCAGGCGACAGTCCCGAAGAGCGCGGCAATGCTGATCACCGCGACACCGGTCCGGATCCGATCCACGTCCATGCCCACTACCTGCCTCCCGATGTCTTCTATGCCTGGCGCAGGATGTCCAGCGCGTGCTGCAGGTCATTCGGATACGGGGAGACGATCTCCATCGCCCGGCCGTCTGCGGGGTGGATGAACCCGAGAGACACCGCGTGCAACCACTGGCGGTCGAGCCCCAGCCGTTTACTGAGATTCGGGTCCGAGCCGTACATCGGGTCGCCGCAGCAGGGATGGTGCAGCGCGGAGAAGTGAACCCGAATCTGGTGGGTGCGGCCGGTCTCAAGGTGGACGTCGAGGAGCGATGCCTCACGGAACGCCTCGATCGTCGAGTAGTGGGTCACCGAGTGCTTGCCGTCGCTGCGCACGCAGAACCGCCAGCCCGCCGACGGATGCCTGCCGATGGGCGCCTCAATGGTGCCCGTCGACGGATCGGGGTGGCCCTGCACGAGCGCGTGGTAGGTCTTGGTGACGGTGCGGTCCCGGAACGCACGCTTGAGGTGTGTGTAGGCCCGCTCGCTGGCGGCGACGACCATGACCCCGGAGGTACCGACATCAAGACGCTGCACGATGCCCTTGCGTTCCGGTGGTCCCGAGGTGGAGATCCGGAAACCGGCGGCGGCCAGTCCACCCACCACGGTGGGCCCCTCCCAACCGACGGTCGGGTGCGCGGCGACGCCGACGGGCTTGTTCACCGCGATGATGTCGTCGTCGGAGTAGAGGATGTCCATGCCCTCGACGAGTTCCTCCCTGGGCAGCAGGGGGCGCTCGGGCTCGGGCAGCGTGACATCGAGCCAGTCCCCGGCCGTCAGTCGGTCGGATTTCCCGACCGCACGCCCACCGACGAATACGTCACCGGCCGCGGCAAGGTCGGCGACCGTGGTGCGGGACAGTCCGAGGAGCTTCGCCAGTCCAGCGTCGACGCGCATTCCGGCGAGGCCGTCCGGGACGGGGAGTTGGCGGGAGGGGCGGGTCATGCGGCCACCTCCGTGGCCCGCGACTCGGCGCGGGCGTCCAGCAGCGTGGACAGGAGGAACACGACGACCCCGACGGTGATGCAGGAGTCCGCCACGTTGAACACCGCGAAGTCCCCCACCGAGATGAAGTCGACGACATGCCCGACGAAGAATCCGGGGTCCCGGAACAACCGGTCAGTGAGGTTGCCGGCCGCACCGCCGGCAACGAGTGCTAGGCCGAGGGCCGCGAGCCGCCCGTCCACCCGGGGCGAGTGCCAGAGGATCCCCACGACGAAGATCAGCTGGATGGCGGTGAACACCCACGTGAACGAGGTTCCGAAGGAGAACGCCGCCCCCGGGTTGAACACCAGGTGGAACCGGAACCAGTCGCCGATGAGTGGCACGACCTCGCCGGGTTCCATTCCGGCGAGGATCAGGGCCTTGGAAAGTTGGTCCACGGCTGCGGCAACGACGATCACCACGATCGTGAACACCAGACATCCCTTGTTTCGTCTCGCCTTGTCAGTCGCCTTGTCAGTCACGCTGACCATCTTCCCCCAAAACCGCCGCAAAACCCACTCGATCGCCGTCCGGCCCGGGTAGCGGTACCGTTGACGGGGTGAGACTCTCCCCCAGCAAGACGAAACGCCGTATCCGCATGTTCTGCGTCGCCGCCGTGGCGGCGAGCACACTCGCAGCCTGCTCCGGCGGCGACACCGGCCCGGACCCGTCGACGCAGTCGGGCGGCCAAACCAGCGGTGACACCGTACGCATCGACCTCGATCCGCCCCGCGTCACCCTCCTCGATCAGGGATCCGCCGAGCAGGTTCTCTCCTACGCTGTCCCGGATACGGATGCACCGATGCAGGAAGTCCCCGTCGGACTCGGCGGAGGCTTCACCACGCTCATCGACTCCGGTACCGGAACGGAATCCCACCCTCCGGCGGAACCTAACGATCTCCCGGTTCTGGACATCGCCGCGACGGCGACCGTCCGCCCCGTGGATGGCGAGAGCGTCACCGCTGGTGACACCGGCGCGACCCGGGAGGTCACGGTGGTGGCGACGGCGCCCCGATTCACCGGTGGTGAGGCGGCTCTGAAGTCTGGGGACGACCCCGACATCGATTGGGACGCCGAGCTCGCGGGGGCCGACGGGTTCACCGTGAGCTATGCGACGACCCCGTCGGGCAAGCCGGTCACGATGTCGCTGTACGCCCCGGATTCCGCTTCCGACATCGGACGAGCCGGAATGGAAACCAGGTTGGGCAACCTCGTCACCCTCGCGGTGGTGTTCCCCGACAAACCAGTGGGGCCGGGCGCCCGGTGGACCGTCGAGAGCCGGATCACCGGCTCGACCACAATGCTGCAGACCATGACCTACACACTCACCGAGCTCGACGGGAGGACGGTGGGGCTGGACGTCGAGGTGGACCAGCGTCCCAGTATCGGCGCACTATCCCTCGACGCCGTCCTCCCGCCCGCCGACGCGGACGGGTCTGCCGGCGAGCTGCGCGTCGAGAGTGCGGAGACCTCCTCTACTGGGCACCTGGAAATCGATCTCGACGATCCACTGCCACGGTCCGGGAGCATCGTCTTCACCACCCGGATCATCTACGCAGGTGACGACTCGGAGATCCGGGTCGTCCAGGACAGCCACTCAGCGGTCTACTTCGACTGATCCCGGATACACCAGGGCCCGGCCGCATCTTAGTTGAAGGTGCGGCCGGGCCCTGGTGGTGGCACCGTCGACGTTAAGGTGCCACTGATCCGCTACTGGGCCGGAGCTTCCGCAGCCGGTGCCGCCTCCGGATCCTCCGCGGGTGCCGCCGGGTCAAGGGCGGGCGCTGCCCCGGTGCTTTCCTCGAGGCACATCGGCGGGACCTGCTCCGGGGGAACGGTGTTCGTAATGAGGGTGCACGCCCAGCTCTGGGAGAGCTGCCATGTTCCGTCGACGTAAACGAACTCGACGTTCTCGGCGACCTGACTCGGCCGGTCCGGGAGGGTGAAGTTCACGGTGGCGAGGACGGTGCCGTTCTCGTATCCCGGAAGAACCGGGGGAACCACCTGGAAGTCGGCGCCCGATTCCTGCTTGGAACGGGTCATCGTCTCGAAAAGTTCAGGGGCGTTCTCCCCGCCCTGGACGGTGCGGATCTTCTCCTCGACGGACGCGTCGGGGTTGGTCGCCGTGGCGAGGATGGCGTTGAGCTCCTCGGCCGTCGGCTGCTCCTGAGTCGGCGCCGCGACGGAGCTCGGTGCTGTGCTGGAGGACGCCGAAGTGGCTGTGTTGTCCGCTGCCTCGTCATCTCCGGAGCAGGCGACGAGCGACAGGGCTGCGACCACCGCTGCTGCGGGGGCCAGGTGGGTACGAATGTTCACGTTGTCTCCTCATGGGGTAGGACGCCCGGTACCTCGTTCGATGTCCACGGTCGGACGCTTCGGGAGCCGGGTGTCCCAGCGACCCGCGCGGCGCATCCCCGTGGCGGGCGTACGCGGCACTGATCTTAACAGTGTGCCTGATGTAAACAGAAGTTACGCGGGTTGCGTACGGTTCTCCGGAAACAGTCATACTCCACTGGTTTCACTATCCAATATGGCAGTCTTGTTCTCATGAACGAGCAGCACCGACAAGCAGGTTCCCCCGACAACTCCCCGAAGAAGATCGTGGTGATCACCACCGGCGGGACGATCGCGTGCACCACAGACCAGGACGGTGTTCTTCTCCCCACCGTCGCAGGATCCGATCTCCTCGCACCGGTCGCCGCCCGCTTCGATGCCGCGGACGTGACATTCGACGTCCGGGACCTTAACCGCCTGGACTCATCCTCGATGACCTTCACCGATATCGACGAGATCCGACGCGCGGTGGATGAGGCATTGACCGACCCGGATGTCGCCGGGGTGGTGGTCACCCACGGTACGGACTCGATGGAGGAGACCGCTGTCGCCCTCGACACATTCCACGCGGACGACCGGCCGGTGGTGCTCACCGGGGCACAACTCCCCCACGACCATCCCGATGCGGATGGCCCGCTGAATCTGCTGGATGCGGTCAATGTCGTCACCTCCCCGACCGCCCGCGGAATCGGGGTCCTCATCGTGTTCGGTAGGGCCGTTCTGCCCGCCCGTGGCGCGATGAAATGGCACACCACAGATGAGCTCGCGTTCGCGACGAACGCCCCCGAGGAACCCACGCGGGCGGACCCCGTTCCCGCGGTTGATCTCGCGGACGTTGTCGTCCACATCATCCACGCCTACCCCGGGGCGCCACGGGAACTCGTCGACTCGGCTCGCTCCGCGGGCGCGGACGGCCTCGTCATCGAGGCGATGGGGTCGGGGAACATCGGTACCGGGCTCGCCGCAGGGGTGGGCGACGCACTGCGTGAGGGCCTGCCGGTCGTGATCAGCACCCGGGTACCCCGTGGTGAGGTCCGCGGTAGCTACGGTGGCGCCGGCGGCGGTGCAACGTTGAATTCGCTCGGCGCGGTGGGATCAACCTATTTCCGTTCCGCACAGGCACGGGTCCTGCTCGCGATCGCGGTCGCCTCCGGGCGGCATCCGGCAACCTTGTTCTGATCTGGCTCCGGCCAGTCTGGACCGTGACCGTCCGACCCAGCCGGTCACCGCTTCAGCGGAATCCCCTGTGCATCCGTCGAGACAGACCCGGTCAACAGCTTGATCAGGTCGACGAACTTCCAGACGACCGACGGGATCAGGAGAAAGAACCCGAATCCGAAGGTGAGCAGGAAGATCAGGAAGGCGCCCCCGTACAGCGCGAGCTGCACGGTCCCGGTCTGTTTCTGCCCGATGTAGAAGTTGTGGACTCCCAGTTCCCCGAAGAACAGACAGAGAAGAACAGCAGCCAGCCAGGATTTCTGCTCCCCACCGAACTGGTTGTACCCCATGGCCGGAGCCCCGTACCCCGGGTTCGGCGGTTCATACGCGAGCATCTGCCCGCCATAGGCCGGATTCTGCGGTCCGTCGACGTGCGCCTGCGCGTCGTACGGCGGATATCCCCCGTCGTACGACGATGGCATCTTCACGGGATCCGCGCCCGACGGGGCGGATTCGGACGCCGCCGCGTAGTCCCATCCCCCGGACAGCTGGTCGCGCCCCGACGCCTGCGGATCATATCCCGCGGCCCACCAGTCCCCCGACTGCGACGCCTCCCCGGCATCCGGGTGCGAGGTGTGAGAATCAGACAGCGGGGCGTCATCCCATCCCAGCGGAGTGTGTGCATTCGACTCTGCCGCCCTCTCCGCGGAGGATCCTTCGCCGGCGGGCTGCCCGTATTCGGGTCGGGACGGGTCGTTGTCAGTCATCGAGTCTCCTCATGAGCGTGTCGCGTCAGGGTCCACCGGTCGGATCGCGGTCCACCCGGTCGAATATGCGGAAAACTCTACTTCATTTGCACAGCAGGTCAGCCACAGGCTTGCCGAGCACCGGCGTCGCGGCCGACTCACCACCACCCCGGCCTCCCCGCCGGGAGTACGCCGAGACAGCGCTCCCAGGTACCCGATACCCCACATGCCTCCCGGACATTCCCGTGGGTTCTTCCCGCGGCACCGACACCGGTGAGAAGCCGCGACCGTCACCCCCCGACACCGTCGTCGTCGAGGGCGTCGAACCAGTCATCCCAGTCCAGGGAGTCGAGGGGATCAGCCGCGCCGAGAAGCGGATCGTCCTCGGCGAAGTTCCGGGTCCTACCCAGTTCGGTGGTCCTGGTCTCGAAGCGGACCGAGACGATCCCGTGGCCCGCCCCCTGCACCCAGCCGTGCCCGTACTCGGGGTGGTACACGTCCTGGGTCGCCTTCCACCTCGATTCGGGTGCGGGTTCCGTCACGGTCAGCACCGGTGGCTCATTGGCGGAACCGCGCACGCCGACCTCGTAGTCGGCGTCCGGTTCGGGGACCGTGATCCGCTGGTCGAGCTCCGGGAAGAGAACGTTCTGGCGGGCGTGTTCGAGCCCGGAGAAGCTCACCCCGACCAGCCTGATCGGGCCGACCTCGTCCGGGTAGCGGGCCAGGTTGTGGGCCACGGCCACGAGAGTGGCCTTCTCGTCGGTCGTGTACGGCAGGGACTGCGAGCGGGATTCCGTACGGAAGTCGGCCATCTTCAGTTTCACGGTCACCGTCCGGGCACCGCGCCCGTCTGCGAGGAGTCTGCGGTGTGCACCTGCGGCGGCCCGGTCGATGGCGTCGTCCACCTCCGCGACCGTGGTCAGGTCCTTCGGGTAGGTGTGCTCGGAAGAAACCTGTTTCGCGACGGGACGGGGGGCCACCGGACGGTCGTCCTGACCGCGCGCGAGTCGCCACAGGGCGACCCCCACCGTCGATCCGAGGCTTATCCGGACCTCCGCTTCCGTCATCGCGGCGAAATCCGCGATGGTGTCCACACCGAGCTGGTGGAGTTTGGCTTCGGCGACCGGCCCGATCCCCCAGAGCTTCCGGACGGGCAGCGGATCGAGCATCTCGCGCTGTCTCTCGACGGGGATGACGTAGACGCCGTCGGGTTTCGCCTCCCCGGAGCCGATCTTCGCGTATTGCTTCCCGGAACCGGCGCCAATTGAACACGGGAGCCCGGTCTCTGCCTTGACCTCCGCGCGGAGATTCTCCGCCCAGTCCCGGACCTCGTCCGGGGTCGCACCCACCAGGTCCGGGGGCTCCATAAATGCCTCGTCAATGGAAAGCTGCTCGATGATCCCCGCGTGCCGCCGAATCACCTCGAACACCCGTCGTGAGGCGGCCGAATAAACTCTTCCACGCGGTGTGATCACCACAGCCCCGAAGCCGACGAGTTTCTTCGCATGGTGCATGGGCATCGCGGAGTGCGCCCCGAAGGAGCGCGCCTGGTAGGACGCACCGGCCACAACTCCTCGCCCCGAGACACCACCGACCAGCACGGGACGACCCCGGAGAGTGGGACGGGTCAGCTGTTCGACGGAGGCGTAGAACGCATCCATGTCGACGTGCAGCACCCACCGTTGCATGGGGCTCAGCGTATCGCGAAACGAACATGTGGGCGAATGCGCGGCAGGGGCCATCACCCATCCGGTGTCCCGACACGGGCCGGGCGCCCGGGGCAGATGACCCGCGGGCGCCCAACTTTCCGTGATGCCGGATGGATCAGGCCTTCGCCACCACCGCGGTGACCCCGGGGACGATGTCGTGCACGTCGGCGGCGAGATCCCCGGTGTGGACCTCGAAGCCGGTGGCGAGAACCTCTCCGGCGATGAGCTCGCGGTGACGCTCCGCCCACTCCAGCTTGTCCGCGGGAACAGACAGTTCGACGGTGATCCGGTCGGAGACCTCGAACCCGCTGGCCTTGCGGGCGTCCTGCAGGCCACGGACGATGTCCGCCGCCCAGCCCTCGGCCTCGAGCTCCGGGGTGACCGTCAGGTCGAGGACGACCAGGCCCTCGGCTCCGTCGACCTGGGCGGTGGACTCCGGGTCGGCGGCCTTGAGGCGCTCGGTATACTCGTTGGCCTTCAGCTCGACGCCGTCCGCGACGACGATGTCCCCCTCCCGGGTGTAGTTACCGGACTTGACCGCCTTGATCACGCGCTGAACGTCCTTCCCGAGACGCGGCCCGGCCTCGCGGGCGTTGACGACGACCTCGAAGCGGCCGACGGAGTCGACGTCGTCGGTGAGGGCGACCTCCTTGACGTTGACCTCATCCCGCAGGATGGAGGTGAACGGTGCGAGCAGATCGGACTCCGGCATCGCCACCGTGAGCTTCGGCAGCGGCAGCCGGTTGCGCAGCTTGTGGGACTTGCGCACGGAGCTCGCCGCGGAGCACACTCCCCGGATCTGGTCCATGGCGCGGACGAGGTCCTCGTCGACGGGGAAGTCGGCGGGGTCCGGGTAGTCGGTGAGGTGGACGGAGCGGCCTCCGGTGAGACCCCGCCAGATGACCTCGGTGACCATGGGGAGCAGTGGGGCGGCGACGCGGGTCAGTGTCTCGAGCACGGTGTAGAGGGTGTTGAACGCCTCGGGATGCTCGGTGTCACCGGCCCAGAACCGCTCCCTGGAGCGGCGCACGTACCAGTTGGTGAGGGCATCACAGAACCAGCGGACCTCGTCGCAGGCGCGGGCGATATCCGTGCCGTCGAGGGCGTCCCGGACGTTCATGACGAGGTTGTGCAACTTGGCCAGGATATACCGGTCGAGGACGTTGTCGGAGTCGGTGGACCACTCCGCGGGCTTCGAGGAGTACAGCTGCAGGAAGCTGTAGGCGTTCCACATCGGCAGCAGCGCCTGCCGTACACCCTCGCGGATGCCCTGCTCGGTGACGATGAGATTGCCGCCGCGCAGGATCGGCGAGCTCATGAGGAACCAGCGCATCGCGTCGGATCCGTCACGGTCGAAGACCTCGTTGACGTTCGGGTAGTTGCCCTTCGACTTGCTCATCTTCAGTCCGTCGTCGCCGAGCACGATGCCGTGGGCGACGCACTTCCGGAAAGCGGGCTTGTCGAAGAGTGCGGTGGAAAGGACGTGCATGGTGTAGAACCAGCCGCGGGTCTGTCCCGAGTACTCGACGATGAAGTCCGCCGGCCAGTGGGTCTCCACCCAGTCCTTGTTCTCGAAGGGGTAGTGCTTCTGGGCGAAACTCATGGAGCCGGACTCGAACCAGCAGTCCAGCACCTCGGGAACACGGCGCATCGTGGACTTCCCCGTCGGGTCGTCGGGGTTCGGGCGCGTCAGCTCGTCGATGTGCGGTCGGTGCAGGGACTCGGGGCGACGTCCGAAGTCACGCTCAAGTTCGTCGAGTGAGCCGTAGACGTCGACGCGGGGGTACTCCTCGGAGTCGGACACCCAAACCGGGATGGGGGAACCCCAGTACCGGTTGCGGGAGATGTTCCAGTCCCGGGCACCCTCGAGCCACTTGCCGAACTGGCCGTCCCGGATGTGGGACGGCATCCACTCGATCTCCTCACGGTTCAGCTCCACCATCCGGTCACGGAACTTAGTCACGGCGACGAACCAGCTCGGCAGCGCCATGTAGATCAGCGGCTCTCCGGAGCGCCAGGAGTGCGGGTAGGAGTGCTCGATCGTCTGATGCCGCAGCACTCGGCCCCGGGCCTTGAGATCCCGGATGATGTCCTTGTTCGCGTCGAACACGAGCATGCCCTCGTAGTCGGGCACCTGGGCGGTGAACTTCCCGTCCATGTCGACCGGAACAACGACCTCGACGTCATTGGCCTGACAGATCAGCATGTCATCCTCACCGAAGGCGGGGGCCTGGTGAACGATGCCGGTACCGTCCTCGGTGGTGACATACTCGGCCTCGAGGATCTGGAATCCGTTTTCCACGGGGAAGAACGTGAAGATGGGCTCATAGGTGAAGCCCACCAGATCCGAGCCCGCGAAGGTCGCCAGCACCTCGTGATCCTCGCCGAGTTCCTTGGCGTACGCGCCGACGAGTGCCTCAGCGAGGAGGATAGTGCGGCCGGTGAAGTCAGCGTGCCCGGTCTCCCCGATGCGGACCAGGACATAGTCGACCCCCGGGTTGACGGCCAGCGCCGCGTTGGAGGGCAGCGTCCAGGGGGTGGTGGTCCAGGCGATCGCCGCGGCATCGGCGAGTTCGGGATGCTCGGCCAGCGTCTTCTCCGCGGCCGATCCCTCGAGTGCGCCGGTGAGCGGCATCGTGATCGTCAGGGTCGGGTCCTGGCGCATCTTGTAGGAGTCGTCGAGGCGGGTTTCCTGGTTTGACAAGGGGGTGTGCTCAGCCCAGGAGTAGGGAAGGACACGGAATCCCTGGTAGATCAGGCCCTTGTCGTAGAGCTCCTTGAACGCCCACATGACGGACTCCATGAAGTCCGAGTCCATGGTTTTGTAGCCGTTGTCGAAGTCCACCCACCGTGCCTGCCGGGTGACATAGTCCTTCCATTCCTCGGTGTACCGCAGGACGGAGGAGGCGCAGTAGTCGTTGAACTTCTCGAGCCCCATCGACTCGATCTCGCCCTTGTCCTTGATGCCGAGCTGCTTCTCGGCCTCAAGTTCGGCGGGCAGGCCGTGGCAGTCCCAGCCGAAGACCCGCTCGACGCGTTTCCCGCGCATCGTCTGGAAACGCGGCACGATGTCCTTGACGTAACCGGTGAGCAGGTGTCCGTAGTGCGGCAGACCGTTGGCGAAGGGCGGGCCGTCGTAGAACACGTATTCCGGTGCCCCGTCACGTTGATCGATGGACTGACGGAAAGTGCCGTCCGCACGCCAGAAGTCGAGTACGGACTTCTCCATGTCGGGGAAACGGGTGGATCCACCGGTGAGATCCACCTTCGGGTAGACACCGCCAACTGGGTTATTCATGGGCGTTCAACGCTCCTTGCTTCGAGGACAATCAATGAAAGGTGCTCATCGTGTGCGGGGACGCCCCGGATCAACCGGCACGCGGTACCACCCTGCTTGGGCATCCGTGGATGCCCCACTTGATTGTCTTCGAGAAGGTCTGTCACGGTCCCACCCGTCCGGTTCTACTGGGCCCCACGGTGTGCTCACCGTGGGGCTGTTCTTCCGGATGGCTCCCCGGTGATGGCCGGATCGCTGCCTGGCGTGCTCCCGGGTGAGGGAAACACAGCGCGTGGAAAGTATAACGCACGTAGTCCGCCGATCAATCCTCCGACAGGTCACGCCGCCGCCGACGTTTGATCACGATGTCCGCGATGAGGAATCCGAGTCCTACCACGGCAACGACGATGAGCAGCCACGAGTAGACATCCGACCCTGACTGGACGGTCATCACGAGGAGCCCGAAACCGACCAGGGCGGTGATAAGGGCGGCGATCAGCATGGTTTTCCTTCTCGACGGGTTGAGCGGATAAACGAAAGACGACAGCTCTCCCCCGAGCGTTCATCGTCCGGGAGAGACCTGTCGTCTGGGTGAGACGCGTAGTGGGCGGCTAGGCTTGGCCCTCGTTATCTCCACCGTTGGGGGCCGCGAAACCACGGCTCGACAGTTCCTCGAGCTGGCTCTCAAGGAAAGTCTTCATGCGGGTACGGTACTCCCGCTCGAAGGTCCGGAGCTCGGCGATGCGGGCTTCCAAGACGGACTGCTTGTTCTTCACAGTCGCCATGATCTCGGTGTGCTTGCGCTCGGCATCAGCCTGCAGCGCATCGGCCTTGTCCTTCGCCTGCCTGAGCTGCGCCTCAGCCTGTGCGTTGGCATCGGCGACCATCGACTCGGAGGTTTTCTTGGCCTCAGCGACCATGGTGTCGGCCTTTTTCGTCGCCTCGTTCACGAGCGTCTCCGCACGGGAGTTGGCCTGGCCGATCTTCTGCTCGGCCTCGGAGTTAGCCTTCGAGAGCCTGTCAGAGGCCTGCTTCTCAGCATTGGCGACCATAGCCTTCGACTTCTGCGTCGCCTCGGAGAGTTCCTTCTCCGCTGCGGCATGAGCCTCATCGAGCATCGACTTGGACTCGTTTCGGGCGTCGGCCTGGATCCGATCCGCAACCTCCTGTGCGAGCCCGAGCACGCGAGCTGCCTGTATCTGACTGTCGGCGCTGGAGGTAGTGGTGGCTGCTGCAGGAGCCGCGGACGAGGTCTTGGCTGCCTCCGCTTTAGCTTCAGCGGCCGCCTTGCGGGCCTGCTCCGCCTCTCCGCGAGCCTTCTTCGCGGCTTCGTTCGCCTCAGCGAGTTTGCGCTCGTAGTCAGCGCGGATTTCTTTCTCGATCTTCGAACGAAGTGCGCCCTCATCCACGCCGACAGAACCGGAACCGGCCTGCTTCAGTTCGTTGTTCGCTTCCTCGACCTGCTGCTGCAGGTCCTCCTTCTCGTCGATCAGACGACCGAGGGTGTCTTCGACCATGTCAAGGAACTGGTCGACCTCGTCCTCGTTGTAGCCACGCTTTCCGATCGGCGGTTTGCTGAAAGCGACATTGTGCACGTCGGCTGGAGTCAGCGGCATGGACGGTTCCCTTCGCTCGTTGGTGGACCCTGGTGACACTTCGGTGTATCGGGCCCCTGGTGCCCACAGTGGTCATCTGTGGCTCATTGACTGGCCCAATATTACTTCGAATTATGAGGAAAGTATACCTGGGCGTTTCTCCGTGTCGAAATAACTCGGATATCTTCGCATCCTAAAAATTCTGGGGCTGGGAATTCCACGCCGTCAGAGCATCATGCCGAGAACGATCGCCGCAATCCAGAGGATGAGGAAGAGGACGATGATCGACATGTCGAGGGCGACATTCCCCATCCGGAGCGGTGGGATCACCCGGCGCAGTGCCTTGACCGGCGGATCGGTCAGGACGAACAGGGGTTCGGCGAGATATGCGAACCAGCGCGGTGGCCGGAAATTCCGCGAGAACGAATGAATCATCTCGACGATGATCCGCAGGACGAGAATGTAGCTGTAGATCCGGATTAGCAGCAGTAAAAACAGGATGATTGAGTTCACCGGTCCGAGCCTATCGGATCAGGGGCCGGACACGCGACACCCCCGCATCCGGCTGGGTTCAGCGGTACTGCGGGGGTGTCTCGGCCACGGAAGACGCCTAGTTGTGACGGGATACGCCGATCAGGTGGAGGAGCCGGGTTAGCGGAGTCCTGCGGCGTCCTCAAGCTCGGCGATGGAGACCTCGACATCGTCGGGTATCAGCGCGAAGGTCAGCGGGGAGAGCTTGCGCATCTCTCCGCGGAGGGCGAAGACGAGCCCGGCGGCAAAGTCGATGACGCGTCGCGCCTCGTCGCGGTCCATCGCATTCAGGTCGATCACCACGGCGTCTCCAGCACGGAAGGGTTCGCCAACCCGGGTGCACTGCTTGAAGCTGACGAGCCGGACGGGAACGATGGTGGGGGCATACGACTGGGGCTCGTAACTGGGACGGGCCGATCCATATCCGTAGCCACGGCCAGCTGTTCGTGCGGCAGGAGCATAGTCATCTTCGGGGGCGGGGTCTCCGTAGTCGGCGTCATCGCGGTAGTAGGCCGCATCGTGCGGTCCCTCCTCATATGGCGCCAGCCCGAAGAACTCCTTGAACTTCTTGACACTCGACATGTAACTTCCTTTGCTTCTCAAGGGACGTCGGCTAGCGCGTCCTTCGGTCATCTCCCACTGCGGTTTGCCACCACCCTATCCACGGGGTCCGAGAATCGCGGTACCGACACGCACGATTGTCGAACCCGCCGCGACCGCTTCCCTGAGGTCCCGCGACATCCCCGCGGACAGCTCCATCTGCCGCTTCTCCGCGGAGACTAACCGGTCACGGAGATCCGCAGCCGCGGCGAACACCTGGGCCGGTTCGCTTCCTACGGGGGGAACGCACATCACTCCGGAAAGGAGGAGGTTCGAACAGCCCGACACCGTGTCCAGAAGCTCATCAATCCCGGATTCGGGCACTCCCCCACGGTTCGGATCACCGTCAAAGCTGAATTGAATGAGGACGGGCAGTGGTTCATCGGAGCGCTGTCCGCGATCGATAGCGAGGCTAGTCCCCCGGTCGAGTGCCTCGGCCAATCGGCAGCTGTCAAGCGAGTGCACCGCAGCCGCGACCCGGCAGGCGGCGTTCGCCTTATTCGTCTGGATCTGTCCGATGAGGTGGACGGCGACGTCCGGGAACAAGGTGGCCTTCTCCACGGCGTCCTGGACGCGGTTCTCGCCCACCGCATCGATGCCGAGATCCCGCAGGATCCCAATGTCGGACGCGGGGTGGAACTTCGTCACCGGCAGCAGCCGTATCTCCTCCGGATCGCGTCCTGAGTCACGGGCGGCCGAGTGGATCGCCGCGCGGACCGAGGTGAGACGCCGGGCCAGATCTTCACTGCGGGTCACGGACTCTCCCCGGGCATCCAGATCAATCCGGCCTGACGACCGGTCGTTCCCTCCCTGCGGTAGGAAAAGAAGGACCGGTCCGCGACGGTACACCGGAGATCGGCGTCGATGTGTGTGACACCGAGCTCGGCGAGCTGTAGGGAAATGCCGATCCTCAGGTCCGCGCCCCAGGTTCCCGTCGCGGTGCGGGTCCGGACGCCGGGAAGCCTCGATTCAAGGTCCGCGAGAATGGGCTCCGGCAATTCGTAGTTCACGCCACTCGCGGCGGCACCCATCCAGACATGCAGACGCCCGGGCTGTGCACCCAGGTCGGTCATCCGCGCCACGGTACGTGGGATGATCCCGTTTCGTGCGCCGATCCTACCGGCGTGGACCGCTGCGATGACACCCCCATCATGGTCACTGATCAGCAGCGGGACGCAGTCCGCGGTGAGGACCGCGAGGGCGAGCCCCCGGGTCGTGGTCACTAGTGCGTCGGTAGCGGGTACAGGTTCTTTACTCGGACCGTCAACAACGGTGACCGTCGGGGTGTGCAGCTGCTCCATCCAGACGATCCGGTCGATGGCCAGATCGACGGACCGCGCGAAACGCTCCCGGTTTGCGGTCACCGCGGCCGGGTCATCGCCGACATGATCGGCCAGGTTGAAGGATGCGAACGGCCCCCGGGAGACTCCACCGGTGCGGGTCGTGAAGACTTTCCGCACGGGCCGGTCCGCGACCTCCGTTCCGGGATTCCCGGATTCCTGGTCCATGATTTTCACCCGTCAGCGGAGGAAGTCCGGCACGTCCAGGTCATCAGCGTCGTCGTAGTCGTCACGGCGACCGCGCGAGCTGGTGAACATGCCACTTCCGGGCCGTTCCGTCGAGGGCCGGTCGGAGCCGAGGCGGTGACGGGCGGAGTCAGCGCGCTGATCGTAGTTGGAGCTGTCCGCGCGCTCGGCGAGCGAACGATCGGCTGCGGTGTGCTCATCACGGTCTTCTCCCCCGAAGAGCGACTGGCCTCGCGTCGGCTCCGGCGTGGGTGTGGTGGCGGTGGTCTGCGCCGGGGCAGCCTGTGGCGCGACCTGACGGCTCTGGTCCGCCGCATTGGATTCGAAGTCGAATCCGGCGGCGATCACCGTGACCCGGACCTCGTCACCGAGGTTGTCGTCAATGATGGTTCCCCAGATGATGTTCGCGTCCTCGTCGGCCTTCTCCTCGACGAGTGCGGCGGCCTCGTTGACCTCCTGCAGGCCGAGGTCTGAGCCGCCTGCGAAGCTCAGGAGGACACCCTGCGCACCTTCCATGGTGGATTCGAGGAGCGGGGAGTTGATGGCTTGCTCGGTCGCCTCGACGGCGCGGTTGTCGCCGCTGGCGGAGCCGATGCCCATGAGGGCGGAACCGGCGTCAGCCATGACGGAACGCACGTCCGCGAAGTCGACGTTGACCACGCCGGGCGTGGTGATGAGGTTGGTGATGCCCTGGACGCCGTTGTGCAGGACCTCATCGGCGGTGCGGAACGCCTCCATCATGGAGAGGTTCAGGTCGCCGAGCTGGAGCAGGCGGTCGTTCGGGATGACGATGAGGGTGTCACAGACGGCACGCAGTGCCTCGATCCCCTCCATGGCCTGCTTGGTACGGCGCCGTCCCTCGAAACGGAACGGGCGGGTGACCACACCGACGGTCAGCGCTCCCGCTTTCTTGGCGATGTTGGCAACGACAGGGGCGGCACCGGTGCCGGTTCCACCACCCTCACCTGCGGTGACGAAGACCATGTCGGCGCCTTTCAGGCAGTCCTCGATCTCGGACTTGTGGTCCTCGGCGGAGGTGCGTCCGACATCGGGGTTGGCACCCGCTCCGAGACCTCGTGTGGCTTCGCGTCCGATGTCGAGTTTGACGTCCGCCTCGGAGAACATCAGTGCCTGCGAGTCGGTGTTGACGGCGATGAACTCGACGCCCTTGAGCCCCTCCTCGATCATGCGGTTGACGGCGTTGACGCCGCCACCGCCGACACCGACGACTTTGATGACGGCGAGGAAGTTTTTCGGTGAGGTCATGGTCTTAGGCACTCGCCTTTCAGGTTGTTGGATCAGTGGGAGAAGGCCACACAGCTACGGCACCGTGCGTACAGGGGAAGTTGGTGCTTTCCATAATGTGCGAAAGACACCCGGATGTGGCGGACATCCGCGCGGCGTGTCGGTACCCTCAACCTCAACTTTAAAGTTTCTGACGTGGGAAAACGATGGCTTCCCGTCCGCTACTGACGGACGGTGACCTGCACCGGATCGGACACGTTGTAGACCCGGCCCTCGCGGCTCAGTGCGGCGGACGCCGCCCGCGACTTGTCGTGATTGTTCTCAGGGGCACCCCAGTACACTTCCCGACCGTCGAGGAGAATGAGCGCGATCTCGTACGGTCCGGGGGCGCGGACCCGGGTCACCTGTGCCCGCAGCGGCTCATCAAGGCTCTCGACGACAGCGGCGACACCGGCGAAGAGCTCCCGGTCGTCCTCTCGGGTATCGGTGATCTCCACGGCCCCGACCGGTGGAGCCCCGATGATGAACGGAACCCCCGACGCATCAATCAAGTGGTTCCCGTCGGATCGCGCCGCGTACAGCACCGCGGCTCGTTCGGTGACCTCGACGGACACGGTCCCGGGAAGGTGCCGCTCCACGTGGGCCCGCTCGACCCACGGGAGTGCGGCGACATTCCGTGCCGCACGACCGGCGTCGACCCGCACCATGTTTGCCCCCGGAACCACACCTGTCGCAGCAACGACGTCGCCCTCAGCCGTCTGCTGTGCACCGGTCACGGTGATCTCCCCGACCTTCACCACAGGGATGAACCAGGGCAGCAGGCCGAGGCAGACGATGAGTGTCAGGCCACCGGCGATCCAGGAGACCCGGCCCCTCACTGTCCCAGCTCCGTGAGGATCTCCTCGGCGAGCATCGTGACGCTACCGGCCCCCATGGTGAGGATAATGTCACCTGCTCCGGCGAGTTCAGCGACCGCAGCGGGAACGCGGTTGAACTCCGGCACATAGACACACCGCTCTGCCTGGATGCGGTCTGCGATGGTCCTCCCGTCGACGCCCTCGACGGGTTTCTCCCTGGCGCCGAAGATGTCAAGCACCACGACCCGGTCCGCCAGGGCCAGCGCGGTCGCAAACTCCTCCGCAAATTCGATGGTCCGTGAGTACAGGTGGGGCTGGAAGACCACGATGATCCTTCCGTCCCCGGGTTCACCGCCGAGTTTCTCCCGAGTCGCACGGAGGACGGCGGTAACTTCGGTGGGATGGTGGGCGTAGTCGTCGTACACACGAACCCCCGCGTGCGCCCCGTCCGAACACACCGGTATCTCTCCCTTGAGTTCGAACCTGCGGCGCACCCCAGTGAAACCGGACAACCCCACGGCGAGCTTGTCGGCGTCGGCACCGAGCAACGTGCCCGCGAGCAGCGCCGCGGTGGCGTTGAGCACCATGTGCACCCCTGGGGTGTGCATGTTGACGGTCAACGACCGGCCCGCGACCGAGATGGTCGCCCGGGATCCGAAGGGTTCGGTGGCGATGCCGGTGATCTCCGCACCACACTCGACATCCGGATGTGCCGCGGCCGCAGCGGTGGTGCCGTAACCGCGGACGCAGATCCCCGCGGCCGCGCACCGCTCCCCGAGGGCAGCCGCGTGCTCGTCGTCGAGGCAGACCACAAGCGTTCCGTCGGGGGTCAATCGGCGGGCGAAGTCGTCGAACACCCGGAAGTAGGCCTCAGGCGTGCCGAAATAGTCCAGGTGGTCGGGCTCAATGTTGGTGACCACTGCCACCGTCGGTTCATATCGGAGAAGTGAGGCGTCTGATTCATCTGCTTCGGCGACGAAGATATCCCCCGTACCGTGGTGCGCGTTGGTACCAGCTTTATTGAGCTGGCCCCCGATAGCGAAGCTCGGGTCACAGCCCGCGGACTGCAGGGCCACGACCGCCATCGACGTCGTGGAGGTTTTGCCGTGGGTTCCGGCGAGCAGCAACTGACGGTGTCCTGCCATCAGCTCGGCAAGGAGATCCGACCGGCGAATGACCTCGATACCGGCTGCACGGGCTCCCGCGAGTTCCGGATTGTCCTCCGGGATCGCCGCGAAGGAGGTGACGACCACGGTCGGCGGCTCTCCGAGCAGATCCAGATTTTTCGCGTCGTGGCCGATCGCGATCTTGGCGCCCATCGCCCGCAGTGCGAGAACGATACGGGAGTCCTTCACATCGGACCCTGACACCTGCATGCCTCGGGAGAGGAGGATGCGGGCGACGCCAGACATCCCGGCTCCCCCAATGCCGATCAGATGGACACGGGACAGGTCAGTCATCGTCTACCTCATTGTTGTCGTGGGGAAGTTCAGTTCGTGCGGGCGGCATCGGCCACCAGATCGGCGATTGTCTCAGCTGCGTGTCCCAGGCCGCTGCCCCGGGTCGCCGCGCTCAGCCGGGCAAGGGTTTCCTCGTCGCCGAGGATATCGGTGACCCGGGCCGCGAGTGCGTCTCCGGTGAGGTCGGCGTCGCGGATGAGCTCCGCTCCCCCGGCGTCGAGGACGGGACGGGCGTTGAGCTCCTGTTCACCGTTTCCGTGAGGGAGGGGCACGTAGATCGCCGGGAGACCGGAGGCGGTGACCTCGGCGACGGTCATCGCACCGGCTCTACACACGACGAGATCGGCGACCGCGAGGGCGAGATCCATGGTCTCGATGTACGGCAGGGTGTGCCAGCCCTCACAGGTGTCGGGCGCGGGATTCTTCCGGCCGTGTGCATGGAGGATCTGGTGCCCGGCGGAGGTGATCTGTGGGGCGGCCTCGGCCAGTGCCCTGTTGATGGACACGGACCCCTGCGATCCGCCGGTGACAAGCAGGGTCTTCTTCTCCCGGTCAAGCCCGAACTTCGCCAGCGCTTGGGCGCGCCTCGCGGCGCGTCCGGATTCGCTGAGTCCCTCACCGGACAGACCGGGCCGGATGGGTACCCCCACAACCTCACCGCGAAGGCCCGAGTGCTCGACGGCGTTGAGTCCGGTGCCACCACACCACACCCCAAGTTTGTTGGCGAGTCCGGCGCGGGCGTTCGCCTCATGCACGAAGAACGGTATCCCGAGTCTCCGTGCAGCGAGATAGGCCGGTGCCGCCACGTATCCCCCGAAACCGATGAGTACGTCCGCATCCACCTCACGGAGGATGTCGACGGTCTGTCCGACGGCACGGCGGACCCGGAGCGGTAGCCGGACGAGGTCCATGCCTGGCTTTCGGGGCACGGGGACCGGGTCAATGAGTGCGAGTTCGTAGCCACGGGCCGGAACCAACTCCTGTTCCAGTCCCCGCACGGTCCCCAGCGCAGTGACGCGGGCACCGTGGCGGGTCCGCAGGGCATCCGCGACGGCGAGTGCCGGTTCGATGTGACCGGCGGTCCCGCCTCCGGCGACGACGACGGACAGGGGGGTGCTCATGTGTGATCAGCCTCTTCTGCGGGTGTGATGACGATCGGTCCGGGAGGGTCCTCCGGAGCGCGGCAGGCGCCGTGGGGTCGCTCCGCCAGTGACGCTACCACCGGACGGTCGGGTCGGCCGCTGTGCCTGATGAGCGTCCGCGGGAGGCGGTGAACCGGGACGTGGACGTCGGGTCACCGCTTCAGCGGGCCTACGGGTTGGCCGGTTCTGGTGTGCTACGGAACCCTGTGACCCGGCAGGATCGGGTTCGCGGAGCCAGAGAAACCTATCGATTGCGGGCCGTCCGTAGGACTGCATGGTCGACACCGCCTCGGGTTCGTGCCGCGCCGCACTAGCAAGCAGGCCCATGGATCCGATGGTGATGATGGCGGAACTACCGCCGGATGAGATCATCGGCAGCTGGATGCCGGTCACGGGGAGCAGTCCGACGACGTACCCGATGTTCACGAACGCCTGGGAGACGACGCCCGCGGTGAGGGTGGCCGCGAGCAGTTTCAAGAAGGGGTCAGCCGACCGCATAGCGCAGCGTAGACCGACGATGCCCAGGGCACCGAACAGCAGGATGACGATGGTGCCGCCCACTAATCCCGTCTCCTCCCCGATGATCGCGAAAATAAAGTCGTTCTTCGCCTCGGGAAGGTAGAACCACTTCGCGCGGGACTGTCCCGGGCCGACACCGCTGGTTCCTCCCTCCGCGAGCGAGAGAAAGCCCTGGTAGGACTGGAATGCTTTGCCTCGGACGTCATCGAAGTCACCCAGGAGTGCGTCGCGGTACACCTCGATCCGGTGCGTCCGGTAGTTGCCTTCCCCGTTGCCGCGGAGCGCGGAGAAGATCGCCGTGCCGAGGGCAAGGAGCCCGAACGCGCCCCCGATCCCGATGATGAAGCGGCCGGGGATACCCGCGAAGACGAGTACGAGACCGGCGACGGAGAGGCAGACGGCGGCCATGCCGAGGTCGGGTTGCTGGAGTATGAGGGCCACGATAAGTACGGTCACCGCGCTGTAGTGCATGAAGGGGTTGTTCAGCCAGTGCCGGATGGGTCCGCGGTCGCTCAGGTGGTGGGCCCCCCACACTGCGAGGGTAACCTTGGCGAGTTCCGAGGGTTGGAAGGTGAAGGGACCGAGGACCAGCCACGACCTGGCACCTGACTCGACCAGCCCGGTTCCCACTCCGGGGATCAGAACCGCAACGAGCAGGACGATGGTGACGACGAGCAGCGGGGTGGCGAGCCGACGGATCAACACCGGCCGCATCCAAAGAGCCAGCCACAGGGCCATGTACCCCACGGAGAGGAAGATCATGTGTCGGACCCCCTGGGTCCAAACCCCGCTGTCCAGTGCGGACCACGTGGTGGAGGACGACAGGACCATCACCGCCCCGACCGCCGTGATCAGACCGACAACAGAGAGAATCACGAAGTAGTCGAAAAACGGCCGCGAGAGATAGTCACGGTAGCGGGCGCGTAATCGGTCGGGCGCTGACTGGCTGCGTGGCATGGTGTCCTGGGTCATGGTATTCGGGCCTCTCTTCGGGTCATTCAGTCAGATCCCGGGCGGCCCGGGCGAAACTGTCTCCACGGTGCCCCATACCGCGGTACATGTCGAGGGACGCCGCGGCTGGGGCGAGCAGGACGACGTCGCCGGGTTCGGCGATCTCGACGGCTCGGGCCACGAGTTCCATCATCGCCTCCTCTGGATCCGTGGAGTCGGTGCGGTGTACGGGCACATGGGGCGCGTGCCGTCGGACGGCTTCCGCCAACCGGTCCCGGTCAACCCCGAGGAGTAGCACCGCCTTCAAGTGTGGGGCGTGTCGCGCGACGAGGTCATCGACCGTCGCGCCCTTCAATTGTCCGCCGGCGATCCAGATGACCGAGTCGTGCCCGGTGAGTGCGGCACCGGCGGCGTGCGGGTTGGTGGCCTTGGAATTGTCGATGTAGTCCACCCCGGAGTGACTGTGTACCACCTGTCCACGGTGACCGGAGACCTCGTAGACGGCAAGTGCCTCGCGGATGGCCGCGGGGTCGAGTCCCTGGGAGCGGGCGAGAGCTGCGGCGGCCAGCGCATCGTAGATACCCGCAGGGCCAGCCGGGGAGATGCCGTCCGCCGGGGCGAGGACGAGATTCTCTCCGAAGGCGTTGTCGACGAGATTCCCGTCCAGGACCCCCAGTTGACCGGCTTCGGGTTCGCCCAGCGTGAATCCAACGGTGATTGTTTCCGTTCCTTCCGTCGCGGACGTGCGGGAGACGACCTCGGGGTCGTCGCTCCCGATTATCGCGTATGCCCCGCGCAGGGCGCGGAGCTTCGCGTCCGCATAGCCGTCGAAGGAGCCGTGCCAGTCGATGTGGTCATCCGCGAGGTTGAGCAGGACCCCGGCGTCCGGGGTCAAGGTCGGCGCCCAGTGGAGCTGGAAGCTGGAGAGTTCCGCAACGAGAACATCGATCCGGGGTTCCGCCGTGAGTGCGTCGCCGACGGCGACCCCGATGTTCCCGACCGCGGCGGCCGTGTCCGGTCCCTGGGACATCATCGCCGCGCACATCGCGGTCGTGGTGGTCTTCCCGTTGGTGCCGGTGATGACGAGCCAGGTCCTGGGTGCGCCGAAGTACCCGGCCTGGTCGAGCCGCCAGGCGAGTTCCACGTCACCGATGACCTCGACGCCGACCTCGGCTGCCCGGCGGAGGATCGGCGTGTCGGGCCGCCAGCCGGGAGAGGTGATCACCATCCGGTATCTCTCTACCTCCGACAACGCAGTCACGACGTCCACAGTCTCGCACCCGGTCGCCTCCGATACCCGGAAACGGGCGGTCTCATCGTCATCGGCGACCGTGACCCGAGCACCGAGATCACACAACATGCGGGCACAACCGGCGCCGGAGATACCGGCACCGGTGACGAGAATGGGACCATCGAGTGAGATCATTTTCCTACACTCCCGCCGTTGTGAGCCACTCGCCGTAGAACAGCGCGATACCGGTCATACACGCCATCGCGGTGAGCAGCCAGAACCGGATGACCACGGTCGTCTCGGCCCAGCCACCGTTCTCGAAGTGGTGGTGGAAGGGGGCCATCCGGAAGAACCGTTTTCCGCGGGTACGGAAGACCACGACCTGGATCACCACCGAGGCCGCCTCGATGACGAAAAGCGCACCGATGACGACCATGAGCAGCTCGGTGCGGGACACGACGGAGGTAGCCGCGACGAGGCCACCGAGGGCCAGCGATCCGGTGTCCCCCATGAAGATCTTGGCCGGAGCGGCGTTCCACCAGAGGAACCCGAGGCACGCCCCGAGACCCGCCGAAGCGAGGATCGCAAGGTCCAGCGGGTCCCGGACCGAGTAGCAGCCGGGTTCGACCGACACAGAGCAGGAGTTCCGGAACTGCCAAAAGGTGACCAGTGTGTAGGCGCCCATGACCATCGCGGTCGCTCCGGCCGCCAGTCCGTCCAGCCCGTCGGTCAAGTTCACCGCATTCGACCAGGCCGAGATAAGGATGTTCATGAAAGCCAGGAACAGGACGAGGCCGATGATCCCGCCGCCGAGTGCGATGTTAAAGGTCTCGATGTCCCGAATGAAGCTCAGGTTGGTCGTCCCGGGAGTGAGTCCGTCCCGGTTGGCGAACTGGAGAACGAGCCAACCGAACGCGAGGGCGAGTGCAAGTTGGCCGATGAGCTTGGCCTTTTTGGTGAGTCCCAGGTTCCGGCCTTTGGCGAGTTTGATGTAGTCGTCCGCGAAGCCGAGCAGTCCCATACCGAGGGTGAGTCCGAGAACCAGGAGGCCTGAGGCAGCGAATCCGCCGAATCCCCGGGCGATACCGATGAGGGAGGTAACGACGTAGGCGACGACGATGCCGGCGATGATGGCGACGCCGCCCATCGTCGGGGTCCCGCGCTTACGCATGTGGGACGCCGGACCGTCCTCACGGATCTGCTGGCCGAGTCCTTCATCGCTGAACCAGCGGATGAGGACCGGGGTGAGGAAGATCGCGACGAGAAAGGCGATGGCTCCGCTGATGATTATCTGGGTCACTGTTCTACGTCCTGCTCCTCTAGAGATTCCGGTACCGGTAGGGCGAGCAGCGCATCGGCCACCCGCCAGAGCTGCTCGGAGGATGAGGCCTTAACCAGAACCACATCTCTCGGACCGAGCTCCGGCTGCACAAAGTTGATCGCCGCATCGACGGAATCAGCGGTCACGACCCGAGTACCAGCGGCTTCCGCCGCCTGCGCCAGCGAGTGGGTGTTGACTCCGGTACCTACCACGACGAGCCGGGGGATCCCGTTTTCACCGAGGAGGGTGCCGATTTCCGCGTGCCGGTCGGCGGAGTCGGGACCGAGCTCGTTCATCTGCCCGAGTATGGCCCAAGCGGTGCCACCGCTCGCCGCCGCGCTGTGGGCGAGTGCCCTGATCCCCGCGGCCATCGAATCCGGATTGGCGTTGTACGAGTCGTTGATCACGGTGACTCCATCTCCCCTCCGGGTGACCTCCATCCGCCGTCCCGACACCGGCTCGTGGGCAGAGACCGCGGCACAGACCACGTGGGGGTCGAGACCGACACCGACGGTTGCGGCGACCGCGGCCAGGGCGTTGGCGACCTGGTGTTCCCCGGCGAGATGCAGGCTGACCGACTCACGGAGGTCGTCGGGGCCTTCGAGCGTGAAACTCGCGCGACAGCCGTCATCGAGACTGATCCCGGTGGCACGGTAGTCCGCGGCGGGTGCTCCTGATGCGCTGAACGTGACCACCCGGGCGGGGGTCCGGCCCGCCATTGCGGCGACGAGTGGATCATCGGCGTTGAGCACGGCTACTCCCCCATCTGCGGCGGCGGGGAGGACCTCGACCAGTTCTCCTTTAGCCCGCGCGATGGTGTCCCGATCCCCGAATTCTCCGATGTGCGCGGTTCCGACGTTGAGGACAACGCCGACCACCGGCGGTGCGATGGCAGCGAGCTCCGCGATGTGACCGACGCCCCGCGCGGACAGTTCCGCCACGAGGAAATCGGTGTCTGTGGAGCATCGCAGTGCGGTGTACGGGTGCCCGATCTCGTTGTTGAACGATCCCGGGGGCGCCACCACCTCCCCGGCTTCACGGAGCACCGAGGCGATGAGGTCCTTGACGGTGGTCTTTCCCGCGGATCCGGTGACCCCGACGACACGCATGCCGTGGCCGGCTGCCACGTCGACGTTGTGCCGAGCGAGTCTGCCGAGCGCGGCGATGACCGCCGCGCCGTGCCCCGAGGGGTCGTGTTCGTAGGCGGCGGCGTTGCTGTCCGGTACGGGGACCTCCGGGACGATGATTGACGGGGCACCCGTCTCCCGGGCGGCCAGTGCCACGGTGGCGCCGGACCCGATGGCTCCCGGAGCGTAGTCATGGCCGTCGACCTGGGCACCGGGGAGGCAGACGAACAGCCCTCCGGGCCCGATCCGACGCGAGTCGAACTCGACCGACCCGGTGACGATTGCCTCCGGGTCGGCGCCGTCGGCGAGGTAGCCGCCGGTCACGCCAAGAATATCGCTGACAGACATCCGGATCATGCCTGTTCCTCCGTTTCTGCTTCCACTCTTAGCCTGTCATCGATGGCGCGGGTCAGGCACTCCGCGTCATCGAACGGATGCCGGACGTCACCGACCAGCTGGCCGGTTTCGTGTCCTTTACCAGCTATGATGATGGCGTCGCCTGCCCGTGCCCACTCCACGGCCGCCCGGATGGCGTCCTCGCGGGAGCCGATTTCCCTGATGTCGGCGACCCGTTTCTTCTTACCTGCACTCTTTCGCTCACGGACGGCGTCCCTGGCCCCTTGGAGCATCGCGGCGCGGATCGCACCGGGATCCTCGCTGCGTGGGTTGTCGTCGGTGACGACCACGAGATCGGCGGCGCGCGCCGCCGCGGCCCCCATCAACGGTCGCTTCGCCGTGTCCCGGTCGCCGCCGGCGCCAAGGACGATTCCGATCCTCCCCTCTGCTTGGCTGCGGAGCGTCTTCAGTACTGCGGACACGGCGGCCGGTTTATGGGCGTAGTCGACGACGGCAAGGAAATCCTGTCCCCTGTCGATATTCTGCATGCGTCCGGGGACCACCACATCCCGCAGACCACCGGCGACGATCTTCGGATCCTCACCCGCGGTCGCAGCCATGGTGAGCGCGAGCGCGGCGTTCGCCACGTTGAACCGGCCCGGAAGGGGTACCTCGCAGGTGATATCCCGGCCGTCGATACGCACGTCGAACCGTTGCAGTCCAGCCGCACCGATCTCCGTTTCCCCCACCGTCACCGATGCGGGCCGCGAACCGGTAGAGACGGTCACCGCGGCAGGGCCTGCGAGTCTCGACAGCTTCTGACCGAACTCGTCGTCGACACAGATCACGGACCTCCCGGCACGGATCGGTGATCCCGGACGGAAGAAGCGGGCCTTGGTCGCGAAGTACTCCTCCATGGTGTCGTGGAAATCGAGGTGATCTTGGGAGAGGTTCGTGAAACCGGCGACGTCAAACTCGGTGCCGACGATCCTGCCGAGGGCGATCGCGTGTGAGGACACCTCCATCACCACGTGAGTGACGCCGTTCGCCCGCATTCGGGCGAGAACCTCCTGCAGCACGGGAGCTTCTGGCGTGGTCAACTGGGTAGGGACGGGCTCACCGTTGATCCGGGTGCCGTTCGTGCCGATGACACCGACGCTGTGCCCAGCGGCGAGCAGTCCCGCCTCCAGGAGATAGCTGGTCGTGGTTTTACCAGAGGTTCCAGTCACACCGAACAGCGTCATGTCGTGGGACGGGTGTCCGTGGACAGCGGAGGCCACCGTCCCCAAAATCGCGCGCACATCCTCGACGACGATGAAGGGGCGTAGCTCACACCGGTCCGTCAGTATCCGTTCCCCTTCAGCGTCCGTCAGGATCGCGGCTGCGGAGGACTCCCGCGCGTAGGTAGCTCCGTGGGTGCGGGTGCCTGGCACCGCCGCGAACAGTCCTCTCTCCGGCAACTCCTGGGCGTTGATTCCGACCGCGCTGACGCGCACCGAGGCGTCGGCCCCCTGACTCAGGCGGCCGCCGCTCAACTCGGCGATGGTATCCAGTGTGATGGCCACTATCTGGCACACTCCTTATTGCTTTCAGATCGGTACTGCCTCGGGTACGGGGTGGAACGTGATTGTATCCGTGCTCCCCCTGCGGACGGGAGTCCCGGGCCGGGGACCGGATGATGCTCCCCTCGGTCCGGATCACTGCGCCCGGAGAATGAGGTCCCCCTCCCGCGGCGGTGACAACGGCACGTTGTCCCGGTTGAGCAACCACGCCGCGATGTCGTGGAACAGTGGCGCCGCGGACTGCCCCCCTTCACCGTGGACACCCCGTTCGGGATCATCCAGCATCAGTGCGATGACGAACCGGGGATCATCCGCGGGTGCAATGCCTGCGAACGTGATCCAGTAGTCGGAATTCGAGTAGCAGTTGCAGTCAGGATTCACCTGTTGGGCGGTACCCGTCTTTCCGGCGATCTGGTAGCCCTCGACCGCGGCCTGGGGGCCTGTCCCCTGCTGTACACGTGACGGATCTCTTTGGGTGACGGCCTGGAACATCTCACGGACGGTACGCGCGGTCTCCGGGCTCACGACCCGGATCCGTTCCGGTTCCGGTTGCTCTGTAACCTCCCCATCAGGGGCGGTCACAGACCGGATGATACGCGGCTGAATTCGCTCGCCATCGTTCGCGATGGCCTGGTAGACCCCGGCCATCTGCAGCAGAGTCAGTGACATGCCCTGTCCGATCGGCAGATTGGCGAAGGTACCTCCGGACCACTGGGACCGATCGAGGAGCAGTCCCTGGGACTCTCCCGGAAGCTCGATTCCCGTGTAGCGGCCGACGCCGAACTTATCGAGCATCTCCGCGAACCGATCCTGGCCGACGCGATCCGCCAGCATCAAGGTGCCGACATTGGAGGACTTCCCGAAAACACCTGTCGTGGTGAACGGCACGACCCCGTGGGGCCAGGCATCCTTGACGGTCACTCCGGCCATGTTGATGGACCCGGGCACCTGGAGGACCTCATCCGGCGTAGTCACGCCATCCTCGATCGCCGCGGAGGCAGTGATGATCTTTGCGACGGATCCGGGTTCGAACGGTGCCTCGATCGCGGGGTTGCCGAAGAACCGGCCCGCGGCCAACTGCGTCTCGATGTCGCCGGTGGGGTCGATCGTACCGGTGTTGGCCATCGCCAGGACCTCACCGGTCGCGGAGTCGAGGACCACTGCGGAAGCGGATTTCGCCCGCGAATTCTCCTTGGCCTGTTCCAACTGCTGCTGCACGTAGGTCTGAAGATCTAGGTCCAGGGTCAACTCCATGTCTGATCCGTGTATCACGGGGACCTGGTCCCGGAGGGTGCCGGGGATGATGTGGCCGTTGGTCGACACGTCCTCCGTCGACTTACCGTTGATACCGGAGAGCACGCTGTCCGCGGATGCTTCCAGACCGAATTGGCCCTCACCATCGATCGAGATCTTCCCGATCACGTTCTCGGCGATAGCACCGTTCGGGTACTGGCGAATGTCCTGGCGATCCGCCGCGACGCCGGGGAAACGCTCCGCGATCTCCACCGCGACATCGGGATCGACATTGCGGACGAGCACGGTGTACGAGTTGTCGGCCTGCAGCTTCCGGAGGATCTCCGCAGGCTTGACCTTCTGCACGGATGCCCCGGATTCACGGACCATCTCGGGGATGACGGTAGCCATCTCCTCAAGGGCGTCCTCGACCGGCGGGAACTTCTTGAGCTGTTCCGGGTCACCTGAATCAACGGCCATCTCGTGCCGCTCCTGGATCTCCCTGCGGAGAACCAGGGGAGCAGCGGTGAGTGAGCGCGCCTGCATGGTGTAGGCGAGCTGTGCCCCGTCCCGGTCGGTGACCGTTCCACGCCGTGCGAAGTCGGTGTATTCCCGGGTGCGCTGATTCTGCGCCTGGGCAGCCAGTTCCGGCCCCCAGACGAGCTGGACACACGCCAAGCGGAGTGTCAGTAGAACAACCCCAACGATGACGAAAGTGCGGACGATCTTCATCCGGCGGGTGACCTGGTCGGCCCCGACAACCGCCACAGCCTCCAGACCGAAGGGCCTGCCGGGGGGCACCGGTGTCGCGGATTGCGATCGGGTACGTGCACCGGGCCGTGAGCCCCGGGACATCGGTCGACGGGTCCCCCTCCCACGGTCCGGAGGAGTCACTGTCCGCTCCCACCCGTCCGATCGGAACGGACGTTTGGTGCGTACGGTGCGATGGCGGGAACCTGACTGTTCGCCCCCATCACGGGTTCAGCCTGTTCCGATATTTGTCCGGGGACGGGTATCTGTCCGGGGACGGGTATCTGCCCGGGGACGGGTGTCTGCCCGGGGACGGGGCGCCCACCCTGGGGCAGCGGATGCACCTGTTCCGTCACGGCATCTGTCTCGACCGGGTCGCTGCTCGCCGGATGTGGGAGCACCCGGGAACCGTTGACGTCGATGATGGGCCGGACGGCCACCGGATCCGCGCCACGGACTTCGTCGACCCCACCGTCGGGTCGGACAGAGAGCACCCCGGGCTGATCGGGGACGACCATGCCGAGTTCCGCGGCCCGGCGGGCGATCTCGGCAGCCGATGTCGCGGACTGGCGGTCCCGGTTCAACGTCTCCAGCTGGTTGCCCAGCTTGCTGTCTGCCCGCGAGAGTTCCTGGAGCCGGAAGGTCTGTTGTGTGGTCACTCCGGAGAGATAGATGGTCAGCATAACCCCTGCCAGCAGTGTCATGACGAGAGCCGCCGCGAACCGGACCCGGACGGGATCGGCCTTCGGTGCGACGATCCGGCGACCACGAACCGACACAATCTGCCGCGACCCCGGCGTCCACTGGAACAAACGACGCTGCGGCGCGGGCGCTTGCCTGACCGGGCGCGTTCGCGGGGAGGGATGGAGGTCAACGACCTCAGCACGGGTAAATGCGGTGGGGGTCCCCACCGGCTGGCGGCCGGGACGCTGGTCCGAAGGACGTCTCCGAGCAGGTCGGTGGCTGGGGACGACCATTGCTTTTCCGTGACGTGTTTCGGCGGTCGCCCGGAGGCGTGCGGTCGTGCTCATCGGGTTTCTCCGTTCGACTGGGCTATCCGTTCCACGGCGCGTACACGGACGGGTGCAGCCCGGGGATTGTCTTCGATCTCGTGCTGCGGGGCTTTCTCCGCACCCCGCGTGACCAGGCGGAACTCGGGAGCGGTTCCAGGTAGGTCAACCGGCAGGCCTGGAGGCGTCTTCGATGCAGTGAGTTCTGCGAGTTCCTTCTTGACGATGCGGTCCTCCAGCGACTGGTAGGCCATGAACACCGCCCGTCCGCCGATACGCAGTTCCCGGGTGATGGCGGGCACCATAGCGGCGACGGAATCCAGCTCACCGTTCACCTCCACGCGCAGCGCCTGGAACGTGCGCTTGGCGGGATGTCCTCCCGTCCGACGGGCCGCGGCCGGGATCGTGGCGTAGAGCAGTTCGACGAGTCGCCCGGAAGTGGTGAAGGGCTCTTTCTCCCGTTCCCGGAGCACCGCCGAAGCGATCTTCCCGGCGAAACGTTCGTCTCCGTACGCCTTCAGGACATGGGCGAGTTCACCGTGACCGTAGGTGTTGAGGATGTCCGCCGCCGTGATCCCGGAGGTCGGGTCCATACGCATGTCAAGGGGCGCGTCCTGGGAATAGGCGAAACCGCGTTCAGCCTGGTCGAGCTGCATGGAGGAGACCCCGAGATCGAAGAGGGCACCTGCCACACCGTGCTCCCTCACCAGCGAGCAGGGCTCACTATCATCGGCCTCGATGGCGGAGACGAACCGGTCGAAGCGGGTGTGGAGACCGCAGAACCGATCACCGAAACGCTTCAAGCGCCCGGTGGCCTGTTCCAGAGCGATGGGGTCACGGTCGAGCCCGATGACCCGGACTTCGGGGAACACGGTGAGAAAGTACTCGCTGTGTCCGCCGGCGCCGAGGGTTCCATCTATGATGACGGCATCCGCCCCGGCATCCGCGACTGCGGGGTGCAGTAGTTCCGTGACCCGCTCCCGCAAGACAGGGACATGTCCGTGAGTACCGTTTCCGGTCATCGTCATCGCCCCTCCTGGTCGATCGTTCAGGGCTCCGTGCCCGGGAATTGCTGTCATTGCCACGAGGGGGTGAGTACAGGGCCCTGTCCGGGGCGCCTATCTGATGTCGGGGAAGTACACCAGAGCGACACTCCGGACAGAGTCCGTGCACGCACTCCACTCGATTCAGTTGTGTCGTATCCGACCCGGCTCCAGGATCAGAGCAGGCCGCTGAGTTCCGGATCAGCCGCCGACGAGAACATCTCCTCGGTCTGCTTCTGGTATTCGTCCCAGGACTCGGCGTCCCAGATCTCCAGTGACTCGACCGCGCCGATGACCACACACTCCTTGGTGAGCCCCGCGTATTCGCGGTGCGCCGGAGAGAGCGTGATCCGGCCGTGACCATCAGGCCGCTGCTCGACCGCACTGGCGGCGAGGTTGCGGATGAAGGCACGGGCCCTCGGATTGGTCCGTGAGATCTCGGCAGCACGACGGGTACGCGCCTCGAACTCTTCCTTGGGAAAGACCGCCAGAGAGTGGTCCTGCCCCATGGAGACGACGAGACCACCGGCAAGTTCCTCGCGGAATTTCGCCGGAAGAGTCAGCCTCCCCTTGTCATCGAGCTTCGGGGTATAGGTGCCGAGAAACATGTTCGGCACCACCTTTCACTCGCGTATCCCTCAGGGGAGACCAATCCGTCTCGGGCGGTCCAACCGGGACACGTGTCCCCGGATCTCCCACCACTGAGCACCACACTACCCCACTTTCTCCCACCGACAACATAAAAGAACGCGAATTACACCGATGGAAGCTAAAAATATGACTCTGAACAGGTCTTTTAGTGATGAAATGCAGTGGGGCATCAAACCGAAATAGCCCCACCAATTCCCCCAACAGAGATCCCCCGACGCTCCACCCCCACAGACATCACCAATCTCTTGCTTCCCAGAAGACCTTTTGACCTGCCCTTTTATCGGATCAACAAGAAACAAAGCAATCAGTGGGCGAGAGTGGGGAGGATTGGTGGGGCAAAGTGGGGAGGGGCGGACGACCACCATGCGACGCCACCCCCGCCGTCCCGGAGAAACGCGAAAGGACCCCACCGGACAACCGGTAGGGCCCTTTCATTGGGCCGGGAGGTACTTCCCCCTATTCCTCGAAACGCTTGCGGAAACGCTCCTCCATCCGCGACCCGAAGCCGGACCCCGATCCCTCCGCGCCCCCCAGACGACTCCGGACTCCCAAGCCGCCCGTCAATCCGCTGTCGAGATCTCCCTCACCGTCGCCCCCGCGCAACATCCAAACCCCTGCACCGAACATGATGAGAAAGCCGACAACACTGAGCGCGACGAACCAGAGGCTCTGCAGGCTGAACGCGATCCCACCGATGAGAAACAGCAGACCAACCGATCCGACCGCAACACCCCGGAGCGACACAGCTGGGCGGGACGAATTGGCGGAACCATCCACACCGAGGCCCGCCCCGAACTTCGGGTCTGCCATAAGAGACTCTTCAATCTCTCGGAACATCCTCTGTTCCTGCTCAGAAAGCGACATGGTGATCCTCCCGGGATGTGGCGCCAGACTTCTGTGTCCTACTGTCATTAAGAGTAACGCCCAGATTATCCGGAAAGTTCCCGCCACGTCACACCCCAGCGCGTCGACATCCCTTACGGCTTCACGCCAGGGTCATCCGCCGGACTCAGGCCGCGGAGGGCAGGATCCCTTCTTTCCGTTCCGCTGCGTCGATGAACTTCCCCACCTCAGCCAGGAACTCCTCCACCACACCCGCATCCAGAGGGCCCGCGGCATACATCGCACGGTCCCGCAGTCGCGAGTAGCGAGACATCCGGGCGGCCCACCGCGCCCCGTCCGCATCAACCAGGGAAAGCTGGTCCCAGGCACTAGAGGGGCGACGCCGTTTCCGGGACACGGGACTATCCACCACGAGAGCGCCCGCCGTCCGCAGAGCCGCCCGATACCCCTCCTCCACCGCCGCATCATGGACCCCGGCAGACTGTTGAGCACGGGCCTCCGCAAGCAGGACGGCGGCGCGACGAAGATACTCAGCCCGACGCCCACCGGCCCGGTTGAACCGCGTGGTCGCGGAGATCACATTCGACATGGTCCGACCACCTTCCCCTTACCCACCGTCCCCCTCACAGGCTCCGGCTATCAGTAACTGTTTTTCGACTACACAAGAAGAGTAGAAGACCCGGGGGACACCACACCCGAGATAATCGAACATTTGTTCTATGTTCTGTCGATGAGACTTCCCGCCGCGCCGCTACCTCCTCCAGCGATCAGCCTCGGACGATCGGAATCACACCCCGGGCGATGCACCGATCCACCCGCTCATGGTTCGATGGACCGTGTGAATACCGTCATACGTCCCATGACCCCCCTCGAATTCGTGAATCACTGCCCCGAACTCGTCGACGTCTACTGGACCGCGATGGACCTCGACGCCAGGGGACTCGGTGGTCATTCACGGCAGAGCCGGGTACGCCATTGGCGAAGCCTGGTCCACAACCCGGGATTCAGAGCCATCTGTGCGGTGACGAACGGTCGAATAACCGGAATCGCCTACGGCATGGACGGCGAACTACGGAGAAACTGGACCAGGGCGATCGCCGATGGACTCGCCCGATCCGGAGGCTCGGACCCCCGATGGCCGGAAATACTTGCCGACTACTACGAGATCAGTGAGCTCCATGTGCTCCCCGAGGCACAGGGACAAGGAACCGGTAGAAAACTACTGACCGAACTGCTCGACGGCGTTCCCCAGCGCTGGGCGCTGCTGTCCACCCCGGAAGTTCCAAACGAAGCCAACCGGGCCTTCAGCCTCTACCGGGCACTGGGTTTCACCGACGTGGTCAGATACTTCACCTTCTTCTCAGACCCACGCCTGTTCGCGGTACTCGCCGCCGAGCTCCCCCTCGAGGACCGGAGGATCAGCCGGCAGAATGGCCACTGACCTGTAAAGGGCGCCACTCGGGAGCCATCCCGAGATTATGCAGGACCTCCTGCGTGGCGCGGGCATTGTTGAGGGTCATGAAATGCAGGTCCGGCGCCCCCTCCGCGATCAGACGCTCCGCCATCGTCGTCGTCCACTCGATCCCTACCTCACGCACCGCCTCCGCATTGGCCTTCTCATCCCCGTCCGCCGCTTTGACCATCCGAAGTTCAAGCTCCTTCGGCAGCTGCGCACTGGACAGTTCTATCTGTCTGCGGAGCGACCGCAGAGACGTGATCGGCATGAGTCCCGGGATGACGGGCTTCGCCCCCTGCTCCGGATCAGCGGCGACCAGACGATCACGGAGCCGGAGGTAGTGCTCGCAGTCGAGGAACATCTGGGTGATCGAGTACGCGGCACCCGCCCGCAGTTTGTTGAGCGTGTGGAGGGTGTCCGCTTCCTCCGAGACGGCACGGTAGTGCCGCTCCGGGAAGGACGCGACACCGATCTGGAAGTGCCTCGTTTCAGGGAGGGAGCGGGTCATCTCAATGAGATCGATGGCATAGGTCAGTCCACCAGGGGTGGGCTTCCAATCCCCCGTGGGGTCCCCGGGTGGATCGCCCCGCAGCGCGAGAAGATTGGTGAGCCCCACTCCCGCATACGTCCACAGGATGTCCTCGAGTTCTTCCACGGTGTGATTGACCAGGGTGAGGTGAACCAGCGTCGGAAGCGGACGACGTGCCAGCTGCCGAGCAATCCGGCTGGTCCGCGACCGGGTTGATCCACCCGCACCATAGGTCACGGAGACGAACGCAGCTCCGAGCGTGTCGAAGGTGTCCACCGCGTGCCACATCCGCCGTTCCGCGGCGTCATCGCGGGGCGGCATGAACTCGACCGAGAACGGGATCCGTCCCGAGGTCGAGCGGGCGATCGCTTCGGTGACCGAGGTCTGGTTGACGGCAGGTGTATGTGATGGAGACATCTCTGGGTATCTTGTTTGTGTGACAGGAACGGTTGCCCAACGAACCTACCCCGAAATAGACCGCTCTGTTCATTCCATGGTCTATCATCCCCCCTCAAAAACCCCCCGAGGATTAGCATGACCAGCATTGATGCCCACGACAACCTGAGCAGGATCCCCACTCTCGTCCAGGGTCACCTCGCCGCTTTCTTCGCAGCGCGAAAAGAGACACTCACGGGGATAGACGACCACGTCGCTCAGGCTACGGGCCTGCTTGAGGAATTCGTCCTCGGTGGCGGTAAACGGATCCGACCGCTCTTCGCATGGGTCGGCTGGCTCGGCACAGAATCCACGGATGAGGACCCCGACGCCATCCTCGAAGCGGTCAGTGCCCTGGAACTCATCCAGGCGTGTGCCCTGATCCACGATGACATCATCGACTCCTCCGACACCCGGCGCGGACGTCCGACCGTGCACCGGACCGTCGAAAAACTGCACAGAAACGCCGGATGGGCTGGTGATTCCGACCACTTCGGACTCTCAACCGCCACGTTACTCGGAGACCTAGCGCTCGCTTGGTCCGACGAGATGCTGCTCGGTGCGGACTTGCCTTCTCGGCGCCTCCGCGCGGCCATGGAACCGTGGTGGGCCATGCGGACCGAGGTCATCGCCGGGCAAATGCTCGACATCTACGTGGAGTCATCCCGGGATGAGCGCATTGAGGTCGCAGAGAAAATTAACCGGTACAAGTCAGCCGCCTACACCATCGAACGTCCCCTCCACCTCGGCGCGGTGCTCGGCGGGGCGTCTCCCGAACTGATCTCCGCGTACCTCGGCTTCGGCCATGACATCGGCATCGCGTTCCAGCTGAGGGACGACCTTCTCGGGGTGTTCGGGGACCCCGAGATCACTGGGAAACCCGCGGGGGACGATCTGCGGGAGGGGAAGAGAACGGTGCTCGTCGCGGAGGCGTTGCGCCACCTCGACGCCCACGACCCGGTGGGCGCCGAACAGCTGCGTGACGGTATCGGCACGGTGACCTCACCGGCGGAAATCTCCGCCCTCACCGATCTCGTCCGGTCCACCGGCGCCGCAGACAAGGTCGAGAAACGGATCAGTGAGCTGACGGTATCAGGTCTCGCGAAACTGGATGCGGTGGAGATCTCACCGACGGTCCGGTCGATGCTCCACGATCTCGCGGTCCGGTCAACCGCCCGGCGAATGTGACGCCGTGACTTCCTACCTTCTCCGACCCCTGGACCGACTCTCCGTCCGCTACCCGGATGCCCGACTCACGGGGACCATCGCTGCGGTCACCATCACCCTCGCGTCCTTCGGCGGAGGTGCGATCCGGTACCGGGGCGGCGTGCTCGACACCCTCGGGCTGTCTTTCCTGTCCTACGGGCACGGTGCCGCGATATCGAATGTCGCGATGTGGCTGGGTCTGGCGCTAATGACCCTCGCATGGGTGATTCTCGGGCGCGGGGTGCTGAGCGGCCAGGTCACCGACCGTGCTGTAACCCGCTCCCTCATCTGGTGGGTCGCACCGCTGCTCCTCGCCGCCCCGATCCTCTCCCGGGACGTCTACTCGTACCTGATGCAGGGGGCGATGGTCCGTGACGGGTTCGATCCCTACTCGCAGGGCGCCGCGGTCAATCCCGGACCGATGCTGCTCGAGGTCTCCCATGACTGGCGCAACACCACCACCCCGTACGGTCCCCTGCACCTCTGGTTGGGCGACGGAGTCACGACCATCGCCGGCGACAGCGTTACCGCCGGTGTGTTCCTCTACAAGCTCATCTCATTGGTCGGTTTCTGGGGGATCGTCTGGTGTGTGCCCCGGATCACCGCCCGAATCAACGGCGACGCCGCCGTCGCGCTGTGGTTGGGTGTCGCAAATCCGGTCACGGTGCTCCACCTTGTGGGGGGCATGCACAACGAATCCGTGATGGTCGCGCTGGTGTCACTGGGGATTCTGCTCGCGCTGGACGGTCGTTTCACGGCGGCGATCGCTCTCGTCGCCGTCTCCGTCGCTTTCAAGGCGACCGGGATCATCGCGCTTCCGTTCCTGGCCTGGATGATGCACCGTCACCTCCGGGAAAAAGGTCTTCCCCTGGGGTCGGTGGGTGCGTTCATCGCGGCAGGCTTCTGGTCGGTCGTCACGACCCTCGCCGTGGTCAGCGTCTGCACATGGCTGTCCGGTGCTGGCTGGGGCTGGATCGCGGAGTTGTCCGGAAACTCCAAGGTGATCAACCCGCTGGCGATCCCATCACTGGTAGCGGGAATCCTGACCCCGCTTCTCGAGATGACGGGAGCTGAGGTGAGCTACAACGCGGTGCTCGCGCTCATGCGCCAGATCGGCATGGTCGGGATGCTCGTCGGTCTGGTCATCGCGTGGTGGGTCTTCCGCGGCGACGACCGCAGGAACATCATGGGAATCGCCGCTGCCTATACCGTGGTCGTGACTCTCAATGCCGTCACTCTCCCCTGGTACTACGTCAGCCTCGTTGTTCTCCTGGGGACATTCGACCCGTCGCGGAGAATCGTGGGGCTCACGGCATGGTGTTCCGTCGTCGTGGCGATGTCGTTCACTGGAAGCGGAAACCACCAGATGTACAACCTCGTCTGGATGGGTGTTCTGGCGCTGGTCGCCTGGCATCTCACCCAGTGGCTGATGGCGGGCGACGACGCTGTCCCCGTCCCTGCCGTGGACACCACCGACGCGGACGCGGACGCCGTCAGAGTCCCGCGGCCTGCGCGCGGCGCATGACCTCGCGGGCGAGGTGCCCGTGGAGGCCGTCGACGGGGCGCCCCGGAAGAGACTCGTCCGGGGTGAATAACCAGTCGAGGATCTCCCGATCATCGTATCCGCCATCGGACAGGAGCGCGATGGCCCCCGGGACGAAGCGGTTGACCCGCCCGTCCTCGTCGAGGAATACGGCCGGCAGCATCCGGTGGCCGTCAACGGTGACGGCGATGAGCTTGTGCTCGCCCAAGAGATCGTAGACGCGGGTGATCACGACCCCCATCTTCTCTGCGGCTTCCGGGATACTCAGCAGGGGTTCGTCGGCGGACAGGATTTCACGGGCTTCTGGGTAACTCACACCACATAATGTAGCGCGTCGGATCTCCGCCCGCGGCGCGGGCGGGCGGGGCGCCTGCTGTAACTCCGCGAATGACGGGCGACGTCCCCGACCGTTGCCGTATCTGTCGGCTGGAACCGAAGGCCTGCATCGACCATACTGGGGCCATGACACAGCTGGACATCGGCGAGGTCCTCGAGGGCCGGTACCGAATCGATACTCCGATAGCCCGAGGTGGCATGTCCACCGTCTACCGGTGTGTGGATTTGCGCCTCGGGCGGAGCGTGGCCGCAAAGGTCATGGACGAGCGCTACGCCGGAGACCGGGTCTTCCGGAACCGCTTCCGGAGGGAGGCCCGCTCCATGGCCCAGCTGTCCGACCCGTGTCTCGTCAACGTCTACGACACCAGCGCCGACGGCGGCCACGTGTTCCTCATCATGGAGCTCATCACCGGAGGGACCCTCCGCGAGCTCCTCGCCGAGCGCGGCCCCATGCCCCCGCACGCGGCAACCGCGGTGATGCGCAGTGTTCTCACCGGACTCTCGGTCGCCCACGGTGCGGGTATGGTGCACCGAGACATCAAACCGGATAATATCCTGATCAACGCCGACGGCCAGGTGAAACTCGCTGATTTCGGGTTGGTCCGTGCTGCGGCCGCGTCCCCCGCCACGGGCGACAAGATCATCGGCACCGCAAGCTATCTGTCACCGGAGCAGGTCGAAAATGCCGAGATCGGCCCTGCCAGTGACGTCTACTCCGCGGGCATCGTCCTGTTCGAGTTACTGACCGGGCAGACCCCCTTCACTGGGGAGGACGACACAGCTCGAGCCTACGCCCGGCTCACCGAGGACGTCCCCCCGCCGAGTTCCCGGATAGATGGGGTCCCGCGACTGTTCGATGAATTGGTCGCGACCGCCACCTCCCGTAGCCCTGCGGACCGTTTCTCCGACGCCGGCGAGTTCCTCGAGGCACTCGAGGACGTCGCCGCGGAGCTCGGGCTCGCTGCTTTCCGGGTACCCGCCCCACAGAACTCGGCGGCCCACCGGGCCACGGGTTTCATCGACATGCCCACGGACATGTTCACCGGAGCTATTTCAACGCCCGGGGATCCGGAGGCCACGGTGGTCACCGAACGTCCCGACGCCGGTGCGGAGACGACACAGCTACCGCCACTGGATTCACCGTCGGACGAGACGCGGATGTTGCCACAGGTCCCGGAACCGCATCCGGAGCCCGGTGAGACCGCTTTTCTACCGCACCAGGACAGTCCTACCGCCGTGGCCCCGGGGGCTCCGGCGGTACCTGTCCAGTTCCCTCCCCCGGTGCCTGCTGTGGATGATCCACTCTTCACGAACCGGGAGCCGACCCACGGGGATCGTGTCCACTTCCGACCCGCCGTTACCAGTGGGTCGAAGCTCGGGCTTCTCGCCTGGTTGTCGGTCGTGGCAATCGCCACCATCGCGATCGCGGTGGGAGCCTGGTGGTACGGTTCCGGCCGGTACGGTGAGGTTCCGCAGGTCCTCGGCATGGATCCCGCGACGGCGACGGCGACGGTCACCGAAGCCGGATTCGAACCCGTGTCCCGCAGCGTCTACGACGACACCGTCCCTTTCGATCAGGTGGTCGGGACTGATCCTCCGGGTGCGCAACGCGTTCCCCGGGGTGAGCCGGTCTCGGTTTTGGTCTCGTTGGGTGCTCCGACGGTACCGGCGCTTCCGACTGACCATGATGCCGGGCGATTCAGAGCGGCGCTCACCGAACGAACACTCAACTGGGGCGACGGCGAGGCCGTCTACTCCGATGATGTGCCCGCCGGTGGTGTCGTCACCACCGAGCCTCCGTCGGGAGCGACCGTGTCGGTCGATGGAACCGTCACGGTCCATCTCAGCAAGGGGCCGGCTCCGGTCAAGGTACCCAGGATCAGCGGAATGCCCGGCGGCGAGGCGAGGGCGGCACTGGAAAGAGCCGGATTCGCGGTAGCCGCGACGGACGAGGAATTCAGTCCGGAGGTGGATGAAGGTGACGCCATCGCGACGGATCCTCCTGCCGGAAGTACGCTGAAGCGCGGATCCGAGGTCACCCTCATCGTCTCCAACGCGCTGACGGTACCCGACGTCGTCGGGTTGTCCGAGGACGAAGCTCTCGGTGAACTCTCGGCGGCCGGGTTCTCGGTGGGCGAGGTGACCCGTTCGGACCTGGTGGGCGCAACCGCCCACGCGGTCATGGACGTCTCACCGAAGCCAGGCGCCCGGGTGAATCCCGCGGATCCCAGGGTGAACCTGCTCGTGGCCAAGAAGGTCAACGTCCCGTTCCTCATCGGTAAGCGCACGGACGAGGCACGCAAGCTCCTGGATGAGGCCGGGCTGCCTTACACCGGGCTGGACGGAACCTCTGACGGAGCCCGGGTCGTCACCCAGTCCCCGGCCGGTAACCGGGACGTCTCCCCCGGGACGACGGTGAAGCTCAGGACCGTCGGGTAACGGAGCGAGACTTTCGGCCCATGGATCAGCAGTCAGACAGAGGACCCGGGTCCTCTGTCTGACTGCTGATCCAACCGGGAAATGCTACTGGTTGCGCAGCATCTCCGCGACGAGGAACGCCAGTTCCAGCGACTGCTGGGTGTTCAGCCGGGGGTCGCAGGCGGACTCGTAGCGACCGGGGAGATCGATGTCCGTGATATCTTCGGCACCGCCGAGACACTCGGTGACGTTCTCCCCCGTCAGCTCAATGTGGATCCCGCCCGGGTGGGTTCCCAGCTCGCGGTGCACCTCGAAGAACCCCTGAACCTCATCGATGACGTGATCGAAGTGGCGCGTCTTGTAACCGTTTGACGACGTTGTGGTATTGCCGTGCATGGGATCACACTGCCAGATCACCCGGTGTCCAGATTCCTCGACGGCGCGAACGATACCCGGAAGCACGGCACGCACCTTGTCGTGGCCCATGCGGGCAACCAGGGTGAGCCGGCCGGGTTCACGGTTGGGGTCGATGCGCTCGGCGTAGGCGACAGCCTCCTCTGGGGTGCAGCCGGGGCCGATCTTCAATCCGACCGGATTCGCGATCAGGGCCGCGAAGTTGACATGGAAGTCCTCGATCCCACGCGTCCGCTCGCCGATCCAGAGCTGATGGGCGGACAGGTCGTAGAGTTCCGTCTGACCGTTCTCGTCCTCCGCAAGCCGCAGCATCGCCCGTTCGTAGTCGACGAGAAGTGCCTCGTGGGAGCAGTAGATGTTCGCGGTGTGCAGGTTCTGATCATTGACCCCGCAGGCGGCCATGAACTTGAGTCCCGCCTCGATCTCCTGACCGAGCTGCTCGTAACGTGCACCGGCCGGCGAGTTTGCGACGAACTCGCGGTTCCACTCATGCAGCTTGTGGAGGTCCGCCGTACCCGATGCGGCGAGCGCACGGACGAGGTTCAGCGCGGCCGACGCGTTGGCGTAGGCACGGATCATTCGGGCCGGATCGTGGCGACGGGCCTCCGGGGTGGCCTCGACGGCGTTGACGATGTCTCCGCGATAGTTCGGCAGACCATTCTCGTCCAGGTCCGAGGACCGGGGCTTGGCGTACTGTCCAGCGATTCTAGCCATCTTGATCACCGGAGTGGAGGCACCGTATGTCAGCACGACAGCCATCTGCAGGAGGGTCTTGACGTTCGCCCGGATGTGCGGTTCGGTGTTCGACTCGAATGTCTCGGCACAGTCACCTCCCTGCAGGAGGAAGGCTTTGCCCAGTGCAACGTCGGCGAGCTGCTTCTTCAGCCGCCTGATTTCGGGCGCGACAACGACGGGGGGAACGGATTCCAGGATCTTGCGAACATTGTTGGCCTGGCGTTGATCCCAGGTCGGCTGTTGTTTCGCGTCCCGCGCGACAACGCTGTCAAAGCGCTGCCGGATGCCGTCAGGCAACGGGGGCAGATCGGGAAGTTCATCTACTGGGAGGTCTACTGTCCAACTCACGCTCCATTCATACCATGTGCCCAGCTCCAACCGTGCCTTAGCCCCCTGAAAGTACCCACCGCTTCACCCGGAAAACCACATCAGTACGCGGAGCGCACCCGATTCCGGTTGTCCATCGGAAGATGGCGTTCGCACAGCCGAAACTTGTCCAGGTTGTGCCGGGCGTCGACGAGCGCATCATGGTTCCCCTCGGGCAGTTCGGGAAGTGTGGGCCGTCCGGCCGCCTCCCAGTATTGACGCAGCTCATGGGTGAATCGCGGCAACGAACGGGGCATCGACCTCATGTCGCCGAACAGTTGCGCCAGAACGACATGATCATAGGCACCGACCCATGCCCACAGCTCCGGCGTCCCCGGCCCCTGGGTGAGAAAATCCTTCACCTCGTCCCTGATGGTGGACAGATCCCGCCACACCTGAGAGCTGATGTTCGGCAGCTGGGACAGCACGTGGCGCTTCACCCAGTCGTTCGCGCGCCGCGGATCGAATTCGGTCGACACCGCGTAGTACTCGCGGCCGTCCTCCGCGACGATCCCTATGGAGACGAGTTCGATGGTGCGGCCATCCTCGATAAACTCGGTGTCGTAGAAGAAACGCACGGAAGAGAACCTCACTGTTCGTCAGCGGCCCGGCCGGATCAGCAGCGGCGCCCGGACCTCCGCGCCACCGGATCCAGACTATCGGGACGTCCCATTCCCCCGGTGGCCCGGGGCGGATAGAATCCCGGTTCATGTCTGATTCCGCCCCCGGCACCGTCGCCGCCCACCGGTTCCACGTGGCGCCAGCCGCCTTTCGGGCCACCGCGGTTCTCGCGGTCATCATCTCTGTCATCCCGATGGTGTTCAACACGTCCCACCCGAACAACCAGCAACTGCTCCGCTACCACATCGACTTCGACGTGTATCGGAGCGGCGGACGCGCACTCATCGACGGGATCCCCCTCTACACGAGATCGTTTCCGGTCGGCGGGATCGAGCTCCCCTTCACCTATCCGCCGCTCGCGGCCATCTTCTTCGCCCCGACCGCGCTCCTCGATCGGGATCTGGGTGCCGCACTACTGAACATTGTGAGTGTCGCGGCCCTGTGGTGGTGCCTCGTCGTCGTCATCGACCGGATCCGCCCGGATTGGGAGCCATCGACGTCGAGAACGATGGCCCTCATCCTCCTCGCGTTCCTGCTGCGCCTCGAGCCCGTGACGGAGACTCTCAACTTCGCGCAGGTGAACATCCTCCTGATGGCCGCCGTCATCCTCGACATCCTCTCCCGGCACAACAGGATTCCCCGGGGCACTCTCATCGGTCTGGCGGCGGCGATCAAACTCACCCCGGCGGTGTTCGGTCTCTATTTCCTGGTGCGCCGGGACTGGCGTTCCGCCGGAATCTGTGCCCTCTCCGGAATCGGGTTCACCGCCCTTGCCTGGGTGATCACGCCCACCAACTCGACCGAGTACTGGCTGCACACGCTCTCCGACCCGGACCGGATCGGAGAGCTCTCCTACAGCGGCAACCAGTCGATCCGTGGTGCCCTCGCACGCGTCGTCGGGGACGAACTCCAGACGCCGCTCTGGTTCCTCGCGGTCCTCATCCTCCTCGTGGCGGTGGTCGTCGCCATGCGCCGGACCGTGAGACACGGGGCCCTCTTCGGTGCGGTCTTGCTGAACGCAACGGTGGCGTTGCTGTGTTCCCCGGTGTCCTGGACCCACCACTGGGTGTGGATCGCACCGATAGTCGTGGTCCTCGGTTTCCGGGCGGTGGATCTCAGCGGCACCCGGGCAGGAGCGCTGGCGCTGTGGCTCACGGTGTTGTTCATCACCGCTGGTGTCACCGCACCGCACTGGACGCTGCCCACCCGCGGCCCCGAGGAGAGCTGGTCCCCGCCGGCCCACATCATCGGGGACACGTACGTCCTGCTCGCGCTTCTTTTGATTGTGTCCGCCACCGTCGCACCGGAAATACTCGGGGGTGGACCGGGCCGCTGGGGAGCATCCCCCGCCCCACTGCCGGCCTGGCCGGGAGCGATGGTGGCTACGCTCATCGTCGTCGGCGCATCAGGAATCCTCGGCGGAGGCGCCCCCGGCGTCGTGCCGAATGATGTCAGCCAGGAATCGGCGGAGGAACTCATCAGGGTACTCGCTGAAACCGGGGGTGCCACGGCGCCATGGCCGGTCTTCACCGTCGTGATCGTCATCCTCGTCGTCCTGGCGGCCCTGGTTCTCGCCCCCGTGACCGGCTGGCGGGCAATCGGGTTCATCGCGCCGGTTGTCGTGCTGGTGCTACCCGTACGGATCGGGTTCTCCGCGGCACCGTTGACGCTGTTGGCCGCGGGGTTCCTCGCTGCGGACGTGTTCACCACCCGGCCCGGACGGTTGCCGCGGGGACTATTGTCCGGAGTGGCGGTCGGGTTGTGTGGATGGCCGGTACTCACCCTCGGGGCGGTGGCTCTCCGGGGCGGTCGGCGCGCGGTGCTGACGGCTCTGGCCACCGGTGGCGGCGTCATGCTCGCGGTCTGGCCGTTCGCCGGCCCGCTACCCGGATTGACCGGGCCACCGCTGAACTCCGCTTTGAATTCATCCCCCGCGGGACTTCTCGCCCGGTTCTCGGGAAGCACCAACCCGCTGGTCACGCTGTTTCCGGTGCTGGCGGCGATCGTCTTCGTACTCTGGGTGCTCTCTAGGTTGCGCCGTTCGGGTGCGGCGACAGCAGAACAGCTTGCCGTGTGGCTCACCGTTCCGCTGCTCGTCCTTCCGGCGGTCCCGGTACAGCGGTGGGTGCTCGTCGTACCGCTGATCGTCGTGCTGCTGCTCCGGTTATGGCGTAGCCACGGTGCGGAGCCCACTGCGGTCACTGGAGCCGCCGCGTTCGGCGCCTGGATGACCATGGTGTTCTGGCCCCCCACCGCACTCCAAGCATCCTTCCCAGGGGTCGCCGGGGGATGGAATCCGTTGACCGAGTTCCTCTCGCTGACCCCGGTGATCTATCTCGTGACCACACTGATTGTGCTCGCCCGGTCACCGCGTACGGTCACGGCAGGATAGCGAACACCCGAGCTGGGAACCCGGTTCCGCCCTTCGGCTTCGCCCAGGTCGCGACGACGAGCGCACCGGTTTCGGGGACCTCCTCGAGGTTAGCGAGCAGTTCAATCTGCCAGCGGTCCTGCTGGAGCAGGAACAGTTCCGTCGGCAGTGCTCCTCCGCTAACCACCACTCCGGGATCCGTATCGGTGGTCTCGTGGCCGATGGCGGTGATCCCCCGCTCCTCCAGGAGGAAGCGGACGACCTCGATGTTCCAGGCCGGGTAGTGGAACACGCCGTCAGCGTCGGCGTTGAACATCGCCTCCGCGTCGGGCCAACGTTTCGACCAGCCGGTCCGCAGCGCCACGAACCCGCCCTCGGGGAGGCGGCCGTTCCGGTCTTCCCAGGCGAGGACGTCGTCCACGGTCGGCGTGTAGTCCGGGTTCCCGGCGACCTGTTCCGTGACATCCAGGACGGCGAACGGGAGGATCATCTCGTTGACGGGAAGTTCGTCGAGGGTTCGCGCATCGTTGACGAAGTGGATCGGCGGATCGACGTGGGTCCCCCATTGCCCGACGAACCGGTACTCGTCGACGGTGAATCCGTGCTCGGTGACGGTGAACAGGCGCGTACGGTCCTCGTCGGGGAGTGCCGAGAACTTCGGTTGCCCCGCATGGAATGCGTGGGTCAGATCGACGTAGCGGTGTCTGCTACGGAGCCGGGTGGCGAGTTCCCAGAGTGAATTGTTGTCGGTCATGGTGTGTCTTTCGTGGTCGGGAAAGGGATGACCCCCACAGTCGTCATCGTGCATGTCGACGGCCGCGGGGGTCAGTGTCGGTGGGTGTCACCAGGGTCAGACGGTGGTTCGGGCGTTCTTCGCGGCGGCGACGAGCACCTCGATGCTCGCGGTCGTCTCAGGCCAAGCGCGGGTCTTCAGACCACAGTCGGGGTTGACCCAGAGCTGACGCGGATCAACGGAATCGAGAGCAGCGGCGAGGAGCTCGTCGACCTCTCCGCGGTCGGGGACACGCGGTGAGTGGATGTCCCAAACACCGGGGCCGACGCCGGCGTGGAATCCCGAGTCCTTCAGCGCGGTCAGAACCTGCATCCCGTTTCGGGCGGCCTCGATCGAGGTGACGTCCGCGTTCAGGTCACTGACGGTGCCGATGAGCTCGTTGAACTCCGAGTAGCACATGTGGGTGTGGATCTGGATGTTCGCGGCGACACCCGAGGTCGCCAGGCGGAAGGAACCGACGGCCCAGCGGAGGTAGTCGGTCTGCTGCTCAGCCTTCAGCGGGAGGAGTTCACGGATGGCGGGCTCGTCGACCTGGATGATCTTCGCGCCTGCATCGACGAGGTCGTCGATCTCATCGCGCAGGGCGAGGGCCACCTGGTCAGCGGTCTCTCCGAGCGGCTGGTCGTCACGCACGAAGGACCAGGCGAGCATGGTGACCGGGCCGGTCAGCATGCCCTTGACGGGCTTGTCGGTGAGCTCCTGGGCGACGCGGAACCAGTCGACGGTCATCGGGGTGGGCCGGGTGACGTCACCGAACAGGATCGGCGGGCGGACGCACCGGGACCCGTAGGACTGGACCCACGCGAGGTCCGTGGAGTGGTAGCCCTCGAGCTGCTCGGAGAAGTACTGCACCATGTCGTTGCGCTCGGGCTCACCGTGGACCAAGACATCGAGGCCGAGTTCCTCCTGGCGGCGGATGACGTCGGCGATCTCGTCCTTCATCGCCTGCGTGTACTGCTCGTCGGTGAGTTCGCCCTTCTTGTGGGCCGCGCGGGCACGACGGATCTCGGTCGTCTGGGGGAAGGAACCGATAGTGGTGGTGGGCAGCGGCGGCAGGCCGAGTTCCTCGCGCTGGGCGACGACACGGGTCTCATAGTCGTCGCGGTCGCGGTCGGCGTCCGTGACCGCGGAGGTACGGGAGCGCAGCTGCTCGTTGTGCGTGCGGGCCGAACCGCGGCGGGACGCGACCGCCTCGGCGGATTCCTTGACCGCCGCGCGGTCGGCATCGGTGTCCGCGCCCGTCAGGGTTCGGGCGAGGAGGGCGACCTCGGCGGCCTTCTCCGCGCCGAAGGAGAGCCAGGAGCGCAGCTCGGCATCATCGTCCAGGGAGGTTTCCTGGGCGAGGGAGTAGGGAACGTGCAGCAGTGAGCTGGAGGTGCACACGGCGACAGGACCGCGCTCCTTCAGTGCCTTCAGGGTGTTCAGCGCGGCGCTGAGGTCCGTGCGCCAGATGTTACGCCCGTCGACGACGCCAGCGACGAGCAGTTCGTCACCCGTCCAGGACGGGAGGAGGTCCCCATCTGCGATGGCGGTGGTGTCGGAACGGCGCTCGTCGGTGCGACCAGTCACGAGGTCGACGCCGATGGCGGCGACACCGGTCCCGGTGAGGGTTTTCACGGCGACGTCGCCATCACCGAAGTAGGTCTGGACCAGTAGCTCGGGGGAACCGGGCGCTTCGGCCGCGGCGGCGGCGAGACGCTCGTAGGCGGCACGGGTGCGGCTCAGTAGGTCGTCACGACGACCGGCGTCGGAGGCCACATCGGTGACCAGCCAGGGCTCGTCGAACTGGATCCAGGTGACACCGGCGGCGGCGAGATCACCGATGAGGGTGACGTAGGCGTTAGTAACGGTCTCCAGGTGGTCGAGCGCGTCGGAATCGTCCGTGGTCCGGGCGAGCGCAAGGTAGGTCAGCGGGCCGATGACCACCGGGCGGACCGGGAACCCGCCCGCGGCCAGTTCCTTCACATCGGCGACGAACGCGGTGTCATCCAGTTCGAACCGGGTATCGGCGGACAGCTCCGGGACGATGTAGTGGTAGTTGGTGTCGAACCACTTGGTCATGGCCGACGCGGGAAGCGCTGCGGTTCCACGGGCCGCGGCGAAGTAGCGGTCGATGAACGTCGGCAGGTCGTCTCCACCACCGGTGCCCTCGTGGTCGGCGACGTCGTTCACCCGGGCGGGGAGCACACCGAGCAACGCAGAAGTGTCCAGCATCTGGTCGTAGAAGCTGCGACCGATGGTGGGGACGGAGTCGAGACCTGCAGCGACGAGGTCCGCGGCGGAGTTCCGGGCCAGATCACGGGCGGTCTCCGCAAGATCTGCACCTGTCGAGGAGTCACGCCAGTAGGTTTCCAGCGCCTTCTTCAGCTCACGCTTCGGTCCGATGCGGGGCACACCTGCGACGGTGGCGGTAATCGAGTTGCTCATGATGGGTGGAGGGTCCTTTGAGTTCGTCTGGAACAGATGAAATGTTTGACCGCCGGGGCGGCCCGTGATGGCCTACGGCCGTGAGAACAAGCCAATACTAGACCGCTTGGTCTGTCAAGCCTCAACACGCCCCGGGACCCAGAGTGGCGCCCGCCCCGAGCCTCCGACGATCACACCGATTCCTTCAAAACGCCGTTCAACAGCACAGATAATCACCCGGACCGGACCCGAAACCGCCACCCCGGAACGGGCAGCCAGTCCCCCACGACCCCACCCCCGGAAAGTCGAACATCACACCAACACCCCGCCGTTCGACGGACCGGTCTGTCTAACCACGACCGTACGGCACCTCCGCTAACCCCGGTGCTGGTGAAGACCCAGCACGCCTGCGTATCATCGGCATCATGAACGAAGCCCCCACAGGTGTCCGTCCCCGTCTCCGCATCGTGCTCTCCGTACTCGGAGTGGTTCTCCTCATCGTCGCGACTCTCGCGGTGGTGACAGCGCAGACCCCCGGATCACCGTACGAGGAAGCGAGTCAGCACTCCCCGTCCGCGACATCAACGACGACGTCCGCTGAGGTCACCTCGTCGCCAGTGGCTTCCCCCACCCCGGAGGTCATCGCCGCCGGTGAGTCGCCCACGACAGCGCCCGGCACAGCGGATCCCGTGTCGGTTTCCCCAGTGGCTTCCGACGTTACCGTCCCCGGCGCCCCGGCTCCGCTTACGGCGGAAACCACACGGTCGGCGCCGCCGGTGGCGGAGCCCGTCGCTCTGGCGCTACCCGCCCCGCCGCACATCCCCACCCCGGCTGCCATCGGAGGCCTCCTCGGCCACAATCCGAACAGCGGTCCCGCCCCCGGGGCGACCGGAACGTTCCGATTGACCGGGCCTGCCCCGGTCAACGGTGCCGACTACGGCCCGATGGCTTATGTCCTTCCACTCAATCCCCCGGGCCCGCAGAACAGCATGGTCCGCTGGGTCGACGGGATGGGGGTCTCACCGACCGCAGCGGAACAGGGCACCGTCTACGTTCTCGGGCACGCCTGGGCGCAGCAGTGGCTCGTATTCAACGGATTCTCCGAATTGGCGACACGTTCCGTCAACCTCGGAGGCCCACCCCAGTGGGTACCTGCTTACGGTGGCGGGACCGTACGGCGCTGGTCCACCCCGGTTCTCAACGGTTCCCGGATCACCATGTCGGATGCCGCGGGACGGCAGCGGGAGTGGGCGGTGGACAACACCTGGCTCGTACCTAAGTCCGAGGCCATCAACGACGTGGAACTCAACTCGACCAACATACCGGGGCGCATCATCCTCATCGCCTGCGCCGTCGGCAATGGCCGTGACCTCGACTACAACGTGATCGTGTCCGGTCACCTCGTCTAACCCCGAGAACGCCCAGCGGCGCCGGTTGACGGTTCACACCCGTCGACCGGCGCCGTTGTCGTGGGAGTCTCCGGCTATGCCTTGCGGACGACCGATGACTTGAGCTGCATAGCACCAAACCCCTCGATCCTGCAGTCGATGTCATGGTCGCCGACGCCGTCCACCAGCCGGATCCCCTTGACCTTCGTCCCGGCTTTGATCGGCTGGGTGGAACCCTTCACCTTCATCGTCTTGATGACGGTGACGGTGTCCCCGTCCCGGAGCGGGTTACCAACGGAATCGACGATCACCGCATCCCCACTGTCGACCGGATCCTGGGTCTCGTCACCCGGCGCCCACTCATGCGCACACTCGGGACAGATGATCAGGGCATCCAGCGGATAGGTGTACTCGCAGGTGCATTCGGGGCACGGGGGCGTGGTGTCAGTCATGACGTCCATCCAACCACGTCCCGCAGAAACCTCCCTCATCGCCTCATCCGCGTCGGCACCCGTCTGTGACGCCGCAGAGCCCTCGGGCATGCCGATCCAGCAGAAGACGGCCGCTCACCCAGGCACTCCACACGCGAGCGACGTCGCCGGACAAGGCGAGCAACAGCACGATACTCGCCCTGACCGCCGCCATCTCACCCAGTTCGTTCAACCGATCACCGGCTAGCTCGATGATCGCCCCGTCTACCAGTAGATCGAACAGTGCGAAATCGAGCAGCCAGATTCTGGCGCTGCCACTCCCCTGCCAGATGCGCCACGCACGGTAAACAAGCGCCAGATAGCTGATTCCGCGGAGAACCCGCGGGACGATACCCGGTCCCGTCCCGGCTTCGCCAATCAACTGTTCCAACGTCTCCGGATCGACAATGCGGTCGGCGACGACGCCGAGCAGCACACCAGTGGCGACGGAGTCGAACTACTTCAGTCTGATGTCTCGCCCATACTGTGGCGGTAAATCGGGATCGGCACTCGCCGCGGCACCAGCCGCCAGGTCCCCGATACCCGGATATCCGCGTGCGGCCCGCACCACAGCGGAAGGTAGATCATCGTAGCCATCTCCGATGGTGTCCCCAGCCTGGTCAACAACCGGAAGGTTACCGTCCGCGCGAACCTCATCACCACCACCATTGCGGCAGTGGTATCCGGTGGAGAAGTTCCCGATCACCCGGCGCCGGATCCGGGGATCCGTACCCACCAGGGAATTCACGATGTAGTTATGCTCGACGTCGATGTCGGCGTGGAGTTCCCGAGCACTGCCATCCGGGGCAAAATTGATCGGGTCCCAACAGGCCGCCGGAGGTCCGCGCCCGGTCAATGAAGTAGTCCGGGACGTAGACCGCAGTCAACAGACTGCGGATGCGTGGAAGAACCAGGTAGACGACGACACGCCCCAGAAGGGATGGGCTGAAGCATCCAGGTGGTAAAGGAAGCGAGGAAAGATGTCGCCCGCCAGTACAATGGCGGCGAACGTGACGACGACGAAAAAGAACACGTCGATGGCGCGGCCAGGATGTGTCACCCAGGTGGACGTGGAGCGGATCTTTCCGGGGATATACCCGTCGGAGAACCGCTCACGCCGTTCACCGCACGTGGTTGTAGACGGGGTCGATTCCCTCGGGGTAACCGTGCCCCGCAGCCAGCGATTCCTTGACGTCCGCGGCATAGCAGTCGACGTACTCGTTGCCGGTCATCTCGACGAGAACCTCAATGATCCTGTCGGTCAGCGCCCTCGCTGCTTCGTAACTGTCTTTGTCGAGACCGCGAGAGGTGATGAACTCGATCGGATCGATGGGCGAGCCGATGTGCATACCGACCTTCGCGGGTCGGGGTATCCAGGTCCCGATCGGGTTCGCCCGCCGGGTGCCGAACATGGCCACGGGAATCACCGGAGCCCCGGTGGCCAGGGCCATGCGGGCGACGCCTGTCTTCCCCCGGTAGATCCGCCCGTCCGGTGAACGGGTCCCCTCCGGGTAGATTCCCAGGACCTTTCCCTCGCGGACGAGCTCGATTCCGGTCTCGATCGCCGAGCGTGCGGCATCCCCCGAACTCCGGTCTATCGGGACCTGCCCGACGGAGAGGAAGAAGGCACGCTGTAACCTCCCGATGAGCCCCTTGCCAGTGAAGTACTCCTGTTTGGCGAGAAACGTGATCCGGCGGGGAATCAGAAGCGGGAGAAAGAACGAGTCCATGACGGACTGGTGGTTGGAGGCCATGATAGCTCCACCTGAGGCGGGGACATTCTCGATGCCCCGGACCTGCGGGCGGTTGTAGACACGCAGAAACGGCCCGATGACCACTTGCTTGAACAACCAGTACCACTTGATCTTCATGGCGTCATACGCTCCTTAGACAAGATGAATAGACTCGGGCCGCCGGCCCCACTGGGCGGTGTCCCGGGTGCACCGGGTAGCGCCGGACACCGTGCGCATCAGTTGCCGCGACGGGCGAGGTCCGCCACGCCGATCATACCTGCGTCCGCGCCGAGCTCCGCCGTAGCCAACCGGGCAACCGGGCGATGACCGGCCCCGACGATCGAACCCGTAAACTGCGTACGCGCCTCGTCGAGCCAGAGATCGGAATCCGTGGAGACCCCACCGCCGATCACGATCAGCTCCGGATCGAGGACATCGGCTACGACGCTCAGCCCCTGCCCCAGCCACGCGGTGTAATCCGCAACAGCGGCGGTAGCGACAGGATCACCGTTTCTGGCGGCAGCCATAATGGCGCGCCCGGTCAGCTCGCTGCCACCGTTCTCCCGGTATGCGGCCGACAGCCCGTAGGTACCGTCGGCACCGCCGTCAATGATCTCCCTCGCGGTGTCGACGAGCGCGGTGCCCGAACAATAACGCTCAAGGCAACCTGACTTCCCACAGGAACACGGTCGGCCGTTCCGAACGACCGTCAGGTGCCCGAACTCGGGGGCCGTCCCGTATGCACCCCTGTAGAGAGTGCCGTCAATCATGAGTGCGCCACCGATCCCGGTGCCGACGGCGAACAGTACCCAGACGCGTGCGCCGCGGGCGGCCCCGAATCGGTATTCTCCCCAGGCTGCGGCGTTCGCGTCGTGCTCGAGCGTCACCGGGACACCCAACTGGTCCTGCAGGGTGTCCCGGACGGCGGCGTCGCGCCAGGGCAGATGCGGGGCGAATCGGACGGTGGTGCAGTCGGGATCGAGGAACCCGGCGACCGCGAGTCCGACCGCACTGACGTCCTGGCGACGGCTATGGTAGGCCACGATCTCCGCTACCGCGGATTCCAGTTCGGCCGCGGTGGCTGGGGTGGGTACCTTGGCGGAATCGATGATCCGACCCGTGGCATCCACCGCAGCACCCCGGAGGTTGGTCCCACCGATATCGAACCCGACGGTGACCGAACCGGATGGGAGTGGCATGTGCGCACCTTAGTTTCTTTGACGTCCTGATCAACAACCCGGTCATTATATCGGGAGGAAACCGAAACTCCCCACTTACGCCCGGTGACCCAGTGTCTAAATCGATGCAGTTCCGGCGAGCACGTTCCGGAGGCGCTCCCCCATGCTGTCCCATGTCCAGTGCTCAAGAACGTGCTTCCTGCCCGCCCCACCCATCCGCTTCCGGAGATCGGCGTCGCCAAGGAGACGGTTCAGAGCCTCAGTGAGGGCTGTGGTGTCACGACCACCGACAACGATCCCGGTTTCCGGGGTCACCGTCTCCGGGGCACCACCGGAGTCTCCCGCGATGACCGGTACTCCGCTGGCCTGGGCCTCGAGGTAGACGATTCCCAGCCCCTCCACATCGAGTCCACGGCCCCGGGTCCGGCACGGCATCGCGAAGACGTCGGCGGCGGCGAGGAGTCGTCGCATGGCGTGGAAATCGAGTTTTCCGGTCAACCGGACCCTGTCGGCGATGTCCACCGGGATCAGCGACGAGAGTCTGCGGCGATAGGCTCCCTCCCCGACGATGAACAGATACGCATCGGGATGCGCGGCCAGCACCCCGGGCAGCGCGCGGATGAGCTGATCCTGCCCTTTCCTCGGAACGAGCCGCGAGATGCAGACGATCAGCGGAGCCTCCGCGGGAAGGGCGAACTCTTGCCTTGTCGTGAGCCGCTCCGCCGCCGACACCGGCCGGAATAGCATGGTGTCGACCCCCGACGGCAGCGGACTGAAGGTGACGTCGCGTCCGAAGGCGCGCCGAAACCTGCCGAGTGTGTACTCCGAGATGTAGGTGATGTGGTCACAGTGCGCGCCGATCCTGCGGAGTGCGGACCTCGCCCCGGGGAGCATGGACCACCCGACCTCGTGCCCGTGGGTGGAGGCCACGATCCGCCGAGCTCCCGCACGACGCGCCACTGTAGCCAGCAGTGCCAGGGGCGCCGCCGCCCCGAACCAGACGGTCTCTATGTTCTCCCGACGGATGATTCGTTCCATCTCACGGGCCGTGGCCGGGGTGGGGAGCATGATCCTGCGGTCCCACCTATAGACCCGGTACCGCACACCTGCGTCGTGCTCGGCGGCGGCGGCCCGGTCCTGGGTGGAGGCGAACACGACGGTGTCCGCGGGGTCCAGGGTGTCGACGTAATCCCTGAGGTATGACTGTATTCCCCCCAGGGTCGGCGGGAAATCGTTGGTGACGAGAAGCGTCCGGGTCATCGACAGGGTCGCCCGCGGTCAGTAGCGGCGCGCGCCGACGAAGGGCATTGAGTCCATCGGGACGACCTGGACCGGGATCCCGTAGTCCGAGGCGTGGACGACCATGCCATCACCGGCGTAGATACCGACGTGCGTCGCCCCCGGGTAATAGCCGATGACGTCACCCGGCTGCAGTTGATCACGGCTCACCGGGACGCCCCCCGCCATCTGTGCCTGAGAGGTCCTAGGGAGACGCTTGCCCTGCTGGGCGTACGCCCAGACAACCAGACCCGAACAGTCGAAGGCATCGGGGCCTGTGGCGCCCCAGACATAGGGGGAACCAATTTTGGTCATCGCCTGTTCGAGCGCCGACATGCCGGACGGATTCAGCCCCATGATGCCGTCCAGCGAGTGATCGACGGGGCCGTTCTTGTTGATCCATGCGAGCTTCTCGGCCGCGGACATATTCTCGACGCGGTCACGGATAACGGTGGTGCGTTCCTCCAGGTCCGTCCGCTCCCGTTCCAACTTCTCCCGGCGCACCCGGAGATCACCGGCCTGAAACTCGGCCTGCGCGCGCGCCCGCGCGACGGCTCCCCGGGCCGCGCCGGCCTCAGCACGGGCGCGCTCGAGCTCACTGAGCGAATCGGAGTACTGGCGCGATAACGCATTCATGTACGCGGACCGGTCGATCGCTTCCTGCGGGCCGGTCGCGTCAATGAGCATCGTCAACGGATCGACTGTCACGCCCCGGTAGCGGGACTGTGCGATCCGGTTCACCTCAACCCGTGCGTCAGCGACCGCGCGGTCGGCCGCCTCGGACCTTTCCCGCGCCTCCACCGCGCGTTTGTTGAGCTCGTCGAGTTCCCGTTCCCGAGCGGCAATCTGCTCTTCGAGGTCTTTGACCTGTTCGGTGCGTTCCTCAGCCTCGTGCGAGATCCGGTCCAGTTCGTCGATGAGGGACCCCAGGTCCTCGGTCGCCGGAGCTTCCACGGGGAGGCCCGCGGGGTCGGCCATCACCGGTGGGACCAGTGAGAGGGAGATGCCTACAGCAGCTACGCCAGCGAGAACCAGCTGATGATAACGGAAAGTGGAAAGCTGCACGGATAACTCACCTTCGGAGAGGACGGATGGGGGATACAGGTCCTGGCGGATCACTGCGCCACCTCGACTATAGAACGAGGGACGAGATTGGGGAAACGGGGCAGCCGTCGGTTCTTCCGGCGAAACCGGAGGTTGTGACGGATATTTCTGATGATTCAAACCTGAGAGACACGGACCGCCACCCGGGATACTTCCCGGATGGCGGTTTCAGTGGAATCTGTGCGACGTCAGTAACGGACCGCAGAATGGAAGGGCATGTAGTCCATGGAGGTCTCGGACAACGGTGTACCCGACTGGATGGCGTGGATGACGGTGCCGTGACCCGAGTAGATGCCCACGTGGGAGGCTCCCGAGTAGAAGGCGATGATGTCGCCAGCCTGGAGGTTGTTGAACGAAACCGGGGTTCCACCGGCGGCCTGTGCGTAGGAGGTACGGGGAATATGCTTCCCGACCTGTGCGTAGGCCCAGGAGGTCAGACCGGAGCAGTCGAAGGCGTTCGGGCCGGTCGCGCCCCAGACGTACGGGGACCCGATCTTGGACCGTGCCGCGTCGACGACGCGCTGACCGTCAGCGGCTGGCTGGGCGATCGGGGCGGCTGCGATAGCGGAATAGTTGGCCTGGGCTGCCTGGCCCGCGAGTGAGGGAACCCACTCGGAGATACCGGGCACTGAGGCGATGTTCGGAACGTTCTCGAGCCCAGCGACCTCAAAAGAGAGGTCAGTGTTAGGAACATGAACCTGAGCGGCCTGCGCCGGACCTGCCAGTGCGGCGGTGGCGCCAAAAGTGACGACGGACGCGATTGCTGTGCGTTGGACCGTCTTGTTACTACGGCGGCTGTGCTTACCCACGAATGAATCTCCAAATCTTCCAGTGTTTTTACCTGCCGGGTTAGCTGTCGGGCTTGGAAGCGGAAGGCTCCTACCCCACTCCACGGCCGTCAGATGCAGCGGCGGCCGTTCTTGTGCGGGACTCGCCCCAGAAGAGCTTTGGTGTCGGGTCCCCGGCTCGCGATGTCGACTCGGACAGAGGTTCTGTCGTCGACCGACGGTGCGAAAAGGTGCGTATTTCGGTTTTCATTGGCGGTGCTTCCGGGGCCATCCCCGTTGCCTGCCGCAATGTCTCGATCAGATTACGAAACGGACAACAACATGTCCACTCGAAAGTCGAATTCAGGGCTGTTATCGGTCCGTTATCATTTCTTCATCCGAGCTGCATCGATCCACATAGTCATCATCCGCACCATCAGTACCCTCCGGAGATAGTGCACAAAATGTCTCTGAACAGTGCTTTTGATGAAGAATTCTGGAAAGCGGCCGACCAACGGACCTTCGAGTCACGACCTGAAGACGGGACCCGAATAAACTAATGTGTTCCTCATCACACTTAGGTCTGCATGGGGCAATCCGGCCGAACCGGGCGTGATCGGACGTAGATTCCCCGGCGCCTTCTCATCATCCACCACAGGCAGCCGAGCACGCCCGGGCTACCCAACTCCCGCGCATCCACGAGGACCGTGATCATCAGATAGGGTCAAGGGACGTGCAACGTCGAATCCGTACCTGGGCAGGCAACCACGCACGAAAGGCGTACACACGTCCGAGAGGCATAGTGGCTGCGAAGACACCCCTTTGCTCACGACCCCGACACCTATATATATGTGTGCCAGGAAACGTGCTTCGGTAAACCGTGGCAGGCGGTACCGGGTCCAGACGGGACGGGCGGCGTTCCGGTATCCCCGATCGGCGCATCCCTGCCCCTGGGATCCCCAAGATATCGCTGGGCCACCCACCGTGGAGTATCGCGCCCCGGATCCACTTCCCCCACAGCATGACACCGTCCGCCACTGCACAGGGAATGCAGAAGACCCCGGTCTCCTGGGCATTTAGATGTCCAGGAGACCGGGGTACCGACAGTCAGCTGTCAGCGATTCCCGCTAGTTGTCGAAACCGCGGGCTCTGTCTTCCGCACGAACCGATTCTTGGAGACGTCGGAACATCTCGGTCTCTTCGTGGTGATTGGCTTCCTCGATCTCGCGCGCCTTAGCGGCGAGCTCTTCCGGATCAGCCTTGAAGAATCCACCGCGGCCGGGTTGTCCACCGTAACCGAGCTCGTTCATCTGCTTCGGCACCTTCGCACCGGCGTACTCGAGCGGGATCGGGTGACCGTGCTCATCAACCGGACCCAGGGGCTGATGAACCTCCACAAATGCACCGTTCGGCATCTGGTTGATCACGCCGGTCTCGATGCCGTGCTCCAGGACCTCACGGTCGGAGCGCTGCAACCCGATGCACAGCCGGTACGTCAAGAAGTAGGCCAGCGGTGGCAGAACGACGAGACCGATGCGGCCGATCCAGGTCATCGCGTTCAGCGAGATATTAAAGTGCAGCGCGAAGAGGTCGTTACCGCCGGACAATGTCAGCAGGAAGTAGAACACCATAGCCATGACGCCGATGGAGGTACGGACCGGCACGTCGCGGGGCCGCTGCAGGAGGTTGTGGTGCGCATCGTCCCCGGTGATCTTCTTCTCGATGAACGGGTACGTGAAGAGCAGCGCCACGAGGATACCGAGCATGACCGCCACCCAGAAAACGGCGGGGATCGTGTGGTTACCGAAGTAGAGCTCCCATGCCGGCATGACACGGGCGGCGCCGTCCGTCCACAGCATGTAGATGTCGGGCTGCGAACCGGCGGAGACCTGCGAGGGGTTGTACGGGCCGAGGTTCCAGATGGCGTTGATCTGGGTGACGCCGGCGAGCAGTGCCAGGAGCCCGAAGGTGATGAGACCGAAGGCAACGGACTTGACGGCGAATACTGGGAGAATCCGGACACCGACGACGTTGTTCTCGGCGCGACCCGGTCCGGGGAACTGGGTGTGCTTCTGGAACCAGACCAGAGCCAGGTGGGCGGCGATCAGGGCCAGGAGGATACCGGGGATCAGCAGCACGTGGGCGATGTAGAAGCGGTCTAGCATGAGATCGGACGGGAAATCGCCGCCGAAGATCAGCCAGTGCATCCAGGTGCCGACGATCGGCAGCGAGATGACGATGGCGGACATGATCCGGAGACCGACACCGGAGAGGAGGTCGTCAGGGAGGGAGTAACCGAAGAAGCCCTCGGCCACGGAGAGGAGGAGAAGGATACAGCCGATGATCCAGTTGGCTTCACGCGGACGACGGAATGCACCGGTGAAGAAGATACGCATCATGTGGACCATGATGGAGACGGCGAACATCAGTGCCGCCCAGTGGTGCAGCTGCCGGATGAACAAACCGCCACGTACCTCGAAGGAGATGTTCAGCGCGGTCTCGTAGGCGCGGGACATCTCCATGCCCCGCAACGGCGCGTAAGTGCCGTCGTAAATGACCTTCGTGATCGACGGATCGAAGAAGAGGGTGAGGTAGATACCCGACATCAGCAGGATCACGAAGCTGTACAACGCGATCTCTCCGAGGAGGAAGGACCAGTGGGTCGGGAAGACCTTGTTGATCTGGGTGCGCATGACACCCGAGATGGTCAACCTCGAATCAAGGTTGTCGGCTGCTTGGGCCAGTTTCTTGTTACTCATGAGCGACGCTCCCAGAAGGCCGGACCAACCGGCTCGATGAAGTTACCAGCCGCGACGAGGTATCCCTCATCATCGACGGTGATCGGCAGCTGAGGCAGCGCGCGGGCGGCGGGGCCGAACACCGGCTTACCGTACTGCAAAGCGTCGAACTGCGACTGGTGGCACGGACAGAGAATGCGGTTGGTCTGCTGTTCGTACAGCGAAGTGGGACAACCGATGTGGGTACAGATCTTGGAGTACGCGTAGTAGTCACCGTAGTGGAAGGCCTCTTGACCCGCACGCTGAACGGCACGGGCCGCATCCGCGCTACGGAGACGGATGAGCATGACAGGGTTCCGCGGTCCGTGGATCGAGTGCATCTGTTCCTCGTACACGTCGAGCTTCGGGTCGTAGGAGTCGCCGTCGTTCACGAAGTCGACGGGGAGCGGGTAGACCGTCTCCATTCCGCCGGCCTGCATGTCTTCGGGGCGCATGCGCACGAGACGGGTAACGCCCTGGGTGGACATATGGCCGTGGTGCTCTTCAGCGATGGCGCCGGTGTCGCGCCCGAGGTAGAGCTTCTCGCCGTGGTCGAACAGCGTCCAACCGGAGGTCCAGAGGGTTCCGTCACCCTGGATTCCGAGGGGCCCCTTCTTCCAGGGATTCTTGATCATCCCTCCGAGCGGGACGAACATCGCGATACCTGCCAGGACCGCGCTGCCGCCCATGATGCCCATGAGCACCTTACGGCGACCGAGTGTCGAGGTCTCCCAGGAGTCGTTCAACAGGGCGACGATCGTCTTCCGGTCGACCTCGTCGGAGGGGCCGTCGTGACGTCGCTGGACCGCGACCTCCTCCGGGATGAAGCGTTTGACGAATTCAACCGCCCCGACGCCCAAGGACAGAACGGAGAGTCCGAGGGTGAGTCCCACGAGGGGGGTGTAAAGCGAGTACGCCCACAGCCCATCCTGGCCCAGGTACTTGTATTCCCAGGGCCATGCGATGTAGATGACGATGCAGGCCAGAGCCATGATGCCGCCGAGGCCAAACCAGAAGCCGACGGTGCGGACTGCACGCTTCTCCGCTGGATCGTTGTCCAGCGGGAAACGCTCCTTGCGGTACGCGACCGTGACGTCGTCGAGCTCGGTCCCCAGACGGGCGAGCTCCTCGTTGGTCATCGCGTTGAGTTCCTGGGTCGTGTACTTCTTATCAGTGTTGCTCATGAGCGCGATCCAATCCACAGTGCGGCGGCAACGAGAACCACGATGCCAAACAGCCACATCAGGAGACCTTCAGCGACCGGTCCGACACCACCGAGACCGTAACCACCCTGGTCGGGGGTTTCCTTGACGGACTTCAGGAAGGCGATGATGTCCTTCTTCTCGTCCGGAGAGAGCTGCCGGTCGGAGAACTTCGGCATGTTCTGGGGGCCTGTGAGCATGGCCTGGTAGATCTCCTGCTCGTTGGCGGGCGCCAGCGGCGGGGCGAACTTGCCCGAGGAGAGGGCGCCGCCCTTACCGGTGAAGTTGTGGCACGAGGCGCAGTTCAGGCGGAAGAGCTCCGACCCCCGGGCGACGTCTGCGGGATCGATGTTCCCGTTGTAGTTGGCACCACGGAGGCTCTCGAGGGCGACGGATCCGTCCTCGTTCTTCACGATCCCGGGGCCGCCACCGTTCGCGTTGACGTACGCCGCGAGAGCGAGGGTCTGTTCCTCGTTGTACCGGGCGGTCTTCCGCTCCGCCTGAGCGTTGTTCGACATCATCGGCATCCGGCCACTGTGGACCTGGAAGTAGACGGCGCCTTCACCGACACCGATCAGGGACGGACCGCGGCCCTTGACGCCCTGGAGATTCGCACCATGGCAGGTGATGCAGGCGGTGTCGTAGAGGTCCTTACCCTCCTGGATCAGGGACTGTTCATCCTTGGCCGCGGTGGCGGTCTGGACGTCAGGCGTCAGAGCGCCGGCCAGGAGGCCGGTACCGGTCAGACCGACGGTCAGCGCGACTGCACCGGCTACGGTGCGCCGAACCTTGCGGCGGTTCTTGACCTTCTTGGCCGAGCCCGCTGCCGAAGCAGCGTTCCCGGTGGTCTGTGGGTTGGTTTCCATCATTTTCCTTATTACGTGTGCTCGGAAAGTGAAGGGCTGTAGGCCTGTGCGCGGATACCTGGGGGTGAGTCCGTTGTCGCATCGGCAGCTACGGCCTACTTAATGAAGTAAATGGTGATGAACAGCGCGATCCAGACGACGTCAACGAAGTGCCAGTAGTACGACACAACCATCGCAGCGGTGGCCTGGGCAGGCGTGAACTTCGACTTGCTCACCCGAATGAGAACCACGACGAAGGCGAGAACACCAGCGAGAACGTGTGCCGCGTGGAATCCGGTCGTGATGTAGAAGACCGAACCGTAGACACTGCTCTGGATCGTCATGCCCTCATGTACCGCGTGTGTGTACTCGTACATCTGCCCGCCAAGGAAGGTCAGACCCATGAGCGTCGAGATTGTGTACCAGATGCGAAGACTGAATACGTCACCCCTTTCAGCGGCGAAGACGCCCCACTGTGCGGTGAACGAAGAGGCCACCAGAATAGTGGTGAACACCAACGCGTATGGGACGTTGAGAAAGCTGGTCCAGTGGTCCCAGCTCTCCCCCTGACCGTTCGCGCGCGATACGAAGTACATCGCGAACAGGCCAGCGAAGAACATCAATTCCTGCGACAGGAACACAATGGTGCCGACACTGACCATGTTGGGTCGGTTCAGTGCCGCAACACGTTGCGTTGCTGCCATTCCTGGGTTTCCTACTGCGCTCGTCACGTCAACCAGTATGGTCGGTTTTCAGGTTTAAGTCACTTCACGCCCCCCACCGCTTTTACCCAATGATCAAAATGTGCAGGTGCCTGCGGTCTCGACTTAAAATTTCAGAAAATTTTCCGACCCTGTGGAACTTTCCCGTACCTCTATCCGACGCGGGATTCTCGCAGGTAGTGGAGCCGCACCCCCTTGCCCCCTCCCCCACAGGGTGACGGGCTCCGCCATTTTCAAACACCCCCGCCCCCCAAACGATGACCCGTCACCCGAATCAGTTGTGCCCTATCTCACATTTTAGAAGCGCCCAAACAGGGCCTCTTACAACTTTAGTTTGACCCCCGATAACCAGGCTTTTTCAGGATGTCGAGGGCAGAAACCCGGTTCCTCCGACCCGCGGGCACCCTCAAGGATCGCAGCACTCCGGTTCAAGTTGTTTCAGCTGACGCCCATTATGGATCCCCCCGGCAGAGAGCCCCCAAACCTGCACTCGGCCGTCGACGGATGCGCGATAACGGACAACAGCATTCAGAGCGGGATACGACACAACACAACACCATCACAACAGCTGGATCGATCGGGCCTTCCGGAGAACGGTCCTAGACACATCTTCCCGCTTTCTCAGGAAGCCATCTCAAGGAGGTCCCAAATCCACACGCTCACCGACACCGTGACAAAAAGTGGTGCCCCATCACCACTGAGGGGATGGGGCACCACTTGTCCTCCGGAAGGCTGGAGGTGGGACCGGAAAATCCTACGGACTCCGGTGTCGGTCAGTGCTTCTCACGCGGAATACCGTACTGCAGGTTGAGCAGGGTAGCGAAGAGGATCAGCAGAACGGCGCCGATCGCGATCAGCCAGTAAGCCATGAACACGATGCCGTAGCCGAGAACAGCGATTGCACAGGTCATCGCGAAGGGCCAGATGGACGAGGGACTGAAGAATCCGAGCATACCGGAGCCGTCCTCGACCTCGGCCTCCTCCCAGTCCTGCGGGAGAATGTCCATCCGCCGCTCGGTGAAGTGGAAGTATGCGCCGAGCATGAGTGCCAGGCCCGCGGCGAGAGCGAGACCGGTGGCACCGGCCCACTCAAGTCCCTGGATGTTCCCGGAATCATTCAGATACATGGTGGTCACGATGTAGATCACGGCCATGACCGCCATGAAGACGGTGATCCCGTAGAAGATCTTGGAGGCATTCCTCATTGTTCGTCAGCTCCCTTTAGAGTGCGGTCTTGTTGAGGTCGACGGTGTTGCTTCCGGGGCTGACGGAGCGAGTGTCCGTACGCCCGGGAAGGAACGGGCTGGTGCTAGTCGCATAGGGAGCCTCACCGATCGCCTTGAGAGCCTCCGAGTTCGGGGCGTCCGGATTGTCCATCCGGTAACGCAGGTACTCAGTGAAACGCTCGGGCGAGACAACACGAATCTCAAGGTTCATCATCGCGTGGTACGTGCCACACATCTCAGCGCACCGTCCGACGAATGCTCCCTCTTCCTCGATCTTCGCGACCTGGAATCGACGCTCGGAGAGATTCGCCTCCGGGTGCGGGAAAGCATCACGCTTGAACAGGAACTCGGGGATCCAGAAGGAGTGGACCACGTCTGCGGACGCGAGATCGAACTCGATCGCGGTCTGCGACGGAAGGACCAGAACCGGAACCTCCTCCGTGGTGCCGATGGTCTCGATCTTGTTGAAGTGCAGGTAGCTCAGATCGGACGCTGACTTGCCGTGGATCGGGCCTGCTTCCCCCGCGTGGTGGGCCTCACCCTCGGCACCACGGGTGGTCTCGAAACCCTCGTGCTGCTCGGCGGCAGCCTGGCGGACCTGATCGGTGCCGTCATACAGGGTCCCCGTCGGGGAAAGCTCCGGAGCGACCTCTCCGTAACCGAACTTCCAGTTCCACTGGAACGCGGTGACGTCGACGGTCACCTTCGGATCCTTATCCAGCGCAGTGACCTTGTCCTGCGTCTGAACGGTGAAGAAGAAGATAGTCAGCACGATCAGGACCGGCATCACCGTCAGCACGAGTTCAACGGGAACGTTGTAACCGACCTGTTTCGGAAATTCGCCCTTACCCTGCTTCTCAGCGCGCTTCGCGGTGAACACGAAGAGCGAGTAGAGCATGAGGCCCCACATCACGGCGCCGATGATCCAGGCAGCGACCCAGATCCAGACCCAGAAGTTCCCCATGGCCGTCGCTTCGGGGGTGATGCCTTCCGGCCATCCGAAACGCAGGAGATGTCCGATAGTGCCGCCCGGTGCCGCGACATCACAGCCGGTCAGTGCAAGACTGCCCGCACCGATGGTGCCTGCGAGCATCGCCTTGCGTCTGAAACCATGCTTGTTTGGCTGTTCCACGTGTGTCTGCCTTCCTGTCCACACTAGAAATGTAAGGACGTTAACGCCCTTCCTAACTTCGCAGACTATCGCATCCGGCGCCGGAATCCACGCCGTTTGTCTTCGCTGCAGCAGCGTGATCATCGCACGCCTGATAGAACAGTGAGGATTTTACTGCATGCGCCATGCGCAGACCCAACGCAAACCCCTTTTCCTGTTAGGCAACTCACACCGTCTCAACCTTGTGGCTACCCTCAAATGGGCGAATGGGTCGACCTATCCCCCGCCGTGTCGCATCAAGCATTGGAGTTTCGGGATTTCGCTACCCCCGCCGTCGGACCTGCCCCGCTGCCCCCGAAGAGTCCCCCCGAGTGTCGTTTCCCGCCGTTTCCCGGCACCCGCCGCCACCTCTCACATTCGGGTCCCGAGCGAACTGCCCGAAACTCCACACATCCGACCCAAGTACAGTGATCCCAATGAGTCCGGTTCTGACCCGGACGGTCTCCAAGTACCCGGCCCCGACAGGAAGAAGGACACCCGGCAATGTGCGGTCTATTAGGAATGCTCACGTCCGGCGGAAACGCCGAATCCTACGTGACAGCTGTCGAGCGGGCCCTGCCCTGTATGCGGCACCGCGGCCCGGACGAGGACGGCACCTGGCACGATGATTCCGCCGTTTTCGGGTTCAACCGCCTCTCCATCATCGACATCGCGCACTCCCATCAACCCATCTCCTGGGGCCCTGAGGGCGAACCCGACCGCTACACAATGACGTTCAACGGCGAGATCTACAACTATCTCGAGCTACGTCAGGAACTCGAGGACGCAGGCTATCCATTCACCACCTCCGGCGACGGCGAGCCGATCCTGGTCGGCTTCCACCACTGGGGAGCTGACGTGGTGAACCACCTCCGGGGAATGTTCGCCATCGCCATCTGGGACACGAAAGAGCGCAAACTCTTCCTCGCCCGCGATCCCTTCGGCATCAAACCGCTGTTCTACGCGACGACCGACCACGGCACCGTGTTCGCCAGCGAGAAGAAGTGCATCCTCGAGCTGGGCCCAGCCATCGGATTCGACCCGGCCTTGGATGACCGCGCCATCGAGCACTACGTCGATCTGCAGTACGTCCCCGAGCCAGAAACCCTCCATGCGGGGATCAGGCGCCTCGAATCCGGTTGCACCGCCACGGTCGTTCCCGGCGGCGACGTCACCGAGAGCCGGTACTTCCGCCCCCGGTTCCCGGCACGTCCCGTCACCAAGAGCCGCGAACAGGACCTGTTCGACCGCATCGCCGCGGCGTTGGAGGACTCCGTCGCAAAGCACATGCGGGCGGACGTCACCGTCGGCTCCTTCTTGTCCGGAGGAATCGACTCCACCGCCATCGCTGCGCTGGCCAAGCGCCACAACCCAGACCTCCTGACCTTCACCACCGGGTTCGAGCGCGACGGATACTCCGAGGTTGACGTGGCCGCTGAGTCCGCTGCGGCGATCGGCGCGGAACACATAGTGAAGGTCGTATCACCCGAAGAATACGTCGAAGCGGTACCCAAGATCATGTGGTACCTCGATGACCCAGTGGCGGACCCATCCCTGGTTCCCCTCTACTTCGTGGCGGCCGAAGCCCGCAAGCACGTCAAGGTCGTGCTCTCGGGCGAAGGCGCGGACGAACTGTTCGGCGGCTACACCATCTACAAGGAACCACTGTCCCTGGCGCCCTTCGACAAGGTCCCCGATCCTCTGAAGAAGGCACTGGCACTGTTCTCGCGTGCACTCCCCGACGGTATGAAGGGCAAGTCACTCCTCGAGCGTGGAACCACACCCATGGAACAGCGGTACTACGGCAACGCCCGGTCGTTCAACTGGCAGCAACTGCAGAGGGTGCTTCCCGACGCTCGCCGGGAATGGGACCACACCGACGTCACCGCCCCGATCTACGCTGAATCCGCACACATGGATCCCGTCGCCAGAATGCAGCACCTCGACCTGTTCACATGGATGCGCGGCGACATCCTCGTGAAGGCGGACAAGATCACGATGGCGAATTCCCTGGAGCTGCGTGTCCCGTTCCTCGACCGGGAGGTGTTCGCCGTCGCCGAAACGATCCCCCACGACCTGAAGATCGCGGAGGGGACCACGAAGTACGCCCTCCGGCGAGCACTCGAGCAGATCGTTCCCCCGCACGTCCTGCACCGCAGGAAGCTCGGCTTCCCTGTCCCGATGCGGCACTGGCTCGCCGGGGATGAACTCCACGACTGGGCGCTGGACACGATCAATGCCTCGGGCACGGAGCACATCTTCAGCATTCCGGCCGTCCGGGAGATGCTCGCGGAACACCGCGCGGGAGTCTCCGACCACTCGCGCCGTCTGTGGACCGTCCTGGCGTTCATGATCTGGCACGGTATCTTCGTCGAGGACCGGATCCGTCCGGACATCGAGCAAAGGGATTACCCCGTGGAGATCTGACGCCACGGGGCACCACCCCACCGGTACCGTGCTAGTACAGCCACCAGCTGGTCCGGGGGGTGTATGGCACGAACCTGCGGAGCAGGAGACTGATCGTCGCGGTCACCGTGAGACCCGCGGGGACCATGGCGACGGTCATCACCGCCGACATCTCCGTGGCGTCGGCGCGCCGGCCCGCGGCATAGCCGAGAAGCAGCACGGTGAACAGTGCTCCCACGGTATTCTCGTACCACGCACTGCGCACCGTCGGCAGGTGCACGGACGCGAAAAACCGCCAGAGACCGAGGATGAGGTTCCAGAACAGGGCGCACAGCAGCGTTCCGGCGAGCCAGAGTGTCAGCATGATAATTTCCTCCCGGGGGAACACCACCGGGACGATCACCACCACGAGAGCGAGGACCCCCTCGACCCGGGCCAAGTGTGGCCGCCGCCGGGGAGCGGTCGGGGTGACCCCGTCCGCGGACAGGCCCGCAACCGCGAGAGCATCGATCCGCTTCTGTTCTTCGAGTCCATCGAGCCGCTTCCGGAGAGCCGTCATCTTCCGGCTGACCAACTCGAGCAGACGATCCAGTGCGGTCATGGCGGTGGAATCCTTCCCGGGAGAGGCGACCCGTACGTGCGGTTCACCAGTGGCCTGCACGCCTGCAGAGCCTAGCGGACCACCCGGGAAATCCACCCCCGCAGCAACCTGCCAACACAGATGAGACGGCCGCTGAACCCCGCCGGTTCAACGGCCGTTCCTCCGTAAGATGCCGCGGCGCTGACGCACCGGGGCGACCTTCGGTCTCAGTTGAAGGAGTCCCCGCAGGCACAGGAACCGGACGCATTCGGATTGTCGATGGTGAATCCCTGGGACTCGATGGTGTCGGCGAAGTCGATCCGTGCACCGTTGAGGTACGGGACACTCATCTTGTCGACGACGAGACGGACCCCACCGATGACGTCGACTTTGTCTCCGTCGAGGTCGCGGTCATCGAAGTAGAGCTGGTAGCGCAGTCCGGCGCAGCCACCTGGCTGCACGGCGATGCGCAGGGACAGGTCGTCGCGACCCTCCTGATCGAGCAGTGCCTTGGCCTTGGCTGCCGCAGCGTCAGTGAGGATCACACCGGTGCTTGTCTCGGGTGCGGTCATATCGGTGTCTCTCCTTGATAAGTGGCACCCTGTGACGGGTGACGTAGAACTCGTGTGCACCACCGTACTACTGCGTCGGGGAGTGGTGCACCCGGCGGGTGCCGTCCACATCACACGACCGGGATTTTTCGCTATCGGCACCGCCCTCACGGATTCCGGTTTCCGGGGACATCGACTGCAACGCGCGGGCGTATCCCGGTATTCCCGGTCGGCAGGGGCCCCTGTACCCTTGAGTCCGTGAAACTACCCTGGCAGAAATCCTCGAGCACCGACGCCGCCGCCGACACGACTCAGTCCGGTCCCACCGGGGCCGGTTCCGCAGACGGGCACGACGCATCTTCGTCCGATTCCCGGGACGCTTCCTTCCCGAAGGGGTACACGCCTCCCAAGGGGCGGCCGACTCCCAAGCGCAGGGAGGTCGAACGCGAGAAGGGGATCATCAGGGAGCCCGCGGACACCCCGCAGACTCTCCGCCAGATGAGGGAACGGAAGAAGGCGCTGAAGGCGTCAATGACCAAAGAGGAATACAAGGCGTACAAGAAGCGCGAGCGCGAAGAACGCGCCGCACGGAGACACGAAGCACAGAAGCACATCGACGCCGGCGACGAGCGCTACCTTCAGGACCGGGACAAGGGGGCCGAGCGTCGTTTCGCCCGAGACTGGGTCGACAGCCGTCGATTCTTCAACTCCCTTTTCATGCCGGTGGCACTCGTTCTCCTGGTGGTGATGTTCACCTCCCAGTACTATCCCGTGGTCGCCAATGTCCTGACCCTGATCGCGATGGCCGTGATCCTGATGTTCTTCATCGAGGGCGTACTCATCGGCCGTCGGGTGAACCGGGCCACCAGGGAGCGGTTCCCGGGCAGCACCGCCCCCGGGTTCTCGCTCGGGTTCTACGCGTATTCCCGGTCGACGCAGCCGCGGAAGCTGCGGACCCCGAAACCCCGCGTCAACGTCGGCGACGACATCTAGAACCGGCACCGTCCCCGTGCGAACACTCATTCTCGGTGGGGCCCGCTCCGGCAAATCATCCCATGCAGAGGGGCTGGTACCCGCGGATGCGACCAGAGTATCCTACATAGCGACCGCCCGACCGTGGCCCGGCGACAACGACTTCTCGGAACGTATCCGGGAACACACGGTCCGCCGCCCCGAGCACTGGAACACCATCGATGACGTGGACGCGGTCGAGGTTCTCGCGGATCCCCCGCCGGGCTGGATCATCGTCGATGACCTCGGCACGTGGTTGACACACACGATCGACTCCGCGGAGGCCTGGGACCGGCCCCGGGGTACCGTCGCCCCACGGTGCAGAGCCCTGGTATCCGCGGTGACCCGACTCCCCGCGGGCACCGATCTCGTCCTCGTTTCGCCGGAGGTGGGGATGGGGGTCATCCCGGAACACCGTTCGGCCCGTCTGTTCCGCGACGAGATCGGAAGACTCAACGCGGATCTCGCCCAGGTCTGTGACAGAACCGTCCTGGTCGTCGCCGGACTCCCGCTAGTCTTGGGATAGCCGCACCCAGCGATCACAGACACGACCGGGTGGCTCCGGACCACCGCCATACTCCCGGCCCGGGTCCGACCCGGGACCACGCCACCGATAAGGAGACGGCCCCCATGACTGAAACCGACTTATTCCCGCCAGTGACGCCTCCCGATGCCGACGTGCACCGGGCCGCGATCGATCATCAGCTGACTCTCACGAAACCCCCCGGTTCCCTCGGTCGTCTCGAGGAGATCGGCGCATGGCTGTCCGCGTGCCAGGGCTGCTGTCCGCCGAACAGAATCACCGATCCATCGGTGGTGGTCTTCGCCGGCGATCACGGTGTCGCGGCGCACGGGGTCTCCGCGTTTCCCGCGGAGGTCTCCCTGCAGATGGCCCACAACATCGATGAAGTGGGAGGCGCGGGGATCAACGTTCTGGCGCGCGCGGCAGGCGCCCGGGTCCAGGTCGCCGACGTCTCCCTTGATCATGACGCCGAGGGCCCGGACCGGGTCCGTAGAGGCTGCGGGGCGATCAACATCGAGGACGCGATGACCGCGGATGAGACCCTCCGGGCCATCGAGTTGGGCAAGAGGATCGCCGACCGGGAGGTTGATTCCGGGGCGGACCTGCTCATAGCGGGCGACCTCGGGATCGGCAACACCACTCCGTCAGCGGTACTCATCGGTCTTGCCACCGGAACAGAACCCGTCGTCGTCGTCGGACGCGGCAGCGGCATCGATGACGAGGGCTGGAAACGCAAGACCGCCGTCGTCCGGGATGCGATGTTCCGGGCCCGGGATCTCAAGCACGACCCGGTGGCGGTTCTCCGCGCAGTGTCCTCCCCCGACATGACGGCGATGGCCGCGTTCCTCGCACAGGCCGCCGTACGCCGCACACCGGTGATCCTCGACGGTGTCGTCGTGACGGCCGCTGCGCTGTGGGCCGAACGTCTCGCACCCGGTGCCGCCGCATGGTGGATGGCCGGCCATCGCAGTGTCGAGCCCGCGCACAGCATCGCGCTGGCACACCTGGGGAAACGACCGATCGTCGAACTCGGCATGCGGCTCGGTGAGGGATCGGGAGCCGCCGCGGCGCTGCCGTTGGTCCGGGTCGCAGTCGACGTCATGAGGGACATGACGACGTTCGAGTCCGCCGGTGTCTCCGGGGCGCACTGATCTTGTCCGGTAAAGCGGTCGAGACGGCTGGAGAACACGGCCCGGCGCTCCGCGAGGGATTGTCCACGGCGCTGAGCTGGCTGACGGTCCTCCCCTTCGCCGGGGCGACCGTTTTCGACCGCACCACGGGCCGGCGGGCCATGGCGGCGATCCCCGTTCCGGGCCTTGTCCTGGGCCTCGCGGCTGCGGCGATCAGTACCGGTGCAACGCTGGTGGGTTTCGCCCCGCTACTGACGGCTGTCCTCTGCGTCGTCTCCTGGGAGCTGTTGACCCGGATGATGCACATCGACGGCCTCGCGGATGTTGGCGACGCCTTGGGGTCCTATGCCTCCCCGGAGAGGGCCCGGGAGATCATCGCGGACCGCTACACGGGTGCACTCGGGATGGGTGCCGTCCTGCTTACCCTGGGGGTACAGGTGGCGGCGTTATCTGATCTGCTCGCCCTGCCGTCGGCGAGCACCGGGATTCTGCTCATCGGGGTGATACCTGCGCTGTCCAGGATGTCGGCGATGATCGGGTGCAGCCGCCTGTTCCGACCGTTCTCCACGGGTGGTTTCGGCGCGATGATCATCGGCACGGTCCCGCTCCGGTGGATCGGGCTCTGGTGGCTGGCGCTCACAACCACCGCCGGTGTTCTCGCAGCGGTGGCGCTTCCCGGCGTGAACGCCTGGGCGGTCACGGGCGGGGTGGCGGTCGCGGGGGTCTGCGGCATCGGTTTCACGTTGGTGCTCGCCCGTCACCTCAACCACCGGCTCGGCGGGCTGAACGGTGACTGCATGGGGGCGTTGATCGAGACGTCCACCGCGGTGTGTGCCCTGACGGCGCTCGTCGTCGTCAGGGCCGCAGTGCAACCGTGACCGACCATCGTTGAAACGGAACCCGCACCAGAACCGGGACGGTCATACACGGTGTCCCGCGAGGAGGGATCAGTGTACACACCGTCCTCTCGGGGCCAGCCGCGTGGAACTCCTAGTCGATGAGGGTGTGCATCCAGCCGTGGGTGTCCTCGACCTCACCTCGCTGGATACCGGTGAGGATCTCACGGAGCTTCATCGTGACGTCACCTGAGCCGCCGTCGGCGATGTCGAAGTCACCCTCCCTGCTCTTCACGTGTCCAACAGGGGTGATCACGGCGGCGGTACCACAGGCGAAGACCTCCCGGAGCTTGCCGGAGGCCGCCTCGCTGCGCCACTGATCGGTGGAGATGCGGAACTCCTCGGTCCGGTACCCCTGGTCCTCGGCGACCTGCAGCAGGGACCGACGTGTGACACCGGGGAGCAGCGAACCGGAGAGCGCCGGGGTCGCGACGGTCACCTCACCGGGCGTAGTCTCGGCGCCACCGTCACCGTAGACGAAGAAGAGGTTCATGCCACCCATCTCCTCCACGTAGGAGTGCTCGATGGCGTCGAGCCACACCACCTGGTCGCAGCCCTTCTCAGCGGCCTGCGCCTGGGCTTTCAGTGAGGCGGCGTAGTTGCCTGCAAACTTCGCCGCGCCAGTGCCACCGGGGCAGGCGCGGACGAAGTCCTCGCACAACCAGACGGAAACCGGGCTGACGCCGCCGCTGAAATAAGCACCGGCGGGCGATGCGATGACCGCATAGGTGTAGCTATTCGAGGGGTGCACACCGAGGGTACTCTCGGTCGAGATCATGAACGGTCGGAGATAGAGGGCCTCCTCGCTTCCAGCCGCGGGAACCCAATCGCGGTCGATGTCGACCAGCTGGCGGATAGACTCGATGAACACATCGACGGGGAGCTCCGGCATGGCCATCCGGGCGGCGGACTGCTGCAAGCGTTCACCGTTCGCGTCGGGCCGGAAGGTACGGATCGAGCCGTCTGCGTGGCGGTAGGCCTTGAGTCCCTCGAAAATCGCCTGACCGTAGTGCAGCACCGAGGTCGAGGGGTCGAGGCTCAGGGGGCCGTAGGGCCGGACCCGTGCGTCGTGCCAGCCTTCGTCCTCGGTCCACTCGATGGTGACCATGTGGTCGGTGAAGTAGCGTCCGAATCCGGGATCCGCGAGGATCTCGGCACGTCGTTCGGCACTGGTCGGATTATCGGTCGGGATCACGTCAAATGTCAGGGAGCTCATGAGAATCAGGTTACACCTCCGATATCCGGGTTTTTCCGGGGTTCCGCCCCGTTCCGGGGATCCCCTCGCCGGGCGTCCCGGTGCCTGCCGGGCTAGGCTGGTCCCCGAGCCCGGCAGGCACCGGGACCACGCGCATCGGCCCGGTTCCCGGGTGTTCACGTCCGACGAAGTTATCTCTGGAGGAATGTCACTGTGACTGCCACTTTCACGCTTCCCGCCAAGGGCAGTGTCCCTGCGCTGAGCCTCGCGAAGAAGATCTCCGGCGACACCGACGCCCTGCTAGTCGCGGTGTTCGAGGGCGAGGAGGGCCTGGAACTGGCGGCAACCGGTCTGTTCGACGATGAGGTCGAGATCGCCGTGTGGCAGCAGCTCGCAGCCGTCGGCACCACCGGTGCCAAGGAGGAGATCACCCGGATTCCGGGTCTCAAGGCTACCGGTGTGGAGACCATCGTCGCCGTCGGTCTCGGCAACTCAGATGATCTCGACGCCGATCGCCTCCGCCGGGCCGCGGGTGTCGCCGCCCGCAGCCTCAGGGGTTTCCGCCGCGTCGCGACGACCATCGGTGCCTTCGGCCTGCGTGCGGCGGTCGAGGGAATCACCCTCGGCGCCTACGACTACCGGGGACTGAAGACTGACGAGGTCCCCGAGCGTAAGCGAACCGTCGGCGAGGTCGTGTTCGTCGGTGGCGACAAGAAGGAGTTCGTCGCCGCACAGATCACCGCAGAAGCCGTCGTGCTCGCCCGCGATCTCGTCAATACCCCGTCCTCCCACCTCTACCCGGAGTCCTATGCAGAGATCGCCGCAAAGGAGGCCAAAGAACACGGCGTCAAAGTTGAGATCCTCGATGACAAGCGCCTCCTGAAGGACGGCTACGGCGGCATCATGGCTGTGGGCCAAGGCTCCAGTCGCAAACCGCGTCTGCTGCGCCTCACCTGGTCCCCCCGCAAGGCTTCCAAGTCCGTCGCGCTGGTGGGCAAGGGAATCACCTTCGACACCGGTGGGATCTCGATCAAGCCGTCCTCGAACATGGACCACATGATCTCCGACATGGGTGGGTCAGCAGCGGTCATCGCCGCCGTCATCGCCGCCGCCCGTCTGAATCTGCGGGTGAACGTCACGGCGACCGTCCCGCTGGCAGAGAACATGCCCGGTGGCGAGTCCTACCGCCCTGGTGACGTGATCACCCACTACGGTGGCACGACCTCCGAGATCCTCAACACCGACGCGGAGGGCCGTCTCATCCTCGCAGATGCGATCGCCCGGGCCTGCGAGGACGATCCGGACTACCTCATCGAGACAGCCACGCTCACCGGTGCACAGCTGGTGGCCCTCGGAGCCCGCACCGCCGGTGTCATGGGCTCCCCGGAATTCCGCGACCGGATGGCCGCGCACGGCCGCGCGGTCGGCGAGGATGCCTGGGCGATGCCGATCCCGGAGGATGTAGCCGAAGGAATGAAATCCACCGTGGCCGATCTCCGGAACATTAATCCCTCCCGGAACGGTGGAATGCTCGGGGCCGGTCACTACCTCAGTACCTTCGTCACCGAGGGTGTGGAATGGGCGCACATCGATGTGGCTGGTCCCGCCTTCAACACCGACGGAATCTGGGGCTGCACCCCGAAGCGGGCGACGGGTGTTCCGGTCCGGACGATCGTCGAGGCGCTCACCGGAATCGCGGGCGAATAGGCCGAAAAGGATACTGCCCCGGGGCACAGGGGGACACAACCATTCAGGGGCCCGACCACGGTAGGTGGTCGGGCCCCTGAATGGTTGTGGAGCGATCACTGGAGGGACCGCCGGGATCAGGCGTGCGGATTCTCTCCCCGTTCGAACCTGGCTCGGCGTTCCTGCTGTTCGCGCCGTTTCCGTAGCAACCGCTCGCGTTCTATGCGCTCACGCATACGCTGGGGATAACCAGTTTCCTCCACGTCATAGACCGGTATACCGAGCCGCTTCGCAACCACGTCAATGCCCTTGGGGCCGCCGATACTCCGGCGGATGAAATCACCGTCGCCGTCCACGAGAACCATCGACATCTCGTTGATCACGGTCTCGGGTTCGACGAACCCCTCGATGAGGGTCCTGCCCTCGACCCACGTCACCAGGTCGGTGAGATCAGCGTCCCGGATTGTGTCCCCGGGGGCCCTCGGAGGCTTCAGCCCCGGTTTTGACTTGCTGCGACCGAATATGTTGAACACAATCAACGATTGTAGGGGGAAAATCCGATTCTCTGTGGCCCGAAAGCCACACCTGACGGGTTGAACCGGTACTCTCAAGTTACTAAGAGCTTTACCCGACACGACGTTTTTGAGGAGTCTGACACAATGGCGTTCTCTGTAGAGATGCCCGAACTTGGTGAATCTGTCACCGAGGGCACAATCACCCGCTGGCTCAAAGAAGTCGGTGACACGGTCGAAACCGATGAGCCGTTGCTGGAGGTCTCCACAGACAAGGTCGACACCGAGATCCCGTCCCCGACCTCCGGTGTCCTGACCAAGATCCTCGCGGAGGAGGATGACACGGTCGACGTCGGTGCTGTGATCGCCGAGATCGGCGATTCCGCTGAGGCTGCGGATGAGTCCGACTCCGATTCCTCCGATGAGGCCGCAGATGACGCCGCTGAGTCCCGGGACGACGCGGAGAAGGACACCTCTGCTTCCCCCGCAGAGAAGAGCGGTTCCGGTCAGGCCACCGATGTGGAGATGCCCGAACTCGGCGAATCCGTCACCGAAGGCACCATCACTCGCTGGCTGAAGTCCGTCGGCGATACCGTCGAGGTCGACGAGGCACTCCTCGAGGTCTCCACCGACAAGGTCGACACCGAGGTTCCCTCCCCCGTCGCAGGAACCATCTTGGAAATCCTCGCCGAGGAAGACGACACCGTCGACGTCGGCGCGGTCATCGTCCGAATCGGCGACGAATCTGCGAAGCCCGCCGAGAAGTCGGAACCGAAGCAGGAAAAGAAGCCTGACCCAGAGAAGAAGCCTGACCCAGAGAAGAAGCCTGAACCCAAACAGGAGAAGGTCGAACCGAAACAGGAGAAGGCTACAGAGAAGATGACCGCGCCGGAGAAGAAGCCCGAGTCCAAGCAGGAGAAGACCCCGGAGAAGAAGACCTCCGACAACGGTTCCGTGCCGTATGTGACGCCACTTGTCCGCAAGCTCGCGGACAAGCACGGAGTTGACCTCAACTCGATCGCGGGCACTGGTGTCGGTGGACGAATCCGCAAGCAGGACGTGCTCGCTGCCGCGAGCGGTGGGGAACAGTCAGCTACCGCTGCTCCCGAGAAGGTTTCCCGGGTCTCGACGAAGTCGGTTGATCCGGAGAAGGCGAAGCTGCGCGGCACCACCCAGCGCGTCAACCGGATCCGCGAGATTACCGCGAAGAAGACCCTCGAGTCGCTGCACTCGGCAGCTCAGCTGACACAGGTCCACGAGGTCGACATGACCAAGGTGGCGGAACTGCGCAAGGCCAACAAGGTCGCTTTCCAGGAGAAGCACGGTGTCAATCTGACATACCTCCCGTTCTTCGCGAAGGCGATGATCGAGGCCCTCGTATCCCACCCGAACGTCAACGCGAGCTACAACGCCAAGACCAAGGAAATGACGTACCACGAGGACGTCAACCTCGGCATCGCCGTGGATACCCCGCGTGGGCTGCTCTCACCGGTCATCCACAAGGCGCAGGACATGTCGATCGCAGAAATCTCCAAGGCCATCGCGGATATCGCTCAGCGTGCCCGTGACAACAAGCTCAAGCCGAGCGATCTGACTGGGGGAACATTCACCATCACGAACATCGGTTCCGAAGGTGCTCTCACCGACACCCCGATCCTCGTCCCGCCGCAGGCTGCGATGGTTGGAACGGGCGCCATCGTGAAGCGCCCGGTTGTGGTCACCGACGACGGTGTCGACGCCATCGCTGTCCGTCAGATGGTGTTCCTCCCGATGACATACGACCACCAGGTCATCGACGGTGCTGACGCCGGGCGGTTCATGACGACTGTTCGCGACCGCCTCGAGAAGGCCGACTTCGTGGAGGATCTGGAGCTCTAGCGCTCCGATTCACGTCAGCCACACTGCCTCCTGCCCACACCTGGGCCGGGGGCAGTGTGGTTGAAGGACATTTTCACGCTGGCTTTGACTGGCGCCGCCGATCCCTTCTGAGGCATGGCGATATACCCCTGAAAAACATGCCCATTTGACCTTTACCGCCATATTTGGAGATACCTAGCCAGATCTATCGGACAAGGCTTCGATTTTGCATCCCCGCTACGTCAACAGTGATACATTGAGGCCCGTGAATATCCCCGCCCCCACGCTCCCCTCGCGCACCGCACGAGCCGAGCAGATCATAGCGACCGCCCGTGAGATGACGGAATCCGAAGGATGGGATTCGCTGACCATGCGGGGTCTCGCGGAGCGAATCGGTATCAAGGCCCCGTCGCTTTACAAGCACACGTCCAACAAGGACGAGCTGCGGGCGATGCTCACCATTGACGCGGTCGAGATTATCGGCAACGTGCTCTGGGCGACGCGCGACGAGAACGGATTCTTCCATCTGGCAGATCTGATGGCCGCCTTTCGGCGGGTGGCTACGGAACAGCCCGAACTCTACCGACTGGTCACCACCGGAAGGACGCACTGTATAACGCTCAGGTCCAATCCCTGGCGACAGTTACTCACAGACATGCAGGAATGGGCAGGAACCCCGGTCACCTCCATTGCAGACAACGAGTTGATCGCAGTCACCCTCTGGTCATCCGCGCACGGGATCGCCAGCATGGAAACGGACCACCGCTATCCGAGCACGTCCTTCGCGGATGCCGTTTGGGCGACCCTGGTAACCACCTTCGAGCCGTACTGCAGCCGACAGTGCCCTGTCGGAACACCTCGCCCCGCCTAATTCAATCGGTCGCGGACGCAGTTGTAGTGTTGAGTTCACTATGACTGCCCCGCGTCCCCCGTTCACTCCAGCCGATTCCCCGATCCGCGATTGCGGTGTTCCGCTCCTGACCAGAGAACTCGGTGAAGTCGACTACCTGAAGATGTGGCACGAGCAGGCCGAGATCGCGGCTGCCCGTGCCTCCGGAGAGGTTCCGGATCAGCTGCTAATGCTGACCCACCCCTCGACTTACACGGCGGGCAAGCGGACCCAACCATCGGACCGCCCGACGAACGGAGTGCCCTGCGTGGACGTCGATCGCGGCGGCCGGATCACGTGGCACGGCCCCGGACAGCTTGTCTGCTACCCGATCATCAAACTGGTTGAACCCATCGACGTCGTCGACTACGTCAGACGCATTGAGGAAGCGTTGATCCAGGTCATCCGCCAGGCCGGGTTGCCGGAGGCCGGGCGGATTGAGGGGCGCTCGGGTGTCTGGCTCCCAGCTGACGGAGATCTGCTGGACAGGAAGGTGGCTGCGCTGGGGATTCGCGTGACGAGAGGGGTGACAATGCATGGCCTCGCCCTCAACTGCTGCAATGCTCTCTCTTTCTACGAGCACATAGTCCCCTGCGGAATATCTGACGCGGGCGTCACAACGCTTACCGCGGAACTCGGGCGGACAGTGACGCCGGAGGAGATGATCACCCCACTCGCGACCGCCCTGGACGATGCTCTCTCCGGTCGGCTCACCGTCGCAGATCACACCCTGGGTACCGCTCCGGACCCGTGCGCACCGGTACGTAGCCCGAATGCGACATCCGGATCGACGGAGCGCTGACGGGACTTTTCGCCGTGCAACCTCCCCCGGGTAGGGTGGGGGCCGTGACTGTCGCACCAGAAGGACGCAAGCTGCTCAGGGTCGAAGCCCGCAATGCACAGACTCCGATCGAGACCAAACCTAGGTGGATCCGTACGACCGCCAAGACCGGTCCCGAGTTCAAGGATATGAAGAAACGGGTCGCCGGAGCCTCCCTGCATACCGTGTGCCAGGAGGCCGGTTGCCCGAACCTGCATGAGTGCTGGGAGTCCCGCGAAGCCACCTTCCTGATCGGTGGTTCCCAGTGCTCCCGCAGATGTGACTTCTGCCAGATCTCGTCCGGCAAGCCCGATCCCCTGGACAAGGATGAGCCCCGCCGTGTGGCCGAGTCCATCCGGGAGATGAAGCTCAACTATGCGACCATCACCGGTGTCACCCGTGATGACCTCCCCGATGAGGGCGCGTGGCTGTACGCGGAGGTCGTGCGAAAGATCCACGAGCTGAACCCCAACACCGGCGTCGAGAACCTGACCCCGGACTTCTCCGGTAAGCCGGATCTGCTCCAGGAGGTCTTCGAAGCACGGCCCGAGGTGTTCGCACACAACGTGGAGACGGTGCCTCGAATCTTCAAGCGAATCCGTCCCGCGTTCCGCTACGACCGTTCCCTGGAAGTCATCCGGCAGGCCCGCGACTTCGGCCTCGTCACCAAATCGAACCTGATTCTCGGAATGGGTGAAACCTACGAGGAAATCACGCAGGCCATGCACGACCTGCACGACGCTGGCTGCGATATCCTGACCATCACCCAGTACCTCCGCCCCGGCCCGATGTACCACCCGATCGCACGCTGGGTGAAGCCGGAGGAGTTCCTCGAGCATGCTGAAGCCGCCAAGGAAATGGGCTTCAGCGGCGTCATGTCCGGCCCCCTCGTCCGGTCCTCCTACCGGGCGGGACGGCTCTACGCCCAGACCATCGAGGCCCGCGGTGAGGAGCTCCCGGAGAACCTGGCGCACCTCAAGGAGACGACGGAGGGCTCCACCGCGCAGGAGGCGTCCAGTCTCCTCGGCAAGTACGGTGCATCGCAGGACACTCCCGTACAGAGCTTCGCCCCCTTCCAGCGCACCGGTTGCTGACGCGACCGGGCCCGGTGGCCGAGTTCGTCGCTTCATCGCCTATTGTTGAGGCCATGGCAGATGAGAAGAAGGCGGCCGCCAAGGCCGCTATGAAGGAAGAGAAAGCCGCGAAGCGTGCCCAACGCAAGGAAACGCGTGCCCAGCTGTGGCAGGCATTCACCATGCTGCGGAAGCAGGACAAGATGTTCCTGCCTCTCGTACTGCTCGCCATCATCGGGCTCGGTCTCGTCGGATTCCTCATCGGACTACTGTGGGGTGGACAGTGGTTCATGCTGCCCATCGGTCTCATCTTCGGTGTCCTTGCCGCCCTGTGGATCTTCACTAACCGGCTGCAGAAGTCGGTATTCAGTCGTGCTGAAGGTCAGCCCGGGGCAGCGGGCTGGGCGTTGGAGAATCTGCGCAGCGGCGTCGGGATGGTGTGGAAGACACACAACGCCGTCGCCGCGACAACGCAGATGGACGCCGTACACCGCGTCGTCGGTGTCTGCGGCATCGTCCTGGTCGGCGAAGGCGAGAAACGTCGACTGAAGCCGCTGATGGCGCAGCAACGCCGCCGCCTCCAACGCATAGCCAGCCAGTACCCGGTCTACGAGATCTACGTCGGCGAGGGCGAGGGCGAGGTTCCGGTGGCGAAACTTCAGCGAGCAATGGTCCGCCTCCCGAGGAACATCAAGAAGAACGAGGTCCACTCGCTCTACGCCCGCCTGGAGGCGATGGACACCCAGCAAGGCAATCCCGGGCTCCCGAAAGGCCCAGTCCCCAAGGGGGGCACCATGTCCGGTCTCAACCGTCGTGCCCGTCGAGCAGCCGATCGCAAGAAAAAATAGTTCTTCCGTGTGCCTGCCCCCTTCCTGTCTCTCCATCCGGGAAGGGGGCTCCCATATCCCAGGCACCTGGTGTCGCCGACAGGACATCGATACTCCGGAAGAACCGCCCTCTTTCGGGAGACACGTCCCACAAGAATCCCATCGTCTTTGTCTGACTGTGCCCGAACGGTCCCCCTCGGGCACAACCCCAGGGGGCCCATTTTTTCTGGGAATCTCCATTGTGTCCGCTTACCTGCACCTTAATGTGATGATTCCCCTAGTGAATCCGTTTGCAAACCGGGCACGAACGGCGGGATCATGGAGGTGTGCAACTACTCGTCGACAATCAGCTCCTGGCCCTCCTCGTCATCATGTCGATCGGTCTGGTCATCGGCCGGCTCCGGATCGGCGGATTTAGTCTCGGTGTCGCCGCAGTCCTCTTCGTCGGCATCGGTTTTTCAACCGCCGAACCCGAGATCCAGCTCCCACCGATCGTTTTCATCATCGGACTCTCCCTGTTCGTGTACACGATCGGACTGGAAGCAGGCCCCGGGTTCTTCCGTTCATTACGCACCACCGGGGTCCGGCACAACATCCTCGGTGTCAGCGCCATTCTTCTCGTCGCCCTGATCTCCCTCATCGTCGTCCCGATCCTGGGCGTCGGTGGTGCCTCCGGTGCAGGCATGTTTACCGGTGCGATGACCAACACTCCCGCCATGGCCGCCGTGGTGGATGCAATCCCGGGGTTGATCGATGATCCCGCACAGTTGGCGGAGGTAGTCGAACTCCCCGTCGTCGCCTACTCCCTCGCCTACCCCATCGGTGTTCTCGGGGTCATCCTGTCGGTCGCCATCCTCGGAAAGGTGTGGAAGATCGACCACGATGCCGAGGCTCTGAAGGCCGGGGTCGCGCCGCAGAAGCTCATCACCCGGCGGGTCCGGGTCGAACGCGATGATCTTCCCGTCGTCACCAGCCTCCGGAACGGCCTCCACCTCCAGATCATCGTCTCCCGCATCGAGCACAACGGGAAACTCTTCCTGCCCGAGCCCGGCGACACCGCGGGCCCCGGCGACATCCTCTCGATCGTCGGCACCGCCGAGGAGATCGAGCGGGCCGCCGCGGAGATCGGTGAGCTGCTCCCCGGCGATCCGACCCACGATGAGCGCCTCGACTACCGGCGCATCTTCGTCTCGACGAGCTCGATGGTGGGGATCCCGCTGTCGAAGCTGAATCCCCGGATGCCCGGGATGCTGGTGACCCGCGTGCGCCGCGGTGACGTCGACATGGTCGCTACCCCCGACACCGTTCTCCAGCTCGGTGACCGCGTCCGGGTCGTGAGCACACATGACCGGATCGATCAGGCGACCCGGTTGTTCGGCGACTCCTACAAGCGGCTATCGGACATCAACCTCCTTCCGCTGCTCGCCGGAATGGCGATCGGTGTCCTCATCGGCATGATCCCGCTCCCCCTGCCCGGCGGCATCACACTCCGCCTCGGCAGCGCCGGCGGACCACTCGTCGTGGCCCTGATCCTCGGGTCACTCGGCCGTACCGGCAAGATCGTCTGGCAGGTGCCCTACGGCGCGAACCTCGCACTCCGGCAGTTCGGCATCACGCTGTTCCTCGCGGGTATCGGTACGACGGCTGGTGCCGGGTTCAAGGAGGCCCTCGGCGATCCCGCGACGCTGAAGATCATCGGTGGCGGCGCCATCCTGACGTTCGCACTCTCCCTGTTCACCCTGTTCATCGGGCACCGCGTGATGCGTATCCCGTTCGGCCAGACCGCCGGAATCGTCGCCGGCCTACAGACACACCCCGCGGTTCTGAGCTACGTCTCGGACCAGACCCGCAACGAGCTGCCCTCCATGGGGTACACCACGGTCTACCCGATGGCGATGGTCGTGAAGATCATCGCCGCCCAGGCGGTGCTGTTCATCTTGTTGTGACGCGTGGCGGGATCGACTCCCCGCGACAGATCAGGGCGCGTACCCGCCTCGGGGGTACGCGCCCTTGCTGTTTTCTCCGCACCGTGGTCAGCCGAGAATCACCGCTGTCCCGGTCACCCGGTCGTGGAGACCGCGACCGTCGGAGTCGACGAGCACCGGCGGGAAGATGAACACGGTGAGAACGGCCCGAACCAGAGCCCGGACGAAGCCGACGCGCTGGTCGGGACGGTCGATCCGCGCCACCCCCATCTTCATCATCGCCTGGCCCGGGGTGCGGGCGAACAGCGTCACAGAGATGACGCTGATGATGAAGAACATCAGCAGCTCGACGGTGGCGAATCCCCCGAGAGCATCCGTCATCGAGGTGACGATCACGGTGGCGAGCATGGCCACGACCCAGTCGAGGGCGATCCCGCCGACACGGCGCATGACGCTGGCCAGGGCGCCGTAGCCTTTTTCGGGCAGACCGAGTCGCTCACCGGGCCATTTCGCCGGTGCGAGTGGGTCCTCATTCTCGGCGGGAATCTGTGGTCCATCGAGCCAACTGTGTTTGTCGCGTGCCATGTCCCCTAACTTAGCGTCCGGACGGTGCCCCTGCGCGCAGGGCGTGGGTTATGGTCGCGCGACAGATACTGGGTACAGTGGTTGATATGTGTGAACGGTTTTCCGGTGGCCACCGCCGTCCAGAACTGCGAAAGCCACATCGGTTTCCGTTCATGTCAGAGATCATCCGAGACGATCATGCACCCGGCACCCCGAGACCGGCCCGCTATTAGGAGTCACCGTGGCATTTGAAACCACAGAAGACGTCACCAAGTTCATCGCCGACGAGAACATCGAGTTCGTCGACATCCGATTCACCGACGTTCCCGGAATTGAACAGCACTTCACCATTCCGGCCTCGATGTTCGACGAAGATGCGGTCGAGGAGGGCCTCGCGTTCGACGGTTCGTCCATCCGTGGCTTCACCACGATCGACGAATCCGACATGAACCTGCTCCCGGACCTCGCCACCGCCGTGGTGGACCCGTTCCGCAAGGCCAAGACGCTGAACATGAAGTTCTTCGTCCACGACCCCTTCACCCGCGAGCCGTTCTCCCGGGACCCGCGCAACGTCGCCCGTAAGGCGGAGGAGTACCTCACCTCCACCGGTATCGCCGACACCTGCTTCTTCGGCGCCGAAGCCGAGTTCTACATCTTCGACAAGGTCTCCTACGCGACCGACACCAACTCCGGCTTCTACCACCTTGACTCCATTGAGGGCTGGTGGAACCGCGGTGAGGAAGAGAACCTCGACGGCACCCCGAACCTGGGATACAAGAACCGCATGAAGGGCGGCTACTTCCCCGTAGCACCGTACGATCACGCGCAGGACCTGCGCGACGACATGTGCCGCAACCTGGCGAACTGCGGGTTCTCCCTCGAGCGCGCGCACCACGAGGTCGGCACAGGCGGCCAGCAGGAGATCAACTACAAGTTCAACACCCTGCTGCACGCCGCGGATGACCTGCAGAGCTTCAAGTACATCATCAAGAACACGGCGTTCCAGCAGGGCAAGTCGGTGACCTTCATGCCGAAGCCCATCGCCGGCGACAACGGCTCCGGCATGCACGCCCACCAGTCGCTGTGGAAGGACGGCAAGCCGCTGTTCCACGACGAGTCCGGCTACGCAGGCCTCTCGGACATGGCCCGCTACTACATCGGCGGCATCCTGCACCACGCCGGCGCGGTTCTCGCGTTCACCAACCCGACGCTGAACTCCTACCACCGTCTTGTCCCGGGCTTCGAGGCGCCGATCAACCTCGTCTACTCGCAGCGCAACCGTTCCGCCGCCGTGCGCATCCCGATCACCGGATCGAACCCGAAGGCCAAGCGCATCGAGTTCCGCGCACCGGACCCGTCCGGCAACCCCTACCTCGGCTTCGCGGCGATGATGCTCGCCGGTCTCGACGGCATCAAGAACCGCATCGAGCCGCACGCGCCCGTGGACAAGGACCTCTACGAGCTACCTCCGGAGGAGGCCGCCAGCATCCCGCAGGCACCGACCTCCCTCGAGGCCTCCCTGAAGGAGCTGGAGCGCAATCACGACTTCCTCACCGAGGGCGACGTGTTCACCGAAGACCTCATCGACACGTACATCAAGTTCAAGTACGACAACGAGATCGCCCCGGTTCGGCTGCGTCCCACCCCGCAGGAATTCGAGATGTACTACGACTGCTAATTCGAGCAGCTCCTGACGGTTGCGTTTCGGCTGTTCAGCCGCAAATCGTGTAGTTCATATCCCCGTCTCCCCGGATTGATGCGGTCAGAAGGCGGGCTAGAGCGTTGTTCTCTGGCCCGCCTTCTGCGTCTGGTCCGGGATCTGGGCGAGGCGGAGGGTGTGGTTCCCGTGAACTCCGACCCCGGACCGATCGGGTGAGCCCCGATTGTTCCCAGTGGTGGGCCGGGTACCGGTAGCCTGACAATGCATGGTGACCTACACACACTCGTGGAAACCACGGAACCAGGATGCCGTCATCGCTACCGGCCGGATGATCGCGGCGATCGACGGGTGCTCCCCATTTCGTCGGCGGTTGGCTCCGGTGAACGGGTCTCCGATTTCGCGGCTACCTTCGCGGAGGGTCGCGCAGCCAGCGTGTCGGATCCGGGCTATGTCCGCGGTCAGATCGCGACGGCCCTGCAGAGCACACAGGAGCGGTGCGGAAACCACGCCTTGTCCGCCACTCTGGCGCTCGCCGTCTGGAACACGGAGAACCTCGCCGTGGCGGCTATCGGCGACAGCCCGGTCGTCGTCGAGCGGACCGGCGGCGACGCCACGGTGATCATCACCGACCCAGCCTATGGCGACCACGAGGACGCGGCTCTAGCCCGGGTGAGGGAGGTTCTGTCCGAAGGCCTGTCGGCCTCCCTGGCGTACGCCTCGGGCCGACCGCTCCTGGCCGCTGACAGGGCGGCCCGGAACACCTGCGAGGGACGGAGGATCATCTCGGATTTCACTTCTGCGGAGGACGCCGCTGCGAGGATCACGGTGCGCACGTTCCCCACTGGATCGGTGCCACGGGTCTCCGCGTGCACCGATGCCATGAGCTGGATCGTCGAACTACTCGGAGCGCTCACCTACCCGGAGCTCTTCGACCGGGTCCAGGCCGACGCCGGGGACGAACTGGTCTCGATCATCATGAACTGGAAAATGGACAAACTTTGCGAGCGGAATGGATACAAATTGGCAGAACCTACACACTCGCAGCGTAGGGGGTAGTTTTCGTCATGGGGAGAGTACCAATGAATACGTCTGATAAAGAGAACAATGCTTCCAGTCTGATGCTCGTTGGCAACGGCTTCGACTTGATGCACGATATGAAGACTAGCTGGCGTGATTTTCAAGAATGGTGGCTGTGGAGAATCGGCTCGCCACAAAGCAATTTAGTAAAATTCTTGCAGCTAGCCGCTCCCTTCGATATCGATATTTTTACACTAGGGGCGTTCTTCCTTGACCAGGTTCACTCAGATATCAAAACTGAGAACTTGTACCTGAATAATTCCGAAGATGAAATCGAAGAAGCGATATTTGTAGACCTGTGCGCTGCAGCTGCAGAATCCAATAATTTGAGCGTAAATGGTTATGACAGCCTACTCTGGAGCGATTTTGAATCGTTATTGAAATGCCTAAATCTTCCGAGCGTAGGGTCATCGGATGACGGTGACTGGAAACGAGCAGCTATGGAAGAAGGATCATCCGAAATAATTCGAAATTCGCTAGGGCTTTCGGGCAAGCTTTCCGAATGGCTAAGTACGAAAGCAATGCCGCCGTATCCATTCACTGGCGTGTCGCATGTAATCGCAAATGTCGATTTGCTGGTTTCCTTCAACTACACTGACACGATCGAGCACCTATACGGACGCGAAGTGCTGCATATTCATGGTAGGTTGAACTCAAAAAAAGATGAGCTCATTGTCGGAAGTGGCCCGCACAGCAACAATAGCTACGGCTTGAGCAGCTCGCTTTCATACGATGTAAATAATGATGAGTATCATGACTATATTGAGAAATTCACTCAAGAGAAGAAGCTTGAAGATCGCCTTTCAAGCGTCCGACTAAAGGAAATAACCACTTTAGGTTTTTCTTTCGGCGACGCCGACCACATCTACGTCAAAACACTCGTCGGACACACAACGGAAAATTCGTTGTGGACGGTCTATTTCCATAGCGAAAGCGATATTACTACCGCACAACAAGCGCTTCACAAAGCTGGCTATACCGGTCGATTAGTTTTTGAAAGCAGCAAGGCACTTGCTTCTTAAGCCATATCTGAACTCGTAGGTGATGGTGCCGTCCGTTCCGACTTCGGCATGGACGAGGAGGGTGTGCCAGCGGAAGGGACTGTATTCGCTGCCGATGCCAGTCTCGAGTTTGGCTAGTTGTCGCTGGTTGTGCTCGTAGGCTTTGCGACGGGTCTGCCGGTCGGTTATCTCGTCAGCGATTGCTTTGTGTTCGGCAAGCAGTCGCACGTGTTGTTCGGCGAGGGCGTTGAAGCGTGTTTGGTAGTCGTCTTGGTCGAGTGGCTGACGTGAGTTAGTAGCGATCAGGTCGTCAAGAGCTGTAGCTGCGGCATCGAGTTGCCCGGCGAGTGCTGATTCTTGTGCTTCGAGGTCGCGGGTGTCGAACCGTTTGCGGACGAGCGCGTCAACGTCCACCGCGACGTCTTTCTTCGCCGCGAGTTTCCTGAGAGCTTGGGTGAATGTGTCTTTGATCTGTTGGTCGGTGAGGTGAGGGGTGGAGTCTTTCTCGGTGCCAGCGTATTTGTGGTTGCACCGCCAGGTCCGCTTCTCGTATTTTTGTGCCTGCGTGCCAGGTTTTTGACCCGTGCCAGGATCCGCATTGGCCGCACTTGATCTTGCCGGAGAATTCGCGTGATCGTGAGCTGGAGCGGCGTCCTTTCTTCACGTCGGCGAGTTCGGCTTGGACGAAGTCCCATACTTCTACTGGCACGATCGGCTCATGGTTACCAGTGACGTAGTACTGGGGCATCTCGCCCCCGTTCCTGATCTGCTTTTTGGTGAGGAAGTCAGCGGTGAACATCTTCTGCAGGAGTGCGTCGCCTTTGTATTTCTCGTTGGTGAGGATCCCGCGTATCCCACCGATCGTCCCCGTACTCCGACCTTTTGCAGTGGTATACCCGTATACTTCTAGGTGGTGGGCGATGCCAGACATGGATTGACCTTCGAGGAAGAGCTGCTAGATCAGGCGGACAGTGGCGTCTTGTTCGGGGTTGACGACGAGGTTGCCATCTTCACTTCGGTCGTAACCGAGGAAGTTGGTGAACGGGACAGTGACTTTCCCGTCGGCGAAGCGTTTGCGGTGACCCCAGGTGACGTTCTCTGAGATGGCGCGAGCTTCTTCTTGTACGAGTGAGCTCATGATCGTGATGAGCAGCTCGCCCTTGGCATCAAAAGTCCAGATGGTCTCCTTTTCGAAGTAGACCTCCACGCCTGCGTCTTTGAGTTGACGAACCGTAGTCAACGAGTCGACCGTATTACGCGCGAACCGCGAGACGTACTTGGTGATGATCAGGTCGATCTTGCATGCGACCGCATCTGTGACCATGTTTTGGAAGCCTTCACGCTTCTTGGTGGAGGTACCTGTAATTCCCTCGTCGGTGTAGATGCCTGCGAGCTGCCAACCAGAATGGTTGGTGATGTAGCCGGTGTAGTAGTCGACTTGCGCCTCGTAGGAGGTGACTTGGTCTTCGTGGTCGGTGGACACACGTGCGTAGCCTGCGACTTTGCGGATCACAGGCTGATCGAGGGATTGCCCAGTGAACAGGCGCTTCATTGCTCGGGGTCTGCTGGAGGTTCAATAAAATGCCCAAACTCCCCAGATGGCGTCGACTCCTTGAAGAGTCCCGTCGTCAGGCTCTAGTCGCGATTGACTTCTACAATCGTCCAGGCGACCGACGTAGTTATAGTGATTTCATAGTTCATCTGCATCTCGCCTGGCAGGATCTTCTCCTAGCGTCGCGCATGAAAGACAAATGCCAAATTTATTACCAGGAAAAACGAAAGTATGTGAAGAATCCTGACGGTTCGCGTAAAACATGGGAACTTGGCTGTTGCCTAAAGGAAGAATATGAGGAAAATAATCCTATCCGAAGCAACTTGGAGTTCTTCATTGGGCTACGTAACAGGATTGAGCATAATTTTGAAGATTGCTTACTAGTAGCCACCGCTTCGGAGGCACACGCCTGCATCATCAACTACGAGGCAGAAAACATTCGACGATTTGGAGATGAGTTTACGCTTGGGAATGATCTTAAGATCCCAATTTTTATCCACTCATTACAGCCTGCTGAATATGATTACATGGCAGAGATGCGACGCGGCATACCTCGAGCGACCCTTAACTACATCACAGAATTTATGACAGGACTACCAGGGGAAACTTCCAGCGATGAGAAATTTTCCTATCGACTAGCACTGATGCCAGTGAAGGGCCCAAAAACCGAAGCAGACATGGCTTTGACCTTCGTTAATATTCACGACTTGAGTGAGGATGAAAAGCTTAAACTCATGGGCAAAGAAGGTAGCGAATCATCGCCGAGAAGTTTCGTAACGTCGTTCACGGTGATGAGCTGCTGCCGAAAGTAATCGCCAGGGAGGTGGAAGAACGCATCCCGCTCAAGTTTACTCTCAATGATTTCACCCAGCTTCGGAAAAATTGGGGAATCGGCCCGGCAAAAAGTGGCGACAAAAAGGGGTTGCCTAAATCTGAAACTTTTTGTCTCTACTCCCCGGCATTCAAGAAATTTGTCTACACGCCCAAGTTGCTCGAGCGGATTGTCGCCGCGCTGACCACAGCGGAGAAATTTGAGGAGACTATGGGCAAAAAAAACCGCGCTTGAAGGGGTCGGGCTAGAAAACTGAACAGTTTGGCGTCAGTAGAATCTTTTGGCGGCATATTCCGTTTCGATGACACGGGGGCAGCCTGCGCCGCCGGGCAATTATCAGGCGGCTGGCTTGGTTCGATTGACCTAGTCGCGACACGCGCTACGGCGTCAATGGAGCGCTGATTTTCGCCTAATCACAAGCCATTTCTTCCGTATTCGGGCAACCGTCCAGCGCCCCAGCCCTGTATCCAATCCGCTCCCATTCCCGACCCGGAAGATGCCCACCGTTGTAACCGATCTTCTCCTTGACGTTGTTCCGCAGGTCGTCGATGATGTGCATCGCGGACGCCCGTCCCGCTGCCGCCGGAGAGCCGACCCCGAGCGGCCATGACAATGACACCACCCGGATCCATGTGACGCCTCGCGGAGAAACGGATCTCCGGTCTCCATCCGTCATCTGACGCTGTCGGATATCACCGACTCATCAGTCGCGAATTCAGAGACCGGGGCGGCTGGCGATCAGCTTCATTCGAGGGGCTGACGCCCCGGTACCCGCTCCCCTAACCTACGGTCCCGTATCCTGGGGTTGCGCCCGGCACGGGCGCTATGTCCAAACACACCCCCAGGTTCAAGGATTGATGACGGCATGAAAACCCACGAAGCACATGTCACCCAGAGGATTTCCGGGGAAAACTGCGTCACCCGGGGTATCGACGTCGACTTCACGACAGATACTGGTGACCGGGCCGCCGCACTGAGGAACGCCACCGCAGCGGCCGCCGCCGCCCGGGGGATCGAACCATCGGAGGTGACCCTCAAGGTCTACGACGAGACACCCCTCGACGATTCCAGTTCAGTGATAGTCCGCATCTACCGCGACCCGGAGAATGATCATTTGGACCTCCGGAATCTCATGGTCCCCCGTCTCACGAAGGCACTTGCTGGCGACCCGGATCTGGTTTCCGCTCTGCGCGACGCGACCGGAGCTGGGGCCGGCGAGCTGGTGGTGACGATGGCGCTACCCGACGACCGGCTGTCCGATTGCCTGGTACAGATCGGTGACGATCAGGCGGTGGCGTTCGGGATGCTCGACAACGGACGTGTGCGGTGGCGTGTCTTCGCGGACGTTCCCGGCGCGCCCACCGTGGGGTCCCTCGATCTGACTCCGGCCCATCCTCTCGGCGAGTTGGTCCGGGTCACGGCCCGAGCCGAGGACGGGCGGGGGATTCTCTCGGTTTCCGACCGCTGAGCGATCCGGGACACGTACCATCGGGAGCAGAAACCGGGGCACTCCCCGACGACGTCGAGCACTGACAGGCAGGGCGGAACACCATGGCACGGAAGATCATCCTCGACTGCGATCCGGGACACGATGACGCGGTGGCGCTGATACTCGCGGTCGGCAACCCCGAGATTGATCTGGTCGGGGTGACGACGGTGGGTGGCAACCAGACGCTGGAGAAGGTGACCCGGAATGCGCTCGCCGTTCTCCAGGTGGCAGGCCATCCGGAGATCCCCGTCTACGCGGGCTGCGGGCGACCGCTCGTCCGCGAAGGTGCGGTGGCGGCGCACGTCCACGGCGAATCCGGTCTGGACGGGGTCGAGCTGCCCGAGATCACGGGGGCAGCCGCGGATGGACACGCCGTCGACTTCATCATCGACACGGTCATGTCCTCCGATCCGGGCACGATCACTCTGGTCCCCATCGGACCGCTGACCAACATCGCGATGGCGGTGCGCAAGGAGCCCCAGATCGTGGAGCGTATCCGCGAGGTGGTGCTGATGGGCGGTGGTTACGGAACGGGCAACTGCACGGCGGTCGCCGAATTCAACGTGCACACCGACCCGGAGGCCGCCCACATCGTGTTCAATGAGGACTGGCCGGTGACGATGGTGGGTCTCGATCTCACGCACCAGGCACTCGCCACCGCTGAGGTCGGGGAGGAAATCCGGGCACTAGACAGCGACACGGCCCGTTTCCTGCTGGGGTTGTTCGGCTTCTTCCGCCGCGCGTACAGAGACAATCAGGGTTTCGATGATCCACCGGTGCACGACCCCTGCGCGGTCGCGTACCTCATCGACCCCGAGGTGATGACGACCCGTGCCGCCCCCGTCGACGTGGAGTTGAACGGGTCCTTGACCGCCGGCATGACGGTCGCCGATTTCCGGTCCCCGGTGCCCGAGGGCTGCTCGACCAAGGTTGCAGTCGAGCTCGACCACCGGCGGTTCTGGGACCTCGTGGTCGCCGCGGTGGCGGCGGTCGAATAGCAGTTCCGGTTTTCCCCCCGGGCGCTCCCCTCCCCCGCTGTGCGGGGTCAGTGATCGACCGCACCACGTCCTATTGTCTTACTTATGGCTGGAAGCGGAGGCGAGACGATCCGGGTGACCAGACGCGCGCTCGTGGTCTGGTTGGCGGCGGTCGCCGTCTACATCACCGCGACGACGGGCCGAACCTCCTTCGGGGTCGCCGGTGTCGCCGCCCTGGAGCATTTCCAAATCGATGCGTCCCGGGTCGCGGTCTTCACTGCGGTTCAGGTTGGCGTCTACTCCCTGGCACAGATCCCGATGGGACTCGCCATCGACCGCTTCGGGCCACGGCGGATGCTCGTGGTCGGCGCTGTCATCATGGCCGTCGGCCAGATCGTCCTCGGTTCCACCGGGTCCTTCGCCGTCGCGGTGTCGGCACGCGTGTTGATCGGAGCGGGCGACGCGACGGCGTTCCTCTCTGTGCTCCGGATGCTGCCGAGTTGGTTCCCGCTGCGTAGAGCGCCGTTGATGATGCAGCTGACCTCCGCGCTGGGACAACTCGGGCAGGTGCTCTCTGCCGTCCCGTTCGCCGCAATCCTGTATTCGCGCGGCTGGTCGACGGCCTTCATCTCTCTCGGGGCAACCGGTCTGATCGTTGCGGTAGCGGCCTCTCTCGTCATCCGTGACGTCCCGGAACCGACCCAGACCAGACAACAGTCGGACACACCCGTACAGCTCGCCTCGGCCCTGCACAGCGTGGTCACTCACCCGGCCTGCTGGCAGGGGTTCTTCACCCACTTCACCTGCATCTTCCCGCAGATCGTGTTCACGCTCATCTGGGGCGTTCCATTGATGTCCCTGGGACTCGGCCTGAGCCAGTCACAGGTCAGCACCGCGCTGGTGGCCAACATGGTGGTCATCATGATCGCGAGCCCTCTGGCCGGGCTGGTGTCCGGTCGGGCAGGCCAGAGCCGGGACCGGCTGGTGGTGCTCTCAGCGGTTGTTCTTGCCGGTATCTGGGTGTGGTTCCTCTTCCCTGCCGAACCACGCGGATATGCCGTGCTGATGGCGGTGAATCTGATCATGGCGCTCGTCAGCCCGGCGGGAAACTTCGCCTTCGACACGGTGCGCGAGCATGTCGACCGTCGGGTATTGGCAGCGGGCACGGGACTGGCGAACATGGGCGGTTTCACCGGGGGGATGATCGCGACGCAGGGTATCGGGGTGCTGCTCGACGTCGCGCACACGGGTGGTGAACCGGGCTACGTGTGGTCGGATTTCCAGATTGCGGGCTGGGCGGCGCTCGTCGTGTGGACCGCGGGACTAGCAGGCTTCCTCATGAGCCGCCGTGCGCTGCGGAAACGGATCGCCGCCGGACAGTGATCCGAAGCCCGTTTTTCCGCTCGAACAGGGTTCCGGGGAAGCCTGCCGCTGAACATCCGGTCCACCCCGGTCGCGCACTTCGAGACGTTCGCTCCGCAATTCCTCTACGGTGGTCGGTACCTACCGTTCACCAACCAACAAGGAGACCTCTCATGGAGACCATCTACACCGCAGAAGCGCTGGCGACCGGTGGCGGACGCGACGGCCACGTCCGCACCACAGACGGCCTCGTTGATACGGATCTCGCTCTGCCGAAGACGATGGGGGGAGCGGAGAACGCCCCGAACCCGGAGCTCTTCTTCGCTGCGGGATACGCAGCTTGTTTCCACGGCGCCCTCCAGCTCGTGGCGGGAAACGAGGGTGCATCCATCGACGGGTCTTCCGTCGGTTCCCGGGTGAGCCTGGGCAAGGACGACGAGGGGTTCGCCCTCGCCGTCGAGATCGAGGTCCACATCCCTGGGATGACGTTGGACGACGCCCAGAAACTCGCTGACGCCGCACACACCGTCTGCCCCTATTCCCGGGCGACGCGCGGCAACATCGAGGTCACCGTCACCGCGGTGGAGGACTAGACTCCCACGTCGGCCATTCCCTGGAGCAGCGGAGAGACCCGGTAGCAGCAGCATGGATGTGTGCGCGTCGTGAACGCTCGTACATCTGCAATTGAGGCTGAGGTCCGCTGCCCAGCAGTACTCAGGGACACCGTCCTCAACGGGCTGGAGGCACCGCGACGACGGTCGATGTCGGCGTCTCCCTGGTCTAGGAGCGGTCACGCCGTGAGCCGGTAGACGCCATCAGCATCGACGTTCCGGGCCTGCTGCACAACCAGATCGAATCCGTATGCCGCAACCAGTTCCCTCAACTCATCGAGGTTCCGATCAACGACTCCGCCCCGCCAGACAGTGGTACGAACCTGCACCTCCATTCCGGTACGGGCCGCCGTCTCAGCGACCAGACCGAGCGCCGCAGCGGACCGTTCCGCCACGGCTGGGGTGCACCCGACGACGGGCGGCAGATCCGCCGGGAGCGCCTTGACGTCCAGCCCGATCCAGTCCGGCCGGGTCCGATCATCGTCCAGGAGTACCGCGAGTCGGGCCGGTGCATATCCGCAGGTGTGCAATCCGACTAGAAATCCGCGGCGGTGAGCCTCTCGGATCGCTCCGGGAAGTGACCGGTGCATGGTGGGTTCTCCGCCGCTGATGACCAACCCGTCGAGCAGACCGCGGCGACGCTCCATCAGCTCAAGCACCTCCGCGAAATGATGGGAACCGGTGCCCACGTTCTGCAGGGACGGGTTGTGGCAGTAGACGCACCGCCACGGACATCCCTGCGTGAACACCGTCGCAGTGAGATGGCCTGGCCAGTCCGTCGCGGAGAACGGGATGATCCCCGCAATCGGCAACCCAAGCGCCTCCCGCTCCGTCTCCTTGGTCACAGCGCCGGTTCCGCGAAGTACATCCGCTCGCGGAATTCCCCCTTCTTCCCGGTGTTGAAGCTCGACACCGGGCGGAAATACCCCATGACCCGGGTCCACATCTCGGTTGTCTCCCCGCAGTGCTCGCACGTCGGGTGTTCTCCGGACAGGTAGCCGTGGTTCGGGCAGATGGAGAAGGTCGGTGTGATGGTGATGTACGGCAGCCGGAACGTCTCCAGCGCCCGCCGCACGAGGGTGGAGCAGGCTTCCCCGGAGCTCATCTCGGCCCCCATGTAGAGGTGCAGGACGGTACCTCCGGTGTACTTGACCTGAAGATCCTCCTGCTGGGAGAGCGCGGCGAACGGGTCCGGCGTGTGATCGACCGGCAGTTGGGAGGAGTTGGTGTAGTAGGGCTCGGAGATCGTTCCGGCGTGGATGATTCCGTCGCCGAACCGCCGAATGTCCTCCCGGGCGAACCGGTGGGTCGCCCCTTCCGCGGGCGTGGCCTCGAGGTTGTAGAGGTGCCCGGTCGCCTCCTGCGCCTTCACCAGAAGGGAGTTGATGTGATCCAGGAGGCGCGCGACCTGCGCGTGCCCCTGCGGATCGGTGATGTCGTAAGCGTCGCCGGTGAAGTTCCGGATCATCTCGTTGCACCCGTTGACACCGATGGTGGAGAAGTGGTTGTCCAGACTCGGCAGCCAACGCCGGGTGTGGGGGTACAGGCCGGTGTCGATGAGCTCCGCGATCGTCGCGCGGCGCCGCTCCAGCGTGTCCACCCCGAGTTCCACCAGGCGCTCCACCTCGGCGAGGAGTGCTTCCTCGTCGCCCGCGAACCGGTATCCAAGGCGGGCGCAGTTGAGTGTGACCACGCCGATCGATCCCGTCTGCTCGGCGGAGCCGAACAGCCCGTTGCCCCGGGCGAGGAGTTCCCGGAGATCCAGTTGCAGTCGGCAGCACATGGATCGGATCTGGCCGGGGTCGAGTTCAGAATTGATGAAGTTCTGGAAGTAGGGCAGTCCGTACCGCGCAGTCATGTCGAACAGCCGACGGGCATTGTCACTGTCCCAGTCGAAGTCGCGGGTGATGTTGTAGGTGGGGATCGGGAACGTGAATACCCGGTCGTCGGCGTCGCCCTCCGCCATCACCTCGATGAAGGCGCGGTTGATCAGATCCATCTCCGCACCGAGTTCCCCGTAGGTGAAGTCCATGACCTCTCCACCGATGAACGGGTGGTCCTCGGCGAGATCTCCGGGGCAGGTCCAGTCGAAGGTGAGGTTGGTGAACGGGGTCTGCATCCCCCACCGACTCGGCACGTTGAGGTTGAAGACGAACTCCTGCAGGAGTTGCTTCAGCTGCGGGTAATCGAGACCGTCGATCCGCACGAACGGTGCCATGTAGGTGTCGAAGGAACTGAATGCCTGAGCACCGGCCCACTCATTCTGGAGCGTGCCGAGGAAGTTGACGATCTGTCCGCAGGCCGATGAGAAGTGCTTCGGCGGTGCAGAGCTCACCGAGCCGGGTACTCCCCCGAACCCCTGCTCCAGCAGCTGCCGGAGCGACCACCCCGCGCAGTACCCGGCGAGCATGTCGAGGTCATGGATGTGGATGTCGCCGTCGCGGTGCGCCGCTGCGGCGTCGGGGCTGAACACCTCGCTCAGCCAGTAGTTCGCCACCACTTTCCCGGTGGCATTCAGCATCAGCCCGCCCAGGGAGTAGTCCTGGTTGGCGTTCGCATTCACCCGCCAGTCAGCGCGGGAGAGGTACTCGGTGACGGTGCTCACGGGATCGACCATGTCGGCGGCGTGGCTCACGTGGAGAGGGAGAATTGTGCTCATGCTCGTCACTCTAAGCCTGTAATGACACTGGTGTCATTATTCGAACGCCATTGTGAGAAACACGATATGCGCTCACCGAATGGGTCACAGGAACAATATATGGGATATCAGGCCGGTGGCGAGCCCTCGACGGACCTCCGATTGCCCAGTACGCGCGAGTAGCGGCGGACCCCATCCGTTGTACCGGCAGCACCCGGCCGGGCCTGCACCGACGAAGACAATCACCTCCCCGGAATCCCGAGAACGAGACATCGCTCACGCCTCCGTTCAGCCCCATCCGGGGACGGGGCACACACGTGCCCGGTACCCGCGACCCGAGGACCGACAACCGAATACGCCGGGCCACTGGTGGGTGTTCCCGTTCTCGACGCATGCGCCCGGAGGCGTCCGATCAGCCGGCAGCCGGACCGATAACAATGGCGGAGGGCCAGCACATCGCCGGAGCCACGTTCTCGTGAGTCCGAGGCCGCTGCGCAACCGAGGTTGACCTGCGGTCGGAGTCCTGCTGCAGGATCCGGTGACAGTGGTTCTCTAACCTCGGTGGCTGCCGGCCTCATGACCATCTCAAACTCGACGGCGATCGACCGTCCGGCTCACCTCGTGCCGTCGCCGACGATGGTCAGTCTCCTCGATCCAGATCACGATCGCGATCCGCAGCTCCCCGCGGGTGCGGCATCCCGACAACCGGCCGCCCCCTTCCTCGAGCGGTGTTCTACCCGGAGATCCCTGTGACCCACACTCGGTTCGGCGTCCCAGCGCGGAACAGGCTCTCCACGAGGTCGTCACGGACGGGCCGCCCGGTACGTTACTGCCTGCCGCAACCAGGTTCCCCCGAACACCGACCACCACCGGTCCGCCCAATTCAAAGCCACCGACTCGATGGTGGTGGTTCCAGACTGCTCGCCGGTGTCGATGCGGTGCTGCCGGAGCCACTTGTTCAACGTCACCGGATAGACACCGAAACCCCCGGCAACCCGCCCCACCGAGACGCCGTCCCCACGACTGTGGGACACACCCACGTCACCGCGGAACTTATCTGGGACACGGCCCGGGCAAACTGACATCCTTCCAGCCGGTCCCACCGGGCCAGTCATCTCGAATGTCCCCCATCCCTGCATCAGCCCCCACCGGAAATAGTATGGGACGAGATGACCATATTTCTTGAGCGGCTGTTGTGGACCGTTATTGCGGTGCCCTGCGCCCTGTTGCTGGGGACGTGGACTGGGCGGTGGATCCAGCATTTTCGCCGCAATAGTGTGGCTGGTCACTGCTGTCCCTATCTGGCTGAGACGCCGTAGAGAATGAACCTGCCCTTGATGGTGCATTGTTCCCCCAGAGAGCGGCTCGACGCCTCTTTTCTGGGGGTCTTATTTCTACCCACCGAATCTCATTTGTGCTGTTTGCGCATTGATTCAGTGGTCTGCACTCGCCCCTGATACGGACGCACCCACCGCCAGGGCTTGTGCGTCCCCCTAGACGAGGTCCGATTTCCGACGACGCAGGTGCACTGCCCGTTTTCTCTTTGTCCCGGTCGATTCGACGAATTTGAAGGCGTGGAGTCCGACTCCCGGCCCTCCGCTGTCCGGTCGCTCGGCCACATCGAGCAGACGGCCGGGCTTCTCGCACAGTCGGGCGGCCGCTCCCCCAGAGTATGAGGACGCGATGGTGCTGGTGCTGCCCCTCGGCGCGACGGCGGACGGCGACTCGCAAGGTGATCAACCCGCGAAGGGTACGCACGGACACAAAACCGCGGGCGGCGGAGTCGATGTAGAGCGCCTGCCGGTGGCTGCTCAGATCCGAAAGCCGATCAACGTACCGCGGACCGTACGACCGGCGCCCCAATTTCACGGGCGCTATGGCAGTTGATCTCGCGACTCACACGGGGATGCATGCGGGTGAGGTGCCCGGTGGACGGCTGTGCGGTGTGAGCACTGTGGCGGAACGATCCACGCGGCCCAGCATGCCGGCGGCGCGCCGTTGAAAACGGAGACGCCAGCCGAGACTGGTTCAATCAACGCGGGGCCGGCACATCGACCGGTTGGTCATGCGGCGGGTGAGCGTCGCGGAGCTTACAAGTGCATGGTGCGACTGACGCGGCCTAATACGCGCCGGTGCACATCTACGGGATCAAGGGTGGAATTTTGCCACTGGGGGCACATTCGACACCTTCCGGAACTTCCGCGCGATGAAATCGCGCCGGGCTGGCTTCCCATGTCCACTCTGTCGAAGCGGTTGGGGCATGCAACTGCTTCGGCGACTCTGGATATCTACTCCCGTGTGCTGCCGTCCGGTGCTTCCGATGCCGCTGAGACTGCCGCGGGGCTGGCGCGGGATCAATGCGGCATGGGGGCTGGTGACGGGCCGGGATCATGCAGGGTGAGACGGAGCTAAACGACCTTTTCAGACCTGTTTACCGGGTCGTGCGCCCGAGATCGGCGAAGAGGTTGAAGTTGAACAGGAACGCCGCGCACGCCTCATCGAGCAGACGCTCGCGGTCGCTCGCCTCCAGGGGGAGAGCGTCGAGTGCCGCGCGGTAGCTGTCTTTGTAGGGCTTGACCTTCGGGATCTCTGCGAAGCGGTAGAAGGAGAGCACCTCGGGCCCGAGACCATAGTGGCGCTGCATCATGCGGGCGATGACCTGACCGCCGGAGAGGTCTCCGAGGTAGCGGACGTAGTGGTGTGCGATCAGCCCGGGGGCGTCGGCGGTGTCCGCGATCTCGTTCAGCCGGGCGACGTATGCCACGGTGGAGGGCAGCGGTGTGACGTTTTCCCGCCATTCGGTATCACCGTGGAGCACATCAAGGTCAGCTTCGATGGAGGGGACACGCTCGAGGGCCGGGTCGACGATGGCGGCGGCAATGGGATCGACGGCGACGACGCGCGCAGCGTTCTCAAGGGCCTGATAGAACAACCAGGACTGCTCCTGGAGAGCAATGAAGTCAGAGACCGTAAGGTTGCCTGCCATCAGGTCCTGGGTGAACGTCGAGTACTCAGCCGATTCATGGGCGTCCGCTGTGGATGCCTTGAGAGCCTTGGAGAGCGGGAGGAAATCTGAACCGTTCCGTGGTTGGACTGCTGTGGTCATGTCTGTTCTGCCTTCTTGTTCGTGGGGCAGCGGGGCCCCATCAGCGTTTACGCCTGCCAGGCCACGCGCACCATGCCGTGTTCCGTTGCGATGACCTAACCGTAACTTAGGACACCCTGACCATCTATAGTCCGAATTGTTGATGCTATATCGAACCTCCTACCTCTGTCGGACCTCTACCTCGGGACATTGCCACCGACAGAGGTCATCCACCTTTCCGCCGATGGGCGATGGTCCCGCCGTTTCAGACCCACCACGCCTTGCAGTGCCACGTCGACGGACTCCTCCCCTCAACACCACCTGTGCTGATGCTGTGAGTTCGCCGCGAGGTGTCCGGTGAGAGCCCCGGAGAAGCGATTCCGTTCGGTGTGTCCGGTTAACATTCTCTGCGGTACCGCTCGGTACCACAGAGAAAGAAAGGAACGATGTTGCGTCATACTCATTGGCAACACCGCTGGGCGGCCCCACTGGCCGTCCTCGTCGCGGCCATCGGGCTCGCGAGTCTCTGGGTGTCTGCCCTTCTGGTGGGCGACAAACACTCAACGGCACCGACCGCGGTGACCATCTACGTGCTCCCGCTCCTCGTCACCGGCCTGCTCTACGTAATTCTCGGTCAGGTCTCCATCGTCCGGGACACGAGGTTCCGCTTCGCGAACATCCGGCGTGGAAGCTATCTCCTCATCGCCGGGGTGATCATCAGTTCCGTGTTCTTCCTCTCCCCGCCCCCCGGGGGGTTCACGTCCCCGTCAGCCGGTTCCGTGCTTTTCTTCGTGGTGGGCGCCCTTCTGACCGGGCTCTGGGAGGAACTCCTGTGTCGCGGTCTGATCCAGAACATTCTGGTCGAGGCCTTCGGAACCGACCGGCGGCGAACCTGGTGGTCGATCGCCGCGGCGTCCGCGGTTTTCGCGGTGATGCACTTCATCCGTCTCACCACCGATCCGCAGCTGGCACTGACCGTGACCACCCAGGTCCTCTACGCGTTCGCGATCGGACTGCTGCTGGGTGTCATCTACCATTTCACGAGGGATCTGGTGACGGTGATTCTCCTGCACGCGCTGTTCAACATGCTGGGCGGTATCGGTGATCTGTTCGTCCCGCCGCCTTCCGGGTCCGCGACGGACATGCCCCTCATCGGCGCGGTGATCCTCCTCGCCGTGCTGATGCCCGCCATCTGGGTGGCGCGCCACATGTATGTGCGAGAGGCCGCGAAGGCATAGCCCGTGTGGGATTCGTGCCCCTCGGGAGCCGTTCCACCGAGGAACCTCGGGCCTCCTCATCGACCCTGTCTCATCCATGAGACGGGGTCTTCGCGTGTCCGCCAACCACCACGACGGAAACCCGCCCATCACGCGCGCAGTTCTCCCACACATCACGGGACATCGGGGTGGCGACCACCCGGCCATCCCCGTTCCGCCACAGTTCCCCCAGCAACGACCACGGTTTCCCCGCTCCGCAAGCCGCGATACCCGTTTCTCGACCGGGCAGGAGAAGCTATCCCGGAGCAAAGCGAATTCTCTACACTGCTTCCCGGGTCGTGAACGACTGCGGTCACGGACACTGCTGCGGGGACCTCGGCCGAAAACCTCAGACCGCCATCACGGTTGATGCTCGGAGAGCCCCCACATGAACTGACAGTCGACACGAGGACCGTTCCTGATCGGCGTCTACAGTGTGGTCGCCGTCATCTGCGGGGTCGTTTTCACCTTGCTGACACTCCCGCTGGCCACCGGCATAGTGGTGGAGCTGATGGGGATGCGGCCAGGGGAAGATCCCCGGTAACTGCTTCCGGTTCTGGGATTCTGCATCGCCGGTGTAACGGTCGTGTTCGTGGACCTCCATTCCCTGCACCTCCTGTTCAGCGGATGGAGCTCCTGGAGTTTCATCCGCTCGGTGCGGGCCGCATTGACCGTCGATCTCATTGCTGTGCCGGCAGCGACGATGTACCTCGTGGCGTTGGGTGGAGGATTCACCGGTGAATCGGCGTTTATCTCGGTCGGAGTGATCGCCGGAATGTCTGCACAATCGGTCTCTGCCCCCTGGGATTGCGAGGCCCCTCCTCAGGGGATGTCCGGGATGGACGACGTCGGGATCCCGTATGTGCTCTGTTTCGGTGTCGCCGGTGCATCCGTTGGACTTCTGGACCTGTAGTCCGGGTACCTCACTACCCGCGGCTGGAACTCGCGACGCTTCATCGGGGCAGTGTTCGTGGGATTGATCGTGTACACCGTGGCCGCGATCGGATCAACGGTCTGGTTCGTCGAGATGACCTGACTGTTCAGCGGCCCGGGGGTATTCCTGGTGTTCGGAACAGCCGTCGGGGGACTTTAGGAGATTGTGCTCTGCGGACTGCGGTTGGGCATGCCGGGCGGTGACGCGCCTACGCCCTACACATCTCCTCTCAATTCGGACGCCTCTGTGTCGTTCTCATCCGACCGAACAACCCGCGCTGCACACCGGTAGCCGGTCCTCTGTCCGGGTCAGTTCCGTGGATGACACCCACGGAGGAGAGCTCACCGGAGCGGGAGGTGTCCGCGTTCCGGGACGCCTCGACCACCGGTACAGCACAGCGTGCGACACCCGGTCACGGTGAACGCCACAGCGTCCCGCGTCCTGGAGCCTCAGTGGAACCACCTCCTAAGGTTCGAAGGTGGGTTCGCCCCAGAACACCTCGTCGACGACCTGCCGGGCCCGGCGGGTGACCTTTAGGTAGTACTCGAGGAACTCCTGGTAGCGGCTCGGGTCCCAGCCCGCGGCACCGGCGACCTGCGCCAGTTGCGGTCCGGCAGGCGGGAGTTGGTCGGTTCGTTTCCCGCGCACGAGGACCAGTGCGTTGCGGGCGCGGGTGGCGGTCAGCCACGCGGTCCGGAGGCGTTCGACCTTTCCGTCATCGAGGATGCCGTGGTCCTCGATGACGTCGAGGACCTCGAGGGTCGAGGTGTTGTGCAGCTCGGGGACCTCGTGTGTATGCAGCATCGTGAGCAGCTGGACGGTCCACTCGATGTCCGTGAGGGCCCCACGGCCAAGCTTGGTGTGGGTCTTCCGGTCCGCACCGCGCGGGAGCCGTTCGTTATCCACCCTGGCCTTCATCCGACGAACCTCACGGACGGTGTCCGCGCTGATGCCCTCCGGCGGGTAGCGGAACCGGTCGATGGCGGTCAGGAACCGATTCCCGACGTCGGGGTCACCGGCGATGGCGGTGGCGCGCAGAAGGGCCTGGATCTCCCAGGTCTCCCCCCACTTCTCGTAGTACCTCTCGTACGACTCAATGGTGCGGACGATCGCCCCGGAGCGTCCCTCCGGTCGGAGACCGAGATCGACTTCCAGTGGCGGATCGTCACTCGGCTTCGACAGGCGTCTCCGGAGACGGTCACAGATACCGATGGACCATTTGACCGCGTCAGAGTCGTTCACCCCGTCAGCCGGTTCACACACGAACATCACGTCCGCGTCGGACCCGTATCCAAGTTCAGCACCGCCGAGGCGTCCCATTCCGATGACGGCGATCCGCGCGAGGGGACCATCAACGGAGTTTGCGTCAGCCGCAGCCATCTCGACCCGCAACGCGGCTTCCAGAACAGCGTCCCAGACGAGCGACAGACTGCGACAGACCTCCTTGACGTCCATCATGCCGAGTAGATCGGCGGCGGCGACGCGGGCGAGCTCGGCGCGGCGAAGGGAGCGGGCGGTCGCGATGGCCTTGTCCGGATTCGTGTGTCGGCAGGCGGCGCTGACGAGAGACTTGGACACTGTGTCCGGGTTGGTGTCCAGGAGTTTCGGCCCATTCGCCCCATCGCCCAGCCGTTTGACGGTGTCCGGGGTGGATAAGATCAGGTCGGAGACATAGGGGGAGTTCCCGAGGATCTTCATGAGCCGCTGACCAACAATCCCCTCGTCCCGCAACATGCGCAGGAACCACTGCCTGTCGGTGACAGCCTCGGACAGTTTCCGGTAGTTGAGGAGACCTGCGTCCGGATCGGCGGTGGTGGACAGCCACTCCATGAGGGTGGGCAACAGCATCGCCTGGATCTTCGCCCGGCGCGAACCCCCGGACGCCAGTGCCTGCAGGTGCTCGTAGGCGCGGTCTGGAAACTGGTAACGGAGAGCGGCAAGCTGGAGCTTCGCCGATTCGGCGGAGAGTCGGAGGGTCTCGACGGGGAGGTTGACCACGGAGTTGAGCAGCGGCCGGTAGAACAGTTTGGCGTGCAGTGACGAGATCTGGCGGACGACCCGGCGGTGCTCCTCCAGCATGGAGACGGAGAGTGAGGTGTGCCCGGATCCGCGGATCCCGGAGGTACGCGCGAGCCAGCGCAGAGCCGCTTCGTCGTCGGGTTCGGGCATCGTGTGTGTGCGCCGAACCCGCTGCAGCTGGAGCCTGTGCTCAAGCAGACGCATGAATTCGTAGGCACCAATCAGGGTCTGTCCGTCTTCGCGGCCGATATAGCCTGCCTTGATGAGGGCACCGAGTGCGTCGACGGTGGAGGTGACCCGGAGTGTCTCGTCGGATCGACCATGCACCATCTGCAGCAATTGGACGGCGAATTCGACGTCACGGAGTCCGCCACGCCCGAGTTTGAGTTCGCGGTCGCGGAGGTTCTCCGGGACGTTGTCGATCACCCGACGGCGCATCGCTTGGACGTCGTCCACGAAACTCTCCCGGCGGCTGGCATCCCACACCATCGGGTTGAGGGCATCGAGGTAGGCGTGTCCAAGCCCCCGGTCGCCGGTCATGGGGCGGGCTTTGAGCAGCGCCTGGAACTCCCAGGTGTGGGCCCACCGTTTGTAGTACGCGATGTGGGATTCGAGGGTACGGACGAGGGCACCGTGCTTGCCCTCGGGCCGGAGGGCTGCGTCGACCTCGAAGAAGGCGCGGCAGCCGATGCGGATGAACTCGCCGGCGAGCCGGGTCGCGCGACTGTGCGCCGGTTCGGCGATGAAGATGACGTCGACATCTGAGATGTAGTTCAGTTCGCGGGCACCGCATTTGCCCATCGCCATGACGGCGATCCGGGTGTCGAGGGGCCTGTCGCCGTACACACCGCCGACCGCAACGGCGAGCGCAGCGGTCAGTGCGGCATCCGCGAGGTCGGTGAGCAGGCCCGCGACCACGGTGAACGGAACCTCCGGCTGGCCGACGCGGCGTGGCGACTCGGGGTAAGTGCCTGCGAGGTCGTGGGCGGCGATCCGCATGAGCAGGGTCCGGTAGGTGCGGCGCAGTTCCTGCTCAGCCTCCCTACCGGTCATCCGTGCCCGGTAGGTGCCTGCCGCGGAGAGGTACTCGTTGGCGGCGTCGTCCGACTCCTCCCCCTCAGAAAGTGCGAAGGTGGCGGGGACCGCGTCCACGCAGCCGAGCATTGCCTGTGTCATCTCGGCGCGGTCCGGTGCGGGTTTCGCCAAGAGCGGCCACAGCCCGGGATTCGCGACGAGGTGGTCACCGAGTGCGGTGGATGCGCCGAGCAACGAGATCAGCCGCACGCGGAGTGGGAGGTCCTCACGTAGCTGCCGGTCGAGTTCCCGGCGAGACTCCCCCATCTCGCCTTTCGGGACGCCGTCGGCGGCGTCGAGTGCCTCCATCAACCGGACAAGGGAGTTCAACGCCAGATCGGGGTCGCCTGCCCCGGAGAGGGACCACAGGAGATCGACGGATTCCAGGTTCATCCACCCGAGCCAGTCGAGGTCCCTCGCGGCACCCCGGCCATTGAGACTGAGGCCTGCCGGGGTCGGCAGCGTCTTGCGGGTGGATCGAGCGTGTTTCATGAGGGTGCGGGTCCTCCCTGGGGCCGGTCCTCAACCCCGGAGACGTAGGCGAGTTAGTAGTCGAGGTTGGTGCGCAGCTCCCACTGGGTGATCTGCGCCTGGTAATCGTGCCATTCCCGCCATTTGTTGCGCAGGAAGAACTCAAAGACGTGCTCCCCGAGGGTGTCTGCGACGAGTTCGGACTGCTCCATAATCCGCAGCGCCTGGTCGAGAGAGGTGGGCAGGTCCTTGTATCCCAGGGCGCGACGTTCCCGCCGGGTCAGCGAGGAGATGTCATCCTCGGCGGGCTCGCCCAGTTCATACCCCTCACGGATGCCCCTGAGTCCGGCGGCAAGCAGCACCGAGTACGCGAGGTACGGATTGCATCCGGAGTCGAGGTTGCGGACCTCAATCCGTTTGGAATCGACGTTACCGGGCCGGTAGTTCGGCACCCGGATCAGTGCGGACCGGTTGGACAGTCCCCAGGTTGCCGAGGTGGGAGCCTCGGATCCGAAGACGATCCGCTTGTAGGAGTTCACCCACTGGTTCGTCACCGCGGAGATCTCCGGGGCATGTTCGATGATGCCCGCGATGAAGCTGCGCGCGGTCCGCGACAGGTTGTACGGATCATCCGGATCATGGAAGGCGTTGGAGTCCCCCTCGAACAGGGACATGTGGGTGTGCATACCGGAACCGGCGTGATCCGTGAACGGTTTCGGCATGAATGTGGCGCGCACGTTGTTCAGTAGAGCCACCTGCTTGATGAGGTAGCGGAAGCTCATAATGTTGTCGCTCATCGTCAGGGCGTCGGCGTAACGGAGGTCGATCTCCTGCTGTCCCGGTGCGGTCTCGTGGTGGGAGAACTCGACGGAAATACCCATGTACTCGAGGGCCTCGATCGCATCCCTCCGGAAGTTCGGGGCATCATCGTGGACCGCCTGGTCGAAATAGCCGCCGTTGTCTGTCGGCACCGGCGGCTGGCCGTCCGTATCGAGGGATTTGACCAGGAAGAATTCGATCTCCGGGTGGATGTTGCACACGAACCCGTCATCGGCGGCGGCTGTCGTCTGGCGGCGCAGAACCTGTCGGGGATCAGCCCAGGACGGCTGGCCGTCGGGCATCGTGATGTCGCAGAACATCCGTGCCTGCTTCGGGGAGCTCTCGTCCCGGTCGAACGGGAGCACCTGGAACGTCGAGGGATCCGGGCGGGCGATGGTATCCGCCTCACTGACCCGCGAGAACCCCTCGATGGCCGAACCGTCGAATCCGATGCCGTCCGCAAACGCGGTCTCGAGCTCCGCCGGCGCAACCGCCACGGACTTCAGGTATCCGAGGACATCGGTGAACCAGAGCCGGACGAACCGGATCTCCCGCTCTTCAACGGTGCGCAGGACGAATTCCTGTTGACTGTTCATGACATCCAACTGTAGCGGTCCGGGCATTTCCGGGTCGGGGGTATACTCTTCGGCTGCCCGAAGCTTCTCCCCTGATCCGGGGCGGGCACCACCTGACGACACCGCGAGGAGGGCATCTCGTGCCGAAAGAACTCCATCCTGTGACCGACGCATACGACAGTGGACGTCTTGACGTCGGGGACGGACAGCTCATCCACTACGAACTCCACGGCGATCCGGAGGGCCGTCCCGTCGTCGTGGTGCACGGTGGTCCCGGCGGAGCGAGTGATCCCTCGGTGTCCCGCTTCTTCGACCCGGAACGCTACCGGGTGATCATGTTCGATCAGAGGGGCTGCGGTCGCTCGACCCCGCACCTGGCCGACCCTGACACCGACTTCACCCGGGCGCTGGAGACGAACACCACCGCTCACCTCATCGCGGATATGGAGAAGCTGCGTGAGCATCTCGGCGTGGAGAGCTGGCAGGTGTTCGGCGGATCCTGGGGATCGACGCTCTCACTGGCCTACGCCCAGGCCCACCCGGAGCGGGTCCAGGAACTCGTCTTGAGGGGTGTCTTCCTGATGCGGCGCAGTGAGCTCGACTGGTTCTACAACGGAGGAGCAGATCATCTGTTCCCCGATCTGTGGGAGGGGTATCTCGAACCGGTTCAGGACGTCCACGGCGGTGACGTCACCGGGTTGGATCTGATCGCCGAATACCACCGGCTGTTGTCCGCCCCGGACCGACGCACCGCTCTCCGGGCGGCCCGTGCCTGGACGGCCTGGGAAAAGTCGACCTCCACGCTGGCAGTCCCGGAGAACGTCGACGCTGATTTGCTCGACGACTACGCGCTCGCCTTCGCGCGAATCGAGAACCACTACTTCATGCACGGGGCGTTCATGCGAGACGGCCAGCTGCTAGAGAAGGCCAACATAGACCGGATCCGGCATATCCCGACAGTGATCGTCCAGGGACGGTACGACGTGGTGTGCCCCGCGCGAAGCGCGTGGGACCTGCATCGGGCCTGGCCGGAGGCAGACCTGAGGATCTGCCCCAACTCCGGTCACTCGCAGATGGAACCAGAGATTTCCCGTACTCTCGTCGCCGCGACCGACCGTTTCGCCGCTGCCACGCCGGCGGGCAGCTGAGCTGCGCCTCCCCCGCTCCGGATGCTCCCCTATGCAGGGGAAACAAAGCTGGTAGAAACGGACATATGTCCACTCGTGAGTTTTTTGAGGTCGAAGCCAAATTCTCCGTCACCGACGACACGGAGATCCCGGATCTGACCGGGATCTCCGGCGTTACTGGGGTCGCCGATACCGCGGTCCATGAACTGTCCGCCGTCTACTACGACACGGGGGATCTCCGCCTCACTCGTTCAAAGATCACCCTGCGCCGCCGGACCGGCGGCACGGACGCCGGCTGGCACGCGAAACTGCCCGGCGACGGCGGACGCAGGGAGCTTCACCACGAGCTGACCGACGAGGACGCGCACACCGTCCCCGAGGCACTCATTGATCCTGTACGGGCGATCGTCCGCGACCTGCCACTCATCCCGATCGCCCGGGTGGACAACGAACGTCACGAGTCAACGCTGACGGACTCCGGGGGAACTGGGTGCGCCGAGTTCTGTGACGACCACGTCACCGCATGGTCGTTGCTCCCCGGCGGGGACCGGACCACCTGGCGGGAATGGGAGATCGAGCTCTCGGACGCCTACGCCGGCACGGACGCGGGCGCAGACCTGATCGAATCCGCCACGGAGCTGTTCCGTACCGCTGGCGCGGCCCCCTCCGCCAGCCCCTCGAAACTGGTCGCCGCCCTGGGGGACTCCCTCGACACCGCACCGACCCCTCCCCGCGTCGCGGAACTGGCTCCGGATTCGGCGGAGGCCGGTGTGCTCGCGGCATTGGCACACAACTACCGCAGACTGCTGGACTACGACCCCAGGGTCCGGCGGGACGAGTGGGATTCCGTGCACCAGATGCGTGTCGCCACACGTGAGCTGCGCAGTCATCTCGAGACCTTCGACGGGGTCATGGACGGTGACAGCTACCGGGGCACCGCGCGTGGGCTCCGCGAACTGGCGGCTGTGCTGGGCACCGCCCGGGACGCGGAGGTCGTCGCCGAACGGTTCCGGGAACTCACCGCTCATGAGGAGACGGAGGTCGTCTCGCCCGAGTCGGCAGCAGCGCTCGTCGACTCGGTCCGTGCCGACTACCGCGACGCGCACGCCCGGGTGGTGGATTATCTGGATTCCCCGGACTATCTGAGACTACTGGCTGAGTTGGAGGAGCTGCTCGCCGATCCGCCCTTCCGGGAGAAGACGGCGGGTGAGGCGGAGAATGACAGTTCCGCGGATACTGCGGCCGAAGTGCTGCTGGAACATCTCGGGCACGCGTACAAGAAACTGCTCACCCGGCACGATCACGCGATGTCCGTCTGGGAGGACGACTCCGTTCCGTTGCGGGAACGGGAGGAGAACATCCACCGGATCCGCAAGGCGGCAAAGAAGCTGCGCTACTCGGCCGAGGCCGTCGGTGCCGCCACAGGCCTGAAGACGAAGCACCTGTACAAGGCCTGCAGCAGGATGCAGTCGGTCCTGGGTGACTTCCAGGACGCCGTCACCTCACGTGACATTCTCCTGGCCAAGGCGGAGCAGGCACGCGCCGCCGACGGTGGTGCGGACACCTTCCTCCACGGACTGCTCTACCAGCGGGAACTGAGCAACGGTGAAAAGGTTCTGGCCGGGTACCGGAAGACGATGGATGCCGTCGTTGACGCCTATTCGGAGTTGGACAACCAGCGGAGGAAAGCCCGACGGAAGGCCGAGCGGACGTCGGGGAAGAAGGAAAAAAAGGGGAAGAAGAAGCACTGATCTTCTTCCCGCGGGCGAATCAGTGGCCCGCGCCGCTTTCCCAGGAGGGTGTCTCGCCCCAGGAGTCATCCTCCCGATCGAGAGCGTCTGCTTCGCGGTTTCGCTGCTTCGCGATGTCCATGGCGTGCCGGGCCTCGCCCTCGGAGTCGTAGGGACCCATGCGGTTGGCCCAGCTACCCTGCTTGCCTGCCACCACCTCACCGGTCTCCGGGTTGTAGTACCACTTCTGGTCGTCGGGGGTCACGGGGTCCATTGTCGGTGTTCTCCTCGCTTCTGTTCGGCGGATGACCGGTCCGGGGTGCCCGGGTACCGGCGACAGGCGGCGCCCGTCGATGCCACGGTTTTCCAGGCTACCGGCGTACCGGGCGATGGGGTGCGGGGACAGCCGCTGCCCACGCCCACGCTGGCCGGGTCCGGCGGACTACAGTGGGACTGTCCGTCACCGATCCAAGGAGCCGAGTTCTTGACCAGTCTGATGTGGCCGATAGCGGGCGATGCAGTCCGGGAGACCGCGCTCGATGAGCATCGAAGCACCTACGGCACCGCCCCCGGGCTCATCGCGAGTGCGCCCGCCACATTCCTCATGATCGGTGAGCACACCGACCCGTACGGCGGGGTCGTGCTGACTGGTCTCTCCGCCAGACAGGTCGTCGTCGCCGCATCGCGTCGATCCGATGACCGGGTAGGGGTCCGGGTGCTGCGTGCCGGTACAGACGGTCGAACGGTGCCTCACACGGCCACCACGACGATGGCGGACCTCGCGGCACACGCGAATCTCCACGAGGCCAAGCAGGATGATCCCGGTGCGGATCTGCCCTCGTCACCGCTCAAGGACGGATCGGATGACTGGGCGAACCGGCTCGGTGGTGTGGCATGGATGATGATCCACCGTCAGTTAATCAGCCGCGAGACCCCGGGGTTCGACATCACGGTGGTCTCGGACATCCCTCCGGGATGTGGTCTCGGCGGCCGGGCGGCGGCGGAGGCCGCGTTCGCCCTCGGACTGGCGGATCTCGCCGGCCATCAACCGGACGCACCCTTGCGTACCCGGGTGGCCGAGATCTGCACGCACGCTGCCACGCTGTTCGGTGCCATCTCCCCACTGCGTGCCCGACACACGACCGCGCTGCGGGGTAGCAGCGAACGGGACCTGGCCGTCATCGACTATGCCGACGGTTCCGTCACCCACGCCCCCTCACCCGCACCCCGGAGTTTCCTCCCCTTCCTGGTGACTGTCCCGGATCCGCCCTCCGAGGCGGCCGGGTCCGGAGTCACCGAGCTGCGCCGGCGGAGTGATTTCATCGCACTCGCCTCCCGGATCTACGGGGTGCCGTCACTCCGGCTGCTTCCCGACGCGGAGGAGCGGGTCATCGACTGGCTCGAGACCGTGCACGAGGTGAAGGGGCCAGGCGCCCAGCCTCCGGTCGCCGAAGCCTCCGGGTGGATGCGGTTCCTCACTGCGGAGACGAGACGGTCCTCCGACTGTGCGGCGCTCCTGCGGTCGCGCCGCATAACGGAAGCTCTCACCCGGCTCACCGCTTCGCAGGAACAGGCATGCGCGGCATTCGGTCTCGGATCCGACACCGATGCCCTGGTGCGGTTGTGTCGGAGCCGGGGGGCAGCTGCGGCCAGGGCTGCGCACGCGGGAGCCTCCGGCGCGGTGATCGCCTGGTTCCCTGTAGGAACCGGCGGACGCGGTGCCCGTGACGCTGCGCTACGGCTCGCTGACGACGGGCTGCTGGTCATCCCGCTGGCCGGTGGGGGCCCGGCGGAGGTGGCCAACGATCCGGTCAACTGGGGCTGACCGTCCAGGACCCGTATTCAGGGGACCCAGGTGAACGACACCTCGCGTTGCGCGATGTCGGCGCCGTCGAGCCGTACGGTGACGCGAGTGCCCTGTTCCGGTGCCCCGGCACAACGGGCGACCACGGGCGGCTCGGCGATGAAGATCCGCGCACTATCGGAGGATTCCGACGTCGCGAGGACGACGGCGCTGAACGTCTCCCCCACCCACGGTTCGAGTACGGTGGCCTCCGCGAGATTGAGGCACGCCCGATCCACGCTACTGGCCAGTGGGGCCGTCCTGTGCATCGTCTCCAGGACGTCGGAGGCACCGTCCTCGGCCCATTCCGGGACCGGTGTGCCGTTGTGGATCGCGAGACAGAATTCGGTGGCGTAGCGGTCGACCAGACGCCGCAGGGGCGCGGTCACGTGGGCGTAGTAGCCACCGACGCCGGCGTGGGTGAACTCCTCCTGGGTCTCACCTTCTTCCCCAGTGAGGATTTCGTATCCGGCGCCCCGCAGGAGTTTCTGGGCTTCACGCATGACGGCCATGCCCTTCGGCCCGGTGACGTCGACCTGGTCGAGGAATGTTCCGATCGGATCGGCGGGGTCATAGGCGTAACCGAGGGCGGCGACCTCGGCGGCGAATTCCCAGAGGTCCGCAGGTTCTGCCGGTGCAAGGGTGCGGAGAATGCCGACGCCCGCGGAGGCCATCAACCGCCCGGCGATCATCCCGGTGAGCAGTGAGATCTCGGAGTTGTACTCCATCATCGCCAGGCGCGGCTCAACATCGAGCCGGTAGCGGCCGTCGGGTTGCTTCCCTACGCTCTGGGCGGGGGTGCTTAGAGAGACCGCTCTGCGGCGGAGCGCCGTCCGGGAACGCAGCTCACCAACCTCGGGGAGCAACCGGATTGCCGGATGGAGTCTCCCGTTCTCCATGTCAGACGTGGTTTCGACATAGTTGAACCGGGCCCGGCTGCGGACCAGCGCACGGGTGAGATCGTATCCGGTGACCTCACCCCGGGAGTCGAGACGCATACTCCAGAGGACGGCCGGGCGGTCAACGTCGGGTAGGAGGCTCGCGGCCCCCTCGGACAGTTCCGGTGGGTGCAGACGCGCAGGACCGTCCGGCAGGTAGATCGTCTGTCCCCGGTGCAGGGATTCCGCGGCGACCCGGCCTGCGGGATCGACAAATGCGGCGACATCTGCGATCGCGTAGTGCACGAGATAGCCGTTTCCGTCCGGCCGGATGCACACCGCCTGATCGAGGTCCATGGATCCCTCTGGATCGATGGTGACCAGATCGATGTCCCGCCGATCGAGCCGCTGCCCGGTATACCGGTCGGTGGCGGCTGCGGCCTCGCTGCTGACCCATTCGTCGAAGTCACGGACGATCCCGAATTCCTCGGCGATACCACTGAAGTCTAGTGCGGCCGCATAGAGTCTCATGGGGTTCGATTCTGGCACATCCGGCAATCGCGGAGTCGATCATTCACCACCTGTTCGCGTGACGATAACCAACAGCAGCTCCGCGCGGACCACCGGATCTGAGAGATCCACCTCGGTGACCTCGCTGATCCGGGCTAGTCGGGTGCGGATGGTGTGCCGGTGCACGCCGAGCGTCGCGGCACACACGGCAATCCGACCGTGTCCCCGAAGGTAGGAAACCAGGGTTTCCGCGAGCTCGGTCCCATTCACCCGATCGTGGTCGACGAGCCGTTCCCAGGTCTGTGCAGCACGGGTGTCGAGGGCGGCACGGACCGCGGGATCGTGGAGCCACCTCGCACGTGCACTGTCCCCGGAGGCGCCGAGGGGGCGGGTCTTGGCGTCGATGACCAGATCATGCACCATGTCCGTGTCGAGCTCCCGCCAGTGCACCGGTGAGCCAACCGCCACGCGGACCTCCGCCGCGGAAGACCCGAGAAGCTCCATGATTCCGCGCACCCCACGGGTTCCGCGGAACAGCAGGAGCACGGAACCCGGACCCACCCACAGGTTGTACAGATACCTGCCGCGGGACTGCAGGGCGTCATCGACGACGCTGACAGCCCGCTCGACGGTTCCGGTGTGATCACCGTGGATGATTACGGGGCGGACCCTGCCCCGCGCATCGGTCACGGCACCGAACACCCGGTCGACGGTGTCGGCTTCGTTCTCCACACCGAGAAGAAGCGCCATCGCCATGGTGTTCATTTCCGCGCGAGCGGCGCGCAGGTGCGCGGGCCGCTGAAGCAGGATGTCGGCGAGGCCTGCGGCGTGCCGGATGAGGGCGCGACCGGATGGACCGATGGGGCCGGGAGACTCCATGGCGAGCACGTGGCACCGTTCCCCGTGGCTGGACATCCGGTAGGTGTACGTGAATCCGTCTCCGGCTGCGGTCGGACCGGCAGAGTCTCGGCCGGTGCGAATCGACGCCACGGCCGCAGCTGTGGCGCTGCGTGTCCCCCGGTCCAGGCGGAGAACACTGCGGCCGTCGTTGTCCACGATCGACACAGCAGATTCGAGCACCTCAGATAGTTTCCTCCCCATGGCCTCGAGGCCACCGGTCACAGCGTGCTGGCTGAGCAGTTCCTGGGAGTTGATCAGCTGCTGGCGTTCGATGTTGCCAAGCCTGGTGCGCTCATCCCCCACGGCACCCAGTATCGAGGCGAAAGGGATGTGCCGCGGTACCTCGAACACAGCGAGGCCCGCCGCCCGGGCACCGGTGATGAGCTCCGCGGGGACCTCGTCGAACACGAGCCCGGTCCCCAGCCCGACCGCGGTGGCACCTGCGTCGGCGAGAGTCCTGCAGTAGGCGGTGAGGCGCTCCGGACCGTCGACGAAGGAGATGCCGACGGTGAGGATGATGGCACCAGGAATCAGGAACTCTGCCGGATCCTCGAGTTCGGTGGGTTGGATGACGGTGAACTCCCGCGCACCCGGGACCAGTTCCACGAGTTCGAGATGCTCCTGGCTCATCAACCAGCGGAACTGCAGCCTCGGCGTACCTGTACGAAACATGGACAACTATCCAATCTGGACAAACAGAGAAGCACTTTTATCCAGTATGGCCCTCCACGTGTGGCGTGCGGTGGACCCATAATTGTGAGCCCAGACACCAGCGATGCAGGAAGCGCCGTTCGCCACACGGTGTAGTACCCCCAAGACACCCCTTATCACACGCACAATCAAGGAGAACCAGAGTGAAAGATCTTGATCACCGCATCCCCCAGAAGCGGGCCATCGTCACCGCGCTACCGGGCCCGAAATCGGCTGCGTTCACTCAGCGCCGCCGCACGGCGGTTCCGCCTGCCCTGTCGCCGCAGTTGCCTGCCTGCGTCGTCGACGCGGACGGCGGTGTCCTCGTCGACGCCGACGGCAACAGCTTCATCGACTTCGCCTCCGGCATCGCGGTCACCTCAGTCGGTGCCTCCAACAGGCGGGTCGCCACGGCGGTCGCGGAGTCCGCGCACCGATTCCTGCACACGAGCTTCATGATCTCCCCCTACGAGAGCTATGTCGCGGTGTGCGAACGACTCAACGAACTCACACCAGGTGACCACGAGCGCCGCACGATCCTGCTCAACTCCGGTGCCGAGGCGGTCGAGAACGCGGTGAAGATCGCCCGCAGCCACACAGGGCGACCGGCGGTGGTCGTGTTCGAGCACGCGTACCACGGCCGGACCAACCTGACGATGGCGATGACAGCGAAGAACGCGCCCTACAAATCGGGTTTCGGGCCCTTCGCCTCCGATATCTACCGAGCGCCGATGTCCTACCCACTGCATGACCATCTCGACGGCAAAGCGGCGGCACAGCGGACAATCACCATGATCGAGCAACAGGTCGGTGCGTCAAACCTCGCTTGTGTCGTCATTGAGCCGGTTCAGGGAGAGGGCGGTTTTATCGAGCCTGCCCCCGGCTTCCTGGAGGCGGTCGTCGACTGGTGCAGGGACAACGGGGTTGTCTTCGTCGCCGACGAGATCCAGTCGGGGCTCTGCCGCACCGGTGACTGGTTCGCCTGCGACAGGGAGGGCATCGTGCCGGACCTGGTGTGCACCGCGAAGGCCTTAGCCGGAGGGATGCCTCTGTCTGCGGTCACGGGCCGAGCGGAGATCATGGACGCGGTCGGCCCCGGCGGCCTCGGAGGTACTTACGGCGGAAACCCCGTTACCTGCGACGCTGCCCTCGCGGCCCTCGACCAAATGGCGGAACTCGATCTGTGTGCTCGCGCCCGGGACATCGGATCGATCATTCACGAAGTGCTCGATCCTGTCGCCGAGAAATCCTCCCGGATCGCCGAGATCCGCGGGCGCGGGGCGATGATCGCCCTCGAGCTGACCACCCCCGATGGTGCTCCGGACAAGAAATACGCCTCGACGGTGCAGTCCGCCTGCCGCGACACTGGCGTCCTAATTCTCACCTGCGGGATGAACGGCAACGTCATCCGGCTACTGCCGCCCCTGGTGATCAACGAAGACCTGCTGCGCGAAGGACTGGGCATACTCGCCGATGCCCTGACCGACTACGCCTAAACCCCGCCACCGACCGAAAGGAGTCCGATGCGCACACCACACGCCGCGAAGACCGTGCTCCCGGGCGACCACGGGCACCCGACCTCCATCACGGTTCTCCAGGGTATCGCCCTGATCTTCGGAACCAACATCGGAGCAGGCATCCTCTCCCTGCCATACGCAGGGCGGAACGGAGGATTCCTCGCCCTCTTGGTAGCCCTGGCACTCGCCGGAACGCTCACCACAATCTCAATGCTGTACGTCGCCGAAGTGTCGATGCGGACCCGGAAACCTCTGCAGCTTTCCGGCCTCGCAGAGAAGTACCTCGGCAACACCGGCCGCTGGCTGGTGTTCCTGGCCATCATCGTCAACGGCACTGGTGCCCTCATCGCGTACGCCGCCGGATCCGGCACCCTCGTTTACAACCTGCTGGGTGTTCCCCCGATCCTGGGAACTCTGGTGTTCTTCGGCACCGGTACCTTCCTCATGTGGAAGGGCCTGCACGCCACGGGCGCCGCGGAGGGCGCGATCACCTCCGGAATGGCGATCATCATCGCCATTCTCTGCGGCTGGACGTTCATCGGCCCCGGAATCAGTGCCGAGAATCTCCTCGTCCTGCACCCGCTCTACATCATTCCCATCATCAACCTCGCCGTCTTCGCCTTTCTCGCCCAGTACGTCGTCCCCGAAATCACCCGTGGCCTCGAGAACTCGAACCCCGGAGCCGTACCGAAGGTCATCATCATCGGCATGTGCATCACCGGTTTCACCCTCGCACTGGTCCCCTTCGCCGCGCTCGGTCTCATGGGCCGGGACGTCAGTGAAGTGGTGACAATCGCCTGGGGCGAGGAACTCGGACAAGCCGCCTATTATTTGGCCAACATCTTCGCCCTGTGCGCGATGTTCACGTCGTTCCTCGCGATCGGCTTCACGACCATGCGTAACATCCTCGACATCCTGCACTGGCCGCAGTACGGGAAGCACCGGACGGTCGCGGTCGCCGCCACTGTCGTCCCGCCGATGATCATCTCGCTCGTCGGCCTGGGTAGCTTCGTTGCCGCCCTTAGCTACGCCGGCGGATTCGCCGGTGCGATCATGTCGGTGATACCGGTCATGATGCTGCACGCGGCCCGGCGCAACGGTGACCGGGAACCGGCATGGCAGGTGACGTGGCAGGCCCACCCCGTCATCCAGGGCACGATCATCGTCGTCTACGTGACCGCCTTCATCTACTCAATCATCTCCGCCCTCGGCTGGGTCCCCTCCTCCTGGACGTAACCACCGGATCAGTGCGCCGTCATGACGTGCTTGATCCGGGTGTACTCCTCGACCGAGTAGAGGGAGAGGTCCTTGCCGTAGCCCGAGTCCAGGAAACCTCCGTGGGGCATCTCTGCGACGAGCGGTATGTGGCAGTTGATCCATACGCATCCGAAGTCGAGTTCGCGTGAGCACCGCTCCGCGGTTGCATGGTCGGTGGTCCACACCGAGGACGCCAGCCCGTAGTCGACGTCGTTGCCCATCCTGATAGCCTCGTCCGTTCCGGTAAAGGGCTGCACCGTGATGACGGGACCAAAGATCTCCCGCCGGATGGCGTCATCGGTCTGCCGGAGACCGGTGACCACCGTGGGTTGCACGTAGAATCCGGTATCCCCGATCCGGTGTCCACCAGTCACGACGGTCGCGTGAGCGGGCAGATCCCGGATCACCGAGAGGACCTTCTCCAGGTGTCTGGCGTTATTCAGCGCCCCGTAGAACGCGTCGTCGTCATCGGGATGCCCGGGGCGGAGCTTGACTGCTTCGGCCACGAGAAGATCGACAAACCGGTCGTGGACGCTCTGTTCCACGATGACTCTCGTCGCCGCGGTGCAGTCCTGACCGGCATTGAACAAACCCGCCTGTGCGATGCCCTCCGCCGCCGCCGGGAGATCGGCGTCCGCGAAGACGAGGACGGGGGCCTTTCCGCCGAGTTCCAGGTGCGAGCGTTTGAGGTTGGTTCCGGCGCTGCCACCGACGGCGCGGCCCGCGGCCACCGATCCGGTGATGGACACCATCCGGACATCGGGATGCGCCATGAGTGTCGCCCCGGTGGAGGCGTCACCGAGGACGATGTTCACCACGCCAGGCGGGAGGATACCGCCGAGGAGTCGGGCCAGTTCCAGCGTCGATGAGGGAGTGGTGTCGGCGGGTTTGAGCACCACGGTGTTGCCCGCGGCCAGGGCGGGACCGAGCTTCCAGAGCGCCATCATGAGCGGATAGTTCCACGGCGTGACCTGCGCGACCACACCAATCGGCTCGCGGCGCACCATCGACGAGAAACCGCCCATGTACTCCCCTCCAGCCAACCCACTCAGTGTCCGGGCGGCGCCCGCGAAGAACCGGATCTGATCTGCGCCGACGACGCATTCCTCAGATTCGATCAGGGAGATGATCTGTCCGGTCTCCCGCGACTGGATCTCCGCCAGGTGACGGGAGTTGCCCTCGATGGCGTCCGCGAACTTCAGCAGGAGAGACTGCCGAAGGGCGGGGGTCGTGCCACGCCAGCTCCGGAAGGCTTCCACAGCGGCGGACACCGCCGCGTCGACATCCGCTTCCCCGGAGACCGGGGAGATCGCGGTGACCAGGCCCGTGACGGGACTGATGAGTTCGATGGTCCCGGTTCCCTGGGCGTCGACGAACGAGTTACCGATGAAGTTCTGGAGGGTTGTCGGCACGATGGTGTGGTCCTTCCGGTCTGAGCACCGGGTGGAGGTGCGGGAGGTGACCCCGGATCGACCGGGGAACACCGCGTGGACCTCAGTGTAGGGACATCACGGGACACGTGCCCGCACCCGGGGATCGGCGCGATGATCGCGGACCGGGGAGGCCGTCGGAACGTTCGGGCGAATGAGCCGACCTATAAGCCGGATTCTGTACCGCGCCGTGTGACCGGTGCGGCGGCGGTCATCCATCTGGACGCACCATTGCTGGGCGCCTCGAGCGGTTGACCCGCGAACTCGGGCGGGCAGCCCTCGATCGTCCGCGCAGGCACACCGTTGTCTCCCTGAGGAGCCGTCGGTGCGCCCTCTTACCTTGCTCCGGGTGGGGTTTACCTAGCCACCGCAGTCACCTGCGGTGCTGGTGCGCTCTTACCGCACCGTTTCACCCTTACCCCGCGCGCCCGGTTCCCCGGGGTGTGGGGCGGTTTGTTTTCTGTGGCACTGTCCCGCAGGTCACCCTGGGTTGCCATTAACAACCACCCTGCCACTGTGGAGTCCGGACTTTCCTCGGCTCGGTGTCTGCACGGACAGGGATGAACCCGCCCGCCGTTTCACCGGCCGCGACCGCCCGGCCGACTCATTCGCACCCGTCACTGTACCGTGTCGCGGACCGCACGCATGATCCAACCGGCGCTGGGGAAGGTCAGCGCAGGTGGGCGGTCTCGTTGACGAGGCGGACAGTGGTCGGACCGTCGGCGTAGAACTCGGCGACGGACAGAGACGCGAGATCGAGGTGCATGCGGTGGAAGATCCCCGGCCCGGCGTCAAGGGCGAGCCGGAGGATTCCCTTGATCGGGGTGACGTGGCTAACGACGAGGACGTTCGCCTCGCGGTAGGTATCCACGATGTGCTTCTTCGCACGCTTGATCCGGCGATACGCTGTCTGGAGTGATTCCCCGCCGGGTGGCGACACCGAGGTGTCGCTCAGCCACTTTTCGTGCAGCTCAGGGTCCGCGTCCCTGGCCTGCCCGAAGGTCAACCCGTCCCAGGCACCGAAATCGAGTTCGGTGAGTTCGTCGAGGACGTCGACGTCGAGCCCGAGGGCCGCGGCGCACATCTCCGCGGTTTCGCGGGTACGCGCCAGCGGTGACGACACGATCGCGTCGATGCCGCCGCGTGCCGAGAGCATCGCCGCAGCGAGTTCCGCCTGCCGTCGGCCCACGGCGGTGAGTGACGGGTTGCCCCGCCCGGAGTAGCGGCGCTCCGCCGACATCTCCGTCTGCCCGTGGCGGAGCAGGATCATGCGGGTGGGGCGAGTCACCGCCCCGTTCCACGAGGTCGGGGCTGCGGTGGCGGTGGCCGAACTGTCCTTCTCGACGGTGACACCGGCCTCAGCGACGACCGGGGTGTCGCCGGAACGCTCCCCGAGGTCGATCTTGCCCGGTTCCGCCCCGTCGGCGCCGGCGTCCATCGCGATGTTCGCCAACTCATCGGCCCGGCTGTTCTTCTTGCGCGGAATCCAGGTGTAGTGGATTCCCTCGAACCGGGATGCGAGACCACGGGCCTCGAGGGCGAGCTTCTTCATGTCGGGGTGCTTGACCTTCCACCGTCCGGACATCTGCTCGACGACGAGTTTGGAGTCCAACCGGACCTCGACATGGGTGGCGCCGAGGTCATGTGCCGCAATCAGCCCGTTGATCAGGCCACGGTACTCGGCGACGTTGTTGGTCGTCTTCCCGACGAACTCGGAGATCCTGCGGAGGACCTTCTCGCCTCGTTCGTCGAGCAGCAGAGTTCCGCTGCCCGCAATCCCGGGGTTGCCGCGGGAACCTCCGTCAGCTTCGATGATCACCTTCACGGTGTGTCCTTAAAGTCTCGTCCGATAGCGGGTCAGCTGCGGATTAGCCAGGTTCCGCACTCCGGGCAGCGGGGGATGCTGTCCTTCGCGGTGGCACGGATCCGAGAGATCCCCGCGGCGGGCAGCACCAGGTAGCAGGCCGTGCACGAGTTTCCGGCGAACCGGGCAGCCCCCACCCCGAATGACTCGTACTGCTCGTCGTAGGCATCGAGTGCGTCGGGCGCGACCTCCGCCAGGCGGGACCGAAGGTTCTCCCGCTTGTTTATGAGGTCGGTATGGGCGGACTCCCGGCCCTGGAGGGCAGCGTCGCGGGCACGGGTGGCGGCTGCGATCTTCTCCTCGATCTCGTCGAACAGCGCGCCATCGGAGTCGTGGTTGAGGTCCGTGGCCTCGATCCGGCGACGCATGTTCTCGCGTTCCTCCGTGATCTCCCGGATTCGCCGGCGGGTCGAGGCGAGATCGTGCTCGAGATCGCGCCGGTCCTCCATATCGGTGGCGGCACCGAGCCCGTCGAGGTCGGCCTTCTGCCTGCGTTCCAGCTTCGTCAGATCGTGGTCGAGGCGACCGAGGTCACGCCGCAGATCATCGACCCCCATCTTGGAAACCGCCGCGCCGTCCCGGAGTGTCGCGCGCTCAGCGATGAGGGCGTCGAGCTCCTTCTGTTCATCGAGGGTATGCTCAGCGCGATCGACGGTGAGCGCTGCGTCGGTGTCAGCGAGATCGAGAAGAAGACGCTGGTGGTCGGGGGCGAGTTTCACGGTGGTGCTTTCTGTTCTTCGGTTGGTGCGGTGGGTCACGGTGGTTGGTCGTGATCACGGTACGGGAGAGTTCACGTTACCCCTCATCGCGCGGATGCCGGGATATGGTCCACGGATCGGTGCGGATGTCGAGGACACGGGTCTCGACACCGGCCCGCTCGGCAATGAGTTCCGCGGCGTGGGCACACCAAGGCGATTCACTCGCCCAGTGTGCGGTGTCGATCACGGCTGGACCACCGGCACGCAGGTGCTCATCCACGGGGTGGTGCCGGAGGTCGGAGGTGAGGAACACGTCGATATCCCCCATCTCTGCGACGGTGCCGAGAAAACTGTCCCCGGACCCGGAGCACACCGCGACCCGCTGGACCATCCGGTCCGGATCGCCGGCTGCGCGCACGCCCCATTCTGTGACGGGGAGGCGGTCCGCGACCTGCTGCACGAAGTCGGCGAAGCGCATCGCTTCCGGTAGATCGCCGATGCGCCCGAGTCCCGGCGCGGTCTTCGGATCACCCGCGTCCTCTGTGGTGGTGATGTCGAAAGCGGGTTCCTCGTACGGATGGGCGGCGCGCAGAGCCGCGGTGATCGCTTCGCGGCGCGACCGGGGCGCGACGAACTCCACGCGAACCTCGTCGACGTACTCGAGGTTCCCGACTGTCCCGAGCGTCGGGTTGGCCCCGTCGACGGGACGGAACTGACCCTGCCCCGGGAACTGGAAGGAGCATTCACGGTAGTCGCCGATGGCCCCGGCACCGGCGGCGAACAGTGCCTTCTTCACCGTGCCGACGTCTGCGGCGGGAACCTGGACACCCCACTTGTCGAGTCCATCGCCGTACTTCGGCGCGACCGGACGACCCGGGGTGATCCCGATGGCCTCGGCGAGGGCGTCGTTGACGCCGGGGCGGGCGGAATCTGCGTTGGTGTGCGCCGCGAACAACGCCACTCCCCCGCGAATCAGAGTGTGCAGCACCCGTCCCTTCGGGGTGTCCGCCGCGACGCTGTCGACGCCACGCAGAAGGAGCGGGTGGTGGACGATGAGCATGTCGGCACCGGCGTCGACCGCGGCACGGGCGACCGCGTCAGTGCAGTCCAGCGCGAAGGCGACCCTGGTCACGGGGGCGTCGGGGTCACCGCAGATCAGTCCGACGCTGTCCCAGCTCTCCGCGAGGTGAGGCGGGTAGGCGGTGTCCATGATCCGGCGGATCTCGGCGACGGTGCTGGTCATTGTCGTTCTCTTTCCTTGACGTTGTTCGGGGTGTGTCCGGTGACTGCCTCCACCAGTGTGGCAACTTCCCGGGTGTCGCGCACAGCCAGCCGCCAGTAGGTACGGTCCAGCCCGGGGAAGGTGTCGCAGCGACGGACGATGACACCCCGCGCGGCGAGCGCGACACGGGTGGCTTCCGGATCCTCGACGGGTGGTGTGACCAGTAGATACGGCGCCTGCGACGGGGTGTGGACGGTGAAACCGGCTGCGGTGAGTACCTCGGTCATCGTCGTACGCTGGCGCTCCACGGTGTCCCTCTCCGCGGCGAGGAACTCTTCACCGTCACGCAGTGCGGACCGGATCGCGGTGGCCTGCAGGGTGCCGACCGCCCAGTGTGGCCGCCGGGAGGAAAGTCTGTGCACCAGGTCCGGCACCGCAAGCAGATAGCCGCACCGGAGTCCGGCGAGGGAGAAGGTCTTGGTGAGGCTACGCAGCACCACAAGCCCCGGGTGCCGAGCGACCTCCCCCGCGAGTGAATGACTCTCGTCTGTCAGGTCCATGAACGCCTCGTCGACGACGGTGATCCGCCCCGGACGGCACCACCCGAGGATCGTCTCAGCTGGGTGCAGCACCCCGGTCGGGTTCGTGGGGTTGCCGATGACCACCAGATCGGTGTCCTCGGGGGGTGTCCGGCCGGTCAGGGTGAACGGGGCGGCCAGCTCCATGCGCTCCACCGCCGCACCCGCGGCCCGGAGCGCCACCTCGGGTTCGGTGAATCCGGGGTGCACCACCACCGGGTGCTCGGCACGGAGTCCCGCGATGAGGGAGAACCCTTCCGCGGCACCGGACAGCAGCAGCACGCACTCCGGATTCACGCCGTGGTACTCGGCCACGCTCTCCCGCGCGTCGTCGATGAGTGCCGTCGGTGGGTAGGTGCCGAGCCCCGGTATCGCGTCGCGCAGCCCGGCGGCCAGCCACTCCGGGGGACCCGGGGCACGCACGTTCACGGCGAAATCCACGATCCCCCGACCGTCGTCCACCACTCCGGCGGCCGCCAGGTCGCCGTGGTACCGCAGGAGGTCATCCTCATTCACACTGCCCAGGTTACGTTCTGACACACTGGGAAGTGTGAAAACTCTGCTGATAGACGTTGACGGCACACTCATCGACTCCTACCCGGGAATCCGGGCCAGTTTCCTCCACACACTCGATGCCATGGGTCACCCGCACCCTGGCGAGGACATCCTCTCCCGGATCGCAGGCCCCCCGATGGAGCAGACCATGCGGGCCGTCGGCATGACCCCGGATGAGGCACATCAGGCCGTCGAGATTTACCTCCGCCACTACGGCGAGGGGTCCTGGGCGAATGCCGAGCCCTACCCCGGCATGCGGGAACTCCTCGCACGGTGGAAGGAGAAAGGGTTCCAGGTCTGCACCGCGACTTCCAAGGGGGAACACTTCGCCCGACAGTCCCTTGAGCTCTACGGGATGATCGACTTCATCGATTTCCTCGGTGCCGCGGAGGAGAACGGGCCGCGGCGCTCCAAGGAGTCAGTCATCGCCCACGTCCTCGACTCCCTGGCTCTCCGCGGAACCCAACCCGATATCCTCATGATCGGCGATCGCATCCACGATTTCGACGGCGCGGCCACTTTCGGAATCGATGCAGTAGCCTGTGCCTGGGGATACGGCGACGCCGACGAACACGCCAAGGCACGCTGGACAGCGACCAACACCCGTCACCTGGAGGACATAGTCGATGAGTGGAACGAACAGAGTTAGGGAACGCACCGAGGACGTCTACATCGTCTTCGTGTGCACCGGCAATATCTGCCGCTCCCCCATGGCGGAGGTCATCATGCGCGACGCCGTCGAGGACGCCGGACTCACCAGCCAGGTTCTCCTCCGATCCTGCGGCATGGGTGGTTGGCACGTCGGCCAGCCCGCCGATGAGCGGGCGCTCGCGGAGCTCCAATCCTCGGGGCACGACGGCTCGGACCACCGCGCCAGCCAGTTCGGTGACGAACACCGCGACGCCGACCTGCTCATCGCCCTCGATTCCGGGCACGTCCGCGCACTGCGCGGCGCCGGCGTACCGCGGGAACGGATCCGGCTGCTGCGCAGTTTCGATCCCGCAGCGGGCGATGGGGACTGCGCCGACCCGTATTACGGCAGCGCCGATGATTTCACCGTGGTCCGCGAGCAGATCGATGCCGCCGTCCCCGGGCTCATCAACTGGGTTAGAGAGACCTGCGCGGACATGTCGGGGCGGTGATTTTCGGTAGTTCCACCGGCGGGCACTAGACTGGCCGGTGTGAACGCCAGAGCAGTACGCCCCGGAGGATCCACGGGTCCACTGTCGGTGCTCAGGGTGTTTCTCACACCTGGCTGGGTCATCACCGCCGTCGTGGTGATCATCTTCGCCTACACCGCCTTCACCGTTCTGGCCCCCTGGCAGCTGGGGAAGAACGAGGCCACCAGCGCCCGAAACCAGCGCATTGACCAGGCATTCAACACTGATCCGGTCCCCGTCGCTACCCTCGTGGGGCCCGACGGGGTCGTCGACCCCGATCTGGAGTGGCGCCGGGTGACGCTCGACGGACACTACCTACCGGACGACGAGGTGTTGCTGCGGCTACGGCCCGTCGATCACCAGCCAGCGGTCCAGGGTCTCATCCCCTTCGAACTCGACGACGGCACGACTCTCCTGGTCAACCGCGGCTGGCTCCCGGTCGAGGCCGGGCAGATACCGGAGGTTCCCGCAGCGCCCGGTGAGGAGGTCACCATCTCGGGGTATCTCCGCCGGACCGAGGCGGTCCCCGAACGCTCCCCCGTCACCGAACAGAATCACACCCAGGTCCACGGGATCTCCACGGAGCAGATAGCTGAGCTCACGGGTGTCCCGCTCGGGAGGGACTACATCCAGCTTTCCGCAGGTTCCCCTGGAGAACTGGAGCCCATCCCACTCCCGAAGCTCGATGCGGGCCCCTATCTCTCGTACGGGGTCCAGTGGATCGCCTTCGGGATCATGGCACCACTGGGACTCGGCTACTTCATCTGGGCCGAGATCCGGGAACGCCGCCGGGAACGGGACGAGGAGGCGTCCGCCGCAGCAGCCGCCCCGGTATCGACCGGTGGCCCGGGTGGGGACACCGATCCTCCGGAACGCGCCCCGACGCGTCGCGACACTGAGGCGCAGGACGTGGTGGCCGAAACGACGCCCCCCGTGCCACAGCCGCAGCCCCGGGAACGACGCCGCAGACGAGCGCGCTACGGTTCCGGACACACCGATCACTACCGCACCATCGCCGAGAAGAATGAAGAGAGGTTCTAGCCGTGGACAACACCATCCAACCCCTGGTCAGCCGCACCTTGCACCGCGAGGACGGAAGCTCCGTCACCGTGGAGATCGCGGCCCCTGTCAACCGCGGCGAGGATTTCTGGGAGACCCGCTGGCGAATCACCGGGCTCCCGGAGGGCGATGTCGAACTCGCATCGGGAGGCGTCGACTCCATGCAGTCGCTCCTCGCTGCTCTCGCCATGTCGGGCGACCGCGTGGCCGAAGATTCCTCGCTCAGTTTCCTGGAGGGCCCGGGAACCGGGTTGCTGCACTCCGGGAAGCGTGAGGACGGCTTCTACACTGCTGTTCTGCGGATGCCGACGTAGAGCACACGGTTCAGCCACCCGTCCTGGTACGACCACCGCGTAACAGGACCGTCGCCGCCGCGGTAACGACGGTGACGATGGCCTGGGTCCTCCTGGACAGCCTGACGGCGTCGCGGATCGCAGCCACATCCGGTGGTCGGCCCGTACCGAGGACGGGCCGGTTCTCGACTCCGTGCGCATAGGCGGTGGCACCCCCGAGGCGCACGCCCAGCGCGGCCGCAGCGGTTGCTTCCACAATGCCGGCATTGGGGCTCGGGTGAGACGGTGCATCCTCCCGCCAGGCACGTACGGCGTCAGTCCCCCGTCCCGCGGCGGCGGCCAGTCCGGTGTGCACCAGGGCCGTAGTCCGGGCGGGCAGCCATGCCAGTACGTCATCCATTCGGGCGGCCGCCCATCCGAAGTTCCGGTAGCGGTCGTTCCGGTAACCGACCATCGCATCGAGCGTGTTGACCGCCCGGTGCGCGACCACCGCCGGTGCACCACCGATCGCCGCCCAGACCAACGGTGCGATGGCAGCATCGGAAGTGTTCTCCGCAAGCGACTCGACCGCGGCTCTCGCCATGTCCCCGCCGTCGAGAAGCGCAGGATCACGGGAACACAGCCACGGCACCAGTTCCCGCGCAGTGGTCGTGTCCCCGCACTCGAGGGCATCCGCCATCCGGGTACCGGTCCGCTCCAGCATCGTGCCGCCCAGAGCCGCCCACAAGCAGACGGTGTTCGTCAACCGGGGGGCGTGACGTGACGCGATCACCGTCACAGCCACCGGAAGGGCCACCGAGAGCACGAGATGCACGCACCCTGCGGCCCTTGAGTCCCGGTAGCAGCGCCTCTCCAACCACGCGGCCCAGGTCCCGAACAGAGCGACCGGATGTCCACGCCGGGGATCCGGGATCACCCGATCGGCGAGGACCCCGGCGAGGATCCCGGTACTCACGGTGTCTCCCCGCCGTGGACCTGTCCGAGAAACTCGAGTACCACGTCCCGAGACCGCGTGGCTGCCGCGCCGGATGAGGTCCGGTCACCGCCGAGCAGTACCGTGGACCCGTAGGCGGTGGCTGTATCGGGTATGGGCAGTCCCGCCGGGGTGAACGGCCACCCGACCCCGTGTCCGGCACCCGGGTACACGACGGCGTAGGCGTCGATTCCGGCCTCGGCGGCATGCTGGGCCAGTGCCCCAGCCATGGTCTCGGAATCCCACACCGCGTCAGAGGTTCCTGCGGTGACCAGCAGCGGACCACGAATGTGTTCGACCGGAATCCGGGCCGCGGCCACGGCTTCGTTCCCGGCCTCGCGGCGCGCGTCCGCGTAGTAGCTGGCGAGTTCCAGTGGTCTGTGGGCCAATGCCGGTCGAAGCCTCGACCGGAGGCGGGCGAAGACCGAGCCGAGTTCCGGGGCGGGTAGGTCCAACACCGGGCAGGCATCTCCGAGGTACGTCGTGGCCGAGGGGGCCGCGTGTGGATCGTTCGTGCGGACGTCCGTAGGCGAATGCGCGACGACCGGGCCGACCAGGTCAGGCTCCCCCACAGCGAGGAGCAACGCGAGTTCCGCCCCCCGTCCCCGCCCGATCAGTGCGACACGGTCACCGGCGACCAGCTGGTGATCCACGAACACACGGAGCGCCGCACGGAGGTCCCCAACATCGACTCCACCGGATTCCCGCGGGAACCAGTCCCAGGCGACGGTGGACCAGCCACGGTCCGCGAGCTCGGCTGCCGCTGCTGCCGGAAGACCACCCTCGGCACCGCCGAGCAGCACCACTCCGGGATGCGGCGCACCATCGTCGGGGACGAAGAAACGCGCCGCCGTGATTCCCGGCGCCGTCGGCGCGCCGACCTCGCGGGCGCGCCGTCCGATCGTACGTGACGCACCGGCACCGAGGGCTGCACCGGTGCTCCGGACGCGAATGTCCAGTCCGACCGCGCCGGACGGTTCCAGGGAGAACCCGTAACCGGGTGTTCCGTGCTCCGGTCGGAGCGTCCACAACGGCCCCAGACTGTTCGCGGGACTCCATTCAGCGGACCCCGGCAGGGATGAGCAGGTGTCCACTCGTCCCTCGCTGTCGGCAGTGAACTCGGTCAGCGAGGACCAGGCGACCCCTGCAGCATCCGTGGTCCGGACGCCGATCCGCACCACTCCACCCGGGGACACGTCCGAGACACGTATCGGGAATGGGTCGCTGAGTCCAGAAACCGGGGGAACATCGAGAAACATATCCGCCATCGTAGCGCCCCACCCTGCCCCTTTTCTCAGCCTGTGCAAAGGGCCGACCACCTGTATATTCTCCACACAGATGGCACACAGAAACGGCCCGCTCGACATTCTCGACCGGGCCGTTTCTGTTGTGGTGCGCCCTGACGGGCTCGAACCGCCGACCTGCTGGGTGTAAACCAGCTGCTCTTCCAGCTGAGCTAAAGGCGCGCGCACCGAACTCGAGCACGACTGCTCACGAGCACGGTCAACAACGACGGTAACTCTATCACGGGTCCCGTCGGATCAACGAAGTTAGCGCTTCTTCCCGCTCTGCACGAGGCAGGACCCCTGCCATGCGCCGAGTCGCTCGGCGGACGTCTGGACGAGTCCCGCGAGCTGGGCGGACTCCGCGATCAGCCCGGGTTCAATGTGTCCCGGTCTACCCGCCCCCGGGGTCAGCAACCAGATCCGACCATTCTCGGCGATGGGTCGGATCGAGTCGACCAACCCGTCCACGAGATCACCGTCTTCTTCGCGCCACCACAGCAGAACGATGTCGCAGATTTCATCGGTGTCTTCATCAAGGAGAGCTTCCCCGATGACGTCTTCGACCGCTTCACTGATGTCGGTGTCGCAGTCTTCGTCCCAGCCGACCTCCTGGACGATGTGGTCCGGCTTGACCCCGAGAAGCATGGCGTAATCCTGGGCGCTTTCTTTGGCCGCGCCCGGAGCGTCGCTCACTGTGTATTTCCTCCTAAATATGATCCGGGAACGTGGCCCGCCCCTGTACCGGGCCGTGTGGCCGGGTAAAAAGGGACCGGAGTCTCCCCGGTTGATGTGATCTCGTTAGTACACGCTACCGGGTTTCCTCCGCCAATGGTCCATCACCCGGTGTTTTTCAGGAATTATTGCGCGCCACATCTTGCCCCCGAAACAACCTCTCCCGCGGTTCCATCACGCAACGAACCATAAAACCGGTGCTCACAACAGGTTTGTTCCAGAAGGTATCGCCCGGGACGCCGATATCTCGGCGGGACCCGTATCCTTGTGGGGACACGTGCGTTTCCCCACTGACCGTGGGGACGGGTACACCTTCCGGAAGGATCCCCCGAACAGGGGTCCCCCGGGGCCGGACAGCCCGAACACAGGCGCCAGATGATTGATCCACAGGAGGATTCGGTATGTCCCAGAAGAAGGACACCACGACCAACCCGTCCGATGACAGCAACTTTGCACTTATCCGGGACGGTGTCGCGTCGTATCTGAACGACTCGGACCCCGAGGAGACCCGCGAGTGGATGGAGTCCCTGGACGGGCTTCTCGCTGAGGCCACCCCTGACCGCGCTCGATTCCTCATGCTCCGCCTTCTGGAGCGTGCCACGGCGAAACGGGTCCCCCTACCTCCGCTCACCTCCACGGACTATGTCAACTCCATCCCGACCGAGATGGAGCCCGAGTTCCCGGGCGACGAGTCCATCGAACGCCGTTACCGCAAGTGGATGCGCTGGAATGCCGCGATCATGGTGCACCGTGCCCAGCGACCTGGAATTGAGGTCGGCGGACACATTTCCACCTACGCGTCCTCCGCTCCGTTGTACGAGGTGGGCTTCAACTACTTCTTCCGCGGAAAGGACCATCCCGGCGGCGGTGACCAGGTATTCTTCCAGGGGCATGCCTCCCCCGGTGTGTATGCCCGCGCATTCCTCGAGGGCCGGCTCAGCGAGGATGACATGGATGGTTTCCGGCAGGAGGTCTCCCGTCCGCAGGGGGGCATGCCCAGTTACCCGCACCCGCACGGCATGCCCGAGTTCTGGGAGTTCCCGACCGTGTCGATGGGCCTCGGCCCGATGGACGCGATCTACCAGGCGCGGTTCAACCGCTACCTGCACAACCGCGGAATCAAGGACACCTCGCAACAGCACGTCTGGGCGTTCCTCGGTGACGGTGAGATGGATGAGCCTGAATCGCGTGGCCTGATCCAGCTCGCCGCTCTGAACAACCTCGACAACCTGACTTTCGTGATCAACTGTAACCTGCAGCGTCTCGATGGTCCCGTCCGTGGCAACACCAAGATCATCCAGGAACTCGAGTCCTTCTTCCGCGGTGCCGGCTGGTCAGTCATCAAGGTGGTCTGGGGCCGCGAGTGGGATGAGCTGTTCGAGCGGGACAAGACCGGTGAGCTCGTCCACCTGATGAACACCACCCCCGACGGCGACTTCCAGACGTTCCGGGCCAACGACGGCAAGTTCGTTCGTGAGGAGTTCTTCAACCGCACACCGGAGACGAAGAAGCTCGTCGAGGACATGACCGACGAGGAGATCTGGAAGCTCAAGCGTGGTGGCCACGACTACCGCAAGATCTACGCCGCCTACCAGCGGGCGATGGAGACGAAGGACCGCCCGACGGTGATCCTGGCGCACACCATCAAGGGCTACGGGCTGGGACACAACTTCGAGGGCCGCAACGCCACCCACCAGATGAAGAAACTCACCCTCGATGATCTGAAGCTGTTCCGCGACAAGCAGCAGATCCCGATCTCCGACGAGGAACTCGAGAAGGATCCCTACCTTCCGCCGTACTACCACCCCGGTAGGGACTCCGAGGAGATCAAGTACATGCTCGAGCGCCGCCGGGAGCTCGGCGGCTTCGTGCCCGAGCGCCGCGATTCCTACACGCCACTCGAGGTCCCGGACATGGATGCACTGAAATCACTCCGGAAGGGATCCGGCAAGCAGCAGGTAGCCACGACCATGGCCCTCGTGCGTACCTTCAAGGAACTCATGCGCGACAAGGAGCTGCGCGAGCGGTTCGTCCCGATCATCCCCGATGAGGCACGTACCTTCGGCATGGACTCCTGGTTCCCCACACTGAAGATCTACAATCCCCACGGTCAGAAGTACACCCCAGTCGACCACGACCTCATGCTCTCCTACCGTGAGGCCGTCGACGGCCAGATCATGCACGAGGGCATCAACGAAGCCGGCTCCATGGGTGAGTTCATGGCCGCGGGTACGTCATACGCCACCCACGGTGAGCCGATGATCCCGCTCTACATCTTCTACTCGATGTTCGGTTTCCAGCGCACCGGCGACTCGATCTGGGCCGCCGCCGACCAGATGGCACGCGGATTCCTCCTCGGCGCGACGGCTGGACGCACCACCCTGACCGGTGAGGGCCTGCAGCACATGGACGGCCACTCCCCGATCCTGGCGTCCACCAACCCGGCCGTCATCACCTATGACCCGGCGTTCGCTTACGAGCTGGCTCATCTGATCCGTGAGGGCATCGACCGGATGTACGGTCCGGGCCGCGGCGAGAACGTGATTTACTACATCACGATCTACAACGAGCCGACGCCCCAGCCGAAGGAGCCGGAGAACCTGGATGTGGAGGGCCTGCACAAGGGCATCTACCTCTATGATCCCGCCGGTGAAGGTGCAGGCCACGAAGCCTCGATTCTCGCCTCCGGCATCGGTATGCAGGCTGCGCTCAAAGCCAAGAGAATCCTGGGCGAGGAGTACGGTGTGCGCACCAACATCTTCTCCGTCACCTCCTGGAACGAACTCGCCCGCGACGGCCAGGCCCATGACCTCCAGCAACTGCGTCACCCCGCCGAGGAGTTCGAGGCCCCGTTCGTGCAGCGCAAGCTCGCTGACGTCGAGGGGCCGTTCGTCGCGGTCTCCGACTTCGCCACCACGCTGCCGGAGCAGATCCGCAAGTGGGTGCCGGGGGACTACACCACTCTCGGGACCGACGGTTTCGGTTTCTCTGACACCCGCCGGGCGGCCCGCCGGTTCTTCAACACTGACGCCGAATCCGTCGTCGTGGCCGTTCTCGCGGCCCTCGCCCGTGAGGGCGCAATCGATGTCTCCGTGGCGGACAATGCCGCCACGAAGTTCGAGATCACGGATCCGACGGTAGTCTGACCGGGTCGTCGACGCTTCTCCTTGAAGGGCTTTCGCCCCGGAAATTGAGTTTCCGGGGCGAAAGCCCTTCTCTTAGGCAATCCTTAAATATCCCCATAGACGATCAGCGGCACGCCGCCCGGGACTGCCCCACTAGTATCGTTGACATGGATTCAACGCTGGGCGGGTCAGGAACAACCGGTGGGTCCGGTGAGATCCCGCACCGTCAACTACGTGATGAGACCGAAGCGGAACTGATCAGGGCCGTGGGGCGGGGACAGCTGGATCTCGGAACGTTCAGTGAGCTGTCCGCGGCGGTTTGGGCCGCCGAGAATCCCGACGACATCCGCGCGATCGTCCCACGAGTCGCTGCACCGATCCCGGATCGTGCAGGTTTCCCGGCTCCCGCCCGGAAAACCATCACCGCTGTGCTCGGGGACGTCACCAGGCGAGGCGCCTGGTGTCTGCCCCGGGAGCTGCGGATCCATCCGCTCCTCGGGGATGTCACACTGGATCTGCGGGAGACCACGATGGAATCCAATTCGTGTCGCATCACGTTGATGGGCCTGTTCGGAGACTGCACGATGATCATCCCGGAAGGGGTGTCTGTGAGCGTGACCACGACGACGATATTGGGCGATATTCGCATCGCGGAGACAGGTCGGCCCAGAGGTCCCGAGATCGAGGTCGGGGGATTCATTTTCGGCGGCGATATCAAGGTGAAGACCCTGGCACCGGGACAGTCCGCAGGAAGCGGTGGCTGGTTCGACTTCCTCCGGTGATGTTCAGCTCGTGTGGGGAACCGCTGGGTGCTCCGCCAGGATGGCTTCGTCGATGATCCGGTTGATGGAATCGGGTGCCTCGAGGATCACCATGTGCCCGGCATCGGGAATGACCCGAAGTTTCGCTCCGGGCCAGAGTTCGACGGCGCGTTCCGCCTGCTCCACGGGGGTCACATTGTCTTTGTCACCGACCACCACATATCCGGGAACCTCACTCAGATAGGGCGCCGCAGCGAGTTCCTCGTGGCTCTGGAGCTCCGAGAAAAACCCGATGTAGGTCTCTGCCGGGGTCTCGTGGATCTGGTCGGCGTGAAATTCGATGACATCGTAGTCGGTGCCGTTACGCTGGAAGATCGTCACGGCCAGCAGGGGCGCCAGCATCTCCATCATCTCTTTCCGGATCCTGTCGGATTCCTCCGGATTCCGGGAAATGACCCCGTGCACCTTATCTGCCACAGGATTATCGATGATCTGGGCGATGCCACCGGACGCCATCGGTTCCATCGCGGTGGAAACGGTGATCACACCACCGATGCGGCTGCGCAGTTCCTCCCCACAGCGCCGGACGAGACTCATCAGGATCATTCCTCCCATGGAGTGACCGACCAAGATGACTCTGCCGGTTGGAACCCGTTCTGCGATCACCGCCAGGACGTCATCTCCTGCTCCGTCGATCGTGCAACGTTCGGGCGGGACCATTCCGGTGGCGCCATGGCCGCGGAGATCAAGGAGCACGGACCGGACATCAGGGTGGTCGCGACGCAGGTGATCCACCTGGAAGAACCATGATTCGGCGGTCAGCGTGAATCCGTGCACGAAGACGACGGTGGTGTCCGCGTGTTCCGGACCGATCTCGTAGTAGTGGAGGTCGATTCCATCGTTGGCCACGATTCCACGACGGTCGATGTCGGTGAGTCCGGGGCGGATCCCATCCGTCTGTATGCCTGCACGAACGGTGCGAAGACCGGAGCGCCCCCACGGGGTTATCCGGTGGGAGATGCGGCGTAGCGCGTTTGCTGCGCGCCCGGGATCCAGGACCATGACGTCCTTCCTGATGGTTGAGCTGACGGGAATGATTGATCACACACTACCGTCTCCAGGCCCGTTGGTCTGACACGGTCGCGTGCCAGTAACCTGAGCAGTGGCAGTACTGCCTCAACCCGGTCGATCAATAGCGAAGGACCCCCGCCGAGATGTCACTCACCGAACCCATCACCCACGCCGCCGAGCCGGGTACCGGCACGCTGACCTCCGTCATGGACATCATCGCGACCGCCACGGGCCTTGAACCGGAGGAAGTGGACGCTGAAGCCCGGATCGCTGATCTCGCCATCGACTCCCTGTCACTCGTCGAGATAGCTGTGCGCCTGGAGGATGCATTCGGGATCCGGATCGTCGACACCGACATGGACCGTTTCGGCACTGTCGCCGACATCGTGACGCTCGTCGAGGAGCGTGCCGCCGGTGGCCCCTCTGATTGATCCTCCGGGTGGCTGTGAAAGCCATCACCCGTCCTCCGTCGATTGAATGTCCGAAACCGTCAGCTCCACATCAAATTCGTGCGCGGAACCGAGTCCGTCCAAGAGCCTGGACAGGCGGAGGAGTTCTTTTCGGGCACCACTCAGCAGTTGATCACAATCGACGGCCCGCGGCACGGTGTCAGAGCGGTGCCAGCGCGTACACCACTCAGCGGTCAGTGGATCGACCCCCGGTGGCACCGCAATTCCCGGTGTCGGCAGGCACACAGCCATGGCGGACTCGACCACCGGCCGGAGCGTGACCGGTAGCCCGATGATATGGAGACGCGCATAGACAACGTCCGCCTGAGCAGCAGCGAACGGATTCGGCGTGGTGGTGCCGTAGCCGTCGCGTAGGGCAGGCGTTGTAGAGCATGATGATTGCTGTGTCACGGATGTCCTCGCAATGGGCAGCACGAACACCATGTCATCACGGCTGAAACGCACGATGGTTACATCATGCGGGTGATCCCGTGGTGGACACGGTGCAAGACGAGGTTCGTCTTCCCCAACGGCCTCTGTCCGCGCCCCCGCCTGTCCGACTAAACTCCTGCCCCGTGAAAAGAGCTATCAGAGAGCAATGGATGAACAACAGCGGGCTATCCTGGCCCCAGTTTCAGGCAACATAGATCACACCGGCAACTCTCGACACCAACTTGATCCCCCCATTTTTTCAACCTCAAGTTGAGAATCACTCGGTGTCGAGTTTCCTCCACACCGCATCATTGGTCTCTGCCCAGAGCGGTTTCGCCCAGGCACCGAAATCCCGGTCGGTCAGCACGACCATCGCCCTCTTTGTCGGTCGATGCACCCAGAGATAAGTACCCGACTGGCCGAAATGCCCGGCCGTATCGCTCGGCATCGACGCCCCGGTCCAGTGCGGGTTCTTGCGACCCCGGATCTCGAAGCCGAGACCCCAGGGGCACGGTTTCTGCATGCCGTAGCCGGGAACCACGCCATCCAGTTCCGGGAACTGCACCTCGATCACTTCAGCCACGGTCACCGGATGGAGCAGGACCGGGTCAAGGATCTCTCGGGCGAAGACCGTCAGGTCCCGGACCGTGGACACCGCCCCGTGTCCGGCGGATCCCTCCAGCGAGGTCCCTGTCATACCGAGCGGAGCGAAGACCGCCTGCCGGAGATATGAGGCGAAATCCATCTCGGCTTCAGCGGCAATGACATCAGCGAGGATCTCGAAGCCTGCGGATGAGTAGATCCGCCTCACCCCTGGTGCCCGCTCCAGCTCCCGTGAGGCGAAACCAACGCCACCAGCATGGGAGAGAAGGTGCCGGACCGTCGCCCCATCTGGCCCGACCTCCGAATCCAACTCGAAGATCCCCTCCTCGACCGCCACGAGGACGCCCCAGGCGGAGAGTAGCTTGGTCACACTAGCCAGCTCATAGGGACGTTCAGCGTCACCAATGGATCGTACCTTCCCGTCCGCGATCACCGCCGCAGAGACGTGTTCGACGGGCCAACCCGCGAGGGAATCGAGGAGCTCGGTAGCGCTGCGCTGCATATCGGTGATTCTAACGGGTGTTTAAAATGAACTACCCCAAAAAGCCCGCCAACCGCCCACAGAGTTCTGGGAGCCCCTACTCCATGTCACCAACACCCTTCAGATCCCGAGCGGTACTTGCGACCCTGATCGCCACCGCCATCCTCACCACCACGACGAGCATCGCCACTGCGGCGCCCCCCGATCCGGCCCCTGAACCGGGACAGGACGCAGTCCTTTGGTCAGGACCACTGCCCGATCACGGTATTCCCGGACCAGAGCACCCCACCCGGGTCTTCACCGACGGCACCCCACTCGACATCAGCGATGACACGACATTCACCTACTCCACACTCAATTCGGACAACGTCGAGATTCCAGCTACCGCACTGCTGATGCGAACACACAGACCGTGGACTGGACCGGGGGAACGCCCCCTGGCGGTAATCGCACCCGTCACCCAGGGAATGGACGACGTGTGCGCGTTCTCCAACGTCGTCCGCACAGGTGTCACCTTCGACCCGGTGCACCCCGAGCTGTCCGCGACCGCACCGGACTATTTCCGTGCGCACCTCTTACTTGATCGAGGCATCGATGTCGTCGTCACCGACTATCCCGGACTTGGATCACCCGGCCTTCACCCCTACATGGACAACGTCGCAACGGGTCGCGCCGCAGCAGATGCAGGCATCGCAGCCCTGACTCTGCTCAACCGGCCGGGAGCTCCCGTTGTCGCCACCGGCCATTCACAGGGAGGAGCAGCGACGGGCTGGATGGCGGAGAACGCCCACGAGTACACCCCGGAACTCAATCTACGGGCGGTCGCGGTCTCTTCGCCTCCCTACAATTTCCGGCAACTGACAGCGGATGCTGATGGCAGCCTGACCATGGGGCTGATGCTGATGGCCACCGACACCCAGATGCGTCATTCCCCGACGATCCGGGCGGATATGGAGCGCATCCTCACCGACGAGGGCCGACAGATGATCGAGGACATGCGGCGAACATGCACCCCCGGAGTTTTTCTTCCGACAGCGTTCCGGAAGGCCTCGTCCCTCACCACCACGGGTGAGAGTCTCATCGATGTCATCGACCGGATGCCCGAGGTACGTGCAGAGTTCCACAGGCAGGAACTCGGGACCCGAGCACCGACTGTTCCCGTCCTGCTGACCTATCACATGTCTGATCTGGTGGTGAACGGCCACGACTCGAAGACTCTCGGGGAATCCTGGCGTGCCCACGGCGGAGATGTCAGCGTCATCGAGGCGCCGGATTCTCCGATCGCACGAGCACTGATGACCGGACACCCGGACCCGGCTGTGACACACGTTCCACCGATCGTCGATTGGTTGGCCCGGCACCTGGAGAACTGAGCCGAGAAAAAGGAGGCCCCGATTATTCCGGGGCCTCCTTTTCACATGGCTGGCATCGTCAGCCTTCTGCGCTGGCTGCCGTTCGGTCGGATGCGAAGAGTTCCTCGTCGAGGATTCCCTCCCGTTTGGCGACGATGGTGGGGATCAACGCCTGACCTGTGACGTTGACCGCGGTACGCCCCATGTCCAGGATTGGGTCGACGGCAAGCAAAAGTCCGACGCCTTCGAGCGGCAAACCGAGTGTGGACAGCGTCAACGTGAGCATCACGATCGCACCGGTGGTGCCCGCAGTCGCTGCGGACCCGATGACGGAGACGAACACGATCAGCAGGTAATCAGTCAGCCCCAAGTTGATTCCGTAGAACTCCGCCACGAAAATCGCGGCAATGGCAGGATAAATCGAGGCGCAACCATCCATCTTTGTCGTCGCACCGAGCGGCACCGCGAAGGACCCGTAGGCACGGGGCACTCCCAACGCACCAACCACAGTCCGTTCGGTGACCGGCATGGTGCCCATCGAAGAACGACTCGCGAAACCGAGGGAGGTAACCGGCCATGCCTTGCGATAGAACTGTGCGATCGACAGTCCGTTGAATTTCAGTACCAGCGGGTAGACGACACCGATCACGAGGGCGAGACCGATGTAGATCGCCAGGACGAAACTACCGAGGGAGCCGAGGGTCTCCCAACCGTAGACTGCAACCGCCTTGCCGATCAGCGCCGCGGTACCGATGGGCGCGAGCCGGATGATCCACCAGAGCACCTTCTGGATGATGGTGAGCAGTGAACGGGCGACTCCGAGCACAGGCTCCGCATCCTTACCGACCTTGACAGCAGCGATACCAAAGGCGATGGAGATCAGGAGCAATTGCAGAACATTGAAATCGGGGTTGACAGAGAGATTGTCACCTGAACCACGCACCCAAAGGTCAAGACCGAGGATGTTACTCGGAACCAGGGACTGGATGAACGCGGACCAGCTTCCAATGGATCCGGGAGCCGCAGCCGCAGCAACATCAATGCTGGCACTACGTCCGGGGTGCATCAACAGACCGATACCGATACCCACGAAGACCGTCACGAAGGCAGTGATGGCGAACCAAAGCAGTGTTTGCCACGCGAGACGAGCCGCATCGGTGACCTGACGGAGATTCGCAATCGACGTCACGACAGCGGTGACCACCAGCGGTGGAATGAGGACCTTGAGCAGACCGACATAAGCCGATCCAATCGCCGTCAACGTGGTGGCAAGCCAATTTTCACCACCGATGGATCTGGCGACGAGGCCGAGGATGAGGCCGGCGATCAGACCGTAGATGATCTGGGCGCCGAAGCTGGTCAGCGGATTCGAGCGCTTCGTGGGCGCCTCCGCATCGGGTTTCTGCACCCCGTCAGAGCGTGCAGGAGAGCCGGAGATTGATGTAGACACGTCAATGTTTCCTTAGAGAGTTTGGATTCAAACGAGTGGTATGGATTCACGAACACGGAAAGTCGCCGTACAGTCCGACTGCGGTTCCACGGGAGATGCGGGCGTTCCGTCGCGCAGTTCAATACAAACGACAGCAATCACGCCTGAGTCCGAGAGTCAGCGACAGCGGCACAGCGCACACATGTACGGGCGACAGCGGGCGACCACTCGGGTCGCGGTGCCGGGAGACATGCGCGGGGGCTGACGGAAACTCATGTCAGCAACCCTACTCCGTACCGATCTGTATGGTCAATATAGACATATCTGTCTATATTTTTTTGGCGCATAGTCCCAGCTCAGAACAGTGAATGAAAGTACCTCCCGGAATCAGTCAGGACCATCCGGGTCCTCCCCACCCGAATCCCGCCACCGTCGACGCTCCTCGGCGACACCCTCTGCATGACCCTCACGCCGGCCCTCGGCAATACCCTCACGCTCCCCCTTGCGCTCCGCCCGCTTGAGCGCCTTCACCATCTGAGCCGCCGTCATATTCACGGGCGCCCACTCCGGATTCGCAGGCAGAACCCAACCACGCCAGTACGCGAGAATCGCAAAACCGGCACCACAGACGGTGGCCGCAATCATCCCCACACCATCATGACCCGCCCAGTTGAACATGACCATCGTCGTCGCCGCCGTGATCGCAGGCGTGGCATAGAGTGTGTTCCCACCGAAGATCGACGGAATCTCCCCACACGCGACATCCCGGATCATCCCACCACCGACCGCCGTGAGAACCCCCATGAACACCGCCGACGCCGCAGGCAGCCCATAGCTGAGCGCCTTCGTCGAACCGGTCACCGCCCACACCCCGAGAATCACCGCATCCCCGTGCACCCGAAACAACTCCCAGGCCCGCCCCTTGAGATGAATGACCATGGCCAGCACCCCGCCTGCAACGGCAACACCCATGTACAGCGGCTCGGCGATCGCCGCCGGTGGCCCCTGCTGCAGCAGAGTGTCCCGAACCATGCCGCCACCGAGCGCGGAGAGCAGAGCGAGCACGGAAAACCCGATGATATCGAAGTTTCGTTGCCGGGCGATCGTCCCACCGATGGCGCCGTTCAACAGGACACCGATGAGGTCAAGACTGCGATAAATCCCCAGAATCGAGGGGTCGACGGTGAGCATGTGCCCCATCCGACCACGAATAAACCCCCCGTGCCACCCCACACACCGGGGGTAATCATGAGAATACCCCCGACATTATCGCCCGCACAGCCACCCGAAGTTATCCGGCGACCCGCCACACCCAGAGACAGTGGGGGACGGAACCGCGGGATCGCGGCCCAACTCGGATATCCGCCCCTGTCGAGAGACCACCACGAAACGCGTGATACCCCGCTGCACGTGCAGCGGGGTATCACGGTGGGGCCGCCGGGGCTCGAACCCGGGACCAGCGGATTATGAGTCCGCGGCTCTAACCGACTGAGCTACAGCCCCATTCCGACGGTCTGTGATCGCCGGTCGGGTGACAGTATAACCACGCCACAACCCGCCGGTCACACCGGTCCGGCAAGTCCGGAGCAAAACCGCGGAAGGGGATCGTGAAGTGGTGATTTGCCATCCCCGACAGGCGCCGATATAGTAACTCTCCGTTGCCCGGGTGCTTCCCGGAAGACAATCACGATATTCCCCCATAGCTCAATTGGCAGAGCATTCGACTGTTAATCGAAGGGTTACTGGTTCGAGTCCAGTTGGGGGAGCTCACAGAAAAGACCGGACGGTTCCCACCGCCCGGTCTTTTCGTCGTACAGTGCGTCAGTCCGACCCGGCCACAGCGGTCGTGTCGACGAGCGCACGCATGAGCGCCCAGTCCTGCACGGCGACACCGACGGATTTGAACACGGTGACGCGGGCGGGGTCATGGCCCATTTCCCCCGTGGCGAGAGCGGACCCGAGGGTGCGCAAATCCTCGCGCACCAGCCCCCCTGTCTCCAGAGCCTCGATGATCTCCCCCGACTCAGCAGCGACGGCCTCGACATCATCGACGAACAATCGGGCACGGGCGACGTCCGCACCGGACATCTCACGCATCGCCGGGCGATAGGCCCCGATGAGATTGACGTGCGCTCCGGGTTTGAGATCATTGAAGGTGAACAAAGGCTCCGTCGACGGAGTGACGCAGCAGATGATGTCCGCACCGGCGACGGCGGCGCGGGGTTCGTCGGAGGCGATGAACCGAACATCCGGGAATTCGCCGTCAACCCGCGCGATACACGCCTCCGCTGATTCCCGGGTCAGGGCGGCGACCGTGACTGAGCTGATGGGGCGGACTGCGAGGACCGCTCGGATCTGGTCGGGCGCTTGTCCCCCGGCGCCGATCACCGTCAGGTCACGGGCATCGGGCGCGGCGAGCAGGTCCGCCGCGACACCGCTGACGGCGCCCGTCCGCATGGCTGTGGCCTCAGCGGCGTCGGCGCCGATGTGCCGTTCGGTGTGCCATTCCTCCCACGTCAGCGTCCCGGAGAGCGCCGGTCGACGTCCGGTGAAATTGGCTGACAGCGACTTCACCGCGAGAGTCTCGCTAGCGATATGCCGGACCGGCATCACGAGGAAGTTTCCCACCCCCGGGGCGAAGCGCAACGGGATCTCGAACTCCCCCTCGTGCAGACCGATCAGTGCTTCACGGACCCGGTCGATGACGGTGCTCATGGCGACGGCCGTGCGCAGTTGCTCGGCGTCGAACCAGACAGTTCGGGACAATGCCACATATCCTCCTCGCGATATCGGTGGAGGTTCGTATAGTGCGCCGTCCCCGCGCTCCACCGGCCCCAGGGCGCGGAACCGCCCCAAGACTAACAACATTTCCGTCCTACCCGGTGGGCGCGCGGTTCGTTCAACCAGCATCGATCGGCCACAGGTCGCGGATCAGTGCCGCCAGTCAACGCGTTCGGTAGAGTGAGAACATCGACCTCAAGCCCCCTATCAAGGAGCATCCTCCACACATGATCCAGTTCGTCGTCGGCGCGGCCGCAGGTTATGTCTTCGGTACCAAGGCCGGCCGAAAGCGGTACCACCAGCTCAAGAAGGGGTACACCATGGCGGTCGAGTCCCCGGTCGCCCGCGCGGCTGTCACCGCAACCAGGAAGGCCGTCGCCAACAAACTTGACCCGGAGCCCCGGATGAAGGAAGTCAAGGATCTTCGGAGGGGCACGGGTGCCGACCAGACGATCCTTGAACCCGACGAGGACTGACCCCGGTTTCGTACACCCAACAGCCACCGTTTCGCGCCACCGTTCCGCGCTGCTGCAAAGCGGCGTATTCTCACTGATGCAGGATGCGGCCACGGTGGCTTTCTCCTGCGACGGGCCCGCACCGGGGGCCGTCGGCACCAGGTGAGAGGCGGACGAAAATGACCGCGACAGCGGACCTCTACGGAGACAACGTCGGTGCAACGCTGGCGACTACGGTGTACTCGCGCGCCACGGCGGGTGAGCGCTACCGCATACCCGAATGGCACGACGATCAGGCCCGGGAGGTGTGGCGGAAACTGGTCGAGGTCGGCCGGGCCGCCGGATCCGACCCACACGACCTCGTGCTGACCGGCAAATCGAACCTCGCGGGAACCGTGTGGCGGTCGATGGCCATGGACGGCCGCGTCCGGCAGTTCGCCGCCGACCACGAGGCAACGAAGATTCAGGTGGTCACCCTCGGCATCGGTCTGTGCAACCGCGCGTCACGCCTCGCAGACATCGACGCGTCCTGGCTCGGGATCGACAGGACGAAGGTCCTGGAACTCCGGTCCAGGATGATCCCGGACGACGACACGCAACTCATCGACGCCTCCGTTACCGAACCCGGGTGGATCAACGGCGTCGATGCAACGGTACCCACCGTGTTCGTCGCGGAGGGCCTGCTCATGTACCTGACCCGCGACGATGTCACACAGATTCTCGCCGACATCGGGCGGCACATGTCCGCCCCGGCGCGGTTCGTCTGCGATGCGCACCACGCGAGTATCATCCGACGCCCGACCAGGTCCGAGATCACCAAGCGCACCGGCGCCGTCTACACCTTCGGTATCGAGGATTCCCGCCATCTGGCGGCGCTGGCACCGGGCTGGCGGGCGGTCGGGGACGATGACACGTGCAGCCCGATCAGCATCAGCATGAAGATCGTGTCCAGGGTGTTCCGGATGCTCCGCGGCGGTGTCCTCTACGGGGTCAAGACCATCGAACTGTCACCCCACTGACGGTCCGACGGGTGGTGCCGGGTTCAGCCGGTCCTGAATGCCCGGTCCAGAAGTTCCCGACGCGCCTGCTCCAGCGCGACGAGGTCGGCGAACATCGAGTTGTACGCCAGTTCATCATCCGAGGGGCGCATCCGCTGCAGCTGCCCCTTGAGCTGCGCGATCTGGTTGCCGACGCGGACCTCCTGCAGCCTGGACAGCACGCTGTCGGCGTACCGGCCCAGTTCCCCGTCCTCGCAGTGGATCGGCTCCACTGCCAGACCGGAGACCAGATGCTGCCCGACCAGATCATCCATTTCCCCGGCGACCTTCGACAACCAGTCGACGCCGTCGTGGGCGTTACCGCAGCCTCCGGCTTCACTGATGGCCTGGCGGATCGCCTGGTAGGTGGGATGCGTGAACGCGTCCACCGGCAGACCGTCGAAGTACTCCCCCGCGTACTCCGGGTACTGCAGGGCGAGTTTGAGGCTCTCCCGTTCCGGCCAGAGCCGGGGCGTGCGCTGATCCGGTAGCTCGAGCGCCGGTTTCGTCGGGTCGCCGACGGGTGGCGTCTCCGTGTTGTCGAACCGGCGGGCGCGCCGCGGCTCCTGCTTCCTCTTCGGCCGCCGGGCCTCTACCCGGACCTGGTCGAGGACCTCGGTCGGATCCGCCCAGCCGACCCATCCGGCGAGTTGTCGGGCGTACTCGTTGCGGAGCGTCTCGTCCCTGATCCCCGCCACGACGGGTACGCCCCGGCGGAGTGCCTGCAGGCGCCCATCCGCGGAATCGAGTGGGTAATCGGCGATCATCGTCCGGACGACGAACTCGAACATAGGGACCCGCCTGGCGACGAGATCCCGGACCGCGGCATCGCCGCGCTCGAGGCGGAGATCGCACGGGTCCATGCCGTCGGGCGCCACCGAGACGTAGGACTGCCCGGTGAACTGCTGGTCCCCCTCGAAGGCGCGCATGGCGGCCTTCTGCCCGGCCTCGTCCCCGTCGAAGGTGTAGATCAACTCGCCGCGGAAGTAGTTGTCGTCCAGCATGAGACGGCGCAGTATCTGCAGGTGCTCCTCACCGAACGCGGTGCCGCAGGCCGCGACGGCAGTGGTCACCCCGGCGGCGTGCATGGCCATGACATCGGTGTACCCCTCAACGACGACAGCCTGATGCCCTGCGGCGATCGCCTTCTTCGCGTGATCGAGCCCGAACAGCACCTTCGACTTGTGGTAGAGCAGCGTGTCGGGCGTGTTCATGTATTTGCCCATCTGGTCGTCATCGAAGAGCTTGCGCGCCCCGAAGCCGATGACGTCGCCCGCGAGATTGCGGATGGGCCAGAGCAGCCGGCGATGGAACCGGTCGATGGGGCCGCGCTTGCCCATCGTGGTCACACCCGCCGCGGTCAGTTCCTTGACGTCGAAGCCCTTACGCAGCAGGTACTTCGTCGTGGTGTCCCATCCGCCGGGCGCGTAGCCGCAGCCGAAGCTCCGGGCGTGCTCGGCGGAGAAACCCCGGTCCGTGAGGAATGCGCGGGCGGTCGCGGCCTCCGGGGTCTCGAGCTGTTCCCGGTAGAAGGCGTGGGCGGCCTTGTTCACGGCGACGAGCCGCTGCCTGGTCCCGGGCTCCTCACGGCGCCCGGGACCGCCCCCCTCGTAGTTGATGTGGTAGCCGATCTTCTCGGCGCAGATCTCCACGGCCTCCGGGAAGGGGATCTGCTCCATCTTCATCAGGAAGCTGAATACGTCCCCGCCTTCACCGGTGGAGAAGCAGTGGAAGTAGCCCCGGTTCGGCCGGACGTGGAACGACGGGGTCTTCTCGTCCTTGAATGGGGAAAGGCCCTTCATGGAGTCGCTGCCGGCGGGCTTGAGCTGGACGTACTCCCCGACGATCTCCTCGATCGGGGTGCGCTCACGGATCGCCGCGATGTCACTCTCCGGAATACGTCCCTTAGCCATGCCCACCACTGTAGTGCCGGAGCGGCGGACCGGAGGAGTGACCACGGGCCGTCGCACCACCCGGGTCCCGGTAGGCCGCGGTGTTCATGCGATCATGGGGCAATGGACAATCGCCGCCTGCTGGGTGCCGTCGCCGGAGCCGTTCTCGTGCTCGGTGCGGCGTGGTTCGGTATCGATCTGAGCGGGGACCCCGCACCACCTTCGGCCCCGACGCGGGAATCCGCCCGCCCATCGACGACACAGGCCCCACCCTCGCGGTCGGCGACCCGGACCCCGTCCGCGGAAGCGGAGCGGACCTGTCCCCTCGACACCCTCCCGGAACAGGCCGAACTGGTGGTGGAGGACATCCTCGCCGGTGGCCCGTTCGACCATCCCGCGCACGACGGAAAGCACTTCGGCAACTACGAACGCCGACTGCCACGGGAGAACAACAGCTACTACCGCGAGTACACGGTGGAGACACCGGGTCTCAGGCACCGCGGTGAACGCCGCATCATCACCGGCGGCGGCTCCGACCGGGACCCGGACGTCTGGTACTACACGGACGACCACTACGACAGTTTCTGCCTGATCCCGGATGCGGAGGAAAACCGATGACCGCACGGACGGTGACTCTCGGAGCGGCCGCCGCGGCCAACGAGACCACGTGGTTCGCCGCCCTGTTCCACGCCTGCGACGCAGACCCCGAGAGCCCCGTCCCGAAGAATCTCGATGCTCTCGCGGATTTCCTCGGCGAGCGGACCGGGCTACGCAAGGTGGTGAGCCCCGATCTGTCGCACTGGCCCCGGGAACGGCGGATCCTGCTGTGCCGGGTGTTCCTCGGCGCCCGGGTCGATCTGCAGATGAAGTGATCCCCCGGTGAGCTGTCACCACGGGGACCACTTCATCATCCGGTGTGGTTCCGGATAGCACCGAAGTACATCACGGCGTATCCGGATATTTGACTCAGAGTTCAGCCCACGCCTCGGAGTCGGCCACTCAGTTTTTGCGCCGTTTCAGCGCCAGCAGCAGACCGCCCAGAAGCACTGCGATTGCTGCGATGCACACGAGCCACTTGACGTCAGCGCCTGTCTTCGCGAGTACCACATTCCGCGGAGTTGTCGCAGGCGGCTGGCTTTCCGCAGGAAGAATGGATGATGTCTTCGTCGGTGGAGCAGCGCCCGGGGTCGTCACCGTGGAGGACGGGGTCGTCACCGTGGAGGACGGGGTCGTCACCGTGGAGGACGGGGTCGTCACCGTGGAGGACGGGGTCGTCACCGTGGAGGACGGGGTCGTCACCGTGGAGGACGGGGTCGTCACCGTGGAGGACGGGGTCGTCACCGTGGAGGACGGGGTCGTCACCGTGGAGGACGGGGTCGACGTTACTACGGTGTAATCATTGACGAAATGCGCGGTGGGGAAATCCGTGGAAACAGTGACGGTCTGATCAGCAGGTTCCTTCAGCGTATATTCCGCGATCTGGGAACCCGTTGTGTCTTCCGAGACAACGCAGGCTGTTCCGATAGGAACATCAGAGACCACAACCGCCTTTTCTCCGTTCGGCTTAACCAGAACCTCTCCCGAGGACCTGTCCGGATCATTGCACGAGTACCTAAATTTGAACTCGTGATCAGGATCAAGGTGTGCCGAGGTGACCCCGTTCACCGCCTTCGTGATACTGAATCCCGCAACCGGTTTGGTGTACTTGTTCGTGACCTGTGCGTCCGACGTGGAATCTGCCGTGATGGTCACAGGGTTGCCGGTGTAGGTCGTTTCGACCAGGTATCCGTCACGCTCCGCTGAAGAAGTTTCCTCGCTGATCTTGCACGTGGTTCCTTCAGGAAGGACGGGTCCCTTGACTGGCACGCCATCACCGGGCAGCTCAAATACTCCCGAGGTATTGTCCGCATCATCACACACGTACGTGATCCGGAACTTCTCGTCCGATGAGGGGGTGTAGTCCCCATTGACGTTCTTCGACACCGAGAAGGAACCGGTACCGGGGGTGGCTTCACAAGGTACCTTCACCTTGTTGGTGAACGGGAAGAAGTGTTGCTCGCTTCCCCCCAGGACCCCTCCCTTTATAACCAGAGTTCCCTGGATGTTTGCCTTGGTCTTCTGAAGATCCGCCAGTGGTGCAAGAATTGACCCATCGAGTGAATCACCCTTCTGATAGATCTGTTCCACACCCGGCATATTCCACAGGATCGCCCTTGGATCACGGTTGCCCGCCATGTTCATCGTGAAGGTGACCGGTCCATCTCCAACGACGTTGACGATGAGGGCCGAACCGGAATTGACCCCGGGAGAGACACCCTGGAACTTCAACTCCGTGATTTTACTGATCTGCTCAGGGGTCACCGACCAGACATTCGTCTCCCCCGGCTTCAGACTGATACTGACCTTCGCCCCCTCCCAGGTCACCGTCGGCTCGGCCCCAAGCCCCTCGCTGGCCGCAACTGCAATCCGAGCGCTGATTTCCCGGGCGTTGTCCTGGGACCCGAAGATCTTCCCAAAAGCTCCGGGCTCGTGGAGCGTTTTGTTGAGTCGATTGTTCAGGACGACTCTGGGCCGACTGTCACGGCTTTTTCCTTCGGCAACGACGAATTTGAGTACTTCTCCACTGCCACCCTCCCGCGCAAATTCGACACCTTCGCGATTTTCCAGGATCAGATCCCCATCCAAGACCTTGAGCTCGCCAGAAGTCGGAGTTCCGAGATTCAGCCTTCCGACAACCAGGCCAATCGTTCGATCATATCCTTCAGCTCTGGCAGTGTTCTTGGAGTGTGTTGCAACATTGGTTTCACGAAAACTGAGGGTTCCGCCGACGCCCATCGAGCCTTCACTCTCAGCGCTCACCGTGAGATCCTCGAACGCGACGACATTCCAGGATCGATAGTCCTTCATCGGATCAATCTCACAGGTTGATACAACAGCGTCTTCTGCACCGCTGGCCACCGGGGTAACAACACACGTCATCATTCCCAGAATCAGAGCGGAGCTCACGGTGGTCACCCGCTTCAGGACACCCTTGACCCGGTGACCGTGCACCGAGTTCTCGATCATGGCCATTCTTTTCCCATCAGACTAGTAGGACGTGGGTATTTTCCTTCCAAAACGTGCACATCGGAACACTGTCCCCGCCCTTGCTCCACCGAATTTCTCCGGACTCAACTCGACAGAGTTATGGCCGTGAACCACTTTAAAAAACTGACACGAAAACTAATTCGAACCAATTTTCGTACTGCCAAAATTGTGCACCAGGCCACACGTCAACTTCAATTTATAGCCGTCCCCCGGAGAAACCCGCAACAGGTAGCAGACCCCAGGCAGTACATTCCCAAAAGTATCTTTAATACTACTTTCGCCCGGGCATGCATTTCACCTTCTCACGGAAGGGGGCGGCCCACCGGCCCGTGACAGAAAATGCCCCCGCCCCACCCCCGGCGAACCTACTCATGCCGGGGTTCGCCGCTGATGACGTGATCGGCGTGATTGACGGCCTCGGTCACGAGCCGGACGAGGTGCCCGTCATCCATCCGGTAAATCACGCGGCGCCCGTCCTTCCGGGTCTGCACCAGGTTTCCGGACCGGAGCTTGGCCAAATGCTGGGACACGGCCGTCCGGGAGATCCCCGTGGCCGCCACGAGATCGTTGACCGAGTACTCGGCGCCACTGAGCAACCACAGGAGGTGGAGACGCGTCGGTTCGGCCAGGAGCTTCAGGGTGGCGGCCCCGGTGTTCAGCAGCTCGCCAGACACCGGTGGATCGTGTTCCAGAGAAGTGGCGGGATTCCGCGGGTTCATCTTCATGCCCTCTCACGGTACCGGCTACCGGGATTTGAACGACCTGAGTCCCGCGACGATCGCCAGCAGGGTCATCGCGAGGAGGATACCTGTGGCTGCAGGCAGTCCGAACCAGACACCGAGGAACCCGGCAGCCGGGTACGTCGCGAGGTAGCAGGCGTGGGACAACGAGAACTGGGCGGCGAAGATGTAGCTGTAGGACTCGGGTTCCACGTTCCGCCGCAGCACCCTAGACATGGGGGTCTGCAGAGCAGAGGTAGCGGATCCGAGGACGATCCATAGGGCGATGGCCGTCAACCAGGCACCGGCACCGTCTAGCTGACCGCCAGCGGTCAGCAGCAGGATGAGCCCGGCGAGGGCTGTAGCTCCCGCGATTGCTCCTCCCACCATCACGGCACGGTCGGGTACTTTGGTGAGGATCCGGGGCAGGGCGAGAGCGGTGACCATGGACCCGAGGCCGAATCCCGCGAGGGTGATCGCGAGAGCGGTGTCGTTCCTGCCCATCTCTCCCCGGACGACCACGACGGTGTTGATCATGACTGTCGCCATCGGCGCGGCCACCGCGAGGTTGAGCCAGAGCACGCCCCGGAGTTCCGGCTCGGCCGCCATGATCCGGGCACCGCGGAACACCCGGGACAGGAAACCGGATTCCTCCACCTGTGTTTCGGGGCGGGCCGGTAACCTAGCCCCGAACACCAGCGCCGCGGAGACAAGAAAACCAAGCATCGTTCCGATGAACAGGTTGTGGTAGCTCATCACCGCAAGCAGCAGGGCCGCGACAGCGGGGCTGGTTATCTGTTCGACGTCGTACGCCATCCGGGACAAGGAGAGGGCGTTGGTGTACTCGTCCTCGTCGGGAAGAACCAGCGGTATGACCGATTGGAAGGTCGGGGTAAAGGTGGCCGACGCGGCCTGCAACAGGAAGATCGCAGCGTAAAGCTGCCATTCGGAGTGGATGAACGGCAGACAGACCGCAATGGAGGCGCGGAGGAGGTCCGCGGTTATCAGAACGGGCTTGACAGGGAGCTTCGCTGCGACCGCCGTGACGGTCGGGGCTCCGATCACGTAGACGAGGATCTTGATGGTCAACGCTGTGCCGAGCACGAGTCCGGCATTGCCGCCCGCGATGTCGAAGGCGAGGAGCCCAAGGGCGACGGTGAGCAACCCTGTGCCGACCAGGGCGACGACCTGGGCGGTGAAGAGCCTCCGGTAGGTACGGTGCCGGAGGACACTCAGCAGTGGTGGGGCGCTGGTAGGTGTGGACACTCCGGGCTCGTTTCTGTCGTCGCGGGGGATACCCCGGCCGGGGCCGGAGATCTACATACATGTGCATAGGTGTGCACATGTATGTAGATTAGGCTGCCTTCACGGATCCGCGCAACCACCCGTTCCCCCGAGCCTGCAAAAACGTCAGATGTAATACCCCGCCACGCCGCTGGCCTGTTTCGCGGTGCGTTCGAGGCGGGACTCCGTCATCGAGGCGATCTGGTCGATGATCGCCCGGGAACGCGCGACGTCGCTGTCGGCGTCCGCCCACCAGGCCGCGAAGATCGGGTCCAGCGTGCCGGGGGCACCGAAGGTCAGGTAGTCGTGGACCTGCGCGATCCGCTCCCGCTGCCGGTTCTGCCGTTGCTGGTGGCGGGTTTCCTCCATGACGTAGAGGACCGCGATGGTCTTGAGCATCTGGACCTCCGCGGCGGCTGCCGGTGGGACAACCAGCCGTCCGTGCATCCTGCCCAACCGCTCATCACCGACGGCCCCGAGGGTCGCACCGACGGTGGCCCCCACATACCGGCCGACGAGTTCACTGGTCAGCGCCTTGAGCGCGACGAGAGAGGAGAGCGAACCGTCGTAGTCCGCTGCTGCCGCGACGACGGGTAGCTGGCGCAGGGAATCCGCTGCGGCGATCATCTCCTCCGGGTCACCGCCGAACGCCTCAGCCCCCTTCTCCGCGAGTTCCGCGAGCTCGAAAAGATCCCACAGGACCTTCAGGCTGATGCGTCCCGAGCAGATGCCGTCCTCGACGTCGTGCACCGAGTAGGCGACGTCATCGGACCAATCCATCACCTGACCTTCGATGGAGGGCCTGGTGTCCAGTGGGTCGTGACCCTCGCGGATCCAGGCGAGCAGCTCCGACTCCTCGTCGTAGGCGCCGTACTTGCGGCGCGGCGTCCCGTCAGGCGCGATCCGTGTCCACGGGTACTTGCAGGCGGCGTCGAGGGAGGCTCGTGTCAAGTTGAGACCGTGGGGGGACCCGTCCGGTGCGAGGATCTTCGGTTCCAGGCGCGCAATGATCCGCAGCGTCTGGGCATTTCCCTCGAAGCCCCCGCAATCGGCGGCCAGCTCGTCGAGGGCCACCTCTCCGTTGTGTCCGTAGGGCGGGTGCCCGATGTCATGGCAGAGCCCGGCGAGATCCGCCAAATCCGGGTTCACGCCGATTCCGGAGGCGATGCCGCGGGCTATCTGGGCCACCTCGAGGGAGTGCGTGAGCCGGGTCCTGGGGGTGTCCCCGTCCCGGGGCCCGACTACCTGGGTCTTGTCGGCGAGTCGGCGGAGTGCTGCGGAGTGGAGAACCCGGGCTCGGTCGCGTGAGAAAGCACTGCGGTTGTCCACCGATGCGGCGAACATCTGGCTACCTTTAGGGTTCTCATCGCAGAAGCGCACCCTATCTTCGGCGGTGTAGTGGTACTGGGCGGGGCTCTCCACGGTCAGTCGGTTTCTCCTGATCAGGTTGACTAAGGGGACTTCAGTTTCTCTGCGTCGCAGCTCTTGTCGCGGTCAAGGTAACGGTAACGGGTGTTTCTCGACGGTCTCAGTCGGCCCGCGACCTTGCGTAGTGTCCTTTCCAGCATATCGGCCACCCCGGCTAATCCGGGTAGGCGACGCAGGTCAGCTACCGCGAGTCCAGCGGACTCGTGCAACAGAGTCCACGCCCAGTGCTTCCCCGGGAACCGGGTGGGGGTCCCTGCCGCCCCGACCGTGGACACATTCCGGAACCCTACCTCCCGGGCGATCAGGCGGGCCCGCAGACAGTGGTTGGGATCGGTGACGATGATGACCCCACCAGGATCCGGGTATGCGGCCAACGCGGCGGCGAAGGAGCCCCTGGTGTCGTTGCCCTGTGCCACAGCGGTGATCGCCCCCGGGTCGACTCCTGCGCGGTGGAGATGGTCCGCCCCGACACCTGCTTCTGTATACCGGTCTCCCGGCAGGTTCCCGCCGACCGTGATGATGTGGAGGGACGGGTTGACCCGCCAGAGTTCCACCGCCTGATCCAGTCGGGCCGCGAACTGGGCGCTGGGGCGGCCATCGTACTGGGCTGTTCCCGGGATGATGAGGGTCTGCACCGACCGCGGATCAGGTGTCGGGCGGTGAGCCTGCAGGACTACCCGCACAGGCCAGATCATCACCACCGCGGCGCCAATGACGCCGACTGCGCTCATACGGTTCATGCACGCCAGTCTGTCATCGCTCCGGTACGTCGTCGCGGTACTCTTGGGCCATGAGTTCCGCAGCACCGTCCCCCTGTCCGCGCCGCGCCGCCCGGCCGTCGTATCCACCGCTGTTCCACCGGCTCCCCGTCCGTCTGGCGGGAGTGAGTGCCATCGGGATGATGGCGCTCCTTGGTACCGGTGCGCCGGCTGCATGGGCGGATCAATCAGTCTCCGTGGTCGCGCAGCAGCCAGGAGTGCTCACCTCAACGGTGACCGACAACGCCGGGGTCCTGGACGCAGGGCAGGTCGCGGAACTGGAGGCGAAGATTCGCGACTACCAGAAGTCCTCGGCGAAGAAGATCTACATTGTCTTCGAGCGCGACTTCGGTGGCATTGAGGGCTCCGAATGGGCGGAACGGGAGTTCCGGGCCAATGACGGCGCCAATGTTCTCGTCTACGCGGTGGCGGTGGAATCCAGGGACTACGGGCTGAGCTACGGGAAGGAGTTCTCTTCCTCCGAGGTCGAGCGCATGCGTGACGCGGCGTACGACCATCTGGTGGACTCCGACTTCACTGGCTCCGCCTTCGCGCTCGTCGATACTGCCTCCGGTTCCGGCGGCGGGATGTCCGGCACCGGGTGGTTGTTCCTGCTCGGTGGAGGTGGTGCTGCCGCGGCGACTTTCGTCGGTGTGAAGCGCTCCGCGAAGAAGAATTCCCGGAAGAAGCGCGCCGCTCTCGTCAGCGATGCCCGGGCGCTACCACCGGAGCAGTCGGACCGGCTAGAGGACATGCCGCTGGATGTCCTCGAACAATTGGCGCAGGAGGAGCTAGTAAGCACCGACGAGTCAATCAGGGGGGCCCGCGAGGAGCTCGATCTCGCGGTGTCCGAGTTCGGCGCGGAACGCACGCGCCCGTTCACCCGCGCGATGAACGACTCGACGGGGACGCTGCAGCGGGCCTTCGCGACGAAACGACGTCTCGATGACGCAGTCCCCGAAGATGCCGGGACCCGCCGGGGCATGCTGATCGACATCATCACCAGCTGCAAGAAGGCAGACCAGGCACTCGAGGCCAAGGCCGACGAGTTCAGCTCCATGCGGAATCTGCTGGTCAACGCCAACAGTCGCCTCGATGAGCTCACGCAGAAGACCATCGCTCTACGCACGGATCTTCCGCAGGCTCGCGAGTCACTCGAGCAGCTGCACGAACGCTTCGACGCCGGGTGGGTGTCCGCTCTGGACGACAACCCGGATCTGGCCGAGGCGCACTTGAACGAAGCCGAGTCCACCATGGAACGGGCCCGCGCACTGGCCGCGAGGCCCGCCGGGCAGCAGGGCGGCCTCGTGGACGACATCCGGCACATCGAATCTGCTCTCCAGCAGGCGGAGAAGCTCCTCGACGGGGTGGAGCACGGGGAATCCAACATCCGTGCGGCGCGGGCCAATCTCGGCCCACTCGCCGACGAGATCAGGGCTGAGATCGCCGAGGCCCGACAGATCATCTCCTCCGCCGAGCGGGACGGCCTCGGTGTCGATCACTCTGCTCTCACCGAGATCGCCGGACGCGCGGAGAAGGACAGCGCCGCGGCGATGGCCCGGGCCGACAGTGACCCGCTGGGAACGTGGGAGACGCTGCTCGCCCTCGACGCAGAACTAGATGACCGTCTCGATTCCTTCCGTACCCGGGCCGCTGACGCGGGGCGCAGGCGGGAGATGTTTGACCGGGCGATGGGGACCGCGACGACAACTCTGCAGGCGGCGGAGGATCTCATCTCCACCCGCGGCAGGGTGATCGGCGGAACCGCCCGGACGCACCTCGCGGCGGCCCAACGGCTGCACGCGACGGCTCTCAACGACCGTGACGGAGATCTTCGGGCCGCCACCCGTGCGGCAGGGCAGTGCGTGTCGGCGTCGAATGCGGCACTTGCTGCCGCGCAGCGGGACATCCGTGACTACGAGCGCCGGATGAATCGCCGCAGTGGTGGCGGGAACGGGGCGTTCGTCGCCGGCATGGTCCTCAACTCGATCCTCAGCAACGGTGGTCGAGGCGGTGGCTTCGGCGGGGGATTCGGTGGCGGCGGCGGCAGCTTCGGCGGTGGCGGCGGAAACCTCGGCGGGTCTTTCGGCGGCAAATTCTGACGCCACCCCGGGGTCAGACCCTGAGGTTGTGTTCCACCGCATCGACGAGGACGCACGCCCACGACAGCACGATGCCCTGGATCATGGGCAGATCGGCGTGCCGGGGGCCGTCGAAGACCTTCAGTGCCCCCCTGAGATCCGGGTGCGTCGAGGCGACGATTCCGGTGGGCCCGATGATGTCCCGGTCGGTGCGGAACAGGGAGCGGCGGCGCAGGGTGTACCGAGTTCCCGCACAGTAGCCCGTCAATCGGCGGACCGTGAGTCCCTGTTGGAGAACGGTGTAGACCTCACCGCCCGAGAGCGTGGCCCGGCACCGGAACCGGAGGCCCGGGGCGGAACGCTCGACCAGTATCCGATCGTCCACGGTGTGGATCACGCCGGCGGACATCATCGCGATGACGTCACCGTGACCGTCCCTGAGGTAACCGTCCGCCCAAACCCAGTGATCGGGAGACTCTGCCGCGAACAGCCCCGCCTTGTCCTCGTCCCCGGCAGACATCGTTCCTCCGGCGCTCAATTCAGGAAGAACCAGATGATCAGTGGAGTCAGGATCAACAGGCTCACCGTGAGCACCACGGTCGAGCTGATCATCTTCGCTTCAAGGGCCATCCGGGACACCCACGCGGCGAACACGGCGCGGTCCACCGGTAGGGTCACGTCGGGTTCCATCTCCACGATGACCTTCCTGACGCCGTGGTTCGCCCCGGAGAACTGTCCCAGTTTCGTCCCATCGGCGGCCTCGATGACCCAGTCCGTGCGGGCTTCGTTGACGAAGACTGCCTCCGATTCACCGGCGAAGTCGACCGTGATCGTTTTAGCGCGGGCCAGTCTGGGTTTGTTGGGCGTCGCGGTGAATACCCGACCGTCGGCGAGGGTTGCGCTGAGGGGGCCGGATTTCGGGGCTGACAACCGCCATTCAGCGCCCTCGACCGTGGCGAGGTGATCGTCCACGGGTTCGGTCTCAAAAACGGCAACGTCCCGGTCCCCCAGTGCGAGGGACAGCGTCGTGTGCCCGTCGGACGTCTCCCGTGGTCCCCAGGTCAGATTCTCCATGGCGGTGTGCCAACCTTTCTTCCGGTGAACAGGTGACCCGGTCCGGGGCACCCAGTCTCCCCTGAGGGAGGTGTCAGCAGCCGATCAGGCGTGCGGCGAGGTAGCTCTCCAGCTCGTCGAGGGCGACCCGCTCCTGCTCCATGGTGTCACGCTCACGAACGGTGACCGCGTTGTCCTCGAGCGTGTCGAAGTCGACCGTGACGCAGAACGGGGTGCCAATCTCGTCCTGACGACGGTACCGGCGGCCGATGGCGCCGGAGGTGTCGTACTCGATGTTCCAGTGCTGGCGCAGGGTCTCGGCGACCTTCTCCGCGGTCGGGGTGAGAGTGTCCTTCTTGGACAGCGGCAGAACCGCGACCTTTACTGGCGCGAGACGACGGTCGAGCTTCAGCACGACGCGCTTGTCCACGCCGCCCTTGGAGTTCGGGGCCTCATCCTCGTGGTAGGCATCGACGAGGAACGCCATCATCGAACGACCGAGACCGGCTGCGGGCTCAATGACATAGGGGGTCCAGCGCTCGCCGGATTCCTGGTCGAAGAAGGAGAGGTCTTCGCCGGAGCCTTTCGCGTGGGTGGACAGATCGAAGTCAGTGCGATTGGCCACGCCCTCGAGCTCGCCCCACTTGCCGTTGGCGAAGTGGAACGCATACTCCACGTCGACGGTGCGCTTTGAGTAGTGCGACAGCTTCTCCTGCGGGTGCTCGTAGAGGCGCAGGTTCTCCGGGTCGATACCGAGGTCGACGTACCAGTTGAACCGGTGGTCGATCCAGTACTGGTGCCATTCCTCGTCCTCGCCGGGCTTGACGAAGAACTCCATCTCCATCTGCTCGAACTCGCGGGTCCGGAAGATGAAGTTGCCCGGGGTGATCTCGTTACGGAAGGACTTGCCGATCTGCGCGATACCGAACGGGGGCTTCATCCGGGCTGAGGTCATGACGTTCTTGAAGTTGACGAAGATGCCCTGGGCGGTCTCGGGACGCAGGTAGTGCAGGCCCTCCTCGTCGTCGACGGGGCCGAGGAACGTCTTGAGCATGCCGGAGAACTCGCGGGGCTCGGTCCAGTTACCGGGCTGGCCGGTCTCCGGGTCGTTGATGTCGGCGAGGCCGTTTGCCGGCGGGTGCCCGTGCTTCTCCTCATAGGCTTCCAGCAGATGGTCGGCGCGGTAGCGCTTGTGGGTGTGGAGTGACTCCACGAGCGGGTCTGTGAACACCTCCAGATGACCGGAGGAGACCCAGACCTGGCGGGGCAGGATGACCGAGGAATCCAGACCGACGACGTCGGGACGGGAGGTCACCATGGATCGCCACCACTGCTTCTTGATGTTCTCCTTGAGCTCGACACCGAGCGGGCCATAGTCCCACGCGGAGCGGGTACCGCCGTAGATCTCGCCGCAGGGGTAGACCAGTCCACGTCGTTTACAGAGGTTCACGACGGTTTCAATGGTGGTTTTCTGTGCCACGGTTCTTCAGTACTCCTATAAGGGAAGATGTACGGTTCGTTGATGCTCGGTGACGGCGGCGTCTGGGTTTCACCTTCCCGGTGACTCCACAGAAGCCAGAGCACACCGGCGGAGGGCTCTCACCCCGCCGCACCAGTCCAGAACCAGTCTAGCCCGCGGGGCCCGAGGCTCAGGATCGGCCCGGGGTTTTCCCTGCGGTCCATCCTGCGGCGCGGCGGCAGGTACGGGGTAGCGGACAACCTGGACGCGCTATCATGTGGGGAACAGACTGTCTCGCCGCCGTACGGTCCGGCGGCAGGGGGAATCCAGCCCTCTCCCCCTGAATCCGGGCAGCTGATCATGCACCCTGCAGGAAGGACCCCGCACATGTCCGCCAACCAGGACTCGACCATTCCGAAGCTGGGTGTGCGCAGCACCCGTCAGCGCGCCGCCGTGGTCGAGGTACTCCGCGGTCTGGACACCTTCGCTTCCGCGAAGACGATCCACCGCGAACTCGGCGAACGCAACCACAAGGTCGGTCTGACGACCGTTTACCGGACCCTCCAATCGCTCGCGGATATCCATGCGGTCGACGTGCTGCACATGGCGACCGGTGAGTCCCTCTACCGGCACTGCGACACCGAGGCGCACCATCACCATCTGGTCTGCACCGAGTGCGGTCACACGATCGAGATCGAGGGCGGACCGGTGGAGAAGTGGGCTCTGGAGGAATCCCGCCGCAACGATTTCCAGCTCACCGGCCACACCGCCGAGGTGTTCGGCTTGTGCGCCGACTGCCGTGCCGGACGGAGCACCGGCACGGACAACTGACGGGGACCGGAGAGCGGCGTCAGTCAGCTCATCAGACCAGAACGCCAAGCACGTTGCCGAGGCCGAATGTGGCCGCCGCGGCACCAATGCCGACGGCGAGTTGGACCAATGCCTTCCGGAGGGGCTGTACCCCGGACAGCAGCCCCACGATGGAGCCGGTACACAGCAGGGCGATCCCGACAAGAATGCAGGAGATCACCGTGGCCGTCAGGGTGGACAGTCCGAAGAAAAACGGCACACACGGGATCAGTGCACCGGATGCGAAGAACAGGAAACTGGACACTGCGGCGGACATCCCGGAGCCGACGACCTCTGGATCAGCAGGCGCTGCGCCGACCGGAACCGTCGATATCGCCTCCCGTTCCACCGGTCGATTCGCCCGGATCCCGGCGAACACCACCGCAGCTTTCGCTTTCGCCTCCTCTCCGCTCATGCCACGTGCGCGGTAGACCAGCTCGAGTTCATTGGAGTTCACGTCCAGCTGCGGGAGCTGGGCGGAGGCCATCGGATCGGCGGTGGACGCCTCGAGGAGGTCCCGCTGCGAGGACACCGAGATGTACTCTCCGGCGGCCATGGACAGTGCCCCGGCGAGCAGGCCCGTCAACCCAGTCATCACGATGACACCGTTGCTCGTCACGGCCCCCACAACACCGAGGATGAGAGCGAGGTTACTGACCAGGCCGTCGTTCATGCCGAACACGGCGGCCCGGAAGTTGCCGGAGATCTGTTCCCTGCCCCGGGCCGCGAGCCCGCGCACGACCTCAGCGTGGATGCACTCGTCCGCGGTCATCTGGTCGGTAGCGTCTTCGTCATCCAGGTACGGGGTGCGCTGCTCTGCGGACTGCATGAGGGCGAGGGTGAACACGCTGCCGAAACGACGGGCGAGGAAACCCATGAGGAGGGTGGAGTAGTCGGGGCGCCGCGGCATTCCGACGTGATTGCCCAGCAGGGTGCGCCAGTGTTCCTCGTGCCGGGCCTCCGCGTCGGCGAGGGAGAGGAGGATGTCGCGTTCCTCGCCCGTCTTGTGCAGAGCGAGCTCGCGGTAGACGGCGGCTTCTGCTCGTTCGTTGGCGAGATACCGCTGCCACCGTTTGATCTGTGCGCGGGTCGGTTCTCCCACCACAGGAGCTTCGGAGTTCTCCGTCATCTATCTGACCCCCCCAAAACGCCGGTCCCGGTGTGCATACTCGATGACCGCGTCATACAGATCCTGCGGCGTGAAGTCGGGGAACAGCTTGTCCTGGTAGACCATCTCGGCGTAGGCGGACTGCCAGAGCAGGAAGTTCGACGTCCGTTTCTCACCCGAGGGACGGAGGAAAAGATCGACGTCGGGCATGTCCGGCTCATCGAGGAAGTTCGGGAAGCTCGCCTCGGTGATCTGCTCAGGTCGTAGACGACCGGCCGCGGCTTCTGCAGCGATGGCCCGGGCGGCATCGATGATCTCGGCTCGCCCACCGTAGTTGACGCACATCGCGAGCGTCATCGTGGTGTTGTCCTTGGTCAGTTCCTCGGCAGCCTCCAACTCACGGATCACCGAGCGCCACAGCCGCGGCCGACGCCCGACCCACCGAACACGCACCCCCTTGGCGTGCAGACCGTCCCGCTGCCGACGCAGCACATCCCGGTTGAACCCCATGAGGAACCGAACCTCATCGGTGGAGCGCCGCCAATTCTCCGTCGAAAACGCATACGCCGAGAGATAGGGCACACCGAGGGCGATACAGGCGTCCACGACGTCGAGAAGCACCGCCTCCCCCCGGCGGTGCCCCTCCGTGCGCTTCATGCCCCGCTCCGTGGCCCAGCGGCCGTTGCCGTCCATCACCAGTGCAATGTGCTTGGGAAGGAACTCGGCGGGGATATCGGGCGGGGTGGTGTTCACATTCACCGCTCCATTGTGCCACCCGGCCCCGTCCCGGGAAACCACCCCGGTCACTGCTCACGGTCAGCCCTGATCGAGCAGGTCCAGGGACCGGACCCGGTGTTCCAGGTGCCAGTGCAGATGCGCACGCACGAGTTGATGCGCCTGACCGGCGAAATCAGTGAATACCCCGTCCCCAGTGTCCTCGGAGGCCGCCCGCGCCGCCTCCACCGCCGGCCACGCTTCGTGGGCGAGCCACCACATGAGGCGGAGCACCGCTTCATCGGGCGTCGCCGCCCCGGGAGGCCTGCACGTCCCGCACACCGCTCCCCCGGCCGCGGGGTGGAAGGCGTGGTGCGGTCCGGGTCGCCCGCAGTGCGCGCAGTCGAACAGGCTCGGCGCCCATCCGGCGTGCCCCATCGCCCTGAGCAGGAAGGAGTCGAGTTCGGCCGTCGGGTCGGGGGCGGTGCGCAGGCGGGCCAGCGCTGCTGCGCTAGCGTCGAACAGCCACGGATCATCGCCGAACTCGGCGACGGCGAGGCGTTCCGCGGACTCGAGGACCGCGCAGGCACAGGTGTAGCGGGCGTAATCCTCGATGATCCCGGAACCGTGATAGGCCACCGTGTCTGCGTCGGTGATGCTGTACAGGTTTCGCCCCGGGTACAGCTGCACGTCGATCTCGACGAACGGCTGGAGGCGGGACCCGAACCGTGACCGGGTGCGCCGCACGCCCTTCGCCACGCTGCGCACCAACCCGTGTCCGCGGGTCAGGAGTACGACGACGCGGTCGGCCTCACCGAAGTCGTGGGTCCGCACCACGAGCGCCCGGTCGCGGAAGCTCGGTGCACGCATCCTAGAAACCGAGGCGGCCGAGCGCCTTCGGGTCGGACTGCCAGTTCTTCAACACCTTGATCCGTAGATCGAGGTAGATGTTCTGGCCAATCAGCTCGATGATCTCCTTACGGGAGTTGTGGATGATCCGACCCAGCCTGCGGCCGTCCTTGCCGATGATGATGTCCTTCTGACCGGGACGTTCCACGTAGAGGACCGCGTGGATGTCGAGGACATCGGGGCGTTCCTCGTTCGGCAGGACCTCGTCGATCTCGACGGCGACCGAGTGTGGCAGTTCATCCTTCAGGCCGGCGAGCGCGGCCTCCCGGATCAGCTCCGACATGCGGGTGTTCCGGTCATCATCGGTGATGTGGTCGTCCGGGTAGAACTTCGGCCCCTCAGGGAGCACACCAGTGAGAACATCGACGAGAACGTCGAGTTGTTCACCGGACTGCGCGGAAACCGGGATGACCTCGCAGTCACCGCCGAGCATCTCGTGCAGGGCCATCAGTTGTACGGCGACGCTGTCGCGGGAGACCTTGTCGACCTTGGTCACGATCCCGACGATGGTGGTCTTCGGGGCAACCTTCTTCACCGCGTCGAGGATCCACCGGTCGCCGGGACCGATCTTCTCGTCCGCAGGCACCGTAATGCCGATGACGTCGACGTCCGAGTAGGTTTCCTTCACCATTTCGTTCAGCCGTTCGCCCAAAAGAGTCCGCGGGCGGTGGAGGCCCGGGGTGTCCACGACGATGATCTGGGCGTCGGGACGGTGCACGATGCCACGGATCGGGTGGCGCGTGGTCTCCGGCTGGTTGGCGGTGATGGCGATCTTCTCGCCGACCAGTGCGTTCGTCAGGGTCGACTTGCCCGTGTTGGGCCGCCCCACGAAGCTGACGAAACCGGAACGGAACCCCTCGGGGGTGTCGGTGAAAGAAGTCAACGTTGTTCTCGTCCTCCACGGAGCCGAACGGCCCCGGATTGTCGGTGGGTGATACTGATGGACCCGACCACCCCGTACATGGGGCGGGCGGTTCCGGATGATCTCCCATCGTACCCCGTGGGTACTCCACGACCGCGGAGCACGCTCAGCGGTCGTCGGTGCTAGCGGTCTCCCGATCGAGGACCGTGACGATGACGGACCGGACACGCATGCGGCCCCGCCGGTCCCGCCCACCCTCCGCGGTGAGTTCCAACCCGCAGGTCTGAACAGTCGCTCCAGGTAGAGGTACCCTACCGAGTTCGTAGGCGATGAGCCCGCTGACGGTCTCCACCTGGTCGGTGATGTCCTCACCGAACTCCAGCTCGATGTCGAGGTCCTCGTCGACGAGATCAGCGAGATCCTCGAGGGTGAGCCGGGAGACAACCCGGTATCGGCCAGAGTCAAGCTTCTCGATCGGTGCGACCTCCGCGGAATCGTACTCGTCGGCGATCTCGCCGACGATCTCTTCCAGGATGTCCTCGATGGAGATGAGACCGGCGATACCGCCGTACTCATCGACGAGGAGAGCAATGTGGTTCCTGTTCAGCTGCATCTCCCGTAGGAGATCATCGAGGTTCTTCGAGTCGGGAACGAAGGTGACGGGCCGCATGACATCCACGACACTGACGCTGTGCCCGTTGTCACTCGACGAGTACGTCCTCTGGACGAGATCCTTGAGGTAGACGACACCAACGATGTCGTCAACGTTCTCTCCCACCACCGGAATCCGGGAGAACCCGGAGCGCACGCACAGTGCGGTCGCCTGACCTGCGGTCTTATCCGATTCGATCCAGATCATCTCCGGACGCGGGACCATGACGCTGCGGGCCGTGGTCGACGCGAGGTCGAACACCGACTGGATCATGCGGCGCTCGCCGATCTCCACAATGCCGTGCTCCTGGGCGATGTCGACCATCTCCCGAAGCTCGACCTCGGTGTTGAACGGCCCGTCACGGAAGCCTGCCCCGGGGGCGAGGATATTGCCGAGCCAGATCAGCACCTTGGTTACCGGCCCGAGCAGGTGCGCCAGCACGGAGAGCATGAGAGCCGACTTGAGGGACACCGTGTACGGGTTCTGGCGGCCGATCGTCCGCGAATAGACCCCGACCACGACGTAGGTGACCAGAGTCAGAGCGCCGATCGCCGCAACCAGGGCCCAACCCCTGGAGTCGATCAATTGGAATGCGAGGGCACCGGTACACACGGCCGCAGTTGATTCCAGGAGGGTCCGGAGGAGCACGAGGAGGTTGATGTGGTCGGCGCGGCGGTCCACGACCTGAAGTAGATTCACCGCCCCCGGACGTTCGTCCTTGACGAGTTCCTCGACGCGGGCGCGGGAAATTGAGGTTACCGCAGATTCGACGGAACCGAGAGCACCGGAGGTGATCAGGGCAGCAGCGGCGCCGAGAGCCAGTAGGACTGGATTCACGGTCAGTTCTTCTCCGTTGTGCCCGGCTCGGCGATCACGGGAATCGTACCGTCCGGATTCACATGGTCGAGGGCCTCACGATCCGAGGCGCTCGGGAACGCACCCGGCCCCGAGGGCTTGGGCTGATAGTGAACGCCCCGGGCCTCGAGGTCGTCGTACCAGTCAGCCAGGATCTCGTTCTGCAGCGCGAACATCTCCCGTTCTTCATCGGGTTCGACGTGGTCGTAGCCGAGCAGATGCAGGACCCCATGGACGGTGAGCAGGGAGAGCTCATGGTCGAGACTATGTCCGGCACGGGCGGCCTGTCCCTCGGCGAACTCGGGGCACAGGACGATGTCCCCGAGCATTGCGGGGCCCGGTTCCGCGGCGTCGGGACGCCCGGAACCGGGGGTCAGTTCATCCATCGGGAAGCTCATCACGTCGGTGGGCCCCGGCAGATCGAGCCAGCGTTCGTGGAGTTCAGCGATAACATCAGGGTCGACGATGTGCAGGGAGCACTCCGCCTGCGGGTGCACGTCCATGCGGGACAGTGCGTAGCCACAGACGTCGATGAGCATCTCCTCGTTCACATCGCCGTACGCCGCCTCATTAAAAACCTCGGTGCTCATGACAGATCCCGCCCCTTCGTCTCCGTGTTCTCCCAGTCCTCGTACGCGTCGACGATGCGGGCAACCAGCTGGTGCCTCACGACGTCCTCACTCGTCAGTTCGGCGAAGTGCACTCCGTCGACACCGCGGAGGATGTGCCGCACCAGCCGCAGCCCCGACCGCTGACCGCCGGGCAGGTCGACCTGGGTGACGTCACCGGTGACCACCATCTTCGACCCGAATCCGAGTCGGGTGAGGAACATCTTCATCTGCGCCGGGGTGGTGTTCTGTGCCTCGTCGAGGATGACGAAGGCATCGTTGAGGGTGCGCCCCCGCATGTAGGCCAGCGGCGCGACCTCGATGACACCGGCCTCCATGAGCTTCGGGATCATCTCCGGTTCGACCATGTCGCGCAGAGCGTCGTGCAACGGACGGAGGTAGGGGTCGATCTTCTCGTTGAGGGTGCCGGGGAGGAAACCGAGCTTCTCCCCCGCTTCGACTGCGGGACGGGTGAGGATGATGCGGCTCACTTGTTTGGTCTGCAGCGCCTGCACCGCCTTGGCCATCGCCAGATAGGTCTTGCCGGACCCGGCGGGTCCGAGACCGAAGACGATGGTGTTGTCGTCGATGGCATCGACGTATTCCTTCTGTCCCAGGGACTTCGCCCGGATCACCTTGCCACGGCGGGCGATAATGTCGCTGGCGAGGACGCTGGCTACGGACTGTGGTGCTTCACTGGTGATGAGGTTGACGGCGTGCTTCACGGCCGTCGGACTGATGTGCCCGCCCCGACGGGCGGTCGCCTGCAGCTCATCGAGCACCCGGCGGGCACGGGACACCTCGTGCGCGGGCCCGGTCAGCGTGACCGTGTTCCCCCGGACGAAGATGTCGCAGTCGACGTACTTCTCCAGTGTCTTCAGATTTCCGTCGGTGGTACCGAGCACGCTCTGCACGAGCGCCGGGTCGATGTCGAAGGTCTCGGAGACACTCTCGGTGGTGTTGTAGATGGCCACGTGCGGAGCTTCGCCTACTTTCGGGGAGATGTTCGGTGGATCTGCCTGCTGATACCGCGACCGGCAGGCTCATGGTGGACCTTACCAGCGGGAGCTGGACACTCCGATGGCGGAAAGCGCGGACAGCGCCGCAGTCGCGGTGCGCAGAACCTCGGGCCCCAATCGGACGGATCGAGCACCGGCTGCGGTGAACCGGTCAACCTCCGCCGGGGAGATGCCTCCCTCGGGACCGATGACGAGAACCACGTTCCGGGAATCAGCCCAGTTGATCGTGGTGAACGCGACTGCGGACTCCTCGTGCAGCAGGACAGCTTCGCCACCACCCGAGACGGTGTCCCGGATGATTTTCTCCACGTCACCGCCGTCGGCGAGGCCCGGGACCCGGGGGACATCGGTGCGCCGGGACTGCTTCGCCGCAGCGACGGCGGCGGCCCGCCACTTGCCCAGTGCCTTGTCGCGTTTCGGCCCGTTCCAGCGGGCAATGCACCGGTCGGCCTGCCACGGAATGATGGCGTCCGCACCACCCTGACATGCGAGATCGACGGCCAGCTCCGCACGGTCCGCTTTCGGGATCGCCTGGACAACAGTGACCCTGGGGTCGCGTACCGTGGGCGCCAGAACCTGATCCACGGCGAGGATCATGGTGTCCCGGCCCTCGGTCTCCCGCACCGTGCAGTGGACGGCCTTACCCCGGCCGTCAGCCAGAATGAGTTCATCGCCAGTGCCGAGACGCCGCACGCTGACGGCGTGCCGGGCCTCAGGCCCAGTGACGGTGACGGTTTGACCTGGACCGGGTAAGGGTGCCGGTGCCGTACCGGCGAGCACCGCGTCGAGATCGGCGAGAAAGACGGGGAGGGTCATCGCCGGAACCGGTTACGGAGTCGACTGAACAGGGTCTCCTCCCCGTCACCCTCGCGGTTGACCTCGGCCAATTCATCCCGGTGATTGCGGAGCTTCTCGAGAAGGGCGCGGGACCGGTCATCCAGTTCGCGGGGCACCACGACGTCTAGATGTGCGACGAGATCGCCTGCCCCTTCGGCGCGCAGGCGCGGCATGCCTGAGCCTGCGAGCCGGATACGGTCTCCGGGCTGGGAGCCTGCAGGCAGAGTGATCGTCAGCGATTCACCGGTGAGGGTCTCCGTATGTATCTCCGTTCCGAGGGCCGCGTCGACCATGGGCACCCGGACAGTGAGGTGGAGATCGTCACCCTGGCGGCTGAACACGGGGTGCCGCTGGACGGAGATCTCGACGTAGAGGTCACCGGCGGGCCCACCGCCGGGGCCGACCTCCCCCTGGCCTGCCATCCGGATACGCATGCCGTCATCGATACCGGCGGGCACCGTGACCACGAGATCGCGGCGCGCCTTGCAGCGCCCCTCCCCGTGGCACCGGTTGCAGGGATCCTGGATAACGTCGCCGGTCCCCTGACAGGTCGGGCAGGGGCGGGAGGTCATCACGTTCCCGAGGAAACTGCGCTGCATCTCCTGCAGTTCACCGGTACCGGAACAGGTCTGACACGGGACGGGTTTGGCTCCCGATGCGGAGCCGGAACCCGAGCACTCGTCACAGAGGATCGCGGTGTCGACGGTGATCTCCTTGCGGACACCGACGAAGGCGTCCTCGAGTGTGATCGAGGTACGCAGAAGAGCGTCGGCACCAGGCTGGACGCGGGACCGGGGGCCGCGACCGGTGCCGCCACCGCCGAAGAAGGCGTCGAAGATGTCTCCGAAGCCACCGCCACCGAAGCCGCCACCGAAGCCGCCGCCACCGCCCTGTTCGGCGGGGTCGCCGCCGAGATCGACGATGCGGCGCTTCTCCGGGTCCGTCAGGATCTCGTAGGCGAGGGACACTTCCCGGAACTTTTCCGCCGCCTCCTCACCCGGGTTGACGTCCGGGTGGTACTTGCGGGCGAGTTTGCGGTAGGCCTTCTTGATCTCCGAGTCCGATGCGGAACGGTCGACGCCGAGAATGCCGTAGTAGTCACGAGCCACGTTGTCTGATACTTCCTTCTGTCACCGACCATATCGCGGTCGGAATGAGGGTTTTGGGTGCGTGTTCGGGGGCGGGGTACTCCCCCGCATTCCTCCCATAGTAGTGAGCGCCCGGTACTTCGCCCAAGCGGGTACCGGGTTCGAGGTATCGGTCGCGCTTCCCACAGCGAGACCGGCGGAAACAGGCCCTCACCCAATTCCGTGTGCGCCACTGCCACCGCGCGCACGGTGTGGACACGGGCGCACCCCGTGCCCGGTCGCCGTTCCACACCACACAGAGGTATCCGACGTGCACAATGCCCCGGCCGCACCCATGTTCCCCGCGCGGCGGTACGCACCGTCCGCGTGGATCACGCGCCCTGGTGTGCCCTCATCCGCCGCTCCGCATAGATCCCGTTCCACGGAGAAGTGCGGAGCCGAACCAGGGCAGAGAACGCGGGTGCGCTGGATCTCCCTCTCGTCCCGTTGTGTAGAAGCACCGGACCTACCGGGGTCGGGTGAACTAGCGCTCTCCTGCGGGCGAAATGCGGGCGCTTGGGCCACAGCCTGCACCGTGCTCCGGTGACGCAGCTGCCAACAAGTCTCCTTCCGGAGGGTTTGCGCAGCTAGTTCCCGCCGAGCACCCGGGAAACGTAGCGGGCGACGGCCTGGACTTTGGCGATGGTGCCGGGGTAGTCCATATAGGTGGGCCCGACGACCCCCATTCCACCGAAGGTCGCCCCGGTCGCGCCGTAACCGGTGCTCACGATGGAGGCACCGCGCAACTGGTCGTCCTGATTCTCCTCACCGATGCTCACGTGTACGACGCCGTGCGCGGTGACGCTGGACAGCAACCGGAGCACCACGACCTGTTCCTCCAGAGCATCGAGGACCGTGGGGAGTCCGGCGGGGAAATCGCCGGTCAGGCGGGAGAGATTCGAGGCGCCGGCGAGAACCATCCGCTCACTGGGGGCTTCGACGAGTGTCTCGATGAGTGTGGTAGACGCCCGGATGACGGCGGTCCTGATGTCAGCCGGGGCATTCGCCGCGAGATCGGCCATCGAGACTGAGGCGTCACTCAGGGTCTTGCCCACGAGTGCCTGGTTTAGCACGTCGCGGAGTCTCGCCACCTGATCGGCGGTGAGCTCGATATCGGTGTCGACGTTGCGCTGATCAACGCGTCCCGTGTCGGTGATGAGGACGAGCAGAATTCGGGAGGGGGTGAGCTGCACGACTTCGCAATGCCGGACTCGGGAGACATCCAGGGTCGGTAGCTGTGCGACTGCGGCTTGTCTGGTGAGCTGGCTGAGCAGCTGCACACCGCGCCGCAGAACATCCTCCAGGTCAACCCCGTCCTCGAGGAAGTTCTGGATCGCCCGCCGTTCCACCGGGGAGAGGGGCTTGACCTCGTGGAGCGAGTCGACGAAGAGCCGGTAGCCCTTCTCTGTGGGGATCCGGCCGGAGCTAGCGTGCTGCTGCACGATGTAGCCCTCGGATTCGAGGACGGCCATGTCGTTGCGGATGGTGGCGGAGCTGACCCCGAGTCGGTGGCGTTCGACCAGTGCCTTGGAGCCGACGGGTTCGTGGGAAGCGATGTAGTCGGTGACGATGGCGCGCAGCACCTCGGCGCGTCGCTGGTCGGTGGCTCCGGCCATGTCCGATCCTCTCCCCTGCTGTGTTTCCGGCGGCCATCGGATGGGCGATATCACCGGGCGTCTGCTTCCGCTGTCCGCACCCCAGTATAAGGGCCGGTACAGGAACACAGCTTTCCCCCAGCTTCCTCCCGGCTCGACCCCGGGAAGGCCCCCTAGCGTGACATCTCAGCCGACCTGTGCGGGTCGCAGTATCCGAAAGACCGAAAGGCCCTGGTTTCCGATGTCACTTTCCTCCGTTCTCCGCATCCCCCGCCCACGCCGTCTCCTCACCGGGGCGGCCGCCGCATTGTGCCTCGCCGCCACGGGTTGTTCCGGGAGCGGGGACGGCACAGTCCTGGCCGCCCACGAGTACCGGGCCGCGGAGATCGAGGACGTGAGCCGGGCGGTCCAGGCCACGGCGACGGTGACGGCCGCGAAGACGGAGGCCGTCACCACCGCTCTCACCGGTCCACTCACCTCCCTGTCGGTCACCGCCGGGGATCGGGTCGAGGCCGGGCAGTTACTGGCGACGGTCGATGTGTCATCCGTGGAGCGGGAACTCGCGAACCAGAGGTCGCAGCAGGCGACGACACTGACCTCGGAACTCAATTCCCTGGAGCAGGCGCAGCAGAAACACCGCCAGTACAAGGAGGGGCTCGATCAGTCGTTGAATCCGGAGGTGAACTCCGCGCAGGCGGCGTTGCGCACGGCGACCGCCGCGCACGAGGACGCGGTGCGCGCATTCGAGGCGAAGAAAGCGGATGCGGCGAGCGGCCGTGATCCGCGTCTGGTCGAGCAGGAGCGTGCCCTTGAGCAGGCGCGCCAGCAGGTCCTTAACGGGGAGATCAATTTGGCTCGGGCCGGGGTGGCATCTGCCGCCGCGGCCTTGCAGACCGACCCTTCGGTGGAGGGCGTGCAGCAGTCCGTGACCACCCACATCGGCACGGTGGAGTCAGCGACCGCCCTGCAGAACTCGGTGAAAGATCTGAACAACCGCCAAGCTGCGTACACGACCGCTCTCCAGGCGGTGGACCGTGATCTGGCGGAGGCCCAGCGGTCGGTCGCCTCAACCTTCGAGGCGAAGAAGGAAGCCGCGGTTTCCGTGGAATCGGCGAAGCTGACCGCCCGGCAGCAGTTGGAGTCTCTGGCCAGTAGTGTCGAGCAGGCCCAGCGTGCGGCCCAGGTAGCCCGGGAGTCCGTCGGTCGGGGCACCGATCATCTGACGCGGGACATCAACGCGAGAGAGATCCGGGCACCGTTCACCGGGGTGGTGGTCAGCGTCGGTGCGGAGGTCGGCCGCCCTGTCGCCGGTTCCGTGGTGACCCTCGCGGATGATTCCGGGATGATTCTGCGCACCGAGGTTCCGGAGGTTGATGTGGCCGATCTGAAACCCGGCGCGGAGGTCACGTTCACGACAGCGGCAACCGGTGGGAAGACGTTCCGGGGGAAGGTGGCGCGGGTGTCGCCCGTGGCGGGAGTCCAGGTGGGTGTTCCGGCGACCCAGCAGGCTGGGACGTCCGGTACCGCTTCCGCCTCCGGTGCGCAGCGTCCGACGTTCCCGGTGGAGATCACGATCGAGGGGGACACGAAGGATCTGCGGATCGGCGGTAGCGCCCGGGCCAGGATCGTGCTTGCGGCGGACGAAGGTGGTCTCGCGGTGCCCCGTGAAGCGGTGTTCGAGCGTGCCGACGGCACGAAGGCCGTTCTCGTCGTCGCAGGAGCCGAGGGCTCCGGGTCGAAGGGCACCGTGGAGGAACGGCGCGTGGAGACCGGTACCGAGGGCGACGTCACCGTCGCCGTCACCGGTGGCGAGCTGAAGAAGGGCGAGAACGTGATCAGCCAGGGCTCGACCCGTCGTGACCTCCTGGGTACCACGGTGACGCTCGGGGACGCCGCATGAGCCCGCTGGTGGAGATGCGGGGCATCGTCAAGACGTACAACATCGGTACCGAGGGGGAGCTGACGGTGCTCCCGGGGTGTGACTTCACCGTGGAGCACGGCGAGTTCGTCTCCGTGGTGGGTGCCTCGGGTTCGGGTAAGTCGACGCTGATGAACATCATCGGGCTGCTCGACCGGCCGACGTCCGGTAGTTACCATCTCGCGGGCGTCGATACGCAGGAGCTGGACAGCGATGCTCTGTCGGAGCACCGGAGCAGGTCCATCGGATTCGTATTCCAGAACTTCAACCTCATCGGCAGGATCAGCGCCCGACGGAACGTGGAGATGCCGATGATGTACGCCGGTGTATCGCGCGCGGAACGTACTGAGCGGGCCGTCGAACTGCTGGAGATGGTCGGCATGGGCGGGCGCTTGGATCACCGGCCCAATGAGCTGTCTGGTGGGCAGAAACAGCGCGTCGCGATCGCCCGCGCCCTGGCCAACGACCCGGAATTCATCCTCGCGGATGAACCCACCGGCGCCTTGGACTCGCACACCGGTCGTCTGGTCATGGACATGTTCCACGACCTGAACCGGAATCAGGGCAAGACCATCGTTTTCATCACCCACAATCCCGAGCTCGCAGCGGAAACCACCCGTGTGGTCACCATGCGTGACGGCCGCATCTCCGAAGGGGACCTGCTCCAGTGAACTTCAACGAAGCCCTGCGACTCGCGGTCGGCAGCATCGCTGGAAACAAGCTGCGGGCACTGCTCACGCTACTGGGTGTGATCATCGGCATCACCTCGGTCATCATCGTCCTCACCCTCGGTTCCTCACTGAAGACACAGTTGGTGAAGAGTCTCGCGGATTCCGGAGCGAACGACTTCTCACTGCAGGTCGAGTCCCGCACCGCCGAGAGCGGTGATGACTTCTTATCCCCCACTCCGGTACCCGCCACATCAAAGATCACCCCGGAGCTCATCGACCGGTTGCGGACGAAGTTCACCGGCCAGATCGTCGGAATCCCGATCGGCGAGACCTCTGATCTCTCTGGAACGGTCAGCCCCTCAGACCAACCGCAGACCACGAAACGCGCCCGTATTCACGGGGTGAACCCCGACTTCATCACGATGAGAACCACTGGCGTCACCGCAGGCCGTCCCGTCACCGATGACGATGTTGCCGGTGCCCGACCTGTTGCGGTCGTCTCCCCGGAACTCGTCACCGCCCTTTTCGGCGGGGACACCGCCGGTGCCCCCGGCAAATCCGTCGACGTTGAGGCGACGAACGGGCAAATCATCTCACTCACTGTCATCGGTGTTACCGGGAAATCCTCCGGCGGTGGGATATTCGGCGCCGGTGGTAACGAAACACCGGCGCTCTACATTCCGTGGTCCTTGGAGGACCGTCTCGGCGGCGACCCCGGAACATGGACCCGGCTGTCGGTGCGCCCCGTGGCAGGCACCGACGAGGAGTCTTTCCGCAGGGAACTGTCGGAGTTCGCGGCCGCCGAGTACACGACGGACCCGGATTTCACGGCGAAGGTCACCGACATGAAGAAAGACATCGATTCCTTCCGCCAGGTCATCGACTCGCTGAGTATCGGGTTATCCGTCATCGCGGGCATCTCCCTGCTCGTCGGAGGAATCGGGGTCATGAACATCATGCTGGTCACGGTGACGGAGCGGACCCGGGAGATCGGTATCCGCAAGGCACTCGGGGCGAGGAACCGGGACATCCGACTGCAGTTCCTGGTGGAGGCGATGATCATCTGCCTGTTCGGTGGTGTGATCGGTGTGCTGCTGGGCACGGCGCTCGGTGTCATCGGCGCGAAACTGATGGGCACGATGGTGTTCCCGCCCATCGCCGGTGTGCTGTTCTCACTCGGGTTCTCCGTGGCGATCGGCGGTTTCTTCGGGTTCTACCCCGCCGCCCGTGCCGCGCGCCTCAACCCCATCGAGGCTCTGCGCCACGAGTGACGACGACGGTTTAATCCTCAGCGACGAGAATGTCCGCGATGATGCCGTCGGCGAGCAGCCGCCCGCCGTCGGTGAGCGCCAGCCGACGCCGACCTTCGGCACGACAGATCCACCGGAGCAGACCGGACTCCACGTACCCGGCGATGACTTGCTCAGCGCCGGGGCGCAGATCCGACTCATCAACACCGTCGCGTAGCCGCAGGCCGAGCATCAGTTTCTCGGTGTGCCGGTCGATGTCGGAGAGCCGTTCGGAGTCCTTGACCGGCAGCTCACCCCGCGCACAGGCGGCCGCGTAGGTGCGCGGGTGTTTGACGTTGAAGAAGCGGATCCCGCCGAGGTGGGAGTGGGCGCCGGGTCCCGCACCCCACCAATCGCCGTCACGCCAGTAGCCGATGTTGTGGTGGCATTCCCCACCGGGGCGGGCCCAGTTGGACACCTCGTACCAGTCGAATCCGGCGCCGCGCAGGGCGTCGTCGATGAGCTGGTAGCGGTCGGCGAGCACATCCTCGTCGGGTGCGGGGAGCAGCCCCTTGTTCACTTTGCGCGCCATGGCGGTGCCGTCCTCGACGATCAGCGAATAGGCGGAGACGTGGTCGACCTCCGCCGAGAGAATTGCGTCGAGGGTGGCGCGGACGTCATCGTCGGTTTCGGTGGGGGTTCCGTAGATCATGTCGAGGTTGACGTGCTCGAACCCGGCGGCCCGGGCCTCGCGTGCCGCGGCAATGGGCCGCCCCGGTGTGTGCCGCCGTTCGAGGACAGCCAGAACGTTGCCCGCTGCGGACTGCATACCGAGGGAGATCCGGGTGAACCCCGCGCCCCGCAGCCGGTCGAAGAACTCGGGTGACGTGGATTCCGGATTGGATTCGGTCGTGACTTCGGCGCCTGGGGCGATGCCGATGTGGGTCCGGACGCCTGCGAGGAGCCGGGTGAGGCCATCGGCCCCCAGCATGGACGGGGTACCGCCGCCGACGAATACGGTCTCTGCGGGGCGGAGGATCCCGTCATTGTCCATCCGCTCCGCAGCGAGCCGAAGTTCGATGTCGAGTGCGGCGAGATAGCTCTCCGGGTCGGCACCGGTGCCGAGTTCGCCGGGGGTGTAGGTGTTGAAGTCGCAGTAGCCGCACCGGCTGGCGCAGAAGGGCACGTGGACGTACACCCCGAAGGGTGTCGCCGGGTCAGCTCCGGTCACGAGGCGAAGCCACCGCCGTGTGCGCCCCTGTTGCGCGCGAGTTTGCGGGCGACCTTGGCGACGACGGCGTCGACCCGGGCGCGCTCCAGTAGGAAGGTCGGGGGATTGCTGCCGCGCATGGTGCGGCAATAGGCGGGATGCTGCCGGGCAACGGTGGTGAGCCAGCCGTCGGCGGCGGCATCGACGAGGGTCCGGGTGTGGGCGAACATGAGGGGCAGGCTGACCGCGTCGAGATCATCGGCGGCGACAGCGGTCTGGTCGAGCACCCACTCGACGATGGCCTCGAGCTGCGTGACAACGTCCCGGGTGCGGGCGGACAGCGAATCACTGAGCTCGCGGACGATCACCGGCGCGACGGAAAGCGGATGGACGGTGGTTAGGGCGGTGTCGTCGAGAAGTTCGGGACGTTCCACCTCGGGGGAGCGGGCGACCGCGCCACGCACGCTAACAGATCCGGACCGGATTCCGGAGGTCAGTGCCTGGCGGAGACCGATGAGCTCAGCGACCGTGCGTCTGGAGTCAGTACGGGCCTCGTCGATGATGAGCTCGAACTCTGCGTGACAGTCGACAACGAGCTCCTCGTCGTAGTCAGCGATCGCCTGGGCGAGGTGCTCGATGTATTCCGCGACCTCGTCGCCGATGTTGTAGACCTCCTGGGTCAGCTCACGGTGGCGCAGCAGGGCGTCAGACTGTGGCAAGGCTGCTCCTCGGTGGGTCTGCCCGGGGTAATCGGGAGGGTCGGTCAAGATCGGCGGGCCTCCGCCTGTGGCGGGTGCTCCGGTTACAGAACTCTAAGCGCATTCGCTGGTTTGTTGTGGGTGCCCCGCCGATGACACGCCCGCCACACCGATGTTACTGGAGTGGCGGGTGTGGTTACGGGGGTGTCCCATGCAGCGGTTATTAGCGCTTGTACAGCTGGCGGATCTCCTTGTTGAACCGCTGTGCTACGACGTTCCGCTTGATCTTCATCGTCGGCGTCAGCTCATTCTCTTCCTCGGACAGATCCCGGTCCAGGATGTAGAACTTCTTGATCGCCTCGGCGTGACTCACCATCGAGTTGCAGTCGTTGATGGCGTCCTGGATCTCGGCCCGGAGTACCGGGTCGGTCACCATGTCGGCCACCGACTTCGACTCCGGGAAGTTCCTCGTGAGCTTCCACCGACGGAACGCCTCCTCGTCGAGCGCGATCAGCACACCGACGAACGGCTTGCCGTCGCCGACAACCAGGGCCTGGCTGATCAGCGGATGGCTCCGCAGCCGGTCCTCCATCGGCCCCGGAGAGACGTTCTTGCCGCTCGCGGTGACGATAAGGTCCTTCTTCCGGCCCGTGATCACCAGATGGCCGGAATCCAGGAGCTCGCCCAGGTCACCGGTGTTGAACCAGCCGTCGACGAAGGACTCACCTGTCGCCTCCTCGTTGTGCCAGTAGCCGTCGAAGACCATCTCACCCTTGACGAGGATTTCCCCATCCTCGTTAACCCGGGCAGCCATGCCGCCGATCGGGCGACCGACGGACCCAATGATGTTGTCGTCGAAGTTCACCGTCACGGCGGCGGTGGTCTCGGTCAGGCCGTAGCCTTCGTAGACAGTCACCCCGATCCCGCGGAAGAAGTGCGCCAGGTCCGGGGTCATCGCCGAGCCGCCGGAGATGCAGTATTTCACGCTCGCGCCCATCGCCTCACGGATCTTCGAGTAGACGAGCTTGTCGAAAGCCCGGTGCTTTAGGCGCAGCGCCCGCGACGGGCCGTCGTCCGTGTCCAGCGCCTTCGAGTAGTCTTGAGCGACCTTCTCCGCTTTGAGGAACAGTGCCCCCTGGACGGGACCGTTGTCCTGGGCGTTCGCCGCGGCACCGTTGCGCACCTTCTCGAATACCCGCGGAACGCCGAGAATCAGGTTCGGACGGGCTCGCTGGAATTCGACCGACAGCGTGGAGAAATCGGACCAGTGCGACTGCGTCGCCCCGGAGATCGTGATCGCGAGGCTCACCGCACGGGAGAACACGTGCGCGAGCGGAAGGAACGTCAGCACCCGGGAACCGGGCACTGCTATCGCACCCACCGGGTGCGTAATCAGGGCCCGTGCCTCGGCCAACCAGTTGCGGTGGGTCAGCCGACAGCCCTTCGGACGCCCTGTCGTTCCCGAGGTGTAGACCAGTGACGCTAGATCCGCCGACTTCGTCGCGGCGATCCGCTCATCGACCGCGGCGTCCTCGATCGGACGCCCCTCGAACTTCAGGGTGTTGATCGCCGAGGCATTGATCTCGAGTATGCGCCGCAAACGGGAGGTCGACCCCTTCAGAGACGGCGAGCCGTCCGGCCCGAGCTCGAGGTGCCGCATCAGCTCGGTATGGTCGCGGGTTTCGGTCACGGCGAACACCGCACCCGAATCCTCGATGATCCACTGGACCTGGCTCAGGGAGGAAGACCCGTAGATCGGAACGCTGACCGCACCGGCAGCCCAGATCGCAAAGTCTAGGAGCGTCCATTCGTAGCGGGTCTCGCTAAGAAGCGCGATGCGGTCCCCCTGCTGTACGCCGTTCGCGATAAACCCCTTGGCGACCTCGTAGACCTCGTCCAGAAACTCCTGTGCGGTGACGCTGACCCACTCGAAATTCTGTGGCTTGGTGAACATCACCCCATAGGGGCGCACCTTCACCAGGTCGATCAATGCCGTCAGACACGTCTCATCGGGGCCGATTTCGTATTTCGCGGGGGTTGAGAATTCCTGCACTGATGATCCTTCCGCATGCGGTACGCCCAGGATCACGGCTCAAACCGTGGACGGGAACCGCCATCGCTCGATTGTCTTCCCGCCAAATTTACCCCTCGTCCCCCGGTACTGAGCGGTTGCCTCCGTTTCGGGCGAGTCCCTTGACGGGGTGAGGGGTGCGTTCGGATACGGCAGGATGGCAAGATGGTTGCCCGTGACCTATATCAATGAGCTGAAGTCCCTGGCAGACCTCTACGGGGTGGCGACCAGCTACCACACCTCCACGGGGGAACTGGTCGAGGTATCGGAAGATACCCTGACAAAGACCCTCACCGCACTCGGGGTGGATATCCTCCGCGGCGAGGACGAGCCGACCTCCGATTCCCTGGCCGCCGCACGCCAGGCCCACCTGGACTCGCGGTTCACCCGCCCACTGCCGCCCTGCGTCGTCACCATTGCGGGACAGCCCCGCGAGTTCATCGTCCACGTCCACGACGGGGAACCGGTCACCGTGACCATCACCCTCGAAGACGGAGAAACCGTCTCCCCGCAGCAGGTCGACAACTTCGTCGAGGCCCGCACCATCGACGGGATCACCTGGGGCGAAGCCAGCTTCGCCGTCCCCACTGATCTCCCTCTCGGCTGGCACACGCTGTCCATGGAATCTACCGGCGGAGTCAGCGGCTCCTGCCAGCTCATCGTCACACCCGCCCGACTCAGCACCTCCGACCGGTACCTACGCACTCCGGTCTCCGGCGTCATGGCACAGCTCTACTCCACGAGATCACGGGACAGCTGGGGCATCGGCGACTTCGGTGACCTCCGCGATCTCGGACAATCACTGGCGAAGAACGCGGACGCCGATTTCCTCCTCATCAACCCCCTCCACGCGGCTGAACCGTTTCCCCCAGTGGAGGACTCCCCCTACCTGCCGACGACGCGCCGGTTCACCAATCCGCTGTACATCCGGGTCGAGGACATCGCGGAATACGAACTCCTCTCCCCCGCCGACCGCGTCCGGATCGAGGACATCGCGGCGACGTTCAAGGCCGACAACACCTCTCCGGATGAGATCAGCCGCAACCCGATCTACACAGCGAAGCTCTCGGTACTGCGGGAGATCTACGAGCTGCCGATGATCCCATCACGAGCCGAGGCATTCACCGCCTATCTGGAGAAGGAGGGCCAGGGCCTCGACGACTTCGCCAGGTGGTGCGCACGCCGCGAACTTGAGGTGCTCGCCGCAGGCGGCACCGTTCCCGGGGTCGACGCCGCAGATGGACGCACCGTCGAAGAGGCGGCCGGCTTCTACCGTTGGCTGCAGTGGATCTGCGACGACCAGCTCGAATCCGCACAGAAAGCCGCCACCGACGCAGGCATGTCCATCGGTGTGATGGCCGACCTCGCCGTCGGCGTGCATCCCGGCGGTGCCGACGCTGAGAATCTCTCCGGTGTCCTCGTTCAGGCGGCCTCGGTCGGCGCCCCACCGGACGACTACAACCAGCAGGGTCAGGACTGGTCGCAGCCGCCGTGGCACCCCGAGCGGCTCGCCGAGTGCGGCTACGCCCCCTGGCGGGACATGCTCCGCACCGTCCTCCGACACTCCGGGGGAATCCGGGTCGATCACGTCCTCGGACTGTTCCGCCTCTGGTGGATCCCGCGCATGCAACCGCCGACGACTGGCACCTACGTCCACTACGATTACTCGGCCCTCGTCGGCATCCTCGCCCTCGAGGCCGAGCGCGCCGGTGCGGTCGTGATCGGCGAGGATCTGGGAACCTTCGAACCGTGGGTACAGGAGGTTCTGGCGAGCCGCGGGATCATGGGGACCTCAATCCTGTGGTTCGAGCACGATCCCGAGATCTCCGGCCCCCGTAGGCAGGACCGCTACCGCGAACTCGCACTGACCTCGGTCACCACCCACGATCTCCCCCCAACCGCAGGGATGCTCCGCGGCGAACACATCCAGCTCCGCGAACGGCTCGGACTGTTCTCCACGGACCCGGTGGATGAGGACCGTGGGGATCTCGCATGGCAGAACGAGGTACTTGCCCGGATCCAGGAGCACGGCTGCTTCGCCGGAACCGCCGTCGAGGGCCGCAGCTTCCACGGCGCCGTCCGCGGCGACCGGGGTCCGATCCGGGAACTGCTCGTCGGTATGCACCGGTACATCGCGGGTACCCCATCGGCGCTCGTATGCACCTCACTGGTCGACATGGTCGGGGACGTCCGCGCGCAGAATCAGCCGGGTACGACCCACGACTTGTACCCGAACTGGTGTGTACCCCTCTGTGACGGGTCCGGAGAGGTCGTTTTGATCGAGGATCTCCCCGAGAACCCGTGGTTCCGGGCCGTGGCCGAGGCGTCCAAGCGCTGAACAAGGAAGTAGAGGATCTCCGCGCGCAGAAACATCCGTGCGCCCGATCCTCTACTTCTTCGTGCCACGAACGGCTAGATGAGCGTGACCAGCCAGCCGATGATCACGAGCAGGAGGAGCGCCACCAGGGCCAGCTTCACCCGGGAACGGCCGTAGTTGCGCTTCTTCTTAGGTGCCTGGTTACTCATACCGGTTCTCAGCCACTGCTTTCTCTTCAACACATCATCTCCGCCAGTGAGGCGGTGCTGCCGAGGACCAGTCTAGTCCCCCGGAACCACCGGGTCGGAGATGGATACGATCCGCACTCCGCCGGGGCCTTCGGCCTGCGAGCGCAGGACCATCCGGGACACTGCCACACCATCACCGCGCCCCGTCACACGCTCATACATGTTGCCTGCGGTGTTGATGACCTTGAGCAGCATCGCAGCCAACGGCACGCAGATCAGCAGAACGGCGACCATCACCAGGGGTGTCTGAATCCACAACGGTGCACCGGTGAGCCACTGCCCGATCCAGTCGAGTACCGCGGTGACGGCCATGGAAATATTCATGATGCCGCGAGTCTAGTCAATGTCCGAAGACCACAGCCTTCTCTCGAAATAAATCAGGCAACGCATAGGTCCAACTCACGGTAGATCGTCAGAAAATCAGGGCCGATGCAGGCTTCCTTAAGCATGGGGTGTTGCTTCCTTCACCGCCAGATACGGTGAGATATCCGGATGGGAACCCGGTACACGATTCACCATCATGTTAGGACACACCCACAGGGAATCATTTTCCGGATCACGGTTCCGGTGGCTGACTCGACTCAGATGAACGGTCTCGTGACCACGTATACCGTTCACGAAGCGGCACCCGTACCTTTTCGGACGTGCAGCCCCTTGGCCTACTAGGCAGAGTCGGAAGCCAGACACAGAGATCGCGGCCATCCGCTCTAGTTGGTGCAGTCAAGGCCTGAATGTGCAGGATAGGCAGAGAGTAACCGAGCGGAGAACTCGCACCGGATTTCCTTTTGCCGCACCCAGCACATTCTGATATATTGAACATTTGTTTCATTTACCACATCCAGACAATCTTTCCGAAGGCTGAAGGGGTAGAACTATTGGGTTTCACTTTCAATATATATCGGCTTTAAACCCTAGAACCAATGAGATTGACTGTTGACCGAAAACCTGCAATCTGTAAAATTCAAAGTAGAGAATCCGTCAGAACTATTCGAAATCAGTTCGATCAGGTTGTGCGATTACTCGTCCCAAAAGAGAAAAAATGGGCGGCGCACGCCGAAAGTGCCACAGAAAGGGAAAAGAAACCATGTTCAGAGTCGAAGCCGAGAAGACCCCCAGGGGAAACTACAATGTCGCCGCAACCTGTAGCAAAGGCCACACTGCCTACAAGAAAGCAGGAGACACAAGCAATAAGTATCGGTGCCCCTACTGCGGACACGACATGTAAACCCACTATGTCAATTAATTGAGATTACTTTTGTGACTGGTGGAGGTAAGCCAGAAGTTTGCCTTAATTGGCTTTGAAGAACCACCCTCCCGCCGAAAACACACTTATCTCAAGATGTGCCGGATCCTCGAAATATCAACGATCCGGCACATACTTTTTAGCTACTTTTCGCGCACCATGACACCGCGATGGGTTTACTACCCGCTATCACCACCAACCTTCCGGAAGCCTCTAGAAGGTCACCATCTATTTTTGAGGTTGATTCCGAGTAGCTGTACCGCGCCAGGTTCTGCACCGAACACGAATGAAAGTGTGATGTCCAAACCGCAATCGCCGGCCACCGTCCGTGCGGTGCGTCCACGCGACTCCGCTGGCACCCGAGCAATCAACTGCAGGTATCTCCACCCGGCACACGGTGGTTGCTAGCCTGAGAATCATGGTTTCCTCCCCGACCCTGCAGATCCAGACCCCTGATGCGGTCGCCACCGGCGTGATCACCTCCCCTTCAGGTACGGGACGGCAGCGGGGCGGGGACACCGTCACTTTTTATTCACTGCCCTACTCGCACATCCCGTCCCCCTTCGCCGCCGCGGAACCGTTGCGGGAACGAGTCACCGTCGATGCGACTGTCCCGAAGGCACGCCAGGTGGGGCTCACGGTCAGCGCACCGGTTTCCGCCGTCCGGGCCGCCGCGGACGGCGGTGCGCTGCCACCGGATCTGCCCGTGATCGCCTTCCTCCACGGCGGACGCTACGAGTCGGGGCACCATGACGGATCCTGGTACGGCGGTCAGGCCTTCGCCCGGGACGAGGTGGTGTTTGTCTCCATCGGGTACCGGATGGCGTTCGAGGGGTTCGCGCATTTCGATGACGAGGACCCGGCGCACTACCGGGGCACCGATGACGCCGTCATGGCGCTGGAGTGGATTCAGCGGAACATCGAGTCCTTCGGCGGCGACCCAACGAATGTGACGTTGATGGGCCAGTCCGCGGGTGGCGGCATGGCCGTGTGGTTGGCCCGCAGGGACCACTACCGGGGCGCCTTCCGCCGGATCGTCGCGCTCTCCCCCGGGTACCCGCGCCAGTCCTTCGACCGGCGCCGCCGCGCCCTGCCCTTCCTCGGCGGTTCCTCAACCCGGGAGAAACTGACGTCCCTGTCCCCGAAACGGCGGGACGCCCTCTACCGCCGCTACCGCGCCCGCTACATCACGGATTCCGCGGTGGGGCCGAACCCGTTCGACGGGTCACAGCTGGTCGATGTCCCCATCCTGCTGACACACACCGCCGACGAGTTCTATCTCGAGCCCATCGGCGCCTGGTGTGACGCCCGGGGTGTGGGGGCGAGGTTCGCCAGGATGTTCGCCCGGAACCTGGGGGCGACGATCGACCCCGGCGCGTACATCGACGCCTGCCGGACAATTGACCCGGATCGCGTCGCGGGCCGGATGATCGGCGATTCGACGATCCGACGCTGGGTGAGTTCCATCGCGGAGACCGCACCGGGGCCACTGTGGATGCTGCAGTTCACCGGCGACGGTAACCAGCCGGCGTTGCACTGCGCCGAACTTCCGCTGGTGTTCGACTGCCTGGGTACACTGCCTGCGCGGATCGACGCCCTTCTGGGCGCCGGTGCAGCCGAACGCCTGCAACCGGTGGCGGACAGGGTGCACTGTATGGTCCAGGCGTTCGCCCGCGGCGAACGCCCAGAGTGGCGGGAGTTCGACACCGACGGCGAGCGATACAGCCGGACACTCGACATCACCACCGGGGCCATAGATTCCACCCGGGACCCTCTCGGGTACGTCCGTCGCGCCTTTCCCTGACCCCGGTTCTGCACGGAAGGAACCGGATTTTCTAATCTGGTGGGCATGGCTGACGATCCCCTGAAACTGCACACGACCGAAGAGGCACCCGAGCCGAAGATCGACGCGGAGGGTCACGTCGTCGAACCGACCTCCGATGACTTCGATACGCCGACCCCGGCGCCGGGCGACGCCCCGAATGAACGACCCGAACCCGAGTGGTACAAACAGGCCGTGTTCTACGAGGTCCTGGTCCGAGCGTTCAACGACTCGACAAACACCGGCTCCGGCGATCTCAAAGGACTGACGGAGAAACTGGACTACCTCGAGTGGCTCGGTGTGGACTGCCTCTGGCTACCGCCGTTCTACGACTCCCCGCTGCGGGACGGCGGCTACGATATCCGCAACTTCCGTGAGGTCCTCCCCGAGTTCGGTACTGTCGACGACTTCGTCGAACTCATCGACCAGGCGCACCGACGCGGTATCCGCGTGATCACGGACCTGGTGCTCAACCACACCAGCGATCAGCACCCCTGGTTCGTCGAATCGAAGCGCGATCCGGACGGCCCCTACGGTGACTTCTACGTGTGGAGCGACTCCGACAAGAAGTACTCCGACACACGGATCATCTTCATCGACACGGAGACCTCCAACTGGACGTGGGACGCGGAACGCGGCCAGTACTACTGGCACCGTTTCTTCAGCCACCAGCCGGATCTGAACTACGACAATCCGGAGGTGTGCGAGGCGATGCTCGACGTGCTCCGGTTCTGGCTGGACCTCGGACTGGATGGCTTCCGCCTGGATGCGGTGCCGTACCTCTACGAGCGGGAGGGTACGAACTGCGAGAATCTCCCCGAGACGCACGATTTTCTCAAGCGGTGCCGCGCACTCGTGGAGCAGGAGTACCCCGGTAGGGTGCTGCTCGCGGAGGCAAACCAGTGGCCGGAGGACGTCGTTGAGTACTTCGGCGAGAAGAACGCCGGCGACGAGTGCCACATGGCGTTCCACTTCCCACTCATGCCCCGAATCTTCATGTCGGTGCGCCAGGAGTCCCGCACCCCGATCAGTGACATCCTCGCCGCGACCCCGGACATCCCGGACACCGCGCAGTGGGGTATCTTCCTGCGCAACCACGACGAGCTGACGCTCGAGATGGTCACCGACGATGAGCGCGACTACATGTACGCGGAGTTCGCGAAGGATCCCCGGATGCGCGCGAACGTCGGTATCCGGCGCCGCCTGGCCCCGCTCCTCGACGGGGACCGCAACCAGCTGGAGCTGCTGACCGGCATGCTGCTCAGCCTGCCGGGTTCCCCGGTCCTCTACTACGGCGACGAGATCGGTATGGGTGACAACATCTGGCTCGGCGACCGCGACGGGGTCCGTACCCCAATGCAGTGGTCCGATGACCGCAACGGCGGGTTCTCCACCGCAGCACCGGAACGGCTCTACCTGCCGGCGATCCAGAACGCGCAGTACGGATACTCCGCTGTCAACGTCGAAAGCCAGCTGTCGCAGGAGAACTCCCTGCTGCAGTGGAACCGCCGTCTGATCAACTGCCGGAAGCAGCACGCCGCCTTCGGGATCGGAAGCTACCGTGAGGTCGACTCCGCCAACGAGGCGGTGCTCAGCTATCTGCGGGAGAATGGCGATGATGTCATCCTGTGTGTGAACAACCTGTCCAACCGACCGCAAGCCGTTTCCCTGGATCTGTCCGAGTTCGCCGGCGCCGTGCCGGTGGAACTCACCGGTGGAGAGAGTTTCCCCGCAGTTGAGACGGACCGGGATTGGGTGGTCACGCTCGCCCCCCACGGTTTCTTCTGGTTCGACCTGTCCAACCGGAACAACAAGTAGGAGCCCCGACGTGAACCCCGCTGCACTGGCCGCCACCCTGTCCACTAGCCGCTACTACGGTGCGAAATCGCACCCGATCGATACCGTCGAGGTCGTCGCTGCCACGGAAGCCGCCGGTGGGCGGTGGCTGGTGGCGCGAACCCCGGACGGTCTATACCAGATGCTCGTCGACGACTCCGATGAGACCCTGCCCGATGTACTGGGAGCCCCGGAAGTCGCCACTGCACTCGGTCGGGCCATCGCCGAGGGGCGTCCGGCTGGCGGCGGCACGCTCCACGTCGTGGGCGGTGACACCGACGGCGGGGCCGACGGAACGAAGGAACCGGGTGAGCTGGCCGGTGAAGTCATGCCCGCCGGGCTTCGGGGTCGCCGGATCTCGGGGGAACAGTCCAATACCTCGCTGGTGTTCGGTGACGGCACGGTGGACAGCCTGATGGTCAAGTACTTCCGGAAACTCCAACCGGGCGCCAATCCCGATGTTGAGCTGCTCGCCGGGCTGTCCCGCGTCGGATGCCCGAACATCGCCACCCTGCGTGGCTGGGTCACCGTTGACGTCGACGGTTGGGAATTCACCACCGCGATGGTCCAGGACTTCGCCCGAGGCGCCAGGGACGGCTGGGAGCTCGCCCTCGAATATGCCGCCGAAGGCCGGTCCTTCGCCGACGAGGCCAGGGGCCTGGGCCGCGCGGTTCGACGGGTCCACAGCGATCTCGCCTCCGCTTTCGACACCGGAGCAACGGGCATCGACGAGGTCCGGGACCACCTCACCGGACGACTCACCGAGCTCGCCTGCGACGTCCCGGTCATCGGTGTCTACCAGGAAGCGGCGCATGCCATATACCACGGACTCGACGCGACGTCGACGACCCCGGTGCAGCGGGTTCACGGGGATCTGCACCTCGGCCAGGTGCTGCGCACCGATTCCGGCTGGTTGCTCATCGACTTCGAGGGCGAACCTGCCCGCCCACTTGAGGAGCGGCGCCAGCCCGACAGTCCACTCAAAGACCTGGCGGGGGTCATCCGGTCCTTCGACTACGCCGCACACTTCCACTCGCAGAGCGACTCCACAGTTCCTGGGCCGGAGTATCCGGCGGCGTGGGCGCGCGACTGCGTCAACGCGTTTCTCGAGGGCTACGGCACCGAGAACACCCCCCTGTTGGAGGCTTACCGCCTGGACAAGGCGCTCTACGAGGTCGCGTACGAGGCCAACAACCGGCCCGACTGGCTGGGAATCCCCCTCGCGGCGGTCAAACGGTTGACCGGGGTCAGCTGACCCCCAGCGCCCTCCGCAGTTCGGTATGCGCGAGCTGCTCCCCCATCCAGGGGCTGAACGCGAACGGCGCGCTGGCGACGGCGTCGACGAGCCTGCCCGGCGCGATCCACGCCGTCTGGTCAACCTCGTCGGGAAGCGGATCAATTCGCGCTCCCGGGGCGAGGAATGCCGTGTACACGGGGCAAATCTCGTACTCGACGATCCCCGAGGAGTCGACTGCCCGGTACCGGAAATCAGGGAGTACGCAGGTCACATCGGTGAGATCCTCCGGCTTCAGGCCGAGTTCCTGGGTACCGCGCCGTAGCAGCGCATCAACGGTGTCCTCGTCTGGCCCCGGGTGCCCGCACATGGTGTTGGTCCATACCCCAGGCCACGTCTTCTTCCCGAGTGCACGCCGGGTGAGCAGGACCTCGCCCGCACCGCCGATCAGATAGCAGGAAAAAGCGAGGTGGAGCGGTGTTTCGGTGGAGTGCACCGTGGCCTTGGGCGCGGTTCCGGTCGGATTGCCCACCTCATCGGCCAAAACCACAAGTTCACGTCCGTTGCTCATGCGACTAGCTTAGCCGCAGGTACCGGCCACATGACACAATGGGATATATGACTCTCCCAACCACCGTTCCAATGTTCCGGGAACGCAGTGAGCGGTCCGTCGATTATCTCCACACCAGGTTCGCCGAGATGTCCGATCTCCTCGTAGAGACGGACAGCCACGCTGCTGCCCCAATCCGAGATGCAAGAGAGATCTGCACCGGAGGGAAACACCTCCGATCCCTATTGGTCCACATCGCCGCGGACCGGCCCCGCGGCCCTATCCCGCACTGTGACACCGCGGTGTCCGCAGCCTTCGATCTCCTGCACGGCTCCTTCCTCATACTCGACGATGTCTTTGACGCCGACGAAACGCGCCGCGGACGCCCGACGGTGCACGCGGCTGCGATTGCGCGGGCGGCAACCAACTACGGCATCGACGGGCCCACCGGTTCTGCTGACGCGGTGCACTACGGTCAGTCCGTCGCCGTGTTGTCCGGAACGGCGGCACTCACCGGCGCGATTCGTTTGATCGCCGACTCCGGTGCCAGTGACTCGACGACCATAGAACTGATCAGACTCCTCACTGACGCCGCCGGGTTGTCGATGATGGGAGAGTTCCTGGACCTCCACTACTCCCTTCCCGGGATCGAGACAGACGCCAACGCCGTACGCACGGCGAGCTACCTGAAGACGTCCCCCTATTCCTTCGATGCCCCGCTCATCGCAGGCGCGCTCCTTGCTGGGAGAGACAGCCACACCGGAGCGCTGCGGGAGATGGGGAACCACACCGGAACCGCTTTCCAGCTCGCCAACGATCTCCAGTCCGTGTTCTCACCGAGTTCACGGACCGGGAAAAGCACCGCGGGTGATCTGGCTCTGGGCCGGGCCACCCCTCTCCTGACCGCAGCGAGGGAGACCACCGTCCGTCCTGAAATTGATGAGATCCTCGCGAGCGGCGACCCCTCGCAACTGAAACGCGTGCGGGAATTGCTGCGTTCCTGTGGCGCGGTGGACGAGGTGATCGCCCAGGCACGGAATGACCTCGACAGCGCACGGAAGATCCTCGATGACTCCGGAGCACTGCCCTCCGCGGACGCACGGGAGGCATTCGTCGCGGTTCTCGACAGTATTGAGGAAAGCCTTCATGTCTGAGCGTCGCACCTCGATGGCGGACTACGACGTCATGTCGATACGTGCCGCAGCACGGGTCATGGAAACCTACTCCACATCTTTCTCACTGGCCACCAGACTTCTCGACGAACGCACTCGGACGGACATCAGGAATCTCTACGCAGTCGTGCGCATCGCCGACGAGATCGTTGACGGGACCGCGTCCGACGCCGGTCTGAGCGACACCCGGGTACGCGAAGAACTCGACGCTTTCGAACGCGCAGTGATTCACGCCGTAGATACCGGGTTCTCCACCAACCCGGCGATCCACGCCTTCGCCGGTACGGCCCGACGGACGCATATGTCACCGGACCATATGACAGCGTTCTTTTCCTCCATGCGCCGCGATCTATCTTGTTCTGCGGTCTATGACGACGCCGAGCTCAGCACCTACATCTACGGTTCCGCCGAGGTCATCGGGCTCATGTGCCTGAGCATTTTCACTGCCGACCGCGGTTTTCGGGAGGAAGAGCTGGCCCGGTGCACAACGGGGGCTCGTCGGCTAGGATCCGCATTCCAGAAGGTCAATTTCCTGCGGGACCTCCACGAGGACACCGCGGAACTGGGCCGCAGCTACCTCGGTGACGGCGTCCCGTTGACGGACCGGCAGCGGGACGAAGTCATTGCCGATGTCCGTGCCGACCTCAATGCGGCGCTGGAGACGGTTCCGCTACTCCCGGTCCGGGTACGGGCCGGGGTGATCACAGCTGTCCTGCTCTACGGGGAACTGACCGACCGGCTGGCGGCCACTCCGGCGACCGAGATTATGCGATCCCGCGTATCCGTTCCTACCCGAGTCAAGGCGGGGATCCCGATACGGGCGCTGATCATAGCCGCGCGCATGCGCCCCTGAAGCGACCTTCCGAACTTTCGCACGGCGCTGAGCAGACTCAGCTGCGCGGTAGGGATCCCTTGAAGATGACGTTACCGATCTTGAATTCGGCGTTGTACAGCGATCCATAAGAGGTCTGGAACGCATAGGCCAAATTCGTCGAGGCACCGGGGCCGAGCGGGAGATCCAGCGCGGAGACGAGTCCCGGGTACTCGTCCTTGGTCATTCGCTGGATCTCGGTGACTTTCCCGGAGTAGTCGGAGATCGCCAACGTAGGTGGCGCGAAGGCATCCGCGGGAAGCGGCACATCGTTGCGATTCGTGACAAGAACGTGAATGACGGAACCACCGTAGTTGCCGTAGTTCACCGACATGATCTGCCAGTCCACGTTCAACCCCGGGTCATGGGCCGGTTTGGCGAGGTTCTCGTCGACAATGACCGGTTCGACCTGCTTCGGGGTGAACGAAGTTGTCTCATCCACACCAGGAGCGGAACTGGCGGACTCCGACTCGGGGGCGGGTGCATCGGTGCTGTCACCTGAACAGGCGACAAGAATCACCGTGGCCATAGTCACCGCAATTATTCGGGCGGTAGACCGGATCCTAATAATCACTTCTTGCACCACACCTTCCGCGGGTTTTTCGTCGTTCCACCGGGCTCCGGCGGTCGCATGCACACTCATCCTAGTATCCCAGGGCATACCCGGGGCCTTCGGCCCCGCGACCGTTCCGGGACTAGATTCGATGTCATGCATTTTCCTTCTCTGGATCAGCTCCGCGAACGTGGCACGCAGAAGTGGACCCATCACCCGGATGATGTTCTCCCGCTCTGGATCGCGGAATCCGATTTCGGGACCTGCCCCGAAGTGAAGCAGGCGATAGCCGACGCCGTCCAACGGGAAGCATTCGGTTATCCGCCGGAGCCCTCGGCACTTCGCTCCGCGATGGTCTCGTTCTACCGCTCCCGGTACGCCGTGAACCTCAACCCGGACGGGATCTTCGCAATCCCCGACGTTGTCCGGGGCCTGGAACTGGCGATCACCCACTTCACCCGTCCCGGATCCCCGGTCATCATTCCGGTTCCGTGCTACCCACCGTTCCTGGATCTTCCCCTGATTACAGACCGTGAAGCCCTGTACGTCAGCGCCGAGGGCGGACTGGACGCGGACGAGATCGAGCAGGCATTCGCGGCTGGAGCGGGATCACTGTTGCTCTGCAGCCCGAACAATCCCCTGGGCTACACTTTTGACGCTGATTTCCTCCGAGTGCTGGCGGATATCGCGGCGCGACACGGCGGGCGGATCATCGTCGACGAAATCCACTCGCATCTCGTCTACGACCGCCTCCACACAATGGCCGCCACGGTCAGTGAGACCGCGGCGGCGACCTGTATCACGGTGACCGCCGCGTCCAAGGCGTGGAACGTCGCCGGACTGAAGTGCGCGCAGCTCATCTTCACCAATCCGGACGACATCACCATCTGGTACGGATTAAACCATCTGCTGCGTGGCGGGTACTCGACCCTTGGCCTCGTGGCGAGTGAAGCCTGCTACCTCGCGGACCAATCCTTCCTGACCAAAGAACTCGAGTACCTGCGGTCGAACCGTGACTGGCTCGCTGACGAGCTCCCGGCACGGATCCCGGGCCTCAGGACGACGGTGCCGGAAGCGACCTACTTGATGTGGCTCGATTTCCGGGACACCGCCGTCCCCGGAGAACCCGCCCCATGGTTGCTCAAACATGCCGGAGTCGCACTCAACGACGGAACCACCTTCGGCCCCGGAGGTTCCGGCCATGCCCGGCTAAACTTCGCTTCTTCCCGCGCGACACTCACTGAAGCCGTTAACCGGATGGCGGATGCCTGCGCACAGGCGTGATCTTCACCACTGCGCCCACCCAGGAGCCAGTACCGGCTACGGTCTGACCGGGAACACCCAGTAGTGTTTTTTGCACGAGGAACGCCCGGGTGATTCTGTTCACTTCCGGGTGGACATCCACCGTTTCCGCGCACCCAGTATCTCGGCCCGGTGCACTTGTGTGAAAGGTAGCAATGACCACACCAGCATCCAACCGTTCGGCAAACGCCAACGGCACCATCGCAGTGGCGACTCTGATGCTGTTCTCGATGTTCTTCGGAGCCGGGAACCTCATTTTCCCGCCCATGCTCGGTGTAGAAGCCGGCACAGGTTTCCCACTCGCCATCATTGGCTTCCTCGCCGCCGGGGTGCTCCTTCCGGTGCTCAGCGTCATCGCCGTCGCAATCACCGGCAACGACATCTACGATCTTGCGCAGCGCGGCGGGAAGATCTTCGGGCTGATCTTCCCGATCCTGGTGTACCTGGCGATCGGTGCGTTCTATGCACTGCCCCGTACCGCAGTCGTCAGCTTCTCAACGGCCTTCACACCTCTCACCGGCCTCGATTCAACTGCCGCGGCAGCGGCGTTCTCCGCGATCTTCTTCACGCTCTCCCTAGCACTGGCATTCGACCCGACGGGACTGGTGGACAAACTCGGTAAATACCTCACCCCGATCCTGCTCACCCTCCTCCTCGTCCTCGTCGTCCTCTCTGTTCTCACGCTCCGGAGCAATCCGGGACCCGCGACCGAGAAATATAGCGGTCACCCACTGTCTGCGGGGCTCATCGAGGGCTACCTGACAATGGACTCTCTCGCTGCACTCGCATTCGGGATCATGGTCGTTTCCTCCCTACGCTACAAGGGGGTACCGAGTGGCCCGAAACTCGTCCGCGGTGTCGGGACCGCAGCCATCGGCGCCGGTGCACTTCTCGGTGTCATCTACGTGGGGTTGGGGGTCGTCGGCCAACGGGTTCCGGACGCCCGCAGCTACGGCGACGGCGCAACTCTCCTCGCCCATGCCGCGGAATCCACGATGGGTTTCGCAGGTATGGTCGTCTTCGGGCTGATCGTTCTCCTAGCGTGCCTGTCCACCGCCGCAGGACTCATCGGTGCGACGAGCGAATTCTTCCACCGAATCATGCCCGGCATCTCCTACCGATTCTGGGCGATCATCTTCGCGGCGATCTCCCTCGCGGTGTCAACCCTGGGACTCGAAACGGTGCTCGCTATCGCGGCACCAATCATTGGTTTCCTGTACCCCGCGGCGATCACCCTCGTAGTCCTGACACTCATCGAACCGATCTTCCGCCGTAAACTCCATTACGCCTTCCTCTTCTCTCTGGCGGTCGCGGTGATCTGGGCCGCACTTATGACCATCAGTTCCCTCGGTTGGGGCGCATCTGCCACCCGTTCCCTAATCGACTGGTCACCGATGCACTCTCAACAGCTCGGCTGGGTAGTACCGACACTCATCGCGGCCGGACTCGGTTACGTGGCAGATCTCATCGTGCGCCCTGTCCGCGCCGTACCTGTCGGTGGTGAACACCAGATTGAGGCCGAACTGCGTAGCGGCCACCGCGATTCAGAGGCTCTTGAAGAGGCTGTGGTCACACACGAACACGGAGGCTTCGCGGAGGGTCCGTCATCCGATTCAGAGGTAGCTCTCGAGGCTTTCGACCACCGCATAGACGCCATCGAGCGCGAACGCACCGAAGCCACGGCCCGGCTGGAGGCACTCGACGAAGCAAAGGAACTCGCTGAACAGCATGCTGCGGATCTCCGCCGCGCGACCGACAACTGATGTGAAACCCGAATAGGACCATAGACACCACGCTTCGGTTCTCTTCCCCTGAGCAGCTACGCCCGGCACCCAGGTGCCGGGCGTAGCTGCGTATCACCGGATGCCGTCCGACTCCCCCAGACTCAAGAGCCCCATGAGTTGATACCCAAGACAGCGGTCATCACCAGTCACACAACGGCGCTCTGACCGCGGCAACCGGACCAATCCAGCTGACAGAGCCAACGGATTTCGCACACTGGTTTTCAGCCCCGACGAACCTTTTTCCACGAATTTCCTCTATCGGGGAACCTGCCTGAGTTCCAGAGAGTCTCACCATGATGAAACCCACCAAATCCGGTCATGGCGTCACCGACCCTCGAGAAAGCCAGGTCTCCCTTGTCCCGAACCACGCTCCTCACCGCACTCATGGTCAGTGTCACGATGATCCTGGCCGCCTGCCAGTCGCCACCGCCGCAGCCCACTGAGGGACAGAGCGAATCATCGACTGCCACACCGATCGAACAGTCCAGCGAGCAAACCCCTGCCGAAGAACGTTCTTCGGCAACCGCCAACGCCGACGGCAGTCCCATCGTCTTCGATCCAGTCGACGCCGGAAAACACCTCCCCGACCCCTGCCTAGAGCTACCCGAGGAGGTTTTTCGAGAGGTGGGGCTCGTCGGTGATCCTCAACGAGAGACCATTGGACTAGATGATGAGCTCCTGGGAAAAGGAATATCCTGTAATTTCGGGTTTATTGACAAATACGAAGGCGTAGCTCTCGTGGGGGTGGACTCTGACACGGTCAGTAAAGAACACTTGAAGCGGAATGGTTTTTTTATCAGAGACGCGCCTGAGTCCATAGTGCCCAACGCATACTTCTATACATATGCACCAAACCGAGAAGATAACTGCAGTATCGGCGCTCATACGTTGAGGGGGAGGCTGGGTGTAGGCATCACTGGGGAAATGCCTTGGGCGCAAGATGAGTTTTGTGCTGAAGCCCTGCGATATTTTGATGAGTTTTATCAGATAACAAATGGTTTTCAATGGCTTGGATACTAGGTGCTCTTCCAATAAACCGGAGGTGTTTCATGACAGTTGAGTTTGACAGCGAAAAAATGGAATCGCTCGTACGGTCTTTAACAGCGCAAAGAAAAGCGATAATTTTTCTCCGAAAATCCATTGCTCTCGACCTGGGCATCTCTACATATTCTTCGGCTCCTGGTTTGGCGGATCTCGGTGGCCAGCACGCGCGGGTACTGGCCGGCGGTGCAGGCTCTGCAGAAGACGTTCTCGGTGTGTGTCGTAGACAGGCCCAATGGCTGGCCGAGGCATTGCATTCCACGGTCCGTGCCCTAGAAACCATTGACGGGGTGACCCGTATCCAACTGATCACCGGCACACCCGGGCCAGAGGTAACCCCAGAGGCACTGCCTTTTCCCGACCGACCACACCCGGACTACCGGCCTTTTACCTTCACACCCCCACACATCACCGGCGGTGGTCAGACACTGGCCGGATTAGCCGCGATGTTCTCCACCACCGACACCG
>NZ_JAEIOT010000008.1:0-146284 GCF_016342275.1 Corynebacterium marambiense
TCCGGTCCGGGTGTGTCCGGTGCTGGTGGTGGGGTGTTACCGACTGTGACCGGTCCGGCTGCATTCGGTGGTGTCGCACACCCTGCCACCGCCACGGGGGCTGGTGGGGGTTCTACTGGTGGGATTGTTCCCGGTGGTGTCGGTGGAACCGGTGGTGGCCGTACCGCGTCGGGTGCATCGTCGGGTGGCGCGGGTCGTGGGGTGTCGGGTTCGGTGGCCGGTATCCGGAGGCCTGGTGGTTCGGGTGTGGGTCGTGGTGGGGTGGCTGGTGGTGTGCCGATGGCGGGTACCGGTGGTGGACGGCGGGACCAGAAGAAACCGTCATCGGTGTTGTCTCAGGTGGAGCGGTCGGGGAATCTGGAGAAGATCCTCGGTCCGGCGCCGTTGACGGTGCCGCCGGTGATTGGTGACTGGGCCCGGAAAACCCCACCAGACACACCCCAATGAAAGACACCATCCCCAGCACGGTACCAGGCACGTGATCCCGGGATGCCTGTGTCTCTGGCAGTCGCCGCCCCGAGATGATGGGACACCGGTGTGCGCGAAGCGCCCGACGTAACCGAGAGTCGATCCGGGGAATGATCTTCGTATGAGTCTGGACGGCCCACATGTTGTCCCTGGGTGTGCATCAGTGGAGGGCGTCGTACCCGGCACGCGCGGTCGACCGGGCACTGACGCCGGATGGATCAGGGGCGGAAATCCTCCGGCGTCCCTGCTGTGACGCTCTCTTGTCGGTGGACGGCAACAGCTGACGTCGGTGACTGCTCCGGACACCCTCGGAGGGGGATTCGTCCATGCAGCGTACGGCGTTAGACTGTCGCGGTAATGAGAACCGGGACGGACGGAAAAGAGTGATGGTATGAGACGTGGTCCTTCCACGCGCCCGGAACTGGGGGCAGGGATGCTCGCGGCGCTGGCACTGATGATCTCCGCGGGGCCCTTCGCCATCGACATGTACCTTCCCGCGCTGCCGACGCTGCGAGATGATTTCGGTGCGACGACCGTCTGGGCGCAGTTGACGCTGACCACGTTCATGATCGGTATGGCGGTGGGGCAGCTCATCACCGGGCCGCTGTCCGATGTGACCGGACGGCGCCCACCGCTCATCGTGGCGACCATTCTCTCCGTCGTCTGTGCCGTCGCCTCCGCCCTCGCCCCGTCCGTCGGTGTCCTCGTGGCGGTCCGTGCGGTGATGGGACTCGCGAACGGGGCGTGCGTGGTGCTTGCCCGCTCGATCGTCGCGGACCTCGCGGAGGGACGCCGTGCCGCGCAGGCGTATTCCCTGCTCATGGCGATGATGGGGATTGCCCCTGTCGTCGCCCCCCTGATGGGCGGTCTCCTGGTCGAACCGATCGGCTGGCGTGGCCTGTTCTGGATCCTCGCGATGATTGCCGCCGTACAGGTGACCGTCGCGGTGCTGGTCATCGGGGAATCGAAACCCAGGATCCCGGGCGGCGGTGGTGGCTGGGGCGCATTCACCACCGGCGTGCGGACCGTCGCATCCAACAGACTGTTCACCGCCTACACCGTGAGTTTCGCGGCGGCCGCCGGGGTGCTCTTCGGCTACATAGCCGCGGGCCCCCTCGTCTTCATCGATCATTTCGGGATGAGCCCGCGGATGTACTCGATCGTGTTCGCCGTGAACTCCGTCGCGCTTGTCACCGGGTCGCTGGTGAACTCGCGTCTGGTACGTCGTTTCGAACCCGAGTCGGTGCTGCGGCTCGCGGGATGCGTGGTGCTCTGCTGCGGACTGATTCTGCTGTGTGACGCCCTGCTGGTCGGCGGGCACCTACCCGTGGTTCTGGTGGTCCTATTCATCGCGCTTGGGCACATGCCGGGGATCTTCGGCAACGCGACGGCTCTCGGGGTGTCGACGGTCCGGTCCCACGCAGGCCTCGGGTCGGCGGTGATGGGATTTTGTCAGTTCCTGGTGGCGGGTGCGGTGAGCCCGCTGGTCGGACTCGGCGGCGATCCCGTGGTGGCGCTCGGGCTCGTGGTGACGGTGAGTGTCGGTCTGTCACTGTGTGGCACTCTCGTCGCCGGTGCCCTCTCGAGGATGATCATTGAAGAGCAGCGGTGAGCCGCATAGCATTGTCCAGGTAGCGCTTACCTAGTCCCCGCCGGGACCACTGTTCGTAGGTGAGTTCCGAGCACCGGTCCAGGTAGACGGCAGCGAGTTCGGTGAGTTCCCGGGAGATCTCCCCGGAGACCACCATGAGGGTTACCTCGTAGTTCAGACCGAAGCTGCGCATGTCCATGTTGGATGAGCCGAGGACACCGATGGTGTCGCCTTCCGGGTCGGCGAGCGCGAACTTGGTGTGCAGGATCATCGGCGCCGGATAGCGGTGGATGTGCACGCCGGCTTCAATGAGCATCTTGTAGTAGCTGGCTTGGGCATGGCCGACCATGAATTGATCGGAGACCTCGTTGACCAGTAGATCGACCTGGACACCGCGGTAGCAGGCCGTAAGGATCGCCTCCATGAGGGAATCATCCGGGATGAAGTACGGGCTGCAGAGGATTAGGCGCTCTTTGGCGTGGTGCACCATCGAGTTGAACAGCCGCAGGTTGGGTTCGGTGACGTACCCCGGACCCGAGGGAACCAGCTGCACGATCTCGTCCCCGACACCCGGCCCGGTGTCTGAACTTCCGGGGAGCTCGATGATGGTGTCCGTTTCCTGGTACCAGTCGACGGCGAAGATCATCTCCATTGCCTCGACGACGGGGCCCGAGAGTTTGACCATGATGTCCACCCACTCCCGGCCGGAACGGTGGTTTCTGCGGGACAGGTAGCCAGGCTCGATCATGTTCTGCGAACCGATGAAACCGGTGTGGCTGTCGATGATGAGTAGTTTGCGGTGGTTCCGCAGATCGGGACGGCGGAACCGCCAGCGGAAGGGCTTCAGGGGCATGGTGAGATGCCAGTCGATGCCCGCCTCGGTCAGACGTCGGCCGAGTTTCCGGTAGCCGGGGTACTTCCAGCTACCCACCTGGTCGAACAGCAGACGGACCGCGACACCGCGCGCGGCGGCGCGTCGGCAGGCGCTGAAGAACACGTCGGTCGTGTCGTCCCACGCGACGATGTAGATCTGGGCGTGGACCGTGGACTCCGCGGCATCGACCGCCGCAGCCATCGCGGCGATGGATTCCCGGTAGTCGGAGTAGAGCCCGTGGAATCGGGAATGCACCGCGGGAAGATCGGTCAGTGTGTCGTTGAGCCGCACCACCGACGCCACCTCATCGGAGAGTTCCGCGCCCTCCGGGATCGCCGGGGCCCCGGCCATCGGTGTCCCCACCATCGCCTGTGCCTCCATCTGGATGCGGTGTCGCCGCCGGTTGATGTAAGGGCTGCCCATCATTAGGAACAGGGGTAAACCGATGACCGGGACGAAGAGGATTGCCAGCAGCCAGGCGGAGGACGAACTGGGTTTCCGGTCCTGCGCGACGGTTCCCACGGCGATGAACTTGACGATGTAGTCGAGCACGAGACCCGCGGACCGCCACCAGTCCAGTGACGTCAGGGAGGAGAAGACATCCGGCATCCGGTCTAGTCCCCGTCGATGGCGTAGTCCACGACCACGGGGGCGTGATCGGAGGCACCGTCACCGGCGCGTTCCTCCCTGTCGATGAACCCCGCCCGCGCAGTTTCCGCGAGAGCGGTGCTGGCCAGATGGAAGTCGATCCGCATGCCTTCGTCACGGCCGAAGCGCATCGCCTTGTAGTCCCAGTAGGTGTACTCGCCGGGAGTAAACCGTCTCGTCGTTTCCACGAGGCCGGACTCGGTGAGCTGCTGGAAGAAAGCCCGCTCCGGCTCCGTGACGTGGGTTTTGCCATCGAAGAAGCGACGGTCCCACACGTCGGCGTCGGTCGGGGCGATGTTGAAGTCGCCGGTGCACAACAGTTTTGCCGTGGGGTCATCGGCGAGCACCGCGCGGACGTGGCCGGAGAGGGCGTCGAGCCACCGGAGTTTGTACTCGTAGTGCCGGTCTGCGATCTCGCGACCGTTCGGTACGTAGAGGCTCCACACCCGCACCCCGCCGCACGTCGCACCGACGGCCCGTGCCTCCACCGACTGTTCATCGGCCGCATTCTTGGCGAATCCGGGCTGCCCGGGGAAATGGTCGGCGACATCCTGGAGACCTACCCGGGAGATCAGGGCGACACCGTTCCACTGGCTGTAACCGACATGGGCCACCTCGTACCCGGCCTGTTCGAAGGGAAGATGGGGGAACTGGTCGTCCCGGCACTTGGTTTCCTGGACCGCCAGGACGTCCACGTCGTGGCGGTCCAGGAAATCGACCATCCGGTCGGCCCGGGTTCGGGCTGAATTGACGTTGAACGTGGCGATGCGCATACCTACAGAGGTTAGCTGTGAACGAGCTCGCCGGGAACCTGGTGGGGTGGTGGCACGTTCATCAGGTGAGAGAGGTGGACGACACGATGACATTTCCCGACGGAACACCCCCGGCAGGTCGCCGAGAGGGCGTTTCCCAGCCCCGGGCGAGAAACCGCATCCCGGAGGTCGTGGACCGCGTGCAGCGGACGGGAGCCGTGATCCGGACCCCGTTCACCGCACCGGCCGAACACGACCAGATGGAACGGTTCAGCGCCTTCACCCCCGGGCTGAACACCGGGACCAGGGACGTGCTCAACGCTCCGGTCCGGTTGCGGGCGGCGGCGTTGGCGTTGGACGCCGCGATCTTTTCGACGCTCTACCTGGCCCTCACTGTCGGTGTCGCCATCGCCACCGGGAACGCGCTCTGGTACCTTGCACTCCTGGCTGGTCCACTGCCGTTCTGGTTCTGGCAGGTCATCGGGGACACGAACGGAGGCGGCCCGGGTAAGAGGTTGCTCGGGCTCAGGGTCACCGGCCCTGCGGACTGTCCGGTCGGAGTGGGGCAGGCTGCGCGCCGGAACCTGTGGCTGCTCATTCCCGCGATTCCCGTTGTGGGACCGATCGGTGCACTGGCGATTGGTATGTGGCTGGCCGGATCAGCGAAGCTCGACGCCTACGGTATGGGCCCTCACGACTACTTCGCCCGAACTCGCGTCATCGTCCGGGAGTGAACCGCGGATCGAGTTCCGCGTAGCGGTGCCGGTGGTGTTCGATGAACCCCAGTTTGTCGTAGAGCCCGATTCCGGCTTTATTCGCGGCGAGCACCTGCAGGTACGCCATGTCGGCCCCGTGTCGTGCACCCCAGTGCAGCATCGCGGTTCCCAGGTGGGTGCCGAGTCCCCGCCGCCGGTGGTCGGTGACGACCTCGACAGCCGAGTATCCGAGCCAGGTTCGCCCGTCACCGGACGCGGTGATCGTGCCCCTGGTGATGGCGAGCGTACGGCCCGTCGCGTCGAGCAACCTGCCGAATCCCATCCGACCGTCGATGCGGGTGCGCAGGAGATTCAGCGCGTGCTCAGGTAGTGGGCGGCCCCGGAAATGATAGAGCGCTAGCCACTCTTCGTCCGGTTGATTGTCCACCCTGTAACTCACTCCGTTGGGCAGAGCCAGGGCAGGGAGATCCCGGAGTGGACGGGTCATCACGACGATGTCCGGGCCGGTACGCCACGCGGGTCCGGCGCAGACGGTGCGCGCGGGATTACCGATGCGATCCGGGATGAGGACCCGTACCGGGAGGTCATGCTCCACGTAGAACGCCTCGATCTCCGCGAGCGGTACCTCGCTCAACCCGGCGGACCTCCCCAGGGGCGCCGCCGAGTTGGAGCGTTCGGTGATGCCGTCGCCGGCGCGAAGAAGCCACTGCCCGCACCAGCGGTGTTCGATGCCGGGGAACGCGGCCGCGGTCGCGGTTTCGACCGCGCGGATGTCACTGTTGCGGACCCGGCGTGGCGGCAGGACCTTGCAGACCTGGATCAGCTCATCCGGGATCGTCACGGCCTCAGCCTCGGAGGGGAATCCCCCGACGGATTGCGGACGCACCACGAGTGGATCCAGGGAGACGACATGCCCGATGACATCTGTCAGATGGCCGGGGGTGTCCGGGATATGGCGTCGGACTATCACCCTGTCGCCGGGTTGCGGGGCACGTCGCGCCACGGTTAGTCCGTGGTCTTGCGTAGTGCGGGCGGGATGTCGGTGTCGTCCGGAGAGGGATCGTCGTGTCCGAACGGATCCTCGTCTGCGCCGGGCATCCAGGTGAGTCCCGCTTCGGTCCACCCGTTGCGTTTGATGGTCTTCTTCGCCGCACGCCGGTGCCTGCCGATGAGGGTATCGGTGTAGAGAAAACCGTCGAGGTGTCCGACCTCGTGCTGCAGACACCGGGCGAACAGTCCGTAGCCCTCGATGCTGATCTCGTTGCCCTCGGCGTCGGTACCGGTGACGCGGGCCCAGTCGGCGCGGCCCGTCGGGAAGGTTTCGCCCGGCACGGACAGGCAGCCCTCGTCGTCTTCCCCGTCGTCCCGAGGCATGGACAGCGGGATCTCGGAGGTTTCGAGTACCGGGTTGATCACGCAACCGCGCCGGATGGGGCCGCCGTTGGCATCGATGTCAGCCTGGGTTTTCTCGGACCCCTCGGGGCCCTCGATGTCCGGGCAGTTGTAGACGAAGAGCCGCTTGCCCACACCGATCTGGTTGGCCGCGAGACCGACGCCGTGGGCGACGTCCATGGTCTCGTACATGTCGCGGATGAGTTCCTGCAGTTCGGCAGGAGACTCTGTGACCGGTGCAGTGGCATTGTGAAGCACCGGGTCGCCGTGGATAACGATGGGTCGGACTGTCATACCGAGGAGTTTAGTTCACCTCTAGACTGAAGCCATGTCCGCCTCCACACCGCTGTCCGAGTCCGATGCCCGGCTGCTGGAATTCGCGGAGAAAGCCCCCCGCTCACCCGCTGCCAGGGACGAGGCGGTGACCCGTGCGCTGGGGATCAGCGCCGTCCGCTACCACCAGCGGCTCAATCGCCTCCTTGATGACCCGGCGGCCGCGGCCGCGCACCCCACCCTCGTCTCCCGGCTCCGCCGGATAAGAGACCAGCGAGCCGAATCACGGGAACGGGCGAAAAGCGGCTAAGATCACTGTCTGTGTCCCCCAACAAACACAATGACGAGCCCCTGGTCCACGACGGCCATCCCGACGACACCGCCGCTGCACCCGCGCCGGTGAGTGAGACGCGGCCGTTGCCGCTCCGGGGACTCGCGATGATCCTCGCCGCGGTCGCTGTACTGCTCGCGGCCTGGGCACTATTCGCCGTTCTCCGCGGCGACGACTCCGACACCACCCCTGTCGCAGACGAGGCGACCAGTTCGACCGCGCCCACCAGTACCGCGGTCAGCCACGCCACACCCGTCACCTCCGCGCCGCAGGAGGAAATGGCCCCGCCGTCTTCCTCCGCGTCCGGAACCAGTCCCGGGACTGAGGTTGCGGCACCGCCGCAGCCCGCAGTTCCGCCCGCACCCGCCGGTGATCCGCGGACGGTGACTGTGCATGCCCTGAACAACTCGACGATCCAGGGCCTCGCCAACCGCGTCGCTGACACGCTCACCGGCCAGGGCTGGACGGTGGGGGAGGTGGGTAACCTCGCGGACACCTACCTGCCGGCGTCAGCCGTCTACTACACCGCCGGAAATCCGACGGAAGAAGCTGCGGCCCGTGAAGTCGGTGCCGCACTCGGTATCCCCGCCAATCCGCGGACCCCTGAACTCGGGCCCGTCCCCGCCGACGGTGTCGTCGTTGTTCTCACGGGTGATATCACCCTCTGACGACGAATCTCTTCTTCCGTTCCGTCCCCTAGGAGCCGACATGGCTGATCATCTGAACTTCAACCGTTCCCCGGAACCGACGCTCGGGGTGGAATGGGAGATCGGGCTCATCGACCCCGAGACCCGCGACCTCACCCCGAGGGCCGCCGACATGATTAAGCTCATGTCGGCACGCCGCCCCGATCTGCAGCTTGAACCCGAATTCCTGAAGAATACCGTCGAGATGGTCACGGGGGTCTGTCACACGGTCCCCGAGGCCGTCGCGGAGCTCAGCTCCGGGCTCGACTCGCTCCGCGAAGCGGCCGATGAACTCGGCGTCCGACTGTGGTCCGCCGGGTCGCATCCTTTTTCCGACTGGCGCGAGCAGGAGGTCTCCGACAAGAGCCCGTACACCGAGATCATTCGGCGGACCCGGTTCTGGGGTCGCCAGATGCTGATCTGGGGCCTGCACGTCCACGTCGGCATCAGTAATGAGGCGAAGGTCTGGCCGATTATCAACGCCCTCATGACCAACTACCCGCACCTGCTAGCCCTGAGTGCAGGATCCCCCGGGTGGAACGGGCTGGACACCGGCTACGCCTCCAACCGGACGATGCTCTACCAGCAGCTTCCCACTGCCGGTGCCCCCTACGGCTTCAACACCTGGAGCCAGTGGACCGAGTACCTGCGGCAACAGGACAAGTCCGGGGTCATCGACCATACGGGTTCCATGCACTTCGACATCCGGCCATCTGCGAAGTGGGGCACCATCGAGGTCCGCGTGTCCGACGCGCCGAGCAATCTCCGGGAACTTGCTGCGCTCACCGCGCTCACGCACTGTCTCGTGGTGTACTACGACCGCGCCTTCGACGCCGGGGAGACGCTACCGTCACTGCAGCCGTGGCACGTCAGGGAGAACAAGTGGCGCGCCGCACGGTACGGGATGGAGGCCGATATCATCTGCTCGCGGAACACCGACACGGTGAGCGTCGTCGATGACATCAAACGGATCGTCACAGTGCTGGAGCCGCTCGCCGAGGAACTCGGATGTGCCGCAGAGCTCGACGCGGTCCACGAGATCATCGACAAAGGTGCGGCCTACCGGCGCCAACGTCAACTGTTGGAAAAGACGGGTGACTGGCGGGACGTTGTTGATCTGACCTGCACCGAACTGGCCAACGGCAGGCCCTGACTCGCCCGTGTGTGAACGTCTTCACTTTGTCTGGCTGGCTGCCTCATCGGACACATCGATGTTGGCTCGGGGAACGGTCTTCTGCGGTTAATTTGCAGATCAGAGGCATTTTTCATGGTTACCGGTCGGTGAAAACACGGTTTTTCCTTCCGTCCGGAATGCCCTACATTTTCTGAATGTACAAGCGTTCAGAAGTGAACGGATACATCCGGACAACGCCGTTATCGTGCGGCGGGAAAGCGCCATCGTGAGCGACATTCGCATCAGCCCCTATTCGAACGCAGTCCTCATCGGTCTCGTCGGTCTCCTCGTGGCCATCGCCGGAGGGCTGTTCCTCGCCCCGGACTGGCAGATGTCCGCGGTCCTCGGAGGTTGTGCGCTGATCCTCACCGCCTTCGTCGCCGCGGGCATCGAAGCCGTTTTGTCCCCGGTCGCCCCGAAGCAGCGCTGACCGGAAAACGCAGAAGCGGGCCCGCCCACCGAGAGAATCTCAGATCCCGGGGGCGGGCCCGCAGCCGTCTCCCCGCTGTGTGCCCCGATTAGGGGCGACGGGAGATTCGCTGCGTTAGAGCCAGCGAACGATAGCGGTGACGAAGTTCTCGTATTCGGACTTGTCGTTCTGGGACACGGCGATACCGATTTCGCGGATGTTCGACCTCATAAGAAGATTGCGCTGGCCCTCATTTTTCATCCAGAGCTCGACGACGTTCGCGGCAAACTGAGGGTTCTCCAGGCCGGGGTACCCAGCTAACGAATAGCCGTGGCTGGCCTTGATGAACTTCTTGTCGACGCTCAGGCTGTTTGAGGCTGCCGAGGCATCCGCGATCTGCTTCGCCAGCGCGGTGACATTGGTATTGATGCTGAGTTCGACCAGTCCGCGGGTTTTGCGCTCGACATTGATGCGGTCGACGATCTCCCGGCTGCGCTGCTCGAGCAGTTTCTGTGTGTCCGGATCCGGTGTCGGGGTCGGATCCGGTGTCGGGGCCGGGTCCGGCGTCGGGGTGGGTGTCGGCGTCGGCGTGGGATCAGGGGTTGGCTGCGGCATGGGGCCGGGTCGGGGCCCACCGAAGGAACCGGAGTATCCCCCCGGTCCCATTGCGCGGGCGACGAAGTCCGCGATGTCCTGCTGGGGGCTGGCTGCGGCAATCGGTGCGGCCAGCAGCGTTGCGGAGAGCGCGGTCGCTGCGGCGGCTGAGATGAGTTTCCTCTTCATGTCTACGGTGCTCCTAGGGTATTTTCGTGCAGGGTGGGATGCCGTCGGAGAGGCGATCATGTCCTCTGCGGTGCCCGGCCGATGATGTCTGGGTCGGTGGGCGTCGACTTCCGTTTGGGCGGGGATGTGCTCAGCATATCAATTCCGAAGCGTTTGAGTCGTTCGGTAAGGTAACGGGTGGATCGCGCGGAACGACTCCCGTTCGTCCCGTTTATCTTCAGCCCTTCCCCACGGTGTCGTTCCGGGAGAGGGCGTCGTCGTCGTAGAGGCCCTCTTTCCGCGCGAGACGTCCGACCCGCTGGCCGATCACCGGCGCGGTGATGAGTGTGAAGGCGATGATGAGCACAAGTACCCCGAGGTCGCCCGCGGCACCGGCATCGAGTTCGCTCGCTCCGATCACCCGCATGATTGCGCCACTGACCGCGAGAATCAGCCCGAGTGTCTGCGGCTTCGTCACGGCATGGAGTCTCGTCATCGTGTCCCGGAAGCGGGCGAGGCCCACGGCGGCGGACAAGGCCAGGAGCGAACCGAGGAAGAGCAGGGTGAGCGAGATCACGTCGAGGATGAGGCCGGTCACTGGGCACCGTCCCGCTTGCGGAACCGGGTTATCGCGACCGTCGAGATGAACCCCAGCAGGGCGACGACGATCATCGCGTTGGTCACCGTCGTGTCCAGGGTCCAGCAGACGTAGACGGCCAGTGCACATTGGATCATCGCCACCACCGCATCCAGGCTCAGCACCCGGTCGAGCGAGTTCGGCCCGACGAGCATCCGCCACCCTGTCACGATGAATGCCACGGCCAGCAGCGACGCGGGCACCAGGAGCAGGGTGTTGTAGAGCGACGGTTCCATCAGCCGTTCCTTTCGAAGATGTGGATGAGCCGGCGTTCGAGCTGCGCGATCCTCGTGATCTCCCTGTCGATCGCCTTCGTCGAGGAACCGTCGATCAGGTGCATCGTGAGTTTGCGGTCCGCGATGTCGAGATCGGTCACCGTGCCACCGGGTTGCAGATTGATGAGTGTGACGGCGAAGGAGAAGACCAGGTCCTCCTGCACCCGCATCGGTACGACGACGATGGCACCCGGGGGCACCGGGGCCCGGCGGAGCGCGATGACCGCCACCTTTACCGAGCTGGTGATGAGATCCATGGCGAATGTGCCACCGAGCCGCAGCAGTGCCGCCAGGCGGATGCCCGAACCCGAGCCGGGGATCGACGGGAGTGGGAGCAGTAGCGTCACCGCGAGTGCGATCGCTAGCCCCGCGATGATGTTTGCCACCGAGAACTCGCCCCACAGCAGCGCCCACATGAATGTCAGCCACAGGACGGACTGGGGGCGGAAACGACGGCGGATACCGGCGAGCATCAGCGGTCGCCTCCCCCGGTGGTCTTGCCCGGTGAGGCGGCATCCGTGGGGCTCCGACGTTCGTCGATTCCGTCCTTCACCCGGTCCTGGTCACTCGGGGCGATGGGACCGGATTGGCCCGGGATCAGGGTCCGCCCCGGATTGAGGTACCCGGGTCCGAGTACCGCCTGCCGGTAGACAGCGACATCTTGGGCGGATTCCGCCGAGCGTCCCGTGACTGCGGAGATCGGACCGGCGAGAACACTAACGGCGAGAGATGCGGTCACGAGGAGAACGGTGGGGGCAACCATGCCGAAGGGCATCCGTCCGACGTCGGCCCGCTCCCGTAGATCGATCTCGCGACGCATTCCCCCGAGTGGACCAGTCGCGGCGAGCGCCGTAGCGCCATCCGGTGCATCCGAGCGGTCCCGCCAAAAGGCCTTCGACCACACGACGGTCATCGTGTACAGCGTCAGCAGGGAGGTGACCACGGCACCGGCGACCAGTACCCAGGCCATCTTTCCGCCGTGTCCCGCAGCGGCCTCCACGAGGATGATCTTCCCCAGGAAACCGGAGAACGGCGGGATTCCACCGAGGTTGAGGGCGGGGATGAGATACAACGCAGCGAGCAGTGGGGACACGTAGGCGAGCGACCCGAGCCGGCGGAGGGAAGAGGACCCGGCCTGTCGTTCGATGAGACCGACCACGAGGAACAAGGCTGTCTGCACGAGGATGTGGTGCACGGTGTAGAAGATCGCACCCGACAATCCCGTCGCGGTACCCAGCGAAACCCCCATGATCATGTACCCGATGTGGCTGACGAGCGTGAAGGACAACAGGCGCTTGATGTCGTTCTGCGCCATCGCGCCCAGGATTCCCACGAGCATCGTCAGTAGCGCCGCCCACATCAGCACACCGTCGAGACGCCCGTCCGTGAACACCACGGAGCGGACCCGGATGATCGAGTAGACACCAACTTTGGTGAGCAGCCCGGCGAACACGGCCGTCACCAGTGCGGGGGCGGTCGGGTACGAGTCCGGGAGCCAGGAGTACAGCGGGAACACCGCCGCCTTGATGCCGAAGGCGACGAGCAGCACCGCGAAGATAGCTGCCCGGGTGCCTTCGGGAACCTGCTCCATCCGAACGGAGATCTGCGCCATGTTCATGGTCCCCACCGCCGCGTAGATCAAAGCGAGCGCGACGAGGAACACGAACGACGAGAGCATGGACACCATCACGTAGCTGACGCCCGCGCGGACCCGGGCGGGGGACGCACCGATGGTCAAAAGGACGTAGCTGGCCACGAGCAGAACCTCGAAACCGACGTACAGGTTGAACATGTCGCCCGCGAGGAAGGCCATGTTCACACCCATGGTGAGCAGCAGATACGCGGGGAGAAACACCCCGACCGGTTCGTCCTCCGTCCCGTCGCGAACACCCTGTCCGATGGCGTAACGGAGAACCGAGAACAGCACGAGGGACGACACCGCGAGCAGCAGCGCCGACAACCGGTCGGCGACGAGGGTAATCCCCACGGGGGCATCCCAGCCGCCGATCTGCAGGGTCTGGATGCCCACCCGGTCCACGAGGGCGACGAGAACGGTGCACAGCACGATGAGGATGGTCAGCGCCGTTGCCGTGACGGCCCGCTGGACCCGGGGATGCCGACCCGCGAGGAGGCACGCGGCGGCCGCCGCCGCGGGAATGATCACCGGCAGCGGAATGAGGTAGGGGATGACGGATTCCGTGGGCAGCACGTCCAGGAGGTTCATCAGTTGTCCTCCTTGACGGGACGTTCGAAACTGTCGGGGCCGAAGTCATCGCCGTGCCCGGTGGCCCGCCCGGTCTCCGGATCGGCGGAGGCATCGTGGTCCGGTGCTGCGGAAGCGGTATCCGGGCGATGCGCGATGGCGGTGTCCTCGGTATCGTCGCCGATGAGGTCGGCGGTGCGGTAGCGGTACTGCCGGAACGCGAGAGCCAGGATGAACGCCGTCATCGCCATGGAGATGACGATGGCGGTGAGGATCATGCCCTGGGCCAGGGGGTCGGCGTCGGTCCCCGACACCGTGGATTCCCGCCCCGCGATCGGCGGTGCTCCAGCCCCACCACCGGCGGTGAGCATGAGCAGGTTCGCTCCGTTGCCCAGGAGGATCAGACCGAGGAGCATCTTGGTCATCGCCCGTTCAAGCAACAGGTACACCCCACAGGAGATGAGGACACCGCAGGCGATGAGCAGGAAGAGGTTGGCGACCATGTGTTATCCACTCTTCCTTCCGGTGGGGATCGTTCTCTCGGGTTTTCCGTTGGTCGTGGCCCCGGTGTTCCTCCCGGGTGGTTGCGCCGCCTTGCGTCGCGCCAGTCGCCGGGCACGCTCTCGGGCTCGACGGCGGCGCTGTTCCTCGTCGATGTCGAGCTGTGCGCCGAGGGACCGCAGGATGTGGAGGACCAGTCCGATGACGATCAGGTAGACACCGGCGTCGAAGAGTAACGGGGAGACGACGTGCACGGTTCCGATCAGTGGTATCTCGAGGTCGGTGTTCGCCGATGCCAGGGGTGGGCGGGCGAGGATCATCGGGGCGATGACTGAACCCGCGGAGAGCAGCAACCCGGTGCCGAGTACACGGGACGCGTCTATGGGCAGTGCCTCCTCGAGTTCCTCCCGTCCGCCGGCGAGATACCGGAGCATGAAGGCGAGCGCCGCCACCAGACCGCCCGCGAACCCTCCACCCGGCGCGTTGTGCCCCGCGAAGAAGAAGTAGAGGGACAGCGTGATCATCGAGGGGAAGAGGATGCGGGTCGCAACCTCCATCATGAACGAGCGGTTCCGGGCTTTCGCATCCTCGACGGGAGCGGCCAGCCAGCTCGGGGCCTCGGTGCGGAGCGTCGGGCGCCGGGAGACCCGGGAGAAGCTCCGCGTGCGGTAGACCAGCGAGGCGACACCGGTGGCGACGATGACCAGAACCGAGATCTCACCGAAGGTGTCCCATGCCCGGATGTCGACGAGCAGCACGTTGACGGCGTTGGATCCGTGCCCGATACGGGAGGCCAGGCTGGGGATGTGGATGGACACCGGCAGGGTACTCCGGGCGTTCATCGCGAAGGCCCCGAGGATCGTGACCGTGAGTCCGACCGCGACGGCGAGCCAGGCCCGCAGGCGGGTGTGGTCCTGCTCCGGGCCTGCGTTATCCGTGCTGGCGGGCAGTTTCCGCAGCACCAGCACGAAGACCACCACCGAGACGGTTTCCACGAGGAGCTGGGTCAGCGCCAGGTCTGGTGCTCCGTGCAGCGCGAAGATGACCGCGACCCCGTAGCCGGTCATCCCGACGAGGATCAGAGCGGAGAGCCGGTTGTCCATCACAGTGGCGGCGATGGCGGCGATCACGATGATAACGACCACGAGGCCCTGTACGGGGGAGTCCCACAGTTCCATCCGGATGTCCGTCCGGGCTCCGGTGACGAGCATCGTCAGCGGTAGGACAACGAGGGTGGCGAGGATGACTGCCTCGTTTACGGGCAGGGAGCCGCGCTGTGTGGTGGCCGTGATGCGGAGTGATACCCGCCGCAGCGTGTCGACGACCGTGTCATAGGCCAGGTTTGCGTTGCCCAGCGCGGGGCGACTGAAATGCAGTTGGCTCACGGTGTTTCGCTGCCAGTGCAGGATGACACCGCAGGTGAGCATGATCGCGCTGATGAGCAGGGGGAGTGTCCATCCGTGCCAGAGGGCCAAATGGGCAGATGCCCCCGCGTAGGTGTTGAGCACGACATCCAGCGGTGACGGGGTGAGTCCCAGGATGATGCCCCCGCCGGCGAGAACCGCGGGCGGCAACCACAGTGGGGTGATGATGGGATTGGCCTTGGCGACCGCCGGAGACGTACCGCCTCCGGTCGTGTGATCGGTGTCCTTGGTAGCGAAGGCGCCGTGCAGGAAATACAACGAATAGGCCACCGTGAGGGTGCTTCCGGCGACGACACCGACCAGCATGAGCTTTCCTGGCATGCCGGTGAGCAGTGACTCCCCGAGAAGCGTGGACACGGTGGCTTCTTTGGCCACGAAGCCGACGGTGCCGGGGACACCAGCCATAGATGCGGCCGCGGTCACGGCGAGTGCGAACAGGGCCGGGTGAGCCCGGCCCAGCCCAGAGAGCTCGCGGATGTCGCGGGTTCCGGTGGTGCGGTCGATGGCCCCGACGATCATGAACAGCGTCGCCTTGAATAGTGCGTGCGCCACAGTCAGGGCGAGTCCCGCGAGGAGTGCCCCGGGGGAACCGATCCCGACCACGGCGATGATGAAGCCGAGCTGGCTGACGGTGCCGTACGCCAGGATGAGCTTGAGGTCGACTTGACGCAGTGCCATCCAGCCGGCCATCAGCATCGTCAGCAGACCCGCCGGGATGACCACGAGATGCCAGGAGGCGATCTGATTCAGCTCCGGGGAGAGACGTGCCACGAGATAGATTCCGGCCTTCACCATCGCGGCTGAGTGCAGGTATGCGGACACCGGTGTCGGTGCGGCCATTGCCCCGGGTAACCAGAAGTGCATCGGGGCGATCGCGGATTTCGACAGGGCACCGGCCAGGATGAGAACCACGGCGGTGCTCGTCGCGGTGGATGAGACCGGTGTGCCGGCCCCGATCAGGGCGGACAGGTCCCAGATCCCCGATGTGGTGCCGAGCAGGATGATGCCCACGAGCATCGCCAGTCCGCCCAGTGATGTGACCATGAGTGCCTGCCCGGCGGCCCGGCGCGACGAGGCGCGCTCGCCGTAGTATCCGACGAGCAGGAAGGACAGGACCGAGGTGAGTTCCCAGAAGACGTACATCAATAGGAGGTTGTCCGCGGTGACGAGACCGTACATCACCATGGTGAATGCGATCATCTGTGCGCCGAAGACGGACAGGCGTCTCGGGTTGGAGTCGAAATACCCCCAGCAGTAGCACAGGATAAGGGCTCCGATACCGAGGATGATCAGCGCGAATACCGCCGCGAGTGGGTCCAGGACCAAGGTGATGTCCAGGTGCGCGGCGGACATCCACGGGATGTCGACGGCCGGTGGCGTCGAACCGGGTGCGAAGTCTCCCGCGAGCCAGCTCCGGAGTGTCCATGCGAACGCCCCGCCAGGGACGAGCGCGAGTAACCCGAAGGCCGGTCGCCCGAGTTTCCTGATCAGCACCGGGGCGGTGATGGTCGCCGCAGCGAGCGCGGACAACACGATGAGCAGGTCCATGTTCTGTGACTTCTCCGGGGCTGGGCGGGGATAATCAGGTCAGGTCGTCAGTCTACCTGGAAGCCTCCCGGTCTCCTGCTCGGTCAGGCACCGATCTCGTGGGCTGGGACATCGAAGAACAGTCGGGAACGGAAGGCCGCGGATTTTCCGGGTCGGAGGGACCGCTCCCAGATCAGCCCGGCAGTGTCCTCGTCTACCGATGCGGTGACCCCCAGTGAGTATGCCTCCAGCCGGGCCCGATCACAGGCGACCGTCGATGATCCACCGACGACCGCACCATTGCTGCAGGGGATGGCCCTCGTGACGGAGATCCGGTGATCCACGTCCGTGCGGTTCCGGACGGCGGTGGTGGTGGCCCAGCCTGCGGAACCTCGAACGAGGGTGTCCACCTGATCGACGTACACCCCGATGGCACCCACGGCGAGCCGGGTCGTGATCACGATGGGACGCTCCACTGTTCCCTCACCGCGGATGCTTCGACTCAGCAGTCGCAGGGGTTCGTCGGACCCCGCTCCATACGTGGCTCCATCCACCGTGACCCGGGTTGCGCACGGCCCCGGGGAAAGCAGGGCGCCTCCGCTGGTGCTGCGCGGATCACACCGGAGATCGGTCGTGACGGTCAGCTCGTCCAGGGGGCCGCCGGTGGTCACGACCTCACGGTCACCGACCGGTGAATCCGGGATGTGACCGCCGCCGGGTAGCTGGATCGGGCCGCCGTCCGCCGTGCCCGAGCAGGATCCACCGGCGTGGCGGCTGTCGTTTCGTTCTGAGAGTGGGGTCACCGTCCAGGGGATCAGGCCCCGGTCAGTCGCGACGGTCACCGTCTGCTGGCGGCGAACATCGAAGCAGTACCGGTTTCTGTTCCTCTCCGCGGGAAACACACTGAGTGCGGTGTCGCCCACGACGGCGAATCCCGGATCCGATCCGGTGCCCGTGGACAGGCCCACGTCGCTGCCGAGGCTCAGCGTCGCACCGTCCTCACCCGGGGGATCCGCGGGCCCCGCTGAGACCGCGACACCAGTGAGGGTGTGTGCGGTGACCGGTTCACTCCGCGCACCGACGACGACCGCCCCCAGGACCTGCTTCTCTGTCGCCGACAGATGCACCTCCGCAGGACCGGATGAGTCCGAGGCCACGGTGGCGCCCACCGTCAGAGCTAATGGACCCTCGACGGGGACGGTGGCCCGGGGCAGCGCGGACGGATCGACGGAGCAGAATACGGCGGAGTCGGTCGCGGCGTCCAGGGACAGGCTCCCGGTGAGCTCGGTGCTGATTGCGGCGGTCTCCCGGGAGATGTCCAGCCGGAGGGTGACGACGGCCCGGAGATCAGGGGCGTCAACGATGAACTTACCGGAGCCGCCGTCGCAGGTGAACGCCTCCGGGGCGAGGGACAGGGGCAGATTCACCGGGATCTCCCGGGAGATCCGGAACTCCGAGTAGACCTCGTCCAGGGGGGCCGCGTCTGCGGTGAACGTCGTGCCACCAGCTGTTTCCCCGACTCCGGTGATCCGCCCCACCACACCGGTTGGGTTCGCAGAGGTGACGGGAACGGCCACAGGGTCACCCACACCGAGCTCATGCCGACCGGTGAGCTCGACGCGGTATCCGGCTACGCGGTTCCCGGTCACGGACACTATGTCTGGGCCGTCGATCACCGTGGCCTCCGGGCGGGGAGTCACGTCCTCTTCCGAGGTGGGTTCCGGTTCCGTCGTTTCCGGCGGCGGCTCCGGGGATGGGCTCGGTGTCGACGGTGAGGTGGAGGTCCGTGCAGACTCGGTGCCAGATGATCCGGTGCCGGTGGAGGAACCGCCGAGGAAGGGCATGAGGGTGACGATGAGAGTCAGGACGGCGGCGATGATCACCTGTGGTGGCGGTAACGGGGGCACGAATCCTTCTTATCTGCTCGATGAGCGGCACGTATTCGGTGGTCGAGCGCATACCTTCACTACTGTAGAACAGTCGCAGTCTGTTTCCGCCCGGGTCTCCGGTGTTTGGATGCGCATCGGCGTTCAGTTGCAGGTCGCGGCCAGCGCGGCCGGATCAACCGGTGTGGCCTGGTTGCGGGAAACCAGTGAACTCCCGGTTGGTGGGGATACCGGGAACCTGGATGGAGCACCCGGCGCCGTGGCTGCCGGGCACCGAGGTGGCGCCGTGTTGCTCTTTCAGTTCCCCCCGCGGTGGAGGCGGTGGGCGGCACGGCTCATCGCGGTGGCGATGGCCGCGTCGGGGGTTCCGCCGAAGCCCAGGACCCAGCACCTGGTGTTGTTGTCGCAGACCTCGAGGAAGACGGCGGTTCCGTTGAAGATGTCCCGCTGCCGGAAGGTCAGGATCTCGACCCGACGTCCGGCGTCGGCCAACAGGTTGGTGCATGCGGAGATCGCACCCATGGCGATGATCTCGTGGTTGGTGTGCGTGACACCGCCCCGCCCGGGGCGGGAGGAGGTCAGCGTCGCGCTGAACCGGCGGCGGTGATCGCGCAGTAAGGTGTGCGACAGGTTATCGATGCGGAGATCCGGGGTGGGGCAGTAGACGTCGGTGAAGGTGCGCCAGTCCATCCCGGCGGCTTCCTCGCGGAGCCCGGCGGGGAGATTCTGCCCGAACCTGGCGCGGAAAGGATCGTCGGTGTACTCCCGCAGTGGATCGCGGCGGCTGAAAGGTGCCGGGCGGCTGGTGTGGGTGGTGGCCAGCGGTGGGTGCTGAGTGTGTAGCCGGTGGGGCGACTGTTCCCGGTTGTTGGTTCGGGGTTCGGTGGTGGTGTTCGTCGTGTGCATCGTCGGTCCTCGGGAAGATCCTGATCCGGCACCGGCCTCATGCCTTCCGGATTGTCCGGGGAGGGCCCTGTTGTGGTGTGGCGGATCTGTCTGGTCTGTGGAAATGGACCGACGCTTGTCAAGCGACTGGGAGGATAACGACTACTGCCCCGGGTGAAGGGGTCAGTCCTTATCCTTCACCGGGGTACGTAGCCTTTGCTACTCGCGTAAGTCGAATGATGTGCGTCACAATGACGAGGTTAGGGGTTTCCCCCTTTCGGGTCAAGAAACGTCCCGGAAAGTGGGAACGTGGGGGTGGTGCAGGGTGTGACTGTAGCGCCGTATTACTCTCCGTTGATGCAGGCCGGAGGACTGTCCCGAGGAAAAGGTGCCCCGTGTATCCCATTGGATGGAATGCACGGGGTGGGGAGTTTTGGGGTCTAGCGCGTGTAGCTGAGCAGGAACAGGGTCTCCGCGACGGCGCAGCGTTTCAGCTCCTCCGGGGAGACGGACTCGTCGGCCGAGTGGATGGTGCACAGGGGTTCCTCGACGCCGAACAGGGCGATCTCGGCACCCGGGACGGCCTGCTGCAGAGCGGTGGTCAGGGGAATGGAACCGCCGGAGCCGCAGTACGCGGTTTCCTTATCCCCGAAGGCCTTCGACAGTGCATCGGCGAGTGCCTGTGCGGCGGGGCCTGATGTGTCGGTGGCGAAGGGCTCGTTGACCTCGAGAATCTCGACGTCGACCTGTGCGCCCCAGGGGGCGGCGTCGATCAGGTGGTTGCGCAGCGCCTCAGCGGTCGCCGATCCGGAGGCGCCGTAAGGGGTTCGCAGGTTAAGCTGCGCGGTCGCCGTCGCGGGAATCGCGTTGACGGCCTCGGATACCGGCGTGGAGGTGAATCCGGTGACGGTTACCGCGGGGCGGGCCCACAGCTGGTCCGCGATGTCGGTGCCGTCGCCGATGATCTCCACACCCTCGAGAACGCCGGCATCCGCACGGAAGGCCTCCGCGTCGTAGGCGATCCCGTCCCAGGTGGCGGTGTTGTCGGTGCCCCTGATCGCGACGCGTCCCGATTCGTCGCGGAGCGAATCGAGGATGCGGATCAGCGCGGCAACCGCGTCCGGGGCGGGGCCACCGAATCCGCCGGAGTGCACGGCCGACTTCAGGGTGTTCACGGTGACGCGCACCTGCGCGCCGCCGCGCAGGGAGGTGGTCAGGGTCGGCACACCCTCCGCCACGTTGCCCGTGTCGGCGATGATGATCGCGTCCGCGGTGAACAGCTCGGGGTGTTCCCCGATGAGGCCGTCCAGGCCCTCGCCGCCGCGCTCCTCCGAGCCCTCGATGACGACGGTGATGCCGACACCCGGATCGCCGAGCTCCTCGAGTGCGCGCAGAGCCGCGAGATGCATGACGATGTTGCCCTTACAGTCTGCCGTGCCGCGCCCGTACCAGCGTCCATCGCGTTCGGTAAGGGTGAACGGGTCTGCGGTCCATGTGGCGGGATCTCCGGCCGGGACGACGTCATAGTGCGAGTAGAGCAGCACGGTTGGGAGTCCCTCGTGGGCCTCGCGGCGGCCGATCACGGCGGTCGATCCGTCGGCGGTGAGGTGAGTCTCTACCGTTAGGCCGACCTCCTCCAGGGAGCGGACGACCCAGGCGGCGGCAGCCGCGTTGGCCTGTTCGCATCCGGGTTCTGCGTGCACGGAATTGTAGGAGACGAGTTCCGTTAGGTCGGCGAGGATGCGGGCCTGCTGAGCCTCGATCGCGGCTGTTACTTCTGTTGTGGCGGGAATCGCTGGAGTCATGGGGACAAGTGTAGGGCCCCAGATCTTGCACTCGCACGCCCCGACTGCTAGAAACGGACCTAGCACTTGATACTGGAGAGTGCCAGGATTTGTATCACCTGCGGGTGAGGTTGGACCCAACACTCACCGACCGTGCCGTCGCGGGCGCCCGCAGATACTTGACGTGAGTGTCGTCCGATGAAGAACCAAGGAGCACACAACACATGGCAAAGATCATCGCTTTTGATGAGGAAGCACGCCGTGGCCTCGAAAAGGGCCTGAACACCCTCGCTGACGCCGTCAAGGTCACGCTCGGACCGAAGGGACGCAACGTCGTCCTGGAGAAGTCCTGGGGCGCCCCGACCATCACCAACGACGGCGTGACCATCGCCCGCGAGATCGAGCTGGAGGATCCGTACGAGAAGATCGGCGCCGAGCTGGTCAAGGAGGTCGCCAAGAAGACCGACGACGTCGCGGGCGACGGCACCACCACCGCGACTGTCCTTGCCCAGGCCCTCGTCCGCGAGGGGCTGCGCAACGTGGCCGCGGGCTCCAACCCGATGGGCATCAAGCGCGGTATCGAGCAGGCCGTGAAGAAGGTCACCGAGGAGCTGCTCGCCACCGCCAAGGAGATCGAGACCGAGGAGCAGATCGCCGCGACCGCGGGCATCTCCGCCGCCGATCCCGCCATCGGCGCCAAGATCGCCCAGGCGATGTACGCCGTGGGCGGCGGCAAACTGAACAAGGAATCCGTCATTACCGTCGAGGAGTCCAACACCTTCGGCGTCGAGCTCGACGTCACCGAGGGTATGCGCTTCGACAAGGGCTACATCTCCGGTTACTTCGCCACCGACATGGAGCGCCAGGAGGCCGTCCTCGAGGATCCGTACATCCTTCTGGTCTCCGCGAAGATCGGCAACATCAAGGATCTCCTGCCGCTGCTGGAGAAGGTCATGCAGACCGGCAAGCCGCTGCTGATCATCGCCGAGGATGTCGAGGGAGAGGCTCTGTCCACCCTGGTCGTCAACAAGATTCGCGGCACCTTCAAGTCCGTCGCCGTCAAGGCCCCCGGCTTCGGTGACCGCCGCAAGGCGCAGCTCCAGGACATGGCCATCCTCACCGGTGGCCAGGTCATCTCCGAGGAGGTCGGCCTCTCCCTGGAGAGCGCGGACATCCCGCTGCTGGGCCGTGCCCGCAAGGTCGTCGTCACTAAGGACGAGACCACCATCGTCGAGGGTGCTGGTGACAGCGCCCAGATCGAGGGTCGCGTCAACCAGATCCGCGCCGAGATCGAGAACTCCGACTCCGAGTACGACCGGGAGAAGCTGCAGGAGCGCCTGGCGAAGCTCGCCGGCGGCGTCGCCGTCATCAAGGTCGGTGCCGCGACCGAGGTCGAGCTGAAGGAGCGCAAGCACCGCATCGAGGATGCCGTTCGGAACGCCAAGGCAGCCGTCGAGGAGGGCATCGTCGCCGGTGGTGGCGTTGCGCTTATCCAGGCCGCTCACGTTCTCGACGGTGACCTCGACCTCACCGGCGATGAGGCCACCGGTGTGAAAATCGTTCGCACCGCGCTGTCCGCGCCGCTGAAGCAGATCGCACTCAACGCCGGTCACGAGCCGGGCGTCGTCGCCGACAAGGTCGCCTCCCTCAAGGTGGGCGAAGGCCTGAACGCCGCGACCGGCGAGTACGTCAACCTGATGGATGCCGGCATCAACGACCCGGTCAAGGTGACCCGCTCCGCACTGCAGAACGCCGCCTCCATCGCGGCTCTGTTCCTCACCACCGAGGCTGTCGTCGCCGACAAGCCGCAGCCTGCCGGCCAGGGTATGCCCGACGCCGACGCCATGGGTGGCATGGGCGGATTCTGATCCCCTGACACCTGACCACCGCCCGGTGATGTGCTCACCGGGTGGTGGTCGAAGAAAACAACGGCCCGTTCCTGCAGTATGCGGGGGCGGGCCGTTCTGGCGTCGTGCGGATCAGTTCACGGGAGCGGTGTTGGCTCCCCGGAGATGCCGTCGACGGGGATGCGGCATGTTCCGGTCACTCCGGTTCCGACTGTCGCGGTGATGACGATCTCGTGGATCGTGGCGTTGAGGATTCCGGTCGGGATCTGCCGCTCGACCATTCCTTCAGGGAGGGTGAACTCCTGAACCGTGTCCTTCTTCGGCCCGGACTCCGTCTGGTGGGTTATCCGGACGGAGATCTCGTCTCCGGGTTTCCCGAGGTGGGTGATGTGGGCGGTGGGTTGTTCGTGGCTGATGTCCGCCACGCTGGGGGCGCAGTCGCCGTTGGGGGAGGTCGCGCCGAGAATCGGCGCAGTGAGCTGTCTGGAGGGGATCGCTGGTGCGGTGGACGCGATCTCATGGGTGCAGGACGTTGCGAATTGTATCAATACATTGACACAAAAGAGGGTATGTTCTAGCCTTTGTACCATAACTTTGATACAAAATGTGCAGGAGGCACACCATGACATCCGTCCTACCGTCACTGCTCCTCATCGGGTTGTTCCTCGTGTCCGTCATCGCCGCACGCTTCGTCCGGACGCGGGGAACTTCCGGGATAGCCACGATCCCGGCTGATTCCGGGCCGGTGCGCCGCTACCGTCGTTGGCTCCGGGGAGGGATCGTGGCCGGAATCGCCGTCGCATTGTTTGGGGCACTCTTCATCACCGGCCTGGGATTGGGACTGACCCTCGCCCCAACGGTCTTCGCGGTCATCGTGCTCATTGTCTCGGCGGTGGCGGTCGCCACCGTTCGACCACAGCAGGGCGCACGCCGCCGGGCTCCACTCGCCACCAGGACCATCCTGTCGACGACGGGAGCCGTACCGCTGGCGGTGGCGATCGCGACCGTCGTGGTGACCGCCGGAGTCCTCCTCACCGGGATCCGCACAGGCTCCCCCGATGACCTCGGACGGTCGGGACGGGCCATCACCGTGTCCTGCCTTGAAGCCGGCGGAACAGCCACGTCCTCCGCAACCCCGTGGCCCGGAAGTTGGTACGCAACCCCGATGCTTTGCATCCTTGCGGCGTGCACCCTGATCGGGGCCCTGGTCCTCGTCCTCGCCACGAAACGTCCGGTACTCCCCGACATCGACGCGGACGTGGCATTCCGCCGGGTCACCGGCACCGCCGTGACCGCCACCCTGACCTTCACGGTGGCCGTCACCGGCGCACCCATCGCACTCTGGATGTTCGCCGCATACCCCGACTGTGCGGGAAAACCCGCTTTCCTGTGGTTCATCGGGTTGTCCGGGGTGCTTCTCATGGGTGCCGCCGTCCATGCGTTGACCCATATCGTCGCCCTCGTCGCCGCCCCGTCGAGCAAAGCTCGGTGAGATGAGATGCAGCGGATAAGTATCTGTGTCGATGATCCGACCCCCGTCTACGAGCAGGTTCGCCGCGAGGTGATTCGGCTCGTTACGTCAGGTGACCTGGACGAGGGGGCCAGGCTCCCGCCGGTGCGGCAGCTCGCGCGTGACCTCGGGATCGCCCCGGGGACGGTGGCACGCGCCTACCGGGAGCTAGAAGCCGCCGGAACGGTGACCGCCCGCCGCGGTGCGGGAACCCGGATCGCTGAAGGAGCAGTGGACTCTGTGGCCGGAGGCTCCGGAGACGGACTCGCCGTCGAGACTTCGGCCCTGGTTTCCCGGGCTGTCGAGGCCGGGATCACATTGCCGGAACTCCAACGACGGATTGCCGAGGCGTGGCCAGGGCGATGACCGTCGAGGGTTAGGATTGACGCCTGCTGATCCACCGCCGCCATCAGTTCCAAGGAGAAGATCCCATGGCCGGATACACCCCGGGTGAAACCACCGTGCACACCTCGGTCACCGACATCGGTCGCGTCACCCGTGCACTACGCAAGACATCGCGGCCGGTTGTCCTCGTGCCCACCATGGGTGCCCTCCACGAGGGACACCTGGAGCTCGTCCGTGCCGCGAAATCACTGCCGCGTGCCGTGGTCGTGGTCTCCATCTTCGTCAACCCACTGCAGTTCGGGGATGATGCCGACCTGGACACCTATCCCCGGACGCTGGAGGCGGACGTCGAGAAGCTCCGCGGGGTGGGCGTCGAGCTCGTCTTCGCCCCATCCGTCCGCGAGATGTACCCCAACGGGTTCCGCACCACCGTCTCCGCGGGGCCACTGTCCGGGGAGCTGGAGGGTGCCTCCCGCCCCGGCCACTTCGACGGAGCGCTGACCGTCTGCCTGAAGCTGTTCAACGTGACCAACTGCTCCGACGCGGTGTTCGGCGAGAAGGACTACCAGCAGCTCGTCCTCATGCAGCAGCTCGTCACCGACCTCAACCTTCCCATTCAGCTTCATTCGGTTCCCGTCATCAGGGAGAAGGATGGCCTGGCAATGAGCTCCCGCAACGTGCGGCTCGATAGCACCGCCCGGCAGGCCGCCGTGGCCCTGTCTGCGGCGCTCACCCTGGGTGCGCACTGCGGGGACCGTGGCCCCGGGGCCGTTCTCTCCGGGGCCCGCTCCGTCCTGGAGGCCGTACCGGAGGTTGAGGTCGACTACCTCGAGCTTCGGGACGGCAGGCTGGCGCCGCTGCCGGAGAACTTCGGGGAGGGGGAGGCCCGGCTCCTCGTCGCGGCTCGGGTCGGGGAAGTCCGCTTGCTGGACAATGTCGGGGTCATCCTCGGGGATCTGCAGGCCCGCCAGGAGAAGGAGATCGCGCAGGCGGCGTTGCAGGCCGCGGGGCTCGACGCAGAGCTCACCGATGAGGAAATGGCGGAACTGCGGCGTCTCCGGGACGAGGTCCGGCGCGTCAGGGGTCGGCGGGATTCCACTGAGTGAGAACGTGCGTGATGTCGTCGGGGAACTGGATCGCGGCTGATGGCCGATCCGCACCCTGCGTTCGTGTCGTTCCGGTTAAGAGTGTGATGCCCGCCGCTAGCCCGGTATTCGATTCCGCGTCATCTGGCAGGTGTCTGGGGTCGAGAGTTCGGCCAATGATGAGCTGAGGCTCGGAGTTCGTGGTGTCGAGTGTTTCGGAGGATCCGAGGCGTGCGCGGTCGACGTCACGGTCACGCGAGCGGTCCCTTTCCAGCCAACAGGCGGTGCGTTATGGGTGAGATGTGGGTGAACTCTCCGGACGACGGAATGCTGACAGGCGGATCGATGGAGGGAAGGGCTAGCTGCACTGACCGGAGGTGTTGGTCAATCGTGAGAACGGTGGCTGGTTCCTGTAGGCCGTGTGGGGTCGGTGGTGGTTGCATGTAGTGCAAGGCAGCCCTCAAGCTCACCGTGGCGCTCAGCTTCGGAGGTGTCAGCGGTAGGCGCCCCCGTTGTCCGACAGCACCGGCTCGACGGTGACTCCCCGCTGGTTGAACCGCTTGACGGCCCGAACCAGGATGGCGAGGGCCGTCTCGGCGGTTTCGTCGTCGTGGATCTCGGCGTAGGCACGCGGGAGTGCTCATCTATGACGGTGTGAATGCAGGCCTTGCCCATCAGGGGGTCGTAGTGCTTGTTCCGCGGCTTGCCAAGGGTGGGAGCCCGGTTGCTGCTCATCTTGCTGACGGCCGACGTAGCGCGAGCTGTCTCCGTCGGGGATATGTGGAGGTTCTTCACGTCGAGGTGGAGTCATCGCTCCCGGGGTAGTTGTGCTCGTAGCGACGGGCGGGTTCTCTGGTGGTGCGGTCGACGTGTGAGAGCTGGTGGAGGTGGGCGTCGGCCAGGATGCGGTGGACCGTAGCAGAGGCGGTGCCGGACAGGTGGGGACGCTGGACGGGTCCTTCGCACAGGAGCAGGCGGATGCAGCGTTTCGTGGTGGCCGGGCTTGTTTTGTTCGGGAAGTGGTGTGGTCGTGAGGCGTGGTCGCGCATGGACTGGTCGGCGCGGTAGCGGTCGGCCCAGCGGCTTTTCTGTGGACCGGGAGACGTCGGAGTGGGTGGTAACTACCGCTGATAGGCCCATTCATCAATCCGCCGAGCTGATTCCTCATCGCTGAGGTCCTCGATGCGCGCTATCGCCGACCGCCGGATGCCGAACGGATCGCGGATGCTCCCGTAGCGGTCGCCAGAAACGAAACCCACCACAGCCTCACGCAGCACGGCGCCGCGAGCGGTGGCGGTCTCGATCACGCGGTCACCCGTCCGCGACATAGACACCCAGCGAGAACGCACGTCCTCGGCCCCTGGTACAGCGCAAGCAGGTGATAGAGCCGCCTGCGCGGCACCCAGCTGCAGACGACCACAGTCGAAATCGAGTTCGGCGTGGATGATGGTCTCATCCATTTCGGTGGATCAGCACGTGGGCCATCGATCCGGGGCGGCACTCCGCCCAGGACGTCCTGGCGTTTCCCGCGAGCAACCTTGCCTTTCAAGAAGACGAGGGGTGCTTCTGGGGGCCCACCTCACGATGCTCTACACGAGTCCTGGTCGGGCAGAGCTGGGTGTTGGGCGCATTGCTCCGCCCAGCAGCTGCGCCTATTTTCACCGAGCAGCCCGGCAGCTTGCCGTGATGGGCTCCCTCCCTGTCGCTGCGCCCGAGCTGCATGCGGCAGTGCGGGTGCCATGGGGGTTTCGGCACGCACGGTCAACCTTCTGGACACCAAGTATGTGGGTATGTTGTCCTAGACCATGATCCGTCGGTGGCACCTTCAAGAAGCAGTGGAGTGGGTCAGTGAGAACCCGGATGATGCGTTGGTCGAGATTGCGGTCCGCTACGGGGTCGTTGATCAAGCACATCTGAGTTGGGAAGTACGCCCCCTCCTCGGATTGACCCTTACGGGCTACCGCTTGCGCGCGATCAAGCTGCGTTGATGCCCGGCGAGGCCCAATCAACGACGCCGGATGAAACAGCTGGTAGCGGCCCCTCAGTTTCAACTGGAGTAAATACCCCCACAAAGGGGTGTTTTGGAAAGTATTGCCAGTTTCCTCCGGATCGGTTTACGCTCAATCGTGACTGTGACCGCAATCGTTACCGCACTCGGATCACTTCACAGCCGGGTAACGGCATTTTTAGACCCTGAACAGTGACGGCGCGAAGAAAATGCAGGTCGGTATGTTGTTGATCGGTCACCGGAGTAGAAATTCAGACGCATTGCTACAGCTCACGTGTCAGCTCATCGGCGGCAGCGTGGGTTGACGGAGAGCGGAGACGTGCTTAGATTGAGTTGTGGCGTCCCTGAGGGCGTCAGCAACTGGAAACTTACGCCAGCTCCAGGGCTGGTCCTCTCAAGGAGAACAACATGGATTTCACTGTCATCAAGGAGCAGCTCGGCGACTTCAACACCTTCGTCGACGCGATGGGCAAGCTCGTGGAGAATTTCCCGAAGGTCGTCGAGCACATTGACCTCCTCTTCAAGGGCGATGTCACCACTGCTCTGTCCTCCGGCTTCGACGGAATCAGCAGCAAGTAATTTTCCTCGATCCCGATAAGCTCGGGATCATCCACATATCTCTTTGCTAGGAGCAACAACATGGATTCCTTCTCCACCACGCTGACCTCCCTTTCCACCAACGGTGGCTTCTTCGAGGTTGTCTTCGACTTCCTGAAGCCCTTCTCCGAGGTTGCTTCCGGTGTCAAGTCCCTCCTGGGTCTGGTCTAAGAACCCCGTTCACTTCCCAGTGAAGTGATCTCCCCGGCTGATCGTTGATCGACGGGGAAGGCAGTACCCGGCAACGTGCATCGCACGGAGCCGGGTTTTTGCGTGTCCAGGCATCCGCACATGTGCAGGATCCGGTATTGTCGGGGCTGATGCCCTCGATTCATCCCCCCGTCGGCGTGGTTGTCCCCAGGATTCAACGCGGAGGCACTGTCGCGGCGTTAAACTGGGCTTATGGCTGACACATCCGAGCAGGACCTCCCCGTCGTTGATCTGGCTGCTACAGAGGGTTACATCGTTGACGATTCCGATGACGATGATCCCGTACTCATCCAGCCGAACGGCGCCCCCGTGGAGACATGGCGGGAGAATTACCCGTATGACGAGCGGATGTCCCGGCACGAGTACGAGCACATCAAGCGTGCCCTCCAGATCGAGCTGCTGAAGTGGCAGAATTGGACGAAGGACACCGGGCAGCGGCACATCATCCTCTTCGAAGGGCGTGATGCCGCAGGCAAGGGGGGAACCATCAAGCGGTTCAACGAGCACCTCAACCCCCGTGGCGCCCGCACCGTCGCCCTCGAAAAGCCGTCGCCCCGGGAGTCGACCTCCTGGTACTTCCAGCGCTACATCGAGCACTTCCCGTCCGCGGGTGAGATCGTGTTCTTTGACCGTTCCTGGTACAACCGCTCCGGCGTCGAACGGGTTATGGGTTTCTGCACAGAGTCCCAGCATGCGGAGTTTCTCCGTGAGGTGCCAATGCTGGAGAACATGATCATGGGCTCCGGTATCTCGCTGACCAAGTTCTGGTTCTCGGTCACTCAGAAGGAACAACGCACCCGGTTCGCCATCCGCCAGGTCGACCCCGTCCGACAGTGGAAGCTCTCGCCGATGGACCTCGCCTCCCTGGACAAGTGGCCGGACTACACCCGCGCCAAGGAGGAGCAGTTCCGGTACACGGATACGGATGAGTCGCCGTGGGTCACCATCAAGTCGAATGACAAGAAGCGCGCCCGAATCAATGCGATGCGCTACGTTCTGTCGAAGTTCGAGTACACCGGCAAGGACCATGACCTCGTCGGTGAGCCGGATCCGAAGATCGTTCTCCGCGGGCGGGACCAGATCGGGGACTGAACCCCGACACCGCACCCCGCCCCGGGCTCAGCCCCGGGGCTCGACCGGGTTTCCCTGCCACCGTGTGTGGCCGGGGACCCGGTCTCCGCGTAGGACGAGCGACGCAGGACCGATGGTGGCCCCTTCCCCGAGGGAAGCCGCCGGGAGGATCACGGAATGCGGTCCGAGGACCGCGCCGGCACCGATATTCACCGTGTCGAGACTCATCACCCGATCCTGGAACAGGTGCGTCTGCAGGACACAACCGGGGCCGATTGTCGCGGCGTCCCCGATCTCGACGAGATCAGCCTCGGGGAGCCAGTAGGACTCGATCCAGGTGCCTCGGCCCACGCGGGCGCCGATCGCCCGGAGGAACCACACCAGCGGTTGAGCGCCCTGGTTCGGGTTGAGGAACCACGGAGCCGCTACCGCCTCGACGAATGCGTCCTGGAGCTCGTTGAGCCACACGAAGCGGGACCACAACGGATGCTCACTAGTCCGGATCCTGCCGACGCACAGCCACTTCGCCTCCACGGTGATCGTCGCGGCACCGACACCGGCAGCCATGAGCACGAGTCCACCGGACAGCCCAGCGAGTCCCGCTCCGGCGAGCGGTGCGTCAGGTCGCGTGTACAGCCATTGCAGGGCCAGCAGCGTCCCCGCTACGAGAACACCCGATGTCATGGGGGCGAGCAGTCGCATGGTCTCGACGAGGCCCCGGGCCCGCTTCAGTCGGCTCGTCGGGTGGTAGGTCCGGGCTTCACCGCCGGCGTCCACCGTCACGCGCCGCAGCCGCTCTGGCGGGGAGCCGAGCCAGTTTGATCCGGCGCGCGCCTTCTTCGGTGTCTGGGAGAGCACCGCGACGAGAGAGTTCTTCGCCAGTTTCCGGCCCGCCCCGGCGATGCCGGAGTTGCCGAGGAAACTGCGCTTGCCGATTCTGGTTCTGTCGGCGAGCATCCACCCGCCACCCAGCTCGTAGCCGCCGACCATCGTGTCGTCGGCGAGGAATGCGCCGTCCCGGATCTCCGTGAACGCGGGCACCAGGACGGCCGTCGAGATCTCGGTGTCCGTGCCGACCCGCGCGCCCAGCGCACGAAGCCACAACGGCGTCAGACGCGAGGCGTAGAGCGGGAACAGGTGGGTGCGCGCGGCATCCATGAGGCGCTCCGTGGCCCACAGCTGCCAGCCGATGCGGGAGCGCACCGGATGAACCCCGGTGGCCAGCCTGATCGACATCAGACGGACACCGACGAAGGTGAGCACCACGTTCAGGCCGAAGGCGACGAGTGCGCCGAGCGGTGCGAGCAGCAGCGCCGCAGAGACCGTCCCTACTGTCGTCCCGGCCAGCACCGTCGACAGACACGCCACCACGGCGGCACCCATCCCGACAGAGAGAACCGGCATGAGGCTCAGTGCGAGGGACGTCGCGCCGTAGACGGGCACCCACCACGGACGCCGAGCCGGGTGTTCCTCCGGGAAACGCTGCTTGGCCCGGCCCACCTTCGACGCGGGCGAACCGGCCCAGCGGGCACCGGGCTTCACCTTCTTCTCCCCGGTCACGCATGAGCCGGCTTCGACATGGGCGCCGGCACCGATCACTGACCCGGGCAGCAAGGTGGACCGTGCACCGACCCGGGCGTCCTCCTCGACCGTGATTCGGCCGACGTGGACCGTGTCGCCGTCGACCCACATGCCCGACAGATCGGTCTCCGGCTCGATGCAGCAGTGGTCACCGAGGGTGAGCAGACCCGTGACCGGGGGGAGAGTGTGCAGGTGGACGTCCCGCCCCACGGTCGCGCCGAGCAGACGAGCGTAACTGGTTATCCACGTCGCCCCGGCGATGTCCCGGGCACCACACGCATCCTGGATCCGGTCTGCCGTCCACAGTCGCAGGTGCTCGCGCCCGCCGCGGGGATAGTCGCCAGGGGTGATGCCGCAGGTGAGGACACGGGCGGCGAACGCACCCATCGGAAGTCTGCCTGCCGGGGTCACGAAGACGATGAGCAGGAGAATCACCAGCCACCAGGGTGCGGGCCGAGCCCACCACGCTCCGGCTGCGTCCGCGAGGTTGTTCCCCACGAGCAGCCAGGCCACCCATTGCGCGGCCTGCAACGTCATTACCGGCACCTGTATCAGGTGCTGGATGAGCCTGGTCCGGGCGGACACGGGACGAATGACCCGCTTGTTCCGGCGGGGTCCGGTGCCCGCGCCCGGCTGGGAGTCGAGATGCTGTGCCAGGGCCCCGAGCCGTGGATGATCGTAGAGCTCCCGCACGGAGACAGTGGGGAACCGTTCCCGGATCCGGCCGACCAGCGTCGCCGCGGCGAGGGATGTACCGCCGAGTGCGAAGAAGTCCGCGTCCGGGTCGGCCACGGACGCACCGAGGACATCGACCCAGAGCTCCGCGAGCCAGGCCTCGGTCGGTGTCATGGCGGAGGTGTCGGTCACCGCACCAGGCAGCGGCCACGGGAGCGCGGCCTTGTCCACCTTGCCCGATGTCCGGACGGGAAGTTCCTCGAGCACGCAGAGTCGGGGGACGAGAGCCGCAGGCATGCCCTCCGTGAGGCGAGCCGTCGCGGCCTCCGTGTCGAAGTTCACCGCGTCGTCCTCGCGCGAGAGGTAGGCGACGAGCACCTTCGAGTCGCCGCCCGTGGTCTGCACCACGACGGCGGAGGAACGGACCCCCGGCAGCGCCGCGACGGCGGCCTCGACCTCACCGAGCTCAATCCGGCGACCGCCGATCTTGACCTGGTCGTCGACCCGACCGACGAAATAGAGGCCGTCTTCCTCGAGCCGGACGTGGTCGCCGGAACGGTACGCCCGGGACCAACCCACACTGCGCAGCGGGGCGTATTTCTCCCGGTCCTTCTCCGGGTCGAGGTACCGGGCGAGACCGACGCCACCGATGACGAGTTCACCGACCTGTCCCGGGGCGACCGGGGCGCCGTCTGCGTCGACAACGACGAGATCCCAGCCGTCGAGGGGAAGGCCGATCGAGACGTCACGTCCTGCGTGGAGTCTCGCCGCGCAGGCCACGACGGTGGCCTCAGTCGGGCCGTAGGTGTTCCAGATCTCCCGGTCGCCGCTGTCCAGCCGCTGCACGAGTTCAGCGGGGCACGGCTCACCACCGAAGATGAGCAGGCGGACGTTGTCGAGGGCCTCCGAGGGCCACAGACCGGCGAGGGTCGGAACGGTGGACACGGCGGTGATGTCATGGCTGATGAGCCACGGCCCGAGGTCCATCCCGGAGCGCACCAGCATGCGCGGGGCGGGGACGAGGCAGGCGCCGTGGCCCCAGGCGAGCCACATCTCCTCGCAGGAGGCGTCGAACGCGACCGAGAGTCCGGCGAGAACCCGATCGTCGGGTCCGAGCGGACCGCCGGGAGAATCGACGAGGAACATGCGCGCCTCGGCATCGACGAAGGCGGCGGCGGAGCGGTGCGTGACGGCGACGCCCTTGGGACGGCCGGTGGACCCGGAGGTGAAGATGATCCATGCGTCGTCGTCCGGCCGTGGCGGGCGGGTGTCACCGCCGGGGGTTCGGCGGTGCACCGTCAGTCCGACGTCGGTGACGGTCGCGTTGACGCGGGCCTCCTCGAAGACCATCTCGGCGCGTTCGTCGGGGTCATCGGCATCGACCGGAACGTAGGCGGCGCCGGCGGTGAGGATCGCGAGGATCGTCGTGTAGAGCTCGCTGCCGCCGCTGGGCAGGCGGACGCCGATGCGATCCCTCCGGCGGATGCCGGCGGCGTGGAGGTCGGCCGCCTTCTCGCGAACGACGTCCATGAGCTCGGCGTAGGTGAGAACCTCACCGTCATCGATCGCTGCCGCCTTCGGATGTGCGGCCGCGGTGGCGGCGAGGATGTCTATGAGTGTGCGCCGGGGCGGGGCTTCACCGGCGCGCAGAAACTGCGGTGGTACGGATTTCAGGGACACGGTGCAGCCTGGGCGCTTTCCAGTTGACGGGTGGATGCTAGTCGACGTCGAGGGCGATGATCGCCTTCGCGAGCTTGCGGAGATGCTTGAGCTGCTTCGATGTGGATTCGTCGAGTGCCCGGTCCTCGGCCTCTGTGACGAACTCCCTGAGTTTCTTCTGGGCGGTGCGTCCCTTCTTCGTGGCGGCGACGATCTGCCTGCGCCGGTCCTTCTGGTCGCGTTCGCGCTTGACCCACCCGTGCTTCTCCAGGCTGTCGATCAGTCGGACCATGTCGGAGGCGTCGACCGCGAGGAGGTCGCACAGTGCGGTCTGGCTTGCTGCGGACTCCTCGACGAGGCAGGTGAGGACCCAGTACTCACGGAGCCCGGTATGCTCCTTAGCCAGAGCCACCTCCACCTCGTCGCGGGTGCGCTTGCGGAGACGCTCGAGCTGAAACGAGGGGGACTCGAGAAGAGCTGTGGGAACAAGAGGTGTCGCTGCCATACCATTGATCCTAGCTCTCCAACATGGCGGACGTAAAACGTTGGTGTACATCCATCATTGCGTGTCGCCGTGATCCGACGGTGTTGGTCAGGTACCGGGAATCTCCATGGGTAACTCTGCGGCGCGCCACGCCGACGTGCCGCCGTCGACATTGATCGCGTCGATACCGCGGTGTTCGAGATACTCGCAGACACGGGCAGACCGGCCACCCGAGAGGCAGATGACGTAGAGGTCACGGTCCCGGTCGATCTCGTCGAGTCGACCGACGATCTCACTCATCGGCAGGTTGACCGCGCCGGTCGCGTGACCGTCCGCGAACTCGTCGGGCTCCCGAACATCGACGAGTTGGGCGTCGGACGGAACAGCGGAGGGGAGAACGGTTTTCATGTGTCGATCCTTCGTGTGGGGTGTTAGTTGCTGTCCGGGCGGCACCCAGGGAATCGCCCAGACAGTAGCAGTTTACCTGTGGTCACGGCGCATTCGGTGGACCCACGGACCCGAACGGGGTCGGACTGCCGCGACATCGACGCCAGATACTACAGCGGATGGTCCTGTGTCACGTGGGGTCAATAGACTGAGCTCATGCAGGGAACCCATTCGACGATGTTCAACTTCGGCTGGCCACTCGTGGTGGCCCTCATCGCCCTCGTCATCATCGCCGCCGTCCTGGCTAGGATCGGCCGGACCGAACATGCGCCGATCATTCCCTGGGCGGCGGTCCGCGCGACGGTCCAGCTGCTTGTTCTCGGACTCGTTCTCGACTTCGCGGTGAATCGTGCGTGGGCTGTCGTGCTGTTTCTCACCGCGATCACGCTCACGGCTGCGGAGACCTCCCATGATCGTATCCTGGCGGCCCGTGTCGGCCCGCATGTGCCGCGCAAGTATCGACCCCGACTATCGCTGGGCCGCCGGATCCGGGAGATCCTGATACTCACCGGCCCCGTTGCACTCGCCCCTTTCCTGTTGGTCGGTGCCCTGGTGCTTACCGGGATCCTCGACATGCGTGGGCTCGCGGTGATCCCCGTCGCCGGTATCCTCATTGGGCACGGGATGGCGGTCTCCGCCCTGACTGGCAGGCGCGTACATGAGGAACTCCGCGCCGGGCGGGGCGAGGTCGAGGCCGCACTCTCGCTCGGGTTTACCGACGGCCAAGCGCGGATGCTCGTGGCGGAGCGCGCGGCGAGCGCCGCGCTCGTGCCCACCATCGACACGACCAAGACCGTGGGCATGGTCACGATTCCCGGTGCCTTCGTCGGTATGGTCCTTGGCGGTGCGACCCCGATGGAAGCCGGGATCATGCAGCTCTTCGTGATCATCGCGATCCTCGCGGTCGCCACCGCGGCGCTGACGATCACCGAATACCTCGTGGTGTGGCGCCTGCTCTGACCGGTGGATCGGTGTAGCGAATCACGGCCCGCGCAACGATGGGGTCTGAAGATGGCTCTGTGCTCCTGACGGTCGCCTAGTCTGTGGCCATGCAGTTTATTTCTTGGCTCACGTCTCAAAGCGGCGTATCGCTCCTGGTCTCCCTCGTTGCCTTGTTCGGCGTGGTGTTGACGACATGGTGGCATAACCAGCGTGCAGACAAACGACCTATCGCCGACCAGGCGGACGAGGATAACAGGCGGAGAGCCGACGACGACCGGCGGGAGCGTGAGCGACAGGAAAACTGTGGCGTGATGATCTAGCACGTCAACGCGCCGCCGTAGTCACGTGCATACGGGCCATCAGGGACGCGGAGATCCACTTCCAGAATGTGGTCATGGAAAAGGCATTCGCAGACCCGGCTACCGTCGCTACGGATACCTTCGCGCAACGCGTCCTGGAAACCTGCAAGGCAACCGCTCTCGCCGACTTTTTCCATGTGTGTATGTTGGCTTCCGATGAGTTGGAACGTGAACTCACGCAGCCAAACGTGCGCGGGTGGGCTGTGCGATTGCGCAAGAAGATCGCAATTGAGTACAACGCTTTCGATGCCGAAAAACAACGGGGCGTTGGCCCCTGGATTGAGCGGGCCAATGCGCGGCCAGCCCTGAGCCTCGATGTGCAGAACTGCATGAGTGGGCTCGTGACGTCAGCTTTTGAGCACCTGCACCCATTCCCGACACCCGACGGTGCGTCCGCAATTTACGGCAACGGAATAGCGGGTATGCCGGTTACACCGAAAGCGACTAGGCCAGGTACCCGTGACCACGCGGACGCCCAACGGGTCAGGGAGAACAACGGTGACTAGTGAACAGGTCACCGCCGGAGACGCCGGGACTGCAGTACCGTCACCGCCACCGGTTCCCGCGGCAGACAGGAACTGACGGCTGCTTCCTATCCGTGGTTCCACGACGTTTAACTAGTCGGAGTCCTTGTGTCGGTGGGGCCAGCCCTGTTTACCGCGAGACGGCCGCTCCTTCTTCGGCGGTACCGGGGGCACGGCCGGTGGCTGATCCCCGGCGGCGGACAGCTGCCGGAGCAGTAGCTCCTGCTGCTCGGTCATCCGGCTGATCTGACCCCGGAGCTGGTCGACCTCGCGGCGCATCCCCTTGATCTCCCGGTTAACTGCCTGCTGCTGGTCCTGCAGCGCGGCGGTGTCCTCGTCCTCGACTTGCTGGACCAGCCACGACGCGAATGTGGCGGTGACAACACCGGCGACCGCGATACCACCCAGCATCACGGCGATTCCGATGTACCGGCCTCCGGTGGTCACCGGGGTAATGTCGCCGTACCCGACCGTCGTCACCGTCACTATCGACCACCAGACGGCGTCGAAGAAGGTAGCAATCTGTGAGTCTGGGTTGCCGTGCTCGACGTCGTAGATGGACAGTGCGGATATCAGGATCAGCAGTACCGAGGCGACGCCGGTGTAGGCGGCCACCGTGACCCTTTTGTTCGACGCCGAGAACCGCTGGACCAGGAAGATCACCGGCAGGATCCGCAGCAACCGCAGCGGCCGGAACCAGGGCAGCACCACCAGGAGGAACTCGTGGAAGTGCCGCCAGAACCACCGGGCGCGGTGCTCCGCGAGATACAACCGTGTGACGTAATCCACGATGAACGCCCACCAGGTCAACCACATGCCATACTCGGCGATGCGGGTCCAGCGGGCATCGGCCCTGCCGATGGACGCCCAGATGAACAAAATGAGGAAGATGATGGAGACGATGATCATCGGCCCCTCGACCCGCGCCTCCCACCGCTGCTGCGCGGGTGCATCCTCGGGTATTTCCGGATGGAAGAGCGTGAGGTAGGCGTACTTCAGGCGGGCCGGGAAGGACGCTCCCTGATCCGGGTCCGCTGTGGTCCGGGTGCTCTCGTCTGGGGTGGCGGGCATGACGATCAGTGTGCCATGCCCGGCGAACTAACCCTTGTAGCGCTCGACGGAAGCCTGCAGGATCTTCTCGGCCTCGGCCTTGTCGCCCCAGCCTGCACCCTGAACCTCTTTGCCGGGCTCCAGATCCTTGTAATGGACGAAGAAGTGCTCGATCTCGTCGCGGAGGAAGGAGGAGACGTCGCCGATGTCCTGCAGGTGATCGAAGCGCGGATCATCCAGGACACAGAGCAGTTTGTCGTCGCCGCCGGCCTCATCCGTCATCTTGAACACACCGACGGTGCGGGCCTTGACGATGACACCGGGAAATACGGGCTCGGGCAGGATGACCAGTGCATCCATCGGGTCGCCGTCCTCGCCGAGGGTGTGATCGATGAAGCCGTAGTCGGCCGGATACGCCATCGGGGTGAACAGGTAGCGGTCCAGGTAGACCTTGCCCGTCTCGTGGTCGACCTCGTACTTATTGCGGGAACCCTTGGGGATCTCGATCGTGACTTCGATGCTCATGGCGTGTGTTGCCGTGTTCCTTTCCCTGCCTGCCACCCGACCGCGGAACCTGGGTGCCGTGGGAGGTGACGCAGGATCGACTGCTGTGGATTGAAATCGGGGCCGGATTCACCGGAACCCGTGGACACTCCCATCCTAGCCTTGGCGGTGCACCGCTCCGGCGGGGTGCACTAGGATCAGGCCCGCAACAGAAACGACCGGCGGCACGGGCACCGGGGCCGGACGATGCTCGGAAAGGGATGACATGGCGCGCACGGACTGGTGGTGGGTGATCTCCGCCGTCCTGGTGATGGCGACCGCAGGGGGAGTGACCACGGTCGCCGCACTTCGGGCGGAGGCCGACCGGGCGCTCACCCACGGGGCACCTCTCACTGTCTCCCGGCCCACCGAGGCGATCACCCCGGCGCCGACCGATGGCCAGCCTGACGGTGACGACCCGGACACGGTGGAGCTGGTGGCCCGACTCGACGGATTCGCCGCAGATCCCCGGCTGGGCCACCTCGTCGGCTCCGTCACGGATGCCACGACGGGCGAGGTGATCTGGACCCGTGATGCGGGAGCGGAGGTGCGCCCGGCATCCACAGTGAAGGTCCTGACCGCCGCCGCAGCCCTGCTGACGTTCGGACCGGAACAGACGATCACGACCTCCGTCGTCGAGGGCCCCGAACCGGGTACCGCCGTCCTCGTCGGTGCGGGGGACGTCGATCTGGGGGCGGAGCAGCTGGACGAACTCGCCGCGGATATTCGGACGCACCTGCCGGGAGAAGACCCGGTCGACGTCTTCGTGGACACGACCAGATGGTCCGCGGACAACTTCGCCCCGGGCTGGTACCGGGACGATATCGCCGCCGGCTACATCACCCCCATGGATCCGGTGATGATGAACCGGGGGCTCGTCGACGCCGCGAACGCCCATGGGCCGCGCAGCGCCGAACCGGCCATCGACGTCTCTCGGGCGCTGGGGGAGCGGCTGGGTGCCCGGCGCTTCGGGTACACCACCGCTCCCACCGACAGCCGGATCCTCGCCTCGGTCACCTCGGCACCGTTAGCCGACCGCCTGGGTCTGATGATGCGGATGAGCGACAACGTCGCCGCCGAGGCACTCGGCCGGGAACTGGCGCTCACCAGGGGGCTGCCCGCGGACGCCGCGGGAGCCGGGCGCGCGGTGCTCGACATCCTGCAGGAGCACGGGATCACTGTCTCCGCCGCCCGGCTCGACGATACCTCGGGACTGTCCGGGGAAGACCGGGTGTCGACGGGACTTCTCGACGCCGTGCTCACCGCGGCGGCGCGGGGAACGGAGCTCCGGCCGCTGCTGGACACCCTCCCAGTCGCAGCGGCGACCGGTACATTGAGCAACCGTTTCGACAACCGCGCCGGGCGTGGTTGGGTGCGGGCCAAGACCGGGACGCTGACCGATACGTCGGCGCTCGCCGGTACGGTGACCTCCGACAATGGTCGGGTCTACACCTTCGCGTTCATCTCCAACGGCTCCGAGATCCTGCCGGCCAGGGACGCCCTCGACGGGCTGGCTTCCGCGCTACGGGCCGGGTGATCTGGAGGTGCCCGCACGGATCGGGGAGATTACGCTGCCCCGTACCTGCCCCCACTTCCTCGCCTTGCGGCTCGCCGTGCGCCGGGCTGTCCCTGCCGAGCGTCCCGTGGTGGTCGGGGTCTCGGGGGGCCCCGATTCCCTGATGCTCGCCGCCGCCGCCCTGGCAGAGGGGGCGTCCGTGCACGCTGCCTGTGTCGACCACGGACTGCAGCTCGGCAGTGGGGAACGGGCGCGGACGGCGGCCGACCAGGTTCGCGCGATGGGAGGATCCGCCGAGGTCATTGCCGTTGATCCGGCCGTCCATCCGGGTGGGACGGAGGCAGCCGCCCGCGTCGCCAGGTACGCGGCCCTCGGGGCGGTTGCCACGCGGCTCGACACTGCCGTGTGGGTCGGGCACACCCTCGACGACCGTGCCGAGACCATGCTGCTCGGCGCGCTCCGCGGCCTCACCGGGGGACTCGCCGAGGTGGGGGTCGTCCCCGGAACCGCGGGCACAGATGACCCCGTTCCACTCATCCGTCCGTTCCTCCGGATCCGGCGCGCGGACACCGTCGGCGCCGCGCGGGAACTCGGCCTCACGCCGTGGCACGACCCGCACAACACCGACACCGCGTTCCGCCGCGTGGCGCTCCGGGCCCGGATCCTCCCGGCTCTCTCCGAGATTATCGGGGGAGACGCCGCACCCGCGCTCGCGGAGGCATCCGTCAAGGCGACGGAGGATTCCGACTTGCTCGACGCCCTCGCCGATGCGGCCCTGAGCAGACACCGTGGCGGTACGGACAACACAGCGACGGCGGGCTTGTCCGTGACCGTGGCGGAGGAACATCCTGCGGTGCGGCGAAGGGTCATCGCCCTGTTTCTCCGGGCGAACGGGGCGGCGGTCACCGCGCGTGCTTGCGAGGGCGTCGACCGGCTCCTAACCGACTGGCATGGGCAGGGACCGGTCGCGGTGGGTGGAACCACCGATGGGCGCAGGTTGGTTGTGACGCGCCGGGGTGGCATTCTGACTGTGGGGGCGCGTTGAAAACAGCCCGCGACCGGGCTCACCGTGCCGCGAGCGAACGACGATGAAGGGTCGACACACACCATGCATGAACAGAAGAACAACCCTGTCCCCGATGGGCCTTACGGAACCGACGTGGAGAAGGTCCTCGTCACCGAGGAGGACCTCCAACGCCGGGTGGCTGAAATGGCGGCGAAGGTCTCCGCCGAACACGCCGACGACGAGCAGGATCTCATCCTCATCGGTGTACTCAAGGGCGCCGTCTTCTTCATGACCGACTTCGCCCGGGCGCTCACCATCCCCTCCCAGATGGAGTTCATGGCGGTCTCTTCCTACGGCAACGCGAGCTCATCATCCGGAGTGGTGCGGATTATGAAGGATCTCGACCGGAATATCGACGGCCGCAACGTCCTCATCGTGGAGGACATCATCGACTCCGGGCTCACGCTCTCCTGGCTGATCAAGAATCTGAAGAGCCGTGGGCCGAAGACCCTTGAGGTCATCTCCCTGCTCCGCAAGCCGGAGGCCGTCCGGGCGAAGGTCGACTTCTCCGACATCGGTTTCGACATCCCCAATGAGTTTGTCGTCGGCTACGGCCTCGATTATGCCGAGCGCTACCGTGACCTGCCCTATGTCGGCAGCCTGCACCCGAGCGTCTACGCAGATTGACCGCACCTGGCGGCTTCCCGGCACCGCACGGGTACCCTGTGTGTGAGCTGCGCCGGGGATAACTCTCTGGCGCCCCGTCCACCGGCACGCTATCCGTGCCCCGCAACGACTTGAAAAGAAAGGGCCCGGCGACCGCGCCCCGACGACACGACACAGCAGTCGGGACCGTCCGCCGGCTTGGCTTGTGAATGGATAACAAGAAACTGCTGAGGATTGGCGCGATCGCCGCCGTCATCCTCGTCGCCCTGTACGTGATGACCGTGCTCACCGACGACACCCGCGGCTACCGCAAAGTGGACACCTCCGTCGCGTTGACGCAGCTGGATGAACACAACGTCGCCGAGGCTCAGATCGATGACCGTGAGCAGCAGATCCGGCTGAAACTCAAAGAGGACATCACCGTCGAGGAACGGGACGGCATCAGCGAGATCATCGCCGAGTATCCGGCCCGAACCACCCCGGTGATCTTCGACAAGGTGCAGGCTGCCGATGCGGAGAAGTACACCACCAAGGTCACCCGCGAGAGCTTCCTCGGCTCGATGCTCAGCGTCATGCTGCCGATGCTCATCGTCTTCGGCCTACTGATCTTCTTCTTCTCCCGCATGCAGGGCGGCGGGATGGGCATGCTCGGCATCGGCGGGTCCCGGGCCAAGCAACTCACCAAGGACATGCCCACCAACACATTCGAGGACGTCGCTGGCGCCGACGAGGCCGTCGACGAACTCCACGAGATCAAGGACTTCCTCCAGGACCCCTCCCGCTACGAGGCACTGGGTGCGAAGATCCCGCGTGGCGTTCTCCTCTATGGCCCGCCCGGAACCGGTAAGACGCTGCTCGCCCGTGCTGTCGCCGGTGAGGCAGGTGTGCCGTTCTACTCGATCTCCGGCTCCGATTTCGTCGAGATGTTCGTCGGTGTCGGTGCCTCCCGCGTCCGTGACCTGTTCAAGCAGGCCCGGGAGAACAGCCCCTGCATCATCTTCGTCGACGAGATCGACGCCGTCGGACGGCAGCGTGGCTCCGGCATGGGCGGCGGTCACGACGAACGGGAACAGACACTCAACCAGCTGCTCGTCGAGATGGACGGTTTCGGCGACCGCGAGGGTGTCATCCTCATCGCCGCCACCAACCGCCCCGACATCCTCGACCCCGCGCTCCTGCGCCCCGGTCGCTTCGACCGTCAGATCCCGGTCACTAATCCCGATCTCAAGGGTCGCGAGATGATCCTCAAGGTCCACGCCAAGGGCAAGCCCCTGGCCCCGGACGCCGACCTGAACTCCCTCGCTAAACGCACCGCAGGCATGTCCGGTGCCGATCTGGCGAACGTCCTCAACGAGGCGGCGCTGCTGACCGCCCGCATCGGCGGCAACGTCATCACCGCGGACGCCCTGGAGGAGGCCACCGACCGCGTCGTCGGCGGCCCGCGCCGCTCCAGCAAGATCATCTCCGAGCACGAGAAGAAGGTCACCGCCTACCACGAGGGCGGCCATACGCTCGCCGCCTGGGCGATGAAGGACATCGAACGCGTCTACAAGGTCACCATCCTCGCCCGTGGCCGCACCGGCGGCCACGCCATGACCGCAGCCGAGGACGACAAGGGCATGTACAACCGCTCCGAGCTGTTCGCCCGCCTGGTGTTCTCCATGGGCGGCCGCGCCGCCGAGGAACTCGTCTTCGGACAGCCCACCACCGGCGCATCCTCCGACATCGAGCAGGCCACCAAGATCGCCCGCGCGATGCTCACCGAGTACGGCATGTCCCCGGAGCTCGGCACCGTCAAATACGGCGAGGAACAAGGTGACCCCTTCTCCGGGCGGGGCGTCGGCGGCAGTCTCGACTATTCGCCGACCGTGGCCGCCACGATCGACGAGCAGACCCGGTACCTGCTGGACAAGGCACACCGCGAGGCGTACGGCATCCTGCGGGACAACCGGGAGACCCTCGACCGGCTCGCCGCGAAGCTCCTGGAGAAAGAGACCCTGCGCCGTCCGGACCTGGAGGCACTGTTCACCGACATCACCCCGCGGGAACCACTGGAGGTATTCCGTGGCGAGGACACCGACTTCCCGCGCCAGTTCGGCCATGAACCGGTGAAGACCCCCACGGAACTCGCCATCGAACGCGGCGAGGAACCCCCGAAGAGATTCTCCCTCCTGGAGGCTTCGAAGGCGGCACGCGCCCGCCGAGAGAAGCAGCTCGCCGCACTCGGCGGCCCCGCCCCGGTGCAGAACTCCCACGGTGACCCCGCGCCCGGAGGACACGCCGCAGAGCAGGATCGGGAAGCCCGCCCGGAGCCGCAGGCGAACACCGGCTTCGGCTACGGCGACGCCACCGGATCTCACGCGGTCGATCCTGTCCGGGATGCCAGCGACGACGATTCCACCCGCATCGGGAAGCACGCCCTGCCGTCCACGGATGGCCGCGCGGGGGACACCGGTTCCACCACCCCGACCTACGGTGGCACTCCACCGCCGCCCGGCTGGTCGGCTCCGGGGTGGCCCCCGCGTGACGCATCGCGGCTCAACCCGTACGCACCTGGTACAGGCCAGGAGACGGCGGAACGCCGCGCACCCGGCCAACACCCGGGGATGGCCTCCTACGGTCCCGGTGAACCGGAGACCGGGGTGGAGGGACTGCAGACCTACTCCGCTCCGGGGGGCGACGGCGAACTGATCGGTTTCCGTCTGCCCGACCATGAACAACCCGAGCACGCTCCGGGACAGGGGGACCACAGTGACGAGGACGTCTCCGAGGCTCCGTCATCGAGTCCAACCGACGTGATCGGTTTCGGGGAGACCACCACCGAACCACCCCGGGAGGATGACGATGAGCGACGGGATTGATCTGGAACGCGCCGCCGCGGCGGTCAGGGAACTGCTCATCGCCGTGGGAGAGGATCCGGATCGGGAGGGACTGCGGGAGACCCCCGACCGGGTCGCCCGCGCCTACGCCGAAGTGTTCGCGGGACTGCATTCGGACCCGTCCGAGGTGCTTGCCAAGACCTTCAACGAGGATCATCAGGAACTCGTTCTCGTCCGCGACATACCCATCTACTCAACCTGCGAGCACCACCTCGTGCCATTCTTCGGAGTTGCGCACATCGGGTACATCCCCGGGAAGAACGGACAGGTCACCGGCCTGTCCAAACTCGCTCGCCTGGCGGATCTCTACGCCAAGCGTCCCCAGGTCCAGGAACGTCTCACCCGGCAGATCGCCGATTCCCTCGTTGCGCGGCTCAACCCGCAGGCCGTCATCGTCGTGATCGAGTGCGAACACCTGTGCATGGCCATGCGGGGAATCCGCAAGCCCGGGGCGACGACTATGACCTCCGCCGTCCGCGGTGGCTTCCAGCACAACGCCGCCTCCCGCGCCGAGGCGCTGAGCCTCATCCGGGCGAAGCAGTGAGCGGCGGGTCCGGGCCACGACCGGCCCGTCGGCTCCCGGACGGGCTCCCCGTCCGGGATCGGTGTCTGGTCATGGGCATCGTCAACGTCACGGAGGACTCCTTCTCCGACGGTGGCCGATACCTCGACCCCGAGGTGGCGGTTGCACACGCCCGCGAGCTTGTCGCGCTTGGAGCGGACATCATCGACGTCGGTGGGGAATCGACTCGGCCCGGCGCCGTGCGGGTCGACCCGGAGGTGGAACTGCGCCGGACCGCCCCGGTGATCCGGGCACTCGCCGCGGAGGGGATCCCGACGTCAGTCGACACGATGCGGGCCAGCGTCGCCGCAGCCGCCGTGGAGGCCGGTGTCTCCCTCATCAACGACGTCTCCGGCGGTCACGCCGATCCGGACATGTTCGGGGTCATGGCGCAGTCCGGGCTCCCGGTCTGCCTCATGCACTGGAAGACGGTCCGATTTGGGGATGCCTCGGGAGCCGCGCACACCGACGGCGACGTCGTCGCCGACGTGCGGCGCAGGCTCGGGAGCCTCGCGGGGGAGGCACAGGCTGCGGGGATCGCCCCACACAACATCATCATCGATCCCGGGCTCGGCTTCGCCAAGACACCGGCGGACAACTGGGCGCTGCTCGGGGCACTTCCGGACTTCACCGCGGGGCCTTACCCTGTTCTCGTGGGCGCGTCCCGGAAACGGTTCCTCGCCGCGGTTCGGAGCGACCGTGGATTGGCGGGGTCCGCGGACCCCGCGACAGCGGCGGTCACCACGCTCTCCGCGCACCACGGCGCGTGGGCCGTCCGAGTCCACGACGTCGCGGTCTCCCGCGACGCGGTGGATGTCGCCGCAGCCTGGCGGATGGGCGGCTCGGGACATGAGTGAACAGCAACTGGAAGGACGGGAATCTCCCCAACATGGCTGACAGAATCGAACTCAGGGGACTGAAGGTACACGGGCGGCACGGTGTGCTGTCCGCGGAACGCGCTGCAGGGCAGGAATTCATCGTCGACCTGACCTGCTGGCTGGACTTCACCGCCGCCGCGGCGGGCGACGACTTGGACCGCACCGTCGACTACTCCGAGCTCGCGCAGCTCGCGCACAAGATCGTCGCGGGCAGCCCCCGAGACCTCATCGAGACCGTCGCCGCCGAGATCGCCGACACGGCGATGGGAACCTTCACGCAGCTCTACGCCATCGAGGTGACGGTGCACAAGCCACACGCACCGATCCCGCTCGACTTCGACGACGTGGCCGTCGTGGCGCGGCGTTCTCGTGGCGGCCGGGGGCAGGGGCAGCCCTGATGCGCGCGGTCCTGTCAGTGGGAGCCAACCTCCACGAGGCGGCCCGCGCCGTGGACGGCGTCTTGCGCCACTTCGCCCCGGAGACGGTCTCCGCCTCGCCGGTGTACGACACCGCGCCCTGGGGGGTGACGGATCAGCCCGATTTCGCCAACGCGGTCGTCATCATCGACACCACCGATGCGCCCGGGGAACTGCTCGACCGCTGTCAGGCGCTCGAGAACGCCGCCGGCCGGGTCCGCGAGCTCCGGTGGGGGCCCCGGACACTGGACGTCGACATCGTACAATGCGTCGCCGCAGACGGTTCCGAGATTCACAGTGACACCGAACGCCTCACACTGCCGCACCCGCACGCCCATGAGCGGGCGTTCGTCCTGGTGCCGTGGCTCGCCGCCGACCCCGGGGCAGTGCTCGCCGGGGTGCCTGTGGCAACGCTGGTCGACGGGTTGCCGTCCGCGGACGTCGCCGGGGTGCGGTTACCGGAGGAGCGGCGACCGTGAGAACGACCCCGATCCCCCTGCTGGTCGCGATGGCGTTGTTCTGTGCCGGGGCCTCCGCGATACTGACCTGGCGTTTCTACGCGAATTTCATTCCGATATCGGTGACCGCGTCGGTCACGCTGTGGCTCATGGCAGGACTGTGCGGGGTGTTGGCGTGGCGTGTCCGGGCCCATCTGGACAAGGGGCGGATCGGGCTCGACCGGAGCCAGCTCAACCCGATCACCGTCGCGCAGTGGCTCGTCATCGGGAAAGCCTCTGCCTGGACGGGGAGCGTCGTCGGGGGAGCGTATCTGGGGATGGCGACCTACGTCGTCCCCATGGCAGGCACGCTCACTGCCGCCGCGGATGATCTCCCCGGAGTGCTGGTCTCGGTCCTCGGCGGACTCACGATGGCCATCGCAGGGGTGATTCTCGAGCGGAGCTGTGAGGTACCGCCGCCGTCGGACGGTGAGCCCGCGGCCGTTGCGTGACCGAGGAGACTCCTCTCGCTGGGCGACACCGGGCCTGCGCGCCTGTGTGGCCGGAACCAGGTCGTTTAGTACATTGGTAGCCATGAGCGACGCCGACGAGAATGCGACAGCCTCCGGTACTGGTCCGGAACAAGGCGGGGAGCAGAACGACAACTGGCAGGCGACGCTGGTCGTTCTGGTTGTCCTCGCACTGATCGCCGTGGTGGTGATGCTGTTCACCGGCAGCGACGTCGCGTTGAAGATCGGGGTGGTCGCGGCGCTGTGGGCGGCGGTCCTCGGGATCATCCTCGTCGCCCGGTACCGCAGGCAGGTTGCCGCGGAACAGCGGGAACGGGAACTCGTGGAGCGCAGTCACGAAGAGGAGCTCCGCCGCGAATTTGCCGCGCATCGGGAGCAGGAGCGCATCCTCGAGCAGAGTTACCTCGAATCGCTGGATGAGTACCGGGATACCGCGCTCGCAGAGATTCGCGAACAGCTGGCGGCCATGCGGGCGCAGCTGGAGGAGCTCAGCGGTCAGACCTGGAGCTACGAACCCGCCGCTCTACAGGCTGAGGCCCGCCGGATCCAGGAGCTTCTCGCCGGGCCCGGCCGGGCTCCGACCGACGTGGACCGAAGCGTATTCGCCAGAGCGGATTCCGTGGATCCGGAAGGTCGGATCCACGCGGAAGACACTGGTGTACCCGGTGACCTCAACGGAAGTGATCCCCGGGACGTCCAGGATGTTGAGGAGGTGGTCCCGGTGGAGCCCACTCCGATCGCTACCTCGGACCGGCCCTCTGGACGGCGGACCGCTGACGACGCTGAACCGCTTTCACCGGAACCGGATGAGGGCGAGCGGGCGGAACGTCCTACCGCGTGGCTCGCGGATGCTGCGTCGGATAGCACCGACGGCGGCGCGGTGGTAGACAGCGGAGATGACGAGGACACCACAGGCGCATTCGCACCCGTGAGCACACCCTCCTGGTTGACCTCGCCGTCTGCGATGAAGCCAAACCCGTTGATCACCGGTGGAGACGTGCCCGGTGGCGGAGTCCCCACGGACGCCGGTTACTTGATCACCGGCGGTCCCCGGAGTGGGAAACTGGATCCCACGCCTGCCGTTACGGAGACGGAGGACTCTGCGCCGCACCACGCATCCGGGGAGGGAACCCCCAAGCACGGTGCGCACGAGGGCAACGGCTTCGACACCGGTGCGATGGCGGCTGTCCCCTGGGACGCGAGCGGACGCCCGGCGTCCCGGCGCGCAGCACACGCGACTGAGTCGACCGGTTCCCCGGAAATTCGTTCCGATGACACCCGGGACGTGGAGGTCCCGCGGCGCGGACGCCGTCGCCGTGATGAACGTGGCGGTGGGATCTCGGTCGCCGAACTGCTGGAGAACCTCCGCGAGAACGCGGACGACGATCAGTGACCGCGCCGCGGCTGCGGGTTGGGTTCTTCGGGACCGACGGGCCAGCTGCGGGGCTGGCCGAACGGTTGATCGGCGTCGGACACCGGGTCGTCGCGGTCGTGGATCCCCGGTGCTCCGACATCCGGTTCCGGTTTCCTGCGGTCGATGGTGCCGCCATGGAGATCAGCGCACTGCGGCGGTGCGACCTCGTTCTCATCGGCGTTAGCGATGAGGAACTTCGGGGTGCTGTGGCGGAGTTGGCGCCGTATGTGTCCCGGGGGCAGATGATTGCCCACCTGTGTGTGTCCGAGGGCGTCCGGCCTCTCGCGCCCCTCGCCGCTGACGTGGCGCTGGTGATGGCGCTCCACCCGTGCGTGTACCCGGTGGGTTCCCCGGACAAGGCAGGAGTCCTCCGCGACGCGGACGCCATGGAAGGCGTGCCGTGGCTCATCACCGCCGACCCCGGGCCGCCGGAGGGCGTCGCGGAGGTGCTCGTAGCGGAACTCGGCGGATGGCCCGTACCCGTCCCTGACAATGAACGGCCAGCATTCGCTGCCGGTCTGCAGCACGCCACGGAACACTTGATGACCGTCGTCGACGACGCCTGTTCCATGATTGATGCGGCGTACTTCCGCAGCGGTGGGCCGCAGGACGGAATCGGTCGTGCACTACTCCGCCAGACGTCCCGCAGGATGCTTGAAGTGGTACTCGCGGATCCGGAGCACAGCGTGCTTGGTCCGGTCTACCGTGCGGCCGCGGACACCGTCCGGTTGCAGCATGATCTGGGGATCCCGGACAGTGCTACGGCCCGGAGCTACCGCGACCTCGCCCGAAGGACCGCAGAATTGACCCCGTTCGGGGACATCGACATCGAACTGTGGGCCGATGGCCCCACCGGCGCGGATCCGGAACGGGAAGAATGATCGCATCACCCCCTCATGGGGTCACTCTTTGAGTGGATGGCGATTGTGCAGATCATCACAGGTATCTGAGCCTTATTGGAGTCATCTGGGGTTAGCATGCCTGGTGGTCCCGGTTTTCTGCTTCACCCACCGGGCGGGGGGCACGGTTGATTCTGTGTCGACTACGGGAAAAGAGGAATCTCAAATACCGATTTTGCCTAGGCTCGAGGAGTGCAACTGACCCGGTTTTCTGACCTAGCCCTCCGGACGCTCATGCGTCTCGGGGAGGCATCCGCAGTCGATGCCCCCCGTATGACCGTAGCTGACCTGGCTGAAGCCATCGAAGCTCCCGACACCCACGTCGCCAAGGTCGTGTCCAGGCTGGCGAAACTCGGCGTCGTCCGCAGTGTCCGCGGTCGGTCGGGCGGCGTCCTCCTCGTGGAGACCGCCCCGACGCTCAGCGTTGGCCTGCTGCTCCGCGAATTGGAACCGGCCACGCCCGTGATCGACTGCTCGGCGCCGTCCCCCTGCCCGTATCTGGAGGGAGACTGCCTGTTGCGGCACCGGCTCGCCGCCGCCACGGAGGCGTTCTACCGGAGCTTGGACGACCTCCGTGTCGCGGATCTCATCGCTGATGCTGTACGGCCCCGCGAGATTCCGGTTCCCCTGGGTCTACCGCACACACCCTGACACCCATCCACGCGGACGTCGATAGCCCGAGACCCCGCCGCAGACCATTCATAAAGGAGCGCCCAGCTCATGTTCGTGACCACCCAGCCCGACACCTCCCGCACGCTGTCCGAGAAAAACGCCGATATCGTCCGCGCGACCCTCCCCGTGATCGGTGCGCACATCAATGAGATCACCCCGATCTTCTACGACAAGATGTTCACCGCGCACCCGGAGCTGATCAGCGATCTGTTCAACCGGGGCAACCAGGCCGCAGGCGAGCAACCCAAGGCGCTCGCCGCGTCGATCGCCACCTTCGCCACCATGCTCGTCGATCCAGACGCCCCGGACCCGGTCGAGATGCTCGGCCGGATCGGTCACAAGCACGTCTCCCTCGGCGTAACCCGCGACCAGTACCAGATCGTCCACGACAACCTCTTCGCCGCCATCGTCGACGTCCTGGGCGACGCGATCACCCCGGAGATCGCCGGCGCCTGGGATGAGGTCTATTGGCTCATGGCCGATGTGCTGATCGATTTCGAGGAGGACCTCTACGCCTCCGACGACGTCGAGCCGGGGGAGGTGTTCCGCGAGGTCACCGTCACCGAGAAGTACGACCTCCCCGGCGACGTGACCGTCTACACCCTGAGTGGCGATCTCTCGGTCCCGCGTCCGGGCCAGTACACCTCGGTCGGGGTGAAGCTGGACGACGGCGCCCGCCAGCTGCGCCAGTACTCCATCATCGGCGGCGACGCCACGAAACTGACGATCGCGGTCCGCCGCGAGGGTGAGGTCTCCGGGTTCCTCCGCGACCGCGTCGACGTCGGCGACACCGTCCAGGCGACCCTTCCCGCCGGTGACCTCGTCCTCGACGACGCCGACAATCCGGTTGTCCTCGTGTCCTCCGGAATCGGATCCACCCCGATGACCGGCATGCTGCACCACCTCGCGACGACCGGTTCGTCCCGCCCGGTGACCGTCCTGCACGCGGACGTCGACGAGGAACACTTCGCGCAGCGCGAGCAGATGGCCGCGTACGTCGCCGAGATCCCCGGTGCCACGATGGAGGTCCGCTACCGCAGCAACGGCGAGCGGATCGACATCGCGGAACACCTGCCTGCCGGTGCGACCGTGTATCTGTGCGGCGGCAACGGTTTCCTGCAGGCACTGCGTGACCAGATCGCGGCCCTGCCCGCCGACCGTGCGCCGAAGGCCGTGCACTTCGAGCTGTTCTCCCCGAACGACTGGCTCATCAGCTAGCGACGCCCGGAGGATGATCGACGCCCACGTATCGACTACGCTGGCGGGATGTGACTGAAGCGAAGAAGAACCCCGCCGTGACCACGTCCGACGCCGATGATGTTCCGGAGCAGCTCCGCATCCGCCGTGAGAAGCGGACCCGCCTGCTCGACGGTGGCGTCGAGGCCTACCCCGTGGCGGTGAAGCGCAGTACGTCCATCGCGGACCTGCGGGATCGCTACCGGGTTCTCCCCGAGGACGCCGATGACGCCGCCGCCGCCGAGCGCGAGGACGGCGTGACCTACCTGGCCAAGGGCGAGGAGACCCGGGACATCGTCTCCATCGCCGGCCGTGTCATCTTCGTGCGCAACACCGGAAAGCTCTGCTTCGCCAGCATCCAGGACGGCGACGGCACCCAGGTGCAGGCTATGCTCTCGCTCGCGGAGGTTGGCGAGGAGGCACTGGCGGGCTGGAAGAGTGACGTCGACCTCGGTGATTTCGTCTCCGTCACGGGTCGTGTCATCTCCTCCCGCCGCGGGGAACTCTCCGTCATGGCGTCGGAGTGGCAGATGGCCTCGAAGTCGCTGCGCCCCCTGCCCGTCGCCCACAAGGAACTGAGCGAGGACACCCGTGTCCGGCACCGCTACACCGACCTGATCATGCGGCCCGCAGCCCGAGAAAACGCGATGACCCGCATCAAGGTCATGCGTGCACTGCGGCATTACCTGGAGGACGAGGGGTTCCTCGAAGTGGAGACCCCGATGCTCCAGACCCTTCACGGTGGTGCCGCGGCGCGCCCCTTCCAGACCCACTCCAACGCGCTTGATATCGATCTCTACCTGCGTATCGCGCCGGAGCTCTACCTCAAGCGTTGCGTCGTCGGCGGTATTGACCGCGTCTTCGAGGTGAACCGCAACTTCCGCAACGAGGGCGTCGACTCATCCCACAGCCCCGAGTTCGCCATGCTGGAGACCTACCAGGCGTGGGGCACCTACGACGACGGCGCGGAGACCATCAAGAATCTCATCCAGGCCGTCGCCACCGAGGTGTTCGGCTCCACGACGGTCACCCTCGCGGACGGCACCGAGTATGACCTCGGTGGGGAGACGTGGCAGACCCTCGAGATGTACCCCTCACTCAACGAGGCACTGGCCCGGAAGTTCCCCGGGCAGCCCGAGGTCACCGTGGATAGCACCGTTGAGGAGCTGAAGGCCATCGCGGAGGTGATCGGCCTGCCCGTCCCGCAGAACGCAGGCTGGGGCCACGGCAAGCTCGTCGAGGAGATCTGGGAGGTCCTCTGCGAGGATCAGCTCCACGGCCCCGTCTTCGTCCGGGACTTCCCCGTCGAGACCTCCCCGCTGACCCGCCAGCACCGTGACAAGCCCGGTGTCACCGAGAAGTGGGACCTCTACGTCCGCGGATTCGAGCTGGCCACTGGGTACTCCGAGCTCATCGACCCCGTCATCCAGCGGGAGCGTTTCGTCGACCAGGCCCGGCTGGCCGCCGACGGCGACGATGAGGCGATGGTCCTCGACGAGGACTTCCTCACCGCGATGGAGCAGGGCATGCCCCCGACCGCCGGCTGCGGCATGGGGATCGACCGGCTGCTCATGGCTCTGACCGGCCTCGGCATCCGGGAGACGATCCTGTTCCCGATGGTCAAGCCCGAGCCCAGGCAGTAGCATCCCGCTCCGATGAACGGCCCGGAACCTCCCACGGGAGCGTGTCGGGCTGTTCGCCGGTTTCCGGGATCAGTCCCGGTTCTCCGGTAGCTTGATGTACCGCGTCGGCCGCAGCCGCGAGAGTACGACCCGCTCGATCAGGCCAAGAACGAGCATGAATACGGTGAAGATCACGTAGATCATTGCGGTTGTGGTCACCGACCTCGCCAAACCGATCTCGGTGGCGTCCATGAAGTCGTAGGGGTAGTAGCCGCCGGTGACCTGCGCCCGCCAGAACGTCCACGCGGTCCAGATCGCCGGAATGATCAGCGCACCGAGTAGAGTCCGCAGCCGCACATCCGGCCGATGTCGCTGCGTCATGTGGAGCAGCCAGATCGCCGGGAGCAGGACCGGCATGATCCCGTGGATGATCGGTGTGGTGAAGGCCTGTGTCCCGGTATGCGGTGACCCGTCGGCGACCAGCAGGTGGTACACCAGCCCCGTCGCCATCAGCATGATCGTCGCGTCCAGCCGCAGCACCGCCCCCAGCCCGCCGCCGTCGCGGCCGCGGATGAACCAGAACGCGTAGGAGAGACCAGCTGCGGCGCCGAGGATGTTCGACCACAGTGTGAAATACGAGTAGTAGGCGAGGAGCTTCTCACCTGTGGACCCGAACGCGGGGAAATCGGTGAACGGGGTGGTGGCCACACCGATTCCACCGACGATCGCGGCACTCACACCGAGCACCGCCGCCACGAGGCCCAGAAACCGGATCACTGAAGATATCATTTTGAATACCTTACAATACACTGTGGTGGTCTGGGTCGAGCGGTCCCGGATATGCCTGGAATCGGCGCTTCCGGGCCGTGTTCGCTACCGGCGTACAGCGTTCCGACGCACCGGATAAATAGGCTCTCACCTGCGGCGTAGTGTGCCGTACATCTTGCTCTGTGTCACGTGGCGCGTACCATCGCCGGGCGCACGGAATGTCGGGGTCGGTGCGCAGGTTACAGTAGTGGCACTAACACCCAGCGATTCCAGGGGAGAGATATGTTCGAGAGGTTTACCGACCGCGCCCGCCGCGTCATCGTCCTGGCTCAGGAGGAGGCGCGGATGTTGAACCACAATTACATCGGCACCGAGCACATCCTTCTGGGACTGATCCACGAGGGTGAGGGGGTCGCCGCGAAGGCGCTCGAGTCCATGGGGATCTCGCTGGACGCCGTTCGCCAGGAGGTCGAGGAGATCATCGGGCACGGCACCCAGCCGCACACCGGTCACATCCCCTTCACTCCGCGGGCGAAGAAGGTTCTCGAGCTCTCCCTGCGTGAGGGGCTCCAGATGGGCCACAAGTACATCGGTACCGAGTTTCTGCTGCTCGGCCTCATCCGCGAGGGGGAGGGCGTGGCCGCGCAGGTGCTCGTCAAACTCGGCGCCGATCTGCCGCGGGTGCGCCAACAGGTCATCCAGCTGCTCTCCGGGTACGAAGGGAGCCAGGGGGACTCCCCAGAAGGTGGTTCCAGCGGCCCCGAAGCCGTCGGCGCGGGAGCCAATCCCGCAGGCCGCGCGGGTGGTCCCGCCGGCGACCGTTCGAACTCTCTGGTCCTCGACCAGTTCGGACGCAACCTGACCATCGCGGCGAAGGAGGGCAAGCTCGATCCGGTCGTCGGCCGGGAGAAGGAGATCGAGCGGATCATGCAGGTCCTCTCCCGCCGGACGAAGAACAACCCGGTCCTCATCGGCGAACCCGGTGTCGGCAAGACCGCCGTCGTTGAGGGCCTGGCACTGGACATCGTCAACGGCAAGGTCCCGGAGACACTGAAGGACAAGCAGGTCTATTCACTTGACCTCGGTTCCCTCGTCGCGGGCTCCCGCTACCGCGGTGACTTCGAGGAGCGCCTGAAGAAGGTCCTCAAGGAGATCAACCAGCGCGGCGATATCATCCTGTTCATCGACGAGATCCACACCCTCGTCGGCGCGGGTGCCGCGGAAGGCGCCATTGACGCGGCCAGCCTGCTCAAGCCGAAGCTGGCCCGCGGTGAGCTGCAGACCATCGGTGCGACCACGCTCGACGAGTACCGTAAGCACATCGAGAAGGACGCCGCCCTCGAGCGTCGTTTCCAGCCGGTTCAGGTTCCCGAGCCGAGTGTTGAGATGACGATCGAGATCCTCAAAGGCCTGCGTGATCGCTATGAGGCACACCACCGCGTCTCCATCACGGATGGGGCACTCGCCGCCGCGGCGAACCTCTCCGACCGCTACATCAACGACCGTTTCCTGCCGGACAAGGCCGTCGACCTCATCGACGAGGCCGGCGCCCGCATGCGCATCAAGCGGATGACCGCGCCCGAGGGGCTGCGTGAGATCGACGAGCGCATCAACGACGTCCGCAGGGAGAAGGAGGCGGCCATCGACGAGCAGGACTTCGAGAAGGCCGCCGGTCTGCGGGACAAGGAGCGCAAACTCGGTGAAGAGCGTGCGGAGAAGGAGAAGCAGTGGCGTTCCGGTGACCTCGAGGAGGTTGCCGAGGTTGGCGAGGAGCAGATCGCCGAGGTGCTGGGCAACTGGACCGGAATCCCCGTGTTCAAGCTCACCGAGGAAGAATCCTCTCGGCTGCTGCGGATGGAGGATGAACTGCACAAGCGGATCATCGGGCAGGACGATGCCGTGAAGGCCGTTTCCCGTGCCATCCGCCGCACCCGTGCTGGTCTGAAGGACCCGAAGCGGCCCAGCGGCTCGTTCATCTTTGCTGGCCCGTCAGGCGTCGGTAAGACGGAGCTGTCCAAGGCGCTGGCGAACTTCCTGTTCGGTGAGGATGATGCGCTCATCCAGATCGACATGGGTGAGTTCCATGACCGCTTCACCGCTTCGCGCCTGTTTGGTGCACCTCCCGGATACGTTGGCTACGAGGAGGGTGGCCAGCTCACCGAGAAGGTGCGCCGCAAGCCGTTCTCTGTGGTGCTCTTCGACGAGATTGAGAAGGCACACAAGGAGATCTACAACACCCTGCTCCAGGTCCTGGAGGAAGGTCGCCTCACCGACGGCCAGGGGCGCGTCGTGGACTTCAAGAACACGGTGCTGATCTTCACCTCCAACCTGGGCACCCAGGACATCTCCAAGGCTGTCGGCATGGGCTTCTCCGGAAGTGGCGCGATGGGTGTCGAGGGGCAGTACGAGCGGATGAAGCAGAAGGTCAACGACGAGCTGAAGAAGCACTTCCGCCCCGAGTTCCTCAACCGCATCGACGATGTCGTGGTGTTCCACCAGCTCACCGAGGAACAGATCGTCGAGATGGTCGATCTCATCGCGGCCCGCGTCACCAAGGCACTGCACGCCAAGGACATGGACCTCGAGCTCACCGACAAGGCGAAACGACTGCTGGCCAAGCGCGGTTTCGACCCGGTACTCGGTGCCCGCCCGCTGCGTCGCACGATCCAGCGGGAGATCGAGGACACCCTGTCCGAGAAGATCCTGTTCGGTGAACTCGGCGCCGGCGAGATCATCACCGTCGACGTCGAGAACTGGGATGGCGAATCCAAGGCCGCCGAGGCCACCTTCACGTTCACGCCGCGGCCGAAGCCGCTGCCGGAGGACGAGGGTTTCGGCGAAATCAGCGTCGAGGCGGCCGAAGCCATCAAGGACGTCTCCGACGCGGCCGACGGAGAGGTTCCCGAAGGTGATTCCGCCCGGGAGATCGAGTCGGAGAACGTCATCGAGTCCGCCGGGCACGTCGAGAACCCGGACCACCCGGACCAGAACAAGGGACGGCACTCCGCCCCCGACGATGACCACGGCGATACCGGGGCAGGCGGCGGGCAGGCGCCCGCGGGCACCGTCTAGCCACGGATGATGCACGATGAGGGGCCCGGGTCGGAGTTTTCAAATCTCCGACCCGGGCCCCTCATGTATATTCCACCGCCGAGGTCCGCGCGCGCACTCAGACCGGTTGGTGCGTCTGCACCACGAACCGCACCGGGACCTCGGGCATGTCGGGTAGGAGGGGCCACGAGTCGTTCTCGCCGACCAACGCCGGACAGGCCCGGAACGGGGCAGCAGCGAACTCCGCCAGCGCGTCGATCGCGAGTCCTCGGCGGATGGGCGCGGTGACGATCTCCCCGAGATCGTGGTGCGACGTAGACACCCGGATGTGGTCCACCTTCTCTGCGCCGCCGTAGGTGCTGTCGTTGTCCTCGGTGAACGGCTCGAACCGGTGGGAAAGGGGGATAGTGGACCTCGGGTCTCCCCGCGGCGCTGAGATCGGCATCGAGGCGCATGAGGTGGGGGAGATCACCCTCAGCGGCAGGCGCCCACCCGGCCGGAACGGCGCCGCCACGACCTCCGCCCAGCGGTCGAGGTTCGTCAATCGGCACAGTGCACTGGTGCCGGCGTAGACGGGATCGAAGCGACCGTCAGAGGTAGTCTCCGCGAAGGTAGCCGGTGCATCGTGGACACTACTAGCCGCGACAAAGGCCGCCTGGCCAGCGAGGTCGCATCTCCGACCGAGCTCCCGAGAGACGCACACAGACTCCGGTGTGAGATCGAGGTCGGCGACGGACCGCGCCCGGAGGCATGCCAGGGACCGTGTGCAGGTGCGGATGTGGCACGGCAGGTTTACCGGCTCCCCGCCGGAGAGGTCGCTGAGCCGGTCCCGGTCATCCGAGATGACCCGGCTGGTGAACTCGCTGTCCGACCCGTGCCCGGGAATCCCGGTTGGCCCGGTTTTCTGGAGAAACACCCGGAGACGGCAGCACCGTCGGATCGGGAGAGGTGGGTTGCGGATTGATGTTCGGCATGCGGTGAGACTACCGGGCCACAGCACCGGTGGGAGGCCCAGTCGGAGGGCCCCGGCGAGACGGTCGTAGAATCGGGTGATGCGGTGCCCGTTCCGGTATTCAGACACGGACGGACCCGGAGGTGTCCGGGCATGTCCGTACGGGCATTACCGCCGACCGAGGAACCAGGAGTAATAGTGGGACTGAATGATCGTCGACGTAAATCACTCGGCAAGGGCACATGGCTCAATCTCTCGGGATCGGGGGCCTCTGTCTCCAAGCGCTTCGGCCCCCTCACCGTCAACTCGCGTGGCCGGATTTCGCTCCGACTTCCCGGTGGCCTCAACTGGCGTGGCCGCTGGCGCTGAGCCATCCCGGCAACGGGACGACCCACGAAATCCCCGGCGACGTGTGAGAAAGGTGACTGGTTGTGGCGAGTGACAGCCGATCGGACGGCGAGCTGCAGCAGCTGATGCAGCTCCAGCAGCAGATGGGGCGGGAGGCCGACGCGGTTCTTCGTCTCGGTCTGATGATGACGGCAGCAGGTACCGGCGGATACCGGGTGCTGCGCGCGATGAAGCGGGCCGCCCGGTCCCTCGGTTTTGACCGGTTGGATGCGATCGTGTCGGTCAACACCATCACGTGCACGTTCCACCGCGGCGACATGTTCCGTACCGTCGTCGCGAACCATCACGAGCCGTCGGTCGATGCCTCCAGGATCGAGGCCCTCGAGGACCTCACCCACCACATGCACCGCAGGTTCACGGTGGATGAGCTCAACCATCAGCTGGACAGTATCGAACGTAACGTAGTCAAACGCTGGTCGCGGTTACTGCTCGCCCTCGCCGCTGGTGTCGCCTGCGCCTCCTTCGCGATACTGAATCGCTATCCGGCGAGTGAGGCCGCCGTCGTCGCGGTCTCGGCCGCGTGTGGGCAGTTCATCCGGGTGACGCTCGGACGGCGGCACTTCAACCAGCTTGGCACGGTGGCCGCCGCGGGATCCATGGCCTGCCTCGTCTACTGGGCGGTCACGGTAGTTATAGGGATGATCGGGAACACCGACACGACCTCCTTCGCCGCAGGCTACGTCGCCGCCGTCCTGTTCCTCATCCCCGGGTTCCCGCTCTTCTCCGCGCTGCTGGATCTGACCAGATTCGACATCACCGCCGGGATCTCCCGGCTGACCTACGCGGTGAGTGTCATCATCACGGCGACGATCTCCGTCGGGATGGTCAGCCTGGTCACCGGGCTCAACCCGCTGCCCGCCAGCCCCGGCCCGCCGTCCACCATGTGGTGGGTGGCAGCCGCCGCTGCGAGCTTCGCGGGAGTCGCCGGGTTCGCCCTGCTGTTCAACTGCTCACGCCGCATGGTCCTGCTCGGGGCGTCCATCGCGATGGTCGCGAACATGTTCCGGATCCTGCTCGTCTTCCATCAGGTGCCTCAGCACCTCGCCGCATTCATCGCAGGCGTGCTCATCGGTGTGATCACCGCGCTCATTCACCGGTCCGCCCGGGTTCCGCGAATCACCGTGACGGTGCCGGCGTCCGTCATCATGATCCCCGGCGTCGCCATGTACACCTCGATGTACGCGCTGAACACCGGAGACATGGACCTCGCGATGTCGGCGGCCGCCTCGGCTGCGCTGGTCGTTGTTAGCATCGCGGCGGGCCTGGCGCTGGCCCGGATGCTCACCGATCGGGACTGGGCCTACGGTCGGACCATCGATCTGCACAAGCAGCTCAGCGATCCATCGCAGCACCCCGGCGGGGCAGACCTATCCGACCTGCCTCGTCCTCCTCGGCGAGACCGTCGCCGAGCAGACTGACGAGCGCGCGTGTGCGCTGAGCCTCATCGGGCCACACGGAGTCCACCCGAGACCGGTCGACAGGCCCGTCCGCGTCCCGTAGCACGGCCATGATCTTCCCGCGTACCTGGCGATCGGTGCCCACGAACTTCTGCACCCGCTTCCTCGCTGCACCCAACTCATCCGCGGTCGGCTCGGGGCAGCCGGCCTGTTGCCAGGCACAATCCACCCGCACGGGGCAGGCTCCGCAGTTCGGGCGGGCCGCGGTACATAGCAGCGCGCCGAGTTCCATCAAGGCCACCGAGAACTGTGGGACAAGTTTCGGATCCTCGGGCAGAATCGCCGCGACGTCATCGAGATCCCGGCGGCGTGGTGACCCGGCCAGGAACCGTCCATCCACCAGTCGCCGGTACACCCGCCGCACATTCGTATCGACCACCGGAACGGGCTTCCCGTAGGCGAAGGCCGCCACCGCCCGCGCCGTGTAGTCACCTATCCCGGGAAGGGCGAGCAGCTCATCGACGTCGTCGGGTACCCGACCGCCATGACGTTCCGTGATGGCCACCGCACACTCCTGCAGGCGGAGTGCACGTCTCGGATACCCGAGTCGTCCCCACGCACGCAGCACCTCATCGGTGCCGGCTGCAGCGAGATCCGCCGGGGTCGGCCAGCGTTGCATCCATTCGCACCAGAGCGGTTCAACCCTCCGGACGGGGGTCTGCTGGCTCATTACCTCGGACAGTAGAACCCCCCACGCCCCCGTCGCCGGAGTACGCCACACCAGGTCACGCCGATTGGCTTCGTACCAGCGTAGGAGAGTCGGTGTGATCACAAGGGCACGAGTCTATCCGGTTTTGCCTGGCGGTAACACTTCGCCCATAACCTCCCGCCACCGACGCAGACGGTGCACAATTGAGTCATGACGAATACCCTTTCACCGGATGAAGACCGGACCCCCCGTAACCCGAAGGCCGTGTGGGCCGCGCTGATGGAGGGCAACCGTCGTTTCATGAACTTCTCGGTGGAACGCCCGAACCAGGACGCTCTGAGACGCAGCCAACTGACGCAGGGGCAGGAACCGCTGGCGGTGGTCCTCGCATGCTCCGACTCTCGGGTACCCGTGGAACTCATCTTCGACCAGGGCCTCGGTGACGTCTTCGTCATCCGCACTGCGGGTGAGATCATCGACCTCGCCGTCCTCGGTTCGCTGGAGTACGCGGTGGAGTCCCTCCACGTTCCGCTCGTCGTCGTGCTCGGGCACGAGTCCTGCGGCGCCGTCGGGGCGACGATGGCGGCACTGGACGGGCACGAGATCCCCGGTGGATTCCAGCGCGTGCTCATTGAGAAGGTCAGCCCCTCGATCCTTGACGCCCGGGCGGCGGGGCGCCGGACCATCGAGGAGTTCGAGGCGCATCACGTGGCCGAGACAGTCGACCAGGTCCTGTCCCGGTCACCTGAGATCAAGGCCCGGGTAGCCAAGGGAACGTGTGGCATCGTCGGTGTTCGGTACCGTCTGTCCGACGGAATGGCGGAGCCCGTGGTCACCATCGGCGTCAACGACGACTGACAAAACAAACAGGGACACGCCGCAGGACTGACACATGTGCGGCTCGGCTCCGCATACACTCGGGTTCGTGGACAACAGAAACCGTCGACTGCCCAGAGAGATCTACATCCGCCGCCGGGTGGCGGCAGGTGTCGTGCTGATCATCGTCGTGTTCCTGGTCGGATGGCTGATCGTGGCACTCGCTGGTGGGGACAACCCGCAGCCGACCGCTGCGGAGGGATCCGAAACCACCACCTCCACTCAGGTGACACCCGCATCGGGTACCTCCCGGGCGTCCACGACCTCCGCCGCTGACGGGGATGGGTCGATGTCCGGGACCACCGCCAGACGGCCCGCTGACGAGTCGGAGAGAGACAAGCCCTACGCGTCATCGGAGGCGTCCGCAGCGATGACCACCGAGTCGCCCTCGCCGGAGCCGAAGACGACCTGCGCGCTCAGCGACCTCATCGTCACCGCCACCTCGGACCAGGTTGCCTACGCCCCTGATGTCCAGCCCAGGTTCTATATGACGGTCACGAACCCGACAGCCGCCGACTGTGTCATCGACCTGGGGAAGGACGTGCTCCGCTTCGAGGTTTACGACCTGGCGACGAACCGCCGCGTCTGGTCCGACGTGGACTGCAATCCCGCCGTGGATGTCACCGAGCGGACTTTCCCCGCGGGGGAGGAGCGCTACTACGAAGCGGTCTGGTCCAGGACGAACTCCGCGCCGGGCAGCTGCGCGGCGCGGGCGCAGGTTCCTGCTGGCGGATACTACCTGCACACCCTCGTCGGCGATAACCATTCGGATGCACATCCGTTTAACCTGATGTGATGCACCGCCCTCAGCCGAGGGCGGTGATCGCCTCCCCGATGGTGGAGACCCGGGTGATCCGCATTCCCGGTACGCTGAGTTTCTCCCCGGCGGGGACGACAGCGGACACGTACCCCAGGCGCGCCGCCTCCTGCAGCCGGCGCCGCAGGTCCGGGACCCGCCTGATCTCCCCGGCGAGCCCGACTTCGCCCAGGACTACGGTTTTCGGCGGCAGCGGGCGACCGTCCATCGCGGACACCGTGGCGAGTGCGACCGCGAGGTCTGCTGCCGGTTCCCCGACCTTCATGCCACCCACGGTGGCGATGTACACCTCCCGGTCGAAGGATGGACGACCTGCGCGAGCCGAGAGAACCGCGAGCACCATGGGCACCCGGGTCGCGTCGAGGCCGGTGACGGCCCGCCGTGGATTCTTCGACTGCGTGGGCACCAGGAGTGACTGCACTTCCGCGAGGATCGGGCGCACCCCGTCCATGGCGACCGTCACCGCGGTGCCGTCGGGCGTGGAGTCACGGTGGGACAGGAACAGACCCGAAGGGTCCGCCACCTCCCTGATCCCTTCGCCGGTCTGCTCGAAACACCCCACTTCGTCAGTGGCCCCGAAACGGTTCTTGATGCCGCGCAGCATCCGCAGCGAGGAATGGCGGTCACCCTCGAAGGTCAGGACCACATCGACCAGGTGCTCGAGTACTCGGGGGCCTGCCACGGACCCGTCCTTGGTCACGTGCCCGACGAGGAGCACCGGTATCCCGGATGTCTTGGCGAGTGTCGTCAGTGCGGCGGTGGTGGCACGGGACTGCGCTACACCACCTGCCACGCCCTCGACTCCGCTGATGTGCATGGTCTGGACGGAATCCACGATGAGCAGACTCGGCTTGAGCTGTTCGACGTGCCCGAAGACCACGTCGAGGTCCGATTCCGCGGCGAGGTACAACGTGGGCTGGAGTCCCCCGGTGCGCTGGGCCCGCATCCGAACCTGGCCCGCGGACTCCTCTGCGGTGATGTAGAGGGCGGTCCGGGTACCAGCGTGCGGATCGTCCGTTCGGGCCGTCGCAGAGGGCTGGGCCGCCCAGCGGGCGGCCACCTCCAGCAGGAGTGTCGACTTCCCCACGCCGGGTTCACCCGCGAGCAGTACCACCGAGCCGGGGACGATACCGTTTCCGAGGACCCGGTCCAGCTCGCCGATTCCGGTGGAGACGGTCCGTGCGGTCGCCGGATCGATGCGGTTGATCGGGACAGCCGGTGACGTCGGCGCCAGACCGGTGGGCAGCGTTCCCCCCACTGCGGCGGTGGCGGCGCCGGAGCCACCGCCGGAGGGGGTACGGGACTCCGTGAGCGTGCCCCAGCCGCCGCAGTCGGGGCAGCGGCCCAACCACTTCGGTGTGCTGTAGCCGCACTCTGAACAGGTGTGCACGCTGCGCGGTTTCTTCGCCATGGGGATCACCCTAACGTGTGGACCCGACGCGGATACGAAAGGCAGTTCGAATGCGGTCGTTTTCCGGCGATGTCCGGCTGTTCTACCGGTCGGGGTTCGGGGCGCCAGGCCACCGCGCTGCTAGCGGGGCCTGGGAGCGACAACCGACGAAACCGGGCCCACGGCCAATCCAGCAACCATCAACGGATCATCATGACGGGCGAGACCGGGAGGGCGGACACCGCAATCCACCGTCGGCCCTGCGGCTGAGAGTCGTCTGGACAGGCGCCCCACAGGTTCGCCGGGGCACTGTCCCATGCGGACGGCACTTGGCGGGGCAGGATTGGTTTCTCGGCAGTCAGCCGCATGTGCACAAATGGTGGAAAACGAAAACCGGCTCCTCCCGCATCGGGAAGGTGCCGGTTCGTGGAGGGGGTGATCGGTCAGTGTCCGGAATGCTCTCCGTGCCCGTCGCCGCTCTGGTTGGTGCGGTCGATGTCGACCGGTGCCAGGGTGGGGGCGGCGATCGTCGCGGCAAGATCGATGGTCTGGCCGTTGTCGAAGGTGAACACGACATCGGCGTTACCTCCCGGGGGGAAGCCCTTGTCCCGGACCGAGGTGACCACCCGGGTGATGCAGATGCCGTCACCGGCCTCCGGCAGCGCGTCCAGGTGTTCCCGGGAGCCGGCCACGATGGAGCAGTCACGCTTGAGGTCGGCATTGCCCTTGAGGGATACCTTTTCACCGTCGACGGTGACGCTCTTCAGCCCGTGGACCGTCATGTCGGTGTCCTGGTTCACCAGGGTGAACCGGAGCGACGCGGTCGGGCTTCCGTTGACCTCGACGGTGACGTCACGGACAGCCAGCTTTCCGTCCGCGGTGTCCGCTCGGGCACCGTCAACCGCGGCGACCTGGTCTGCTGTCTGGGAGATCTGGCCGGAGCTGCAGGCGCTCAAGGTCAGGGCCGCCGCAACGGCGGCAAGGGCCGCTGCCGCGCCTTTCACGGTCTTGGTGGTCATCACTTTCAGTGTCCTCCATCGGAAGGCTTTCGGGTAAGGCAGTTGTTGCCCTTACTCTAGCTGTTGTTCAGACTCTCCACACAGTTCCCGCGACCGGAGGAGGGGGAGGGTGGGGGCAATCCTTTGATTGCGTCAACTGCCACTCGCATGCCCGATATCCAAGGGCTGGACGTGGATCCGTGGTGGATTCGTGCACGTCACCGCTTCGGGAGTTCGGACAAAACGGCTGGTTGCGGGCGTGATAGAATCACTCCCGCAACAGTGAATATTCACCGTGGCGCCGGTGGGCGCAGGAAGGTGCACCAAGTGGGCATGGATTTCAAGGTCGGCGACACCGTCGTCTATCCGCATCACGGAGCGGCCGTGATCGAGGCGATCGAGAGCCGGGAGATCGGCGGCGAGGTGCTTGACTATCTGGTCCTGCAGATCCACCAGTCAGACCTGACCGTCAGGGTCCCCATGAAGAACGCCGAGCTCGTCGGCGTCCGTGATGTCGTCGGCGAGGAGGGCCTGCAGAAGGTCTTCGGGGTTCTCCGCGAAACCGATGTCGAGGAGGCAGGCAACTGGTCGCGCCGGTACAAGGCAAACCAGGAACGTCTCGCCTCGGGCGACGTGAACAAGGTGGCCGAGGTCGTCCGCGATCTCTGGCGGCGCGACCAGGATCGTGGCCTGTCGGCAGGTGAGAAGCGGATGCTGGCGAAAGCCCGGCAGGTGCTCGTCGGTGAACTCGCGCTCGCCGAGGGCGTCGACGACGCCAAGGCCGATGACCTGGAGGCTCAGATGGAGGCCACCATCGAACGGCACAGCGCCGTGGCCGGGGACGATGCGGACGCTCCGGGGAAGGACGACGGTGACGACGGTGAGGTCCCGGACGTCAACCTCGACGACGTCGATCTTGACTCCGACGACGACTAGCCCCCAGTGCACAGTGTCAGTCACCGTGGATGACCGCCGGGTGACCGCGCTTCTCGCGGCCGCCGGGCGTGGGACGCGACTGGGTGCCCCGGTTCCGAAGGCGTTCGTGTCGCTGCGCGGCATGACCCTCGTTGAGCGCAGCGTCCGTGCCATGGCCACCTCGGGCGTCATCGACGACGTGATCGTTTTGGTCAGTCCGGACATGGCCGACTACGCTCGCACGATCCTCGACCGTGCGGGGCTGCTCGACGACCCGGGCCTGCCCGTCCGGCTGGTGCACGGCGGCGGCGAACGCGCCGATTCGGTCTGGGCCGGGCTCCGCGCCATCGACTCGGACGACGGTGTCGTCGTCATCCACGACGCGGCCCGCGCCCTCACCCCGCCGGGGCTCATCGCCCGTGTCGTCCACCGCGTGCGTCGCGGCGAGGTCGCGGTGATCCCCGTGGTCCCGGTGACCGACACCATCAAGGTCGTCGACGGTGACCACGTCGTTGACACCCCGCCCCGCTCCGACCTCCGCGCCGTCCAGACCCCGCAGGGCTTCGACCTCGCCGCACTGCGCGCCGCGAACATCGCCTACTTCAGCTCGGACGCCCCCGGCTTCACCGCCACCGACGACGCCTCGCTGATGGAATGGGCGGGGCACACCGTAACCTGCGTGAAGGGGGATCCGATGGCGCTGAAGGTGACCACGCCCATGGACATGATCCTCGCCCGGCACATCACCGACGAGGCAGAACCCACTATCTTTGAGGTTCCCGGTGACTGAGACCCCCATCATCCCGCGCGTCGGCATCGGTACCGACGCCCATCAGATCGAGGTCGGCAAGGACTGCTGGATCGCGTGCCTGCACTTCGAGGGCGCAGACGGCTGTGAGGGCCACTCCGACGGGGACGTCGTCGCCCACGCGCTCGTCGATGCTCTGCTGTCCGCGGCGTCACTCGGCGATCTCGGTTCCTTTGTCGGAGTGGGCCGTGCCGAATACGACGGGGTCTCCGGAGCCCGCCTGCTCCGCGAGGCACGCGAACTTCTGGAGACCAACGGCTGGGTGATCGGAAACGCCGCCGTGCAGCTGATCGGCAACACTCCGAAGATGGGGCCGCGCCGGGCCGAAGCCCGGGAGACCATCGCCGGTATCCTTGGTGCCCCGGTCAACATCTCCGCCACCACGACCGACCGCATGGGCTTCACGGGGCGAGGCGAGGGACGTGCCGCCGTCGCCACCGCACTGGTGTACCCCGCGGCCTGACCGGTCCTCCCACCGCCCGAGCCCGGGGGTACGGCAGATAGGATGGGGGCCGTGACTCTGCGAATCTATGACTCAGCGACCCGTACCCTCCGCGACTTCGTGCCCCTGCGCCCCGGGCACGCCTCGGTGTACCTGTGCGGTGCGACGGTCCAGTCGGTTCCGCACATCGGCCACGTCCGCAGCGGTGTCGCGTTCGACATCCTCCGTAACTGGCTCGAGGCCAAGGGCCTCGACGTGGCGTTTGTCCGCAACGTCACCGACATCGACGACAAGATCATCACCAAGGCCGCCGAGGCCGGACGCCCCTGGTGGGAGTGGGCCGCGACCCACGAGCGTGCCTTCACCTGGGCTTATGATCAGCTCGGTGTCCGCCCCCCGTCCCTCGAACCCCGGGCCACCGGCCACGTCACCGAGATGATCGAGTACATGCAGCGGGTCATCGACGCCGGCCACGGCTACGCCGCGGACGGCAACGTCTACTGCTCACCGGTCACCATCGAGGGCTACGGGAAGATCTCCGGACAACGCCTCGACGAACTCGACCAGGGCGAATCGGCGGGCACCGGCAAACGGGACCCGCGTGACTTCACCATGTGGAAGGCCGCCAAACCGGGCGAACCGTCTTGGCCGACGCCGTGGGGGGACGGTCGTCCCGGTTGGCACCTCGAGTGCTCGGCCATGGCCACCAAATACCTCGGCGAGGAGTTCGACATCCACGGCGGAGGACTGGACCTGAAGTTCCCGCACCATGAGAACGAGGCCGCCCAGGCGACCGCGGCAGGCGATGGATTCGCCCGCTACTGGATGCACAACGGCTGGGTCACCATGGCCGGAGAGAAGATGAGCAAGTCCCTCGGCAACGTGCTCTCCGTCCCGCATGTCCTCACTCTCGTGCGCCCCGTTGAGCTCCGCTACTACCTCGGTAGCGCCCACTACCGGTCCATGCTCGAGTACTCCGAGCAGACCCTCGCCGACGCGGCAACCGGGTACCGCCGCATTGAGGCCTTCCTGGACCGGGTGGGCCCCGTTGAACGCACCACGTGGACCGAGCGCTTCGCCGCCGCGATGGATGACGATCTCGGGGTCCCGGCTGCGTTGGCCGAGGTACACAACGCGGTCCGCGCCGGAAACACGGTCCTCGCCGCGGGTGACCGGGATGAAGCGGTTCGCCTCGCAGGTCAGATCCGTGCGATGATGGCCATCCTTGGTGTCGACCCCCAGTCCGATACCTGGACCGCCTCCCGGACCGCGTCCGGTGGCACCGATGACGCTGCAAGCAAGGCCCTGGACACCCTGATCCGGGCTGAACTTGACCGCCGCACCGCCGCCCGCGCGGCGAAGGACTGGGCGACAGCAGATGAGGTGCGCGACCGCCTGGCGGCGGCGGGCATCGAGATCACCGACACCGCCGACGGCCCACAGTGGTCGTTGCGGACCAACACCGACGACAAGTAAGGCCCCTGAAGCAACATGGCTGGAAACACCAAGCGCACCGGAGCGGTGCGCAAGACCGACAAGAAGGCCCCCCAGGTCGGATCCGGTGGCCAACGCCGTCGTGGTCTGCGGGGCAAAGGCCCCACCCCGAAGGCTGAGGACCGCACCTACCACCCCGCGCACAAGCGGAAAAAGGAGGCCGAGCGACGCGCACGCGGCCGCCACATCAAGGAGGAGACCACCGAGCTCGTCGTGGGGCGCAACCCCGTCGTCGAGTGCCTGCGCGCCAAGGCGCCCGCCAATGCCCTTTACGTCGCCCTCGGCACCGAGAGCGACGAGCGCCTGACTGAGGCCGTGCAGCTCGCCGGTCACCGTGGCATCTCCATCATCGAGGTACCGCGTGCTGACCTGGACCACATGACCGGCAACGGCATGCACCAGGGCATCGGTCTGCAGATGCCCCCGTTCCGTTATTCGGCGGTCGAGGACCTCATTGAGCAGGTCAACGAGCGGGGCGAACCCGGGCTTATCGTCTGCCTCGACAACGTCACCGACCCCCGCAACCTCGGCGCGGTCATCCGCTCCGTCGCCGCGTTCGGCGGACACGGCGTCGTCATCCCGGAACGCCGCTCGGCATCGGTCACCGCCGTCGCCTGGCGTACCTCCGCGGGTACCGCGGCGCGTCTCCCGGTGGCGAAGGCCACCAACCTGACCCGTACCCTCAAGCAGTTCCAGAAGGCCGGCTACCAGGTCGTCGGGCTCGACGCCGGAGGCGACCACACCCTCGACACCTACGACGGAACCGGTCCCACGGTCCTCGTCGTCGGCAGTGAAGGCAAGGGAATCTCCCGGCTCGTCGGCGAGACCTGCGACGTTACCCTGTCCGTGCCCATGGCCGACTGGGTGGAATCACTCAACGCGTCCGTCGCCGCGGGCGTCGTCCTCAGTGAGTTCGCCCGTCAGCGTCGTGCACAGCTGAAGTGACGTACCACCGTCCGTGACAGACGTGAGAAACGGCCCCACCGGTATGACGGTGGGGCCGTTCGTGCTTCGCAGGTGGTGGTCGCTACACCGTCGGCTCGGTCCGCGTCGGTTCCGGGGCGTGGTCGCCGATCTCCTGCAGTCCACCCTGGGCACGGAGCCGGAGGGCGTCTTCATCCCGCTGCGCCGTCCGCCCCCGGAAGTACCCGATGAGGCGGCAGACGAGGTAGATTGCGAACGAGATCGAGGTCACGAACACGCTCACCGGTAGTCCGGGGGCGAGCGAGATAACGAAACCACCGAGTGCGGCGACCTCGGCGAACACGGTCGACAGCACGACCGCACGGACCGGGCTGGAAGTCACCTGGGCGGCCGCGGCACCCGGTGTGATCAACAGGGAGATCACCAGTAGCGCACCGACGATCTGCACCCCCTCGGCCGCGGAGAGCCCGACGAGGACCGCGAACCCGACGGCGACCAGGTGCACGTTGACCCCGGCCGCTGCGGCCATCTGCGGGTCCGCGGAGGCGAACAGGATCGGCCGCCAGAATATGACGACGCATCCTACGACCAGGGCCGTGATCCCGGCCAATAACCACACCGAGCTCGACTGCACGCCGACGATCTGGCCGGTGAGTAGCGCGAATGCGTTGGATGATCGCCCCGGGTACAGATGGATGAACAGTACCGACAGCCCCATGCCGAAACTCAGGACCACACCGACGGCCGTGTCCTGCTGCCGCATGCCCAGTAATGCGAGAACGATGGCCGCCACGATGGAGCCCACCACGGCGCCGACACCGACGTTGACGCTGAGCAGGAGTGCTGCCGAGGCGCCCATGAGAGCGAGTTCACTTGTACCGTGGACCGCGAAGGACATCCGGCGCAGCACAATCAGCGGGGCCATGATTCCGGAGAGGATCCCGAGCAGTCCCGCGGCGATCAGGGAATCCCGCACGAAGTCGACACCGAGCAGGTAGCGAGTGTCGGTGATGAACTGGGTCATGTCCATGGTTGTTCCTCGGGTCGATGGGCGGATCGGTGGGATGAGTCAGAGGACGATGAGCCGGCCGTTGACCTCTGCGACCTTGACGCGCGTGCCGTAGAGCTCGGAGAGGGTTTCGGAGCGCATCACCTCGGACACGTCTCCGAGTACGTGCCCGTACGGGGCGAGGTAGAGCACCCTGTCGACGACCCGCAGGACCGGGTTGATGGAGTGGGTGACGAAGACGACCGCTGTTCCGGCTTCCCGGCGCCGACGGTCGATGAGATCCACGGTGCGTTGCTGTACACCCATGTCGAGGGAGAGCAGGGGCTCATCACAGAGCAGGAGCTCGGGATCGTTGGCTAAAGCCTGCGCCTGGCGCACCAGCTGCTGCTGGCCACCGGAAAGGTTGCCCACCCGCCGGTCCGCGATCCCCGTCGCCCCGACCTCCCGGAGCAGTCCCTCGACGGCGCCCCGCCTGGCCCGGCGTCGCGTGATCACGCCGTGTGCGGCGGAGAGGTTTATCAGGTCCCGGGCACGTAAGGGAAGATCAGCGGAGAACATCCGTTGCTGAGGGATGAATCCGGTTCGTGCGTCCACCGAGACCGTGCCGCGGGTGAGCCTGCGGGTTCCGGTGACTGTGTGCAGGAGCGTCGACTTCCCGGCACCGTTGGGTCCGAGAACCGCCAGGAATTCGCCGGGCTCGACCGTCAGATTCAGATCCGAGAAAAGCGGGTCGACGGCAGCTCCGGTGAAGGTGAGGACCATGATCGTGGTTCTTTCTGATCAGACATCCGGAGAGCATCCCGGACAGTAGTTGAGCCTTCCATGCGGAAGATGACTCCGCATGGAAGGCTACAGGGTGGAACGCGACCGGTTGGGAATCAGTTCTTCTTGACCTGATCTGCGCCGGTCTTCAGGCGCTCGACGGCGCCGCTGAAGAAGTCGAAGAAGTTCTCGTTCCGGGACGGGGTCTCGAAGACCTCGACTACCGGGATCCCGTGTCCCCGAGCCTCGTCGCGGAGGCGTTCGGTCGCATCGGTGGCGGTCTGCGGGTTGAAGATAAGGACGTCGATCTCACCGTTCTTCAGGGCCTCGGTGAATGCTGCGTAATCTGCTGCGGAGGGCTCGGATTCCTTGAGGGTGGCGGTCCGGTATCCCTCGGGGGTGGCCTCGGTCAGGGGGGAGTGCTCCACGATGTAGTCCGCGATGGGTTCGGTCTGGGCGACGCGAACCGCCGGGATGGAGTCCATCTTGCTCTCGAGTGCGGAGAGCTTCTCCTCTAGCTTGCCGGTGTCGACCTTCGCATCGGGACGTAGTGCGGAAACCCGCTCGGCGACTTCGGTCCCGACCTCCTCGACAGCGTGCGGGTCGTACCAGATGTGTTCATTCACGAGGTCACCGTGGTCGTGTCCGTGCTCGTGGTCATCCCCATGGTCGTGGTCATCCCCATGGTCGTGGTCGTGGACGGTAAGGGGAAGAGCGTGGATGATGACCGACTCATCCATGTTGCGGTACAGCCAGGAGTCGTATCCGCCGCCACCGACCACGATGAGATCGGCTTCCTTGGCCAGCGCCATGTCGGCTGCTGTCGGCTCGAATGAGTGGGGGTCGATGGAATCACCGACGATGATGGCGCGGATGTCGGCGTCCTGATCGGAGACGACCATGTCCACGACGTCGGCCCAGATCTGGGTCGAGGTGACGATGTTGAGCTTGTCGCCGGTTTCTTTCGCCTGGGTGGTGCTGGACTGCTCAGTCGAGGACGTTGATTCCGGAGCGGGGTTCTCGTTCCCCGGTGAACAACCGGCGGCGGCCATGACCATGCCGGTGGCGAAAAGTGCGGCACCTGTGGTCCGGGCGGGGCGGCTCCGGAGATTGTGGAGGAGGGGACGGAGGCTACTGTTGATCATGAAACCCAGTTTCAGCCAAATGATAACCTTTGTCAAGTTTACTATCGTTTAAATGATCTGTCCGGTCGACCATGCACCGGATCCGTTCCGAACCGGGTGCTAGGTTTTTACCATGACAAAACGTAATCGGCAGCGCGGTACGCTCGCGTCTCTGGCCGCCGAACTCGGAGTGTCGAGGACAACCGTCTCCAACGCCTACAACCGTCCGGAACAATTGTCCGCAGCCCTGCGGGAGAAGATCCTCGCCACCGCGGAGCAGCGCGGCTACCCGGGGCCGCACCCCACGGCCCGGTCGCTGCGGACGCGCCGTGCCGGGGCCATCGGTGTGCTGTTGACTGAGCACCTCACCTACGCGTTCGAGGATCTCGCCTCGGTCGACTTCCTCGCGGGTATGGCGGAAGCCTCTTACGGCGGAAACACCTGCCTCACCCTGGTCCCGGTCGGCCCGGACAGTTCCGTCGACGTCACCGCCGCCGCCCAGCTGGTCAACCAACCCGTGATCGACGGCTTCGTCGTGTACTCGGTCGCCGCCGACGACCCCTACCTGCAGGCGGCCCGGAACCGTCGGCTCCCGCTGGTCATCTGCGACCAGCCTGCCGATGAACTGGGCCTCCCGTTCGTCGGAATCGACGACCGTGCGGCGATCGCGCCCGCGGCACAGACGCTCATCGGTGCCGGGCACCGCAGGATCGGGATCCTCTCGATTCGGCTGGACCGGCGGAAGAACGACGGTCCGGTGTCGGCCGAACGCCTGCAGCACGCGGGCCTGCACGTGCAGCGGTCCCGGGTCCTCGGCGCACTGGACGTCCTCGCCTCGGCGGGGATCGATCCGGCCACCGTGCCGGTGGTCGAGCGACACATCAACGACCGGGCGAACAACATCGATGCCGCCCGAGAGCTATTGGAGTGCCATCCCGATCTCACCGCGGTGCTTTGCACCACGGACTCAATGGCCCTCGGTGTCCTCGACTACTGCGCGGACCGCGGGATCTCCGTGCCCGAGCAGTTGTCGGTCACGGGTTTCGACGGGATCGTCACCGCCATGGCCAGGGATCTCACCACCGTCATCCAGCCGAACCGGGAAAAGGGGGCTGCGGCGGGTCGGATGCTCTTCCGCCTCATCGAGCAGCGCCTGTCGGACGAGGAACCGCCCACCAAGGAGTCGCAGCGCGAACTGCTGGAGACGAAGCTCCGGCCCGGCGGCACGGTCGCCCCGCCTCGGCCCACCGGCTGAACCGGCGTCTCAGCGGGTGAGATGGGCGGCCCGCTCCGCGGCGAGCCGCTCGAGGACAATCCGCACGCCATCGGTGTCCGGCACGCGGCCCGCGGCCACGGTGTCTCCGTCCCCGACCTTGATCCCCAGGTCACCGTCCCCCAGAACCCGGAAACCGTCCTCGTCGGTGACATCGTCGCCGAGGAACACGATGGAATCCCAGTTGCCCCGACTCTTGGCCCCGGTGATCCAGGTGCCCTTGTTCACGGACACCGCCGAAAACTCCACGATGCACTTTCCGGTGGATACGTGCATCCCCTCCGGATGTAGCTCGAGCGCCTCACGGAGGATCCGGTCCCCGAGTTCCCGGTCGGCCACCCGCCTCGTGTGCAGCACCCGGTGAAAAGGCTTGGACTCCACCGCGGCGCCGGGATGCCCCGCGATGAGATCGTTGAGGCGCCTGCCCACCGCGTCGAGTCGTTGGCGCTGCGCGGCGGTGGGTTCAACCGGAACACCGGTGCTCTCCGCCCCGTGGCTACCGACGAGTTCGACGGAGTCTCTGGTTCCGGACAACCGCCGGAGCGTGGCCAGATCTCGACCGGAGAGGATGACCGCCCCGGTGTCCGGGAACTCGCCCAGAGTCTCGAGGGCCTCGATGGAGGCCCGGTTGACGGGAACGTTCTCGGGGTCATCCGCGAAATCGGCGATGGTGCCGTCGAAATCGGAGATCACGAGCAGTCTGGGTGCCTGGATGACGGAATCGAGTCTGGAGTCGAGGCTGGTGTTGTCCATGACCAGATGGTACTTCGAGTGTCCTCTGATCAGCTCGACGTGGTCAGTCGCACGGCCCGCTTGTCGACGGCCCGATCCGTGGCGTCCGTCAGTAGTAGTTCACCGTCCTGGGGGCGGGCGACCGTGAGCTCCCCGGCATGGAGGATCCGCAGGAGCCCGTTGTGGAAGTACAGGTCGACGCCCTCGCAGTCGACATCCTCGCGCACACGCAGGTCCCGGAACACGAAGGTTGCGGCGGTGGGGTCCGTTGCGGCAACCCGATCCCCCTCCCCGTCGAGGAAGTCCACCGATCCGGTGAAGGGGGCACAGCCGGTGTCCCCGACGACGGTGCTGTCCCCGAAGGCGAGATGCGCGCGTCCGGCGAGGCTGTCGGGCAGGATGCTCGGGTGCTCCGCATCGGTGTACACGTTGGTCACCTGCCAGTTCGACGAGGTCACCGGAGCTTGGCCCTGGGTGCACCCGGTGAGGAGGAGCGCCCCCAAGGCGACGATCGTCGTCGATGTTCGGAATCGGGTACCCATCAGTGGCTCCGGAGGGCGTCGAGGAAGGACCGGGCCCAGAGGTCCACGTCGTGGTCGACGACCTGGCGGTGCATCGCCAGCATTCGGTCGCGGGCCTCATCCGGACTGTCGCGTAGCATCGTCACCGCGGTCATCAGCTGGCGCTTCACCGAGTCCCCATCGTGCGGATTGCACAGGAAGGCCCGGTTGAGTTCGGTGGCTGAGCCCGCGAACTCACTGAGAACCAGGGCACCTGAGCCGTCACCGTGGCAGGCGACGTACTCCTTCGCAACCAGGTTCATGCCGTCCTTGAAAGGGGTCACGAGCATGACGTCGGCGGCGACGTAGCAGCCGAAGAGCTGCTGCTTGTTCAGCGAACGGTGGAGGTAGTGGACCACGGGTCGTCCGACCTCCGCGAAACGCCCGTTGATCCGGCCGACGGCCTCCTCCACCCTGGCGCGGGTGCGACGGTAATGCTCCAGGCGCTCGCGCGACGGGGTGGCGATCTGCAGCATCACCGAGTCGTGCGGAACGAGAGCACCGGACTCCAGCAGCTCCTCGTAGGCGGAAAGCCGCTGGAGAATGCCCTTCGTGTAGTCGAGTCGATCCACCCCGAGAATCATCGTCCCGGGGTCACCGAGTCGGCGTCGGATGTCCGCGGCGTCCACCTGTGCTGCACTCTCGATCACCGAGGCGGTGTCGATGGAGATAGGGAACGCGGCGACACCGACCCGACGACCGTCGGGGGCGGTGATGTGCGCGGTGATCTCCCGGACCGAGGATTGACCCTCGACATTGAGACTGTCGGGCTGCCCGGTGTGCGAGCCTGGGGTTCCCGCGACAGAGCGCGCCAGGGTGAGGAAGTTGTCGGCGTTCTCGGGGAGATGGAAGCCGATGACATCGGATCCTAGGAGTCCGCGGACGATCTCCTCCCGCCAAGGGAGCTGGCGGAACAGCTCCGCAGGCGGGAAGGGGATGTGCAGGAAGAAACCAATCGTCAGGTCCGGGCGCAGCTGTCGCAAAATACCGGGGACAAGCTGGAGTTGGTAGTCCTGCACCCACACCGTCGCACCCTCGGCGGCGACGGAGGCCACTTCGCGGGCGAAGGTGTAGTTAACCTCCCGGTAGGTCTCCCACCATGAACGGTCATAGGTGGGCGGCACGATGAGATCGTGATAGAGCGGCCATAGGGTGGCGTTGGAGAATCCCTCGTAGAACTCCTCGTAGTCCGTCGATGTGAGTGTCACCGGGTGCAGGAGGATCCCCGAATCCGTGCGGAAGGGTTCCATTCCGCCGCCGACTGTGCCGGGCCAGCCAACCCAGCATCCGGAGTTCCGCTCCAGGACCGGACTCAACGCGGTGACGAGTCCCCCGGGACTCGGGGTAAAACTCCGGGTTCCTTCCGGGGCGACGGTGACGTCGACAGGGAGCCTGTTCGCCACAACGACGAAGTCATTTCCGCCCTCCGCCGGGGTGCGTGGCGCGGCATTCACGGTCAGGCCTTCTTCGCCGTGGTCTTCTTCGCAGCGGTCTTTGTGGTGGTTTTCTTCGTCGTCTTCTTCGCCGTGGTCTTCTTTGTGGTGGTTTTCTTCGTCGTCTTCTTCGCCGTGGTCTTCTTTGTGGTGGCCTTCTTCGTGGTCCTCTTGCGGCTCTTGGTGGCCTCCGCTTCGGTGGCCTCAGCGTGTTCCGCGGCGATCTTGCGGTAGTTCAGGCTTTCGGGAGCCACACCGAGCATGGATGCGAGGGTGACACAGTCGAAGAAATCGGTGGAGTAGGTCGCGACGATCCGGCGGGCCGCCTTCGCGGTATTCTCCTCCACTGTGTGGAGCGACTCGGCGTTTGTGGTGCGGGTGTCTGTGACCTTGGGCGGCACTGATCCTCCTGGAATCGTCGGCTAGGGCTGGGCTGCGCACCGCTCATCCTACGCCACGGCGCCGCCGGGAACATGCCGCCCCGGCGGGTGCCGGTGCGTTCAGTTCTGATGGTCGGGGTGATTCGGTGAATCGGGGGCGCCGGTGGCACCACCGGGCATGCCCGGGTGCCGGGTCTTTGCGCTCCGTACCGCTTTCCGGGCCCTGTACTGGCGACGGTTGACGACGGACCCGGTCCGTCGGACGACCCGGGCCGTCTTCTCCACCGGCTTGGAATGCCGGAAGGATGAGGCGCTGCGTCGAGCGAAGCTAGTGTACCGGTTCAGCGGTGGCGGTCGGCGCAGCTTCCGTGCGACCCATTCGCCCAGAACCACACCGGCGGCCAGGGAGGAACCGATGGCCAGCGCCAGCGCCATGTTTCCGAATCCCTGCACCAGCTGCTCATTGAGCAGGGTGTACATGCCCCGGTAGATCGTCAGGCCAGGCAGGAGGGGAGTAATGCCCGCGACCGCCGTGATCAGGGGTGGAATGAGGAATCGCCGGGCGAGCAGACCACCAGCGAGGCCGATGATCGTCGCCGTGATGCCGAGTCCGACGACCGGGCTCATACCGAGGGGGAGCAGCACGAAGTAGTAGCAGGCGGAGCCGGCGAAAGAGGTGATCCCCGAGATCCACACCGAGGGCCACTCCGCGAACGCCGCCACGGCGAACGCGGCCGACGCGGCAGCACCAGCGAGAACCTTCGCGGAGGAGGAGGCGAAGTTGGCAGGCGTCGTCGCCTCGAGCGGGGGCAGTGTCACCCCGAGCGCCGTCGACGCCTGAATCCCGATGGCGACGCCGGCGATGATTCCGCCGGTCAGCATGATCGTCTGGAAGAACCGGGCAGAGGCGGTCACTGGGGCCCCCGTGATGCCGTCCTGGATAGCCTGTACCAACGTCAGACCGGCGAGCAGCACGATGATCCCCGAGGCGATGATCTGCCCCGGTGCCAGGTTGATCCCGTTCTCCAGCGCCCAGTTGTAGGTCATGGCCGCAGGCAGGGTGGCCACGAACCCGCCGTACATGTTCCGGTAGAACTCCGGTAGGCCCTTCTTTTCCAGCCAGATGTGGCCGGCCATGATCACCAGGGCCGTGAGGAAGGAGATCACCGAGACCAGCCAGCCTCCGCCGAGCAGAACGGCGACGGCGGCGGCCAGGGCCGCCCAGCCGACGAGAGCGGTGCGGATCCCGTAGGGCGGGGGCATCGAGGTCAGATCGTTCATGATCTGTTCCGCGACGTTCGGTGGTGTCGCGCCAGCCTGGATTGAGCGGATCAAGCGGTCGATCTCGGCGAGCTTGGAGAAATCCAGGTCCAGTTTGGGCACGACCCGGAACACCGTGATCGGGATCTTCTGGCCCGTGTCGATCTGGGTGAACAGCTGAATCGTGTTGAAGGTGATGTCGACGTGTACATAGTGCAGCCCGTAGGCGGAGCACACGGTGTGGACGTGGGCGCGGGTGTCGTGGTTACCGGTCCCCGAGTACAACAGATAGCCACCGATCCGGGCGGCGAGGTCCATGACCCCGGTGACCTGTGCAGGGTCGGTGAGATCGATCGGAGCCAGTGGTGAGGGTGGGGGAGCGGCTTTGGCCTCGTCGATCGTCGCGAAACGACCCTGACGGGACCGGAACAGCCGCAGCCTGGTCAAGATGTCGGACACGTCGGCTACTGATCCTTCGGAAAAACGACTGGTGGGAGCGCGCGGTGCCGCGCACCGGGAGCAGCTTACCCCTGTGTGCCCGGGCACGGAACATGCGCTGGATGGCGCACGTCTTGGACTTGACCGGTACTCGTCCGGTATCATCCTCGCGTGCCCTGGAGACATGAGCCGGGGCGTTGCTGGAGTGGCGCAATTGGTAGCGCACCGGTCTTGTAAACCGGCGGTTGTGGGTTCGAGTCCCATCTCCAGCTCGATCTGACCGAGAAACCACGGCATCTTGTTCCCATTACGGGGTTTTCCGTTTGTGCCGTCCGCCGCCCTGGTACCCCGGTGAGTCAGTGGAGATCAAGAATGGCCTCGGTCATCGCCGTGCGCTGCTCAGCGGTCATGGTGCGGTAGTCGAACGCGTCATGCAGCCACAGACCCTCTGCCGCGAGCATCTTCAGGTAGCGGCACCGGCTCGCGTCGGTGGCGGTGTCGGACACATCTGGGGCCCAGCGGGCGAGAACCGGCTGCCACGCGCTACCGAGCTCCGGGTTCTGTGTGGCCTCCAATGTCAGCATGAGTTCCGCCCGAGTGACCGACGTCGCCATGGACAGTACATAGGCGCGGAGCCGGGTATCTGCGTCGACGCTGTCCGCCGTCCCCCGGCGAGTTTCCGCAGCTGCTGCTCCCACTCCTCCGCGAGTGCGCCCGCGATCCCCAGGAGGAGTTCCTGGCGTGTGGGGAAGTGGTACATCAGTCCCCCCTTGCTGATACCGGCCCGGTCCGTGACCGACTCGAGAGACACCGCGTTGAGCCCGTGTTCCTCAATGAGTGCGATTGCTGACTTCAGGACATGGTCGCGTTTGCTCGGGCGCATTAGTGCCGGGTCTCCTTCACCTGATCTGCGGTTCGCTCGGAGAAGATCCGGACCATGCCCACGGTACCGCTCAGCACCGCGACAACCACCATGATCAGACCGAAACTGTGGTCGAACGCGCCCCGCGCGGCGTCGATGACGGACCCTGACCCGGTGGCGAGTGCCTGTCCCACACCGTCGGCGGCGGGTGCATGGCCCGCGTAGAGGGCAGCCTGCAGGCTGCCGAGTACGGCGATGGGGATTAGTGCACCGAACTCTTAGCACACCTCCTCGATCGCCGATGCCATTCCGGCGTGGGACGGCTCCACACTTCCCAGGATCGCGACCGCTGCGACCGAGAGCGTCGCGCCGGTGCCTGCACCGGCGACCATCAGCCCCGCGACGTAGACCACCGGGCTGTCCAGGTGATGACCCGCCAGGAATATCAGGAATCCGGTTGTGCACGCGGAGAATCCCCCGACGATGAGGTGCCGTAACCCGAGGCTCCGGAGCAGTACGCCACCGGCCAGTGCCGTGGGGACCGCTGACAGGGCAACGGTCGCTGCGAGTCCTCCTGCCTGAAGTGGGCTGAAACCGGACACCAACTGGAATCGTTGCGTGGTCAATAGCTGTCAATAGCTCCGTGCCCACGAGGAGGAACGTTCCGAGTCCCGCAGCCAGAACACCGCCGGTGAACAGCCTTTGGCGGAAGATCCCGAAATCCACCAGCGGTTCCGGTATGCGTTGTTATCTCCGTCGGAACAGCAGTGCGCCGACGATCGCCGTGAGGGCGCTGGTGGCGGCGATGAGGGGACTGGGCTGGGTACCTAAAGCTTGATCGCGAGGATCAGCCCGGACAGGGTGAGCAGAGCTAGCAGAGAGGATGGGGCGTCCCAGCGGTGGTGGGGATTCGTCCGGTTTGGTGGGGCGGCGAATGGTATGAGGGCGAGTGGGACGAGAGTGACGGGAACATTGACGAGGAACACGGAACTCCACCAGAACCACTCCAGGAGCAGGCCGCCCGCGAGTGGGTCTACCGTACCGAGTGCGGACGTCGCGTTCCAGACGCCGATCGCCGTATTGCGTTCCTGGGGGTCAGTCAAGGTCACCCGGATGAGTGCCAGCGTCGCGGGCAGCATCATCGCGGCTCCGACAGCGAGCGCCATGCGGGCGACGATCAGGATCGTCACCGTCGGCGCGAAGGCCGACATAAGTGAGGCTGCGCCGAACGGCGCCAGTCCCGTGGTGAAAATCCTGCGGTGGCCGATACGATCACCGAGTGTGCCTGCGCCGGGGAGTAGTCCGGCTATGACGAGCGGATGGGCGTTGATGGTTCACAGTGCCTGGTGGGCGGTGGTGCCGAGTTCCCGACGGAGGGTTGGCAGGGCCGTGTGCAGGATCGAGTTGTCGATGCCGATCAGGAGCAGCCCGGAACTGATGATGGCGGGAAACGCCCACCGCCGGGCGGTGGGGAAAGGGTATGACATTCCGTACCGATACCATCCGGGCGGTATAGGTACGATGCGGGTCCGACTTTGCCCGAACGGTCGGGATTGCCCGACGGCCGGATTGTGGTGAACAGCTCCTGTGGTTTCTCCGCGACTGTGGCGCCTCCGTTCAACACATGGGGCGCACGGAGGCGGGCTGTGGATAGGAACTTCCGGGAGAGGGCGTCTTATCTGCTATATGGCAGGAATTGGTGGAGAGGTTCACCATGGATGAAGACAGGGAACCAATCAGGTTCCAACAAAGTGCGCACACAAGGAGCACAGCAGAACATGGCACAGAGTTTCGCCGAACAGATCGTCGCCAGCCTTGAGCGGCAGGGAGTGACCCGGATCTTCGGTCTCGTCGGGGATAGTCTCAACCCGATCGTCGATGCGGTCCGCCGCAGCAGCATCGAGTGGATCCACGTCCGCAATGAGGAGGTGGGGGCCTTCGCCGCCGGTGCGCACTCCCTCGTCACCGGTGAACTCGCCGTGTGCGCAGGTTCCTGCGGGCCGGGAAACACCCACCTCATCCAGGGGCTCTACGATTCGCACCGCAACGGGGCGAAGGTGCTGGCCATCGCCAGCCACATCCCGTCCCTGCAGATCGGTTCCGACTTCTTCCAGGAGACCCACCCGACGCAGATCTTCGGGGAGTGCTCCGGCTACTGCGAGCTGATCAACTCCCCGTCCCAGGGCGCCCGGGTGCTGCACAACGCGATCCAGTCCACGATGGCCGGCAATGGGGTCAGCGTCATCGTCGTCCCCGGGGACGTCACCACCGAGGACGCGGTGCCCACCCCGGAGCTGAACAGCGTCATCTCCACGCACCGCCCGATCGTCTTCCCCCACCCCGAACAGGCCGCGAAGCTGGTTCAGGCGATCAATGATGCGAAGACCGTCACCCTGTTCTGCGGTGCCGGGTGTGCCGATGCCCGGGAGCAGGTGTTCGCTCTCGCGGAGAAAATCAAGGCTCCGGTCGGCCACGCGCTGGGCGGCAAGATGTTCATCCAGCACGACAACCCCTACGAGGTCGGCATGTCCGGACTCCTCGGCTACGGGGCCTGCTTCGACGCCTGCGACCGGGCGGACCTGCTGATCCTGCTCGGCACGGACTTCCCCTACAACGACTTCCTGCCCAGCGGGAATGTCGCGCAGGTCGACATCAACGGCGCCCACATCGGTCGGCGCACCGAGGTGAAGATCCCCGTCGTCGGCGACGTGAAGGCCACCATCGAGAACATCCTCCCCTCCATCGAGGAGAAGACCGACCGCTCCTTCCTGGACAAGATGCTCAAGGAACACGCGAAGAAGATCGAGCACGTCGTCGAGGCGTACACCAGCAACATCGAGCACCACACCCCGATCCACCCCGAGTACGCCGCCGACATCATCGACGACCTCGCCGCAGACGACGCGATCTTCACCGTCGACACCGGCATGTGCAACGTGTGGGCCGCCCGCTACATCAACAACCCCACCGGTAGGCGCACGATGCTCGGCTCCTTCCGGCACGGCACGATGGCCAACGCCCTCCCACACGCCATCGGAGCTCAGGCCGCGGCCCCCGACCGGCAGGTGATCTCCCTGTCCGGTGACGGTGGCCTGGCGATGCTCATGGGGGAGCTGCTCACCGTGAAGCTGCACCAGCTCCCCGTCAAGACGATCGTGTTCAACAACTCCTCCCTTGGGATGGTGAAGCTGGAAATGCTCGTCGAGGGCATCCCCGAATTCGCCACGGACCACGAGGAAGTCAATTTCGCGGCGATCGCCGAGGCCTGCGGTATCCGCTCGGTGCGGATCACCGATCCGGGGAAACTGCGCACGGAACTCGGTGCCGCCCTGGCCCTCGACGAGCCGGTGCTCATCGACATCGTCACCGACCCGAACGCGCTGTCCATCCCGCCGGACATCACCCTGGAACAGGTCATGGGCTTCTCTAAGGCGGCCGCCCGCACGGTCCTCGACGGTGGCGTGGGCCGGATGTACAACCTCGCGATGAGCAACCTCCGGAATATCCCGCGCCCCTGATCGGCGGCCGATCTTGACCTTCACACCACGGCAACCCTGAGAGTGGTGTCCGTGACCGACTACACGATTGGACGGGCCGCGGAGGAACTGGGCGTGACCGCCCGGACCCTGCGGCACTGGGACGAGATCGGGCTGCTCAGCCCGGGCTGGCGCACGACGACCGGCGACTACCGCCTGTACACCGACGCCGACCTGGACCGCGGCCTCGACATCCTCATCTACCGGCGGGCCGGTGTCCCGCTCAGGGACATCGCCGATCTGCTGACGGAACCCGGGAGCAGGCGGGACCGGCTGCTCACCCAGCGGGAGCTCCTCGTCCAACGGATAGGTCACCTGCACCGGATGGTCCGGGCAGTGGATTCGATCCTGGAAGGGGATACCGTGACAATGCAGGACAAGAAGGCGATATTCGGCGAGGATTTTCCGCACCACCAGGCCGAAGCGGAGGAGCGCTGGGGCGACACCGAGGACTGGGCGCACGCCCGGGACGCGATGACGGCGATGGCTGCCGACGATTTCCGCAGGGTGAAGGCGGAGACAGGTGCCTTCGCCGGGGCACTCGTCGCCGCCCGCGACCGAGGAGTGGCACCGGGTAGCGTCGAAGCGGATGCGCTCGTAGAACGTCACGCGATGCTGGTGGCGACGTTCTACCCGTGCTCCCGGGCGAAGCAGATCATTCTCGCCCGGATGTATGCGGCGGATGATCGCTATGCCGGCTACACCGGGGACGCGGCCGACTATCTGGTCGAGCTCGTCGAGGCGAAGGCTCGTGCCGAGGGCGTCGACCCGGAAACCGTCACCTGGGGGTGAGGAGAGCGCAGATCCCGGGGACCGTGTGACATCGGTGGGCTGCGGCGACCGGAGCGGAATTCACAGGTTCCTCACAGCTCGTGCACGGTGATTCCACACCGCCTGCGTGTGTAGTGGATAGGAAGGCACGCCACGCGCCGGAGAAGCAGGTGGAGGAGAAGGAGCGGTGAGAAGTTTGGAATCCATGCGGGATATCCCCGTCACGGTCCTCGTCGTCGACGACGAGCCGAGCATTGTGGAGCTGCTGGCGGTGAGCCTGAAGTTCCAGGGATTCACCGTGCTCACCGCAGGCTCCGGCCAGGAGGCGCTGCGGGTCGCCCGGGCGAACACACCGGACGCCTTCATCCTGGACGTCATGATGCCCGGAATGGACGGCTTCGAGCTTCTGGGCAAACTACGTGCAGAGGGCTTCGACGGCCCGGTTCTGTACCTGACCGCGAAGGACGCCGTCGAACATCGGATCCACGGCCTGACGATCGGGGCAGACGACTACGTCACCAAACCGTTCTCCCTGGAGGAGGTGATCACGCGGCTGCGCGTGATCCTGCGGCGGGGACGACTCCTTGACGACAGGGATTCGGATGCGACCCTCCGGTACGCGGACCTCACCCTCAACGATGACACCCACGAGGTGACGAAGGCGGGGCGGGTCGTCGATCTGTCCCCGACGGAATTCAACCTTCTGCGCTACCTGATGCTCAACGCGGAGGTGGTCCTCAGCAAGGCCAAGATCCTCGACAACGTGTGGCACTACGACTTCGGTGGTGACGGGAACGTCGTCGAATCCTACATCTCGTACCTGCGGCGGAAAATCGATACTGAAGCACCGCGCCTCATCCACACCATCCGCGGCGTCGGATACGTTCTGCGCACCCCACGCTCATGATCCGGGATGCCGCCACCGGCTGGAACGTGCGGTTACCACTGCGGACCAGCCTCATCCTGATCGTGCTCCTCATGACGGCGACGGGCTTGGGGCTGTCCGCTATCGTCGTGAGCGGGGTGATGCGTGACTACACTTACGCGCAGATCGACGACCAGTTGGAGGAAGCGCTCCGCACTTGGGCCGACAGTGACATCCCACGCTTAGAAGCAGATGGTCCTCGTTTGCCGAGCTCCTTCTATCTGGAGAAAATCTACCCGGACGGGACGACGCTGACTTTCAATGCAAGCTCCGCAGTCCCGGATATCGCCGGAGTGGTGCCCGGTGAGTACCCCGTCACGGTGGAGTCCGTTCCCGGCTCCGGAGAAGACGTCGGTTGGCGGGTGATGGCGGCGGCGAGCGGCGGAGTGACCACTGTCGTCGGTTACTCACTGGTGGTCGAGAAGGCGATGCTTCGTTCGTTGCTGTTCTTCCAGTTCATCGTCGGACTTCTCGTGCTCGCCACAGTCGGGGGTATTGCCCGGTGGATCGTCCGGAGGGCGCTGCATCCGCTCCGCGAGGTTGAGAAGACGGCGGTGGCCATCGCCGGTGGTGATCTGAACCGCAGGGTTCCTGAATGGCCTGTAACGACTGAGGTGGGGCAGCTCGCGGAGTCCCTCAACATCATGCTCACGCGCCTGCAACGGTCGGTCGACTCCGCCCGAACGAAAGAGGAACAGATGCGGCGCTTCGTCGGTGACGCGTCACATGAACTCAGAACGCCACTCACCGGTGTCCGGGGGTTTGCGGAGCTCTACCGTTCGGGTGCCACCCGGGACGTTGACATGGTGCTGGGGAGGATCGAACAGGAGGCGGGCCGGATGAGTGTCCTGGTCGAAGACCTCCTGGCGCTCACCCGGGCGGAGGAAGCACCGATGGATCCCCGTCCCGTCGACATGCGTTCGGTGTGTCTCGATGTCGTGACCACGATGCGTGCGGCACATCCGAACCGGGAGATCCGGGTGGTGGATACCGCACCGGAGGCGGCGGTTGTCGCCGGGGATCCGCAACGTCTGCACCGTGTCATCGGAAATCTGGTGGGCAACGCGCTGCTTCACGCGGGTGTCGACGCTACGGTCACCCTCGGTCTCGGAGTAGATGGGAAGACGCTGGTGGTGACGGTCGCGGATGACGGCTGTGGAATGACGGAGGAGGATACCCGGCACATTTTCAACCGTTTCTACCGGGCGGACGCCTCCAGGTCCCGGGCCTCCGGGGGATCCGGGCTGGGGCTGGCCATCGTGAAATCTCTGGTGGAATCGCATGACGGTGTTGTCGGTGTGCGGAGCGCGCCGGGCGAAGGATCCGTATTCACCGTGAGGCTCCCACTGCACCATGCAGAATGAGAGAATCCTGTCTTATTCGCAATGGCACAGCAGGGTGGGGTTGGGCGGGGTATCCGGGGTATCGCCCGGCGGGGCCGTGAGCGTGGCGACGACGCCACCGGGATGACCGGTTAACGCTTCTCCACCCGGGGAGACGTCTCGTGTCCGGTGGCCGAGAGATCCTGTTCCGCGTCTTCCGGTGCGGGAATCTCGTGCGGTTCGTCCGCTCCGTCCGACAGTGCTTGTGCGACTTCCTCTGCATGCTTCGTCAGGAGGGCGTGCGAGGTGCCCTCCACCCACCGGACCTCGCCGATCCGCGAGGAACTGGGGTCGACCACACGATCGTTGTCGGAGATGATCGAGATGACCCGGACGCCCTCCGGAATAGGGGCGTCGATCTTCGCGTCACACATGAGCTGGACGAGCGACGGTCCGGTGACCGCCGTGACGAGCGCCCGGACCAGTGGATTCCATGCAACCGGTTGCCCCCGGAAACAGGCCCCGAGCCCCACCAGTGTCCGCACCCGGCCCGCGAACCCGGGGAGATGCGCGAGCCGCAGCCCCATGAGACCTCCGAGTGAATGGCCGACGATGTCGAACCGCTGTCCCGGCTCCAGCTCGCGCTCCAGGGCCGTCACGATGTCGAGGAGGCACAGTTCGAGTCGGTCCGTGCCCCGGTGCCCGAACTCCACACCGATGACCCGGCGCCCCTCATCCTTCAGTCGTGCAGCGATGAGTGCGAAATTGCCCGGTGAACTCACTGTTCCGTGGAGCAGGACCACCGGGATGTCCCCGGCCACCGGGGGAAGCGGATCGGGGAGGATGCCCCGACGGGGGATGAGCAGGGCGAGATTCACGGTGTCCCCTTCAACTGGAGATGGTGGGTCGCAGGGATTCGAGGATCTCCGCGACGAGGGTTCGCACAATTCTGCTCCGCGGCATTTCCGTGTGCAACACGACCGCCCGCGGGTGGAGATCCTGCAACCAGATGTTCCGTACGTCGGGACCATTGAGGAAGCACGAGTCGGCGGGGACGACCGTGGAATCAGTTCGGGTGGCGATGCAGGTGTAGCTGACCCCGGGATCTGTGTCGCCGTCGGCGTTGAGTGCCGTGAGCAGAGCAGAGCCCGTGAACTGCTGCCGACCGGCGGGGCCGAACACCGTCGTCGTTGCACGGTTGGTCAACTCGGCCTGCAGTTCGGTGTGCACGAAGGGTTTGAGCAGGCCCGCCTCCTGGATGCCGTGGTTCGGGCTCGCGAGGCACACGAGGTGCCGGACGTGGCGTGCACCGTCCAGCATCCGCATCCACCACCGGGCGAGAACCCCACCCTGGGAATGGCCGACGATGACCACCTGGTCCACGCCGGTCGCGTGCAGAACCTGCTCGATGTAGGCGCCGACCTGCTCCGCCGAATCCTCGATGCGGTTCGTCGCCCGGTTGCCGTAGTCCGGGACGAACACCGCCCACCCCAGTTCACGGAGCTGTGCCGTCAGATCCTCGAAGTCGCCGCTGGTGACAGTGGTGCCGTGGATGAGGATGACCGGCCAGGGCCGTTCCGAGGTGGGGCGGGCCCGCCAGTCGTCCTCGACCCAGCCCCGGACCCGCAGTCGGGCGCCGACCGGAACGGATACGTCCAGTTCCGGGATCAGTCGCGGCAGTCGGGCGGAGAGATCCCTCAAGCGGGACGGCCGGTCTCATCGGTGCCCAGTGCGGCGCGCAGCTTGGCGGCAGCCTCGTCCATCTTCTCCGGGTCGGTCTGGTCGGCCGGGATCACGCGCTTGAAATCGTAGTCGGCCATGCTCGACGTGGGGAACACGTGGATGTGGGCGTGCGGGACTTCGAATCCGGCGATGATGTAGCCGGCCCGGGGGACGTCGAAGCACTCGGGGATCGCCGCGCCCACCATCTGTGCGACCTCATTCAGATGGCCCCAGCTCCGCTGGTCCAGATCGGTCCACCGGTCGACTTCCTCGACCGGAACCACCAGCACGTGACCGTAGGAGAGGGGCTCGATGGTGAGGAAGGCGACCGCCCTGTCGTCCCGCCAGATGAATCGTCCGGGGATCTCGCCGTTGATGATCTTCGTGAATACGCTGCTCATACCAATCCAGGGTAGCGGCCCCGCGCCGCCCGCGCCGCTCCTGGATTGCGCAGTTCCGCGCTCCGGCGGAAACCGGCGGCGGTAGGGTGAGAGACATGCGAATCCTCGTCATCGGATCCGGCGCCCGCGAGCATGCACTGCTGCGTGGCCTGGCACAGGACCCCATCGGACCAGAACTTCACGTCGCCCCGGGCAACACCGGAATGGAACCCCTGGCGACCCGACACACCGAACTCGACGGTACCCCGTTGAAGGTCGACGATCCGGCGCAGGTCACCGACCTCGCACGCCGGATCGATGCCGACCTCGTGGTCATCGGGCCGGAGATTCCACTCGTCGCGGGCGTCGCCGACGCGTTGCGGGAAGCCGGGATCGACGTGTTCGGTCCCGGTCGGGAAGCAGCCCGGATCGAGGGTTCCAAGGCCTTCGCCAAAGACGTGATGGCCGCCGCGGGTGTCGCCACCGCACACGCCGAGGCGCTGGACCCCGGTGTCTCCGACGACGAGATCAACGCAGCCATCGACCGTTTCGGACCCGTCTGGGTGGTCAAGGACGACGGACTCGCGGGCGGCAAGGGCGTCGTCGTGACGCCTGACCGCGACGAGGCTCTCGCGCATGTCCGTGCCGTGCACGCGGCCGGAAACCCGGTGCTCCTCGAAAGTTTCCTCGACGGCCCCGAAGTATCCCTGTTCTGCCTCGTCGACGGGAGCACCGTCGTCCCGCTTCTGCCCGCACAGGACCACAAGCGGGTGCGTGACAACGACGAAGGGCCGAACACCGGCGGCATGGGTGCCTACGCGCCACTGCCGTGGCTGCCCGACGGTGCCGTGGAACAGATCGTCCGGGACGTCGTGAAGCCCGTCGCGGAGGAGATGGCGCGCCGGGGTTGCCCCTACTCGGGATTGCTGTACGCGGGACTCGCGTGGGGGGCGGACGGCCCCGCGGTCGTCGAGTTCAACTGCAGGTTCGGAGACCCGGAGACCCAGGCGGTCCTCGCGCTGCTCGAGACCCCGCTCGCCGGACTCCTGCGGTCGGTCGCGAACGGTACGCTCGCCGCACAGCCGCCGCTCCGCTGGCGGGACGGCTACGCCCTGACTGTTGTTCTCGCGGCTGAGGGTTACCCAGCATCCCCCCGTTCCGGGGATGTGATCACCGGGGCCGACGTCGCCGGTGTGCTGCACGCCGGAACGGCGCGAAATGCGGACGGCGACCTTGTATCCGCAGGTGGGCGGGTATTGTCCATCGTCGGAACTGGCCCGAATCTCGCCGCAGCGAGGGAAGAAGCATACGGAATTCTCCGGGGTATCACGATGGAGGGCGGACACTACCGGTCGGACATTGCGGGCCCCGCTGTCGAAGGTCGCATCCGGATCTGACACGCTTCGGGCCACGGAGGTCTAGAGTTCTACGGCGTGAGCAGAACTCCCTTGGGGCGGGGTACGGTTTCCCCGCGTCGTCCCCTCAGCCCGGCCAGGCTCGTGGCTGGCGCCTTCGCTGTCCTGATAACCGCTGGAACCCTTCTTCTCCTGCTGCCCGCCGCACGGGCTGGAGATGGCGGAGCGGATGTCGTGACGGCTCTGTTCACCGCGACATCTTCGGTGTGTCTGACGGGACTGATCGTCGTCGACACCGCCACCTACTGGTCCCACTTCGGGCAGGCGGTCATCGTCGTCCTGATCCAGCTCGGTGGACTCGGAATCATGACCTTGGCGACGTTCACCTCCTGGGTCGTCGCCGGGCGCATCGGAGTGAAGTCGCGGCTCAACGCAGCCGCGGAGGGCCGGGGTATCCACCTCGGTGACGTCCGTACCCTCCTCGTGGCCACCGTCAGCTTCACCGTCGTCGCCGAGTTCATCGTCGCAGTCCTCCTGACCCTCCGCTTCCGGTCCTACGGTTTCGACTGGGCGGCGAGTGTCTGGGAGGGTTGCTTTCATGCGGTCTCCGCGTTCAACAACGCGGGTTTCGGGCTGCGCAGCGACAACCTCGTTCCCTACGCACGGGACAGCGGGATCGTGCTGCCCATCGCCGGCGCGATCATCATCGGCGGTCTCGGGTATCCGGTGCTGCTGGAGATGGCGCTGCGGGTGCGGCGCCGTTCCCAGGGCATCAGCAGGCTCCCCCAGATGTCGCTGACCACGCGGTTCACGCTGACTGGTACCACGATCCTCGTCATGGCCGGATGGGTCGGCTATGCGGCGCTGGAATGGCGCGGGGTCTTCGACGAGTTTAGCCTCGGGGACAAGCTCCTCAACTCGTTCTTCCAGTCGGTGACCACCAGGACCGCGGGCTTCAACACCGTCGATCTCGGGGAGTTTCACCCTTCGAGCCTTCTGCTCACCGATGTGCTGATGTTCATCGGTGGCGGCTCCGGTGGTACCGCAGGTGGTGTGAAGGTGACCACCGTCGCGGTTTTGGTCGCCGTCGTTGTCGCCGAGATCCGCGGCGCGGAGCACGTCTCGGCCTACAGCCGCCGGATCCCGCAGCGCACGATCCGGCAGGCGCTCACCGTCATCGTCCTCGCAGGGGTGTCGGTGGCCGGATCCATCGGGAGCATGCTCATACTCGCCCCCGAGATCGAGACGAACCGTATCGTCTTCGAGGTGGTCAGTGCCTTCGCCACCGTCGGCCTGTCCACCGGTATCACCGCGGACCTGCCCGCGGCGGGTCAACTACTTCTCGTCCCCCTCATGTATGCGGGCCGGATCGGCCCGATCACCCTCGTCGCTGCGCTCGCCACCCGGAACCGCAACGGCATCCTCTACTCGCACCCAGTCGAAAGGCCCCACATTGGTTAGCTTCCTGCAACGGCGTTCGCTGCCCCCCGTCGTCATCCTCGGGCTCGGGCGTTTCGGTATGGCCCTGGGGGAGGAGCTCGTCGCCTCCGGCGTCGAGGTCCTTGGGGTCGACGACCGGGAGGATGTGGTCTCTGCCGCGGCCGGCATACTCACCCACGCGACCATAGCGAACACCACCAACATCGAGGCCCTGCGTCAGCTGTCAGTGCACGAGTGCCAGCGTGTCGTCGTCGGAATCGGCTCCGACATGGCGGCGTCTCTGCTCACGGTCTCCGCCGTCATCGAGCTTGGTGTGCCGAACGTGTGGGCCAAGGCTGACAGTGACGCGCACGCGAAGATCCTCACCCAGATCGGCGTACACCACGTCATCCGGCCCGAACGTGACACCGGGCGCCGGATCGCCCACCTCATGACGGGCAACGTCGAGGAGTACGCCGAATTCGATCGGGATTTCGCCGTCGTTAAGCTCGCCCCACCGTTGTCGATGCTCGGTAAACCGGTGAACGCCGTACCCCGGGGAATCCACATCGTCGCAGTCCGGCATCCCGGAGCGGGATTCGTCGTGGCCGGGGCCGATGAAACGATCAGGTCCGGAGACCTCGTGATCGCCGCTGGTGACCCCCACCGGATCGAGGCGTTCGTCGCGGCGGGCTGATCCACCCGAACCGGTTATTCCGCGGAACTGATGATCCCGGCGTGCGATAATGGCCGCGTGCCCGCAAAGAAGAAGATCGCCAACGTCCTGTCCACCCGCTACGCGTCCACCGAGCTGACCAACCTGTGGAGTCCGGAAGCCAAGATCATCATGGAGCGCCAGCTCTGGATCGCGGTCATGAAGGCCCAGAAGGACCTCGGGGTGGACATCCCAGCCGATGCCATCGCCGCGTACGAGAAGGTGATCGACCGGGTCGATCTGGAGTCGATCGCCGATCGTGAGCGCGTCACCCGACACGACGTGAAGGCCCGCATCGAGGAGTTCAACGCCCTCGCCGGACACGAGCAGATCCACAAGGGCATGACCAGCAGGGATCTGACCGAGAACGTGGAACAACTCCAGATCCACCGCTCCCTCGAGCTCGTTCGTGACAAGGCCGTTGCGGTGATCGCGCGCATCGGTGAACGCGCCGCGGAATACCAGTCGGTCGTCATGGCCGGGCGCTCCCACAACGTCGCGGCCCAAGCCACCACACTCGGCAAGCGGTTCGCCTCCGCCGCGGACGAGATGCTCGTCGCCGTCGAACGCACCGAGGGCCTGCTCGCCCGCTACCCGCTGCGTGGCATCAAGGGCCCGATGGGTACCGCTCAGGACATGCTCGATCTCATGGGGGGCAACGAGACCAAGCTCGCTTCCCTGGAGACCCGGATCGCCGATCACCTCGGCTTTTCCCGTGTCTTCGACTCGGTCGGTCAGGTCTACCCGCGTTCCCTCGACTTTGATGCGGTCTCCGCGCTCGTCCAGCTGGGTGCAGGCCCCTCGTCCCTGGCGCACACCATTCGGCTGATGGCGGGCAATGAGACCGTCACCGAGGGCTTTAAGGAGGGCCAGGTCGGTTCCTCCGCCATGCCACACAAGATGAACGCCCGTTCCTGCGAGCGCGTCGGCGGACTGCAGATCATCCTCCGTGGTTATCTCACGATGCTCGCGGACCTCTCCGGTCAGCAGTGGAACGAGGGGGACGTGTTCTGCTCCGTCGTCCGCCGGGTCGCGCTGCCCGACGCTTTCTTCGCGCTCGATGGACAGTTCGAGACCTTCCTCACCGTCCTCGATGAGTTCGGGGCGTTCCCCGCGATGATCGACCGGGAGCTGGAGCGCTACCTCCCATTCCTCGCCACCACCCGCATCCTCATGGCCGCTGTCCGTGCGGGGCTCGGTCGGGAGACCGCCCACGAGGTGATCAAGGACAACGCCGTGGCCTGCGCCCTCAACATGCGGGAAAACGGCGGGGACCAGGATCTGGTTGACCGGCTGGCCGCAGATGATCGGCTTCCCCTTGACCGGGCGCAGCTTGTCGAGGCACTAGCTGACCGGCACGCGTTCATCGGTGCCGCGGAGAGCCAGGTATCCAGGGTCCTCACCCGGATCCAGGACCTAGTCAACCGGTATCCCGTGGCGGCTGCCTACCGCCCCGGTGAGATCCTCTGACAGCTGTTGGCACGCCGTTCCACAGCTGACTGACAGGATCCCGCAAGCACGTTCGTGGCTCGACACGATAGATTCGTCCGCATGACCGAACTACCCGCCATCCCGATCACGGGGTCCACCGCTGCCGCGGTGACCATTTTCATCCTCGCGGCAGCCGCTGTCCTCGCGGCCGTGGGAGCCCGCAGACCAGGACTCAGGCGCCGGACCCTGTGGGCGGCCGTCACGGGCCTCGCGCTCGCGGTCCTCTCCTGGCTGATCATCGAACACGTCTGGAGGCCGTTCCCGGACTCGCTGCCGTTCCGGATCTATCTCGCCGGGGCGGTGGCGTTCTTCGTCATCGCCGCCCTAGTGCTGCAGAAGGGCAGGCGGCTGATCCTGGTCATCCCGGCGGTGCTCGGGGTGGTGGCGACCGCGGCGGTGGTTAACCAGATCTACCAGAGCTACCCCACACTCCGGTCCCTCGATCCGACTCCCGTCGCGGTAGAGATGACCTACGCGGACTTCCGGGACCGGACGGAGACACCGAAGATCAAGGGCCACGATGCCGCGGCCCTGGTCACACTCCCGCTGGACGCCACCGAATCGAAGTTCACGCACCGGGACGCGATCGCCTGGATCCCGCCGGCGTACTTCTCCGATCCGGACCTCAAGCTCCCCGTCATCGTGCTCCTCGCCGGGAACCCTGGTGCTCCGGATCAGTGGTTTAATGCAGGCGGCGCCAGTGATACCCTCGCGGACTATCAGGCCCGACACGGCGGAGTCACCCCGATCGTGATCAGCGTGGATGGTACCGGGAGCTTCGGCGCGAACCCGCTGTGCATCAACGGTGAGCGCGGACAGGTCCAGACCTGGCTCGCCGTCGACGTTCCCGCGGGGATCCGGGAGAAACTCCGGGTCGACCCCGACCAATCCCGGTGGACGATCGGTGGACTGAGCTACGGCGGAACGTGCTCGCTGCAGGTTCTGGTCAACCATCCGAACTCCTACGGCACCTTCCTCAACTACTCGGGGCAAGCTGAACTCGGCACCGGCAACCACAAGGAAACCGTGGACGAGTACTTCGGCGGCAGCGAACTCTCCTTCATCCGGGCGAACCCCGCGGATCAGCTGGCCGAGGCCATCAGGGAGGGCTCCACCGCCTACACCGGGATCGCCGGGAGATTCGTCGCCGGTGAGGACGATCACGAGGCGATCGGGGACCTGAAGACAATGCAGAAGGTGACGAGCGATGCGGGTATGCAAACCGAGTTCTTCACGGTCCACGGAAGCCACGACTACAAGACATGGCGCAACGCGTTCCGGGAGACCCTCGACTTCGCGGCTCAGCGGGGAGGTCTGAGCTGATGGCCGGCGGGAAACAGGAAGCACAACGGCGGAACACGCCGCGCACCGTGGGGCGTAGTGCCGTGCGCACTGCGTCGACCGGTATCCACTGGGCGGGAAACCTCCTCATCAGTGCGCCGATCACCCTCGTCGCGCTCATCATCAACTGGCTGTTGTTCATCATCTGGCGGGGCGACGGGGACGCGTTGGAGGAGGCGTTTGGCGCGGCCGCCCCGAGCCTTCATCCCTGGGCGGTCCTCACCGCGGGGCTGACCGGACCGACGCTGTCGACGGTGCTCCTCGGATCCCTGACACTGGTGTCCCTGGGGCTGTTGGCGGAGCGTCGCCTCGGGAGCTACAGGTACGCCATCGCAGCGGTCGTCATTCAGGCGTTCGCGGTGATCGTCGGGCTTACCGCGGCACAGATGGTCGTCATCACCGACAGTCACTGGGGTGAGATCCTCGACGGTCAGCACACTCTCACGCCGGTGTCCTGGGTGTTCGGAACCGCAGCGTTCGCCTCGGCCTCGATGAAGGCGCTCTGGAGGCGTCGGGTCAGGGCCGTCGTCCTCGCGTTCTCCCTCACCCTGTTCCTCTATTCGGGAATCGTCGCCGACTTCGTGCGCCTCGCGGCTGTGATCATCGGCCTGCTCATCGGGCAGTGGCTGGTGGAGCGCTCCCTCCGTCCGGGGTCTATCTCTTTCCGGGAGAGCCGCACCCTGCTCGCGATCGCGATGCTCGCCGTGGCGGTCGGTCCGTTCGTCGCCGGGCTCAACCCAGACTCCGCTGGCCCCTTGTCCGGGGTGGCGGTCCTGACCTTCGACCCGGGGGTCAGCCCGCGGCATGCCCTCGAGATCTGCGGTGCACAGCCGGCCTCGATGGCCTGCGCCGAGGCGACGAATGAACTGCGGGAGTCGGGGCTCGGCCCGTTCCTGCTCAACCAGCTTCCGGTCATTCTCATGGCCGTCATTGCTCTCGGGATCGCGAGGGGACGCCGACTGGCATTCGGTGTCGCCGTGCTCACTCTGTCCGCGACCGTCGTAGTCTTGACCCTCGAGATGCTGACGCTTCTCGAGGAGTTCGGCGGAAGACTGTACGCCTGGTCGAATCTCGCCGGTGTCGTCCTGCCATGGATCGTGATCCTTGCGCTACTCATCCGGTACCGTCGGCTCTTCCGTGTGCGCGTGCACCGCGGCGCGGTACACGCCCTGGCTCGGAGGACCCTGCTACTGCTCCTCGGAACCGGGATGGCCTGGATCCTGGGTGCATTAGCGCTCCGGAACGACTTCCTTCCGCGAGCGGATCTCCCGTCGGTCCTGCGGTCCTGGTTGCTGCACTACATCCCGCCGGTGCTCGGCGACAACATCGACCATGAGCTGGTGCCCGTGGGTGAGCTGAGTTGGGTGCTGTCCGTCTGGATCGGCGTCGTCTTCTGGGCGGGTGTGGCACTCTGTCTGTTCATCGCGATCACCTCCACCGGGGACCCGGAAGACACCCGGAACCGGAAACGAGCGGCGGAGCTACTGGATGCGGGCACCGGCGACCATCTCTCCGCGATGACGCTCTGGCCCGGCAACCGGTACTTCGTCACTGACGACGGCTACGTGGCTTACCGGGTGCATGCTGATGTCGCCGTCACAGTCGGGGAACCGGTCGTGGCGGGTGCCTCGGATCCGCAGGATCTCGCCCGTCGGTTCGAGGACTTTGCCGCGACCCGTGGGCGCAGGGTCGCCTGGTACTCGGTCCGCGCCGGGTTCGCGGAAGCCCGTGCTTCCGCGGACTTCCGGTCGGTGCAGGTGGCCTCGGAAGCTGTCTGTGACACCACCGCCGTGGAGTTCCGCGGCAAGAAGTTTCAGGATGTCCGCACCGCGAGGAACCGCGCCGGGAAAGAGGGGATCCGGGCGGAATGGACCTCGTGGAATGAACTCGGCCCCGGGATGCGGGACCAGATCATCGAGCTGAGTGAGGAATGGGTCGCGGACAAGGCGCTGCCTGAGATGGGCTTCACCCTGGGCGGCATCAACGAGATCGTGGCACCGGATGTCGCCTTGATGCTCGCTCTCGACGACGACGACCGGGTGCACGGGGTGACGAGTTGGTTGCCGGTCCGCCGCGACGGGCGGGTCGTCGGGAGGATGCTGGACTTCATGCGCCGCGACACCGAAGGATTTCGGCCGGTCGTCGAGTTCCTCATCGCAGAGACCATGCTGCAGGCCCAGGCTGACGGGCTCGAGTGGATCTCACTCTCGGGGGCGCCCCTCGCCCATACGGGGGGAGTGGACACCGGCGGCGTTACTGCCGTGCTGGATCGTGTTGGCGCGTTCCTGGAGCCCCTCTACGGGTTCAAGTCGCTGGCTGCATTCAAGTCGAAGTTCCATCCCCGCCACGAGTCCTGGTACCTCTGCTATCGGGATGAACTGGCGCTGCCGTCGATTGCTGTGGCGGTCGGGCGGTGCTATGTGCCACAGATGGAGATCAGTCAGGCCGTTCACGTGGCGCGGGTATGGGCGCAGGGCTAGACTGTGTCGACATGCGCCCCGAACTCTCCCAGTACAACCATCTCTCAGCCGGAAAGGTCCGCGAGATCTACGAGATCGACGAGGATAACCTGCTGATGGTCGTGTCTGACCGTATCTCCGCATACGACTACGTCCTCGACACAGAGATTCCCGACAAGGGCCGCATCCTGACGGCGATGACGGTCTGGTTCTTCGACGCCATCGACTTCCCGAATCACCTCGCGGGTCCCATCGACGATGAGCGGATCCCGGAGGAGGTCCTTGGGCGGGCCCTCGTGTGCAAGAAGCTGGAGATGATCCCCTTCGAATGCGTGGCCCGTGGTTACCTCACCGGCTCGGCGCTGACCGAGTACCAGGAAACCGGTGCTGTCTGCGGAATCGAGCTTCCCGAGGGGCTGCGGGAGTCCTCGCGTCTCCCGCACCCGATCTTCACCCCGGCCACCAAGGCCGAGTTCGGTGATCACGACGAGAACGTCACCTTCGAGGAGGTTGCCGAGCGTCTCGGTGAAGCCCGCGCGACGGAGCTGCGTGACGCGACCCTGGCCATCTACACTCGGGCCGCGGAGCTCGCTCTCGAGCATGACTTGATTCTCGCGGATACCAAGCTCGAGTTCGGTGTCGACGAGAACGGCCATCTTGTCCTCGCGGACGAGGTCCTCACCCCGGATTCCTCCCGGTACTGGCCTGCGGATGTCTACGAGGAGGGGAAGGTCCAACCGAGTTTCGATAAACAGTTCGTGCGCAACTGGCTCACCGGGCCGAAGTCCGGCTGGGACAAGTCCTCGAATACGCAGCCTCCGCCGCTTCCCGGTGGGGTCGTCGAGGCGACCCGTGAGCGTTACATTGAGGCGTATGAGCGGGTGTCCGGTCAGAAGTTCGGTAACTGGATCGGCTGCTGCGTCTGACTTGTTGTCCGTTTTCCCAACCACCCCGACGTCGAGGTCGGGGTGCACGCCAGCGGTCAGCAGCATGTGAATCACGTGTGACGGCTGAGCTCCCGGAACCGACCGCCAGCTACCGGTGCCACCGCACTCGCCGCGATTCCCCTGGTCCCCGAAGTTCGGTACTGAGGAAGCGCAGACGAGGACGCCCGCCCCCCGATCGCACGGGGCGGGCGTCGTCGTCTTTGTCGTCGGAGCCGGTGGGTGAGGCTACCTCAGCCGACGGGTACGGGCAGCGGGCTGTTGAGATCGAACACGGCCACACCCAGCGTCATCACGATGATGGTGATGAGGAACAGCGCGATGACATTGAGCCAGATTCCGGCCTTCAGCATGTTGTTCATGGTGACGTATCCGGAACCGTAGGCGATGGCGTTCGGTGGTGTCGCCACCGGGAGCATGAACGCGGAGGTGGCAGCCAGGGCAACCGGAATGGCCAGGTACATCTGGTTCATGCCGAGGCCGATGGCGACTCCGCCGACGACGGGGAGGAAGGTCGCGGCCGTCGCGGTGTTGGAGGTGAACTCGGTGAGGACGAGAACGACCGCACCGAGGACGAGGACGAGGAGAACGATGGGCAGGTTCTCCAGGGCACCGACGCGTTCACCGATCCACAGGGACAGGTCCGTGGCGGAGAACTGGGTGGACAGGGCGAGTCCGCCACCGAACAGCAGGAGAACACCCCAGGGAAGTTCGAGGGCGGTGTGCCAGTCGAGCAGCGGAGTGCCCTTCTTCAGGTCCGCCGGAATGATGAACAGAATGATGCCGACGATCATCGCGATGACGGCGGAGCTGAAGTTTGACGCGAAGGTCGTGCCCTTGAAGACGAGGGGAACGGCGATCCAGGCGACGGCCGCGAAGACGAAGACGATGCCGACGAGACGTTCACCGGAGGACATCGGGCCCATCGCCTTGAGTTCTTTCTGCATCACCTCGCGTCCACCCGGAATGTGGTCGATCTCCGGTTTGAACACAACCTTGACGAGCAGGAGCCAGCAGGCGAGAAGCAGGACCACCGCGAGGGGCACACCGACGAGCATCCATTCGCCGAAGCTGATGGGGCGACCCTGTTCGGACATGTAGCCGGCGAGCAGTGTGTTCGGTGGGGTACCGATGATCGTGCCGAGGGAACCGATGGACGCGGCATAGGCGATGCCGAGCATGAGTGCGATACCGAAGTTCGTCTTCGGTGGCTCTGCGGGGCCACCTTCGGAATCGTCGAGGGCGTCGGGGTCCTCACCGAGTTCCCGCTTCTTGTCGGCGTCCAGGCTGTCGTTGATCAGGGTCAGGACAGAAACACCGATCGGGAGCATCATCACGGCTGTCGCCGTGTTGGAGACCCACATCGACAGGAACCCCGTGGCGAGCATGAAACCGAGGATGATCGTCGATGAGGAGGTGCCCATCGCACGGACGATGTGCAGCGAGATCCTACGGTGCAAGTTCCACCGCTGCATGGCGAGCGCGAGCATGAAGCCACCCATGAACAGGAAGATGACGTCCTGGGTGTAGGCGCCGGAGAAGTCCTTGATCTTGGCGACGTTGAAAGCCGGGAAGAGGACGAGGGGCAGGAGCGCGGTGATGGGGATCGGGATGGCTTCAGTCATCCACCAGATGCCCATGAGGGTCGCGATCGCCGCGGTTGCCCGCATCTCGTGGGTGGTGGTGTCATTCGGCATGATCCAGTAGATCAGGATCGCGAGGAGCACGCCGCCGACGAGTCCGGCCCGCTGCCGGATCAGTTCGTTGCGTTCGACGGCTTCCGCCTGCTGTCCCGGAGATTCGTGGGGTGCACCGGGGCCGATGTCGTGGTGCTCGAACGGGTCGACGTCACCGTGGGACTTCGCTGAGAGGTAGGGGTGGGACACGATGGATTCGTGTTCACCGATGTTGTCGATCGGTTTGGACATGGTGCCTCTTTCAACTGTGTATGTCACAGGGGGTACCTGCGAGGGGGTGGTTTGATCGTCCGTGGTTGGCGGGACTCCGGGGATGTTCACCCGGATCATGCTTTTCACCGCTGACCCGCAGGCACTCCGTCTGCGTTCGGTACGAGACGGTACTCGACTTAAATGTAGCGGGCGGACGTGTTCATTCGTTAACAATCGTTGTGGCACTATGTTTCAGCTCTCCCGTGAGCGACGAAAACAGTGGTCAGTTCCGTCCTGACCCAGAAAATAGGGGGTGGTTTGAGGGGGTGGATTCACCAGTACGGTCAATAGCCCGAACTGACGGATACGGCGGGAAATGCCCCTCCTCCTCCGGGCTGTTCCGCGGGGCCTGTTCCGGGAACGCGGGGCCAGCGGTGCGCGAGTAGCATCAACGAAATGGACAATGCAGAATCCGGAGCAACACGCCCGAAAACCGTACGACCGCCGCTCGCCGCCCGGCATCCTGTCGTCCGCGAGTATCACGGACACCGGCTCGTCGATGACTACGAGTGGCTGCGGGACAAGGAATCATCGGAGACCCTCGACCATCTGCGTGCGGAGAACGCCTACACCGATGCGATGACTGCCGACCTGGATGTCCTGCGGAAGAACGTCTTCACTGAGATCAAGTCCCGGGTGAAGGAGACGGACATGTCCGTTCCCACCCGTGCCGGTGAGTGGTGGTACTTCGGGCGGACCGTCGAGGGGTCGAGCTACGGTATCTCCTGCCGGGTGCCCGCGGACCCTGGGGCCGACGCTTGGGTGCCGCCGGTCATCCCCGAGGACGGGACGCTCAAGGGGGAGACGGTCATCCTCGACTGCAACGAACTTGCCGAGGGGCACGAGTTCTTCGCCCTCGGGGCGTCGAGTGTGACCCGCTCGGGCCGCTACCTTGCCTACTCGGTGGACACCGCAGGTGACGAACGCTTCACCCTCCGGATCAAGGACCTGCAGACGGGGAAACTCCTCGACGACCGGCTGGAGGGCATCTCCTACGGCGCGACCTGGGTAGGGGAGGACTACATCTTCTACCAGCGCGTCGACGACGCCTGGCGGCCGGACTCCGTTTGGCGTCACCGGGTCGGCACCCCGACGGAGGAGGACGTGCGCGTGTTCCACGAGCCAGACGAGCGGTTCTGGACCGGCGTCGGAACTTCCCGCAGTCAGAAGTTCGTGCTCATCAGTACCGGTTCCAAGACCACGAGCGAGACCTGGGTGCTGGATATGGACGACCCGACGGGGGAGTTTCGGTGTCTGCTCCCGCGCGAAAACGGCATCGAGTATGACGTCGACCATGCCGTCATCGGAGGTGAGGATCGTTGGCTGATTACCCACAACGCCGACGGCCCGAACTTCGCCGTCGGGGAGTGCGCCGTCGGTGGGCTCATCGACCTGCGCTCCCTCCGGCAGCTGGTTCCGCACCGCGACGACGTCCGCATCGAGGGCGTCGATACCTACCGTGACTTCATCGTCCTGGCCTACCGCGCCGGCGCCATCGGCCGCGTCGCGGTCATGCGGCTCGACGGAACCGACGGGTACGGCACCTTCGAGGAGATCCGCTTCGACGAGGAACTGAGCAGCGTCGGCGCCGGTGGACAACCCGAGTGGGACGCCCCCGTCATCCGGCTCAGCTACACCTCCTTCGTCACCCCGGCCCAGCTGTACAACTACACCGTCGCCACCGGTGAACGGGTGCTACTGAAGGAACAGGAGGTCCGCGGCGGCTACGACCCGCGGGACTACACGGCGACCCGCCTGTGGGTCACCGCACGCGACGGCGCCCGGATCCCCGTGTCCCTCCTGCACCGCACCGATCTCGACCTGACCCGCCCGAACCCCACCCTGCTCTACGGGTACGGATCCTATGAATCCTCCATGGACCCCGGCTTCTCGGTGTCGTGGCTGTCGATGCTCGACCGCGGCATGATCACCGCCTTCGCCCACATCCGCGGCGGCGGGGAGATGGGCCGCCTCTGGTACGACAACGGCAAGACGATGTCGAAGAAGAACACCTTCACCGACTTCATCGACGTCGCGGACGACCTCCTGGATCGACGCGTGACCACCCGCGATCAGCTCGTCGCCCTCGGTGGATCTGCGGGCGGCCTGCTCATGGGCGCGGTCGCGAACATGGGCGGCGACCGGTTCCGGGCGATCGAGGCCGTTGTGCCGTTCGTCGACCCCCTGACCAGCATGCTGATGCCGGAACTGCCACTCACCGTCACCGAGTGGGAGGAGTGGGGCGACCCGCTGCACGATAAGGCCGCGTACGAATACATGGCCTCCTACGCCCCCTACGAGAACATCGAGGCCAAGCCCTATCCGAACATCCTCGCCGTGACCTCGCTGAACGACACCCGAGTGCTCTACGTCGAACCGGCGAAGTGGATAGCGAAACTCCGCGTCACCGCGACGTCGGGTGATTTCCTGCTCCGCACTGAGATGTCCGCTGGGCACGGTGGGGTCTCCGGCCGCTACGAGCGCTGGCGGCAGACCGCGTTCGAGTATGCCTGGCTGATCAACCAGGCGACGGGCCGCACCGAGTAGCCCGGAGGGACGGGTACCGGCATCCGGTCGTGCCCGGGTGGCGTGATGGCGCCGGTCCCGCATGGGGGTGTTTGAGGGGCTGTAGGGCAGGGGTATTTTCTGATATACCCCCTGAATACAGCGTTTTTGCTGCCGGGTCTGAGCAGGCTGTAGATCGGGGTGGTCGTGGGCGTATTGTCACCACATCGCCGGGTGCACTCCGGCCACGCACCAACCCACCACTAGCCGGAGTGAATCTCCGGCCCGCGTATCGCCGCGCCAAAGACGAAGAAGGGCAGCACCCACTGGCTCTACATCGCGGTCATCGTCGCCGTCATCGCGGGCATCGCCTTCGGCCTAATCGCCCCCGAGGCCGCCGCCGGTTTCAAGGTCGTCGGCACGGTGTTCGTGTCCCTGATCAAGAGGATGATCTCCCCGGTGATCTTCTGCACCATCGGCATCGGCTCCGTCCGTGCGGCCGCCTCCGTCGGCAACGCCGTGGACACCCTCCTCGTCGGCCGTTGGACCGGGACGATCGACAGTCAGCGCGTCCACGACGTCCTCGACGGGAAGATCCCCTACATCGAATCCGAGGTGGACGACACCGTCGGCCTGAAGAACCCGACCGTGGTCAACCCCGCCACGGAACGGCTCCAGCCCACCCCGCAGGTGGACCTGGACACATACCGGAGCCACTAGACTTGTTCGGTATGAGTTCCCTCCACGACATTCCCGTGACCACGCTCGACGGCCGGGACACCACCATGGCCGACTGGGCCGGTCACGTCCTGCTCATCGTCAACACCGCCAGCGAGTGCGGTCTGACCGGACAGTACGAGGGGCTGCAGGACGTCTATGACGAGTTCCGCATGCGCGGCTTCTTCGTCATCGGTGTCCCCTGCAACCAGTTCGGCGCGCAGGAGCCGGGTGACGCCGGGGGGATCGCCGAGTTCTGCTCCTCGACGTACGGAGTGTCCTTCCCGCTGCTCGCCAAGACGGACGTGAATGGGGCGAACGAGCACCCGCTGTACACCTTCCTCAAGAAGGAGACCGGTGGGGCGGACATCTCCTGGAACTTCGAGAAGTTCGTCGTCGATGAGGCGGGAGAGGTTCTCGGGCGCTTCGACCCCCGGACCGAACCGGAGGATGACGAGATCATCGAACTGATTGAGCAGCATCTCCCCGTCTGATCCGGTCCCCGGGGTGCGCCGCGGCTGGCGCCGAACGTCACCGCACGCCCCGAGGTCCGCCTCGGGCGCACCCCCATGCGGTGACCCTGCGCTGGCGGGCTGGTGAAACTCCGGTGAAATATCGCAGGCATCCCGGTGAAACCACCCGGGATATTTACCTGACCTGCAGGAACCCCCAAGTGTCGGTCACCTGAGGTTGTTACCGTGCTGCGGTACCCCCGGGCGGATCAGGGCCCGGGGTCGCCACCCGCCGGATCAGCCCAGGGGACCCGAGAATGCAGCACGCCGCACGTCCTTCACCCAGCCCAGCCGTCACCGGAGCCGTCAACCGCGGCCTCGGACGCCGCACTTTCCTCAAGAGCACTGCCCTCACCGGCGCGGCGCTCGCGGGAGCGCGGCTCGCATCGAGCCCGGCAGCCGCACATGCGGATCCTGGGACGCCGGGAAATCCCGCCTTCCTCCACTCCGTCGCCTCCGGGGACCCCCTTCCGGATGCTGTCATCATCTGGACCCGCGTGACCCCCACACCCGAGGCGACCCCGGGATCCGGCCTCGGCGACATCACCACCGTGCGGTGGGAAGTGGCCCTCGACCCCGGCTTCAGCCGCATCGTCCGCAGCGGCGGCGAACACACGAGCGCCGCGTTCGACCACACGGTGAAGATCGACGTCACCGGCCTGACACCCGCGACAACCTACTTCTACCGCTTCACCGTCCTCGACGGCCCCGCCGCGGGTTCTGTCTCCCGGACGGGACGCACCCGGACTGCGCCGGGACGCTTCGACCACAACGCCAACGTCTGCTTCGGTGTCACCAGTTGCGCCAACTACGAGGCCGGGCACTTTCTCGGCTACCGGGACATGGCCGCCCGCGAGGACATTGAGTTTGTCCTGCACCTCGGGGACTACACCTACGAGTACGAGACCGGCGGATACACCGGGACATACGGCACCGTCGTCCGGCCCGTCCAGCCGCCGCACCGTACGGTGAGTCTCGCGGATTACCGGATCCGGCAGGGGTGCTATCACCGGGATCCCCACCTCGCCGACCTGCACGCCGCGAAACCGATGGTCTGCATCTGGGACGACCACGAGTTCGCAGACAATACCTGGCGGGCCGGTGCTACGGGCGACAACGAGTGGTCCGGCCCCGAGTTCGCCGCGCTCAAGTCGGCGGCGACCCGCGCCTATTTCGAGTGGATGCCGGTGCGCACGCAGGGGGCCGCAGATGACCGGCACCTCTACCGCACCCTGCGGTGGGGCAGCCTCATGGAACTGATCATCCCCGATCTGCGCAGCTACCGGGACGTCCAGGTCGAACAGGGACTGGCGAATGTCACCGACCCGGATTTCCTCCGCGCGGTCGGCCGTGACTCCCGTTCCATGCTCGGGCAGACCCAGTTCGACTGGTTGAGCGACGCGGTGACCACCTCGACCGCCCAGTGGCAGATGATCGGAAACGAGGTGATGTTCGCACCGCTGACCATCCCCGACACCCTCGACCCCATTATCCATGACTGGCTGGTCAATCAGCTCGGAATCCCGCCCAACGGACTGGCAGTGAACACCGACCAATGGGACGGTTACATGGCCGAACGTCAACGCCTCATCGACGCGCTCGTCGCCGCCGGACGGACCGATGTGGTATTCCTCACCGGCGACATCCACACTTCGTGGGCCGCCGACATCCCCCGCGACGCCTTCACCTACCGCCGGATGCGCGGCGGGGAGGCCGTCGCCACGGAGTTCGTCGCGCCGTCGATCACGGGCGCCTCCGTCTTCGACACCGTCACGAAGGACCGCGCGTACGAGGCCGTTACGGCGCCCGCGATGGAGCCCGCGCAGCAGACCCTGAGGGATCTCGACCCCTGGTTCAAGTGGATCGACCTGCGCTACCACGGTTACCTCTGCGTCGACATCACGCGCGAACGCACCCAGGCCGACTGGTTCCACACCGCCACCGTCCTCGATCCGGATGCCACCTCCTATTGGGCGCAGAGCTATGCCACCGCGGCGGGACGCCCCGGCATCTACCGGGTGGATGCCCCCGTCGACGCGGACCGCTCCGCGTTCGGGTGAGAAAAAGAGGGGGTACCTGCGGTCGAAACAACGGTGACTGCAGGTGAGCTGCCGATGTAGTGTTTTTCGCAGAGGAATAGTCACGGCGCCGCTCCCGGGGACGCGTAGTCGTGGTGCGGCCCCGGACCTTCCCGGATTGAGGGATCCCCATGAGTGACAGAACCCGCGAACCGCAGTGGATAGACGCCGACGGCTACCAGCTGGCACTGGACGGCGGGGAGATCCGCTGTCGCAACGCCTGCGGAAGACCGCTGAAGACGATTCCCGCGAAGGTGCGAAAAACGGAGGCGTTCAACATACTCAGCGCCACCCGCGAGTTACTTGCCCGACACGACGAAAGATGCCAGTCGACGGTGCTCGGCTGGTTCCTGAACGGCGAGGAGGTTCCTCTCGCCCTGATCGAGGCCGTCTGGGAGGACGAGGCCTGGCGCCACTGGCTGACCGATCTCGTCATTCGCTCCGGCACCGTTACCGGCCTGCTGCGTGACGTCGATGACCGTGGGCTGCACGTGCTCAGCCCGGATAGCGGGAGCGTCACCGTGGCCGTCACCGGCACTGGGACGCTGACCTTTCCCCACCCGGCCGAGATACCCGGAATCGCCGCCTGGCGCGAGCTCGCCATCGACTCGGGAATCCACCAGAACATCGAACAGTTGTTCCGCGAGGTCCATCCCAGGCCCGAGGACGAGGAGACGCTGCGGGCCTCCCTCGGCGCCTATGCAGACGCTATGTACGAAGAAACCTCCGACCTGTTGGAACGTGCTCGTGACGCCGGGTTCGTGGCCAGCCTCGACGGTGTCCGCGTCACGGTGGGGGAATCAGGTGTACTGACCACCGCGGTCCTCGAAATCCGGACTGATGGCCTCGACGATGGTGCGGACCTCGACTACCTGTACTTCGAACGTGACGGTCGGACGATCAGCCCGGAGGATGTCGGACCCGTCGCCTACTCCGAGGCGATCCGCATGGGGCGGTACATCTACGCCGGTGGCACTCTGGAAACCGAGATTGATGGATGGTAGTGCCATGACCGACAGAGAAATGATGTCCACCCCGCACGCCGTCGACTCCGAACTCCGCCGTGGTGCGATCCTGCCCCCGGATGCGGAACCACCCGCCAACGCCCGGTCGGTCCCCCTGGTGGCCGCGACCTACGCCTCGCCCACGCACACCATCGTGCGGCTCGTCGCGGAGCCCCTGCTGGAGGCCGAAGATACCGCCCTTGCAGCCCAGGGATTCTCTCGCACACGCACGACCGGAGCTGGACAGGTACGGCCAACGGCGATCGGTTTCCCCGCGTGGCCGATTCTCGTGGACCCGGACAATGCCCGAGAAGCCCTGCACCTCGTGGGCGACGTCGAATGGGCGCGCCGGGTGGCGCATTCGCGGCCCGGGGACGTGAAGAAGCGCTTCGAGGCGCTCGCCGCCGACCTCACGGCGTCGGCTCCCCACTTCGTTCCGCCGCTTTTCGAGGAGATCGCGCGGATCCTCCATGACGTCGGCAACGACGCGCTGGCCCTGCAGTTCTTCGGCCGTGCCCGTGAGATCGAACGCACCCACGGCATCCCCGTGGACCCCGCCCGCCACCGCGCCGTATTCACCGAGTTCTCGTCCCTGGGCATTGTGGGTGCTCGCGAGCTGACCGCCGAAGCCGAGGGCGCCGTCGGGCGTTTCGCGGACCCCCGCGACGCCTTCGACTATCTGCTCGAACTCAACACCGCCCGGATCGCCGTCGGCGGGCAACCGCCCTACGCCGATCTCGCCCGCGATCTCCGCGATGTCGGTGCCGCTGCGGGATTGAGTCCCGACCGGGTGGATGAGGCGCTGCTGGAGCGCATAGTCGGGCTCGTGGCGGTGCGCCGTGCGCCGGCGGGATTCTTCGATGCCGTACGAGATTCCCTGATCAGCTACATCGGGCGACACCCGGAGGCGGCGTCGTGGTTACTCGAGGCGCGCCCCCGCGAACTCGGTGTTGACGATTACCTCATCCTGCTCCGGGACAGCGGGATTTGGCGGACAGTCACGACCGACCCCCTCGCCACAGGTGACCTGATCCTCCGCCTGGTCGACGAGCTTCGCGGTGGTGCGGCCGGAGAAGTACCCGCCACCCCACACCTGATCGAGACCATTGACGCAGGCCACGACGCACTCGCGGGCAGGCGAAGCGGTTCCCGCGGCCTGTGGAACCTCAGTCTCGACCTCCTTGACGCGCTGTGCGCCGCTGGAGTGGTCTTCCCACCCCGGTCTTTCTACGATTCGGTCCGGGCCGACTCCCTGAACGAACCGTGGTTGTGCTGGCTGGGGGGAGAACACGAGGAGGCCGGACAATCGCGCAGAGATCTGAGCCACCTCGCCGCCGACCCGGTTCTCGGGCCCGTCGCCGCCCGGAGCCTCGATCCCGGTTTCCTCGCGCATCACGCCGACACCGTGCTCGGCCACCCGGGCGCAACCACGTTGCTGAACATGCGGTTGGACGACTTCGCCGCCGAGCGCGCGGCCGCCGCCGGTAGCTTTGAGGCGCTCGAGCGATTCGTCGACGGACCGGTGCAGCGGCTGCGGAACCCGAGGATCGACGAGTTCAACCCCGGAGCGATCGAGCGGATCTTCGCCTTCGACCGGGCCGAGGAGGTCGCGGCGGCGCTCCGTTTGGGGCTTGCGGTGGAGTACACCTTCCCCGCCCTGGAGGAGGCGGTGGAGCGCGTCCGCGCCCTCGCCGCAGGCACCGACACCCGCCGCACCGTGCCCGGGAGTTGGGAGTCCGACCCCCTGGAAATCCACGAGAGCTGGCCGCTGCACGCCGTCAGCTGCGGTGGGTTCGTCGTGGTATTCGACGCCGACGGCATAGTGCGTGAGTTGCGGGTACCCGGGGAGGTCGGCAAGGTCGTCGGCGTGCGGACGGTGGGCGGGCGTGTCCGGGTCAGCTACAAAGCCCGCCACGCGCACGAGGAGAGTGTCTTCTGGAGCGGCGACGATGCGGGGCACGACACCGGGGAGCTCGTCACGTCGGTGGAGGGTTCGGCCAGCTGGGAGATCGGCACCGGTCGGATCACCGCGAACGGACTGATCACCGACGGTGACGTCACCGCCGGTCGCTGGCAGTCACCCGTGCTGGTCACCCCGTCGGCTGTCGTCGGCGTGCGGTCCCTGGTGCATCACGCCTGCCCGAGCTTCGATCCCCGGACCGGGGAAAGATGCGGGGAGATCGACCTACGATACTGGCCCGAACGCCTCACCGAACTCGGCGGCCCCGTCGGTGACCTCGACCTGGGTGTTCTCCCGCCCGCGGTGTGGGAGTTCTCAGGCGACCCCGACGCGGACTGGGATACGGTGCACAGGCTGGAGTACTCCACCTGTCTGCCCATCACCGGCACCACAGCGGACAGCCTCACCGGGCACTGCGGTGGCTGGCACCTGAACTTCCCCGTGGATCACGGTCGGTACCACCACATCATCGGCCCACTGGGGACATTCCGTATTCCCCGGGACCGGCGGCTCAGCCCGACCACGGCGATCGCCCGCCCGGGAGGTGGAGTAGTCGTCAATTGTGCAGACGGCTTCATCGACGCGGTCACCGGCCACCGCCTCCCGCAGAGTTGTGAGGGAGACGGCCGACAGAGCTACCTCGACCATCTCCCGGACACCTGTCTCCACTTCCTTTCCGCCCGTGATGAGATACTCAGCGCCAGCCTGCGCACGGTTACTGCGGACGACGTCGCCCCGCTGCTCGACGACGATCTCAACCCCGGTCACCGGCGGGAACTCATCGCTGAGCGTCTCGGCGTCCGGGACACGGTGGTCATCGACGCCATCGACGGGCTCGTGTGCCGCAGCGCGGAACTGGCGCAGGCGATGAACGAGATCCACCCCCCGGTCGACAGGCATTTCCGGGTTCCCGATATCAGCGAGGATCTCGACGCCTACATCCACGGGTATCTGGGGACCGGTGGTGGCGGGCTCAACAACTACGGGGCACTCCTCACGAACCTGGGGTGCGTCATCCAGAGAAATGAGTTGCACAGCTACGGCTACGAGGAATGGGACCGCATCAACTGGGGTATCGGCTTCATCGGTAACGAGCGGGTGCTCGCCGCCCTCGTCGCCGCGCCGTGTCTGTCGCCGGAGCTGCGTCGCGAGGCCGCGGTGTTCGTCCGTTCGCTGCTGAAGGCCGGTTTGGTGTGCAACGGCTGGCGCTACGTCGAGGTTCCGGCCGATGCCGTGGAGTCCACCGAGACCCTGTACGAGGGGTGGCACGACGACTGCGCCGTCATCAGCTACAGGTACGACCACAACTGCACCGGATCAACCGGCCGCGGGGACCGAATCGTCCTGCTCGCGCCGGTGGACAAGCGGCACTGGATGGGAGTGGACCTGGGGGACAGTGCGGACACTTCCCTGGAGGCGGCCGCCCTCACCGCAGTGCTTGACGCCGTCGATGCGCAGGACTCCCAGAATACGACGGGCCGACTGGATACGCTCCGGGCCAGTGCTGACACCATCGCCCGGGACTCCGCCGTTCCCGCCCAGGTCCTGCTCCGGCTCCTCGGCGCACCCCTTCCACCCACTCACCGGGAGACGAAAGAGCAGCGTGCCCTGCTGGGACTGACCGTGCAGCAGTCGAAGACGGTCCGCGAGATCATCGCCCAGTTCGAACCCGAGGAGTGCGCCGCGATCCTCGCAGCCGCCGTCAACCCCGACAACCCCACGGAAATCACCACCGGACACCCAGACACCGATGGGGTAAGCGCGGCGATCGGCCGTGTCCTTGGTGAACCTGCGGTCCGACTGACTGACTCGGACCTGGACCTTCTCGTCGGGAGGCAGACCGACCCCGACGAGCGGACCATTCGCCGGCTGCTGCGTGGCGAGGAGGTCGTCGACGATACCGGTGTCCGCGATGGCTATCTCGGGCTGCTGATCACTATCGCGGTCGAGTGTTCCATCAGTGCCGACGAGGCCGCCTGGATCGCCTGCCAGATGAGGTCGGCCGCAGACTGGGTGCGGGAACGCCCCGATACCCTACGGAGGGAATGGGACCGGCAGGTCCCGATCCCCGGGCTCGCCGACAACAGCTGGACGCTGGTGGACGATCAACCCGTCCCCGTTCTCGCCCGGATCGTTGCAGCCGGCGGCATGGACGACCTCATCAGCTGGCTCGAGTCCGGAGGCTTCCCTCCGGACCCGCGCCGGTGGGATCCGGCGGTGGCTGTCCCACACCTGGTGCAGGAGGTTGCGGATGCGAGGGGACTGGGCACGGACGCGGCCCGCTACTGGCTGGAGCTCCTCGCGTTGACCGCTCCCGACGACAAGGTCATCCGGGAACTCAACGGGTGGACCAGGAAAGCTCTCGACGCAGCCGCCACCGAGTTGCTGCAGCGGGGACTAGTGATCGAGGCCAAGCGCAAGGGTGCCAACCGGACGAGGTTCCTGCCCGGGGGCTGGATGGAGGCGTCCAGCCCCGATCGCCCGATGGAGGTGTGGAAGGCTCCCCACCATCTGCTGTGGGAGGATCACCGCGTGCGCGGCATGATCGCCGGTTGTCCGCAGGTCATGCCCCCGGCGGAGCTCTACCTTGATGTGTGGGAACGCATCCAGGGTGGTGACGAACCCGGCTACACCGAACTCCGCGCCACCCCTTACCGCCGGAAGCGCCGGTAGGCGCGGCGACCGTGATACTCCGCGTCCCGGCAATCCGGTGTGTGGTTCACTCCACGGACTGCGGTGACTGCATCTGCGTCGCACGCGGGACGTACCTGAGATGCGCCGGTGGGCGATGACCGTGGGGAATACTCGGGCCGATCCACTGGCGCACGCGCGCCACGAGGTGCACGACCCTCGGGGATCGTGGCAGCGGATGATCGGGGATTTGAGCGGTGAACTGTGCCCACAGCAGCGCGGGCGTGTGCTGCCGTGCTGGGTTCTCGGTCCCCTAACGCGGAAGTGGGGGCAGCTGGATCGCCGGAATACGGAACAATCCGGTGGAGTTCAGGTAGCCGACCAGGGCCGCTGATGCGCCGAGAATCGTCAGAATCGCGATCAGCCCTGTGCCACCCCGCGACGGCGATGTATCCAGCATTGATGAGAGATCCGCCAGGGGCGGAGATGACTCGGACGGCGACGGTGCGGTCCCAGGCTGCAGAACGGGGCCGGCCAATCCGGTGATGGTCACCGGCACGGTCGACTGCGCGCCGTTGTGATTGGCGCCCCAGCACTGAACCTCACCGCTGTCCATCAGTACACAGGAACCGCCTTCGGTTTCACCGCTTGTGGTGACTACTGTCGCGGTGCCGTTGACCAGTGTTGCGGTGACCGGAGACGGGGAGAAGTGATCGGTCCCATTCCCCAGGCTGTAGAGGTGCAGTCCCCAGCACTGCACGGAACCGTCGCCGATGATGGCGCAGGTCTCGGTCGGACCTGCGACGACACTAGTGGCCGGTCTGCGGAGATTCCGGACGGCTACCGGGGTGTTGGAGTCGTTCTTCGTGCCGTCGCCCAATTCGGCGTAGTAGTTGTGCCCCCAGCAGCGCACGGAACCGTCATTGATGAGTGCACAGGTGTGACCGAAACCCGCGCTGACGGTGACAGCGGTTCCCGGGATTCCCCTGACCTTCACCGGTTGGGTCGAGTCGTCGGCGCGCCCGTTACCCAACTGACCGTTGTAGTTCGAGCCCCAGCAGCGGATGTCGCCGCCGTCGATCAGCGCACAGGTGTGTTTTCCACCTGCAGTGACGGCGACCGCTGTGCCGCCGAGTCCCCTGACGGTCACCGGTTTCGTGGAGTCCCTGGTGGTTCCATCGCCGAGCTGGCCTTCGTCGTTGCGTCCCCAGCACTGTACGGAACCGTCATTGATGAGTACGCAGGTGTGGCCCCCGCCTGCGCTGACAGCGGTGGCTGGCCCGCTGAGCCCGGTGATCGTCACTGGTGTACTCGAGTGGTTTCCGGGTCTGGCGCCGAGCTCGCCGTGCGAGTTGATGCCCCAGCACTCGACTGAGCCGTCCTCGATGAGTACGCAGGTGTGGCCTCCGGATGTGCTGAGAGCGGTGGCTGGCCCGCTGAGACGGGTGACGGTCATCGGCGTTGCGGAGTCGACTGTGGTCCCGTTGCCCAGCTGACCGAAACGGTTGTACCCCCAGCACTGGACGGTTCCGTCAGTGATGATCGCGCAGGTGTACGAGCCGCCGGTGGCAATGGTCGGCCCCGCCAGCACGACGCCAGCGGTCTGGGCCTCGGCGGTACCCGACATCTGCGGGTGCAGCGTGACCCCGCAGATGAGAGCGAGCGCCGCCATCAGTATGAGGAGATATCTGGATACGGTTGTCATGTGTGCTCCTGAGGGGTGATGCCGTGGCAGGCGGAGAAAGGGGGGCTGAATTGTCCGGATACCGGTGTGACGGTGAAACCATCGAATTCAATGGTGTTCGCGAGGTGGACAAGGCGGGGTTCGGCTCAATGCCCAGATTTTTCCGAGGGAAATTATATGATTTTCGGCCATGGTATAGCGGCACTTCTGAAGCTTCAATCAATCCTGCAATTGGCGTATCAATAATCACTTCCGATCACCCCTCCGGCGTGCAGCTGCCGGTGCTGAGGAGAGCGGGAAACCTTCAGTGGGGAGGGGAGGGCGTTGTGCCGCGGCCGCGGGATGACCGTCATCCCTGTGTTTCCCCCATACCGGGTCGGTTGTCCCGGTATGGGTGGAAACAAGTTGGGTGAGGGCGTGATGGGGAAGTGGTAGCCGGTAAATGGTTCCCGGGACGAGTGCCGGGAAGTTGTGTCAGGTGAATTCACTCTCCGGGGTCAACTCGAACGGTTGCGGTCACCTACGCGGTCACCGGATCACGGCTCGGGGCACCGGTTTTCGGAGACGGTGCCCGCCCCACGGCGTGATGCCGCGGCCGCGGGAGCCTTCCGGTGCGTACCGGCACTCAGGGGAACAACGGCGGTCGTCGAACGGGCGGGCACACCCCCTGGCAGCTGTGTGAACGCCCCGGTAGCCGGTAGTCTTAAGGCCGTTATCCGTCGGCTCACGGAGCGTGGGCCGGAACCACCCCTGACACCAGTGAAATAGGGAGCTGACACACCGTGGCCCGTGTAGTTGTGAATGTGATGCCGAAGGCAGAGATCCTCGATCCGCAGGGACAGGCCGTACACCGTGCCCTGGGACGAATCGGAATCGACGGCGTCGCGGACGTCCGTCAGGGCAAGCGCTTCGAACTAGAGGTGGACGACACCGTCACCGACGAGCAGCTGAACCACCTCGCGGAAACCCTGCTGGCGAACACCGTCATCGAGACGTTCACCATCGTCCGCGGGGAGGCGTGAGCCCAGTGACCGCGAAAATCGGTGTCATCACCTTCCCCGGCACTCTCGACGACGTGGACGCCGCGCGTGCGGCCCGCATCGCCGGCGCCGAGGTTCACGAACTCTGGCACGCCGACGAGGACCTGAAGGGTGTCGACGCGGTCGTCGTTCCCGGCGGATTCTCCTACGGCGACTACCTGCGCAGCGGTGCCATCTCCGCGCTGGCACCGGTCATGCGTGCGGTCATCGACGCCGCGCACAAGGGCATGCCGGTGCTCGGGATCTGCAACGGCTTCCAGATCCTCACCGAGGCCCACCTCCTCCCCGGGGCGCTGACTCGCAACGAGGGCCTGCACTTCCACTGCGTGGACACCTATCTGGAGGTCGCCAACGCGGACACCGCGTGGACCAACACCCTGGCTCAGGGGCAGAGAATCCTTATTCCCGCCAAGCACGGCGAGGGCCGCTTCCAGGCCGACGCCGAGACCGTGACGATGCTCGAGGACGAGGGCCGCGTGGTGTTCCGCTACACCGACAACTTCAACGGCTCCGTCAATGCCATCGCCGGCGTCAGCAGCGCCGACGGTCGCGTCGTCGGCCTGATGCCGCACCCGGAGCACGCCGTCGAGAAGCTCACCGGGCCATCCACCGACGGCCTGGAACTGTTCCTGTCCGCCATCAGCCACATCGGTGCCTGACCGCGCCATCACGAGAAGGACACCGGAGAAAAACACCATGACTTTCAACGACACCGTCGACGCCGCCACCGCCGACCCGAACGCCGAACAGCCCTACGCCAGCCTCGGGCTCAAGGACGACGAGTACGCCCGGATCAGGGAGATCCTCGGCCGTCGCCCCACCGACGCCGAGCTCGCCATGTACTCCGTCATGTGGTCGGAACACTGCTCCTACAAATCCTCGAAGGTGCACCTCCGCTACTTCGGGGAGACCACCACCGACGAGATGAACTCGAAGATCCTCGCCGGCATCGGGGAGAACGCCGGCGTCGTCGACATCGGAGACGGCCACGCCGTCACCTTCCGCGTCGAATCCCACAACCACCCCTCCTACGTCGAACCCCACCAGGGCGCGGCCACCGGCGTCGGCGGCATCGTCCGCGACATCATGGCCATGGGTGCCCGCCCCATCGCCGTCATGGACCAGCTGCGCTTCGGCCCGGCCGACGCCCCCGACACCGCCCGTGTCCTGCCCGGTGTCGTCGACGGCATCAGCTTCTACGGCAACTGTCTCGGCCTGCCGAACATCGGCGGCGAGACCGTCTTCGACGCCTCCTACGCCGGCAACCCCCTCGTCAACGCCCTGTGTGTGGGAACCCTGAAGACCGAGGACCTCAAACTCGCCTTCGCCTCCGGGCTGGGCAACAAGGTCATGCTCTTCGGCTCTCGCACGGGCCTCGACGGCATCGGCGGCGTCAGCGTACTGGCCTCCGACACCTTCGAGGAGGGCGCCGAACGCAAGCTCCCCGCCGTGCAGGTCGGTGACCCCTTCGCCGAGAAGGTCCTCATCGAATGCTGCCTCGACCTCTACCGCGCCGGTGTCGTCGTCGGCATCCAGGACCTCGGCGGCGCGGGCTTGTCCTGCGCCACCAGTGAACTCGCGGCCGCGGGCGACGGCGGCATGCTCGTCAACCTCGACGCCGTGCCCCTGCGCGCCGAGAACATGACCGCAGCGGAGATCCTCGCCTCCGAGTCGCAGGAACGCATGTGCGCGGTCGTCGCACCCGAGAACGTCGACCGCTTCCTCGAGATCTGCGCCCACTGGGACGTCGCCTGCGCCGAGATCGGCGAGGTCACCGACAACGACCACCTCGTGATCACCCACCGCGGGGAGACCGTCGTCGACGCCCCCGCACACACCATCGCCCACCAGGGCCCCGTCTACGAGCGCCCCTTCGCCCGCCCCGACTGGCAGGACGACCTCCAGCGGCCCGTCGAGGTGGACAAGCCCACCGACGCCGCCGCGATCCATGACGCTTGGATGCGGATGATCTCCTCCCCGGCGCTGTGCTCCCGGGCCTTCATTACCGAGCAGTACGACCGCTACGTCCGCGGCAACACGGTGCTCGCCCGGAACGCCGACTCCGGCGTGCTGCGCATCGACGAGACCACCGGGCGCGGCGTCGCCGTCTCGGCGGACGCCTCCGGGCGCTACACCAAGCTCGACCCGGAGACCGGTGCCCGACTCGCACTCGCCGAGGCGTACCGCAACGTCGCCGTCACCGGTGCCCGCCCCGTCGCCGTGACGAACTGCCTCAACTTCGGTTCCCCCGAAAACCCGGACGTCATGTGGCAGTTCCGCGAGGCCGTGCACGGACTGGCCGATGGCTGCGTCGAACTCGGCATCCCGGTCTCCGGCGGCAACGTCAGCTTCTACAACCAGACCGGCACCGAGCCGATCCTCCCGACCCCCGTTGTCGGCGTCCTCGGCGTCATCGACGACGTGAAACGCCGCATCGGGCACGAGCTCGGCACCGTCGACGGCGGCGAGGTGCTCTACCTCCTCGGCGAGACCCGCGACGAGTTCGGCGGTTCCATCTGGCAGCAGATCAACCACGACCAGCTCGCCGGCATGCCCCCGACCGTGGATCTCGCCGACGAGGCCGCGCTGGCGGAACTCTTCTCCGCACAGACTGTCGACGGCGGCGAAACACCCGTCATCACCGCCGCGCACGACCTCTCCGAGGGCGGCCTCGCCCAGGGGCTGGCGGAACTCGCTATGACCGCCCGCCGGGACACCGGAATCGGCCTGGACATCGACCTCTCCGGCGTTCACGACGATCCCTTCGTGGCGCTGTTCTCCGAGTCCGCGTCCCGCGTCCTCGTTGCCTGTGCCCCGGAGGATGCCGAGGAACTCGAGCGTCGCGCCGGCGTCAAGGGTGTTCCGTTCACGAAGTTGGGCACCACCACCGAACTCGGCGACGCCGCACTCATCCGCGTCAGCGGTGGGGTGGACCTCGAGGTCTCGGTCACCGAACTGCGCGAGGCCTGGCAGGCCACCCTGCCCGGTGTCTTCGGCCACGCCGTCGGAGCGAACTCCGTGGTGGAGTAGCCCCGGGATTCGATTTCAGGCACTGAACAGCGGGCCGGAACCACGTCGGGTTCCGGCCCGCTGTTTCGCTTCTGGACTGCCTGAACAGCGCTGGGGCTGGGGCCGAAGAGCCAGGTTGCTGACACACCCCTTCCTGAATCGAACATGTGATCTAATCAAGAGGAGGTGTGTCATGTCTGCTGTATAGGTTGTGGGTGTCGACAAGGTGTCGATGGATTAAGTCACCGCGAGATCTCAGCTACGCGGTGCTCCTGAAATCTGGAGGTTCGTTGTTCATGCGGAAGAAAGTCACTTGGTGTGTGTCGAACAAGCTTGTCCAGCGGTACATGGGGCTGCCGGAGCATTTTTACCTGTTCGTCTTGTACGTGGTTACGCTTGCCGGTCTGATTCTCTGGACTCTTCCCAGGGGTGAAGCATACTCGGTTGAGAACATGCCGGATCCGGGGAATAGAGCGGACCTGCAAATGATCCGGTACTTCGGAATCCTCGTGTGCTGTGCGCTCCTGATCGCCATTGCCGCGGCTCTGACATACCCGGAGAGATTCAGGGAGGCGGTAGTCAAGTCCAAGGTGAACAAATCGTTGGCTGCGGGAATTGTCTTGTTATATAGCTTTCATGCGATCGCGAGGATCTATCTGTCGGAGCCTCATATCGCCGACGCTGTCAAGGGATTGGCTGTTGTCCTTGCCATCATCGTGTCCCATCCACTCGTCGAGCTCATGATTGAGCTGTTTTACCCGGAAAAAGATGACCCGAAGGTGGAGTCGCTTGTGAGGACCCCGTAGGTGGTTCAGACTGAAGATATGGGTAGGAGCGACCGCCGATACACTCACCCCATGAGTTTCCTCCGGCACCGCCTAGCCCGTACGTTCGGCCTGTTCTGGTTCCTGCCCGCCGTCATGGTGCTGTTCTCGGTGGCGCTGGCGCAGTCCCTGATCGTGCTGGAGCGTCACCTCGGTGTCCCTGGGTCCCTGGAATTCGTGTACGCGGGTGGTGAATCAGGTGCCCGGAGTCTGCTGTCGGCGATGACGGGAATGTCTATTGGCGTGGCGGGCACGCTGTTCTCCATCACCATCGCCGCACTGTCGTCGGTGATCTCCACGATGGGACCCAGGCTGCTGCACAGTTTCCTCGCGGACCGCGGGATCCAGGCCACCCTGGGTATCTTCCTCGCCACGTTCGCGTTCTCCCTGTTCAGCCTGCGGGCGGTGTCCGCGGGCACCGGGGACACCGTGTTCATCCCGCACTACAACGTCAGTGTGGCTATGGTCTACGTCGCGCTGTGCGTCGGATTCCTCGTGTACTACATCAACCACATGGCCCAGTCCATCAACATGACGCGGGTGGTCAATCTCCTCACCGGGGATCTGTCCCGGGCGCTCGAGAGGGGGACGGACGTCGCCGAGGAACAGGGCGACGTCTCCCGTGCCGCGGACGGATTCTTTGACGACGCGACGGCGGTGGTCACCGACCGCTGCGGGTACGTCCAGCAGGTCGACTACCCTCGGCTCGCGGACATCGCCGAGGAGAATGACTGTGTGGTGCAGCTGCTCGTCCGGCCGGGAGACTATCTTCTCACCGGATCAGAGATAGCCCGGGTGGTGCACGGGGAAGGGGTCCCGGACGGGATCACGGACTGCCTGCTGCTCGGTGCGAACCGGGATGATTCGCAGGACCTCGAGTTCGCGGTGAACCAACTCCTTGAGGTCGGGGTCCGGGCGCTCAGTCCCGGCACGAACGACCCGTTCACGGCAATGGGCGTCATTGACCGGTTCGCGGAGTCGCTCGCCCGCCTGGAGAACCGCGAACTGCCCCGGGGCGTCATCACCCGGGACGACATGCTGCGTGTCGAGTTCGCGGTCACCACGTTCAAGGGCCTCATCGACACGATGTTCCACCAACTCCGGCAGAACGCGTCCGGCTGTACCGCGGTCTACATCCGGTTGCTCGACCGATTGGGGGATGTTGCGGGGATCGTCACCGACCGGAAACGTTTGGACCATCTGAGACGGCACGCTGATCTGGTGTGGGCCGACGCCCAGCGGACCGTGGCGAACTCTGGGGACCTCGACGACATCCGGCTGCGCTACCGGCGTGCGCAGAAAGCCTGCGCCCACCGCGCCCGCGGTGTGGAGAGCCTCGGGGACTAGTCGGCGTTCCCGACGTCGCTGTCCTTCCCGGCAGCCGCGGCATCCCGGAGATCCCGCAGCTGCTCCCGCCGGTAGATCACATACCAGGTCAGAAAACCGAGACCCGGTAGCAGGGTGACCAGAGAGAAGACCAGGATCAGTCGGAACGGGTCAGAGTTGCGCCGCAGCTCCAGACGGACTGCCGTCACCGGCATCGCGATGAACACCAGCATCAGGACGAGACCGGAGAACCCGAGGCCCCCGGCATCCCGCAGCAAGCTCATCGCGTAGGTTGTCTGCGTCATCGTGCCGTCCCCGTATCGGTGTGGTCCTGCTTTCCGGTCGGGGCCGACTATAACCCACCACCGCCCTGCTGGATGCGGAGCGGTGGGAAAAGAGAACGCGTTGTTCATTCCGGTCTCACCCAGGATTCATGCGGGTGTGCGACGATGACCGACATGAACCGGCCGCTGCTTTCCCTGTCGCTTTCTTCCCTCCGGTCGGAGAACCTTGAGTATGCCCGGGCACTGATGTCCGAGCTCACCCCGCACGGTGTGCGACCGGCGTTGCGGGTTGCCCCGCACTGTTCCCGCGACTGGGCGCTGCGCAGACATCCGGACGTGCTCGAGTTCATCCATGGCTGCCGTGAAGCGGGGGCGGAGATCGTGCTCGCCGGATTCGATGAGTCCGTCCGGGGACGCCGGTCGGAGTTCGCTGAGCTCCCTGCCCACGAGGCCCGGCTCCGGCTGACCGCCGCGTGTCGCCAGATGGCCGCGATGGATCTGACGACCGATGTCTTCTCTCCCCCCAAGTGGATCCTGTCCGATGGAACCCGGAGTGTCCTCCCGGAACTCGGCTTCACCGTTCTCTCCGATCTCAATGGGGTACAGGATCTGCGGACCGGAGCCGTCGCAGCGGTGCCCGTTCTCGCGTTCGGCGAGGGGTTTGGTGCCGCGCGGTGGTGGCGCAGAAGCGTCCGGAAGGTCGGCGCACGTCAGATAAACACCGGGCACAGCATCCGGTTGTCCACCGCTGCCTGCAGAGTGGCGGAGGACGCTGTCCGGGACAGTCTGCTCAGCGTCGTGTACGCCGCGCTCGACGCCGGCTACACTCCCGCGAACCGGATCTCGGATGTTCTGGCGGACGGGTCGATGATCTGAGCCCCGGAACAGCATGTCTGGCGCACGTCGGTCCGGTCAGCGTAGCGTTGATCCCGGATCGATACCTTTCGGGAGACCGGAGTATTTCCGGGACAAGGGGTGCCGTTTCCTGGATACGATGACGCGACGAACACGAGGAGCACTCACATGCACGGGGGCGGACGACGTTCCAGATTGCACGCGGAGAACAGCACCACCGAAGAACAGATCATCACCGAAGAACAGATCATTGAGCAGAACACCGCCTCCGTCAGGGCGGACGGGATGATTGTACGCACCGTCTGGCGCACGGACCGGGGGCCCCGACCGGGTAGCCGGGGCTGGATCCACTTTTTCGCGGCGATCCTCGCCGTGTTCTCGGGTTCCGTCCTCGCCACCTACTCCTGGATCCGACTGCCATGGTGGCAGGCGCTCGGCGTGATGGTCTACGCCGTCGGCGTCGTCATCCTCTTCGGCGTCTCTGCCGCCTATCATCTGGTCCCCTGGAAACGGGCTTCTACCGTCCTCTGGTGGCGCCGCGCCGACCACTCCACGATTGCGGTGTTCATCGCCGCGACGTACACCCCGTTCTGCCTGATCGCTCTTCCTCCGGAGACGGCCAGGTGGGTGCTCGCTGTCGCCTGGGGCGGCGCGGGTGTCTCCGTCGTGATGAACCTCGCCTGGATCCACCATCCGCGGTGGCTTGGAGTCCTGGTCTATCTCGCCCTCGGGTGGCTGATCGTTCCGGTCATCCCGCAGCTGTGGGTCGACGCGGGTGCCGCGGTGGTGTGGCTGCTGTTCGCCGGCGGACTCGTCTACACCATCGGTGCGCTGATCTACGCCTTCCAGTGGCCGGGGCGTGAGGCGCGGTGGATGGGGTACCACGAGTGGTTCCACCTAGCTACCGTCATCGCCGCGACCACGCACCTCGTCGCCGTATGGATCGTCGTCACCCAGGCCGCACCCTAGGGCCGGGAACACCGTGGCCTCAGCGCTTGATGAGCGGTAGCGGGCGATACCTCGCCCGCAACTCCCGGAGCGTCGCCGCGTGTTCGGAGAGCTGGATGTCCTCTATCGTGCGCGGCGTGAACTGCCGTGCAGGCAGGGGACTGCCGTCGATGTCGACTCCGATGTAGGTTACCGTGGCGTGGATCGCCGTTTCGAGCTTGTCCCGGCCTCCGCGCGGTGAACCGGCACGCAGATGCACCGACGTCTGCATGGAACGTGCGTCGGTACGCATCAATCGGGTGTCCACCTCGATGAGATCACCAATGTTGATCGGGCGGTAGAACCGGATACCCCCGGCGTAAACGGCGACGGTGTACTCACCCGACCACTCCATCGTGCAGGCGGTCGCCGACTCGTTGATCCACTCCATCGCGGTGCCGCCGTGCACCTTGCCGCCCCAGTTCACGTCCGTCGGCTTCGCCAGGAAGCGGGTGATCATTCGCGGGGCCTCACTCGGACCGTCGTAGGTCTGCTTGGTCATCTCCTCCTCGATGGCCTTACGCAGCTCGATGCGGGACAACGCCGCGGCATGCACCTGCTTCTCGTGCTCCGTGCCGGGCACGAACTCCGGGACCTTCTGCGACCGTCCGGTCGACGCATCCCGCGCGACGAAGATGACCAGGCAGTCACAGGCCCGGGTGTAGACACCCTCGCGGGGATCCGCGGAGAACACCTCGTTGATGATGTGCATCGAACTCCGGCCCGTCATCGCGATCCGGGAGCGAACCTCGACCATGTGGCCGGAGGGGATCGGACGGGCGAAGTGGATGTGCCCGACATACGCGGTCACGCAGTAGGCACCGGACCATGCGGTCGCACATGCGTAGGCGGCCTTGTCGATCCACTCCAGGACCCGGCCGCCGTCCACACCGTGCGCACCGGCGGTGAGGATATCCGTGGGGCTGGCCATGAAACGGAGCGTGACAGCGGGGGAGGGGTTCGGCATGGGGTGTGTTCGTCCTCGGATCGGGTGACTGGTGAGCTATCTGAACTCTAGCCAACCAACGCTGTTCGGTGGGAATGTCGTTCCGTTGGCCGGCCCGACCGGGACATTCATCCTGCCCACCGCCCGGCGGTTGCCGGGAACCGGTGGTGGATACCCCACGGGATGCGGAATTTTCGCGACAGGGAAAGACCCGAAGCGGGCGGGAACGGGCACTCCACGGGACGCAGAACCTCCCGCGGGCTAGAGTCGGGGACCATGACCAAGGCTCCCGACCCAGCAGCAGTCCACGCGGCCGTCGCCGCCTGCGCCGATTGGATCCGCAGTGACGATCCCGAGTACGGAGTCGCCCGCCCGCCCCGGACAGCCCTCGCGGACGCCGTCCGGCTCACCGCCCGGGCCTTGGCCGCAGACGCGCCGGGCAAGAGCGTCGAGGTCCGGGTCCCGCCGTTCGTCGCGGTACAGTGCGTCGAGGGACTCCGGCACACACGCGGCACCCCGCCGAACGTGGTCGAGTGCGATCCGCACAGCTGGCTCCGGCTCGCCTGCGGCCTGGTCGCCCTCGATGATCTGCGTGGCACTCCCGGTATCGAGGTCTCGGGAACCAGGGCCGACGAGATCGCCCGGTGGCTCCCGGTGCTTCACCTGTCCCGGCCGGGGGAATGAGCAGCGGTCCCGACGCCCCCGGTTATTGGGGGTTGTACCTCGCGACGGCTACCATGATGCGATGTGGCAGTCAGTGAAAAGCCGGAGATGACAGATGAGCGGCCCAGTGGAAACCGCAGGGTCGATCTCGATGACCACGGGGAGAATCCACCCCGCGAGGAATGCGGTGTATTCGGCGTGTGGGCGCCCGGCGAGGACGTCGCGAAACTCACCTACTACGGTCTCTACGCGCTCCAGCACCGCGGCCAGGAGGCCGCGGGTATCGCCGTCGGTGACGGCGACCAGATCGTCGTGTTCAAGGACCTCGGACTCGTGTCCCAGGTTTTCGACGAGCAGTCCCTCGCGGCACTCAAGGGTGATCTGGCGATCGGGCACACCCGCTACTCCACGGCGGGCGGCGCCTGCTGGGAGAATGCCCAACCGATGTTCCGCATGGCCCCGGATGACACGGACGTGGCCCTCGGTCACAACGGGAACATCGTCAACTATCTCCAGCTCCTCGATGAGGCCGCGGCGAAGAAGCTCGTCAACCCTGAGACCGCGCCGAGTGACTCCGATGTGATGACCGCGCTGCTCGCGTACCGCATCGGCTCGGGACGCACCATGCTCGACTCCGCGCGGGAACTCCTCCCTCGTATTGAGGGTGCCTTCTGCCTCGTCTTCACCGACGGCAACACCCTCTACGCGGCCCGCGACCGCAACGGGGTACGGCCGCTCTCCCTGGGACGCCTCGACAACGGCTGGGTCGTCGCCAGCGAGACCGCGGCACTTGACATCGTCGGTGCTTCCTTCGTCCGTGACATCGAACCCGGTGAGATGATCACCATCGATGCTTCTGGTGTCCGCAGTGAACACTTTGCCCCGGTGAATCACAAGGGCTGCGTGTTCGAGTACGTCTACCTCGCCCGCCCCGACTCCACGATCCGGGGCCGCAACGTCAACGCCACCCGGGTCGAGATCGGTCGACTGCTGGCCGCCGATCATCCCGCCGACGGTGCGGACATCGTCATGCCCGTTCCCGAATCCGGTACGCCGGCTGCGGTCGGGTACGCAGAAGCATCCGGCATCCCGTTTGCCCAAGGATTGATGAAGAACGCCTACGTCGGGCGAACCTTCATCCAGCCCTCCCAGACGATCCGGCAGCTCGGCATCCGGCTCAAGCTCAACCCCCTGCGCGAGGTGATCGCGGGACGTTCGCTCGTCGTCGTCGACGACTCCATCGTGCGCGGCAATACCCAGCGTGCGCTGATCCGGATGCTGCGAGAGGCCGGTGCCCGTGAGGTCCACGTTCGGATCGCGTCCCCACCCGTCAAGTGGCCCTGTTTCTACGGCATCGATTTCGCCAGTCCGGGTGAGCTCCTCGCAAACTGTGTCGAGGGCGACAACGAGAAACAGATGATCGACGCGGTGCGCACCGCGATCGGGGCGGATTCCCTCGGGTATGTCTCCGTCGAACGCATGGTGGAGGCCTCCAGACAGGACTACACCCAGCTCTGCTGTGCCTGCTTTGACGGCCACTATCCGCTCGGCATGCCCGAAGGGAACCCCAACGCGGAGCTGGTCCGCCGACTGCAGAACCCCGCGGGGGAACCGGCGTTGAACTGATCCGTGCCCCCACCCGGGGCCGGGTCCTCTACGATCGGCTCCGGAACGGTGATGCGCGTCCAGCCGGACGACGGCTTCGGGCACCGCCCGCTTCCACACACTTCCACCGAGTACGTACCTATCCCAGGAGAAGACGACGCACCATGAGCCCACACGACGAGCAAGGCGCCTCCTATGCCGCAGCCGGTGTCGACATCGCCGCCGGAGACCGGGCGGTGGAGCTCATCGCCCCGCTGGCCCGTCGAGCCACCCGGCCCGAAGTCCGCGGAGGAATCGGCGGTTTCGCCGGGCTGTTCGCCCTCGGTAAGTATGAGAACCCCCTCCTCGCCGCCGGATCGGACGGCGTGGGCACCAAGCTCGCTGTAGCTCAGGCGATGGACGTCCACGACACCATCGGCATCGACCTCGTCGCCATGTGCGTCGACGATCTGGTTGTCTGTGGAGCTGAACCGCTGTTCCTCCAGGATTACATCGCGATCGGCAAGGTCGTCCCGGAACACGTCGCCGAGATCGTCTCCGGCATCGCCGAGGGCTGTGTCCAAGCCGGATGTGCCCTACTCGGGGGTGAGACCGCGGAGCATCCCGGCGTGATGGAACCCGGACACTACGATGTCTCCGCGACCGCCGTCGGTGTCGTCGAGGCCGACCGGGTCCTCGGCCCGGAGCGAGTACGCACCGGTGACGTCGTCATCGCAATGGCCTCCTCCGGCCTGCACTCCAACGGATACTCCCTGGCGCGCCACGTCCTGCTAGAGAAGGCCGCACTCCCGCTTGACGGACACATCGAAGAACTGGGCCGCACCCTGGGCGAGGAACTACTGGAACCCACCCGTATCTATGCACGGGACTGCCTGGCCCTCGCCGCGGAATGCGACGTGCACACCTTCTGCCACGTCACCGGTGGCGGACTGGCGGGCAACCTCGCCCGTGTCATCCCCGAAGGGCTGACCGCCGAGTTGTCCCGCGGAACGTGGGCTCCGCCGCAGATCTTCCGCACCATCGCGGATCTCGGCAAGGTATCGCAGGACGAGATGGAGAAGACCTTCAACATGGGCGTCGGAATGGTTGCGGTCGTGGCCCCGCAGGACCGCGACCGCGCGCTGGCGGTGCTCACTGCCCGGCACATCGACTGCTGGGAGCTCGGCACCGTCCGCTCCCGCGGCGAGGGGGAGACCGACGCGGTGATTCTCAGGGGCAGTCACCAGTAGACCCGCGCGCGAAAGAAAACGGGCGCCCCGTGTCTTCATTCCCTGTTGAGAGAACCGGGGCGCCCGTTCTCGCCCACGCGGGGAGTCCCCGCTCGTTCAGAGAGCGGGGTGTCCACAGCCGAGGCATGAATTGATCGATTCCGCCCTCCGCGGCACCTACCGGTGTCGGGAGGGCGGAAAAGAAGAGGGGACCACCGGGGTGGTCCCGCGTCACCCGATCAGCGCCATCGGGAGGCGCTGTCATCGTCAGCGCCGTCGTCCTCGGACCAGTCGGCCCACTGGTCGTACGGATCTTCGGGTCGGTCCTCCTCGGAGTGGTGGCTCCCCTCATCCCGACCGGACAGTTCGCGCTGGAGCGAATCCAGGTCCATGTCCGGGATGTTGTACTTCAGTTGACGAGCAACCTTGGCTTGTTTTGCCTTGGCACGGCCGCGACCCATGGTCTGACCCCCTTGGAGTGATCGGGGCGCACGCGAATGCGTCGCCCCAGGGCGTGTTTCTAGTTCAGTGTATTCCTGTTAGACACAATAGCTGGAACCGGGGGATTTTTCCGCTTTTGGCCCGTGACCTCGGGTTCTCGGTAGCCCCGTTCAGGATGGTGGTGGCGGAGACGTCGCATCACCGCCACCGGTTGGCATCGTTGTCCCGGGGCCGGGGACTCAGTCCGTCAGTCCTTTGAGCCGGTTGATCGCCGCCCGCCCCGGCTGGATGCCGCGTTCGCGTTCGATAGAGTCTGGGTCGACGGACACGGCGACCCCGTCGCCCGCGGTGAGTCCCGTCGACTTCTGTGCACTGCGCTTGACCAGTGCGAGGGCGATGGGGCCGTAGTCGCAGTCGTGGACCACCGTCCCCACCCTTCCGACGGTGCGGCCCCGGTCGACCACCGGCGCCCCCGTTTCCGGCAGTTCGGGTGCGGAACCGTCGAGGTGGAGCAGCACGAGGGACCGGGGGGATCGGCCGAGATTGTGCACCCGGGAGACGGTTTCCTGCCCGCGATAGCACCCCTTCTCGAGGTGGACTGCCCCCGGATGATCCTCCGAGCCGATCCAGTGCGGGACCTCGTGCGGGATGGAGCGCGGGTCGAGGTCCGCTGCGACCTCCGGCTCGAGGGCCTTGACCCGCTCCGCCGTCCAGGCCATCAGTCCGGCGAGACGGAGCCCGCCGCCCCGCCGGGAACAGAGTTCGTCGACGACCGCGTCGAGCTGTGCCCGGGGAACCGCGATGTCCCGACGGACCGGTCCCCGCCAGTCCACGTCGCGGACGTACGCGGATTCCGGGGGCGGCGGAGGAGTGGCTCCGAGGACCGTGAGGATCCCGAGATCGGTGATCCGGATCTCCACCTCGGACCAGAACTTCATCCGTTCCAGATAGTCCACGAGCGTGTGGGCGGATGGCTCGGGCAGATCCAGGTGGAAGACGCCGTCCGTCACCGTGAGATCCGCGTGATGGAGAATCCGGCCCTGGGCGTCGAGGTTGAGCGCGGCGGCACTGTACCCGTCCGCGACGGCGTCGAGTTTCTGGGACAGCAGTTTATTCAGGTAGTCGGCGGCATCGGGGCCACCGACCGAGATGACGGTGCGGTGGGACCGGTCGACCACGACACCCGGGTCCTCCACTCCGCGCTGTTCCACCAGCGGAGCGCCATAGTGCCAGGCGACCCCCGCGGTATCCGACGCTGCATCGGGACCGAGTGCAGGTTGTGCCCCCGGTCGATTGAGGAGAACGGAGCGGTACGTGCTGTTGTCGGAGTCCACACAACGCATGCTAGTCGCTGCACCCGGTCGGGTGCCCGCAGCGGGAAACCGCCGGTTCAGCGATAGGGTGGGCACATGAGCAGCACTCGTCCCAGTCCCGTCATCCTCATCGTGGAGCCCTCTGGTGGGCCGACCCGGAGGCACAACCCCGAACTAGCGATGATCTACGCCGATGATCTCGGGGTGACCAGGGGAGACGGTATCTTCGAAACCCTCCTCGTCCGGGACGGTGCCGCCCGGAACCTGGACCGCCACATCGACCGGTTCGTCGGTTCCGCGCGGATGATCGGTCTCCCGGTGCCGGACACCGCGCAATGGTCGCAGGCGACGGCTGAGGCGGTCACCGACTGGGTGGACGCCGGTGGAGATGAGGCGGCGTGTGTGTGGACGTACACCCGCGGCCGCGAGTCGACGGGGCGCCCGACTGGTTGGATCACCGTCAAGCCCGTTGCTGAGAAGATCCTTCGGCAACGGGAGGAAGGCGTTTCCGTCCTGACGACGCCGCGCGGATACTCGGTCACAACGACGCTTCCGGTACGAGGCGCAGCCGGGGGACAGGAGCCGCCACCGTGGCTGGTGACCGGAGCGAAGACACTGAATTACGCGGCGAACATGGCGGCACTCCGGTACGCGGCGGCCAAGGGTTTCGACGACGTCATCTTCACTGACGACGGTCGTGTTCTCGAAGGGGCGACCTCGACGGTGGTCACCGTGACTGGGAGGACACTGCGTACCCCGCCCCCGGGACGGGACCTCCTGCCCGGAACCACGCAGGCTGCTCTCTTCGGCTACGCTGCGGCACACGGCTGGACGTGCCTTGAGGAGGACCTGGACGTCACCGACCTCCTGGCCGCCGACAGCGTGTGGCTGTGCAGCTCCGTACGGCTCGCAGCCCGGGTGGTTCGCATCAACGACAGGAAGCTCCCGGATACGACCGACGGGGACGTGATCCGGGAGCTGCTTACGGCCGCTCTGACCTAAAACCGGCCTCAGCCCATGAAGCGCTTGAGCTGAGCTGACATCCTGGGGTGCAGCGCACCGTCGACGAGGCGCTCGTCGACCCACCCGAGGTCGTTGTTGGGGAGCAGGCCGTAGAGACGCTTGCCGGGACCCAGCGTCGACGGGCCGGTCGCGGTCACCATGGTCGAGGCGCTCTCGAGCTGCCAGGCCCGCTCGGTGATCGGCTCCCCGTAGAGGATCTCCACGACGCCCGTGGAGTGACAGCAGATCAGCTCGATTTCATCCTTCTCGCTAATCCGGAGGAAACCGGTCTCGCGCTGGTCTGCGCCCGCCGGCGCGCCCTGATCGTCGAGCTTCCAGATCCTCGACTCATAGGAAATGTAGTTCTCGCCGTCGTGCGCGAAAGTGAGCTGCTGGCCGAAGTTGTACTGACCGTCGGTCGCGGTATCCGCCTGGCCTTCACCACGCCATACCCCGATCAACGGCAGCAGCGCCAGGAGTCCATCGTGCAGACTCGGCCCCTGCCGCAGGTTCGCGGTGTCGTCAGGCACCGGAAGATCACCGAGTCCCGGAATGTTCCGGCCCGCGGTCTGTTGCGCCTGCTCCGCGGCGAGGTTCACCGCGTCGTTTCCGTTCAGCGGTGCGCCGGGGCCAGGCTGGCCCGCCGCGGCGGCGTCAGCGGGGGTATCGGGGCGGGGTGTTTCCGGGGTGGGGTTCGTCGAGTCATCCATGGGGTACAAGCCTAGCGGCCCGGTCACCGTCGTGTCCTGCCGGTCTCCGCCGCTACCCGAGCGGCTGAACTGATTTCGCTAGGGCACCCGTCTCCGGTCCCACCGGCAGGATCGGAGTCTCACCGACCACGACGTTCCGTTGCCGGGATTCCAGGTAGATGGAACCGCCTGAACAGAAAACCTTGTCTATCCGCGTCGGCAGCGGGAGATCCTCCGTCGGGAGCCGCCAGGTGAAGATGGATCGGATCTCGTCCCCGCGGCCATCCGGGACACCGACGAGTCGGTACGGGATCATCGTTATCTCCGGGCCCTTGATGCGCAAGCGAACGTAGACCGTCACCGGCCGCTCGAATCCTGGAGGGGTACCGGTGAGCCGGGCCTCGGTGGCCGGATGCGCCGCGGGTGAGATATCGGTCGGATGGGCGATGTCCAGGTCGGTGACTCCGATCTGGGTCCCGAGGGCGACCCCGTCGAGGCGCACCGTCCTGGCTACGACTGATGCTGGGGCACCGAGGATCTCGCCGCTGAACACCTGGTCCTGGGTGAGTTCGAGATCCCGGAACTCGGTGCGAAGGTTGGCCGTCCCGATCCCCCGGACCGGGACGTCGCTTGCCTCCACGACAACCATCGGCACCGTGTGGGTGACCAGTGCCCCGAGGTAAGGCAGTCCGCCGACCGTAACCCGCGGGTTCTGATCCATCTTCTCGTCCGCGCGGATCTCAGCGGAGATCTGCCGCTCGGCATGCACCGCCGCGGCGGTGTCGACGAGCCAGGGAACGGCGAGCAGAACTACCGCAGACAGCAGCGAGAGGCGGAGAAAGGATGGTTTCACACCTCCATTGTTTACCGCACGTCGGCGCGCCGAGTTTTCACTAGCCTGGGATCCCATGGAGATCCGCACGACGACACCCACTGATCCAGCCTCCCCGACGCCCGCCCGGGAGATCCGCAGGCTCAACGCGACCGCCGCGGAACACGATGGGATTGAGCCGTTCTCGGAACAGTTCCTCCTCGGCCTCGATGACAGGGGCGACCGTGGGCACCGGCATGTGACCGCCAGGGACGGGGCAGGTGTACTCATCGGTGCCGCCGCCTATGATGGTTCTACCGCAGAACTGGTGGTGACTCCTGACCATCGCCGCAACGGCGTCGGAACCGCGCTGCTAAGGGCGCTCGCCGATACCTACGGTGCCGACACCGTCTGGGCCCACGGTAACCTACCGGTGGCAGTCTCCTGGTGTCGTGGACGGGGCCTCGAACCGGTCCGGGAACTGCTGGTGATGGCAATCGACGGCGCCCCCCTGATCGCTGCCGCAGACGTAGTGGGACGTGACGGTTTCCAGATACTCGATCTGGCTGATTCCCGCCGGCGCTACGGCGCGGAGGCCGTCGATGCCGAATGGTTGCGTGTGAACAACGAGGCATTCAGCTGGCATCCCGAGCAGGGTGGCTGGGACGCGGGACAGCTCTCCCGTGCGCAGAACACCGGTTGGTTCGATCCGCGGGGCGTCATGCTGCTCTGGAGCGGCGGCGACGACGCTGATGCCGGGAATCGGTTACCTGAGCTGGCGGGTTTCCACTGGACCAAGTGGCACGGCACGGAAGAGAAGGGGAGAAAACTCGGCGAGGTCTATGTCGTCGGCCTCGCCGACGACTACCGGGGGAAAGGGCTCGGTGGCCCGCTGATCGGTTCCGGACTCGAACATCTCGTCGACAGCGGGGCGGATGAGGTGATTCTCTACGTGGAGGCGAACAACACCGCAGCTGTATCTGCGTATCAGCGACTCGGTTTCGGCGTCTGTGAACGCCATGTCGCCTACGGCTTCCCGAACCCGGAAACAGAGGGGGTGTCGCGTTAGTGGTGAGCTGGGAATAATGGGGGCTTCCCGGGGTGGTTATCGTACCTTTCCGTCTGAATTAACCTGCTGTTCACCAACAAGGCCCGGCTGGGACACCTCCGCCCTCTAGCTTCATGGATGAGGCAAGCGGACCACACCCCCGGCCCCGTCTGGATGGTGTGGTTCATTTTTCCGCCGTGACACCACCTGTGTCGCGGCATCACCAGGGAAAGCTGCCGCGAACAGCCCAACCACACCCATGGAGGAATTCCACCGTGATCCGCACCCGTTCCCGTCGCGCCGCCCTTCTCGGCGGTATCGCCGTCGTCTCCCTCGCAGCAACCGCCTGCTCAGAGTCCGCCGACACCACCGCCACTGGCGGCGAAGGCTCCGCAGCAGTCGAGGGCCTGTCCGGCACCACCGGAACGCTGTCCGCAGAGGGCGCCTCGTCGCAGCAGAAGGCCATGGACCTCTTCGGTACCGTCTACCAGCAGCAGGTTCCCGGCGCGCAGTTCAACTACACCGCATCCGGTTCCGGCTCCGGACAGAAACAGTTCATCGCCGCTCAGGTCGCCTTCGGTGGATCCGACTCCCCGCTCTCCGATGAGCAGGTCCCGGAGGCCGCTAAGCGGTGTGGCGGCAACGAGGCATGGCACCTTCCCCTGGTCATCGGCCCGGTGGCCGTCGCCTACCACCTGGAGGGCGTCAGTGACGACATTGTCCTGTCCCCCGAGGTTATCGCCAAGATCTTCAGCGGCAAGATCAGCTCTTGGGACGATGCGGCCATCGCAGCGCTGAACGACGGCGTCGACCTCCCGGACACCCCGATCAACGTTGTGTACCGCTCTGAGGAGTCGGGCACCTCCGACAACTTCCAGAAGTTCCTGAAGGCCGCCGCCCCGGGCGAGTGGGATACCACCGGCAAGTCCTTCCCCTCCGCCACCGGTGCCGGCGCCAACGGCTCCAACGGTGTCGTGACCGAAGTTTCCAAGACCAACGGCGGCATCACCTACGTCGAGGCCGGCTTCGCCACGGAGCAGGGGCTCAGCATCGCCCAGATCGACTTCGGCGAAGGCGCTGTCGAGCTCAATGACAAGAGCGTCGGCAAGGCCCTGGACAACCTCACCTACAAGACCGAGGGCCACAACATGGTCGTCGACTCCACCAAACTGTTCGAGATGAAGACCGAGGGCGCCTACCCGCTCGTCCTGACCACCTACGAGATCGTCTGCTCCGCAGGCTACGACGAGGAGACCTCCAAGATGGTCAAGGACTTCCTCAACGTCGCCCTCAACACGCAGAACGAGCGCCTTGAGAAGCAGGGTTACATCCCGGTTTCCGGTAACTACGCCAAGAAGCTCAAGGACGCCGTCGACGCGATCCAGTAGGTCCCCCCACCTCGTGCCCCGGTATCTCCAGGGCACGAGCCCCTTTTCTCCACATCTCACGAGGACACACATCAGACATGACGAAGCCACTCTCCACATCGGGGCGTAGCCGACCGGGTACCCACGGGGACGCGGACACGGTCGAACCGACTATCGCCGACACCCCGATCGGATCCGGTAACGACAAAATCCACGCAGCAGGCACAGCACACCGGCGCAACGACCGGATCTTCAAGGGGATCGCCACCACCTCGGCGGCCACCATCACGGTCCTGATCGCGGCCATCGGCTTCTTCCTGCTCTGGCGTGCGGTCCCCGCACTGATGAACAACGCCGACGGCCTCACCGGATTCTTCACCTACGGAGGTGACTGGAACACCAGCGACACCAGCGCGATGCTGTTCGGTATCCCGAACCTCCTCGCCGTCACGGTGACCGTCTCCCTCGTCGCCCTGGCTCTCGCGATGCCCGTCGCCCTCGGCGTCGCCCTCTACCTCTCCGCCTACGCGCCCGAGCGCCTGCGGAAACCACTCGGATTCCTGGTCGATCTCCTCGCCGCGGTCCCGTCTATCGTCTACGGCCTCTGGGGGGCCGCGGTCCTCGGCCCGGCACTTGGCGGGGTGTTCGAGTGGATTAACGCCCACGCGGACAGTTTCTTCCTCTTCCGGCACTACGCTAACTCCCCGGCGTTCTCCACGTCCCGCAACGTGCTCACCGGTGGTGTCGTGCTCGCCATCATGATCCTCCCGGTCATCGCCGCAACCGCACGCGAGGTTTTCGTCCAGACCCCCGCCGGGCACAAGGAATCCGCGCTCGCCCTCGGGGCCACCCGCTGGGAAGTCGTGAAGATGACCGTCCTTCCCTTCGGTTTCTCCGGCTACATCTCCGGCTCCATGCTGGGCCTCGGGCGTGCACTCGGCGAGACGATGGCCCTCTACCTCGTCGTCTCCCCGTCCTCCGCGTTCCGTGGATCCCTGTTCGACGGCGGCACGACCTTCGCCACCGCCATCGCGAACGCCGCCCCCGAATTCAACGACAATCTCAAGGCGGGCGCGTACATCGCCGCCGGCCTGGTGCTGTTCCTCCTGACCTTCGTGGTCAACGCAGGTGCGCGCGCCGTGATCAAGAACAGGAGCATGTCCTGATGAACGCAACCTCCCTCCCCCAGGACACCGGAGCCGGGCAGGACGTCATCGGCGCCGCTCCCACCTTCCCCAAACTCTCCTCACCGCGGCGTAACGCCAACGCGATCTCCAAGTGGATCATCCGGGTCTGCATGGTCACCGCACTGATTCCCCTCGTCTGGATCCTCGCCGACGTCCTCATCAAGGGCCTGAAGGTCACCCTCACCCTCGACTGGTGGACGAAATCACAGCTCGGTGTGCTCTACACCGAGCCGGGCGGTGGCATGGTCCATGCCATCATCGGCACCCTCGTTCAGTGTGGCGTCGCCTCGGTGTTCTCCATCCCGATCGGCGTGTTCACGGCCGTTTACCTCGTCGAGTACGGTGCGAACAACCGGCTCTCGAGGATCACCACGTTCATGGTCGACATCCTCACCGGTGTCCCCTCCATCGTCGCGGCCCTGTTCATCTACTCGGTGTGGATCGCATTGTTCGGGTTCAACCGGTCCGGCTTCGCGGTCTCTCTCGCCCTCGTACTCCTCATGGTGCCTGTCGTTGTGCGGACCACCGAGGAGATGCTCCGGATCGTCCCCCAGGACCTCCGTGAGGCGTCCTACGCGCTGGGCGTCCCGCGGTGGAAGACCATCGTCAAGATCGTGCTGCCGACCGCGTGGTCCGGCATCGTCACGGGCATCATGCTCGCCATCGCCCGGATCATGGGCGAGTCCGCACCGGTCCTGATCCTCGTGGGATCGACGCAGGGCATCAACTGGGATCCGACCGGGAACTCGCAGTCCTCCCTCCCGCTGATGATGCTCGACATGTACCGTGCCGGTACCTCCCCGGCAGTCGTCGACAAGATGTGGGGAGCTGCGCTCACCCTCGTCGTCCTCATCGCGGTACTCACCATCACCGCCCGCATCCTCTCCATCCGGGTCACCGGAAAGAAGAAGTAAACCCAGCTCCGCATATCCTGGAACAGAAGGACACACAACACAATGGCCAAGCGCCTCGATCTCAAGGACGTCAACATCTACTACGGGGACTTCCACGCCGTGCAGAACGTCTCCCTCAAAGTGCCGCCGAACGCCGTCACCGCGTTCATCGGCCCCTCCGGTTGCGGCAAATCCACGGTGCTGCGCACGCTCAACCGGATGCACGAAGTCACCCCGGGCGCGACGGTCAAGGGTGAGATCCTCCTCGACGGTGAGGACATCTACGCACCGAACGTCGATCCCGTCGCCGTGCGCAGTACCATCGGTATGGTCTTCCAGAAGCCGAACCCGTTCCCGACGATGAGCATCGAGGAGAACGTCGTCGCCGGCCTCAAGCTCGCCGGTGAGCGCAACAAGACGAAACTCAAGGAGGTCGCCGAACGTTCACTGCGCGGCGCGAACCTCTGGGAAGAGGTCAAAGACCGCCTGGATAAGCCCGGTTCCGGGCTCTCCGGTGGACAGCAGCAGCGCCTCTGCATCGCTCGCGCCATCGCCGTCGAACCCGCCGTCCTTCTGATGGACGAGCCCTGCTCCGCCCTCGACCCCATCTCCACCCTCGCGGTCGAGGAGCTCATCGATGAGCTGAAGCGGGACTACACCATCGTCATCGTGACCCACAACATGCAGCAGGCCGCCCGAGTGTCCGACCAGACGGCATTCTTCTCCCTCGAGGCAACCGGCAAGCCCGGCCGCCTCGTCGAGGTTGGCCCGACCAACCGGATCTTCGAGAACCCGCAGGAGAAGGAAACCGAGGACTACATTTCCGGTCGTTTCGGCTAATCCTCGGCAAACGCGAAACCCGGGCCGCTCATCGTCACGATGAGCGGCCCGGGTTTTCCGTTCGCCGCGCCGGAGCCGGGGAGGTGGATTGTCAGTGCCCGCCCCGGGAGAAACGCCGCTCCAGTTCCTCGAAGCGTCGCTCGATGTCGGCCTCCGCCTCATCTTCGCGGCGCTTGGCCAGGTAGTCCCGCGGCATCAGACCGGTGGAGAGGTAGACGATACGACTGGCGACGTTCACCGCGTGGTCCGCGTAGCGCTCGTAGTAACGGCTCAACAGGGTGACGTCCACCGCCGCCGTGGTTGAGTACGGCCAGTCCCGCTTCGTCAGAACCGTGAACAAATGCTCGTGGAGGTCATCGACGGCATCGTCATCGGCACCGAAGATGAGGGCGACATCGACATCCGGGTCGATCAGGATCTCACGTACCTTCGCGCTCATCTCCAACGTGACCCGGGACATCTCCTCGAAGTAGCCAGTCAGTGGGCCGGGGATCGCCGGTTCCGGGTGCCGACGGCGGGCAGTTCGGGCGACGTGCTTCGCCAGAACACCCATCCGGTACATGTCCTCGACGATGTAGATGGAGGAGACCACCTGGCGGAGGTCTCGTGCCAACGGGCCCTCAAGGGCGAGCAGCTGCACTGCACGTTCCTCGCAGCGAAGCCGGACGACCTCGAGCTCATCAATGAGCGACAGTGCCTTCTCAGCGGACTGGAGGTCCTGTTTGAGCAGGGCGTCGGAAGCATTGCTCATGACGGAGTGGACCTGGTCGCACATGATGATGAGGTCATGGGCGAAGGCATCGAGGTGTTCCCGGTATGAGGTTCGCATAACAGCCACTATAGAGGCATCGCTCCGGGCCCGCCCGCCGTCCGGCGGGCCGATCCAACGCGGTCAACCGTGCGCTGCGAATGGACTATCCGCCGGAGTTCTCGATATCCGCGTCGATGGGGGCGGTCTCATCCTCGGGATCATCGAGCCAGCCTTCGGGAAGAACCACCTTGCCGGGTGAACCCTGCCGACCACGGGGCCCGTCCGCGTCATCCGGCAGCGCGTCTGAGTCGATGAGCGGTTCGAGATGGTCCTCCAGCTCCGATAGGGATGCGACCCCGGCCAATGCCCGCCGGACGTCGCCGCCGACGGGATATCCGCGGAGGTACCAACCGACGTGCTTGCGCAGGTCCCGACAGCCCTTGCTCTCCCCGTCGTGTTCCACCAGCAGTTCCGCGTGTCTGCGGATGATCGTCGCAACCTCGCCGAGCGTGGGCTGCGGGGGGAGCGGACGCCCATTCAACTCGGCGGACAGTTCCGCGAACAACCAAGGGCGGCCTAGGCAACCACGGCCGATGACGACGCCGTCACAGCCGGTCTCATCCATCATCCTCCGCGCATCGGACGCCGCGAAGATGTCACCGTTGCCGAGTACGGGTACGTCGGTGTCCGAGAGATGCTCCTTGAGCTCAGTGATACGCCCCCAATTCGCGCGCCCAGAGTAGCGTTCGGCCGCTGTCCTGCCGTGGAGTGCGACCGCACGGGCCCCGGAGTCCACGGCGATCCGTCCCGCGTCGAGGTGTGTGAGATGTTCCGCGTCGATGCCGACCCGGAACTTCACGGTGACGGGTATCTCGGTGCCCCGGGTCGCACGGACGGCCGCGGAGACGATGTTGCCGAAAAGTCGGCGTTTGTAGGGGAGCGCCGCGCCCCCGCCCCGCCGCGTTACCTTAGGTACCGGGCACCCGAAGTTGAGATCGATGTGGTCCGCCATGTCGCGGTCGACGATCATTCGGGCCGCGCGATAGGTGTACTCGGGGTCGGTGGTGAACAGCTGCAGAGAGCGCGGATCCTCGTCAGGTGCGAACGTCGTCATGTGGAGGGTCTTCTCGTTGCCCTCGACTAGCGCCCTCGCGGTGACCATCTCACACACGTAGAGACCTGCGACGCTGCCCATCTTCGACCGTTCTTGCTCACGACACAGCGTGCGGAACGCGACGTTGGTGACCCCGGCCATCGGGGCGAGAACCACCGGGGACTCGAGGGACAGCGGGCCGATCGTCAGGGCTGGGGTGGTCGTATCAGTCACACGCTCATTGTCCGGTGTGGGGCCCGTCGGGGCCAAACCAGGAGCGTCGCAGAAATGATACACCTCCTCCGGCAACCGGCCGGTCCGAACAGCCGGACCGAAAGGCGCCAGAGGAGACTGCGCACATGCAGGGGTGTTTGGGGGGTAAAATCATCCAGGTTGTCGGGGGAAAGTAGTGGATTCTGGGGGCAAAACGGGGGGCGGGGATGTATCGTAGTTCACGTAACTTGTATGCCGAAGGTACAGGTAGGTTGCAGGCTCCACACCGTTCTTCGGCAGACCGCTTCCCTGGACGCCGCTGGTCGGCTGACAGGCACTCAGGAGGAAAATTTATGTCCGAACGGATCGCAAACGCTCAGCTCAAGAGCAAGGTCATGTCGGCCGAAGAGGCCGCCCAATTCGTCAACGACGGAGACAAGGTCGGCATCTCCGGCTTCACCGGTGCCGGCTACCCGAAGGCCCTCCCTAAGGCCATTGCTGAGCGGGCGAAGGAAGAGCACGCCAAGGGCAACAGCTACATGATCGACCTGTTCACTGGCGCCTCCACCGCCGATGACTGCGATGGTGTCCTGGCTGAGGCAGACGCTATCCGTTTCCGCACCCCCTACCAGTCGGATCCGACCCTTCGTGGCAAGATCAACGATGGCACCACCTTCTACGCCGACTACCATCTCTCCGAGTCGGGTATGTACGTCGAGCAAGGTTTCTTCGGCCCGATGAATGTCGCCATCGTCGAGGCGACCCGCATTACCGATGAAGGCTACATCGTGCCGTCCTCCTCCGTCGGCAACAATGTCGAGTACCTGGACGCCGCCGAGAAGATCATCATCGAGGTCAACTCCTGGCAGTCCCCCGACCTTGAGGGCATGGCTGACATTTGGCGTATGCCGTCGCTACCGAATCGCATACCGATTCCGTTGACTGAGGCGGGCCAACGTATCGGCAAAACCTACATCGACATCGACCCGAACAAGGTCGTCGCCATTGTCGAGACTGACGCCCCAGACCGCAACGCCCCGTTCAAGCCCGCCGACGAGATCTCCCAAAAGATCGCTGGCAACTTCCTCGACTTTCTCGAGGGCGAGGTTCGTGCGGGCCGCCTGACCTACGACGGTTACGTCATGCAGTCGGGCGTCGGCAATGTCCCGAACGCCGTCATGGCGGGCCTGCTCGACTCGAAGTTCGAGAACATCAAGGCCTATACCGAGGTAATCCAGGACGGTATGGTCGACCTGATTGACGCCGGAAAGATGACCGTCGCCTCCGCGACCTCGTTCTCCCTCTCGCCCGAGTATGCCGAGAAGATGAATGCAGAGGCCAAACGGTACCGCAACACCATCATTCTGCGTCCGCAGTCGGTCTCCAACCACCCCGAGGTCGTCCGTCGACTCGGGCTGATCTGCACCAACGGACTGGTCGAGGCCGACATCTACGGCAACGTCAACTCCACCAACGTCACTGGCTCCCGGATGATGAACGGTGTCGGCGGTTCCGCGGACTTCACGCGTAACGGCTACATCTCCTCCTTCATCACCCCGTCCGAGGCCAAGGGCGGCGACATCTCCGCCATCGTGCCGTTCGCCTCCCACATCGACCACACCGAGCAGGACGTCAAGGTCATCATCACCGAATACGGCTACGCTGATCTCCGCGGCCTAGCACCGCGTCAGCGTGTGGACAAGATGATCGCCCTGGCGCACCCGGACTACCGTCCGCTCCTCCAGGAGTACTACGATAAGGCGCTGCACCTGGCCAAGGAGAAGAAGATGATGCAGACGCCACACGTCCTCTCCGAGGCGCTGAGCTTCCACCAGCGCTTCTTGGAGACCGGCTCCATGAAGAAGATGCCGAAGAAGTAGTTAATGGCAGTTCATTCCGAACGCCTGGGAACGGGAATCTTCCTAGGATTCCTTGATCAGTAGAAATGTCCCGGATGCCTTCACGAATGTGAGGGCATCCGGGACATTTCATATATAAGTCACTTTTCATAAGTGAGGAAATGTGGAGATGAAACGCTCTATCAAATTTGCGTATGTAGGAGGCGTAGGTTGAAAATATAGCAACTATGCTTCCGTCAACATAGGAAACTCATGAGAGGGGCTTTGTAGATGTTTAATATGGAGGGTATCGCAATACTGAATATATAGGTCACATATTAATCTATGTAGAAGCACTTCGAAAGTAAAATGTCTAATTCACGTTATCCAATGGCTTTAACGAATTTCCCCAGTTGATTGGGTTATGGATGGGACTTGCTCCCGGGCGTGTCCCGGGGGATGGATGCAGATCGTCGGGGGTTTCTTGCGCATGGTGCTCCAATGGGCAGGCTAGAGGCGGGGGTAGTTGGCGAGGTTTGGGGCGGGCTGCAGCGTAGATACCTGGCCTGTCGAACGGGTGTGTGTTGTAGGCGTGTGTCGTAAAGCTGCTGGCAGGGGGCGGTGATGTAGCTAACAGTGTTAGGGGTTTGGCTCTCTGGCAAGCGTTGTAGGGGTGATAACTTTTCTGGGGCTGAGCGTTAGGTTAAGATTCTGTCAAATCTGCCGTCGTGACGGGTCCATCGTGGCTCCGCCAGCCAGATTTCCAGTGTCGGAGCCATCAGGTCCGGCAAATGATGAATTGAGAGGGACTTATGACAAGATTACTGACCCGAATGGGTTCGGTATTGGCTTCAATTGCACTTTTTATTGCTGTGATTGTTGCAATACCGTCCCCGGCGAATGCGGTGGAAGGGGGTTCCTGGAAGGTAGGTACTATAGCGAAAAACGTTAATAGGGATGCTGTAAAGTTTGAGGCATTTACTAGTTCTTCGAGCAGGGTGACCTATTGTATTGATCCGGGATATGCGACTCCGAAGCTTAAGCGGAGGGGAGGCCAGGGGTATGGCCTACAAACGTTTAAGTATGACGAAATTCCAGCTCGAATAGGAAGGACTGACGCCAGTCTCCTGAAGAAAGTTGCCCTTGCGAGCGCCTATGGGTATTCAGATCAACATAAGGGGCTATTCTTTGGAGAAAAAGCTAACCAGTATTTAGGTGTTTCTGAAGAGTCGGCGCGGATTGCAACGCAGCTGGCTATTTGGTCGCTTACCAACGCGGATAGTACTGCTCCGGCTGATTATAATGAACAGCTGAAGACTGCGATTAGAGTATCTGGAGACCCAAAGGTTGGAATATATGCGGAGGCCATTGTTGCTGCTGTAAATGACGCCTTTAATACTGGCAACGTCCCAACGAACATCGTGATTCATTTCTTCCTCGAGCCTACCGACGGTTCGAAGGTTCATGTGCCGGGTAAGACGTCGTACAAGCAGAACTTCATTACCGCGTGGTTCGAAGGGCCGCCGACGACTTCAACAGTCGTTGTTCCACCCGTTACTGAGCAAACTCCCACGACGGTAACCACCACAGATACGACCACGGTTACTGCCACAGCTACGACAACGGCACCTCCGACGACAGAGACCGTTACGGTGACGACGACTCCGCCCACTCAAACCGTGGTGGTAACGACGTCGCCTTCTGCGACCACTGAGACCGTGACTGAGACGACCACATCAGTTCCGCCTGCTGCAACGACGACTGTTACGCCTGTCGCCACCACGACGTTGACGTCGACTGAGAAGACGACCCTTCCCGGTACGACAGTGACCGCTACGACGACGGCGCCTGGTACGACAGTGACTGCGCCGGGTACGACGACGACAACAACTGCGCCTGGTACTACGGCGACGATGGTTTCCAGTACTACTGTCACAGCGCCCGGTACCACGGTGACTTTGCCGGGCACGACCGCGACGACAACTGCACCGGGTACGACGGTCACCACGACGGCGCCTGGTACTACGGCGACGATGGTTTCCAGTACAACTGTCACCGCGCCCGGTACTACGGTGACCACGACCGCACCGGTTACCACAGCACCCGGGACGACCGTAACCACGACTGCGCCTGGTACGACCGCAACGACGACCGTACCGGCTACGACCGTGACCACGACTGCGCCTGGTACGACGGCAACGACGACCGTACCGGCTACGACCGTGACCACGACTGCGCCTGGTACGACCGCTACCGCGACGACGACGGCCACCGAGACGGAGACGACGACCGCGCCTGGTACGACGGCCACCGAGACGGAGACCACGACCGCGCCTGGTACGACGGCCACCGAGACGGAGACCACGACCGCGCCTGGTACGACGGCCACCGAGACGGAGACCACGACCGCGCCTGGTACGACGGCCACCGAGACGGAGACCACGACCGCTACCGCGACGACAACGGCCACCGAGACGGAGACCACGACCGCACCCGGAACGACGGCACCCGGAACGACGGTAACCATGACGACGACGGCTCCTCCCGCTACTACGACGGTCACGACGACCCCGCCGGCTCCGACGACTGAGACTGTCACGGAGACGAAAACTGTCACTCCGACGACGGGAACGGAGACTGTAGTGATAACGACGACTCTCACGGAGACTCCGTCGACGACTGAGACCGTCACGACCACGGCACCCGGCACAACGGTGACCGCACCGGCTACAACGGTGACCGCACCGGGCACGACGGTGACGGAGACGGCGCCTAGTGCGACGGTGACGGCACCCGGCACAACGGTGACCGCACCGGCTACAACGGTGACCGCACCGGGCACGACGGTGACGGAGACGGCACCCGGTACGACGGTGACGGCACCCGGTACAACGGTGACCGCACCCGGCACGGCAACGACGACGGCACCCGGCACGACGGTGACCGCACCCGGCACGACCGTGACGGCACCCGGCACGACCGTGACGGCACCCGGCACGACGGTGACGGCACCCGCTACAACGGCAACGACGACGGCACCCGGCACGACGGTAACCATCACGAGTGGAACCACCACGGTTGCGACAACGACTGAAGTCGCCGGATCCTCCGGATCTTCGGGTGCAATCGGTTCCGCAGGTGCTTCGGGATCTGCTGCGTTGGGTTCGGCTGCCCTGGGATCCACGGTTCTCGGTTCCTCCGGTCTCGCGGGAATTTTCGGTTCCTCGTCCGGCAGCGCAAACAAGTGCGTCTACGGTTCATCGAGCATCCTCAGTGTCCTTGGTTTGAGTTCACTGCTCGGCAGCGGTTCCGCTGACTGCACGGTGGGTGGATCTTCGGCTCAGCCCGGTGTTGGTGTCGGTTCGACCGGTACGGGCTCTAGCCCTGTTGTCGGAATTGGTTCGACCGGTACGGGTTCGAGCCCTGTCGGTGGAGCTGGTTCCTCGATTGGCTCCGGGTCCGCGAACGCCGCCGGCTCCGCTGCAGGTTCTGCTGCGTTGGGTTCGGCTGCCCTGGGATCCACGGTTCTCGGTTCCTCCGGTCTCGCGGGAATTTTCGGTTCCTCGTCCGGTAGCGCAAACAAGTGCGTCTACGGTTCATCGAGCATCCTCAGCTCCCTTGGTTTGAGTTCACTGCTCGGCAGCGGTTCCGCTGACTGCACGGTGGGTGGATCTTCGGCTCAGCCCGGTGTTGGTGTCGGTTCGACCGGTACGGGCTCTAGCCCTGTTGTCGGAATTGGTTCGACCGGTACGGGTTCGAGCCCTGTCGGTGGAGCTGGTTCCTCGATTGGCTCCGGGTCCGCGAACGCCGCCGGCTCCGCTGCAGGTTCTGCTGCGTTGGGTTCGGCTGCCCTGGGATCCACGGTTCTCGGTTCCTCCGGTCTCGCGGGAATTTTCGGTTCCTCGTCCGGTAGCGCGAACAAGTGCGTCTACGGTTCATCGAGCATCCTCAGCTCCCTTGGTTTGAGCTCACGGCTCGGCAGCGGTTCCACTGACTGCATGGTGGGTGGATCTTCGGCTCAGCCCGGTTCTAACGCAGGTTCGACCGGTACGGGTTCGAGCCCTGTCGGTGGAGCTGGTTCCTCGATCGGCTCGGGATCCGCGAACGCCGCCGGCTCGACTGCACTGGGTGCAGCTGTACTCGGTGCGGCGGCACTGGGTTCAGTTGCCCTGGGATCTGCGGTCCTCGGTTCCTCCGGTCCCGCAGGAGCCTTCGGTTCCTCGTCCGGTAGCGCGAACAAGTGCGTCTACGGTTCATCGAGCATCCTCAGCTCCCTGGGCTTGAGCTCACAGCCCGGCAGCAGCGCTGCCGATTGTGCTGCGGCTGGTTCCACCGGTACGAGCACCGGCTCTGCTGGTACAGGCGCTGGTTCTGCCAATGGCCTTGGATCCTCTGACACCAGTGCCGCACTGGGTGGATCGAGTGCCCTGGCCGCAGGATCGGCCGCGGCTGCGGTCGGTTCAGCAGCTCTGGCTGGTGGCGCAGCAGTAGGCTCCAACGCGCAGCCCCACGCAGGCGGCACCGGCTCCGCAGTCGCCAACGGCGATAGCGCCGGCGGTACGTCAGTACAGGGTGGTGTTGGCGGCGCCAACGCCGAGCAGCAGAACCAGGCCAAGCAAGGTCTCCTGGCTACCACGGGTGCGAACGTCACGTACGTTCTGCTCGGTGGTCTACTGCTCATGCTCCTCGGCGCAGCCTTCATCGCTGTCCGCCGACGTGAGAGCTAAGCTCATCACGCTGTAGCCCGAACCGAAGCCCCGGCCACTCCACGATCCAACGGAGTGACCGGGGCTTCGACGTGACCGAAGGTGCGGTGGGCTAGCCTGGCACAAACCCGGCAGTCGAGGACGACCCAGGAACCCCGCCACACAGTATTGAGCACAAGGAAAACCAACGACACCAGACTCAGCAGCGTAGATCAACACGCGCCAAGGAATCACAGCCTGATGGGACCACCGTGCATCGTGACGTTTCGAGGTGCGTCACATATCCTCGGATAAGAAATCACCGGACGAGGTAGTGAAGAATTTTCCGTGCGATAGACGGAAAATGCTGTCTAAAATTCGGACGCAAGCAGATCCTCAAGATCATGCAATCGGCCCAGAACCATCGTCGTGAACACCGCTCCCGCATCCCGAGAGCTACATATCGGTACATGAGCACTAGAGACCGACCCGATTCACGGGCCTCAACTGTCAGAGGTGACAGAGTCATCCCGACGTTCCACAACCGGTATAAACGGCTCAGATTTCGGAAGATGATGCCTTGTCGCTATACTTGGAAAAAGATCAGAGACGAGCCCAGTCTCCCGCTTGGGAAGCTGACTGTTTCTGAGAATAGTCAATCGCGGGCCTTTAGCTCAGTTGGTAGAGCTACGGACTTTTAATCCGCAGGTCGTGGGTTCGAGCCCCACAGGGCCCACCGCAGTGCCGCGCCACCACGACATACAGTCGGTGGCGTGGCCTTTTTCGTTGACTGACACCGGCCCCCGATAACGCGAATCGACTTCCTGGACACGGCCACGGGCGTCGTCATGTGTGACAACAGCTCCAATGCACCCGGTCGTCCTAATCTGGTAGCGGAGTCCCGGGGCAAGAGGGCTCGCGGAGTAGAGGGCACCGGTGCCGCCGCTGGCAGGCCCCCCAGGAAGCCCCGAGTTAAGAAGTCGCAACACCCCCTTCACCCTCGTGACGGAGCGGCGAGGTGTGCTCTGGCCCCGACGACCGTATATCGGGTGGATACAGCGAGCTCCCGAGAAGGTTTCCTGCATCGAAAGGCCGTCTTAAGGTCACAGTCCGGGAGGCGGTCGCGGATTGCCTCGAGTCGCGTTGAAGCCGAGTGGTCAAGAGTACCGACTGTGACGCCGATTCCGCCCGGCTGAAACCGGCGAGTCCTTGATTGGAGCTGGGTTCGGTATGTTCTCCGTGTTGTTGGGGCTCTTCTTTCGTGTTTGCCATTCATGCAGAGATGCGCTCCGCCACTCCGTCATCCTTGACGTACCTGCGTGGGGCCTGACGGCCCACGCACCGTAAGGGACCGGTACTCGGGTGCCTCGTACCCCGTTCGAGACGCAGTCAGGTGGTGATGGCCTGACCAAGTGTGGCTTAGTGCGGTTTGTCGGTCACACGAGTCCGCGTTTTGTCGACGGAGCGTTGGCGCCGTGAATAGCCGCTCTTTTAGCGCCTTTGAACTGCTGTTTTGTGTCGTGGCCGTTTGCCAAGTATATTCTGAACAAGCCGCTGAAAACAGTGAGAAATTGCTGCTTTCCAGTTGCGAGCTCCCATCGTCTAGGGGCCTAGGACACCGCCCTTTCACGGCGGCGACACGGGTTCGAATCCCGTTGGGAGTACCACTTTTCCGCGTGTTGGAAGAGTGTAAAAAGTTAAGGCCCTGTGGCGCAGTTGGTTAGCGCGCCGCCCTGTCACGGCGGAGGTCGCGGGTTCGAGTCCCGTCAGGGTCGCAAAACCCCGGTAGCTTTCAAGCTACCGGGGTTTTTCGTGTTCGCGTACTTATTCGAGCGCAGATGCGCAAGATCGGGGGCATGTCGGCTTAGGTTAAAAGTGCTGTTTGTACTGTGGATTTGTTCAAAATTCAGGTCCTGTGTAAAGTATCCTCTCGTGCAACGGGAACTTCCCGGGGTACAACATTAAGGCCCTGTGGCGCAGTTGGTTAGCGCGCCGCCCTGTCACGGCGGAGGTCGCGGGTTCGAGTCCCGTCAGGGTCGCAAGAATGTCTCCGGACATTCTTACGGCCAGATAGCTCAGTCGGTAGAGCGTCCGCCTGAAAAGTGGAAGGTCGCCAGTTCGATCCTGGCTCTGGCCACAACAACGCCCCCGGGTTCCCCGGGGGCGTTTTTGCGTATCTCACCCGGTATAGCTTTTTCATGCACAATGGAGGAATGAAGATGTTTCGTAGAAGCCCCTCCCAGATGAAGGCTGCCCTGGCAGCAGCTGCCGTAACCCTTGCCGTGTCGCTGGTGGGGTCGCCCGCGGTGGCGGCTGAATCGGCGAGCCAAGGTTTCAAGGGGGTGCCGGCCACCTCGTCCCTCCCCACGGTGCCCGGTGGTGAGCTGTCCCAGATCGCCCACCTCGATTTGAACGCATACCAGGGAACATGGCACCAGGTCGCAGCGGTCCCGCAGATCTTCAGCCTACAGTGCGCCCGCGACACGACGGCACAGTACACACTCACCGGTAAGGACACGGTGCGGGTGGTGAACTCGTGCACCGACTGGTTCGGCAACGCCTCCGGAATTGACGGACAGGCCAGGGTCACCGATCCGGAGACACAGGCGTCGCTCCGCGTCTGGTTCAACGGGGTACCGTTCCAAAACCCAGACGGCCCCACGAACTACCGAGTCACCTGGATGTCGGACGACGGGCGTACCGTGCTCGTTGGTAGCCCGAATCGAGCAAGCGGTTTCGTACTCTCGCGAGAGGTAGCCCTCCCCATGGAGAAGTGGTCGGAGGTACGTGACGTCGTCGAAGACAGGGGTTACAATCCCTGCACATTCCTCACCTCTCCGGTAACCGGGGGCCGCGAGGGCTATCAGCCTCTCTGCACGCTGTGAACCACGTTCGGCCGTCTATTGTCGGACCAATCTAAGTCAAGGAGGGAAACTAATGGCCGGAGTCGGACACCAGGTGACCCATGATCCGCAGAACCACCGCTACGTGATCACCATCGACGGTGCAGAGGTGGGCTACGCCGTCTATGTTCTTGAGTCTCCCGGCGATGACGCGCCGGCGGTGCGGGATTTCAACCACACCGTCATTGACCCCGGATTCCGGGGGCAGGGGCTCAGCTCGCCGCTGATTCGGTTCGCGCTCGAGGATACGCTCGGAGCGGATCTGACCTACCGCGCCACCTGCTCCGCGGTTGAGCACTTCATCGATAAGAACCCCGGATATGCGGATGGTCTCGCAAGGCCCGTCTAAGGGGAAAGGGAACGAAGAGAGGTGCCGCACCCGGTTTCGGGTGC
>NZ_JAEIOT010000008.1:146289-155397 GCF_016342275.1 Corynebacterium marambiense
CCCACCTCTCTGGTCCTCGGCGATGGTGAGAAGATCAGAACAGCGGCTGTTCCTTGTCCACGTACCGGTCTGGATCAACGAGCTTCTTGCACTCGCTGGTCTTGCGGGGGCGATTGACGGCCGGGATGCCAACGGCGATGTGGTTCGCCGGAACATCCTTGGTCACGACCGCGTTTGCCCCGATAGCGCTTCCGGAGCCGATCGTGATCGGACCGAGGACCTTCGCGCCGGCACCAACGGTCACATTGTCCTCGAGGGTTGGGTGCCGCTTGGTCTGGGTGAGTACCTGCCCGCCGAGCGTGACCCCGTGGTAAAGCATGACACCGTCCCCGATCTCCGCGGTTTCGCCGATCACGATCCCCATCCCGTGGTCGATGAAGAAGCGTCGCCCGATCGTGGCACCCGGATGGATCTCGACGCCCGTGAGAAACCTGGTGAATTGGGCGAGAACCCGCGCGGGACCGCGGAGACCCCGGGTCCACAGGGCATGGGCGACCCGGTGCGACCAGATGGCGTGCAGGCCCGAATAGACGATCGCATTCTCGACGTCGCCGCGCGCAGCGGGATCATGCTCTCGTGCGTTCGCGAGGTCTTCTCTGATCATCGTCAGCAGCTGGTACATGGGTGCCCATCCTATCAGCGCAGACGGATCCGCCCGGCCTGGTCTCCGGCGAGGTGCACCTGGGCGGTGTCGAGGTGGTTGTCGTCCGTCGCTCCAGGGAGAGTCCGGGGCTGGTCAGCTCCGGATGTCGTCGAAGAGCGCGGTGGAGACGTAGCGTTCGCCGTAGTCGCAGACCGTGGTCACGATGGTTTTGCCGGCGTTCTCCGGGCGTGCGGCCAGATCGAGTGCGGCCCGTACGTTGGCGCCGGTCGAAATCCCGCCGAGGATTCCCTCGCGGCGGGCGAGCTCACGGGTGGTCTCGATGGCGTCCGCGTTGCTCACCGTGAGGACATCGGTGAGCACCCGTCGGTCAAGAACCTCCGGGACGAAGTTGGCGCCGAGTCCCTGGATCTTGTGGGGGCCGGCCTTACCGGTAGATAGCAGTGCGGATTCTGCAGGCTCGACAGCGTAGATCTCGATATCCTCCCTGCGTTCCTTGAGTACTGCTCCCACCCCGCTCACGGTGCCGCCGGTGCCCACACCGGTGACGAAGATATCGACCTTGCCGTCGGTATCATTCCAGATCTCTTCGGCTGTGGTGGAGCGGTGGATTTCCGGATTGGCGGGGTTAGCGAACTGGCGGGCGAGGACCGCCCCCTCGTTCTCTGCGACGATCTCGTTGGCCTTATCCACGGCGCCCTGCATACCCGAGGCGCCAGGGGTGAGGACGATCTCCGCACCGTAGGCGCGGAGCATGACCCTCCGTTCCATCGACATGGTTTCGGGCATCGTGAGGATGACGTTGTAGCCGCGAGCTGCAGCGACCATGGTCAGGGCGATGCCGGTGTTGCCGGAAGTGGCCTCGACGATCGTGCCACCTGGTTTCAGGGAGCCGTCGGCCTCCGCGGCATCGATGATAGCCAGTCCGATGCGGTCCTTGACGCTGTTCGCGGGATTGAATGACTCCAGTTTGACCAGAATCTCCGCGTCCAGATCCTCGGACATTCGGTTCAGCCGTACCAAGGGGGTATTGCCGATGGTTTCGGTGATGTTGTCGTGGATGTTCGCCATTGTCGGGGGCTCCTTGTATACGTGCGGGTAGTCAGTCCGGCCGCGGTTGCCCGATCGGCCTGTGGCTGTCACGCTACACCATAAATAGACCGGACTATAGACAGATCGGTCCATATCGTGCTAAGGGTGCCGGTGGGGTAGGCGAATGGGGGAGGCGAATGGGGGGATAACTGGGAAACCGTTTCCACCAGCGAATACAGGAACCCTGAATGTGGGTAGTTGTTTCCGAAAAAGGCCTCCCGGTGGGTGGACGGCGTGTTACCGTTCGACACGTCGCAGTGTTCGGGAATGTCGGTGGGAATCCGGCAGCGGCCCTCGCCACTGTATGACTGTCGCCGGCGGCGAAGAGAAACACCCGTCGGCCCGGACCGTGTCAGCGGAGCGGGCCGGCGAAAACTCGCCACCGAGGGCTTCACACCGCACGACGCCACTGCCCGGCACCACCCCTGACGGGGTTCCGGGTGGGAAGGCGCGGATCTGAAGCTTCACAGGCGGACCAGGGTACTCGGTCCTCGTTGACGGCGGTCAGAGCCAGGAGACCGGCTGCGACCGTGAGTTGACCAGTCGGTCCGCGAGGTGCCGGACCCGTCCCAGAAAGAGAACCACAGTCATGCATATTGCAGAAGGCTTTCTACCCGCAGGTCAGGCATTGGCCTGGACCGTGGCGGCAGCCCCGTTCGTTGTCCACGGTGGCTGGGCGGTGAAGAAGCAGCTCGCGAAGGCTCCCGAAACCGGACTTCTCCTCGCAGCCGCGGGCGCGTTCACCTTCGTCCTCTCCGCGATCAAACTCCCGTCCGTTACCGGTTCGAGCTCCCACCCGACGGGAACGGGTCTCGGTGCGGTCCTGTTCAAGCCGCCGGTGATGGCGTTTATGGGTGGCATCGTCCTGCTCTTTCAGGCACTGCTCCTCGCCCACGGTGGTATCAGCACGCTCGGAGCAAACATATTCTCCATGGCCATCGTCGGCCCCTGGGTCGGCTACGGGATCTGGGTGCTTCTTCGTCGTGCCGGCGCGGGTGCGGACATCTCCATCTTCTTCGCTGCGTTCTTCGCCGACCTCTCGACCTATATGGTCACCTCGGTGCAGCTGGCGCTCGCCCACCACGCCGGCGGCTTCGTCAACTCCGTCCTCACTTTCCTCGGACTCTTCGCCACGACGCAGGTTCCGCTGGCCATCGTCGAGGGCATCGTCACGGTTCTGATCTTCCGCAGCCTCCGTGTCATCGCCGCCAAGGAGCTCGACATCCTCGGTGTCTTTTCCCGCAACCGGAAAGCTGACACCCGCGAGCCCGCCACGGTCGGGTAGCTGATTCTTGATCGCCCGCCGAACTGAATCACCGTCAGCGAAGAACACGACCATGAAGAACACGTCTGAGGAGACTGCCACCATGTCCAGCAACAAAAACAAGGGTGGCGGGATCGCCGCCACGCTAGCCCTGATCATTCTCGCCGCAGCTATCGCGGCTTTCCCGATGTTCTACAACTTCGGGGACCCCGACGCCGAAGAGCAATTCGGCGGATCCGACGGCGCCGCCGAGGAGATCGTCGCCGAGCAGAACCCCGACTATGAGCCCTGGGCGAGTCCGCTCATCGGCGAACTTCCGGGTGAGGTCGAGTCGGGATTGTTCGCATTCCAGGCGGCGCTTGGCGCGGGGGTGCTCGGGTTTGCGATCGGAAACTACCGGGGCCGCAGCCGTGCTGAAGAGCGTATCGCTCGGGAATCCGGCGCCGCCGGAACTGCGGCTTCCGCAGGCCCCCATCTCGGCGACGACGCCTGACCTGAATCGGGGTTAGCGTCATGAACGCCCTGGAGATCGCCGCGGCGAACTCTCCGTGGGCGCGCGTCAACGTGGGGGAGAAGGTTCTGCTGATTCTGGGGCTTCTCGTCCTGACGATATCTCTTCCCCCACTCCCCGCGCTGCCTGTCATCGCTGTCGTGTTGATTCTGCTCGCCGTGTCGGCGAAGGTGCCACCACGGCTGTATGCTGCGTTGGTACTTGCGCCGGCGACGTTCATCCTGCTGGGACTTGGTCCACTGGTGTTCTCGGTGTCGACCTCGGGGTTCCGGTGGATCGATGGTGGGTTTATCGACGCCGTGACTGTCCTGTCCCGCACGATCGTCGGTATGTCGGCGACAATGCTCTTCGCGCTGACCACCCCCATGTCCGAGCAACTGGTGTGGTTCCGCTCTGTGGGGGTGCCTGCCCCTCTGGTTCACATCACTATGTTGACCTACCGGATGACGGGCACGCTGATCACCACCGCGCGGACGATGTGGGAGGCGCAGGCCGCCCGCCTCGGGCACAGTAGTCGCAGGCGGTGGATGCACTCGGTCGCTTCTCAGGCGGCGAGCCTGTTCGTACTCTCCTTCTCGCGGGCCCGCGCACTCCAGGAGGGGATGGAACTGCGTGCCGATATCTCGGCGATCTCGACTCTCCACGTCAGCAGGCCGGTCCGATGGCGGGTGATCGGTGCCAGCGTCGCACTTCTGGTCGCCATCGCCGCGCTCGGGCTCATATTCCGCTGATCCACACCTCACACCCCGTTTTCCCGGCCTGGTGCCGGCCGTCCCCCGGAGGACCCGTGACCCATCCCACGCCACCGCTCGTTGAACTCTCCGACGTCGATTTCTCCCACGGTCCAGATCTGCCGGTGCTGAGATCCGTGGACCTGCGCATCCGGGCAGGTGACCGAATCGCCGTACTCGGCGCCAACGGTTCCGGGAAGTCGACCCTGTTCCGGTTGCTCGCCGCAGCGTGGAAACCCGATCATGGTGAGCTCCGCGTCGACGGTGAACCGGTGCGCTACAACCGGGCCGGGCGGGACCGGGTCCGTCGCCGGGTGCAACTTGTCCTCCAGGAACCCGATGATCAGATCTTCGCCACCTCGGTGTCCGCTGACATCGCGTACGGGCCCGTCAACATGGGGCTCGACCATCACGAGGTCAAGCGGAGGGTCAACGAGGCGATGACCGCTGCCGAGGTTGTGGACCTGGCGGACCGGGTTCCCCACCAGTTGTCCTACGGGCAGCGGAAGCGAGTCGCGCTCGCCGGTGCGCTCGCCATGGATCCGGCGGTCCTTCTCCTCGATGAACCGACGGCGGGGCTTGATCCCGCAGGCGGTCGCCAGCTCTTGCTCACGTTGGCGGCGTTGAACGCCAAAGGGACAGCGGTGGTCCTCTCCACCCATGATGTCGATCTCGCCTACGCGTTCGCCGATACTGCAGTCGTCTTAACTGGTGGAACGATCTTCAGCGGGAATGTCGAAGACGTGCTGACTGACCGGGACCTGATGGAACGTGCTCGGTTGGGGTTACCCTGGGCCCCGTTGGTGAGCCGCGCCCTGGGACGGAAGATCAGTGCCCCAGAGGAACTCCCCGAGAGCCGGGAATACCCCTGAGCTGGGGGAGGGGGAGAGTGCGGGACATGGCAGTAAAAACGTGATGTTTCTTACGTCGGATGTCTGAACGGGAACGTATATGGGGGTAATTTGCGGGGGGAATCAATTTTGATGGGTGGTGTTGAGGCATGGCTTTAGTGGGGCAAGTTTTCATTTTCGTAAGCCTGCGAAAGTTCTTTCGAACGTTTCTGTCCAGCACAAGTGCCGCCCAGCTGAACGGGGTGAATGGGTGTTACGCGGTGCGGGGAACTATGTCGTTTGGGGCGCAGGTGTATTCGTTGAGGACTGATCGGGGTGCTCGGATGGACGTGTTCCCGCTTCGGTGTCGGCAGGGGGGATGACCGGAAATCGGGGCGGAGGCCACATCACCCCTTAGCCGGACGCCCGTTTCCCCGATTTTGCGGAAAAACTGCGCTATCGGCGGACTCAGCACCCCCTGGGGAGTGGCTATACTGCACCTTAGAAAGATGTTGACTCACCCGACGGGGGCACCTGACCGGGTGGATGCGCAGGAGGTACAGGTGGACTCACAACGTACGAAAGATGACGAAGAGGCGATTCGCACCGCACTCTCGTCGTTGAGGACTGCCACCGGGATCCCGGTGACCATGTTCGCGACGGTTCTTCCGGATAACAGACTACAGATCAGCGCCTGGGTCGGACTCCGGACTCCGGCGCTCCAGAACCTCATCATCGATCACGGATGTGGTGTCGGCGGAAGGGTTGTCACCACCAGACGTCCGGTCGGTGTCAGTGACTACACCCGGGCGAACGTCATCTCCCATGAATACGACAACGTCATCCAGGACGAGGGGCTCTTTTCTCTCGTCGCCGTTCCCGTCATCGTCCACCGTGAAATCCGGGGTGTTCTCTATGTGGGGGTGCACTCACCGGTGCGCCTTGGGGACAAGGTCATCGAGGAGGTCACGATGACCGCTCGTACCCTCGAGCAGGAACTTGCCATCAACTGCGCTGTCCGACGTAGCGAGGGGGGACGTGCAGGTGCCAAGTCCGGACGCATCATGAACGGCGCGGAGTGGGAACAGATCCGGTCCACCCACTCGAAGCTCCGCATGCTGGCCAACCGCGTCGAGGACGAGGCTCTTCGGCTCGAACTCGAGGAACTCTGCGACCAGATGGTCACGCCGGTCCGGGTCAAGCAGACCACCAAACTGTCCGCACGCGAACTCGATGTACTCGCCTGTGTCGCGCTCGGCCACACCAACGTCGAGGCCGCCGAGGAGATGGGTATCGGTGCAGAGACTGTGAAGTCCTACCTGCGCAGCGTCATGCGCAAGCTCGGTGCGCACACCCGCTACGAAGCCGTCAACGCGGCACGTCGGATCGGCGCACTGCCCTGATCCCCTGTTTTCCTCTGACCTCGGATGCTCCGCCTCCGGGGTCAGACGCGTTCTACCGGGCGTCGTGTCTCCCGGAACCCGGTACCCAGGGAACGTCGTCGCCGTTGTTGGCGACCCTGCCGAGGATGAACAGGAGATCGGACAGGCGGTTCAGGTAGCGCGCGGGAAGAACCGATGTCGTATCGGGGTGCTTCTCGACAGCCACCCATGCGGCCCGTTCCGCGCGTCGGGCGATGACCCGCGCGGTGTGCAACAACGCCGCAGCTGGAGTGCCTCCAGGCAAGATGAACGAGTTGAGTGCCGGGAGGTCGGCATTGAACCTGTCACAGTCCGCCTCGAGGTCATCGATGTAGGACTGGGCGACACGCAGCGGGGGATACTTCGGTGATTCTTCGACGGGGGTGGCGAGATCGGCCCCGGCATCGAAGAGTTCATTCTGAATCCGGCGCAGGACCTCAACGAGTTCGTCTGGTGGGTTACCGAGCGCCAGGACCTGACCAATCGCGCAGTTGGCCTCGTCACACTCGGCGTAGGCGACCAAACGCGCATCGTTTTTCGGAACGCGCTCGAAGTTGGACAACGCGGTTGTCCCGTCGTCTCCCGTGCGCGTATATATCTTGGTGAGGTGGACAGCCATATCCCTACGCTAGACAAAAACTCCGGTGCGCGGGAGTCATGGGAGCGGTCCGTGCGCGCACGGCCCAAGGAACCACTAGGCTGGGGCACTGTGAAAGAACGATTTTTGGTGACAGGCGGCGCACGACTCTCGGGGTCCGTGAAAGTGACGGGCGCGAAGAACAGTGTGTTGAAACTCATGGCCGCGGCACTGCTCGCGGAGGGCACCACCCTGCTCCGGAACTGCCCGGAGATCCTCGACGTACCCCTCATGGGTGATGTTCTCCGTGGGCTCGGCTGCGAGGTCGAGATCGACGGCTCGAACGTCCAGATCACCACACCCGCCGAGTTGCGCAGTAACGCGGACTTCGACGCCGTCCGGCAGTTCCGGGCGTCGGTGTGCGTTCTCGGCCCCCTCACCGCGCGGTGCGGACAGGCGATTGTGGCGCTTCCCGGTGGCGACGCGATCGGGTCCCGCCCTCTCGACATGCATCAGAGCGGCCTTGAACGACTGGGGGCGGAAACCGAGATCCGGCACGGATGTCTCGTGACCCGCGCGCCGAAACTCACGGGAGCGTCGGTCTCCTTCGATTTTCCCTCGGTTGGTGCCACGGAGAACATCCTCACCGCCGCCGTACTCGCTGAGGGGGTCACCGTCCTGGACAACGCCGCGCGTGAGCCGGAGATCGTCGACCTGTGCAATCTCCTCAATGACATGGGGGCGCAGATTGAAGGGGCGGGGACCAACACCCTCACCATCACCGGCGTCGACAAACTCCACCCCACGGAGCACACCGTCGTCGCGGATCGAATCGTCGCGGGAACGTGGGCGTATGCCGCGGCAATGACGCAGGGCGATATCACCGTCGGCGGGATCTCACCGCAGCTGCTCCACCTGCCGCTGGCGAAACTCAAGGTCGCCGGCGCGGACGTCGAGACCTACGAAAACGGGTTCCGGGTGCGGATGGACCGGCGACCCACCGCGGTCGACTACCAGACACTGCCGTTCCCGGGTTTCCCGACAGACCTGCAGCCGATGGCCATCGGCATGGCCGCCATCGCCGACGGGATGTCCATGATCACCGAGAACGTCTTCGAGTCCCGATTCAAATTCGTCGGCGAGATGCTGCGCCTCGGAGCGACAGCATCGGTGGATGGGCATCACGTCGCCGTCCGTGGCGTTCCCCAACTGTCGTCCACCACAGTGTGGTCGAGCGACATCCGCGCGGGGGCGGCTCTCGTCCTCGCTGCACTCTGCGCCGAGGGGGAAAGCGAGATCCGCGAGGTCTTTCACATCGACCGTGGTTACCCGAACTTCGTCGAGTCCCTCAACGCCCTCGGGGCGGAGGTGTATCGGGTTCCGGAGTCCTCATAAGGATCTGGTTAACCCTCGGTTACGCACTCGTAAAACCACAATGACCTGCGTGTTTGTGTGTGTGGTGGGTGGTGTGTAAATTAGTGGGGGTCAGCGAGACCGACAGCGCCCCGCCGGGAAGTAATTTCTGTGGTTGTGTGGCGTGAGGAAAACATAAGCTGGCTCCAAGAAAAATTGGTCACCTGCCGGACTGGTTGCCTTTGGTGGTTGCTGGTTGGTTGTGTGCGTGATGTTTGAGAACTCGATAGTGTGCCAATGTATCTTGCCGGCAGGTGTGATCATCTTTGGGTGGTTGTGTTTGTTGGTGGGGTAATTGTTTTTTTGATTCGTTTCCGGATCATTCATGGTCGTGGCGTGTGCCGGGGAGTGTAAGTCGCTTCCTTAATCGACCGCTGTCGGATGCTCACTGTGTGTGGGTGCTGGTGGTGGTTGTTGACTGTGGTGGTTGGGACGGATGTTTGTGTGGCGTGTTTGTTTTTCCTCGTCGAATGACACGCGTCACTATGGCGGATGTTTCATCTGCTTTTTGTTTTTTTGGACAATCATTTTTGACATCGCCTGGTTTTTGGCTGGGTGGTGTTGCTGGTTGTTTGTTTTGCTAGGTTTTTCAAGCTTTTTGTAGTGCTTAAAGGCTTTTATGGAGAGTTTGATCCTGGCTCAGGACGAACGCTGGCGGCGTGCTTAAC
>NZ_JAEIOT010000009.1 GCF_016342275.1 Corynebacterium marambiense
TCGGCGTCTTCGGTGGTCGGTCCGTTCGATCGAGGTCACAATTTCGATGTGCAGCTGCTCGCGGGTGGTCCAGGAGCGGCGGTCGAGGACGTTGTTCTGTAACAGGGAGAACAACGACTCCATGGCTGCGTTGTCACCGCACGACGCCACTTTCCCCATGGATCCGACGAGGTGGTGACGTGCCAGAGCACGTAGGAACCCCCGGCTCCGACATTGACTACCGCGGTCGTTGTGGATGATGCAGCCTGCGACGTCGCCGCGCAGTGCGACAGCGCTGCAGAGCGCCCGGACGGACAGACCGGCTTTCATCCTTTCGCCGACGATCTTGTTGCTCAACACGTCCTTGATCACGCAAACGTAGAGCTTGCCCGCACCCGTTTTGTGCTCCGGGATATCCGCCAGCCAGAGCTGGTTGAGGCGTTCGGCGGCAAACTCGTGCCGGACCCGTCCGTCCCTCATCGGTGACCGTGCAATGCTCGTCGTCGACAGCAGGTCCCGGCTTCCTGTCGTTCTTTCCCCACTTGTTCTCGAACGTGGACCACCAGCCGTTGGGCGATGTGATCCGCCACGCGGTCCGGTCGACGATTGCCTCGCCTGCGTCCCGAGCCGCAACAGCCAGGAACCGATGCCCGAACCCAGGGGTCGTCACGGTGAGCGTCGAACAACACGTTCACGCGATACGCCTCCACGACCTCGCTCGGCGTGATGGGGTCAAGCGTGCCACCCGGTAATAGCGCTGGCGAGACAGCTTCAGAACCCGGCACTTCACCGTCACGGGGATTCCCCCTTCGGCGAGCTCATTCACGAGTGGACAGAACCTGTTCCCGGCAGGTTCGCCTGGGACAGACAGGCGGCAGCACGGCGCAGGACCTCGTTGTCCTGCTAGAGGAGTCGGTTCCGTTTTTCGCAACTCATGGATCTCGACGCATGCGGTGCGTGTCATGCCGGGTTTCGGGCCGTCGTCGACAGCGGTGCGGCTCAACCACTTCTGCAACGTCCATCGGCTGAACACCGAAGTCTTTCGCGATCTACTCGATTGTCACTCCATGTACGCGGTTCCTCGCC